>NZ_KE159703.1:0-270534 GCF_000403435.2 Oscillibacter sp. 1-3
GCGACGGCCCGGAAAAATAGGTGGTGCCAACATCTGAGACACACTCTTTGGAGTGTGTCTCTTTTTTGTTACGCTTTTGTGATGAATTCCGATATTCCCCCTGCTAAAATATAGTAAAAAAGGGAGAACGATGTGGAAAAGACGTGGAACTGCGCCCGCTCTGCTGCCAGGAAAGGAGATCACATGAAAAAAGGAATTGTACTTTGGATATTGACGCTTGCCCTCGGCCTAACGGCCTGCGGACAGAGCGGAGAGACGCAGCCGGAGGAAGTAGCTCCGACACCGGAGATCCAGGCGCCGGAGCAGTCTGGGGAAACCTTGAGCCTGCCCCGGCGAATCATGTCCGAGGAGGCGTTGGAGTACACCAATCGGGAGGACTGCTCCAACGGCTTTGTTCTGGCGGAGCGGGAGGAGGACGGAGTGCCTTTTCTGGAATTTACCCGCCCGGAGACGCCGGACTTTTCCCTGCAGATCAATCAGGACCTGACGGAGGCGGTGGCGAAGTACCAGGGGCGGAGCATGACGCTGGAGCGGGTGGAGACACCCAACGGGGCGCTCTATGACTGGTATGTCTCCGCGGGCTACGGCGGGCTGGTGTCCGGGTACAGTATGCCTTTCTGGGTGGATTTCACCGGGGACGGGCAGCCGGAGCTGGCCTGGCTGCGGCACGGATATGGAACCGGCTTTCACGAGAGCGTCTGTACGGTCTACAACATCAGTGGCCGGGGGGAGATCATTTCCCTTGTGGAGCCATGGGAGGAAATGGCCGCCTCCATCACCGTAGAGCCCCAGGGCTGGGAGGACGGCTATATTCGCGCTCTTGTGACGGACAGTGAGGGACAGACCCATACGGCTTGGCTGATGGCCCAGGAGAAGGGCTGGCGGGAGTGCTATTACTGGCCTGGAAAGAGCGGATGGGCCAGTCTGGAAATTGACCAGGAGAGGGGAACATTGGAGGCCGTTATGATGTTTGGCATGGAGCAGCCTCACTCCTTTGGCATGTATATGGGCGAGCTGCAAACTGAGCTCGGCTATGACGCGGAGCGAGGGGCCATTGTCCGCTCCGGTCCAGTCTTCGTGTCCGTCTTTGAAAAGCCGGAGGCATAGAGAGCCGCGCCCGGCATGGGCGCGGCTCTCCGCATCTGCCTTATTGATAAATGGGGAACTCCCGGCAAAGGGCGTCCACCTCCTGCCGGACCTGCTCCCTGGAGCCCTCAAAATCCCGGGCCGCCATGGCCATCCAGCGGGCGATTTTCACCATCTCCGGCTCCTTGAAGCCACGTGAGGTGACGGCGGGGGTGCCTACCCGGACACCGCTGGTGACAAAGGGCTTCTCCGGATCGTTGGGGATGGCGTTCTTGTTCACGGTGATCTGGACCTCGTCCAAGCGGTGCTCAAACTCCTTGCCCGTGATGTGAAAATTCCGCACGTCCACCAGACACAGGTGATTGTCTGTGCCGCCGGACACCAGGCGAAAGCCCTGCTTTACCAGCTCCTCCGCCAGAACATGGGCATTTTTCACCACCTGCTGCCCATAGGCCTTGAATTCCGGCTTCAACGCCTCCCCCAGGCATACCGCCTTGGCGGCGATGATGTGCTCCAGCGGGCCGCCCTGGGTGCCGGGGAACACAGCGGAGTTGATCCTCTTGTACATGGCCTCGTCATTGCACAGGATCATGCCGCCCCGGGGCCCCCGGAGTGTCTTGTGAGTGGTGGTGGTCACCACGTCGGCATAGGGCAGGGGAGAGGGATGGACCCCGGCGGCCACCAGCCCCGCGATGTGGGCCATGTCCACCATCAGATAGGCGCCCACTTCGTCGGCTGCGGCCCGGAATTTAGCGAAGTTGATGGTCCGGGGATATGCGCTGGCACCGCAGACGATCAGCTTGGGACGGCAGGCTCTGGCGGTCTCCAAAAGGGCGTCGTAGTCAATGGTCTCGGTGTCGCCGCTGACGCCGTAGGACACGATGTTGAAATACTTCCCGGAGATGTTCACCGGGCTGCCGTGGGACAGGTGGCCGCCGTGGGCCAGGTTCATGCCTAGGATGGTGTCGCCGGGCTGGACCAGGGCGAAAAAGGCCGCCAGATTGGCGTTGGCGCCGGAGTGGGGCTGGACGTTGGCATAATTGCAGCCGAAGAGCGCACAGGCCCGCTTCCGGGCGATCTCCTCGGTGACATCCACGGCGTAGCAGCCGCCGTAGTACCGCTTGCCGGGATAGCCCTCGGCGTATTTGTTGGTGAGACAGGTGCCCATGGCGAGCATCACGGCGGGGCTTACCAAGTTCTCTGAGGCGATGAGCTCAATGTTGCGGCACTCCCGGGCGAACTCCTCCCGGATAGACGCGCCCACCTCCGGATCGAACTGGGAGATATAATCCATAGTCTGCTGTATCATCAGGGAATTTCCTCCTTTGTTGACGGCGAAAGTATTACCTCTATTTTAGGCGATGGAGCTCCTTTTAACAATGGCATATTTTCACCGGAAATTCCTTGGTATTTGCGGGGATATTGGTGTTTCTTACAGCTCTTTCTACCCCAGCCGGGCCGGGACGCCGTCCTCGTACAGCCCCCGCTCCGTCAGTACCCAGGGGACGGGATAGTCGTGGGGCTCCACGGGAATCTCCTCCCGAATCAGCCGCTCCCGGCACAGCAGAACCGTTCCGCCCCGGTAGCGGGCCAGGAAGCGGTCGTAGTATCCGCCGCCGCGGCCCAGGCGGTGTCCGGCGTGGTCACAGGTGACGCAGGGCAGGACGGCGAAATCCACCTCGTCGCTCCGGACCGCAGGACTGTCCGCCGGAGGCTCCAGAATGCCGAAGGCTCCGGGGGAGAGCCGGGCCGGATCGATGATTTGTCGCAGCTCCATCTGTCCCGGACCGGTGCACAGAGGCACGCAGAGGACCTTGCCGGCGGCCAGGGCGTGCTCCAGAATGGGCCGGGTATCCACCTCCCGGCCGATGCCTGCGAAGCAGAACACCGTCCCGGCGGCCCGGTATTCTGGCATGGCCAGCAGGCGGGCGGCGATGGCCCGGCCGGATTCCTCCAGATACCGGGGGGAGAGACGCTCCTCCAGCCCCCGGATAGTGCGGCGAAGACGCCGCTTTTCCTCTTGTCTTGTCATGGCAAAGGGTCCTCCTCTCGATGACCGGGCCGGGACGCGCCGAAGGCGATGGCGTCTGCGCCGAATCTGCCCCGGATGCGGTCCATGGCGGCCTCCAGTTTCTCCTGCTTTTCCTTTTTGGGCAGGGCCCCGGCGTTAAAGAGATCCACCTGCTCATAGGCCGCATCCTCCGGGGACAGGTGAATGGCGGTGACAGTCAGGGCCCGGATGGGGGCGGGGGGCTGCCACAGCTCCGCAGTCAGGGCCATGGCGGATTCCGTCAGGTCCCGGATAAGATGGGTGGGGGCGGCGAACTGCCGCTGGCGGGAGCGGTCGTGAAAGGCCGGGTCCCGGACGGTGACCTGGACGCCTCCGGCATACAGCCCCAGGCGGCGCAGGCGGGAGGCTACAGAGTCCGCCAGCACGGCGATGCCCCGTCGCACCTCCTCCCGGGTGGTGAGATTCTGGGGAAAGGTAGTGCCGTTGCCCACAGACTTCACCACGTCCGCCTCCGCCCGGGAGCGGACGGCTTCCCGGTCCAGGCCGTTGGCATACTCATACAGCTGGGCGCCCATCTTGCCCATGAGGGTCTCCAGCATCTCCCGGCGGCAGGCCGCCAGCTGCCCGATGGTCTCCACCCCATACTGGCGCAGGAGCTTTCGTGCCGCGCCGCCCACGTACAGCAGGTCTCCCACCGGCAGGGGCCAGACGATGGACTGCCAGTTTTCCCGGGAGATCACCGTGGTGGCATCCGGTTTCTTGTAATCGCTGCCAAGTTTTGCAAAGACCTTGTTGAAGCTGACGCCAACGGACAGCGTCAATCCCAGCTCCTCTTTCATCCGCTCCCGCAGAGTGTCCGCCAAACCGCCGGCGTCCCCGCCGAAGAGGTGGAGGGTGTGGGTCACGTCCAGCCAGCTCTCATCGATGCCGAAGGGCTCTACCAGATCGGTGTACTGGTCGTAAATGGCGTTGACCTTGCGGGAGTACTGGTGGTACAGGCCGTGGTGGGGTGGCAGAAGCACCAGGCCGGGGCACTTCTTTTTGGCCTGCCAGATGGTCTCCGCCGTCTGGACGCCATACCGTTTGGCGGGCTCGTTCTTTGCCAGGATGATGCCGTGACGGGAGGAGGGGTCTCCGCAGACCGCCGTGGGAATTTCCCGCAGGTCCGGGCGGCTCAGCAGCTCCACGGAGGCGTAAAAGCAGTTCAGATCACAGTGCAGGATCACGCGGTCCATGGGCGCACCTCCTCTCCAACAGATATTTTCTCTATAATAGCACATCTGTTCTCGCTTGAAAAGAGGGAGAAGCAGGGAGGGCACGCCCATAAAACCAATTTGGCGCGGTAGGAGGTCGGCAAAACGCGAATGTTAATATGCGTTGCTTGCAGCAATGGGCAGTTCCGCCTATAATTGTCCTAACAATCCAAAGAAAGAAGGCGTCCCTAATGCTAAACGAAAACATCAAAGCCATCAGAAAAGCGAAAGGACTTTCACAGGAGGAGCTTTCTGTCAAGCTGGGCGTGGTGCGGCAGACGATCTCGAAATGGGAGCAGGGGCTGTCGGTTCCCGATTCTGATATGCTGATCGCCCTGTCAGAGGCGCTTGAATCACCTGTGAGCGTGTTGCTGGGAGAGACAGCTGCTGAGCAGGAGAGTGACAGCTTAAGGGCGATTTGCGAAAAGCTGGAGATCATAAACCTCCAGCTGGCAGAGAGGAAGGCCATGAGACGAAAGATACTGCACTGGCTGCTGATCGCATTGTGGGGCGCCGCAGCGGCGATTTTTGCGGCCCTCAGCGTACTCCGCAGTCCATATCTGGGCTGGGATTACACTGATCCCGAGACCGCCCTCGCTGGAATGTTTTTCCACGCATTTGAGTGGCTGTTTGTCAGAGCTGCTCCGGTTGTCCTCATAGCGGCAGTGGTTGGAATTATTCTGACGCGGAAGAGAGGATAAAACGGCTCTGCGCTGCGCAAGCTCCGGGGTCTGTTGACGCTGTATTCACAGGCGATGACCGCCGTCTGAACGGGGCTTACCGGCAAAATTTCCTCGGAAGTCCGCGCACTTATCTTATATAAACAAGTCCCAAGCGGGAGAAGCAGGGAGGCGGCGGCGTGTTTCATCACGCCGCCGCCTCCAAAAAGGGAAAGGGTATGGATGGCAAATTCAGATAATCTTCATCAGCACCAGGGCGATGGTGACGAAGGTGGCCAGCACCGCCAGGGAGAACAGCAAAAATCCGGCGTTGAAGCGCTTGCTCTCCACGATGGTCTGGGATTCCGGCGCCAGCTTGGCCCGGCGCAGCGCGGTGACCACGGGCTTGTAGAGCACCAGAATGAGGCCCATGTTCAGCCCGCCCTTGACCAGGTTGAAGGGCAGGAACACGGTGGGCAGCATCCCCGCCACCACCTCCCGGGGCATGCCCTGGTAAATGGGGGTGATGAGGTAGTTCCACAGCAGCATCACAACCACCTGGGCGACGACGCCCAGAGTTAGGCCGATGACGGCGCCCTTTTTGGTGTGCATCTTCTTGTAAACAAAGGCGGCGGTGCAGCAAAAGGAAGCGGTGGCCAGCACATTCATGATGCAGCCGATGGGGCCGGTGTCGCTGACGGTGAGCATCTCAATGACGGGCAGCACCAGGGAGATGACGGCGGCGGCCAGGGGACCGAAGAGAAAGCCGCCGATGGTGATGGCGGTGGCCTGCACGTCCAGCTGGAGGAAGCCGTACACCTGGGGCAGCATCTTGCTCAGGAGCATGGTGACATAGGCCACGGCGGTGAGCATGCCCAGGGAGGTGACGGTCTTGACGCTCATGCGGGCGCGGGGACGGGAGACGACGGTGACATTGGGTTCGGACATAAAAATACACTCCTTTGATCTGTTTGAAAACACCTGGACGCTTTGACTTCTCTCCAGGTGAACAAACAGCAAAGGAGCGCGCAAACAGCGCGCGGTTTCGCCGCACTCATCTTCTTCCATCCCGACTATACGGTTGGTTCCGGAGTTTCACCGGGTCAGCGGAGGCCTTACGGCCGCCGGTCGCGGACTGTACCGCCAGTGGGGAATTGCACCCCGCCCTGAAGACAAAGGATTCAGTTGTTTTCTGGGCTTAGTATACGACACTCCTCCGGGAAATGCAACCCCCAATTTCAAAAAAATTTGGACGGCGGCGGAGTACATATATGGGGTAAGCTGTTAACATTTAGTTAAAAGCGCAAAATTCGACTTGCGCCGGCGAAGGTTTTTTGCTATAATACATAAAAAGAAATCAATGGAATATTCGGAGGCATGTTATAGGAGCGCGATAGAGAAGGCATAAATACCGTTGGAGGCAATCTGGCCATCAGGATTTGAAGGTCTCACTCAACATCATTTATGTAAGCGTGTAAGCCGGGCCCGCAGGGTCAGTTTATGCGCGTTTTCTTTTTCTGTATTCATGCCCGGGCCGGGACGGTCCCCGGCGGCGAATGCGGAGTTTTCTTTTTAGCCCAAAATGAAAGGCGGTACGAGTATGAGCTGGCAGAATGAATTGAAAAACGGTATCAAGACGGCGGAGGAGCTGGCCCCCATCCTGGGCTGGACGGCGGAGGAGACGGCGCGTCACGCGGAGGTTCTGGACCGCTTTCCCATGCTGATTACCCCCTATTACCTGTCCCTGGTGGACCCCAAAGACCCGGACGACCCCATCGGGCGGATGTGCATTCCCTCTCTTGATGAGCTGGACGGCGGCGGGTCCTTTGACACCAGCGGCGAGGCGGACAACACCAAGCTGGAGGGGATGCAGCACAAGTACTCCCAGACGGTGCTGCTGCTGTCCACCAACCAGTGCGCCATGTACTGCCGCCACTGCTTTCGCAAGCGGCTGGTGGGCCTGAGCGAGGAGGAGCTGAACAAGCGGGTGGACGAGGTGGCGGCCTATGTGAAGGACCACCGGGAGATCTCCAACGTGCTGGTCTCCGGCGGCGACGCCCTGCTGAACCCCAACCACATCGTAGAGCGCTACCTCCGGGAGCTGAGCGCGGTGGAGCACCTGGATTTCATCCGCTTTGGCTCCCGGGTGCCAGTGACCCTGCCGGAGCGCATCTACGGCGACCAGGAGCTGCTGGACCTGTTCGCGGAGTACGGAAAAAAGAAGACACTGTGCCTGGTGACCCAGTTCAACCACCCCCGGGAGCTGACGGAGGAGGCCCGGCGGGCCGTCCGGGCCCTGGCGGAGCGGGGCGTGCTGGTGCGGAACCAGACGGTGCTGCTGCGGGGCGTCAACGACAGCGGAGAGGTTCTGGGGGACCTGCTCTCCGGCCTGACCCGTTGGGGCGTGGTGCCCTATTACATTTTCCAGTGCCGGCCGGTAACCGGTGTCCACAGCCGCTTCCAGGTGCCGCTGAACGAGGGCATCCGCATTGTGGACGAGGCCAAGTCCAGGCAGAACGGCTTCGGCAAGGCGGTGCGCTACGCCATGAGCCACCCCTTGGGCAAGATCGAGATCTTCTGCCGGATGCCCGGCGGGGAGACGGTGTTCAAGTTTCACCAGAGCAAGTATCCGGAAAACGCCGCCCGGGTGTTTACGGCGAACCTGGATTCCACGGACACCTGGCTGGACGACGAGCTGAAGGGCATGTAAAGAAAAAGCGTGCGGAACACAGTTCCGCACGCTTATTTATGTTCCGAAAAAAAGCCGCACTGCCAGGGCGGAGGCGGCAAAGCCGGCCAGATCGGCGGTGAGGGCGGCGGGAATGGTGTGGCGGGTCTTGTGGATGCCCGCCGCGCCGAAATAGACGGCGATGGTGTAGAAGGTGGTCTCCGTGCTGCCCAGCATAACGGCGGCCACCCGCCCCGTGTAGCTGTCCGGGCCGTAGGCGGCCATCAGTTCGCTGCCCACCGCCAGGGCGCCGCTGCCGGACACCGGGCGCACCAGCATCAGCGGCGCCGTCTCCGGAGGGATGCCCAGCAGCTCCAGCGCCGGCGCACAGAGGGCGGACAGCCACTCCATGGCCCCGGAGGCCCGCAGCATGGACACTGCCGTCAAAAGCCCCACCAGGGCGGGAACGATCCGCAGGAGCACCGTCAGCCCCTCTTCTGCCCCCCGGGTCAGGGCGGCGTAGACGTCCACCCGCTTTCCCAGGCCGTATGCCGCCACCAGGGCCAGCAGCAGGGGCACTACCAGGGAGCTGAGATTCATGGCCGCCTCCGATCCAGCAGGGAGAGGAGCCGGGCGGCGGCCAGTCCCGCCGTCACCGACAGCACGGAGCTGAGCCACACCGCCGGCAGGATGTCAAAGGGGGCGGCGCTGCCCATAGCGGCGCGGAGAGAGCCCACGGTGGCGGGGATCAGCTGGATGGAGGCGGTGTTCAGCACCACCAGGGTGCACAGCTCGTCGCTGGCAGCGCCGTGGCAGCCATGGGCCATCCGCCGGGCGGCCTGGATGCCAAGAGGCGTAGCGGCGTTGCCAAGGCCCAGAAGATTGGCGGAGACGTTGGCGGACACCGCCGCCAGGGTCTCGCCGTCCCGGCTGGCGTCCGGCAGCAGCCGCCGCAGCAGGGGGCGGAAGGTCCGGGCCAGTCCCGCCGAGAGGCCGCATGCGTTCATGACCTCCATCACCCCGGACCACAGGCACAGCACCCCCGCCATGGAGATGCCCAGCCGCACGGCGGAGCCGGCCCCCTCCAGAGCGGCGGCGGATACCGCGTCCAGATTGCCGGTGCAAAGAGCAAAAATAAGGGAAAAGATTACCATTCCGGACCAGACCCAAGCCATTGCCATGGAAAAACCTCCCTAAAACTACAAAAAATTGTTAATTAAGTTTGAACTTTTCAGATATTGATTGACATATCAAGACTATGTATGATATTGTCTAGTCCAGTCGAAATGTAAACAAATGTGGGCGAAAGGAGAAATTCAAAGTGAAAGCGACAGGAATTGTGCGAAAGGTCGATGAACTGGGGAGGATCGTACTGCCCATTGAGATGCGACGCACCCTGGACATCGCGGAGAAGGACGCATTGGAAATCTATGTGGAGGGCTCGTCCGTCATTCTGAAAAAGTATAAACCCAGCTGTCTTTTCTGTGACGGGACCAAGGACATCACGGTGTTCAAGGGTAAAAACGTGTGTCCCCGATGCCTGCGGGAGCTGAAGGAGCTGTAAGCGCTGCCACACTTACGGGGGCTGGAGTGACAAGACGACTGAAAAAACACAACAAAAATGACAGCGCGGCGTATACGCCGCGCTGTCGCTATGTCATCCGATCTCAGCGCCCTTGCTCCAGGGCGGCGGCATACAGCTCGTTTTTGGAGAGTCCGGTGTGCTCCGCCACCTCCCGGGCCGCCTCCTTCAGCCGGACGCCCTGGCCCAGCAGGGCCAGCACCTGGGCCGTGCCCTCCTCCAGGGTGACGGCGGTTTCCCGCCGCCGCTCCCGACCCGCCACCACCAGGACGTACTCCCCCTTGGGGGTATTGGATTCATAGTAAGCCGCCGCCTCACCCAGGGTGGTGCGCCGGGTCTCCTCATGGAGCTTGGTCAGCTCCCGGCAGAGGGCGATCCGCCGCTCCGGGCCGAAGGCGGTGCAGAGGTCCGCCAGGGTGGTCCGCAGCTTGTGGGGGGCCTCGTGGAAGATCATGGTCCGCTCCTCGTCCCTCAGGCCCTCCAGGCGCTCCCGGCGGCTCTTTTTATTGACGGTGAGGAACCCCTCGAAGGTGAACCGTCCGGTGGGCAGGCCGCTGACCGCCAAGGCGTTTACCGCCGCGCAGCACCCGGGGACGGCGATGACCTCCACGGCGTTTTCCCCGCACAGGCGCACCAGGTCCTCCCCGGGGTCGGAGATGGCGGGGGTGCCGGCGTCGGTCACGAGGGCGCAGCTCTCCCCCGCCAGCAGCCGGGTAAGAATGGCCTGTCCGGCGGTGACGTGGTTGTGCTCATGGTAGCTCACCAGGGGCTTTTTGATGTTGAAATGGTTCAGCAGCTTCACGGACACCCGGGTGTCCTCCGCCGCGATGAAGTCTACGGCCTCCAGCGTCTCCGCCGCCCGGGGGGAGAAGTCCCCCAGGTTGCCGATGGGCGTGGCCACCAGGTAGAGTGTTCCGGACATAGGGACCTCCTTTGTGGGGAAGTGGGAATTAGGGGGCGCGGAAGTAGATCTGGTCCAACTCCTCTGTGGGGCGGCCCTCCGCTGTCTCCAGGATCAGCGGCGGCTCCCAGGCGAGGCCCGGCTTTCCGCCCCGGCGGGCTTCCAGAAGCGCCAGAGAGGGGGCGTCTCCCGCCCGCCGGACCACAGGCCGCAGGCGTTTGGGCTCTAAGGCGGCGAAACGGAGGGCGCAGAGGAGGTCCGTCAGCCGCTCCGGCTTGTGGACAAGGCACAGGGTCCCGCTCCAGCGCAGCAGCCACCCGGCGGCCCGGCACACGTCCTCCAGGGTGCAGGCGGTCTCCGCCCGGGCGGCCTGCAGGGAGGGAGACGGGGAGAGCTTCCCGGCTCCCGCCGGGTAGTAGGGGGGATTGCATACCACCAGGTCAAAGCTCCCGGCAGGGAGGAGGGAGCGGATGTTCCGCAGGTCCCCCCGGCGGACAGCGAGGCGGTCCGTCAGGCCGTTCTCCTCCGCGGCCCGCTCCAGAAGCGCCGCCGCCTCCGGCTGGAGCTCCACGCCGGTGACGGTGAGGTCTCCCTGGCGCTGGAGCAGCAGGAGACTCAGCAGCCCCGTGCCGCTGCCCAGGTCGCAGACCCGGAGATTCGGTTTCAGCCGGGGCAGGGAGGAGAGGAGAAACGTGTCCGTCCCCGGGGGAAAGAGAGCGTCGTCCCAGACGAAGCGGTATCCGCCGGGTTTCAGGGATTCCCAGTGCTCCATGAAGCGTCCCTCCTCTTCGGTTGGCCTGTGCGGATGCCGATGAGCCGGAGCGTGTCCCGGTACGGCTGCTCCCGGTCCTCCGGGCCGGTCATGCGCCGCCGCCCTGCAGCTGGAGGAAGACGTCTTTCTCCGGCCCCATAGGCCTCTGGCAGGCACAGGCCCATCAGGCCGCAGAAGAGGAAGACGTTCAGGGAGATTTTTGTGCTTCCCGGGGGAAAGGCGAAACAGAACATGAAGGCGGCGTACCCCAGGGCCCGGGTGAGGGCCGGGTGCTCCCGAAAAAAGCGGGGCGCGTATTTCCGTTTCAGCATGGCGCTCCCTCCCGCCAATTCAATGGCTCTATGATACCACACCGCCCCGGCGGTTGCAAGGGCCTGCCCCTCTGTGCTACAATGGGGAGCGGAAAATTGATCGCAAGGAGGATCATCGTATGGTCACCATGGCACAACGCATCGAACAGCTGCGGAGCGAGCGGGGCCTCAGCCGTCCCGCACTGTCCGCCGCCCTGGGGTTCCCCCGGATGGCGGTGGAGAAATTCGAGACCGGCCGCCAGACCCCCACCCAGGACCAGCAGGAGAAGCTGGCGTCCTTCTTCGGCGTGTCCGTGCTCTACCTGCGGGGGGAGAACAACGACCGCATCCGCATGGACGACTGGATGGACGGCGCCTTTCTGGACCAGCCCGCTCCGGCGCCGGAGCCCCCCAGGCGGGCAAAGCCCGTCCCCGCCGCCCCGGCGGGCGAGGGCACCATGCTGGACGCCTTCCTCACCAGCAAGAAATTTCAGGAGGCCCTGCGGGGAGCCGTGCTGGAGGCTCTGCGCTCCCCGGAGGGGCAGGAGCTGCTGGCGAAGGCCGTTCGCCGGGAGATGGGGAAATGACTGCGGAAAAGCCGCTGGGAAGCAGAAGGCCATTGCAGCGCAATGGCCTTCTGCTTTTTATTTTTTCAGGAGCCGCCACAGTGTGGTCCGGCTGATGCCGAGGCGCCTGGCGGCAGCGGTCTGGTTGCCGCCGGTCTCCTCCAGCACCCGCAGGGCCACGTCCTGATTGATCTCCTCCAGAGTGCGGCCCAGGTCCAACGGTACGGCGGCGTTTTCTGCGCGGAGAGAGAATGCCCCCATGTGGCGCTCCTTTTTCAGCACCTCCCGCACGCTCTCCGCCGTGATGACCTGCCCGGCGGCAGTGACCGCCAGGGCCTTGATTACCCGCCGGAACTGTATGTAGTTGTGGGGCCAGCGAAAGCTTTGCAGCAGGGAGGCTCCCTCCGGCTCAATGCCCACCACCTGCCGCGGAATAGCGGCGTTGAGGTGGCTGAGGGAGAGGTTAATCAGGGTGGGAATCCGCTGGGGCATGGACCGCAGGGGCGGCAGGTACAAAGAGAGGCACCGGAGCTTGTCCAGAAAGAGGGCGCCGGCGGCGGAGACATACTCTCCCGGCTGACACACGCAGGAGAGGATCACCCGGTTCCGGCGGCACACGTCCATCTCCAGCAGCACCGCCAGCAGCTGCCGCTGCCGTTCGGGGGAGAGCACGTCGATGCTGGAGAAGTAGAGGGTGCTGTCCTGGTCTGTCAGAGGGGAGTTGTGGTGCTCCAGCAAAAAGGCCCAGCTCTTGTCGTTGAGCAGGCTGCAGTTAATGGAGATCAGAGGGTGGTTTTGCAGGGAGCTGCGCATGTAGAGGAAGTAGACAATGGTCTCCTTGCCGGTGCCGTCCTCCCCAGTGACCAGCACCGGAGCCCGGCTCTGATTGATTTGGGCGATCTCATTTTGAAAGTCGCTGATGGTCTCTGCGAAGCTGAAAATGCTGTCGTCAAAGGCCCGCTCCGCCTCCGGGTAGGAGGAGAAGCGGATGCCCGACTGGTTGGGGGAGAGGGGCGTCTTCCGGGCCTCCAGGAAAAAGGCCGTATAGACAGCGCTGCCGGCGCCCACCTGCCGGATGCGGATGGCGTAGAGCATGCCGCCCAGGTTCCGGGTGATCCGCCGCTCCACGTCCCGCTGGGACTCCGGCAGCTCCCGCCGCAGCATCTCCAGCAGCTCCGGCACCGGGGCGTCCAGGGTGGAGAGGAACAGATTCCCCGACTGGTCGAACACCACGGTCTGGCTGATCTGCCCTCGGATCAGCGCCCGCAGGAACTGGTTTTCCTCCCGCAGGCTCTCCCGGCTGCCGCAGATCAGCAGGGCCTGGTCAAAGGCCTTGCGGATGCTCTCCACCGAGGAGGCCACCAAGAAGGAGTTCATTCCCAGGCGTTTGGCGGTGTTGTTGGCAAAGGTGTCGCACAGCAGGGCCTGGAAGCCGTCCTGCCGCAGCTCCAGCAGGGTGGGCTCCACGGTGTCGTGGGAGTCATAGGTCCGGATGTCCATGCTGAGATCCATGGCCTTGCACAGCAGCCGCGCGCTCTCTGCGATGCTGGGGGCAGCCACAAAGGCGATCCCGCCGCTGAGACTGCCCGCCAGCTTCAGCGTACACAGCAGGTCGTACATAGAGACCTCGATCTCCACCACGGGAATGGACAGGTCCCGCCGCAGCATGGTGGCGGTGTCGCCGCGGGAGACAACCACATCGTAATTTCCATGAAAATTGGCCCTGGCAATCTCCAGGCCCAGCTCCCGGTCGCCCACAAACAGCGACAGGTCCATCTGGGGGTATTCCTCCTTCAGGTTGGACATGAGGGTCTTCATGCCCTCGTAGGGCGCGATGCCCAGTACGCGGATCGGCGTATCCATAGGTCCTCCAAATATGTTCAATATTTGAACGTATTATAACAAACATACAAAAAATGCGCAAGTATTTTTCGACGTGTTTCAAAAATAAACGCTTTGGCGGCGAAAAAAGTTTGCGCAAATGAGGCGATACCTATAAAATAATGCCAAACAAACGGCGGCGCCACGGCGATTTTTGACAAAAATGCCAGTGCGGAAGGCGTCTCAAACCAAGTGTTTCAAAAATAAACGCATGACGAGGTGCTGCATGGTAAAGTTATTAATCATCGCAGATGATTTTACGGGCGCGCTGGACACGGGCGTACAGTTCGCCGCCCGGGGAGCCAGGACCTGCGTGGTGACGGACCCGGCCTACGACTTCTCCCGGACGCAGGCGGAGATCCAGGTGCTGGTGCTGGACGCGGAGACCCGGCACCTGGCGCCGGAGGCGGCTTACGGTGTGGTGCGCAGGGCGGTGGAGGGGGCCCTGGGGGCCGGCTTCACCCACATCTATAAAAAGACGGACTCCGCCCTGCGGGGCAACGTGGGCGCGGAGCTCACCGCGGTGCTGGACGGCGCCGGGGCGGATTGCCTTTCCTTCCTGCCGGCCCTGCCGAAGATGGACCGGATCACCCGCAGGGGCGTCCACTACATTGATGGCGTGCCTGTGGCGGAGAGCGTGTTCGGGCAGGACCCCTTCGAGCCGGTGAGAGCCTCCTCCGTGGCGGAGATCATTGCCGCCCAGTCGGAGACGCCGGTGTTGGTCCACGGACTGGAGGAGACGGCGGCGGCGGGCTGTCCGGGCATTCACGCCTACGACGCGGAGAGCGACAGCGACCTTCTGCGGATTGGACGGCAGCTGGGCCAAGAGGGGCTGCGGCTCTCCGCCGGCTGCGCCGGCTTTGCGGCGGCCCTGGCGGAGATTCTGGAGCTGCGGGGCGCGCCTCCGGTGCTGCCGGACCTGGCGCCCGCCCTGTTCGTGGCCTGCGGCAGCGTGAACCCGGTGACGCTGCGCCAGATGGCGGTGGCGGAGGAGCACGGCTTTCCCCGCGTCCACCTCAGCCCGGTGCAGAAGCTGGAGGAGTCCTGGCTGGAGACGCCGGAGTGCGCCGCGGATACCGGCGCGTGGCTGGCGGCCGCGAAACGGGAGCGGCGGTTCATTTTGGATGTCAACGATCCGGAGGGCTGTGACGACACGGACCGTTACGCCAGAGCGCGGGGGATGACCACGGAGGACCTGCGCCGGGGCATCTCCGCCCAGCTGGGCCGGCTGGTCCGGCAGCTGCTGGAGGGCGGACTGGACGCCACCATCCTCTGCACCGGCGGCGATACGCTGCTGGCCCTGATGGGGGCCGTGGATGTGGCGGAGCTGATTCCGGTGTGCGAGCTGGACACCGGCGCGGTGCTCACCGACTTTGTGTATCAGGGCAAGACCCACCATATCATTTCAAAATCCGGCGGATTTGGAGAGCCGGACCTGTTTTACAGACTGGCGTTGTCCATGGGCGCCGGAGATCAAGAGGAGGATGTCATATGCTGACCAAGTACGAATTGAAGATGCCCCACGCTGTGTATAGCGGCGAGGATGCCCTGGGCCGGATTCCGGAGATCTTTGCCGCCAACGGCGTCAAGCGTCTGGTGGTGTTCACCGACAAGGGCATCGAGGGTGCTGGCCTTCTGGATTTCCCCATGGCCGAGATCAAAAAGACCGGCGTGGAGACCGTGATCCTGGACGACCTGCCGGCGGAGCCCAGCTATATGGAGGCCCAGAAGCTGGTGGACCAGTGCAAGAAGTGCGGCGCGGACTTTATCATGGCCGTGGGCGGCGGCAGCGTTATGGACACCGCAAAGCTGGCCAGCATCCTGATGACCGACGAATATGGCATTAAGGAGCTGCTGGACACCCCCGGCCGGGCCCGGAAGTGCATGAAGACTTTGATGATCCCCACCACCGCCGGCACCGGCTCCGAGGCCACCCCCAACGCCATCGTGGCCGTGCCTGAAAAGCAGCTGAAGGTGGGCATCGTCAACACGGAGATGATCGCGGACTATGTGATCCTGGACGCAGTGATGATTAAGAAGCTGCCCAGAAAGATCGCCGCCGCCACCGGCGTGGACGCCCTGGCCCATGCCATCGAGTGCTACACCAGCAACAAGGCCAACCCCTTCAGCGACGTGTTCGCCCTCCAGGCCCTGGACATGATTCTGAACAACATCCAGCGGGCCTGCGACGACCCCGAGGCCATGGACGCCAAGAACACCATGCTCCTGGCCAGCTTCTACGCCGGCGTTGCCATCACCGCCTCCGGCACCACCGCCGTCCACGCCCTGAGCTATCCTTTAGGCGGCAAGTACCACATCGCCCACGGCGTGTCCAACGCCATCCTGCTGGCGCCCGTCATGCGGTTCAACGAGCCCGCCTGCCGCCCCCTGCTGGCCAAGGCCTACGACCGCTGCCTCCGGGGAGACGCCAAGACCCAGGAGGAGAAGAGCGCCGCCGTCATCGCCCGGCTGGAGGAGATCGTCAAGCACCTGGACATCCCCACCAGCCTCACGGAGTTCGGCGTGCCCAAGGAGGACCTGGAGGCCCTGGTGGCCTCCGGCATGGAGGTCACCCGCCTGCTGGTGAACAATATGCGTCAGGTCACTCCCGACGATGCCCGGAAGATCTATCAGGAAGTTCTTTGAATCCGACAGGAATTTATATAAGGAGCGTGCGAACATGAAGCAGGTTGAGATCAAAGGCATCATTCCACCGGTCGTCACCCCCATGAACCCCGCGGACGAGAGCGTCAACATTCCCGAGCTCCGTAACCAGATCGAGCGGCAGATCGCCGCCGGCGTCCACGGCATCTTCCCCTTCGGCACCAACGGCGAGGCCTACATCCTCAGCATGAAGGAGAAGGAGGAGATTCTGGAGGCCGCCGTGGACCAGGTGAAGGGCCGCATCCCCGTCTACGCCGGCACTGGCTGCATCTCCACCCGGGACACCGTGTACCTCAGCAAGCGGGCCGAGGAGATGGGCGCGGACGCGTTGTCCATCATCACTCCCAGCTTTGCCGCCGCCAGCCAGAAGGAGCTCTACGACCACTACTGCGAGGTGGCCAGGCATGTGAACATCCCCATCGTGCTCTACAACATCCCCGCCCGCACCGGCAACAAGCTGCTGCCGGAGACCGTGGCCAAGCTGGCCCGTGACGTGGACGTCATCATGGGCGCCAAGGACTCCAGCGGCGATCTGGACAATCTCAAGGCGTACATCGACCTCACCCGGGACATCGGCAAGGACTTCGCCGTCCTGGCCGGCAACGACGGCAACATCCTCCCCTGCCTGAAAGCCGGCGGCGCCGGCGGCGTGGCGGGCCGGGCCAACCTGTGGCCCGGGACCATCGCCTCTATTTACGACTACTTCGTCTCCGGCGACCTGGAGAAGGCACAGGCGGCCCAGGACGCCATTGTGGCCCTCCAGCGGGTGTTCAAGTTTGGCAATCCCAACACCATCATCAAAAAGGGCGTGGCCATGCTGGGCTACCCCGTGGGCGACTGCCGCAGGCCCTTCAACTACCTCTGCGACGAGGGCGTGGAGGAGCTGAAAAAGGTTCTGGAAGAAACGAAGGATCTCTGCTGATCCAACATAAGGAGGAGTACATATGCGCAAGCCAATCTTAGGCATCACCATGGGCGATCCCTTCGGCAACGGCCCGGAGATCACCGTCAAGGCCCTGGCGGACAAAACCGTCTATGACCGCTGCCGCCCCCTGGTCATCGGCGATGTCGCCGCCATGGAGTACGCCGCCAAAGCAGCCAAAAAGGTCTCCGGCATTGACATGAAGGTCCGGGCTGTCAAGGCCGTCGGCGAGGCCAAGTACGAGTACGGCGTCATCAACGTGTACGACATGGGGATTGTGAAGGCGTCCGACATCCCCGGCGACCCTGAGGACCCCAAGCCCTTCGGCCTGGGCGCCACGGCCCTGGGCGGCGAGGCGGCCTTCCAGTACGTAAAGAAGGTCATCGAGCTGGCCATGAACGGCGAGGTGGACGCCACCATCACCAATGCCCTGAGCAAGGAAGCCATCAACATGGCGGACCACCATTACAGCGGACACACCGAAATCTACGCCGACTACACCAATACCTCCAAGTACACCATGATGCTGGCCCACGAGGAGCTGCGGGTGGTCCACGTCTCCACCCACGTCTCCCTGCGGGAGGCCTGCGACCGGGTGAAAAAGGACCGGGTGCTGGACGTGATCCGCATTGCCAACGAGGGCTGCAAGGCCATCGGCATCAAGGAGCCCAAGATCGCAGTGGCCGGTCTGAACCCCCACTGCGGCGAGAACGGCATGTTTGGCCGGGAGGAGATCGAGGAGATCCAGCCCGCCATTGACGCCGCCATGGCCGAGGGCATCATCATCCCCGAGAAGAAGCCCACCCCGCCGGACACCGTGTTCTCCAAGGCGCTGGGCGGCTGGTATGACATCGTCGTGGTCATGTACCACGACCAGGGCCACATCCCCCTGAAGGTCAAGGGCTTCGTCTACAACAAGGCCGAGGGCCACTGGGACGCCGTGGCCGGCGTGAACGTCACGCTGGGTCTGCCCATCATCCGGGCCAGCGTGGACCACGGCACCGGCTTCGGCCACGCCGGAGACGGCCACGCCAACGAGCTCAGCCTGGTCAATGCCATGGACTACGGCATCCGCATGGCCAACGCCAAGGCGGAGAAATGACCTCCCCTCTTTAACCGGCTCCGCCGGAGAAGATATAGCCACCAAAAATTTGAAAGGAAGAAACACCATGAAAAAAGTATTTGCTCTCATCCTGACCCTGGCCATGGTTCTGAGCCTGGCCGCCTGCGGCGGCGGCGACCAGCCCGCCAGCAGCGACACCCCCGCCGGCAACGATGCCCCCGCCGGTAACGATGCCCCCGCCGCCCCCAGCGGCGAGCAGAGTACCGATATCTCCGGCAGTGTGGACCTGACCTTCGCGGCCCAGGAGGTGGGCACTGCGGCCTATAACTACGCCGCCGCCATCCAGACCGCCATTGTCAAGGAGATCCCCGGCGCCAACATCAGCATTACCACCACCTCTCCCGGCGGCGTGGGTGCGCCCGTCATTGTCAACGGCGGCGCCCAGTGCGACATCGTCATGTCCAACTCCGCTCCCGCCAAGTGGAGCATGGAGGAGGGCATCCTGGGCAACGCCCCCACCCCCGACATCTGCGCCATCGCCGGCGGCCTGGGCCATGACTTCGTCAACGTCATGTTTACCCAGAAGTTTGTGGACGCCACCGGCATCACCACCGTGGAGGAGCTGGTGGCCCAGAAGTACCCCGTGAAGCTGGTCATCAAGACCAACGGCACCTTCGGCGAGCTGGCCGCGGAGAAGGTCTTCGAGGCTCTGGGGGTGACGCTGGAGGACGTTGCCTCCTGGGGCGGCGTGGTTGAGAAGACCGGCGGCGACGCCATCAAGAGCGGCCTGCAGGACGACCTGTACGACATGACCATCGACCACATCGGCGCCGGCCAGGCCAACACCTCCGAGCTGTGCCTGACCCACGACATGTACGACGTGCAGCTGGGCGAGGAGACCATGGCCAAGATGGTGGAGATGGGCTACGACTACGTTACCGTGGAGGCCAACACCTGGAACGGCCAGACCGAGGAGATCAAGACCGTGGGCTCCCAGCAGGTGATCCTGGTGCCCACCAGCCTGGACTACGCCGTGGCCTACCACATGGCCAAGGCCGTGTGCGAGAACAAGGCCGACCTTGCCAGCGCCGTGGCCGCCATGAGCTACTTTGATCCCGAGACCGCCGGCACCCTGACCCTCACCGGCGTGCCCCTGCATCCCGGCGCCGCCGCCTACTACGAGGAGATGGGCTACGCCCACGGCTGATTCCGCCATACATAGCGCATAGGGGCCCGAGGCCCTGACACAAAGACCCAGGAGCCGCCGGGGGACGAGGAAGCCCTCGTCCCCCGGCGGACCTGTTCACACCATCCATATACACCTGAGGAGGGGTATCCAACAATGGGAAAGAAACTCGAATGGCGCCAGCTGGCGGCGATTGCGCTGACAGTGGTGTTCTTCCTGTTCCAGATGTATCTGGCACTGATTAAGCAGCTTCCCACCATGCTGCAGGCGCCTTTGCACCTGCTCTTCGCGCTGTCACTGGTCTATCTCTACAATCCCCCGGATAAGAAGTACCGCAAAAAGCTCCAAAAGGAAAAGGGCGATGCCGTCACGGAGCAGGAGCTGAACAAGTTCGGCTGGTCCCGCTGGATCGACATCCTGGTGGCCGTCTGCATCGTGTTCCAGCTCTGGTACGTGGTGACCCGCTACCAGTCCCTGGTGGACCACGTGCTGTTTATCAGCCCTGTGGACTCCATCGACATCGCCTTCATGGTGATTACCGCGGTGCTGCTGCTGGAGGCCGTGCGCCGCACCCTGGGCGGCATCCTCTTCGGCTTTATCCTGCTGTTTGTCATCTACGCCTGGACGGCCCAGTATCTGCCGGGTATCCTCTACACCCGGGGCAAGCCCTTTGCCGCCATGCTCAAGCAGTTCACCGAGGGCATGACCATGAGCACTTCCGGCATCTTCGGCTCCCCGCTCCAGACCTCCGCCAACAGCCTGTTTTACTTCATCGTATTCGGCGCGTTCTTCTCCGCCTTCGGCGGCGGCCAGCTGCTGATTGACATCGGTATGAAGGCCTCCAACAAGGGTTCCGGCGGGCCGGCCAAGGCCGCCGTCATCTCCTCCGGCCTCATGGGCATGATCTCCGGCTCCGCCGTGGCCAACGTGGCTACCACCGGCGTTATGACCATCCCCATGATGAAGAAGGTGGGCTACGAGCCCGAGGAGGCCGGCGCCATCGAGGCCGTGGCCTCCACCGGCGGACAGGTCATGCCTCCCATCATGGGCGTGGGCGCCTTCATCATGGCGGAGATGCTGGGCATCCCCTACGGCCGCGTGGCCACCGCCGCCATTATCCCCGCCGTGGCCTACTACTTCGCCGTGTTCGTCCTGGTGGATCGGCTGGCCGCCAAGCGGGCCAGCCGTCTGGACGGCAGAGCCGACACTACCATCAAGGTGGAGCGCAAGATCCTCCCCCGACTGTATCTGCTGCTGCCCGCCTTGATTCTGGTGGTGTTTATCATCCGGGGCGCCTCTTTGATGCGGGCCGGCACTATGGGCATCTTCTCCTGCCTGGTGTGCAACGTCATCAGCTACTTTGTGGGCGAGAAGAAGGATTTTGTGAACCTCAAGGGCATCTGGGAGTGCTGCATGGACGGCGCCAAGCAGGCCGCCGAGATCGCCATTCCCACCGCCGCCTGCGGCATCATCATCAACGTGGTCACCGGCCAGACGGCCCTGGCCACCAATCTCTCCGCTGTCATCAGCGGACTGGGCACTGATATGCTGTTCGTGGCGCTGCTGATCGGCATGGTGGGCTGCATGCTGCTGGGCATGGCTCTGCCCACCGTGGCGGCGTATCTTGTGGGCGTCATCCTGTTCGTGCCCTGCATCCGTCCCATCCTCATCGCCAGCGGCATGGCCGACGGCACCGCCAACCTCTGTGCCAACATGTTCGTGTTCTACTACGGCATCATGGCCCAGATCACCCCGCCCGTGTGCGTGGCCTCCTACACCGCCGCCGGCATCGCTGACGGCAACGCCATGAAGACCGGCATCAAGGGCTTCCTGTTCTCCATGGTGGGCTTCATGGTCCCCTTCGTGTTCGTGTACAACCCCGCCATTTTGCTGGAGGGCACCGTGATGGAGATCGCACTGGGCGCCGCCATGCTGCTGGTGGGCACCTTCTTCCTGGCCACCGTGGTCTCCGGCTATTTCAGCATGGAGCTGAGCGTGGCGGAGCGGACGCTGCTGTTTGTGGCGGCCATCTGCCTCATAAGCCCTGAGACCATCACCTCTGTCGTGGGCGTTGTTTTGGGCGTGGTTCTGCTGGTGCTGAACACTGCCCGGAAGAAAAAGACTGTAAAAGTCGCCTGACCCCGAAACGGGAAGATCCACCCCTGAGAGACCGAGGGCGGAACGGCTCCGCCGTTCCGCCCTCTCAGGCTGTCGAAAAAGTCCCGGCGGCCTGCTGATGTCTCGTTTTTCCAATCGCGCGGCAATTGGAAAATCTGCCGCTTCGCTCCGCAAACGGCTGCTCCGCAGACGTTTGCAGGACCTTCGATTTCTAATTGATGCGGGCGCCGCCCCTTGTGCTCCCCGCATAATCTGTGACCTCTCTTCATCCTTTGAAAATTTCACCAGAAAGGCTGATTTTATGAGCTATCCTGTTCTGCCCGGGCTGACCACTGACGGCGTGCTCTATCAAAATTTGGAGATGGGCACCGTGGAGGCCGTCATTCCCCCCGGCGTCCACCCCACCTGCCACTCCCCCGCTACGCTGGAACTCCCCAACGGCGATCTCCTGTGCTGCTGGTTTGCCGGTACCTATGAGGGCAGCGCAGACGTCCACATTGTCTGTGCCCGTCTGCCCAAGGGGGCGGACCGCTGGACAGAGCCCGTGGACATCTCCGGCGACCCGGAGCGCAGCGAGCAGAACCCCTCGCTGTTCTACGGCCCCGACAATGCCGTGTGGGCCATGTACACCGCCCAGAAGGACCGCCAGGCGGGGAAGGACAACATGCAGTTCACCTCCCAGGTTCGCCTCCAGAAGAGCGCCGACGGCGGATTGACCTGGGGGCCCTACGAGACCATCTTCCCCCGGGAGGGCACCTTCTGCCGCCAGGCCATCCAGGTGTTGTCCAATGGCCGGTGGATCTTCGCCAACTGGCTGTGTACCGACTCCGTGGATGGCCTCTCCGGCGACCCCACCGCCTTCCAGATTTCCGACGACCAGGGAAAAACCTGGCGTCAGGTGGATATGCCAAAGAGCAACGGCCGGGTTCACGCCAACGTGGTGGAGCTGGAGAACGGGCATCTGGCGGCCTTCATGCGGGACCGGGAGGCGGCGAATATCTACCGCAGCGAGTCCTTCGACTGGGGCGACACCTGGACCGAGCCCAAGCCCACGCCCCTGCCCAACAATAACTCCAGCATCAGCGCCATCCGCCTCCAGAGCGGGCGGATCGCCATTGCCTGCAACCCCACCTGCACGCCGGAGCCCAGCCCCGGCAAGGCGGCCTGGCCCGGCCTGCGGTGCCCTGTGGCCGTGGCTCTCAGCGAAGACGGCGGACTGACCTTCCCCATGATCCGCTGGATGGAGCGGGGCGAGGGCTTTATGGGCGACGAGAACAGGACCAACAACAAGCAGTATGAATACCCCCACATCATGCAGAGCGCCGACGGCCGCATCCACCTGACCTACGCTGCCTTCACCCGCAAGGCCATCAAGTACGTCAGCTTCACCGAGGCGGACGTCATGGGGGCCAAGCGGGAGACCGTGGGCCTGTACAATCCCACCGCCGCCCAGTCCAGATGAGGGGGAGCCGGTCATGGAGAACAAATTTGAGCTGGCCCACCTGGGCATCAACACCCCGGACCCGGAGTCGGCGCTGGAGCTGGCAAAGCTCCTGAGCTTGGTGTTTAACCTCAATCCCCGTCACGGACAGAAGTCCGAGTTTGCCGGGGAGTATTTCGAGTGCATGAAGTCCCCCTTTCTGGGGGAAAACGGCCACATTGCCATGCGGACGCCGGACCTGGATGCCGCCGTGGAGGAGCTGAGGGGGAAGGGCTTTGCCTTCAAGATGGAGACCGCCGCCTATACGGAGGACGGCAAGCTGAAAAACATCTACCTGGACGACGAGTTCGGCGGCTTCGCCATCCACATCATGCGGGGCTGACCCCGGCGGACCGCGGCGTCGCGTAAAGCGGCCCGGCACTTTTGTGCCGGGCCGCTTTTTGCCGCGCTCAGGCCAGACGGGCGGCGACGGCGTCCAGAAACTCCTCGCTGTCCACGCCCCGGGCCTGGAACCCCGGCTCCACCAGGGGCAGGAGGTCCTTTGTCATCACACCCTCCTCCAGGGTTTGGAGGGAGGCGGCCTCCAGGCGCTCGCCGAAGCGGACCAGGTTCTCCAGCCCGTCCAGCTCGCCCCGGCGCTTGAGGGCGCCGCTCCAGGCGAAGATGGTTGCCATGGGGTTGGTGGAGGTCCGCTCGCCCTTCAAATACCGGTAGTAGTGCCGGGTGACGGTGCCGTGGGAGGCCTCGAACTCCATGGTCCCGTCGGGGGACACCAGGACAGAGGTCATCATGGCAAGGCTTCCGAAGGCGGCGGCGACCATGTCGCTCATAACGTCGCCGTCGTAGTTTTTCAGCGCCCAGATAAAGCCGCCCTTCGACCGGAGACAGCGGGCCACAGCGTCGTCAATGAGGGTGTAGAAGTAGGTAATGCCCAGTTTCTTGAACTCCGCCTGATAGGAGGTCTCGTACTCCTCCTCAAAAATCCGCTTGAACTCCCCGTCGTAGACCTTGGCGATGGTGTCCTTGGCGGAGAACCACAGGTCCTGCTTTTGGGACAGGGCGTACTGGAAGCAGGAGCGGGCGAAGGCCCGGATGCTGGACTCCTTGTTGTGCTGGCCCTGCCAGACGGCGGGGCCGTCCACGGTCTGGACGGTCAGCGTCCGCTCCGCTCCGCTCTCGCCCTTGAAGGTGAGGACGGCGGTGCCCGGCTCCTCCGTGGTCATGTCCGCGGCCTTGTACATGTCGCCGTAGGCATGGCGGGCGATGGTGATGGGCTTTTCCCAGTTTTTCACCACGGGCCGGATGGCGGGCAGGATGATGGGAGCCCGGAAGGCCGTGCCGTCCAGAATGGCCCGGATGGTGCCGTTGGGGGACTTCCACATCTCGGTGAGCTCGGGATACTCCTCCATCCGCTGACGGTTGGGGGTGATGGTGGCGCATTTTACCGCCACGCCCAGACGTCTGGCGGCATTGGCGGCGTCAACGGTGACCTGGTCCTTTGTGGCGTTGCGGTTCAGGAGTCCCAGGTCGTAGTACTCGGTTTTCAGGTCCACAAAGGGCAGAATCAGCTTCTCCTTAATCATCCCCCAGAGGACGCGGGTCATCTCGTCCCCGTCCATCTCCACCAGGGGGGTGGTCATCTTGATCTTTTCCATAAAAACGCCTCCTCACATGACATGCAGGTCGATGAATGTCAGCGCGGCTGTTTGATCGTCCAGCTTCCGCAGGAAGAACTGGGCCGTTAAATCGCTGGGCTCCCCGTTCAGGGGGACCTTGTGGTAGTCGATGACCGCCGCCGTGTCGTCCCGGCCCATCCAGCGGCAGTCCCAGGAGATGTCGACGGCCTTGTGAATTTCCTCCCGGCAGGGGCTGCCTTTCAGGGAGGTGACCTTGTAGTCGGCGCGGCCGAACTCCCTGGCGGCCTCCTCCCGGGTGTATCCAGGGCAGCCGTAGCCGTAGACGGCGGACGCCAGCAGCTCCGGAGTCCAGTCTCCGGTGTTGGTGTCAATGAGGAACATGGACAGGGCCTCCTCGTACCTCTCCTCCGCCAGCAGCTCCGTCCACTCCTCCAGCAGGGCGATGATCTCCTCCCGGCCCGCGCCGGCGGGCAGGGTGCGGAGCTTCGGGTCCGCCCGCTTGGCGTAGTAGTTCATGAGGCAGCCGTCCAGGATAATCTCCTCTTCGTCAGGCGTGAGGGGCGGGAGGTGCAGGGTGATGTCCTCCACGCCGCCGTCACGCCTGAGCACCTTGGCGTGGATGTCCTGCCGGTGGTAGCGTACGGCGTGCCGGACGTTCGGAACAAAGATACAGTCCCCCGCCTCGTAGGGGAACTCCGTCCCCTGGTCCAGGGTGAAGGGCAGGATACCCCAGTTGATGCAGTTGGAGCGGTAGCGCTTGGTGGCGAACTCATAGCAGATGTTGGCCAGGCCCCCCAGCACCTTCTGACAGCTGGCGGCCTGCTCCCGGGCGGAGCCGTCGCCGGGCTTGTTGGCGAAGACGCAGGAGCCGAACTGGGTGTTTTCCGCAGAGACACGGTACCGCTCCAGCTGGGCAAGATGGGTCTTGGTGAGGGGCTTGCCCTTTTGGCTCTTTTCCAGCATGGTCTTGTCGGCCGCGTATTGGACAGCGCCGGCCAGGCTCAAAAGCTTTTGCAGCTTTTCCGGCGTCTTGCCTGCCAGCCGCTTGGCCTCCATCTCCGCCGCGGCCTTGGCCCGTCCCACGTACTCCGGCTCCCGGCGGGACAGGGTGAACTCCGCCAGCCGCAGGGGGTTGGAGCGGTAGCTGGAGGTCTCGCCGGAGGGGATCAGCTCGTCGGTGGTGGTGACGGGGTCCCGCAGCACCGCCGCCAGCTCCACCAGCAGATGGTCCGCCAGAGGCCGCATCCTCGGCCAGTCGGTGATGTTGGGGCCCAGGATCAGCTCCTCCTCCGGGCGGGGCCTCCCGAAGCCGTTGTAGACCCGCTTTTCATATACGCTTTCGTCGAAGTGGTAGGGGCGCCGGACGGGCTCGTAATCCGCCTCCGTGGCGGGGGTGATTCTGCCGCCGTTTCGGGCCGTGGCGGCAATGGACCGGGCGTCCATGAGGCACACGGCGGCGAACTGGCCCTCCCCGGGCTTGGAGCCCTCCCGGTTGGGGAAGTTGCGGGTGGTGTGGCGGAGGGAGAGGCCGTTGTGGGCGGGCACGTCCCCCGCGCCAAAGCACGGCCCGCAGAAGCTGGGCTTGATGACGGCGCCGCTTTGCAGCAGGTCCGCCGCGGCCCCGATCTTTGTCAGCTCCAGGCTGACGGGGACGCTGGTGGGGTACACGTCCAGGGTGAAGTACCCGTCTCCGCAGCTCTCGCCCCGGAGGATGTCCGCCGCCTCGGTGATGTTGTCAAAAAGGCCCCCGGCGCACCCGGCAATGACGCCCTGGTCCGCCCAGACGCCGCCGTCCCGGACCTTCTGCGTCAGGCGGATGTCCGCCTTGGGGAAGCGCTTTTTGGCGTCGGTTTCCACCTGGGCGAGAATCTCCGGCGCGTTTTCCAGAAATTCCCGGATGGTCCAGGCGTTGGAGGGGTGGAAGGGCAGGGCGATCATGGGCTCGATCCGGGAGAGGTCCAGCTCGATGTACTTGTCGTACCAGGCGAAGTCCCCGGGGCGGAGCTCCTTGTACTCGGAAGAACGGCAGTGGGCGTCGTAGAAGCCCTTTGTCTCGCCGTCGGTCTCCCAGATGGAGGAGAGGCAGGTGGTCTCGGTGGTCATCACATCGATGCCGTTGCGAAAGTCGATGGGCAGGGCCGCGACGCCGGGGCCCGCGAACTCCAGGACGCAGTTATTCACAAAGCCGCTTTCAAAAGTGGCCTTTACCAATGCGATGGCCGCGTCATGGGGTCCTACGCCCTGCTTGGGCGCGCCGGTGAGATAGACCAGCACCACTTTCGGATAGGGTACGTCCCAGGTGTTTTTGAGAAGCTGCTTGGCCAGCTCCGGCCCGCCTTCGCCCACGGCCATGGTGCCAAGGGCGCCGTAGCGGGTGTGGGAGTCGGAGCCCAGGATCATCTTCCCGCAGCCGGCCAGCTGCTCCCGGGCGTAGGAGTGGATGACGCTCTGGTTGGCGGGGACATAGATGCCGCCATACTTCCGGGCGGCAGAGAGGCCGAAGACGTGGTCGTCCTCATTGATAGTGCCGCCCACGGCGCACAGGGAGTTGTGGCAGTTGGTCAGGGCGTAGGGCATGGGGAATTCCCGCATGCCGGAGGCCCGCGCCTGCTGGATGATGCCCACGTAGGTGATGTCGTGGCTGGCCATGGCGTCGAAGCGGATCTGGAGCTTCTCCGGGTCGCTGGAGACGCTGTGGGCCTGGAGGATCTGCCAGGCCAGGGTCTTCTTCCGTCCCTCCTGCGGGGAGATGGGGGCGGCGGTGCGGAGGGCGCCTTCCGCCAGGAAGACGCCGGTATCGTGGAGAGTGAGCATGACGGAAACCTCCTGAAAATTAGAAATTAGGCGAGAGAGGCAGGCGCACGGACATGGACGGCAATCAGGCTCTTGGAAATCCTTGGTCAGAGGGGAATTTCAATCAAAGCGCCGGACGCCGGAATTTCTCATTCCCAATTCCGCGTACTTTGCGGGTTTGAGAATTGCCCTGGAAATCAGCAGCGCTCCGCCAGGGGGACATAGGGCGTTCGCCTGGAGATGGTCTTGTAGGCGGGGCGGATAATGCGGGGGTCCTCGGCGCAGCACTCCTCAATGCGGTGGGCGCACCAGCCGGGCATCCGGGCGCTGGCGAAGAGGGCGGTGTACAGGTCCGCGGGAATGCCCAGGAGCTTGTAGACGAAGCCGGAGTACAAATCCACGTTGGCGCAGATGGGCTTGTCGGTATCCCGCTCGTTCTGGAAGACCTCCGGGGCCAGCCGTTCCACGGATTCGATGAGGTCCAGCTCCTTCACCATGCCCTTCTTCTCCGCCAGGTGGCGGGAGAACTGCTTGAGGATCTCCGCCCGGGGATCGGAGAGGGTGTAGACCGCGTGGCCCATGCCGTAGATCAATCCCGTGCCGTCCCCCAGCTGGCGGCGGAGGATGCGGACCAGCTGGTCCCTCACCTGGCCGTCGTCGGTCCAGTCCCGCACGGCCCGCTTGAGGTACTGCATCATCTCCACCACCTTGATATTGGCGCCGCCGTGGCGGAAGCCCTTCAGAGCCCCCACCGCCGCGGCGATGGAGGAGTAGAAGTCCGTTCCTGAGGAGGTGAGGACGCGGCAGGCGAAGGTGGAGTTGTTGCCGCCTCCGTGCTCGGCGTGGAGGATCATGCAAAGGTCCAGGAGCTTTGCCTCGTCGTCGTCGAACTTCGTGTCCTCCCGCAGGGAGTAGAGGAAGTTCTGGGCCACGCTCATGTCCGTCCGGGGGCGGTGGAGGTACAGGCTCTCCCCGTCGAAGTAGTGGCGCTTGGCGGCGTAGGAGTGAGCGACGATGGTGGGCGTCCTGGCCACCATGCGGAAGGACTTGAAGAGCTCGTTTTCCAGCGTCATGTTCTCCGCCTCGCCGTCGTGGGAGTGGAGGGCCACAATACAGCTCTCCAGCTTGTTCATAATGTTTTTGTTGGGGGAGCGGAGGATCATGTCCTCGCTGAAATAGCCGGGCAGCTGGCTCCACTTGGCCATGAGGTACTGAAACTCCGTCAGCTGGGGGGGCGTGGGCAGCTGGCCGAAGAGCAGCAGGTACACCGTCTCCTCGAAGCCGAAGCGGTCCTCGGCGATGCACTGCTGGATGATGTCGTTGATGCTGATGCCCCGGTAGAAGAGCCTGCCCGGCCGGGGGACCTTCTTCCCGTCCACCAGGTCGTAGCCGTCCACGTCGCCGATGGAGGTGACGCCTGCCACCACGCCGGTGCCGTTGGGGTAGCGCAGGCCCCGCATAACCCCCTCGGCGGACTGGCTGGGGGGGAAGATGTCGTTTTCGCGGATGAAGTCCTCGGAGCCGCTGACAAAGGACAGTGAGGACTCGATCAGGTCCTGGTGCCGGAGCATCCGGCGCAGGTCCCGGTCAACTTTGTAAGACATTCGTATAACCGCCTTTCATGAGGATGGGCGGGGAAGGCCCCGCCGTATGGCGCGCGGGCCCGGGCAGCGTCCGGACCCGTGAGAAAATATTTTTTTATTATATCAGATGCCGCCGTTTTTTTCAATCCCGGAAATCCGCAGGGGGGTTAAAACGCGCATTTTGTCATCCGCGACGGATGGCAGGGGAAAGCGGATTTGGGCGGCGTCCATCTGGAAGGAGAGCGCCGCCCCGGCGGCAAAAGCTCCGGCGGCAAAAGCCGCCCAATTTTCTGCCTGCCGAATGTCAGGAAGGATTTGCATTTTGTATTTTGGTGTGGTATACTAAGGTCCAACCCAGCGCCGGAGGCGGGTTCGGCGGTGCGGGCCGGGGGATGCAAATCCCCTTGGGAGACACATTTTCCCCGTTTTTGACAAAAAGTTTTATAACCAGTCTCTTTTTGGAGAACTTGATTGTTTGAGCCGGAGATTTTTTCCGTTCGGCTCCCGCGGCCGCCGGTATGAAGCGGCACTGGGTGGGCAAACTGTTTCTGTGAAATACCGGGACGGCTTGCCGCCACAAAAGAACATCCTTGAAAAGAGGGTCAGACTTTGACGAAGTATATTGTGCAGGGCGGAAAGCCCCTGTTTGGCGAGGTAGAGATCAGCGGCGCGAAGAATGCCGCCGTCGCCATCATCCCAGCCGCCTTGATGGTGGACGGCGTCTGCCGGGTGGAGAACCTGCCCCAGATCTCCGATGTGACCATGAGCCTGAAAATTCTGGAGAACCTGGGCGCCCAGATCCGCACGATCAACCGCCATACGGTTGAGATCGACTCCACCCACATCCACTCCACCCGGACTGACTACGAGCTGGCGCGGAAGATCCGCGCCTCCTACTACCTCATCGGCGCCCTGCTGGGCCGTTTCGGCCACGGCGAGGTGGCCATGCCCGGCGGCTGCAACTTCGGCGGCGTCCGCCCCATTGACCTCCATGTCAAGGGCTTCACCGCCCTGGGGGCCAAGGTGACGGTGGAGGGCGGCTTTATCCGCGCCGCCACGGACCGGCCCCGGCTCAAGGGGGCCAACGTCTATTTGGACGTGGTCTCCGTGGGCGCCACCATGAACATCATGATGGCCGCCGCCATGGCCGAGGGGAATACTGTCATTGAAAACGCCGCCCGGGAGCCTCACATCGTGGACCTGGCCAACTTCCTCAACTCCATGGGGGCCAACATCCGGGGTGCCGGCACGGACACCATCAAGATCCGGGGCGTGGAGCGTCTCACCGGCGGCACCTATGCCATTATCCCCGATCAGATCGAGGCGGGCACCTACATGACCGCTGTGGCCGCCACCGGCGGGCAGATCCTCATCAAGAATATTATCCCCAAACACATGGACTGTATCACCGCCAAGCTGGTGGAGATGGGCGTAGAGGTGGAGGAGAACGAGGACACTCTCCTGGTCCGCCGCAACGGCCCCCTCCAGCGCACCAACGTCAAGACATTGCCGTATCCGGGCTTTCCGACGGATATGCAGCCCCAGATCACCACAGTTCTCTCCCTGGCGGAGGGCACGTCGCTGGTGACGGAGGGCGTCTGGAGCAGCCGCTACCGCTACGTGGACGAGCTTCGCCGCATGGGCGCTAAAATTCAGGTGGACGACAAGACCGCCGTGGTGGAGGGCGTGGACCATCTCACCGGCGCTCCGATCCAGGCCAGCGACCTGCGGGCCGGCGCGGCTCTGGTCATCGCGGCCCTGGCCGCCCACGGCGAGAGCGAGGTCAGCCACGTGCAATACATTGAGCGGGGCTATGAGAATATTGTGGAAAAGCTCCGGGCCGTGGGGGCGGAGATCCGCTCCGTGGAGGAGCCGGAGCGGGCGGCGCTGGACGCGGGATGATGTTGTCCCCCTCAAGGGGGGACAGGCACTCTTGGGAATTTCCCGCACCAGTGACAGCGGTCACTGGTGCGTGCGCTCCGAGGGCGAACGGGCCGCGGCTAAAATGATCCGCCTCCGGGGAATCTGTCTGGGAAACCAGGGGGTTCCCTGCGCCCCCCTTCCCGTTTTTGCGCCTGCCTGCGCTGGACGGGGAGATGAGCCGTGGATAAATATACATAATGGTTTGCGTCCGCGATGAGAGGATGGCGGCTTTCGTCGGCGGCCTCCTGCGCGGGCGCGTTTCATTTTTTAGAAACGAGGTAGGCCTTTTGACCACTGTACACACCCTTGCCGGCGGGTCCTCCGGGAATGCGCTGGTGCTCTGCTGCGGGGATGTCCGGCTGCTGGTGGACGCCGGCATCTCCTGCCGCCGCGTGGGAGCGGGACTGCGGGAGCTGGGGCTGGAGCTGGCGGATCTCACCGCCGTCTTTATCACCCACACCCACGCCGACCACATCTCCGGTCTCAGGACGCTGCTGAAACGGACGGATGTCCCCGTCTATGCCGCGGAGGCGGCGGGGCGGGATCTTGCCCTCCGCCTGCCGGAGACGAGCGGGCGGCTGGAGGCGCTGGAGCTGTGCTGTCCGGTGTCTCTGGGGACGGTGGAGGTCACCGCCTTTCCCACCGCCCATGACGCCCCCGGCGCCTGCGGCTTCCGGTTCGACACCCCTGACGGCGCCGCAGGACTGCTGACGGACACCGGTTATGTGACGGAGGAGGCGGCGGACATCCTGCCCGGCGTGGCTCTGGCGGTGCTGGAGGCCAACCACGACGTGGAGACCCTCCGCAGCGGGCCCTATCCCTATTACCTGAAGCGGCGCATTCTGGGGGAGGAGGGCCACCTCTCCAATGAGGACTGCGCCCGCTTTGCCGTGACGCTGGCGGAGCATGGGGCGGCAGAGATTGTCCTGGCCCATTTGAGCAAGGAGAACAACACCCCTGCCATGGCGCGAAACGCCGTGGAGACGGCCCTCTCCGCCGCGGGACTGGCCCCGGCGCTGTCTGTCGCGCCCCGGGATGTCCTAGGGGAGGCCCATGTGGTGCAGGAGGCCAGCCGATGCAGAGGGTGACGCTGATCTGCGTGGGGAAATTGAAGGAGAAGTTCTACGCCGAGGCGGCGGCGGAGTACGTCAAGCGCCTTGGCCGGTACTGTAAGCTGACCGTGATGGAACTGCCGGAGGAGCGGCTGCCGGAGAGCCCCTCCCCTGCCCAGGTGGAGGCGGCGCTGGAGAGGGAGGCCGCCGCCATCCGGAGCAGGCTGCCGGCCTCGGCCGGCCTGATTGCCCTGTGCGTGGAGGGCCGGATGCAGTCCAGTGAGGAGCTGGCCCAACTGATGGAGACCTGGGCCGGCCGGGGGGAGAAGCAGCTGGTGTTTTTGATCGGCGGCTCCTTTGGGCTCCATGAGTCCGTCAAAGCAGAGGTGCGGGTGAAGCTGTCTATGTCCCCCATGACCTTTCCCCACCATCTGGCCCGGGTGATGCTGCTGGAGCAGATCTACCGGGCGTATCAGATCAACGCCGGGACGAAATACCATAAATAAAAAGCTGTGACAATGGGCGAAACCGCACATCCCGCCGGAAAATCGAAGAGGGCGCTGCGGTGAAGGTCAGGTGTCCCCAGGGGCTGCATAAAAAAGGAAAAAGGAGAGAATTTATGAGTTTTAGGGAGACGAATTATCCCGACGGCTTCCGGCCGGAGGAGGAGCTGTCCCCTGAGGAGAAGACCCGGTTTGCACGGATCTTCCGCCGCAGGGCCGTGTTCACCGACGTTTGTCTGGCGCTGAGCGCGGCCTGCACTGTTTTCGCCGTGACCTTCCGGGACTCCCCTCTGGCGGGTCCAGCGCTCGTTGCCGTCCTTCCCCTGCTGGCGGGACTGCTGGCGGGCGTATTTTTGACCTACGGGTGCTGTCCCTTCTGCGGGCGGCGGCCCCGCAAGTGGGACTGGGCGTGGACGCCCATTCTTTGGCGCTTCTTCCGCTGTCCGGACTGTGATTTCACGCCGTTCTGGGACAAAAAGTACGGCGCAGACCCGCAGGAGTAGAACAAAAACCGGGGAAGGAGTACTTTTATGAATGCAGCTTATTTCGGAGGCCCCCGTCCGGACATGGAGCTGTCCGGCGAGGAGAAGGCCCGCCGGGTCCGGCGCTTCCGCAGAGGGGCCGTTTTGGCAGACATCGCCGCGACCCTGTTTTTCGCGCTGGTTCTGACACTCATCCTCATAAGCCGCTTTTCTGTGCGCCTGCCGGACCCTCTGCTTTTTCTCCTGCTGGCCGCCATCCTGCTGTCTATGACGGGATGCCTGCTGGGGGAGATGCTGGTTTTCCGCCGCTGTCCCTTCTGCGGAAGGCTTCTGCTCAGGCAGGACTGGGCGGCAGGGGTCTTCCGCTGGCGGATTTTTCGCTGCCCGGACTGTGACTTTACGCCGTACTGGGACCAGAGCGCGGGGAATTGAAATAAACGCCAGGCGCGGCCCCGGAGGCTTCTCCGGAGCCGCATTTTTGCCTGACGGAAAACAACAGGCAATTCTTGACAAGGAAGCCCCTGCCTCGTATAATGTTTTTATGCGGTATGAATAATTTTCCCCGCCGCACTTCGCCGGCTGTTGGGGAATTTCGTCAAATCCACGAGCCGGCGCTTTGACGTATCAAAATAAGGAGGAGCAGAAATATGGACTTCATGAAGGAATACGAGAAATGGCTTGCCAGTCCCGCCCTCAGCGCCGCGGAGAAAGCCGAGCTGGAGGCCATTAAAGACGACCCCAAGGAGATTGAAGGCCGGTTTTACGGTCCCCTGGAGTTCGGCACCGCCGGCCTGCGGGGCACCATGTATGTGGGCCTCCACAATATGAATATCCACGTCATCCGCTGGGCCACCCAGGGCTTTGCCGACGTCATCTGCGCCGAGGGCGAGGAGGGCAGAAAGCGGGGCGTTGCCATCTGTATGGACTGCCGCAACCACTCCATGGAGTTCGCCCGGGCCGCCGCGGAGGTCTGCGCCGCCAACGGCATCCAGGTGAAGATCTTCGAGTCCCTGCGCCCCACGCCGGAGCTGAGTTTTGCCGTGCGGGAGTACCGCTGCCAGGCGGGCATCAACGTCACCGCCAGCCACAACCCCAAGGAGTACAACGGCTACAAGGTCTATTGGGAGGACGGCGCCCAGCTGCCCCCCCGCCACGCCGACGCCATCGCCAAGCGCCTGGAGGAGCTGGACATCTTTCATGATATTAAGACCATGCCCTATGACGACGCCGTGAAGGCGGGCCTCATTGAGGTCCTGGGAGAGGAGACCGACGAGAAGTTCCTCAAAAACGTCATGGCCCAGGTCAACGACGCCGAGACCGTGGCCAAGGTGGCGGACACCTTCAAGCTGGTCTATACCCCCTTCCACGGCACCGGCCACAAGCTGATTCCCGAGGCCCTGAAACGCCTGGGCATCAAGCACCTGATCTGCGTCCCTGAGCAGATGGTCATCGACGGCGATTTCCCCACGGTGGTCTCCCCCAACCCGGAGAATCCTGAGGGCTTCTACCTGGCGGTGGATCTGGCAAAGAAGGAGGGCGCGGACTTCATCCTGGGCTCCGACCCCGACGCCGACCGGGTGGGCATCATGGTCCGCACCAAGGACGGCAGCTTCAAGACCATCTCCGGCAACCAGACCGGCGTGCTGCTGCTGGATTACCTCATCGGCGCCATGAAGCGCTCCGGCAGGCTGCCGGAAAAGCCCGTGGCCCTCAAGACCATCGTTACCACGGAGATGGCCCGGAAGGTGGCGGAGGTCAACGGCCTCCAGTGCTTCGATACCTTCACCGGCTTCAAGTTCCTGGCGGAGAAGAAGGATAAGCTGGAGAGCACCGGCCAGGGGAATGTCATCTTCTCCTACGAGGAGAGCTACGGCTATATGCTGGGCAGTTACGTCCGGGACAAGGACGCCGTCACCGCCGCCCTGCTTCTCACGGAGATGGCTGCCTGGTATGCCGCCCAGGGAAAGACGCTGGCGGACGCCCTGGAGGGTCTGTATGAAAAGTACGGCTATTACGCCGAGCACACCTACAACCTGGTCATGCCCGGCCTGGACGGTCTCAAGGACATGGCCAAGCTGATGAAGTCCCTGCGGGAGAATCCCCCGACGGAGATCTCCGGTGTGAAGGTCCTCCAGTTCAAGGACTATTCCGACGGCTCCGTCACCGACTGCGCCAGCGGCGCGCAGACCCGTATGGAGCTCTCAGGGTCCAACGTGCTCCGGTTTGAGATGGCCGACGGCACCTCCGCCATTGTCCGGCCCTCCGGCACGGAGCCTAAGATCAAGGTTTACATCCTGGCCCAGGGCAAGGACGCCGCCGACGCCGCCGCCAATGTGGAGAAGTACGGCAAATGGGTGGACTCCCTGAAAAAGTAATTGCAAAGTTGACTGAGACGCCGGGAGCATCTGCTCCCGGCGTTTTTCCTCTTTTGGATTTACAGGTCGTCCGCGTCCTGCACCGGGACCTCATAGGGGTCCGCGGGACAGCCGGTCCAGCTGCCCTGGGGGTCGGTCTTTGCGGCGGTGAACTGGGACATCTCTCTGGCCTTTTCCATGGGTTTGTCTTCCTTGCGGCGCTTTTCCACTGGCATCGCCTCCTTTGCGGAGGTAGTATGCGCCGCGGAGAGAATGCTATGCGGAGACAGGCGCTCCGGCGAAAATCGTCCCCCGCCGGCATCAGCGGGGGACGATTTTTCGTTATTTCCGGAGCTCCGCCAGGTACTTCTCCCCGTTGCGGCGCTTGCCCATAGACGCGCCCTTGAGCTTGTCAAGGCCTGTCTCCGGAACTTCCTTGAACTCCAGCACGCCCTTCTCCCGGGCGAGCTTCAAAAGCTGCTCGCCCTTTTCGGAGCGGACAATGACCTGATTCCATTTCCTGTCTACGTCCCAGCCGTCGGCGCTGCGGGCCCCGCCTACGGAGAGGTCGGCGAACTCCGCCGTCATGTCCGTGCAGTAATGGCAGCCGGAGCGCACCAGGGGCGTCACCTCGTCCAGGTTTACGGAGACGGTCTCGCCTCCCTGCCGCAGTTCCAGGGAGTGGTACTTGCTGGGGGGAATGTCCATGTGGCTGACCTTCTCCGGCTCCGCGTGCCGGGCGGTAAGCGTGCGCAGGCCCTCCCAGTCCAGGCCCCAGCCGCAGAAGAGACCGAAGACCATGCCGATGTTTCCAGCGTGGTTGTCGTTGTCCGGCAGGGGGTTGCCCTTCATCTTGTAGACGGCCAGGGTCTTGCAGGGGGTGCCCACCACGCCGATGGCGTGGTATTTGTCCTCACGCAATGCCCGGTTCAAAACCGCCAGGGTGGGCGGCACCTGGAAGCTGCTGCCACAGCAGGCGCGGACCTCCTCCGGCGTCGCCGCAAGGGTCCCCTCCGGGTTCAGCCCGCCTTTGGAGCGGGTCAGAACGGCGGCGTCGATGAAGCCCTCTTTCAGGGCCAGCTCCACCAGGGCCGTCATGGTGCCGCCGTGCTGGGCGTTTGCCCGGATGGATTCGTCGGCGGCCCGGGTCAGGTACAGCCCCCGGAAGGGGCCGATTTCGGGGAGAATGGTCTCCTCCTGGAAGAACTGGCGCCGCAGAGCGTCCAGGTCTGTGGGCATCCGGGGACAGAACCGCTGGCAGCGGCCGTCCCGGCGCTCACAGTCAAAATAGCAGATGGTCCGCCCGTCCACGGAGTCCCAGTAGGGGCACATTCCCTGGCAGGCGCCGCAGCCGGTGCAGAGGCCCGGCTTGATGACCTGGGTATCCAGCGCGATTGTACTTAACATTGCCGTCCCCTCCTTATACCATGATCTGCGGATACCGGAAGATCTCCAGCTCCATGGACGATGCCTCCGCCGGGAGGTAGTCCTCCAGCAGGTGGTTCTCGCCGCACAGGTGGTCCTGGAAGAGATACCGGTAGCCGGGCTTCTGGGGCGTCAGAAAGCCCTTTTCATACAGCAGCGGCGTCAGGGCGGAGAACCGGGTGTCCCGGGGCAGGGAGAGAGTCAGCTCCGAGCGCTTGACAAAATCGCTGAAACGCACCTGAATGGCGTCCATCACTCCGCCCCCTTTCCTGCGGCCTCGCAGCCCATGGCGAAGGCCCGCCGGTTGATCTCCAGCACCGCGCCCTTGAACCGCTGGGAGAGGATTTTCTCCAGGTCCTCCCGACTCAGAGGAGCCCCGGGCAGCTGGCTGAACGCCCCCAGAAGGGCGATGTTGGCGGCCTTGGAGTCCCCGGCCTCCATGGCGATGCCGGCGGCGGGGACGGCCAGGGCCATGGACGTCAGGCCTTTAATCTCGGCGGCGATGTCCTCCACCGCCGGGTACTGCTGGATGCCCTGGAGCACGCCCAGGGGGTACACCGGACGGGGGTCGTAGACCACGGTGGTGTCCTTCCCGGCGTACTTGCGGACCATCCGCAGCGTTTCCAGGGGCTCAAAGCCGATGATGATGTGGGCCTCGCCGGAGGGAATCAGCACGCTGGGGTCCATTTTGGCGGACACCCGCACATGACTCATGACGGAGCCGCCCCGCTGGGACGCGCCGTAGGTCTCCCCAACGGCCACCCGGAAGCCCCGGTCGCACATGGCGCTGCCCAGAACTTCGGCGGCCAGCACGTTGCCCTGCCCGCCGATGCCGCAGACCACGATGTTTAAGGGATCAAATCTCAGTTCCTTCACGCTTCCTCACCGCCTTCCACATGGATGGCCCCGCTGGGGCAGAACTTGGCGCACACGCCGCAGCCCACGCAGGTCACTGGGTCGATCTGGGCTTTGCCGTTTTTGAAGTCCCAGGTGTTGCCGGGGCAGCCCCAGACACGGGAGCAGTACTTGTCGCACCCGCAGCCCTCGCCCAGGCACACGTCCTGGTCCACCCAGACCCGGACGGGCTTCTTCTGCTTCTTGGCGGTCAGGGTGGCGCAGGGCTGGCGCATGATGAGGACGTTCATGCCGTCCTCCTGCAAAAGCCGCCTCACGGTCTTCTCCGTCTCCGCCACGTCGAAGGGGTCGGCCACTTCCACCTTGCAGCCCATGGCCTCCAGAATTCTCTGGATGTTCATGGGCTCGGCGGGGGCGCCCATGGCGGTAAGGCCGGTGCCGGGGTGGGGCTGGAAGCCGGTCATGGCGGTGGCGGAATTGTCCAGCACCATGAGGAGCATGTTGGCCTTGTGGTACACGGCGTTGACCACGCCGGGCATGATGGTGTGGAAGAAGGTGGAGTCGCCGCAGACGGTGACCACCTTCTGGTCCAGGCCGTACCGGGTCAGCTGGCCCAGGGCCTCCGCCAGGTTGATGCCGGAGCCCATGCAGTTGACAGCCTGGAAGGCGTACTGCCCGGCGAACTGGCCGGACATGATGTAGCATCCGATGTCGCCGACGACCACGCCGGGGTTCTTCTCCTGGCGCAGCACCCGCTTGAGGATGTGGAAGGTGGCCCGGTGGGGGCACCCGGCGCAGAAGGTCATCTCCCGCACGGGAAGCTCCTGGGTGGAGGCGGCCTTTTTCTCCGGCAGGGGCACCCCCGCGAAGGCCGCGATGGCCGCCGTTACGTTGTCCGGGTCCAGCTCCCCGATCTTGGGCAGGGTCCCCTCAGACCGGCCCATGAAGGTCAGGTGCAGGCCGTTTCGGCCCGCCAGGGCCGCCAGGTGGTTTTCCAGGAAGGGGTCCACTTCTTCCAGGGTCAGCACGGTTTCCGCCCGCTCCAAATAGCGCAGGATGCTCTCCTCCGGCAGGGGCCACAGCGTCCCCAGGCTCAGCAGGCCCACCCGGCTTGTAAGGCCCAGACGGTGTAATGCCTCCTGGGCGTAGAGCCGCCCGGTACCGCCGGCAACGATGAGGAATTTGGCCCTCTCCGGCCCGTCGTAGTGGTTGTACTCACAGTGTTCAAACTCGCTCCGCAGGGCCTCCAGCCGCTCCAGCATGGGCGTGTGGAGGTACGAGACGCACACCAGCCGGTCCCACTCCCGCACCCTTTGAATGGGGTGGGGCTTTTCCGGCAGGGCCCCCAGCTTCACGACGCCCCGCCCATGGCACACCCGGGTGGTAAGGCGGACAATCACCATCTGCCCGGTTCGCTCGGAGAGCTCGAAGGCGTAGGGCACGATGTCCTTGGTCTCCTGCATAGTGGTGGGCTCCAGCAGCGCCACGCTGGCGGATTCCGCCTGCCAGCGGGAGTCGAATTCATTGGTGCTGGAGTGGGCGCTGGGATCGTCCGAGGTCACGATCACAAGGCCGCCCTTGACGCCGTGCTGGGCGCCGCAGTGCAGGGAGTCCGCCGTGCACAAAAGGCCGTTCTGCTTTACGATACAAAGTGCCCGGGCCCCCGCCAGGGAGGCACCGACGCACGCCTCCAGCGCGCAGACCTCATTGGTGGACCACTCGGCGTAGAAGTTTCGCTCCCCGGCGATTTTGCCCAGCATTCCCAGTACCTGGGAGGACGGGGAGCCGGGGTACGAGGCGGCGAAGTTGATCCCAGCCTCCACCGCGCCGCGGACAATGGCCTCGTTGCCCTGCATCAGGCAGGCCTGTCCCGGCGCGTTGGCTGTCATCGTCCATTCCATAGTTCCAAAGTCACCCTCTCTAAAAATGAATATTTCTCTGGTTAAAAATTTATCATGCTTCCGTTCTCTATTGTAGCACCCTCAGCGGGAAATGCAAGTGGGAGGGATGGATTATTGGCGAAAAAAGCGCGAAGCGCAGATCAAAGTTTCGCCAGCCTTTTCAAAGGCTGTGGGGTCCCGGGGCAAAGCCCCGGGGCGCGCCCCGCAGGGCGCGAAATATCTGTTATTCAGTAGAGGGGCGCAAAACGCGCATTCCCGTTTCGGTATTATAAAAGCCGCAGCTGAGAGGGCCTTTGCCTGCGCCGTTTTCCCGCTTTCCTCGAACCTGCAGGGGCTTTGCCCCCGCACCCCCACCGCCCTTTGAAAAGGGCGGCCCCAAACTTTAACAATCATAGCGCGGCCCGCCATAAAGACGCGGGGCGGGAAACCTCCCGCCCCGCAACAGAGAATCCGTTTTAGAACGCCAGACTCCCAAACGCCACGCACTTGCCGCTTTTGCGGTCAAAGAGCATGATGTTGTCCCCGGAGATGTCCACATGGACCTGGGCGCCGATGGTGAAGAGCGTGCTGCCGAATACCACGCCGGTGAGCAGGAAGTCCCCGATGCGCACCTTGATGGTGGACTCCATGCCGGTGGGCATGGCGCCGTAGATCTCGCCGCAGAGGGCGCCGCCCTCTGCGATGTCGATGAACTCCGGACGGATGCCCAGCACCAGGTCCTCGTTGGTCAGCACCGGCTCCTCCTGGAGGGAGAGATCATCCTCCTCTACCTTGGCGATGTGGTAGCGGAAGGTCTCGTCCTTGTTGCCCTTTTCCACAAAGCCCTTTTCCGCGGCTTTCTTTTTGTGCTCCTGAGCCAGAGCCGCGTCGCGGTCGTCCCGGGTCTTAAACCAGCCGGCCAGATCCAGAGGGTGAGCGGGCTTGAAAACGGCCTTTTTATCGCCGAAGACGGTCAGCTCTATGGCTTCGTCGCCCCGCTGGGTGCCCTTGGCCTCCACGAAGTTGATGGAGGGGTTGCCCACAAAGTCCGCCACAAACAGGTTGTTGGGGCGGTTATACACCGTCAGGGGCGCGTCGTACTGCTGGAGCACGCCGTTGTTGATGAGGCAGATCTGGGTGGCCAGGGTCATGGCCTCCATCTGGTCATGGGTGACGTAGACGAAGGTGGACCCGGTCTCCACGTGGAGACGCTGCAGCTCGTAGCGCATCTCCAGGCGGAGCTTTGCGTCCAGGTTAGACAGTGGTTCATCCATGAACAGCACCGAGGGCTCCGGCGCCAGCGTCCGGGCGATGGCCACCCGCTGCTGCTGGCCGCCGGACAGCTCCGCCGGATACCGGTCCATGAACATGCCGATCTTTACAATCCGGGAGACCCGGCGGACGGAGAGGTCGATCTCCTCCTTCGTCAGCTTGCGGACCTCCGTGACAGGCCGGCCGTTCTGCACGGCCTCGAAATGATCGTTGAGGCCCTGGGACTTTTTGGCGCTCTCCGCCTTCTCCCGCAGGGCGGCGGCCTCGCCGGACATGTCCTTGCCGCTCTCTAGGTGGTAGCCGTAGAGCTTTTTGGCGGTGTAGAGGGAGATGGTGAAGGCGTCGATGAGCTTGATGTATGCCTTTTTCTCGTCGATCTTTCCCGTCTTGTCCCGGCAGTCCTCCACAACCTTCACCACCTCGCCGGGATTGGCCAGAATCTCCGCCAGGCGGGCGTTGTTTCTGGCCTCGAAGTCAATCTTCGGCAGGGCCTCCTTGATGTTGGAGAGGCCGAAGGCGATGTTTTCGTAGACGGTCATGTTGGGCCACAGGGCGTAGTTCTGGAACAGAAAGCCCACCTTGCGCTTGTTGGCGGGGACGTTGATGCCAAGAGCGCTGTCAAACACCACCTTGTCGCCGATGGTGATGCGGCCGCTGGTGGGGGTCTCCAGACCGGCGATCATCCGCAGCGTGGTGGTCTTGCCGCAGCCGGAGGGGCCCAGCAGGGTGACAAAGGAGTTGTCGGCGATGACCAGGTCCAAATCGTCCACGGCGTAGAACTTGCCCCACCGCTTTGTCACGTGTTCCAATCTGATTTCAGGCATAATTTAACCTCCAATACCTTTGTCTAAGCTGGCTCCTGTGACCTTGTTGACCAGCGTGTTGCACACCAGGATGGTGACGATCAGAATCAGGTTGATGCCGCTGGAGAAGGCGTACAGGCCCATCTCGTCGAAATAGTCCAGTGTGGTGGAGAGGATGAAGCCCTGGGTGCACAGCAGCATGAACAGGCTCAGTTCCCGCAGGCACGTCATGAAGGGCAGCAGGTAGCCGCTGATGATGGACGACTTCTGGATGGGGATGATGATGCGGGTCATGCGCTTGATCCAGGGGATGTCCTGGATGATGGCTGCCTCCTCGATCTCGCCGGAGAGCTGGAGCATGGAGTTCAGGGAGCTCCGGCTGGCGAAGGGGATGTACTTAATGGTACCGGTGATAATCAGCAGCGTGTAGGTGTTGAAGAGGTTCACGTACTGGTTGGAGAACAGGATGAAGAAGGCCACGCCAACGGCGATGGAGGGCATCAGATATGGCAGGAATGCCACGCTGTTGACGTAATTGGCCCATTTACTTCGCCTGTTTTTGGACACGGCGTAGCCGATCAGGGTGCCAATGGTGCCGGCGATGAGGGCGCAGCAGACGCTGACCCAGATGGTGCCCTTGAAGGCCCGCCAGATGGTCTCGTTGTGCAGGATGCCTTTTTGGCCGTACATGCCGTTTTCGGAGACGTTCTCGTCCGTCACCCACCACTTGGTGGTGAGGTTGCTGGCGTCGCCGGTGTAGAGGAAGGAGTAGTCCCCGGGGTTGGGCAGGAAGGTTTCAAAGGCGAAGGAGACGATGGGGAAGATGCTGGTAAAGAACGTCACAACCACCAGCGCCAGGGCGATGATGTACTTCCCCGCCCGGCCCAGGTTGATCTTGGAGATCTGGCCGGATTTGCCGGTGACGGTGGTGTAGCTCTTGCGGCTGGTGAGGGAGAGCTGGTTTAGAAGCATGATGGCCACGCCGAAGAACATCATGATGATGGCGAGAATGCTGGCCTCTCCGGTGTACTTGGAGTTCATGGAGACATACTTGGTGGATAGGGTGGTCAGCCCCAGGTAGTGGGGCACCGGGTAGGAGCCCATGGAGCTGCCGAACACCAGCAGAATGGTGGAGAGGATGGCGGGCTTCACCATGGGCAGCGTCACCTTGCGCATAATCTTCCACTTGGGAGTGTCCAGGATGGTGGCGGCCTCCTCCAGGTTCGCGTCCATGTTGCGGAAGATGCCGCCGATGAGGATGTAGGCGAAGGGGGCGTAGTGCAGTCCCAGCACCACAAGGCTTGGGAACAGGCCCTGGCACCACCAGAGCGGCATGTTCACACCCAGAGTGGCCGCCAGAAGGCCGTTGGACGTGCCGGTGACGGCGTTGGAGTTGAACAGGTTCTGCCACACCACGGCCAGCGTCCACTGGGGCATGATGTAGGGGAAGATGAAGATGGAGCTGAGGTACTTCCGCCAGGCCAGATTGGTCCGGGTGATGAGGAAGGCGAACACGCCGCCGAATAAGATGGATACCACGCAGGTGCCCACCGCCAGCAGCACGGTGTTCAGAAGCGGCGTCCACAGGTTGGTCTTTGCCAGGCGGCTGGTGAAGAGGTCTATGTAGTTCACCACGGTGTAGCCCGCGGCCTGGCCGGTGAGGTGGGCGTCGATGGTGCCGGGGTGGATCTTAAAGGTGTCCTCCACGATGGCGATGATGGGGGCCACGGTGGTCACCGTCAGCACGATGCCCATCAGCACCAGGATCACGTTGTGGGGCTTGGAGAAAAAGGTCTTGACCTTGTTGAAAAAGATGGTGGACTTGCTTGCCTGGAGGGTGGCCGTTTGATTCATAAAAACTCCTCCTAACATTCCAAAGCAGCGGGGATACCGGCCTCGCGCAGAGCGGCGCGGAGCCGGGAGATGTCGTTTTGATAGCAGAAGGCCTGCATCCCGCACCAGCGGGCGGCCTCCACGTTCAGATGCAGGTCGTCGATGAAAAAGCACTCCCCGGGGGACAGGCCGAACCGGGGGAACAGGCGGCGGTACAGCTCCGGGTCCGGCTTGAGGAGCTTCTCCTCAAAGGAGAGGAGGGCGCCGCGCAGCAGGGGCCAGACCTCGATTTTTTCCCGGAAGCGGTAGAAGCGGGCGGAGGTGTTGGACAGCAGGTACAGCGGCACGCCCAGACCGTCCAGCTCCCGGGCCAGGGCGTTCATCTCCTGCTTGGGGAAGAGAAACTCGTCCCAGTGTTCCACCACCTGGGCCGCCCCCTCGTGCAATCGCTCCGGCAGCCGCTTTCGGGCGGCGGAGAGAACCTGCTCCTCCGACGCGAGCCCCCGGTCCAGAGCTACCCATTCCGGGCTTTTGAAGATGGCCTGATCCAGGAGGCGGGCGTCCTCCGCCGTGCGGGAATAGGCGGCGGTGAGCTCCAGCATGGGAAAGTCCAGCAGGATGCCGCCCATGTCGAAAATGACTGCTTTGACCATGGGAATCCGTCCTTTCAATGGATCGGTGGATAGGGAAGGTCCGGGGCGCGCGTCCGCGCCCCCCGGACCTGATTGGATAGACAGCCTGCGGTCAGACCGCGTGTTCAAACGTGATGACCGGCCGCCGCACGCATGCCACGTTTTCCCCAAAGGAGACAGCCTTGACTTCCCAGCCTTTACCGGCCAGGTTGTTCATTTCGGATTCTGCCGCCCCGGGTGATTTTACGGTTACATCACTCTTTCACGTCTTGGAATCAGCCGGCGCTGTACTTGGTCAGCATCTCGACCCAGCTGCCCACGGTGAAGGATACGTCGGCGCAGTAGGTGGGGTCTTCCAGAACCAGCTTGCCCTCGGTGGTCCACCAGTCATAGCCCCGGTCGTTCTTGGCCTCGAACTCCACGGTGGTGCCGTCCTCGGCCATGCCGCCCTTGGAGTGGCCGTACTGGGCCTCGGTGCCCTCAGCCACGGTGGGGTTGGAGGAGTAGCCGCCCATGTCCTTGCCCCAGGCGGAGAAGCCGTCCACGGTCTCGGTCATGTAGGCGATGAAGGCGCAGGCGGTCCAGGGCAGGGGGGAGTTGTCGGTGACGAACAGGTAGTGGCAGTAGCCGTAGCCGCCGATGCCGGTGTAGCCGTCGTCATAGGCCGCCACGTTGATGTTGTTGACGGACACGGAGCTGGACTCCTCCACGGAGCGCAGCTTGGAGTACACCAGCAGGCCGAACTGGTTGGTGGCGGACTTGTCGACCAGGGTGTTGCAGATGGGGCCGTCGTCGGTCTGGGCGTTGTAGCTCTCCACCCACAGCTTGATCCAGGCCAGGGCATACGCGCCGTCGGCGCCCAGGCCCAGATCGGCGGCCTCGGACTCCATGGCCTTGATGGTGGGCTGGAAGTAGGCCTGCTCATCGGCGGAGAGGGCGTTGAAGGCGTCTTTCAGCCAACCGGCGTAGGTGTCCTCGGTGAGCATATACAGGAAGTTCTTGCCCACGATCTCAGAGTCGATGTCCATGTACAGGCCGTGCTCACCCTCGGCAACGAAGTCCCAGCAATTGTCGTAGGTCTTGGAGCCGGTGTTGTTGTACATGAAGACCTTGTTCAGGGTCTGGAGGGCCAGGTAGCCGTCATAGGCGTCGGCGGTGGTGCCGTTGGCCTCGGCCCACTCCTTGGGGATGAAGGTGTCCAGGATGCCGGTCTGGACCATCTTGCTCTCGATCTGGTTGCCGTCCTGAATCAGGGTCATGGCAAAAGTGCCCTCGGGCTTGAGGGAGTCGGCGGTGAGCTGGTCGAAGATCTTGTTGTTCTTGGGCTGCTGCCAGTCAAACTCCATGCTGTAGCTGGGGTCGATGGACTGCAGGTATTCGATGAACAGGGGCAGGGCGCTCTTGCCGCGGCTGGAGTTGCCCACGCCGAAGAACGTCTTGCCGTTGGACTCCTCGATGGCCTTCTTGGCCAGATCCTCCAGGGACATGCCCTCGGCCTCTTTGATGATCTTCTGGGTCGCGGTCAGATTGGCGTCGTCCGCGGGAGCGGGGGTGGGGGCGGGGGCGTCCTGGCCGCCGTCGGACTGGGCGGGGGGCGTGTTGTCCTGGGCGGGGGGATTGCTTCCGCCGCCGCAGGCGGTGAGGGTGAACAGCATGACCAAGGTCAAAAGCAGTGCAGAGATTCTTTTCATTTCGGTTCCTCCTTCGGTGTTTTCAACAAAATCCGGCGCTTCCAAATTCCGCCGGTTGTTAATTTTATTGTATGAGACAATGGAAAAAAAGAACAGGGGACAATTCTGCGTTTTTTTGGGCACTTCTGATATTTTTGTCGGATTTGGATGAAAACGCCGCCGGGGATGTGATATACTATGGATAAATCACCCACTGGGAGGAGGGGCTGTGCCGTGAAGAGGATCTGTCCGCTGCTGCTGGCGGCGCTGCTGCTGGCGGGAGCGGCGGCCTGCGGGGCGAAGGAGCCGGAGACCGCCGCCTATGCCCCGCAGGAGAGCGAGCGGCTGGTGATCTACACCTCCCACAAGGAGGAGGTCTACTGGCCCGTTGTCCAGGAGTTTGAGCGGCGCACCGGCATCTGGGTGGACGTGGTGGCCGGGGGCACCAACGAGCTTTTGGAGCGCATCCGGGAGGAGGGGGACAGCCCCGGGGCGGACGTGATGTTTGGCGGCGGCGTGGAGAGCCTGGAGTCCTGCCGGGACTGCTTCGCCCCCTATGTCTGCGCGGAGGCGGAGGAGATCCAGGAGCGGTTCCGCAGCCCGGACGGGCTGTGGACCCCCTTCTCCGCCCTGCCGGTGGCGCTGGTGTACAACACCAAGCTGGTCCCGGAGGGGGGCGTCACGGGCTGGGCGGACCTGCTCTCTCCCCGGCTGCGGGGACGCATCGCCTTTGCGGACCCGGCGGTGTCCGGCTCCAGCTTCACGGCTCTTGTGACCATGCTCCAGGCGGTGGAAGGGGACGAACAGGAGATCCTGCGCCGCTTCGCGGAGAATCTGGCCGGGCGGCAGCTGGAGGGCTCCGGCGATGTGGTCGGCTCCGTGGCCGGGGGCACGGACCTGGTGGGCGTGACGCTGGAGGAGACGGCGCTCAAGCACATTGCCGCCGGGGACAACATTGCCCTGGTGTACCCTGCGGACGGCAGCAGCTGCGTCCCGGACGGCAGCGCCCTGATCCGGGGCGCGGCCCATGAGGAAAACGCGAAACGGTTTTTGGACTTCACCGTCAGCCGGGAGGTCCAGAGCCTGCTGGCGGGAGAGTTCTGCCGCCGCTCCGTCCGGGGGGACGTGGAGCCGGAGGCGTCCATGATCCCGCTGGAGGAGATTCCCATGGCGGACTACGACGTGGCCGGGGCCAGCGGCCGCCGGGACGCGGTGCTGATGAGCTGGGCCTTCTACCTGGGAGAGGAGGGGGAGCCATGAGACGGAGACCCTCCTTCCGCCGGCGGCTCTTCGCGGGCTTTCTGGCGGCCTCCCTGATCCCCACGCTGGCCTGCTCCGCCATGATGCTCCAGGTCTTCCGCCTGCGGATGGCGGGGGAGGCGGAGCGTGAGATGGCGGAGAATCTCGCCGCGGCCTCCGCCGCCCTGGACGCGGCCTTTGACGCCTTCTCCCAGGCCGCCGCCCGCCTCCAGGACAGTGCCATCGCGGCCCGGGCCCTGACCGGGGACGGGGCGGAGGACACCCTGGTCAACGGCGAGCTCTTCGCCGCCGCGGGAGAGGCCCGGGGCTATGCCGCCTTTGCCCTCTACGACCTCCAGGGCCGGCGGCGCTACTCCACCCGGCAGACGGCGGGGGAGGAGCGCCTCCCCACCGGCTGGGGCGTGCTGTACGGCGCGCCGCGGCAGGGGGAGCCCATGCGCTTTACCGCCTGTGAGGACGTGACGGACACGGAATCCCCCCTGCTCCAGGGGGCGGTGACGCTGACCGGCGCCGGGGGCCGGGAGACGGGATACCTGGTAATCAGCGTGTACTACGCGGGCTTTCGCCAGCTGCTGGAGGGCAAGTACGGCGCCCAGAACGAGCTGATTTTGCTGAGTCCGTACTGGCGGCCGGTGTACTGTGTCCAGCCCTCTCTGGCGGACGCCCTGGCGCCTAGCCTCCGCAGCCGCCTGCTGGCGGGCCGGGGGCTGGATGACCCGGCGGAGGCGTTTTTGTACGCGGCGGTCCGCCATGAAAAGAGCGGGCTCTATCTGGTGCTCCGGCGGCCCCAGGTGTTCACGGCGGAGACCATCCGGCTGCTGCACACCGTGAGCCTGGGGTGCGCGGTGGTGTGCGTGGCGCTTTCGGTGTGCATGGGACTGGCCCTCAGCCGCCAGATGTTCCGGCCTATCCAGCGCCTGCGCCAGGGCATCGGCGAGGTGGAGCACGACAACCTGGACGTCTTCGTCCCAGCCGAGGGGGAGGACGAGCTGGGGGAGCTGGCCGGGCGGTTTAACAACATGGTGGAGGCCCTGCGGCGGAACCGGGAGGCGCTGGTAGAGAACCAGCGGGAGCTGAACCAGGCCCAGATCCGGATGCTCCAGGCCCAGCTGAACCCCCACTTTTTGTGCAACACCCTGGATACCATGAAGTGGATCAGCAAGATCAACAAGGTGCCCCAGGTAGCGGAGATGTCGGCCAACCTCGCGGACATCCTGCGCTTTTGCATCTCGCCGGAGGAGTTTGCCTCCCTGCGGCGGGAGGTGGAGATCCTGGAGCGGTACGTGGAGATTCAGGAGATTCGGATGTCCGGGGCCTTTGCCTTCCGAGTGGAATTGCCGGAGGAGCTGGCGGACTGCCGGGTTCCCAAGATGATCCTCCAGCCCCTGGTGGAAAACGCCATTCTCCACGGCCTGGAGGGTGTGGAGAACGGCGCGGTGGAGGTGACGGTCCGGGAGAAGGCGGGGATGCTGCGCATCACCGTCCGGGACAACGGCGCGGGTCTGCCCCCCGAGATGGCGGCGGGGCGGTACCGGAGCCGGGGCCCCGCCGGGAGGCACCTGGGTCTTTACAATGTGAACACGATTTTGACGAAGTACTACGGGGACGGCTGCGGGTTGTTCCTGGAGAACGGACCGGCAGGCGGCGCCGTGGTGACGGCGGTGCTGCCGGTGCGCGGAGAGGAGGAAAACCCATGTTAAAGGTTCTGGTGGTGGAGGATGAGGAGATGATCCGCAGGGGCATCGTGCTGGCGGTGGACTGGGCCGCCATGGACTGCGTGGTGGTGGGGGAGGCCGCCAACGGCCAGGAGGCCCTGGACGCCGTGGAGCGCCTGGACCCCTCCCTGATTATCACCGATCTGAAAATGCCCCAGATGGACGGCATCGAGATGCTGCGGCAGCTGCGGGCCCGGGGGAACGGCGTCTACGTCATCATCCTCACCGCCTACGACAGCTTCACCTACGCCCAGAGCGCCCTGCGGCTGGGGGCGGTGGACTTCCTGCTCAAGCCCTTCCACGACGGGGATCTGGAGCGGGCGGTGGCCGCTCTGCGGCGGCGGATCGGGTCCGCCGCCGCCCGGGAGGCGGAGAGTCCCCTGCCGGGCCTTAAGAAGGGGGACAAGAGCAAATATGTGCTGGAGGCCATGGACTACATCGGAGAGCACTACAACGACCCCGGCATCAACATCGCCGCCATTGCCCAGCACCTGGGACTCAGCGAGGGACACCTGAGCCACACCTTCAAAAAGGAGACGGACTACACCCTTTTGAACTACCTCACCCGCTACCGGGTCCACAAGGCCATGGAGTTGCTGCGGGACTGCCGGGTGAAGGTCTACGAGGTGGCGGAGCGGGTGGGCTACCGGGACATCACCTACTTCTCCGCCACGTTCAAAAAGCTGGTGGGCATGACTCCCTCGGAGTACCAGGACACCTGCCGGTAAAAAAAATAGGCCGATCAATGGCGAAATACGCAGCGGTGAGAGGAGCTTTGAGTGATGATGAAACCGGTATATCTTCCGGAGGAACAAAACGATTTTATCTGGGCGGTGATCGGCTCCCCCTGGGGCCTGCTGGCCCTGTGGCTGGCGCTGATAAACCTGACGGCGTTTTTCGTCTTCGGGATCGACAAGTGGAAGGCAAAGCGGAAGGAGACCCGTGAGAACACCCGCCGGGTGCCGGAGAGGACCCTCTTTCTGCTGGCGGCCCTGGGCGGCAGCGCAGGGGCTCTGCTGGGCATGAGGGTCTGGCGCCACAAGACCCTTCACAGAAGCTTCCGCTATGGAATCCCCACCATTCTGGTCCTCCAGATTCTCGTCCCCCTGGGGCTGTGGGTCTGGTGGAATTTCATCCGTTGACCTGCGCTCCGCCGCGGGATGCAGTAAAATGGGACCCAGACCGATTTTTCAGGAGGTGCGGTTATCAGCACAAGTGTAAAGTGACAGTGCTGGATAAGAAGCTCTACCCAGAGCACCAGGCACAATACTGCGCGGACCCCAACGCGGGCCCCTGTCCCTGCCGTCTTGTAGGAGACGCGTACATATTTGAGCAGTACGGACAGGCGGACGACTTCTGGCACATGGGCGCGGGAACCCTGGCGAACGGAGAGGGGCGGAGGGACGGCACCGCAGGGAGCCCCGGCGTACCCCCGCTGCTCCGAGGCCTGGGATGCCGTCAGCCACTACATCTACACAGCCCTCCAGGGCGGCAGCGTCACGCGGGGCGGATGAACGACCGGCGGGTGATGATCGTCTGCTGCTCCGACGGCACCCGGCCCGTGATTTTCGAAATTGAGCGGCTGGACTACAAGGCGCTGTATATTCAGGATATTGGATACGGAGAGTGCCGGGAGCGCGCCGCCGCCCTGAGCACTGTTTCGGAGGCTGCGGATGTGGCGTTTCGGGAGACATTCGCGGAGGTGTATCTGGACCGGGATGTCCCCTGCGAGGATTTGAAGCAGGTGGCGGCGGCCTGCGGGGCCTATACCGTGACAAAGATCGACTGAGCGGAACTGGCGGCCCTCCTGGGGAGGGCCGCCTTCTATATGTCTTTCAGGAATCTAACGCCGCAAGCCAGGTAGGGCGGGCCCAGGTACTCCGTCCGGTCCCGCCGGCAGCCGTGTTTTTCATAGAAGCGGAGGGCCCCTGTGTTCTCCCGAAAGGCCCAGATCAGCATCTCCCGGCATCCCCGCCTCCGGGCCAGCCGCTGGGCATGGGCCAGCAAAAGCCTGCCGGCTCCCTTGCCTCGGGCCTCCGGGGCCAGATAGAGCCGCCAGATCTCAAAGGCCCCCGGCCGGTCCGGGTCCGCCGTGTCCCCTGCGGACAGCAGCCCCAGGACCCGGCCCGTCTCCTCCCAGACGTACTCCTCCAGCCGCTGCTCCCGGAACTCCCGCTCCAGCTGGATGGCCCGCTCCCGGCATCCCTCGCCGCTCAGAAGCGCCGGGTTGATGAAGCCGGCGTACAGGGACCGCCAGCAGTCGTTGACAATCTCAATGGCCGCGTTCCAGTCGGCCGCCTCCAGGGGGCGGATCATCTCCGCGCCTCCTCTCCGCGGGCCCCAATCAGGCGCATATACAGCAGGGGATAGGGGCGGCCCTGCTGGTCGCATTCGGTCCGCCTGTAAGTCTGAAAGCCCATGTGCCGGTAAAATCCGATGGCCTGGGGGTTCTGCTCGTTGACGGTCACCCGTTCCAGGCCGCAGCGCTCCATCCCCCAGCGGACAAGCCGCCCTCCGCTCCCCTGTCCTTGGGCCTCCGGGTCCACGAACAGCATCTCCAAGCTCTGTCCGTCCAGCCCCATAAAGGCCGCGGGACGGCAGGAGACGGTTTCCGCTGTGATGAGAAGGGGGACCTGGGCCAGGGCCTCCGGAACGTATTCCCGGATGCGCAGGATCTCCGCCTCGGATAAAAATGTGTGGGTCGCCCGTACGGAGCGCTCCCAGAGCGCCAAAAGCCGCTCCGTCAGCGCGGGGGACCGCTCGCCGGCCTCCGTGATAATCATATGCTTCACCTCGCCTCGTACTGTCATAAAAAAAGATATGATACCACATATGCCGCTTTTTGGGAAGTTTTGTCTAAGCGGCGGGAAAGGTGAGCAAGCCCCCTTGTAAAATCAAAAAAACCGTGGTACAATCAGAGACCATGATACGGAATTTACCGCTAAAAACAAGAAATGGGTGAAGATTCATGAGCTACACAAAAATCGCCGCTGTCTTTGCCGACAGCGAGGACCTGGCCGGAAAGACCCTCACCGTGGGCGGCTGGGTCCACACCATCCGGGACCTGAAGGGCTTTGGGTTTATCGAGCTGAACGACGGCTCCTGCTTCAAAAACCTCCAGGTGGTCATGGAGTCCGCCGCCCTGGAAAACTATAAGGAGATCGCCGCCCAGAACGTGGGCGCGGCCCTGGTCGTCACCGGCACGGTGGCGCTGACCCCGGAGGCCAAGCAGCCCTTGGAGCTCAAGGCGGCGAAAATCGCGGTGGAGGGCGTCTCCGCCCCGGAGTACCCCCTCCAGAAAAAGCGCCACGGCGTGGAGTTCCTGCGGACCATCCAGCACCTGCGGCCCAGGACCAACCTGTTCTCCGCCGCCTTCCGGGTGCGCAGCGCGGCGGCCTTCGCCATCCACGAATTCTTCCAGAGCCGGGGCTTCGTCTACGTCCACACTCCCATCATCACCGCCAGCGACTGCGAGGGCGCCGGCGAGATGTTCCGGGTCACCACCCTGGACCCCAAAAACCCGCCCCTCACGGAGGACGGGCAGGTGGACTTCTCCCAGGACTTCTTCGGCAAGCCCGCCAACCTCACCGTCTCCGGCCAGCTGAACGCGGAGAACTTCGCCATGGCCTTCGGCGACGTTTACACCTTCGGTCCCACCTTCCGGGCGGAGAACTCCAACACCGCCCGCCACGCCGCAGAGTTCTGGATGATCGAGCCGGAGATGGCCTTCTGCGATCTCAAGGGGGACATGGACGTGGCGGAGGCCATGATTAAATTCATTATCAAACGCACCATGGAGCGCTGCCCGGACGAGATCAATTTCTTCAACAGCTTCGTGGACAAGGGTCTCAAGGAGCGGCTGGAGCACGTGGTCTCCTCCGACTTCGGCCGGGTGAGCTACACCGAGGCCGTGGAGATTCTGGAGAAGAACAACGACAAGTTTGACTACAAGGTCCGCTGGGGCTGCGATCTCCAGACGGAGCACGAGCGCTATCTCACCGAGCAGGTGTACAAGCGCCCGGTGTTCGTCACCGACTATCCCAAGGAGATCAAGGCCTTCTACATGCGCCTCAACGACGACGGAAAGACCGTGGCCGCGGCGGACTGCCTGGTGCCCGGCATCGGCGAGATCATCGGCGGCAGCCAGCGCGAGGAGCGGCTGGACATTCTGGAGGGCCGCATCAAGGAGCTGGGCATGAAGCCGGAGGACTACTGGTGGTACTGCGACCTGCGGCGCTACGGCTCCTGCCGGCACGCGGGGTTCGGCCTGGGCTTTGAGCGCATGGTGATGTATCTCACCGGCATCAGCAACATCCGGGACGTGCTTCCCCACCCCCGCACGGTGGGCAGCGCGGATTTCTGACAGAGAAAGAGGAGGGCAGCGCGGCCGCCCTTTTCCCATGGAGCCAAACGGAGGAGGGGCGGCATTGACACGCTATACGGGAAAGAAGTGGGACGTGCGGCGCTGGGCGGCGCTGGACAACCTGCGGGGGCTGACGCTTTTGAGCATGATCGCCTACCATGCCTGCTGGGACATGGTCTATCTCTTCGGCGCGGACTGGGGCTGGTACCGCTCCGCCGCCGCCTACGTCTGGCAGCAGAGCATCTGCTGGACCTTCATTTTTCTCTCCGGCTTCTGCTGGCCCCTGGGGAGCAGACATCTGCGGCGGGGGCTGGAGGTCTTTTGCGGCGGCCTTGCGGTGACGGCGGCGACGGTGCTGGTCATGCCGGCCAACCGGGTGGTCTTCGGCGTGCTGACGCTGCTGGGGACGTGCATGCTGCTGCTGATCCCCCTGGAGCGGGCGCTGCGGCGCGTTCCCTCCTGGGCGGGCCTCGTGGGAAGCGCTTCGCTCTTTTTCCTGCTGCGGAACGTGAACCGGGGGTATCTGGGCTTTGAGAGCCTGCGGCTCTGCCCCCTGCCCACCTGGCTGTACCGGAGCCTTGCCACGGCCTTCCTGGGCTTTCCCCCGGCGGACTTCGCCTCCACGGACTATTTCTCCCTGGCGCCCTGGTTCTTTTTGTTTCTCGCCGGGTATTTCGCAAACCGCCTGTGGCGGGACCGCCGGCGGATTCCCATGGGCGGCAGCCGCGTCCCGGCGCTCAGCGCTCTGGGGCGGTACTCCCTGCCGGTATATTTGCTGCACCAGCCGGTGGTCTATGGACTGCTGTGGGGATTTGTGCAGCTGAAAAGTACATAAGAGCAAAACCGGACGCGGCGGCCCTTTGGCCGCCGCGTTTTCCGCGCTTTGTCCCGCCAAAGAACCGCCGCGTTTTCCAAGGCTTTTTTGCGGATTTGTGCATTTACATTTGCTGGGTACGTGGTACAATAAAACTGTGTCAGAGTGTATAAAAATGATTACCATTGAGGAAAGGTGGTAAAAACTATGAGAAAAACGAAAATCGTCTGCACCCTCGGTCCCGCTACGGATCAGGAGGGTGTATTGCGTGAGATGATGCGCGCGGGCATGAACGTGGCCCGGTTCAACTTCTCCCACGGCAGCCATGAGGAGCACGGGGCCCGCCTGGATCAGCTGAAAAAGCTGCGGGAGGAGCTGGACCTGCCGGTGGCGGCCATGCTGGACACCCGGGGTCCGGAGGTGCGCCTGCGGACCTTCGAGAAGGGCGCCGTTACGCTGCGGGCCGGGGCGGAGTTCACCCTGACCACGGAGGACATCGTTGGCAGCGAGACCCGCTGCGCCGTCACATATGCCGAGCTGCCCGGGGACGTGAAGGAGGGGGATACCATCCTTCTGGACGACGGCCTTGTGCGCCTCACCGTGCTGGAGACCACCGCCGTCTCCATCCGCTGCCGGGTGGAGAACGACGGCGTGATGAAGAACAACAAGGGCGTGAACATCCCCAACGTGCGATTGTCCATGCCCTACATGAACCAGCGGGACCGGGAGGACATTCTCTTCGGCGCGGAGCAGGACTTTGACTTCATCGCCGCCAGCTTCGTCCGCTCCGCCGCCGACGTGCGGGAGATCCGCCGCCTGCTGGACGAGCGGGATTCCCGAATCCGCATCATCGCCAAGATCGAAAACCAGGAGGGCATCTCCAACCTGCCGGAGATCCTGGCCGTGGCGGACGGCATCATGGTGGCCCGGGGCGATCTGGGGGTGGAGATCGACTTTACGGAGATTCCCGTGATTCAAAAGCAGATGATTACCCAGTGCGTGGCTGCCGGCAAGCCGGTAATCACCGCCACCCAGATGCTGGACTCCATGATGGAGAACCCCCGCCCCACCCGGGCGGAGATTACCGACGTGGCCAACGCCATCTACGACGGCACCTCCGCCATCATGCTCTCCGGCGAGACGGCGGCGGGCCGGTACCCGGTGGAGGCGGTGAAGACCATGGACGCCATTGCCCTGAAAACGGAGTCCAGCATTGACTGCTCCAAGCGGGTGAAGATGGACGGCAAGAAGATGTCCATCACCGCCGCCACGGCCCACGCCGCCTGCACCACGGCCCTGGACATCGGCGCGGACGCCATTCTCACCGTCAGCCAGGGGGGCACCACCGCCCAGATGGTCAGCCGTTTCCGCACCAGCACCACCGTGGTGGCCCTGCTGCTGGACGCGCAGGTCCGGCGGCAGATGAACCTCTACTGGGGCGTGGCGCCCATCATGATGCCCTACGCCGGCAGCACCGACGAGCTGGTGGACTTCGCCGTCCAGGCGGCGGAGGACGCAGGGCTCGTCAAGCAGGGGGACATTGTGGTGGTCACCGCCGGCGTGCCCGTGGGCGTGGCCGGCACCACCAACATGATCCGGGTCCGCCAGGTGGGCGGGTCTCTCATCAACGGCGTGGGCGTCGGAACCCAGATGGCCAGCGGACGGCTGTGCGTCTGCCGCACCGCGGCGGAGGCGGCGGAGAAGTTCCGGCCCGGCGACGTGCTGGTGGTGCCCTATACCAACAACGACTTTTTGCCCTACATCCGGGAGGCCGCCGCAGTGATCTGCGAGGAGGGCAGTGCGGAGGGCCACGCCGCGACAGTGGGTCTGACCCTGGACAAGGCGGTGATTGTGGGGGCCGTGGCCGCCACACGGCGCCTGGAGGACGGCGTGCTGGTGTCCGTGGACTGCGCCCGGGGCGTGGTGCAGACACTGCCGCAGTAAGAACAGCGAAAAATTTCGGAGAAGCCCTGGCTTCTCCGAAATTTTTTAGAGCCTTTTAATATGGCACAAAGCGGCCTATAGCAGCCATCAGAATTCCCGGCAGACGGGACGTCGGAGGCGGCGGCGGTCCGGCGCCCGCAATTTTGAAAACTGCCGTCATTACGTATCTTTGATTCGGGCGCCCCGCGTCCGATTTCCACCTTGCTCAAATCGGGAAAAAGTGGTATACTATCTAAGACTTGTTTGAAAAATGTCAAAACACCCAGATGACGGATCTTTTTCCGTCGCTCCGCGTTGATTTTTCTTGCCATGCACAAAGTGTGGCAAAATCAAATCGCCTTGATCGGCAAAAAATCTCTCGCCGTCATGCGTCTTGCCATTGATCGAACAAGGTCTAGGCACAGCGGCTTTGCAGCCAGGAGCCGCGGAAGTCAAAAAATGCCACTTAATTAAGGAGGAGCTATGAAACAGGCAATCCAAATTGGAGCCGGCAATATCGGCCGGGGTTTTATCGGCGCACTTCTCTCTCAGGCAGGCTGGCATGTCACCTTCGCCGATGTGGTGGAGCCCATCATTGAGGCGCTGAACCGCGGCCACAGCTACACCGTCCATATTCTGGACAGCGACCCCGGCGAGATCGCCATTGACAACGTGGACGGCGTGATCTCCACCTCTCCGGAGTTTGCTCAGCGGGTGGCCCAGTGCGACCTGATTACCACGGCGGTGGGCCCCAATGTACTGCCCGTCATCGCCAAGTCCATCGCGGCGGGCATTCAGGCCCGGAAGGCCGCCGGAAACACCGCCCCCATGAATGTGGTCTGCTGTGAGAACGGCCTGCGTACCACCACCCGGCTGAAAAACGAGGTGGTCAAGCACCTGAACGAGGAGGAGACCGCCTTCCTGGAGGCCAACATCGGCTTTGCCGACTGCGCCGTGGACCGCATCTGCCCCAAGCCCAATTTTGAGAACATTCTGGATGCCGCGGTGGAGCGCTACTGCGAGTGGGACGTGGAGGCCGCCGCCTGGAAGGGCGAGAAGCCCGACATTCCCGGCCTGACCTTTGCGGACAATCTCATGGCCTACTTGGAGCGCAAGCTCTTCACCCTCAACAGCGGACACGCCATCTGCGCCTACCTGGGCTACCTGAAAGGCTATCAGTCCATTAAGGAGAGCGTCGCGGACCCCGCCGTCGGCGCAATCGTCCACGCGGCCATCTCCGAGAGCGGCGAGGGACTCATCAAGGAGTTCGGCTTTGACCCAGACGTCCACCACGCCTATGTGGAGAAGATCTTTGCCCGCTATCAGAATCCCTATCTGGAGGACGAGGTCCTGCGGGTGGGCCGGGAGCCCATCCGGAAGCTGGAGGCCGGCGACCGCCTCATCAAGCCCCTGGTGACCACCGCCTCCTACGGCCTGCCGGTGGATCACCTGATCTTCGGCGCGGCGGCAGCCCTCCGTTTTGACTGCCCCGATGACCCCCAGAGCGCGGAGCTCCAGAAGAAGCTCCGGGCCGAGGGCCCTGCGGCCGCCCTGACGGCTTATTCCGGACTGACGGCGGAAAATCCTCTGACCGGACGTATCCTGGATGTCTACCGGGCTCTGGCTGTGGTTTGACAGATCCTAAAATCGTTCGTTTCACCATGTGGCCCCGGCGCGAAAACGCGCCGGGGCCACATGTTTTTGGTGGATTTCCATATTTTGCAGAGGTGTCTTTTGACACTGACGGTGGATTGCACAAAAACAGAAGGGATTTTTTGTGATTGAAAATGATTGAATTTGGGTTGACTTTGATTGAAAAAGACGGTAATATAATCTCAACAGGCAAAAGCAAGCAATTTCAATCAAACGGAGAGGAGGTGCCAAGATGTTGGCAGAACAGCGCGCGGAGGCGATTTTAACGGAGCTGGCCCAGCGGCGGGCTGTCAGCGTCACGGACCTGTGTCAGGTGACCGGGGCCTCCGAGGCCACCATCCGCCGGGACCTGAACACCCTGGCGGCCCAGGGCAAGCTCAGCAAGGTCCACGGCGGCGCGGTGCAGCTGAACAGCGAGTTCCTCAGCCAGGAGCCGGAGATGTCCGTCAAGCGGGGGCTTCACATCCCGGAGAAAGAGCGCATCGCCCGGTACGCCGCCGCCCTGATCGAGGACGACGACGTGGTCTTTCTGGACGGCGGCAGCACGGTGATGCGCATGACGGAGCATCTAAAGCCCACCAGCGCCCTGTTCGTCACCAACGGCATGGAGTGCGCCTTCTGGCTGCTGGAGCGGGAGCTTCGGGTATACGTCGCGGGCGGAGCGCTGAAACGGGACACCGCCGCCGCCGCCGGGGCGGAGACCATGGACTCCCTGCGGCGGTATAACTTCACCAAGGCATTTCTGGGGGCCGGCGGCGTCACAGTGCGGGAGGGCTTCACCGTGGCGGACCCGGAGGACGCGGCGGTCAAGGCCCTGGCGGCTGCCCGGGCCCGGCAGACCTACATGCTGGTGGACTCCAGCAAGTTCGGCCGGATCGGCGCGGCGTCCGTTCTCCACATCGACGAGGCGTCCGTCATCACCGACCGGGCCCCCGGCCGGGAGTTCCAGGACTACACCGAGGTGACGGTGGTCTGAGAAACCAGGTCCGAAATTGAGTGATTTATGATTGAAAGGTCATAATGATATTACTACTTTAATTGAGAAAGGAAGCAATCATCATGGTATCTGCGAAGACAAAGGTCATCAATCCCCAGGGGCTGCACATGCGTCCCGCCCAGCTGTTCGTCACGGAGATGAACAAGTACCAGAGCGAGGTCTCCATCGTCTTCAACGGCAAGCCCATCAACGCCAAGAGCATCATGAACCTCATGGCCTCCTGCATCAAGCAGGGCAGCGAGATCGAGATCCAGTGCACCGGCGAGCAGGAGGCCGAGGCCCTGGCCGCCGCCGTGAAGCTGGTGGAATCCGGCCTGGGCGATATGTAACAGGAGGTGCGGGATGATTCTGCGAGGGATCGCCGCCTCTGACGGCATCGGCCTGGGCCGGGCGGTGTGCATCCGGGAGGAGAGCCTGGACTACTCCGCCGTCACCTACTCCGGCAAGGACTCCGAGAAGGCCCGCCTCCAGGAGGGGATCGAGCGGTTCAACCAGCGCACCTCCGCCATGGCTGCGGAGATCCGGGAGCGGGTGGGCCAGAAGGAGTCCGAGATCCTCACCGGCCAGGTGTCCATGCTGGCCGACCCCTTTATGCTCTCCCAGATGCAGGAGGCCATCGACGGCGGCGCCTGCGCCGAGGCGGCGGTGGACAGTATCTGCACCATGTACGCCGACATGTTCGCCGCCGTGGAGGATGAGCTGATGCGCCAGCGGGCCACCGACGTGCGGGACATCCGCTCCCGGCTTTTGTCCATCCTGCTGGGCACGGAGGGCGTGGACCTCAGCCGCCTGCCCGCCGGCAGCGTGCTGGTGGCCCAGGACCTGACCCCCTCCATGACCGTGGGCCTGAAAAAGGAGAACGTGGCCGCCATCCTCACCGCCACCGGCGGCAAAACCAGCCACTCCGCTATCCTGGCCCGGGCCCTGGAGCTGCCCGCGGTGCTCAGCGTCCAGAAGGTGCTGGACACCGTGAAGGACGGCGACGGCCTCATTGTGGACGGCAGCGAGGGCATCGCCATTTTGAACCCCGACGAGCGCACCCGGGGCGAGTACCTGGCCCGCCAGGAGGAGTTCCTCAAGCGCCGGGCTGCCCTGGAGGTCTACCGGAACCAGGCCACTGTGGACGCCGACGGCAGGCAGTACAGCCTGTACGCCAACATCGGCTCCGTGGAGGACGCCAAGTCCGCGGCCCAGTCCGGCGCGGAGGGTATCGGACTGTTCCGCACGGAGTTCCTCTTCATGAACCGCACCAGCCTGCCGGACGAGACTGTGCAGTACGAGGCCTACAAGGCCGTCTCCCAGATCATGGCGGGGAAAGAGGTCATCATCCGCACGCTGGACGTGGGCGGAGACAAGGCCATTGAGTACCTGGGCATGGACAAGGAGGAAAACCCCTTCCTGGGCCACCGGGCTATCCGGTACTGCCTGGACCGGCCGGAGCTCTACAAGGTCCAGCTGCGGGCCCTGCTGCGGGCCGGAGCCGAGAATCACAACATCAAGATCATGCTGCCCCTGGTGACCTGCGTGGACGAGGTGCGGGACGCCCGGGAGCTGCTGGAGCAGTGCAAGAAGGAGCTGGAGGAGTCCGGCGTCCACTACGACAAAGACATCGCCCTGGGCGCCATGATCGAGACCCCGGCGGCGGCCCTCATCGCGGACCTGCTGGCCCGGGAGTGCGACTTCTTCTCCATCGGCACCAACGATCTGACCCAGTACACCATGGCGGTGGACCGGGGCAACGCGAAGGTGGAAAAGCTGTACTCCCCCCTCCAGCCGGCGGTGCTCCGCTCCATCCGGAACGTCATCACCGCCGCCAAGGAGGCGGGCATCCCCGTGGGCATGTGCGGCGAGGCCGCGGCGGACCCCCGCCTGCTGCCCCTGCTGATGACCTGGGGCCTGGACGAGTTCTCCGTCAGCGCCTCGGCAGTGCTGTCCACCCGGGCGGCCATCCGCAAGTGGCTGGGAGACGAGGCGCAAAAGGTCACCCAGGAGGCCATGGGTCTTTCCACTCTGGCCGGGGTGGAGGGGTATCTGGCCGGCTCCACCGCCCAGTAGGGTCCGCTTCTGGGCGGCCCGTTCCCACGCCCCCGCGGGCGGACCGAATCCCCGTTCCCGGCCCGCCCGGACACAATCCATAGAGAAAGGAATTCGCGAGCCATGAAAGAGCGCGTTCAAAAATTCGGACGGTTTCTCAGCGGCATGGTGATGCCCAACATCGGGGCCTTCATCGCCTGGGGCCTCATCGCCGCCCTGTTCATCCCCGACGGCTGGCTGGGCAAGTGGGGCCCCGCCGGAACCATCAACAACATGGTGGGACCCATGCTCTCCTACCTGCTGCCCATCCTCATCGGCTACACCGGCGGCAAGGCCGTAGGCGGCCAGAAGGGCGCCGTGGCCGGCGCCCTGGCCACCTTGGGCGCCATCGCCTCCACCGAGAGCACCATGTTCATCGGCGCCATGATCTGCGGCCCCCTGGGCGGCTGGTGCATCAAGCGCTTCGACAAGAGCATGGAGGGCCACATTCCCGCCGGCTTTGAGATGGTGGTCAACAACTTCTCCGTGGGCATCATCGGCGGCATCCTGGCCGTGCTGTCCATCTTTGTCATCGGCCCCGCCTGCGTGGTGGTCACGGACATCCTGGGCTCCGGCGTCGGCTTCCTGGTGGAGCACAGCCTGCTGCCCCTCACCGCCGTGCTGGTGGAGCCCGCCAAGGTGCTCTTCCTGAACAACGCCATCAACCACGGCGTCTTCACCCCCATCGGCACCGCCGAGGCCCTGGAGGCCGGCAAGTCCATCCTGTTCATGATCGAGTCCAACCCCGGCCCCGGCTTAGGGCTCCTGCTGGCCTACTGCGTGGCCGGCAAAAAGGAGACCCGCTCCTCCGCCGGCGCCGCCGCTTTCATCCAGTTTGTGGGCGGCATCCATGAGATCTATTTCCCCTATGTGCTGATGAACCCCATCGTCATCCTGGGGCCCATGATCGGCAACATCGCGGGCATTTTCACCCTGTCCGCCCTGGGCGGCGGCCTGGTGGCCGCGGCCTCTCCCGGCAGCATCATTGCTGAGATGCTCATGACCCCCAAGGGCGGCTACATCGCCAACATCGCCGGCATCGCCGTGGCCGCCGTGGTCAGCTTCCTGATCTCCGCCTTTTTGCTGAAATTCTTCGGCAAGGACGCCAGCCTGGAGGAGGCCCAGGCCCAGGTGGCCGCCTCTAAGGCCGCCAGCAAGGGCCAGTCCGTTCCCGCCGCCTCCGCCGGCGCCTCTGTGGACGCCAGGGACGTGCGCAAGATCGTCTTCGCCTGCGACGCGGGCATGGGCTCCTCCGCCATGGGCGCCACCATGGTCCGTAACAAGCTCAAGGACGCGGGCATCACGGACATTGAGGTTATCCACCACCCCGTCAGCGAGATCCCCGGGGACTGCCAGATCGTGGTGACCCACCATGAGCTCTCCGGCCGGGCGGCGGAGCGCGCGCCCCAGGCCCGGATCATCCCCATCAAGAACTTCATGGGCGCGCCGGAGTACGACACCCTGGTGAAAGAGCTGCTGGATGCCCGCCGGAATACTGCCGCCCCTGCCGCTGCCCCCGCGCCGGAAGCGGCTCCCGCCGCGGAAGAGACTCCCGCCGCCTCCGGCGATACCCTGCTGGAGGAGAAGAACATCGTTCTGGGCTGCGCCCCCGTCACTCCCGAGGAGGCCATCCGGGCCTGCGGCAGGCTGATGGTGGACAGCGGCTATGTGGACGAGGCCTATATCCAGGGCATGCTGGACCGGGAGGCCAGCTTCTCCGTGGCCATCGGCAGCCATGTAGCCATCCCCCACGGCACCAACGATGTCAAGCCCCTGATTAAGCGCACCGGCGTGGTGGTCATGACCTATCCCGACGGCATCGACTGGAACGGCGACAAGGTCAAGCTGGTGGTGGGCATCGCCGCCAAGGGCGACGAGCACCTGGAGATTCTGGGCCGCATCGTGGGCATCGCCTCCACCGACGAGGACACCGACGCCCTGGTGGCCTCCGCCGACGCCGGAAACCTGTTCAAAAAGCTCAACGGCCTGGCATAATTCCATTTCCCGCCTGATCGATTTTCCAATCTGATTTTCCAAAACCGATTTCCCCAAAAGCGCCCCCGGCCCTGCACGCAGGGCCGGGGGCACTTTCGAAGCCTGTACCAATCGGCGGCGGTACGCAGTCCGGACGAAACATTCTCTCGCCAATCTGCGCACTGCCGCCGATTGGGGCAGCCTCTTATATCTCCGACTGTTCCGGCTCCTTGTCCTCGCCGTCTTCCTCCGCCGCTTCCGGCAGGGCTGTTTCCTCCCCCGGGTCCTGAGCCGGCGGCGTCCAGTAGATCTGCCAGGCCAGAACCAGCAGCGCCAGCGCGCCGCCGCCCAGGATCACCGCCCCCAGCGCCAGTATATGGAGGGCAGGCCGGGCCGCCCCGGGCGTGAAATAGGGGTCGATCAGCTGGAAGAACAGGTATCCCAGGTACAGTCCGCACATGGCGTACAGCCCCGCCCGGCTCTGTCGGCTGGGGGCGGGGCGCTCCGCCGGGGCGTCTTCGCGCTTTTTTCGTCCAAACATGGCGTATCTCCTCTCTCAAAGGGCGTCCCGCAGCGTCCGCAGGGAGGCCAGATGCCCGTCCAGCATGGGCATTGTCATATCCTCCATCTCCAGCGCCACGTCGCCGTCATAGCCGCTCATCCGCGCCGCGGAGAAGAACTCCCGCCACCACTGGGGCCCGTGGCCGGAGCCCACCGCCACATAGTTCCATGCCCGCTCCCGGAACGCGCCGATGGGCTTGGTGTCCAGCATCCCGTTGGGGCCGCTCATCCGCCGCTCCGGCCGGGAATCCTTGCCGTGGATGTGGTAGAGGACGCCGCGCTCCCCCAGGACACGGGCGGCCTCAATGGGGTCTCCCCCCATCCAGAAGAGTTGGGAGGGGTCCAGGTTCATGCCCACCAGGGGTCCCACCGCCGCCCGCAGGCGCAGCAGCGTCTCCGGATTGTACACCAGCTGCATCCCGTGGTTCTCCAGGGCGATCCGCTCCACGCCGCACTCCGCCGCCAGACGCACAAGCTCCCGCCACCGGGGAATGGCCGCCTCGTTCCACTGGTAGTCCAGCACCGCCTGGGTCTCCGGCGGCCAGGAGGCGGTGATCCACACCGGCGTCCGGTCCCCGGGGCACCCGGCGGGCAGGCCGCTCATCATCACGATCTTTTTTACCCCCAGCAGCTCCGCCAGGCGGAAGGTCTTCGCCGTGACCTCCCAGTCCCGCTCATAGGCCAGGGGATTGCCGGAGCAGTTCAGGGCGCAGAGGTCCAGGCCCCGCCGCCGCTGGGCATCCAGCCACCGCTCCCGGGCGGCCGCCGAGGCCAGCAGGCCCTCAAGGTCCGCGTGGGGGGCGGAGGACCAGTTGCCTGTGCCGATCTCCAGGGCCTGAATGCCCTCCCGGACGCAGAAGTCCAGCATCTCCTCATAGGGCAGATCCAGGGTGCAGGTTTTGATGGCGAGTCTCATGCCGCTTCCTCCTCTCCGCCGCCGGGGCGGGTGACGCTTTTGACCCACTTCCAGCTGTGGAGCCGCAGGGCCACGGGGATGATCTTGTAGAGCTGGTCCCATTTCAGCAGGAAGAACACCGCCGCCGGGGACCACTCCCACCAGAAGGCCGCGGCGGCGGACAGGGGCACCACAATGCCCCACATGCTGACAAGGTTCATCCTGGCGCTGAAGGCCGTGTCTCCGCCGCCCCGGATGATGCCGTTGTCGCAGGCCATCTGATAGGCCGTGCCCACGGTGGTCAGGGCGATGATGGCCATGAACTGCAGGGCCAGCTCCCGGGCCCGGGGCGTCAGGGCTGCGCCGAAGGCCGCCAGAACAGGCCGCCGCAGCAGGAAGATGGCCCCGCCGGAGAGAAGGCCGATCACAACGAACAGCGCCTGGAGAGTGGACACCAGGGGCCGCAGCTCCTGCCGCCGCCCGCCGCCGATGGTCTTTCCCACCACAATGCCGGAGGCGGAGGCCGCGCCGTAGGCCGCCACGGAGAGGACCTGATAGACCTGCACGGCGATGGCGTTGGCCGCAGTCACGTCGCCGCCCAGGTGGCCCAGGATGCCGGTCTGCGCCATCTGGGCCACGCCCCACAGCGCCTGATTCAACAGCACCGGCGCGGAGACGCGGCTGTAATCCCGGATATAGCTTTTGTCAATGAGGATGAGCTTTCTCAGCGTCAGGTTCAGCTGCTTCTCCTGGTATTTCAGAAACCAGACCACAATGACGAGCTCCGTGCACCGGGACACCAAGGTGGCGACGGCCGCCCCCCGGACCCCCAGCTCCGGAAAGCCCCAGCGGCCATAGATCAGCAGATAGTTCAGCGACACGTTGATGCACAGGGTGGAGAAGGCGATGGCGTAGCCGATCTTCACAATGCCCACGGAGCGCAGGGAGGCCACCAGAATGTTGGTGACGGTGAAGATCACGTATGTATAGCAGATGATCTGAAAATACTGCGCTCCCTGGGCGATGACCGCCTCCTCGTTGGAGAGAAGACGCAGCAGCGTCTCCGGAGCCAGCAGCACCCATGCAAACAGCGCCGCCGCCAGTCCCCCGCCGAACCGCAGCGCCGCGCCGATGATGTGTGGGATGGGCTCCAGGTTGTTTTTGCCCCAGTACTGGGCCCCCAGCACCACGGCCCCCTCTCCCGCGCCGGTGACCAGCATCTGGAGCAGGAACTGCACCTGGTTGCACAGGCTCACGCCGCTCATGGCGTCCTGACTGTACCGCCCCAGCATCACCGTGTCCATCATGTTCACGCCGAAGGTCAGCAGGTTCTGGAGGGCCAGGGACAGCGCTAGGGCAAAAAAAGCGCGGTAAAAGTTTTTGTCACGAATCATGGAACCGTCTCCTCTGCGCAGCTGCGGTATAGGAGCAGTATACCCCAGCCGCTGAAAATTGGCAAGTCCTCCGCAGGAACAGGCTGTGAACTTCTGACCTGCCCATGGGGAAATCCCACAAAGGTATGTCCCATTATTGTACAAACGGACCAGCGTGAAAAGGTTGACCTTTCCTTGCTTTTCCGGGAAGCCATGGTATAATGGAACACAGCACAATAGAAAAAGGAGAGTATGTCTATGCCCCCCTCTGATTCCCGTCTGCTGTTCCAGTTCCACGGAAGGCCGCCCTTAGGCGCCTCCGTCTCCCTGGCCCTCCAGCACCTGGTAGCCATGATCGTGGGCTGTGTCACGCCGCCCATCATCATCGCCGGGGCCATCGGTCTCAGCCAGGCGGACCGGGTGCTGCTGATCCAGGCGTCCCTGGTCATGTCCGCCGTGTCCACCCTGCTCCAGCTCTTTCCCGTCGGGGGCCGGTTCGGCTCCGGCCTTCCGGTGATTCTGGGTGTGAGCTTTGCCTATCTGCCCAGCATGCAGGCCATCGCCGCCTCCGGCGGCGGCGTGTCCGCCATCGCGGGGGCCATGCTGGTGGGCGGCGTGGTGGCCGTCATCGTGGGCCTGTTCGTCAAGAAGATCCGGCTGCTGTTCCCGCCGGTGATCACCGGGACGGTGGTGTTCACCATCGGCCTCTCCCTCTACCCCACCGCCATCAACTACATGGCCGGCGGCACCGGCAATACCTACGAGTCCGTGATGTCCAAGGGACTGCCGGAGGCCATGGTCTACGGCTCCTGGCAAAACTGGCTTGTCGCCATTTTGACCCTGGCGGCGGTGATGATTCTGAACAACAAGGGCAGGGGCGTTTGCAGGCTGGCCTCCATCCTGCTGGGGATGCTCTTCGGCTACGCCGCGGCATTGTGCTTTGGCATGGTGAGCTTTGCCGACGTGGGGGACGCCGCCTGGTTCTCCCTGCCCCGTTTCCTGCACTTCGGCGTCAGCTTCGACCTGCCATCCTGTGTGGCCCTGGGGCTGCTCTTCGCCATCAACGCCATTCAGGCCATCGGCGACTTCACCGCCACCACCGTGGGCGGCATGGACCGGGACCCCACGGACAACGAGCTCCAGGGCGGCATCATCGCCTACGGCGCGGCCAACATCCTGGCGGCCCTCTTCGGCGGCCTGCCCACGGCCACGTATTCCCAGAACGTGGGCATCGTCACCACCAACAAGGTGGTGAACCGGACGGTGTTCACCATGACGGGGGCGTTTTTGCTGCTGGCGGGCGTCTCGCCCAAGTTCGCGGCGGTGCTGACCACCATCCCCCAGTGCGTGCTGGGAGGCGCCACCATTACCGTGTTCTCCACCATCGCCATGACGGGCATGCGCCTCATCGCCTCCCAGGACCTGACGGCCCGGAACACCACCATCGTTGGCCTCTCCGCCGCGTTGGGCGTGGGGATCTCCCAGGCCAGCGCCTCGCTGAGCCAGTTTCCGGACAGCTTCACCATGATCTTCGGCAAGTCCCCGGTCGTCATCGCCACGCTGATGGCGGTGGCGCTGAATCTGATTCTGCCCAAGGAGGAGAAGTGAGCGGATGAACGGTCTCTGGCTGCTGGTCCCCTTTCTGCTGGTGCGGTTCGGGCTGCTGGCCGTTCTGAGCCGGGAGGCTGTGGCCCGGGCGGCGCATTTCGCCCCTATGGAGGGCGGGGAACGGATCGCCTACGGGATCTATCAGCTCTCAAACGCGGCGATGTTTTTGTACCTGGCCTTTCTCACGGTTCAAACGCAGCCGCCGCTTTTCTTCCGCGCCGGGCTCGCCTGCTGTCTCTCCGGTCTGATCCTCTGCACCGCCTCCATCGCCGCCTTTTCCGCCTCCTCGAGCGAAGGCCCCTGCACCGGCGGCGTTTACCGCTTTTCCCGCAATCCCATGTATGTGTCCTACTTCCTCTACTTCGCGGGGATGGCCCTTCTGACCCGGTCGGCGGTCCTGCTGGGAATTGTCCTTGTATTCCAGATCTCTGCCCACTGGATCATCCTGGCGGAGGAGCGGTGGTGCGGGGAGACCTTCGGCGCGTCTTACAGGCGTTACGCAGAACGCGTCCGGCGCTATCTCTGAGCCGTTAAAGCGAACGGGACAAAGCGCGGCGTTTCAAAAAGAAATCAGGGCCTCCGCGAACCGCAATCGGTTCGCGGAGGCCCTTTTGGGGCGCCTTTTCAGAATTTGTCCGCAAGGGCCGCGGCCTGGGCGCAGCCGTCTGTCTTTTCGATGTCGCCCGCGTTCAGCACGCCGGGGATCAGCACCTCGCCCACCATCGTCCACTTCATCAGCGCCGCGGACCGCTCCAGGGGAACGCGCACGCCGTCCATGACGGACAGGTCTTCCTCCTCACAGCAGGCGATGACGGCGCACTCCTTCCCGGCAATGTCCCTGCCGCCCACTACAAAGGAGAACAGCCGGTCGATCACACCCTTGATCTGGGCGGGGATGGAGTACCAGTACACCGGCATGGTGAAGACCACGGCGTCCGCCTCCAGAATCGCAGGGGCGATGGCGTTGAAGTCGTCGTCAAAGGAGCAGGCCTTCCCGGTTTTGAAGCAGGTCTCGCAGGCGCGGCATCCTCCCACCTTTTTTAGGGCGGCGTCAAAGCGGGTGACCGAATGGCCTTTTGCCTCCGCCGCTTTGATAAAGGCGTCCGTCATGGCGAAGCTGTTTCCGTTCTTCCGGGGACTGCCCGTGATGACCACAATTTTTTTGCTCATGCTGATTACCTCCCAAAGTCCGCGGGCTTGACGCCGCCCGCGTTTGACGGTATTATGATCACAGAAACGGAAAATGGTCAAGTACGCACATGAAAGTGGGGTACTTACCGAAAGGAGAGTGTAATTCACATGCTGGAATGCATTCGGGACGCGAAGCTGGAGGACACCGGGTTCAGCTACACCATGTCGCTGATTCAGGGGAAGTACAAGATGCTGATCCTCTACACGCTGATGGGCTACGGTGTCGTGCGGTTCAACGAGATGAAAAAGTACATCGGCGCCATCTCCTACAAGACCCTCAGCAGCACCCTGAAAGAGCTGGAGGCCGACGGACTGGTCCACCGTGAGGAATACCCGCAGATCCCGCCCAAAGTGGAGTACACCCTGACCGAGCGCGGCAGGTCGCTGATCCCCATTCTGGACGCCATGTGCGAATGGGGAGAGCGGAACCGCGTCTGAGGGCCGGTCCGAACGCTCCCCGGAGACGCAATGCCCGCCGGGAAGCGGCCGCTTCCCGGCGGGTATCAGAGCGTGTATGCGCAGCCGGCGGGCGCTGCTGCCCGGCCCCGCCTTATCCGCCCATCAGCATCAGCGCCGCGCCGTAGACGACACTGGCCAAGGTGCCGAACACGATCACCGGCCCCGCCACCAGGAACATCTTAGCCGCCATGCCGGTGACGATGCCCTCGCTCTTGAAGTCGATGGCCGGGGATACCACGGCGTTGGCGAAGCCGGTGATGGGAACCAGCGTCCCCGCGCCGCCGAAGCGGGCGATTTTATTGTACAGGTTCAGCCCTGTCAGCAGGGCGGACAGCAGTACCAGCGAGCAGGAGGTGGCGGTGCCGGCGTCCTCCTGGTTCAGCCCCGCCGCGGCCCAGCCGTTTTGAATCAGCTGGCCCAGCACGCAGATCAGCCCGCCGATCACAAAGGCCAGAACCACGTCCTTCACCAGCGGGGACTTCTGGGCCCGCTGCTTCACATACTGCTGGTACTCCTGGGGTGACAGATCCATGGGGAATCCCTCTTTTCTGGAAAGTTTCCCCTAGTGTCCCCGAATTGCCGCCGAATATGCGTCCTTGCAAATCCGGGTAAAACGCGTTATATTGTTCACAGTAAACTTTGGAGGGACCGCTCATGAAACCCGAGAAAAAGCCCCTGGGACTGTACATCCACATTCCCTTCTGCAAGCAGAAGTGTACTTACTGCGACTTCTACTCCCTGCCGGGCGCCGAGGCCCGGATGGAGGACTACACCGAGGCCCTGTGCGCCCATCTGGCGGAGCTGGCCCCCTACGCCGCCGGATACCTGGCGGACACGGTGTACTTCGGCGGCGGCACCCCCAGCTATCTGGGGGAGAAGCAGCTGGTGAGGATTCTGAAAACCATTCTGAAAAAATACCATGTGACAAAGGACGCGGAGATCACCCTGGAGGCCAACCCGGACTCCGCCGGGGACTGGAAGACCTTGAAGGCCCTGCGGAAGGCGGGCTTTAACCGCATCTCCCTGGGGATGCAGTCCGCCTGCGGCGAGGAGCTGCTGGAGATTGGCAGGGTCCACACGGCGGACCAGACCGCCGCCGCGGTGGACGCCGCCCGGAGGGCGGGGTTCCGGAACCTCTCCCTGGACCTGATCTACGGCCTGCCCCGCCAGACCATGAGCCAGTGGCAGAAGAATCTGGAGGCCGCCGTCTCCCTGGGACCGGAGCACCTGTCCTGCTATGGGCTGAAGGTGGAGGAGGGCACCCCCCTCTTTGACCGCCGGGAGGAGGCGGACCTGCCAGGCGACGAGACCCAGGCGGATCTGTATCTGTACGCCGTGGAGTACCTGGCGTCCCAGGGCTACCGGCAGTACGAGATCTCCAACTTCGCCCGGGAGGGCTATGCCTCCCGGCACAACCTGAAATACTGGACCCTGGGGGAGTACATGGGCTTCGGGCCCGGGGCTCACTCGGACCTGGGCGGCGCCCGGTACGCCTATGAGAAGGACCTGGAGGGCTACATCCGGGGCGTGCGGGAGCACGAGCCCCTGCTGGCGGAGAGCGACCGCATTCCCCCCATGGACCGGGACATCGAGTGGCTGATGCTGGGACTGCGGACCGTGTACGGCCTGGACCCCAGGGCGTTTGAAAACCGGTTCCGCCGCCGCTTCCGGTGCTTCCTGCCTTTTTTGGAGGAGTGCCGGGAGGCGGGCTACGCCGTGTGCGAGGAGGACCGCTGGCACCTGACGCCCCGGGGCTTCCTGGTGTCCAACCAGATCATCGGCGGGGTGCTGGACGCCCTGGCGGCGGAGAAGCGCCGCCGGGCCGAGGCCGCCGCCAGAGGCGATTTCCGGGTGGAATACTGAGGAGGCTGCCATGCACGTCTACACCGTGGGCCAGTGGGTCCTGCTCTTTTACTTCTACTGCCTGTGCGGCTGGGTCTGGGAGTCCTGCTACGTCTCCGCCTGCCAACGCCGGTGGGTGAACCGGGGATTCCTCCACGGGCCCCTGCTGCCCATCTACGGCTCCGGGGCCATCATCATCCTCTTCGCCGTCATTCCGGTGGCGGAGAACCTGTTTCTGGTGTGGCTCTTCGGCATGGTCGCCGCCACGGCCCTGGAGTATGTCACCGGCGCGGCCATGGAGCGGATCTTCAAGGTCCGCTACTGGGACTACTCCGGTCAGAAATTCAATCTAAACGGCCACATCTGCCTCACCAGCTCCATCGCCTGGGGATTCTTCTCCATCCTGCTGGTGCGCTTCGTCCATCCGCCCATCGGGCGTCTGCTGGCCCGGGTTCCGGCCCTGGTGGTGGACCCGGCGGCCCTGGCCCTCACCGCCGCCTTCACGGCGGATGTGGTCTGCTCCGTCCAGGCCGCCCTGGACCTCAGGGACGTGCTCACCCGTCTGACGGAGGAGAACGAGGAGCTGCGCCGACTGGCAAGGCGGGCTGAGATCGCCGCCGCCTTCGCGGAGGACGATCTGCGCCGCTTCCGGGAGCGGACGGAGGTGGAGAAGCTCCTGCTCCAGTCCCGTGTTCAAGAGGAGCTCCAGGGCCTGCGCCAGGCCCGGGCGCAGCGGGCCGAGAAGCGCAAAGCCGCCTGGGAGGAGGCGTTCCGCCGCCGGTCCGAGGCCAAGCTGGAGGCTCTGGACACCATCGCCGGGGCGCTGGAGACCTGCCGGAACCATCTGGACAACCTGCCGGAGATGACGGAGGAGGCTCTGGAGGAGCGCCGGGCGGACTTGGACGAGGCCATCGGCCGCCTGCGGCGGCGGGAGGCCGTCATCCGTGCCCGGGAGCCCCGGAGCTACCGCCGCTCCCTGCGCATTCTGCGGGGCAACCCCTCCGCCATGGCCAGGGATTTCGGTGAGGCTCTGGCGGCCCTGCGGGAGCTCACCGGCCGAAAGTAACCGGCAATTCGGCAAATTTACCCCTTTTCAACGAAAAAAATATTGACAAATTGTGAACAGGGACTATAATAGGACTGTCAATTCCTGTGTGTCAAGATTTTCACAATTATTAGGAGGGAAATTCATGCTGAAAAAAATCTCCAACGGATGCGTACGGATCATGAACCGGTGGCTGCCGGACCCGTTCCTGTTTGCCATCATCCTGACCATCGTGGTCTTTGTCGCCGCGTGCATCGGCACCATGCAAAGCCCCATTGAGATGATCTGGGCCTGGGGCGGCCGGGGCGGCACCGCCATCGGCATGTGGAACCTGCTGGCCTTCTCCATGCAGATGGCTCTGGTGCTGGTGCTGGGCTCCGCACTGGCCTCCGCCAAGGTCTGCAAGAAGATCCTCAGGTCCATTGCGAGCATGGCCAAGGATAAGAAGAGCGCCATCCTCATCACCACCTTCGTCTCCACCATCTGCTGCTGGCTCAACTGGGGCTTCGGCCTGATCGTGGGCGCGCTGCTGGCCAAGGAGATCGCCCGCCGCGTCAGCGACGTGGACTATCCCCTGCTGATCGCCTCCGCCTACTCCGGCTTCGTGATCTGGCACGCCGGCCTCTCCGGCTCCATTCCCCTGGCCCTGGGCGGCGAGGGCTACACCATCGCCACCACCGGGCAGACCTTCGTGGCCCAGTCCAGCGAGACCATGCTCCACCCCGTGAACCTCATCATGTGCCTGGTGGTCCTCATCGCCATGCCCTTCCTGAACTACGCCATGCACCCCGACAAGGACCACACTGTGCTGGTGAACCCCGCCGTGCTGGTGGAGGAGAAGGAGAAGGAGTACACCATCGAGACCCCCGCTGAGAAGATGGAGCACAGCAAGATCCTGTGGTTCATCACCTGCGCCATGGGCATCATCTACATCGTCTGGTTCTTCTGGACCAAGAAGACCTTTGTCTTGGATCTGAACATCGTCAACTGCATCTTCCTGTTCCTGGGCCTGCTGGCCCACGGCGACCTGCGCCGCTATGTGGACGCCATCGGCGACGCCGCCGCCGGGTCCGCCGGCATCCTGCTCCAGTTCCCCTTCTACGCCGGCATTATGGGCCTGATGACCGCCACCAACGAAGGCAACGAGTGCCTGGCCGGCATCATCTCCGACTTCTTCGTGAACATCTCCACCACCGTGAGCTTCCCCGTGTGGACCTTCCTGTCCGCCGGCGTGGTCAACTTCTTCGTGCCCTCCGGCGGCGGCCAGTGGGCCGTCCAGGGTCCCATCGTCATGCCCGCCTCCGCCAAGCTGGGCGTTGAGGCCGGCCGGGCCGCCATGGCCATCGCCTGGGGCGACCAGTGGACCAACATGATCCAGCCCTTCTGGGCCCTGCCCGCCCTGGGCGTGGCCGGACTGAAGGCCAAGGACATCATGGGCTACCTGGTGGTGGTCCTGATCTTCACCGGCATCGTGGCCTGCCTGGGCTTCCTGGCCTGGGGCATGTTCTTCTGATTCCGGCGGATAAGTTTATACGCGCATTATCAAAGGGCGCCCTCCGATTTCAATCGGGGGGCGCCCTCAGCTTGTCAAAAATGCGTTTTCCACAAGCGCGCGGGATTTTGTGAACTTTTTAAGTTTTGAAAATCCCTGTTTTCTATCGCGCGGCGAACCCCGCCCGGGTTCATCTTTGCGCCAGGAGCCGCCGCAAGCGGCGGGCGCAGCCCCGCACACCCCGCCTTGCCGGCGTTTCCATTTTCAGCGTTTTTTCACACTCCGGCGATCCGGGCTCCGCCCAGACCCGCCGGGGCTTTGCCCCGGACCCCACCGCCCTTTGAAAAGGGCGGCCCTAAACTTTTTCATTCCTCTCATCAAACACCTCCGCCAGCAGCTCCATGGCCCGGGGCAGATCGGCCGCCTCCAGGCCGGCGTAGTTCACCACCAGGGTGTGGGCATAGCCGGGGCGGGGCAGGGCGGCGTACTCTGACAAAAAGCCCAGCCGCACCCCCAGGGCCTCCCCCCGGCGGCGGAGTTCCCCATCAGACCGGGCCGTGTCCAGCCGCAGGAGGAAGTGGAGTCCCGCCCCCTGCTCCGTGATAGCGATCCGCCCCGCAAAGGGACTTGCACGGAAGGACTCCAGCACCCGGGCCCGGCGGGAGCGGTACTCCTTGCGCATCCGGGAGAGGTGCTGTTCGTAATGCCCGCCCTCCAGAAACCGTGCCAGCACGTGCTGGTCCAGGGCCGGGACGGTGCAGGCGTAGAAGCCCAGCTCCTGGCGGTACCGCTCCAGCAGCCGCGGCGGCAGCACCATGAACCCCAGGCGCATGGAGGGGGAGATGGTCTGGGAGAAGGTGTTCATGTATACCACCCGGCCGCCGTCGTCAATGCTCTGAAGGGTGGGGATGGGGCGGCCCGTAAAACGGAGCTCGCTGTCATAGTCGTCCTCAATGATGACGCCCTTCCGCTCCTCCGCCCAGCGCAAAAGCGCCTGCCGCCGCCCGATGGTGGTCACCAGACCAGTGGGGTAGTGGTGGGAGGGGGAGAGGTGAAGAGCCCCCGCCCCGGAGGCGGCCAGAGCCGCGGGGTCCACTCCCTGGCCGTCCAGGGGCACCGGGCGGCAGAAGGCGCCGCATTTGCCGTAGACCTTTCGAATTTTGGGGTAGCCCGGGTCCTCCACGGCGAAGGCCGCCCCCTCCAGCAGCTGGGCCAGCAGGATGTAGAGGTACTCCGCTCCCGCGCCCACCACAATCTGCTCCGGGGCCACCGCCATGCCCTTCCGGTCCCGCAGGTCCTTGGCAATGGCCCGCCGCAGGGCGGGCAGCCCCTGCCGGTGTACCGGCGTCAGCAGAGGCGCCCCGCCCTCGGAGAGGACCTGCCGGGTGAGGCGCGCCCACACGGACACCGGAAACCGGGATACGTCTACCTGGCCGCTGGTCAGGTCCAGCCGCCAGACGGGCTCCTCCGCGTCCTGGGGAACCGCCGCCGGGGAGGCGGCGGCGGCCGGCAGCTCCACCGGGGCCGCAAAAAACCCCTTCCGGGGCCGGGAGAGAAGAAAGCCCTCCGCCTCCAGCTGCCGGTAGGCGTTCTCCACGGTGATGACCGAGACCTGGAGATGCTCCGCCAGCGCCCGCTTGGATGGCAGCCGCTCCCCCGCCGTCAGTGTCCCGTTCAGGATGTCCTCCCGGATGCGCCGGTACAGGTACTCATACAGAGGCAGGCCGCCCCGTTCCTCCAGGGAATAGGTCAGCATGGATGTGCCCCTCCTTTCTGACCTTATAAAAAATAGTATTTTTGGATATTTCAATCATATCACAACTGCGCTATGATGGCAACAGCAAACGCGAGGAAAGGAGCGGACAATATGGAAAAGACATTGGAGCGGACTGCCTCCGCCGGAAAGACGCGGCTGCTGGTGACGGCGGCGCTGTTCGCCGCTTTGGGCTGCGTCTCCACCATGGTCATCAAGGTGCCCTCCCCCACGGGCGGCTATATGAACCTGGGGGACACGGTGGTGCTTCTGGGAGCCTATTTTCTGGGGCCGGCGTACGGCGCCCTGGCCGGGGGCGTGGGGCCGGCGCTGGCGGACCTGCTGGGAGGGTATCCCATGTACGTCCCGGGAACGCTGGTCATCAAGGCCGTCATGGCCGTCACGGCGGGGCTGCTGTACAGGCTGCTCCGGGAGCGGGGCGTGCCCGGTATCGTGGCCTGCGGCGCGGCGGGGGAGGTCCCCATGGTGCTGGGCTACTGGCTGTATGACGCCCTGCTGGTCTCCGCCGGCGGCACGGCCTTTGGAACGGCTCTGGCCGGGGCTTCGGCGGGGATCCCCAGCAACCTGGTGCAGGCGGGCTTCGGCGCGGCGGTCTCTACGCTGCTGCTGGCGGCTCTGCGCCGCAGCGGCTATGTGAGAAGGGAGTTTTCCAATCTCTAAGGCGCGAAATCCTCTTATCGCAGAAGAGAGTTGCACCCGCGAGCGGCAAAAACAGCGCCCCTCGTTCCCTGATGACAAGCGCCCCGGCAGGTTCTAAAACCTGCCGGGGCGCTGTATGTTCTATCATGATTGAAAAATCACATCTGTCCCCAGCCGCCGGTCCAGCCGCTGTTGGGATCGTCCTCCAGCCGGGGCGGCTCCGCGTTCCATCCCGCGCCGGAGGTGCGCTTGGCAGTCTCAAAGTACCCCAGCTCCACGCACTCCCGGTTCGGCACATAGAACAGTCCCACCACCAGAGAGAACGCGCTGGAGATCAGGCTCCAGGCCCACATGGGCAGGATGACGGCCTGTGCCACCAGCTCGGCGGCGGAGAGATCCGGCACCGGGCCGGTGACAATCTGAAATACCAGCCGGTACAGCAAAAACAGCATCACAAGCATCGGCAGCGATGCCAGCATTATCCAGCCGAAATAGCTCCAGTCCAGAGCGAACAGCTGGCTTTTGTAGCCCCAGGTCTGGCGCTTGCTCATGTCCAGGGCCTCTATGACGCCGATGCCGGGGTTTTCATACAGGTTGTAGAGGGCAAAACGGTAGCGGTAGGCGGCCACGATGCCCGGAACGACGAAGAGCATGGACCAGAGCGTGATGAACACGCCCTCCACAACGGTCAGGGCGATCAGCTTCCCCACAAAGGAAAAGCCGTCGAACAGCGTCAGGTACTCCGCCCGCTCTCCCCGGCGCACGGCCATGCAGTACAGCGAGAAGCCCGCGCCCAGCACCGTGGTCAGCAGAGTGGTCAGCACATAGACGAAGATGCCCACAAGATTCCGCTCCGTCACCGCATTGCCGCCGCCGGCCAGATAGTCCAGCACGCTCAGAGCCATCGCAAGCCCCAGATACAGCGCCGCCATGCCCTTTGGGGATACCTGGGCGGTGCTGAGCAGCTCCCGGGTCTCCGCCTTCAGCCGTTTTCTGTCAATGAGTTCCGCCATCATGGTGGACACCTCCATTTTTTCAAAATTCGCCGGGCGTCCCGGCGCTGCTGACAGTTTCGCACATTCCGGCGGGCTTGTCAAGGGAGGCGGCGCTGGAACGGAAATTTCTCCCAGAGGCGGCGGAAATACCCAATTCGTCAGGATGACATGAAAAAAAGGGTGAATTCCAGCAAAAACCGTCGTTCACAGTCTGGACATTTCTCAAAACAGGGTGTAGAATAAAAAACAGTATGTGATAGAAGCGCCAGGGCGCGGACCGCTCATCCCAAAGCCGGCGGATGGGGACTTCCCCCGCGCGAAAGGCCGCTATCAGGAGTAAAAATGAGGTGAAGACTATGGCACAAGCTTTCTTTGGCGGCGTTCATCCCAACGACATGAAGGCCGCAACCAATGAAAAGGCCATCGAACAGCTGCCAGCCCCGGCAGAGGTGGTCATCCCCATGTCGATGCACTTTGGCGCGCCCTGCACCCCCCTGGTGAAGGCCGGGGACACGGTAAAGGTGGGCCAGAAGATCGGCGAGTTCCGGGGGCTGGGCGCCCCCATCCACGCCAGCGTCTCCGGCAAGGTGAAGGCCGTGGAGCCCCGCCCCTATTCCATGGGCGGAAACATCACGTCCGTCATCATTGAAAACGACTTCCAGAACACCCTCTCCGAAGAGGTCCAGGCCCCGGCCAACCCCGATGTCCTGACCCCTGACGAGATGGTGGAGATCGTGAAGAACGCCGGCATCGTGGGCATGGGCGGCGCGACCTTCCCCACCCACGTGAAGATCTCCGGCGGCATCGGCAAGGTGGACACCGTCATCATCAACGGCGCGGAGTGCGAGCCCTACATCACCGGGGACCACCGCACCATGCTGGAGCGGCCCGAGGAGATCATCGGCGGCGCTACATACCTTGCCAAGATGTTCGGTGTGGACAAGGTCATCATCGGCGTGGAGGACAACAAGCAGAACGGCATCGACGCCATGAACAAGGTCATCGCCGAGAAGAAGGCCCCCGTGGTGGTGGAGTCCCTCCACTGCCGCTACCCCCAGGGCGGTGAGAAACAGCTCTGCCAGGCCATCACCGGCAAGCAGGTGCCCCCGGGCGGCCTGCCCAGCAACATCGGCTGCGCCGTGTTCAACATCAACACCACCTGCTGCATCTTCCGGGCCGTCACCCAGGGCATGCCCGTTGTGAACAAGGTGGTCACCGTCTCCGGCTCCGGCATCGTGGAGCCCAAGAACATCGAGTGCCCCATCGGCACCCCCGTCTCCGCCCTGCTGGACGCCTGCGGCGGTGTGAAGGACGGCACCTACAAGCTCATCGCCGGCGGCCCCATGATGGGCATGGCCCAGTACACCGCGGACATCCCCGTGGCCAAGGGCACCGGCGCCATTCTCGCCTTCTGCGAGAAGGAGGAGCAGACCGTTGAGCATCCCCAGTGCATCCGCTGCGGCAAGTGCGTGTCCGTGTGCCCGATGCACCTGGAGCCCCTCTTTATGTACCAGTACGCCTCCAAGGGCATGGTGGATGAGCTGAACGAGGCCCACATCATGGACTGCATGGAGTGCGGCGCCTGCGCCTACGCCTGCCCCGCCCGGATGCATCTGACCCACATGTTCAAGACCGGCAAGCAGCTGGTGAAGGACAAGGCCGCCGCCGACAAGGCTGCCGCCGAGGCGAAAAAGGCCGCGCAAGAGCGGAAGGAGGCGTAAACGACTATGACGGAATACAAGAATCTCAAGCTCATCGCCACGTCCAACCCCCACATCCGGGGCAGCGAGACCACCCGGTCCATCATGCTGGACGTGATTATCGCCATGCTGCCGGCTCTGATCTGGGGCGTCGTCAAGTTCGGCGTGGAGGCTCTGATCCTCACCGCCGTGTCCGTGGCGGGCTGCATGTTCTTTGAGTGGGCCTATCGGACCATCATGAAAAAGCCCCAGTCCGTGGGCGATCTCAGCGCCGTGGTCACGGGCATGCTGCTGTCCTTTGTCTGCCCCCCCAGCACCCCGTTGTGGATGATCCTGATCGGCGACTTCTTTGCCATTATTGTGGTCAAGCAGCTCTTCGGCGGCATCGGCAAGAACTTCGTGAACCCCGCCCTGGCGGGTCGTGCCTTCCTGCTGGGCAGCTACGCCGATGTCATGACCACCTGGGTGGACCCCGCCGCCAACAAGGCTCCCCTCTTCGGCGGCGTGGCCGACGCGGTGACCACCGCCACCCCCCTGGCCATCATGAAGTCCGGCGACATGGCGGGCCTGACCTCCACCTATTCCGTGGCGGACATGTTCCTGGGCCACATCCCCGGCTCCATGGGCGAAATCTCCGCCCTGATGCTGCTGATCGGCGGCGTGTACCTGGTGGTCCGCAAGGTCATCAACTGGCACACTCCCGTCAGCTACATCGCCACCGTGGCCGTGCTGACGTTCCTCTTCCCCAAGTACGGCAGCGGCGTGGAGTGGATGCTGTACAGCATCTTCGGCGGCGGCCTCATGCTGGGCGCGTTCTTCATGGCCACCGACTATGCCACCTCTCCCGTCACCAAGAAGGGCCAGGTCGTCTTCGGCATCGGCTGCGGCCTGTTCACCGTGTTTATCCGTTACTTCGGCTCCTATAACGAGGGCGTGTGCTACTCCATCATGGTCATGAACCTGTGCGTGGCCCTGATCGACAAGTACACCAAGCCCACCCGTTTCGGTGTCGTGAAATCCGATAAGAAGGAGGGGGCCGCGAAATGAGCACCGAAGTGAAGACCAAGGAAAAGGTCGATATGGACCCCAAGTACATCATCAAGCTGACTGTGACGCTGTTTGTCACCTGTGTCGTCGTGGCGGCTCTGCTGGGCCTGGTGGACAACGTCACCCGGGAGAAGATCGCCGCCATCAACTGGGAGAACACCGTCAACGCCATGAAGGCCGTTGTGGCGGACCCCGACACCACTACCTTCTCCGACCCGCTGGAAGATATTGAGGCGGCGGCGGCAGCCGCGGCAGCGGCCGGCGGCACGCTGGACTCCGTGTACGAGGTCCAGGTGGGCGGCGCCGGCGCGGGCTACGCCATCAAGGTGGTGGCCTCCGGCTCCCAGGGCAACATTGAGATGATGGTGGGCGTGGACAGTGAGAACGTTGTCACCGGCGTCTCCATCGTGGACAACTCCGAGACCGCGGGCATCGGCTCCAAGGTCATGGAGAACCAGAACGGCGTTCTGGACCAGTTCATCGGCAAGAGCGCCGCTGACGGGACCCTGGCGGTGGGCACCAATGTGGACGCCATCACCGGCGCCACGGTTTCCAGCAAGGGCGTCACTGCCGGCGTCAACGCCGCGCTGGCAGCGGCCGGCGCCATCGGCTGAGAAAGGGGGAGCAGAATTTTATGAATCTCAAGAAACAATTTATGGACGGCCTGCTGTATCAGAATCCGGTTCTGGTACAGGTGCTGGGCATGTGTTCCACCCTGGCCATCACCACGTCGTTTTTCAACGGCTTGGGCATGGGTGTGGCCGTGCTGATTATCCTGACGCTTTCCAACGTCATCATCTCCCTGATCCGGAAGATCGTGCCGGATAAGATCCGCATCGCCATGTTCATCGTGGTCATCGCGGGCTTCGTCACCATGGTGGACCTGCTGATCCAGGCGTTTTTGCCGGATCTGGCCAAGTCCCTGGGCGTGTTCATCCCGCTGATCGTGGTGAACTGCATCATCCTGGGCCGCGCGGAGGCCTTCTCCTACAAGAACGGCGTGGTCGCCTCCTTCTTCGACGGCATCTTCCAGGGCATCGGCTATACGCTGGTGCTGCTGGCCATGTGCATCATCCGTGAGTTCCTGGGCGCGGGCACCTTCGGCGGCGGCCTTCTGGGCCCCGACGCCAAGGGCATCGCCATTCTGCCCTCCCAGTTCCCCGTCGGCATGATGACCATGCCCGTGGGCGGCTTCCTGGTGCTGGGCGCGCTGATCGCCCTGATGCAGTGGGCCCTGAACCGTCCGAAAAAGAATAAGGAGGAGGGCAAATAATGGATACTGTATTCAGCCTGCTGGCAATTTCGCTGGGCGCGATTTTGTCGAATAACTTCATCTTCTCCCAGTTCTTAGGCATCTGCCCCTTCCTGGGCGTGTCCAAGAAGGTGGATACCGCCGTGGGCATGGGCTTCGCCGTGACCTTCGTCATGGGCCTGGCCTCCGCCATCACATGGCTGGTGAACACCTTCATCCTGGTGAAGTTTGACCTGATGTACATGCAGACGGTGGCCTTCATTCTGGTCATCGCCTCTCTGGTGCAGTTTATCGAGATGTTTTTGCAAAAGTCCATGCCCACGCTGTATACGGCTCTTGGCGTGTACCTGCCCCTGATTACCACCAACTGCGCCGTGCTGGGCGTAGCCCTGCTGAACATCCAGAACAACTACAGCTTCATCGAGTCCGTGGTGTACGGCATCACCGGCGGCCTGGGCTTTTTGCTGGCCATCGTGCTGTTTGCCAGCATCCGCGAGAAGCTGATCTTCGCCGATTATCCCAAGTGCTGGGACGGCTTCCCCATCGCCCTGGTGACCGCGGGATTGATGGCGCTGGCCTTCATGGGCTTCTCCGGCCTGCAGGTCTGGTAAGGAGGTAGAAGGAAAAATGGGTAATGTAATTGCTGCTCTTCTCGTCCTGGGCATCCTGGGCGCACTGTTCGGACTGGTTTTGTCCGTGGCGTCCAAGATCTTCGAGGTGAAGAAGGACCCCCGGGAGGAAGCGATCCTGAGCCATCTGGCCGGCGCAAACTGCGGCGGCTGCGGCTTCCCCGGCTGCGGCGGCTGCGCCGCGGCCATCCTGGCCGGCACGGCTCCCGTCACGGCCTGCGCCCCCGCGGGCCCGGAGAACGCCGCCGCCATCGCCAAGATCATGGGCCAGGAGGCCCCCACCGGTGAGCGTCAAGTGGCCTTCGTCCGCTGCAACGGCGGCACCAACGCCGTTAAGCGCTATGAGTACGTGGGCGTGAAGGACTGCATCTCCGCCACCAAGGTGGCCGCCGGCCCCCTGGAGTGCGCCTTTGGCTGCCTGGGCTTCGGCTCCTGCGTCAACGCCTGCCAGTTCGGCGCCATGTCCATCGGCCCGGGCGGCACCGCCGTGGTGGACCCGGACAAGTGCACCAACTGCGGCGCCTGTATGAGCGCCTGCCCCCGGAAGCTGATCGTGTCCGTCCCCGCCAACGAGAAGAAGGTGAAGGTGGCCTGCGCCAACAAGGATAAGGGCAAGGCCGCCATGAGCGTGTGCAAGGCCTCCTGCATCGGCTGCGGATTGTGCCAGAAGGAGTGCAAGAAGGACGCCATTCACGTTGTGGACGGCGTGGCCGTTGTGGACGGCGAAAAGTGCATCGGCTGCAAGCTGTGCACCAAGGTCTGCCCGCGGGACGCCATCCTTCCCATCGCCACGGCGGAGGAGAAGGAGAAGTACAAGGCCATCAAGAAGGCCCAGGCCGAAAAGGCCAAGGCCGCCGCTGAGGCCAAAGCGGCTGAGAGCGCACAGTAAGTCTTTCCGAAGGCCCATCCCCACGGGGATGGGCCTTCATTGATAGCATCTGCAAGGAGCTGTAAAATGGAATACATCTTTCAAACCACCCCTCTGGATGCGGAGACACTGGTTTTCCAGGTGAGCCGGGGACTGGAGCGGCGGACAGAGCTGGTTTCCCGGGAGAAATACCCGGGGATGTGGCGGGCAGCAGACCAACTGCGGGCAGCGCCCAAAATCTCTTTGGAGGCCTCCCGGCGGCGCCGGAAAAGTTCAAGGCTTTTAGGAGCTCTCTGCCTGGCGCTGGGGATCTTCGCCTTTGTTCCGGGCGTGGTGGAACCACGGAATCTCCCCCTCCTTCTGGCGGGAGGGCTGGGCATTGTTGCGGGACTTGTCAGCCTTCTGGGGGGCCGGAGACGGAGAAAGAATCCCTTTGATGCCGCTGCCCGCACACTGCTGGAAGGGCAAAACCGTGTTCCGGCCGGGCAGACGGTCCTTTTTTCGGAGGAGGGCATGACCCTGGCCGGCGGGCCGGCAGGACGGCTTATATCCTACGACAGGTTCGAGCGGGTGCTGGACTGTGGGGATGTTCTGCTTGTGTTCTGCGGCCAATCCGTCATCCCCCTGCAGAAGCGAGACCTGGCGGGCGGCGATCTGAACGGATTCCAGGCGCTTCTCTCCGGACAGGCTAAATATGAAATTTGCAGCTGCCGGGATTCCGTTTATTGAAAAAAAGGACACCCGTCGCCCGCCTGCTGGAGATTTCGGCAGGCGGGTATTTTTTCTCTGTCCGCCAAAATTTAGGAACATGCGCCCAAAACCGAAAATTCAAAATTCGTCCGCGCTTTGTTTACAATTTATTTATATCCATCCATTGACATTGCAGGTCGGCGGTGGTAAACTCCTTTTAGCACTCAAGGAAAAGGAGTGCTAATCCAATTTTTTACTGTGAAGCCAAGCGGTGGGAGCGTCTTACGTGGAACTGACAGAGCGGAAAAAGCAAATACTAAAGGTAGTGGTGGAGGACTACGTCCGCACCGCCGAGCCGGTGGGCTCCAAGGCTATCGCCGCCAAGATGGGCGGCAGCGTCAGCTCCGCCACCATCCGCAACGAGCTGGCGGACCTGGTGGAGCTGGGCTATCTGGAACAGCCCCACACCTCCGCCGGGCGGGTCCCCTCCCCCAAGGGCTACCGGCTGTATGTCAACGAGCTGATGGAGCGGCAGAGGCTGTCTCTGCGGGAGACGGAGGAGATCAACCAGTCCCTGCGGGGCAGGATGGAGGAGCTGGACCGGCTCCTCTCACAGGCTGGGCGGGCGGTGTCCTCCTTTGTGAACTACCCCGCCTACGTGGCCGCCGCCAACCGGACCATCCAGACCGCCCGCCGTTTTGAGCTGCTGGCGGTGGATGAGCACAGCTGCATCGCCGTGCTGATGATGAGCGGCAGCCGGGTGAAGAGCCAGCTGCTGCGGCTGCAATTAAAGGTGGACACGGACCAGATGCCCATGCTGGTGAACCTGCTGAATACCCATTTCACCGGCGTGTCCGTGGACGAGATGAACCAGCGGCTGATGAACGTGGCGGAGCAGATCCCGCCCCCGGCCTTTTTGCTGCTGTCCCAGGCCGTCTCCTACGCGGCAGACGCCCTGGAGGAGGCGGGCCGGCGGGAGATCATCACCGCCGGGGCCAACCAGCTTCTCAAGCTGCCCGAATTCCGGGACGCCGACAAGGCCCACGATCTTATGAGCTTTCTCGCCGACAGCAAGGAGAGCCTCCCCCTGCCGGACGACGGGCCCATGAAGATCCTGATCGGCCCGGAGAATGTGACAGACGCCTTGAAGGACGCCAGCGTGGTGGTGGCAAGCTATGACATCGGAGACGATATGCGGGGCCTGATCGGCGTGGTGGGCCCCACCCGGATGGATTACGCCGCCGTGGCCGCACGGCTCACCGGCTTTGCCGAGGGACTGACGCGGCTGTTTGGAAAAGAATTACCCCCGAAGGAGGAAGCCGAGAAATGAGCGAAGAGACAAAGCAGCCCACCCCCGAGGAGGTGGAGGAGACCCAGGCCGTACCGGAGCCGTCTGAGGAGACCGCCCCGGAAGAGGAGACGGAAAAAAGCGAAAAGAAGAGCAGGAAGAAAAAGGAGAAGGGCTATACCTTCACCCGGGAACAGGTGGAGCAGATGGAGCTGGCGGCCAAGCAGCTGGAGTCTGTGAAGGATCAGTTCGTCCGCCTCACCGCCGAATATGAGAACTACCGCAAGCGCACCGCCAAGGAGAAGGACAGTCTGTACCAGGACGCCCGGGCGGACACCATCCGGGAGTTTTTGGCGGTGTACGACAATCTGGAGCGGGCCTGCGCCACGGAGGGGGACGACGACTCCCCCCACAAGAAGGGCCTTGTGATGATCTTCCACCAGTACCAGGAGATCCTGAAAAAGCTGGGCGTGGAGGAAATTGAGGCCCAGGGCCAGCCCTTTGACCCGGAAACCATGAATGCCGTGATGCACGTGGATAACGAGGACCTGGGAGAAAATGTGGTAGCCCAGGTGTTCCAGGCCGGCTTCCGGCTGGGAGACAAGGTGGTGCGGCACGCCATCGTGCAGGTGGCCAACTGACGGGCAGCACGATAGAGGAGGAAATGAGATGTCTAAGGATTTAATCAGTACAGGAGGCGCCAAGTTGCCGGAGCAGTTTGGTCTGAAACAGCCGGGAGATAAATTCTCCGCAGAGATTACGAAAACCGGGAAGCAGGTTGTCAAGCGGCAGACTGAGGGAGGCCAAACGAAGGAGGCCATTGTGAAGCACAAGAAAAAAATTGTCTACACCAAGTCTGTTCCTATCTCTGAAGATTAAGCCGAGTTTGAAAAATGGCAAAATGTCCAGGTGAAGGATCTTTTTCCGGTGTGCATTTCGCCATGTATCAATTAAGGCCCAAATGCAAGTTGATGAATTAATATTTTTTATACAATCTGGAGGCTATTTGTTATGTCTAAAGTAATCGGTATCGATTTGGGAACCACCAACTCCTGCGTGGCGGTCATGGAGGGCGGCGAGGCCGTGGTCATCGCCAACGCCGAGGGCAACCGCACCACCCCCTCTGTCGTGGCCTTTTCCAAGACCGGCGAGCGCATGGTGGGCCAGGTGGCAAAGCGTCAGGCCATCACCAATCCCGACCGCACCATCTCTTCCATCAAGCGGGAGATGGGCTCCGACCACAAGGTGGGCATCGACGGCAAGAACTACACTCCCCAGGAGATCAGCGCCATGATCCTCCAGAAGCTGAAATCTGACGCTGAGGCCTATCTGGGCGGCACTGTCACCGAGGCGGTCATCACCGTTCCCGCCTACTTCACCGACTCCCAGCGTCAGGCCACCAAGGACGCCGGCAAGATCGCGGGCCTGGACGTCAAGCGCATCATCAACGAGCCCACTGCCGCGGCATTGGCCTACGGCGTGGATAAGGAGCAGACCCAGAAGATCATGGTCTACGACCTGGGCGGCGGCACCTTCGACGTGTCCATCCTGGACATTGACGACGGCGTCATCGAGGTGTTGGCCACCGCCGGCAACAACCGCCTGGGCGGCGACGACTTTGACGAGTGCGTCATGAAGTGGCTGGTCAGCGAGTTCAAGCGCACCGACGGCGTGGACCTCTCCGGCGACAAAGTGGCCATGCAGCGCCTCAAGGAGGCTGCCGAGAAGGCCAAGATCGAGCTCTCCGGCGTCACCACCTCCAACATCAACCTGCCCTATATCACCGCCGACGCCAGCGGCCCCAAGCACCTGGACATGACCCTCTCCCGGGCCAAGTTCAACGAACTCACCGGCCATCTGGTGGAGGCCACCATGGGCCCCGTGCGCCAGGCCATGAGCGACGCCGGGCTCAAGCCCTCCGACCTCTCCAAGGTGCTGCTGGTGGGCGGCTCCAGCCGCATCCCCGCCGTACAGGAGGCCGTCAAGGGCTTCACCGGCAGCGAGCCTTTCAAGGGCATCAACCCTGACGAGTGCGTGGCCATGGGCGCCGCCCTCCAGGCGGGCGTCCTCACCGGCGACGTGAAGGGCCTGCTCTTGCTGGACGTGACTCCCCTGTCCCTGGGCATCGAGACCCAGGGAGGCGTCATGACCAAGCTGATCGACCGCAACACCACCATCCCCGTGAAGAAGAGCCAGATCTTCTCCACCGCCGCCGACAACCAGACCAGCGTGGAGGTCAACGTCCTCCAGGGCGAGCGGGAGATGGCGGCCGCCAACAAGTCCCTGGGCCGCTTCCACCTGGACGGCATCGCGCCGGCCCGCCGGGGCGTGCCCCAGATCGAGGTGACCTTCGACATCGACGCCAACGGCATCGTCAACGTCTCCGCCAAGGACCTGGGCACCGGCCAGGAGCAGCACATCACCATCACCTCCTCCTCCAACATGAGCAAGGACGACATCGAGAAGGCCGTGAAGGAGGCGGAGCAGTACGCCGCCCAGGACAAGAAGATGAAGGAAGAGGTAGAGACCCGCAACCAGGCGGACCAGATGGTCTACCAGAGCGAGAAGACCCTCTCCGAGATGGGCGATAAGATCCCCGCCGATGACAAGGGCAAGGTTCAGGCGGCCCTGGATAAGCTGAAAGAAACCCTCAAGGGCCAGGACACCGCTGCCATCAAGGCCGACACCGAGGCCCTGCAGCAGGCGTTCTATGCCGTCAGCGAGAAGCTCTACCAGCAGGCCAATCCCCAGGGCGCCCAGCAGCCCGGCCCCGACGCCGGCGCCGCCCAGGAGGGACAGTACTACGACGCGGACTACAAGGTCGTGGACGAGGACGACCAGAACAAGTAAACCAGCTTTGCGTCCAATGGGACGGGGATTTTCCCCGCCCCATTGGACGGCGCTGCGGATTCAATTGGGGATTCGGAATGGGAAATTGGGAATCGGCCGTATTTCGGAAATTCCTGATCCCTGGAGTCTGTTTTCAAACCGGCGGAATGCCGGATCGCGACAGATATTTGCCCATGGTATTTTGACGGTTTGAAAACAGACTTTAGGGGCTGTCTGAAAATTGGCGCAGATGCTTTCGCTGAACAGGGCGATTTTGCGCAGGAATCCTGATGGATTTCCAGAAAAAGCAACGCAGTCTCAGCGGAAAAAGATCCGCAAAGGACGGCGTTTTGCCATTTTTCAAACAGCCTCTGATTCCTCATTCCTAATTATTGGAGGAACTATGGCTGAGCAGAAACGCGACTATTACGAGGTCCTGGGCGTCTCCAAGGGGGCTTCTCAGGACGAAATCAAGAAGGCCTATCGGAAGCTTGCCAAAGCCAACCACCCAGACCTGAACCCCGGCGACAAGGCCGCCGAGGCTCGGTTCAAGGAGGTCAACGAGGCTTATGAGGTCCTGTCCGACAGCGATAAGAAGGCCCGGTACGACCAATTCGGCCACGCCGGGGTGGACCCCAACTTCGGCGCCGGCGGCGGGTTTGACGGAGGCTTCGACTTCGGCGACCTGGGGGACATCTTCGGCAGCTTCTTCGGCGGGGGCTTTGGCGGCGGACGGCGCAGCAACCCCAACGCCCCCCAGCGGGGGGAGAGCATCCGGCTGTCCCTGGCCGTGTCCTTTGAGGAGGCGGCCTTCGGCTGCGAGAAGTCCGTGACCGTGGAGCGGATGGAGCAGTGCGAAACCTGCCACGGCAACGGCTGCGCCCCCGGGGCCACGCCGGAGGTCTGCCCGGACTGCCGCGGCACCGGTCAGGTGCAGGTCCGGCGGCAGACGCCTATGGGCGTCTTCGCCACCTCCTCCCCCTGCTCCAAGTGCGGCGGCAAGGGCAAGATTATCCACCAGCCCTGCAAGGACTGCCACGGGGCGGGAGTGGTCCGGAAGCGCAAGACCATTCAGGCCACGATTCCTGCCGGCATCGACCACGGGCAGACCATCTCCATCCGGGGCCAGGGCCACGCCGGAACCAACGGCGGCCCCGCCGGCGATCTGCTGATTACCATCACCGTGCGGCCCCACGAGCTGTTCCGCCGGGAGGGCACCAGCGTGCTGTGCGAGGCGCCCATCACCTTCGCCCAGGCGGTGCTGGGCGCGGAGCTGGAGATCCCCACCATTGACGGCAAGGTCAAGTACGACCTGCCGGAGGGCACCCAGAGCGGCACCACCTTCCGCCTCAAGGGCAAGGGTATTCCCGCCATCAACGGCCGGGGCCGGGGCGACCAGTACGTCACCGTTTACATCGAGACGCCCCGGAACCTGAACAAGGAGCAGAAGGAGGCTCTGAAAAAGTTCGCCGAGAGCGTGGGGGACAACAACTACGAGGAGCGAAAAAAGTTTTTCAAGAAGTTCAAAAAGTGAGGCGAAACCCATGTATTTGGCTGATTACCACATGCACTCCCGTATCTCCCCGGACGCAAAATATCCCATGGTGGAGATGGCGGAGGCAGCTCTGCGGGCGGGGATGGACGAGATTTGCTTTACCGACCATATGGAGCCCGTGGCCTGGAATGGCCGGGACCCCATCGAGTTCTACGACTGGGACGCCCTCTCCCAGGAGTTCGCGGCCGCGCAGGCGGCAGTGGGGGACCGCATCCGGCTGCGCCTGGGCATTGAACTGGGGGAGGCCATCCTGGACCTGCCCCGCACCGCCGGGCTGATGAAGGGGGCGCCGGAGCTGGACTTCATGATCGGCTCCACCCATATCCTCTCGGAGCGGTTCGACTTTGTGGATATGTATTTCTTCCACCCGAAGGACGAAGAGGAGGCCCTGCTGGGCATCACCGACTATCTGGCGCTTGTAAAACGGGAGGCGGAATGGGGCCAGTTCGACGTGCTGGGGCACCTGACTCTGCCTCTGCGGTATCTCAACGAGAACCAGGGCTTCCACCTGAGCTTCGACAGCTTCGAGGCGGAGGTGGAGGACATTCTCCGCACCGCAATCCGGAACGGCTGCGGCATTGAGCTGAACACCAACCGGGGCAACACACCCCTGCCGGACGAGAAATGGCTGCGGATGTACCGCGATCTGGGCGGCGAGATCATCACCCTGGGCAGCGACGCCCATACGCCGGAGTTTGCCGGCTGCGTCATCCGGGAGCGGCAGGTGCTGCTGCGCCAGTGCGGATTCACCAAATTCTGCACCTTTGAAAAGCGCCGGCCCATCTGGCACGACCTGTGAGGGAAATGCCGGAAACGTATTGATTTTTTTGACGAATCAATATACAATAAGAAAACACAACAGACAGGAGGATGTCACCATGAAAATAGCGCTGGGCTGCGACCACGGCGGCTATGAGCTGAAACAATACATCATCCAGGTCCTGGAGAAGCTGGGCCACACCTGTGAGGACTTTGGCTGCGATTCTCTGGACAGCTGCGACTATCCCGACTTCGGCGCGGCGGCGGCCCGGGCCGTGGCGGAGGGCAAATGCGACCGGGGCATTGTGATCTGCACCACCGGCATCGGCATCTCCATCGCCGCCAACAAGATCAAAGGCATCCGCTGCGCCCACTGCGCCGACTGCCTCCAGGCAGAGCTGACCCGCCGCCACAACAACGCCAACATGATGGCCATCGGCGCGGGCTTCACCGGCAAGAACATGGCCGAGCGCATGGTGGAGGTCTTTCTCTCCACGGAGTTTGAGGGCGGACGCCACGCCCGCCGGGTGGATAAGATCATGGCTCTGGAGGGCTGACCTGTTTTACGGCAGTTTTCGGCAAATTTGCGAAGAGGAGGGAGATGCCATTGGCCAGAGGGTACCGCACCTACCGGGGCCGGACCTCCAAGGGAAAAGTCGCCTTAGCCGTGCTCCTGGTATTCATCATTTTGGCGGCGCTGAGCGCACTGGCCATGCAGCGCTATATCGCCTACGACGAAAACGGCACACCCTTCTTTCGCCTGCCGGAGCGGCAGACGGACCCGGCGCCGGAGCCGGAGGTCCCGCCCGTCCAGGTGCCGGAGCCTGCGGACAGTCTGGAGATTGTCGTGCCGGAGCCGGAGGTCGCGCCTGTCTTTCAGGTATACTCCCTGACCGCCGCCCCGCTGACCCCGGCGGCCTGGGAGGCCGCCAAAGCGGAGATGGGGGATACCTTCGGCGGCGTGGTCGTCACCTTGAAGGACGCCGGAGGTTCTGTCTACTTTGCCTCCCAGACCGCCGCGGAGAAGGCGGTAAAGACCGTACAGGGCACCACGGAGGCCCTGGGCATGATTACCGGGGACGAGGAGCTGTATGCCATCGCCCGCTTCTCCTGCCTTCCGGACGCCTTCGCCCCCTATATGAACAACAACCCCATGGGCCTGAAAAACAAGACCAACCGGAATATGTTCCGCAGCGGCGGCGTCACCTGGCTGGACCCCAGCCAGCCGGCCTCCCGGGCGTATCTGTGCGGCCTGGTGCGGGAGATTGCGGAGCTGGGCTTTGACGAGATTCTGCTGACGGATACCGGCTACCCCATCCAGGGGGAGCTGGATACCATCAACTACGGCTCCGACCCCATCGAAGGGAATCTGTCCCTGCTGTGGCAGGATCTTCTGCAAACGCTGGAGCCCTACGGCGTGAAGCTCTCTATGGAGCTTCCCGAGAGTGTGATCTCCGACGGCCAGGAGGCCGCCTCCGGTCTGGTGCTGGCCCGGGCCGTCAGCTGTGCGGACCGCGTGTACGCTGTGACGGAGCCAGGGCAGGCCGGAATTCTCTCCAATCTGGTGTTCCAGGCGGAGGCTGTGGCTGAGAATCGGGTCCAGGACTTCCTGCCGGAGCTGGCCGCGCCGGACCCCAGCTGGGACGGCCCCTTCCTGCTTCTGCCGGCGGCGGAATGAACGAAAAAAAGACCGTGTCCAAAACGGACACGGTCTTTTCAGTTACACCGGTTTTTCAAAGTAGAAAAAGGTCTCGTCCTCCCCGCTCCTGCGCATACAGGAGGAGAGCATCTTGAAGGAGGCCTGATTCTCCTTGTAGCACTTGGCCAGCACCCGGTTTAGCTGCACCCGGTACAGCCCCCAGTTGGCCACGGCGGCAAAGGCCTCGGTGCCGTAGCCGTGGCCGTCATAGGCCCTGTCGATGCGGCAGCCCAGCTCCGCGCCGCCCTGGTAGTCAAAGCGGTAGAGCACCGCCTCGCCGATGAGCTTTCCGTCCAGGCGGATGGCGAAGTTGACCGCCAGCCGATTCTCGAAGTCCCGCCGGGCCACGTCGAAGAAGCTCCGCTCCTCCACCGCCCCCCCCAGGCCGGCCACATCGTCATAGCCCCACCAGCGGTTTCGCTCCTGGTCCAGCACCAGGGCGTTGTAGGCGGGGATGTCCGCCTCTTCCAGGGCGGAGAGCGTCAGCCGCTCCGTCCTCAGCTCCGGGATGGACTTCACGTGGCTTAAAAGCTCGTTCTGAGGCTCAAAGCGGTACTTGGGCGCCAGCTTGGCCGGGCCATACTGGAGCTTGGAGGTGCGAAGGCCCCGGTCGGCGGCGTCGTCCTCCCGGTTAATCCACTGGCAGTCCCCGCCGAAGGCGCCCGCAAACTCCTGTACCAAGGCGGGGTACACGCCGGTGTAGGAGTACAGCGCCTTCTCGATATGGATGATGAGGGTGTCCCCGCAGCGCTCCGCCAGGGAGATGGCAATGAGCCTGTCCCCGTCAAACATTCCCCCGGCGAGAAACCAGGGCTTGCCCGCCATTTTCAGCATCTTTTTCGCCAGGGCCAGCTCGTCCCGGGCCTTGGCGTTGTCTCCCTTGGGAAACTCCGCCTCGTAGTCCGTCCAAAAGCGGTCCACCGCGTCTCCGTCCGCCGCCGTCAGAGGGCGGAAGAGGGCCTCCGGCCACTGGGTGCGGAACTTCTTAATGTGGTTGCGCTGGCCGGAGTACCGCCGCCCGGTGAAGAACTGCAGGTCCTCCCGGTAATACACATAGTCCCGCCAGGTGCGGATGTTGCTGACCCGCACATAAGGATACCGGGCCAGGAGTCTGGCCGCTTTGCACTCCGGCACTACGGAGATCACCGGACACACGCCCTTTTCCAGACAGTAGGCCTCGATGGCGCTCAGGGCCGCGTCCTCGTCCCCCTCGGGGCCGGGGACCGGGTAGTCAAAGGCGGTCTGCCCGTCTATGGTGTTGCGGATCACCAGGCATCCGGCGATCTCCGCCCAGGCGGGGTGGAGGGTTTTGCGCCACATGAGCTTGGTGCCCACGGAGTACTCGCACAAACCGTAGCTGCAGTTTTGGTAATACCGCCGCAGCTTGGGCGCGTCCTGTTTTGTCACTGGCTTGAAGGTCTGCATAAGTCACCTGTTCTCTCTGTAAACTGCACCGCCGGAGGCGGCGTGCGGACCCGGGCGGACGGTTGACAGCGTCCGTCTTCCGGGGTAAAATACGGATAGCTTGGCAAAGGAGGCGCCTTTTATGAAGCGCACGCTGATCGGCGGATTTTTCACCATGCTGGGGAGCTTTTGGTGCATGTTCATTCTCCTGTATATCCAGGACCGCATGGTCACCAGCTGGCACACTCCGCCCGGCCGTGTCATTACGACCCTGGGGGAGACCCATATGGGGATTCCCTTCCTTTTGGCGGCCGCGCTGGCCGCGGTGGGTCTTGCGATTCTGATCCGGGAGTATTTTCGGAAGGAGAGCTGACTGCCGCCTCTCGTCAAAAAGGAGAAGGCTCTGCCTTCTCCTTTTTCGTCAGTTCATCTGCCTGCGGCGGGAGATATTCATGGTGCCGTCCTGGAGGGAGTTCAGGTCCGCCAGGCTCTTGCCCGTGCCCAAGGCCACGCAGCTGATGGCCTCCTCGGCGATGATGGCGTGAATGCCGGTGCGGGCGGTGACCAGCTTGTCAAAGCCGGAGACCAGGCTGCCGCCGCCGGTCATGACGATGCCGTTGGTGGAGATGTCCGCCACCAGCTCCGGCGGCGTGCGCTCCAGCACGGAGTGAATGGCCTCCATGATCCGCTCCACCGGCTCCTCGAAGGCGTCCATCATCTCCGTGGAGCTGACGGTGACCACTTTGGGAAGGCCCGTGAGAAGGCAGCGGCCCTTCACATCCATGGTCTCCTCCTCCTCCTTGGGGAAGACGCAGCCAATTTGCTTTTTCATCTCCTCGGCGGTGCGCTCGCCCACCAACAGGTTGTGCTTGCGGCGCATATACTTCACCACAGCCTCGTTGAGCTGGTCGCCGGCGATCTTGATGGAGGCGGACTCCACCACGCCGGAGAGGGAGATGACGGCGATGTCCGCCGTGCCGCCGCCGATGTCCACCACCATGTGGCCGTCGGGCTGGGTGATGTCGATGCCGGCGCCGATGGCGGCCGCCACGGGCTCCTCAATGAGGTAGACCTTCCGGGCCCCAGCCTGAATGCCCGCGTCCACCACGGCGCGTTCTTCAACCTCCGTAATGCCGGAGGGGATGCAGATCAGCACCCGGGGACGGAAGAAAGACACGCCCGCCACCTTGTGAATGAACTCCCGGAGCATCCGCTCTGTCATGTCGTAGTCGGAGATGACGCCCTCCCGCAGGGGGCGGATGGCCACAATGTTGCCGGGGGTCCGGCCCAGCATGGCCTGGGCCTCGGCGCCCACCTTCAGGAGCTTGCCCGTGTTCTTGTCCAGCGCCACCACAGAGGGCTCGTTCAAAACAATGCCTTTGCCCTTGACATATACCAAAACCGAAGCGGTTCCCAGGTCGATACCAATATCTTTTCCCATGGATTTACCTCACCTCATGCTCTTTCTATCTTATTATAAACGGTTTTTCCGCAAACAATCACAATACAAGCTCTATTATACTGGCAGTTTCTGTCGATTGCAACCCCATTCTTCTCCGAAATTGTAAACCTTTTTCTCCGGACAGTGCCGGAATTTGGTGAAAACAGGGCAAGGGGAATTCACTAGGCCATGTTTGAAAAATGGCGGAATGCCCAACGGCGAGAGATATTTTCGCCAATCAAGGCAAATTTTAGCAGACGGGCTGACGCCCGGCAAGAACATTTAACGCAGAGCGGCGGAAAAAAATCCACCGTTTGGGCGTTTTGACTTTTTTCAAACAAGGCCTAAAGGGTTCCAAGCTGTCTGTCCGGGGCGTCATGCCTGCCCGGAGGAGTCCGTGCCGCCGCCGCGCAGACCACTGTCTCCGCCCCGGCATCCAGCAGGACGGCAGCGCACTGGCCCAGCGTGGCCCCGGTGGTGCAGATGTCGTCCACCAGCAGTATCCGGCGGCCCCGGCAGTCCCCCGCAGCCCGGTAGACGCCCTTGACATTTTCCCGCCGGGACTCTCCGTCCGTCAGACCGGATTGGGCGGGGTTGTCCCGGACCTTCTCCAGCAGCCGCTCCGGGTGGGCGTCCCACCGGCGGCAGGCCCCGCGGGCCAGCAGCTCCGCCTGGTCGTAGCCCCGTCTCCGCAGGCGCTTCCGGCTCACCGGCACCCAGGTAACGGTGTCGAACTCCCCGGAGAGCCGCTCCGCGGCGCATTGGGCGATGAGCCCGCCCAGCGGGTCCGCCGCCCCGGCGGCGCCCTGAAATTTGAACCGCAGCAGGCCCTGGCGGGCAGCGCCCTCGTACCACAGCGGCGCGGCGCACCGCAGAGCGCCGGGGAGCTCCCAGAGGCTGTCGGCCTCCGCTGTCCAGGGGAGGGAGGAGGCGCATCCGGCGCAGACGCCGGGACGGTCCAGCACCCGGCCGCAGAAGGGGCACCGGGGCGGGAAGAGCAGGTCCAAAACCCGCTCCAGGGCCCTCACGGCTGCCTCCGCTTTCTGGAGTAGGGGGTGGGGTCGTCGGTGAGGCCCACCAGGTAGTCCATGCTGACATTGTAGTATTCCGCCAGCTTGACCACTACATCCAAAGGAAACCGAGTGGTTCCAATTTCATATTGGGAATAGGTGTTCTGACTGACATGGAGAAATCTTGCGATTTGTTCCTGCGTCAGGCCCCGGTCGTTCCGAATATCACGAATTCGACCATATCTTAAAATCTCCGTCCGCATATACATCACCAAAGATGAGTATATGTATCTGAATTTCAGATATTTTGTTATATCGCATTTCTAGATGGATATGGGGGTTCCGTATCCGGTTATGGGCCAGGGTAATTTGTGCGCCGCTGGCGCCGCGAAGGGGGATTCAGCCACGATGATGGCTGGGCACGATCTGCGCAGCCCTTGGCGGCTTTGCCGCTTAGGACTGTTCTCCCCTGCGAGAAAAAGAGCCGCCGGGCCCGGCGTGCCGACGTCCCGCCTCGTGGGGCGGATTCCAAAGGAACACCCCAGCCAAAGGAGGGGCTCAATCATATGCCCCGCATATCAAATTCAGGCGTGTACTCCTCCCGGGCGGAGGTCCGCTCCTGCGTATAGCCGTCGGCAATTCCACAGTTGGCCATATACTCCGCCGCCGCGCGGTACTCCGCCCTCGTCACATGGCGGCCCAGACGCCCCTCCGCCCCGGGCTGGGGCGTGTACTGGCTCATGAGGGAGAACAGTACCTCCCCGGGGCGGAAGGTCTCCGCCACCCAGTCGATACAGCGCCGGGTGTTCTCCAGCTCCCCCGGCAGGATCAGGTGCCGGATCAGCACGCCGGATTTCAAGAGGCCGCCCTCCATTCGGTACGGTCCTGTCTGGCGAAACATCTCCAGAATGGCGGCGGAGGCCCGGTCAAAATAATCCGCCGCGCCGGAATACATCTCCGCCGGGCCCGGAAGGGCATATTTCAGGTCCGGCAGATACACCTGAACCCTGCCCTCCAGAAGCCGCAAAGTCTCCGGCTTTTCATACCCGCCGGAGTTCCACACCACCGGCACCGGCCAGGGCTCCTCCCCCAGGGCCTCCAGGATGGAGAGGGTGAAGTGGGTGGGGGTCACCAGGTCCAGACACGCCGCCCCCTGGGCGATCAGCTCATGGAAGATCTCCCGCAGGCGGGAAACCGTCACGGGCCTCCCCGCGCCCTCTTGGGAAATGGGGGCATTCTGGCAGAAGACGCACCGGAGATTGCAGCCGGAGAAGAACACCGTCCCGGCCCCGTGCTCTCCGGTGAGGCAGGGCTCCTCCCACCGGTGAAGCATGGCCCGGGCCGCCACGGGGAGGGCGGGCATGGCGCACACGCCGCCGGAGACGGTCTCCGTGCGTTTCGCGCCGCAGTTCCGGGGACAGAGGCGGCAGATCATGAGGGGTCCTCCTCTTTGTTCCTCTGGGTATCCCGGAAGTAACCCTCCAGCTCCTTCGCCTCGGGAGACTCCGGCCAGGTGTAGGGCTCGCTGACCCGCCGCATCCCCTTGGCGTCGATGACCATCTTCTCGCAGTCCCCGCAGTACCAGACCGTCTTATAAGTGGTAAAATCCCCTTCGTCATCTACCCGCAGACTGCGCTCCCGCACCTCTTTGGGTGGACCGATCCAGGCGGCCCTGGCGGTAAGGAACCCCGGCCTCCAGGTGATCGCGTCCCGGCCCCCCGGGAAGTAGCCCCGCTCCATCTCCCTCCCGCACCAGGGGCAGACCTCCTTGGGCTGAGCCTCCAGCTCCGCCTGCTTGGCGGCGGCTCTGGCCTTGCGCTCCTCGTTCCAGTCCCGCAGGGTGTCCAGCGGGTTCTCTATGGGCTCCCGCTTGGCCCGCTCTTTGGCGGGGGTCACGTCCCAGGGGTCCTCGCTTTTTTTCCAAAATGGCATTTGCGGTTGCCTCCTTCTCGCCTGTATTCACCGGTCTGCGTCACGTTCCCCGGCATCCTCTGCGTACCGCTCTGGCTCCGCGGCACACGCCTCCCCGGTCTGGGGCGGCAGCGTCTCGGAAATCTCGGCCGCCATGGAGAACAGCATCTTTTTGCAGCTCCGGCAGTACCAGGCGGTCTTATAGGTGGAAAGGCCGCCCTCGTTGTCCACCCGGAGACTGTCCTCAATGACAGAAGGGCCCCACCAGGCCGCCGAGGCCGTGTATCTGCCGGGAAACCAGTAGACGCCCCGGCTGCCCGCAAGGCACCCCCGCTCCATCTCTTTTCCGCACCAAGGACACATCTCCTTGGGCTGTGCCTCCCACTCCGCCTGCTTGGCGGCGGCTCTGGCTTTGCGCTCCTCGTTCCAGTCCCGCAGGGCGTCCAGGGGATTTTCCAGGGGCTCCCGGTCCTGTTTCTCCTGCTCCTTTGCCGGGTCAATGTCCCAGGGGTCCTCAGATTTCTTCCAGAAGGCCACAGGTCACTCCTCCTCGTCTTCCACTTCCTCGTAGTCCACGGTGTACACCGGTCCCTTGAACTCCGGGTCCTCCCCCTTGCGGACGGACCGCCGCCACAGGAAAAACAGCAGCACCCCTACGACCAAAAAGGGCAGCAGCCGCCCCAGTGTCATCACTACGGCCGGTAAAATTCGCAATACTGCCATGCTATCTCTCCTCCTCCAGCAGTCTCCGGGCCTCCTCGTAGTACCGGGCAAAGGCGGAGGGCACCGCGTGGGTCTCCAGCCCCGCCCCGTCCGCCCAGAGGAAGGGCCCCTCCCCGGCGGCCTCCAGGGCGTAGCCGGTCATGCGCCACTCCACGTGGGTGAAGATGTGTTTCGCCGTCAGTTTTTTTCTCCAGGCTTTCGGCTCCAGGCCCCAGGCGCGAACCGCCGCTGCGGCCTCCGCCTCGTTTAGCGCGCCCTCTGTGTTGGGAAACTCCCACAGCCCCGCCAAAAGGCCGGTGTCCGGCCGCCGCCGCAGGGCGATTTTTCCCTTTCGCAGCAGGAGGAACACCGTCTTCTCCTCCACCCGGCGTGCCTTTTTTGCCGCCTTCACCGGCAGACTCTCCGCCGTGCCCCGGATGCGGCCCAGGCAGAAGTCCCGGGCGGGACACACCCCGCACTTCGGGGAACCGTTGGGGACGCAGACCGTGGCCCCCAGCTCCATCACGGCCTGGTTGAAAATGCGCACGTCCGCCTCCGCCTCCGGCATCAGGGCGCGTACCTGCTCCTGAACGGCCCTCTTCGTCCCCGGGGCGGCGATGTCGTCATGGCAGTCCGTCAGGCGGGCAACGACCCGCAGAACGTTGCCGTCCACCGCCGGCTCCCGGAGGTCGAAGGCCGCCGAGGCAATGGCCCCGGCGGTGTACTCCCCGATTCCCGGCAGGGCCAGCAGGCCCTGGTAAGTGTCGGGAAAGCCGCCCTGCTCCGTGATCTGTCTCGCCGCCCTCTGGAGGTTCCGGGCCCGGCTGTAATACCCCAGGCCCTCCCACAGCTTCATCAGGCGGTCCTCCGGCGCGGCGGCCAGGGCCTCCACCGAGGGGAAGGCCGCGAGAAACCGGGCATAATACCCCAGCACCGCCGCCACCCGGGTCTGTTGGAGCATGATCTCCGAGACCCAAATGCGGTAGGGGTCTGCCGTGTGCCTCCAGGGCAAATCCCGGGCGTTGGCCCGGTACCAGGCCAGAAGGGGCTCCGGCAGGAGGGCCAGGGGATTTCCACTTGTCAGAATTTTTTCTTCCATGGGGGAATTATAACATGAAACAGGGAAAAAGGGAAGCGGTTCCCTCCAAACCCCGGTGGAGGAGGGGCCCCGGCGCTTCCGGAGAAATGGCCTGCGCAGGGACGCGGACCTGCAAAGAAAATATTTTTTCAGAAAACTCTTGACCTTCCCCCTTCTGGAAGGTATATCATCATATCAGAAAGCGAGGTGAACCATCTGAAAATCAATGAGGTGGAGGCCCTGGTGGGCATCACAAAGAAGAACATCCGCTTTTACGAGTCCGAGGGCCTGCTGACGCCCCGGCGGAACAGCGAGAACGGCTACCGGGACTACGGCGAGGCCGAGGTGGACGCGCTGCGGCGGATCAAGCTCATGCGGAAGCTGGGCGTGCCCCTGGAGGAGATCCGGAAGATGCAGAGCGGCGTCCACACCGTGGGCGACGGCATGCGGCGGCACCTGATAACGCTGGAGCGGGACCGGGAGAATCTGGAGCAGGCCATCCGCCTGTGCGGCGGTCTGACGGACTGTCCGGCGCGGCTGGAGGACCTGGACGCCCAGGAGCTTCTCGCCCGCATGGAGACCCTGGAGCAGGAGGGGGCCACCTTCCAGAACAAGCAGCGCAGCGACATCCGCGTCCGGTACGCGGCCCCGCTGGTCATCGCCGGGAGCATGACCGCGCTGCTGGTCGGCTTTATGGCCCTGCTGGGCTGGGCATTTTTCATAGGGTCCCCCGGCACTGCCCCCTGGCCCCTGGTGCTGTTTGCCATGGCCGTGCCTCTGCTGATAATCGCGGGAATCCTGGCGGCCCTGGTCCAGCGGCTGCGGGAGATCGGGAAAGGAGAGATCGACGATGCGAAAAACTACTAAGAAGAAGATCGCCCCTATCGTGATGACGGTGCTGGTGATCGCGTATATCGCGCCCCTGATGGCAATCGTTCTGGGGGCCATGGGCCTGTGGAGCGGCGGGGAGACCGTGAACGTCAAGTTCCCCCTGCTGTGCTGGCTGGTCGTGGGCGGCGCGGTGATCGTGGGCGCGCTGAAGGCCCTGCGGCAGCGGCTGCGGGAGATCGACGGAGGCGAGGAAGAGGATGCCAGCCAATACTGACCACCGCCGGAGAAAATACCGGCGGCAGGCCGTGCTGGGAGTGGCGATGTTCGGCCTCTTGCAGCTGGCCTGTGTAATCGCCTTCGGCGCGGTGTGCCTCATTCCCGGCCTGCCGCGGTGGCTGTTCTGGCTGTTTGCGGCCATGGCCGCCCTCTGCGTTGGGCTGATGCTCCCGGCCCTGGCGGTGCTGAGACAGAGATTGAAAGAAATTGAAGGAGGAGAATTCGATGAAGCTCTTAAATATTGATTATATCCCCGGCGGGCAGGAGTTTGAAGCCCTGGGCATCGTGAAGGGCACGGTGGTCCAGTCCAAGAACTTCGGCAAGGATTTCATGGCGGGTATGAAAACCCTGGTAGGCGGCGAGATCGCGGGCTACACGGAGATGCTGGTGGAGGCCCGGCAGATCGCCACCAAGCGCATGGTGGACGAGGCGGAGGCCCTGGGGGCCGACGCCGTCATCAACATCCGCTTCGGCTCGTCCTCCGTGATGCAGGGGGCCGCCGAGGTCATCGCCTACGGCACGGCGGTAAAGTTCAAATGATGACCGTCACCTTTCTGGGTCACAGCGGTTTTCTGGCGGAGCTGCCCTCCGTGACGCTGCTCTTTGACTGGTGGAAGGGGGAACTCCCGGCTTTGCGGCCGGGGGTTCCCCTGTACGTGTTTGCCAGCCACCGGCATGAGGACCACTTCAAGCCGCAGATTTTCTCCCTGGACGACGGAACTCGGGCCGTGCGATTCGTGCTGGGCCGCGACATCAAGCTGAGCGCGCGGAATCTGGAGCGGTGGGCCGTCTCCCCTGAGACGGTGGAAAAGTGCCATATATTGAGGGGCGGCCAGACCTGTGCCCTGCCCCAGGCCACAGTCGAGGCCCTGTCCTCCACCGACGAGGGGGAGGCCTTCCTGGTGACGGCGGACGGCCTCGCCCTCTTCCACGCCGGGGACCTGAACTGGTGGCACTGGGAGGGGGAGGACAAGGCATGGAACAACAACATGGCCGCCAATTTCCGGCGGTATACGGAGCCCCTGCGGGGGCGGCGCATCGACCTTGCCATGCTCCCCCTGGACCCCCGGCTGGGGGAGGACGGATTCCGGGGCCCCAGGTACTTTCTGGAGACGGCGGACATCCGGCGGTTTTTGCCCATGCACCAGTGGGGGGACTTCGGCTTTACGGAGAAATTTCTGGCCCGCTGCCCGGAATTCGGGCCGAGGACCCTCTCTGTCACGGAGGAGGGACAGGTATTCTCTCTGTAAGACGGCGCTATTTTTTCTCAAAGGCCCGGCGGCTCCATGGAGCCGCCGGGCCTTCGTTCCTCCAAAGAGACGAAACTCCGGGAAATTTGGAATCTTTTATGCAATTTCCCCCTTTTCATCCGAGGGATTTCGTGGTATCATCTCCCTGTGCAAAAAAAGTAATACCTATTTTCTGGGAGGCCGGTTATGAAGATTCTGTCCGATATTGAGATCGCGCAGCAGTGCGCCATGCGTCCCATCACGGAGATTGCCCAGACCGCCGGGGTGGAGGACAAATACCTGGAGCTCTACGGCAATTACAAGGCCAAGGTGGACTACCGCCTCCTGCGGGAGAGCGCGCGGCCCGACGGGAAGCTGATTTTGGTGACCGCCATCAACCCCACCCCAGCCGGGGAGGGCAAGACCACCACCACCGTTGGCTTGGCGGACGCCATGCGCCGCCTGGGGAAGAACACGCTGGTGGCCCTGCGGGAGCCCTCCCTGGGCCCGGTGTTCGGCGTGAAGGGCGGGGCCGCAGGCGGCGGGTACGCCCAGGTGGTGCCAATGGAGGACATCAACCTCCACTTCACCGGGGACTTCCACGCCATCGGCGCGGCCAACAACCTGCTGGCCGCGATGCTGGACAACCACATCCAGCAGGGCAACGCCCTGGGGATCGATGTGAAAAAGATCACCTGGAAGCGCTGCGTGGACATGAATGACCGGCAGCTGCGGAATATTGTGGACGGCCTGGGCGGCCGGATGCAGGGCGTGCCCCGGGAGGACGGGTTTGACATCACCGTGGCCAGCGAGATCATGGCGGTGCTGTGCCTGTCCGCGGACATCCCGGACCTGAAAGCCCGGCTGGGCAGGATGGTGGTGGGCTACACCTACGACGGCAGGCCGGTCACCGCCCATGACCTCAAGGCTGAGGGAGCTATGGCCGCCCTTTTGAAGGACGCCCTGAAACCCAACCTTGTCCAGACCCTGGAGGGAACCCCCGCCTTCATTCACGGCGGTCCCTTCGCCAACATCGCCCACGGGTGCAACTCCGTGATGGCGACCAGGATGGCCCTGCGGCTGGCGGACTACGCCGTGACGGAGGCGGGCTTCGGCGCGGACCTGGGGGCGGAGAAGTTCCTGGACATCAAGTGCCGTCTGGCGGGCTTGAAGCCCAGCGCCGTTGTGGTGGTGGCCACGGTCCGGGCGCTGAAAAACCACGGGGGCGCGGCCAAGGCCGGCCTGAACGAGGAGAACCTGCCCGCCCTGGAGAAGGGCCTGCCCAACCTGCTCCGGCATGTGGACAACATCAAAAACGTCTTCGGGCTGCCCTGTGTGGTGGCGATTAACGCCTTCCCCACGGACACCGCCGCAGAGCTTGCGCTGGTGGAGGAAAAATGCAGGGCCCTGGGGGTGAACGCCGCCCTCAGCGAGGTCTGGGCCAAGGGCGGCGAAGGGGGTCTTGCCCTGGCGGAGGAGGTGGTCCGCCTGTGCGGCGAGCCCAGCGACTTCCGATTTGCCTACGATGCCGAGGCTCCCATTGAGGAGAAGCTGAACGACATTGCAAAAAAAGTCTACCATGCCGACGGCGCGGCGCTGACCCCCGCTGCCCGGAAGCAGATGAAGGAGCTGGAGGAGCTGGGATTTGACCGGCTGCCCATCTGCATGGCGAAGACGCAGTACAGCTTCTCCGATGATCCGTCGAAGCTGGGAGCGCCCAGCGGGTTTACCATCACGGTGCGGAATTTGAAGGTCAGCGCCGGGGCGGGATTCCTGGTGGCTCTGACGGGGGATATTATGACGATGCCCGGATTGCCGAAGGCGCCTGCCGCGGAGAAGATCGATGTGGATGAAAACGGGAAAATTACGGGATTGTTTTAGAGACTGTACCAATCGGCGGCGGTGCGCGGATTGGCGAGATAAATTTCCGTCAAAACGCGTGCCGCCGTTCGATCTGAAATCGGCAGAGGGGTTGTCACAGGGGAATTTCACCGTCAATAACTGGTTCTAACAGGGAATTCATCTCCTGCAAAATCGCCCCCCTGCCGGCTGCAAAGCGGCCGGCAGGGGGGCGAGCCCTGTTTTGAAAAGCCCCTCCCGCTCTGTGGACGGCGTTTTTCCTGCGTCTTTGTCACTCCGCCGCGCTTTGCCGGCTCAGCTGGATGCTGGAGAGGGCATAGGTCACCTGCATCACGCCCCAGACGAGCAAAAGAACGCTCACTGGCAGCATCCCGATCTCAAAGACCATGCCCAGGACGGTCAGCACCAACCACAGTCCCAGGCACACGCGGGTGGTCACCATATAGGTCCGGTAGCTGGCCTCGCCGATCTGCCGGCGCTCCGACTCGTCGCAGCTGTCCAGCCACTTTTTCTGGAACTTGGTGTCATAGACGCTGCCGTGCTTCTCCGGATTCATCCGCCGCTCCAGGTCCACCACCTTCTGCTGGGTGAAGATCACACAGGCGCAGGAGAGGAGAAACGCCCCGATCATGGCCAGAGTCCCCTCTTCCGGCTGATACGTCCCGATGGCGGTCATGAAAAAGAGGCTGAGCAGCAGCTGCACGGCGCTGATGAGCAGCGCCCAGCTGAGGAGGATCTCAACGGACTGGGACACGTCGTCCTCGTCCCCGCCGCCCCAGGCGGCGAATTTCCTCGCGGCGGAGCGGTAGAGAAAAAAGCAGGTCCCCATGGTCACCAGCGTTGTCACGGGGATCCCCCAGAACATGGCAGACCGGACCGCGCCGTTCAGCAACCCGGCGATCTTCCCGGTATCCAGCCCGAAGACGCGGCTGAATCCCAACAGAGATCCCAGCAGGCATCCCACCAGCAGGCTCCCCAGCATGGTCAGAAAGAATTTGGGCAGGGCCCTCCGGTTCTCGCTCTTCTCAGTCTTGTTTTTCATCTTCTCCATCCTCCTGATACGTAAAAATGTCCTCCACGGCCACGCCGCAGAGCTTCGCCAGCTTCAGCGCCAGCGTCACCGAGGGGGAGTAGTCCCCCCGCTCGATCTGGCTGATGGTCTGCCGGGATACCCCAGCCATCCGCCCCATCTCCTGCTGGTTTACCCCGAGCCTGGCCCGGTGCTCCTTGAGCCGGTTGTACAATGGCATAGCTGTGCCTCCTGTTCTGACAACCGTTGTTGTCAATATGACAATGATCTTTGTCATTCAAAGCATAGCACTGACAAGGATAGTTGTCAGTAGGAATTGCAAAAAACCTCCGGAAATTTTTCCGGAGGTCTTTTGCGCTATTTTCGCCTGGGGTCCGGCGGCGGGTCCCGCCACTTCTTCACGGGTACGTTTTTCTCCCGCAGCCGCCCCTTCACAAAGTCCCGGAACAAGGCGTACGCCACAGAGCACAGGGGGATGAAAAACAGCATCCCGGCGATGCCCATCAGCTTGCCGCCCAATGTCACCGCCGCCAGCACCCAGATGGAGGGCAGGCCCACGGAGGAGCCCACCACGTGGGGGTAGATCAGGTTCCCCTCCACCTGCTGGAGAACCAGGAAGAGCACGATGAACATCAGCGCCTTCCAGGGGTCGGTGACGGCGATGAGCAGCGCCCCCGCCACACAGCCGATGAAGGCCCCCACGATGGGGATCAGAGCCGTCAGGGCGATGAGGACGCCCACAAGCAATGCGTAGGGCATCCGGAAGATGGTCATGGACACGGCGAACAGCGTGCCCAAAATCACCGCCTCCAGGCACTGGCCGGAGAGGAAGCTGGAAAAGGTGCGGTTTGCCAGCCGCAGGATCTCCAGACAGCGGTCCGCCGCCCGGATGGGCAGAAGCCCGTAGAGCACCTGCCGCCCCTGGCGGGACAGGGGCTCCTTTTGCAGCAGGATGTAGAGGGAGAAAATGAACCCGATGACAAAGGTGCTCACGCCGCTGACAAGGCCCCCGATGAGTCCGCCGCCGCTGGACAGCAGTCCGCTGCCCCAGGCCTGGACCAGGCCCACGGCCTTTTCCGTCAGGTCCTTCCAGTCAATCTCCAGGCTCTCCGCCCAGGACTCCAGCAGGGGAAGGTAGGTCTCCAGCTCCGCCAGCTGGCCCTGGAGCCGCCGGAAGGCGGCGGGGATCTGCTGGCCCAGGGACATGACCGCCTCCCCCACCCCGGGGCCGATGACCGCCGAGGCCAGGGTCAGCACGCCGATCACCGCCGCCAGGGTCAGCACCAGGGCCAGGGGGCGGCGGATCTTGTTCATTCTCCTGTTTCCGGAAAACAGCCCCCGCTCAATGGCCCGCATGGGGACATTGAGGATAAAGGCGATGGCCCCGCCCAGCAGGAAGGGCCACAGCACCCCCAGCAGCCATCCCAGGGCGGCGAAGACCGCCGCCAGGTTTTGCAGGGCGCAGTAGAAGGCCACGCCGCCGCAGACCACCAGCAGCAGATGCTTCACAGTCTGCCAATTCCACTCCATACGCCGTCACACATCTCCCCGGCGGTACCGCTCCGCCGCCGCCAGATACCCCTGGGCGGATTTCCGGTTCCCGGCGATCTCCGCTTCCGTCAGGGGCCGCACCACCTTGGCGGGGCTGCCCAGGATCATGGAGCCGTCCGGGGCGTCCATCTTCCCTGTGACCAGCGCCCCGGCGCCTACGACGCAGTCGTCCCCAATCCTCGCACCGTTGAGGACAATGGCCCCCATGCCGATGAGGGTGTTGTTCCCCACGGCGCAGCCGTGGACAATGGCGTTGTGGCCGATGGTGCAGCCGGCGCCCACACGGGTCTCCTCGTGGAGGACGGCCCCGTCCTGAATGTTGGTGTCCTCCCCCACAGTAATGGCGCCGTCGTCCCCCCGGAGGACGGCGTTGTACCAGACGCTCACGCCCCGGCCCAGGGTCACGTCCCCGGATACCCGGGCGCCCTCGCAGATCAAAACAGATTCATCGGAAGCTCTCAGTTTGTATGCCATGGTCATTCTCCTCTGGTTTTCTATAATTCTGTATATCCTGAAAAATGCCGCAGGGGCGGCAGCCTGCCGCCCGTCTGCCGGGAAATCCGGATTTCGCGGGAGGACGGGCGGATCATATCCGCCTCTGCGGCGCTCTTGCAAACAGCGGTTCAAATCCCCGGCGCGAAATTGCCGTCCACAAACACGGGGATCTCCTTATCGTCGTGGGTGGTGCCCACAATGGAGAGGTCCTTCGTGCCGATCATGAAGTCCACATGGGTGATGGAGTCGTTGAGACCCCGTTCCTTCAGCTCGTCCTTGGTCATCTGCTGACCGCCCTTGAGACAGGGGTAGGCCTCGCCGAAGGCGATGTGGCAGGCGGCGTTCTCGTCAAAGAGGGTGTTGTAAAACAGAATCTTCTGGTTGGAGATGGGGCTGTCGTAGGGCACCAGGGCCACCTCGCCGAAGTAGCTGGCCCCCTCGTCCACGGAGATGGCCGCTTTCAGGGCCTCCTCCCCCTTCTTGGCGCGGGCCTCCACGATCTTTCCCTCCTTCACCACGAAGTGGAACCCCTCGATGACGCAGCCGTCGTGGGCCAGGGGCAGCGAGGCGTACACCACGCCGTTGATCCCGGTTTTCAGGGGGGAGGTGAACAGCTCCTCCGTGGGGATGTTGGCGATATAGTCCTGACCGGAGAGGGTGACGTCGTTGCCCGCCTCCCAGACATGGCCCTCCGGCAGCTCCACCGTCAGGTCCGTGCCCAGGGAGTTGGTGTAGTGGAGGGACTTGAAATTCAGGGCGTTCATCTTCTCCAGCCGCTTTCCCAGGGTGTCCAGGTGGGTCCGCCACTTCTCCACGCACCTGCCGTCGCCGCTGATGCGGACGGCGGAGAAGATGGCGTCCCAGAGCTTCTCCATGGCCTTGTCCTCCGCTGCGTCCGGGAACACCCGCTTTGCCCAGCTGGGAATGGGGATGGAGGCGATGCACCAGGGGAAGCCGCCGCACATCTGGAGGCGGTCGAACTCCTTGAGGGCCTTGCCGCTGGCCTGCTGGGCCCGGACGATGCGTTTGGTGTCCACGCCCTTGAGATTCTCCGGGTCCGTGGCGGAGATGGCCAGATACGCCGCTCCCTCCTTGGCGTGGTCGTTGAAAAAGTGCTGCCGCCACTCCGGAACGGTGTCAAAGACCTCCTCCTGGGCGTGGAGGTACTTCATCCGGGTCAGGGCGTCGTCGGTCCAGTTCATGACCACCTCTTTGCAGCCAGCGGCATAGGCGTCCTCCGCGCACATCCGGGCGAAGAAGGCGCACTCCACCGGGGAGGAGATGATCAGCCGCTGGTCCTTCTGGACGTTCAGTCCCACCCGGACCAGGAGCTGGGCGTATTCTTTGAGCTTTTCATTCATCAATGTTTATCATCCTTTCGCATTTTTCATAATATGCGCTATTTTAGAACATTTTACCATGAAAGTAAAGGAAATGGCGTCAGGATTCAAAAAACGTTTACGAATTTCCGCCGCTCTGGCAGGGAGGAGCCTCCTGCTTTTTCTTAATTGGGGGCGTTTGCCATGGAAACATGAAGTCGGCTTCACAAGAAGCGGAATTCATATCCGGAGGGGGGGAAGGCCGCCATGAAAACCAGAGTGCGGGAGCTGCGGACCGCAGCGGGAATGACCCGGCAGCAGCTGGCGGAGCAGGTCCGCGTCTCCGCCAGAACCATTATTTCCATTGAGAAGGCGCAGTACAGCCCCTCGCTGATGCCGGCCCGCCGCATGGCGGAGGTCTTCGGCGTCACCGTGGAGGAGCTGTGCTGCCTGCGGGAGAACCGGGAACTGGAGGACAAGCTCTATGAAGATCTATCACAAAAAGAATTTTATCATCGGCCTGCTTGGAGAGCTCCTCCTCATCGCGCTCCTGATGTTCCGAATCCGCGGCGGCGGGAGCGTCTCCTTTCCCCAGGTTTGCACGCTTCTCATGTGGCTGATTGTCTGCGGAAGAATCATCTTCCGAAGTCTCTCCCAAAAGCACGCCAGGGAGGATCTGGCGCTGGAGCGCGACGAGCGGAATCTTCATATCAGGCTGAAAGTCTGCCGGCTGGGACTGCAAATCACGCAGGCCCTCTGTTTCATCGGGGGGATAGCGCTGTATTATTTCGGCAGTGACAATTACGATTGCTTCCTGCTGGGCGCAGGGCTTTTCATCGCGCTGGCGATCTTCTGTCTGGCGTAGCTGGGCGCAGCGGTTTGGTACAAGCGCCGCAGCTGACAGCTCAGGCCCCGCCGCCGTCCTTTCGAAGGCTCATAATCGTCCCGTTGAGCTCCGCCCCCATAATCAGCACCACAGAGCTCATATTCAGCCAGATCAAAAGGGCGATCACCGTACCGATGGAGCCGTAGAGCAGGGAGTAATTGGCGATGTTGTCCACGTAAAACGCGTACAGCCAGCTTAATGCCATCCAGGCCGCCAGAGCCGCCAGAGTGCCGGGCCAGATGTTCCGCCAGGGCTGGCGGTCATCCTGGGCCAGGGCGTAGAGGAAGAACAGGGCGAAGTAGCACAGCACCGCCACCACCGGGAAGCGGAGCCTGGCCCAGGCCTCCGCCACGAAGCCCGGCAGGCGGACGTGGACCACGGCGTAGCTCAGGACCCGGTCGCCCACGGTCATCAGCGCCAGGGCGGCGGCGATGGTGACGATCAGCAAAACCGTGTACAGCAGGGTTTTCAGCACGTGCCGGGCCGGCCCCCTGGGCGGCCCCAGGTGGTAGGCCGTCCGCACGGAGCGCATCAGGGAATTGGTGGCCCGCATGGGGAAGTAAATGGAGAACACCAGCCCGAACACCATCAGGCGGAGGCTGGGATTCCGGCTCACGTAGGTGAGGTAGACCTCGATCAGGTCCACCACCCCACGGGGCAGAATCTCACCCAAAGCCAGAAGAATCCCCGCCACGTCCAGCCGCAGCAGGCCCAGCAGGGCGCTGATAAAGATGAGGAAGGGAAAGATCATAAACAGAAGGTAGAACGCCAGCGCGGCGCTCTGGATGCCCACGTTGTGCCGCAGGTACCGCTGAACCATGAGGTAGGCCCCCCGGAGAAACCGGTTGCGGGGGAGCTTGAACTCCATCGAAGACACCGCCTTTCCTGAATCAGGAATTGGGAGTTACGAATGAAAAAGAGGAAGATTCCGCCAGAGGCGGAGTGAATTGGAATCCGTCCGGCGGAAGGCGGGCCGGCATAATTTTCTGCCGGTTCTGCCGGGGGCCGCTCCTTTGGCGCGGGGCGGGCCGGCATATTCCCGGCGGTTCTGCCGAGCGCGGTACCTTTGGCGCGAGGCCGGACACCTCAATTCCCAATTTCTAACCTTCGCTCACTCCCATGAACTCCAGACCTCCGGACAGTACCCCACCGTGGCCTCCCTGCCGTTGCGGACAATGGGGGTCTGGAAGAGCTCCGGGTGCTCCAGGAGCTTTTCCTCCTGGGCGTCCGGGGTGATGTAGGCCATGAAGAGATCCTCGTAGGCCCGGCATTTTGTGTTCACCAGGGCGGAAAATCCAATTTTCTGCTTGACGGACTGGTACTCCCGGGGGGATAATCCCTTTGAGGGCAGGTCGATGTACTGGTATTTGATCCGGCGCTCCTTGAACCACCGCTCTGCCTTCTTGCTGTCAAAGGACTTGGACGAGCCGAAAATCTGAATATTCATGGGACGGTCTCCTTTTTCGCACGATCTATTTTAATACTTTTGGGGGTGCTTTTTATGACGGAATCTGTCAAAAAACTAAAGGAGTGGGTGGACGGCGCCCGCAGCATCGTCTTCTTTGGCGGGGCCGGGGTCTCCACGGAGTCCGGCATCCCGGACTTCCGCAGTACCGGCGGGCTGTACCACCAGGAGTGGGCCTACCCGCCTGAAGTGATTTTAAGCCATAGCTTCTACAAAAGCAACCCCGAAGAGTTTTTCCGTTTCTACCGGGCCAAGCTCCTGGCTCCGGAGGCCCGGCCCAACGCCGCCCACCGGAAGCTGGCGGAGTGGGAACGGCAGGGGAAGCTGGCCGCCGTGGTCACCCAGAATATCGACGGCCTTCACCAGGCCGCCGGCAGCCGGCGGGTCTATGAGCTCCACGGCAGCGTCCACCGGAACTACTGCGAGAAGTGCCGGAAGTTTTACGATTTTGACTTCATGCTCCGCAACCGCGACGCCGTGCCCCGGTGCTCCTGCGGCGGCACGGTCAAGCCGGACGTGGTGCTGTACGAGGAGGGCCTGGACCAGGAGACGCTGAACGGCGCCGTCCGGGCCATCGCGGCGGCGGACCTGCTGGTGATTGGCGGCACGTCCCTGAACGTCTACCCCGCAGCGGGGCTCATCAATTACTACCGAGGGCAGCGGCTGGCCCTCATCAACAAATCCGCCGTGGCCCGGGACCTGGACGCCGGACTGGTGATTGCCGACCCCATCGGGGAGGTTTTGGGCCAATTGTGAGCGCAGTCTTCCCCCGCCGGCTGCCCCGGCGGGGGAAATTTTTTCGGAAAAATGGGGAAATGGTGGTTGACAAGCGGGAAAGTTCTGGCTATAATAATCAAGCAGTCTTTTCCGGGGAACAGATTTGCGGCTGTGCTGGAACTGGTAGACAGGCCAGCTTGAGGTGCTGGTGTCGTATCGACGTGTGGGTTCAAGTCCCGTCAGCCGCACCAACGTCTTTTCCAAAAGACGCAACACCATGCGCGAGTGGTGGAATTGGCAGACTCGCTAGATTCAGGTTCTAGTGTCCTTTACGGACGTGCGGGTTCAAGTCCCGCCTCGCGCACCAGAGGGACCCCTGCCGGGGAGCGCGCTCTCCGGCAGGCCTCTTTCCCCCCGGACGGGGCACAACTGCATAGGATGCGCGCGAGTGGTGGAATTGGCAGACTCGCTAGATTCAGGTTCTAGTGTCCTTTACGGACGTGCGGGTTCAAGTCCCGCCTCGCGCACCAAACGATAACCGTTATTAGGATTTTAGGTGTCTTAATAACGGTTATTTCTTAGTCTCCAGAGACATTGCGAGCGAGAAAGCATACCACCCAAATGCTGTCACAGCATTTGGGTGGGTGTCGCATCGTTCTATTTGCCATAAAAGTTATATAACAAAAAATTGGCATCGTATGATCGCTGTCTTAAAAAATTATGAGCCGCTTTACAAGAATCGAGGAATAGTATGGAGAAAGTAAAATCTTCAAGAAACAAGACGATTGACCTCACTGTTGAAGAGGGGAGAGAATATCTTTCTCGCTGTATCACAGTTAATTCGGCAGAAGAATCTGCCGCCAATATCATCAACAAGACCATCTTGGGAGATACGTTTGAAGTAATGCCCCTTCTCCCTGGAAAATCTGTGGATTTAGTAATCGCAGATCCTCCCTATAACCTCACTAAGACGTTCCATGGAACAACTTTTGCAAAAAGAACCGCCGCTGATTACGAAGAATATACTCGAACGTGGCTTTCGCTGATATATCCGCTTTTGAAAGATACCGGCTCGATCTATGTCTGCTGTGATTGGGAGACCAGCCTTATTGTCGGCCGGGTGCTGGGAGAGTTCTTTACCATCAGAAGCCGTATCACCTGGCAGCGGGAAAAGGGCCGCGGCGCCTCCGCAAATTGGAAGAATGGTTTGGAGGATATTTGGTTTGCGACAAAATCGAGTCACTACACGTTTAACCTTGATGCTGTAAAAATCAGAAAGAAAGTAATTGCTCCATACAAGGTCGACGGCAAACCCAAAGATTGGGACGAGACCGAGGGCGGAAATTACCGAAACACATGTCCCTCCAACTTTTGGGATGATATTACGATTCCCTTTTGGTCTATGCCTGAAAACACCGCGCATCCCGCACAGAAATCGGAAAAGCTTTTTGCGAAGATTATGTTGGCAAGCTCCAACCCGGCCGATGTGGTTTTTGATCCTTTTTTGGGTTCGGGAACAACCAGTGTGGTGGCAAAAAAACTGGGACGGAATTACATTGGCGTCGAAGCCAATGAGCAGTACTGCGTGTGGGCCGAAAAGCGTTTGGAGATGGCAGACCTCGACACGAATATCCAAGGCTATGCCGACGGTGTGTTTTGGGAGAGAAATACACATGCAGAACAGTCCGCAAAAACGAAAAAGGAGACGGATGCGCATGAACAAAATTCTGAACAGCCAAACGTTACACTATTTGGAGAGCAGACTGATTGACGAACTCTCCAGGGTTCCGGATTTTCAAAATAGACGAATCAATAACAGCCCCAGAGCGATTGGCGATACAGTTCAGGAAGTAATTGGAGAATTGCTGCCCAGTTGTTTTCCGGATGGATTACTCAATGAATTTAGCGCCGATTTTGCCAGAAGAGCAATGGCTGATGCTGCGTTTACTGATGTTGACGGAAATTACTATCTGATTGACATCAAAACGCACAATACATCCACCGAATTTAATATGCCAAATCTGACGTCTGTGCAGCGGTTAGCGCGTTTTTATGAAGATGATAAAAATTATTTTGTAGTGTTACTGATTGAATACGGAGTGAAGAATGGGTGCTTATCTTTTTCTGGTGCCCGCTTTATCCCCATCGAACATCTTGCGTGGTCCTGCCTGACGATTGGCGCCTTGGGGTGGGGACAAATCCAAATTGCGAATTCCAATATTATCGACATCGAAAGAGGAAATACCAGGGCTGATTGGATGCTGTCGCTATGTGACGCATTGGACATTTTTTATCCGAAAGAGATCTCTAAAATCTCCAAAAGGATCCATTATTTCCACTCTGTTCGTACATATTGGGAGAGTAAACGGCATCATTAAAGCGGCCTTTACGGCGTGTCAATTGCTGTCGGGATGACCGGGCGGATAGGGGATCTGATAGGGCTGCGTCCCGCGCTCCGCAAGTTTTTGATCCAGCCAGGAGCGCAGGGCCTCCACGCCCGCTTCCGTCCAGTCGAAGGTCTCTGTCTCGATATTTTCCGCCAGCTCGAAGCTGGTATTCTCATACACCCAGGCCTGAATCCTGCCGCTGCCGGTCCAGCCCTCCCGCTTGAAGCGGTAGCGGAATGTCCCGAGGCTGCCGGGGTACACCGCTGCCCTGGTGAAAAATGCGCTGTCCAAAAACGCGAAACTGCTCTCCATGCCGTTTTTCCTCCTGTATCAATCTCTTTTTCATTTTACAGGGTCTGGGCTTTCGTGTCAAACCGGTTGCGAAACCGGGAAAATAGAGGTATACTGACAGGGCAGACAAAGAAGGAGGCCCGCCTATGAAAATCCTGGTTCTTTCCGACTCCCACGGAAACATCGACAATATGATCCGGGCGGTGGAGCGGGAATCCCCCCGCGCGATCTTCCACCTGGGGGACTGCTGGGGGGACGGCCAGCGGCTCCATGAGCGCTTTCCGGAGATCCCCTTTGAGCAGGTGCCCGGCAACTGCGACTTCCTCTCCCGGGAGGCCGCGGAGCGACTGGTATGCCTGGAGGACAAGCGCATCCTGCTGTGCCACGGCCATACCTACGGCGTGAAGCAGTCCCTGATCGCCGCCGGTTACGCGGCGGAGGAGCAGAACCTGGATGTATTCCTCTTCGGCCACACCCACCGCCCCCTGGTGGACATGCGGGGCAAGACTCTCTTTTTGAACCCCGGCAGCATCGGGGACTATGCCCATTCCTTCTACGGGGTGCTCACCATCTCCGGCGGCAGGGCTGACGCCCGGACAGTTCCTCTGGAGTGACGCCTCCGCCCGCGCAGGGCGCCTCCATAAGAAGGCAGGACAGACCGCGGCGGTCCGTCCTGCCTTCTTATGCTTGCGCGGCCTGCTATGACACTTTCAAATAAAATATCTGCGGCGACAGACGGCAAAGCGGAATATACGTTTCCCTCTGGTTCCATCCATGCCTTATAAAAACCACAGGAGGATCATACCAATATAACTTGTCTTAATATTTTTACCAGAGGCATAAAACGGAATCGAATATATAAAAGCTCTCGGCGCAGATACAATGCCGTCTGAAAACCCATGCCATAATGTATGTGGCAATCCCCATAATAAAAACAGCGCGAATGCTCCCCAGGGAATAGAACTTCTCTTTGTTAAAAGCTCCCCCGCCGCCTGTGAATGTATCAGAAGCTGCATCATCAGCAGCACCTCCAGGGGATAGTAAATGATATTTCTAATTGTATACAGCGGATAACCTGTAAACAATTCCCTGATAAACAACGGTTTTAGGCCCGCATACAAATAATTGCCCGCCGCCATCGCGATACCGCCCGTGATCACAAAGAAAAGGATCAGCCCGTCTCTGCCTGAAAGCGGGAAACTGTTGTAAAGCAGATGATCGATGTTTTCCCTTTTCATTTTTACAGAAATAAGGACCGCCCCAATTTCCCAAACAACAGGGGGGTGGCCCCAGAGCTGCTGTCTGGTTTGGAATGATTGCGGTCAGAGCGTCAAATTGAATCACGGCGCATATAACGAACACCGCGGCAAATGGCCACATATTCATTGGATGATGAGCCGTCTTTGTCTCCGTGTTTTGCTTCATCTGTTCCTCTCTTTACAATTCCGCCTTGTTGGTCAGGCATAAGACAACTCCCGCTGAAAACAAGCAGCTTTCAGCGGGGGTGCTGTTTTATATTATGACAGGTTCTCAAGCGAACCGATTTTCCGTCATGTTATGGGACGCGGGGGATGTACCGGTCTGTGCGGCGTCTTTCTCCAACGACTCCAGATACTCCTCCAGGCACTGGCCGCTGTCCCGCATGGCCAGGGCGGCCTCCTTGCCCACATAGCGGTAGTGCCAGGGCTCATAGTTGATGCCGGTAATCTCGCTCTTATCCGAGGGATACCGCAGGATGAAGCCGTACTCCCAGCAGTGCTCCATCAGCCACTTCTGCTCCGCTGTGGTCTCCTGTTTTTTGGTCAGCGCCTGGTAGCTGGAGGATACAATGTCCAGGGCCAGTCCCGTCTGGTGCTCGCTGGTGCCCGGGACCGCCACCCAGCGGCCCGCCTCTTCCACCGCGCTCTCCCGGCTGTACCCGGCGGCCCGCAGGCGGGAGATCTTGTTGTTGTACAGCCGGGTCTGCACCGCCTGGGTGCGGTAGGCCGAGCAGATCAGGGGCCGCAGACCTGCCGCCTGACAGGCGGAAAACATCTCGTTGAGATCCGCCCGAATCCGTTTGTCCACTTTCAGGCCGCAGGAGGCCAGCGTTACCAGTTCTACGGAGAAGTCCTCCGGAAGCGTGTTCCAGGGATTTACCAGCAGAAGATTCCAGTCCGCTTCCTGAGCCGCTGCCGGTTCCGGCTCCTTCGGCATTTCCACCGACACTGCCGCTGCCGGCTCCACCGTCTCCGCTGTTTCCGCCTCCTCCGCCGGCTTCGGCGGGGTGGGCTTTACCAGCCTGATGGCGCCCGCCATCGGAATCGTCATCGCCAGCGCCAGCACAAGCGCGGCGGTATATCGCGCAATTTTCATATGTCTTGTCCTTTCCGTCCCATCGGGCCGCTATCCCTTGCGGTTTCTATGCTATCATACACCTCTTTTTCCCATAAAGAAAGGGGTAATTTGTAAACAGAGAAAATTTTTTCTCCGGCGGGATACTGTCATTTCCACAGAAAAAGGCGCGTGTCTTTGGCTAAATCGGAAAATTTGCGGTTCTGGCGTGAAAAGGCATTGATTTTTCGGGTGGTTGATGCTAGATTCTTATAATAAACGTTGTAACAGGCGTTTTTCGTTTTCCTGCTTCTGTGTACGGACACAGAGCGGGGTTTCCAAGGCTTTGCCGCTGGATTTCATTTTTAAGGAGGATGTATTTTATGTTTGATCCCAATCACGTTTCCCTGGGCATCGCGCCCATCGGCTGGTGCAACGACGATATGCCGGAGCTGGGCGCGGAGAATACCTTCCAGCAGATCGTCAGCGAAATGGCCCTGGCAGGCTTCACCGGCTGCGAGATCGGCAACAAGTACCCCGCCGACCCCGCGGAGCTGAAAAAGGCCCTGGACCTCAGGGGAATGCGCATTGCCAGCCGCTGGTACTCCTCCTTTATCCTGACCCGCCCCTTTGAGGAGGAGGAGAGGGACTTCACCGCCAATCTGGACTTCCTGGCCGCCGTGGGCGCCAGCCGCATCAACGTCAGCGAGCAGAGCTGGTCCATTCAGGGCCAGATGGACACCCCCGTCCTCACCGGCGGGCACAAGCACGTGATGACGGACGCCGAGTGGGAGCGTTTTTGCGAGGGGCTCAACAAGCTGGGCAAAATTGCTGCGGACCGGGGCTTCAAGCTCTGCTTCCACCACCACATGGGCACCGTGGTCCAGACCAGCGAGGAGACGGACCGCATGATGGCGGGCACCGACCCCAAGTATGTCTTCCTGTGCTACGACACCGGCCACTTCACCTTCGCCGGGGAGGACCCCCTGGCCATGCTGAAGAAGTATGTAGACCGTGTGGGACATGTACATCTGAAGGATATGCGCCTGCCCGTGGTAGAGGAGGCACGGAAGAACAACTGGAGCTTCCTCCAGGCTGTGCGGAACGGCGCGTTCACCGTCCCCGGCGACGGCGATGTGGACTTTGACCCCGTGTTCAAAGTGCTCTCCGATGCCGGCTACCAGGGCTGGCTGCTGGTGGAGGCCGAGCAGGACCCCGCCAAGGCCAACCCCCTGGAGTACGCCATGAAGGGGCGGAAGTATATCCGGGAGCACACCGGGCTGTAATCCGAGGGGGCGTTTCCACCGCCTCGAACTCCTCGTCGCCGGTGCATGCGCCCCAAGGGCGCGCGGGCCGGGGTACTTTTGCCGCGTACACGCGGCGGCGAGAGCGCTTTCGTTTTATTTCCTTGCCGGGCGGAGAACCCAGGGGCGAAGCGCCCGGCCCCTTTGGGCATACCGCTGCGTCATCTTGAAATTTAGGAGATGGTTCCAATGACCTATTTCAGCAAAAACAATGAACTCAAGCAGGGCTACAACGCCTACATCGACATGGCCGCGGACGACATGGGCACCCAGATGGACATCGGTCTGCTGGTGATGGAGCCCGGCGACGTCTTCACCTTTGAAGAGGCGGAGAAGGAGATTGCCGTGCTGCTCTTTGCCGGCAGGGTGACCTATGCCTGGGACGGAAAGACCGTGGAGGCTGACCGGCCTGACTGCTTCCACCATGAGGCCTACTGCCTGCTGGCGGGCCGTGGCGCCAAGATCACCCTCACCGCCCAGGCCCACAGCGAGCTCTACATCCAGAAGACCCTGAATGAAACCCCCTTCGAGGCCGTCATGTACACCCCCGACACCGTCCAGACCCAGCATGCCGGGTGCAATGGCGAGCTGCTGGGCTGCATGGAGCGGGAGATCAAGACCTTCTTCGACCACGATAACGCCCCCTTCTCCAACATGGTCCTGGGTGAGGTGCTGAATCACCCCGGCAAGTGGTCCTCCTATCCCCCCCATCACCATCCCCAGCCTGAGGTCTACTTCTACCGCTTCGACTATCCCCAGGGCTTCGGCGCCGGCTTTGCCAACGGCGAGGTCTACAAGACCGGCCAGAACGGCTGCGCCGTCATCACCAGCGGCTTCCACTCCCAGACCGCCGCGCCGGGCTACGCCATGTGCTACGCCTGGGGCATCCGTCACCTGGACGGCGATCCCTGGCTGAAAACCCGCATTGACGACGAGGAGCACCAGTGGCTCTGGAAGCCCGACGCCAACGACCACATTTACCAGGGTTAATTTCAGACAGAAGTGAGGAGACAGGCGTTCTGCCCTCATGGGCAAGCGCTTCGAAACGATCTTCCGTCTATTAGGCCATGTTTGAAAAATGGCGGAATGCCCAACGGCGAGAGATGTTTTCGCCAATCAAGGCAGATTTTTGCAGGCGGGCTGACGCCCGGCAAGAAAATTTAACGCAGAGCGGCGGAAAAAGATCCACCGTTTGGGCGTTTTGACTTTTTTCAAACAAGGCCTAACACCGATCTCATATTTTTCAGGAGGTATATTATGGAGACAATCCGTCTAACCATGGCCCAGGCGCTGGTGCGGTTTCTGGAGAACCAGTACATTGACGTGGACGGAGAGGTGAGCCGCTTCGTCCGGGGCGTGTTCATCATCCCCGGCCACGGCAACGTGGTGGGCATCGGCCAGGCCCTGACCCAGGAGGCAAAAAACCTGGAGGTCTACCAGGGCAAGAACGAGCAGGGCATGGCCCAGGCCGCCGTGGCCTTCGCCAAGCAGATGAAGCGCAAGCAGATCTTCGCCGTCACGTCCTCCGTGGGCCCCGGCGCCGCCAACATGGTCACCGCCTGTGGCACCGCCACCGCCAACAATATCCCCGTGCTGGTTCTGCCCGGCGACACCTACGCCTGCCGCCAGCCGGACCCCGTGCTCCAGCAGGTGGAGCAGATCAACAGCCTGGCCACCACCACCAACGACGCCTTCAAGGCCGTCTGCCGCTACTGGGACCGCATCGTCCGGCCCGAGCAGCTGATGAGCGCCGCCATCTCCGCCTTCCGGACGCTGACCGACCCCGCCAACACCGGCGCGGTGTGCCTGGCCATGCCCCAGGACGTGGAGGGTGAGGCCTATGACTACCCTGTGAGCTTCTTCAAAAAGCGGATCTGGCGGCTGGAGCGCCGCCCTGCCACCGAGGCCGCCCTGGCCGAGGCCGCCGAGGCTATCCGGGCCGCCAAAAAGCCCATGCTGATCTGCGGCGGCGGCGTGCGGTACGCCGAGGCCCACGCCGAGCTGCGGCACTTCGTGGAGGCCACCGGCATTCCCTTCGCCGACACCCAGGCGGGCAAGAGCGCCATTGAGTGGGACCACCCCCTGGCCCTGGGCGGCGTGGGCGTCACCGGCTGCTCCGCGGCCAACGAGATCGCCAAGGAGGCGGATCTGGTCATCGGTGTGGGCACCCGCTACACCGACTTCACCACCTCCTCCAAGTGGCTGTGGAGCGACGCCTGCAAATTTGTCAATATCAACGTCTCCGAGTTCCAGAGCCTGAAAATGGACGCCGTCCCCGTGGTGGCCGACGCCAAGGACGCCCTGCCGAGACTTGAGAAGCTGCTGGAGGGCTATAAGCCCGCCTACACCAGCGAGGTCAGGGACGCCCAGGCCCGTTGGCGGGAGGAGCTGGCCCGGCTGGACGCCGTGATTTTTGAGGACACCCCCGACTGGACCCCCATCATCAACGACGCCAACGCGGACTCCGCCAAGCGCTTTGCCAAAGACGTGAAGGCCGGCCTCTGCCAGACCACCGTTCTGGGCGCCCTCAACGCCTGGATGGCGGATACCGACGTGGCCATCGGCGCGGCGGGCTCCCTGCCCGGCGACATGCAGCGCATGTGGCGGCCCCGGGCCCAGGACACCTACAACATGGAGTACGGCTACTCCACCATGGGCTATGAGATCGCCGGCGCCCTGGGCGTCAAGCTGGCCATCGGGCCGGACCGGGAGGTCTACTCCTTCTGCGGCGACGGCAGCTTCCACATGCTCCACGGCGAGCTGGTGACGGCCATGCAGGAGCACCAGAAGATCAACATCTGCCTGTTTGACAACGCCAGCTTCGGCTGCATCAACAACCTTCAGGTGGGCCACGGCAACAAAACGCTGTGCACGGAGCTGCGCTACCGCAGCGAGGACGGCCTTTTCGGCGACTTTATGGACATCGACTATGCCAAGGTGGCAGAGGGCTACGGCTGCAAGGGGTACACCGTCCGCACCATGGAAGAGCTGAAAGCCGCCTTTGAGGACGCCAGGAAGATCAAGGACCGCCCCGTTCTCTTCGACATCAAGGTTCTGCCCAAGACCATGACCGACGGCTACGGCTCCTGGTGGCGGGTTGGCGACACGGAGGTCTCCGAGCGGCCCGAGAACATCGCCGCCTACCAGGACCACCTGGCTCACGAGAAGACTGCGCGGAAGTATTAAAAATGTCCAGGGGGGACTTTATCCCCCTTAGGCCATGTTTGAAAAAAGTCAAAAGGCCCAAACGGTGGATCTTGATCCGCCACTCTGCGTTAAATGTTCTTGCCGGGCGTCAGCCCGCCTGCAAAAATTTGCCTTGATTGGCGAAAACATCTCTCGCCGTTGGGCATTCCGCCATTTTTCAAACAAGGCCTAGACGCTCCGGCGGGGCGCTGCCCCGCCTCCGCTGAACCCCCTCTCCCCCGCACGGCGGGGGAGCCGCGCCCAAGGCGCGGGCGGTGGTGTGCCGGGAAGGCAAAGCCCGCCCGGCACGAATCGGAAGCAGAGGCTCTGCGGCGCCTTTTGCGTGGAAAAGCCGCTTTTCGCTGCCGTGTCCCGCAAGAGGCCGGACGGGGCTCTGGGACAGGGGGGACTATCCTGTCTGGAGACATTCTCAAAGGGCCGCCGGGGCGGCGGCCCCTGCAAACAATAAAAAAGGAAGGTTGATTATCATGGATAACGTTCTGAAAATCGGCATTATTGGCTGCGGCGCCATCGGCAAGGACCACTGCCGCCGCATCATCGACACCGTCCCCGGCGCCACTGTGGTGGCTGTCAGCGACTACGTGGCCGCCGCCGCCGACGATACTGCCGCCAAGTACGGCATCAAGTCCTACGGCAGCGACTGCGACGGCATGATTAAGGACCCCGACGTGGAGGCTGTAGTCATCACCTCCATCGACCCCACCCACCACGACTACGTCATGAAGACCCTGGCGGAGGAGAAGTGGTGCTTCTGCGAAAAGCCCCTGAGCCAGAACGCCGCCGACTGCGAGGACATCATCAAGCGGGAGCTGGAGATCGGCAAGCGGCTGGTGCAGGTGGGCTTCATGCGCCACTACGACCGGGGCTACGCGGAGATGAAGCGTATCATCGACTCCGGCGAGCTCGGCGCGCCCCTGGTCATCAAGGCCTGCCACCGGAACGTGGCCCAGGGCCCGGGCTTCAAGACCGAGAACGGCGTCACCAACGTGGCTATCCATGAGCTGGACATCTGCCGGTGGCTCCTGGACGACGAGTACGAGGACGTGCAGTGCGTCAAGGTCCGCCAGTCCGCCAACTCCGACAAGGGCTATGACAACCCCCAGGTCATGCTGATGCGCACCAAGAAGGGCTGCTTCATCGACGTGGAGGTCCAGGTGGCCGACGGATACGGCTACGACATCCAGTGCGAGGTGGTCTGCGAGAACGGCACCGTGAAGCTGCCCGACCCCTACGCCGTGGTCCGCCGCTCCCGCCCCGCCGGCTGGGACAGCCTGAATCCCGCCGAGTCCATGCCCATCATGACCGACTGGAAGGAGCGCTTCATTGAGGCCTATGACATCGAGTTCTGCAAGTGGGTGGAGTCCGTCCACGCCGGCAAGCTCACCGGCCCCTCCTCCTGGGACGGGTATGTGGCCTGCGTGGCTGGCGACGCCCTGAACGCCTCCCGCGGGACCTCCCAGTTCCTCAAGGTGGAGACCATGGAGAAGCCGGAGCTGTACAAGTAATTCTGCCAAATCAAAAGGGCCGGCTCACGCCGGTCCTTTTCCCTCCTCCAATTTGACTTTGTGTTCTCAATTCCTGTTCCGGATGGCCGAGCCCAGGATTATATCAATATATGGCTGTTTGTCTCCCTTATGTTTTGTATAAAAACAGCGAGACGAAAAGTTATAAATATTTCATATTTGATGATTGACAGGACACATGTGGAGTGATATATTTACAACACCTTGTAAGTTAGAAATATATCACACGGAGGAATGGAGTATGAAGTCAAAAGTCACCCTAAAGGAAATCGTCGGAACCAAAATTATCTATGCGGTACTTCTTGTCTGCTACTACTGGATGTGGGCACGAAGGGATTGGCATAATTATTATGAGATGATCCAAAATGCGGTTGCCGTATTCACCATCATATTTTTCGCATTACGGGCAATCCGCATTTATAAGTACAGCAAGGAAGAAAAAGACGAGCTGGCAATTCAAAATCTGCGCAGAACAGATGCAATCGGATTGAAAATTATGATCGCTGCCGCTGCTGTCATCGCCTTCGCCTGCGCCGTCAAAGCCATAGACGGGCCGTTGGCGGGCTACGCGCTGGTAGGGATGATACTGGTATTGGCTGTGATACGATTCATCATATTTTGTGTGATGGACAGCAAGGGGGTCTAATCCTCGGGCTGGCATTCGATTTATAATATTCTGCGTGCCGGACAGTAAGGGAGTTTGATATGGCCCTTCATACGAAGGTCAAAGAATATCGGGAAAAAGCGGGATTAAAACAGAGTGAATTGGCAGAATTGGCACATGTAAGACGGGAAACGATTGTACATCTGGAGAATGGAAGATATAACCCGTCGCTGAAGCTGGCAATGGATATTGCAAAGGTTTTCCATGTGGCGGTGGAGAAGCTGTTTGAATTTACAGAGGACTGATTCCGGCGGCAACCGCGGGGAATCCCGCTTCTCCCGTGAATCAACCGTTTCAAAACCGCATGAATCAGCATAGGATTAAGAACCTGTATTCACAACCGGTGAATACAGGTTCTTAGCAGGTTTGCTTATTCGCTTCCGGTGGGAATGTGAAGCCGAATGGGAGCTTCTCCTATTCAATCTCAATATGTACCGACTCATGGAACACCGGATTCACCAGCCCTGGAATGGACACCGCGTCGGTGAAGTGGACTTCCTCCGCAAACTCCCGCATCAGGGAAATAATATAGGGATGGGGCCGCTCGTCCGGCCGCCCCGCCGCCACGCTGACCACAACGGTCTCGGGCTGGAGCATTTTCAGCAGCTTCCGGGTGGTGGAGGACAGGGAGGCGTGGTGAGGGGCCTTGAGTATATCGCAGGGGGCGGCGGAGGCCGTCTCCCACATGTGGGCATAGAAATCGCCTCCCAGGACAATCTCCTTTCCGTGGTAGTACAGCCGCTGGCGGAGGCTGGAGATATTCATGCACTTGGCCCAGTGCAGCAGGTCGTAGCTGTCCCGCTCGCCACGGAAAAGGGCGTCGTAGACCTCCCGCTGACGGCGGTACAGGGCCGCCTCGCCAAAGAGGACGTCCATCGTCAGGCTGTCCGTCAGCTGGAAGCGCTCCATCCGGGTCCCGGGGAGCTCCGTCATCCGCTCCACGTGCCCGGGATTCTCCCGCAGGGCCCCGGCGTACAGGTCCAGGCACCGGACGGCGTTCCGAGCCGCCTTGGGCAGGCCGTTGTCCCCGTCCGGCTCCAGGGGGCCCGCGCCGGTGGGCGGGACATAGGTGGCCAGCAGCTCACCGACTGTCACGCTCTCCAGCACCCGGCTCAGGCCGCCGATGTGGTCCCGGTGGAAATGGGTCAGCAGTACTTTGTCCAGGCGGGCGACACCCTGCTTTTTCAGAAAATCCCCAGCGTAGATCCGCCGGGAGCGGGGGTCCAGCTCCCCCGGGTGGTCGTCCCGCACAAGGCTGTCGTGCCCGCAGTCCACCAGCATGGCGAATTTCTGTGCGCCGCCCTCAATCTCCCGTATCAGGGCAGAGTCGCCGTTGCCCACATTGATAAAGTCCAAAACCAGCATTGCCCGTCCCCCTCTGATTTGATTGCTAACAGGATAGCACAGTTGGCTGTCTCCGGCAACTAAAAAAAGTTCTGGAGGATGCCAAATTTTTGTCCTGTATTTTGGCAGGCTGTCTTTGCAGGGGGGCTTTGGCAGAGCTGGCGGACAGAAAAAGAGGGGCTTTGCCCCTCTTTTCTCCTACAGCCGCCGCAGGGCGTCCACCAGAGCGGTCTTGCTCTCCGTCTTTTCATCCTTGATCTTGATGACCCGGGCGGGGCAGCCGGCCACTACGGCGTTCTCCGGCACGTCCTCCACCACCACAGCCCCGGCGGCCACCACGGCGTTGGCGCCCACATGGACGCCCTCGATGACCACGGCGTTGGCGCCCACCAGGACGCCGTCCTCCACCACCACCGGCACGGCGGAGGCGGGCTCCACCACGCCGGCCAGCACCGCGCCGGCGCCGATGTGGCAGCGGGCCCCCACGGTAGCCCGTCCTCCCAGGACGGCTCCCATGTCGATCATGGTGCCCGGGCCCACCACAGCGCCGATATTGATGACGGCCCCCATCATGATGACGGCTCCCTCCCCGATCTCCACCTTCTCCCGGATGACGGCGCCGGGCTCGATTCGGGCTTTCACTGTCCGCAGGTCCAGCAGGGGCACGCCGGAGTTGCGGCGGTCATACTCCACCTCATAGTCCCCGATGTTTCCGGCGTTGGCCTCCAGCACAGCGGAGAGCTCCGCCCAGTCGCCGAAGACGATAAAGCTGTTTCCCTGGCCAAAGACCCTGGCGGAGCCGAAGTCCACCGGGCCCAGGGTGTTGACGTAGAGCTTTACCGGTGTTTTCTTCTCCGAGGCGGCGATATAGTTAATAATCTCCTGCGCGTCCATAAAACCTCCTTGTTTGAATGAGAGCAATCTCTCTAAATACTGAGAAGAGTTCGGCGGTTTGAGGATCGGATGGCTGCGCTGCCGGCCTTGACGGGCGTCAGCCTGCCTGCGGCCTTCGCCTTGCCCTGCGATCCTCGTCCCTGCCGCCTCTTTACTATTTCCGGTCTGGAGTCTGTTTTCAAACCGGCGGAATGAATTGAAATGCGGCTGCCGGGCGATGTTTTTTCAGCGCGGGGCCGGACACCGGAATTCCTCATGCCCGATTCCGACGTTTTCTCAAGCGCTCTCTCCGAACAGGATCTTTTGCAGATCATAGATCCCGTTGGGCCTTCCCGGCAGAAGCCGGGCCATATGCAGCGCACCGTTGACGAAGATCTGGCGGCTGGCGGCCCGGTGGGTGATCTCCAGCTCCTCGTCGGGGCCCAGGAAGTGGACCGTATGGGTTCCCGCCACAGTGCCGCCCCGGAGGGAGTGGATGCCGATCTCGCCCTTTCCCCGTTTTCCGGTGGTCCCCCCCCGGCTGCAGACCGCTTCCATGGCCCCGGCGGGGTCGATGGCCTCCAGCAGCAGCTTCGCCGAACCGCTGGGGGCGTCCTCCTTCTGATTGTGATGGGTCTCGGTAATCTCAATGTCAAAATCCGGCTTCAATACGCCGCAGACCTCCCGGAGGGCCCGGACAAACACTGCCATGCCCAGGGAGAAGTTGGCCGCCCACAGCACTGGGGCCGCCTCTCCCAGGGCCTCCAGACGCTCCCGGTCCGCTGGGGTAAAGCCCGTGGTGCCGGAGAGCAGGGGCGTGCCTGTGCGCCGGACATAGGCGCAGATCTCCGGAAGGGCCTCCGGGCGGGAGAAGTCCATCACCACGTCCGCCGTCCGGCCCATGCGGCCCAGGCTGTCCAGGCCGTTCCGGCCCAGGGCGGCCACGACCTCGTCCCCGGCGGCCGCGGCGGTCTCCTGAATGAGGCGGCCCATTTTGCCCCGGCCGATCAGCAGAATTTTCACAACAGTCCCGCCTCCTCCAGAGATCTTTTCAGCTTCGCCGTGTGCTCCTCACTCATCTCGCACAGGGGCAGCCGCAGGGGGCCCGCGTTCAGGCCCATCATGTTCATGGCGGTCTTCACCGGGATGGGGTTCACCTCTATGAACAAATCGTTCATCAGCTCCAGGTATTTCAGCTGATTTTCCGCCGCCCGGGCCCGGTTCCCGTTCAGGTAGTCCGCCACAATCTGGTGGCACATGGCGGGCATCACGTTGGCGTAGACGGAGATGACGCCGCTGGCCCCTATGCTCAGCAGGGGGACGGTGATGTCGTCGTTGCCGGACCAGAGGGCGAAGTCCGGCCCTGCCAGGCGGGCGAGCTTCATGGCGTAGGACATGTCGCCGCTGGCCTCCTTGATGCCGCAGATATTGGGGTGCTTTGCCAGCCGCTCCACCACGGACAAAGGGATGGAACAGCCGGTGCGGCCCGGCACGTTGTAAAGAAGGCACGGGATGTGTACCGCGTCCGCTGCCGAGGCAAAGTGGCGGTACATCCCCTCCGGGTTGGCCTTGTTGTAGTAGGGGGCGATCAGCAGCAGGGCGTCCGCGCCCATATCCTGGTACTCCACGCTCTTCTCCAGCTGGGTGGCGGTGCAGTTGGAGCCGCTGCCCACGATGACGGGCACCCGGCCGTCCACCACCTTGATGGTGTGGGCCACCACGGTGGCGTCCTCCTCATGGGTCATGGTGGAGTACTCGCCGGTGGTGCCAAGAGTCAAAATGGCGTCGGTGCCCGCCTGGATCTGGCGCTCCAGCAGCTGGGTCAGCGCCTCAAAGTTGACGCTGCCGCCGGCATGGTACGGGGTGACCATGGCGACGATGGAGCCTGTGACGTTTTCAAATTTCATGTCTTTCATCCTCCGCACGCTTCCGCATTGGGCATAATAAAATGCCGGTAGAGGCGCGCCTCTGCCGACAGTCCGGCGTCCGTTCCCATTTCGGCGGCACGGGGAGGGCGCAAAACGCTCCCGTCAGACGACAGTCGTTTTCCAGGGGCGGGCAGGGCCGAAGTCCCCATGGAACACTACGCCGTTTGGCGGAAAATTATGCGCCGGCCCCAAAGCGGCCGGATTTGGAACAGACCCGCTCCACGCCGGCTTCTATCCGGTGCGGAGTGCCCTGTAAGCGGATAGCGCTCCCGCAGGCAAGCCCGCGGACAGTCCCGGGAGTATTTCTCACGGGCCCACCCTCCGCCCGCGCCCGGACGGGGAGTTCGGCGGATCTGCCCCCGCCGCGTTCCTCGCCTGCCGGCTCCCGCGACTTCATCGTCTCCGCGCCTCTATCTCATTTTTCGCTATGATACCAGATTCCGCCCAGCGGATACAAGAGGTCTTTTCGCAAAAATGCGCATTTCCGCCGGGCCAATTTTGTGGAAAGTGACAAAATCCGCCCCGCGGCCTGTTCGCGGAGACAGCGGCGTGGTATTATCAAGGCGCCTGAAATCGACTGGGGAACGGAGGAAAAAGCAATGCTGGAGGCATGGAACAGCGGGGAAGAGCTGACGATACAGGTCTTTGGAAAAGAGACGGAGGTCTCTGTCTTTTCCGTGGGGGACAACTGCTTTGATGAAAACGGGGATTACAGAGAAGAGGGCTTCCCCCTGAACCGGGAGGAGCTGGACTGCCTGAACTGGTTTTTGGAGCATGCGGTCATCTCGGACTACCGGAAAGAAATTGCCGACTACTGCAATGAGATGTACGCGGGGACAGGCCGGCTCCCCGTCGCGGAATCAGACTTGGAACAGGAGATCCAAATCACCGGCATTGCCGTGAACATCAGCGAGGTCACGCAGAGCGGGGACGGGTCCCTGGTCTATCCCGAGATCTCCTTCATGGGCGAGTGCGAGTGCGATCCGGAGCACGGCATCTGCATCGGCTTTCGGGATCAAAAATTCCTGGGCATCCACGCCCAGGACTGGACGCTGTAACGAACAAGGAGGAACCCGCCATGCTGCCTGTTGTCGCGTACCGCCGTGCGCTGCACCGGATTCCGGAGCTGGATGACCGGCTGCCGGAGACCTGCGCCTATGTCCGCTCCGTTCTGGAGCCCCTGGGCTGCCGGATCACCGCCCCCATTCCCGGCGGCCTCTGCGCCTTTTTCGACGCGGGAAAACCGGAGACCGCCGCCTTCCGGGCGGACATGGACGCCCTGCCGGTGACGGAGGCATCCGGTCTGCCCTATGCATCCGTCCACCCGGGGCAGATGCACGCCTGCGGCCACGACGGCCACACCGCCCTGGCCCTGGGACTGGCGGAATACGCCGCCGCCCGTCTGGCGGACCTGCCCCGGAACGCCCTCTTTCTCTTCCAGCCCGCCGAGGAGACCACCGGCGGGGCGGAGCGGCTCTGTGAGACCGGGATTTTGGAGGAGCTCCATGTGACAAGGGTCTTTGGGCTGCATCTCTGGCCGGGACTGGCCCGGGGGCTGGTTTTCTCCCGCCCGGGTCCCCTGATGGCCCGCTCCAGCGAGGTGACTGTCACCGTCACTGGGAAGAGCGTCCATCTCAGCCGGGCGGCGGAGGGCCGGGACGCCCTGACCGCCGGGGCGGAGTACCTCCGCCGGGCCTATGCCGCGGCGGACGCTCTGCCGCCGGAGGAGCCCCGGGTGCTGCGGTTTGGAAAGATGGTCTCCGGCTCGGTGCGCAACGCCGTCAGCGGAAGAACCGTGCTGGAGGGGAGCCTGCGGACCTACCGGGAGGAGACTCACAGCCTTTGCCGGGAGAGCCTGGAGTCCCTGGGCCGGGAACTTGAGCGGGAGACGGGTTGTACCGTGGAGGTCCGCCTCAGCCAGGGGTATCCGGCGGTGTGGAACCACGAGGGGCTGTATGAGGCCGTCTGCCACCGTCTGGGGGCGGACGCCCCCATCCCTCTGGACGCTCCGGTTCTGGCGGCGGAGGACTTCTCGTTCTATCAACGGCGGGTCCCGGGGGTGTTTTTCTTCCTGGGCACAGGAGACACGCCGGAGCTCCACGCGCCGGAGTTTTGCTTTGACGACGAGGCGGTGCTCCCGGCGGGGCTGGAATTTTTGAAAAAGCTCCTCATGATGGAATAGACGAACCCGGGAGGCGCGGCCTCCCGGGCTTTTTACAGCGTTTTCAGAAATCTCTCCATCCGGTCCAGGCCCTCCTGCAGCGCCTCGTCCCCGTAGCAGCAGGAGATCCGGACGAACCCCTCCGCGCCGAAGTACGTCCCGGGGAGGACCCCCACGAATCCCTCGCTCAGCATCCGCCTGCAGAAGGTCTCAGAATCCATGCCGTACTTTTGGATGCTGGGAAAGACGTAAAAGGCCCCCTCCGGCTCTGTGGCCTCCAGTCCCATGGCGGCAAGGCGGGCGCACACGTAGTCCCGGCGCTTTTGAAACAGAGCCCGCATGGGGGCGGGGTCCGTCTCCAGGGCTGTGACGCAGGCCCGCTGAACAAAGGAGGGGACAGACACGACGGCGTACTGGTGAAAGACCTGCATTTTCTCCTTGACAGGCCGCTCCGCCATGCACCAGCCCACCCGCCAGCCGGTCATGGCCCAGGGCTTGGAAAAGCTGTTGACCACAATCACCCGATCCCGCATGTCCGAAAACTCGGCGAAGCTGTGGTAGTCTTTTGTATAGGTCAGCTCCCGGTACACGTCGTCGCAGAGGACAAAAACCGGTTTGTCCCGCAAGACCTCATGGACCACCTCCAGGGTCTCTCGGGTATAGACACAGCCGGTGGGGTTGTTGGGGGAGGTGAGCACCAGCGCCTTGGTCCTGGGGGTGACGGCCGCCGCCAGAGCCGCGGGATCGATCTGAAAGCCGCTGTTCTCCGTAGGCAGGGCCGCGGGCACGCCCCGGCACAGGGCGGCAGCGGAGGCATACAGGCTGAAAGCCGGAGTGGGGATGACGACCTCGTCCCCAGGGTTCAAAATGGCGGCCAGGGCAATGAAGATGGCCTCGGTGGCCCCGGCGGTGACGATGATCTCGTCAGGGGCGTAACGGAGGCCGTGGGCCCGTTCCTCGTATCGGGACAGGGCCTCCAGCAGATAGGGCTGGCCGTTATTGGGCGGGTAATGGGTGTCTCCCTCCGCCAGGGAGGCTCTGGCGGCCTCCCGAATGGGGGCCGGGGTGTCCAGGTCCGGCTCGCCGATGGTGAGGGCGCAGGCCCCGGGGGTGGCCCGGGCCAGGGCGGTAAAGCGGCGGATGCCGGAGGTCTCCACGCCGGAGAGGGCGGCGTTCAGTGTCAGTTCCATAAAGTCCACGCTCCTTTTTTTACGGGGACAGTATAGCGGGCGGAGAGGCGGTTGTCAACGTTAAGGTCAGAAGCCGTATTCTTGGGCGGGGAGCGCTGGTAATCCAGGCGTTGTTTGAAAAATGTCAAAACGCCCAAGCGGCGAGAGATTTTTCCGCCGCTGCGCATTTCGCCATTGATTAAACAAGGCCTAATTCCAATTGTACGTTGCCCCTTGAGCCGGATTGCGATAAGGTTAGGGCAATAAAACGCAATTTACGGAGGCGGCTCATATGAAGATAACATTACCGATCATACTGGTATTAATAGGCGCTGTAGAAATTATTGCAGCAGTGATGGATCCCAATATGCCGATAATGATTGGAATTGTATTGGGGATTATTTTTATTGGACTAGGTGTCAAAGCGCTGCTTGATGCTGGTAAAAGGAAGCAGTGCAGAAAAACGTGATGCAGGTTTCGATTTATCGGGCAGTGGCTCCTGCAGTCATTTGAGAGATTATGTCCCTGCAGGGAGTGTCCCTTGGGTAGTCCACCTCCCCATAATTTCCAGTCTGGAATTTATGGAACAAGGACTTGAGTGATCTTTTTGAACGGGAGAAAGAGCCCCGGCTTTCGCCGGGGCCCCGCTGCGCCTGTCTAATTTTCGGTTTCCAGAAATTCCGCTCCCTCTGACTGAGAAGCCAGGTCCTCCCCGCGGGGTACGTCCTGTATAAACGGCTCGGTCAGCGGTGCGGTTTGCGTCTCCAGCAACTTTACGTCAAAGGCGGGCAGAGCCACGCCTCCGGCTGCCGGATAGTAGGAGATCTCCACACGGTCGCCCGCGTTCAGCAGCACCGCCAGGGGCACATCGCTGGCACTGACCAGGAAATAGTCCCTGCCGCCCTCCAGCAGGATGAAATACTGGGTGGTGCCGTTTATGACGGCGGAGCGGATGTCGGTGATCTCGCCGGTGGCCGTGTCCGTGAGGACGTCCTCCGCGTTGGGCGCGTCAATGTCCGCCTCCCCCGCGTCAATCAGTCCCCGGTTGGCCAGGGTCTGGCGGTAGTTGATCTCGCACTCCGCCACAGTTCCGCCGGTGGACACGATGTCGTACTGCTGGACGTTGACCATGGCGTACATCTTCACCAGGCCGTCCTGGCCCTTCAAGGTCATGAAGTAGGTGGGCTGGTCGGCGATGTTCAGCAGCAGGGGGAAGGTGGCCTCGTAGCGCATCTGCTGGACCTGGCTCTGGGCGGAGGCCATGGCGGAGTACTCCTCCGCGCCGGCGATGGAATAGAACCGGGTCTCCTTGGTCCGCTGGTTGGAGAGGATGAAGCCGATGTTGGACTCATCGGAGGTGACGGAGGTGACGCCGGTGTACATATACACGTCGTCCCCGATGGCGATATAGTTGTAGCCGTCGGTGGTCACCGTCACGTCCCGCTGGCCGAACATGGAGTTGATGAAGCCGTTGTGGTACATGCCGTAGTAGTCGTACTGCTGGAGGATGATGTCGGCGGAGTACACCCGGTCCACCCAGCTGGGCACCTGCTCGTGGTACTGGCACTCGCCGGTAACGGCATTCACCAGCACGGCCCCCTTCACGTCCGTGCCGCCGAAGAGGCCGATGGTCTTCACGATCCGGGAGCAAACCCAGTAAGGGGTGCCCGCCTCGTCAATCTCGAAGAAGGGCTCGTCGAACATCATGGTGGGGTAGTGGAACCGCAGGTGGCGGTATAGGTTGCGGCCGAAGTGCTCGGCCACGGTGTACTTCATGCCCTCCTCCAGGCGGACCACCTCCGCCTCCTGGGTCACCATGTCCACGATGATATAGGCCGGCAGGCCGCCGGAGCGGTTGGTGAACCACTTGACAAGGTCCCCGTACTGCAGGGAGGTGACTCGGACAGGGCGGCCCTGGTAGTTGATCTGGGTGTAGGTGGGCAGAATCTCAAACTGGGACACCATGTCCGCCAGCTCGCCCAGCTTCCGCGTGCCCAGGCGGGAGGCGGAGTCCGCGTCCAGCATGGGGATCTGGTCGTAGCTGATCTCCTCCACCTCTGCGGTGAAGTTGCCGCTCTCCAGGGGCAAAAGCCTGCTGTACGCCCCCGCCCGCAGCACCACCCAACTGGTGAGGGAGCCGACGGCAATGGCGGCGATCAGAGCCAGGACCACCAGGAACGGCAGGGCGCACTGCTTCTTCACAAAGCCGAAGTACCCCTTGATCCCCTCCCCCTGGAAGCCGGAGGTGAATACGGCGCACACGCAGTACACCGCGCACAGCAAAAAGATGAAGACGTAGAACTCCTCAGCGTGGGGATTCAGGGCGGGAAGCTCCAGGTAGAAGTACACCGCGCCGAACGCCAGCGTCACCGCAATGTTCAGAAGGGTCCGGGTGAAGGCGTTTCCGATGGCCTTACGGGGCTTGCGGGGCCTGGACTGAGGCGGAGTAAAGCCGCCGCTCTGGGCGCCGCCGGGGTTGAAGCCGCCGCCGAAGGCGCTGGGGTCAAAGTTAAATGAAAATGGCATATCGTCGCTCCTTTTTCTCTCTGTTCATGCGATTGAATGTTATGATACAGGAAAAGTATGAACAAATCAAGTTTTCCCTATGATACAGAAAATTTGCCAACGCCGGAAAATATGATATAATCCATGCAATATGCGGAGGTTTTTTTCGTGAAGAAGGGAAAAGGAGGTGCGGAACATAGAGGACGCGCAGATCGTGGCCCTGTACTGGGACCGGGACGAGGCCGCGCTGGCGGAGAGTGAGCGGAAATACGGCGGCTACTGCCGCGCCATCGCCCTGGGGATTCTGGAGAGCCGGGAGGACGCGGCGGAGTGCGTCAACGACACCTGGCTCCGGGCCTGGGAGGCCATGCCGCCCCGCCGTCCGGCCCGGCTGGATACCTTCCTGGGAAAGCTGACCCGCAACCTCTCCCTGGACCGCTGGCGGGCCCTGCGGGCCCGGAAGCGGGGCGGCGGACAGACGGAGCTGGCCCTCAGCGAGCTGGAGGAGTGCCTCCCCGCCGCCGGCCGCCCGGAGCGGGAGGTGGAGGCCCAGGCCCTGGCGGAGAGCCTGAACCGCTTTCTGGAGGCCCTGCCCCGGGAGAAGCGGGTGCTGTTCGTCCAGCGGTACTGGTATTTCCGCTCCGTGGAGGAGCTGGCGGCGATGCACGGGATGCGGAAGAACACCGCGGCCTCCACCCTCTTCCGCCTGCGTGAGCAGCTGCGGCAGCACCTGGAAAAGGAGGGGTTCACAGTATGAGCGCAGAGCGGCTTTTATACGCCATAGGGGATATTCAGGAGGAGTTCATCCGGGAGGCCGCGCCGGGGTATGCAGTGTCCCGCCGCCGGAGCTGGCCCTGGGCGGCGGCCCTGGCCGCGTGCCTTGCGCTGGTGCTGCTGATCGCCAGGGCCTGGCTCTCTCCCGCGTATGACCGGCCCGCGGGAAACAATGCCCAGGCGGACAGCTCTCCGCCTGCGGAAAACGGCCTCTTTGCGGACAGCGAGACGCCGCCTGCCGCCGGGGTGGATGATCCGGGATGCTCCGGCGACTGGGCGCCCAGCCTGACGGTGGACGGCGTGACCTATGTGGTCTCCAGCCACGGCATCTCCGCGGAATGCCCGGAGGGCTTTGCCTATGCCGGGGAGACTGCCGTCAGCGGTCACGATGACCTCCTCCCCTATTACATCAACCCGGAGCGCCCGGAGTGGGTGTATGTCTATCAGGAGTGCTGCGACCAGCAGACGCAGGAATCCTACATGGGCTACGTCCGCTATGTGGAATCGGTTTTGCAGGGACTGACGCTGCTGCGGTATCAGGGAGAGGTCTACGTCTATCTGAACGACACCTATTACCTCCCCTATTACACCGAAGTGGCCCCGGAGGATCAGGCCCGGTACGACGCCGTGCCCTATGACTGCGTCCTCCAGGAGCTCCCGGCGGGCTTTGAGCCGGTGGGGAAGACGGTGTACGACGGGCAAGACCTCGTCCCCACCTCGGAGCTGGGCAGCAACCGCCTGCCGGAGCAGCAGGTGCTGGCCAACCCGGCGGAGCCGGACATCCTGCTGCGGCGCTACTACCCAAACGGATTGTCCGGACCGGCGTACTGGGTGTTCGTGCGGTATCAGTAAAACAGGGGCCGGAGGCTTGCGCCTCCGGCCCTTTCACTTATTTCGTCACCAGGAGCCTCTCGTCCTCCACAGTGAGCTTCGCCGTGTCCCCGGCCTTCAACGTGCCTTCCAGGAGCTTTTCGGCCACGGTGTCCTCCACCCTGCTCTGGATGGCCCGCCGCAGGGGGCGTGCGCCGTACTTGGGATCGAAGCCCTCCCGGGCCAGCTCCGCCACGGCCTCCTCGCTGGCGTCCAGGTGGACGCCCATGGCCTCCATCCGGGCGGAGACGGTGCGCAGCATCCTGCGGGCCACCTCCCGAATGTCCTCCTCCGTGAGAGAGCGGAAGACGATGATATCGTCGATCCGGTTCAAAAACTCCGGGCGGAATGTCTGCCGCAGCTCCCCCAGCACCGCCTCCCGGGCCTGCTGGAACTGGCGCTCCGCGTCCTGGGCCTCGTCCTCCGCGCCGGTGGAGAAGCCCAGCTTTCCGCCGGCGGCGGTGAGGCGTTTTGCGCCGATGTTGCTGGTCATGACGATCACCGTGTTCTTGAAATCCACGGTGCGGCCCTGGGAGTCGGTGATGCGGCCGTCGTCCAGGATCTGGAGCAGTACGTTCCACACGTCCTCGTGGGCCTTTTCAATCTCGTCGAAGAGGATCACGGAGTAGGGCTTGCGGCGGACCTTCTCCGTCAGCTGGCCGCCCTCCTCGTGGCCCACGTAGCCCGGGGGGGAGCCGATGAGGCGGGAGACGGTGTGCCGCTCCATATACTCGGACATGTCGATGCGGATCATGGCGGCCTCGTCGCCGAACATGGCCTCCGCCAGGGACTTGCAAAGCTCCGTTTTGCCCACGCCGGTGGGTCCCAGGAAGAGGAAGGAGCCGGTGGGGCGCTTGGGGTCCTTCAGCCCCACCCGGCCCCGGCGGATGGCCCGGGCCACGGCCTGGACGGCCTCGTCCTGGCCCACCACCCGCTCGTGGAGCGTCTCCTCCATCCGAAGAAGCCGGGCCCCCTCGTCCTCGGTCATCCGGGTGACGGGGATGCCGGTCCAGCCGGAGACCACGGCGGCAATGTCCTCGGCGGTGACGGGGCGGTGCTCCGCGGTGTTCTTTTTGCGCTTGTCCCGCTCCATGTCCACCTGCTCCTGGTAGTTCCGCTCAATGTCCCGCAGCTGGGCGGCGGTCTCATAGTCCTGCCGCGCGATGGCGGCCTCCTTGTCCTTTGTCAGGGCGGCGATTTTCTCCTCCAGGCTCTTGAGCTCCTCGGAGGGCTCCTCCGTCTCCATCCGCACCCGGCTGGCGGCCTCGTCCATCAGGTCGATGGCCTTGTCCGGCAGGAAGCGGTCGTTGATATACCGGGCGGAGAGGTTTACGGCGGCGTCCAGGGCCTCGTCGGTGATCTGGAGCTTGTGGTGCTGCTCGTACTTCTCCCGCAGACCCTTCAAAATCTCCAGAGAGGCCTCCCGGCTGGGCTCGCCCACCTGCACCGGCTGGAAGCGGCGCTCCAGGGCGGCGTCCTTCTCGATATACTTGCGGTACTCGTTCAGCGTGGTGGCGCCGATGACCCGGATCTCTCCCCGGCCCAGGGCGGGCTTGATGATGTTGGCGGCATCCACGGCGCCCTCGGCGCTGCCGGCGCCCACAATGGTGTGGAGCTCGTCAATGAAAAGGATCACGTCACCGGAGCGCCGGACCTCCTCCAGTGTCTTTTTGATGCGCTCTTCAAATTCGCCCCGGTACTTGGTACCCGCCACCATGCCGGAAAGGTCCAGGGAGAGGATGCGCTTGTCCAGCAGGTCCTCGGGCACGTCCCCCAGGACGATCTTCCGGGCCAGGCCCTCCGCCAGGGCGGTCTTGCCCACGCCGGGCTCGCCGATGAGGCAGGGGTTGTTCTTGGTGCGGCGGGAGAGAATCTGGATCATCCGCTGGATCTCGTCGTCCCGTCCGATCACCGGGTCCAGGCGGCCCGCCCGGGCGTCGGCGGTCAGATCCCGGGTGAACTCCCGCAGGTTCTTCCCCTTCTCCTCCCGGGGGGCCGCGGCGCCCCGGGCCTCTCCGGTCTTGCTCCGGGGCTGGTCGCTGAGCTTGCGCATCAGGGCGCTGTATAGATTCCGGGCGTCCACCCCGGCGGTGCGCAGAATACGGACGGCCATGTTGTTGCCCTCCCGCAGGATGCCCGCCAGCAGGTGCTCCGTGCCGATATAATTGCAGCCGCCCCGGATGGAGTCCTCCATGGCGATCTCCACCACCCGCTTGGCCCGGGGGGTAAGGCCCTGGGCGGGGTTGCCGCCGGGCAGGCCCGCGCCCACGCTCTTTTTGATAATCTCCACCACCATGCCGGCGGTGAGGCCCGCCTCGGTGAGAACGTCGTGGGCCACGCCGTCCTCCTCCCGCAGGAGGCCCAGCAGCAAATGCTCCGTGCCCACGTACCCGTGGCCCAGGTCTCCCGCCGCCTCCTGGCTCAGACGCAGGGCTGTCTCGGCCCTGGGGGTAAATTTATTCTCATTCATGATCTTTGATCTTCCTTTCCTCCGTTGCGGAGCGGCTCACTGGGCCGCCCCGTCCTCCTTGTGCTCCGCCTCCAGGGCGCGGATCTGGTCCCGCAGCTGGGCGGCCCGCTCAAAGTCCTCCTGGCGGACGGCCCTTTTCATCTCCATCCGCAGCGCGTTCATCTGCCGCATCCGGGCAAAGCGGCTTTGCTCCTCCTGGTCTACCAGCCCGTCCTTTTTCTCCTCTTTGGGCGCTTCCTGCCTCGCCGGGCCCAGGGCAGGCATGTCGGCGAAGAAGTCGTCAAAGGGATCCTCCAGCAGCCAGCCCCGCCGGTTTAGCAGGCTGGGCATGGGGGAGAAGAAGTCCTCCAGAATGCCTCCGTTGAAAAAGCTGTTGAAGCCCTGCATCATCTTCTGGCGCTGGGCCGCCACCCGCTGGGTGTAGCCCAGCTTCTCCGCGCACTCCGCGCAAAGGTGCTTCTCCTCCACATGGCCGTTGACGTTGCTCTGGTAAACAAAGGTAACTTCATTCTTACCGCAATTCTCGCATTTCATAATCAAATACCTCCTGCTATATCCAATATATTTTTGATACCTTTTATACGATTCCGAAAAACGGGTGCTACACCTGGAGGATCAGCACCTGCTTCATAATGGCGGCGCGGACCTGGTCCCGCAGCTCCCGGGGTGCGGCGGAGAGGGCCTTGTCGCTCACCGCCGCCGCCAGGGCCCGGCAGATGTCCTCCTCCACCGCTCCGGACTGGGCCAGATTGCCCAGAATCGCCCGGGCGGAGGGCAGGTCTACCGCCTCTCCCAGCGTGTTGATGACGTGCATCAAAAGCGTCTGCCGGTCCACCCGCACCCGGGTGATGCGGATGTAGCCGTTGCCGCCCCGGCGGCTCTCCACGATGTAGCCCCGTTCCGGGGAGAAGCGGGTGCTCATCACGTAGTTGATCTGGCTGGGCACGCAGTTGAACCGCTGGGCCAGGTCACTGCGCTGGATTTCCAGCACGCCGTTTTCCGCCTCGTCCAGGCTGTCCTGGAGGAAGCCGGCGATCAGATCGGTAATTCCCATGGGACACCATCTCTTTCTGTAAGTTCATTTCGATTTTGACTTTGACTTTCTTTAATCTTTGTTCTGATGTCAGTATACCACGATTCGCTTAATTGTCAAGAGGGTATTTTTGACTTTCTTTGACTAATTTGAAAACAAATTGTGAATAGTTAGTTTTAGCAAACTTTGTTTTGGATTGTTTTCGGGACTTTTTCAAAAATTTCACGTTACCTTTTTAACATTCCTCTTGCATTTTTGAAATTCTGTGCTACAATGAACGTAAATTCTAATGGAGGTGCTTCCCATGGCCTACAAGATTACTTCTGCCTGTGTCAGCTGCGGTTCCTGCGCGGACGCCTGCCCCGCCGGCGCCATCAGCCAGGGCGATGACGCTTACGTCATCGACGCTGCCGCTTGCCTGGACTGCGGTTCCTGCTGCGACACCTGCCCCAACGGCGCCATTGTCCCCGAGGAATAAGGGATACATAAAAGACCCCCGGGCTTTTGCCCGGGGGTCTTTTATGTATCCTGGCCGCCTCGCGTCAGCGAGGCGGCCGCCTGCGGGCGGGTGATTAAAATCGCGCAGGGGGAACCTTCGTTCCCCCCGCACACACCCCCCTCCACTCCTGGAGGTTGCGGGGGCGGCTGCGGGGACGGGGCATTGGGGGACGCTCAATCTGTTTTTTCTGTCAGTACTGGCGGCTCGCCCAACAGTCGGCGCCCGCCTGGTCAAATTTCCACCTGGCCTTGTTCTGGGGGCTGGCGGAAGGTTTTCCGAATCTCAAAAGACGTGACCGGGGGACCAGTCATTCCAGAAGGCCTCCTCCGTCTCTGTGGCAGCAGGTACGGCATAACCGGCCTCTTTGCTCCACAACAGGATGGAGTCCTCGCCTACACCGAAGTACACATTTTCCGGTTCGACGCTGGAAAAATCCCTGGGATCAAATTTCCACCGGGCTGCCGCCAGGTCGAACGGAAACATTTTTTCGTAGGCATTCAAAAAAATATTCAGCCGCAGGGGAGGGCGGAGGATGCAGAGGTGTACTCCCCCCGATTCATCGGTTTCATAGTACATGCAGTTCCGGCACGCCCTGTTCAATCCCACATCCACGCAGATCTCGCCGCTCTCCAGCACGCAGGTGTTCAGGTAGGCATAGTCTCCGCTGTCCATGGGAACCGCACATTGGGTCACGGAGTACCAAAACGCAAAGCCGCCCAGGCATAACACCAGCACAACCACAGTGCCCGTCAGCAGCGCCCGCCGCCAGAGCCGCCGCCACTCCCGGGCGATCTTCTCTACCACCGCGGCGTCATTTTCGGCCTGTTTTTCCGCCGCCGCCGGCAATGGCGCGTCCATGTCCGCCAGCATCCGGCGGCAGGCCTCACAGCCCGTCAGGTGCTCCTCCACCGCCGTGCGGCTCTCCTGAGAGCACACGCCGTCGTGGTACAGCGGCAGCAGGTCCTGTACGATTCTACAGTTCATCCAATCCCTCCTTCAATTTCTGCCGGGCCCGGAAGTAGGTCACCCGGGCCCAGCTTTCGCTCTTCTGGAACAATTCCCCGATGTGGGCGAAGGACAGCTCCCCGAAGGTCCGCAGGGAGAAGACCTCCTTGTAGGGCTCCGGCAGGACGTGGAGCAGGGCGTGGAGCCGTTTGGCGGTGTCCTGGTCGGCGAAGCCCTCCTCAATGCCGCCGTCTCCCGCCTCCGCGGGGCTCTCCCGGAACCGCCGCCGCTCCCGGCAGAGGTCCGTATACAGATTCCGGGCGATCTGGCACAGCCAGACCCGCAGCTGGCAGTCCCCCCGGAAGGTGCCGATGGTGGAGAGGGCCCGGAAGAAGGTCTCCTGGGTGATCTCCTCCGCCACAGCTCCGTCCCGGCTCAAAGCCAGGATATATTTGTATACGTCGGCAAAATACAGCCGGTAGACCTCCTCAAAATCGGGCATCTCCTCACCTCCTTCGTGCATAGGACGGGGAATTTGGGATTTCGTTACAAAGTTCTTTGCAAGTTTTCAAAATTTGTTTATAATGGAACCAGAATTTTTCAGGAAGGCGGGATTGTCATGGCGGACCTGGCCACGGACGTGCGGTACATCAAGGGCATCGGCGAACAGCGGGCCAAGGCCCTGGCAAAGCTGGACATCCGCACCCTGCGGGACCTGATCTCCTGGTTCCCCCGGCGGTACGAGGACCGCACGGTCCTCCGCTCCATCGCGGAGCTGCCGGAGGACGAACCCGCCTGCTGCGCGGCCATGGCGGCCGCCGCACCCACCGTTACCCGGGTCCGGAAGGGCATGGAGCTGGTGAAGCTCCGGGCGGTGGACGAGACCGGGGCCCTGGATGTCACCTTCTTCAACCAGACGTGGCTCAAAAACAGTCTCCGCCCCGGGGAGACCTACATTTTTTACGGCCGGGCCGAGGGCCGGGGGACGCATCGGAAGATGACCTCCCCGGTGGTGGAGCCGGAGGGACGGCGTGAGGTCACCGGGCGCATCGTGCCCGTGTACCCCCTCACCGCCGGGGTCAGCCAGCTGGTGCTGCGGCGGTCCATCCGCCAGGGGCTGGACGCCTGCGCCGCCATTCTGCCGGACATCCTGCCGGACAGCGTCCGCCGGGACCACCAGCTGTGCCACGCGGGCTTCGCCTTTGAGAACATCCACTTTCCAACCTCTCCGGAGGCCCTGGACCTCGCCCGGCGGCGGCTGGCCTTTGAGGAGCTGTTCCTCTTCGCCATCGGCCTCCAGCGCCTGCGAGAGCGCCGGGTGACGGTATCCGTCCCCCCCTGCGCCGCCGTGGACATGGAGATCTTTTGCAAGGCTCTTCCCTTTACACTGACCGCTGCCCAGCGCCGGTGCGTGGATGAAGCCCTGGCGGACATGGCCTCCGGCGCGCCCATGAACCGCTTGTGCCAGGGAGACGTGGGCTCCGGCAAGACCATGGTGGCCGCAGCCTGCGTGTACTATGCCGTGAAAAACCGCCGTCAGGCGGCTCTGATGGCTCCCACGGAGATCCTGGCCCAGCAGCATTACAAGGGGCTGTCCCCCCTGCTGGAGTCTTTGGGCGTCCGGTGCGCCCTGCTCACCGGCTCCACCCCGGCCAGGGCGAAAAAATCCATATCGGCCCAGCTGGCGGCGGGGGAGATCGATTTTGTGATCGGCACCCATGCTCTCATCACCGGTACGGTGGAGTACGCGGACCTGGGACTGGTGGTGACGGACGAGCAGCACCGCTTCGGCGTGGGCCAGCGGGCGGCGCTGATCGCCAAGGGCCGGCACCCCCATACCCTGGTCATGTCCGCCACGCCCATTCCCCGAACCCTGGCACTGATTCTGTACGGGGACCTGGACGTGTCGGTCATCGACCAGCTGCCCCCCGGGCGGCGGGCGGTAGAGACCTACGCCGTCCCCGGCAGCTACCACCCCCGGCTGTACAGCTTCATCCGAAAGCAGGTCTCGGAGGGTCGGCAGGCCTACGTGGTTTGTCCCATGGTGTCGGAGAGCGACGAGGCCCCCGACGAGCGCAAGGCGGTGACGGAGTACGCCCAAATGCTCCAGACCCAGGCCCTGCCGGACCTGCGGATCGCCTTCGTCCACGGAAAGATGAAGCCCAAGGAGAAGGAGGCGGTGATGTCCGCCTTCGCCGCCCATGAATCGGACGTGCTGGTGTCCACCACCGTCATCGAGGTGGGAGTGGACGTGCCCAACGCCTCGCTGATGATTATTGAGAACGCGGAGCGGTTCGGCCTCTCTCAGCTCCACCAGCTGCGGGGCCGGGTGGGCCGGGGACAGCACCAGTCCTACTGCGTGTTGGTCTCCGACAACCGCAGTGAGGAGACACGGCAGCGGCTGAAGGTCATGACAAAAACCGCCGACGGGTTCAGGATCGCCGAGGAGGACCTGCGGCTCCGGGGCCCCGGAGACTTCTTCGGCCAGCGGCAGCACGGCCTGCCGGGCCTGCGGATTGCCGACATCGGCTGTGACGCCGGTCTTTTGAAGGAGGCCCAGACCGCGGCAGAGGAACTGCTGGCCGCCGACCCGGAGCTCAAAACCTGCCCTGCCGCCGCAGAGCGGATCGCGGAGCTCTTCGCCCAGGCGGCGGATACGCTGAACTGATGTCAATTGCCCCCCATTTGGCAGACGGTCTGTCTGCCAAATGGGGGGCCAATAAATGCCAAGCCGGAGAATGTTTCACTCATACACATAGTCTTTGAGATAATCCGTGCTGTCCGGATGATCCAGCCATAGTTCGAACCATCCCAAAAAGTCCTGCCGCTCACAGCAGGGCTGAACGCCTGCATCGGTAAAATCCCAAACCTCTCCGCGGCATTTTCCCGTAACAATTAAATTGTAGGTCCTGCAATCTCCAACATCGATCAACTCAATATTGCCTTGATACACATTTTCCTGTATCGCCTGTTCGACGGTGTCATACCGCTCTCCATACCGATCATCCTCACATTCCCAAATCCACTCTTTTTCCAGCATGAACGGCCTGGATAAGTCTTTTTGCTCCAGATCCTCCAGCCGGTTCAACTGAAATCCGTCAACCATGCTCTCACATCCGTCTCCGACCTGCGTCAAGAACATACGGTAAGCCTGCGGCAGCTGAATGCCGCAGTTTTTCTCAAATGCGGCAATTGTCTCTTCCGACAGGCACGCCCCCATTTGAACGTGGTTTTCCACTACCTTTTTCCGGATGCGGGCAATAACTTCCTCATAATCCTCCGGTTTATAAACAGGCATATCTATTTCTCCTCACCGCTGATACTCAAACTCCCAGTCATACATGGAGACCGTGTCCCCGTCCTGGATGCCCATCTCCTCCAGCCGCTGGAACAGGCCGGACTCCCGCAGGGTCTTGTCAAACCACATGCGGCTCTCGTAGTCGGCAAAGTTCACGTTGCCCATGAGCCGCTGGAGCCAGGGGCCGTCCACCAGCCAGGTGCCGTCGTCGCTGCGGCGGATGTCCAGAGGGGCGGAGCTGTCCGCCGCCGGGGGCTTTGGCACGTACTCCGGCTCGTACACCGTCACCGGGGGCAGGACGGACAGCATCTCCGCCGCCCGGCCCACCAGCTGCCTTGTGCCCTGGTGGGCCGCCGCCGAGATTTCAAGAAGTGTAAAGCCCTTTGCCTTCACGTGGGCCCGGAGCCGCTCCAGGTTCTCCGGCTCCTCCATGATGTCCACCTTGTTGGCGGCCACAATCTGGGGACGCTCCGAAAGCTCCGGGCTGTACTGCCGCAGCTCCTCGTTGATGGCGTCAAAGTCCGCCACCGAGTCCCGGCCCTCGCTGCCGGAGACATCCACCACGTGGATCAGAAGGCGGCAGCGGTCGATGTGGCGCAGAAAGTCGTGGCCAAGGCCCGCGCCGCCGCTGGCCCCCTCGATGATGCCGGGGATGTCCGCCATGACGAAGCTGACGCCCTCGTCCACCCACACCACGCCCAGGTTGGGGTACAGGGTGGTGAAGTGGTAGTTGGCAATCTTTGGCTGGGCCTTGGAGACCACGGACAGCAGCGTGGACTTGCCCACGTTGGGGAAGCCGATGAGGCCCACGTCCGCCAGGAGCTTCAGCTCCAGGATCACATCATGGCTCTCGCCGGGAAGGCCCGCCTTGGCAAACCGGGGCACCTGCCGGGTGGGTGTGGCGAAGTGCATGTTTCCCCAGCCGCCCCGGCCTCCCCTGCAGAGGGTGAAGGGCTCCTGACCGGACATGTCCTTGATGATTTCATTGGTCTCGGCGTCCCGCACCAACGTGCCCCGGGGCACCCGGATCACCAGGTCCTCCCCGTCCTTGCCGGACTTGCGCTTGCCCTGGCCGTCGCCGCCGTTTCCGGCTGTGTATTTGCGCTTGTAGCGGAAGTCCATCAGGGTGGACATGTTGTCGTCCACCACCAGAATGATGGAGCCGCCCCGGCCGCCGTCGCCGCCGTCAGGACCGCCGGCCGCCACGTACTTCTCCCGGTGAAAGGCCACCACGCCGTTGCCGCCATTGCCGGCCTGAACCGTAATGCGGGCCTTATCGATGAATGAAGCCGCCATAAGGCACCTCCTCTGTTTTCTCCAAAGTGTGTTGTTTTCCTGTAATAGTCTGGTCTATTTTAACGGAAATATGGGGAGCCGTCAATAGAATGGTTTTCCCCGGAGGATCTGCGCGGTTTCCGCTTGTATCCCCGCGTCCGGGCCCGGGCGGTTTACCGGCTGTGGTGGAAAGCCAGATCCGGCTATGCTATAATCAGAGCAAAAAACGAAATTGCAAGGGGAATCACCATGAAAAACGGAGGATTTCGTGCCTATGGAGAAGAAGATGATTTGCGGGCCGTATTTGAAGAATTTCAAACCAGATTGGAAATCCGCTATGTGCCGGCCTAGGCCTTGTTTCAAAAAAGTCAAAAGGCCCAAACAGTGGATCTTTTTCCGCCGCTCTGCGTTAAATTTTCTTGCCGGGCGTCAGCCCGCCTGCAAAAATCTGCCTTGATTGGCGAAAATATCTCTCGTTGCTGGGCATTCCGCCATTTTGCAAACAAGGCCTATTCTGATTCAGGGGAAATTTTCTATAACAGTATTATGGATACAGAAAACCTGGGTGTCAATTTTCACGGTTCCCATATTGGAAATATGCAGATACTGATTTTCCGGAAAGATGAGGAATACCGGTGGAGACCCGTTCCGTACAGCCGCGGCACAGGTCAGGAGGCAGGGAGGCTTTGTGCGCTGAGTGAAGAGAATTCAGGATTCATCTGTATTGACCGCAACGGGGTCTATTGTGAAAACGCGATTTTCCCAACGGAAATCGGTACGATGTATTATGACGGAGAAACGGCAGAGAAAATGTATGTTGAGCTGCGAAGGATCTTTATGAGACAGGCCGTCAAAGCTGTAAATGGCGCCTGGATATGCCCCGGGGCCTATGAGCACAGGGAGCGTTACAGATTTTGTACGATTGATATAAAGTCTCCGCCGGAATACGATTTGAGCGTTGAATAGCCGGAATTGCTTAAATTCCGGCTGATTGGACGGCGGTTTCAACAGGGGTGCCGCCCGCATATCTGGTCGAAATCACAAAAGGGCCGGCCGCCGGCGGCGCCGGAACAGCAGATCGCGGCGGACCCATGATGCGGGTCCGCCGCGAAGCGTAAACCGATTAAACCGTGGCGTACTCTCCGTCCCAGATTACCTTCCGGAATTTCAGAGGGTCGGTATTGCCCTCGGTGGAGAACAGCAGCACCTGGCTGAACCGGTCCAGGCCGATGGCCTCCCGGAGCTCTCCGTACCAGTCGTTCTCCATCAGCTCGGCAAGAAGGCCCATGCCCACCGCGCCGCTCTCGCCGGAGATCACCGTGGGATCGCCCTTCACGGGCACCGCCAGCATCCGCATTCCCCGGGCGCTGACCCAGTCGGGGCAGGAGACGAAGGCGGAGACGTGGTTGCGAAGGATATCCCAGGAGATGGTGTTGGGTTCGCCGCAGGCCAGACCCGCCATGATGGTCCGCAGGTCGCCGGTGACCGTCCGGGGCTTGCCGTCCCCGGCCAGGGCGCCCTGGTAGAGGCAGTCCGCCGCCATGGCCTCCATGACAATGAATTTGGGGGGATCGTTTGGGAAGAGGTTGGTGAAATAGCCCACCACAGCCCCGGCCAGGCTCCCCACGCCGGCCTGGATGAACACATGGGTGGGGCGGTTCACGCCCACCTGCCGCAGCTGGTCGGCGGCCTCGCTTGCCATGGTGCCGTAGCCCTGCATGATCCAGGAGGGGATCTCCTCGTAGCCGTCCCAGGCGGTGTCCTGGACGATGACGCCGTGCTCGGTCCGCTCCGCCTCGGCGGCGGCCAGACGGACGCAGTCGTCGTAGTTCAGCTCCTCAATGGTCACCTGGGCGCCCTCTTTGGCGATGTTGTCAAAGCGGGGCTGACTGCTGCCCTTGGGCATGTGGACCACCGCCTTCTGGCCCAGCTTGTGGGCCGCCCAGGCCACGCCCCGGCCGTGGTTGCCGTCGGTGGCGGTGAAGAATGTGGCCTGGCCGAACTCCCGGCGGAAGGATTCGCTTGTCAGATAGTCGTAGGTCATCTCGGACACGTCCCGGCCCATCTCCTGGGCGATGTACCGGGCCATGGCGAAGGAGCCGCCCAGCACCTTGAAGGCGTTGAGGCCGAAGCGGTGGGCCTCGTTTTTCACAAACAGGCCGCCCAGGCCCAGATACTGGGCCATGCCGCTGAGCTGATCCAGGGGGGTGATGGAGTACTGGGGAAAGCTGCTGTGGAAAAACCGGGCCTTCGCCACGCTGGGCAGGGACATGACGCCCAGCTGCCGGTCGTCGCTTTTGGGCATACGGTTGACGGTCCACTTGATGGCCTCTTTCATAGTCGGTCGCCTCCGATAAAATTTATTTTTGGTTCCTAAAAATTTTTTAGCTTTTACGGATATGATAGCACAGAAAAAGAAAAATGCAAGACCAAAACTGAAAAAAATTTAGGTAAACTCAAAAATTATTAGAATATCAGCGGCGGCCGGCCAAGCCGGCCGCCGCTGGCGGTTCTCAAAGGGGGGATTTCGCCCTGCCGTCCATGAAGTCCAGCACCCGCTGGCGCTGGGCCTCGTCGGTGATGGGGGCGGGGCAGTAGTTGTTCGCCTTGCCGGTGTAGACGTAGCAGGGGATCAGCTCGGAGGAGCTGCTCAACAGCTCCCCGTCCCGCACGGTCAGGGTCAGCCGGTAGATGACGGTGCGGTTCTGGGGATACCGGCTGCCGCCGTAGCAGAAGTTCCCCAGGGAATAGAGAATCTCCCTGTCCTTGTAGATCTCCCGGGGCTGGAGCACGTGGGGGTGGTTGCCCAGCACCAGGTCCGCCCCGGCGTCCACCAGGCGACGGGAGGCCCGGACCCGCCAGGGCTCCGGCGTGTGGACGCCCTCTGTGCCCCCGTGGTAGAAGACAATCTGAAAGTCGGACTCCGCCTCCGCCGCCCGGAGGCGGCTGACGATGGAGGAGGCCTGGCCCTCGTTCCAAAGGCCGTTGCAGATCACGGCGATGCGGAAGCCGTTTTTCTCCAGGTAGAGGGGGTTGGTGTTGTCACCGTACTGGAGCCCGGCGTCCGTGACGGCCTTGACGGTGTCCTTGTACCCGGCGGTGCCGTAGTCGCCGGTGTGGTTGTTGGCCAGGGACACGGCCTCCACGCCGGAGGAGGTGAGAATGGCGGTGTTTTTTGTTCCGCTGCGGAACCAGAAGGCGGGGTCTGTGGTCTTCTCCCGGGGAGTCAGGGCCCGGTCGGTGAGCACGTTCTCCAGGTTCACCACGGTGAAGTCGTCCTCGTCAAAGATGGGCTTCACATTTTGCAGGAAGTATTCCGGCTCCTGTTTTGCGGCGTAGTCCAGAAAGTTCCCCGCCGCCCGCTGGCCGTGGCCGGAGGCCAGCAGCATATCCCCCGTGAAAGACAGCGCGATGGTAAAGGAGCCCTCCTCCTCGGACGGGAGCAGTTCCTCCGGGGTCTCCGGTTCTCCCGGCTCCTCCGGCGGGAGCTCCTCCAGGGGGACCTGCGGAAGGGGCTGGCGGAGGACCGCCGCCTTGACCTGAGAGGGCTCCTGCGCCGCCGGGACGGCGGGGGCCAGAGCGGGGAGGACTGTTACGTAGAGAGCGGCCAGCAGGCCCATCAGAAATTTGAGTTTCAAATCCGGCCCTCCTCCCGGCAGCAGTATCCTTTACAGTATACCATTCCCGGAGGAGGAAGTCGAGAAAAATTTGGCAGTTCACCGGCGGTCTCCGCTGAAAAAGGATTTGACCTCCCGTTCCTTCGATGCTAAAATAGCGATTAGAATCTGTATTCATAACCGGGGGATGCAGAATGGGCGGGAATTTTTTCGCCAGACAAGGAAATTTCCGCAGCAATTCTGGCGGATTGCAGGGGAAATTGACGCCGTATAGCGGAAAAAAATTCGCCTGGACTGCGTCCAACGGTTGTAAATACTGGTTCTTGGAACGCCCGGCCGCCCCGGCGGCGGGAAAGACAGATGTACGGAAAGGGAGGGATCTCTGGTGCGAAGTGTCAAGCCCGGACGGGGTCCGTCGGCCATGGGGGCGTTTGGGTCTGCGGTCGGCGTGATCTTCGGCGTGATCTGGACCGGCGCCGCGGCCTCCATGGGGGCGCCGCCGTTTTTCTTGGCCTTCGGCGTGCTCTTCATCATCGTGGGCATCGTCCAGGCCCTGTACAACTACAAAAATGCCACGGGGGAGAACCGCTTCTCCGCCTTTGACATCACCGAGGACGGCGAAGAGCCGGACCCTCTGGACCGCCGGGTCCGGGAGGAGCCGCTGCCGGAGGGCGCGTACCGCTTCTGCCCCTACTGCGGCGCGAAATTCAGCGGTGATTTCGTGTACTGCGGCAAGTGTGGCAAACGGCTGCCGGATTTAGAACAGGAGGGATAACCCATGAAAGTTGCGCTGCAATTCGCCATGCCCGTGGAGTTCCGCGCCCTGCCGGGGGCGGGGGAGCTGGAGCCCTTTGAAACCGTCTCCGGCGTTCCCTTTTTTGACCTGGGAGAGGGGCTGACGGCCTGCGTGGGCGGCGTCAGCAAGGTGAACGCCGCCATGGCATCGGAGATTCTCTGCCTGAAATACGGCGTGGACCTGATTTTGAACGCCGGCATCGCCGGCTGCGCCATAGACCTGCCCACCGGTACGCTGGTGGTGGCCCGGGAGTTTGTCCAGCACGACGTGGACACCTCCGGCGCGGGGGACCCCCTGGGGATGGTCTCCACCGTGAACCGGACGGAGTTTCCCACTTGGGCCCCGGAGCGGTGCGCGGCGCTGCTGCGCCGCTTGGGCTGCGAGGCGGTTTTGGGCCGGGTGGCCACCGGAGACTGGTTCGCCGTCAAGGGGGACCGCTCCGCCTGGATTCGGGACACTTTCCATCCGGACCTTGTGGAGATGGAGGGCTGCGCCATTGCCCAGGTGTGCCTGCGGAACGGCGTGGGGTTCGCCGCGCTGAAATCCGTGTCCGACCACCTGTTTTACGACAGCCAGATGGAGGAGTATTTCGATTACAGCCAGGCGCTGGAGAACCTGGGCAGGGTGGTTCTGCCCTTTGCTAAATTATTACAGCAGGAGGAAGTATAATCATGGAACGCATTGCCAGCTTTACCGTGGACCACAACAAGCTCCAGCCGGGGCTCTACCTCTCCCGCCGGGACGGGGACGTGGTGACCTTTGACCTGCGGTTCAAGAAGCCCAATACCGGGGATCTTCTGACCAACGCCGAGATGCACTCGGCGGAGCACCTGATCGCCACGCTCCTGCGGAACTCCCGGGAGAAGGACGCCGTGGTCTACTTCGGCCCCATGGGGTGCCAGACCGGGTTTTACTTCCTGTTCGACGGCAGCCGCCTCTCCCTGGAGGGCGCGGTGGAGCTGCTGAAAGAGGTCTTCGCCGCCGCCGGGGAGTACCAGGGGAAGATGCCCGGCAGGAGCGCGAAGGAGTGCGGAAACTATGTCAACCTGGACGTGGAGACCGGCCGGGCCGTCTGCAAATTCTATGCGGACCTGATCGCGGAGTGGACCGCGGAGCGGCTGTCCTACGATTGAGGGAAATAAAGACGGAGGCACGATCATGGCAGAGGAGAACAAGAGGAATATGAAGCGTTATGGGATCATGGCCGCCTGCGGCGTGCTGGCGCTGGCGGTGATTGCCGGCGCCTATCGGCTGGGCCGGTCCGCGGGTCCCGGCAAAGACATCGGAGAGGAGACGGCGAAGTCCGCGGCGCTGAGCCACGCGGAGGTGGCGGAAAACGATCTCTCCAGCTACGAGATCGCCCGGGACGGGCGCGGCGGGGCCGCGGTCTACGAGGTGAAATTCACGGCGGACGGCGTCGCCTATGACTACGAGGTCAGCGCCGCCACCGGCAGCATCGTGAAGTTCAGCCGGGGAACGGCAGACGCCGCTCCGGCGGCCCCGTCCTCCGAGGCCTCCGCTCCGGAGGACGGACAGATCGGGGAGGAGCGCGCCTGGGAGATCGCCTTTGACCACGCCGGCGTCACAGAGGACCCGGCTGCCGGAGAACCGGCAAAGCTGGACTATGAGGACGGCGTGCTGGTCTACGAGCTGAAATTTTTCTCCGGCGGGTATGAGTATGACTACAAGATCAGCGCCGCCGACGGCAGCGTGGTGAAGTTTGAAAAGGAAGCGGATACTAAGAGCTCTCCGGTCCAAACGCCCGCCGGAAATGCCGGCACGGCGCCCGCAGCGCCCGCCGGGAACTCTCCCGGTACACCCGCGAAGGCACCCGCTTCCTCCGGCGCCGGGGACATCGGCGAGAGCCGGGCTAAGGAGATCGCCCTGGCCCACGCCGGTGTGGCGGCGGACAGCGTCACCGGCTACAAGTGGAAGCAGGACTACGAAGACGGCGTGCTGATCTACGAGCTGGAGTTCCACTCCGGCGGATACAAGTACGACTATGAGGTCGGCGCCGCCGACGGCAGCATCGTGAAATTCGAGAAGGAGGCCGAGGCCGCGCACGCCGCCGTTCAGTCCGGCCAGAGCGTCCCCGCGGACGCCGCGCCGGCGTACATCGGCGAGGCCCGGGCCAAGGAGATTGCCTTTGGCCACGCCGGCCTCACGGCGGACGCCGCCCGCTGCACTGTGGGGCTGGACCACCGCGACGGCCGTCATCACGGGGCGGGGTGCTGCGAGTATGAGGTCGATTTCAAGTCCGGCGGGTACGAGTACGAGTACAAGATCGACGCCGTTACCGGGGAGATTCTGGAGTTTCAGCAGGAGCTGGACGATTGAGAGCGGTTTTGGCAAAAATTTTCCGAAAACCGTTGACTTTTTGAAGTCTCGCTGATATACTTGACAAGCCGCTTTGAATGGGCCTGAAAGCGTCCCTCCGGACCGCCCCCGACAGCGAGCCCGTAATGAAGGAGTTGAAACAAGCATGAACGCAATCATCGTAACCGGCGGCAAGCAGTACAAGGTTGCCGAGGGCGACGTGGTCTACATCGAAAAGCTGGACCAGGAAGCCGGCGACACCGTGAAGTTTGACCAGGTCCTGGCCGTCATCGACGGGGAGAAGGCCACCTTCGGCGCCCCCACCGTGGCGGGCGCCTCCGTGGAGGCCACCGTGGTGAAGAACGGCAAGGGCAAGAAGATCCGTATCTTCAAGTACAATCCCAAGAAGGGCTACCGTAAGCGTCAGGGCCATCGTCAGCCTTACACCAAGGTTGAGATCGCCAAGATCTCCGTCTGAGCATGACCACTGTCACCTTCCGCGTGGAGGACGGCCGGATCACCGGCTTTAACTGCCGGGGCCACAGCGGCTACGCCGAGGCGGGAGCGGACATCGTCTGCGCCGCCGTCACCAGCGCCATCCGCCTGGTGGAGGCCACCGTCAACGACGTGCTGGGCCTGGCGGCGTCCGTGAAGGTGCGGGAGAGGGACGCGTCCGTCTCCCTGCGGCTGCCGGGGGGCCTTGCGCCCGCGGCGGAGAGCGCCTGTCAGGCGCTTTTGACGGGCCTGATGGTCTATCTCACGGAGCTCCACGACGAGTACCCTGAAAACATCGAAGTTCTGGAGGATGAATGATCCTCCCCATCTAAAAAATCTGAGAAAGGATGGTCCGTTATCATGATTCGTATTGGTCTTCAGTTCTTCGCCCACAAAAAGGGCGGCGGCTCCACCAAGAACGGCCGTGATTCCAAAGCCAAGCGCCTTGGACCCAAGCGCGCCGACGGTCAGTTTGTCAAGGCCGGCAATATCCTGGTCCGCCAGCGCGGCACCCATATCCACCCGGGTGTGAACGTGGGCATCGGCAGCGACGACACCCTGTTCGCCAAGGCGGACGGCGTGCTCCGCTTTGAGCGGCTGGGCAAGGATCGCAAGCAGGCCTGCGTGTACGAGGCTGAATAAAACACGCTGAGAGGCTCGGACGGTGTCCGGGCCTCTTGTGTTTTATATCCGGCGAAAGATATGGGAGAGCGCTTTTTAGAGCCTGTTCGGAATCTCCCCGCGCACGCCCTGACGGTGGATTTTCCGCTCTGACTGCGTTAAAAATTCATGCAGTCCGTCCCCGCTGAGATATTGAACAGGCGCTGAAAGGACTGTGGAAAAATGCCTGAAATGTGGAAAGCGGCCCGATTTGCGGACCGCGGCCGCAAAACCAAAATCGCGGATGATATAGTTGAAGCACTTGGAAATCCGCAATTTGCGGATGTTCAACCAGCGGGTCGTTGACCCGCTGGCCGTGCTCTGCCCGTGTGCTTCACCTATAAAGTCAAACACACGACCGTTTTACACGGTCCCTGTCGGCAGCAGAACTGCCGACAGGTTGAAAAGAATTGTTCTGATTCTTTTCAAGTGTGTCGACATAAAATACGCGGTTAGACGCTCTCCGCAGGGATGCCCCGCTTGCCAGCGGGGCATCCTTGTGCTATAATTACTGCGATATGTACATGAAAAAGGAGAAAAGAGCTTGAAAAAGACAAAGCAGGAGAAAAGGCGGGAGAAAAGGAGCTTCCGCCAGGCCATGGACCGGGAGCTGCGGGAGCACAAGAGCTCCTTCATTGTGTTTTATGTGCTGCGGGCGCTGGTGATTGTGGTTCTGGTCCGTCAGCTGATGCTGGGCAGCTATGAGAGCGCCTTTTTCTGTGTTTTGACGCTGACGCTGCTGTATGTGCCCAGCTGGATTCAGGTGAAGCTGCGCATCGAGCTGCCGCCGCCCCTGGAGATCACCATATTGTGCTTCATCTTCGCGGCGGAGATCCTGGGGGAGGTCAACGCCTACTACGAGCGGGTCCCCCATTGGGACACCATGCTCCACACCCTCAACGGCTTTCTGGCGGCGGCGGTGGGTTTCTCCCTGGTCATGCTCCTGAACGACGACGAGCGGCTGACCTTCGACCTCTCTCCCGTCTTTTTGGCTCTGGTGGCTTTCTGCTTTTCCATGACGATCGGCGTGCTGTGGGAGTTCTTCGAGTTCGCTATGGACTGGTTCTTCCACATGGATATGCAGCGGGACACGGTGGTGAACGCCATTCACAGCGCCGCCCTGGACATGACCCACTCCAACAAGGTGGTCACCATACCCGACATACAGGACGTGGTCATCAACGGCGAGAGCCTGGGTATGGGCGGCTATCTGGACATCGGCCTCATCGACACCATGAAGGATCTGTTCGTGAACTTCATCGGCGCGGTGGTGTTCTCCGTGACGGGCTTTTTCTACGCCAGAAGCAAGGGGCAGTACCGGAACGCGGCGCTGAACTTTGTGCCCAGCAAAAAGACCCAGGCTCAGGACTACCTCCGTCAGGCCCAGGAGGAAAACGGCGTCGCGCCGGAGGAGGAAGGGCAGTAGCCGGGGACGAATGGAGGCGAAGACGGGGGAGGCTCTGGACGCAATGACGGAGGAATCCACGTGTGAGAAGATCCGGGTCCTGATTTCCAGGAATGATTTTACCACCGCGGAAAAATTATTGGAAAGGCACAGCGCTTCTTTTGCGGAATCAGCGGAAGACGAGCTGCGGGCATTGATCGTTGAAAAGCGGCGTGAAAATCGGAGGAATGCGAGGAAAAGAGAACGCCGTCTCCGCCTGGGACGCCGCTGGAACAGCCATTGGCGCACGGTTCTACCCCTGGAGCGGGCACTTGCAAGATGCGTCCTTACAGGCATGATCCTGTTTGTCCCGTATTTGAAAAATAAATTTTACGCCTGGCCGAAACCGTTTGAAATTCTGGGCATGGAGATTTTCCTCCTCGTCTACCTGCTCGCGGCGGCGCTCCTCTGCGGCCTGGCGCTTATGGACGCCCACACAAGGAAACTGAGCAATCGGGAGGCGAAGCGCAGGACGGAAAAGGCCGGCGGAGACTCGATGTTTCAGACCTTTCAACGCATGGAAAAACGCGGCGCGAAAGAGGAGAGAGGCTGGCTGGCCGCATTGCTCTGCATAACGCTCTGGATTTTGATTCAGATCGGACACATCTTCTTTTGATATGAACCGCTGCATGGGAAAACAGAGGGAGCGCCGCGGCGCCCCCTCTGTTTCAGTGCGGTTCTCACCGGCACGCCGCCAGGTCCTTGAGGAACTGGTCCACGGCGGACTGGGGTGTAGCCCAGCTGGTGACAAAGCGGACGCAGGTATGGTCCTGGTCGACGACCCGCTCCGCCTCGAACTGATACCCCATCTCCTCCAGCTGCCGGGCCACCGTGTTGGGCAGCACCGGAAACTGCTGGTTGGAGGGGGAGGGGATGGGGAACTCGTACCCCAGCTCCGCCATGCCGTCCCGCAGGCGGAGGGCCATGTCGTTTGCGTGGCGGGCGATTTCAAAGTAGAGCCCGTCCTCCAGCAGGGCCTGGAACTGGAGAGCCATGGCCCGCCCCTTGGCCAGAATGGCGCCCCGCTGCTTCATGTGCCAGCGGAAGCGCTCCACGGGCTGTCTGAGCACCAGGGCCTCCCCGAAGAGGGCGCCGTTCTTGGTGCCGCCGATGTAGAAGGCGTCCGTCAGGGCGGCCAGGTCCGGCAGGGTCAGGTCATTGCCGGGGGCAGTGAGGGCGGAGCCCAGCCGGGCGCCGTCCAGGAAGAGGTACAGCCCCCGCTCATCGCAGCAGCGGCGCAGGGCCGTCAGCTCCGCCTTGGTGTAGATGGTGCCCAGCTCCGTGGAGTCAGAGACGTACACCATCCGGGGGCGGACCATGAACTCATCGGTGTGGCCGTCCGCCACAGCGGCCACCATCTCCGCCGTCAGCTTGCCGTCGGGGGTCTCCACGGCGCAGACCTTGTGGCCCGTTGCCTCGATGGCGCCGGCCTCGTGGAGGCTGATGTGGGCCGTGCAGGGGGCGATGACCGCCTCATAGGGCCGCAGGAAGGCGGCGATGGTCAAAAGGTTGGTCTGGGTGCCGCCGGAGATAAAGTGAACGTCCGCCTCCGGGGCGGCGCAGACCCGGAGGACGGTCTCCCGGGCGGCGTCGCTCATGGGGTCCAGGGCGTAGCCGCAGGTCTGCTCCAGATTGGTGTCAATCAGGCGCTGGAGAACTCTGGGGTGGGCGCCCTCGCTGTAATCGTTGCGGAAGCTGTACATGGCGTGGTACCTCTCTTTACAAAAAGTAACAAAAACAGTTGCCGAAATGTTACGGAATTGATGTTGAAATTATATCGTATTTCCTGTATAAATGCAAGAAGAGAACTGCCGCTCTATTTTTCGGGAAAATGGAAATACTGAGGGCGGAACTTTTTCAGCTGTCCGTCCGTCATAAGGACAGACAAACCCCAACGACAAAGGAGAAACGACGCGATGAAAAAATGGATGACCCTGACCCTTGCCCTGTGTTCCCTGCTGGCCCTGACCGCCTGCGGCAGCTCCGGCGGCAGTCAGACTGAGCCCAAGAATGTGGACCTGACAGAGGTCTACGCCTCCATGGAGGAGGTCTGCGACTGGTGGGCCGACGGCTACATGGAGGACATCCCGGAGGAGATGCTGGAGCTGTACTACCCCGGCCTCGGCGCACTGGAGCCCCGGCAGCTGATCGCCCGGACGCCGCTGATGTCCGGCGTGGTGAACGAGGTGGTATTGATCGAGTGTAAGTCCGAAAAGGACGCGGACGAGGCCCAGGAGATCCTCCAGGCCCGCATCGACTACCAGGTGGGCGACGACACCAACCCCGGCGGGGCATGGTATCCCGAGTCTATCGAGCAGTGGAAGCAGACCACCGTTCAGCGGCAGGGGCGGTATCTGGCCCTGCTGGCCGTGGCGGATACCCAGAGCCAGCTGGAGGATATTTTCAATCAGGCCTTCGCGTAAGGCGGTTTCTGAGAACGTGCGGAGCGGCCGCGGCGGACCCGCCGCGGCTGTTTTCCGGCTTTGCGGAGAGGAGGGAGACCCTTGATTTTCAGCAGCCTGACGTTTCTGTTCGCCTACCTGCCTCTGACGCTGGCGGTGTACTTCCTCATGCCCCTCCGGGCCAGGAACGCCGTGCTGCTGGCGGTGAGCCTGATTTTCTACGGCTGGGGAGAGCCGGTCTACATCTCCATCATGGTCCTCTCCACCCTCATCGACTACACCCACGGGATGCTGGTGGAGCGGTTCCGGTGCCGGGATAAACTGGCCCGGTGGTTTGTGGGGCAGTCGGTGGCATTCAACCTTCTGCTCCTGGGCTTTTTTAAGTACTGGGACTTTCTGGCAGCCAGCCTCTCGGCGCTGCCCGAGGTGAACCTGCCCCGGCTGGGCGCCCCCCTGCCCATCGGCATCTCCTTCTTTACCTTCCAGACCATGAGCTACACCATCGACGTCTACCGCCGGGACGCACCGGTACAGCGCAGCCTCATCAGCTTCGGGGCCTACGTCACCATGTTTCCCCAGCTGATCGCCGGGCCCATCGTCCAGTACAAGACTGTGGCGGCGGAGCTGGCCGGCCGGGTGAACACCGCGGAGGACTTCGCCCCGGGGGCCCGCCGGTTCACCCTGGGCCTTGCCAAGAAGGTGCTGCTGGCCAACTCCATCGGCGCACTGTGGGATGCCCAGCTGGCGGCCCGGGCGGCGGGGACGCTGAGCGCGGCGGGAGGCTGGCTGGGCATTCTGGCCTTTGGCTTTCAGATCTACTTCGACTTCTCCGGCTACTCCGACATGGCCATCGGCCTGGGGCGGATCTTCGGCTTTCGGTTCAACGAGAACTTCGACCACCCCTATCTCTCCGCCTCGGTGACGGAGTTCTGGCGGCGGTGGCATATGTCCCTCACCGGCTGGTTTCGGGAGTACCTGTATATCCCCCTGGGAGGCAGCCACTGCGGCACGGCCAAGACCCTGCGGAACATCCTCGTCGTCTGGCTCTGCACGGGCCTTTGGCACGGGGCCAGCTGGAACTTTCTTCTCTGGGGGCTCTATTTCGCGGCGTGGCTGGCGCTGGAGAAATTCGTCCTGCGGCAGGCGCTGAAAAAGACGCCCGGCTGGGTAAAGCGCCTGTACACCCTGGCGGTGGTGTTTACCGGCTGGGGGATCTTCGCCATGGAGGACCTGGCCGTCTGCGGCGGGTACTTCTTCATATGTTTCGGCGGCGGGCAGCTGTGGAGCGCCGCCGACGGCTATACCCTCCGCAGCTACGGACTGACGTTTTTGATCCTGATCCTGGCCTCCACCGCCCTTGGCCAATCGCTCTGGCGGAAGCTGCCGGAGCGGGCGGAACAGATTCTGACCCCGGCGCTGATGGGCCTGGGGCTGGCGCTCTGCACCGCCTATCTTGTGGACGGCAGCTATAATCCGTTTTTGTACTTTCGGTTCTGAGAGGAGGCGGCGGAATGACAAAGGGATATGCCCGGTTTCTCACGGCCTTTTTCTGCCTCTTCCTGGGGGGCATTCTGGTATGGCACCTCCTGCTGCCGGACCGGGAGCGGTCCGAGACAGAGAACCGCACCCTGGCCCGGCGTCCGGAGCTGACCTGGTCCGCCCTGGCGGATGGCAGCTTCACCCGGGCGGTGGAGGACTACTTCGCCGACCAGTTCCCCCTGCGGGACGGGTGGACAGGGGTGAAGGCCCGGGCGGAGCTGCTGCTGGGCAAGCGGGAGTTCAACGGCGTATACCTCTGCGGCGACACGCTGATTGCAAGGGTCAATCCCCCTCTGGACGGCCTGGACGAGAAGAACCTGGCCCATACGGCCCGCCTGGCGGAGCGGACAGAGATTCCGGTATACCTGGGCCTGATTCCCTCTGCGGCGGAGACCTGGCGAGAAAAGCTCCCCGCCGGGGCGGAGAGCTGGGATCAGGCGGCCTTTATCGCCCGGGGATGGGAGCTGGAGGGCGTGAAGCCCGTGGACTTTCTGACGGCCCTCGGCGCCCGCGCCGGGGAGGACATCTTCTACCGCACGGATCACCACTGGACCACCCTGGGGGCCTATTACGGCTATGCGGCCCTCATGGAAGCCCTGGGCCGGGAGCCGCTGCCCCGGATGACGTTTATGCGGATGACAGCCAGCGAGGAATTTCAGGGGACGCTGTATTCCCAGTCCGGCATCCACTGGCTGGCGCCGGACTCGATGGAGGTCTGGGTGTGGGACGTGTTCACCGTCACCTCCTGGCGGGACGGCACGCCGAAAGAGGCGGGACTGTATGATGATGACTATCTGGGGAAAAAGGACAAATACTCTTTCTTCCTGGGGGGAAACCAGCCGCTGTGCGTGATCCGCAATGAGGAGGGCACGGGGAGGCTGCTGCTGATCCGGGACTCCTACGCAGATTCGCTGGCCCCCTTTCTGGCCCGGCATTTTGAGGAGGTCCATTTGATGGACCTGCGGTACTACCGGGGCTCCGCCGCCGCCTACGCAGAGGAGAACGGCATGGATGGGATCGTGGTCCTGCAAAGCGTTCCCAACTTCATTACGGACCGGAATCTGGGCCTGCTGGGCCAGTGAGGCGTACCCGGCCGCTCCTGTTTGGGCGGCCGGGTATTTTTTCCCCGCCCCGCTCCCTCCCCGTAAGAGGGGCGGCTGTCACGGTTTTAACACGCGCTCCCCCCTGCGGCCCTCCGGGGAGAGGTTAAACGTTTTTATAATGGATTTGTGTCTTTTTTACAAGAAATTGTTTGTTTCTTAACGGGAGTTTGACTAAATAATAACTTTTATTGACTTTTTTGGCGGCCGGGTTCATAATTATATTTAGGGAACCAAACAAACTTTTCGGAAAGAAGTGACAGTATGAGCAGACTGGAAGTGAAGACCCCGGGCCAGGCCCAGGCGGTAGTGGAACAGCTGTACCGGAACATGGAGCGGCGGATCGCCGCAAGCCCCCCGGGGCTGTGTCCGGTGGACATGGCGCTAAACTTTCTGGATCTGTGCCGTGCCCAGACCTGCGGCAAGTGCGTGCCCTGCCGGGTGGGGCTGACCCAGCTTTCCAACATGATTCGGGAGGTGCTGGACGGCGAGCCCGGCATGAAGATCTTAAAGCGCATCGAGGGCACCGCCCAGGTGATCGTGGATACGGCGGACTGCGCCATCGGCATTGACGCGGCCAATCTGGTCCTCATGGGCCTCCGGGGCTTCCGGGACGACTACGAAGAGCACATCCTCCACCACCGGTGCCTGGGGAGCCTCAAGAACCCCGTGCCCTGCGTGGCGCTGTGCCCCGCAGGGGTGGACATCCCCGGCTATATCGCCCTGGTGAACGAGGGCCGCTGCGCCGACGCGGTGCGCCTGATCCGCAAGGACAACCCCTTCCCCACCGCCTGCGCCTACATCTGCGAGCACCCCTGCGAGGCCCGCTGCCGCAGGAACATGGTGGACGACGCGCTGAACATCCGCGGCCTCAAGCGCTACGCTGTGGACCAGGCCGGAGACGTGCCTCAGCCGCAGCCGGCCCCGGCCACCGGCAAGTCCGTGGCCATCGTGGGAGGAGGCCCCGGCGGCCTCTCCGCCGCCTATTACCTGGCCCTCATGGGCCACAAGGTCACGGTGTACGAAAAACAGCACCGGCTGGGCGGCATGATGCGCTACGGCATCCCCAACTACCGCCTGCCCCGGGAGAAGCTGGACGCGGAGATCGAATCCATCCTGTCCTTGGGCATTGAGGTACATACCGGCGTGGACGTGGGCGTGGACGTGACCTTTGACGAGCTGAAGCAGCAGTACGACAGCCTGTATCTCTCCATCGGCGCCCACACAGACAAGAAGACCGGTATCGAGGGCGAGGACAGCCTGGGCGTGGTCTCTGCCGTGGAGCTGCTGCGCCACATCGGCGACGATGAGATGCCCGACTTCTCCGGCCAGAACGTAGTGGTCATCGGCGGCGGCAACGTGGCCATGGACGTGACCCGCTCCGCCATCCGCCTGGGGGCGGAGAAGGTGACCTGCGTCTACCGCCGCCGCCAGGAGGATATGACGGCCCAGATGGAGGAAGTGGAGGGCGCCGTCGCCGAGGGCGCGGAGGTGCTGACCCTCCAGGCCCCTCTGCGCATTGAGGCCGACGAGCACGGCCACGTGGCGGCCCTGTGGACCCAGCCCCAGATCATTGGCGAGATGGACAAGGCGGGCCGCCCCCGGCCGGGCACCGCCGCGGTGGAGCCCATGCGCATCCCGGCGGACACCATCATCGTGGCCATCGGCCAGGGCATTGAGACCCGCGGCCTGGAGCAGACCGGCATCAAGATCCAGCGGGGCGGCGCGCTGCTGGCGGACTCCAGCACCCAGCTGCCGGACATGGTGGGCGTGTTCGCCGGCGGCGACTGCGTGACAGGTCCCGCCACCGTCATCCGGGCCATCGCCGCCGGCAAGGCCGCAGCCGCCAACATCGACGAGTACCTGGGCTTTAACCACGAGATCGAGGCGGAGGTGAAGGTGCCCACGCCCCGGTGCACGGACCTCAGGCCCCGGGGCCGGGTCAACGCCACCGAGCGGGACGCCTGCGAGCGCAAGGCGGACTTCCAGTGCATCGAGTGCGGCATGACCGATGAGGAGGCCGGGCAGGAGTCCTCCCGGTGCCTGCGGTGCGACCACTTCGGGTATGGAAACTTCAAGGGAGGACGTGTGGAAAAATGGTAAACTTCACGATCAACGGGCGGGAGCTCTCCGCCCCCAAGGGAACCACGGTTCTGGCCGCCGCCGAAAAGGCGGGCATCCCCATTCCCCACCTGTGCTTTTTGAAGGACATCAACGAGATCGCCGCCTGCCGCATGTGCATGGTGGAGGTAGAGGGCACGGAGCGCCTGGTGCCCGCCTGCAACACCGAGATCCTGGAGGGCATGGTGATCCAGACCAACTCCCCCCGGGTGCGGGAGGCCCGAAAGACCAACCTGCGGCTGATCCTCTCCCAGCACAACTCCAACTGCACCGTCTGCGTCCGCAGCGGCAACTGCGAGCTTCAAAAGCTCTCCCATGACATGAACATCCACTACCAGCCCTACGAGGTGCAGCCGGAGCGGGCCCGCCTGGACCTGAGCGTCCCCATCGTCCGGGAGGCCAGCAAGTGCGTCAAGTGCATGCGCTGCGTGCAGGTGTGCGACAAGATCCAGGGGATGCACATCTGGGACGTGGCGGGCACCGGCTCCCGTACCACGGTGGACGTGAGCTACAACCGCTACCTCAAGAACACGGACTGCACCTTCTGCGGCCAGTGCGTCACCCACTGTCCCACCGGAGCCCTGACAGTCCGGGACGACACCAACAAGGTTTTCTGGGCCCTGGCGGACCCGGAGGTCACCGTGGTGGTCCAGGTGGCCCCGGCGGTGCGGGTGGCCTGGGCGGAGTCCTTTGGCCTGCCCCCCAAGCAGGCCACCGCCGGCCGTATGGTGGCGGCCTTGAAGCGCATCGGCTTTGACTATGTGTTCGACACCAACTTTGCCGCGGACCTGACCATCATGGAGGAGGGCAGCGAGTTCGTCGAGCGGTTTACCCACCGGGGGCGGCACCGCTGGCCCATGTTCACCTCCTGCTGTCCCGGCTGGGTGAAGTTTCTCAAGACCCAGTATCCCGCTTACGCGGAGCACCTGTCCACCGCCAAGTCCCCCCAGCAGATGTTCGGCGCGGTGGCCAAGAGCTACTTCGCCGAGCGTCAGGGCCTGGACCCCCGCAAGGTGTTTGTGGTGTCCATCATGCCCTGCTCCGCCAAGAAGGCGGAGTGCGAGCTGCCGGAGATGAACGACGCCTGCGGCGACCCGGATGTGGACGCCGTGCTGACCACCCGGGAGATGTGCCGGCTCTTCCGCAGCGACTGCATCGTCCCCGCCGACCTGGAGGAGGCGGAGTTCGACAGCCCTCTGGGCACCGGCACCGGCGCGGCGGTGATCTTCGGCGCTACCGGCGGCGTGATGGACGCGGCCCTGCGCAGCGCCTATTATCTGGTCACCGGGAAGAACCCGGACCCCGACGCCTTCCAGGCCGTCCGGGGCAGCAAGCCCTGGCGGGAGGCCACCTTCAACATCCCCGGGGCGGGAGATGTCCGCGTGGCAGCGGTCAGCGGACTGGGGAACACCCGGAAGCTGATGGAGGCCATCGACAGCGGCGATGCGGAGTACGACTTTGTGGAGGTCATGGCCTGTCCTGGCGGCTGCGCCGGCGGCGGCGGACAGCCCATCCACGAGGGCATGGAGATGGCAGGTTCCAGAGGCGACAAGCTCTGGAAACTGGACGCCAAGGCGGAGCTCCGGTTCTCCCATGAGAATCCGGACGTGCAGGCCCTGTACCGGGCCTATCTGAAAGCCCCTCTCAGCGAGCGGGCCCACCACCTGCTGCACACCAAGCAGTGAGCTTTGGAGCGCCCCGCCGCCTTTTGGCGGCGGGGCGCTTCGGCTTTGCCGATAATTTCAGCCACTGACGCATATACTAGCGTCATCAGATATGAGAAAGGATGACGCACCATGGAGACACACTATCCCTTTACCCTGCCGCCCCTGCCCTACGCCTACGACGCGCTGCTGCCGGAGCTGGACGAGCGCACCCTGCACTTTCACCACGACAAGCACTTTAACACCTATGTGGAAAATCTCAATAAGCTGCTGAAAGACCATCCCCAGTACCAGGACTGGTCCCTGGAGCGGCTGATGCAGGACTGGCCGGAGCTGCCGGAGGACATCCGCCAGGGAGTGCGGAACAACGCCGGCGGCGTGTACAACCACGACCTGTACTTTAAGACTCTGCACCCCACGCCGGCCTCCGCCCCGGGGCCTGCCCTCCAGCAGGCTATTGACCGGGACTTCGGGGACCTCCAGGGCCTGAAGGCCGCCATGCGCTCTGCGGCCCTGGGGCAGTTCGGCTCCGGCTGGGCCTGGCTGGTGACGGACAAGGACGGACGGCTCTCCGTCCGCAAGACCCCCAACCAGGACAGCCCCCTGCCCCTGACGCCCCTGCTGGGGTGCGACGTGTGGGAGCACGCCTACTACCTGCCCTACCAGAACCGGCGGGACGAGTACTTTGAGGCCTGGTGGCGGCTGGTGGACTGGCCGGAGGTCACACGGCGGTACGGAGAGCTGACGCACCACCAGGCCCAATATCCCACTCCCTGACGGAGCGCCCTCTCATGCAGGGGCCGGGCTCTGTCCCGGCCCGTCCGCCGAAAGCACGGTGTTTTCGGAAAACCCGGCATTTTCGGGAAAACGGGCGGGGACAAAGCCCCGCCCCTACAGAGCCGCAGGTAAAAATTAAAGTCGCGGATGGTAAGATGCGCAGTTGGGCGCTCCCGCTCCCTGGCGGCGGCTTGACAAGAGAGGACTTTTTTGGTATAAAAAGATAGAGATGAACGGGAGCAGGACGGACCAAAAAGCCGTTCTGCTCCCCTGTTCTTCTGCGTGGGAATCAGGAAGGAGGCTTCGACGTGAAGCAGTATGTCGCCGCCCTGGACCAGGGGACCACCAGCAGCCGCTGCATCCTGTTTGACCGGGCCCAGAACATTGTGGGCATGGCTCAAAAGGAATTTACCCAGATTTACCCCCAGCCAGGCTGGGTGGAGCACGACCCCATGGAGATCTACTCCAGCCAGTACGGCGTGCTCAGTGAGGTGCTGGCCCAGACCGGCGTGCCGATTGACGAGGTGGCCGGCATCGGCATCACCAACCAGCGGGAGACCACTGTGGTCTGGGACCGGGAGACCGGGCGGCCTGTGTGCAATGCCATCGTGTGGCAGTGCCGCCGCACGGCGCCGCTGTGCGAGGAGCTGAAAAAGGACGCGGAGTTTGCGGACTATGTCCGCCGGCGCACGGGCCTTTTGATCGACGCCTACTTCTCCGCCACCAAGATCCGGTGGATTCTGGACCATGTACCCGGGGCCCGGGAGGGGGCGGAGACGGGGCGGCTGCTGTTCGGCACCGTGGACAGCTGGCTGATCTGGAAGCTCACCGGCGGAAGGGTTCACGTCACGGACTGCACCAACGCCAGCCGCACCATGCTCTACGACATCGAAAGCCTCCGCTGGGATGAGACCATCTGCCGCCATCTGGACATTCCCATGGGGATGCTGCCGGAGGTCCGCTCCTCCAGCGAGGTCTACGGCACGGTGAACATCCAGGGAGTGGAGGTGCCCATTGCCGGCATCGCCGGGGACCAGCAGGCCGCCCTCTTCGGCCAGGCCTGCTTTGAAGCCGGGGAGGCCAAGAACACCTACGGCACCGGCTGCTTTCTGCTGATGAACACCGGGGAGAAACTGGTCCGCAGCCAAAACGGCCTTGTGACCACCATTGCCGCCGGGCTGGACGGGAAGGTCCAGTACGCCCTGGAGGGCAGCGTATTTGTGGGCGGGGCGGTGATCCAGTGGCTCCGGGACGAGCTCCACCTCATCACCGAGGCCGCCGACAGCGAGTATTTTGCCCGGAAGGTGTCCGGCAGCGGCGGCGTGTACGTAGTGCCCGCCTTCACCGGCCTGGGCGCGCCCCACTGGGATATGTACGCCCGGGGGGCCATCCTGGGCCTGACCCGGGGGGCGGGCCGGGATCACATCATCCGGGCGGCCCTGGAGTCCATCGCCTACCAGACCGGGGACGTGCTCTCCGCCATGGAGGAGGACACCGGCATCCGCCTCAAGGCGCTTCGGGTGGACGGCGGCGCCTCCGCCAACAATTTCCTGATGGAGTTCCAGGCGGACATTGTGGGCCGGTCCATCCTCCGCCCGGTGGTCCGGGAGACCACCGCCCTGGGGGCGGCGTATCTGGCGGGGCTGGCCGTGGGCGTCTGGCGCAGCCGGGAGGAGATCCGCAGCCAGTGGACCCTGGACCGCCGCTTTGATCCTGCAGTCTCCCAACCGGAGCGGGCGCGGCTGCTGGCCGGGTGGCACAGGGCTGTGGAGCGGGCCAAGGGCTGGGAAGAGTGATTGTGAGTTCAGCCGGGCGGGAGCGTCCCGGCGGGGAATAAAGAGAGGTAACAGATATGGATTACGCGAAGGAATCCCTGCGGCTCCACGGGGAGTGGCGGGGGAAAATTGAGGTGGTAGCCGCCGTTCCCGTGGAGACAAAGGACGATTTGTCCCTGGCCTACACCCCCGGTGTGGCGCAGCCCTGCCTGGAGATCCAAAAGGACATTGGGAAGAGCTACGAGCTGACCCGGCGGCACAATCTCTGCGCCGTCATCACCGACGGCAGCGCGGTTCTGGGCCTGGGGGACATCGGCCCGGAGGCCGGCATGCCGGTGATGGAGGGCAAGTGCGTGCTGTTCAAGGCCTTCGGCGGGGTGGATGCCTTCCCCCTGTGCGTGAGAACAAAGGACGTGGACGAGTTCGTCCAGACAGTTTACAACATCTCCGGCAGCTTCGGCGGCATCAACCTGGAGGACATCGCCGCCCCCCGGTGCTTTGAGATCGAGCGGAAGCTGAAAGAAAAGTGCGACATCCCCATCTTCCACGACGACCAGCACGGCACCGCCATCATCACCCTGGCGGGCCTCACCAACGCCTTGAAGGTGGTTGGGAAGAAAAAGGAGGACGTGCGGGTGGTGACCTCCGGCGCCGGCGCGGCGGCCATCTCCATTACAAGACTTCTGCTCTCCGCCGGGTTCCGGCACATCACCATGTGCGACCGCAAGGGCGCCATTTACGCAGGCCGGGAGGGCCTGAACTGGATCAAGGAGGAGATGGCCCAGGTGACCAACCTGGAAAAGCGCTCCGGCACCCTGGCGGAGATGCTGGCGGGGGCCGACGTGTTCATCGGCGTGTCCGCCCCGGGCACCGTCACCGCGGACATGGTGCGGACCATGGCAAAGAGCCCCGTTATCTTCGCCTGCGCCAACCCCACGCCGGAGATCTTCCCCGACGAGGCGAAGGCCGGCGGGGCCGCCGTCGTCGCCACCGGCCGCAGCGACTACCCCAACCAGATCAATAATGTCCTGGCCTTCCCCGGCGTGTTCCGGGGGACCTTTGACGTGCGGGCAGGGGACATAAACGAGGAGATGAAGATGGCCGCCGCCCACGCTCTGGCGGAGCTGATCTCCGACGAGGAGCTCAGCGCGGACTACATCATCCCCAAGGCCTTTGACAAACGGGTGGGGCCCGCCGTGGCCAAGGCGGTGGCGGAGGCCGCGAGAAGGTCCGGCGCGGCCCGGATCTGAGAGGGGCGATGTTGGTGCAGCACGATGTGACCCTGAATATTCACCATTCCGCGCCGGAGGAGATCTGGCGGAGAGTCGGCGGCGTTTACCAGTCAATGCCCTATTGGGCCGGGAACGCCCGGGGGCCCCGCTGGACCGGCGGAGAGATTGATCTGTGGGCGTCTGTCGAACCGGGCGGCCTCCAGATCGCGGGCGCTATGCCGGAGGAGATTTGGAGGGAGTGGTATGGCCGGCTGAAAGCCGCCCTGACGGACGCCCTGGGATATGAGATCGGCGAAGTGGCGGACGGATATGATTTTATATATTGGGAATAGGGCGGCCCGCCTCCCGGCAGCCGGCGATTTTTGAATCCCTCTGAGGGAAACGCTCCTGATTCTAAGACCACACATGGAAAGGATGGTTCATAATGACTGCTTATTCCAAGATGACCCCCGCGGAGCGGGAAGCGGAATACGCCCGGCTCCAGGGGGAGTTTGAGGCCCTCAAGGCCCGGGGACTGACGCTGAACATGGCCCGGGGCAAGCCCAGCAGGGCCCAGCTTGACATGGTCTCCGACATATTCGGCCTGATGCAGAGGCCCGAGGACTACATGTCCGACGGCATCGACGTGCGCAATTACGGCGAGCTGCGGGGTCTGCCAGCCGCCCAGCGGCTGTTTGCGGATATTCTGGGCTGCAGGCCGGAGCAGGTGTTCGTGGGCGGAAACGCCAGCTTGCAGCTGATGTACGACACCGTCGCCAAAGCCTACACCCACGGCCTGCTCCACAGTCCCCGCCCCTGGTGCAAGGAGGAGACGGTGAAGTGGCTCTGTCCTGCCCCCGGCTATGACCGCCATTTCAAGGTGACGGAGAGCTTTGGCTTTGACCTCGTCACCATTCCCATGACCAGCGAGGGCCCGGATATGGACGCCGTGGAGGAGGCCGCGAAGGACCCCGCTGTCAAGGGCATCTGGTGTGTGCCCAAGTACTCCAACCCCGACGGCATCATCTACTCCCAGGAGACCATCCGCCGCATCGCGGCCCTGCGGCCTGCCGCCCCGGACTTTTTGGTGATGTGGGACAACGCCTACTGCATCCATGAATTCGAGGGGGAGTACGTGGAGTTCCCGGACATCCTCTCCCTCTGCGCCCAGGCGGGGAATCCGGACATGGTCTTTGAGTTCGCCTCCACCTCCAAGGTGACTTTTCCAGGCGCTGGAATCTCCTGCTTCGCCTGCTCCGAGGCCAACATGGCCCACATGGAGAAGCTCCTCACCGCCCAGGTCATCAGCTTTGACAAGGTGAACCAGCAGCGCCATGTGCTGTATCTCAAGGACAAGGCCCACACACTGGCGCTGATGAAGAAGCACGCCGCCATCATGGGGCCCAAGTTCCGCTGTGTGGTGAACACCCTGGACCGTGAGATTGCCCCGCTGGAGATTGCCTCCTGGCAGCGGCCCAAGGGCGGGTATTTCGTCTCCCTGAACGCCATGCCCGGCACGGCGAAACGGACGTTGGCCCTGTGCAGGGAGGCCGGAGTTACCATGACCGGCGCGGGAGCCACCTTCCCCTATGGGAAGGACCCCCAGGACAGCAACATCCGCATCGCCCCCTCCCTGCCTCCGGTGGAGGAGCTGGAGCAGGCCATGGCGGTGTTCTGCGTGTGTCTGAAAATGGCGGCCCTGGAGAATCTTGCTCTTTCTTCAGAGAAAAATTAAAACCTGTATTCACGGGCGGGGAATATCGGATGGGCGAGGTATTTTGCTCCCGCAAGGCAAAAAATCGCAGGAATACCGGATGTGTTTCAAGATTTATAACGCAGCAGGGCGGCAAAAGGCCCGGCCAGACGGCGTTCAGCGCCTGTGAATGAAGAGCAAAAAGAGCTTTTGCGCACCATGGAGATTTGGAGAACGACCCAGTCTCTGCGACGCAACTTCAATTGGAATTTGGGGTAAGAATATGAGATACTACGGCAGCGTATACCGCCCGCCCTCCGAGGCCCGGAGCCTCATCGTTCAGGTGACCTACGGGTGCAGCCACAACACGTGCGCTTTTTGCAGCATGTACAAGGAAAAGCGCTTCGCCCTGCGGCCGCTGGAGGAGGTGCTGGAGGATTTCCGCCTGGCCCGGCAGGTCTACCGCCATGTGGATAAGGTGTTTCTGGCGGACGGCGACGCGCTGGTCAGGAAAGCCGGTGAGCTTTACACCATTTTGGACACGGTCCGGGAGCTGTTCCCGGAGTGTGAGCGGGTCACCAGCTATGCCTCCCCCGCCAGCATCCGCATCCGGACAGAGGAGGAGCTGGGAAGGCTTTGGGAGAAAGGGCTGACCATGGTTTACATGGGTTTGGAGTCCGGCAGCGACGAGGTTTTGACCCTGATGCGCAAGGGGCACCCGGCGTCGGAGATCGTGGAGATGGGGCAAAAGGCCCGCCGGTGCGGCATCGCCCTGTCCGTCACTGCCATCACGGGCCTGGGAGGGCCGGAGCTGCTGGAGCGCCATGCCTTGGACACCGCCGCCGCCTTCAACGCCATGAACCCGGAGTATATCGGGATGCTGACGCTGATGGTGGAGCCGGGAACGCCTCTGTACGACTGGGTCCATGACGGCAGCTTCCGCCTGCTGGACCAGCGGCAGGTGCTGGAGGAGACCCGCCTCCTGGTGGAGGGGCTGGACAGCCCCGGCAGCGTGTTCCGCATGAACCACGCCAGCAACTACCTGGCCCTTCGGGGGACGCTGAACGGGGACAAGGACGCCATGCTGGCGGAGATTGACCGGGCGGAGCACGACCTGAGCCGCCTGCGTCCCGAGTCCTGGCGCGGATTATAGGCGCGGTGAAAAAAGTTAAAGTTTAGGGCCGCCCTTTTCAAAGGGCGGTGGGGGTGCGGGGGCAAAGCCCCCGCGGGTCCGGGTGAGCCCGGCAGTTATGGTGCACAGCAATCTCCAAAATTACGGACAAAGACGCCAAAGGCGGCGCCCCAACGATATCGGTTGCGAACCCATCTCGCAATCCCCTGTAATTTTGAATCCCGTCATAGCAGGAAAATGAAAAGGGGCAGAGCCGCCGTCTCATTCCATGAGACGGCGGCTCTGCCCCTTTGCTCAAAACTTCTTATCAATTGCGGTCTCGCAGTAGGCGCAGCGGTAGGTGTGCTTTTCCGGGTCGCTGAGAAGGAACACGGCGTCCAGCTGGGGCTCCGCCGTGGTGATGCAACGGGGATTTTTGCATCGGATGACGTTCACCAGTCTTTGGGGCAGCTCCAGGTGCTTTTTCTCCTTTAGCTTCCCGTCCCGGATGATGTTGACGGTAATGCTGGCGTCAATATAGCCCAGGACGTCCAGATCCAGGTCCATGGGATAGTCGATCTTGATAATGTCTTTTTTGCCCATGTGGCCGCTGCGGGCGTTTTTGATGATGGCCACCTGGCAGTCCAGGCGGTCCAGATGCAGGTGCTTGTAGATCTCCATGCTCCTGCCGGCCTGAATGTGGTCCAGGACTACGCCGTTGGAAATGCTGTCAATATTCATACCGTAAAACCCTCCTCAGACGTGAATGTCCAGCAGCTTCAAAATCAGCGCCATGCGGATGAACTTGCCGTTTTTCACCTGCCTCCAGTAGGCCGCCCGGGGATCTTTGTCCACGGCCACGGCGATCTCGTTGACCCGGGGCAGGGGGTGGAGGATGGACAGGTCCGGCTTTGCGCTTTGCAGCTTCTCCGGCGTCAGGATATAGCTGTCCTTTAACCGCAGGTAGTCCTCTTCGTTGAAAAACCGCTCCTTCTGGACCCGGGTCATATACAGAATGTCCAGCTGAGGGATAACGGACTCCAGGTCCGTGGTCTGGGTGTAGGAGATGCCCTTGGACTTGAGGGACTGCTCCTTGACATACCGGGGCAGTTTCAGCTCCTCCGGGGAGATCAGCACATAGTTGATTTCTCCGTACCGGCTGAGGGCGTTTACCAGGGAGTGGACGGTGCGGCCGAATTTCAGATCGCCGCAGAAGCCGATGGTGAAGCTGTCCAGCCTCCCCTTCTCCCGGTGGATGGTCAAAAGATCCGTCAACGTCTGGGTGGGGTGGTTGTGGCCGCCGTCTCCGGCGTTGATGATGGGGACCTCGCTGAACTGGGCGGCGGCGTAGGGCGCGCCCTCCTTGGGGTGGCGCATGGCGATGATGTCGGCGTAGCAGCTGACGGTGCGGACTGTGTCGCCCACGGTCTCGCCCTTGGCGGTGGAGCTGGAATTGGCCTCGGAGAAGCCCAGCACGCTGCCGCCCAGGGCCAGCATGGCGGACTCGAAGGAGAGGCGGGTGCGGGTGGAGGGCTCGAAGAACAGTGTGGCCAGCTGCTTGTGGGCACAGGCGTCCTGGTACTTGGCGGGGTTTTCGATGATGTCCTCTGCAGCGGCAATCAGCTCGTTGATCTCCGTGACGGACAGGTCGATGATGTCGATGATGTTTCTGGGCATATGGGCCTCCGTTCGTTAAAAGTTTCGCCCGCCTTTTCAAAGGCGGCGGGGGTGCAGGGGGCGGCGCCCCCTGCCGGGGTCCAGGGGCAGCGCCCCCGGAGGTCGCTGCGGCGAAAATGCCGATCGATGGGTTTACAAATTTAACGTCACCCAATCCAGCTCTCGTCAGAGGGATTCGCCCGGAATTTTTTCAGCCGGTCGATGTCCTCCGCCCGGATCTTTCCCTCCTGGGCGGCGATTTCGCACACCGCGTCGAAGTTGGAGAGGCTGTAATTCGTCACATTGGCCGCCGCCAGGCGGTCCAGCCCCTTCCGGAGCCCGTAGGTGAAGATGGACACGATGCCCAGGACCTCCGCCCCGGCCTCCCGCAGAGCCTCCACAACTTCAATGCAGCTCCCTGCCGTGGAGATCAGGTCCTCCACCACCACCACTTTCTGTCCGCGCTCCAGCTTTCCCTCAATGCGGTTCTGGCGGCCGTGGTCCTTGCTGCCGGAGCGGACATAGCCCATGGGCAGGCCCATGAGGTGGCCCACAATGGCGGCGTGGGCGATGCCGGCGGTGGAGGTGCCCATCAGCACCTCCGCCGTGGGGTAGTGGGTGCGAATCAGGTCCGCCAGCCCCTCCTCCACGTGGGTGCGGACGGCGGGGGCGGTGAGGGTCAGGCGGTTGTCGCAGTAGATGGGGCTCTTGATGCCGCTGGCCCAGGTAAAGGGCTCATCGGGCCGGAGAAAGACCGCTCCAATGGAGAGCAGGTCGCGGGCAATGGTCTGTTCCAGGGTCATAGGAAAATCCTCCTTCTTTATGGTTCCGATGAAAGGGGCAGGGATGCCAGCGGGGCTTCCAGGACGTAATGATACCTGCCGTCGGAGACAATCAGGCACAGGTTGTCCTCCGTCAGGTAAAAATTTTTGCCCTCGTCATAGGTCAAAGACTCCGTAAACCGGGATGCCAGCTCCTCCAGCGGGGGAAGGTCAAACCAGTTCCCAAGGGCTGTGAACGCCTCCGGGATAAGCCGTTCCAGGTCCCCAGGGCTGTCAAAGCTCACAAGATCGGAGAGCAGGACGCGTTTGTCTTCTGTGCGGTCAATGGTCACGGCGTACTCGTTGGAGGCCGGATGCGCGCCGCCCTGGGTAATGGCGCAGAAGAGAAACGCCGCTGAAAAATACCGCGCGTCATTTCGTGTGACCTCGTAATCCACAGTGACGGTGGTGTTGGGATACTCCGTAAGGGCCTCCATGGTCCACCCGTTGTACGCGGCCTGACGGATCAGCTCCGCGGCGCCGTTCCCATTGGACTGGTAGTAGTCGGGATAGTCCACAAACACATAGACGCCCTCGTTGGAATCAATATAGTAATCGCTGATCCGGCAGGGGCTGACCGTGTTGCCGGAGTCGTACCGGACAGTGCCGCGCACGGCCTGCGGGGAGGCAGGGGAATCCGGTGGGGCCGCCTCCTGCGTACCGCAGCCGGCCAGAAGAAGCAGGAGCAATACCGGCAAAAGCAGTGACGGACGGGTCATTACCCCAGAAATTCCCGCACCGCCCGGCGGTAGGCCTCCACCGGGTCCGGCGCCTGGGTGACGGGACGGCCCACCACGATGTAGTCGCAGCCGCTCCTGCCGGCCTTTTCCGGCGTCATGATCCGCTTCTGGTCCCCCACGTCGCCGCCGGCAAAGCGGATGCCCGGAGTGACGGTGAGGAAGTTTTCGCCGCAGCGCTCTTTCACCAGCGCCGCCTCCAGGGGAGAGCAGACCACGCCGTCCAGGCCGCACCGGGCGGCGTTTTGGGCGTAGGAGAGCACCGTCTCCGCCATGGGGGTGTCAATGAGCAGCTCGTCTTTCAGGGCCGCGGCGCCGGTGGAGGTCAGCTGGGTGACGGCGATCAGCAGGGGCCGGGTGCCGTCGGGCCGGGTGAGGCCCTCCAGAGCGGCCTTCATCATCTCCGACGCTCCGGCGGCGTGGAGGTTCACCATGTCCACGTCCAGCCGGGAGAGAACGGCCATGGCCCGCTTTACTGTGTTGGGAATGTCGTGGAGCTTCAAATCCAGGAAAATTTTGTGTCCCCGGGCCTTCATCTCCCGGATGATGGCAGGCCCTTCGGCATAGTAGAGCTCCATGCCGATCTTCACAAAGGGCTTCTCCCCGGCGGGGAAGCGGTCCAGAAAGGCCAGGGTCTCCTCTCTGGCGGGAAAGTCCAGGGCGATAATCACGTCGTCAGCCATGGTGCGCGCCTCCTGTCAGTTCAGAAATTTTTGTCACGCCCAGCCGCTTACAGACGCCGGGCAGGTCCTCGATGATGGTCTTGCAGGCATAGGGGTCTATCAGGTTGGCGGCCCCCACCTCTACGGCAGCGGCTCCCGCCAGCATCATCTCCGCCGCGGTCTCGGCGCTGTCCACGCCGCCGCAGCCGATGATGGGGATCTTCACCGCCTCGTACACGTCCCACACCATCCGCACTGCCACGGGGAAGACGGCGGGGCCGGAGAGACCCCCGGTGCGGTTGGCCAGGATGGGCCGGCGGGTGTTCAGGTCGATGCGCATGCCCAGCAGGGTGTTGATGAGGCACAGGCCGTCGGCGCCCTCGGCCTCGCAGGCCCGGGCAATTTCCGCGATGTCGGTGACGTTGGGGGTCAGCTTCATGAAAACCGGCTTCTTTGTCACGGTCCGCACCGCCCGGGTGACCTCCGCGGCGGCTTTGGGATCGCAGCCGAAGTTCTTTCCCCCGGCGTGGACGTTGGGGCAGGAGATATTGACCTCCAGAATGGCCGCCTGTTCCACATCCTCCAGTTTCCGGCAGTTCTCGGCGTACTCCTCCAGCGTAAAGCCCCCCACGTTGGCAATCACCGGCCCGTGAAAGAGTTTGGCGATGCCGGGGACCTCCTCCCGGATCACGGCGTCCATGCCGGGGTTCTGGAGGCCCACGGCGTTGAGCATTCCGCCGGGCGTCTCGGCAATGCGGGGCTGGGGATTGCCGCTTCGGGGGGCGGCGGTGGTGCCCTTCCAGGAGAAGGAGCCCAGGATGTTCAGGTCATAGATTTCCGCGAACTCCCGGCCGTAGCCGAAGGCGCCTGAGGCGGGAATGATGGGGTTTTTCAGCGTCACGCCCGCAAGATTGACCGACAGATCTACCATACGATCTCCTCCTTTTGGAAGACGGGCCCGTCCTTGCAGACCCGGCGGGGGCCTCCGGCCGTGGGGATGGAGCACCCCACGCAGGCTCCGAAGCCGCAGGCCATACGGGCCTCGAAGCTGAACTGGCCGCCGGTGACGTTGGGCAGGCCGTGGACGGCGCGCAGCATGGGGGTGGGACCGCAGGCCAGGACGTAGACGTCCTCCGGAAAGTCCCTCAGTACGTCGGTGACAAAACCCCTGGCGCCGATGCTCCCGTCCTCTGTGGCAATCCGCAGGTCCATGTTCCATGCGGCGAACACCGCCTGGTAGAAGGACTCCTCCGCCGAGCGGTAGCCCAGCACCACCGCGGGGGTTTGCCCCTGCTCCCGCATGCGGATGGAGAGACCGACCAGCGGCGCGATGCCGATGCCGCCGCCCACCAGGACGGTGTTTTTTCCGGCCGCCTTCGACGGGTCAAAGCCGTTCCCCAGGCCGCTGAGCACGTCCAGCTCTGTGCCGGGGGCCATGCGCACCAGCTCCCGAGTGCCTTCGCCCGCCTCTTTTACCAGCAGGGTAAGCTCGTCCGCCGTCCAGTTGCAGACGGAGATGGGGCGGCGGAGAAACCTTCCCGGCAGGGCGATGTTTACAAACTGCCCCGGCGCCGTGACGGCAGAGGTGTCCCCGGCGAGGACCAGCTCCCACACATCCCGGGTGAGCTTATGTGTGCGGACAATAGCAAACTTAGATTGCTTCACTGCAGGACCTCCTCCGGATTTTGCAGATTGTGGTACGCGATCTCCCCGCCGCAGATGGTCAGGGCCACGGCGGCAGAGACGCCCCAGCCGTCGAAGGGCGTGGAATGGCCCAGGGAGCGGAAGGAGCCGCTGTCGACAACGCCGGGCCGGTTCAGGTCCAGCGCCGTCAGGTCTGCGATCTGGCCCGCCGCGATGCGCCCTCCCGGCAGGCCGAAGATGCGCCGGGGGTTGACGCACAGGGCGTTCAAAAGCGTCTCAAAGGGCACGGCGCCGGTCTCCACCAGGTTGGTGTACAGCACGGGAAAGGCGCACTCCAGCCCCACGATGCCGTTGAGGCTGCCTCGAAGGCCCCTGGACTTCTCCTCCGCGGAGTGGGGGGCGTGGTCCGTGGCTACGCAGTCCACCGTTCCGTCCAGCAGGCCTGCGATCAGCGCCTCCCGGTCCGCGGAGGAGCGGATGGGGGGATTCATCCGGAAACGGCCCTCGTCCAGCAGGTCCTCGTCGCAGAGGACCAGATAGTGGGGCCCGGTCTCGCAGGTCACCGGCAGTCCCTCGGCCTTGGCCGCGCGAACAAGAGCCACACTCTCTTTGGTGGAGACGTGGCAGACGTGGTATTGACAGCCGGTCTCACGCACCAGCCCCAGGTCCCGCTCCACCTGCCGCCACTCGCTGGCGGGGTCGTTGCCCGGCAGGCCGTTTCGGCGGGCAAAGTCCCCGTCGTGGACGGCCCAGCCCTTTTGCAGCAGGGACTCGTCCTCACAGTGGGCCGCAATGGGCCTGTTCAATTTTTTGGCCAGCGCCATGGCGCGGCGCATCATCTCCTCCGACTGGACGCCCCGCCCGTCGTCGGAGAAGCCGGGGACATGGGGGGCCAGGGCGGCGAGGTCCGCCAGCTCCTCGCCCCGCTCCCCCCGGGTGACGGCCCCGTAAGGATAGACCCGGATTTTGGCGTTTTTCTCAATGATGTCCAGCTGGGCCCGGAGATGCTCCGGGATGTCGGGCACCGGGTTCAGGTTTGGCATGGCGCACACCGCCGTGTACCCCCCGGCCGCCGCCGCCGCGGTGCCGGAGAACACCGTCTCCTTATAAGAAAATCCAGGCTCTCGAAGATGGACGTGGACATCAACGAAACCTGGAACCAGACAGCGGTTATGCAGTTCAATGACGGAAAAGCCTTCCCTTGGAAGGGCGGGGGAAACGGAAACAATACGGCCGTCGGAGATGGCGACGTCCAGATTCTGAAAGCGTCCGTCCAAAAAGACGGCCCCGCCGGTCAGCAGCAGATCCATACGCGGACTTCTCCCTCCTTTTTTCCTTTTGCTCGAAGAGATATACTACCGGATTGCGGCGGAATTGTCAACAGTTACATTCCGAAACTTTCCAGAATCCTCCGCGGAATTTTTGTTGCAAAGTTCCAAGATTATGATATAATACCCACTGAGAGAAAATTCTGGCCGCCGGAAGGCGGCGTCCCGTCCGCCCTGGCGGGGCGAGAGGGGGCCGCGCTGAGGCTGTCCCCTGATTTTATGACGAGAAAGGATGTCATACTATGCGCAAGAGCATCAACAAGATGGTCGGATACCGGGTGATTGCGGCGCTGCTCTCCGTGGTGCTGTTCAGCGCCGTTACGACGGTGAACATCATGCGGATCAAGCGGGCCGAGGCGGAAAACGCCGAGGCCTTCGCCCTGCTGAACCGTGCTCAGACCGCCGAGGCGGCGCACTACAAGTGGTCCAGCGGCCTCAGCAACGCCCTGTACGCCGGCAAGGACTTCACCGGCAGCATCGACCCCACCACCTGCGTCCTGGGCCAGTGGCTCTACGGCGAGGAGGGCACGGACGACGAGAAGATCCTGGCCCTCCGCGCCCAGATGGAGCCGCTGCACAAGGAGCTCCACGAGTCCGCCGTCAAGGTGCTGGAGATGCTGGAGACCAACGCGCCCCGGGCCCAGTCCTACTATCAGGAGACCATTCAGGCCAACCTCACCACCCTGGTGGGGCTGCTGGACCAGGTGATTGAGGAGGCGTCGGCCATGAGCGAGGAGAGCATGGCTGCGGTGGAGAACATCACGCTTTTGATGAATATCCTGTGCCTGGTCTGCCTGGTGCTGGCGCTGGCGTGCCTGCTGAGCCTGGTGCAGTATGTCCTGCGCCGTGTGGTGCGGCCCATTCTGGAGATCACCCGGAACACCGCTCCTCTGCAGGAGGGCCGGCTGGACCTGGAGCTGGGCCGGTACGGCAACAACGAGCTGGGCGACCTGTCCGCCACACTGGAGAAGTCCATGGCCCAGGTCCACGCCTACGTGCAGGACCTGAACACTGTGATGGACCAGCTGTCCCAGGGCAATTTCGACGTGCGGACCTCCCAGCCCTACATCGGGGATTTCAAGTCCATTGAGGACTCCCTCAACAGCTTTACCGCCACCATCTCCGCCGCCCTGGGCAAGATCAGCCAGGCCCAGGGGCGGGTTTCCAGCAACGCCGACCAGCTCTCCAGCGGCGCCCAGGCCCTGGCCCAGGGGGCCACGGAGCAGGCCAGCGCCGTGGAGGAGCTGTACGCCACGGTGGACGATCTGAGCAAGAACGCGGCTCAGAACGTGAAGATCGCCGCCTCCGCCCAGGAGAACGCCCGCCTCACCGGCGAGCAGGTCACCATCTCCAGTCAGCAGATGGACCAGATGATCTCCGCCATGGCGGACATCACCAACGCCTCCGAGCAGATCAGCAAGATCATCGCCACCATTGAGGACATTGCCTTCCAGACCAACATCCTGGCCCTGAACGCCGCCGTGGAGGCCGCCCGGGCCGGCAGCGCCGGCAAGGGCTTCGCCGTTGTGGCCGACGAGGTGCGGAACCTGGCCGCCAAGTCCGACCAGGCCGCCAAGGCCACCAAAGACCTGATTGACAACTCCGTCCAGGCCACGGAGCGGGGCAGCCAGATCGTGGAGGAGGTCTCCGCCACGCTGAAAAAGACCCTGGAGCTGGTGATGCAGTCCAACAGCGCCATCGGCGAGATCGCCCAAGCGGTGGAGGGCGAGGCGGAGTCCATTGCCCAGGTCACCGAGGGCATTGGTCAGATCTCCGCCGTGGTCCAGACCAACTCCGCCAGCAGTGAGGAGTCCGCCGCCGTCAGCGCGGACCTGTTTGAGGAGGTCCACAAGCTGGAGGCGGAGACCAAGCGTTTCAGGCTCCGGGCGGACAGCACCGGCGCCATGGGCGCCTACTGAGCGCTTACATAGGCAAAAGGGAGCCGCGCCTGAAAGACGCGGCTCCTTAAATTTTGCGGATATATTAGAAACGGTATCGTGGAATGATGGATGGACGAGGGATCTCCGCGCCGGCCGAGGCAGACTGGATGTATTTGAAAAAAATTAACGAAGAACGGCGCAAAAAGACCCGTTCGGACGGCGTTTTACGCCGGCAGCCTCTTACATAAAAATGATCTTCCAGGCGCACCACACCAGCAGCAGGGCCATGACCACGTTAATGGCGGTATTGAACCGCTTGTACAGGGGAAAGAGTATGGTGCCCACGGTGGCCCAGATCAGGTTTCCGGTGGCGGCGCAGCCGGCCATGGTGGCCGCGAAGCCCAGGATCATGGGAACCTGGAAGCCGTGGGGCAGGATGTAGCCGGAGTAGGCGGCGATGCCCAGAGAGAGGATCTTGACGTTCAGAAACTGCAGGAGGAAGCCGTTGACATAGGTGAGGGGGGCGGTGCTGTCCCCGTCGGCGGAGCCGGTCTTGCGCAGCAGGGTGCGGTAGGCAAGGTACAGGATGTAGGCCGCGCCGACGTATTTGGCGTAGGGGACGACCTGGGGGACCAGCTCGCCCAGCCAGGCGCAGCCGAAGCCGCAGATCAGCATGACCGACAGCAGGCCGGTCCAGATGCCGAAGATCAGGGGCAGGCACTTCTTAAAACCGAATTTGCTGGTGCAGCTGAGCAGGAGAATGTTGTTGGGGCCGGGGGAGAAGGTGGTGGCGCAGGCGTAGGCCGCCAGCTCCAGAAAGACCGCTCCGGGCATGGAGAATCTCCTCTTTTCTGTCTGGATTCGCCGCCCCTTTGCAGAGGAGGCGGCGCTCGTATGATGTTAGCACCGGGGTTCGGGAATGTCAAGCGGGTTTTTGCCGCACTTTGACAGCGTCTCTTGCCTAAAGCGGCCGTATGCGGTATACTGTACCGGTAAACTGGAGAAAGGAGCCTCCCCGTATGAGCGCTCAGAAAAAGAAAAAAACATTGGACCCCGCCTCCCGGCAGGCGGAGATGGAGGGCGCGCGCCTCTTCGGCAAACACGTGTCCAAAACCAAGGGCCGGCTGCTGCTGGCGGTGACGCTGGTGTGCTGCGCCCTGCCCGTCAATCTGGGTCTGCGGCTGTGGGAGGAGATTCCGGAGATCGTGGAGACCGGCCTGATCGGCATGGACGGAAAGGACGACTCCCTGCCCCGGTGGGCTGTGGTGTTCGCCCTGCCGGGACTGATGTGCGTGCTGGACCTCCTGGCCCACTACCAGCTGTTGGTGAACCAGAAGCGCATGACCGTGCCCAAGGCCCACGTCCGTCTGGTGGGCCGGTGGGGCTTTCCCGTCATCTCTGTGCTGTTCTGCGGCGGCATGATGCTCCAGTCCGCGGGGCGGGCGTGGGGCCTGCCCTTTGCGGCTCCCTGCGTGCTGGGCCTTCTTTTGCTGCTCCTGGGCTCCCACATGTGGGACTGTCCCCGGGACTCCCGGGTCTCCCTGGGATTTGCCCTTGCAGGACGGCCCGGGGCGGACTGGAACGCCGTCCACCAGTTCACCGGCGGCGTCTGGCTGGCGGCGGGGCTGGCGGCCATCGCCGGAACCATGGCGGGGGTGTCCTGGGTCGCGGCGGTGTGCGGCGCCCTGGCACTGATTGTCCCCGGGATCTTCGTTTGGCGGCAGAGGTGACGGGTCCGTGAGAGAGTGGAGGGACGATATGTCGGACTGGCGGCTGCGGCAGGAGAATCTGGCGGAGCCGTTTCCGTGCGTCTATCCCCGGATGCCGCCCCGCTTCCGGCGGTGCCGCGCCTTTGCAAGAGGGGCGTTCCTGCTGGAGTGGGGCTCGGTCCTGGCGATGATTCTGGGGAGCGCTGTCGGAGGCGGCGGGATGCTGCTCCAAGGAGAAGAGGCGCTGCTGGAGGGCTGGGCGGCCATGCTGACAGTTCTGGCGCTCTTTGTGTCTCTGCCGCTGTACTTTCTCAGCCGGCTGCTGCGGAATGCGCCAAGATTTTATTGGCGCTGTCCCCGCTGCGGGCTTCCGTTTCCGTATTACGCGCCTCCGCCGCTGCGGGGGATGGATGTTCTGAGAGAGGCGGATTGCGCGTATACGATGAAGCGTCTCCGGATCAAGTATGTGAAAGAGAAATTCTGTCCGCTGATTGTTCCGTCAGAGTGCCCGGAGTGCAGGGCGAAATTTTGGGATACACCGGACGCCCTCCCTACCGAAGGCCGGTGAGCCGAAGCCGCGGAGGACCGGCGCGGCAGGAAGGCGGCTCTGTCCGGATGGCGGCGGTTTTGGGGCTTCGGCTTTCAAAACCGCCGCTTTTATTATAATATTTCTCTCGTTGACACCAAATGGGTTTGATGGTAAGATGGCCTTACCAGAAGGGGGGGAGAGGATATGCGGCTGGAAAAAATTCAACACGCGCTGCCTAAAATACCGGAGCTTGTGATGCAGACGCTGATTACCGCCATTGACCGGGGAGATGTCAAAGTGGGCCAGGAGCTCCCCTCCGAGCGGGACCTGGCGGAGATGCTGGGCGTGGGCCGGGGCTCCCTGCGGGAGTGCCTTGCCATTCTGGAGTTCCTGGGCGCCATTGAGAACAGGGGAAACCGGAAGGTGGTGATCCGGGACGCGGACTATATTCAAAGGTCTATCTCCTTTGTCCGGGTGTCCAACAAGCCCAACATCCAGGAGGACTTCGGCGAGTTCCGCCGGATCAACGAGGTCGCCATCGCGGGGCTGGCCAGCCAGCGGGCCACGGAGGAGGATCTGGCGGCTCTGGCGGAGGCGGTCCGGATGCTGGAGAGCAACCCGGACGACTATATGAACGACCTGCGGTTCCATGACGCTCTGGCCATCGCCAGCCATAACATGATGCTGGCCGCTACCATTCACCTGGTCAACAGCATGATCGCCGACATCCGCGTCCGCTTTTTCGGCAGGCCGGACTACCAGCGGCGCAGTCAGGAGTCCCATATTGCCATCTATGAGGCGGTGCGGGACCGGGACGAGGAGCGGGCCAAGCGGGAGATGGACCGCCATCTCAAGATCGTGGAGGACTTCGCCCGGAAGTATCCGGATCATTAGGCCGTGTTTGAAAGCGGCAGAGCGCCTTTCCGGCCTGGTTTGTGCAAACTGTTGGGAATCCGGTGCTTTTTTTGGCGTTTAGACTTTTTTAAGACGCTTGACGAACGGCCCGAAAGCTGGTATTGTAAGAATACCGGTTGGATGGTATGACCAACAGACCGCCAGACCGATTCGGCGCAGGCAAGAATAAGGAGATACCATAATGTCAGTGACATATCTGGAGACCGGGTCGCAGAATCCGTATTACAATTTGGCCTTTGAAGAGTTCGTGCTGACGCACCGGCTGGACGGGGAGTACCTGCTCCTTTGGCAGAACGACAACACCATTGTGGTGGGGCAGAACCAGAACACCGAGGCGGAGATCAACCGTGAGTTCGTGGAGGCCCACCACATCAACGTGGTCCGAAGGACCACTGGCGGCGGCGCCGTGTACCACGACCTGGGAAACCTTAACTACTCCTTCATCACCGGCGCGGGCGACGCGGACCGGCTGACTATGGAGCGGTTCACCCGCCCTGTGGTGGAGGCGCTGCGGGGTCTGGGGCTCCAGGCGGAGGCCTCGGGGCGCAACGACATCCTGGTGGATGGGAAGAAGGTCTCCGGCACGGCCCAGCGGCTGGTGAAGGGACGCATCCTGTACCACGGGACCATGCTCTTTGACGCGGACTCGTCCATGGTGGCGGGCGCGCTGCAGGTGGACCCCAGTAAGTTCCAGTCCAAGAGCGCCAAGTCCGTCCGCAGCCGCATCGGGAATATTCGCCCCGCCCTCGCCCGGGATATGGAGCTGGGGGAGTTCTGGGAGTATCTGAAAAATACCCTGGCGGGAGGCGGCATGACGGCGGGCAGTCTGACGGCGGAGGAGCTCTCCGCCGTGGAGGAGCTGAAACGGACAAAGTACGACACCTGGGAGTGGAATTACGGCCGCTCTCCCCAGTATGACCTCATAAACAAGCGCCGCTTTGAGGGCGGCGGACTGGAGGTCCGGGTCCAGGTGAAGGAGGGCCGGATCACCGGCATTGTGTTCTACGGCGACTTTTTGGCGGTCGCTCCCCTGGACGGCCTTACGGCCGCGCTGGAGGGGTGCGCATTCCGCCGCGAGGCCGTGGAGGAGGTGCTGGACAGATTCTCCCTGGGAGAGCTGTTCGGCGGCATTGCGAAAGAAGAGATCCTGGAGACCATGTTCTACGTGAGTTGAGCTTTGGCAGACCTTTTTTTGCCCTGGGGCAAAAAAAGAGGACGCATTATGCGTCCTCCAGGGTTTCCTGCTGAAAGGGCTCCAATAAGAGCCGGACGTCCGTGCCCTCCAGCAGCGGCGCGGACTTGAGGGCGGCGGCCCGGTAGCCGTAAATGTCGTCCCCGGAGAAGGGGAGATGACACACCAGAAGCGTTTTGGGCCGGATGTGCTCCTGGACAAAGCGCCGCCCGCGGGGCAGCGTCAGCCAGGGGAAGTCCAGAATGGCCAAATCAATGGGGCCGTCCTCCTGTAAAAACTCCGCCAGCTCCGGGGCGCAGAGCCTGCAGTCCCCGGTGATGAGGACCCGGAAGCCCCGGGATTCCAGGATGCAGCCGTAGTGGGGCTTGTCCGCGTAGCGGGGGCCTTCGTGGGTGAGGCGGATAAAGTCCAGCGTCAGGTCCGGCAGATGTACCCGCTCCCGCCGGCCGGAGAGCAGGGCCTGTCCCGGAAAGCGGTCCTCCGGAAGGACAATCTTCGCCTGGGGCCAGAGGTCCAGCGCCTCCCGGGCCATCCACTGGGAGAAGTGGTCCGGGTGGCAGTGGGTGAAGAACAGCAGGTCCGGCTCGGCAAAGGCCGGGTGGGTCCGCATGGCGGCCCAGAGGGCCGGTGTGACGGTGGAAAATCCCGGGACCTTCTCGTCGTGGAGGGCGTCCACCCAGAGGCGGAGCCCGCCGAAATCCAGGGATGCGCCGGCGTTGGCGCTGAGGGTTACTTGACAGCGGGACATAGAGAGCCTCCGTTTCATCGGCTCCGGCGGGACCGGACGCCGTGGGAATGGGACTATTATAGTATGGTTTTCCCAAAAGGAAAATGACAAGATCCCGACGGGAGGGTATTTTCGTCGGAATCGAAAAAATCACGGCGGACGGCGGCGCCTCGTCTGTGAAAAGCCACCAGGGGGTGAGCCCCCGGAGAGAGAAATCCACAAACAGAAGGACCGAGGGATGTTTCTGTGGAGCGGCGGCGCGGGGGCGCCGGCCGCAGTATAAAGGAAGGGAATGGTTTAATGAAAATCTACAAAAAGTTCATGAATATCATTGCCGCCGTTGAGAAGGTCGTTCTCAGCGTGGTATTGGTAATCGTGACCGCGATCACCTTCGCCAATGTGGTGGTCCGGAAGCTGACCAGCAGTCAGTTTGCCTGGTCGGAGGAGCTGGTCATCAACCTGTTTATTCTGCTGATTATGCTGGGCTGTGCCCTGGCGGCCCAGGAGGGCAGCCTCATCAGCCTGTCGCTGATCTACGACCGGCTGCAGACCGGCGCGAAAAAGGTCTTTATCACCATCATCAGCGTGTTCAACCTGGTCTTCTGGGGCGTGCTCATCAAAACCGGCTTCGACAAGGTCATCAACCAGATGGACACCGGCAAGCACACCTCCTCCCTGAACTGGCCGGAGTGGGTGTTCACCATCTTTCTGCCCATTGGCGCCATCTTTCTGGTGCTGCACACCATCGAGTTTTTTATCACCAACGTACTCGGCGACGGGCTGAAGGCGGGAGAGGAGGACGGCAATGATTAATCTGATCCTGTTCGGCAGCTTTTTCGTGATGCTGTTCTTGAATATCCCCATCTGCGTGAGCCTTGGCATGAGCTCCATCTTCGCCATGCTCTTCTCTGGCGACAAGCTGTCCATCGTGCCCACTAACGTTTACAGCAGCATGGCAAAGTTTCTGCTGCTGGCCATCCCGTTCTTTGTGCTCTCCGGCAACATCATGGCAAAGGCCGGCATCTCCACCCGTCTGGTTCAGTTCATTGACGACTGCATCGGCCACCGGCGGGGCGGCATCGCCATCGTCTGCGTGGTGGTGGCCTGCTTCTTCGGCGCCATCTCCGGCTCCGGTCCCGCCACCGTGGCGGCCCTGGGCATCATCCTGATCCCCGCCATGATTAACCGCGGCGGCTTCTCCGCCGCCTTCTCCTCGGCCATGATGGCGACGGCCTCGTCTATCGCCATCGTCATTCCGCCCTCCATCGCCTTCGTGGTCTACGCCTCCATCACCGGCGTGTCCGTGGGCGACATGTTCATGGGCGGCATCCTCCCCGGCATCATGATGGGTCTGGCCCTGGTCATTATTATCATGATCGAGGTGCGGCGCAAGGGCTTGCCCGCCTCCCGGGAGAAGGCCACCTGGGGCGAGCGGTGGAAGTCCTTCCGCACGGCCTTCTGGGGCTTTTTGATGCCCGTCATCATCCTGGGCGGCATCTACGGCGGCATCTTCACCCCCACCGAGGCGGCGGCTGTCTCCGTGGTGTACGGATTGATCGTGGGCCTTTTCATCTACCGTGAGGTCAAGATCAAGGATCTCTTTGACCTGCTGGTGGACTCCGGCAAGACCACCGGCGGCATCATGCTCATCATCGGCGCGGCGTCCCTGTTCTCCTACATCTGCACCGTCCATGGCATCTCCAAGGCCGCTCAGGCGCTGCTGCTCAACGTGGCTGGCAACAAGTATGTCTTCCTGATTATCATCAACGTCATCTTCCTGATTGCCGGTTGCTTCGTGGACGCCAACTCCGCCATGTATATCTTTATCCCCATCATGTACCCCGTGGCCCAGCAGCTGGGGATTAACCTGGTCCACTTCGGCGTCATCGCCACTGTGAACCTGGCCATCGGTCAGGTAACTCCGCCTGTGGGCGTGAACCTGTTCGTGGCCATCGGCGTCAGCGACAAGCTCACAAACATCAAGGACAAGACCAAGGTCACCATAGAGACCATGTCCAAGGCCGTGTGGCCCATGATCGTCGCCTGCGTCATCGCGCTGCTGCTGGTGACCTACATCCCCTTCTTCTCCACCGTGTTTTTGAAGGGCGTGTGATTGGATCTGCCATCACGAAAGTGATCTCAGATAAACGCAACTGTAAATTTTAAGGAGGAAAACCAATGAAAAAGTTTCTTGCACTGCTCATGACTCTGGCCATGTGCCTGTCTCTGGCCGCCTGCGGCGGCAATGACGGCGGCGGCAGCACCCCTGCCAACAACGACACCCCCGCCAACAACGATACCCCCGCCCCCAGCGACGGCGGCGCCACCGAGTTCCCGAAGATGACCTGGAAGTACACCTGCTCTGCCACCGAGAACACCTGCTGGGCCGACATGGGCCGCGACTTCGGCCAGATGGTCAGCGAGGCCACCGGCGGCGCCATCACCGTGGAGGTCTACGCCGCCGACCAGCTGACCTCCGGCAACCAGACCGAGGGCATCCAGGGCGTTATGGACGGCACCATTGAGCTGTCCGCCCACTCCAACATCATCTACTCCAACTTCGACAAGCGCCTGAACGTGGTCTCCCTGCCCTTCCTGTTCGACTCCTTCGACGACGTTGACGCCAAGCTGGACGGCGACGCCGGCAAGGCCGTGGGCGAGGTCGTGGAGTCCATGGGCCTGCACCTGCTGGGCATCGCGGAGAACGGCTTCCGTCATCCCACCAACAGCAAGCGTCCCATCGAGAAGTTGGCCGATATGCAGGGCCTGAAGCTCCGCGTGGCCGGTTCCGACCTGCTGAACGCCGAGTATGCCGCCTGGGGCGCCAACTACACCAACGCCAACTGGTCCGAGGTCTACACCGGCCTGCAGACCGGCACCTATGACGGCCAGGAGAACCCCCTGCCCACCGCCAACGGCGCCTCCATTCAGGAGGTTCAGAAGTACGTCACCTACTGGACCGGCGTGTATGACTGCATCTTCTTCACCATGAACGGCGAGCTGTACAACTCCCTGTCCCCCGAGCTGCAGAAGATCGTTGACGAGTGCGGCCTGAAAGCCGCCCAGAATCAGCGCGCTCTGGAGCGTCAGGGCGACCAGGAGGTGCTGGAGGCCTGGAGGGCCGCTGGCGTCACCGTTTCCGAGCTGACCCCCGAGGCCGCCGAGGAGTTCCGTCAGGCCGCTGCCGGCATCTATACCGATCCTCAGTTCGTTGACATGATCGGTCAGGACCTGATTGACGTGTTCACGAAATAATCTGAGGGGATACCCAATTTGAATGACGCTCTACCGGAGTGCGTTCCCCCTGACAAACGACTCGTTTTAAGGTTGCGTTAGAGAGAAAGCACGTGGCGGCAAATGCGCCGCGTGCTTTCTCCATGCCCAAATTTTCCAAAATTTTATGCAATTTATACAAAAATAGAGGGTAAAATATGGACAATAATAATAACAACAATATTCAGATGGCCGAGGGCAAGCTGGGACGGGTCGTGGTGCTTCGGCTGAAGCCGGGCACGGACGTTCTGCTGGGGCTCCAGGAGGCCTGCGAAAAGGCGGGCATCAGCAACGGCGTGATCCTCAGCGCCATCGGCAGCCTTGCCCATGTGCGCTTCTGCGATCCCATTGAGATCGCAGAGAAGCGGGCGAAGTACGGCTACGGCGATCCCCTCCAGCTGGATGGGCCCATTGAGCTGCTCAGCGCCAGCGGCATCATCTGCCACGACGACAGCGGCGCCGTCAATCTCCACGTTCACGTGGACCTGGCCGACCAGGACGGCAGGGCCTACGGCGGCCATCTGGTGGAGGGCACCAAGGTGCTGCTGACCACCGACGCGGTGATCGGGGAGATCGAGGGCGTGGATATGCGCCGGAAGATGGACCCGGAGCTGGAGGTGCCGCTGCTCTCTCCCCAGCAGCTCTGAGCCCCGCCGGAGCGTATGACTTGAAGATCCCGCCCCATGGGCGGCCCCGCCGCGGGGCCGTCCCGGGGACAAGATACATTTATGGAAAGGCGTGAAAACATTGGCTAACAAGAAATACTCCAAGGAACAGCTGACTGATTTTTACCGCACGATGGTGCGCATCAGGACCTTCGAGGAGAAGGCCGCCGAGTGCTTCACCAAGGGTATGCTGGCCGGCAACATCCACCTGAGCATTGGGCAGGAGGCGGCCGCGGCGGGCGCCTTTGCCGCCATCCAGCCCCAGGACTACTTCACCTCCACCCACCGGGGCCACGGCCACGCCATCGCCCGGGGCATGGATCCCAACCTCTGCATGGCGGAGCTCTTCGGCAAGAAGACGGGCTACTGCCAGGGCAAGGGCGGCTCCATGCACATCGCGGACATGAAGAAGATGAACCACCTGGGCGCCAACGGCATCGTAGGCGCGGGCCAGGGCATCTCCGCCGGCAGTGCGCTGGCCTCCAAGATCCTGGGGGACAACGCCGTCACCGTTGGGTGCTTTGGCGACAGCTCCACCAACGAGGGCACCTTCCATGAGAACCTGAACATGGCCGCCGCCTGGAAGCTCCCCGTGGTCTGGTTCATTGAGAACAACTGCTACGGCGTGTCCACCGAGATCCACCGTGTCACCAACACACCGGATCTGGCGCCCCGCGCCGCCGCCTACGACGTGCCCTTCGCCGTGGTGGACGGCACCGACGCGGTGGCCGTCTACGAGGCCATGGTGAAGGCCATGGACCATGCCCGCAGCGGCAAGGGTCCCTACGTGGTGGAGGCCAAGGTCTACCGCTATCAGGGCCACTACTGCGGAGACCCCGCCGTGTACCGTCCCGACGAGTACATGGAGAAGGCCCTGGAAAACGACGCCATTGAGAAGATGGGCAGACGCCTGATGGAGATGGGCGTCGCCGCCGAGGAGCTGGAGGCCATCAAGAAGGCCGCCGACGACGAGATGAACGCCGCCGTGCAGTTTGCTGTTGATTCCGAGTATCCCGATCCCTCCGAGGCGGTGACGGATGTCTATGCCTCTGACAACGAAAGGTGTGTGGCAAGATGAGCAAGAAGATTACCGTCAGCAAGGCCATTGGCGAGGCCCTGCACGAGGAAATGGTCCGTGACGACAAGGTGTTCATCATGGGCGAGGATATGGCCGTTATGGGCAACGTGTTTGCCATCACCCGGGGCTTTTTGGAGGAGTTCGGCCCCAACCGGGTGATCGATACGCCCATCAGTGAGGAGGGCTTCTGCGGCATGGCCGTAGGCGCGGCCATGCGGGGCATGCGTCCCGTGGTAGAGCTGATGTATGACGACTTTGCCACCGTGGCCGCCGATCCCCTGCTGAACCAGGCCGCCAAGATGCGCTACATGAGCGGCGGGCAGGCCACCGTTCCCATGGTGCTCCGGGCCCCCATGGGCGCCGGCCGCCGCAACGCCGGCCAGCACTCCCAGTCCCTGGAGAACTTCTTCTGCCACTTCCCCGGATTGAAGGTCATCGCCCCCTGCTCCGCCAAGGACGCCAAGGGTATGCTGAAAACCGCCATCCGGGACGACGATCCCGTCATCGTGCTGGAGCACAAGCTGCTGTACGCCAAGAAGGAGGAGATCCCCGAGGAGGAGTACCTGATCCCCCTGGGCCAGGCCGATGTGAAGCGGGAGGGCAGGGACCTGACCATCATCACCTGGAGCCGTGAGGTCAACTTCTCCCTGGATGCCGCTCAGACCCTGGCCGCCGAGGGCATCGACGTGGAGGTGCTGGACCTGAGGAGCCTGGTGCCCCTGGACTGGGACGCCATCGTGAAGTCCGTGTCCAAGACCCACAACGCCGTCATCGTTTCCGAGGAGGTCAAGCGCGGCAGCTACGCCGGCGAGATCTCCGCCCAGATCGCCGAGGAGCTGTTCGACGAGCTGGACGCCCCCGTGGAGCGGGTGTGCGGGCTGAACATCGTGCCCCCCTTCAGCCCCACTTTGGAGGACGAGAACTTCCCCCACCCCGACACCATCGTCAAGGCCGTCAAGCGCGTGCTGAACAAGTGAGGAGGGTGAATCATGGCATTTGAAGTACTGATGCCCCAGCTGGGCCTGACCATGGAGGAGGGCACCGTCTCCCAGTGGATCAAGCACGAGGGCGATGAGGTAAAGGCCGGCGATGTGATTCTGGAGATCACCACCGACAAGCTGACCAACGAGGTGGCCAGCGAGCACGACGGCGTGCTGCTGAAAATCGTGGCCCAGGAGGGGGAGGACATCCCCGTCAAGGGACTGCTGGCCTATATCGGCCAGCCCGGAGAGAGCCTCTCTGGCGGAGAGGCCGTTGGCGGAGCGTCTGCCCCTGCCCCTGCCGCGGCCCCTGCGGCTGCTGCCGCTCCCACCGCTGCTCCGGCTCCTGCGGCCGCCGCGAACGGCGCCCGCATCCGCATCTCCCCCCTGGCCCGGAAGACCGCGGCCAAGCTGGGCGTGAACTATGCCGGCATCGCCGGCACCGGCCCCTCCGGCCGGATCGTCCTAAAGGACATCCTGGCCGCCTCCGAGATCCAGAAGAACGCTCCCGCCGCTGCCCCCGCCCCGGCTCCTGCCGCCCCCGCCGCCAAGGCCGGCTCCCTGGAGCTGATGGAGGGCGACACCGTCATCAAGCTGGCGGGGATGCGCAAGGTGGTGTCCCAGCGGATGTGGGCCTCCCACAACGAGATTCCGCCGGTGACCCAGAACATCAAGGTGGACGTCACCGCACTGATGAAGTTCCGCAAAATGCTGCTGGCGGAGACCGGCAAGAAATACTCCGTCAACGACCTCGTTTTGAAGGCCACCGCCAAGTGCCTGCGCCAGCACCCCGAGATGCTGGTGAGCCTGGACGGCGAGCAGATCATTCAGCGGGCCCACGTGAACCTGGGTATGGCCGTGGCGTTGGACGCCGGACTCATCGTCCCCGTGATCCGGGACGCCGACAAGCTGAGCCTGGACGCCCTGTCCGCCGCAGCCAAGGATCTGGCCTCCCGGGCCAAGGAGAACAAGCTGGGGGCCGACGAGTACAAGGGCTCCACCTTTACCGTGTCCAACTTGGGCATGTTCGGCATTGAGACCTTCACCCCCATCATCAACCAGCCGGATGCCGCCATTCTGGGCGTGTGCGCCATTCACGACGAGCTGGATCTGGACGGCGAGGGCAAGCTCTTCAAAAAGCAGGTCATGCGTCTCTCCTGCACCCTGGACCACCGCCTGCTGGACGGGTCCGTTGTGGCCAAGTTTGAGATGGACCTGCGGGATCTGCTGGAGAAGCCCATGAGCATTCTGCTCTGATAGGAGGAACCACCAATGGCTTTTGAAGTGAAAATGCCCCAGCTGGGGCTGACCATGGAGGAGGGCACCGTCTCCAAGTGGATTAAGCATGAGGGCGACGCCGTCAAAGTAGGCGATGTGATTTTGGAGATCACCACCGACAAGCTGACCAACGAGGTGGCCAGCGAGGCCGAGGGCACTCTTTTGAAGATCGTGGCCCAGGAGGGCGAAGATGTGCCGGTGAAGGGCACTCTGGCCTGGATCGGCCAGCCCGGAGAGGCGATTGGCGGAGCTCCGGCTCCCGCCGCCCCGGCAGTCCCTTTCGCGCCGGCTCCCGCCGCTGCCGCGGCAACTGCCGCGCCTGCGGCGCCTGCAAAACCCGCCGGTGATACGAGCGTGATCGTCATCGGCGGCGGCCCCGGCGGGTATGTGGCCGCTATCCGGGCGGCCCAGCTGGGCGCCAAGGTGACGGTCATTGAAAAACAGTACCTGGGCGGCACCTGCCTGAACGTGGGCTGCATTCCCACCAAGTGCCTGCTGCACTCCGCCGAGCTGGTGGAGGACATCAAAAATCAGGGTAAGGAGATCGGCGTGGAAGTCGAGGGCGTCAAGGTCAACTTCCCCCAGGTCATCGCCCACAAGAACGACATCTCCAAGAAGCTCACCTCCGGCGTGGCGGGCCTTCTCAAGATGAACAAGGTGAAGAAGATCGACGGCGAGGCCAGCTTCGTCGGGGAGAAGAAGATCTCCGTGAAGAAGCCCGACGGCAGCGCGGAGGAGATGACGGCGGACGCCATCATTGTGGCCACCGGCTCTGTCAACTCCGTGCCCCCCATCCCCGGCATCAAGGAGAATCCCAACTGCATCGACTCCACCGGCGCGCTGAGCCTGGAGGCTCTGCCGAAGTCCATGGTGGTCATCGGCGGCGGCGTCATCGGATTGGAGCTGGCCTGCGCCTACGCGGCCTTCGGCACCAAAATCACTGTGGTGGAGGCCATGGACCATATGCTGCCCATGCTGGACGGCGACCTGACCAAGATCGGCGTGGCCCACATGAAGAAGATGGGCATGGAGTTCAACCTGGAGTGCCCCGTGCAGTCCGTTGAGTCCAGCCCGGCGGGTGCGAAGGTTGTGTGCAAAAACAAGGCCGGCGAGACCGTCAGCTTTGAGGCGGAGAAGGTGCTGGTGGCCATCGGCCGCAAGGCCAACACCGCCAGCCTCAACCTGGAGGCCGGGAAGATTGCCAATGACCGGGGCCGGATTATCGTCAACGACAAGATGGAGACCAATATCCCCGGTGTGTACGCCATTGGCGACTGCGTCATGGGCCGCGCCCAGCTGGCCCACACCGCCAGCGCCATGGGCGAGGTGGCGGCGGAGAACATCTGCGGCCATGAGGCGTACTACGACGAGAAGACCAACCCCACCTGTGTCTACATTGAGCCGGAGGCCGCGTCCGTGGGCCTCACGGAGGAGCAGTGCAAGGCCCAGGGCATTGAGTATAAGGTTGGCAAATTCCCCATGAGCGCCAACGGCAAGGCCTTGATTATCAACGGCGGCGAGGGCCTGGTGAAGATCATCGCCGGCAAGGAGTACGGCGAGATCCTGGGCATGCACATCATCGGGCCCCGGGCAACGGACCTGATCGCCGAGGGCGCGCTTGCCATCGGCGAGGAGATGACTCTGGATGAGATCATCGCCACCATCCACTCCCATCCCACGGTCACCGAGACCATGCGGGAGGCCGCCCTCCAGGCCGAGAAGCGGGCCATCCACACCTCCAACAAATAAAGCGGCTGAGAAGCTCGTCAGAACAGCCAGGACAGCAAAGAGCCCCGAAGATGTGATACCTTCGGGGCTCTAAGCTAAAAGAAGACCGGTTCGACGGGAAGGAGGGGTGTGCGCAGGTCCCCCAGGCGGGGCTCCCTGCGGGACCCTTTTTCAAAATGTTACTGTGAAAGGAGTGTCTTGCCATGGAGGGAACCATGCGCGGCGTCTGCAAAATGGCGCCGGGGAAGGGCGCGGAGTACCGGACGGACCTTCCCATCCCCCAGACCGGAGACGATGAGGTGCTGATGAAGGTCCATGCCTCCGCCATCTGCGGGACGGATCTGCACATTTACGGCTGGAACGAGTGGGCCGCAAACCGGATGAAGAATCTTCCCATTGTCTTCGGCCACGAGACTGCCGGAGAGATTGTGGAGATCGGAAAAAACGTCACAGGCTTCCAGGTGGGGGACCGGATCTCCGTGGAGACCCACATCCCCTGCAACCACTGCTTCCAGTGTGAAAATGACCGGCGTCACATCTGTGAGAACATGAAGCTCTTCGGCGTCACGGAGCCGGGGGCCTTTGCCGAGTACGCCCCGGTGCCCAAGGACTGCATCGTCCGCCTGGGAGACGGCGTCTCCTATGAGATGGGGGCCATGCTGGAGGCCATGGGCGCCGGCGTCCACGGCGTGGAGAAGGCGGAGGTCCGGGGCAAGGCGGTCCTGGTCAGCGGCTGCGGCCCCATCGGATTGATGGTGGCAGGAGCCTGCAAAGCCCACGGGGCCAGACGGATCATCGCCTGCGACATTCTGCCGGAGAAGCTGAAGCTGGCGGAGGCCATGGGGGCCGACGTCACCATCAACAGCATGGAGACGGACATCGTCCAGGCCGTCCGCAGGGAGACCGGCGGCGCGGGGGCGGACGCCGCCATTGACATCACCGGGAACGGGAGGGCCATCGTGGCGGGACTGCGGGCCCTGCGGAAGGGGGGCCGGATGGTCTCCGTGGGCCTGCCCAGCGGAGAGATTCCCGTGAACCTCACCGAAGACATCATCTACCGGGAGATCCAGTACACCGGCGTCTCCGGGCGGCAGATGTTCGCCACCTGGGACGACTGCATGGAGATCTTGCAGTCCCCCGGCTTCTCCCTGGAGCCGGTGATGGGCGGACGGTATCCCCTGGACGGCTTTGAGGATGCCCTGGCGGCCATTCAGGGCGGCGCGCCGGGAAAGATGCTGCTGATTCCGTAAATCGACGATAGAGGAGGCAATGCTGATGCAGTATTCCAAGGAATTTTTGCTGGAGATCCACAAAAACCTGCTGGAGACCCGTCTCTTGGAGGAGAAGATGAAGGACCTCTACGCCCAAGGCCGGGTGCCGGGCCACGTCCACAGCGGCGTGGGCCAGGAGGCCGCCTATGTGGGCACGCTGTCCACCCGGAAGCCGGGGGACTACTTCAAGCTGACCCACCGCCCCACCGCCATGCCCCGGATGCTGGGCACGCCGCTGGAGATGCTCTTCGGCGAGCTGCTGGCCAAGAAGACCGGCAACTCCGGCGGGCGGGGCGGCAGCCTCCACATCGGCGAACTTCGCACCGGCGTGCTGGGCATGTCCGGCACGCTGGGCTGTGACGCCGGTGTGGCCGTGGGCGCGGCCCTGACCCTGGACATGGAGGGCCGGGACAACATCGTCTATATGTTCATGGGAGACGGCACCTCCAGCCGGGGCCCGGTGTATGAGGCAATGAACCTGGCGGCAGCCTGGAAGCTGCCGGTGCTGTTTGTCTGCGAGAACAATCAGTTTGCCATCTCCACCCACGTCTCCACCAGCATCCCCGTGGAGAACGCCCTGGCGGACCGGGCCGCGGGCTACGGTATGCCCGCCCGGGTGGCCGACGGCACGGATGTGCTGGCGGTGTACGAGGCGGCAAAGGAGATGAGCGAATACGTCCGCGACCGCAAGGGCCCCGCGGTGCTGGAGTGCAAGGACTACCGCTGGAGAGGCCACTTCGAGGGCGACCAGTGCGCCTACCGGGACGGTGCCGTGGCGAAAGAATGGATGGAGAACCGGGACTGTGTGAAGAACCTGGAGGCCATGCTGGCCCGGCAGGGCGTGCTGACGGCGGAGGAGGCCGCGGCGCAGCGGAGCGCCTTCGACGCGGAGATGGAGGCGGCCATCGCCCAGGCGGAGGCCGCGCCGTCCATGACGCCGGACGAGATCTACGACGGGCTGTACGCCTGAGAAGGGGGGAGAGCGAGATGAAGGTTCCATATGTAAAGGCCATCAACGACGCGCTGAAAGAGGAGATGCGCCGGGACGGCAAAATCGTGGTCTACGGCGAGGATGTGGCGGAGTTCGGCGGCATCTTCGGCGAGACCCGGGGACTGCTGGAGGAGTTCGGCCCCAAGCGGGTGCGGAACACCCCCATCGCGGAGACCGCCATTGTCTCCTCCGCCGTGGGCGCGGCCATCACCGGCCTGCGGCCCTGCGTGGAGCTGATGTACGCCGACTTTACCATGGTGGCGTTCACGGAGATCTTCCACCTGGTGGGCAAGTGGCGGTATATGCACGGGCCGGAGTACAAGCTGCCCCTGGTGATCCGGTGCGCCTCCGGCGCGTCCAACGGCGCGGGGAGCGAGCACTCCAACGTGGTGGAGAGCCTCTTCATGCACGCCCCGGGGCTGACCATTATCACCCCCTCCTGTGCCTATGACGCCAAGGGGCTTTTGAAATCCGCCATCCGGTCGGACAATCCGGTCCTCTTCTGCGAGCCCAAGCAGCTCTACCAGGCGAAGCAGGAGATCGCCGATGATGTCTACGGGAGCGATTACACCATTCCCATCGGCGTGGCCGACGTGAAGCGCCCCGGCAGGGACGTGACCCTGGTGGCCATCGGGCTGATGGTGCCCCGGGCCCTGGAGGCGGCGGAGAAGCTCTCCGCCGAGGGCATCGAGGTGGAGGTCATTGACCCCCGGACCCTGGCCCCTCTGGACACGGACACCATCTACCAGTCCATCCGGAAGACCCACCGGGCCGCCATTGTGGAGGAGAGCGGCAAGACCGCCGGCATCGGCGCGGAGCTCATCGCCCGGTTCCAGGAGGAGCAGTACGACGAGCTGGACGGTCCCGTGGTCCGCATCGCGGCGCTGGATGTGCCCATGCCCTACAACATCCCCATGGAGAAGTATGCCATCCCCGATGTGGAGCGCATCTGCGCCTCCATCCGGGCCATGATGAAGTAAGCGCATGGCACGGAGGAAAAATCAGGAAGGAGGAGCCGTCAGGCGGGGGAGACCCGGCCGGGAAGGCGGCGAGGAAAACCGATGCGTATTGATATTCCGATGCCAAAGGCGGGTCTGACCATGGTGGAGGGCACCATCAGCGAGTGGAAGGCCGCCGAGGGGGCCCTGATCCAAAAGGGCGACGCCATCATGGAGTACGAGAACGAGAAGAACACCATTGAGTACGAGAGCGTCCACGGCGGCTACCTCCACATTCTGGAGCCCGCCGGGGAGACGGTGGAGGTGGGCAGGCCCATCGCCTGGGTCACGGAGACGAAGGAGGAATACGACGCCCTGACGGGCGGCGGGGCTCCGGCGGCTGCGGAGAGCGCCCCGGCGGCAGTTCCTGCCCGGCAGACGGCCCCTGCTCCGGCGGAGGCGCCTGCACCCCAGGGCCGGCGTCATGTCCGGGCCACGGGCCTTGCCCGGAAGATGGCCCGGGAGGCGGTGATCGACCTGGCAGACGTTCCCGCCGGCAGCGGCCCCGACGGGCGGCGCGTGGCCGCCAGGGATGTGACGGCCTATCTGGAGTCCCGGAGGGCCGCGCCCGCCGCGGCTTCCGCCGTCCCGGCGGCGGTGGAGGACGAGGTCACGGCCATCCCCTGGACCGGCGTCCGCAAGACCATTGCCCGGAACATGATGACCAGCCTCCAGCAGTCCGCCCAGTGCACTGCCATGTGCGAGGTGGATGTGACGGAGCTGCTGGCCCTGCGGAGGAAGCTGGTGGAGGGAGAGGCGTACCTGGGCTGCCGGGTGACGGTGAACGACCTGCTCTGCATGGCCGTGTGCAAGGTGCTGAAAAACCACCCCACGGTCAACGCCACCTTTGACGGCAAGACGCTCTATTCCCACAAGCACGTCCAGCTGTCTCTGGCGGTGGCCACCGAGGGCGGGCTCATGGTGCCCGTCATCAAAAACGCGGACACCCTGACCCTGACGGAGCTGAGCCTTGCGGCCAAGGACCTGGGCCGGCGGGCCCGGGACAAGGCGTTGCGCAATGGGGAGCAGAGCTGCGGCACCTGTACGGTTTCCAACGTGGGCATGTTCCCCATCGACATGTCCACGCCGATCCTCAACCCGCCGGAGGTGGGCATCTTCGGCTTTGGCCGCACTACCCGCAAGCCCGGTTATCTCCCCGACGGCACCCTGGCCCCCCGGGAGATGATGTGGGTCTATCTGACGTTTGACCACCGGGTGGTGGACGGCCTGGAGGCGGGAAAGGTATTCAAGGACCTCCAGTACCTGCTGGAGCACCCCCAGCTGATTACGGCCTGATATTTGCCCCCTGCGGCTTCGAGCCGAGCGGGCGGGACAGAGAACGGAACCATAACCCAATACGAACATAATTTTACCCCCCTGACGCGGAGCCAAAACGCTTCGCGCCAGGGGGGTCCATTCAGGTCCAGAGCTCTGTGATGAACATGGGGCTGTAACCGTCTGGTCTTTGAAAGCCGCAGGACTGATAGAATCCGATCTCCTTGTCATAGGCCACCAGTACAATGCGAAGAAAGTTCCGGTAACGATCCTTCATCAGCTCGACCAGATGCGTTCCAATCCCCGTGTGCTGGTACTCCGGCCGCACCAGCAGGTAGTGGATGTACGCGGTCATGACGCCGTCGTCCATGGCGCACACCAGGCCGGCCAGGGTATCCCCGTCCCAGGCGGTGTACACCGTTTCAAAATGCCTCATGGCCTTGCGCAGCTTGTCCGGATAGTGGCCGGAGGACCACTCCACTGAGAGAAACAGAGCCTCCAGATCGTCCCGGCTCAATTCACGGGTATCGCGGTATTTGATCTCCATACCGGCCTCGTTCCGCCGCCCGGATCAGAGGTCGTTGCGGCACAGGTCCTCCAGGGACTCCCGGCGGACGGCCGCATAGCTCTCCTTGCCGCCCCGGAGCATGACGATGGGGGGGCGGGGCAGGCGGTTGTAGTTGGAGGCCATGGAGTAGTGGTACGCGCCGGTGGTGCACACCGCCACGATGTCCCCCCGGCCAACGCTTCGAGGGAGCTTCACGTGCTCCTGGATGATGTCGCCGCTCTCGCAGCAGCGGCCCACCACGGAGCACTCGAAGTCCGCGGCCTCGTTCATCTTGTTAGCCAGCAGGCAGGTGTACGGTGAGCCGTACAGGGCGAAGCGGGGGTGGTCCGGCATGCCGCCGTCTACGGAGACGTAGTTTTTGTAGCCGGGGATGCGCTTGACGGTGCCGGCGGTATAGAGGGTCATGCCTGCGTCGGCCACAATGCTGCGGCCCGGCTCCATGTGGATCTCCGGCATCTCGATGCCGAGGCGTGCGCAGGTCTCCTGAATGGCCGCGGCCACCTCGCCCACCTTGGTGTCCACATCCAGGAAGGGATCGCTGTCCACGTACCGCACGCCGTAACCGCCGCCCAGGTCCAGCTGGCGGGCCATGTAGCCGTATTTTTTCTTCATCTCAGCCACGAACTCCAGCATGATGACGGCGGCCCGCTCAAATACGTCCTCGGCAAAGACCTGGGAGCCCACGTGGCAGTGGAAACCCGCCAGATCCACATGGGGCTGCTTCAGGGTGAAGGCGGTGATCTCCTCCGCCTGGCCGGTCTCGATGGCGCTGCCGAACTTGGAGTCCACCTTTCCCGTGGCAATGGCCTCGTAAGTGTGGGGGTCGATGCCGGGGGTGAGGCGCAGGAGGACCGGCTGTTTGATATTCCGCGCGCCGGCCTCGGCCTCGATGACCTTGATCTCCTCCACATTGTCGGCCACAAAGCAGCCGATGCCGTGGTCCAGCCCATAGCGGATGTCCTCGTCGGTCTTGTTGTTGCTGTGGAAGTAGGCCCGGCTCAGGTCGTAGCCCGCCTGGAGGGCGGTGTAGATCTCGCCGGAGGAGACCACGTCGATGCCCATGTTCTCCTCCCGCATGATCTCGTAAATGCGCTTGCAGGAAAGGGCCTTGCTGGCGTAGAGGGGGCGGGCCTTATCGCCAAAGTGCTTGCGGAAGGCGGCGGTGTAGACCCGGCACTTCTCCCGGACCCGGTCTTCGTCCATCAGATACAGGGGCGTGCCGTACTGCTTGGCCAGGTCCACCGTATCCTGCCCGGCGAAGAGGAGATGGCCATTTTCGGCCGTAGTGATGTTGTCGCAGATCATAGGATGCTTCCTTTCTCTTTTGTTGTGCCGGGGGATGGACGGGGGCCAAGGCTCAACCACACCCTGGCCCCACCCATGCCCGCAAGGGGAGAAAAGGGGCGCTTTGAATCAGCCGGCGGACTTTTTGGCAATAGCTTTGTCCAGCCAGTCCTTGCCGTCGGCGAAGCGGGAGACAATGTAGCAGACCACATAGTCACCGGCGGAGTTAATCATAGTGGCGGGGGGATCTACCAGGTTGCCGATGGCCACCAGAATTGGGAAGGCGATTTCAATATTCTGGGGGAAGAAGATGGAGCAGATGATATACTCACCGATGTAGCCGCCGCCGGGGACGCCGCTCATGCCCACGGAGCTGAGCACAGCCACCAGGACCACGGGGACCAGCATGCCCCAGCTGAAGTCCTGGCCCAGGGCGCCCAGGACGAAGGCGATCTTCAAAACGCAGGAGAAGCAGGAGCCGTCCATGTGCATGGTGGCGCCCAGGGGGCAGACCATCTCGGCCACGTCCTTGGAGATGCCGGTGTCCTCCGCCTCGGTGAGGTTGGTGGGAATGGTGGCCACGGAGGAGCAGGTGCCCAGAGACACCACGGCGGGCTTAGCAATATGACTGAACATGGTCTTGATGCCGTGCTTGCCGCCGCCGAACCAGGCGAAGAGGGGGAAGGCGGTGAAGATGTAGATAAAGCACAGGGGATAGTACACCACCATGGCCCGTCCGTAGGACTCGGTGATGGCGGAGCCGTAGGTGGCCATCAGGTCGGCGAAGATGGCGAAGAAGGCGATGGGGGCGTAGTAGGTGATGATCTGCACGAACTTCATCATGACGTCGGTGAGGCCGCTGAGCCACTTGCCGACGATGCTGTCTGCGCCGCCGGAGAGGTTGGTGGCGAAGCCGAACAGCACGGAGAACACGATCAGGGGCAGCATGGCGCGGCGGCTCAGCAGACCCACAAAATCGCTGGCGGTGAAGAAGTTGACGATCATGTCGGAGATGGAGGCGTACTCGCCCAGCTCCTCAGTGGGCAGCTCCGTCCAGGGGGCGAGCACCGGGGGGAAGATCTTCATCAGGGCGAACATAATCACGGCGGCAATGGCGCCGGTGATGACGAAGGTGGCCACGGTGGTGCCCATGATCTTACCGGCCCGTTTGCGGCTGCGCATGTTGGCCACAGACCCGGCGATGGAGGCGAAGACCAGGGGGACCACCACGCAGAACATCATGTTGATGAATACAGTGCCCAGGAAGCTGATCTTGTTGCCGAACTCAGGGGCGAACCAGCCCACGACGCAGCCCAGCACCATGGCGCCCAGCATGATTGCCAGGAACCGGTAGTTTTTCGCAACAGCTTTTTTGTCCATAATGACTCCTCTCAATTTCTCTCATTTGCGAACAGATTTGGTTGATTTTTCTGCGGCATCCGCCCGGCTGCTGCCGGGGAAGACCTCCCTTGCGGTTTGGATTCTGGTGTCAATATAAGCAAAAAGAATGCCAAAACCGCGAAGGAAGATGAAAGCTGTCGAATAAAACAAAACCGGTGTCTGGAATTTTACAGATAAAACAGAGTTTTTCCGATTTTAAGCAAAATATAAACAGGAAGTTCTGAAATCAGAGCGAAAAGAGTTCTGATTTCAGAACTGCATTTCCTGAAATCAGAACTCCTTACAAAAAACGGAAATCCGTCTACTCGATTTGATACTCTTTCAGCTTGCCGTAAAACACGGTCTTGGACAGCCCCAGCTCCTCCATGGCCCGGGCGCGGCTGCCGCCGCACTGAGCCAGAGTCTGGCGGATGATCTTCTCCTCCTCCTGCCGCAGACGCTGGCGCAGGGTCATACGAACGGGGGTCTGCTCCAGGCGGATGTGCTCGGCATAGATGATGTCGGACTCGGAGAGGGCCGCGGCGCTCTCCAGCACATTTTCCAGCTCCCGGATATTTCCCGGCCAGTCATAGGCCAGCAGCTTGTTCACCGCCTCCCCGGAGAGGACCTTTTTGGGCATGTCGTATTTTTGGAGGATCTTTTCCATCAGGTGGTCGATGAGGAAGTAGACGTCCTCCTGGCAGTTTCGCAGAGAGGGCAGCTCCAGAGAGAAGGCGCTGAGGCGGTAGTACAAGTCCTGCCGGAACTGCCCGGCGGCCACCTTGTCCCGCAGATTGCAGTTGGTGGCGGCCAGGATGCGCACATTGACGGGGATCAGCCGGGTGGAGCCCACCCGGCAGACGACCTTGTCCTGGATGGCCCGCAGGAGCTTTGCCTGGATGTCCAGGGGGATCTCGCCGATCTCATCCAGGAAGATGGTGCCGCCGTCCGCCTCCTCGAAAAAGCCGGCCCGGCCCTTGGGGTCCGCCCCAGTGAAGGCGCCGCCGGCGTAGCCAAACATCTCGCTTTCAAAGAGGGAGGGGGCGATGGTGGAGCAGTCCACGGTGACGAAGGCACCCTTCCGGGGCTGGGCCCGGGAGAAGGCCCGGGCCATGTAGCTCTTGCCGGTGCCGCTCTCCCCGGTGATGAGCACGTTGCAGTCCAGCTGGGAGAGCTTGTAGGCCCGGTGGCGCACCTCCGCCGTGGCGGCCCCGCCGCCGAAGAGGGCGGCAAAGGCGGCTTCCTCCGGCCGGGAGGCCTGCTCCCGCTCCCGGTACCGCCGCTCGGCGGATTTGATGGCGTTGTTCCGCTCCTGGATGGTGACCCGGATGTCCTCGATGTTCCGGAACTTCACGATGACGCCGCTGAGGGTCCCGCCGCTGTCCGTGACGGGCAGGATGGAGGCCACCAGCTCGTAGCCGTTGATCTCGTAGGGCATGTCCCGGAACTCCGGGGCCTGGCCGGTCATCACCTGCTCCAGGTGCCGCTCGAACAGCGTCCCCTCGAAGAACTCCCGGAAGTAGTACCCCGTCACCTTGATCTCGGAGCCGGGGCTCTTGCCGGTGAAGGGCGCGCCCCGCAGCAGGCTGCCGATGCCCTCCTTCCGGGCGGAGTAGCCCTTCTCCTCCCAGAATTTCACCTGGCCGGTGTTCCCGTCCAGCACCACCAGCTGGCCGATGCACCAGAAGTAATCAATGGTATATGTAACCTCTCCCACAGTCACCGCGGCCTCCCTGCCGTCGATGAAAATCCGGATGGAAATGCCCTCCCAGGCGGTGGACAGCTCCAGCGTCTCGGCGTCCCCGCCGGGCAGGAATTTGTAGACCGGCTTGCTGTCCGGTGTGTCGTAGCGGCCTACCGCCGCCAGCCGGTCCCCGGCCCGGAGCTTCCGGTCGCGGATGTTCAGCCGCTCCAGGTCGGCGGGGGAGAGGTTTCCGTCGTCGGCGCCAATGGAGGTGTCGGCGATAATGACCAGATCCCCGCGCTCCAGCCGCCCGGGGCCATGGGAGTGCCGGCTGTGGTTGAACAGGCCGAAGTAGTCCTTGGTCTGTTGGTTGATGTGGGTGATGGTGCCCTCCCGGTCCAGGGTGAACATGGCCTGGGAGGAGGCCTCCATCACGCTTTGCAGCATATCCATATCCCGCGTTCCTTTCCGCCGCTCCAACTTGTCCTGCAATCCCCGGTTTCGCTTCTTTTTCTCATTATTTTCGGGAACTGCTCTAGGCCATGCACCCTATGGGGCTTGTCCGGCGCCCGGAGTTTTGATGATTGCCAAAGCTTATGCTTCCCGTCCGGCCCTGTCAGAACCGGCGGCCGCTTCCCCGCTGTGGGCCAGCCGCCACCGCAGGCCGGAGTACCGCCGCTGCTGGCGGTCGTTGGCAGCCATGGAGCGGAGGACGGCGTCGTCCCCCACCACCACCAGCAGCTCCCGGGCCCGGGTCAGGGCGGTGTACAGCACCCCCCGCACCATCAGGGACTGAGCCGAGGGCATGGCCGCCAGCACCGCGCAGCGGTACTCGCTGCCCTGGGCCTTGTGGACCGTCACGGCGTAGGCCAGCTCTAGCTCGCTGAGCTGCTCTGTGCCGTAGACCGCCCGCCGCCCGTCGTCAAAGGCCAGCTCCAGCAGCTCCCCGGAGGGGTCGATCTTCTCGATCCGCCCCATGTCGCCGTTGAAGATGCCGCTGCCCACGGAGCCGTCCTCTTTTTCCCAAATCACGTCGTAGTCGTTCCGGGTCTGCATGACCCGGTCCCCCTCCCGGAACAGCCGCTCCCCCCAGAGGAGTTCCCGCTTGTCCGGCGATTTGGGATTCAGCGCCTCCTGGAGGCAGCCGTTGAGGCGGATGGTGCCGCTGGGTCCCTTGCGCATGGGGGAGAGGACCTGGATCTGGTCCGCCGGAATGCCCATGCCTCCCGGCAGGCGGGTTTTGCACAGCTCCACCACTGTGGAGACCGCCCGCTCCGCCTCCCGGCGGCAGAGGAAGAAAAAGTCCCCCTGGTTGTTGGCGAGCGCCGGCGGCTGGCCCAGGTTCACGGCGTGGGCGTTGCGGATGATGGCGGACTGCTCCGCCTGGCGGAATACCTCCCGCAAAAACACCGTCTCCACCCGGCCGCTGCGGATCAGGTCGGAGAACACGTTCCCCGCCCCCACGGAGGGCAGCTGGTCCGCGTCCCCCACCAGCACCAGCCGGGTGCCGGGCCGCAGGGCCCGCAGCAGGGCGGAGAACAGCGGCAGGTCCACCATGCTCATCTCGTCCACGATCACCGCGTCCGCCTCCAGGGGCTCTTTCTCCGTCTTGGAGAACACCGGTTCCCGGGTGTTTTCGTCCCACTTTACCCCCAGCAGGCGGTGGATGGTCTGTGCCTCCATATCGGAGAGCTCGCTCATGCGCTTGGCCGCCCGGCCTGTGGGGGCCGCCAGCACCATGTCCAGCCCCATCCGCCGGAACAGGGCCACGACGCCCCGCACGGTGGTGGTCTTGCCGGTGCCGGGGCCTCCGGTGAGGATCAGCACTCCCTCCCGGGCCGCCAGCTCCACCGCCTGCCGCTGCTGGGGGGCGTAGGCGACCCCCTGCTCCTCCTCGATCTCCCGGACCGTCTGCTCCGCGGCACGGCTCTCGTCGGCCTCCGCCGCCAGCAGGACGTTCAGCCGCGTACAGGCAGAAAGCTCCGCCTCCCACAGCCGCCGGAGGTAGCAGGCGTCCACCTTGGCCACATGCTCCTGCACCACCGCTCCCCGCTGGATCAGCGCGTCCAGGGCCGTCTCCACCGGCTCGGCGGCGCAGTCCAGCAGGCGGCAGGTGGCGTCCAGCAGCTTGTTTCTGGGCAGGAAGACATGGCCGTTGTTCTCGTTGTGGCTCAGCTCATAGATCACCGCCGCCTCCACCCGGCAGCCGCTGTCGGCGGAGAGGCCCAGACTCATGGCGATCTCGTCGGCGGCGGAGAAGGCCACGCCGCACCCGTCGTCCGCCAGCAGGTAGGGATTCTCCCGCACCATCTCCAGGGCGGCTGCGCCGTACAGCCGCCGCAGCCGCATGGCCAGCACCGGCGGCAGCTGGTACTGGGCCAGAAAGGCCATCAGCCGCCGCAGGCCCATGTGCTGTTGGAAGCCCTGGGCGATCTCCTGGGCCTTCTTGGCGGTGATGCCCTTGATGGTGTTCAGCCGCTCCGGCTCCCGCTCCAGGATGTCCAGGGTCTCCGCTCCGAACCGGTCCACAATGCGCCGTGCGGTGGCAGGGCCTACACCTTTACAGATACCGGAGGAGAGGTAGCTGAAAATCTCCTCCTCGTCCTCCGGCAGGGACCGCTCCAGCTCCGTGGCCCGCAGCTGTTCCCCGTGCTGGGGGTGGGTCTCCCATGCGCCGGAAGCCGTCAGATGCTCCCCCGGAGCCACGCAGGGGATGCACCCCACCACGGTGACCACCTCTCCCTCCAGCGTCAGGAGGCGGAGGACAGTATAGCCGTTTTCCGGATTTTGAAAGATGACGCTATGTACAGTCCCCTCGCAGCAGGTCAGTTCTTCCATGCTTTTGTACCCTCTATCTCACTTCATTTGAAAATCCCCGCCGTCCGCCACTACGGCGTTTTTCCCGCGGCCCGCCAGGTATTGGGCCAGCTGGCGGGCGTCCGGCGTGAGGCCGCAGTCCGCCAGAACGATCTTGGCCCCGGGCAGCTGGCCCTGGACCCGGCGGAGCTCCCGCACGTCGGACTCCATGGCCAATGCCTCGCCCCGCAGGGGGAGGACCAGCAGAAGGCCCGGGATGGCGGGCCGGCCCGCGTGGAACAGGGCGCCGGCCGCCAGCCAGACCACGGTGGTCAGGCCCACGGCGGCGAGGAATGCGATACAGCCGTCTTGAAGCAGCATCATGGTAAATCACCTCATGACAGCGTATGCAGCGGGGCCTGGGTTTGCCCCTGGCCCCGCGGGGGAGCACTTACCGTCCAATCCCTAATTCGGAGAGGATCGCCTCTTCCCGCTTCCGCATCTGCGCCTTCATGGCCCCCTCATCCAAATGGTCGTACCCCAGCAGATGGAGCACGGAGTGCACCACCAGATACGCCAGCTCCCGGCGGGCGGAGTGACCATACTCCTTGGCCTGGGCGGCGACGTGCTCCATGGAGATCACCATGTCTCCCAGAGGCACCAGCCCCGTGCCGGGGTCGGCGTCCTCCGCCTTCGGCAGTACCCCGGGGGAGAGGTCAAAGGCGGGAAAGCTCAGTACGTCCGTGGAGCTGTCCACCTGCCGCGTCTCCCGGTTCAGGCGGCGGATCTCGGCGTCGTCTGTGACAAGCACATCCACTTCACAGGGAGAGTCCACTCCCTCCGCCGCCAGGGCCGTGCGGATGACCCGGCGAATCAGGGCCTTCTGGCCGTCGTTCACGCCGGGGACGCTGGCCGTGACGGGAATATAGTGCCGCTTTGCCATGGTTTTCTCTCCTCTCAAAGCCCTTCCGCAATCCAGTCAGGCAGATTATCCCAATCCCAGAACTCTCCGCCTCCGCAGTCCACGATCCGGGCGTCCAGCAGCCGGCACAAAAACTTCAGGGGATAGGCCCAGCGATCTCCGCTGCCGGGACGGCCGAACATGATACCTGTCAGGGGCTCGTCCTCGCTGTCCACGGCCAGATTGAACTCCAGGGCGTAGTCCGGGGAGCTGAGAACGGGGAAGTCCATGCCGTCGTCCAGCTGGGCATAGCCGCTGATGAGGTCCGGAAAGCGGCAGCGCAGCATCATTTTCAGCTCCCGCCAGCAGGGCATGGGCTCCACGCTCTCAATTTCACTCAGGTCCCGCTCTTGATTCGAGGCGGTTTTCATCATATAGACCTCGTAACTCATCTTCGCTTCCCCGCGTCCTTCCGGCTTTTGCGGTTTTCATAGTCCTCGTAGGCCTGGACGATCCGCTGGACCATGACGTGGCGCACCACATCGGCGTTGGTCAGCTCACAGATGCCGATGCCCTCCACGTTCTTGAGCACCCGCATGGCCTCCTTCAGGCCGGAGGTCTTGCCGTCGGGCAGGTCGATCTGGGTGGCGTCGCCGGTGATGACGATCTTGGAGCCGAAGCCCAGCCGGGTGAGGAACATCTTCATCTGCTCCCGGCTGGTGTTCTGGGCCTCGTCCAGAATGATGAAGCTGTCGTCCAGGGTCCGGCCCCGCATATAGGCCAGGGGGGCCACCTCGATGTTGCCCCGCTCCAGGTACTTCTGGTACGTCTCCGCCCCCAGCATATCGAAGAGCGCGTCGTACAACGGCCGCAGGTAGGGGTCCACCTTGCTCTGGAGATCCCCGGGCAGGAAGCCCAGACGCTCCCCGGCCTCCACGGCGGGCCGGGTGAGGATGATGCGGTTCACCTGCTTGTCCCGAAAGGCCTGGACCGCGGCGGCCACGGCAAGGTAGGTCTTGCCGGTGCCCGCCGGGCCCACGCCGATGGTGACGGTGTTCTTGAGCACGGACTGGATATACTCCTTCTGCCCGATGGTCTTGGGCTTGATGGGGCGGCCCTTGGCGGAGATGCACAGCACGTCGCCGGTGAGCTCCGCGATCTGGCCCTCCTTTCCCGCCCGCACCAGGTTAATGACGTAGCGCACATTCTGCTCCCCGATGGCCTCTCCCCGGCTGGAGAGGGTCAGCAGGGCCTGGATGGCCTTGCAGGCGGGCATGGTGTTCTCCGCCTCGCCGTTGACCCGCAGCTCCCCGTCCCGGTTGGTCACCGTGACGGAGAACTCCTGCTCCAAAAGGCGGATATTCTCGTCAAAGGAGCCGAAGATGTTCACGGCCTGCTCCAGCCGTTCGATGCTGATTCTCTGTTCCAAATCGCTTCACTCCTGTTAATTACGGGCTCTCGCCCGGTTCTTCCGTATAGATGGGCACCCGCACCCCGATCTCCTCCACGCACTCCGCCGAGAGGGTCACCAGCAGCACGCCGTCTCTTTGGCGGGAGGAGCACAGGGTGGAACTGACGCTGCCATAGGGTTCCACGATGGAGGCCAGGTATGAGGTCAGAACTGCCTCCCCGGCCCGCTCCGCCTCCGCCGCCTCCCGGGAGGCGGGAACGGTCTCGTAAAAGCGGCAGGTTTCGCTCACCAGCGTCGCCGGCAGCCGCAGTCCGAAGAGGGAGAGCGGGACCCTGTTTGTTATTTTATCATATTTCTCCCCCTGGATGCTACTGTTTGAGAAGAATTTTATGCGGCGGGTACCGAAGACCAGGGAGAGATATGTCTTCTCCTCCCCGGTGTACTGTTTTTCCAGCACCTCCAGGGGCATGGCGGCGGTCAGCGTGTACCATGTCCGGGCGGTGACGCTGCCCATTCCCGCCAGCACCCGGGCGCCCACGGTCTCCGTATCCTCCACGCCGGAGACCAGAAGCTGCTTCTCCGTTACGGCGGTCCCCGGCTGGACGGCCGCCACGCCGTCCACGGCCCGGACCTTCAGTACCAGCCCCGCCCGCCGGGCAATCAGGTTGGAAGGGGTCTGCCGGTCCAGCCGCTCTGGGGCCGGAATCCGCTCCCTCACCTGGACATGAGCCCGGCAGCCGGAGACGTTGACGGTGATCCAGCTCAGCTCCGGGATGTCCAGCAGCACGTGGTTGCGGATACTCTCCCCGTCCAGGGACAGGCCGAAGGCCCCCAGATGCACGTCATTTTTCTCCAGAGCCCGCAGGATCTTCTCCGTGGGCACGGTCTCGTTGCCCTCCACAACGAAGTCCCAGACAAAGAAGGAGCCCAGGAACAGCGCAGTGGCGCAGAGCGTCAGACCAATCAGAAGAACCTGCCTGTGGCGGAACCGGAAGAGAAAATAGGGCGCCCCCTCCCGGCCCACCACGGTGAGCTCACAGTCCAGATGCTTCGCCGCCTGGCGCAGGATGTGCCAGTCCCGGCGGCTGAGGCGGCAGGTGAAGGCGGTGGGGGACTCCCACGTCACGTCCCAGAAGGCCAGCTCCCGGGCGCCGCACAGGTTTAAGATCCGCTCCGGAAAGGCGCTCTCCGCCCGGATGCGCACCTGGCCCCGGAGGCGGTTGATGATTCCAGTCAGCATGGCCTCACCTCACCCACTCCACGGACTGAATGTGTCCGCCGATCCGCAGCTCTCCCGCTGTCATGGCCAGCAGTGTCAGCCTTTCTCCCTTTACACGCAGGACTCCGCCGGCGGTGTTGGCGTCAATCTGTTGGTCTGTGTACGCCAGGATCCCGGTGTGGTGCTCCAGGTACAGCTGGCGGCTGCCCACCATCTCCAGCCTGGGAAGTCCCGCCACCACGTCCGCCGGCAGGTCGAACAGCTCCGCCACCGTGGTCAGGACGCCGCCCTCCCGGTCTTTTCGATTTCGCTCCATTTGCAGTTCACCCCTTGTCTGACCCTATGCGGCCGGCGGCGAAAACTTGCCTGAAAACGAAAGCGCCCCGGACATAAGCCCGCTCCCTCCGGCATAGGGTAGGGGCGGTGATGTGTATGAGAATGCGGTGGCGGGGACTGGCCTGCCTGGGACTGTGCGTGGTGCTGGCCTGGTTTCTGGCGGACGCGGGTGAGATTCGCCAATGGGCGGCAGAGGCGTTGGCTCTGTGCGGGCGGTCCGTGGTCCCGGCGCTGTTTCCCTTCCTGGTGCTGTCCAGCCTGCTGGTGTCCCTGGGCTTTGGGGAGCTGGTCTCGCCCTATCTGGCGGGGCTGATGACGCCCTTGTTCCGCCTGCCCGGGTGCGCCAGCTCCGCGCTGCTGCTGGGACTGGCGGGCGGGTATCCCATCGGCGCCCAGACGGCGGCCCGCCTCTATCAGGAGGGCTCCCTGACCCGGGGCGAGGCGGAGCGGCTGCTGGCCTTCTGCAACAACTCCAACCCCGTGTTTCTCATCAGTGTGCTGGGGGCCGGGGTCTTCGGCAGCGTCCGGGCCGGGGTGTGGCTGTGGCTGATTCATATCCTGGCCGCCCTGCTGACGGGGCTGGTGTTCCGCCGGGCCGGGGAGAGCGGCTCTCACCAGCACACGACAAGGAAAACGCCTTGCAGGACAGTCTCTTTCTCCACAGCCCTGGTTGAGGCGGTGCGGGGCGGAGCGGCGGGGATGCTGTCGGTCTGCGCCTTTGTGATCTTCTTCTACGCGCTGGCGGCCCCCCTGGCTGCCCTGGGAGGACGGCTGGGGCCGCTGCTGGTGGGCCTGACGGAGCTCTTTTCCCTGACGCCCCTGCTGACAGCGGACAGCTTCGGCTTTGTCCTGGCGGCGGGCTGCGCCGGCTGGGGCGGGCTGTCCGTGCTGTTTCAGACGGCGGCGGTGCTGGAGGGCAGCGGCCTGCGCCTTCGGAACTGCCTTCTGGGCAAGGTCCTCCAGGGCCTGCTGTCCGCCGCCCTGGCTCTGGCGCTCCAGGGGTATGTCCTATAGCGGTCCGGCAGACCCCGGGGCAGCGGGCCGCCGCGATAGTTCTTTGATTGCTGGGTTGTCCGTTCCCCGCGGTCTCCAGGCAAAAAATCATCCTTTTTACTCATTATTTTCGGGAACTGCTTTAAGCACCAGTAATTTTACGAATCACGGGTTGAAACAAGAAGTTCGGCATGATATACTTATCTCAGTAAATCGGTATTTTGTATAGAGAGGCGCTTGTCAATGGAAAGCGATATTGAGTATATACAGCTATTTATGGAATATGAATCCGATGATATGCCTGTGGTATATTTTTATGAAGTAGATTTGAAGGATAACCGCTTTGCGCTTAGAGAGATGGAAATCTTTGCAGACAGGACAGTAAAGATTGAGAATGACCTCTATCGTGATGTCATAGAAGTATGTCCAATCCCAACCGTTGATGAATTTAACGCAAAGGTCTGGGGAGAAGGCTTCTATGCAACGATTATTTCCAGAGAAGAATTTGATGAAATATGGAATACCAGAATTTATTGCGGAAGCTTGGCTGCTGTCTAACTTCCGGTTTGTCGGGCGGTTATCCATGATGGATAACCGCCTGTTCAGTCATTTTGGCGGAAGGGGGTATTTATCAACACAAAAGGTAAGAGGGAGAAATCATCCCCTCTGCTGTCGCATAATTCGACAACAGAGGGGATTTTCTGAACGTTTTTCTACAAAAAGGAGTTATTTTTCTGCCTCCAGGGCCTTCACGGCTCTGACAATGCGGCTGGTGCCCAGGCGGGACGCGCCCAGGGCGATGAAGTCCTCCGCGTCCTGGAGGCTGGCAATGCCGCCGGCGGCTTTGATCTTCACATCGGGGCCGATGTGCTTTGCGAACAGGGCTACATCCTCCCGGGTGGCGCCGCCCCCGCCGAAGCCGGTGGAGGTCTTGATATAGTCCGCGCCGGAGTCTGTGACGATCCCGCAGAGCCGGATCTTCTCCTCATCCGTCAGCATACAGCACTCGATGATGACTTTTAAGAGCTTTTGGCCGCAGGCGGCCTTCACTGCTCGGATCTCCGAGAGCAGGTCCTCCCACCGCCGGTCCTTCACCCAGCCCAGGTTGATGACCATGTCCACCTCGTCCGCGCCGCTGTCTACGGCGTCTTTTGCCATGAAGCACTTGGCCGCGGTGGTGTCGTAGCCGTTGGGGAAGCCGATGACGGTACAGATGGGAATCTGCCCAGCGGCGTATTCCGCAGCCCGTTTCACGTAGCTTGCGGGGATGCACACGCTGGCGCAGCCGTATCTGATGCCGTCGTCGCACAGGGCTTGGATCTCCTCCCAGGCGGCCGTCTGGGCAAGGAGGGTGTGGTCGCATTTGCGCAAAATGTCTTTCAGTTCCATTTCAGGATGCTCCTTTATTCTCTTGCATAGTAGCGGTATTTTCCCCGCTCCTCCCGGCGGAGCACCCGGCCCCGGACCTCCAGGTAGTCCAGGTGGGCCAGCGCCTCTCCCACGGCGAAAAACTTCTGCTCCAGGGGGAAGTCCTCCCAGCTGCGGCTGCGGATTCTCCAGCGCATCCGTCCGGCGATCTCGTAGCCCGTCAGCCCCGGCTCCTCCCGCACGGTATGCCAGGCGTCCTCGATCCTGCCCAGGTGGTGGGCGGTGAGCTCGTCCGCCCGGTCCCGGAGGACGCCGGTATCCCGCCGGTGGGCGGGGAGCAGCAGCTCCACCGGCAGGTCCCGCACGGTCTGCAGACTCTCCAGATAGCTGCCCAGGGCGTCCGGCATGGTTTCCCAGCGGCAGATGTTGGGGGAGATATAGAAGAGGATGTGGTCTCCTGTGAAGAGCCATCTGGCCTCCGGCTCATAGAGGCACATGTGCCCCGGTGTGTGGCCTGGAGTCAGGATGCAGCGAAAGGTATGCCCGCCGTAGGACAGGGTATCCCCGTCCCGCAGGTACTGGTACCGGGTCCACGCGGCGGGGGCGGCCGTCTGGGCGGGATTGCCGGCCCAGAGACGGTCCGTCTCCTCCCGGGTGAAGCCGTCCCGGATATACCGGGCGTAGAGGTCCCGCCAGCGGTTTTCGTCCATATAGGCTGCCACGCCGGGTCCGTCCACCTCCCCGATGAAGATCCGGCACCCGGGCCGGATCAAGTCCGGCGCCAAGCCCACGTGGTCACTGTGAAGATGGGTGATGAAGATGTCCATCCGGTCCCGGTCCGCACCCAGCTGCTCCAGCTGCCGCTCACAGGCGGCGCGGCAGGAGTCCCAGCGAAAGCCGGTGTCGATCAAAAGGCTCCGCTCCCCCCGGACAAAATAGCTGTTCAGGGTCTTCAAAGGGCTTCCCTCCAAAGGGATCTCCAGCCGCCACAGGTCCCGTGCCAGTTGCTCCGCCATACGCGCCTCCGCCTTCTCGTTTGGTGACGAGTATAGCAAATTTCCACCAAAATGTCCAGTCTCTTCCGGCGGGGAGCCGCGCCGGAGCAGAGTTTTCCATGGCCGCCTTTTGTTTTCCCTTGCGCCGCGGGCCGGATGGTGCTACAATAGAGTGCGTTGACGGCGTCGGCCGGATCAACGTACATCGCTTTCACAACGGATATACCCTGAATTCGGAGGAACATCATGAAAAAAAGAATTCTGTCACTGTTTTGCGTCCTGGTTCTGCTGGCGGGGGCCCTGCCCTCCGCCGCCGCTCTCCAGGGGGAGGCCGCCCGGGCGGCGGACGCTCTGGCCACACTGGGGCTGATTGAGACCGCCGCTTCCGGAGATTACGGACTGAATGAGCCCGCCTCCCGGGCCCAGGCGGTGGTGCTGCTGGTGGCTCTGGCCGGGGCGCGCCAGGAGGCGGAGAACGACGCATGGATCTCCGGCTTTACCGACGTTCCCGCCTGGGCCCGGGCGGAGATCACCTATGCCGCCCACCAGGGCTGGGCCTCCGGAACGACATCGACGGAGTTCCGGCCCGACAGCGCCGTTACCGCCAACGCCTGGTTTGCATTTTTGCTGCGGATGCTGGGATACAGTGACAAGGCCGGGGACTTTACGGTGTCCGGCGCGGCGGTTTTTGCCCAGCAGATCGGCCTGGCGGCCAGGGGATACAGCGGCGGGCTGACCCGCGGCCAGCTGTACCAGTCCGCTGTGGACGCGCTGACCTTCCCCTATAAGGACGGCGGCGCCACAGTGATCGGCCGTCTGGCGGAGAAGACCCCCTCCGTCCGGGCTGCGGCCAACGCACTGGGCCTGCTGGAGACCACGCTGACGGTCCGTCAGGCGGCGGACCGGCTGACTGCCGCCGTCTTCCGCATTGACCTCTATGAAAAGCAGAAGAATGTGGACAAGGGTACGCCCACCTCCACCGCCAGCGGCTTTTTCATCTCCGCCGACGGCATGGCCGTCACCAACTACCACTCCATCGATGGCGGCATCTACGCCACCGCCACCCTCTCCACAGGGGAGACCTTCCCGATTGAGCGGGTCCTCTACTATGATCCGGAGATTGACATTGCCGTGGTGAAGGTCTCCCGGACCACCGACAAGGGCAAGACCACTTCCGCCTTCAAATATCTGGAGATGGCGGGCACCGGCGACGTCCGGCCCGGCGACAAGGTGTACTCTTTGGGCAACCCGCTGGGCAGCGGTCTGGCCGTCAGCGAGGGCGTGGTCAGCGCCACGGACCGGGAGGTGCCCGGCTACGCATGGCCCTGCGTCATGAATACGGCGGACATCTCCAAGGGCAGCAGCGGCGGCGTGCTGATGAACGTCTACGGGCAGGCAATCGCCGTCACCACCGGCGCCTACGCCCAGGGCAACAGCATGTATCTGGGCGTTCCTGTGGACCCGGTGATGGAGGCGGACCTGACCGGAAAGGGCTGGACCCTGCAGGAGGTTGTCAACGCCGAGCAGGCCAAGGTGGAGCAGGCCAGAGCGGAAAACGACAAATGACCAAAGAGGGAGCGCCATACGGCGCTCCCTCTTTGGTCTTATGTATCCGCTCCGCTGTGCGCCAGAATGAAGGCCTCCAGCTCCGCCACGGTCCCGACAACTGTGACGGCGCCCGCCGCCTCCAGCTCTCCCGGGGGCGCGTAGCCGAAAAACTCCACGCCCGCGCAGTCCATGCCGCAGGCCCCGGCGCCCTCCACGTCGTACTTCCGGTCGCCCACCATCAGGGCGCGGCGGGGGTCCGTCAGGCCCAGGCGGGCCATGGCCTCCCGGATGACGTCCGCCTTGCTCTGGTCCCGGCTTTCGGAGCTGCCGGCGATCACCGCCAGATGGGGGGCGAAGCCGAACCGCTCACAGATGGAGACGCACTGGGACTCGGCCTTGGAGGAGGCCAGCGCCAGCGTGAGCCCCCGGGCCTTCAGCCGTCCCATCATGTCTGCGATGCCCGGGGCCGGGCGGTTTTTGAACTGGCCCACGGGGACGTATTGCTCCCGAAAGAGCCGCAGGGCCTCCTGGGCCTCCTCCCGGCTCAGGCCGCAGTACTGCATAAAGGAGTTCTGGAGCGGCGGGCCGATGAATTTCAGCAGGTTCCGGTCCTCCGGCAGCGGGCGACCCATGGCCTCTATGGCGTACCGCACACATTCCAGCACGCCCTCCTGGGAATCGGTCAGAGTGCCGTCCAGGTCGAAAAAGACGTATTGATACATACTCTCACCCTCCTGCCGGAAAGTGTATCACGCCTTTTGAATTTTCGCAAGAGAAATGCGGATTTTCTGGGGGAATTAACAGGATTGCCGGGAACACAGCCTACGCGTACACGATTACCATTCCGGTGATGATTCCCAGCACCGCCGCCAGGGCGGGGGCCTTCCCCCGCCACATCAGGGACGATTCCGGCAGCAGCTCCCCGAACACCACGTAGAGCATGGCCCCGGAGGCAAAGCTCAGGGCCAGGGTCAATGCCGCCGGGCCCAGAGTCCCCAGGCTGAACCCCAGCAGGGCCCCCAGCACGGTGGGGGCGCCGGTGAGTGCCGCGGCTCCGGCGGCCCTCGCCCGGCCCATGCCGCCGGAGATCAGGGGAACGGCCACCGCCATGCCCTCGGGGATGTTGTGCAGGCCGATGACCGCCGCCATCACCATTCCGCCCCGGGCTGAGCCGGGACGGGCCGCCCCCCTGGCGAAGGCGGCGCCGATGACCATCCCCTCCGGCACGTTGTGCAGGGCGATGGCCGCCGCCATTACCAGCCCGGCCAGAAACAGGCCCCCGCCTGTCCCGCTCCGCCGCCCAATCCAGGCGTTGAGCGCGCCGGTGACCCCGCAGCCCAGCAGGATGCCGGGAATCGCCAGCCACAGACGTCCGTTCTCCGGGGACACGGCGTCCGCCAGCAGGTCGAAGCACACCACCGCCGTCATCACCCCGGCGGCAAAGCTCAAAAGCAGACTCACCGCCCGGCTGGAGTCCCGCCGGAACAGGCAGGCGGTCAGTCCGCCGGTTCCCGTGCCGCCGATGCCCGCCGCCGCCGTAATCAGCAGAACCTCTCCCAAACGCCCCATGCCGTCCGCCGCCTTCCAAAACAGTCTCTGGAAAACTCTATTTTTCCCCAAAGCCGTCTAGAACTATTCCCGCGGGCATAGCCTGATGGAGAGGTGATATTCCATGACGATCCATGTTGTGCGGTCCGGGGAGACCCTGGACGCCATTGCCGCCCAGTACGGGGTGAATCCCGCCCAGCTGGGCGCGGCCAACGACGTCCCCGCCGACGGCGCCCTGGCCGTGGGACAGACCCTGGTGGTACGCTTTCCCCGGCAGGTCCATGCCGTCCAGCCCGGGGAGACGCTCAGCTCCATCGCTGCGGCCTACGGCACCGACACCCGCACCCTCTGGCAAAACAACTGGGCCCTGGGCGGGGGAGACGCCCTGGCGGCGGGCCAGCTTCTGACAATCTCTTACTTTGACGAGAAGATCGGCGCCGCGGCCTTCAACGGCTACGCCTATCCCTTCATCCAGACGCGGCTGCTGGAGGCCCAGCTGCCCTATCTCACCTACATGGCACCCTTCACCTATGGCATCGCCGCCCAGGGCGGTCTGCTGTCTTTGGACGACGGCGCCATGCTCTCCTCCGCCCAGACCCACGGCGCCCGGCCGGTGATGCACCTGTCCACCCTGACGGAGTCCGGCGGGTTCGACACGGAGCGGGGGGCCATGGTGCTGACGGACTATGCCATACAGGACCGCCTGATAGACGAGATATTCTGGGTGATCGGCGAAAAGGACTATGTGGGGCTGGACGTGGATTTCGAGTACCTGCCCGGTTATCTGGCGGCGGCCTACGCCGCCTTTTTGGACCGGCTCCACCGGATGCTGCGGGCCCGTGGGCTGTTTTTGTGGGCGGCCCTGGCCCCCAAGACCTCTGCCGCCCAGCGGGGACTGCTGTACGAGGCACATGACTACGCCGGCGTCAGTGCCTCCGTGGACGGCGTGCTGCTGATGACCTATGAGTGGGGATACACCGCTGGCCCTCCTATGGCAGTGGCCCCGCTCCCCAATGTCCGGGCGGTGCTGGACTACGCCGTTACGGAGATCCCCGCCGGGAAGATCTTCCTCGGCATCCCCAATTACGGCTACGACTGGCCCCTGCCCTTTATCCGGGGCACCACCCGGGCCCAGTCCATCTCCAACCAGCGGGCCATTGAGCTGGCCCTGGAGCACGACATCGCCATCCAGTTCGACGAGACCGCCCAGGCTCCCTTTTTCCACTACACCGACGGCGGCGGCACAGTCCATGAGGTCTGGTTCGAGGACGCGCGAAGCATGGACGCCAAGCTGCGGCTTATCGCGGAGTACGGCTTCCAGGGCGGCGGGGTCTGGAACCTGATGCGGCCCTTCTCCCAGATCTGGCAGGTGATGGCGGCGCTGTACGACATTTGGTAAGACCGAACTGAACGCAGAACCGGGCGGCTGCCCAAAATGGCAGCTGCCCGGTCATCCCTGCGGTCACGCCTTTTGCCACCGCTTCAAGGTGGGGAACCAGCTCCGCATCATCTTCTCCGCCTCTTCCTGGGGGCCAAACGGGTGGCCGTTTTCGGCGTTGAACTTCAGGTTGAAGGCAATGATGTCGTCCATGGTGGCGTCGGGAGCGGTGAAGGCCCCTTTCTGGTAGCAGTAACGGCAGTAGTCGGCGCTGGGGGAGCCGTTCGCTTCGGTGCCTGCGTCTGCGGGCTTGTCCAGGGGCATGCCGCAGCACTGGCAGAATTTTCTTTCTTCCATTGAGAAAACCTCCTTATGTTGGACGGGTTCCGTTCCCCCGCCTCTGACACAAGGATACTTCATGAAACCCGACAGGGTCTGTCAGGTTTCATAGACCGCTGAAAGTTTTTGGATCTCTTCGGCGAGGAGCTTTCGCCAATAGGCCGGCGACAGGACTTCCAGCTGGCTGCCGAAGGACAGGAGAAAGGACAGCAGCCACTGGTCCTCCGGAAAATTGCACGCCACCAGCAAACAGCCGTCCGGCTCCCGGGTAATCTCCTTCGGGTGGAAGTAGTCCCGTACCCGCCAGGCGGCGGCCGGGGCAAAGCGCAGCCGCAATTCCACGCCCCGGTACTCCGGGGACGGCGGGGCCTCCAGCCGCTCCGGAGGGCGGCGGGTCGGGCAGGCTCCCTCCTCTGCGGTCAGGTCCTCCATCCGCATCAGGCGGAAGATCCGCCAGTCCTGCCGCTTTTGGCAGAAGGCCGACAGATACCAGCAGCCGCCCTTGAACACCAGCCGGGTGGGCTCCACGGTCCGGCGGCTCCGCTCCCCGGCGGAGCTGTAATAGGTGAAGGACAACGGTCGGCGGGCCAGAATCGCCCCCTTCACCAGGGCGAAATTCTCCCGCTCCACCGCCCCGCTGCCCCAGTCGGTGAAGTCCACCTCCAGCCAGCCGGTTCCCTCCCGGCGGAACAGGGCGGTCAGTCGGGCCAGCGTCTCCTCCTCCGCCCCGCCGCCGGTGGCCAGAATGGCCTGGAGGGCGAAGAGAATCTCGTCCTGCTGGGCATGGGAGAGGAGGGCCTTGTCCAGCACAAACTGGTCCATCAGCCGGATACCGCCGCCCTGCCCCCTCTGGGTGAACACCGGGATGCCGGCGGCGGACAGGGCGTCGATGTCCCGGTAGATGGTGCGCTCCGACACCTCCAGCCGCTCCGCCAGCTCCCCGGCGGTGACGGCCCGCTTTTCCACCAATAAATATAAAATCTCAAAAAGACGGCTGTTCTTCATCTTTTCCTGCGCCCCCGAATGCTGCAAGTGCGTCCCCATCAGGCCCGGCTCATAAGGCAACTATACCACGCCGGCCGGCCGGATTCAACGCTGCTTTCAAAACGGCTGGACACGCCCTGGGATTTCTAGTATAATAAACGCATAATTCGGACGATTTTTCTAATAATGAGTACGTTCCTCTCTTCCCATTTTCACCCAGGGAGCCTACAATAGAGTTTGATGAATCTTGAAAATCTTTCACCGGCACGAAAAATTTTCATAATTTGAAAGGAGCGGTTCTTATGTCCATTCTTGTCACCGGCGGCGCCGGGTATATCGGCAGCCACACCTGCGTGGAGCTGATCCAGGCGGGCTGCGAGGTCATTGTGGCGGACAATCTCTACAACTCCAGCGAGGAGGCCGTCCGCCGGGTGGAGAAGATCGTGGGGAGGAAGATCCCCTTTGTCAAGGCGGAGCTGTGCGACATGGAGCAGGTGGAGGCCCTTTTCACCAGGTTCCCGGACATCGACTCCGTGATGCACTTCGCCGGGCTCAAGGCCGTGGGGGAGAGCGTCAGCAAGCCCCTGGAGTATTACTCCAACAATCTCATCAGCACCCTCTACCTTCTCCAGGCCATGCGGACCCACGGGGTGAAGAATTTCGTCTTCTCCTCCTCCGCCACGGTCTACGGCGATCCCGCCACCGTGCCCATCCGGGAGGATTTCCCCACCGGCGGCACCACCAATCCCTACGGCACCACCAAGCTCTTCCAGGAGCGCATTCTCTCCGACTACTGCGCCGCCGACCCCACCCTGAACGTGGCCCTGCTGCGGTACTTCAACCCCATCGGCGCCCATGAGAGCGGCCTGATCGGCGAGGACCCCAACGGTATTCCCAACAACCTGGTGCCCTATATCGCAAAAGTCGCCGTGGGCCAGCTGGAAAAGCTCCACGTATACGGCAACGACTATTCAACTCCCGACGGCACCGGCGTCCGGGACTATATTCACGTCGTTGACCTGGCCAAGGGCCACGTGGCGGCGCTGAAAAAGCTGGAGCAGAACTGCGGCCTCTTCATCTGCAATCTGGGCACCGGCAAGGGCTACTCCGTGCTGGACGTGCTCCACGCCTATGAGAAGGCCTGCGGCAAGGAGCTGCCCTACGTCATCGACCCCCGCCGCCCCGGAGACATCGCCGCCTGCTACGCCGACCCCAAGAGGGCCCGGGAGGAGCTGGGCTGGGAGGCGGAGCTTGGCATCGAGGAGATGTGCGCCTCCTCATGGAAGTGGCAGTCCATGAACCCCAACGGATACAAGGGTTAAGGGAGGACGGATTATGAACAAGCCTGTTCTCGTCATCATGGCCGCCGGCATGGGCAGCCGGTACGGCGGCCTCAAGCAGCTGGACCCCGTGGGCAGCCACGGCCAGCTGATTATCGACTACTCCATCTACGACGCCCGCCGGGCGGGCTTTGAGACCGTGGTCTTCGTCATTAAGCCCGAGATCGAGGCGGATTTCAAGGCCGCCATCGGAGACCGGGTGGCCCAGGTGATGGACGTGAAGTACGCCTATCAGCTCAAAGAGGACCTGCCGGAGGGGTACGCCGTCCCGGCGGAGCGGACCAAGCCCTGGGGCACCGCCCATGCGGCGCTTTCTGTGCGGGGCATTGTGGACGGCCCCTTCGCCGTCATCAACGCCGACGACTACTACGGCCCGGAGGCCTTTCGGGAGATCCATGCCTACCTCTCCAGCCATCCCGACGGGGCGCTGTACGAGTACGTCATGGTGGGGTACCTGCTGAAAAACACGGTGACGGAGAACGGCACCGTGGCCCGGGGCGTGTGCGAGGAGACGGCGGAGAACTTCCTCACCCAGGTCACCGAGCGCACCAAGATCGAAAAGGGCGAGCCCCCCCGCTTCACTGAGGACGACGGCAAGACCTGGACGGACCTGGCGGGGGACACCATCGTATCTATGAACATGTGGGGCTTTAACCGCAGCTTCCTGGACGAGGCGTGGAAGCGTTTTCCCGCCTTTTTGGACAAGGCCCTGGCGGAGAACCCCGCCAAGGCGGAGTACTTCCTGCCCACCGTGGTCAGCCAGCTGATCGACGAGGGGAAGGCTCGGGTGAAGGTGCTGCGCAGCGAGGACAAGTGGTACGGCGTCACCTACCGGGAGGACAAGCCCGCGGTCATGGCTGCCATCGCGGAGAAGACGGCCTCCGGGCTGTATCCGGACAATCTCTGGGAGGTGCGGGTATGATCCAGGCGGAACAGACTCTGCAGGAGGTCTTGGTGGCCTTTGACTTCGGCGCGCCCGTGGTGGGCGCCGTCCGGTACGGCCAGGGACATATCAACGACACCTTCTGCGTACACACCCAGCCGGAGAACGCCTGCTGCCGCCGCTTCATCCTCCAGCGCATGAGCGCCGCCGCCTTCAAGCGGCCGGACCAGCTGATGGAGAACATCATCGGCGTCACCGAGTACCTTGGCCGGCAGATTGAGGCCCGGCGCGGAGACCGCGGCCGGGAGGCCATGGAGGTTCTCCGTCCGAAAAACGGGGAGCCCTACTACACCGACAGCCAGGGCGGCGCCTGGCGGGTCTATCCCTTTGTAGAGCGCACCGTCTGCTGCCAGGCGGCGGATACGCCGGAGCTCTTCGCCGCCTCCGGCCGGGCCTTCGGCCGCTTCCAGCAGCTTTTGAAGGACTACCCGGCGGAGACCCTTCACGAGACCATCCCCAACTTCCACAACACCGAGGACCGGCTGAAAAAGTTCAAGGCCGCCCTGGAGGCGGACAAGCTGGGGCGGGCGGCAGAGTGCGGGCCGGAGATCAGCTTCGTCCTGGAGCGGGAGGCGGACTGCTCCGCTGCCCTGAGCGCCATGCGGGAGGGAAAGCTTCCCGTCCGCGTCACCCACAACGACACCAAACTGAACAACGTCCTCATGGACGAGACCACCGGAGAGGGGATCTGCATCATCGACCTGGATACTGTGATGCCGGGCCTTGTGATTTACGATTTCGGCGATTCCATCCGCTTCGGCGCCAACCACAGCGCCGAGGACGAGACCGACCTCAGCAAGGTCAGCCTGGACGTGGACCTCTTCGACGTGTACACCAAAGCCTTTTTAGAGGGGACCGGCGGCTCTCTCACAGATGCGGAGATCGAGTATCTCCCCTGGGGGGCCAAGCTGATGACGCTGGAGTGCGGCATCCGCTTCCTCACCGACTATCTGGTGGGGGATGAGTACTTCCACATCAGCCGGGAACGGCAGAACCTGGACCGCTGCCGCACCCAGTTCAAGCTGGTAGCGGACATGGAGGCGCGCTGGGACGAACTGCGGGCCATCGTGGACCGGTACCGCGGAAACTGAGACACGGGATTGAAAAACAACGTGGGAGGGCGCCCTCCCGCAGTCGCTCTGCAGGGCAGAGCGCCGCGTCCGCACGGGAGGTGATCTTTGAATGGCGGAGATGAATATCCTGTTTGACGAGGAGCGGCTGCGCAAGCTCATTGCCAACCTCAACATCCTCACCGGCCTGCCCGCCAACATTTTGGACCCGGAGGGGCGGGACATCAACCTGTTCAAGGGCCACCCGCCCTTTTGCCGGATGCTCAACGACCTGCCGGAGGGGCATGAGCGCTGCGTGGCCTGCGACCGGTGCAAGATCCAACACTACACCGCGGATAAGGGGTTCCAGTTCTACCGCTGCCACGCCGGGATCTGCGAGGCCATCATGCCCCTCTTTGATAAAAAGAGACCCCTGGCCTATCTGGCCTTTGGCTGCTACCTGGACGAGAGCCCCCTGGAGGAGCAGTGGGAGGTGACCCGGAGCCGGCTGGACTGGTATCCCGGCGGGGCCGACGCCCTGCGCCCCGCCTTCTTCCAGTTCCGGCAGTACAGCCAGAAGGAGCTGCGGGCCTATGCCGAGACGCTGGAGGCCCTGTCCGCCTATATCCAGCTCAAGGGCATGATTCTCACAGCCGAGCAGACGGACCTGCAGAAGCTGGAGCTGTATCTGGACCAGCACTATATGGAAAAGCTCTCCCTGGCCTCTGTCTCTCAGGAGCTGCGCATCGGCCGCACCAAGCTGTGCGCCCTGGCCAAGGAGCTCTCCGGCGGACACACCCTGTCCCACCTCATCGCCCAGCGGCGCATCAGCGAGGCAAAGCGCCTGCTGCTCCAGAGCAGCCTGCCCATCTCCGTGGTGGGGGAGATGGTGGGCATCAGCGACTACAACTATTTTTCCAAGGTCTTCCGCTCCGTCACCGGCAGCACCCCCAGCGCCTTCCGCAAAAACGGCCTAAAGGGCGGGGGGATTTCCGGCTAATCGATTACGAAATCGTACGAACTTTCACGGTTCGTACGATTTTGCTATAAAGCGGACTTTTTGCTCTATTATTCGCAGAATGAACAAGTATAATTTAGATTAAGGAAACGCGTTTGTGGATTATTTCCCATGAGGATGCTCCGCAGCTGGGTTTCCCACATCATTTCATGAAAGAGGAGAATGAAGATGAAAAGATTTCTTGCGTTGCTGCTGGCCCTGGTCATGACGATGGCCCTGGCGGCCTGCGGCGGCAAAACCGACACCCCTTCCACTGACAACACCCCTCCCGCGGAGAGCAATGATCCCGCGCCCGCGGCCCCCGCTGAGAAGATCCCCGTCAACGTCATCGCCGCCGAGTACGGCCAGAACACCAAGCAGTGGTGGGCTGACTTTGTGGAGGACTTCAACAAGGACAATGAGAACATCGACCTGACTGTGGAGGTTGTCTCCTGGAACGACATCTACACCGTGGTCAACACCCGCATCTCCGGCAACAGCGCCCCCGACATCCTGAACATCGACGTCTTCGCCGACTATCAGGCCGATGACCTGTTGCTGCCCGCCGAGGAGTTCGTCTCCCCCGAGACCTACGCCAAGATGTACCCCGCCTTCCTGGATCAGTCCGTTGTGGACGGCACCGTGTGGGCCATCCCCGACCTGGCCTCCGCCCGCGCCATGTACTACAATGTGGACATCCTGGAAGCCGCCGGCGTGGAAGTTCCCACCACCTGGGACGAGCTGACCGAGGCCTGCAAGAAGATCAAGGAGTATGACTCCAGCATCTATCCCTGGGGCATTGACATGACCACCGACGAGGGCCAGGCCGCCTTTGCCTACTACATTTGGAACAACGGCGGCGACTTCACCGACGCCGACGGCAACTGGACTCTGAACACCCCCGAGAACGTGGAGGCCATTGAGTACGCCATCAGCCTGGTGAAGGACGGCTACACCAACTCCGACCCCGCCAACGAGACCCGCTACACCCTGCAGGATCTGTTCGGCGCCGGGAAGCTGGCCATGATGATCGGGCCCAACTCCATCCCCACCTACATCAAAGAGGGCGGCAGCACTATCAACTACGCCTTCGCGGCCATCCCCACCAACGGCGGCAACCCCTCCGTCTCCGCCGGCGTTATGGACCGCTTCATGTGCTTCGACAACGGTCACTCCGACGAGAAGATCGAGGCCATCAAGACCTTCTTCGACTACTTCTATGACGATGCCCGCTACTCCGACTGGGTGCTGATGGAGGGCTTCCTGCCCGCCACCTCCGCCGGCGGCGAGATCGTGGCCGCCTCCGATCCCTCCATGGCCCCCTGGGTCGAGATCGTTGGCTCCTGCAAGTTCTATCCCACCGCCAAGGCGGAGTGGGCCGACGTGAAGCAGGGCGTCATTGATGTCGAGCAGCACGCGCTGCTGGGCGGCGATGTGGCCGAGCTGCTGGATACCCTCCAGGCCAGCCTCCCCGGCTGAAAGGGCCGTCAATACCTGAATTAGAAAAACGCACAGCCGCGGGCCGGGCCGGCTTGGTCCGGCCCGCGGCCTCTTCCATTTGCGGCCGCTTTCAAAGGGCGGAGCGTTCCGCCCTTTGAAAGCGGCCGGAGAGAAAACGTACTTAGGGAGGTGTCTCCGTGAACGCAGCAACCCAAACCGTTCCCGCAGAGAAGAAAGCGCCCGCGAAGAAAAAGGTCCCCGGCAGTTCCGGGAAGAAGCTGTTCCGGAAGGTGGAGCCCTATATCTGGATCGCGCCCAGCGTGATCCTCATGGCGGTTTTCATCCTGGTGCCCATCCTGTCCGTGTTCCAGATGGCCATGAGCGACGTCAGCCGGGCGGGCAAGATCAAGGGCTTCAACGGCCTTGAGAATTTCTCGAAGGTCATCAGCAATCCCTCGTTCAGCCTGGTCCTGAAAAATACCCTGGTGTGGACCGTGGCCGTGGTGGTTCTCTCCACCGTGCTGGGCTTCATGCTGGCCCTGGTGCTGAACAACAAGTTTCGCGGGCGGAAGATCGCCCGGGCCATTGTGGTCTTCCCCTGGGCCACCACGCTGGTCATCCAGGCCAGCGCCTGGAACTTCATCATCAACACCGACTACGGCACCCTGAACACCCTTCTGATGAAGATCGGCCTGATTTCCGCCCCGGTGAACTGGACCCCCACGCCGGCAGCCTACTTCGCCTGGGAGATCGCCTGCGGCATCTTCGTCACCATCCCCTTTGTCACCTTCTGCGTCCTCTCCGGTCTCCAGAGCATCGATACCTCCTATTATGAGGCCGCCACGGTGGACGGAGCCGGCTATTTCCAGAAGCTGTTCAGCATCACCCTGCCTCTGGTGAAATCGTCCCTGACCGTGGCCACGGTGCTGAACATCATCTACGTGTTTAACTCCTTCCCCATCATTTGGACCATGACCAAGGGCGACCCCGCCAACCACACGGACACCCTGGTCACCTACCTCTACAAGCTGGCCTTCTACAACGGCAAACAGGGCGAGGCCGCCGCCGTGTCGGTCATCGGCTTTTTGATTCTGCTGATCTGCGCCAGCACCTACATGATCTACACCCTGCGGAAAGGAGATGAGGACCTGTGAGCCAGCCCGCTGCCGCTTTGAAAAAGCCGCTCTCCGTGAAAAAGGTGATTTTGCGCCTCCTGCTGTACTTTGTGGTGCTTGACGTGTGCATCATCACCCTGTATCCCTACTTTGCCATGCTCTGCACTGCGTTGAAGAGCCGCAACGAGATCTTCAGCGGCAATACCATCCTGCCCGTCACGGCCCTGTGGTCCAACTTCATCGACATCTGGAGCCGGGCCCCCATGGCCAAGTACATGCTCAACTCCATCCTGATTGCCGGCGGCTCCACCATCATCGCCATGCTCTGCGGCATCCCCGCCGCCTATGCCCTGGCCCGGATGAAGTTCAAGGGTCAGACCGCTTTCCTGGGCGTCATCATCGTCTCTCAGATGTTCGCACCGGTGGTGCTGCTGATCGGCATCTACAAGGTGATGCTCTCCATGGGGCTGACGGACAGCATCCTGGGACTGATTTTCATCAACGCCGCCTTCAACCAGGCCTTCACCGTCTGGCTGCTGCGGGGCACCTTCATGGGCATCTCCGCAGAGATGGAGCAGGCCGCCACCATTGACGGCTGCAGCCGGGTTCAGTCCATGATGAAGGTGTTGCTGCCTGTGGCGGCCCCCGGCATTGTTACCACGCTGATCTTCATCTTCATCAATGCCTGGAACGAGTACACCGTGGCCCTGTGCCTCATTCAAACCGACACCCTCAAGCCGCTGACTGTTGGCATCAACACCTTCAACGGCTACAACATCATCGAGTGGCAGTATCTCTTCGCCGCATCCATCTTCGCCATCATCCCTGTGGTGATTCTCTTCATGTGCATCGAAAAGAATCTGGTCAGCGGTTTGGCCTCCGGCGGTGTGAAGGGTTAAGGGCTGTACAAACTCACAAAAAATTGGTGGATTCCCTCCGGCGAGCATGGTATACTATGCATAGGATCTCCGTGTTCCGCCGGAGCGCGCCAATCAGGACTTTTGGAAAGGGAGAGCATACCATGAGAATTTACTGCGAGAAGGACTACGACGCCATGAGCCGCCGGGCGGCCAACCTGATCTCCGCCGAGGTGATCCGCCGCCCGGACTGCGTGCTGGGTCTGGCCACCGGCTCCACGCCGGAGGGGACCTACAAGCAGCTGGTGGCCTGGAACCAGCGGGGCGATTTCAGCTTCAAGGAGGTCCGCTCCGTGAACCTGGACGAGTACCGGGGGCTGGCCCCGGACCATGACCAGAGCTACCGTTATTTCATGCAGAAGCACCTCTTTGACCATGTGGACATCCGCCCGGAGAACACCTGGGTGCCTGACGGTCTGGCGGAGGACCCTGCCGCCGAGTGCGCCCGGTATGACGAGCTGATCCGCTCCCTGGGCTACGCCGACCTCCAGCTGCTGGGCGTGGGCCGCAACGGCCATATCGGCTTCAACGAGCCCGACGAGGACTTCATGAAGCCCACCCACGTGGTGGATCTGGCCGAGAACACCATTGACGCCAACGCCCGTTTCTTTGCCAGCCGCGACGAGGTGCCCAAGCAGGCCTTCACCATGGGCATCGGCTGCATTATGGCCGCCCGCCGGGTGCTGCTGCTGGCCAGCGGCACCAACAAGGCGGATGCCATCTACAACGCCGTCTGCGGGCCCATCACGCCCCGCTGCCCCGGCTCCATCCTCCAGCTTCACAATGACGTGGTGCTGGTGGGCGACGAGGCCGCCCTCAGCAAGCTGATCGAGGCGGGGGTATGCGTATGCGGATAACCGGCGGCCAGGTCTTTGACCTGGAACGGGGATTCATTGCCCGGGATGTCTGCACCGACGGCGGGCTGATCGCTCAGGCCAGCGGCGGCGGTGAGACGCTGGACGCCGCCGGATGCTATGTGATCCCCGGTCTGGTGGATGTCCACTTCCACGGCTGCGTGGGGGAGGATTTCAGCGACGCCACCCCCGAGGGACTCCAGCGCATCGCGGACTTTGAACTCAGCCAGGGCGTGACCTATATCTGCCCCGCTGGCATGACTCTGCCGGAGGACCAGCTGACGGCCATCTGCAAAAATACCGCCGCCCACCGCAGGCACAACACCGGCGGCGCGGAGGTGGTGGGGGCTCACCTGGAGGGCCCCTTCCTGTGCATGGCCAAGAAGGGTGCTCAGAACGGGGACTTCCTCCACGACCCGGACATTCCCATGCTGGAGCGCCTCCAGGCGGCAGCGGAGGGGTGCGTGAAGCTGGTGACCGTGGCCCCCGAGCAGCCCGGCTCCGTCGCGTTTATCAAGGCCGCCAGGGAGATGGGTATTCACGTCTCCGTGGGTCATACTGTGGCGGACTACAACACCGCAAAGGCCGCCTTTGAGGCGGGGGCGGATCATGCCACCCACCTCTTCAACGCCATGCCGCCCCTGGCCCACCGGGACCCCGGCGTCATCGGCGCGGCCTACGAGGTCTCCGCCGTCCAGCCGGAGCTGATCTGCGACGGCATCCACATCCACCCGGCTGTGGTGCGCCTGACCTTTGACCTGTTCGGCAAAGAGCGGATGATTATCATCTCCGATTCTCTGCGGGCCACGGGCATGCCCGACGGCGAGTATCCCTTCGGCGGGCAGATGATCGAGGTTCACGGCAACCGGGCCACCATCCTGGGCCACCCGGAGACGCTGGCGGGCTCCGTCACAAGCCTCATGGGCTGTCTGCGCCAGGCAGCCGCCTTCGGAATTCCCCTGGCGGACGCGGTGCGGAGCTGCACCTACAACCCGGCCCGCTCCATCGGCATTGAGGACAGAGCGGGCACCTTGGATGTCGGCAAGGAGGCCAGCCTCGTTCTGCTGAATCAGGCGGACCTGTCCATCCGGGCCATTGTGTTCAAGGGCCAGGTTGTGAAGAGCTGAGCGCGCCCCATTTTTTCGTTGGAACTGGCGGAGTCATCCGCCTTTCCATAAATAAACCAGGGCCGCGGGCTGCTCCACTTCCACAGCCCCCGGTACCAAACAAAAGGAGGAAAACCCGCAGCGGCTTGCGGTGCGGCAGTGTGGAGACCTGCCGTAAAGTCCTCGGGGCCGTGCGCCCCGGGACGAGGTGGAGAGGGCGGAGGCCGCTCCATCAAAGCCGAAGTGTATGGCAACTCTGAACCTGAAGAACATCAAAAAGGTCTACCCCCACAGCGGCGATCAGAAGAAGGCCAAGAAGAAGGCCGGCGAGCCCGAGAAAAAGGTAAATCTGCAGGTGACCGACGAGGGCGTCGTGGCCGTGCAGGAGTTCAGCCTGGACATTGCCGACAAGGAGTTCATCGTTCTGGTAGGCCCCTCCGGCTGCGGCAAGTCCACCACGCTGCGCATGGTGGCCGGCCTGGAGGAGATCTCCGGCGGCGAGTTGTACATCGACGGAAAGCTCATGAATGATGTGGAGCCCAAGAACCGGGATATTGCCATGGTGTTCCAGAGCTACGCACTGTATCCTCACATGACTGTCTATGAGAACATGGCCTTCCCCCTGAAGCTCCGCAAGACCCCCAAGGAGGAGATCGACCGCCGCGTGAAGGAGGCCGCCGAGATCCTGGACATCACCCAGTACTTAGACCGCAAGCCCAAGGCCCTCTCCGGCGGCCAGCGCCAGCGCGTGGCCATCGGCCGGGCCATCGTCCGGGAGCCCAAGGTCCTTTTGATGGATGAGCCCCTCTCCAACCTGGACGCAAAGCTCCGCAACCAGATGCGGGCGGAGATCATCAAGCTGCGCCAGAAGATCAACACCACCTTCATCTATGTCACCCACGACCAGACCGAGGCCATGACCCTGGGTGACCGGATCGTCATCATGAAGGACGGCTTCATCCAGCAGATCGGCACGCCCCAGGAGGTCTTCGACCACCCCGCCAACCTCTTCGTGGCCGGCTTCATCGGCATGCCGCAGATGAACTTCTTCGCGGCCAAGCTCCTCTGCGAGGGCGGAAAGTACAGCGTGTCCGTGGGCGGCTGCACGGTGGAGCTCTCTCCGGAGAAGCAGGCGAACCTGGCGGCCCACAGTGTGGCGGCCCAGAACATCACGCTGGGTGTCCGTCCCAGCCACATGGTGCTGGCCAAGGAGGCGGGCAACACCCTCACCGCCACGGTGGAGGTCAGCGAGATGATGGGCAGCGAGGTTCACTTCCACGCCAACGCCGAGGGCAAGGACGTGGTGGTCATCGTTCCCACCATGAACGCCGAGGGAGAGCACATTGACTCCTTCCGCGCCGGCGACAAGCTGAATCTGACTTTCAGCGGCAACGTCTGCCACGTGTTCGACAAGGACGGCAAGAATCTGGAATTCTGATTGGAAGCGCGAAAAAGAGGAGCGGCTTTGCCGCTCCTCTTTTTGCGTTTTTACGTGTTGTCCCGGCTGATGGGCTCCCGGAGGAAGAGCCGCCGCAGGGCCCTGCCGTTGAAGGGGACCAGCGGGTACAGATACCCCTTGCCCACCAGTGGCTTTGTGGTGGCCAGCAGTACCAGGATGCCTAGAATCCCTAAGAAGAACCCCCACACGTCAAACATCGCGGTGACCACCAGCAGCACCACCCGCAGCAGCTTGAAGGCATAGCCGATCTCATAGCTGGGCTGAGCGAAGCTGGCCACGGACACGAAGGCCATATACACCAGCACCTCCGGCCCCAGCCACCCCGCCTGGACGGCGAAGTCGCCTAAAATCAGGGCCCCCAGCATGGAGAAGGAGTTGGACAGGGAGTCCGGCGTGTTCAGGGAGGCCAGCTTCAAAACGTCAATCAGAAACTCCACCACCAGCAGCTGCCACAGCAGGGGCAGGGAGGCCGGCTCCGGCGAGGAGAGAAAGTCCAGCCATCCCGGCAGGCGGTTGGGCTCGCTGACCATCATATACCAGGCCGGCGTAATCAGCAGAGAGATGAGAAAGACCACAATGCGCAAAAGCCGCAGGTAGGTGCCAACCAACGGCGGGAAGTAGAACTCATTGGCCTCCTGAGTAAAGTCGAAAAAGGTGGTGGGCAGGATCATCACCGAGGGGGAGTTGTCCACCATCAATATGATGTTACCCTCCATGACACAGGCGGCGGCGCTGTCCGGCCGCTCGGTGTAGCGCACCTTGGGGAAGGGGTTGTACCACTGCTTCCGCTTGGGCCGGATGGCCTCCGCCACGCTCTCCTGGGACATGACAAGGGAGTTGACGTCGATGGAGTTCAGTTTGTTCCGGATCTCCTCCAGCAGCCCTGGGTCCGCCTTGTCGTCCAGATAGCACAGCACCGCGTCCGTGCGGGAGCGGAGCCCCACCTTGAGACCCTCCATGGTGAGATGGGGGTCCCGGATGCGGCGGCGCAGCAGCGCCATGTTGGGGACCACCGCCTCCACAAAGCCGTCGTGAGAGCCCCGGAGGACCTTGCCGTCCGGCGGCTCCTCCACGCCCCGGCCGGGGTAGTTTTTGGCGTCCATCAGCGCCGCACCAGAGAGGCCCTCCATCAGCAGCAGCGTCTTGCCCAGCAGAACGGAGGTGACAATATCCTCCCCGTCAAAGCTGACGTCAGTCTCCGAGAAGGTGATGAAGCGGTCGGCAAATTGCTGCATCTCCGTGAGCCCGCTCAGATGTTCCTCTGTCAGCGACAGCCAAAAAGACCCCATCCGCTCCAAAATCTCATCCTTGCCGTAGCCGTCAATGACCCAGATCCTGGCCCGTTTTCCGCCGATGATGTAATCCCTGCTGACCAGGTCGCAGCTGCGGCCCACGCCCAGCACATCATTGAAACGGCGTACATTTTCTCCGTAATTATTTGAAAGTTCTTCCATGCGCCACCTCCGTTATGAAGGTAGTATGCGCAGTACAGGGTACAATATCCGGAAAATGAAACAAAAGGGAAGGGCGGGGCCGGAAATCCGGCCCCGCCTTGGCGATTACTCCTCAATGCTGATGGCGCTGACAGGGCAGCCGTCCCGGGCGTCCTGGGCGCTGGCCAGCTGGTTTGCGGGGACCTCGCCGCCGTGGGCCAGACCGTCATCGCCCATGGTAAAGCACACGGGGCAGGTGCCGGCGCACAAGCCGCAGCCGATGCAGTTTTCATTGACCGTCGCGTTCATGAAAAAGCCTCCTTGTCGATTCCGCCTCCGGCCCGGCAGGGCCGCTCCGGAAGTGTGCCTGTTTTCAGACGCCTCTATTATCTCTCATTTTTTCGTTTTCAAACCGGGACAGCGGACAAAGAGGTAAACGGTTGCTTATGCAGATTGCATTTTTGAGGCGGTGTGGATTTGGTAAAAATGTTGAAATTGCATAAAGCTATTGACAAATCAAAAAAAATATTGTACAGTATAGACACAAGAAAGGAGTGAGTCCCATGGGCTAGGTAAGTCCAAGAGATTCCCAAATTCCCACGCCGTTCGGAATCGAGAGCATTCTCAGTAACCGCGCAAACTCCGGAAGATCCCCCAAAGACGAAACACACTCACTATGCTGAGCAGCACGAGACAGGCCGTTTTGGAAAAATCCAGAGCAATGATCTGCGTGTACCGCTGTTTTATGGATTGGAGCATATCCCTGAGTTTCCCGACTCCCCAGCATTCCCGGCATCCGAACGGTAATCCCGAAGAAATCTGGAGGTAGACAAATTGGAAAATCCGATCCACGCGTAGGCCCCCCATTCGCCGCTGGAGCGAGTGGGGGGTTGTGTTTTGCTGTTGAACGGACCGCCGCAGAGGCGGCGCGGGCTGGAGAAGTCTCCGGCCTGGTATTTTTTTGCATAAAAGGAAGGTGCGGCGGGCTTTTGCCCGCCGCACCTTCCAAACAGAAGTGATTGGAAAGAATTACTTGTTGTCAACAGAGAACATATAGGCGATCAGCTCCACCATCTTGTTGGCGTAGCCGCACTCGTTGTCGTACCAGGAGACAACCTTCACGAAGGTGTCGGTCAGGGAGAGGCCGGCCTTCTTGTCGAAGATGGAGGTCCGGGAGTCGCCCAGGAAGTCGGAGGAGACAACGTCCTCGTCGGTATAGCCCAGAACGCCCTTCAGCTCGCCCTCAGAGGCCTCCTTCATGGCCTTGCAGATGTCCTCGTAGGTGGCGGGCTTCGCCAGCTTGGCGGTCAGATCCACCACGGACACGTCCAGGGTGGGGACGCGCATGGAGATGCCGGTCAGCTTGCCGTTCAGCTCGGGAATGACCTTGCCCACGGCCTTGGCGGCGCCGGTGGAGGAGGGGATGATATTGCCGGTGGCAGCACGGCCGCCGCGCCAGTCCTTCATGGAAGCACCGTCCAGCAGCTTCTGGGTGGGGGTGACGGAGTGGACGGTGGTCATCAGGCCCTCCACAATGCCGAACTTCTCGTTCAGAACCTTGGCGATGGGGGCCAGGCAGTTGGTGGTGCAGGAGGCGTTGGACACGAAGGTCATGTCAGAGGTGTACTTGGTGTTGTTGACGCCCATGACAAACATGGGGGTGTCGTCCTTGGAGGGAGCGCCCATGATGACGTGCTTGGCGCCGGCGTCGATGTGGCCCTGGCACTTGCTCTTCTCCAGGTGCTGGCCGGTGCACTCGCAGATATACTCGGCGCCCACGCTCTTCCAGGGAATGTCGCTGACTTCCTTGGCGGTGAAGACTTTGAACTCCTTGCCGTCCACCACCAGGGCGTCGGCGGTGTAGGAGACCTCTCCGGGGAACTTGCCGTGGACGGAGTCATACTTCAGCATATAGGCCATATACTCGGGGCTCATGAAGGGGTCGTTCAGGCCCACGACCTCCACGTCATCCCGCTTCAGGGCGGCGCGGAACACGATGCGGCCGATGCGGCCGAAACCATTGATACCAATCTTAGCTTTCATTGATCTTTACTCCTTTTCATGAATAATAGACTGATGAGTTGGCTGCAATGTCGAAACGTTTGCGTAAACGATTTGCCTAATCGATTTTCCAGGAGTATCGTACCACACTGTCAGCTTTTTGACAATTGTCATTTCAGATAACAATCACCACCCGAGGTTGTTAATTTTTGATAATAAAATCTCAAAAAATATGGGAATTCAGGAAAAACCCGGGGAAAAAACTTGACGAAAAAGGGGGAGTATTCTATACTGTTAATTGATTACGCAAATTGGATTACGCAAAGAGAGCGAACTTTGCGCAAGGAGAGGCAATATGAAAGTGACCATCAGCGATGTGGCCCGGCTGGCGGGGGTGTCCACCGCCACGGTGTCCCACACGATCAACAATACGCGCTACGTCTCCGGGGAGACCAAGGAGAAGGTCTATCAGGCCATCGCGGAGCTGGGCTACACGCCGGACGCCTCCGCCCGCAGTTTCCGCACAGGGAAGAAAAAGACCATCGGCTTTATCGTGCCGGACATCTCCAACAAGTTTTTCGCCACCATGATCGAGGCAGTGGAGTACCAGCTCTCCGCCCGGGGCTACCACCTGATAATCGCCAACACCAAGGAGAACATGGAGCGGGAGGAGAACACCATCCGCCTTTTGACTGCGGGACTGGTGGACGGGCTGCTGATCGCCAGCACCATCGACGACTTCGCCCGCTTTGACAGCCTGATCCCCGCCGGCTTTCCGGTGGTGCTGGTGGACCGCACCTTTGAGGAGAAGAAGTATTCCTCCATCTGCGTGTCCAACTTCCAGCCCATCTACCGCAGCGTCTGCCGCCTGGCGGGGAAGGGGGCCCGCCGGGTGGGCATCATCGGGGGACTGCCCCGCCTGTCCACCACCAAGGAGCGGATTTTCGCCTACCAGCAGGCCGTGGCGGACTGCGGCCTGGTCCAGGAGGAGGGGCTCGTTCAGTACGGCGACTCTATGGAGAACAGCGCCCGGTTCTGTCTGGAGACACTGCTGGAGCAGGGGTGCGACGCCCTGATTGTCTGCCAGGGCCTGATGTCTCTGGAGACCATCAGCTACCTGAATCTAAAGAACATCCGGCTGGCGGAGGACATTGATCTGGTCAGCTTCGTAGATTATGATTACGATTTTTATCAGCTTTATTCCAGCCGCATGGATTCCATCATCCAGCCGGTGGAAGAACTGGGGGCCGCCGCCGGGGAGCAGATTCTGCGGCGGGTGGAGGAGCCGGAGGCGCCGGTATTTGAAAAGGTGCTGACCTCCGCCTACAAGCCCTGCAGCCTGTCCGCCCAGAGCCACTCGGACCGCTGAGTACCGGATACATATTGATATTGGGGGAATTTTGCATGAATACCCGCATGGAACACGACACCATGGGCGAGATCGCCGTCCCGGCGGAGCGGCACTGGGGAGCTCAGACCCAGCGGAGCCTCGAGAATTTCAGAATCGGCGGCCAGCGTCAGCCCCAGGAGATCATCGCAGCCTTTGCCTTTTTGAAGGAGGCCTGCGCAAAGGCCAACGCGGAGGCGGGCAAGCTGACGGAGGAGCAGGCCGCCGCCATTGCCGCTGCCTGCGAGGAGATTCGGGCGGGAAAGTGGGACGAGGAGTTCCCCCTGGTGGTCTGGCAGACCGGCAGCGGCACCCAGACCAACATGAACGTCAACGAAGTGATTGCCCACCTGGCGGGGGAAAGGGGTGTGGCTTTACATCCAAACGACCACGTCAACGCCTCCCAGTCCAGCAACGACACCTATCCGTCCGCCCTCCACATCGCCGCGGCCATGACACTGGAGCGGCAGGTCCTCCCGGCGGCGGAGCGGCTGGCGGCGGCCTTCAAGAGTCTGGAAGATGCCTATCCGGACCTGATCCGCATCGGCCGCACCCACCTCCAGGACGCCACGCCGCTGAAATTCGCCCAGGAGGTCTCCGGCTGGCGGGAACTGACGGAGGCCCCCTGCCGGATGCTGCGGGCCGCGCTGGAGGAGCTCTGCCGGCTGGCCATCGGCGGCACCGCCGTGGGCACCGGCCTCAACGCCCCCGGGGGCTACGACGAGGCCGTGTGCGCGAAGCTGCGGGACCTGACCGGCCTGCCCTTCCGTCCGGACCCCAATAAATTCCACGCCCTCACCAGCAAGGACGCCCTGGTGTTTGCCCACGGGGCCCTGAAAGCTCTGGCGGCGAATCTTATGAAAATCGCCAATGACATTCGCTGGGAGGCCAGCGGCCCCCGGTGCGGCATGGGGGAGCTCCGCATCCCGGAGAATGAGCCCGGCAGCTCCATCATGCCCGGAAAGGTGAACCCCACCCAGTGCGAGGCCGTCACCATGGCGGCGGTGCAGGTGATGGGCAATGACGCCGCCATTGGCTTTGCCGCCAGCCAGGGAAATTTCCAGCTGAACGTGTTCCTGCCGGTGTCGGCCTATAACTTCCTGCTCTCGGCGAATCTGCTTGCGGACGCCATGGAGTCCTTCCGGACCCACTGTGTGGAGGGGATTGTCCCCGATGTGGAAAAGATGGAGGAGAACCTGAACAACTCGCTGATGCTGGTGACCTGCCTGACGCCGAAGATCGGCTACGAGCGGGCGGCGGAGTGCGCCAAGAAGGCTCTCCACGACGGCACGACGCTGAAAGAGGCGGCGCTGGCCCTGGGGCTTTTGACGGCGGAAGAGTTTGACGAGACAGTCCGGCCGGAGAAAATGGTATAAATATAAGGAGTGAGGACGGCGGCGCCGTCCTCACTGTTTTTGACCCTGCGGAATTCGCCGGTCCGTAAGCCCTGCGAGGTAATCCAGGCTGGTGTGGTGGATGTCCGCGAGACCGCAGATTACAACTAAGGGAATATCAGTCGTTCCGCGCTCATAGTTGGAATACGAGCTGCGGCTGATCTGCAGCAGCTCCGCTATTTGCCGCTGTGTCAGGTGCTGTTCTTCCCGCAGTTCCCGGATGCGTTTGTATTGCATAAAATCCCTCCCTGTAATCCTTTTGATGTATTATAGCACAGTTCCATCTGTTAAGACAAAATTGACAACTAAGTGACATCACCTGTTATATAGTGATCCCACTTAGTTGTTAATCTCTTTTCAAAAAAACGCTTTGATGGTATTATGCTGTTACTAAGATAACATGGAGGGAGCCTTATGCCGTCATATCTGCCCCAGTATACCTTGCGGATACCTGAAGATACCATGAACAAGCTTAAATATATTGCGGAGCGTAGCGGACGCTCTGCGAATAAGGAGATTGAGCAATTGATTTTAGCGCATATTGAGAAGTGGGAATGCGGACATAGGCCAATTATTTTGTAGTTCTCCCGCAGGTCCCAGCCAGACGGGCGGGCGCAGAGGCCCGCCCCTACAGGGTGTTCCGGCGGAAGTGCCGGGGTGTTGTGGGGCCTGGTCAGGTGACCAGGTCCCACAAGTCTTCCGTTGAAAATGCTGGAGGTTGAGGGGGGATGGCCAGCAGAGGGCTGCTGGCCCCACAGTTCTCCTGGCAGGGAATGGCCGGGTCAGGAAACCAGGCCCAAGAGGTCTTCCGCCGAAAGTGCTGGAGGTTGAGGGGGGATGGCCAGCAGAGGCTGCTGGCCCCACAGGTGTTCTACCGGAAAACAGAAGGTTGTTGGAGGGGAGAGCCGGGTCAGAGCCCGGCCCCTACAAGAAAATCGGTAGAATAGGGCACCATCTCACATGGACCCAGCCAGGCGCGAAGCGCGGGAAGAGAAGAACGTCCCTGCGTCCACGCACCAAAACAGCTTCGCAGGCATTGGCAAATGCGGCAGAGCGCCCCCGCAAGGTACGCTGTCAAGCGCACCCGGCAGAAGAGTGGCAAGACTTATGGGCATTGGTTCAGACCAGCCCCCGTAATTTGGCCAAATTCGGCCCCAGCGCCTTTTCTCTTTTGGACCGTGCACGGCCCGTTTTCTCTTTTCGGCGCAACCGAAAAGAGGGGCCCCCGCCGGAGCCCAGCGAAGCGGGTCCGGTGGGGAGAGGAGGAAGGAACGGAGCTTGAGCGGAATGTTCGGCTTTAGCCGGAAATGGAGCGGCGGAGTTTCTTCCGACGACATGGGGGTGCATTGCCCAGCCATCACCATGGCTGAATCCCGCCCCGCCCGCAAGGGCGAGCAAAAGCCGCCCCCACCCGCAGGGCGGCCACCCTCCAACTGCCATACTCTCTCAAAATATGCAAAATACGCCAGTACCCGGACAGAATCTTGTACAATCTCACAATTGAATAAATATACACATAGGGCGTATAATGCACCTATCATCCAACAACACAAGGGAGGACCCCATCATGAAGAATAAGGACGACATCAAAAAGATTGTGCTGGCCTATTCCGGCGGCCTGGATACATCCATTATCATCCCCTGGCTGAAAGAGAACTACAACAATCCCGAGATCATCGCCGTGGCCGCCGACGTGGGCCAGGGGGACGAGCTGGACGGCCTGGAGGAGAAGGCCATCAAGACCGGCGCCAGCAAGCTGTACATCGCAGACCTCACCGACGAGATGGTGGACGACGTCATCATCCCCTCCTTGAAAATGGGCGCTAGCTACGAGCAGTACCTGCTGGGCACCGCCTTCGCCCGGCCCATCATCGGTAAGAAGCTGGTGGAGATCGCCAAGCAGGAGGGGGCCGACGCCATCGCCCACGGCTGCACCGGCAAGGGCAACGATCAGGTCCGCTTCGAGCTGGCCATCAAGCGCTTCGCCCCGGAGATGACCATCATCGCCCCCTGGCGGGAGTGGGACATCAAGGGCCGGGATGAGGAGATCGACTACGCCGAGGCCCACAAGGTCCCCCTGAAAATCTCCCGGGAGACCAACTACTCCAAGGACAAGAACCTCTGGCACCTGAGCCACGAGGGCCTGGACCTGGAGGACCCCGCCAACGAGCCCCAGTACGAGAAGCCCGGCTTCCTGGAGATGGGCGTCAGCCCTGTTACCGCCCCCGACGCCCCTACCTACGTGACCATCGACTTTGTCAAGGGCGCCCCTGTGGCCGTGGACGGCCAGAAGATGAAGGCCAGCGACATCATCCGCAAGCTGAACAAGCTGGGCGGCGACAACGGCATCGGCCTTTTGGACATCGTGGAGAACCGGCTGGTGGGCATGAAAGACCGGGGCGTGTACGAGACTCCCGGCGGCACCATCCTCTACAGGGCCCACCAGTGCCTGGAGATGATTACCGTGGACAAGGACACCGCCCACATGAAGAGCAAGCTGGCAGTGGACTTCGCGGACCTTATCTATAACGGCAAGTGGTTTACTCCTCTGCGGGAGGCCCTCAGCGCCTTCGCCGACGCCACCCAGGAGCATGTCACCGGCTCCGTGAAGCTGAAGCTCTACAAGGGCAACATCATCACCGCCTCTATCACCTCTCCCGAGAGCCTGTACTCCGAGGAACTGGTGACCTTCAACGAGAGCGACTACAACCAGGGCGACGCCACGGGCTTCATCAACCTGTGGGGCCTGCCCGACACCGTGCTGGCCCTCAGAGAGGCGGGGCGTCTTTGAAAGATGCAGGGGGGAGCAGGCTCCCCCCTGAGAATCCCCCTCTACTGCCGGAGGAACCGGGGCGGGGAGGATGGGTCTGATTTTCTGCCGAAGCCCGTCCTGACACCGGCGAGATCCGCTTGCTATGAGGCCGCCGCTCTCGGCGGCCCAATCCCTTCCGTTTTCTAAAAATTTTCCGTTCAGGAGGTCTCCCCATGAAACTCTGGTCCGGCCGCTTTGCCAAAGACACCGACGCTCTGGTGGATCAGCTGAATGAATCCATCTCCTTCGATCAGCGCCTTTACCGCGAGGACATCCAAGGCAGTCTGGCCCACGCCAGAATGCTGGGGGACTGCGGCATCATCTCTTTGGAGGATGTTGCCGCCATCACCGAGGGCCTGAACGGCATCCTCCGGGACATTGAGGCGGGAGAGGTGGAGTTTACCACCGATAATGAAGACATCCATATGAACATTGAGGCCCTGCTCACCGCCCGCATCGGCGACGCGGGAAAGCGGCTCCACACCGCCCGGTCCCGCAACGACCAGGTAGCCCTGGACTTTCGGATGTACGTCCGGGGGGAGATCCCCGTCGTCGTGGGTCAGCTGCTGGAGCTGGAGAAGGTCCTCTGCAGGCAGGCCCGGCAGTACCAGAGTGCCGTCATGCCGGGTTACACCCACCTCCAGCGGGCCCAGCCCATCTCCTTTGCCCAGCACCTGATGGCCTACGCCCAGATGTTCGCCCGGGATGTGACCCGGCTGGAGGACTGCGCGAAACGACTGAATGTGTGCCCCCTGGGCTCCGGCGCCCTGGCGGGGACCACTTACCCCATCAACCGCGCCCAGACCGCCGCGGATTTGGGCTTTGACGGGCCCATGAGCAACTCCCTGGACGGCGTCAGCGACCGGGATTACGCCCTGGAGCTTTTGTCGGATCTCTCCATTTTGATGATGCACCTAAGCCGCTTCGCCGAGGAGATCATTCTCTGGTGCAGCTGGGAGTTTAAGTTTATCGAGCTGGACGACGCCTACGCCACCGGCTCCAGCATCATGCCGCAGAAGAAGAACCCGGACGTGGCGGAGCTGGTCCGGGGCAAGACGGGCCGGGTGTACGGCGATCTGATGAGCCTTTTGACCGTCATGAAGGGCCTGCCTCTGGCCTATAATAAGGACATGCAGGAGGATAAGGAGCCGGTGTTTGACGCGCTGGACACGGTGGAGATGTGTATCCCTGTGTTCGCGGCCATGCTGGACACCATGACCGTCCGGACGGAGAATATGCGTCAGGCGGCGGGAAGGGGCTTCATCAACGCCACGGACTGCGCCGACTACCTCACCAAGAAGGGGATGCCCTTCCGGGACGCCTACACGGTGACGGGCCGCCTGGTGGCGGACTGCGCCGCCAAGGGGAAGACGCTGGAGGAGCTGACGCTGGAGGAACTGCGGGAGGTTTCGGACCTCTTTGCCGGGGACGTGTACGACGCCCTGAACCTGGAGAACTGCATGGCCCTGCGGAACAGCTATGGCGGGCCGGCCAGGGAGAGCGTGGAGCGGCAGATTGCCCTCATAGAGGAATTCACGGCGGCCCGAAGGGATGTTTAAGCTGGAGGAAGCAACCCGGCCCCCCTGGCCTGCGCCCTGGAGGTCCTGGAGAAGGCCGCCCGAATGGCGCTTCGGCTTTCTGGAGACCGGGAAACGCGCTCCGGAGACGAGCTGGGCAGTGAACCGGGAGGAGATCTGCCCTGGAATTTTTGAAGAACAGGGAGGCTGACATGAGCAGACCGATTGTATACATCGACGGCAGGGAGGGCACCACCGGCCTCCAGATCTACGACCGCCTGTCGGCCCGGGAGGACATTGAGCTCCTTCTCATCGACGGGGAAAAGCGCAAGGACCCGGCGGAGCGGGCCCGGCTGATGAACGGGGCGGACATCGTCTTTCTCTGCCTGCCGGACGATGCCGCCGTGGAGGCCGTGGAGCTGGCGGCAAATCCCAACACCCGAATCATCGACTGCTCCACCGCCCACCGGGTGGCTCCGGGCTGGGTGTACGGCTTCCCGGAGCTCACCGGCCAGCGGGAGAAGATCCGTTCTGCCGGGCGGGTGGCCAACCCGGGGTGCTATGCCACCGGCTTTCTGGCCCTGGTCCGGCCCCTGGTGGAGCGGGGCGTGCTTCCCGCCGGAGCCAGGGTGACCTGCCACGCGCTCTCCGGCTACACCGGCGCGGGGAAAAAGGCCATCGCCCAGTACACCGCCCCGGACCGGGAGACGGAGCTGGACGGCCCCCGGCACTACGCCGTCTCCCTCAGCCACAAGCACCTGCCGGAGATGGCTGCCGTGGCCGGGCTGGACAGCCCGCCGCTGTTCACACCCATGATCTGCGATTACCCCCAGGGTATGGTGGTCACGGTTCCCCTGTGGCTGGACCAGCTGAACGGGGAGCAGTCCATTGATACGCTGCGAACGCTGTACGCCGGCTACTACTGCGGCAGCCCCGTAGTGGAGCTGCGCCCTGCCGGCGCCCCCGCCTGCGGCTTCATCGGGTCCAACAATCTGGCGGGGAAGGACACCCTCCAGATCTTTGTCAACGGCGGCGGCGGGGCGGTGCTGCTCTCCGCCCGCCTGGATAACCTGGGCAAGGGCGCCAGCGGCGCGGCGGTGCAGAACATGAACCTGATGCTGGGCTTTGAAGAGACTGCCGGATTAAGCCTGTAAAAGTTTTCGTCCACCTTTTTCAAAAGGCGGCGGGGTGCAGGGGCAGGGCCCCTGCCGTCTCGGGCGATGCGAAGCGAGCCCGCTTCCAAGAGCGGAGACAGCCAACGCAGTGAAACAAAATGATTGGGCTCCGCCCAAACCCGCCAGGGCGTTGCCCTGGACCCACCGCCCTTTGAAAAGGGCGGCCCTAAACTTTATTCTTTTCAGCTGCCGCAGCTATAACAACAAACAGCGAGGTATCAAAACTATGCTGAACTTCATCGACGGCGGCGTCTGCGCCGCACAGGGCTTCCGGGCCGCCGGCGTCCACGTGGGGGTCAAAACCCACGCCGCTTGGAAAAAGGACGTAGCCCTCATCGTCTCCGACACGGACTGCGCCGCAGCGGCGGTGTTCACGAAAAACGTGGTGAAGGCCGCCCCCATCCACGTGGACCTGGCCCATCTCAAAGACGGGCGGGCCCGGGCCGTCATCGCCAACAGCGGCAACGCCAACGCCTGCGCCCCTCATGGGGAGGAGTACGCGGAGCGCATGTGCGCCGCTGCGGCAAAGGCCATCGGCTGTGAGGCCGGGGACGTGCTGGTGAGCTCCACCGGCGTCATCGGCCAGACCATCAATGTCTCCGTGATCGAGGAGGGCGTCCCGGCGCTGTACGCTGCCCTGGAGGCATCTCCCGAGGCCAGCGACGCCGCGGCCCACGCCATCATGACCACCGACACGGAGAAGAAGGAGGCGGCGGTGGAGACCGTTGTGGGCGGGAAGACTGTCCGCCTGGGCGGCATCGCCAAGGGCAGCGGCATGATCCACCCCAACATGGGCACCATGCTCTGCTTCCTCACCACGGACTGTGCCATCTCCTCCCAGATGATCAAAACCGCCCTGCTGGAGACGGTGAACGTCAGCTTCAACCGCATCAGCGTGGACGGCGACACCTCCACTAACGACACCTGTCTTGTCCTGGCCAACGGCCTTGCGGGCAACGCCGAGATCATTGAGAAGGGACCGGACTACGAGGCCTTCCTCGCGGCCCTGCGGACGCTGTGTGTGGAGCTGGCGAAAAAGATGGCCTCCGACGGCGAGGGGGCCAAGCACCTCATTACCTGCTCCGTCGTTGGTGCGAAGAGCGAGGCGTCGGCGGAGATCATCGCCAAGTCCGTCGTCTCCTCCACGCTGACCAAGGCCGCCATTTTTGGCGCGGACGCCAACTGGGGCCGGGTGCTGTGCGCCATGGGCTACTCCGGGGAGGACTTTGACCCGGACAAGGTGGATGTCCATTTTGCCAGCGCCGCCGGAGACATTGCGGTGTGCGAACAGGGCCGCGGCCTGGATTTTGACGAGGAGCTGGCCAAGACGATCCTGACGGAGCACGACGTGGAGATTCTGATCTCCATGGGCGAGGGCCAGGGGACCTGCACCTGCTGGGGCTGTGACATCACTTATGATTATATCAAAATTAACGGCGATTACCGGACTTGACCGTTGATTGGCGGACACTGGGGCCGGCTGATGACTGCCGAGGAGGGCGGGGGGCATGGCCCGCACAGGGGTGCGGGCCCCACAAAGATCCCTCTTGTTCGCCAATGTCACTGAGTTAAAGAAAATTGCCCAATAATGGACTGCAGAAATGTTTTGGATTTCCCTTGTTCAGCTGAAATCCAGGGGCATTTTAATGCGCTGCTATTTGGAAAATGGTCTTATCTTGATGACATTGGCCTGTCCGCCTGACAGCCGGTCCCGCTCTGTTCCGGTGCATATTGGAAAATCGCTGTAAGGGTGGAAAAACCTGTGGAGCCAGATCCCCACTGTGGGATCAGCCTTTCAGGGGAAGGCGGCGCCCTACTGTGGGGCCCGCTGCCCTCAGCAGGCCATTCCCCCTCAGCGATCCGACTCCCCATCATCCTGCAAAGACGGGGAGCATTTCCCCAAGAGAAAGGAAGATCACCCATGTCCTCCCATGAACAGCAGGCCCAGACCCTGATTGAGGCCCTGCCCTATATTCAAAAATTCACCGGCAAGACCGTGGTGGTGAAGTACGGCGGCAACGCCATGGTCTCCGACACCCTCCGCCGCTCCGTCATGAGCGACATCGTCCTTTTGAACCTGGTGGGCATCCGGGTGGTGGCGGTTCACGGCGGCGGGCCGGAGATCTCCGCCATGCTGAAAATGATCGGCCATGAGTCCCGCTTTGTGGACGGCCTGCGCTACACCGACGCCACCACCATGGACGTGGTCCAGGCCATCCTCTGCGGCAAGGTCAATAAGGACCTGGTCTCCCAGCTCAGCCGCCTGGGCGGGCAGGCCATCGGACTTTGCGGCATGGACGGCGGCCTCTTCCAGGCCGTGCAGCTGGACGAGAAGTACGGCCTGGTGGGCCGCATCACCGGCGTGAATCCCGCTCCGGTGGAAAACGCTCTGGCCAGCGGCTACATCCCCATCGTGGCCACCGTGGCCCAGGGGACGGACAGCGATACTGTCTACAACATCAACGCCGACACCGCCGCCGCAAGATTGGCGGAGGCCCTCCACGCCGAGAAGCTCATCCTGCTCACCGACGTCCGGGGCCTTCTCCGGGACCCCAAGGACGAGGAGACGCTGATCCACGTGGTTCGCACCGGCGAGGTGCCGGAGCTCATCAAAACCGGCGTCGTCTCCGGGGGGATGATCCCCAAGATGGAGTGCTGTGTGGACGCCATCCGCGGCGGCGTGGAGCGGGTCCATATTCTGGACGGCCGCATCCCCCACTCCATTCTCATCGAGCTGCTCAGTGACCGCGGCATCGGCACCATGCTGAAAAGGGAGGAATGAACATGACTTCTCAGGAGATCAAGAGCCTGACCCATCAGTATATCATGAACACCTACGGCCGCTTCCCCGTGGCCATTGACCACGGCCAGGGCGCGCGGCTCTACGACCCAGAGGGCCGGGAGTACGTCGACTTCACCAGCGGCATCGGCGTCACGGACCTGGGCTATGGGTATCAGCCCTGGGCAGACGCCGTGGCGGCCCAGGCGAAGAAGCTCAATCACGTTTCCAACCTCTTCTACACCGAGCCCGCCGCCCGCCTGGCGGAGATCCTCTGCAGGCGCACCGGGGAGAGCTGTGTCTTCTTCGCCAACGGCGGCGGAGAGGCCAACGAGGGCCTCATCAAGCTGGCCCGAAAGTACAGCTTTGACAAGTACGGCCAGGGGCGGAGTACCATCATCACGCTGAAAAATTCCTTCCACGGCCGCACCGTCACCACCTTGAAGGCCACGGGGCAGGACGTGTTCCACAACTACTTCTTCCCCTTTACCGAGGGGTTCCGCTACGCCGCCGCCAACGATCTTGACTCCCTGAGGGCCGCCGCCGGCGAGGACGTGTGCGCCGTTATGGTGGAGCTGGTTCAGGGCGAGGGCGGCGTGCTGCCCCTGGAGCCGGACTATGTGAAGGCTCTGGCGGAGCTCTGCGCCGAAAAGGATTGGCTGCTGCTGGCGGACGAGGTCCAGACCGGCGTGGGCCGGACGGGCAGCCTCTTCGCCTTCCAGCAGTACGGCATCCTGCCGGACGCGGTGTCCTTTGCCAAGGGCATCGCCGGGGGCCTGCCCATGAGCGGCATCCTGGCCAATGAGAAGTGCCGGAACGTGCTGGGGCCCGGCACCCACGCCACCACCTTCGGCGCCAATCCCGTCTGCGCCGCCGCGGGCCTGGTGGTGCAGGAGACCCTGAGCGACGCCTTTTTGGAGGAGATCAAGGCCAAGGGCGCATACCTCCGCGAGGGCATTGAATCGCTGGCCCTGCCCTGCTTCGACAGGACCCGGGGCCTGGGATTGATGATCGGCATCGAGGTCAAAGACGGCTTTACCAACAAGGACATCGCAAACCGGCTCATTGAAAACGGCCTCCTGGTGCTGACTGCGGGCCCCGGCATGCGCCTGCTGCCGCCGCTGGTCATCACGAAGGAGGAGATGGATCAGGGGCTGGAGATCATGCGGAAGGTTTTGGCATAACAGATATATCCAGACAGGCCGCCGAGGGTGGCGGCCCCTGTTTCTTTCTATTAAAAAACCTCCTGCAGGGGGCCGGCGCTCTTGCCGGCCCGTTCCCCCCGGTTTTGCGAAATTGACGAAAGAGAGGCGTTCTCCCATGAACAACCACACCCATTTCTTAAAGCTTTTGGACTTTACCCCTGCTGAGATTCAGCAGTTCCTGGACACTGCCGCCGATTTGAAGGCCAAGAAAAAGGCGGGGATTCCCCACCGGTACTTAGAGGGCAAAAACGTGGCGTTGATCTTTGAGAAGACCTCCACCCGTACCCGCTGCGCCTTTGAGGTGGCGGCCCAGGACCTGGGGATGGGCTCCACCTACCTGGGGCCCACCGGCTCCCAGATCGGCGTGAAGGAGTCCATCGCCGACACCGCCCGGGTGCTGGGGAGGATGTACGACGGCGTCGAGTACCGGGGATTCGGACAGGCGTTGGTGGAGGAGCTGGCGGCGCACGCCGGGGTGCCGGTGTTCAACGGGCTGACCAACGAGTTCCATCCCACCCAGATCTTGGCGGACTTTTTGACCATACAGGAGCATTTTGGAAAGCTCAAGGGCGTGAAGCTGGTGTACCTGGGGGACGCCCGGTTTAACATGGGCAACAGCCTGATGGTGGGCTGCGCCAAGATGGGGATGCACTTCGTGGCCTGCGCTCCCAAGGCGTATATGCCGGACCCCGCCCTGGTGGAGACCTGCCAAAAGATTGCCGGGGAGACCGGCGCGGCGCTGGAGTTCATAGAGGACCCCATGGAGGCCGCAAAGGCCGCGGACGTGCTGTACACCGACGTGTGGGTCTCCATGGGCGAGCCGGTGGAGGTCTGGCAGGAGCGCATCGAGGCCCTGGGACCCTATCAGGTGACAAAGGCCCTGATGGACAACGCCGGCCCCCAGTGTAAGTTCATGCACTGCCTGCCCGCCTACCACGACCACAAGACCAAGGTGGGACGCGAGATGGGCGAGAAGTTTGGACGCAGCGCCATGGAGGTCCCCGACGAGGTCTTTGAGTCCCCGGCCTCCATCGTCTTCGACGAGGCGGAGAACCGGATGCACACCATCAAGGCGGTTATGTACGAGCTGATGAAGTGAATAAAAACCGCCTCCGGCAGCGCCGGAGGCGGTGAGGATATTGCAAAAAGCAGGGCGGCCGGATCAAAACGTGCCGCTCTTGTTTTGCGCTTTTACCCTGTCAGGGATGTTTTTGTCCGTTGCAGCGATGTGAGCCCATGTCAAACCAGGTAATCAGCTCGCCGCATGCAGGGCACTTGTGCTGTTCAATCTTCTCGCGAAGCCATTGGGGAATGCCGACTTCCCGCATACGCAGGGAATCGGGGATGACGGAGGCATGATTGCAGATGCCGTTGATGACCGGCTTTGTGCTGAATTCCCTCAACTTTTCACAGGGAAAATCCTGGCACTCACAGCAGCGGCGAACACCGTGACACACAGCGCAGTCCAAAAATCCATGATCGGCGCAATTTTGACATCCCTTGCGGACGTAGTCGGAAAGACAGCCGTGACATTCGTCGGGAAAGGACGGACAGGCCCCGCAAAACAGACCGCATATTGACGCGCAGTCCTCATCTGGAATTCTTTTCATAGCTTGCCTCGCTCCAATCAGAGTAGATTGGTCAATACTAGGCCTTGTTTGAAAAAAGCGGAATGCCCAACGGCGAGAGATGTTTTCGCCAATCAAGGCAAATTTTTGCAGGCGGGCTGACGCCCGGCAAGAAAACTTAACGCAGAGTGGCGGATAAAGATCCACCGTTTGGGCGTTTTGACTTTTTTCAAACAAGGCTTGAATATAAAGTATACTTAAATTATGCGGACAAGTCAATACAGCAAGAGAGGAATACTCAGGGCTTTGCCCCGGGACCCCGCAGACTTTGCAAAGGCTTGCGAAACCTTTTTCCGTGCTTCGCGCCTCTTTCATGCGTTTGCCCGGGGAACACCCAAAGCCGCGAGGGCCGACAGCAGGTGTCCTTTTGGCCTGTTGTCAAAAATGTCTGGTTAGGGGCCTTTCTTCCAAAATCGGCTTGACAGCCGCGTCTGTCCCTCCTAAAATAGAATAGCAATTCTAGCAGACAAGAGGAGAGGGTTTTATGGAACGTTCCGCCGGCATTCTGCTGCCGATTTTTTCCCTGCCGGGGGCCTATGGCGCCGGCGTCCTGGGGACGGAGGCCCGAGAGTTTGTGGATTTCCTCCGCGATGCCGGACAGAAGTGGTGGCAGATTCTGCCCATCGGCCCCACTGGGGCGGGCAACTCCCCCTATACCAGCGAGTCCACCTTCGCGGGCAGCCCCCTGCTGATCGACTTGGAGCATCTGGCGGCGGAGGGGCTGCTGGACCGGTCCGACCTGGAGGGCGCCCGGGTGCCGCCCTCGGACCGGATCGACTACGGAGAGCTGTACCGGCTGCGGGAGCCCCTGCTGCGCAAGGCCTTCCAGCGGGCCAGGGGGAAGGGGGACGAGGCCGTCCGGGCTTTCGCGGAGAAAAATCCCTGGCTGGCGGAATACGTGCTGTACCGGGCCGCCAAGATCCACTTTGAAAACGCGGCCTGGTTCGACTGGCCGGACGAGGGCCTGCGCCGCCACGAGCCGGAGGCCCTGGACCGCTGGCGGCGGGAGCTTCAGGAGGATGTGGCCTTCCGCTCCTACGTGCAGTACTGGTTTTTCACCCAGTGGGCGGAGCTGAAGGACTACGCCAACGGAAACGGCGTGGGAATCATCGGCGATATGCCCATCTATGTCTCCCTGGACTCCGCTGACGTGTGGTCGGAGCGGGGGGAGTTTCTGCTGGACGGCGAGGGCCGTCCCTCCAAGGTGGCGGGGGTGCCGCCGGACTACTTCTCGGAGGAGGGCCAGCTCTGGGGCAATCCCCTGTACGACTGGCCAGCCATGAAGCGGGACGGCTTCGGCTGGTGGATTCGCCGGGTGGAGGGGGCCAGCAGGCTCTTCGACGCCATCCGCATCGATCACTTCCGGGGACTGGAGAGCTACTGGGCCGTTCCCGCCGGGTCCGACACCGCCAAGACGGGGGCCTGGGAGAAGGGCCCCGGCATGGATTTGCTGCGGGTGCTCATCAGCTGGTTTCCCAAGACCACATACATTGCCGAGGATCTGGGAATCCTCACCGACGATGTCCACCGGCTGCGGGAGGAGGCGGGCCTGCCGGGAATGAAGGTTCTGGAGTTCGCCTTCTCCGGGCCGGACAACGCGTATCTTCCCCACCACTACAAGCCCGGCTGCATCTGCTACACCGGAACCCACGACAACGACACCGCCGCGGGCTGGTACGCCCACGCCTCGGAGGAGGAGCGGGCCTTTGTGAAGACGTACCTGGGCGTGTCCGACGCCGGGAGCGCGGCGCGGGCCCTGCTCCGGTGCGGGCAGGGCAGCGTGGCGGAGCTGTTCGTGGCCCAGATGCAGGACTACCTGGGCCTTGGCAGCGAGGCGCGGCTCAACGTCCCTGGCGTGGCGGAGGGCAACTGGCGCTGGCGGCTGCTGCCCGGACAGGTCACGGAGGCGCTGGCGGAGGAGATCCGTGCCATGACGGCGGCGTTCAGCCGGTGCTGAGCTGGGCGCGGCGGAGCGGAGACGTTCCCAGGGCCTTCTCCCGTGAATACAGGTTCTAAGGGCAGGGCGGACCATTTTGGTCCGCCCTGCCCGTTTTTACTGCCACGCAATTAGACCCAGATGTTTGCCAAGCGCGTCCAAATGCGACTCGTCCAGGGCTCCGGCATGAATATCCGCATAAAATCCATTGCTTCGTATCCACGCGATGAGCGTTTCCTCGGAATACATCACCGCAATTCCATACGCGTTGAACTCCGGTAAGAGGTGATAGCGGTCATTGCAGAAGCTCTCTAATTCCCTTTCAATATCGAGGGTTGTTACAAAGCTTCCTTTGCATCTTCCCTTCTTAAAAACGGGCTTGTTTTCCAGAGCGATTGTAAGCATTCTGCCTGCGCAGAACTGATAACAGGAAAAGCCGCTCCGCTCTATATTCCATTCCCGTTTGTAATATTGCGCAAGGCGCCCGCCTGTGATCTCATAGCCGGCAATTGGCGCCCGCTTCTTTTTGAAGAAGACGAGGATTCCCTGCTCTTCATAAATTTCATCCAGGGGTAAAAAGCGCTCCGCGCCCGCAAAATATTCCTCCTGATGATGAATCGCTGTATAGATCAGCTTTAATTCCTCGGGGAAAGGGCGGCCTAGTTTTTCCTCAACCGCGGAGAAATCGACCGTTTCCTCTGTGTTGAGGTTCATGAACAGGCTCATTTTTAAGAGCATAGTCCGCAGATCCGCGTACTCCGGCTCCAGCAGCCTGTGATTGTCCCATAGACGAACCGCCCGGTCGTCTTCACAGATCGGGTGTTCTGACTGGATCAACTCCGGTTTGATGATGGAGAGGCTTGCATACCCGCACATCTGCGTTTCATCATATCGGCCATAATAGACCTTTTTCCTGTAAAAGTAAAATCCCTCTTTCATTTTTCGCCCTCCGTCCGCTTTGGCCGTCCAATGACGACGCAAAGCGCCGCTTTTATATTGTGCTCACAGCGCCATCAGCAGCGTCCCCGCGCCGATGAGGACACAGCCGGCCAGGGATTTGGCGGTGAATTTCTCGTGGAGAAAGACGAAGGCCAGCGCCAGCGTGATGACCACGCTGAGCTTGTCGACAGGCACCACCTTGGAGGCCTCGCCGATCTGGAGGGCCTTGTAGTAGCACAGCCAGGAGGCCCCGGTGGCAAGACCGGAGAGGATCAGAAACAGCCAGCTCCTCCGGCTGATGTCCGTGATGCCGCCCTGGGCGTTGGTGACAAACACCATGCCCCAGGCCATAACCAGCACCACGACGGTGCGGATGGCGGTGGCCAGGTTGGAGGACACGCCCTCAATACCCACCTTTGCCAGGATAGAGGTCAGGGCGGCGAAGACCGCCGATAAAAGGGCCAGGATGAACCACATAGCAACGCTTCCCTTCTTCCGAGATATGTTCAGATGCCGGATGCCGCGGGGCGGGCCCCGCTGTCACAGAGGCTTTTCCATGGCCACGTGGGGCACCGGGGCGCACTCCATGATGAAGACCTCGCTGGTGGTCTTATAGCCGCGGCGGGCATAGAAGGGCTGGGCCGTCACCCGGGCGTCCAGGTACATGGTCTTTCCGCCCTGCTCCGCCGCCATGGCCTCCATCCGCTCCAGCAGCTCCCCGCCGATGCCGCTGCCCTGGAGCGCGAAGTCCACGCACAGATATTCCACCTTGAATACCTCCTTGTGGCTCATGACGCCGACGCCCAGAAGCTGCCCGCCGTCAAAGGCGCCGATGACGGCGGACTCCTTTTCGCAGCTGAAATCCTCCTTGTGGATGTCCAGGCCCAGGGGAATCCGCATGACCCGGTTCCGCAGCTCCAGCGTCTCCAGGTACTCCGCCGAGCCGTATTCGATGGGTTTGATCTGCCGCATATGTACGCCTCCTGAAAATATGATAAAAGATTATAGCACGCAGGGGATGCCCTGCCAAGGCGGGGAGGCGGAAATTTCACAATTTCAGTCCCCGGATCTCTGCCTGGAGGCGCTCCAGAAACCGCGCCGCGGGGATGCCGTCCAGCTGGGTGTGGTGAAACTGGAAGGAGACGGGGAGCTCGGTCCGCAAAAGCCTCTTCCGGTACCGTCCCCAGATCAGGAAGGGGTTGTTGTAAACGCCGGCGTAGATGTTCACCGCGCCGTCTATGTCGTATTGGGCCAGGGCGGAGGTGCCGATGACCATATAGTCCTCCAGGTCGTGGGGGCGGCCGGTGCCGCGCACCCGCTCGGTGAGGGCCAGGTAGTCCCGCTCAAACTGCTCCAGGTCCTGGGAGAAGGGAATGTCGCAGGTGCTGATCCCGCCGCCAGCGGCAACGACGGTGTTCACCGCGATGCGGTCGTACTGGATCAGCTTGTCCCCCGCCGGCAGCAGGTAGAGCTCCTCTGTCCGAAAGGCCGCCGCGCCGATGCACCAGCACATGAGCATGTTGAATTTGCGGCCGCGCCTGCGGCTGAGCCTTGCCAGGTTTGTGACGTCCAGGGTTTTGAAAAGCGTCACCATGGGCATGGGGGCGTTCATCCACAGGGCAAACGCCTCGGCGCGGCCGGTCTGGCCGGGATCGATCTCTCTCATTGTTCAACACTCCTCTCAAAAATCGGAAATTGTACCGCATTGTACCACGGAAGTTCCCGCAAATCAAGGATGAGGCCCCGGCCCGCTCTCTTTTGCGCGGGCCGGCCCGGGGTTTGGCGGGCGCGGGGGAGCTTGACATTCCGCCCTGTTTTGTGGTATTATTTTCTTGTTCCCGGGAAGTTTTCTGACCGGCGGACGGTAAAATTCATTCTGTCGTTCTGGCAGCGAGGCATGAGACCCGAGCTGTAAGAGGAGAGAGGTGGCGCGGGGGCTCCCGCGTCCTGTCAGGTTATGCCACACCCCTCCGCCAAACGGCGGAGGGGTGTTTTAGATTTCAGGAGAGGAGGGACTTGTATGGAGACCCGGGTGGCTTTGATCGCCGTCATCGTCCGCCAGGGCGGCGCCGTGGCGGAGCTGAACGGCCTGCTGCACCAGTACGCAGAGCATATTATCGGACGGATGGGCGTACCCTATCCGGCGAGAGGCGTCAATGTCATCAGCGTTGCCATGGACGCGCCGGCGGATGTGATCTCGGCGCTGTCCGGCAAGCTGGGGCGGCTCCCCGGCGTGACGGCCAAGACGGTGTACGCGCCGGAGGCGGCGCTGCAATAAAAGACTGCGCCCGCCCTTTTGGGCCCCCGCGCGAGCCCGGCGGCTGCGCAGCCCCTGGCAGCTCTGCCGCTTAGGGATGCGGCGCGCCCCATGCGGGTAAGCGGGCCGGACGGGGAGAGGAGCGGAACATAAGCGGTATTTCCTCCGACGAGACGCCGGGGCGCGGCCTCGGCAACAATCAGAAAAAGAGGCGTTCATCATGAAACTGTATCAAAGAATTATGTCCTTGTCCCTGGCGATCCTGCTCCTTTTGTCTCTGGCCGCCTGCGGCCAAAGGCCGGACATTCCGGATACGTCCTCCACGGCCCCGCAGGGCGATGCGCAGGAGCTGGTTCCCACCGACCCTCCGTCTCCCCCGGAAGCTGTCCAGACCCGGTTCGCCGCCCTGAAGGGCCCCACCGCCATGGGACTAGTCCATCTGATGTCCACGCCCGGTATTGGTGAGCACTGGACGTTCACACTGGCGGGCTCCGCCGACGAGGTGACCCCCGCTCTCATCAAGGGGGATTTGGACGTGGCCTGCGTCCCGGCCAACCTGGCCTCCGTGCTCTACAACAAGACGGAAGGCGGCGTTGTGTGTCTTGCCGTCAACACCCTGGGCGTGCTCTATATTGTGGAAAACGGGGATGAGATCCAGTCCGTGGCAGATCTTGCGGGCAAGACCATTGTCTCCGCCGGCAAGGGCTCCACGCCGGAGTACGGCCTGCGGTATCTCCTCAGCGAAAACGGCGTCGACCCGGACAAGGATGTGACCATCGACTGGAAGAGCGAGCACAGCGAGTGCGTGGCGGCCCTGGCCTCCGGGGCGGCGACGGTCGCCATGCTGCCCCAGCCCTTCGTCACCGCGGCCCAGAATAAGCTGGAACACCTCCGGGTGGCTCTGGACCTGACGGCGGAGTGGGACGCTCTGGACAACGGCTCTGCCATGATCACCGGCGTGGCGGTGGCCCGGCGGGCGTTTGCAGAGGAGCACCCGGAGACCGTGGAGGGCTTCCTCCAATACTACGCCCAGAGCGTGGACTGGGTCAACGGCAATCCCGCCGAGGCCGCGGAGCTGATCGCGGCATACGGCATTATTGAGAGCGCCGCCATTGCGGAGCAGGCCCTGCCCCACTGCAATATCGTCTGCCTCACAGGACAGGAGATGTATGAAAAGCTCTCCGGATATCTCCAGGTCCTCTCTGAGGCGGCCCCGGAGGCCGTGGGCGGAGCGCTTCCCAGGGACGACTTCTTCTATGGCGCGTAAAAGCGGCCTCCGATTGCGGGCTGTGGCTTTTTGGCTGCTGGTGTGGCAGCTGGGGGCCATGGCCCTGGCGGCGGCCTATCCCCACGGGGGACTGCTGCTGGCCTCGCCCCTCGCCTCCCTTTGGCGGCTGGGGGAGCTGGCGGTCACCGCCGCCTTCTGGCGCGCCGTGGCCTGGTCCGCCTGCCGCATCCTGGGGGGCTTTCTGCTCTCCTGCCTGACAGCGGCGGCGCTGGCGGCGCTGGCGGCCCGGTATCCCTTGGCGGAGGAGCTGCTGGCCCCCCCAACGGCGGCGGTGAAGGCCACGCCGGTGGCCTCCTTCATCATCCTGGCCCTGGTGTGGCTGGACAGCCGCCGCCTGCCGGTGTTCATCGCCTTTTTGATGGTGTTCCCCACGGTGTACCTGAACCTGCTGGAGGGCATCCGGCAGACGGACGGGAGGCTGCTGGAGATGGCCCGGGTGTTTCACGTGCCGCCTGTCCGGCAGCTGTGGGGAATCTACCTCCCCCAGGTGCTGCCCTACTTCCGCTCCGCCGCCTCGCTGGGGCTGGGCCTTTGCTGGAAGGCGGGGATCGCGGCGGAGGTCATCGGCCTGCCCGCCGGGTCCATGGGGGAGCGGCTGTACACCGCCAAAATCTACTTCCAGACGCCGGACCTCTTCGCCTGGACCGCCGCCGTTGTGGCGGTGTCGGCAGTCTTTGAGCGGCTCTTTTTGAAACTGGTGGACGCGGTTGCGGGAAAGGCGGCGGCGTGATGGAGATTCGGGTCAACCATCTTTGCAAGTCCTACAACGGCGCATCGGTGCTGCGGGACGTGACGTTCACAGCGGGAGACGGCGTCACCTGCGTCATGGCCCCCTCCGGCTGCGGCAAGACCACGCTGCTGCGCATTCTGCTGGACCTGGAGACGGCGGACAGCGGCACGGTGTCCGTCCCGGAGGGCTGCCGCTGGGCGGCGGTGTTCCAGGAGGACCGGCTGCTGGAGCAGCTGGACGCCGCCGGGAATCTGCGGTTCATCCTGGGGCGGGAGTACGACGGCGCCCGGGCCGCCGCCGTGCTGACGGAACTGGGCCTGGGAGATGTGGGCGGCAAGTCCGTCCGGGCGTTTTCCGGCGGCATGCGGCGGCGGCTGGCGCTGGCCCGGGCCCTGCTGGCGCGGAGCGACGCCTTGGTCCTGGACGAGCCCTTCGCCGGATTGGACGGCGAGACCCGGCAGCGGGCGTGGAGCTGCATCCTCCGCCGCAGGGGGCAGCGGCCCGTCCTGCTGGTGACCCACGACGAGGAGGACGCGGCGGGCCTGGGGGCGCAGATCGTCCGCCTGGCCTAAAAGGAAAGGGGAGGCGCCGGCCTCCCCCTTCCTTTTTGATGTATGAGCCTCAATAGCCAAAGAGCATGGACCGGCTGATGTCCGCCAGCGTGCGGGCCCCGCACATGGACATAGTGTCCGCCAGCTCCGAGCGGAGCTTTTCCACGTAGAGCCTGACGCCCTCCGCGCCGCCGCCGTAGACCATGTTCACGAAGGGGCGGCAGATCAGCACGCCGTCGGCTCCCAGGGCCAGGGCCTTGAACACGTCCATGCCGGAGCGGATGCCGCCGTCCACCAGGACGGTCATCTTCCCGCCCACGGCGTCCGCGATGGCGGGCAGGACCTCGGCGGTGGCGGGGCACTGGTCCAGCACCCGGCCGCCGTGGTTGGACACCACGATGGCGCTGGCCCCGGCCTCCAACGCCTTTTTCGCCCCGGCCACGGTCATAATGCCCTTTAGGATGAAGGGCCGCTCCGCCCAGGCGGCGATCTGCCGCAGCTCCTCCACGGTCTTCCGGCCGGCGGGGGGCTCCATCTTCTGGAGGAAAGGCAGGCCCGCCGCGTCGATGTCCATGGCCACGGCGATGGGGTTCGCCGCCTTCACAAGCTCCAGCTTCTCCTTTACCAGCTCCATGTTCCAGGGCTTGACGGTGGGCACGCCGCAGCCGCCGCATTTCGCCAGCACCTCCGCCGCAGAGCGCATGACGTCGTGGTTCTGCCCGTCGCCGGTGAAGGCGGCGATGCCGGCCTCCGCGCAGGCGGGGACCAGGATCTCGTTGTACTCCAGGTCGTTGTACTTGTCGCCATAGTGCATGGTCACCGCCCCCACGGGGGCCGCGAACACGGGCAGGACCAGCCTGCGCCCGAACAGCTCGCAGCTGGTGTCCACGGGCGCGTTTTCGCAGATGGTGTCCATGTTGACGCACAGCTCCTGCCACTTCTGGTAGTTGCGGATGGCGCCGGTGCCCAGGCCCTTGGCCCCGGGGCCGGGCATGGTGTTTTTGCAGGCCAGGCCGTTGCAGACGGGGCAGGATTTGCAGTAGGGCCCCATGCAGGTGCGGCTGGCCGCCAGGACTTCCTGATAGGTCATTGTAGTTTCCCTCCAAACAGTAAATTATGGAATCCATTTTACCCGCTTTTCGAAAAAAAGGCAAGCGGAGAACAAAAAGGTCCCTTTTGAGAAAAGTGTTGCCGAAGTATCACTTTGTCAGTTTCTACAAAACCAGGTTGATGCAGTGATAACTGTGTGCTATAATCAGCTCAGCAAATCGAAAGTTGCGGAGGGAGATATGGAAAAACTTTCTGTATTGTTAATGTCAGTGTTGTTAATGATAGCTGCCATTGTCTGTGCCTTATTTTCAGATAAAATAGATACGGCAGTAAAAGGGGATAAACAGGTTAAAAAAGTGATTGCCGTATTCAGTGTGGGAGTATTATTGGTTTGCACGATTGCTATTATTGCAAGTATTTTATCGTGAATATCCAAATCGAAAATCGTAATTTTATCGAGCAGTTACATGTCTGTATAGGGTAACTGCTCGCTTTAGATATTTTGACGAATCATTTTGCCAGATGGCGTTGAGAAACACCAATCTGAAAAGGGAGGCAAAAAGTCTCTCCTGCGGCGGCTGATCCTGCCGGAATTGAATCGAGGCCGCGTCTATGGTAGACTGGATAAGAGAGCCGTATCGCTGCGCGCCGGCGGGCGGTACGGAGAAAAGCCGCCTGCGGTGGCGGATGGGAGGCCAATGATGCCGGAAGAGTGTTTGATCTGTAAGGCGCCGCTGGAGTATCTTGCGGCGGACACGCTAATGGAGTGCGCCGTTTGCGGCAGGCGGGAGAACAGCAAGACCCGGTGCCTGAGCGGGCACTACGTCTGCAACGAGTGCCACATGAGCGGGCTGGACGCCATCACCGGCCTCTGTGCGGCGGAGACCTCCAGGGACCCCGCCGCCGTCCTCCAGAGGATGATGGACCAGCCCTTCTGCCATATGCACGGACCGGAGCACCACGTGATGGTGGGTGCCGCCCTTCTGACGGCGTATCGGAACGCCGGCGGCGGGATCGATCTTCCCGCCGCCCTGGCCGAGATGGTGCGCCGGGGGAAGAGCGTCCCCGGCGGGGCCTGCGGATTCTGGGGGGCCTGCGGGGCGGGACTCAGTACAGGGATGTTTGTATCCATTATCTCCGGGTCCACGCCCCTGGCGGAGGAGCCCTTTGCCCTGTCCCACCGGATGACGGCCCGGGCGCTGGGGAAGATCGGGGAGATTGGCGGGCCCCGGTGCTGTAAGCGGGATTCCTTTTTGGCGGTTCTGGAGGCGGTGGATTTTGTGGAGGAGCATTTCGGCGTCAAAATGGAGCGGTCTGAGATCGTGTGCGGCTATGCGGCCGGAAACCGCCAGTGTGTTGGAAAGCGGTGCCCGTTCTCTAGGGCGAATCGCTGAGAGGCGCATGGAAAAAGTTATGAAAGGCCGAAACTTTTTTCATCCGATTCCGTCTATATAGGTAAGAGCGCGTATGGAAGAGCGGAAAAGAGAAGCAAGGGAGGTCTACAGCATGAAAAAGCGCATTGGAGGCATATTCCTGGCCACAGTATTGGTGTTGTCCCTGCTCACCGCCTGCGGCGGCAGTGCCGGGGGAAGCAGCGGGAGCAAGAACTCCGCCGCCGCGGACATGGCTCCGGCGGCCGCGGAGGACAGCGGCGGCACGGAGTACGGCTTTACGGGGGAGTCCGTCTCTGCGGGCGGGGCGGATGAGGACGTCCTGCGGGACGCCAAGATGATCCGCACCGCCAATCTGGAGATGGAGACCACCGCCTTTGACGAGGCCGTGGAGGGCCTGGGCCGCCTGACGAAGGAGATGGGGGGCTATTATGAGAACAGCTCACTGCGCACCGGCGGCAGCGGCTACCGCTGGGCGGACTACACCATCCGCGTCCCTGCGAAGAACTATGACGAATTCCTCTCCCGGGCCGGAGCGCTGTGCAGCCTGACCTGGCGCTCCGAGAGAGCCGAGAACGTGACGGAGGCCTATTACGATACGGAGGGCCGCCTGAAAACCCAGCAGATCAAGCTGGAGCGGCTCCAGGAGCTCCTCAGCCGGGCGGAGGCCATGGAGGACATCATCACCATCGAGTCCGCCATCTCCGAGACGGAGTACCAGATCGAGAGCCTCTCCGGCACCCTGCGCCATTACGACGCCCTGGTGGACTACGCCACCGTCAGCGTCAATCTCCAGGAGGTCTACAAGCTCTCCAGCATGGAGGAGGCCCCAAACAGCTTTGGCGCCCGGATGAGCGCCGCTTTCACCGCCGGCGGGGCGGCCTTCGCCTCCGGTGTGGAGAACCTGGTGGTGGGCCTGGCGTATATCTGGATGTGGCTGCTGGTGCTGGCGGTGATCGTCGCCGCCGTGATTGCCGTCCTGCGGCGGAAGCGCGGCTCCACCCTGCCCGGGCGGGAAAAAACGGATGACACGGTGCCGAAAACCTGATAAAATTGAGAGAGGCGGAGCGCCCGCCTCTCTCAATTGATTTACAAGGAGGACTTGCCATGAAGCTTACCTGGCTGGGCCACGCCTGCTTTTTGCTGGAGCGGGACGGCTATACCATTTTGCTGGACCCCTATACCGGCGTGGAGGGCTACCCGCCCCTGCGCGCCGCCGCGCACCAGGTCTTTTGCAGCCATCAGCACTTTGACCACAACGCCGTGGACCGGGTGGAGCAGCTGCCCGCCCGGGAGTGCCCCTTTGCCGTCCGGGAGGTCCCCGCATTCCACGACGATCAGGGCGGCGCGGCGCGGGGGGAGAACACCATTCGGGTCTTCTCCGCCGGCGGCGTGTCCGCGGCCCATCTGGGGGACCTGGGACACCAGCTCTCGGCGGAGCAGGTCGAGGCCATCGGCCCCGTGGATCTGGTGATGGTCCCCGTGGGCGGCACCTACACCGTAGACGCCGCCGGGGCGAAGCGGGTCTGCGAGGCCCTGGCCCCCAGGTGGGTCGTCCCCATGCACTACCGCCATGCCCCCTACGGCCTGCCCAACGTGGGCGGGGTGGAGGATTTCCTCTCCCTGTGGCGGCCGGAGCAGGTCCGCCGTCTGGAGGGGCCCTCCCTGGAGCTGCCCCTGCCGGAGCCCGGCGTTTGGGTGCCCCAATTTGTATGACGCCAAAGAAGGGCGGCCCGGCGTTGCCGGGGCGCTCGGGCTGCCGAAAAACGGTCAAAAAGGCCACGGATTAAAGGAGGAGCACGAGGGGGCGGCGCCCGCCTCGTATGGGATCAAATGTCTGTAAACGGCTGCTTCGCAGACGTTTGCGGAGCGAAGCGACAGATTTTCCAATTGCCGTGCGATTGGAAAATCGAGACATCAGCAGGCTGTGGGGAAAGTCCTTGCGGACTTTCCCCACAGCCTGGAGCGGCCCGGCACAAAGCCGGGCCGCTCCTCTTTTTTATACGGGTCCAAATACGCAAAGAGCTGTAAAGCAGGCCCCCTCGGGGCCCAGGCCCTCCACGCGGCAGGTCTCTCCCTCCCGCAGGCCCAGGAGCCGCAGCTCCTCCCCCAGGGTAGCCTCCTTGCTGTAATTGATGTAGAACTCCCGGGGAATGCGCTCCTGGAGGTCCTCCGGCAGGCAGTCCCACACGATGTCCCCGTAGTTGGCGCTATATACGTGGCCGTTGCCGTCCAAATCGGACCAGCGGATGCGCCGGACGCCCAGTTCCTCCGTCCCCTCCCGGGGCAGGACGATCTTCCGGGGCTCCGGGCAGTCGATCTCTTTGGGGCAGACGGTCAGGGGCTTGGCGGTGAAGGAGCCGGGGCGCAGGATCTTCCGCGTCACCGGGTCCACCAGAATCCAGTCGCTGCGGATGGAGGCGCACAGCCGCCCCTCCTGGTCCGCCATCTCGTACACACGCTGCATATGTGCCCCCTTGACGCCGTTTTCCCAGGTGGTGATGTCCAGCACCTCCCGGGCCCGAGGGCAGCGGTGGATCTTCACCGCCAGGCGGGAGAGGAGAAACGCCTCCCGCATCTCCAGCAGCCTCTCGTGGGTCAGGCCCCGGGCGTCGTAGTCGTAGCCGGCGTAGTTGGCCGCCTTGCGCAGCAGAGCGGAGACCCGGGCATTTTTGTTCCGGTCACAGTCGGCAAAGGTCAGCTCTTCCTGGCGGAAATAGCCGTTTTCCATCAGCTTGGTCTTGAAAGAATCCACGGTGGTTCAGACTTCCTTTTCTCGTTTGTTGATAGGTGCATCATACCACAAATTCCGCAATTTTACAACCGGGCCCTGGAAATGGAAGCGCCCAGCCGCACATTTCATCATCCGCGATTTTAATTTTGCGGCTGCGGCTTTGCAGGGACAGAGCCCGGCCTATGCATAAAATCTGCGATGAGGACACTCCCCACTGGAAATTTGTTCCGCCCTCACGCGCCCAGCTCCGACAGAAGCTCTTCCAGTACGGTGAGCACGTCGGCGCACTGCCGGGGGAAGCGCTCCCGAAGAGCGGGGGCGGCGGAGGCCATCAGCCAGGGGATGCCGGCGGCCTCCAGCATGGGCACATCGTTCCAGTTGTCACCGAAGGCCATGGCCTCCGCCGCCTCCACGCCCAGGGAACGGCACAACCCCCGCAGGCCCGTGCCCTTGTCCGAGAGGGTGAAGTCCAGCCAGATGGGCCCTGCCTCCGCCATGTGGAACCGCTCTCCCCATCGCCGGCCCAGGGCCTCCGCGGCGGCGGCGGGACTGGGACAGCAGGCGGAGACCTTGATAATGTCCTCCCGGATGTCCTCCGCCCACTCCACCGGCTGGACCAGATTGCCGGTCCAGCTCCGGAAGTCCCGGACCAGCTGCTCCGGCCAGCGGGGAAGGTAGGAGATGTTCTGGCCGGAGACCAGGGCGTGGGACTCCGGCAGGGCCATGATGTCCCGGGTCAGGTCCAGGGCCTCCTGCCGGGGCATGGGGGTTTTGGAGAGGACGGGGGCCGTCTCCTCTGTGCCGGGACCGAAGACCACGGCGCCGTTCTCACAGAGGAAGCAGACCTCGTCCGCCGCCGGGGCGAACAGCTGGCGCAGGGAGTGGTACTGCCGCCCGGAGGCGGGACAGAACAGCACTCCGGCGGAGCGCAGGCGGCGGATCAGGCCGAACAGGGCGGAAGGCAGGGCTGTCTCCCCGTAGGAGAGCAGGGTGCCGTCGATGTCGCTGGCGATGAGCTTGACCATGGAGCAAGACCTCTTTTCCAATATTACCGCATTTAACCATACCACAAACTCCGCTCTGTTTCCACTGTGCAATTGACAGAAATTTTTCCGGTTTTGTGCACTTTTTTCAAGATTCGTGCCGTCAAACGCCGGAGATCCGCCCCGCCGTCAAAATATACGGGCGGGCGGTTCTCCATTGCGGATCACCGCCCGATAGATGTAAATTGACGCCGCGGATTTTCAAACAAGACCCAATCCTGTTTTTGCGAGATATTCCAAAACATCGGAAAAATCCGTATCTTGTACGGTGTGATTCTCGTGGTCACAAAAAACGATTTCCTCTTTGCACCTGCCGCCTTCCATGCGGAAAGCATAATAGTCCCCGCATCCGTTGTCCGCCATGAAAAGCAGATCTTTTCTGATGGCTGGGTTGTGATTGAGAATAAAAAAACAGCTGTTTTTGTCTAAAGAATAGATATTTGCGTACCCAAAATAGCCGCCGCCAAAATGCAAGAGAAACTGTATGTATTTTTCCGGTAAGACAATTTGATATTGTCTTTGGAAAGCCACCGCTTCTTCCGCCGTTGGAATCCGGTCATGCTCCAATTCAAAAAGCAAAGGATTTTTTGCTTTTGCCGTTTGAACGGTTTTCTCAAATGCCTCAAAATCAATAGCGGTCCATCACTCCAATTCCAATTTGCCGGGCTGACTATAGCATAGGCGCGAATCCTGTTCAACTCGTTTCCCTGAAATCGGCGGAACTTTGGCCGGCGGCATCCAACGGAACAGGGACAAAACCAAAATCTCGGCCGGACACGTCCCCTCCTGCTTTTCCGCTTGCGCCCCACGGGAATCAATAGTATAATAAACCGATTATACCTGATTTTACAGAAGAGGAGGGCCGGTATGAGAAAGCTGACGGCGGGAATCCTGGCCCATGTGGACGCGGGCAAGACCACGCTGTCCGAGGCCCTGCTCTACCGGGGCGGCTCCATCCGGAAGCTGGGAAGAGTGGACCACGGGGACGCCTTTTTGGACACGGACGCCATGGAGCGTCAGCGGGGAATCACCATCTTCTCCAAGCAGGCGGTGCTGCCGCTGGAGACCGTGGAGGTCACCTTGCTGGACACCCCGGGCCACGTGGACTTCTCCGCCGAGGCGGAGCGGGTGCTGCGGGTGCTGGACTGCGCCGTTCTGGTCGTCAGCGGCGCCGACGGCGTGCAGGCCCACACCCGGACCCTCTGGCGGCTGCTGGAGCGGTACGGGGTTCCGGTGTTTTTGTTTGTCAACAAGATGGACCTGGCCGGGGCGGACCGGGCGGCCCTTCTGGCGGACCTGAAGGGGAAGCTGGACAGCGGCTGTACGGACTTCTCCCTGCCGCCGGAGGATTTGGCGGAGGAGGCCGCCGTCTGTGACGAGGCCGTTCTGGAGCGCTATCTGGAGACCGGAGCGGTGCCGGAGGCGGAGCTGACGCGGCTGATCCGGGAGCGGAAGCTGTTCCCCTGTCTCTTCGGCTCCGCCTTGAAGCTGGAGGGCGTGGACGAATTTCTGGCGGCGCTGGAGCGGTACGCCCCGTTGCCGGACTACCCGCCGGAATTCGGCGCCCGGGTATTCAAAATCGCCCGGGACAGCCAGGGGACCCGGCTGACCTACCTCAAGGTCACTGGCGGAACGCTGCGGGTGAAGGACCTCCTCACCAACCGCCGCCCCGGCATGGCGGAGGAGCGGATCTGGTCGGAGAAGGCGGACCAGATCCGGATCTACTCCGGCGCCAAGTTCCGTTCCGTGGAGGAGGCCCCGGCGGGCGCCGTGGCGGCGGTCACGGGACTGAGCCGCACCCGCCCCGGGGACGGCCTGGGCTTTGAGGACGCCTGGGCCGGGCCGGTGCTGGAGCCGGTGCTGGCCTACCGTGTGATTTTGGAGGACGGCACGGACCCCCACACGGCTCTGGGGAGGCTGCGGCAGCTGGAGGAGGAGGACCCTCAGCTCCACATCGTCTGGAGTGACGGCGAGATCCGGGTCCAGCTGATGGGCGAGGTGCAGCTGGAGGTCCTCCAGCGCCTGGTGCGGGAGCGGTTTGGCATGGAGGTCTCCTTCGGCAGCGGGTCCATCCGCTATCGGGAGACCATCGCCGCCCCGGCGGTGGGCATCGGCCACTTTGAGCCCCTGCGGCACTACGCCGAGGTCCACCTGCTGCTGGAGCCCGGAGCCCCGGGCAGCGGGCTTGTGTTCGCCTCCGCCTGCCCCACGGACGTGCTGGACCTGAACTGGCAGAGGCTGATTCTGACGCATCTTGCGGAAAAGGAGCACCTGGGCGTGCTCACCGGGTCTCCCATCACGGACATGAAGATCACCCTCCTCACCGGCCGGGCCCATGAGAAGCACACCGAGGGCGGGGACTTCCGCCAGGCCACCTACCGGGCGGTGCGCCAGGGCCTGATGCAGGCGGAGAGCGTGCTGCTGGAGCCCTGGTACGACTTCCGCCTGGAGCTGCCCAGCTCCCAGGCGGGCCGGGCCATCAGCGACATCCAGCGGATGAACGGCGAGACCGCCCCGCCGGAGACGGCGGGGGAGGAGACCGTCCTCACCGGGTCCGCCCCCGTTGCGGCCATGGGGGATTACGCCAGAGAGGCGGCGGCCTACACACGGGGGCTGGGGAGGCTGTCCTGCTTTCCCGGGGGATACCGCCCCTGCGGAGAGGCAGAGGCGGTGATCGCGTCCGCCGGCTACGATCCGGAGCGGGACGTGGAGAACACGCCGGACTCCGTATTCTGCGCCCACGGCGGCGGGTACGCGGTGCCCTGGCATGAGGTGCCCGCCTGCGCCCACCTGGACAGCGGCGTCCGGCTTGATCCGCCAAAGGAGCGGACGGAGGAGGTCCAGCGCGCCCGGCAGAGCATGGACTATGCCGGAACCATCGAGCAGGACAAGGAGCTCCAGGCCATCTTCGAACGGACCTACGGTCCGGTGAAGCGCAGGGCCTTCCTCCCGCCCAAGGAGTCCCGGCGAACTCCCGCGGCGGAGCAGGCGGAGCGGCGGACCGTGCCCGAGCGGGACAGCGGGCCGGAGTACCTGCTGGTGGACGGCTACAATATCATCTTCGCCTGGGACGAGCTGAAGGACCTCGCCCGGGACAACCTGGACGCCGCCCGGAAGCACCTGTGCGACCTGCTGTGCAACTACCAGGGCTATCAGAAGTGCCGGGTTATCGCGGTGTTTGACGCCTACAAGGTCAAAGGCGGCCTGGGCTCTGTGGAGAAGTACCACAACATCCACGTGGTATATACTAAAGAGGCGGAGACGGCGGACGCCTATATTGAGCGGGCTACCTACGAGATCGGGCGGAAGCACCGGGTAAAGGTGGCCACCTCCGACGGGCCGGAGCAGCTGATTATCCTGGGTCACGGGGCCCTGCGGCTGTCCGCCTCCAGCTTCCGCGAGGAGATGGAACGGGTCCAGGGGCAGATTGCCGCCGCCCTGGGCCGCAACAACCAAAAGATCAGGACCGGCGCGGTGCGCTCCGCCATGGAGCGGGCCCAAAACGCCGGAAAAAAGGAGGAGCCGCCATGCTGACCACCATCTGGATCGCCGCCGCCGTGCTGTTTGCCTGTACGGCGGCCCGGCGGGCTCTCTGCCGCCCCGGCCGCCGGGAGACTGTCCACTGGGGCGGGCGGGTCCGCCTGACGGCTTTGTGGAACGGCGGCGGGGCCTTCGGCCTGCCCGTCGGGCGCGGCACGCTGGCGGCCCTTTCCGCGCTGGCGCTGGCGGCGGTGCTCCGCTGCCGGAAGCGGGCCCCCGCGGCGGCGGGTCTGATTCTGGGCGGCGGGCTCAGCAACCTGTGGGAGCGGCTGCGGCATGGCCGGGTGTACGACTACCTCCGATTCCCCAAGGCCCCGGGACCTCTGGGGCGGTATGTCTACAATCTGGCGGATCTGGTCCTTTTCCTGGGAGCGGCGGGGCTGCTGCTGGGCCGCCGCCGCCGGTAGGCAGGCCCGCTCCGTCCGGCAGCAGGTATGCCGGGAGCATCCCGGGCGGTGGATTTTTTCGTGATTACGAGGTTGACATAATGGTGTGGAAAACTCTGTGGAAAATGTGCAAAACCCAATGGCGGCAGGCATTTTGCCGGGTGACAGGCCTGTTATGAAAAGATTTGCGTAAGAACATTTTCTCGAAAAAAGAAAATCTTTTCCGGGAAAGGGCGGGAAAAGCAGACTCCGGCTGCGGGAATACTTGAACCCGCGGAAAAACTGTGATATAATAACCAGAAATGGCGGTTCTGCCGGATTTCGACCCTTTTTTCGCCTCCGGCGGGGCGGCTCGCGAGACGGCTTTTGACGGGCGCGGGGACTGCTGTTCCAGATACTGGTATTTTCAGGGCGGACAACGCCCTTTTTTGGAGGGCCTATGGCATCGAAAAAACAGGATTACGGCAATGAGAGTATTTCGTCCCTCAAGGGCGCGGACCGGGTTCGGAAGCGGCCCGGCGTCATTTTCGGCTCCGACGGCCTGGACGGCTGCGAGCACGCGGTATTTGAGATTTTGTCCAACTCCATCGACGAGGCCCGGGAGGGCCACGGTACGTCTATCACCGTCACCCGGTACGCTGACCACAGCGTGGAGGTGGAGGACGCCGGCCGGGGCTGCCCGGTGGACTGGAACGAGAAGGAGCAGCGGTACAACTGGGAGCTGGTGTTCTGCGAGCTGTACGCCGGCGGCAAGTACGACAACGAGGGCGGGGACAACTACGAGTTCTCCCTGGGGCTCAACGGCCTGGGCTCCTGCGCCACCCAGTACGCCTCGAAGTACATGGACGTCACCGTCTGGCGGGACGGCTTTGAGTACAGCCTCCACTTTGAGCGGGGCGAGATTGTGGGGGAGCTGGGGAAAAAGCCCCTGCCCAAAAATCAGAGCAAAAAGACCGGCACCCGCACCCGCTGGCTGCCGGACCTGGACGTGTTCACGGACATCGCCATTCCGGCGGAGTACTTTGCCGGCGTGATGAAGCGCCAGGCGGTGGTGAACGCCGGCATCCGCTTCCTCTTCCGGGACGAGACGGCGGAGGGCTTTGATGAGACGGAGTTCCTGTATGAAAACGGCATCTCCGACTATGTGGCGGAGCTGGCCGGGGAGGGGGCCCTGACGGCCCCCGTCTTCTGGCAGGCGGAGAAGCGGGGCCGGGACCGGGCGGACAAGCCGGAGTACAAGGTGAAGCTCAGCACGGCTGTCTGCTTTTCCAACAAGGTCAACGTGGTGGAGCACTACCACAACTCCAGCTGGCTGGAGCACGGCGGCAGCCCCGAGAAGGCCAGCAAATCCGCCTTCGTCTCCGCCGTGGACAAGTACCTGCGGGACCAGGGGAAGTACCAGAAGAACGAGAGCAGGATCACCTGGGCGGACGTGGAGGACTGCCTGGTGCTGGTCTCCAACAACTTCTCCACCCAGACCAGCTACGAAAACCAGACGAAAAAGGCCATCACCAACAAGTTCGTCCAGGAGGCCATGACGGAGTTCCTGCGGTCCAACCTGGAGATCTATTTCATCGAAAACCCCTTTGACGCAGAGAAGATCGCAGGACAGGTGCTCCTGAACAAGCGCAGCCGGGAGAAGGCCGAGGAGGCCCGGCTGAACATCAAGAAGAAGCTCTCCGGTTCCATCGACATCGCCAACCGGGTGCAGAAGTTCGTGGACTGCCGCACCAAGGACGTGGAGCGCCGGGAGATCTACATTGTGGAGGGTGACAGCGCATTGGGCAGCGTGAAGCAGGCCCGGGACTCGGAGTACCAAGGTATCATGCCCATCCGGGGCAAAATCCTGAACTGCCTCAAGGCGGACTATGCCCGCATCTTCAAAAGCGAGATCATCACGGACCTCATCAAGGTCTTGGGATGCGGCGTGGAGGTGCAGAACAAGCACGTGAAGGACGTGTCCTCCTTCGACCTCAATAACCTGCGCTGGAGCAAGGTGGTGATCTGCACCGACGGCGACGTGGACGGCTTCCAGATCCGCACGCTGGTGCTGACCATGCTCTACCGCCTGACGCCCACGCTGATCCGGGAGGGGTACGTGTATATCGCGGAGACGCCTCTCTTTGAGATCAACTGCGGGGAGAAGACCTGGTTTGCCTACTCCGACAAGGAGAAGAGCGACATCGTCAAGGAGCTGGAGGGGAAGAAATACAAGATCGACCGCTCCAAGGGCCTGGGTGAGAACGAGCCGGATATGATGTGGCTGACCACCATGAACCCGGAGACCCGGCGGCTGATCCGGGTGATGCCGGAGGACGTGGAGCGGACGGCGGCGGTGTTCGACCTGCTGCTGGGGGACAATCTCCAGGGCCGGAAGGACCACATCGCGGAGAACGGGTATAAGTATCTGGAGATGGCGGACATCTCGTAAGGGAGGATGGGGCCGCATGGGGGGTTTCGCCTTTGCGGTGGGTCTTCCGTGTGGGATCGCGCTTTTGAGCCGGGTGACAGAGATGATTTGAGGAAGCGGATATTTCATGAGAGATCTGCCGGGAAGAAAACCGATGCGCCTGCGCGGATATGATTGCGGCAAACCGGGGCATTATTTTGTAACGGTCTGCACAGCTGTGCGGGGCCAGGATATTTTGTCGGCCGTCCATGTAGGGGCGGGCTCTGTCCCGCCCCGCCTTCCGGACCTGCCTGCTGTTCTCCTGTTACTGTTTTGACACCCATCGGCCAGGTGGTGGAGGAATCAATTCTCGGGATTTTGCAGCGGTATACCGGGGTGGAAATTGATACCTATTGTATTATGCCGGACCATGTGCATTTGCTTTTGGCCATGACGGCAGATGTGGATGGGACCAGTGAGACGGGGCGGGACAGAGCCCGCCCCCTACAAAATATCATTGGTGCCATGAAGTCATATACGGACCGGCAATATCGGATTTTGAGAAGGCCCTCTGAGAAAAAATTGTGGCAAATCGGTTACTATGACCACATCATCCGAAATGACGAAGATCTGCAGATCACCCGCCAATACATCCAGAACAACCCCCTGAAATGGATTTGGACCAAGTCCCATAGCGGGGAAGCGCGCGGCCTATGAGACCTCCGGTCCGCCGGTCCGCTGGCCGGCCATCAGGCGCAGGCCCAGCTGCAGGCCCAGGGCGAAGGCATCGCTTCCCCACAGCATGCAGAGGCTGTCCAGCTGGTCCCGCAGGAGGATCTGCCGGTCCGGGCCGCTGCAGGTGATGATCGCCTGCTTGAGTTCATCGGCCTCTTTTTCCACCTGGATCAAGGGCTGGGCGCAGTGGTCATACAGCCATTCATAGGTTTCGTTCATAGCTGTTCCTCCCGATGCGTTGATGAGTATAGTATACAAGAAAAAATTCATGTAGTCAACACTATACTTGAATTTTTTCTCGCATCCTATTAAAATAAAATGGGGGATGCCTTTATGAAACATTCGGAAAGAATTTTGAAAATTATAGAAGAGAGAAAGATTACCGGGTATAAGCTGGCAAAAGAAACCGGTATTTCTGAAAGTCTGTTCAGCAAATGGAGAGAAAAACCCTCCTCAAAAATCGCCTCCCAGAATCTCGAACTGATTGCGGATTATTTAGACTGCTCCGTAGACTACCTCCTGGGCCGCACAGACAACCCCGAAGTGAACAAGTAAAGGAATCAGAATCATATGCCGAAGAAGAAAACACCCAACGAAAACAAGCCCAAGGTCACAAACCCCAACGTCCTGGGCCTCCACGCCGCCGTGGTGGAGCAGTCCATCACCGACACCCTGGAGACCAACTATATGCCCTATGCCATGAGCGTCATCGTCTCCCGGGCCATTCCGGAGATCGACGGCTTCAAGCCCTCCCACCGCAAGCTCCTCTACACCATGTACAAGATGGGCCTTTTGACCGGCGCCCGGACCAAGTCCGCCAACATCGTGGGCCAGACCATGCGCCTCAACCCCCACGGCGACGCCGCCATCTACGACACCATGGTGCGCCTCTCCCGGGGCTACGGCGCCCTGCTGACTCCCTTTGTGGACTCCAAGGGCAACTTCGGCAAGTGCTACTCCCGGGATATGTCCTGGGCCGCCCCCCGGTACACCGAGGCGAAGCTGGCCCCCATCTGCCAGGAGATCTTCAAGGACATTGACAGCGACACCGTGGACTTTGTGGACAACTATGACAACACCATGAAGGAGCCGGCCCTGCTGCCCACCACCTTTCCCAACATCCTGGTGTCCGCCAACACCGGCATTGCCGTGGGCATGGCCTCCCAGTTCTGCGGGTTCAATTTGAAGGAGGTCTGCGATACCGCCGCAGCTTACCTCAAAAACCCGGACTGCGACCTGACGGAGACCCTCCTGGCCCCGGATTTCCCCACCGGCGGCGAGCTGATCTGCGACCCGGCGGCCCTGAACGAGATCTACAACACCGGCCGGGGCAGCGTGAAGGTCCGGGCCAGGTACCGCTATGTCAAAGAGGAGAACCTCATTGAGATCTACGAGATCCCCTACTCCACCACCACCGAGGCCATTATCGACAAGGTGGCGGAGCTCATCAAGGGCGGAAAGGCCAGGGAGATCGCCGACATGCGGGACGAGACGGACCTCTCCGGCCTCAAGCTGGCCATCGACCTGAAACGGGGCACGGACCCGGATAAGCTCATGGCCAAGCTCTACCGCCAGACGCCCCTGGAGGACTCCTTCTCCTGCAACTTCAACGTGCTCATCGCCGGGCAGCCCCGGGTCCTGGGGGTCCGGCGGATTCTGGAGGAGTGGACCGCCTGGCGCACCGACTCCGTCCGGCGGCGGGTGTACTTCGTGCTGCAAAAGCGCAGGGACAAGCTGCACCTTCTCAAGGGCCTCAAGCGCATTTTGCTGGACATCGACAAGGCCATCAAGATCATCCGGGAGACGGAGGAGGAGGCCGAGGTCATCCCCAACCTGATGATCGGCTTCGGCATTGACCAGATTCAGGCGGAGTACGTGGCGGAGATCAAGCTCCGCAACATCAACAAGGAGTATATCTTAAAGCGGGTCAACGAGACCGCCGCCCTCCAGGACGAGATCGAGGACCTGGAGGACATCCTGAACAACCCCAGGCGGGTGAAGAAAATCATTGTGGAGGAGCTGAGCGCAGCGGCAAAGAAGTACGGCGAGCCCCGCCGCACCTCCATTGTCTACGGCCACGAGATCGCGGTCTACGACGAGACGGAGCAGGTGGAAGAATACCCCGTCCACCTCTTCCTCTCCCGGGAGGGGTACTTCAAGAAGATCACCCCCCAGAGCCTGCGGATGAGCGGCGAGCAGAAGTTCAAGGAGGGCGACGGCCTCCGCCAGAGCTTCGAGGCCACCTCCGGCGCGGAGATCATGTTCTTTACCAACCAGTGCCAGGTCTACAAGACCCGTCTCAGTGAGTTCGACGATTCCAAGGCCAGCGTCCTGGGGGACTACCTGCCCTCCAAGCTTGGCATGGACCAGGGAGAGAGCGTGGTCTACGCCGTGCTGCCCGGGGCGGACTACGCCGGGGCGCTGCTGTTCTTCTTTGAAAACGGCAAGGCCGCCCGGGTGGACCTGACCGCCTACAAGACCACCTCCAACCGCCGCAAGCTCACCGGGGCCTACTCCGACAAGTCGCCCCTTTGCTGTATCTGCCGTGTGGACGAGGATCTGGAGATGGCGGTGTACTCCACGGAGCCCCGGTGCCTGATCTTCCACACGGCCCTGCTGGCCCCCAAGACCACCCGCTCCACCCAGGGCGTGGCGGTGATGAACCTGAAGCCCAAATACCGCCTGGAGGCGGTGAAGCCTCTGGAGGAGACGGGGATTTCCAATCAGAGCCGCTACCGGGTGCGGGCTGTCCCCGCCGCCGGGGCATTGCTGCGGCAGGAGGACAGTGAGGAAAAGCAGATCGGGCTTTTGGATGAGGAGATGAATTAACGGGATATTTAGAGCCGAATCCCCAATAATTCGCACGCATCCTGCCCGCGTCTTTTCCGCCTTGCGGGCTGTTTTTCTGCCGGGCGGGCGGTCTGCCTGCAAAAAAACGCCTCGTCAGGCGAAAATCCGGCGGCGCGGTCTGCGATTCTATTTTGAGATCGGCTCTCAGGAGGATTGAATGAAAAAATTTCTGCGGATCTATGGAATCACCTTTGCGGGATCTCTGCTGTTTTCCCTGGCGTTCAGCGCATTTTTTGAGACCAACCAAGTGGGCATGGCCGGCATGACCGGCCTGGGTCAGGTCATCAATGTGTTCCTGCCCCAGATCTCCGTGGGCGTGATTGTATTTGTACTGAATGTGCCCATCTTTCTGGTGGGCTGGAAGCTGCTGGGATTCCATCTGCTGGCCTCGTCGTTGTTCTCCATGTTCGTCACCTCCGCCGCCATGGACGCCTTTACGCGGCTGGGAAATTTTTCCGCCATGGACCCCATGCTGGCCTCCCTCTGCGGCGGTGCGCTGATGGGGCTGGGCCTGGGCATGGTGTTCTCCCAGGGGGCCACAACCGGCGGCACGGACATCATCGGCCGCCTCTTAAAGCTGAAATTTCCCTGGCTGCCTTTGGGCAAGCTGGTGCTGGTACCGGACCTGGCGGCCCTGGTGCTGGTGGCCGTCGCCTTCGGCCGCCTGGAGGCGGCGCTGTACGGCGCGGTGGCCATGTTCGTCTCCAGCCAGGTGACGGACACCGTGCTCTACGGCCTGGACAGCTCCAAGGTGGCCTATATCATCTCAGACAAGTGGCAGGAGATCACCAGGACGCTGATGGACCGTCAGGGCCGGGGCGTCACCATCCTCCAGGGTGAGGGAGGCTACACCGGGGACGAGAAGCGGGTGCTGCTGGTGGCCTTCAAGCAGCGGGAGATTGTGGACATCAAGCGGCAGGTCCACGAGCTGGACCAGGGGGCCTTCCTCATCGTCTGCGACGCCCGGGATGTGCTGGGCGAGGGCTTCGGCAAGTACCGCCAGGACGAGATCTGACGGTCATCCATTACATACTTTGAGAGGGGAGCGCGCTATGGGAACATTTGACACTGTAAAGAGGAATCTGGAGGCCCGGGGCTACGCCGTGCGGGTGTTCGGCACCGGGGCGGAGGCCGCCGCTTATCTGGATCAGGCCATTGACGGCAGAACCGTGGGCTTCGGCGGTTCGCTGACCCTGGATCAGCTGGGGCTGTATGACGCCCTGGGAAAGCACAACACCGTGGTGTGGCACTGGAAGCAGGAGGCGGCGCCGGCCCGCCGGGAGGCCATGTTCACGGACGTGTACCTCACCTCCGCCAACGCTCTGGCGGAGAGCGGGGAGATCATCAATATCGACGGCATCGGCAACCGGGTTGCGGCCACGCTGTTCGGCCATGAGAAGGTGTATTTCGTCATCGGCCGCAGCAAGCTGGTTCCCACCTGTGACGAGGCCCTGTGGCGGGCCCGGAACATCGCCTCGCCCAAAAACGCCCAGCGGCTGGGGAAAAAGACCCCCTGCGCCGTCAAGGGCGAGCGCTGCTACGACTGCAGGAGCCCGGAGCGCATCTGCCGGGGACTGGTGACGCTGTGGGGCCCCATGATGGGCATGGAGGCGGAGGTCCTGCTGGTGGACGAGGACCTGGGACTGTAACCGAAAAATGAGAGGGGGGGGACGGCCTGTGAAAAAGTGCTGCGTACTGCTGATGGCGCTGTGTCTGCTGGCGGGCTGCGCCCCCCTGCTGGAGCGGGAGTACAGCACCGTGGAGCCTCACAGCAGCAAGTTCTGGGAGAGCGAGGCCGCCGGCACTCTGCGGGCGGAGAACTATCAGGACATTGTCAACGACCTTCTGATCCTCATCGGCCAGCACACGGAGACGGCCACGCTGCGGCTCTATAACGTGGACAACAAGCTCCAGGCGGCGGACCTGCTGGAGCGTGCCACGGTGGAGGTCCAGCAGGAGACGCCCATGGGGGCCTACGCGGTGGAGTATATCACCTCCTCCAGCCAGGCCCAGCGGGGCTACTACGAGGTGGAGCTCCAGATCAGCTACCGCCGGACGCTGGAGCAGATTCAGGCGGTGGTAAACGCCACCAGCCCGGAGGCGCTGTACGCCCTGCTGGATACGGCTCTCACCGAGGAACGGACGGAGCTGGCGGTGCGGGTTGGCTACTGGAGCCCGGAGAACGGCCAGACCCAGGTGGAGGAGGCTCTGGCCCGGGTGCGGGAGGAGCGGGGCCTGCTGGAGCGGCCTATGTGGCCGGTGCTCTACTATCCTGCCGGCGGCCCGGTGGGGCTGATCGAGTTTCTTCTGGACCAGGAGGTGCCCCCGGAGGAGACGGAGCCTGTAGACGGTCAGGCGGAGCTGGAGGGAGAGCCGGGGGAGGAGCCGCCGGAGGAATCTGTGGAAAATGAAGAAAAAATTGGTCTGGAGGGTTGACAAAGAGGGAGGGGGCTGTTATAATACTCTTTGTTCGCGGGCATAGCTCATCTGGTAGAGCGCCACCTTGCCAAGGTGGAGGTAGCGAGTTCGAGCCTCGTTGCCCGCTCCAGAGTGAAACAGGACATCCGGTTTGGATGTCCTGCTTTTTTGGTAGAAGGCGAACTCGATACCTCCG
>NZ_KE159703.1:270764-535990 GCF_000403435.2 Oscillibacter sp. 1-3
GTTTTCAATCCGAGGCCGGACAGGGTTCCCGCGAATGGCCGAAGGCCGTTCGTGGGATGCCGGGGAGCGAGTTCGAGCCTCGCTGCCCGCTCCAGGAATAAAGAGACACACCGATTGGTGCGTCTCTTTTTCCTGGAACTATCCGATTTTGCCCATGGGGCAAAATCGGCCGCCTGCGGGCGGGTTGATTAAAATTGTGCAGGAAAAACCCGCAGAGGTTTTTCCCGCACACACCCTTTTCCTTGCGAAACCCTTTGCCACGTACTTCTTTTGGCCGGATTTGCTTTGCTCCCTGGGATATGGGCGTTTAGTCAAAAACCAGAAACTGCGCGACGGGCTCGTTTTTGTAGAGGCCGCGCACTGTTACGGATTCTCCGGGCTTTATATAATCGGTCTCCATTCCGCGGTCATAGAGCAAGGTGAATATCCGCGTCAGGTCCTCGCGCAGCTCGGGGGTCAGGATGCGGTCTGTTCCCAATGTGCGGGTGGTGCGATTGTATGCGGGCAGGATCTGTCTCGCCTGCAGGCAGACCCGCCATACACAGGAGTTTCCATAGGAGTCCACCCCGCGGATGTCCGCTCCCAGGTCCAGCATCCGCTTTAAGATGAGATAGGCCCGGTCCGCCTCCTCGCGGGTGTGGAAGACCTTGATCCCGCCGTACATGGCCTGAGAGTTTACGCTCCACCGGCTGTTCATGACGGCGGCGTTGAAGCGTCGTGGAGGACGGGGGCCCGCCAGCCGCTGGCGCAGTCCTCCGCCTCCATGAAATTCACATCCGCCCCCAGGTCCAGCAGATATTCCGCAATCTCCAGGCGATTCGTTTTCAGCGCCACCTGCAGGGGGGACTGTCCGTCGTCCTTTTTGGGCGGCTGCTTTGCGGTGCAGGAGATCAGCTCCGGTTTTTTCTCCAGCAGCTCCCGGACTGCGGCGGTGTTGCCCTGCCGGATCGCCTGAAAGAGTTTTTTCATATCCGTCGTCTCCTCAAAGTGCCTTCGGCGGCGCGTTCAGGCCGTGGAGGATCAGCCCTCCGCCCCGTGGCCCTGGGCCCGGATGACGCTTACCACCCGATCTGCCAGCTCCTGGCACTGGTCATGGGTCTTTGCCTCCACCATCACCCGCACCAGGGGCTCCGTGCCGGACTCCCGCACCAGGATGCGGCCCGTATCGCCCAGCTCCGCCGCCGCGGCCTGAACCGCGGCCTTCACCGCCGGGTCCTCCTGGGCGGCGGTTTTGTCCTTTACCCGGACATTGATGAGCACCTGGGGATAGATGGTCACCGGCTCCGCCAGGCGGCTCAGGGACATCTTCTTGGACAGCATGGCCTCCATCAGCTTCAAAGAGGTGAGAATGCCGTCCCCGGTGCGGGCGTACTTGGAGAAGATAATGTGCCCGGACTGTTCGCCGCCGATGCGGTTGCCGTTCTGGACCATATGCTCGTAGACGTATTTGTCCCCCACGGCGGTTTTGGCGTAGCCGATTCCCGCCTCCTCCAGGGCCTTGTACAGCCCGAAGTTGCTCATGACCGTGGTCACCACTGTGTTAGTCACCAGCTTCCCCCGCTCCTTCATGTAGCGGGCGTAGATATACATGATCTTGTCCCCGTCCACCAGGGCGCCGGTCTCGTCCACGGCGAGACACCGGTCCGCGTCGCCGTCGTAGGCGAAGCCCGCGTCCATACCGTGCTCTGTCACGTACCGCTGCAGCCCCTCAATGTGGGTGGAACCGGCGTCCCGGTTGATGTTCAGCCCGTCGGGGCGGTCGTTGAGGACGTACACGTCCGCACCCAGTGCCCGGAACACGCTGGGGGCAATGGCCCAGGCGCTGCCGTTGGCGCAGTCCAGGGCGATTTTTTTGCCCTTGAAGGAGTACACCGCCAGGGAGATCAGATACCCGATATACCGGTTGCGTCCGGCGCTGTGGTCCACCACGGAGCCAATGCCGTCCCCGGTGGCATGGGGCAGCTCTTTCAGGGGGTGGCCGTCCGCCTCCAGGCAGCCGTCCAAGTATGCCTCCGCCAGGTCCAGGACCGCCTCGTCCATCTTCTCGCCGTCCCGGTTCAGCAGCTTGATGCCGTTGTCGTAGAAGGGATTGTGGCTGGCAGAGATCATCACGCCGCAGTCGAACCCCTCTGTCCGGGCCACATAGGATACGGAGGGCGTGGTGGTGACGTGGAGCAGGTACGCGTCCGCCCCGGAGGCGGTGAGGCCGGCGCTGAGGGCGTACTCCAGCATATAGCTGGAGCGGCGGGTATCCTTGCCCACCACCACCCGGGCGCGGTCCTCCCGGCTGTAGTACCAGCCCAAAAAGCGCCCGATCTCGTAGGCGTGATGGGCGGTGAGCCCTTCTCCCGCCTTGCCGCGGAAACCGTCTGTCCCAAAGTACTTACCCATGAAAATTCTCCTTTAGATCAGTTGTTGTTATCATGATATTACGCCGCCGTGTCCGCTGTTATGGAAATGGCGGTATTTTCCGGCTTTGGGATCAGTTTACCATAAAAACGGGGATATGGGAAGGGAAAACGGCAAAAAGCAGTCCCTTATCGTGTCATTTTGCCGCTGTCCGGCGGCGGCTGAGAGTTTTGAGGCTGAAAATTGTGGATTCTTTACAATTTTAGGGCCTGAAATATGCTGTTTTGTGGAATTTTGACGCGGCGCCTTGACAAGGTCGACCTTTTTGCGTATGCTGTTAGCGTACATACTGGCTTGTATAAGTTCATGATTGGATGAGCGTTTCTACCAACTGCCGTAACAGTTGACTACAAGTTTTTGGGCTTGGCCCTGAAACTTGTGGTCTTTTTGTTTCGGCGGTTTTGTTTTCCACCCTGCCGGCGAAGGAAGACTGCGGCTCTCCAATATCAGCGGACACCCTGTGCGCACAGGGCGGCTGCTCATGCACCTGTACCGCCCGTATGATCTCACGCGGAAACCGCGTCATTGGGAGGTAACGCATGAGCAGCCTTTTGATTCAAAACGCCTGGGCCGTCGTCACCTGCGACGATCGGGACAGCCTGCTGGAAAACGCCAACATCCTGATCCGGGACGGCGTCGTCGCCTATATGGGCCCCGAGCCCCAGGAGGCGGACGAGGTGCTGGATGCCAGCCGGTGCATCGTCTACCCCGGCTTAATCAACACCCACCACCACCTCTACCAGACCTTCAGCCGCAACCTGCCCCAGGTGCAGAACCTGGAGCTTTTCGACTGGCTCACCGCCCTCTACGAGATCTGGAAGAACCTGGACGGCGAGGCCGTCTACCACAGTTCCATTGTGGGCATGGGGGAGCTGCTGAAAACCGGCTGCACCACCGTTTTCGACCACCACTACGTCTTCCCCGGCGGCAGCTCCGGCGCCCTGCTCGACGCCCAGTTCGCCGCCGCCAGGGACCTGGGCGTCCGGATGTACGCCTCCCGGGGGAGCATGGACCTGAGCCGCAAGGATGGCGGCCTGCCGCCGGACAGTGTGGTCCAGACGGTGGACGAGATCCTGCGGGACTGCCGGCGGGCGGTGGAGAAGTACCACGACCCCTCGTTTAACTCCATGGGAATGGTGGCTCTGGCCCCCTGTTCCCCATTCAGCGTCTCGGCGGAGCTGCTGCGGCAGTCCGCCCTGCTGGCCCGGAGCCTGGGCGTGCGGCTCCACACCCATCTCTGCGAGACAAAGGACGAGGAGAACTATGTCCTGGAGAAGTACGGCAAACGCCCCCTGGCCTATATGGAGGACCTGGGCTGGGTGGGCCCGGACGTCTGGTACGCCCACGGAATCCACTTCAACGATGAGGAGCTGAAGCTGCTGGTGGACACCGGAACCGGCGTGGCCCACTGCCCCATCTCCAACATGAAGCTCTCCTCCGGCGTGTGCCGCATCCCGGAGATGCTGTCCCTGGGGGTACCTGTGGGCCTGGCGGTGGACGGCAGCGCCAGCAACGACGGCTCCAATCTCCTGGAGGAGCTGCGGGCGGCTTACCTGCTCCACCGGCTCCGCTCCAGCGAAAGGGCCCCCAGCGGGTACGACCTGCTGAAAATCGCCACCCGAGGCAGCGCCCGGGTGCTGGGCCGGGAGGACATCGGGTGTCTGGAACCCGGCAGGGCCGGAGACCTCTTCCTGATCCGCCGGGACCGGCTGGAGCTGGTGGGGGCGGACCTGGACGTGCGGTCCATGCTGGGCACCGTGGGCTTCAAGGGGCCGGTGGACTATACCGTGGTCAACGGCAGAGTCGTGGTGAGAGAAGGACGTCTCACCGGCATCGACGAGGAGCGGGCAGTCCGGGAGGCCCGGAGCTGCGCCGAGGCATATCTGAACCGCTGAGCGAATCAAAAACTCGCTCCGCGGGGAAGCCTTCCGCGGAGCTACGGGAGGAAAACAGTATGAACACTGATCGGAAAACCACGCGCGAGCAGGACCGGAAAATGGTCTATGAGCTGGACGGCCGTCCCAGCCTCCCCACCGCCGTCCCCCTGGGACTCCAGCATGTTTTGGCTATGTTCACGTCAAACCTGGCTCCCATCCTCATTGTGGCCTCGGTCTGCGGCCTCTCCGGTGCGGATACGGTGACCATGGTCCAGTGCGCCATGTTTGTCTCCGGCCTCACCACCTTCATTCAGCTCTATCCCCTGCGGCTGGGAAGCCGCTATCAGGTGGGGGCCCGGCTTCCCATCGTCATGGGAACCTCCTTCACCTTTGTGCCCACCGCCTCCGCCGTGGGCGCGGCGGGCGGCATTGGGGCCGTGCTGGGCGGATGTCTGGCGGGGAGCCTGGTGGAGGTCTTCATGGGCTTTTTCTACAAGTACATCCGCCGCTTCTTCCCGCCGCTGGTGGTGGGCTGCACCCTGGTGACCATCGGCGTGAACCTGCTGGGCATCGGCGTGGACTACTTCGCCGGCGGATCCGGCGCGGCGGACTACGGCTCCCTGAAAAATCTGGCCGTGGCCTCCTTCGTGCTGGTGATCGTCATTCTGCTCCAGCGCTTCGGGAAGGGCCTTGCCAAAAACGCCGCCATTTTGATCGGTCTGGCGGCGGGCTACATTCTGGCTGCGGTTCTGGGTATGGTGGACACCGCCCCCATGGCGGAGGCCGCCTGGTTCGGACTGCCCCTGCCCCTCCAGTTCCACATGGAGTTCCAGCCTGCCGCTATTATGAGCTTCGCGGCGCTGTTCATCACCTCGGGCCTGGAGACCATCGGCAACACCTCCGGCATCACCATGGCGGGCTTTGACCGGGAGGCCACGGAGCGGGAAACCTCCGGCGCCATCCTGGCGGACGCCCTGGGCTCTACCACCGCCGCGGTTTTCAACGCCCTGCCCAACACGGCCTTCGGCCAGAACGCGGGCATTGTGGCCATGACGAGAGTGGTGAACCGCTGGTGCATCGCCACCGGGGCCTTCATTCTGATGGTCTCCGGCTTCTTCCCCAAGCTGGGAGCCATTTTCTCCGCCATCCCCAACGCCGTCCTGGGCGGCGCCATTATCACCGTCTTCGGCATGATTTTAATCAACGGCATCAAGATGATCGCCAAGGCGGGTTTCAGTGAGCGGAATATCCTGGTGATGGGACTGACCTTCGTCTTCGGCATCGGCGTCCCCGCCCACCCGGAGGCCGTGGCCCAGCTCCCCGGCTTTATCCGCTTTATCTTCAACGACGCCGTCACCGCCACCTGTATTGTGGCCATTATCGCCAATGTCCTGTTCCCCATGCGGGATCAGGAGGACATTGAAAAGGCGAAAGAGGCTATGATGGGCTGAGCAGACAGATGAGGAGGGCCTCCGCAAAGTGGAGGCCCTCACACTGTCAAAAAATGCTGGAGGTTTCGTCAACGGAAAGGAAGGGTGTGTGCGGGAAACCCAAGAGGGGTTTCCTGCGCTATTGAAATCTACAGCAGCTTGTCGAAATTACTTTTTCGACAAGCTGAGGGCCTCCGCTTTGCGGAGGCCCTCCTTTGGTATTCTGATAAAATCCGGTTTTCCGTCAGACGATCAGGAAGAACTTCACCAGGAACAGGGCGGAGATGACATAGGTGAGGGCGGATACGTCCTTGGCCTTGCCGCTGAACACCTTGATGACGGTGAAGGAGATAAGCCCCAGACCGATAGCGTGGCCGATGGAGCCGGAGACGGGCATGCCGATGAGCATCAGCGCCACGGGGACCATCTGGTCCATGTCGTCAAAGTCCACGTTCTTGAGGCCCATGAGCATCAGCACGCCCACGTAGATCAGCGCGGCGGAGGTGGCGGCGGCGGGGATCACGGCGGCGATGGGGGCGATGAACATGCAGGCCAGGAACAGCACGCCGGTGGTGAGGGCGGTGAGGCCCGTGCGGCCGCCAGCCTCTACACCGGAGGCGGACTCCACGAAGGTGGTGACGGTGGAGGTGCCGCAGCAGGCGCCGGCCACGGTGCCCACGGCGTCGGAGAGCAGCGCCTCCTTCATGTTGGGCATATTGCCCTCCCTGTCCACCATGCCGGCCCGGGAGGCGGTGCCCACCAGGGTGCCGATGGTGTCAAACATGTCGATCATGCAGAAGGTGATGACCAACGTGATGGCGGTGAACCAGCCGATGTCCAAAAAGCCCTGGAAGTTGAACTTGAACAGGGTGGTGGAGGCCATGTCGGCAAAGGGGGGCACGAAGGACGCCGTGGACAGTGAGGCGAAGGGATTGGTCCCCAGGAAGACGGCGGAGCCGGCCCAGTAGATGACGGAGGCCGCCAGCATGCCCAGCAGCACTGCCGCCTTGATGCCCTTCTTGGCCAGGATGACGATGACGAAGAGGCCGATGAACATGGTGACCACGGAGAGGATCATGGCGCTGTACCCCGAGCCCATGGAGGTCTGGGCCACGCTGGGGGTCAGGGCGCCGAAGAAGTCCCGCATGACAAAGAAGGGGCCGCCGGTCTCGGAGTAGACGCCGGCGTTGGACCCGAGGCCGATGTTCATCAGCATGATGCCGATGGCGGGGGCGATGCCCAGGCGCACGCCCAGGGGGATGGCCTCCATGATCTTCTCCCGGATGTTCAGGATGGAGAGGACGATGAAGACGATGCCCTCGATGAGGATGATGACCAGGGCGGCCTGGAAGCTCTCCACATAGCTCATGCCGGTGAGGCCGGCGATGTTGGCGGCCACCACGGCGAAGAAGCTGTTGAGGCCCATGCCGGGGGCCAGGGCAAAGGGCTTGTTGGCCAGGAAGGCCATGCAGAACATACCGATGGCGGAGGCGATGCAGGTGGCCAGGAACACGCCGTTCCACAGGGAGGACCCCGCGTCAAAGTTTGTCAGCAGATTGGGGTTCAGTGCGATGATGTACGCCATGGTCATAAAGGTCGTCAATCCGGCCAGGATTTCCGTGCGTACAGTGGTGCCGTTTTCTCTCAGCTTGAAAAAGTTTTCCATAACGCTCCCTCTCTTTCATTTCTCACGGTGCCGGTTGGTATAACTACACAAGTTTTCCTGAAATCATCATACCACACATTGGCAGATAATACAAGAACTTTCTGCGGCGCTGGAAAATCTGCCCTTTTTATGGTTTGCCTTGCGATCTGGACGCCGGCGGCTGTATGAGAATCGCAGCTTGAAGCCGAGAGCCGGCCGTGGTATCATTCAGGGCGGCAAATCGGAAGTTGAAACAGAGCTCTATCAAAGAAGGTCGTTTTACCATGGACTATTTTCAAACAAGGCCTAGGCCCTGTTTGAAAATAGTCAAAACGCCCAAACGGTGGATCTTTATCCGCCGCTCTGCGTTAAATGTTCTTGCCGGGCGTCAGCCCGCCTGCAAAAATCTGCCTTGATTGGCGAAAACATCTCTCGCCGTTGGGCATTCCGCCTTTTTTCAAACAAGGTCTAAGCGTATTCTGCGGCGGAAGGCGGGTGTTCATCCCCACCAGATCATTTTTGAGCAAGAGAACGCCGTAAATACCTGCATCACTTGGGAGGACAAAATGAAGCCCCGCATTGACCTGGATGACGGCATCACCCGGGAGGAGTACCGGGCCTTGGCCTCCTGCTGGGATGAGATGCTGTCTCTGGCTGAGGAGATCATCTGGCGGAACTACCTGAACCCCAAAAGTGACGACCTCATGTCCGAGGTGGATTCTTTCCCCGACATCCGATTTTCACCGGGAATTACTATGTGGGGGACGTGTCCTACGGTTATGCCTATCGGGATAAACAGTACCGGGTATATCACATCAAGGAGGGCCGGCTGCGGCATAAGCACCACAACGGCAGGGAGTGGGTATCGGAATGGCTCCCCCTGGACAGCCCGGAGATCACCCGATATTACCGGATCATCCTCCATCTCCGCCTCACCGGTGACGAGGATGGAGAGGAGCGGGATTATATGGGTCTGGACTTGATAGCGGAATTTATGGAGCTGGGTGATCCCCTGGAATTTGAAATACTTTCCCACGATGTGATTTGACGAATTTCAGTTGATTAGGCTATTCACGATACATCACTGCCTGTTCAGCCGTTTGGGTGAAGGGGACATGCGTCGGCGTTGAAGCACGAACGGTAAAAGGGAGAAAAAGTTCCTGCCGCCGGAAAAAACAGGGCCGTGCGCTTTGCGCACGGCCCTGTTTCGCTCATTCCGCCGGGGATTCGCAGGCGGGGGCGGCGGCCTCCGTTCCCCGGGCCGCCTGCACGTCCGCGGGGGTAATGGACATCAGGTCCTCCCTCGTCACCTGCTCCATGGCCGCCAGGCGGTTGGCCTGGTTCACCAGAATCTGCTCGAAGATATTCCGCACGCCCCGGGCGTTGCCGAAGGAGACGGGGTCGCCGCTCTCCTCCGCGATAAAGTCCCGCACCAGTCCCGCCGCCTCTGCCTCCAGAGTGTAGCAGCCCTTTTTGCACTGCATCTCAAAAATCTTCATCATCTCGTCCGGGGTGTAGTCCGCGAAGTGGAGGAAGCGGTTAAACCGGGACTCCAGGCCGGGGTTGGAGTGGATGAACCGCTCCATCAGGTCATCGTATCCGGCGGCAATGACCACCAAATCGTCCCGGTGGTCCTCCATGGCCTTGAGGATGGTGTCGATGGCCTCCTGCCCGAAGTCGTTCTCCGCCCCGCCGTTGAGGGCGTAGGCCTCGTCGATGAACAGCACGCCGCCCAGGGCGGAGTCGATCACCTTTTTGGCCTTCAGGGCCGTCTGGCCCACGTAGCCCGCCACCAGGCCGCTGCGGTCCACCTCCACCAGCTGACCCTTGGACAGAATGCCCAGGCTGTGGTAGATCCGGGCCATGATCCGGGCGACGGTGGTTTTGCCGGTGCCGGGATTGCCGGAGAACACCATGTGGAGGGACAGCTCCGCCGCGGGCAGGCCCTGTTCCCTCCGCATCTTGTGGACCGTCACCATGTTGATGAGGTTTTTCACCTCTTTTTTCACCGAGGCAAGGCCGATGTAGCCCTCCAGCTCCGCCTGGAGATCCTCGATCTTCTCCGGGGGAGGAGACGTTTCCGCCTCCGGGGGCTTTGCGGCGTCGTTCCCGGTGGAGGATGCTGTGTTCCCGGGCCGGTCCGCTTTGGGCTGGTCCGCCTGGGGCTTCTCCGGGGCCTCTTTGGGCGCGGCGGGAGTACCCCAGAAATCCGTGCCCATGCGGTTGAGGCTGTTTTCCGTCATGGTGCGGATCACCTCCAGCTGCTGGAGGATGATCTCATCCTTTTTGCTCGCCTGTTTCCGGTCCAACGATGTCACTCCTTCTATGAGATTCGTAAATTTGTGTGATCCAGCGCCTGAAAGAGGCACGCGGCCGCCAGTCCTGTCAGCGCCCCCGCCGCCAGGGACACCGCCAAAAGAACGGGCAGATAGTACAGCGGCGCGGTGCTGCCCAGGGTCAGAACCGCCGCGGCGATCTGGCCGCAGTTGTGGGCCGCCGCCCCGCCGATGGACACGCCGTAGACGGAGCACCTTCCCAGCCGGACGAGGCCGATCATTGCCAGCATGGCGGCGGCGCCTCCCAGCAGGGAGAACAGCAGTGCGTTCATATTCCCGGCAAACATGCCCCCCAGCAGGCACCGGGCGAAGAGAATCATCAGCGCCTGGAACGCCCCCAGGGCGTACAGGGCGAACACCGTCACGATGTTGGCAAGGCCCAGCTTTACCCCGGGGATGGGAATGGCCAGAGCCAGGGGGAAGAGGTTCTCCAGATAGCTCAGGGCCAGGGCCAGGGCCGTCAATACGGCGCACAGCGTCAATTGCTTTGTGGTCAGTCTCACGGCCCGCCTCCTATCCCACAACGGCGTCCACGATGCCGCCGTCCGGCGCTCCGCCCTCCAGGCGGATGATGATCCGTCCCGGCAGGCACACGATGCTCTGCCCGCTCCGTGTAATGAGTCCGGTGCGCACGCAGTCCTGGGTAGGGCAGTCCGCCCAGGCCACCCGGACACCGGCCTCGCCGGAGGGCGGCTCATGGTCCAAAGGTGCGCTCTCCGCGCCCCGGAGACCGTACGCCGCCTCCAGAGTATAGCTGCCGTTGGAGTAGGTCCTGGGGCCTTCCAGCAGGTCGGCGGGGGAGAAGCGGTCCGCCTCTTTGCCGTCGATGATGACCACCGCCGTCAGGGCCTCCCCGCTCTCTCCGCCCCCGCCCCAGACCGCCAGGGCGCTGCCCAGGGCCAGGGCGATCACCGCCAGGACCACCAGAGCGTCCCAGCCATTGGGCTTACTTGACCAGGACCGGGTACGCATAGCCGCTCTCCTCGTCAAAGACGAAATCCTCTGCGATGCCGCCGGTGACATAGATTTCGCCGTCCTTCGTCACCAGTACCAGATCGAAGGCGTTCTTCCGGGAGGTCCAGAAGTTCAGCGCCTGCTCCCTGCCCATGACGAACAGGGCCGTGGACAGCGCGTCGCACATGGTTCCGGGGCCGTACAGCTGCTCCGCGTCCGGCGGCAAAACCTCTGCCACCACGGTGACCGAGGTCAGATCGCTGTCCGCCGGATACCCCGTGGCGGGATCGATGATGTGGTGGTAAGTCCTGCCGTCCTCCTCAAAATACCGCTGGTAACCCCCGGAGGTGACGGCGAAGGAATTTTTCAGGTTCAGGATGCCCACAAAGCCGTTTTGTTCATCGGGCCGGGCCGGGTCCTGGACGCCCACCCGCCAGGCCGTGCCGTCGGGCCGGTCTCCCCAGGCCAGCACATTGCCCCCTAGAGTGGCTATGGCCCGGGGAATCTCGTATTCCCGGAAGAGATCCGCCAGTTTGTCTGCGGCGTAGCCCTTGGCGATGCCTCCCAGGTCCGCGGACTGGCCCGGCGCCAGGGCGGCGGTGCAGCCGCCGGCGGTCCGCTCCACCCGGACGGCGGAGCCGTCCACCTTTTCCAGCAGCGTCTCCAGCTCCGCCTGGGCGGGAACGCGGAAGCTGTCCTCCGTAAAGCCCCAGGCGGAGACCACCGGGGCCACGGTGATGTCAAAGGCTCCGCCCGTGTCCGCCCGGTACTCCTCCGCCGCGGTGAGGAGGGCCGCCAGATCCGGACCCACCTCTGTGGGCCGGCCGTCTGCGGCGTTGAGGCGGGAGACCTCGCTGTCCTCCTCCGTCCGGGAGAGCTGGGCCTCCAGATCCCGGATCAGGTCCTCCGAGGCGTAGGCTGCGGCAGTGCTCCGCTTTCCGTAGGTGGAGATGAGCATGGCCGTATCCATGGCGATGACCTGGATGCTCTCCTGGACCGTGTCCGGGTCCACCGGCGGACCGAAGCAGGCCGTCAGGCTTAAAAGCAGGTTCAGGGCCAGTGTGATGCTGATGAAACGTCTCATATCATCCCTCAATTTTTCTTTATCATGATAAGCGAAATAATTGGCATACTATAAAATATTGATCTATTATAGCATGTCCGCCGCCGTTTCTCAACTGCGGATTTCCGGGGGGCGGCAAAAATCTGGCACAGCTTTCACTTTTGCCCTTGCAAATCGCAAAAAAAACTGTTATACTATTCGGGTATGTTGGCGGGAGAGCCCTCCCGCGGGCACGATCAGAAAGAAAAAACTCCCTGGAGGTCCTTATAAATGCCTAAGAATCCCAATCAGCGTTCCAAGCCGGTAAAGCGGGACGAGCCCATGACCGGCGCTATGAAGTTTTTCCTGGCCGGCTGCGTGGCCGAGCTGTATCTCCTGATTATCCGCCGCGTTTACGTCAATGGAAACGCCCAGCAGCAGATCGACTGGTACGATAAATACTTCTGGCTCCTGGCGGGCCTGGGCGCGGTTGTTCTCATTCTCGGCGTTGTTCTCAGCGTGATGTGGAAGGCGGATAAGAAGAAGCGGACTGCCGGCTGGTACGCCGCCGGCGGCGGCGCTTTTCTGGCGGTCTCCGCCCTGCTGATCCGGGCCCTGAACGCCCCGATGGTGACGCTGCTGTCCGTGGTGGTTCCGGTGGCGATGCTGCTGGTGATTCTCTGGGGTCTTTATGACCGGGAGTGCGCCGTGGCCCTGACTGTTCTGGGCGTGTCCTTGATTTTTCTGTGGGTCTGCCGCCGGATGCTCTCCAACATGTACTATGGCACGCTGATCCGTGTGGTGGCCGTGCTCTTTCTGGCGCTGCTGGCCGTGGCGGTCTTCCTGTCCCGCAAGGCCGGCCAGAACGGCGGAAGGCTGGGCAAGCTCCGCCTCCTGCCCGCTGACGCCGACCTGCTGCCCATCTACACCGCCTGCGGCCTCTCCGCTGTGGCTGTGGTTGCGGCGCTGATCAGCGTAAACATCGCCTATTACGCCATGTGGGCGCTGGCTGTGGTGGTCTTTGCCCTGGCGGTGTATTACACCGTAAAGCAGCTGTGATTAAAAGACGAAGCCCCTCCGGAAAGCCGAAAGGCTTTCCGGAGGGGCTTTTTCATCTCAGGAGCGGGGTTCCTCCGGGGCGGTCTCCGCGCCCTGGAAACGGCGCAGGGTCTCCGACAGGTTTTCCTGGTGGACCTCCGCCGCCGGAAAGCGGAGCAGGGCGAAGTTCAGGTTGAACAAAGAGCCCAGACCCAGGGCGGCGATCACGGTGCCCGCGCCCACTTGGCCGCCCATGCGCCAGCCGAAGAGGATGATCGCCAGCTCCACCACGGCCCGGCAGACGCCCACGGAGCGGCCGGTGCGCCGTGCCAGAACCACCATCAGCGCGTCCCGGGGACCGGCGCCCAGGGCGCTTTTCATGTACAGCCAGGTGCCCAGGGCCAGAAGCTCCAGCCCGCCCAGCAGCATCAGCGTGCCGGGCCAGAACCGCTCCATGGCGGGAATCCACCCCAGGTACAGCAGCAGGTCGATCAGGGGGCCGCAGATGAAGATGTTTCCCAGGGTTCCGATGCCGAAGCTCTCCCCGCAGGCCACGGCGATAGCGATGACCACCGCCCCCACGATGACGGCGGCGGTGCCGTAGGTCATGCCGAAGGTCTGAGCCATGCCCTGCTGGAGGACGCTCCAGGGCTCCAGGCCGACGTTGGCCTGGAGCATCATGGTGATGCCCACGGAGCTCACGGCCAGCCCACCCAGAAGCAGCAGCAGGCGGCGGGTGTATTCCCGAATCATAAGAGAGTCCCTCCACTCATGTGTATTCAATGTGGCGGCGCCGGGAGTTCCGGCGCCGCCCGTTTTCCCTTATTTCTTGATCTGCGCCAGGTAGCGGTACACGCTGGCCTGGGAGCAGTGCAGTCCGGCGGCCACGTCCTTTACGGAGCCCTTGAGCAGAAAAATGCCGCTCTCTTCCAGTGCGGTGATGATCTGGAGCCGCTCGTCGGAGGTCAGCCGCTCCGCCGACACGCCCAGCCGCTCCAGCTCGTGGTGGATGGCGTCCAGGGCCACGGCCTCGGTGGAGTTGCGGAAGGTCTCCGGCCGGTGGGGGGGAGACTGGGACGGCGCGCCGCTGTCCTCCTCGGGCCGTATAAGCCGCTGGGCAAAGAGATCCGGGTGGCACAGCTGCAGAATCTGATTGCTGATGGCCAGGTAGCGGCTGTCGTCGAAGTTGATGCAGAGCATACCGATCAGCCGCCCGTTCTGCTTGATGAACATGGTGCAGGAGCGCAGCTTTTTTCCGCCTGCGGAGACGCCGGAGTAGTGCAGGCGGTAGTCCTGGGTCTCGTAGCTCTTGTCCATCAGAATGCTCAGGGCGACGTTGGTCAGCGGTGCGCCGATCTCCCGCCCGCTGATGTGGCCGTTGGCGATGGCGATGATGGAGCGGTTCTTGTCTGTCAGGTCGTGGAGGGCCACCTCGTAGTCCGGCCCCAGGGCCACGCCCAGAAATTCGGTCAGTTTCACATACTGCTGCAGCAGCGCGTTGGGAATGTTGGGCATACGCCTCTCCCTTCCGCCCGCATTCTGGCGGGCAATCCCGCGGGGCATCCCTCTCTCCGGCTGTTTTCCTGGGTAAGTGATACTATTATATTACCCAAGCTCCAGCCTGTCAAAAGAAATTTTTCTCGGGTTGAAAATTTCTCATTTCGCAGATTTTTATATATCATTTCCATAAAAAGTCTGTTTCTAAAATGGTTATTCGTACAAATCTGATAATTCTCGTTGACAAATTTTTTTAATTCTGATAAAATCGTTTCATGCTAAAAGAGGAGGCTCACTTTTATGAAAGCAATTGTCAGCACGGACAAGGCCCCGGCGGCCATCGGCCCCTATGCCCAGGCCGTCAAGACCAGCGGTCTTGTCATCACCTCCGGCCAGCTGCCCATCGACCCCGCCACCGGCGCGTTCCCCGAGGGCATCCAGGCCCAGACCAAGCAGTCCCTGACCAACGTCAAGGCCATTTTGGAGGAGGCCGGCCTCACCATGGACGCCGTCTTGAAGACCACGGTGTTCCTCAGCGACATGAACAACTTCGGCGCCATGAACGAGGTGTATGCCTCCTTCTTCACCGAGGGCAGCTTCCCCGCCCGCTCTGCCGTGGAAGTGGCACGTCTGCCCAAGGACGCTCTGGTTGAGATCGAGGTCATCGCGGCCCTGTAATCCCCGCATCAAGTCCGCCCCCGGGAGGTCCCGGAGGACTTGTACATTCAAAAGCACACTGTCCGCCTGCCGCGGAGCCCTTTCCGGCTCCCGGCGACCGGGGTGTTTTTTTGCGGGGGTTCTATGAGCGATGCGCTCTGCCTGCCCGGGGATCTGACAGAGATCGCGGCCAGCGGGCATCGCCGCTCTGTGACCAAGTGAATCGGCTCCCCTCCCAGGAGCTTTTGCAGATTCCCAGTCCCTTTAACCAGGTACTGTCCGCTAGGCGCGGCCCGGATATGGGAAAACCGGACCGCGACGACCGGGGTACCTCCTGAACAACTGGCGACAAGCCAAAATTTATGGAGGTAATTCAAAATGGACAAGAACATGACCAACTATCCCCTGGACGTCCCCGCTCCCCATCACTTCACTTTCGCGGTGCGCGATCTGCCCAAGGTCACCATCGAGCAGCGTGAGCGCGCTCTGAAAGCCACCCACTACAACGAGTTTGCTTTCCCCTCCGGCATGCTGACCATCGACATGCTGTCCGACTCCGGCACTACCGCCATGACCAACCACCAGTGGGCCAGCCTCTTCCTGGGCGACGAGGCCTACGGCCGCAACACCGGCTACTATGTCCTTCTCGACACCTTCCGCGACATCTTCGAGCGCGGCGGCGAGAAGAACTGGAAGAAGATCATTGACCTGGTCCGCACCGACTGCCGTGACGTGGAGAAGATGATGGACGAGGTGTACCTCTGCGAGTACGAGGGCGGACTGTTCAACGGCGGCGCCGCGCAGATGGAGCGCCCCAATGCCTTTATCATCCAGCAGGGCCGCGCGGCTGAGTCCGTGCTGATGGAGCTGGTCAAGAAGGTTCTGGCCCAGCGCCACCCCGGCAAGGTCTTTACCATCCCCTCCAACGGCCACTTTGACACCACCGAGGGCAACATCAAGCAGATGGGCTCCATCCCCCGCAACCTGTACAACAAGGAGCTCCTCTATGAGGTTCCCGAGGGCGGCAGCTATCCCAAGAACCCCTTCAAGGGCAACATGGACATCGAGAAGCTGGAGCAGCTGATTCAGGGCGTCGGCCCCGAGAACGTGCCCCTGGTCTTCATGTGCATCACCAATAACCCTGTCTGCGGCCAGGCGGTCGCTCTGGCCAACATCAAGGCCACCTCCGAGGTCGCCCACAAGTACGGCATCCCCTTTGTGCTGGACGCCGCCCGCTGGGCCGAGAACGCCTACTTCATCAAGATGAACGAGCCCGGCTATGAAAACAAGTCCATCGCCGAGATCGCCACCGAGATGTTCTCCTACTGCGACGCCTTCACCATGTCTGCCAAGAAGGACGGCCATGCCAACATGGGCGGCATGCTGGCCTTCCGTGACAAGGGCCTGTTCTGGAAGAACTTCTCCGACTTCAACGAGGACGGCACCATCAAGACCGACATCGGCGTTCTGCTGAAGGTCAAGCAGATCTCCTGCTATGGCAACGACTCCTACGGCGGCATGAGCGGCCGCGACATTATGGCGCTGGCCGTGGGTCTCTACGAGAGCTGCGACTTCAACTACATGGACGAGCGCGTGAAGCAGTGCGAGTACCTGGCCCAGGGCTTCTACAAGGCCGGCGTCAAGGGCGTGGTTCTGCCCGCCGGCGGCCATGCGGTGTATATCAACATGACCGAGTTCTTCGACGGCAAGCGCGGCCACGAGACCTTCGCCGGCCAGGGCTTCTCCATCGAGCTCATCCGCCGCTACGGCATCCGCACCTCCGAGCTGGGAGATTACTCCATGGAGTACGACCTGAAAACCCCTGAGCAGCAGGCCGAGGTGGCCAACGTGGTCCGCTTCGCCATTGACCGCAGCCGCCTGACCCAGGAGCACCTGGACTATGTCATCGCCGCCGTCAAGGCCCTGTATGAGGACCGGGAGAACATCCCCAACATCCGCATCGTCTGGGGTCACAACCTGCCCATGCGCCACTTCCACGCCTTCCTGGAGCCCTATCCCAACGAGGAGAAGTAATCCCACCCTATAATTCAGCGTAACTGCGCCGCGTGGAGAGTGCGCAGATCTCCTTTGAACTGACAGGCGGCGTCCGCGAAAACTGAAATGTTCCAGCGGACGCCGCCTGTGGTTTTTTACCGACATCCATTTTCTGGAAGAGAAGCCCATGGGCTTCTCCCTGCCGTATTCCATACGGCAGGGAGATGTGTGTAGAACGCAATTGAGAAAGAGGAGGAACTTGTCATGAGCAATGAGACCTTGCAGAATCGCGACGGGTTTAAGAGCCAGTGGGGCTTTATCCTGGCCTGCATCGGCTCCGCCGTCGGCATGGGCAACATCTGGCGCTTTCCCATCATGGTGGCCCGCTGGGGCGGCCTGACCTTCCTGATCCCCTATTTCATCATCGTCCTTTTGGTGGGCAACTCCGGCGTCATGGAGGAGTTCGCCCTGGGCCGCCGGGCCCAGGCCGGTCCCATCGACGCCTTCGGCCACGCCACTGAGGCCAGAAACGGCAATAAGAAGCTGGGCCAGGTCATCGGCCTCATTCCCATCATCGGCTCCATGATGCTGGCCATCGGCTACACTGTGGTCATGAGCTGGATCTTCAAGTATGCCTTCATGTCCATCACCGGCGGCCTGTATAACCTTGGCACCGACATGGGCGCCATCGGCGGCACCTTCGGCGGCGCAGCCCCGGAGGCCGAGACCCTGGGCGAGGCCCTGAGCATGATGTTCAGCAACGGCATCTTCGGCATCGGCAACGGCGTGTGGCTGATTATCGGCCTGGTGGTGGCCATGATTATCATGGCCATGGGCGTGGCCAACGGCATCGAGGCCGCCAACAAGATCATGATGCCCCTGCTGTTCGGCCTGTTTGTGATCCTGGCCGTGTACATCGGCTTCCAGCCCGGCGCCTCCGAGGGCTATAAGTTCCTGTTCACCCTGGACCCTGCCGGCCTTGTGAATCCCCAGGTGTGGATCTACGCCTTCGGCCAGGCCTTCTTCTCCCTGTCCGTGGCGGGCAACGGCTCCGTGATCTACGGCTCCTACCTGCCCAAGGACGAGAGCATTCCCTCCTCCGCCCGGCGCGTGGCCCTGTTTGACACCGTCGCCGCCCTGCTGGCCGCCTTCGTCATCATCCCCGCCATCGGCGCCTCCGGCTTTGCCATGGGCGACGTCACCCCCGGCCCCGGCCTGATGTTCGTGTATCTGGTCAACATCCTCAACGGGATGCCCGGCGGACGGATCATCGGCGTCATCTTCTACGTGGCCGTTCTCTTCGCCGGCCTGAGCTCCATCGTCAACCTGTATGAGGCCCCCGTGGCCACCATGCAGGAGCAGTTCAAGCTCAAGAGAGGTCCCGCCGTGGCCGTGATCGGCATTGTCGGCGTGGTTGTGGCCCTGCTGATTCAGCCCTGGACCTCCCAGTGGATGGACGTGGTCTCCATCTACATCTGCCCCCTGGGCGCCGGTCTCGCCGCCATTATGTTCTTCCTGGTCCTGCCCCGCAAGGAGGCCCTGGAGGAGGTCAACCGCGGCGCCAAGAAGCCCGTGGGCAAGTGGTTCGAGTACCTGGGGTATCTCTTCATCGCCATGTGCTTCATTGCCCTGGTGGCCGGAGCCTGGCTGGGCGGCATTGGCTGATTCCCTGTTCATTTCACCATCACACTTTCTCCCTATATGGAACGCCCGCCGTCCTTCTGGACGGCGGGCGTTCCCCCTTGTGAGAAGAAGCGCCTTTTGGAAAGCGGCGGCCTATCTCCTGCGGGAAGATGCCCGGCGGGAATCCCGCCGCCTGTTTTTCCGCTCCGCCCGGCGGGAAAGGACCGCGCTGCACTTGTCAAACAGCCGCTCCAGCAGCATCTGGGTGGGCACTACCAGCAGCGCCATGGCCGCCAGCACCAGCCACCCGGCAAAGGACAGCCCGGAGAGGGACAGGGAGAACACGTCCCCGAAGAACACCACTGCGATCAGCATCGCCGCGCTCATGGACACCAGCAGAATTGTCCGCTTCAAATCCAGAGGCCGGGCGGCGTAGTAGATCACCGTCAGGCAGTTGACGGCCATAATCACCACGCAGATGGTAGACAGCTCCTGAAGCTCCAGCCCCAGAGCGTAGACGAAGAGCTCCGCGAACAGCACCACAAAGATGGCCGTCAAACCGCCGGGGAAGGATTTGCGGAACACGTTGTGGAGAAATTTTCCCTGGACCAGGTCGTGGTTGGGCTCCAGGGCCAGAAAGAAGGAGGGGATACCGATGGTGAGGGCGGAGATCAGTGTCAGCTGGATGGGGATGAAGGGATAGGGGAAGTCGGCGAACAGGGTGATGATGGCCAGGAAGAAGGAGAGAATGTTCTTCACCAGATACAGCGCCGAGGCCCGCTGGATGTTGTTGATGACCCGGCGGCCCTCCGCCACCACCTTCGGCATGGCGGAAAAGTCGCTGTCCAGCAGCACCAGCTGGGCCACCTGGCAGGCGGCGTCCGCGCCGGAGGCCATGGCGACGCCGCAGTCCGCGTCTTTCAGCGCCAGCACATCGTTGACGCCGTCGCCGGTCATGGCCACGGTGCGGCCCTGGCTCTGGAGGGCCCGGACGATCTTCCGTTTCTGGTTGGGCACCACCCGGCCGAACACCGTGTACTGCCGCACCGCCTGGGCGATGTCTCCGTCGGTTTTCAGCTCCCGGGCGTCCACCCAGCGGTCCGCGTTTTGGATGCCCGCCTGCGCTGCGATGGCGGAGACTGTCACCGGCTCGTCGCCGGAGATGACCTTCACGTCCACCCCCTGGCCGTGGAAATAGGCGAAGGTTTTGGCCGCCCCGGGCCGCAGGGGATTCTCCAGCACCAGCAGGGCCATGGGCAGCACCAGGCCGTGGAGACGGCCCTCCTCCGCCCCGTCGCACTGGGCCAGCAGCAGCACCCGGCAGCCCTGCTCCGTGTAGGGACGGATCTGCGGCTTCAGCGGCTCCAGCTCGCCGCCCAGCACGTACTCCGGCGCGCCGATCACATAGGCCCCCCGGCCCGCAAAGTTGACGGCGCTCCACTTGGTGGCGGAGGAGAAGGGCACGGTCTCCCGGCTGGGCCAGGCGGGGCCGTAGGAGAACTTCTCCGCGATGGCCCGGGCGGTGTCGTTGTCCGGCTCCATACAGCGGTAGAAGGCCCCCAGGGTGTCGGCGATGTCCGCCTCGCTCCAGGCGTCCGGGTCCAGGAGCGCCACCTCCCGCACCTGCATCTGGGGGCAGGTGACGGTGCCGGTCTTGTCCACACACAGCACGTCCACCCGGGCCAGGGTCTCGATGGCGCTCATCTCGTGGATCAGGGTCCTGTTCTGGGCCAGCCGCACCACGCTGACGGCCAGGGCCACGCTGGTCAGCAGGAAAAGCCCCTCGGGGATCATGCCGATAAGAGCCGCCACGGTGGACACCACCGACTGCCGCAGTCCCAGGTCCTGGGTGATGAACTGGGTGTAGAACAGCGCTCCGCCAATGGGGATCAGCGCCACGCCGATGAAACGGATCAGGCGGTCCAACGAGCGCATCATCTCGCTCTTGCCGGGGCCGGCGTCCTTTTTGGCGGCCAGGGTCAGCTTGGCGGCGTAGGAGTCCGCCCCCACCTGATCCAGCCTCGCCCGGCATTTGCCGGAGAGAATAAAGCTGCCGGAGCGGAGGCTGTCTCCCGGCCCCTTGGGGATGGCGTCCGCCTCGCCGGTAATGAGGGCCTCGTTCACCTGCGCCTGCCCGGTGAGCACCGGCCCGTCGGCGGGAATCTGGCACCCGGCGGTGAGCTCAATCACGTCCCCCCGCACCAGCTGGTCCACCGGAAGCTCCGTGACTTTGCCGTCCCGCACGACCCGGACTTTGGACGCTGACAGCAGCGACAGTTTCTCGATGGTCCGTTTGGATCGGACCTGCTGGACGATGCCGATGACGGCGTTGGCCGCCACGATGAAGAGGAAGGTCATGTCCTTCCAGTCTCCCACCAGCAGCAGGCACACCGCCAGCACAACGAAGATCAGGTTAAAGTAGGTCAGCAGGTTCTCCCGTATGATCTGCTGGTCGGACTTGGTGGGGGACTCCACCGGGCGGTTGTCCCAGCCCGCCTCCGCCAGCTCCCGGGCCTGGGCGGAGGTGAGCCCTCTGTCCGGCGCGGGATCGAGGCGGGGCATCTCCCGGCGGGCAGGCTCTGTCCGCTCCGGGATTGATCTCTTTTTCATGGAACGCCCCCTCTGTCGAATTTCCAGGATTTTGGTCCATTATAACAATTTTGACCCAATTTGTACAGAGTATCCCCCAAAATCCGGATTCAAAAACGGAGAGGGACCTTTGTCCCCCTCTGTCTTTTCTATTCCGCCGCCAGGGTGACGCCCACCACCACGGCGGGACCGTCCCCGGCGTTCCAGACCTCATGGATCTGGCCGCCGGGCACCAGCAGCGCCTCATTCGGCCCGAAACGGCGAACGCCCTCCGGTGTTCGGGCCTCCATAACGCCCTGGGTGACAATGAAGAGGTGATCCCGGCCCGGATGGCTGTGGGCGGGAGCGGGTCCGCCGCCCTGGGGCTCCAGATGGGCGATGGACACATCCAGAACGCGCCCCGCCTCCCCAAAGACCCGCTTTGCCAGAAACCCCGTATGGCAGAGGACTGGTGTGAAGCCGTCCACCTCAGTTCACCTGGGGCAGCTGGTCAAAGCTGGCCTGGAGCTCTTCGTCGGTGGGGATATAATCCGTCATCTCGCCGTTGTGGAACTTTTCATAGGCCACCATGTCGAAGTACCCGGTGCCCGTCAGGCCGAAGACGATGGTTTTGGCCTCGCCGGTCTCTTTGCACTTGAGGGCCTCGTCAATGGCCGCCTGGATGGCGTGGCTGGACTCCGGAGCGGGGAGAATGCCCTCCACCCGGGCGAACTGCTCCGCCGCCTCAAAGACCTTGGTCTGCTCCACAGAGACCGCCTCCATATACCCGTCGTGATACAGCTGGGAGAGGACGGGGCTCATGCCGTGGTACCTGAGACCTCCGGCGTGGTTGGCGGAGGGGATGAAGCCGCTGCCCAGGGTGTACATCTTGGCCAGGGGACAGACCATGCCGGTGTCGCAGAAGTCGTAGGCGAACTTGCCCCGGGTGAAGCTGGGGCAGGAGGCGGGCTCCACGGCGATGATGCGGTAGTCCCGCTCGCCCCGCAGCTTCTCGCCCATGAAGGGGGAGATGAGGCCGCCCAGGTTGCTGCCGCCGCCGGCGCAGCCGATGATGATGTCGGGCACCACACCGTATTTATCCAGGGCCGCTTTGGTCTCCAGACCGATGACGGACTGGTGCAGCAGCACCTGGTTCAGTACGCTTCCCAGCACGTAGCGGTAGCCGGGGGTGGATGTGGCGGCCTCCACGGCCTCGCTGATGGCACAGCCCAGGGAGCCGGTGGTGCCGGGGTGCTGGGCGAGAATCTTCTTGCCGATCTCCGTCTCCATGGAGGGGGAGGGGGTGACGGAGGCGCCGTAGGTCCGCATGACCTCCCGGCGGAAGGGCTTTTGCTCGTAGCTGACCTTCACCATGTAGACCTTGCAGTCAAGCCCCAGATAGGCGCAGGCCATGGAGAGGGCCGTGCCCCACTGGCCGGCGCCGGTCTCGGTGGTGACGCCCTTGAGTCCCTGATTTTTGGCGTAGTAGGCCTGGGCGATGGCGCTGTTGAGCTTGTGGGAGCCGGAGGTGTTGTTGCCCTCGAACTTGTAGTAGATCTTGGCCGGGGTCTGGAGCTTTTCCTCCAGGCAGTAGGCCCGCACCAGGGGGGAGGGACGGTACATCTTGTAGAAGTCCCGGATCTCCTGGGGAATGGGGATCTCCCTTGTGTCGTTGTCCAGCTCCTGGCGAATCAGCTCGTCGCAGAACACGCCGCGCAGGTCCTCATAGCCCATAGGCGCTCCGGTGCCGGGATTCACCAGGGGGGCGGGCTTTACCTTCATATCGGCCCGGACGTTGTACCATGTCCGGGGCATCTCGTCCTCGGTGAGATAGATCTTGTAGGGAATCTTGGTTTCGGTTTTCATAGCGCTTACTCCTTTCGATGATCGGTCCCCCGCGAAAGAATGCGTCAAAAAAAGACCCTCATCCCATCGTAAAGGACCTGTGACAGGTTCCTTTGGGACAAAAGTCTTGAAACTTCTGCGGTGCCACCCAAATTGGCGATAGAAATCGCCCGCTCGGCGGTATGCCAACACATACCTTTCCTTGGTAACGGGGGAAAAGCCCGTCGGAGCTTACTTCGTCGAAAAAAACTCCACCGCTCCATTTTCACCTGACGGCGAAAATTCCACTCGGTTTCGTTCCTTTCTCCTCTCCCCACAGGGGAACGGTTCGGCCCGCCCTCGGCAGTCCATTCACCGGAGTTGTTCCTGCCGCCCTCGCACTGCCGGCGGCTCGCTGGGAGAAACGCGTTCTGGCTACTTGTCTGCGTCATCGGTTTTTGCTGTGAACTTGAGTGCAGTATAAACCCGGGAGAGGCGGTTGTCAATCCCCCTGACGGCAGATTTTCCAGATGTGATAAAATATTTTGAAAATCAGAGTCCGTTTTTATAGATTTTCGCAAAAATATCCGAAAAATGCAAAAAAATGAGAAAAAACGGGCGAAACACACTCCATACGAGAATGTCCCGCCCGTTTTTTCTCTCAGCCGCCCAAGTAAGCCTTCTTGATGGCCGGGGAGGCCAGCAGCTCCGCGCCGGTGCCGGAGGTGACCACCTTGCCGGTTTCCAGCACGTAGCCCCGGTCCGCCACGGACAGCGCCGCCTGAGCATTCTGTTCCACCAGCAGAATAGTAGTGCCCGCGTCGTGGAGATTTTTGATGATCTCAAAGATCTGCTCCACCAGAATGGGAGCCAGGCCCATGGAGGGCTCATCCAGCATCAGCAGCTTCGGGCGGCTCATCAGCGCCCGGCCCATGGCCAGCATCTGCTGCTCGCCGCCGGACAGGGTGCCCGCCACCTGCCTGCGCCGCTCCTTCAGGCGGGGAAACTGGTCGTAGACCTTCTCCAGGTCCGCCGGGTCAGGCTTGCCGCCGCGGGTGTAGGCCCCCATCTCCAGGTTCTCCTGGGTGGTCATCTGCAAAAAGATGCGCCGTCCCTCCGGCACCAGGGCCAGCCCCCGGGAGACCACCTTGTGGGCCGGGACCTTCCCCAGGTCCTCACCCAGGAAGGTGACGGAGCCGGTCTTGCTCCGCAGGAGGCCCGAGATGGTGTTCAGCGTGGTGGACTTGCCCGCGCCGTTGGCGCCAATCAGCGTGACGATCTCCCCCTGGGAGACCTCGAAGGACACGCCCTTGATGGCGTGAATGCTGCCGTAGTAGACGTTGATATTGTCGACTTTCAGAATCGTTTCCATGTCACGCCTCCTTCTGCTTGCCAAGGTACGCCTCGATGACCTTCGGGTTCTTCTGGATGTCCTCCGGGCTGCCCTTGGCGATGACCCGGCCGAAGTTCAGCACGCAGATGCCCTCGCAGATGTTCATCACCAGGTTCATGTCGTGCTCAATCAGCAGTACGGCGATCTGGAAGGTGTCCCGGATCTTGCGGATGTTCTCCATCAGCTCCGCCGTCTCCGAGGGATTCATGCCCGCCGCCGGCTCATCCAGCAGCAGCAGCGAGGGATTGGTGGCCAGGGCCCGGACGATCTCCAGCCGGCGCTGGGCGCCGTAGGGCAGGGAGCCGGCCTTCACGTCCGCCAGATCCTCCATATTGAAAAGGGACAAAAGCTCCAGCGCCCGCTCGTGGGCCACCTTCTCCTCCTTCCAGTAGCCCGGCAGGCGGAAAATGCCGCTCCACATGCTGTAGCGCATCTGGGTGTCCATACCCACCTTCACGTTGTCCTCCACGCTCAGGTCCTGGAAGAGGCGGATGTTCTGGAAGGTCCGGGCGATGCCCGCCCGGTTGACCTTCATGGTGTCCATGCCGTGGGTGTCGGTGCCGTCCAGCAGGATGGTGCCCTTGGTGGGCTGGTAGACCTTGGTTAAAAGGTTAAAGACCGTGGTCTTGCCCGCGCCGTTGGGGCCGATAAGGCCGGCGATCTCCGTGCGGCCGATGGTGAGGTTAAAGTCCTCCACGGCTTTCAGTCCGCCGAAGGTGATCCCTAGGCTGATGCACTCCAGAATGGGGCGCTTGCCGATGTCCCGGTCGGGGATCATGCTGCCGGAGGGGACGGGAACGAGTTTTGAGAGCATGTCAGGCGGCCTCCTTTCTGTGGGATCTGCGGGGCTTGAGCCGGCCCAGGAAATTCTTGAGGGTGGGGTTGTTGGTGGCCAGCATCACCAGGATCAGCACAATGGCGTACACCAGCATCCGGTAGTCGGAGAACTGGCGCAGGGCCTCCGGCAGGATATAAAGGACGGCGGCGGCAATGATGGAGCCCCAGATGCTGCCAAGGCCCCCCAGCACCACGTAGACCAGCACCAGAATGGAGGTGTTGAAGTCAAACTTGCTGGCGGCCAGGCTGCTGTAATTCAGGCCGTACAGCGCGCCGGCCGCGCCCGCCAGGGCGGCGGAGGTGATGAAGGCGATCATCTTGTATTTGGTGACATTGACGCCGATGCTCTCGGCGGCGATGCGGTTGTCCCGGATGGCCATGACCGCCCGGCCGGCGCGGCTGCGCACCAGGTTCAGCACGATCACAAGCGTCAGCATCACCAGAATGAACCCGGCGCCGAAGGAGGCCAGCTTCTCCGTGCCTGTGGCGCCCTGGGCGCCCTTGATGATGGCGGTGCCGGCGGGGGTCATGCCCAGATCGTCGATGGTCAAGGTGCCGCTGATGTTGAAGGCCATGTGGAGGCCGTTTTCATCACAGCCCACCAGAAGGCAGTTGATGAGCTCCTTGATGATCTCGCCGAAGGCTAGGGTGACAATGGCCAGATAGTCTCCCCGGAGCCGCAGCACGGGGACGCCCACCACGAAGCCCGCCAGGGCGGCGAAGGCCGCGCCCACCGCAATGGCAATCACCAGCCGGGCCCAGCCGAAGGGGACGGCGTTCTGCAGGCTCATGGCGGCGATGACGCCGGAGAAGGCGCCCACGCTCATAAAGCCCGCATGGCCCAGGGACAGCTCGCCCAGAATGCCCACCGTCAGGTTCAGGGACACCGCCATGACGATGTAGCAGCAGATGGGCACCAGCATGCCCGTTAGGGAGCGGTTCAAAAAGCCGCCGCTTTTGAGCAGGGAGACGATTATGAAGGCGGCGATGACGCCCAGATAGGTGGCAAAATCCACTTTTGCAGTGGTTTTCAGCGCTTTTAGCTTTTTCATACCGCCACCTCAGACTTTCTCAGGCACATATTTGCCCAAAAGACCCGCCGGGCGTACCAGCAGCACGATAATCAACACGGCAAAGACGATGGAGTTGGCCAGCTGCATGGAGATGTAGGCCTTGGCCATGGCCTCGATGATGCCCAGCAGCAGTCCGCCCAGAAAGGCCCCGGGAATGGACCCGATGCCGCCGAACACCGCCGCGGTAAAGGCCTTGATGCCGGGCATGGAGCCGGTGGTGGGCATGAGGGTGGAGTTGTAGGAACAAAGCAGCACGCCGGCGATGGCCGCCAGGGCGGAGCCGATGGCAAAGGTCATGGAGATGGTGCGGTTGACGTCGATGCCCATCAGCTGGGCCGCGCCCTTGTCCTCGGAGCAGGCCCGCATGGCCTTGCCCATCTTGGTCTTGCTGGTAAAGAGGGTCAGGGCGATCATGATGACGATGCAGGCCGCGACGGTCATCAGGGACACGTAGGGGATGGACAGCTGCCCGTCAAAGAGCTTCCAGGTGTCCGGAGCCACGGAGGGGTAGACCCGGGGATTGGCCCCCCAGATCTGTAGGGCGGCGTTCTGGAGGAAGTAGCTGACGCCGATGGCGGTAATCAGCACCGCCAGGGAGGGGGCGCCCCGCAGGGGCTTGTAGGCAAGGCCCTCAATGAGAATGCCCAGCACGGTGCATACCACCATGGCCAGAAGCGTGGCCACCACGCCGTTGACCCCCAGGGAGGTCATGGCGATCAGGGAGATGTAGCCGCCGATCATGATAACATCGCCGTGGGCGAAGTTCAGCATTTTGGCGATGCCGTAGACCATGGTATAGCCCAGGGCGATGATGGCGTAGATGCTCCCCAGGCTGATCCCGCTGATCAGGTAGGAGAGAAATTCCATAGTATCAACCTTCCTTTTCTCATACTTCACCCATGGCAAAAACAGGGACAGCGGCGACCGCTGCCGCCGTTTTCGCCATGGCTGGCGCTTCGGCGCCCGCCGGGAGACATAGCCTCCCGGCGGACCGCCTGTGGTTAAAGCAGATGAGGCCGCTGGGGTCAGGGAGTGACGTACACGCCGTCCTTGATGACCACGGCCATGGGGGCCTTGGAGACCTCGCCGCTCTCGGCCCAGGTCATGCCCTGGCCGGTGAGGCCGTCCACGGTGATGGTGGGCATCACGGCCACGATGGCCTCGCAGATCTCCTCGGCGGACATGTCGCCGGAGCAGCCCGCGGCCTGGAGGGCCTCGTAGATGATATACACGGCGTCATAGCCGTCGGCGGCAAACTGGTTGGGGGTCTCGCCGTGGAGCTCGTTGTACTTGGCCACGAAGCTCTGGGTGCGCTGGTCGTCGGCGTCGGCGGAGAAGGGGGTCAGCAGCATGACGCCCTCGGCCAGGGAGGTGTCAAAGCCGGGCATTGCCAGGATGCCGTCCATGCCGTCCACGCCGAAGAAGGTGGGGGCGTAGCCCATGCCCTTGGCCTGGTTCAGGATGACGGCGTTGGGCTGGTAGTAGGTGGGCAGGAAGATCAGATCAGCGCCGGAGGACTGGGCGGCGGTCAGCTGCACGGAGAAGTCGCTCTGGGTGTCCTTGGTGAAGGTGCCCTCGCTGACGATCTCCAGGCCCACCTTGCCGGCCTCGGCCACGAAGGTGTCCCGGATGCCCTGGGAGTAGGCGTCGTCGTTGCGGTAGATGATGCCTACCTTGGCGCCGGGCATGTTCTGGGAGATATAGTCGGCGGAGCCCACGCCCTGGTTGGGATCGGTGAAGCAGACCTGGAACATGTTGTCCTTGCCGCTGATGACGTCGGTGGAGGAGGCGGAGGGAGTCAGGGCGAACACGCGGTCATTGTAGACCTCGGCGGACACGGCGATGGCGGCGCCGGTGGTGACGGGGCCCACCAGGACCTGCATGCCCCAGTCCATCAGGGTGTTGTAGGCGTTGACGGAGGTCTCGCCGTCGGCCACGTCGTCCTCGGCCTTGAACTCAATCTGGATGCCGCCCAGGGCGTTGATCTCGTCCACGGCGATCTGGGCGCCGTTCATGGCAGCGTTGCCGTAGATGGCGGCGTCGCCGGTCAGGGGGCCCACGCCGCCCAGCTTGAAGGTGCCGCTGGCGCTGCCGCCGGAGGGGGCGTCGCCGGAGGGCTGGTTGTTGTCGGTGGAGGCGGGGGGAGTGTCATTGGCGGGGGTGCCGCTGCCGCCGTTGCCGCCGCAGGCGGCCAGGCTCAGTACCATGGCCAGGGCCAGCAGAATGCCAAAAAACTTCTTCATCATACTTTCTCCTTTTAATTTACATTGGATGTTTTGATATATAAAAAAGCGGCTCCGCCACAAGAGCGGTGCCGCATTGCTGTCCGTTTTACGGAACGCGACTTACCTCTTGGGCGTAATTCGATGGAAAACCGGCAGAACCAGAACAGCCAGTACCAGGGAATTGGACAGGCCGCCCAGAATTACCAGGGAAATTACAACAAAAATGGACGCCAGAATCATGGCGTCCAGAATGTTGATAATAGCGCGGAAAGCGGCGCGCGCGCAGGTGCAATGCGTATGAGAAGCAGAGGCGTCCATGGAGCCGGCGGACGCCCGAAGAGACATCATATCCATGCTGTACATACCCATAGCGGTCATAGCCCGGCTCCTTTCTGAAAACTTCTGTTTCATTTTTCTCATATTGTACAGAAGCGCAGGGCAGAAGTCAATGGGCGTTTTTGTTAGAACTTTTCCGGAGAGGGCGGACTATTTCTGTATAATTAGTTCATAAACCGGCGGAAAATGAGAAATGATTCCGCAGGATGAGAAAAAGTTCCAATTTTTCCCGGAAGCGGCGGGATCTCAGGGGGATGGCCCGCAGAGGGCTGCGGGCCCCACAGATCTACCAGTAGAGCTCCGGTGGGACCCGGCTCCCTGACCAGGCCAACTCCCCCGCAAATGCGCATGTGCCGGGAAACAGGCGGACGCACCCGCCCTTGTAAGCTGGGAAAAAACAGGTTATAATAGAAAAAATAACCATAGAGAAGGAGCGTACTATGGCGAATCTGATGGACTATCTGGACTGGCGGGGGGACCTGACGTTGGACCAGGCACCCTTCAACGAGGTGGACAACCTGATTTTGGCGGAGCTGTCCTTTGTGGATTTCCAGGGCATCGTCCCCGGCGTCGGAGAGGGGGAGGGCGTGCCCCTGGCGGAGGCGGGGGAGGCCTTCTTTGCCCGCTTCCCGGAGGGGGAGAAGATCGACATGGGCGTGCTGGTGCCCGACGTCATCCCGGAAATGCTGGGGAAGATGGCCGCCTCCCGCCGCTTCGGATCAGTGAAGCTCAACTGCTTTACAGACCACCTGGACGTGGGGAGGGGGGAGCAGTTCGCGGCGCTGACCATCGAGACCGGGGACGGCCTTTTGTACCTCTCCTTCCGGGGCACGGACGACACCCTGGCGGGGTGGAAGGAGGACTTCGAGCTGGCCTGCATGCCGGAGGTGCCCGCCCAGAAGAAGGCCCTCCGCTACGTCCGGGACGTGGCGAAGCAGTACCCCCGCCGGCGCCTGCGGCTGGGGGGCCACTCCAAGGGCGGGAATCTGGCGGTGTACGCCGGGGTGTTCTGCCCGGCGGCGGTCCAGCGGCGGATCGAGGCCGTCTGGTCCAACGACGGCCCCGGTTTCCATGAGGACCTGCTGGACCTGCCGGAGCACCGGCGGGTGGCGGAGCGCATTTACTCCATCGTGCCAAAGTCCTCGGTGGTGGGGATGCTCCTGGAGCACGAGGAGGACTACGCCGTGGTGGACAGTGACCAGCTGGGCTTCATGCAGCACGACGGCTTTTCCTGGCAGGTCATGGGGGACCACTTCGTCACCCTCCGCCAGGTGACCCGCCAGGCCCGCCTCAGCGACATGGCGCTGAGGGAGTGGGTCCGCGCCATGCCGGTGGAGCGGCGGGAGAAATTCGTCGCCGCCCTGTTTGACGTGCTCTCCGCCTCCGGCGCGGTGACGCTGAAGGATTTGAAGGCGGACTCCTTCAAGGCGGCGGGGGCCATGGTGAAGGCCATGAAGGACCTGGACAAGGAGACGAGGGACGGCCTTTTGAATTTCGTAGGACTGCTCTTTAAGAGCAACCTGCTCATGACCCTGGAGGGGATTCAGGAGGAGACGGAGAAGCGGCGGGCCGTGCGGAAAAAGGCGGCGAAGAAGAAAGAGGAAGAGGCGTAGAAAAAACCTTGGATGGGCGCGGCCCATCCAAGGTTTTTTATGGGTTCAGTTCAGCGGAAAGGACTGCCTCTCCTCCTTGTACCGGCGCTCCAGCGACGCGGCCCGCGTGAGATCCACGGGCACAGGCCAGCGGTACTTTGTGGCCCTTTGCCCGCCGGGGAGGTTATCATATACGGCCCCCTGGGGGTCTGCCCGGAGCTCCGAGCCGTCCTCCATGACCAGATACCACAGGCCCGGCGGAGGAAACAGCCGCGTGGTCTGCTCCGGGTCCGACCAGAGGATCGTAAAGCCAGTGGGGGTCACCCGGATGTCCTGAAAGGCCATCGTCTCCCTGGCCGGCGGGTCCATGGCAAGGGATTCCCCATAGGTGACACTGCGGTTGAGGGGGACCACGCCCGGGGCCTGGCCGGGACCGGCGGCCTTGGTCTGGGAGGGCGGCGGCTCCATGGCGGGCAGGGAGAACGCCAGCTCCCAGGGGCCTCCCGGCACAGGGACCGTTGTGTCGCAGGAGGTGATTCCCATCTCCAGGCCGGACAGCTCCATCGTCACCGCCGCGGCCTCCAGCAGCGAACGGTTCCCCTTGAGGGGCTGGTACTCCATGAGGAGCATCATGGCGCCGTCCGCCCGGACGCCGGCCTGCTCCTCGCTGAGGCAATAGCCTGATTTTTCGCCCAATACCGCGGGGTCAAAGGCCAGCTCCACAGTTTCAAAAAGGCATCCTGCCGTGGCGTCTGAAGAGGGGCCGTCCTCCGGAAGCTCCCCGGCCTCTTTGAGCCTCGACTCCAGCTCCTCCCGGGAGGGGAGGTCCCCGCCGATCTCCAGCAGGAACCAGATCACATTCTCCCCCCGGGTCACGGAGTCCACCGTCACGGTGACCCCGCCGGACCGGGCGCTGACCCCCACCGCGTCGCTCAGCTGGTCAATGAGCCCCAGCTGGTCCGTGTGGATGGGCCGCCCGGTCTCCGCCCTCCACTGCTGGCTGAACCACTGCCGGATGCCCGGCGCCGCCGCCGCCAGGGCTGTCCCCGCCAGCACCAGCACCACGATGGCCGCGATCAGCAGCATCCGGGGAATCTGCCGCTTTGCCGCTGCTCGCTCTTGTTTTGTCATGTTCAAAACCTCCTGTCTCAGCGCTTCGGAGGCATGAATTTCGTCAAAGGTCTTCCGATACAGATTATTCATTCCTCATCCCTCCGTCAGCGTCACTTTCAGCTTCCCCCTGGCCCGGGCCAGGCGGGTCTGCACGGTGGAGGCGTTCAGGCGCAGAAGCTCCCCGATCTCCGACACGGAGTACCCCTCATAGTAATAGAGGTACAGGGGCACCCGGTACTTCCCCGGCAGGGCCATGACCTCCCGGTACACCGCCCGGCGCTCCTCATCGGAAAACGACGGCTCCGGGAGCTCCTCCAGGGGCACGGTGTGACGCCGCCAGGGGCTGCGGGCCATGTCCTTGCAGACGTTCAGCGTCACCCGGGCCAGCCAGCGGCGCAGGTGCTCGCTGTCCGCGAACTCCGTGTCCGACTGCCAGAGCTTCAGCATCACCGTCTGGGCGGCGTCCTCCGCGTCGGCGGGATTCCGGAACCAGTTCAGGGCGATGCGGTACACCATGTCCAGGTGCCGCTCCGCGGCAGCGGTAAAGGTATGCTCTGTCATCATCCGCCTCCTTCACGAAAAGCTTTTCACTTATATAACGGCGCCGGACGGCGGATAATCTCATGTCTGTGATAAAATTTGTAAAAAACCGCCGCGGGCCCGTTTGGTCCGCGGCGGTTTCGTTGTTCAGGGGTTCAGACGGGGTCAGATTTTCACCAGCTCGTACTGCCGGACGCCCAGCCCCAGCTTCTCGGCGTGCTCCAGGCAGGTCTCCCAGTCCGTGTCCGGATGGGCGGCCTTGAAGTAGTCCGTGCCGCAGTCACAGTTCACATCCGTCAGTGCGGAGTTGGGAGCCACCGGCTGGGCCAGCACCGCGTCGGCGCAGGCCTGGTCCAGGGCCACGGGGTCAAAGGAGGCGAACATCCCCACATCCGGGGTGATGGGCACGTCGTTCTCGCCGTGGCAGTCGCAGTTGGGGGAGATGTCCAGCACCAGGGAGACGTGGAAGCAGGGGCGGCCGTCCACCACGGCCTTGGTGTACTCGGCGATCTTCTTGTTCAGGATGGCGGGGGCCTCGTCGTAGAGGCACTGGATGGCGTCCTTGGGGCACACCGCCAGGCACCGCCCGCAGCCCACGCACTTGTCCGTGTCGATGCCGGCCTTGCCGTCGGGGCCGAACCGGGGCGCGCCGTGGGCGCAGATTTTGGCGCAGGCCCTGCAGCCGACACAGGCCTTTTCCTTCACAAAGGGCTTGCCGGAGTTGTGCTGCTCCATCTTGCCCGCCCGGGAGCCGCAGCCCATGCCGATGTTTTTCAGCGCTCCGCCCATGCCGGCCTGCTCGTGGCCCTTGAAGTGGGTGAGGCTGACGAACACGTCCGCGTCCATCACCGCCCGGCCGATCTTGGCCTCCTTCACGTACTCGCCGCCCTCCACGGGGACGCAGACCTCGTCGGTGCCCTTGAGCCCGTCGGCAATGATGACGTGACAGCCGGTGGAGTAGGGGGTGAAGCCGTTGACATAGGCGGATTCGATGTGGTCCAGGGCGTTTTTCCGCCCGCCCACGTACAGTGTGTTGCAGTCCGTCAGGAAGGGCCTGCCCCCCTGGCTCTTCACCAGATCCGCCACGGCCTTGGCCCAGTTGGGCCGGAGATACGCCAGGTTCCCCGGCTCGCCGAAGTGCATCTTGACGGCGACGTACTTGTCCTCCATGTCGATCTCGCCGAACCCGGCGGTCATCATCAGCCGGGCCAGCTTCTGGGGAAGGTTCTCCCGCCAGCTGGGGCAGCGGAAGTCCGCGAAATAGACCTTGGATTTCTCAGCCATGTGTCGTTCTCCTTTTACCTGTTGGTTTTCACAAGACATATACCCCTATTTTAGCGCATGGAGTCCGGTCCATGTCAAGTCCTTTTTGCGCTTTCCCGGGATTTCGGACATAAAAAACGGGCGGTGAGCCGCCCGTTTTTCGCTATTGATCCAGATCGACGGAGATGTTGTCCGTGCCGTGCTCGTCAAATTCGTTGAGGTAGACGTCGATGCGCTCCATCAGCTCGGCGTAGTTGTCCCTGGTCAGGGGCTCGCCGTCCATGTCCCGCAGGGCCAGCTCCTCCGCCAGAATCTCGTAAAACACGATGTCCTCGTACCGCTCGATGGCCTCGTGGATGCCGCCGTCGGCGTAGGCCCGGGAGGGGATCAGATCCCCCTGGTACAGCTCCACCAGTCTGGGCATTTTGTGCCGCAGGCAGTGGGAGAACACCAGGCTTTCCACCTCGTCATACTCCCGGATGCGGTCATTCTCCCGGGTGGAGTTGATAACCCAGTTTCCTATGTAAACAAGATCCAGCAGATAGCGGTACTGCTGTTCCGTCAGCTCGATCTTCACAGGCGGACACCTCCCAAAATAGAATCAATCGTGACAGCCGGTATGATTATAACAAATCTCATTGGGAAAAGCTATATAAAAAAGCGGGAAAAAAGACTAAAATCTGTCTTGCGGCAGCCTCCTTATCATAGTATAATATATAATCCTGGCGTGTGTCCGGTGCGGCGGCCGGGAGATCACGGTTTGGTAAGGAGCTTGGGATACTTATGGATATGCGGCCCATCGGCGTGTTTGACTCAGGTCTTGGGGGACTGACGGCGGTGCGCTCCCTGCGGGAGATTTTGCCGGAGGAGAACCTCGTCTACTTTGGAGACACTGCTCGGGTGCCCTACGGCGGGCGGGCCCGGGAGACCCTTTTGAAATACGCCCGGCAGGACGTCCGCTTCCTGCGGACTTTTGATCTCAAGGCTATCCTCATCGCCTGCGGCACGGTGTCCACCACGTCCCTGGAGGCGCTCCAGGCGGAGAACGCCCTGCCCATTGTGGGGGTGGTGGAGCCCACCTGCCGCAGGGCGCTGTTGGTGACAAGGCGGAAGAAGGTGGGCGTCATCGCCACGCTGGCCTCTATCCGCTCCGGCGCCTACGAGGCGGCCCTGCGGCGGCTGGACCCGGCGGTGGAGGTCTTCGGAAAGGCGTGCCCGCTGTTTGTGCCCCTGGTGGAGAACGGCCGGGTGGACCGGGGGGACGTGGTCATCGAGACCGTGGCCCGGGAGTATCTGGAGCCGCTGCTGGACACCGGCATCGACACCCTGATTCTGGGCTGCACCCACTATCCGCTGCTGGAGGAGATCATAGGGGACGTCTGCGGCCCCGGCGTGACGCTGGTGTCCGCCGGGGAGGAGTCCGCCTTTGAGCTCAAGCGGATGCTGAAGGCCCGGGAGCTCCGGGCCCCGGAGGAGCGCCGGGGAGAGGTCTCCTTCTATGTCAGCGAGACGCCGGAAAATTTTGAGGACATTGCGTCGCTGTTTTTGCGGGAGAACCTGCATCACGCGGCCCGGAGGATCAACATTGACGAGTATTGAGGAAAACGGAGTGCCGGTGCTGCTGACCATTCGGGGGGAGCAGTACTTTGAAGGCACGGACCCTGACGCCACGGAACTGATGACCGAGGGGACCATGGCGGTGACGCCGGAGGAGATGGCCTTCTCTTATGAGGAGAGCGCCCTCACCGGCATGGAGGGGACCACCACCACCTTCGCGGTGCGGGGGCCCCAGGTGATCCTGACCCGCAGCGGCGCCGTAAACTCCCAGATGATCTTTGAGGAGGGGCGGCAGCACACCTCGCTGTACGAGACCCCCTTCGGGGGGCTGACGGTGGACATCCAGACCAGCCGCCTGCGGCACAATCTCACGGACCGGGGCGGGCTGATGGAGATCAAATACTCCATCGCCGTGGAGCACACGGTGACGGGGAGGAACTGTTTTAAGATCCGCGTCCGGCGGAGGTAGGGGGTGTCCGCCCTTGCAGGCGGGGGGAAAATTCAGCCATGATGATGGCTGGGCAGATGCACCCCCATGTCGTCGGAAGAAACTCCGCCGCTCCATTTCCGGCTAAAGCCGAAAATTCCGCTCAAGCTCCGTTCCTTCCTCCTCTCCCCACCGGACCCGCTTCGCTGGGCTCCGGCGGGGGCCCCGCTTTTCCGTTGCGCCGAAAAGAGAAAGCCCTCCAGAGGGCCTTCTCGCCGCTTTGCGGCTCACCTTGGCGGGCCGTGCACGCTTCAAAAGAGAAAAGGCGCTGGGGCAGAATTTTACCGCAAGGGTCAAATTCGCCCAAGGTACGGGGGCTGGCCTGAATCGGTGCTTCCGTGAATTGCCGGTCTTCTACCGGCTGCGTCTGACCCCGTACCGCCCAGAACCGCTCCGCCGCAGTCGGGACTTCCTTCGAGGGTGTTTTGCATCTTTGACGCAAGGCCCCCAGCGCCTCTTCCCGCGCTTCGCGCCTGGTTGGTACCGTTTGGGATGGTGCCCTATTCTACCGGTTTTCTTGTAGGGGCCGGGCTCTGACCCGTCCCGTCTCCCAACAACCTTTTGTTTGCCGGTAGAACACCTGTGAGGCCAGAGCCTTCTGCTGGTTATTTCCCCACAACCTCTAGGCCTTGTTTGATAAATGGCAAAATGCGCAGCGACGAGAGATTTTTTGCCGGTCGAGGCGATTTGACGCCGGCATACTTTGTGTATGGCAAGGAAAATCAACGCAAAGCGGCGGAAAAAGATCCGTCGCTTGGGCGTTTTGACATTTTTCAAACATGGCCTGGTACTTTTGGAAGACTTGTGGGGCCCGGTCGCCTGACCAGACTGCTTCCTGCCAAGAGTACTGTGGGGCCTGTACCCTGTGCTGGCTATCCCCAACACTGCCGGCGCCTCCGGCAGCCCCCCATAAAGCCGGCAGTCCCTTTCGCTGCCCGGGGAAATTAAACAATTAAGGAATTTTACTATAGACGAAAGAGGCATTGACTATGATTAACATGATTCAAAAAGCGAAGGATCAGGCCGCGGCGCTGGCCATGGCCGCCTATGAGGCCGCGGCTGCGGACGGCACGCTGCCCCGGGCGGAGGTAAAGACCGCTCCGGTGGAGATCCCCAAGGACACCGCCAACGGCGACTTCACCACTACCTTTGCCCTGGCCGCGGCAAAGGCTCTGGGGAAGCCCCCCCGGGCCATTGCCCAGGCCCTGCTGGACCACATGGACCTGGCGGGCACCTACTTCACCTCTGCCGAGATCGCCGGCCCCGGCTTTTTGAACTTCCGCTTGGGGCAGGACTGGTACGCCGGCGTCTGCGCCGCTGTGGAGAGCGAGGGGGCGGACTACGGCACCAATGACAGCCTGAAAGGTCAGAAGATCATGGTGGAGTTCGTCTCCGCCAACCCCACCGGCCCCATGCATATGGGCAACGCCCGGGGCGGCGTGCTGGGGGACACCCTGGCGGCGGTGCTCTCCGCCTCCGGGGCGGAGGTGAGCAGGGAGTTCTACGTCAACGACGCCGGGCACCAGATCGACAAGTTCGCCCACTCCATTGAGGCCCGGTATCTCCAGATCCTCCGGGGGGAGGATGCGGTGCCCTTCCCGGAGGACGGCTACCAGGGAGACGACATTAAGGAGCTGGCCCAGGCCTATTACGACCAGAACGGGGACAAGCTGGCGGAGGTCCCGGAGGCGGAGCGGCAGGAGACCCTGGCCCAATACGGCCTCAGTGTGAACCTGCCCAAGATGAAGAGCGACCTGCGGCGGTACAAGATCGAGTACGACAACTGGTTCTACGAGTCCTCCCTCCACGACAGCGGCTATGTGGCGCAGACGGTGGAGCTTCTGACAGACCGGGGATATACCTATGAAAAAGAGGGGGCCCTGTGGCTGAGAACCGCGGACATTATCCGGGAGAACCTGCTGAAAGCGGGGAAGAAGGAGAAGGACGTGGAGAAGCTGGATTTGAAGGACGATGTGCTCCGCCGGGCCAACGGGTTCTACACCTACTTCGCCGCCGACATTGCCTACCACCGCAACAAGTTCGCCGTCCGGGGCTTTGACCGGGTTATCAACATCTGGGGCGCGGACCACCATGGCCACGTGGCGCGGCTGAAAGGCGCTCTGGACGCCCTGGGCCTCAACGGCACAGAAAAGCTGGACATTGTGCTGATGCAGCTGGTGAAGCTGCTGCGGGACGGCGACGTGGTGCGCATGAGCAAGCGCACCGGCAAGGCCATCAGCCTCTCGGACCTGCTGGACGAGATCCCTGTGGACGCCGCCCGGTGGTTTTTCAACGCCAAGCCGGACACCCAGATGGAGTTCGACCTGGGACTGGCCGTGCGGGAGGACTCCGAAAACCCCATCTACTATGTGGAGTACGCCCATGCCCGGATCTGCTCGCTGCTGCGGGCGCAGGAGGCGGAGGGCGTGAGCGTCCCGGCCCAGAGGGACGTGGACATGTCTTTGCTGTCCGGGGAGACGGAGAAGGCCCTCATCAAGCAGCTGGCCCAGTTCTGCGAGGAGATCAAGCTCTCCGCCCGGAGCTACGACCCAAGCCACATCAATCGCTGTCTCCAGGAGCTGGCGGGGTGCTTCCACCGGTTCTACACCGCCTGCCGGATCAAGGGGGAGGAGCCCGGGGTCCAGGCGGCCCGGCTGAAGCTGGCGGACGACGCCCGCATTGTGCTGCGGAACGGTCTGAAGCTCATCGGCGTAGAAGCCCCCGAAAAGATGTAACAGAAAAAAGTTTTCGTCCACCTTTTTCAAAAGGTGGCGGGGTGCAGGGGCAGAGCCCCTGCGAAGCCGCCGCAAGCGGCGGCCTAAAAACCAAGAAGCTCTATTCACAGGCGCGGAGAGCCGTCCGGACAGGGCTGTTCGATCCGTGAAAATTTGCCTCGGCCGGCGCGGAAATCCCTCGCCCATCCGGCATTCCCCACCGATGAATACAGCTTCTAAGCAAAAGACGCTTTCCCCCGCCCCGGAGCGGGGAAAGCGTCTTTTACGGGCAGACAGAACAATCAAAACAAAAGAACTGCCTAAATTCTGTTTGAAAACCGTCAAAACGCCGTCTTGAGGCGTCTTTTCCCGCCAGGACTGCGTTGATTTGACTTGAAATCCGCCAGGATTCCTGTGTCAAATCGCCTTGATCGGCAAAAAAATCTCTTGCCTTTGCGCATTTTGCCATCTATCAAACAAGGCCTAAGCGTCAAAAGCAGAACATCTCACATTTTCAGGAGCTGTCATGAAAAGCCTCACATCCCGCCGTGCCGCCCTGCGGGCGGCCTTCCCGGCCACAATCCCCGTAATGACGGGCTATCTGTGCCTGGGGATGGCCTACGGCGTATTGATGCAGTCCAAGGGATACGGCCCCCTGTGGTCCACGCTGATGAGCGCCGTCGCCTTTGGGGGCAGTATGCAGTTTGCAGCCATCACGCTGCTGACCATGGCCTTTGACCCGTTTCAGGCGTTCTTCCTGGCCGTCATGGTCAACGCCCGGCATATGTTTTACGGATTGTCCCTGCTGGACAAGTACAAGGGCCTGGGATGGGCCCGGATTCCCCTGGTCTATCTTCTCAGTGACGAGACCTTCTCTCTGGTCTCCACGCTGACCCCGCCGGAGGACGTGGACCGGCGGCGCTTTTATCTGTACATCTCCCTGCTGGACTACGCCTATTGGGTGGCCGCCACGGCCTTGGGGGGATTGCTGGGGAATGTGATTACGTTTAATACCGAGGGTATGGACTTTGCCCTGACGGCGCTGTTCGTGGTGCTGTTTCTGGAGCAGTGGAAGAAGCGGGAGAGCCGGCCCGCCGGGATCATCGGCGTGGTCTGCGCCGCCGTGAGCCTGGCGGTGTTTGGGGCGGAGAATCTGGTGATCCCCGCCATGGTTCTGGTCCTGATCTCGCTGCTGGGAGGGAGGAAGCGGCTGTGTACCTGACGCCTATGCAGACTCTGGGCATGATCCTGGCGGTGGCCGCCGGGACCCAGCTGACCCGCTGGCTGCCCTTTTTGCTGTTCCCGGAGAACAAGGAGCCCCCGCGGGTGGTGACGGACCTGGGCCGCCTGCTGCCGGCAGCCATGATGGGGCTGCTGGTGGTCTACTGCCTCAAGGGCGTGAGCTGGTCTGCCCCGCCCTGCGGTGCGCCGGAGCTGTCAGCGATTTTGGCGGTGGTTTTGCTCCATCGCTGGCGGGGAAACGTGCTGCTGTCCATCGCCGGGGGGACGGCGCTGTACATGCTGCTGGTGCAGGCTGTGTTCTGACTTTGTCCGCCCAGGACGCCGCAAAATCACAGGGGTGTCTTTCGGCGGCGGAGGGGACGGCCTTTCAGGGGCGGTTTTGGTCTTTCAATTTTGCGGGGGAAGGGCGCCCGGGGTGGGCGTCCTTTCTGCCCTTGACAAGCCTTGATAATCTATGTATAATCAGCATAGATCATCAAGGTATTGAGGGGAGGCCCTGCATGAAGATTGACAAGAGCCTGATGAGCGGCAGCACCACCCTGCTGATTCTCTCCCTGCTGGCGGGGGAGGAGATGTACGGCTACCAGATGATTGTGGAGCTGGCCCGGCGGTCCAACAGGACCTTTGAGCTGAGGGAGGGGACGCTGTACCCCATCCTCCACGGCTTGGAGGCGGACAGGCTGGTGACGGTGCGGGAGAAGGAGGCCGACGGCCGAACGCGAAAGTATTACCGCATCACCCGGAAGGGTCGGCGGGCCCTGGAGGAGAAAAAGGCGGCCTGGAAATACTTTGCGGAGCAGGTGGACGCTGTGGTGAACAGCGCGTCCCTGGCGTGAGGCGGCCCATGCGGGATGAATTTCAGATCTGGGTGGACGCCGTGTGCGAGCAGGTCCGGTTCTGGCCGGACCGGAAGGGCATTGAAAAGGAGCTGCGCATCCATTACGAGGACCATTGCAGGGCGCTGGAGCGGCTGAACTACGAGCCGAAATTGGCGGCGGAGCGGTCCCTTCGGGCCATGGGAAACGCCCAGGAGGTGGGCTGGGCCCTGGACCGGATACATAAGCCCTGGCTTGGCTGGCTGTGGAAGTTCTCGGAGGGCACGCTGCTGATGCTGGTGCTGATTGTCCTGTGGCTGACTGTGTCCGCGGGCGGCGTCGAGCAGTTGATTTTCAGAACGCGGCAGCAGCTGGAGTGGACGGACCCGCCGGCGTGGGCGGACCATGTATCCCTGGAATGCGGGGACGTCTATCTGGCCCCCGGAGAGGTGAGAGAGACCGGCGGAAATGTGGAGGCGGAGCTCCGGTTCTGGGTGAAGGTCCGGGAGCCGGTTCCGGATTTTCAGCCTTGGGAGCTGGAGGTAGCGGACAATCGAGGCGCCGTTTCCTTCCGGGAATGGGGAGACGGAAGGCGGCAGACGTCAGGTTATCTGGAGTGGGAGCGCGTGCCGTACTGGGGTTGGACCCGGCATCAGATGACCCTCCGGCTGATTCTGGACTACCGCCCGGACTGGGTGGAGGTCTCCGCACCCGGCGGAGGCCGGGATTGGGTCCTGCGGGCGGAATGGGAGGAGGAGCCATGACGCTGAACCGAAAGGGAAAGACGGTTCGCAATTTGGCGCTCTGTGTCCTTCTGGGGGTTCTGCTTCACGCCTTGATGGGCTTTCCACCCTGCACCGTGAGGGCGATGTGCCGGCAGTTTCAGGCCAGCCGCCTTTTGGCGGGGGAGATCGAACCCCTGCATGTCCGGCATGAGCGGTACGGATACAGCGGCGACTGGGTCTATCGTGTCCGGACGTTTATTGTGGCCAAAAGCGGGGAGACGTACGCGTCCTTCCTGTACAGCCGAAACCTGCTGCAAAATGAGATCGACTACCATTACACTCCCAAAATTGAGCAGAACGCCCTCTGTGCGGCCTGGAATGGGACCATCTATGCCACGGGTCCCTTTGCGGAGGCGGATTCCGCAATCCTGGAGATCAAGGCCGAGCTGCGGAACCGGGACAAGGTTCTCAAAAGCAAAACCTTTACAATTGCAGGAGAGCGCCTGGAGAACGAGGTGTTTGGATTTCCCTATTCCCTGGACATGCTCGGAGGGGGGCTTTCGGGCTGGGCCCCGGAGGATTTGCCGGATGAGCTGTCCCTATATAATATCGCCAGACTGTGGTACGGGGATTACTGGGATGAAGACGGAGGCCATGGCATACGCCACGCAGATCTTCCCTGCGTCCTCACGCTGTATGACGGGAGCGGGAGGGAGCTGGAGCGTTATGATCTGAGCATCGACAACTATGAGATTTTTTTCAATTAAAGAGGAGGACGGTATCTCTCGATACCGTCCTCTTTTTGATTTCAGCAGTTCCACGTTGCCGTTGCAGAGGGGAAAGTTGAGCACTGACTGCGTGGCGTGTGAAAGCTCTTTTGGTTCCTTTTCTCTCGAGAAAAGGAACTCAGCCCTTGAACTCCACGTACAGCTCCCGCACCGCGTTGGGGTCTGCCGCGGCCTTGGGGGCCGCCGCGGGGGCCGCGGGAGCGGCCTGGGGCTCGTCGTGGGGGCCGTCCCGCCAGGCCAGGAACTTGGGGGCCACCTGAGGGAACAGTGCCAGGGAGAGCACGTCCTCGTCGCTCTTGGCGATGTCCTTGAACTCCTCCCGGTATTTCTCCACCTCCGGCTGGAGCAGGTCCGCCGGGCGGCAGGTGATGACCTCCTCCGGCTTGATGCCCGCCAGCGCCCGGACCTCCTCGTTGACCTCGCCGGGGACCTGGCCGTACTCGCCCTTCAAAAGGCCCTTGGACTCCTTGGGGAAGGTCTTGTACTTGCCCACCACCACGTTCATAACGGCCTGGGTGCCCACAATCTGGCTGGTGGGAGTCACCAGCGGGGGATAGCCGAAGTCCTTGCGGACACGGGGGATCTCCGCCAGCACGTCGTAGTACTTCTCCTCTTTATTGGCCTGCTTGAGCTGGGAGATCAGGTTGGACAGCATGCCGCCGGGCACCTGGTAGAGGAGGGTGTTGGTGTCTACGTTCAGGACCTTGGGGTCCAGACTGCCGGCCTCCTTGAGCCGCTGGGCCACCTTCCGGAAGTGGGCGGCGGCCTCGCTCATCTTGTTCAGGTCCAGGCCGGTGTCCCGCTCCGTGCCCTGGAGCGTGGCCACCAGGGACTCTGTGGCGGGCTGAGACGTGCCGTTGGCCAGGGGGCTCAGGGCCGTGTCCACAATGTCAACGCCCGCGTAGGCGGCCATGAGGTACACCATGTCGCCGGTGCCGGTGGTGTTGTGGGTGTGGAGATGGATGGGAATCTTCACGGTCTCCTTCAGCCGCTTGATGAGGGAGTAGGCGTCCATGGGCAGCAGGAGGTTTGCCATATCCTTGACACAGATGACGTCCGCGCCCATCTGCTCCAGCTCCTGGGCCAGCTTCACGAAGTACTCCTCGCTGTGGATGGGGGAGATGGTGTAGCTCAGAGTGGCCTCCACCATGCCGCCGTACTTCTTGGTGGACTTGATGGCCTGCTCCAGGTTCCGCACGTCGTTCAGGGCGTCGAAGATGCGGATGATGTCGATGCCGTTCTCAATGGACTTGCGGCAGAAGGCGTCCACCACGTCGTCGGCGTAGTGCTTGTAGCCCAGGATGTTCTGGCCCCGGAAGAGCATCTGGAGCTTGGTGTTGGGCAGGGCCTTGCGGAGCTTCCGGAGGCGCTCCCAGGGGTCCTCGTTGAGAAAGCGCATGCAGGAGTCAAATGTCGCGCCGCCCCAGCACTCCAACGACCAGTAGCCGATGGAGTCCAGCACTTCGCAGGCGGGGAGCATATCCTCAATCCGCATCCGGGTGGCCGCCTGGGACTGATGGGCGTCACGGAGGATGGTGTCGGTGATATACAGGGGCTTCTTAGATAAAAATTCCATAGCCATTTCAAATACCTCCTATCTATCAGCCAAACAGGGAGATCATCACGCCCGCCGCGATGGCGGAGCCGATGACGCCGGCCACGTTGGGGCCCATGGCGTGCATCAAGAGGAAGTTGCTGGGATTGGCCTTCTGGCCCTCCACCTGGGAGACCCGGGCGGCCATGGGCACCGCGGACACGCCGGCGGAGCCGATGAGGGGATTGATCTTCTCTTTCAGGAACAGGTTCATGATCTTGGCCAGAATGACGCCGCCGGCGGTGCCGAACCCGAAGGCCACGACGCCCATGACCATAATGGCGATGGTCTGGAGACTGAGGAAGGTCCGCCCGGTGGCGGTGCAGCCCACGGACACGCCCAGGAAGATGGTGACGATGTTGATGAGCTCGTTCTGCACGGTTTTGCTGAGGCGCTCCACCACGCCGCACTCCTTAAACAGGTTGCCCAGCATCAGGCAGGCGATCAGAGGGGCGGCGGAGGGCACCAGCAGGGCCACAAAGATGGCGACCATGATGGGGAAGATGATCTTCTCCTTCTTGGAGACCTGCCGCAGGGGCTTCATAACGATCTTCCGCTCCTCCTCCGTAGTCAGAAGGCGCATGATAGGGGGCTGGATGACGGGGACCAAGGCCATGTAGCTGTACGCCGCCACAGCGATGGGGCCCAGCAGCTCCGGGGCCAGAAGCGTGGAGACGAAGATGGCGGTGGGGCCGTCCGCGCCGCCGATGATGCCGATGGAGCCGGCCTGGGCGGAGGTGAAGAGGCCGGAAAGGCGGCAGCCCACGAAGGTGACGAAGATGCCCAGCTGGGCAGCGGCGCCCAGAAGCAGGCTCTTGGGGTTTGCAATCAGGGGACCGAAGTCGGTCATGGCGCCCACGCCCATAAAGATCAGACAGGGGTAAATGCCCAGCTTCACTCCCAGATACAGAATGTCAACGAGACCCGGCGTGATGGACTGGCCGACGGTTGCCGTGGACAGTACCGCGTCCGAGACCTTTGCCGTGGCCAGCTCATTGATGAACTCCTGAGTTACCGGTGAGCCGCCGATGAGATCCCAGTGGATATGTCCGCCGGCAAAAAATATCTCGTGGAACATATTGGCGCCGGGCAGGTTGGTGATGAGCATGCCGAAGGCGATCGGCACCAGCAGCAGGGGCTCAAACTTCTTCACGATACCCAGGTACAGCAGGAAGCAGGCAATGACGAGCATAACCAGGCACTTCCAGTTGTCTCCCTGGGTAAACAGCGCGAAGCCCGTGCTGTTTACAAAATCCAGAATAGCTTCCATGTGTGTCCCTCCAGCGCCTTACTGGATGACGCACAGCAGCGTGCCGGACTCCACGGCGGCGCCCTTGGAGGTGTTGATGGAGGCCACCTTGCCGTCGCAGGGGCACATGATCTCGTTCTCCATCTTCATGGCCTCCAGGATCATCAGCACGTCGCCCTTCTTCACGGCGGCGCCCTGGGCGACCTTCACGTCCAGAATGGTGCCGGGCATGGGGCTGGTGACCTGCTCGCCACCCGCGGGGGCCGCGGCAGCCGGAGCCGGGGCAGCGGCGGGAGCGGCGGCAGGGGCAGGGGCGGCGCCGGTCAGCTCCTCCAGCTGGATCTCATAGGCCGTGCCATTGACGGTGACTCTGTACTTTTTCATGTTGCTCTCTCCTTTTCCCTCTTACAGTTTTTTCATGGATACGATCCGGATGCCCGTGATGTCCGTGCCGAGCTCCTCCGCGATGGCGGCGGAGACGGCGGCCACCAGTTCCTGACGGTTGGGCTCCGCGGCTGCGGGGGCGGCGGGAATGGCCGCAGGCGCGGCGGCAGGAGCCGCGTGGCCGCCCACGATCTTGCCCATGACCGTTGTCAGGACGATGAGGCAGATGAGACCGAAGAACACGGTGCCCATGCCCATCAGGCAGACGAACAAGTTGGAATATTCCATATACTCCCTCCCATAAAAATGATAGCAATCGTATTGTATCAACTCCCGACGGAAAAAACAATGACTTTCCGAAATTTTATGCAGAAAATTTATTGGGATTTTTCACGGCAAAACGATTTCTTCTTTCATAAATGGTCTCGACTGGAGGGGAAATCTATGGTATGATCATACAATATATGCAGAGGACCCGGCCTCTGGCGGAGGAGGAGATGTCATGCGCTATGGAACCGTGATTCCGGGCCGTTTTGTAGACAGGCCCAACCGTTTTGTGGCCCATGTGGAGACGGCGGAGGGGCTCCAGACTGTCCATGTGAAAAACACGGGGCGGTGCCGGGAGCTGCTTCTCCCCGGTGCGGCTGTCTACCTGGAGCGGGGGACCAGTCCCGCCCGCAAGACCGCCTTCGACCTCATCGCTGTGGAGAAGGGGGAGAGGCTGATCAACATGGACGCCCAGGCCCCCAACAAGGTTTTCGGCGAGTGGGTGAGGGGCGGCGGATTTCTGCCGGGAGTCATGGCGGTGCGGCCGGAGTTCACCTATGGGGAGTCCCGGCTGGACTTCTGCCTGGAGACGCCGGAGGGGCCCTGCCTGGTGGAGGTGAAGGGCGTTACGCTGGAGGAGGGCGGCGCGGCCCGCTTCCCCGACGCCCCCACGGAGCGGGGGGTGAAGCACATCCGGGAGCTGCAGAGGGCGGCGGAGGCCGGACTGGGGGCCGTCCTCTTCTTCGTGGTGCAGATGGAGGGCATCCGTTCCGTGGCCCCCAACGACGAGACCCATCCCGCCTTCGGCGCGGCCCTGCGGGAGGCGGCGGAGCGGGGCGTGCGCGTCTGCGCCTGGGACTGCGCGGTGACGCCGGAGAGCATCGCCATCCGCCGCCCGGTGCCGGTGATTTTGTGAGAAGCTGTACCGACAGGCGGCGGCACGCAGTTTGACGGAACATTTCTCCCCTGGACCGCGTCTGGAAAGCTTGAGATCCGCTGGGGTTTCTGGGTGTTTCTTCCCTGCCGGACGAAAAGTTTCCCCGTCAATCTGTACACGGCCGCCGATTGGGACGGCTTTTGAATTGAACAGAGATGTGGAGGAGTTTTGTCTATGAGTTTTTTGGAACTGCTTTTGATCGGCGTGGGGCTCTCCATGGACGCCTTTGCCGTGGCCATCTGCCAGGGGCTGTCCATGACCCGGCTCAACTGGCGTCACGCCGGGGTGATCGCCCTGTTTTTCGGCGGCTTCCAGGCCGTCATGCCCATGCTGGGGTGGGCGCTGGGGTTCCGGTTCGCCGTGTACATCCAGGAGCTGGACCACTGGGTGGCCTTTGTTCTGCTGTGCCTGATCGGCGGCAATATGGTGCGTGAGGCCCTGGGACCGGAGGAGGAGGCGGAAACCGCCTGCGCCGCCGGGCGGCTGGACCTCCGCCGGCTCTTTTTGATGGCGGTGGCCACCAGCATCGACGCCCTGGCCGTGGGCGTGACCTTCGCCTTTTTGGAGGTGGACATTGTCCCGGCGGCGGCGGTCATCGGCGTCACCACCTTCTGCCTGTCCCTGGCGGGCGTGGCGGTGGGCAACTTCTTCGGGGCCCGGTACAAGCGCCGGGCGGAGTTGTCCGGCGGTGTGATCCTAATCCTTTTGGGGGGCAAGATCCTGCTGGAGCATCTGGGTGTGTTTTGATCCGGACAGGAGGCCGTATGGAATTTACAAAAGAGGAATTGACGGAAGCCCGGCGGCAGATCGCCTCCACTATACACAAGCTGCGGGAGACGGTGAAGACCCTGGAGGGGAAGGAGCGACCGGAGCGGTACAAGGCGCAGATCACCCTGGCGGCGCGGCGGATCAAGGCCTTTGAGATCGCGGTCTCCCTTATTGAGGATGCGCTTGCGGAGCGGGAGATGGGAACAGGGCGCGGCTGAAAAGCCGCGCCCTGCGTTATTTTACCCGTTTGGCGTATTTTTCTTTGGCGTATTCATAGCTCTCCGCAATCAGCGGTTTCAGGGCCTCAAAGGTCCGCGGAGAGGGATTCAGCGCGCAGGCCCAGCCCATCCAGGCATAGACGGGATGGGGGAGCAGGGCATCCGGAGCGGTAAAGTCACAGGACAGCTCCACGACCCCGCCCTTGGGCGGACGCTGGGGCAGGGGACCGAAAAGGCGGCGGAAGGTCTCCCGCCGCAGTCCCAGATTGACCCGGTACACGCCCTCCCGGTCCAGGCGGGAGCCCTTGTCGTTCTCCCCGTCCTTTTCCTTGACGGTCAGCACGTAGACGCCCCGTTTCAGCTTTGCGCCGGGGTTGTAGAAAATGCCCCGCTCCCCCCAGCTGGAGATCAGGACGGTCCCCTCCAGATTTTTCAGGCAGTAGTTGAGAATTTTGTCCGGCGTCATGGCGGCGCGCTCCTTCCGTTTCTCCCGGCAGACTGCGGCGTTTCTGTGGGATCTTCCGGGGCGGCTGACAGATGTCCCCGGCAGGACCGTAGCATATCACACGGCAGGTCCGCTGTCAACAGGTTGAAGAGCGGGGAAAAACGGACTTTTCATCCAGGGAAAAATGTGGTATCCTGTACATATTATAAGGAGGAGACCGGTATGTACGACGAACTGACAGAGGTGGACATTAAGAAAATGCGGGAGGAGCTGGACCACCGCATCCGGGTTCTGCGGCCCCAGCTGATTGAAGAGGTGCAGACCGCCCGGGCCTTCGGCGACCTCAGCGAGAACTTTGAGTACAAGTGCGCCAAGCAGGCGAAGAACCGCAACGACAGCCGCATCCGCTACCTGGAGCGGATGATCCGCACCGCCCGGGTCATCGAGGTGAAGGGCGGAGAGGACACGGTGGGTCTCTTTGACAGCGTGACCATTTACAACGAGCTCATAAAGCGGGAGATGACCATCCGCATTGTAACCACGCTGCGCCAGGACGCGCTGAAGGGCCTCATCAGCAAGGAGTCCCCGGTGGGGAAGGCCCTGCTGGGCCGCCGGGCGGGGGACCGGGTCCAGGTGGAGGTGGACGCTCAGACGAAGTATTTTGTGGAGATCCGGGCCATTGAGAAGGGCGCGGACGACGAGAGCCTGGACATCAGCTCTTACTAAAGGAAAGGTTGGTCGTTATGAGGTATGTCAAACGGACCGTCTACACGCTGCTTCTGTGCCTGCTGGTCAATTACCTGGCGCTGATCTCGCTGCCGCTCTCCCGGTCGGCGGTCGGCGCCGCCGCTGCCTGGCTGTGCTGGCTGCCGCCGCTGGCGGCGTTTGTCTACATCAACTTGCGCCCTGTGCCGAAAACGGCGCCTACCCGGCGGATTCAGCGTCTGGCGGAGGGCTGTGAGCTGCTGCGGCTGTTTGCCGCCGGCTTCGCCCTGACCCTCTGCGTCCAGCTGGCCTGGCTGTGGTGGGTGTTTGCCGGGACCGGGGGCCGGGACGGGGCGCTGTTTGCGGTTTTTCTGGACCTGCTTCTTGTGGTCCTCTCCCTGTGCGCCGTCTTCTGGAACGGCATGATCCGGGTCTACCTCACCTCCGTGCAGCTGGGCATCAAGCACCGCGTCCTGGCGGCGCTGTGCGGCTGGGTCCCGCTGGTGAACCTGTGGTATCTGGCGAAGATCATCCGCATCACCGGGGACGAGGCGGAGTTTGAGACGGAGAAGTGGGAGCTGGACGAGACCAGGGCGGAGAGCGAGATCTGCAAAACGAAATATCCCCTTCTGATGGTTCACGGCGTGTTCTTCCGGGATTTCCGGTATCTCAACTACTGGGGCCGCATCCCGAAAGAGCTGAGGCGCAACGGGGCCACGGTCTACTACGGACAGCAGCAGTCCGCGGCGGCGGTGGAGGACAGCGGGAAGGAGCTGGCGGAGCGCATCCGGCAGATCGTGAAGGAGACTGGGTGCGAAAAGGTGAACATCATCGCCCACTCCAAGGGCGGGCTGGACAGCCGGGCCGCCATCGCCCACTGCTCCATGGCCCCCTATGTGGCCACGCTGACCACCATCAACACGCCCCACCGGGGCTGTATCTTCGCCGAGTACCTGCTGGGCAAGGTGCCGGAGGCTGTCCGGCAGAAGGTCGCGGCGGCCTACAACGCCGCGCTGCGGCAGGTGGGAGATCCCAACCCGGACTTTCTGGCGGCTGTGACGGATTTGACAGAGAGCGCCTGCCTGGCCCGAAACGAGGTGACGCCGGACATCCCCGGCGTGGTGTACGAGAGCGTCATGTCCTACTGCAAGAAGGCCCAGCACGGCAGGTTCCCCCTGAACATGACCTACCCCATCGTCAGGCACTTCGACGGCCTCAACGACGGACTGGTGTCCGTGGAGTCCGCCAAGTGGGGGGAGAAGTTCACCCTTCTGGAGCCGGTGGGGAAGCGGGGCATCTCCCACGGCGACGTGGTGGATTTGAACCGGGAGAATATCAAGGGCTTCGACGTGCGGGAGTTCTATGTGAAGCTGGCGGCGGATTTGAAGCGCCGGGGATTTTGAGGTACATACTGAGAGGACGGCCATGGGCCGTCCTCTGATTTTTATATCGTGCGCGGTGCGCGGACGGAAGCAAGCCGCCGGCGCGGAGATCCCCCGTCCACCCGGCGTTCCCCGCCGATGAATGCAGCTGCTAAAAATGAAATCCCCAAGGCGGTTCCCGCCAAACGATTGCCAGTATGTAAAATGCCGCGGCGGCACAGAGCGCGGCCAAAAGCAGCAGGACGGCTGCCGGGATTTTGAGACGGGGCCTTTTCCGCAGCTCCCATGCCGCAATCAATAAGACGGCGGCCGCCCCTGCCGCGCCCAGTATCATAATGAATAAGAAAAAATAAGCTAATCCCACGGTTTCCACCCATTTTCCCCTTGCTGGAGTGACTGCAATGCCGTCGGCGGGCGATCGTCACGCGCCGACTTTTCCCACCGCCTGCGTAATTAAATCAATATGTTCCTTGATTTTCACTTTTCGCAGATGGTCCGCATTTCTGCTCCCGCCCAACCCAAGAAGCGGCGTATATCCGAAACATTCATCAAATTGAAGCTGTCCCCATTTTTTGACCGCCGCTTCATAGATTGGGATTTCGAAATGCGCCGTGTCAAAAACGCCGTCAGCCAAATCGTTCCAAAAGAAGTCAAAGCCGGCGGCCACTCCCTCAAACACGCCGTCCTTGTACTTGACAATGCGGATATAACGGCCCTTTTCCCAGGTCAGAATATCGGCAAAAGCGGTAACGAAGATTGGGACGGCGGTACTGCTTAAAACGTAGCTTTCCTGGAGCAGCGCTTGATATTCCTCTGGATTTATCATTTTCAGATAGCCGTTCAGGAGACTTCCAAATCCATATGTCTGCCAGGCGTTTAATAGAGCGGGCGGCAGTATGGAGTTATATTGAACACATAATTCCCGGCTTGCCTCTTGATCTTGTTCAAAGCGGTCAAACAGCATAATAACCTCCCACTTGCTGATTTTTGCCAGTATACCATATCTGCGCAGTCACTTCCAGAAAAATTTCAAGCAGCCTGGGCGCCCCCGCCGGTTTCCGTCTGGACAGATTCCGAAAAAAATAGTTGCGCATTACAACAATTTGCGGATTGACTTGACGCCGTGATATGGTATGATTTTCTTAAAAAGGAGAGGGGAGGCGCCGAGATGGGCACTGTGCTGGGATACCTGTGGCCCCACGGCCGCCGCGTGGCCTGCGGGGTGACGGTGAAATTCACCGCCGCCCTGCTGGAGCTGGTGCTGCCGCTGCTGCTGGAGCGCATTGTGGACGTGAGCGTCCCTGCCGGAGACCTGGCCGCCATCTGGCTCTGCGGCGGACTGATGGCGGCGCTGGCTTTTGGGGCGGCCTTCTGCAACATCACCGCCAACCGCATGGCGGCGCGGGTGTCCATGGAGGTGACCCGGACCCTGCGGGGGGACCTGTACAGCCGGACCCAGCGCCTCTCCTGCGCCCAGATGGACCGCTTTTCCACCTCCTCTCTGGTGTCCCGGCTGACCAACGACACCTACAACGTCCACCAGATGTTCGACAAGGTGCAGCGGGGCGGCATCCGGGCCCCCATGCTGGTGCTGGGGGGACTGGTCCTGACCTTTCTGCTGGAGCCGGCCCTGGCGGCGGTGCAGCTGGCGGTGAGCCTTCTGACCTTCCTCACCATCTGGCAGGTGACCCGCCGGGGCATCCCACGCTACGCCGCGGCCCAGGCGGCCGGGGACACGGTGGTGCGGATTATCCGGGAGAACGCCTCCGGCGTCCGGGTGGTCAAGGCCCTGGCCTGCCAGGGCAGGGAGCGGCAGCGGTTCGACGAGGCCAACGAGACCTCCCGCCGGGCGGAGGAGACCGCCGGCTGCGTCATGGCCGCCGCCAACCCTTTGACAGACCTCCTGCTGAACACGGGGCTGGTGCTGGTGGTGCTGGCGGGGGCCCTGCGGGTCAACGCCGGGCAGATGCCGCCGGGCCAGATCGTGGCGTTTTTGTCCTATTTCACCCTGATCCAGACCGCCACTCTGGGTATCGCCAAGGTGTTTATCCGGATCAGCAAGGGGGCGGCCTCCGCCCGGCGGATCGAGGAGATCCTGCTGGAGCCGGAGGACCAGCCCCTCCGGCCCTCGGAGGCAGTTTCGGAGGCGGAGCTGGGGATGGACGGCGTCTCCTTCTCCTATCTGGGGGTGGAGCGGGACCTGGCGGACGTGAGCTTCACCCTGCGGAAGGGGGAGACCCTGGGCATCCTGGGCCCCACCGGCAGCGGGAAGAGCACCCTGGCGGCCCTGCTGATGCGATTGTACGACGCCGGGGAGGGCATTGTCTGGGTGGGAGGCCGGGATGTGAGCAGCGTTCCCGGGGAGGAGCGGCGCTTCGGCGTGGTGTTCCAGAACGAGGCCCTGCTGAACGACAGCGTGTACGAGAATATCTCCTTCCTGCGGAACATCCCCCGGGAGGATGTGATCGCCGCGGCCAAAACCGCCCAGGCATGGGAGTTTATTGAACGGCTTCCGGAGGGGCTGGACAGCCGCCTGGACATCCGGGGGGCCAACCTCTCCGGCGGGCAGCGGCAGCGGCTGCTGGCCGCCCGGGCCCTGGCGGGGAGACCCTCTGTCCTGGTGCTGGACAGCGCCGACAGCGCCCTGGACTACGCAACCGCCGCCGCCCTGCGGGCTGCCATCCGCCGGGACTGCCCCGGCGTGACGCTGGTGGTGATCTCCGAGCGGGTGGCCTCCCTGCGCAGTGCGGACCGCATCCTGGTGCTGGAGGAGGGCCGGGTCACAGCCCAGGGAACCCATGAGGAACTGCTGGAACACTGTGTCCGCTACCGGCGCATCGCGGAGCTTCAAAGGGGGGTGCTGCTGTGAAACCGCATATTCTGCGGCGTCTGGCCCGGTTTCTGAGGCCCTACGCCCTGCCGCTGACCCTGTGCCTGGGGCTGACTGTCCTCTCCAGCCTGCTGGCCCTGGCGGCGCCGCTGCTGTCCGGCCGGGCGGTGGACGCGGTGGGCACCGTCCCCGGGGCGGTGGACTTCCCGGGGGTGTTCCGGGCCTGCGGAGGGATGTTGGCCTGCTACGCCCTCTCCTCCCTGCTGAGTTACGCCGTGTCCGCCCGGCTCATCAGGGTGGGGCAGTCCGTGTCCCGGGACCTGCGGAAGGCGGCCTTTGACCGCATGAGCGAGCTGCCGGTGGAGTACTTCGACACCCACCCGGCAGGCGATCTGGTCAGCCGGGTTTGCTACGACGTGGACACCGTGAACGCCGCCGTCTCCACGGACCTGCTTCACCTCTGCACCAGCGCCCTGACGGTGGGGGGCTCCTTTCTGATGCTGCTGGCCATCTCCCCCCGGCTGACCCTTGTGTTCTTTGTCACCGTGCCCCTGTCCCTCTTTCTCACCCGCTTCCAGATGAGGCGCATCCACCCCTTGTTCCGCCTGCGCTCCAGGGAGCTGGGGGGGCTCAACGGCTTTGCCGAGGAGCGGGTCAGCCGCCAGCGGGCCATTCGGGCCTACGGCGTGGAGGCGGCGGACCTGGAGCAGTTTCAGGCATACAACGCCGCCGCCTCGGAGGCATATTACAAGGCCGACCGGGCCAGCGCGGCCCTGGGGCCGTCGGTGAACTTTATCAACAACCTTTCCCTGGCCGCCGTCAGCATGTTCGGCGCGCTGCTGTACCTGGGGGGCGGGCTGACCCTGGGCAGCCTCTCCTCCTTCGTGCTGTACTCCCGCAAGTTCTCCAGCCCCATCCGGGAGGCCGCCAACCTCCTCAGTGAGCTCCAGTCCAGCGCGGCGGCGGCGGAGCGGGTGCTGGACCTGCTGGACGAGCGTCCGGAGCCGGGGGACGCGTCCGGCGCGCTGGAGCCGGAGACACTGCGGGGGGACATCTCCTTTGACCATGTGGACTTCGGCTACGACCCGGACCGGCCTGTGCTGCGAAATTTCACCGCCCGTATTCCCGCGGGGAGTCTGGCGGCAGTGGTGGGGCCCACCGGGGCGGGGAAGACCACCCTGGTCTCCCTGCTGCTGCGGTTCTACCGCCCCCAGGGCGGCGCCATCTCCATCGACGGCGTGCCCCTGGAGGGCTACGCCCGGGACGGCCTGCGCCGCCGCCTGGCCCTGGTGCTCCAGGACACGTGGCTCTTTGGCGGCACCATCGCGGAGAACATCGCCTACGGCGCGCCGGGGGCCTCCCGGGAACAGATCGTGGAGGCCGCCAAGGCCGCCCGGGTGCACCGCTTCATCACATCTCTGCCCCAGGGGTACGACACCGTCCTCACCGACGAGGGCGCGGGGATCTCCAAGGGCCAGCGGCAGCTGCTGGCCATCGCCCGGTGCTTTTTGACCGACGCGGACATTGTCATCCTGGACGAGGCCACCAGCAGCGTGGACACGGAGACAGAGGGGGAGATCAGTCTGGCCATGGAGCGGCTGCGGCAGGGGAGAACCTGCTTTGTCATCGCCCACCGTCTGGCCACCGTCCGCCGGGCCGACTGCATCCTGGTGCTGGACCGGGGCGGCGTGGCGGAGGCGGGGACCCATGAGGAACTGCTGGCGGCGGGGGGCGTCTACGCCTCGCTGTCCAGGCTGTCGGAGGAGGAGAGCGGAGAAGAGAGGACAAAAGCGCTTTCGCGCCGCTGAGAGCCTGTCCGGCCCGCCGGAGGAACGCTTCCGGCAGGCCGGAACCGGGCCGCGGGGAGAGGCATTCTATCAAGAAGGCACGAAAACGTATCCGAAGATCCGGCAAAAGTCAATCGGCAAATTGTAAAAATTTGAACAAGAAATTTATATAGTGTCCACAACAGTTGTGAAAATGGCCAAAAATCCCGCCGCAAAATAGGGAACATATCAATTGACAAAAGGCGGTAAAACTCTCTATAATGAAAATGCGAAAACGCAAACGTTTGCACAAATTTGCGCCTGATCACCGCGGATTTGTGGAGACAGAGCGAGAGTTGAGGAAAAAGAAGACTGATTCGTGTTCCGGCGCTTCCCCGCAGTAATCAGAAAGAGGTGTTACCGTGGCAAAGAAAGATCTTCCCAGAAAACCCCTGACAAAAACAAGGCTTAAAAACCTGATCCTGAATGTTCTGCGCAACCCCTTCAACATGATCGTGCTGGTCAGCCTCGTGGTGCTGTTCTGCCTGATCGTCATTCCCCTGCTGACCATGATTAAGTCCACCTTCACCCTGGCGGAGGGCGAGCTTCGCCGTGTGGACGGCGAGGTGGGCCAGTTTACCATGTACTACTGGTGGTACATGGCCGTCAGCAACATGTCCAAGGCCGTGCTGTGGAAGCCCCTGATGAACTCCTTCGTCTGCGGTCTTTTCACCACGCTGATCTCCGTGCCTCTGGGCTCGGTGCTGGCCTGGCTGATGATCCGTACCGACATCCCCGGCAAGAAGGTGCTGGGCATCCTGATCACCGTGCCCTACATGATTCCCTCCTGGACCAAGGCCCTGGCGTGGCTGGCCGTGTTCCGCACCCCCACCAGCGGCGCCAACGGCTTCCTCACTGGCCTGGGCATCCCCATTCCCGACTGGCTGGCCTACGGCCCCATTGCCATCGTGCTGTGCATGTCCATGCACTACTATGCCTTCTCCTACATCCAGGTGTCCGGCGCGCTCCGCTCCATCAACTCCGAGCTGGAGGAGATGGGTGAGATCCAGGGCGCCAACAAGGCCCAGATCCTGCGCCACATCACCCTGCCCCTGATCCTGCCCTCCGTGCTCAGCGCCCTGGTCATGACCGTGTCCAAGTCCATCGGTACATACGGCGTTGCGGCCAACCTGGGCAACCGCATCGGCTACTACACCCTGGCCACCCGCATGCGGGTGTTCATCGACCAGGGTCCCCAGGCCGTGGGCTACGCCATGAGCATCGTCCTGGTGGGTCTGGCCGCCCTGATTCTCATGAGCAACCAGAAGGCCATCGGCGTCCGCAAATCCTATGCCACCGTGGGCGGCAAGGGCGGCCGCAGCACCCTGATGCCTCTGGGCGCGGCCAAGAAGCCCATGATGGGTTTCCTGGTGATCTTCCTGTTCCTGGCCATGGTCATGCCCTTCTTCGTGCTGATTATGGAGACCTTCCAGATCACCACCGGTGCGGGCTACGGCATGGACAACCTGACCCTCTACAACTGGATCGGCACCGTGGACGAGGCCCAGAAGTACACCAACTATCCCGGCATCTTCCGCCACGACGAGTTCTGGAGCGCCTTCTGGAATACCATCAGGCTGACGCTGATCGGCTCCATCATCACCGCCATCTGCGGCCAGTTCCTGGGCTACATCAGCTCCCGCGGCCGCGGCAAGTGGTACGGAAACCTCACCGAGCAGCTGGTGTTTGTGCCCTACCTGATGAGCGGCGTGGCCTTCTCCACCATGTACTTCTCCATGTTCAGCGTCCCCCATCTGGGCGGCCTGATCCCCTCTCTGTACGGCACCTTCACCCTGATCGTTCTGACCTCCGTGGTCAAGCACTTCCCCTTCGCCAGCCGCTCCGGCACCGCCAACATGCTCTCCATCAGCGTGGAGCTGGAGGAGGCGGCGGACATCGCCGGCGCCAGCTTCTGGAAGCGGATGAGTTCCATCATCATCCCCCTGGCAAAGAACGGCTTTATCTCCGGCTTCATGCTGACCTTCATCTCCATCGCCAAGGAGCTGGACCTGATCATCATCATGATGACGCCCACCACCCGGACCATGTCCTTCCTGGCATTTACCTACTCTCAGGAGGGCTACAACCAGATGTCCGACGCCATCTCCGTGTGCGTGCTGCTGTTCATTCTGGTCTGCTATATCGTAGCCAACAAGGTCGGCGGCGCCGATATTGGCAAGAGCTGGTAAACCACGGACCCACGACATGACAGAAAGGAAAGAACGATAATGAGTCGTATTGAGTTAAAGAATATTGATAAATTCTATGGCAGCAACCACGTCCTGCGCAACATCAACCTCACCATTGAGGACGGCGACTTCATGACCCTGCTGGGCCCCTCCGGCTGCGGCAAGACCACCACCCTCCGCGTGGTGTCCGGCCTGGAGAAGCCCCAGAACGGCATCATGACCATCGACGGCGTGGAGATGATCAATGCCGACGACGCCTACTACGCCGAACCCAGCAAGCGCGGGCTGAACCTGGTGTTCCAGTCCTACGCCCTGTGGCCCCACATGACGGTGTACAACAACATCTCCTTCGGCCTGAAGATCCAGAAGATGAGCCACGATGAGATCGACCGCCGGGTCATGGACTCTTTGAAGATGATGCGCATCGACATGTACAAGGACCGCTATCCCACCGAGCTCTCCGGCGGCCAGCAGCAGCGCGTGGCCATCGCCCGCGCCGTGGCCTCCAGTCCCAAGCTGCTGCTGCTCGACGAGCCCCTGTCCAACCTGGACGCCAAGCTCCGCATCGACATGCGCGCTGAGCTGCAGCGTCTCCACAAGGAGCTGGGCACCACCATCATCTACGTCACCCATGACCAGGTGGAGGCCCTGACCATGTCCACCAAGATCGCCCTGTTCAAGGCCGGCGAGCTGAACCAGGTGGCCACGCCCATGGAGCTGTATAACAACCCCATCGACCTGGAGGCCGCCGACTTCATCGGCAACCCCCGCATTAACCTGATCTCCGGCAAGGCCGAGATGAAGGGTGGCGATCTGGTGGTCAAGAGCGAGCTGGGCGGCCATACCTTCCCCGCCGACCACCTCACCACCGAGCAGAAGCCCGCCAGCGGCGAGTTCGACTGTGTTCTGGCCGTTCGCCCCGAGCAGATTCTCATCTCCCGGGAGCCCGTGGAGGGCGCCCTTCCCGTCAGCGTGTACGCCAGCCAGCCCGCTGGCTCCGAGACCATCGTCACCCTCAAGGCCGGCGAGGAGGAGTTTTTGTCCAAGGAAATCGGCCAGGTACACTATGACATCGACCAGAAGGTGTGGGCGATTATTGACCAGAATAAGATCAACGTGTATAATAAGGAGACCAGCCGCCTGATTAAGCGCGCGGTGTGATCCCCCGGCTATCCGGATCAAAGCGCTCCCGAGCGGCGGGGAGTACCGCCGTCCGGCCCCGCTTGATTATACAACTCCGGCGCCATTCCCCAATCACTGTGCAAAAATGAAAGGAGAAGAACCCGATGAAGAAGAAGTTATTGGCACTCTTACTTGCGGCTGTCATGGTGCTGAGCCTTGCGGCCTGCGGCGGCAAGTCCGACACGCCTGCCGCTGACAACCCCGGCGCCTCCCAGCCCGCCGATGGCGGCAGCGGAGACAATGCCGCCGAGCCCGCCGCCGGGCAGTTCGGCTACGACCGCGCCACCGGTACCGAGGTCTACGGCCCCTACTGGGATGAGTGGAGCGACATGACCGACGAGGAGCTCTATGAGCTGGCCAAGGCGGAGAACAACCCCATCAACGTCTACGCCACCTCCTCCAAGATGATGAAGGTTGTGGACAGCTTTAACGAGAAGTGGCCCGGTCTGGAACTGGTGATCTCCGACCTGGACTCCGACGAGGTTCTCAGCAAGGCCGAGATTGAGAACCAGACCAACAACATCACCGCCGACGTGCTCCAGACCAAGGACGTCAACGGCGACGTGTTCTTTGAGTATTACAGCAAGGGGATTCTGGAGCCCTTCTATCCCCGCGACATCTGCTCCCACATCGAGGAGGAGAACCTGAAGTTCAGCTTCCCGCTGTATGCATCCCAGGCTTTCTGGTACTACAACACCGAGGCATTCCCCGACGGACAGCCCATCACCAGCTGGTGGCAGATCATTGAGAAGAACCCCGACGGCAGCCAGAAGTACCGCATCTTCGCCAAGGAAATCGGCCAGGAGACCGCCTACCTCAGCCTGTTTGCCAGTTTTATCTCCAATGCCGAGGAGATGGAGCAGGCCTATAAGGACATCTACGGCACCGATCTGGAGTATACCTACGATGCCTCCAGCTTCCCCTTCGAGGTTCCCGCCAACAACGCCGGCGTGGAGTACCTGTGGCGCTTCACCCAGGCCAAGATGACCTTCATCGGCGACGGCGACGAGCTGGTGCTGGCCGTCCATAACTCCACCAAGGATGATCCCGCCCTGTGCCTGGCCTCCGCCGGCAAGATCGAGAACCGCGAGGAGTCCGGCTACAACATCGCCTGGTGCACCAACCTGACTCCCTACACTGCCCTGCTGAACACCGAGTCCATGTTCATGGTCAAAAACTGTGACAGCCCCGCTGGCGGACGTCTGTTCATCCGCCACGTTATGGGCGGCGTCGACGGCGAGAGCGGCGGCTTCAAGCCCTTCACCAAGGAAGGAAACTGGCCCCTGCGTGACGATGTGGAGGACAAGAAGAATCCCGTCTCTCTGCACGATCTGGGCGCCCGCGCCAACGATCTGGACGCCATCTACAGCATCTTCCCCGACGTGCAGGATATGTGGACCTACTGGCGTGACCAGGCTCCCAAGTAAGTAAGACATTCGCCGCGAAAGAGCGGCTCCGCCGGGCGGGCGGCCCATCGGCCGCCCGCCCATTTCCAAGAGGAGGAACTATGCTGGGCAGAGGCAATCCCATTCAGGAAAGTCAAATCGACGAAAAGATCGGCCGGGCGGCGGACAGCTTCTGGTCCGCCTTTCAGATGATGGAAAACGGCAGGGTGAAGAGCACGCTGATGCTGTACTCCTTTTGTCTGTGCTGGGTGTTTGCCGCTGTTCACGGCGCGGCCATCGCCCTTTTGATCGGCCCGCTGCACACGCTGATGGCGGGGGCGCCGGTTTTCCTTGAGAATCTGGTCACCGCCCTGGTTCCCGCGGTGCTGGGTACGGCGGTGTGCAGCCTGACCTGGCGTCTGCCCGGCGACAAACGAAAGCTGCCGGCGGCCTATCTGTGGCTGACGCTGCTGATGCTGGCCTGCCTGATCGCCCTGCTGGTCCTTCTGAACGGAGAGCGGGGGGCGCAGATCCTGGCTCTGCAATTTTTCGGGATGTTCGTGCTGGTCCCCCTGGTTCTGGGGGATGGGCTGTCGATCCTCCTGTTTTACCGATACTGGAAACATAAGCCCCCAGTCAAAGACATGGCGGAGCTTAGGAAAGGGCCGTAAGATGATGATTGATACTGTATTGTTCGATATGGGCGGAACGCTGGAGGACATCTTTACGGACGACGAGAGCCGTGAGGCCTCCGCGCGGGAAGTCCTGCGCATTTTGAAGGAGAAGGGCATCGCTGTATCCGACGATCCGGCCTCTGCCCAAAAGAAGCTGGCGGACGGCTGGGACCGCTACGCCGCCTACCGGGGCCCCACGGACCGGGAGCTGAAGCCGGAGGAGATCTGGGGACAGTATGTCCTGACGGATTTCGGCCTGGACCAGGAGACCGTGGCCCCCTTTGCCGAGGAGCTGGCCCACATGTGGGAGGTCACCTACTACCACCGCACCCTCCGCCCCCGTGTGGCGGAGATGCTGGCCGGGCTGAAGGACATGGGGATGAAGCTGGGCGTCATCAGCAACACCGCCAGCCTTTACCAGGTGTTCGACATTCTGGAGGAGTACGGCATTCGGGATTATTTCCAGGATGTGACGCTGTCCTCCGTCACCGGCTACCGCAAGCCGGATAAGAACATTTTCATGGTCTCTCTGAATCAGGTCCGGTCGGACCCGTCCACCTGCGCCTACGTGGGCGACACGGTGTCCCGGGACGTGATCGGCCCCCAGCGCATGGGCTTTGGCATGACATTCCACATCAACTCCAAGCTGACAAAGTGCAAGGACGTGGACGTGCCCAAGGAGATCCGGGCCACCTATGAGATCGACGACATCTACCAGGTCTATGCCATCCTGCGGGACCTGGAGAAGGAACAGCACAAAGCTGTGTGACAAGGAGAATAAACGCCCTCCCCGGCCGGGGAGGGCGTCTTTTTGCCTGTTTAGGACCGGCGGCATCCGGTGCAGCGGGCACAATCCCCGCCGCAGCCGCCTCTGCGGCGGCGGCAGGCGCGCAGGGCCAGGGCCAGCCAGAGGCCCAGGGCCGTTAAAATCAGAATTTCCAGCATGGACGCCTCCTCACAGCAGCAGGGCGATGCGGTACACCAGCAGGGAGACCGCCCAGGCCACGGCGCACTGGGCCGCGGCCACGCCGGCGGCCTTCCAGCCGGAGCCCAGCTCCCGCTTCACGGCGGAGATGGCAGCCACACAGGGGGTGTACAGCAGGGTGAAGGCCAGGAAGCTGGCGGCGGTGACGGGGGAGAACAGCGTCCCCAGGGCAGCAACGGTGACATCCGTGCCGGAGCCGGTGAGGATGCCCAGGGTGGAGATGACGGATTCCTTGGCGATGAAGCCGGTAATCAGGGCGGTGGATACCCGCCAGTCCCCAAAGCCCAGGGGGGCGAACAGGGGAGCGATCCACGCCCCCACGGCGGCCAGCAGGCTGTGGGAGCTGTCGCTCACCAGGTTCAGTCGGGTGTCGAAGGTCTGGAGAAACCAGACGATGATGGTGGCCACGAAGATGATGGTGAAGGCCCGGGTGAGAAAGTCCTTGGCCTTGTCCCAGCAAAGCTGCCATACGCTGCGGGCGGAGGGAAAGCGGTAGTTGGGCAGCTCCATGACAAAGGGCACGGGGTTCCCCCGGAAGGCGGTGGCCCCCAGCACCTTGGCGGCGGCGACGCCCACCAGGATGCCGCCGAAGTACAGCAGGATCATCACCAGGGCGGCGCGGCGGGGAAAGAAGGCGGCGGAGAAGACGCCGTAGATGGGGATCTTGGCGGAGCAGCTCATGAAGGGCGTCAGCAGGATCGTCATCCGGCGGTCCCGCTCCGAGGCCAGCGTCCGGGTGGACATAATGGCCGGTACGGAGCAGCCAAAGCCCACCAGCATGGGCACGATGCTGCGGCCGGAGAGGCCGATCTTCCGCAGCAGCTGGTCCATGAAGAAGGCCACACGGGCCATGTAGCCGGTGTCCTCCAGAATGGAGAGGAAGAAGAACAGCACCACAATGATGGGCAGGAAGCTGAGCACGCTGCCCACACCGGCGAACACCCCGTCAATCACCAGACTGTGGACCACCGGGTTGAGGCCGTAGGCCGTAAGCCCCGCGTCCACGGCGGCGGTGAGGGCGGCGATGCCCGCCGACAGCAGGTCCGAGAGCCCCTGGCCCACCACGCTGAAGGTCAGGTAGAAGACAGCCAGAATAATGCCGAAGAAGATGGGCAGGGCCAGGTACTTGTTGGTCACCACCCGGTCAATGGCCTCGCTGCGGCGGCGTTCCCGGGACTCCTGGCACTTCACCACCGTGCCGGCGCACACGCCCTCAATGAAATCGTACCGCATGTCCGCCAGGGCGGCGTTGCGGTCCATGCCGTGCTCCGCCTCCATCTCCTGAACGCTGTGCTCGATAAGCTCCAGCTCGTTCTGGTCCAGCCGCAGCCGCTCCCGCACGTCCCCGTCGTCCTCAATGAGCTTGGTGGCGGCAAAGCGCAGCGGGAGACCCGCCGCCTCCGCGTGGTCCTCGATCTGGTGGACCACCGCGTGAATGCACCGGTGGACCGGGCCGGGGGAGCAGAAGTCGTAGACCGCCGGAGGCGTCCGGTTCCGGGCCGTGGATACGGCTGTGCGGATCAGCTCCTCCACGCCCTCGTTTCTTACGGCGGAGATGGGGACCACAGGGATGCCCAGGGCGGCGGACATGCCCTTGACGTCGACGGTACCGCCGCCGGCGGTGACCTCGTCCATCATGTTCAGGGCCAGCACCATGGGGATGCGCATCTCCAGCAGCTGGAGGGTCAGGTACAGGTTCCGCTCGATGTTGGTGGCGTCCACAATGTTGATGATACCGTCGGGCTTCTGGTTCAGGATAAAGTCCCGGGTGACGATCTCCTCCGGCGTGTAGGGCCGGATGGAGTAGATGCCCGGCAGGTCCACCACCGTGCAGTCCTTCTGTCCCCGGACGGCGCCGGACTTCTGGTCCACCGTCACGCCGGGGAAGTTGCCCACGTGCTGGTTGGAGCCGGTGAGCTGGTTGAACAGGGTGGTCTTGCCGCAGTTTTGGTTGCCGGCCAGGGCGAAGATCATGATTGCCGCACCTCCACCTGGATATTCCGGGCGTCCTCCTTCCGCAGGGACAGGGCGTAGCCCCGCACCCGCAGTTCGATGGGGTCGCCCAGGGGGGCGATTTTCTCCACCCGCACCGCGGTCTTGGGAATCAGTCCCATGTCCAGCAGGCGGCAGCGCAGGGCCCCCTGGCCGCCCACGGCGGTGATGACGGCCTCCTGGCCCAAGGGCAGCAGATCCAAGGTCATGTCAGTCCCTCCTATAAGGTCAGAGGGCTGTTAGAAAAATGGCAAAACACAGTCCTGGCGCGTTTTTTTCCGCCGAGACTGGGCTGCGTTGTCCTGAAATCTGCCATTCCGCCAGTTTTCAAACGGCCCCTGGAATTTACTAAGAAGCTGTATCAATCGGAAAAGTGTGCAGATTGGCGAGGAAAAATTTCCGCTAAGATGCGTGTTTTTGCCCATTGATACAGCTTCTGATTTTATTAAGCGTACCATGGAACACAGTGTGCGTCAAACTGGGAATTGTCAGAAAAACGGAGAAAGTTCGACGTCTTTTTCGTATAGTCCGATAGTTTTCCCGTTTTGCCGCCGGAGGGAGGCGTCCTCTTCATGGATTTTATGCGGGTGTGATATGCTCTCCATGGGGGAGACAAGGAGAAGAGAGATTCTGTGAAAACTACACGATGAGGGGCGTTTTTTGGCCATAAGCAATCAAGTGGAAGCTGAATGAAAACTGTGCCCAGTAAGGGAATATCTTGTTGGGAACGGGAGGTTAGGCCCTGTTTGAAAAAAGACAAAACGCCCAAACGGTGGATCTTGATCCGCCACTCTGCGATAAATTTTCTTGCCGGGCGTCAGCCCGCCTGCAAAAATTTGCCTTGATTGGCGAAAACATCTCTCGCCGTTGGGTATTCCGCCATTTTTCAAACAAGGCCTAAAGCGGCAGTTAAGTACTGCTCTAATTACAATAAATACTATAAAGAGACGGCAGCCAAATTCAATTATACTTATTCAGTGTAAACTGGATAATTGCCAAATACGGCTGAATGATCTGGACTGGAAATTGCAGGATGCAAAGCAAAAATGTGAGTTATTGAAAGAACGTAGGATACCAATTGGGGTCATGGAACCTGTCCGAGGTGGTAGATTGGCAAACGTACCGGAGCGTTATGAGTCAAAAATGAGAATCATTCGTCCGGAAGAAAGTACGGCTGCCTGGGCGTTCCATTGGGTGCAAACTATACCGGATGCCGTTATTGCTGTGATAGTTGTCCGGCTGGTTTGGATATTCCAAAACGCCTGAACTTATATAATGATTTGTGCATTGCGCACTCTATGGCAATGACCTCCCAAGAGAACATTTGTCAAGGGGGATTTCACCCAAAAGATGAAGTCCCCCCGATAAACTGGAATTTATTCAATTTCCTTTTTTAGAAAAAAGAAACCATCCATGCGCTGAACAAGTTCCCAACCATCAGCTCCCAATTCATTTAATTGTGTTTCAAACTCCTGCGCAACCTTTTCATATTGCTTTGTACTTACAGCTAAAGCAGTTGCGATTGTTAGTACTTTATACTCATATTTTTTCACTTGAAGATACCTCCATGCAAATACCGATTTGTTACAAGCCAAGTATACCACCAATGGGAATGACATTCAACCCTCATTTACAGGTGCTGATAGTAGTAGCAAGCAATGCCCCGGTATATACCCGGCGCAGCTTGTTGGGGGCCGATGGCCCCCAAGCTCCCGGTGCATCGGTGCAGCTCCGCCCGATGCACAAGCCGCCGATGGCGTCTGCTGGCCTGTCCATACTGGGCAGAGAAGGGACGCCCGGCCTTCCTCGGAGAATGCACGGCTGCCGGAGGCAGTACCACCGCCCGCTTCCGAGTGGTGAGTAAGTGCGCTCTTAGCAGAGGGCCGACAAAGAGAACGGAGCGCCCAGGTCATCCCCGGACGCTCCCCCCTTCGGTTCCCTCCTGCTGGTCGATCACCGCCTTTCCGGCCTATGCCATTCTGCCACAAATGAACCGCAGTCAATGTAATGTAGTGGCCTGGTGAAACCACCCTTTATGCATTACATCACAGTTAAAGAAACTACAACCCTCGGCTTGTATTGCCTGCAATGCCTGTGAAACGGTGTGCCCCCAAAGATTGAAAATTCCTCGGTTGCTCCGTGAGTGTATGAACCAATTAAATAAGGAAAATGAAGGCAGTTTCACAATAATTGCCAAAGGAATACGTTCAAAGTTGGCATTTCAACAGTGAACGGGAATGATAGAGGTCATAAAAGAGATCTTCTGAGATATTATCCGGTGTCAACATCAACCAGAGATAGCCTTGATTACCTGGTACTTGCTGGCGGAAAGCCCGTTAAGCTGCGATTTATCAGTATTCGCCTGTAATTCACACGAAACCTTGACATTTCCCCCGTAGAATGATATAGTACCACCTGAAATCAGCGTTGACGGAGAAGAAACCGCGATGCGCCGCGCAGAGAGGGGCCCGTTTGGTGCGAGGGCCCTGCGGCAGGCGGCGGCTGTACCACTCCCGAGCCGCCCGGGATGACCGGGACGTCTGCCGCACGTTACAGCGGATACGAGCGGCGGCCTCCTCCGCGGGGCCGCAAGCAGGGTGGAACCGTGGAATGCGACTTTCGTATCCCACCCCTGAGAACATCAGGGGCGGGATTTTTTTATCCATTGCCCCAGAATACAAGGAGGACTACCATGAGCGAGGAAAACAATCTCTATACCTTTGACAACGAGACTTACCGCAAGACCTACTGGCACACCTGCTCCCACGTGCTGGCCCAGGCCATGAAGCGGCTCCACCCCGAGGTGAAGCTGGCCATCGGCCCCAGCATCGACAACGGCTTCTACTACGACTTCGACACCCCGGAGCCCTTTTCCGAGACCCAGCTGGAGGAGCTGGAGGCCGAGATGCGCAAGATCTGCAAGGAGAAGCTGAAACTGGAGCGGTTCGAGCTGCCCCGGGAAGAGGCCGTGAAGTTCATGGAGGAGAAGGGCGAGCCCTATAAGGTGGAGCTCATCAACGACCTGCCCGAGGACGCCGTCATCAGCTTCTACAAGCAGGGCGAGTTCACGGATCTTTGCGCCGGACCCCACCTGGACTCCACCGGCCGCATCAAAGGCAACGCCATCAAGCTCACCGCCTGCAACGCCGCCTACTGGCGGGGCGACTCCAGCCGGGAGACCCTCCAGCGGATCTACGGCGTGGCCTTCCCCAAGAAGGACGAGCTGGATGAGTACCTCCAGCGCATTGAAGAGGCCAAGCGCCGGGACCACCGGAAGCTGGGCAGGGAACTGGGGCTCTTCATGATGGCCGAGGAGGGCCCGGGCTTCCCCTTCTTCCTGCCCAAGGGCATGGTGCTGAAGAATACCCTCCTGGACTACTGGCGGCAGTGCCACAAGCGGTACGGCTATGTGGAGATCGCCACCCCCATCATCCTCAACCAGGACCTCTGGCACCGCTCCGGCCACTGGGACCACTACAAGGACAATATGTACACCACTGTCATTGACGGGGAGGACTACGCCGTCAAGCCCATGAACTGTCCCGGCGGCATGCTGGTGTACAAAAGCGAGCCCCACTCCTACCGGGATCTCCCCCTGCGCATGGCGGAGCTGGGTCTGGTGCACCGGCATGAAATGAGCGGCGCGCTCCACGGCCTCTTCCGGGTCCGCTGCTTCACCCAGGACGACGCCCATATCTTCATGACCCCGGACCAGATGAAAGACGAGATCAAAAATGTGGTGAAGCTCTTTGACGAGATCTACTCCACCTTTGGCCTGACCTATCAGATCGAGCTTTCCACTATGCCCGAGGACCACATGGGCGACGAGGCCGTCTGGAAGTTCGCCGAGGACACGCTCCAGGCCGCCATCACCGAGATGGGCAAAGACTTCATCATCAACGCCGGAGACGGCGCTTTCTACGGCCCCAAGCTGGACTTCCACCTGTCCGACTCTCTGGGCCGCACCTGGCAGTGCGGCACCATCCAGCTGGATATGCAGATGCCCGAGCGTTTTGAGCTGGAATACGTGGGCGAGGACGGTGAGAAGCACCGGCCCATTATGATTCATCGGGCCCTCCTGGGCTCCATCGAGCGGTTTATCGGCGTCATCACCGAGCACTTCGCCGGGGCATTCCCCACCTGGCTGGCCCCCGTGCAGGTGAAGGTCCTCACCGTCACCGAGCGGGCGGACGGTTATGCCGCCGAGATCGCCGCGGGGCTGGACAAGGCGGGCTTCCGGGCGGAGACCGACGCGCGCAACGAAAAGATCGGCAAGAAGATTCGGGAGGCCACCCTGGAGAAGACCCCCTATATGCTGGTGGTGGGCGACCGGGATATCGAGAACAAGACCGTCTCCGTCCGCCACCGCAGCGGCGAGGACCTGGGCGCCATGACGATGGACCAGTTCTTGGAGCTGCTGGGCAGGGAAGTGGATACCAAGGAGCGGAAATAACAAAAGCGAATCTTGAAGAGGCGCGGGCAAATTGCCCGCGCCTCCGTCTATCCAAAAACCAAAACAAAAGCGCTGAGCGGGAGTGGGGGACTGCGAGGGGGCTGGAGCCCCTTTGCGCGGAATCGAATGTCTGCGGCGCAGTTTTCAAACGGTTGTCAAAAAAGGGAGAAATTTCCTGCTCTGAGAGGGACGGACGGGCAAAATTTGCAGGATTTCTGTGACAGTAATGCAAAACGGGAAGTAAAATGAAGGAATGACAGTGCAAACTTGCAGAAAAGGACTGAAAAGTCAAAAATGTACTTGAAAAATGAAGGAGTACAAGTTATAATATTCAGCACAGGCAAGTCTGTGTATCAAAATAGGAAAAGAGGATTTGAGATGAAAAAGATTCTGTCTCTTCTGCTGGCCGTCATGATGATGGTCACCGTGCTGGCCGCCTGCGGCGGCGGCAATTCCGGCAGCGGCGACGCCGGCAATGGCGCGGCCGCCGTGGATACCAACACCGTGGCCGTGGGCGCCGTGGTCATCGCCCGGGACGACGTGCCCGAGGACGACATTTACGCCTTTGTGTCCACGATCTTTGAGAACAAGGACGCCATCACCGAGCAGCACGCCAAGGGCGGCGAGCTGGACCTGGACTTCGCGTCCTCCGTCACCTCCGTGCCCTATCACCCCGGCGCGGCGAAGTACTTCGCTGAAAAGGGCAAGGACGTGGCCTCCGTGAAGGACGGCGCCGGCACGGGCAGCTCCAAGGCCCTGACCTTCGGCACCGGCGGCGAGTCCGGCACCTATTACGGCTTCGGCGGCGTGCTCTCCAGCTATGTCTCCAACAACACCGGCGTCTCCGTCACCGCCGTCACCTCCGGCGGCTCCAAGGCCAACATCGAGGATCTGGCCGCCGGCGATGTGCAGCTGGCCTTTGTCCAGTCCGACGTGATGAGCTACGGCTACAACGGCGAGCGTCTTTTTGACAGCAAGGTGGATAATTTCTCCGTAGTGGCTGCGCTGTACATGGAGCAGGTCCAGATCGTCACCACCAATCCCGACATCAAGTCCGTGGCGGATCTTGCCGGCAAGTCCGTTTCCATCGGCGACCGGGGCTCCGGCGTTTGGTTCAACGCGGTGGATGTTCTGGGCGCCTACGGCATTGATCCCGACACCGGCATCAGCCCCGTCTACCAGGGCTTCAGCGACAGTGCCGACAGCCTGAAGGACGGCAAGATTGACGCCGCATTTGTGGTGGCCGGCGCGCCCACCACCGCCATCGTGGACCTGGCCACCGCCAAGCCCGTGTATCTGGTGAGCCTGGACGAGGAGCACACCAGCAACCTGCTGGCCGCCTCCCCCTATTACAGCGCCTATACCATTCCCGCCGGGACCTACTGAGCGGGGGTGCTCAGGGAGCGTTAAGATTCCCAGTCCGGAAGGGATTCCATCCGGCAAGGGCCGCATTTCGCGGCCCTTGCTGTGTTGAAAGGGCGGCGAAGCCTCCGCTTTACGCCTTTTCAAAACAGCAAGAGAAATTCGATCAAGGAGGTTTCACCCAATGAGCGAGAAAGACAAGAACGCCCTGCCGGACGTGGAGACCGGCACGGCGGCGGAGATGGATGAGGTCATGCGCAAGTATGACCGGGAGTCCGCCACCCGTATCTGGGAGGGAGTGCCCAAGACGGTGGTCAGCGTGATTACGGCGCTGTTCTCCCTGTACTGCATCTGGTCCACTCTGTGGAGCACGGCGGACCTTCCCATCCGCCTGTCGGCCTTTTTGGGGCTGATTATCATCATGGGCTATCTCAACTACCCCCTCCGCAAAGGACACGTGACCCCCAACTCCATGCCCTGGTACGACATCGCGCTGATGGTCCTGGGAGCCGGGTCCTTCTTCTATTACTGCCTGAATTACAGAAACCTGGTCATGGTCATTACCAGCGCCGCCAAGATTGACCCCTGGGGCGAGAACGCCATCGACGGGGCGTGGCTCTATATTGCCCTGGGCATCATAGGGATTCTGTGCCTTGCGGAGCTGTGCCGCCGGTGCGTGGGCCTGCCCATCCTCTGCGTGGTGGGGGCGCTGATGATCTACACCTTTGCCAGCGGCCAGAGTCTGGCCCGGGTGATCTATACCCTCTTCTACGGCACCTCCGGCGTCATGGCCACGCCCATCCAGGTGTGCGCCAAGTTCATCGCCGTGTTCATCATCTTCGGCTCCTTCCTGGAGCGCACCGGCATCTCCAGTTTTTTCATCGACCTGGCCAACTGCGCAGCGGGCTCCTCCTCCGGCGGCCCGGCCAAGGTGGCGGTGATCTCCTCCGCCCTGTGCGGTATGGTCTCCGGCTCCTCCGTGGGCAATACGGTGACCACCGGCTCCGTCACCATCCCCATGATGAAGAAGACCGGCTATAAGGGCGAGTTTGCCGCGGCCGTGGAGGCCGCCGCCTCCACCGGCGGGCAGATCATGCCCCCCATCATGGGCGCCGCCGCCTTCCTCATGGCGGAGTATATGGACACCACTTATGCCACCGTGGCGTTGAAGGCCATCCTCCCGGCCCTGCTGTACTTCACCGGCATCTTCCTCTCCGTCCATCTGGAGGCCAAGCGGCTGGGGCTCCAGGGCGTCCCCCGGGACCAGCTGCCCAGGTTCCGGCTGCTGATCCGCAGCATCTATCTGCTGATCCCCCTGGTGGTTCTGGTTTGGCTGGTGTCCACCGGCGCCCGGACTCTCCAGTTTTCCGCGGCCATCGCCATTGTGCTGACCATTCTGGTGAGCCTGCCCCATATCTTCCGGGACAGCCGCGCCCAGCACGGCGAGGGCTTCGCCGTCCACGCGGTGAAGGAGACCGCCGCCATGATCGCCTCCTCCCTGGAGGCCGGCGGCCGGGGCTGTATCACTGTGGCGGTGGCCTGCTCCATGGCCGGCATGGTGGCCGGGTGCATCACCGTGACGGGTCTGGCGTCCAAGCTGGTCAGCGCGGTGGTGAACATCAGCCGTATGATCCCCAACGAGGCGCTGGCCCTGTTTATCGCCCTGTTTTTGACCATGCTGTGCTGCATCGTGCTGGGCATGGGCGTGCCCACCACCGCCAACTACTGCATCATGGCCTCCACCTGCGCCCCCATTTTGATTACCCTGGGCATCGGCAAGATCCCCGCCCACTTCTTCGTCTTTTACTTCGGCATCGTGGCGGACATCACGCCCCCCGTGGCCCTGGCGGCCTACGCCGGCAGCGCCATTGCCAAGTCCAACCCCATGAAGACCGGCGTCAACGCCACAAAGCTGGCCATTGCCGCCTTCATCGTGCCCTATATCTTCGCCTTCAATCCCGCCATGCTTCTGGTGGATACCGGCCCGGTGGACGTGGTGGTGATTGTCGTCACCTCGCTGGTGGGCCTGTTCGGCATTGCGGCGGCCCTCAACGGCACGCTGTTCCGCAGAATCAATCCCCTGTTCCGCGTCCTTATGGCGGTGGGCGGATTGAGCATGATGTTCCCGGGGTTTGCCAGCGACATCATCGGTCTGGTGCTGGTGCTGGGCGTTGTGGCCCTTCAGAAGATGGGCGCCCAAAAGGCCGCGGCCTGACAGGCCGGAGGGCTGAATCCCAGAAAGAGAAAGCGCCGCCTGCTGAAAGCAGGCGGCGCTCGGCCTGTCAAAAAACGGTGGAGATTGATTCAACGGGAAGGAGGGGTGTGTGCGGGGAACCCAGGAGGGGTTCCCTGCGCTGTTTCAATTAGGGACTTTCAGAACTTTTTGAGGTTCTGGAAATCCTGCTCAGCTTGCCGAAAAGTATTTTCGGCAAGCTGAGCGCCGCCTGCTTTCAGCAGGCGGCGCTTCCTTTATTCAAGCCCACACAGTAGCCCGCCGGAGAGATAGAGGTTTTTGAAGATCTCCGGAGGGACCTCCTTGTCGCAGAGAAAGGCGACAATCTGTTCCACCAGCACCCTGTCCGCCGTAATGGCGGGAAAGGCGGCCCAGATCTTGGGGTCTCCGATGTGGCTGATAATTCCATATTTCTCACTGACTTGGTCAAAGATGATCTCATAGAGCTGCGGAGCGGCGGCCTGTTCCCACAGATACCGGGCCAGGGCGCAGATAAAGCTGTCCAGCGTGGGTTTTTCCACCAGCTCCCGGTGGTAATATTCCTTCAAGAGGGGCCGGCTCTCCGGCTTGGCCCAGATGTCGTCCACCGCCCGAGCCATGGAGCGGTAAATACTTTTCGGATTGCGCTTGTCTCCGATGCCGACCAGCTGCTCGCACAGCTGATCCATATTGACCGGCATGGGCTGCGCTTTGACGGCCTCCATGATTGCGTAATTGAGCAGGCCGTAGCCCTCCCAGCTTCCGTGGTTTGCAAGCTCCGACAGAATCCGTGAGAGATTTTTCATCCCTGTCATCCTTTCTCTATCTTTGGATGTATACAGAATATGACAAATTTCCCCAGTTTTCCGCACTTGTGACGGTATATGACAGTATCTGACAAAAATTGACACAGCCGCGGGCCTGCCGGTCGGGAGATGGACGGAGAGGACACGGGCCCGCCGCGGCTGGCGGGCGGATGGGGGCAAAAAATCCCCCATTCCCGGGCCGGAGCCCGAAAATGGGGGAGTCGCGCAGAATCAGAGCTCCACTGTCTGGATGGATTCTTTCTTGATGCCGTGCTTTTCGGCGTAGCCGGTGAGGATCAGGGTCAGAGCGCCGTCGCCGGTGACGTTGCAGGCGGTGCCGAAGCTGTCCTGGAGGGCGAAGATGGCCAGCATCAGGGCGGTGCCGTCGCTGTCAAAGCCCAGAATGCCGGTAATCAGGCCCAGGGAGGCCATGACCGTGCCGCCGGGGACGCCGGGGGCGCCGATGGCGAAGATGCCCAGCAGCAGGATGAAGAGCACCATGCGGCCCGCGTTGGGCAGCTCCCCGTAGAGCACCTTGGAGACGATCATCACAAAGAAGGTCTCGGTGAGGGCGGAACCGCACAGGTGGATGTTGGCGAACAGGGGCACGCCGAACTCCACCATGTCGGAGCGGAGCACGGAGCTCTTGCGGGCGCAGTCCAGGGCCACTGCCAGCGTGGCGGCGGAGGACATGGTGCCAACGGCGGTGAGGTAGGCGGGGCCGTAGTGCTTCACCACCTCAATGGCGCTGTGGCCGGAGTAGGCGCCGGCGAAGCCGTAGAGGACTGCCATCCAGATGTAGTGGCCCGCCATGACGATGACGATGGCCAGCAAAAAGGCGGGGAACTGCTTGGTGATGGTGCCGTCATAGCTCAGGCCGCAGAAGGTCAGGGCGATGAAGAAGGGCAGGACGGGAATGACCACCTTCTTCACAACGCTGAGGACGATGTTCTGGAACTCCTGGAGCACCACGGTGATGGTCTTGGCCTTGGTCCACACGGCGGCCAGGCCGATGAGCACGGAGAACACCAGGGCGCTCATGACGGGCATGATCTGGGGAATGTCCAGCTGGAAGGCCACGCCGGGCAGCTCCTTCAAGCCCTCCATGCTGGAGGCGATGGGCAGGAAGGGCACCAGCACGTAGCCGGCCGCCATGGACATCAGCGTGGCCAGCACGGTGCTGACGTAGGCGGCGACGATTGCCACCATCAGCATCCTCGTGGCGTTGGAGCCCATCTTGGTGATGGAGGGGGCGATGAAGCCGATGACGATCAGGGGCACGCAGAACATGATGAGCTGGTTCAGGACGTACTTGAGCGTCACCACGATGGTCATGACGCTCTCCGGCAGGAACAGGCCCAGCACAATGCCCACCACAATGCCGATCAGCAGCTTCAGGGGCAGGCTCATTCCCTTTTTCTCAGCGGTCATAAAAAATCCTCTCTTTCTGTGTCAACACACACAACACAAATTTTGCTCCGCGGATCTCTGTTCCAGCATACGCGCGGCGGAGCCCGCGCATACGCGGAGCGGGGGAGATTTTACGCCTTGGGGGGCTGTCCGGTCATGATGCGGATGATCTCCCGGTCCGTCTCCCGCATGCCCAGGCGGCCCAGGCGGCCGATGTTGGCGATGGTGTTCTCCACGCCTTTGGAGACAATGCCCTCGCCGCCGTAGAACTGCTGCTGGCTGCGGTACATATGGTAGCCCAGGAGGCCCGCGTCCACCGCGGCGGCGATCTTGGCCGCGCAGGAGGGCTTGGCCCCGTCGCAGATCATGCCGGAGATGGTGGCCAGGGCGTTGACCAAGGTGTGGGCCACGGTCTCAAAGTCTCCGCCCTGGAGCCAGGCGATGGCGGCGCCGGCGCCGCACCCGGCGCTGACGGCCCCGCAGTAGGCGCTGAGGCGGCCGATGCCGGTCTTCATGTGGATGGTCAAAAGGTCGCTGAGGGTGACGGCGCGGAGCATGGTCTTCTGGCTCACGTTCAGTTCCTTGGCGTACTCGATGACGGGCACCGAGGCGGTGATGCCCTGGTTGCCGCTGCCGGAGACGATGATGACCGGCATCTCGCAGCCGCTCATGCGGGCGTCGGACCCGGCGGCGGCCATGGCCCGGGCGCGGATTTTGATGTCGTCCCCGTAGTGCTGCCGGAGGACCTTGCCGATGTTGGCGCCCCAGTCGTGGGCCATGCCCTCCTGGGCGATGGCGTAGTTGTAGTCGATCTGCCGCTGGACGATCTCCCGCACGTCCTCGATGTCGCAGGTGTTCACAAAGTCCACGATGGCCTCCACGGACATGCAGCTGCGGTCCGTCAGGCCGCCGGTATTGTCCTGGGACACCACGTTTCCGGCCTCCAGCAGAGTCTGGCCGCTGCGCTCAATGAGGACGATGTTGGTGTGGTAGTCCGCGATGCGCAGGCGGACGGTGTCCTCGCCGGCGGTGAGGGTGAGGATGATGTCAAAGACCACGTCCCCCGGCGCGGGGGCCACCCGGACCTCATGACTGTCCAGATAGGCTTTGATCTCCGCTTTCTGCGCATCCGTCACCTGGGAGATGACCTCCAGGATCTTCCCGGCGTCTCCGGCCACGGCGCCGGCTGCGGCGGAGGCCTCAATGCCCTTGAGTCCGCCGGTGTTTGGCACCACCACGCTTTTGACGTTTTTAATGATGTTCCCGCTGGCCTCCACCAGGATTTTGTCCGGCAGACGGCCCAGGACTTCCCGGGCCTTGGCGGCGCCGTAGGCGATGGCGATGGGCTCCGTACAGCCCATGGCGGGCACCAGTTCCTCCCGCAGGATCTGCACGAAATGGTGATAGCGCTGGTCCGTTTTGTCCATAGTTCTCCTCCTTTTCAGCGATTGCGTCTCCCGGAGGGAGACGCCTCCATGGTAGCATTTGGGCGAGGGGGTTGTCAAGGAATTAGGCCATGTTTGAAAAATGTCAAAACGCCCAAGCGACGGATCTTTTTCCGCCGCTTTGCGTTGATTTTCCTTGCCATACTCAGAGTATGGCGGCGTCAAATTGCCTTGACCGGCAAAAAAAATCTCTCGCCGCTGCGTATTTTGCCATTTATCAAAACAAGGCCTGGGAATCAGGAATGATTTCCCCATTTCGCGCCGCCTCCCTGGCCGGCCCGTTTGCCGGGAGTTCTGCTGGCTGCAGTCATATGAACAGGACAAAACTGTTCAGCCGGGCGGCAGGAGCTGGACGAAGGAGGTGATGCGGACGGGAGCGTGGGGGTAACGGCGGGTGAAGGAGCGCACCAGGCGGGCGCAGACAGCCCGGCTGGCATCGTAGTCCGCCTGGGGCAGCAGCAGGACGAACTGGGCCGCGCCGCAGCGGGCGGCGGCGTCCCCCCGCCGCAGGCCCTCCCGGATCACCTCCTCCAGGTGGTCCATGGCCCGGTCCAGACTGCGGCGGGGCAGGGAGTCGTCCCCGGCGGCGGTGAGCAGGGCGATGTGGACCGGCCGGCCGTTCCGGCCCGCCATCCGGGCGGTGCTGTGGCAGATGGTTCGGAAGGCGTCGAAGCCGCACAGCAGGGTGCCGGACCGGGGAGGCTCCAGCAGGGTCTCCAGCAGCGTGGCGGGGGAGACCGCCCTTGGGTCCCGGTCCCCCAGGGCCTCCTGGTACAGGTCCCGCAGGTCCTGGGAGGGCAGGACTCCCAGCCGGGAGAGCAGGTGCCCGTGGAGAGCGTCATAGGCCTGAACGGCCTCCTGGCAGCGGTCCAGATGGAGCAGGGCCTCTATGCGAAAGCGGCACAGGTCCTCCCGGCAGGGCTCCAGGGTGCAGGCGGCGGCGCTCAGGTCCGAGATCTCCTGCCAGCGGCCCCCTTCCGCTAGGGCGGTAAGAGCGGTCAGAAGGGTCTCCAGGTACTGCCGCCGCAGGGTCTCCGCCTGGGCGTCTGCCCAGGGATGGCCGGCGAGGAACGGGAGGAAGTTCCCCCGGTACAGGGCCAGGGCCTCCAGCCGCGGTTCCAGGTCCTCCGACGCCAGCAGGCGGGCGAAGTCCTCCGCGTCCAGAACCAGGGGGGCCTCCGGGTCCCACTGGCAGCCGCCCTCCCGGCTGAGGATCAGGGCCCTTCCGCACCCCGCCCCCAGCTGGTCCAGGGCGGAGCGGGCCCGATGGAGGATGGCCTTTAGGGCGTTGAGGGACCCGGCGTCCTGCCCGGCCCAGAGCAGGTCCGACAGCTCCCCGTAGGAAACGGGGCGGGCCCGCTCCCAGATCAGGAAGGCCAGCAGCAAAAAGAGCTTGCGGGAGCGGCCGCCGGTGAGCGCCGCCTCCCCCCGGCGGATGGAGAAGCCCCCAAGGGTCTGTACGCGCAGGATAGGAGTGTCCATGGGGATGCCCCCTTTCAGTTTGTTCAGATAAGGTTGAGACAGGAAACGAGGCTTCCGGCGTTCTCTGTAAAGGGGTTCCCATCTCCGTTTCCTCATCAGATTAGCACATTTTTTTCTGCCGCGCAACAGGTTGGTTACATGAAAAAGAAAAAAATGAAAAAAATTTTCGAAAAAGTACTTCCATTTTCCGGAGGCATGTGCTATACTGTCCCTAGATTAGAAGCGTGGGCCGTGCTTGAATGGCCCCAAGGTATGTATTTGGGCAAAAATGAGGTATCAATTATGAAGATTTTCAGAAGGATCGTCCCACTGGTGCTCTCGGCGGTTCTGCTGGCGGGCAGCGCCTCCGCTCTTGGCGCGGGAGGAACTGTCAACAATACGCGGCTGGCTGAGGTGACTCTGGCGGACGCGGCGGTGCCCCTGGCCGGGGCGTCGAACACGCTGCTGCTGCCGGTGGCCTCCGGCACCTCCGTGAAAAAGAACTCCAGGGCCATCATCGACTACTCCAATACACAGGACGGCTATGTGATGGTCCAGTTCACCGCGTCCACGTCCAAAAAGCTGAAGGTGCAGGTTTCCGGCCCCACCCGGGATAAGCCCTACTACGACCTGAAGCCGGGGGAGTGGACCACCTTCCCCCTGTCCGACGGCAACGGCACTTACAAGGTGACGGTGTTTGAGAACACCACCGCCCAAAAGTACGCTGAGGTGGTATCGGTGACCTTTAAGGTGACGCTGAGCGACGAGTTCGCTCCCTATCTGCGGCCCAATCAGTATGTGGACTATGAGAACGCCACAAACACCCTGGCCAAGGCCAAGGAGCTGGCAGGCAGTGAGACCGACCCCTTGAAGCTGGTGGAGAAGGTCTATACCTTTGTGGTGAACAATCTGACCTATGACCGCCAGCTGGCGGCCACGGTCCAGAGCGGCTACCTGCCGGTGCTGGACAATGTGCTGGCCGCGAAAAAGGGCATCTGCTTTGACTACGCCAGCTTGATGACGGGGATGCTCCGCAGTCTGGGCGTGCCCTGCAAGCTGGTGGTGGGCTACGCCGGCACTACCAATCCGGCCTACCACGCCTGGATCAGCGTCTGGACGAAGGAGACCGGCTGGATCGACAACGCCATCTATTTTGACGGCAGCACCTGGCACCGGATGGACCCCACCTTTGCCTCCTCCGGCAAGAGCAGCAGCTCGATTTTGAAGTTCATCGGCGACGGAAGCCATTACAAGGAGACCAGCCTCTACTGATTGTATAAAATTCAGGGAAAATTACCCTTTACGGATTCCGGATTTTCCGGTACAATGAGAGCATAGTTTTTGATGCGCGTCAGCGCGGATTGGAGCGTTTCATGAAGAAGAACGGCATTTCCCACGGGGAGTTGTCCACACTGTGCCTGGAGCTGTCCATGCTGCTCCACGCCGGCGTGGGAACGGGGGACGCGCTGTCCCTCCTGGCGGAGGAGAGTGATCCGGAGTACAAGACCATGCTGCTGGACATGGCGAAGGAGGTGGACGGCGGCGCCGCCCTCTCCGGCGCCATGCGGGGGGCGGAGGGCTTCCCCGTCTACGTCTGCGGCCTGGTGGAGGTTGGCGAGCGGGCCGGAAGGACCGAGGAGGCCCTGGCGGCGTTGTCCCGGTACTATGAGAGCCGCGCCCGCCTGGACCGCCGGGTCCGCAGCGCCCTGCTGTACCCGGCGGTGATGCTACTTTTGATGCTGGTGGTCATCGCGGTGCTGCTGGTGAAGGTCCTGCCCATCTTTGACGATGTGTACGCCTCCCTTGGCGGGCGGCTCACCGGCGTGGCCGGGAGCCTTCTGACCCTGGGCCGCTGGCTGGACGGCGCCATGCCGGTGCTGTGGGTTCTGCTGGTCCTGGCGGCGGTGTTTCTGGCGGTCTTTGCCGCCGTGCCCTCCTTCCGGGAGAAGCTGACCGTCTCCTGGCGCAGGAGCCATGGAGACAAGGGCGTGGCCCGGAAGATGAACGACGCCCGTCTGGCCCAGGCCCTGGCAATGGGCATGGCCAGCGGCATGCCCATTGAGGAGGCAGTGGAACTGGCCGCCGGACTGATGGAGGAGACCCCCGTCGCCAGAGAGCGGTGCCTGGACTGCCGTGCCCGCCTGGAGGGCGGCGAGCGGTCCAGCGCGGCCATGAAGGCCAGCGGACTGCTGCCCGGCGGCGCCTGCCGCCTTCTGGAGATGGGCCAGCGGGGCGGCGCGGGCGACGCCGCCATGGAGAAGATTGCCGCCGACCTCTCTGAGGAGAGCGAGGCCGCTCTGGAGGAGAAGGTGAGCCGGGTGGAGCCGGCCCTGGTGCTGGTGTGCTCCATCCTGGTGGGTTTGATCCTTCTCTCGGTGATGCTGCCCTTGATGCACATCATGTCCGCCATCGGGTGAGCCCATGAGAAAGAGGAAGAATCCCTGGCTGGGGATGCTGCGGGGGCTGCTGCTGCCGGCCATCGCCGCGGCGGTGCTGGTGATGTTCGCCGCCGCCCTGGACAGCCTTTCGGACGGCCGGGACGCCGAGGACCTTAGGCAGCTGGAGGAGGCCCTGCGCCGCAGCTGCGCGGCCTGCTATGCCGCCGAGGGGGTCTATCCCCCCAATCTGGAGTATTTGGAGGACCACTACGGCATCCGTGTGGATGAGGAGCGGTACGCGGTGTTTTACAGCGCCTTTGCCGAAAACCTCATGCCGGACATCACCGTGGTGGTGCGTGAGTCATGAGAGAAAAGCAGGTAAAACATCATATCGACGGACTGGTGGCCCTGTTGCTGTTCGGGGTCTTCGCGGCGTGCGTGCTGGTGGTTTTGCTTACCGGGGCGGACGCCTACCGCCGTCTGACGGAGCGGGACCAGGCGGCCTATGAGCGCCGCACCGGCGTGCAGTACATCGCCACCCGGGTGCGCCAGGCGGACCACGCCGGCGGCGTTGCCGTGGAGGACTTCGGCGGCACAGACGCCTTGATTCTGGGGGCGGACGAGACCTACGCCGCCCGGGTCTACTGCTACGACGGGTGGCTGATGGAGCTCTACTGCCTGGCGGAGGAGCCCATGGAGCCCCAGGACGGGCAGAAGATCATGGAGGCGAGGGCGCTGGAGCTGTCCCTGGAGGACGGGCTGCTGGAGGCCTCCCTCACCGCCGCCGACGGCACGGAGGACACCCTGCGGCTGTCCCTCCGGAGCGGAGAGGAGGCGGTTTCATGAGGAGCAAGGCGCCGTTGATTCTGATGGAGCAGATGGTGATGCTGCTGGTATTTGCCCTGGCGGCGGCCCTGTGTTTGCAGGCCTTCGTGAAGTCCGACAGTCTCTCCTCCAGAAGCGAGGCCCGGGACCGGGCGGCGGTGCTGTGCCAGAACGCCGCAGAAACCGTCCGGCACTACGGCGGCGACGCCCAAAACGCCCTCTCCAGGGCCGCGGAGGACCTGGGCGCGGCGTACAGTGAGGAATTTGTCACCTTCTCTCTGGACTACGATGAGAACTGGACTCCCATTCCCGCCGGGGACTGCGGTATGGAGCGGCCCGCGCCGTATTACCGGCTGTCCGTTTCCGCCAATCCTCCGGACCCCGCCGATCCGCTGACCGTGCCCTCCCGGGCGGACACCGACCTGTCGGACCCGGAGTTTCCGGGCCTCCAGCGGGCGGTGGTCTGCGTGATCACCGGCAATGGAAATGCGGACCAGATGCTGGACACCCTGTTTTCCATCAACATCGCGTGGCAGGAGGTGAGCGGCCGTGACTGAACGGAAGAGAGAGGTCTTCTCCCCCCCGGCGGTGGGCGGCATCTCGCTGCTGGTGGCCTTCGCTGTGCTGTGCCTGACGGTATTCGCATTGCTGAGCCTCACCACGGTCCAGGCCGACGCCCGCCTTGCGGAGGCCTCCGCCCGGGCGGTGGAGGAGTATTACGCCGCCGACTGCGCCGCCCAGGAGATTCTGGCCCGGCTGAGAAACGGCGAGACGCCGGTGGAGGCGGAGAGCCACAGCTATGATTCCTGGCACCGCGGGACACGTTATACATATGCCGTTCCCATCTCCGACAGCCAGGAGCTGGATGTGGAGGTCATCGTGGACGGAGAGGAGTACGAGATCCTGCGCTGGCAGGCGCAGTACACCGGAGAGTGGGAGACCGTGGAGGGGCTGGACCTCTGGGACGGCACGCTGTTTGAATAATGGATATGGAGGTCCGGAACTTGGAACTGTTGGATTACCTGAGATTTGCGGTGGAGGCCAAGGCCTCCGATTTGTTCATCGTGGCCGGCGGCCCGGTGTGTGTCAAGCTGGAAAAGCGCATGACTCCCGTGGGCGGTGAGCGGGTTTTCCCCCAGGAGACGGAGCGGCTGATTATGGCCCTCTACCAGCAGGCACAGCGGTCCCCGGACCGGTTTCTCAGCCGGGGGGACGACGACTTCTCCTTTTCCGTGGGGGGGCTGGCCCGGTTCCGGGTCAACACCTACCGCCAGAGAGGATCCCTGGCGGCGGTGGTGCGGATTGTGGCCTTTGACATCCCCAGCTGGGAGGAATTGTCCATTCCCGCCCAGGTGATGGACCTGGCGGAGGAGACCCACGGCATGATTCTGGTCACCGGCACGGCGGGCAGCGGCAAGTCCACCACCCAGGCCTGCGTCATCGACCGGATCAACCACACCCGGGAGGCCCATATCATCACCCTGGAGGACCCCATTGAGTACCTCCACCGGGACATCAAGAGCATCGTCAGCCAGCGGGAGATCGCCATTGACACGGAGGACTACCTCTCCGCCCTGCGGGCGTGTCTCCGGCAGGCGCCGGACGTGATCCTGCTGGGGGAGATGCGGGACCAGGAGACCATCCACACCGCCATGACGGCGGCGGAGACCGGTCATCTGCTGATCGCCACCCTCCACACCAAGGGGGCGGTGAACACCATCGGGCGAATCGTGGATACCTTCCCGGCGGCCCAGCAGGACCAGATCCGCACCCAGCTGAGCATGGTGCTGCGGACGGTGGTGTCCCAGCAGCTGCTGCCAGGTGTGAACGGCGACCTGGTGCCGGCCTTTGAGATCATGCACACCAACAACGCCATCCGCAGCCTGATCCGGGAGGGGAAGGTCCACCAGATCGACAACGCCATCGCTGCCGGAGGCCGGGAGGAGGGCATGATCTCCATGGATCAGTCCATCCTGAACCTGTACAAGGCGGGAAAGATCACGGAGGAGACGGCCTTGAATTACGCGGACAACCCAGAGCAGCTGCGCCGGCGGCTGGGATGAGAGACGAATTATTTGACGGAGGAGCGGCCGCCTGCGCGGCGGCTCCTCTTTTTTATGCCGGCCAGCCGTCGGTATTCACCGGCCAAAAGCCGGGCCCGGCAGCTGAAAAAAACCTTGACTTTGAGCGCGCTCCAGGTGGTATGATCCCAGCAGGCAGAGGGCGGCCGCCCTGTGGAAAGGCGGGGCCGGCGTCCTACGATAAACACGGGAAGGAGCTTTACGGATGAGCAAAACACTGGTAGCCTATTTCTCCGCCAGCGGCGTGACCGCCCGGGCGGCGAAAACCCTGGCGGAGGCGGCGGGGGCCGCTCTTTATGAGATCAGGCCCCAGACAGCCTACACCGCGGCGGATCTGGACTGGACCGACAGGCGCTCCCGCAGCAGTGTGGAGATGAACGACCGCGCCTTCCGTCCGCCCCTGGCGGACCGGAACGCCCCGGTAGAGGGGTGCGATACCGTCTTTCTGGGCTTTCCCATCTGGTGGTACACGGCGCCCACGATTGTCAGGACGTTTCTGGAGAGCTACGACTTCTGCGGCAAGACCGTCATCCTCTTCGCCACCTCCGGCGGCAGCGGCTTCGGACGGACCGCGGAGGACCTGCGGTCCAGCGCCCCCGGCGCAGTCATCCGGGAGGGGAGGCTGCTGAACGGCAGGCAGACGGCGGAGAGCATCAGGGCCTGGGTGAACAGCCTCGAGGCGCACGGCAGCGCCGCCCTGTAGTTTGAAATGGAGGGATTTGAATCATGGTAAAACAGACGGCGGGCAGAGATCAGCTGGGGGGCTTTGCCCCCAAGTTCGCGGAGCTGAATGACGATGTGCTCTTCGGCGAGATCTGGAGCCGGGAGGGAGCGCTGTCCCTGAAAATGCGCTCCATCCTCACAGTCTCCGCCCTGGTGAGCAAGGGACTGATAGACAGTTCCTTCCACTACCACCTGCTCAGCGCCAGAGAGAACGGCGTCACAAAGGGCGAGATGGCGGAGATTCTGACCCATCTGGCCTTTTACGCCGGGTGGCCCAACGCCTGGGCGGCCTTTCGGGCGGCGGTGAAGGTCTACGGGGACGGCGACGGCGCGGACGGCGGCCTCTTCGGCCTGGGCGAACCCAACGAGGCCTATGCCAGGTACTTCACCGGCAATTCCTATCTGAATTCCCTGACGGGCCCTGGGGATGGGCTGTTTCTGGCCAATGTCACCTTTGAGCCCGGGTGCCGAAACAACTGGCACATCCACCGCGCGAAGAGCGGCGGCGGACAGATATTGCTCTGCACCAACGGCCGGGGCTGGTATCAGGCCTGGGGACAGGAGGCCCGGCCGCTGCTGCCCGGCAGCGTGGTGGTCATTCCCGCCGGGGTGAAGCACTGGCACGGCGCGGCCAGGGACAGCTGGTTCAGCCATGTGGCCCTCGAGGCTCCGGGCGAGAGCTGCTCCAACGAGTGGTGTGAGCCGGTGGACGATGAACAGTACGGAAAACTGGATTGAGAAGCTGTGCCAGGAGAACATTTGTCAAGGGGGATTTCACATTGTGGTGAAATCCCCCTGCTAAACTGGAAGTTGTAAGAAAGTGAGTTTTCATGAAACGATTGTCTTTCAAATCGCAATGCTATGTTTCTCTGGCTATTTTGGCATGCATTTTTGTGTTCGGAGAATTTTTCAAAATAGGCATACTCAATAACATTGGGTGGATTATCATTGGACTGCTCTTTTTGGTAAATCCTGTATGGCCAAAATCCGCAGATTGGAGAAGCCATGATGAATTAAAGAAAGGCATCCGCATTGGAAGTGTGCTGGTAATAATCGTGTTCGGATTTTTAATTCACTATGGTGTGTAACTTCCGATTTGCCGATTTGTCACGAGCCGAGTATACCACCAATGCAAATGACATGCAGCCCTTGTTTATAAGCGCTGACAGCGGCAGCAAGCAATGCGCTGGGCCGGTGCCGCCTGCTGGCGGCCGATGGTCCCCGGGCCCCCGGCGCACCGGCGCAGCTCCGCCCGATGCCGGCGGATGTCAAACGTTTCCGGTGCGGTTCAGACAGAAAGGCTTCCGCCAGGATGTGTGCTTTTGCCGATTGGTACAGGTTCTGAAAAAGAGGGACTGAGACAGACGGTCTCAGCCCCTCTTTTTGTTCAATTCGGAAGACGGTCATGGGGAGAAGTTGGCGGCGGTTTTGGACGCCGGCGCCCGCCGGGCCGGGAAAAGCGGACAGTTTGTTTACCGTTCGTCGGGTATATCCGTTGCACTGAGATGGAAACTGTGGTATCATATGCTTTGTATCGATATGTGATAAGGAGTATTGCCATGACCACCCGGGAATTTCAGCAAAAATCCACATTGCAGATATTTCTCTCCTATTTCAAACCCCACCGACGGCTTTTTCTCATGGATCTTGGCTGTGCGCTGATGATCTCCCTCATCGACCTGGCCTTTCCCTACATCTCCCGCTGGTGCATGTACGAGCTGCTGCCGAAAAGTGCCTACCAAACCTTCTTCGCCGTCATGGCGGTGGTGCTGGCGGCCTTCGTCCTGCGGGCGGCGCTGACCTATGTCATTTGCTACTGGGGCCACACCTTCGGCATCCTGGTGGAGGCGGACATTCGCCGGGACCTGTTCCGCCATATGCAGGAGCTGAGCTTTGACTACTTTGACCGCAACCGCACAGGCCAGCTCATGAGCCGCCTGACGGCGGACCTCTTCGACATCACCGAGCTTGCCCACCACGGACCGGAGGACGTCTTCATCTCCGGCGTCACCATCGCAGGGGCCCTGGCCATCATGTTTACGATTCAGTGGCGGTTGGCGCTGGTGATCGCCGTGATCCTGCCCATTTTCTTTGTGGTGGTCTGGATCTGCCGGAGGTCCATGCAGGAGGCATCCCGGCGTGTAAAGCAGCGCACCGCCGTCATCAACGCCGACATCGAGTCCGGCCTCTCCGGCATCCGCACCGCCAAGGCCTTTGCCAACGAGGAGACGGAGCTGCGCAAGTTCGAGACCTCCAACGACAGCTTCAAGACCTCCAAGCGGCAGTTCCACAAGGCTATGGGCCGGTTCAACGCGGTGATGGAGTTTTTCCTCTGCATCCTCTCCGTGGCGGTGATTGCCGCCGGAGGCGTCTTCATTATGCGGGGGCAGATGGACACCGTGGACCTCATCACCTTCAGCCTGTATATCACTACCTTCGTCAACCCCGTCCGCAAGCTCTCCACGTTTGCCGAGCTTTTCGCCAACGGTACGGCGGGCTTGGGCCGCTTCATTGAGCTGATGCGCACGGAGCCCGCCATGCGGGATGCCCCGGACGCCAGCGTCTTAGGCCGGGTGGAGGGCCGTATCGACGTGGACCACGTGAGCTTCGCCTACCAGGAGGACCTGGACGTGCTCCACGATGTGGATCTCCACATCCGGCCCGGCGAGACCGTGGCGGTGGTGGGGCCCTCCGGCGGGGGGAAGTCCACCCTATGCCAGCTGATCCCCCGGTTCTACGACGTGACCGGCGGCGCCATCCGCATCGACGGTCAGGACGTGCGCCAGGTGACCCAGGAATCCCTGCGGCAGAACGTGGGCGTGGTGCAGCAGGACGTGTTCCTCTTCGCAGCAAGTATTCTGGAGAACATCCGCTACGGCCGCCCCGGGGCCTCCGAGGAGGAGGCGGCCCAGGCCGCCCGGCTGGCGGAGATTTACGACGACATCGTTGCCATGCCCGACGGCTTCAACACCTACGTAGGGGAGCGGGGAGCTCTGCTCTCCGGCGGGCAGAAGCAGCGGATCTCCATCGCCCGTATCTTTTTGAAAAATCCGCCGGTGCTGATTCTGGACGAGGCCACCTCCGCCCTGGACAGCGTCACCGAGGCCAAGCTCCAGGAGACCTTCGAAAAGCTCTCCCAGGGCCGCACCACCATTATCATCGCCCACCGCCTCTCCACCGTCCGCAATGCCGACCGCATCGCCGTGGTGGAGGAGGGCCGCATCGCCGAGCTGGGGAGCCACGAGGAGCTGATGGCAAAGGACGGGGCCTATGCCGCCCTGGTCCGCACACAGGAGCTGCGCCATGGATAAGGGGCGGCTGCTGGACCGCCTGGGGGCCGCCGGGGAGGACCGGCTGGTTCTGGCGAAGATCCTGGACCGGGCGGAGCAGACCCGGAACCGCAATGTCCCCGCGGCCACGGATTTTCTCTCTCCCACCCAGCTGGCCCAGGCGCTGGAACTGCTGCGTCTGGCGGGCTTTCCGGAGACAGGATACGCCGCCCTGGGGGGCTATGAGACGGCGGAGCGCCGCCTGCTCCTCTTTCTCCCCGACTGGCTGGAGGCGGAGGAGGCGCAGACCCAGAGCCCCATCCGGTGTCTCCGGGCCGCCTTTCGGGAGGAATATAAGCTGACCCACCGGGATTTTCTGGGCAGTCTCATGGGTATGGGCATTGTCCGTGAGAAGGTGGGGGACATCCTGGTGGGGCCGGACAGCGCCGATTTGATCGTGCTGGACACTGTGGCGGATTTTCTGCTCCAGAGCTGGGACAGCGCCGGCCGGGCGAGGCTCAGCGTCTCCGCCATCGAGCCGGACAACCTCCACATTCCGGCGGTGAGCTGCAGGGAGGCGCGGGACACCGTCTCCTCCCTGCGGCTGGACGCCGTGGCCTCCAGCGGGTTCCGTATGGCCCGGGGGAAGGCCGCCGCCCTCATTGAGAGCGGGAAGGTCCAGGTGAACTGGCGGGAGTGCGTGAAACCGGACAAGCTCCTCACGGCGGGAGACACGGTCTCCGCCCGGGGCTTTGGGAAGCTTGAACTTGCCGAAGTGGGCGGCGTGACAAAAAAGGGCCGCACGTCCATTGTGCTGAAAATATACACTTGATGAATGCGGAGTCCGGGATTGGATGGAGAGGGGATCTCACCGGAGGCGGAATGAATCGGAATCCGTCCGGCGGACACGCTAAAGAGACGTTAAGGCCTGGTCACAAAAGGAAAATATGCCGGAAAACCGTGGGTTTGGGCTTGAAGGGAGCGCAGTATGCTGGAGTATGCATTTGAGACGGTTGCCGCCGACAGAGGATTTTTTGTCGGCAAGACGAAGGGCCATCAGGAGATCATCGCGCGCCGTGCCGCAGAGGGCTGGCGGTATGCGGGCTGGATTCCCACGCAGCAGGTAAACGGGAGCATAGCTTTAATGGATCTGGTTTTCGAGCGGGAACAGCCGGAGGGCTGTCAGGAGGATGGAGTATGAATCAGCAGCAGATCGAGCGCATCAATGAACTGGCCCGGAAGGCCAAGACCACGGAGGGACTGACGCCGGAGGAAAAAGCGGAGCAGGCCGTTCTCCGCCGGGCCTACATCGACTCCGTGGTGGGGAATCTGAAGGGCCAGCTGGACAACACCGTCATCGTGGACGAGAAGGGGCGCCGGCGGAAGCTGAAAGAGAAAAAAGAGGAGGAGTGAACCGTGGCAGATCAGAGAAAGAACAACGACGACAGCTGGTTTCCCTGGGCGCTGATTATCTTCCTCTTTGTAATCAAAGCGTGGCCCATCGCTTTGGTTATGCTGTTTATCAAGCTCTTTGCGGAGGACGAGAAAAAGGACCGCGCGGCGCCCCCGCCCCTGCGCAAGCCCGTTCAGACCCAGCGGGAGCAGCCCATGGTCAAGCGTGCGGTCCGGGAGGGAGCCTCCTGGCAGGGGGACCCGGTGTCCAACCGGGCGGCGTACAAGCGTCCGGCCCCGGAGGGAAAGGCCCGGACCGCTATGAAGAGGGCTGCCAGGTCTCCCAAGCTGAAAAAATCCAACGCCTGGCTCTTGAAGATCGCCGGCGCGGCGCTGGCCCTGTTCGGCGTCATGGTGACGGGCGCTGCCTTCGAGGACATGCTCTATTTGTTCGATACGGTGCGCTGGTGGCTGCCGCAGATGCTCCAGGGCCTGGCCTTCCTGGCGGGGGGCGGGGCCATGCTGTTCAGCGGCTTTTCCATGGACAAGAGCCTCAAGCGCTACGCCAAGTACCTCTCCGTCATGGGGGAGCGGGAGGCGGTGCCGGTGGAGGAGCTCTCCCGAACCCTGGGCTACGCTGAGAGCCGGGTGGAGAAGGACCTCCAAAAGATGATTGACCGGGGGTACTTCGGCGGCCAGGCCTACCTCAATGTGGAGCTGGGCTACCTCTTCCGCAGCGGCAAGGCCGGCGCGGTATGGAGCCAGAGGCAGCGGGAGGCGCGGGCCGCCCAGACCCCGCCCGCGCCCAAGGAGGCGGAGGAGGGGTACTCCGGCATCCTGCGCAACATCCGCCGGGCCAACGACGACATCGCCGACCCCGTCCTCTCCGCCAAGATCGACCGGCTGGAGGAGATCACCGCCAAAATCTTCCGGGCGGTGGAGGAGGACCCCAAGAAGCAGGATATGATCGATACGTTCCTGAACTACTACCTGCCCACCACCCAGAAGCTGCTGGACTCTTACGCCGAGTTTGAGGCTGCCGGGGTGGAGGGAGAGAACCTGCGCCAGGCCAAGGAGCGCATCGAGTCCACCATGGACGCCATCGTCAAAGGTTTTGAGCACCAGCTGGACGAGCTGTACAAGGCCGACGCATTGGACGTGGACAGCGACATCCGGGTCATGGAGCATATGCTCCGCCGGGACACCGCCACCACGGAGGACGACTTCGGCCTGGGCGGCGGCGCCGCCGTGCAGAGCCAGGAGGAGACGTAATCGCCGGAGACGGCTGAAAAGCGGTCAGGTTTCGGGCCGCCATTTTCAAAGGGCGGTGGGGTCCGGGGCAAAGCCCCGGCGGGTTTGGGCGGAGCCCATTCACTGCATTGGAAGGAAAAGAGGGGCGCGGGGGAGATTTCCCCCGCGCCCCCTTGCGCTCGGATATGCTCAGTATTTTTTAGACAGCCGGCGGTAGAAGAACACCCCCGCCCCATACTGTACGATAAGATACGCCGCCAAAAACAGGATAACCATGCGGGCATTTTCCACCAGCTCCAGAGCCTCTAGCACGCCGAACACCAAAATGGACGCGGCGCACAGCGCCATGCCCAGAAGCCACGCGTACCGGCCGGAGCGGTCCCGAAGCATGGTCTTCCGCTCATCCCGCAGCTCGATCTGCTCTTCCTCCAGCTTCTCCCGGTACGCCGCCTCGTTTTCCGGCCGGGTCCACTTCCGGTACCGGACCAGCTGCAAGACGCCGGAGCTCAGCATCCCCGCGCCGAATCCCACGCTCAGGCTGCTGAGGCGGGTCTCCCACAGCAGCCCCGCCAGCAGGAAGACCAGGCCCAAAAGGGCATAGGCCAGGCCGCACCAAAAGTTACTCTTTTTCATCAGAACTGCTCCTCTCATGGATGAAAATTTCCTCAATAGGCAGGCCGAAAAAGTCCGAGATTGTGAAGGCCAGCTCCAGCGAGGGGTTGTACTTGCCGTTTTCAATGGAGCTTACCGTCTGCCGGGACACCCGGATGGCCCGGGCGAACTCCTCCTGGTTCAGCCCCCGGGCTTTTCGCAGCTGCTCCACTCTGTTTTCCATGCAAACACCTCCTGCAAAATGTAAAGGATCCTTTACGATATTTATACCACAGAGACAGAGAAATGTCAAGGGTCCTTTACAAATGGCGGAGAAAAGTTTTTGGCGGGACGGCCAGGGGCCGTTCTACGGGCTCATTCCGCCGGCCCGTATGGATGTCCGAGATAAAACAACGGTTGTTTTTTGGCGCCGGGTGTGGTATACTTCTATTTGAAAATGATTCTCAAATTGGAGGAGAGTGCCTTGAGACGAATGATCGCGCTGGCGCTGCTGTGCGCTTATCTTCTGACGGGCTGTGCCCCGGCGGGCCGGGAGCCCGCGGACCCGGACAAGCTCCGGATTGTGGCCGCCGTCTTCCCGGCCTATGATTTCGCCCGCGCCGCCGCCGGGGATCTGGCCCAGGTGACGCTGCTGCTGCCCCCGGGGGCGGAGAGCCACTCCTATGAGCCCACCCCCGCGGACATCCTGGCCGTGCGGGACTGCGACCTCTTTGTGTACCTGGGGGGCGAGTCGGACCAATGGGTTGACACCATATTGGACAACGTGGACTTTCAGGGCCGCGCCCTGCGGATGGTGGACTGCGTGGAGCTGCTGGAGGAGGAGACCCGGGAGGGGATGCAGGAATCCCCCGGTCATGACCATGACCACGACGGCCATGAGGACCACGCCCACGGCCCCGGAGAGGTGGTGGGCATGGATGAGCACGTCTGGACCGCCCCCCGGAACGCCGCCGCCATCACCCGGGCGGTGGGAGAGGTCCTGGCGGAGCTGGACGGGGAGCACGGAGAGACCTACCGGGCCGCCGCCGGGGACTACGCCGCCAGGATCGAGTCCCTGGACGGAGAATTCGCCGCCTTTTTTGCCGGGCTGGACCATCGAACCATCGTCTTTGGGGACCGCTTTCCCCTGCGGTATTTCGCGGAGGCCTACAATCTGGACTACTACGCCGCCTTCCCCGGCTGTGGGTCCCAGACGGAGCCCTCGGCGGCCACCGTGGCCTTTCTCACGGGAAAGGTGGAGGCGGAGGAGCTGGGGACGGTGTGGTATATTGAGTTTTCCAACCACCTTGTGGCGGACAGCATCGCCGAGGCCGCCGGAGCCTCCACAGCCATGTTCCACACCTGCCACAACGTCTCCCGGGACGACCTGGAGGCGGGGACCACATACCTCTCCCTGATGGAGAGAAATCTGGAGTCCCTGCGGGCGCATATGGGCCAACCGGCGGCGCAGCTATTACGTTAAGAATCCGACAAAGTTTTTCTTGCCTGGCGAACCATTTTCCCCTATAATAGAAAACAAGAAGGATATAAAGAGGGGGAAACGGAGTGCAGAACCGCTACGAGAAAATATTTCCCGGCACCATTGCCGTCTCCGGCATCATAATCCTGCTGGGTGTCCTGCTGGATGACCCTATAAAGATTCCCGTCGGGATGTACCACATCGTCACCATGCAGGACCTGCTGATTACCGACTACGTGTCCATCGGCGGTGTGGGAGCGGCGCTGGTGAACTCCGGCCTGGTGATGATCCTATCCATCTGTCTCATCAAGCTGTCCAAGGACCCCTTTAACGGCTTCACCATGGTAGAGATGGGCCTGATGGCGGGCTTTTCCCTGTTCGGCAAGAATATATTGAATATCTGGCCCATTATTTTGGGCACCTGGCTGTACGCCCGGTATCAGAAGGAGCCCTTTTCCAAGCACGCCTCCGTGGCGCTGCTGGCCACGTCCCTGGCGCCCCTGGTGAGCTACATGGCTCTGGGAAGCATCCACGCCAGCCTGCCCCTGGGCATCTTTACCGGCGTGATCATCGGCTTTATTCTGCCCTCCCTGTCGGCCTACACCTACAAGGTTCAAAACGGCATGAATCTCTACAACATGGGGTTTGCCTGCGGCCTGTTCGCCATGATGATTGTGCCCATTCTCACCGCCTTCGGCGACCACCCGGACTCCGCCATGTACTGGGCCACGGAGTACAACAGCACCTTCGCCATCATCCTAGGGATTATCTGCGCTGCCTTCATCCTCACCGGCTTCTTCGGTGCGGGAATGCCCTTCTGGGCCGTTTGGGCCGGGTACCGGCGGCTGCTGTCCACCACCGGCCGGGCCCCCAGCGACTACCTCCGGATGTTCGGCGCGGGGCCGGTGCTGGTAAACACCGGCGTCAACGGCCTGATCGGCATGGCGTATATCTTCATCGTGGGCGGTCAGCTCAACGGCCCCACCCTGGGGGGCATCTTCACCATCATGGGCTTCTCCGCCTTCGGAAAGCACGCCCGAAATATCATTCCCGTCATGGCGGGCATTGCCCTGGGGGCCTATGGAATGCACTACACCCCGGACTATCCCGCCCTCCAGCTGGCGGGCCTCTTCGGCACCACCCTGGCCCCCATCTCCGGCCACTTCGGCTGGCCCTTCGGCATTCTGGCGGGGTTCATCCACTCGGCGCTGGTGCTCCAGACCGGCGGCCCCGTGGCGGGACTGAATCTCTACAACAACGGCTTCTCCGGCGGACTGATCGCCATCGTCCTCTATCCCACGGTCACGGCCATTGTCCGCCACCGCAACCCCAGGCTGCGGGACCAGGACTACTACGACCTGTTTGAGGAGAGCGACCCCATCGACGTCTCCCGCTGGCGCACCGAGCAGGTGGAGGAGGACCGGCAGGAGGAGCCGATCCTGGAACAGGACGCCCCGCCGCCGCAGGCGGAGTGAGTTCTCAAGGAAAGAAGTGCCCGGAGCCTTTGGCTCCGGGCACTTTGCTTATGCGCTTTTCAGATTTTTCACCGCCGGACCCATTTGCCGAAAAGGGTCTTCTTGTAGTGCAGCAGCTCCTCCTTGGCCTTGCTGAAATTCTCGGCCTTCTGGAGGTACTCCACGCCTTTTTTGATGTCCTCCGGCGCGCCGCCCAGACCCCGGGCATAGATGTACCCCCGCATGTAGTCCGCCTCCCGGTTCTTCCAGGTCACGGCGCTCAGGTACTGGAGAGCCTTTCCGTAGTCCTGGGGCGTGCCCCAGCCGTTGAAGGCGCACTGGGCCAGGTAGAACGCGCCCCAGGTGCAGTTCTTTGCGTCATAGGCGGCGGACAGGTGCTGGTACGCCTTGGCGTAGTCCTGCTGCACGCCGTCGCCCAGGAGGTACGCCTCTCCCAGCAGATTGTTGGCGCCCCGGTGCTTCGGGTCTCTGGACAGCTCCTTCTCACAGCAGGAGACCGCGTAGGCCGCGTCCTTCTCCACGCCCTTCCCCTCGGAGTAGAACCAGCCCACCTTATACCAGCTCTCGCCGTTGTTGGCCTCGGCGGACTCCTTGAACCAGTGGAGGGCCTCCTCGTACCGCTCCGCCTTCCGCAGCTCCTCACCGTAGATGAACTGATGGGTGGGATAGCCCAGCTCCGCGCCAATCTTCCACAGGTCCTTCGCCTTCTCCGGCTGGGGGGCGATGATGTCCTCGTCGCCCTTGGTGTAGTACTGGTTGAGGTTGTTGGCGGCGAAGTAGACGCCGCCCCGGAAGGCCTTCCAGAACCAGTCCTCGCACTTGGAGATCTGCTCTTTCAGATACGCCTTGAACTCCGCCTGACTGGGGAAGGAGTCCTTGCCCTTGTTCTGAATGCGCAGAAAGTCCCACCAGAAGTAGCTGTTGCCCACCACGTACTGGCAGAAGGCGTCGCCCTCCTTTGCCAGGGCTTCCACTTCGTCAAAGGCCTCCTGGAAGGAGGCGAAGGGCATCTTCTTCTCCACCGACGGGGTCAGCTCACCGCTGCGAAGCGCCACCAGCACCCCCAGGGCGCTGCCCTGCTCCACGGACTTGTGGAGGAGCTCTGTGGCTTTGGCGTCGTCCACCGGGAAGCCGTGCCAGCCCCAGACGTACTGATAGCCGCAATAGCACCGGGCCAGCACGCAGCTGGCGTCGCCGTCTCCGGCGGCGGAGGCCTTTTCCAACAGGGCAAACGCCTCTTTGCCCCGCCCTGTGCGGACGTTATAGTAGATGTCCTCCAACGCCTGTTTTACTTCCTTGCTCAAAACCGCTGCCATGATTGGAACGCTCCTTTTCTATCGATTCTCTATTTTGGTTTTTTGACCCGCTTCCAGTCCCCGCCTCCCGGCAGGTACCGGCCGCGGGGATAACCCGTCAGCCAGGCCGCCGCCTCACGGGGCGGCATTTTTGTGATGTAAAACTCCAGGTTCGGCCCGCCGGGTCTGGCGGCCTCCACGGTACAGCGGGCGTCGGACCGGTCTCCCGCCGTCACTCGAATCCACAGGTATCCCTCCGGGCGGGTCAGGTCCACCAGCTGGTACGTGCCGTCCACGATGCCTTCCGCCGCCACCTGGATGTCCTCCTCGGTGAAGTTGGTGTGGTTCTCGGCGGCGCCGCTGGCGCAGACCAGGGACAGCCTCGCGTGGGACTGCCGGGGCTGGGGCCTGGTGAACTCGGAGGCCTGATACAGCCGCCGCAGATCCCAGCCGCCGAGATCCGGAGCCTCCCGGCGGAGCCAGGCCGTCAGCACGGCCAGGGTCTCCCGGCGGTCCGCCGATCTGGCCAGGGCCAGGTTCTCCTCCCCCGGCCTGGGAGCCAGCTCCAGAAGAAGCAGGACCTTGCCGCCCTCCTGGACGAGGCAGTCCAGGGAGCGGAGAGTCCGGCCCTGGGCCTCCAGAGGGCGGGTGGGCGTCAGTTCGAAGCCGGATTCCGCGCCGTCCAGACAGCGGTCCAGCAGCTCCTCCACCAGGGAGGCGGTCACACGGGAGGTCACCTCTCCGCCCCGGCGCCGCAGGATCATGTCCTGGGGGCCGCCGCTGAGGGCCTCCTGCCGGACCTCCTTCGAGGCCCGAAGGGCCTGCCGCTGGCGGAAGCCCCGCTCAAAGTCCTCCCGGGCGCTCTCGTCCATGGTCCAAAAGTCCATGTTCTGACCGTTGCTGCCCCAGGCGGCCTCCGGCACCTGCAGGCGAAGGTACTCCGCCGCAGCCTGGAGGTCTTTGAGACTTTTAAAGCTGGTGACGGTCCGCTGCCAGCGGTCGTCGATGAGCACCAGCTCCATGTCCCGGCGGGTGCGGACGCCGGTCTGGGTGTGGTGCTGGTGGATCTCGTTGACGACGAAGATGCCCCGGATACGGTCGATCCGGTTCACACTGTCTCCCAAGACCCACTCCCGGCCCACGCCCACGGGGCCGAACCACCGGCCGTTCTCCCGAAGGTCGGCGTCCACCATGGCGAAGAGCTCCTCCACCGGCGGAGCCTCCTCCGGGTAGGGCAGCTGGCTGCGGATGGATTTTGCCAGGGCGCTTTTTGCCGGGAAAAAGGCATCCCGGATGGCGGCATAGGCCAGGTAGAGCCCGCCAATCACCAGCAGGGGACCGCCGATGCCGCAGAAGGCCAGGGTGGCGTAGTCCCCGGTGTCCCAGTAGGTCCGGTCCTGCTGCAGGCCTATGGGGAGCAGATACAGCAGCGCGCCGCCCGCCGCCAGCACCAGCAGCGCCCAGATCAGCCAGGTGAGCCGCTTCCGGGTGCGGCTGAGGCAGTAGCCCTCCGCCTGGCCGTGGGGGTTGTTCCTCTGCTGGAGCCCCATCAAAAGCAGGATGACGGGGATGGCAAAGAGGCGCAGCGTCACGGCCAGCAGCACATAGACCACCGCATTCCAGGGCCAGCGCAGAAAGCCGCCCTTGTTCTCCTTAGATGCCATATGTACCTCCTCCTCCGCCCTGGAGGGCGGGAGCTGATGTGTTAATTTTACCAGCAGAGCGGGTGTTTGTCCAGCCCCGGCGGGGGGTGACTTTTGCGGTTCCGGCAGGATATGCGCAGGTGGAAATATGTTCAGCTCGGCGGCTTGGAAGCCCGTTAAGGGTCTTTGCCTCTTGGAACGGATTCTTCGTTTTTTTATTCAAAGCTATGAAAAATGGTCTTTTTTTGATAACTGTGCAGTTAAAATATGGGCGTAATTTACTGGAGCTGCACCGGTGAAAGCTGAAAAAGTGAATACCGGGCGGGAGTAGTACAGTGACTTGCACATCATGCATAAAAGAGGGGAACGGGTCTCCCCGTTCCCCTCGAAAAGTGCTGAAATTGCAGTGTTCGGCTTACTTGAAGTAACGCTCCAACAGGCCCTTGAACGCCTTGCCGTGTCTCGCTTCGTCCCTGGCCATCTCATGAACAGTGTCGTGGATTGCATCGAGGCCCAGCTCCTTGGCCTTCTTGGCGATGGCCATCTTGCCGGCGGTGGCGCCGTTCTCGGCCTCGACCCGCATCTCCAGGTTCTTCTTGGTGCTGTCGGTCACAACCTCGCCCAGGAGCTCGGCGAACTTGGCGGCGTGCTCGGCCTCCTCATAGGCGGCCTTCTCCCAGTACAGTCCGATCTCAGGATAACCCTCGCGGAAGGCCACGCGGGCCATGGCCAGGTACATGCCAACCTCGGAGCACTCGCCAACGAAGTTGGCCCGCAGGCCCTCGATGATCTCGGGGTCCACACCCTGAGCCACGCCAACCACATGCTCGGCGGCCCAGCTCATCTCGCCCTTCTGCTCGCTGAACTTCTCGGGGCCGACGCCGCACTGGGGGCACTTCTCGGGGGGATTCTCGCCCTCGTACACATAACCGCAGACCTGGCAAACCCACTTTTTCATATAAATGATCCTCCTTAGACTTAAAAATAATGATTTTTGGGAAGTCTTTCCTTGTAATGGACTGGGACAAGTATATCAGGATGTTCGGAAAAATGCCAGTTGCATTTGCAACGATTTGAGAAAATAGCGAGAAATTTCATGGTTTGTTCAAACATGTGTGTCCGGTTCATAAAAATGCAATCGCGGAGAGTGAAGTAAGTGGCCGAAATGTGGAGAAAAAGGGTGAAATCACAGACTTTCGGACGGGAGGACATCGGGTGCGCAGCGCTTTTTGTTTGAGGGCGCGGAATGCCTGCTCTCTGCGCCCTGACGGGAGCGGGGGATAGCGAGATTTCGTCTGCCGCAAGGGCCGCTCACTGGATTTCCGAGATCTTGACCGGCCGGCCCTCCTTCAAGGATTTCGCGGCAGCAGCGGCAATCAGGATGGGATAGAGGCCGTCCTCGCCGGTGACCGGGGTCTCCGTGCCGTTGATGACGGCGGCGGCAAAGGCCTTCTGCTCGGCGGCGAAGGCACCGGTGTAGCGGTCCCACATAATCTTATAGCAGGCGCCGGAGACGGTGCCGTCGGCGCCATAGAGGGTGGCGTTGTTGGGAGTGTCGTTGACATCCATCACCGCGCCCCGGTCGCCAAAGACCTCCACCCGCTGGTCGTAGCCGTAGACGGCCCTGCGGCTGTTGTCGATGACGCCCATGGCGCCATTCTCAAATTTCAGGGCGACCACGGCGGTGTCCACGTCTCCGGCCTGGCCGATGGCTGGGTCCACCAGCACTGCGCCGTAGGCGAAAACCTCCGTGACCTCGGACCCGGCCAGGAAACGTGCCATGTCGAAATCGTGGACCATCATGTCGTAAAAGATGCCGCCGGAGACCTTTACGTAGTCGATGGATGGGGGCTCAGGGTCCCGGGAGCTGATTTTGACCAGGTTGACATTGCCGATCTTTCCCGCCCTGACGGCCTCATAGACTGCCCGATGGTTGTGGTCAAAGCGGCGGTTGAAGCCCACCTGGAGCTTTACGCCCGCCTTCTTCGCCGTGTCGATGACCTCTTTTACCCGCTCGATCCGGTAATCCACCGGTTTTTCCACGAATACGTCCTTCCCCGCCTGCGCCGAGCGGATGGCGTACTCCGCATGGAGGTCTGTGGGAGAGCAGACGACGACGGCCCGGATCTCGGGGTCCCCCAAAATGGCGTCCGCGTCGCTGACGATGTTGGGGATGCGCAGGCGCTGGAGAAATGCCGCGGTCTCCGCGCTCATGTAGGGGTCGGCGACGGTTTTGATCTCCATCTCAGGGACGAATTTCGCAATGTTCTCCGCGTGGACCCTGCCGATGCGGCCCGCGCCGATAATGCCGATCTTGATTGTCTCCATAATCGTTTCTCCTCTCGATTCAAAGCCGCATAATGGCCTTCACCGCCTCGGCGGTGGTGGTCTTCGGTATCAGCTCGAAGCCTGCCAGGCCGGCATAGCCGGTCTCCTCCAGACAGCGGAAGACCTGGGCGTAGTTGATCTCGCCGGTGCCTGGCTCGTGCCGCCCCGGCGCGTCGGCCACATGGATGTGGCCGAATTGGTCCCCGAAGGCCCGGATGCTGTCGCAGATGCTGCCCTCGTTGAGCTGCATATGATACGCGTCATAGAGCACCTTGAGCATGGGGGAGCCGATAAGCCGGGTGATCTCCGCTGCCATACGGGTGGAGGTCAGGAAGTTGCCCGCGTGGTCCGTTGTGATGTTCAGCGGCTCCAGGTTCATCAAAACGCCGCTCTCCTCTGCGAGCTTCGCGCACTCCTTCAAAGTGTCGAACATGGCGCAGAGCTTTACCGTGCCGCTGAGCTCGTCATAGGCATTGATGACAGCGCCGCCCTCTCCCAGGCCGTTGGAGTGGATGGTGAGAGAGCGGGCGCCCACCTTTTTTGCCGCCTCCACGGACCGGCGGAGGAAGGCCAGATACGCCGCCTTTTGGCTGGGGTCGATAAGGGACAGCTCCGCGTCCCCGTTAAAGCCGGCGATGCCCACCCCGGCCCGCTCCGCCGCCGCCCTGACGGCATCCAGGTCCTTGTCTGTCCAGCTCCAGAACTCCACGAACGCAAAGCCGTCGTCCTTCGCCGCCTGAAACCGATCCAGGAAGGGGAGCTCGTGGTACATCGGCTCGATACATGCTGATTTTTGAAACACCATATTCCGATCCTCCCTCGAAATTGTGCTATGCACATATTGAAGTTATACACATCATAGCACGTTTCATGCAATTGTCAACAACGGAAGAAATGATTCTCTAAAATTCATAAAACTGCCCAAAAAACCAAGGAGTTTTTTTGCGGATTGACAGAAAAGCCTTTTCCGTATACAATAGTATCAAAATTGTGCAAAGCACAACAGGAGGCGTTTTGATGGGAAGCAGGCCGACGATCCAAATGGTGGCGGAGCTGGCGGGGGTCTCCCGCGGAACGGTGGACCGGGTCCTGAACGAGCGCCCCCACGTAAACGAGGCGGTCCGCCAGCGGGTGCTGGCCGCCATGCGGGAGCTGGGCTATCTCTCCCCGCGGGAGGCCTACCGGCGGCAGGCCGATGCCGCCCTCCGTCCTCTGACGCTGGGAGTTCTGCTGCCCAACTGGGAGGGACAGTTCCGGGACGAGGTGACCCAGGGCCTCCGCCAGGCCTGCGAGGAACTGGAGGCCTCCAGCGTGCGGGTGCTGATCCGCCGCTGCGAGACCGATCTTCCCCAGGAGGCGGCGGAACTGCTGGAGGCCATGCGGGGCGAGGGCGCGGAGGGCTTCGCCGTATGCGCCGTCAACGACCCGGCCATTCAGGGCTGGATCGCCGCCAGGATGGCGGAGGGGATTCCCTGTGTGACCTTCAACTCCGATCTGCCGGAGAGCGGCCGGCTGTGCTTCGTGGGGCAGAGCATCCGTCAGGCGGGCCGCGTGGCCGCCGGACTGCTGTACAAGTGCGCCTCGGGCCGGGGGCCCATTCTGGCCACCGCCGGGAATCTGAAATTCGACGGCCACCGCCAACGGCTGGACGGCTTTTTGGAGCGGCTGGAGGAGCTGGGCTTTCCGGCGGAGCAGGTGATGGTCCGGGAGACGTTCAACGACTATGAGACGACGCTCCGGGTGGTGGGAAAGGCGCTGGAGGAACAGCCGGAGCTGCGGGGGGTCTATATGGCGAACCTCAGCGTTTCCGGCTGCTGCGCCGCCATCGCCCGGGCTGGAAAGAGCGGCCGGGTCCATGTGGTCTGCCACGACATTAACGAGAGCGTCCGGCAGCTTATCCGCTCCGGCGCCGTGGATTTCACCATCCCCCAGGATCTGCGGCGGCAGGGATACGCCCCCCTCCTGCTGCTGCGGGATCACCTCCGGAAGAAGAGCCCCCTGGGTCCTGGACGGCAGCAGATCCACATCCTCTGCGCGGAAAATCTGGAGGACTGACGGCGGGGAGTGGATATAAAGAAAGACGGCGGTTTCAAATGACTTCAAAACCGCCGTCTTTCGGCTCTGTTGGAGGTTCGGTAAAGTTCCGCTCCGGGGCCCTGTTCGCCGGAAATATCGCGGTAACGGTCATCTATGGAATTGGTGCGCTGCTGGGGTTCACAATGGCCGGGAGCTATGCCGATTTGATGATTTGGGCGAGCTGGCGCCTTGTTTGCGCCGCGCTGGCAATTGCTGCACTTGTGAAAAAATATTGCGAGAAGTGAAATAGAGAAGAGGACACCCGCGCCGGATAGGGCGGGTGTCCTCTTGTTTTCAGATTTTACGCCTCCGCCAGCGCCTTGGCCTCGGCGATGGCCTTCTCCTGGGCCGCCGGCGGGCAGTCCGTCCCCGCAAAAGCGCCGCTTTTGCGGGGGCCCTGATTTAACTTGAATCGTCCGAAGTGAATTCGGCCGATTTCAAGATTTTTGCTTTGCAAAAATGCTTGGACGCCGGACTCCCGGCGAGGGAGTGATTACTGCTCCGCCAGCGCCTTGGCCTCGGCGATGGCCTTCTCCTGGGCCGCCGGCGGGCAGTCCTCGTAGCGCACAAAGTGGAAGGTGAAGCTGCCCCGGCTCTGGGTCATGGCCCGGAGGTCGATGGCGTAGGTGCCCATCTCGCCCATGGGGACCTCGGCGGAGATCACCTGGTCGCCGTCGCCGGTGGGGTCCATGCCCATGACCCGGCCCCGGCGCTTGTTCAGATCGCCGATGACGTCGCCCATGTAGCTGTCGGGCACCGTGACCTTCAGCTCTCCCACGGGTTCCAGCAGAACGGGGTTGGCCTCCGGCAGGGCGGCCTTATAGGCCAGCTGGGCCGCGGTCTTGAAGGCAATTTCGGAGGAGTCCACCGGGTGATAGCTGCCGTCGTACAGCACCGCTTTCAGGTTCACCACCGGGTAGCCCGCCAGGGGGCCGTGAAGGCAGGCCTCCCGGAGGCCCTTCTCAACGGCGGGGAAGTAGTTCTTGGGCACGGAGCCGCCGAAGACCTCCTCGGCAAACTCCAGATCCTCCACCTCGGGGTTGGGCTCGAAACGAATCCACACGTCGCCGAACTGGCCGCTGCCGCCGGTCTGCTTCTTGTGGCGGCCCTGCTTCTGCACGGTCTTGCGGATCTTCTCACGGTAGGGCACCCGGGTGGGCTTCAGCTCCGCCTCCACATTGAAGCGGGTCTTCAGCTTGCTCACCAGCACGTCCACCTGCATGTCGCCGGCGCCGGAGAGGACCATCTGGTGGGTCTCGGCGTTGTTGACCACGGAGAAGGAGGGGTCCTCCTCGTTCAGGCGGCCCAGGCCCTGGGCGATCTTGTCCTCCTGGCCCCGGGTCTTGGGCACGATGGCCACGGAGTAGCAGGGCTCGGCGAAGGGAATGGGCTTAAGGCTGACCACCTTGCGCTCGTCGCACAGCGTGTCGCCGGTCTTGATGTCCATCTTGGCGATGGCGCCGATGTCGCCGCAGGTCAGCTCCTTGACCTCGCTGGTCTTCTTGCCCCGCATGGTGTACAGGCGGCCCAGCTTCACCTTCTCGCCGGTGCGGGCGTTGACCATGGGCATGTCCGGGGTGATGGAGCCGGAGAGCACCTTCACGAAGGAGTACTTGCCGTACTGGTCGGAGACGGTCTTGAACACGAAGGCGGTGGGCACGCCGCCGGGGGAGACCACGAACTCCTCGCTCTCGCCGTCGGCCTTGGTGGCCTTGTGGTAGTTGCCCTCGGCGGGATTGGGCAGCAGGTCCACGATGTTGTCCATGAGCATGAGGCTGCCCAGGCAGCTGACGGCGGAGCCGCACAGCACGGGGAACAGGCTCAGGTCCCGCACGCCCTGGCGCAGGCCCTGGATCATCTCGGCGTAGGTGAAGTCCTCGCCGCCGAAGAACTTCTCCATGAACTCCTCGCTGGTCTCGGCCACGGACTCCTTGAGAGCGTCGTTGAACTCGGTGACGACCTCCTCCTTGTCGGCGGGGAGCTCGATCTCTGCCCGCTTGAGATTCTGCATCTCATAGGCCCGCTTGTTCAAAACGTCGATGATGCCGGTGACCTTCTTGCCGCCGTCCCAGATGGGCACCACGATGGGGGCGATCTTCTTGCCGAAGCGCTGGCGCAGGGCATCGAAGGTGGCGTTGTAGTCGCTGTTCTCTTCGTCTGTCTTGGAGATATAGATGAAGCGGGGCATATTCCGCTCCTCGCAGTATTTCCACGCCTTCTCCAGGCCCACGGAGATCCCGTCCTTGGCGGAGCAGACGATGATGGCGGCGTCGGCGGCCCGCAGGGCCTCCATCACCTCGCCGGCGAAGTCAAATGCGCCGGGGGTGTCCAGCACGTTGATGCGGCAGCCCTTGTACTCCAGGGGCGCGGCGGCGGTGGAGAGGGAGATCTGGCGCTTGGTCTCCTCGGGGTCGTAGTCGCAGACGGTGTTGCCGTCGGCGGCGCGGCCCATGCGGTCGATGGCGCCGGTCATGTAGAGCAGGCTCTCGGCCAGGGCGGTCTTGCCGCTGCCGCTGTGGCCCAGCAGGCAGACGTTGCGGATGTTCTGTACAGAATAGCTCATAGTCGTTTCCACTCCTTATGTTTGATGCTGTCCTCCCGGCCCCGCGCGGCGGCGCGGAGCCGCAGCAAGTTCCCTCCGGCGAATGGCCGGGATCGCTCAATATATGAATTATACAACATTCCCCGGGCTAATACAACAAAAATTTTAGCACTTTCCCCATTTTTGGCGGGAGGGAGAAATAGGGGCGGATTTTGAGACGCGGACCTCTGGCCTGGCCGGCTTTGCGCCCCGGCGCTATTGGCCGCAGAAGTCCTCGATCTCCTGAAGAAACGCCTTGCCGTAACGGCCGGCCTTGGCGTCTCCCACGCCGCTGACCGCCCGCAGCTCCGCCGTGGTCCGGGGCTGGACTGCCGCCATTTCCCGCAGCGTCCTGTCGGAGAACACCACGTAGGCCGGAACGCCCTGCCGCCGGGCGATCTGGGCCCGCAGGGCCCGGAGACGGCCGAAGAGCTCCGCCTGGCCGCCCTCCAGCTCCGCGGGGATCTGACGGCGCCCGGCCGCGGCGGGCCGCTCCTCCTCCGCCGTCCGCATATACAGCGCCGGGCCGTTTTGGGCGATGTCCTCCGCCCGCTCTCCCAGCAGCAGCACGGGATACTGCCCCGGCGAGAGGGTCAGAATCCCCTCGTCCAGCAAAAAGCGGATGCGATCCCGCACCGCCTTTTGGGTGAGCTCCCGCAGCGCGCCGTAGCTGGCCTCCCGCTCCATGTGGTATTTCCGCACCCGGTCGGTGTCCGCGCCGCAGAGGGTCTCCGCGATAACGCCCGCACCGAAGTGCTGCCCCGTCTCCGCGATGCATCGGACGATGGCCTGGGCCTCCCGGCCCACCTCCACCTCCTTGAAGTTGTGCAGGCAGTTGTAGCAGGTGCCGCAGTAGTCCGGGGCGTCCTGGCCGAAGTACCGCAGGATGTGCTGGCGGAGACAGTGCCGGGTGCGGCAGAAGCCGGTCATCTGCCGCAGCCGCTGGAGGTCCCGCTCCCGCAGCCGCTCCGCCGCGGCCTCGTCAATGCCCTCCCGGGCCTCTGCGTGGGTGATGAGGTACTCGTTGGTCCGCACGTCCTGGCCGCTGTACAGCAGCACGCAGGTGGAGGGCAGTCCGTCCCGTCCTGCCCGTCCCGCCTCCTGGTAGTAGCTCTCCATGTCCTTGGGCATGTTGTAGTGGACCACATACCGCACGTCGGACTTGTCAATGCCCATGCCGAAGGCGTTGGTGGCCACCATCACCGCCGCCCGGTCATAGAGGAAGTCCTCCTGGCTCTGGCGTCGCTCCTCCGCCTCCAGCCCCGCGTGGTAGCGGGCCGCCGGAATTCCCCGGTCCCGCAGGAACTGGCACACCTCCTCCACCGCCTTGCGGGTGGAGCAGTAGACGATGCCGCACTTGCCGGGGCGGCCCTTCACCAGCTCCAGCAGGGCGGCCTTTTTGTCGGCGGGCTGGCGGACCTCGAAAAACAGGTTCTCCCGGTTGAACCCGGTGGCCGCCCGCAGGGGGTCCCGGAGGGCCAGCAGGCGTTCAATGTCCTCCTTCACCTCCGGCGTGGCGGTGGCGGTGAAGGCCCCCACCACGGGCCGCCGGGGCAGGGAGGCCGCGAAGGCGGGGATATTTAAGTAGGAGGGCCGGAAGTCCTGGCCCCACTGAGAGATGCAGTGGGCCTCGTCCACCGCGATCAGGGAGATGTCCGCCGTCTCCGCGAAGGCGCGGAATCCCTCGGTCTCCAGCCGCTCCGGGGCCGCGTAGATGATCTTGTACCGCCCCGCCCTGGCCCGGTCCAGGGCCAGCAGGTACTGGCGGAAGGTGAGGCTGCTGTTCAGAAACGCCGCCGGGATGCCCATCTGCACCAGGGCCGTCACCTGGTCCCGCATCAGGGACACCAGGGGAGAGATCACAAGTGTGATCCCCGGTAGCAGCAGAGCCGGAATCTGGTAGCAGATCGATTTTCCCGCCCCGGTGGGCATGATGGCCAGGGCGTCCCGCCCGGACAAAAGGGCGTCGATCACCGCCTCCTGCCCGCCCCGGAAGGCGTCGTAGCCGAAATAGGTTTTTAGAGCTTCCTCTTTGGTCATGGCTCGTCCTCTCTTTCTCTCGGGATCATTGTACCACGCTTTTGAAAATTCCGCACGGGGATTTTCCCTCCCCTTGAAAATTTTTCAAACGGTCTCTTGACATTACTACAAGCGTGTAGTATGATGACGTTGTACTACACCGGTGTAGTAAATCGCCGGACCGGAAAAAGGGCCCTTTTTCCGGTCCGGCGAACAGGGAGGTACTGTGTATGAAATTCTTTCAGAGCCTGTCCGAATCCGAGATGGAGATTATGCGCTATGTATGGGACTCCGGCGAGGCCGTGACCACGTCCATCCTGCTGGGGGTCTTCGCCCACAAGGGCTGGAAGGCCCAGACCGTCTCCACCTTCTTGACGCGCCTTGCGGACAAGGGCGCGCTGCGGGTGGAGAAGCGGGGCAAGGCCAACGTCTATTTTTCCGCCCTGACGGAGGCGGAGTACTACGAGCTGGAGGCCCGGCACCTGGTGGACTCCAAGTACCACGGGTCCGTGCTGGACTTTTTGGCGGCATTTTACGGCGGCAAAGGGATCAGCGCCCAGGAGGCCGATGCGTTAAAGCGCTGGTTTGACAAGGAGGCGGGAAAATGATGAACACACTGGCCGGTATGGGCCTTGCGGGCAGTGCCGTGCTGGCGCTGTGGCTGCTGGCCTCCCGGGTCTTGAAAAACCGCCTGCCGGCCCGGTGGCACTACCGTATCTTAAAAACGGGCCTCTTTTTCTTCCTGGTTCCCGTGGGGCGCGTCCTGCCCCTGGCGGGGCGGGCCCTGTCTGCCCTGAGACCGGCTCCGGCGGCCGCCTTGCCCGCCCCGGCGCCGCTTGCGCCCAATATCCCCGTGGCGGTGCTGCCCCAGATCCCCGGGGCGGGGCCCGCCGCCCCCGCGCAGCCGCCGGTTCCCGCGCCGGAGCCCTTTGCCGTGACCGCCGAGACCCTCCGTCTCCTGGCGGTGATCTGGGCCGTGGGCGCCGCCGGGACGCTGGCCTATAAGGCGTATGTCTATCTCCGGCTCCGCCGCCGGGTGTTCCGGCAGAACCGGCCTGTGTCCTCCCGTGAGGCGCAGCTGGTCTTCTGGGCCTGCAAGCGGCAGCTGGGCGTCCGGCGACTGGTGGACCTGCGGGAGAATCCCGGGGCTTCGTCCCCCTTTGCCGCGGGGCTGCTGCGGCCCATGGTGGTGATCCCCGCCGTGTCTCTGGAGCGGGAGGAGATGCGTTATCTCTTCCTCCACGAGCTGACCCATATCAAGTGCGGCGATCTGTGGGTGCGTCTGGCGGCCATGCTGGTCCAGGCGGTCCACTGGTACAATCCCTTTGCGTATCTGCTGTGCCGGAGCGTCCAGACCGTCAGCGAGCAGAGCTGCGACGAGCGCGTGGCCTGCCCCCTGTCGGCGGAGGAGCGGTATGTTTACGGCAATGTCATTTTGAAATTAGCTGCCAATGCGGCGGCGGGGAGCGGCGACTGGGCCGCCTCGCTGTCCACCCATGAGTCCATAGAAAGGAGACTGACCCGTGTGCTGAAAACTGAAAAATTGAAGGGAGGCAGACGCCTGCTGGCCCTGGCGCTGGCAATCGCCATCCTGGCCTGCGGCGGCGGGGCCGCCCTGGCGGCCCGGAATCCCCTGCCGGTGTCCAAGGAGGCCGGGGAGACCCCGCGGACCGTTCCCACCGTCCAGACGGGGGACACGGAAAAGAGCGGCGGAAACGCGCCAGGCGGGACTGCGGCCGCCCCTGTCACAGCCTCTGGGGAGAGGGGGGAAGCGCCGGACATCACCCAAATGAGCAGATCCGCCTCAACCAACGGCACGCCCAGCGAGGCTTTTTTGAAGGAGTTGCGGGCGCACTTTGCCGCTGTCTATCCTGACAGCGGTGTAACGGAGAGTACGCCGGTGCTGTTTGGAGACCATGAGCTGATTCTCAAGCGGGGGGGCACCCTGCTGCCGGACGAGGACTTTAACTCCTACATCGTGAGCCATGGCCCCCTGTATGGGGACGGAGAGGTCAGAATCAGCAAGTGCTTCCTCACAAAGGCTCCGGAGGACCTGGATACGCTGCGGCTTGGAGAGGAGCTGCGGGAGGAGTATCTGGTTGGGAACAAAGAGGCGTATCTTGCCGGCATTTCAACAGCGGGCGCCAATGAGCTGGATCAGCTGGTGAACGGCGAATATCCCAGAAACAGCAGGGGCGAGACCTATGGCTCTTTCGCCGCCGTCCTGGAGAACTACGTAGGCTACGCTCCCGACCTGGAGTGCATCGGCTGTTTCCCTTACAGGAATTCCCCTCTGGGATATATTCGCCGCGCGGATACAACGGCGCTGCTGTTTCTGCCGGAGGAGGAGTGCCCCCACGAGGCCGGCGTGCCGCTCTACAACGCCGAGGGAGAGGTGACCGGCAAGTGGAAGGACATCAAATGCAGCGGGCACCCAGACCCCATCCTCAGGATGAGCGCTGAGGAGGCCAGAGCCGCCCTGGCTGCGGAGGCCGGTTCCGCGCCCACCTACGGCGATCCCAGCGCCAATGTTGTGAACCTGATCCGGGCGGCGTTCAAGGACGAGGGCGCGACCATGGAGACTCCTGTGCTCTTTGGCAGCGCGAAAGTGATTCGCAGCCGGGGAGGGACACTGTATCCGGACAGCGACATCAACGCCTACCAGATGAATGACGACGGCATCCACAAGGTGTTTCTGGACAGGAACGGACGGCTGCAGGACGAGTATCTGGTTGGCAACAGGGATGCGGTTGATCCCCGGGAGATCGGTCTTCTGAGCAGTTTGACCCCGGACGGAGACTACCCCAGAAACAGCAGGGGCGAGAGCTACGGGCACATGAATCTTTATGCCTATGTGGGCTACTGGCCGGACCTGGAGTATCTTGCCGAATATCCCTATGAAGGCCGCCCCGCCGGGTACATCTACAGCCGGGACGACGCAGACTCTCCTCTGAACAGGTACGACCCGAACGCCGCGCAAAAGCCCAGAACGCGGACGGACACCGCCGATTATAAGAGGTGGCGGGCGGAGAATTCCAGCCCCACCGCCGTCCCGCTGTATAATTCTGAGGGGGAGATCATCGGTACATATGACTTTGGAAGGGGAACCAGCGTGGACACCTCCGGCATGGACATCGAGGAGGCGAAGACGGCCCTGGAAAACGCCGCCGCCCCCACCTACGACAATCCCAGCGAGGAGACCCTGGCGAAGATCCGGAAGGCGTGGGACGCTGCAACGGATTGCCCGATTTTGTTTGGAAATAGGGAGCTGATCCTCAGCCGCGGCGGCACCCTGCTGCCGGACGACGATCCCTCCTCTTATGTCGGGGTGGGCAGCGTCTTGTATAAGTGCTTTGTGGGAAAAGATGGAAGCAGATACGAGGAATACTGGGTAGGCAACGTGGACGCTCTTAAAGAGTATAAAAAGAAGGCACTGGGCCAGTTGGTGAACGGCGAGTATCCCCGAAACAGCAAGGGGGAGACCTACGGTCCGGACCCCTTCACCAGCTTTGTGGGTTACTCTCCGAACCTCATTGCCGCCGTGGGTGAGGACAATGTGGAAGGCTACATCCGGGAGCGGGACGAGCCAGGCTATGAATTCCTGCAGACCAACGACTGGAAGAGCTACACTGCCCTGCGGAAGGCCAATCCCGGCCCCCAGCCCATCCCTCTCTATGATTCCGAGGGTGAGGTCATCGGCACCTTCATGTACGGCGGCGGCTACGGCCTCGAGGAGCTGGGGCTTGCCGAGGGCATAAGTATGGAGGAGGCAAAGGCGGCGGTAGCGGCGCTTTTTGAAGCGGAAGATGCGCAGTAAATCCATATTAAAATTAGATGAAGAGGCCCCAGCCTGACGGCTGGGGCCTTTCTATGGCTTTCTTTTGACACCGGCGGAATGCTGCGCATCCGTTAGCGGCTTTGCCGCTTACGGATGCGGCGTGCCCCCTGCGGGTGCTGCGCTGCTTTTGCGCGTGGGAAATATTTCAGGCCGCGCTCTGCGCGGTATTACGGAGGCTTTGCAGGGGCGTTGCCCCTGCACCCCACAAGCTTTTTGAAAAAAGCTTGAGCAAAAACTTTATCCTAAGTAGCTCAGAAGTCTTCCCGTCTCAATAGCCGCCAGCTCCCGCACGCCGTCAAAATCCACATATGGATTATAGACCGCCTCCAGCTTGTCGTGGTTCGCCTTTGCCTCCTTTAGCGCCGCCACGGCTTCCTCCCGCAAAAGGGTCGCCATCCGGGCCTGAAACCGCAGCCGCGTCTTGCCCCCTGTCTCGGTCATGGCGTCCAGCCGGATACGGCGGTAGGGTTTCTTTCCGTAGTCCATTCCGGGCCGGGAGGTGACAAACGCCAGCCCCAGCCCGGGGATCAGCAGATGCTCGATCCGGTTCAGATCCTCCGGCGAGGGGCAGACGACGGTGTCCCAGCCGCCTGCGGCCGCCGCGGCGTGGAGCCGGGCCAGCCCCTCCCCCGCCAGCTCCCAGCTGTCGATGAACTCGTAGACCTTGGGGCACAGGGCGTCCACGCTGTCAAACCGCCAGACATACCCCTTGTGGGTGATGCTGCCCAGAAAGCGGCGGGTGGTCTTCCCCCGCTCCCCGCCCCGGCGGCGCAGCTCCCGGGAGATGATGCCGGAGATCCGGCGCTCCGCCCGCTCCCGGTCAAACCCGGCCCGCACAGAGGCCACGGCGTCCAGCTCCACCTGCCGGGCGGCTTTCAGGCTGTGGTAGGCCCGGACATAGGCGGCCTTGTAGGCGTGTGTGTGGGTCTTGACGGCCTCAGCGTCCGCCTTGGCGGCAGTGAGATCGTAGAAACGCCCCAGATCCACGTACCGGTCCACCGCGGCCGGATATTGGGGCTCGACGACGTGAGGCGACGTACCGTCCACCACCGCGCAGCGGATTTCCGGCAGCACCACGCCGTCCAGGGAGTCCGGGTCTCCGGAGCACCACAGCCGCTCCACAGCCGTGCCCGCCGCCTCCATGGCCCGGGCCACCTCCCGCATAAAGGTGTTCTTTCCCACGCCGGGGCCGCCCTTCAAGACCATGAGATCGTATGTATCCTCAATGTCAACCATCTCCGGGAACAGATTGCGGAACCCCTCGCCGCTGTTTGCCCCCACGAAAAAATCTGTGATCTGCGCCATAAGGATGCCTCCCTTTTGAATTTCACTCTCAGGATATGCGAAAACACTTTGACCTGACAGCGATTTGTGCGAAAAACCCCGCGCCTTAAAAAGGCGCGGGGCGCAGTTTGATGAAAGGCCGCATGGCCCATTCATTATAGGGAGGCACGAAGACCCTTACAGATTCAGCTTGTAATCGCCCTCCTTGATGAGGCCCTTTTTCCGCATGAGCTCCGACACCAGCCAGGCCACGGCGGCGGGAATGACCACCGCCACCAGCACCAGGCCGATCCAGTCCAGAGCGCCGGCGGAGAGGGCGGCCTCCCCCTGGGCCAGGGCGTCCTCAGAGGGGCTCAGCCAGCCGGTGACAACGCCGATGGGGCCCACCAGGCCGCAGGTGCCCATGCCGGAGGAGATGGCCGCGCCGTTCATCTTCATGCGGAAAATACAGGTGGCCACGGGGCCGTTGACAATGGAGGCAATCACAGGCGGCACCCAGAGGACGGGCTTTCTCAGGAGATTCGGCACCTGGAGCATGGAGGTTCCCAGGCCCTGGGAGGTGAGGCCGGCCACGCCGTTCTCCCGATAAGAGGCTACGGCGAAGCCCACCATATGGGCGCAGCACCCGGCCACGGCGGCGCCGCCCGCCAGCCCCACCAGATGAAGGGCGGCGCAGATGGCGGCGGAGCTGATGGGCAGGGTCAAAATTACGCCGATGATGGCGGAGACCAGGATGCCCATCAGGAAGGGCTGCTGGTTGGTGGCCCACATGATGAGGTCCCCCAGCCAGCTGGCGGCGGCGCCGATGGGCGGCGCGATGAGGGAGGCCATCAGCACGCCGGAGAGGATGGTGACGGTGGGGGTGACGATCAGGTCTACCGGGGTGCGCTTGGACACCAGCTTGCCCAGGAAAATGGCGATCAGCGTCACCACGAACACCGCCAGGGGGCCGCCGGTGCCGCCCAGGGAGTTGGCGGCGTAGCCCACCGCCAGGCAGGAGTAGAGTACATAGGGCGGCGCCTTCATGGAGTAGGCGATGGCCCCGCCCATGGCCGCGCCCTGCACGGCGTAGGCGAAGGTCTTGGAGTCCACCAGCAGGGCGAACTCCTGGCCCCAGAGGGTGTAGTTCAGGTCGAGGAGGTACACGCCGACGGTGTTGAAGATGGTGCCGATCAGAAGCGAGGCGAAGAGGCCGTGGGCCATGCCGCCCAGGCCGTCGATAAAGATGCGCTGGGCTGTGAAGGAGATGTTCTGCTCTGTGCAGTATTTCCGAAAGCCCGTCAGTTCCTTTGTGTTGTCCATATGTTGTTCCTCTTTTTTTCTCCCAAAATGCGTATTTTCAGAGTTTTTTCAGCCCTTCCAGGCGGTTCAGGGCCTCCAGCAGGGTCTCGTCCCGCTTGGCGAAGTGGAGGCGGATCAGGTGGTTCACCGGCTCGCGGAAGAAGCTGGAGCCGGGGACAGCCCCCACGCCGATGTCCCGGGCCAGCATCTCGCAGAATTGGAGGTCGCTGTCATAGCCGTACCGGGAGATGTCCAGCAGGACGTAGTAGGCCCCCTCCGGCACGGTGTGGCTGAGGCCCAGGTCGTCCAGACCCTTGAGGAACAGCTCCCGCTTGCGGGTGTACTTGGCCAGAAGCTCATCGTAGTAGTCCTGGCCAAAGCGCAGGCCGGGGATCACCGCCTCCTGGAGAGGGGCGGCCGCACCCACGGTGAGAAAGTCGTGGACCTTCTTGATCCGCTCCGAGATCTCCGCCGGGGCGATGGTGTAGCCCAGCCGCCAGCCGGTGATGGAGTAGGTCTTGGACAGGGAGGAGCAGGAGATGGTCCGCTCCCACATGCCGGGAAGAGCTGCGAAATAGATGTGCCGGTGGGGCGCATAGACGATGTGCTCGTACACCTCGTCGGTGATGACATAGGCGTCGTACTTCGCCGCAAGGGCGGCGATGATCTCCAGCTCCTCCCGGGTGAACACCCGGCCGCAGGGGTTGGAGGGGTTGCACAGCACCAGCGCCTTGGGCCGCCGGCGGAAGGCGTCCTCCAGCGCCTCCGGGTCGAAGCGGAACTCCGGCGGCGTCAGGGGCACGTAGATGGGCTCCGCCCCGGAGAGGATGGTGTCCGCGCCGTAGTTTTCGTAGAAGGGGGAGAAGACGATGACCTTGTCGCCGGGGTTGGCCACGGTCATCATGGCGGCCATCATGGCCTCGGTGCTGCCGCAGGTGACGGTGATCTCGCCGTCGGGGTCGATGGGCCGCCCCATGAAGCGGGACTGCTTTTCCGCCAGGGCCTCCCGGAAGTTCTGGGCGCCCCAGGTGACGGAGTACTGGTGGACGTTCTCCCCGGCGGTCTGGGCCAGCCGGTCCAGAATGGCCTGGGGCGGGTCGAAGTCCGGAAAGCCCTGGGAGAGGTTCACGGCGCCGTACCGGCTGGAAATCCGGGTCATGCGCCGGATCACCGAGTCGGTGAAATGGGCCGTGCGGGTGGAAAGGACCTGCATTTCGGTTTCCTCCTTTTGGTCAGAATCAATTTGACCAGGATATTTTACAGTTCCCGCCCCTTTCCGTCAAGTCCCGAAAGAAGCCGCCGGAGCGGCGCGCTTCCGGAAATGGGGCCTGCAATATTGACGCGGAGGCGGAAAGGGTGTAAAATTCTCAGCAAAACGCACAGAGGCGCACCTCTTTGCGCCTGTATTTTCTGCGGAAGGGCGGGATGGAATTTGAGCGCCCATTTGATTGAGGAGACCCTGCGGTACCTGGGCGCGGCGGACGCGCCGGAGGCGCTGCGGCGGCAGGTGGCCGGGGAGGCGGAGGCGCTGTCCGCCCAGTTTCGGCCCCGGTACGTCTACCGGGTGTGGGATCTGGACGTTCGGGAGGACGGCGTCTGCCTGCGGGGAACCGCTGTGGTACTGCGGGGAAGCGCCGCCTTTCGGATGCTGGAGACCTGCGGGCAGGCGGCGCTGCTGGCCTGCACCCTGGGGGCCCGGTTCGATCTGTCTCTTGCGGCCGTCCAGGCCAGGGACATGTCCCGGGCGGTGATTCTGGACGCCTGCGGCAGCGCCCTGACGGAGCAGGGCTGTGACGAGGCGGAGAGGGAGCTGGCCGCCCGGTTTCCGGAGCGGTATCTCACGGACCGCTTCAGCCCCGGCTACGGGGATCTGCCGCTGGCCTGCCAGGGGGACATCTGCGCCGCCCTGGACGCTTCCAGGCGGCTGGGGCTCACGGTGACGGAGAGCTGCCTGCTGAACCCGGTGAAATCCGTCACTGCCGTCATCGGACTGTCGGACCGGCCCCAGATGGCCCGAATCCGGGGATGCGCATACTGTCAGATGCGGGAGCGCTGCGCGCTCCGCAAGGGAGGAAAACACTGTGGGAACTGATCTCTTTCGTGACAAGATCCTGATTTTGGACGGAGCCATGGGCACGGTGCTTCAGCAGCGGGGCCTGCCCCCCGGCGGACAGCCGGAGCTTTTGAACCTGACGGACCCGGCGCTGCTGGCCTCCGTGTACCAGGAGTACGTGGAGGCCGGCAGCCAGGTGGTCTACGCCAACACCTTCGGGGCCAACGGCTTGAAGCTGGCCCGCTCCGGTCACGCCGTTTCGGAGGTCATCGCCGCCGCCGTCTCCACGGCGAAGGGGGCCGTGGCGGGCAGGGCTCTGACGGCCCTGGACGTGGGCCCTCTGGGGGAGCTGCTGGAGCCCATGGGGAGCCTGACCTTTGAGCGGGCCTATGACCTGTTCCGGGAGGTGATGACCGCCGGCGCGGCGGCGGGGGCGGACCTGGTGGTCATCGAGACCATGACAGACCTCTATGAGGCCAGGGCGGCATTGCTGGCGGCCAAGGAGAACACCGCCCTGCCGGTGCTGGTAACCATGTCCTTTGAGGAGAGCGGCCGCACCTTCACCGGCTGCACCGTGGCCTCCATGGCCCGGACGCTGGAGGGCCTGGGGGCCGACGCCATCGGGCTGAACTGCTCCCTGGGGCCGGACCAGCTGGCGCCGCTGCTGCGGGAGCTGTGCGAGAACACCCGCCTGCCGGTGGCGGCCAAGCCCAACGCGGGCCTGCCGGACCCGGTGGACGGACGCTACGGCATGGGGCCTGAGGAATTCGCCGCCGCTTTGGCGCCGTGTCTTGCGGCGGGGGTCACCATCTTCGGCGGGTGCTGCGGCACCTCTCCGGCGTACATCCGCCGGCTGAAAGCGGCGCTGGAGGGGGCGCGGCCCGCTCCCCGGCGGTATCAGGGGGGGAGCTTTATCTGCACGCCGGTGAGCCCGGTGCGGCTGGACGGCGTGCGGGTCATTGGCGAGCGGGTGAACCCCACCGGCAAAAAGCGCTTTCAGCAGGCCCTGCTGGAGGAGGACCTGGACTATATTCTGGACGTGGCCGCGGCGCAGGAGGAGGCCGGGGCGGACATCCTGGACGTGAACGTGGGCTGTCCCGGGGTGGACGAGACGGCCATGCTGCCCCGGGTGGTGAAGAAGCTCCAGAGCGCGGTGTCGCTGCCGCTGCAGCTGGACTCCTCCGATCCGGACGCCCTGGAGGCGGCACTGCGGGTCTATAACGGCAAGGCGGCGGTGAACTCCGTCAACGGCGAGCCCGAGGCGCTGGCGCGGGTGCTGCCTATTGTAAAAAAGTACGGGGCCTCCGTGGTGGGCCTCACCATGGACCAGGACGGCATCCCCCAGACGGCGGAGAAGCGGGTGGAGATCGCAAAGCGCATTCTGGACGCGGCCCTGGCCTGCGGCATTCCCAGGGAGGATGTGTGGATCGACTGCCTGGCCCTCACCGTCTCGGCGCAGCAGGAGCAGGCGGGGGAGACCCTGAAAGCGGTGCGGACCGTCCGGCGGGAGCTGGGCCTCCAGACGGTGCTGGGGGTGTCCAACATCTCCTTCGGCCTGCCGAACCGCGCTCTGGTCACGCAGAGCTTTCTGACCCAGGCCCTGGCGGCGGGGCTGACGCTCCCCATTGTCAACCCCAACCAGCAGGAGATGCTGGACGCCGTGGCGGCCTTCCGGGTGCTCTCCGGGGAGGACGCCCAGTGCCGGGACTACATCGCCCGCTTTGCCGCCGCCCCGGTCTCCCGTCCCGCCCCGGCCCCCGGCGGGACAGTGCCGCTGGAGGAGGCCGTGGCCCGCGGCCTGCGGGCCGACGCCGCCCGTCTGGCGGGGGAGCTCCTCCAAACGGAGGACGGCATTACCCTGGTGGAACGCCGCCTGATCCCTGCCTTGGACGCCGTGGGGGAGGGCTACGAGCGGGGGACGGTGTTCCTGCCCCAGCTCCTCAGCGCGGCCCAGGCGGCCCAGGCGGTGTTTGAGGCTGTCCGGACCTCCATCGCGGAAAAGGGCGGCGCGCCGGTGAAGAAGGGAAGGCTCATTGTGGCCACGGTCCGGGGGGACATCCACGACATCGGCAAGAACATTGTCAAGACCGTGCTGGAGAACTACGGCTACGAGGTCGTCGACCTGGGCCGGGACGTGCCGCCGGAGACGGTGGCGCAGGCCGCGGCGGACCGGGACGTGGGCCTGGTGGGCCTCTCGGCCCTGATGACCACCACCCTGCCCGCCATGGAGGAGACCGTCCGCCGCCTGCGGGCCCTGGACAACCCGCCGGCGGTCTTTGTGGGCGGCGCAGTGGTAACGCCGGAGTACGCGGAGAGAATCGGCGCGGGCTATGCCAGGGACGCCCGCCAGTCTGTGGAGATCGCCAGGAGGGTGCTGGGATGACGGATATTCGGACATATCTGAAAGCGGGAGAGCCGCTGCTGTTTGACGGGGCCATGGGGACCTGGTTTGCCGCCCTGCCCGGCCGGACGGGGGAGCGCTGCGAGTTGGGAAGCCTGAACTGCCCGGAGGAAATTGAGGCCATCCACCGGGCCTATCTGGAGGCCGGGTGCCGGGCGGTCAAAACCAATACCTTCACGGTGAGCCTGGACCTTGCCCGAGGGGACGGGGAGACGGCGGAGCGGATCGTGGAGGCCTCCTGCCGTCTGGCGCAGGCGTGCGCGGAGCCTTACGGGGCCTATGTCTTCGCCGACATCGGTCCCGCTCCGGAGAGCCGGGAGCTGAGCCGGGCGGAGAACTACTGCCGCCAGGCGGACCTCTTTTTGGACCGGGGCGTCCGGCACTTCCTGCTGGAGACCCTGCCCAGCGACCACGGCCTGCGGCAGCTGGCCCAGCACCTCAAGGCCCGCTGTCCGGAGGCGTATCTCATCACCTCCTTCGCCGTGTCCTTCGACGGCGCCACCCGGGAGGGGGACTTCGGACAGACGCTGCTCCGCCGCGCCGCCGCCCTGGAGGAGATCGACGCCGTGGGCTTCAACTGTGTCTCCGGCCCCCACCACCTGCTGGAGTACATCCGGGGGCTGGACACCGGCGGCGTGACGCTGTCCGTCATGCCCAACGCGGGGTACCCGTCGGTGCTGGGCCGCAGAACGGTGTTCCAGGGAACGCCGGACTACTTTGGCCGGAAGCTGGCGGAGATCGTCCAGGCGGGGGCCTCCATCGTGGGGGGCTGCTGCGGCACCTCCCCCGCCCACATCGCCGAGGCGGCAAAGGCCCTTGCCGCGCCGCGGCGGATTACGGTTTGCGTCCGCTCCGGCGGAGCGCCGGAGCCCCGTCCCGCCGCCTCCGCCAACACCCTGGCGGAAAAGCTGGACGCCGGACGGCGGGTGATCGCGGTGGAGCTGGACCCGCCGGTGGACGACGACATCTCCTTCTTTCTGGAGGGGGTCAGAAAGCTGCGGGACGCGGGGGCGGACGCCGTCACCATCGCCGACTGCCCCATCGGCCGCCCCCGGGCGGACAGCAGCCTGCTGGCCTGCAAGATAAAGCGGGAGCTGGGCGTCGAGCCCCTGCCGCACATGACCTGCCGGGACCGGAACCGCAACGCCGCCAAGGCGCTGCTGCTGGGACTGTCTATGGAGGAGGTCCACAACGTGCTGCTGGTCACCGGGGACCCCATCCCCTCGGAGGACCGGGACGAGGTGAAGAGCGTCTTCAACTTCAACTCCCGGCGGCTGGCCGCCTATGTCTCCGGCCTGAACGAGACCGTTCTGCGGACGCCCTTTCGCATCTTCGGCGCCTTGAATGTCAACGCGAAGAACTTTGACCAGCAGCTGAGGATTGCCCTGGAGAAGGAGGAAAACGGCGTCACCGGCTTTCTGACCCAGCCGGTGCTGTCCCGGGAGGCGCTGGAGAACCTCAAAACCGCCCGGCAGACCCTGCGGGGAAAGATCCTGGGGGGCATCTACCCGGTGGTGAGTCACAAAAACGCCTGCTTTCTCAACAATGAGATCGCCGGAATGCACATCTCGGAGGAGATTGTCTCGCTGTACGAGGGAAAGGGCAGGGAGGAGGCGGAGGACCTGGCAACAGCGGTCTCCGCCCGGATCGCGGGGGAGATCGCCTCCTGCACCGACGGCCTGTACCTGATGACCCCCTTCAAGCGGGTGGCGCTGATGGCGCGCATCCTCCGGGAGATCCAGGGAGCGCATAGGGTTTAGGACCGCCCTTTTCAAAGGGCGGCGGGTCCAGGGCTCTGCCCTGGCAGATCCGGGCGGAGCCCGGAAGAAAGGCGGACGCCTCCCGAAGGGGAGGCGTCCGCCTTGTTTACCGGCTTCCGTATTTCCTTTGAAATACCGCCAGGGCCTTCCGCAGGGGCTTGAACAGCGCCAGGGCTACCACGAAGTTTCCCGCCCCGTGGAACAGGTCCATGGGGATGCCGGCCACCCACCAGCTCACGGCGAAGGCCCACCCGCCGGTAACCCAGTACACCAGGGCGCACAGGGCGCCGAACAGCAGCCCGAAGCACCCGGAGAGGGCCGCCCACACCAGTGGGGACTCCACCCGCCGCAGCAGCCGCGCCGCGGCGAAGAGCACCAGCCACACGTACAGATAGTTGATGTTCCACAGTCCGATGCCCCACACCGCAAACTCCAAAAACACATAGAGATAGACGGCATACAGCCCCCGCCAGCCAAAGCACACGGCCGCCAGCATGACCATCAGGGACACCGGCTCAATGTTTGGCAGCTGGGCCATGGCCATTTTCAGTGCGAAGGTCATGGCGCCCAGCAGGCCGAACAGGGCCAGCTCCGCAGTGGTCAGCCGCCGGTCAGCCGACGGTGTAGAACCACCCATACCGGTCACCGTCGTGGAGAACCACGGAGTCGGCGCCGGTGGCGGCGTCCTCGCCGTTGCAGGTCAGGCGCCACCAGCTCTGATTCTCGGCGTAGTCCACCGTCTCGCCGTCCACGGTCTCCACGAACAAGCCGTAGTCCCCGGCGCTTCCGGAGATCAGCCCCTCCTGCTGTAGGAGCTCGCCCAGGTACTCCAGGTCCGTCCGGTAGGTGAACTCCGCGGTGGAGCCGTCGGCGTGGGAGACCTCCACCGTCACCGTCTTGACGCCCTCCACCGTCTCCGGCAGGCTGGACTGCCATACGCGCCACAGGCCGAAGGCCAGCGCGCAGAACACCGCCGCGGCAATGATTCCATAGAGGTATTTCTTCTTCATCCCGATTCCTCCAGATTCTCTATTTTGCATATCCGCTTGGTTTCAGTATACCATAAATTGGGACATTGTAAAGGTCCGCTTGATTTTCGCGGTCTGGAAACTTTCAAAAAATGGCAAAAAATCTGAGGGGACGCTATTGTCTTTATAGATAAGGTGTGATAGGATATGGTCAGGAGTATACTCCAAGTGCTTTTTGAGTGCGGGAGCGTCCGCCGGTTCAAGGCGGGGATTCCTGCTCCCCGGGGTGGGCTGCGGCGCGCCCCGGACTTTTGACACGGAAAGGAGGGGGAGGCTCTATGGAACACCGGCCGCCGGGAGGGCGGCCCGCCGGCGCTGGCATTGGCGGCGGCGGTGACCTGCACAGATGCAGCGGCAAACCATTGGAAACGATGGGACGCAAAGCTACGGAACTAAGGCGCATGGTGAACGCCCATGGGCGTTCATTCATGGGGAGAAGCCTCCCCATGAATGCGCTATGTCCGCCGGGCTGCGAGCATGAGCAAACCACGGGAAACCGTGGGACGCAAAGCTTTGGGGGCTAATGCGCCGGTAAGCGGCGTGGACAGAGGCCGCGCAGCGGCGCGACGCCAGCCCGGCCGCCGGATACTTTGCATCCGAATTCTGCAAAGAAAGGAAGAGAATTATTGAGCAAAAAGAAAATTTCCTGCAGGCGGGGACTTTCCCTGTTCCTGGCCCTTGTGATGTGCGCGGGTCTTCTCCAGATGCCGGCATTGGCGGCGGAGCATGAGCACAACTCCGCGGGGTGGGCCTGTGAAAAGGATGAACTGACCTGCACAATTTTGGAGCACACGCATGAAGAAGCCTGTACTTCTGAGGAACCGCTGTGCGGCCTGGAGGAGCACCGGCATACGGACAGCTGCTGGAGCTGGAACTGCGCAGAGCCTGAGCCGGATGAGCCGCCTGTTCAGCCCGGACTGTCCGCGCAGGATGAGCTGCCTGTACAGGATGAACTGCCCGTTCAGGATGAGACGCTTGTGCAGGATGAGGTTCCCGCTCCGGACGAGCAGCCTGTGCAGGATGTGCAGACCCATGTCCCCAGCGCGTACATGGACATTGGGGAGATGACGCCTGAGGGGAAGGTTGACCGAATCATCGAATTGATGAAAGAGGTTCCAAATCAAATCACCGAGGAGAACATGGATGTGTATGGCCCCATTCTGGAAGAGTGCGACCAGATTATGGGCGGCGAATACATGGAAAACTTTGGCGACGCTGAGTTGGACTATGCGTATGAGGTGGTATTTGAGGAATTTTTTGCCGCGATTGACAAATTTGTCCCTGCATTTAATGCATATCAAGAGCTGCTCGCAGAGCAGGGCAATGACGGAAAGGCCCTCATTGAGTCCCGGGACGAGGGGATTCAGCTGACATATGCGGACGGCGTACTCACCGTCAGCGGGGAGGGCATGTTTACCGGGCTTTTGATTAACAAGGTGTCTTACACCAGCATTAAAGACTACAACAGCGAGCGGCCGGAGACTGCCATCAGCGAAGTTGTTATTGAGGGCGAAAACGCCGAGAATCCCATAAAGATTGGGTCTTCTTTGTTTAGAGACGCCGGATTGACGAAGCTGACTGCGGGAAATATTTTGGCTGAAAGCATGGCGTTTCAGGAAGCGTTTGTCCAGGGCGCCAACATTGAGCTTACCGATTCCACTGTATGCGCCTCAGTCTTTACGGACTGCGAGGGACTGGGTACGGTTACGCTGAATCATGTGACTTTTCATGATAACTACGGCAGATTCCATCTGTTTTCCGGGAGCTCTATCGACCGCCTGGTCATTCGGAACATGGATCGGATTGGAGGCTATGCGTTTTCCGGCTGCAAGATCAAGGGCGAGGTCGATCTGTCCGGCGTGCTCTATATTGGCGAGCATGCATTCAGCGGAACGGGCAGCCCCGAGCTGAAAAACATCAGCGAGGACGCTGTTGTGGAATACAGTGATGTATTTGCCAGCCAGGTGGAAAACTGGAGCGAGCGTGTGGCGGGTATTCTGCAGGGCAAGTTCCGGATGGACCCCCCAAAGACTGCCGAACCCATTGCGCCCCAGGGCTGGACGTCCAGCAAGACGGGGAAGGAGAACAGCACGGAAGGGCAGACGAGCACACAGATCACCGAGGAGGCCCGCTGGAGCGACGCTGAACTCACAGAGGCCGACGTGCTGATCCAGACCTACCTTGCCGACGTGCAGCAGATGGATTTCATCTTCGTGATGGACCTGTCCAACTCCATGAGTTCCCGCGGCGGCAGCGATTCCCGCTATTCCCGCTTTAACGAAATGCAGTCCAAGCTGCTGGATGTGAGCGGGGAGCTGCTGGCCTCCGGTGATGAATACGACTGCCAGGTTGCCTTTGTCACCTTTGGCGGCGATTCTGATCCATGGTATCCTCTTCCATGGGGCGAGTCCGTTATTACAAAGGGCACCATGGATTTCCAGGATTTCACAGACGAAGTGGATGAAGCCGCGGCGTTTATCACCGGCTCGAAAGTGTATGATGAATATACTGATTACGGTTTGGGGCTGAACAAGGCCCTGGAGCTGGCTGAGAGCAATCAGGAAAAGGGCCGCAGCACCGCTGTCATCCTCATCTCTGACGGCAGCCCGAACAAAGGCGACGGCAAAACGGAGGCGGAGCAGATCAAAGCCCTGGGAGTGCCTGTTTTTGGGGTGCTTCAATCCGTGCCTGAAAGGGAAATGGAAAATGCCGAGGCCGCTATGCGGAATATCTGCACCAACGGCTTCTTCTTCAACGGAGATGATACGGAAGGATTCAGCAAGGCTGTGAACGACGCCGTACATAATGCCTTGAGGACCTGCATCCTGACTGTGGATGTCAATTCCAGCTTTACGTTGAACGCGGACAGCATAACGGCTTCTGCCGGTGTGGCCGATGTCAGCGAGGACGGAACGGCCATCACTTGGACAATCGTCGGCAAGACGTTTGAGAAGCATACGCTGAGCTACAAGCTCAGGCTGAATCCTGAGAACGGCGCCTATCCTGAGGGGACGTTCGATACCAACGCCGGCAGCGCGCATCTGCTGGTGAGCGGTCTGGAGGTCAATGAGGTGGAGACGCCGCAGCTGACCCGTACCCAGCCCGTGCGGTCCCATACGCTGACGGTCCGCTACCAGTATTCCAACGGCACCCAGGCGGCCGCGGCGGCGGTGCAGACAGTGGCGGAGGGCGCGAGCTACTCCGTGACTTCTCCGGCCATCAGCGGCTTTAGAGCCAGTATCGCTGTTGTAAGCGGCACCATGGGCACCGAGGATCTGCTGTTTACCGTGACCTACACCTCCACCGGCGGCGGAGGCGGAGGCGGTGGCGGCGGTGGCGGTGGCGGCACCGGAGGCGGCGGAGGCGGCGGAGGCGGCGGAGGCGGTACCGGCGGTACCACCATCGCCGATACCGAGGTCCCCCTGGCTGGTGATCTCCAGCTGAACCGGGAGGACCACTTCGCCTACATCAAGGGCTATGAGGACGGCACCGTCCGCCCCAACAACCCCCTGACCCGCGCCCAGGTGGCCACCATCTTCTACCGCCTGCTGGACGAGATGTCCCGCACCATTTACTTCCAGGATACCAATGAATTCACCGACGTGGCCGATACCTTCTGGGCCAACAAGGCGATCTCCACGCTGACCAACGCCGGCATCATTACCGGCTTCCAGGACGGCACCTTCCGTCCCAACGCGTATATCACCCGCGCCCAGTTTGCGGCCATCGCCGCCCGTTTTGACAACGTGGTGCCCGGCCTGGAGAATCCCTTCTCCGACGTGGCCGAGGACTACTGGGCCCGCGACCTGATCGCGTACGCGGCGGACCGGGGCTGGATCAACGGCCAGGGCGGAAAGTTCCGTCCCCTGGAGAACATCACCCGCGTGGAGGCCATGGACTTCATCAACAACGTCCTGGAGCGCCACGTGGACGAGGAGGGCCTGCTGGAGAACGCCACGACGTGGAGCGACGTTCCCGTCGGCGATCCCAACTACTATGTGGTTGAGGAGGCCACCAACTCCCACGACTACACCCGCCGCAAGGAGGGCGAGCTGATGGAGAATTGGACCGCCCTCAACGAGGACCCCGTGTGGGATGAGTAAGTTCGGGTACCGCGCAGGTTCCGGCTTCTGAGCAAAAAGGCCCCTCCGGTATTTGCCGGAGGGGCCTTTTCCGCTTTGCGAAAAAATCTCTGGACACAGGGCGCAATGTGTGCTATAATCACTGTCGCTTTCGTACTGTAAAGCGATATATCGGCAAAGTTAGGAGAGAGAAAATTTGAAAGTATTGCTGAAAAAAGAGAACCTGTTCCTGCGGGTCGCCGTCGGCTTCGTCCTTGGCGTCATCCTGGGCCTGACGGCAAAGGATTTCTCCATTGCCACCAAAGTGGTGGGCGACCTATACCTCAACCTCATCAAGCTGATGATTATTCCCATCGTGGTCTGCGCCGTCTTCTGCGGCATCGCCAACATCAAAGACGGCAATCTTCTGCGGCGCATCGGCGTGCGCACCGTGGCGCTGTATGTGCTGATGTTCATTGCCTGTGCCGTCATCTCCCTGGCCATTGCCTGGGTCATCCGGCCGGGCCTTGGCACCGTGTTTGAAAACGCCCCCGTCTACGAGGGGGAGATCACCACGCCCACCGTCACCAGCTTCCTCATGACCATCGTGCCCACCAACATCATCAAGGCCGGCGCTGACGGCAGCACCCTGCCGGTGATCCTCTTCACCATCGTCTTCGCCATTGCCATCCTCTCCGTCGGTGAGAAGGGCCGCCCTGTGCTGGACTTCATGAACAGCCTGTCCGACGCCTTTTTCAAGATGCTGGGCTACTTCATGGAGATCTCCCCCATCGGCGTGCTGTCTCTGATGGCCTACTCCGTGGCCCAGTACGGCGCGGGCATCTTCAGCGCCCTAGCCAAGTACATCGGCACCTGCTGGCTGTGCTGCATCGTGGTGTTCCTCGTGGCCATGGTGCTGCCTGTGAGCCTCTACACCAAGGTCAGCCCCATAAAATTCATCAAAGCCTGCGGCAAGGTGGCCCTGGTAACCCTGTCCACCACCTCCTCCGCCGCCACTCTGCCCACCACCATCAACGTCAGCGTGGAGGACCTGGGCGCGCCGGAGGGCGTGTCCAAGTTCACCCTGCCCCTGGGCTGTACCATCAACATGTGCGGCGGCGCCTGCTCCTTCTGCTGCCTGGCCGTCTTTGTGTCGGACTTTTACAGCATCAACCTGCCCCTGGGCACCATCATCTTCCTGGTGCTGGTGGCGACGCTTTTGAACATGGCGGCCCCGGGCATCCCCGGCGGCGGCGTGGTGCTGGGCGCGTCCTTCCTGTCCATCCTGGGCCTGCCCATTGACCTGATGGGGCCCATCAGCGGCTTCTACCGCCTGCTGGACATGGCCTTTACCACCATCAACGTGGAGGGCGACGTGGCCGCCAATCTGATGATCGCCAAGAGCATCGGTGAGTACGACGGCTCCATGGCGAAGTGAGCGCGCGATGATGAAGATCGGTTATCAGGGCATTGAGGGCAGCAACTCCGAGGCCTCCGCCAAGAGCATGGCGGCGCGTCTTGGGTGGACCGATGTGGAGTACGTCCCCCTGGTCCACTCCCAGGGCGTCGTCGGCGCCCTTAAGGCCGGAGAGGTGGACTACGGCGTCATGGCGACGCTGAACCACGTGGCCGGGGTGGTGCTGGAGACGGAGACGGCCCTGCGGGGCCTCAGCTACCGGATGCTGGCGCTGGACTGCATTCCCATCCACCACTGCCTGTTTGTCAAGGACCCCTCTGTGAGGGAGATCCGTGCCGTGGCCTCCCACATCCAGGCGCTGAAACAGTGCCGGGAGAGGTTGGCCCGGGACTATCCGCAGGCCGAGTGGAAGGAGGAGGAGGATACCGCCATCGCCGCCCGGCATCTGGCGGAGGGCGTCCTGCCGCCGGACACCGGCGTGCTCTGCCGCAGGGACGCCGGGGAGTCCTTTGGCCTGCACCTGCTGCAGGAGAATCTGGAGGACGACGCGGAGAACGCCACGGAGTTTGAGCTGATCCGCCTCACCGAGCGGGGACCGGACAAGCTGATTGTTGTGGCGGGCCTGGGCCTGCTGGGCGGGTCCATGGCCAAGGCGCTCAAGCGCTACACCGGCTGTACTGTGTACGGCTGGAACCGCACCCGCTCCGTGGCGGAGGCCGCGCTGGCGGAGGGCGCCGTGGACGGCATCGCCGACGAGGCGATCTTTGCCCAGTGCGACCTGCTGATTCCCGTGCTGTACCCGGAGGCCACCATCCGTTTTCTCCGCGAAAACATCCCGCTGATGAAGCGGGGGGCCCAGGTGGTGGACCTGGTGGGCGTCAAGCAGCGGCTGGTGGAGGAGATCACGCCCCTCGCCCTGGCCTGCGGCGTCCGCTACACCGGCGGCCACCCCATGGCGGGACTGGCCAGGGCCGGGTATGAGCGGTCCACCCCGGACCTGTTCCAGGGGGCCAGCATGATTCTGGCACCCACAGAGGCCACCGCTCCAGGGGATCTGGAGACGTTGGAGAGCCTCTTTGCCCAGGTGGGCTTCCGCCGGGTCAAGGTCTGCGACCCGCGGACCCATGACCGCATGATCGCCCACACCTCCCAGCTGGCCCACATTGTGTCCAACTCCTACGTGAAAAGCCCCGTCTCCCCGGACTACGTGGGCTTTGCAGGGGGAAGCTACAAGGACATGACCCGCATCGCGTGTCTCAATGAGAAGGTCTGGAAGGAACTGTTCCTGCTGAACCGGGACGCCCTTTTGCCGGAGGTGGACCTGCTGATCCGCCACATGATGGAGCTGCGGGAGGCCATCGCGGCGGAGGACGGGAAGCGGCTGGAGGAGCTGCTCCGCCTGGGCCGGGAGGCCAAGGAGCACATTGACGCACTGAACCCGGACCAGCCCTCGGAGTAATCGGAGAAGAGAGAGACCCCTCCTGGGTTCCCCGCACACACCCCTCCTTCCCGTTGAATCAATCTCCAGCGTTTTTTGACCGCCTGGGACTGCCCCAGGCGGTCTCTCTTAATTTCACAGATATACCTGCACATGGGGCAGACGCTCCAGCTCCCGGCGGAGACAGCCCAGAAACGCTCCGCTCAGCTCCGGCTTGCGACGGGGGCCCAGGAGGCAGAAGATCCGCTCCTCCGGCGGTCCCTCCTCCAGCTCCAGGATTCGGATGTCCACCCGGCGGCGCATGGAGAGGGCCACAGATACGGGCGCCGCCGCCCAGCTGTCCGCCCAGCTTCCCTGCCAGCTGAAAAACTGCTCCAGCAGGGACATCTGGTCCAGCACCGCCCGGGGCTGGGCCCCGCCGGAGAACCAGAAGCTGTGCCAGAGATCGAACTCCGGGTTCCAGGGCAGCCGCAGCTCCCGGGAGGGGTCCAGCATGGAGGGGTGTACCCGGGGCGGCAGACTGCAGGCGTTTCCCGCCGCCAGCACCATGGGCTCCCGGTAGGCGGGAATGGTCTCCACCTGGGGATAGAACATATCGTCCGAGATCAGCGCGATGTCCAGCGTCCCCTCCGCCATGTACTGGTACGCCTCCCAGGAGTGGCAGTTGTGAAAGGTCAGGGCGCAGGCGGGGTTTTTCTCCAGAAAGGTCCGGAACACGGCCGGCAGCAGATAGGTGCTGACGCTGCCCACAGACCCCACCCGCAGTGTCCGGCTTCGGTCCCGCCGGGCCACGTCCCGGGCCTCCTGCCACACCTGCCGCCACTTCTCCGCCACCAGGACGAAGTCCTGCCCCTGCTCCGTCAGCTCCAGACGGCGCCGGCCCCGCTTTCGGACCAGCAGGACGCAGCCCAGCTCCTGCTCCAGGGCTTGGATGTGGCGGCTCACCGCCGGCTGGGTGATATACAGCGTCTGTGCCGCGCCGGAGAGACTGCCGGTCCGCACAGCGGTCAGAAATACCTCAATCTCCTGATATGTCATAATCTGTCCTCATAAATATAATATTTTTATTATATATTAACGCCTCATTTGGCATTTTACAAGGGGGAATTTTGCCGGTATACTGAATAGGCCGATTCTTCAAGGGGGTGCGCGCATGACAGCCGATCTGACACAGGGGCCCATCCGGCGGCAGATGGTCTCACTGGCCCTGCCGCTGCTTGCCGGCAATATTTTGCAGCAGCTCTACAACACGGTGGATGTGACCGTTGCGGGGCGGTATGTAGGCGAGGAGGCCTTCGCCGCCGTGGGCGTGGCCGGGTCCGTGATGAACCTCTTTTTGTTTCTCATCACCGGCTGCTGCAACGGCGTCGGCGCCCTGCTTTCCCAGTCCCGCGGCGCCGGGGACGCCGGCGCCTTCCGGCGGGAGTTCTTCCTGGCCTCCGCCTTTGGCGGCGGGTGCTCCCTGGCCCTGGCAGCGCTGGCTGCTCTGGCGCTGCCGCCGCTTCTGACGGCCCTTCGCACGCCGCCGGAGATCGCGGCCCCCGCCGCAGTCTATCTCCGGGTGATCTTCCTGGGATTTCTTCCGGCCTTTGCCTACCAGCTGGGCTTTGCCGTGCTGCGGTCCGTGGGCAATACCGCCGCGGCGCTGGGGTTTCTCATGGCGTCCATGGCGGCAAACCTGGCGTTGGACCTCCTCTTTGTGGCCGGGCTTCACTGGGGCATTGCCGGGGCGGCCTGGGCCACGGTGCTGGCCCAGACGCTGGCAGCGGTGTGCTGTCAGGTCTACCTCCGGCGGCGGTTTTCCCATCTGGTCTTCCGCCGGACGGACATGGGGTACGATTCCCGGCTCCTGGGAAGGATCGTCCGGTTCAGCCTGGTGTCCGCCCTGCATATGTGCAGCCTGTACGTCGGCAAGCTCCTGGTCCAGGGCACGGTGAACGGCCTGGGGGCCGGGGCCATCACCGCCTACACCGCCGCCACAAGGGTGGAGGGGTTTGCAAACTCCTTCGGAGACAGCGGCGCGGCCTCCATGTCGGTCTTCACCGGGCAGAACACCGGCGCGGGAGACGCCCGGCGGAGCCGGGCGGGCTTTTTCACCGGCGAGCGGCTGCTGGCGGTCCTGGGGCTGGTGATGTCCGCCCTGATGATCGCCGGGGCGGTGCCGGTCCTCACTCTGGTGCTGCCGGAGGGGAGCGGGGAGGCGGTTTTCTCGGAGGCCCGGGGGTATCTCCGGCTGGTGGCCTGCTTCTATCTCTTCAATTTCCTGGGCAGCGGCATGGTGGGCTGGTTCCAGGGCCGGGGACTGGTGAACCTGCCGGCCATGGGCGCCGCGGGACACATCACGGTGCGGGTGGTCCTCTCCGCCCTGCTGGCGCCCCGGATGGGCCTGCCCGCCGTGGCCCTGGCCACGGGATTGGGATGGGCGGGGGTTGTCTCCGTCTGGAGCTTTCCCTTGCGGAGGGACCTGCGGAAAGCGGCGTCAGAGAGCTGAATCAAAACGGGGCGCGCCGGTTCCCGGCGCGCCCCGTTGGCGTTTATTTGGTGTAAACGGAGAGGGTCCCATAGTATTTGCAGATGGTAGAGCCGTCCGTTACATACGGACCCACGTCCGCGGGACCGTACCGCAGGAGGAAATAGTCCAGGTCGTGGAGAGCTCGGTACTCGTTGTTGGCGTGCTCCATGGAGTGCTGCTCCGCGGCCAGCCGGACCTCCTCCCGGATGTATTCCAGGGCGGAGCGCAGGCTCTGGCTCCGGACGCTCGCGGTCAGCTCGTCCAGCAGGGCGATGAAGTTGTCCGCATCATACGCGTTTTCCGTGACCACCGGCGTTCCATATTTGGCGTAGAACTGGTCCTCGGTGAGATGCTCCCGCCGACAGACGGTCTCTATATCCAGCTCTCCGTCATAGGCCCAGCCGGTTTGGATCTCGCCTGTCCGGTCGAAATAGTTCCAATAGAGGCTCTCCGGGTTCTCCAGCTCCTGAAAGATGTTGTCGTACAAATATTTGTGCTCCCACCACAGATTTGCCTGCCGGATGACCGTATTCAGCCGCTGGACCTGGCTCTGGGTCATCCCCGCCAGAGCCTGCCTCCGGGCGGCGAGGACCTGCTCCTCCGAGGGGACAAAATCCTGTTTCTCCGCCTGCCCCCGGGGCGTAATCACAACGCTGCCCCGCACGTTCCCCACGGCGCCCTCCGGGGCGCGGACGAACAGGCGGTAGGTCCCGGCCTCCGCGGGGAAGGTGAAGCTGGAGGCGCAGCGCAGTACGCCGTCTGTGCGCGGGTTGGATACGGAACAAAAGCGCCGGCTGTCGGGGCTCTCCTGTCCCCTCACAAAGCCCACCTGGAGAAACGGCCCCGTCTCCGCGGAGACGTCGTAGCGGATCTGGTCCCCGGGGGCCAGATCAAATTCCCCCAGCCAGGCGATTCCGTCCTGCTGCGGCCCCAGACGGGGGATGTTGACGGTGACGGCGCCTCCGCCCGCCGTCGCTCCCGCCGGAGACGCTGTGGTTACCGGCTTATCCCAGCCGTCGTCCGGGTCGTTCATGTCCGCCAGCAGGGCCTCCGCCTCCGCGCTGTCCATGAGCGAGACCGCTGTGATGGCGCCGTCCCCGCCCCGGGAGACCTTGATGTCCACGGTGCCCTTGGGATTTATGCTCAGCGTGACAAAGGAGCTGTCGGCTGAGCGCACATCCAGGAAGATCCGCACCAGCTGATTGTTCCAGCGGTACTCCTGGCCGTTTTTGGTGACGCCGTGGGCGGCGTACTCCCGGACCAGCCGGGCCTCCGCCTCCGCTTTCAGGGTCTCAAGCTCCTCGTCCCGGTCCAGGGTGTCCAGCAGCACGGAGGTGAAGTTGAGCCGTCCGTCCTCCCGGGCTCTGGCCAGCCAGACCTCCAGCTCCGCCTGGCTGGCCGTGTGCTCCACCAGAAGGGAGAAGAAGGCGATGTTCCCGCCGTCATAGGCCCTCTCCGCCAGGCGGGCGGCCAGGGGGCTGCCCGGCTCCAGGTGCTTGAGGGCCATGGAGAAAAAGGCGGTGGAGCCGTCGTCATAGAGCTTTTCCAGCATCGCCTCCTGGGCGTTCTTGTTCAGCTGGGGGAACACCGCCCCGAACTGGGGAAGTGCCCCCTCCTCGTAATACCGCTCCGCCAGGGCGGCGGGGTCGGCGCCCTGGATGTTCCGCGCACTGACCACCAGCGGCCGGGTTATGGGAAAAGGCTCGGACCGGAGCCGGCCCAGCAGGGCGGACAGGGCGTCCATGGCGGTTTTGTCCCCCGCCATACCCTTGCAGGCGTCTTCGAAATAGACGGTCATCGCGCCGCCCTCCGGCAGGGCGGCCCTGGCGCTGGCATAGTCCTTTGTTGCGGCTTCGCTGATGTTCCAGGCCACCTCGAAGAGATAGGGCGGCTGGTAGTAGCCCTCCTGGGTGTAGAAAAACGCGGCGTCCGTGTCTCTCTCGGGGGCGGCGCTGCTCCGCGCGGGACCGCTGTAGGCCCCCGCCGCCGCGGCCCCTGCCGTCAGGGCGATGGTCAGCACCAGGGACAGCGCCGCCGCCGTCCGGGTGGTCTTTTTGAAGCTCATGATTGCCGTCAGCCTCTCTTTCAGCAGTTTTCCGTTTTCACTCAGCGTCGCCGAGCCGCAAGATGCCCCGAGAACTCCGCCGGCCTCCGCGGCCCGGAGCAGCATATCCCCGTAGGCCCGCCGCTCCGGGCCGTCCAGAGTACGAAGAACCGATTCGTCACAGGCCAGCTCGCAGGCCCGGCCGATCTCCCGGGCCATCAGCCACACCAGAGGGTTGAACCAGTGGAGGCACACCGCCGCCTGTACCAGCCATTTATAAGCCAGGTCCCGCCGGCGGCAGTGGGTCAGCTCATGGAGGACCGTGTAACGGAAATCGTCCTCCGGCATCTCCAGAGCGGTCAGGACGATGCGGGGCCGGAAAAGGCCCAGCAGCATGGGGGAGGAGGCCTCGGGGGCGACAAACAGCTCCACGGGCCGCCGCACGCCCGCCTCCGCTCCGATCCGGGCCAGACGGTCCAGCAGGACGGGATCGGAGACCTCCCGGCACCCGGCCCGGATGAACCGGGAGAAGTCCTGATAGGCGGTGACCTTCCGGGCCAGCAGAATCAGCGCGCCGCCCAGCCACAGGGCGGAGAGGAGGCTCCAGAGGTCGATCTCCGCCTTCGCCGGCGCGGTCTCCGCGGGGACGCCGGGAGAGACGGGGATTTCGCCGCCGTCCCCGGCGGGCTCCGGAAAGTCGGGAGCCGTATTGCCCGGGGCGGCAGGCGCGGGAACGGAGCCGGAGACGGCCGCCGCATCCGGCTCGACGGTCCGCTGGAACAGCGTTCCCACAGGACTCCCCTCCGGTGAGAAGGGCAGGAGCAGGCGGGCCACCGCCGCCAGCCAGATATAGTACTGCCACCGCCGGCTGAGCCGTTTCCGTGCCAGCGGCCCGCACAGCAGCAGCACCAAAATCACCGCAGAACCGGAGACGGACAGGGACAGCACGGTCTTGAAGACGCCGCTCATGCCTCTCCCTCCTCCCAGAATCGCCTCAATTCCTCATAGTCCCGGGCGGACAGGGCCTCCCGCCGGATCAGGGCGGCCACCAGGTCTCTGGCGCTGCCCTGATAGAGCTTGTTCACCAGGGACTGGGTCTGGGACGCCTGATAGTCCGCCTGGGATACTGCGGCGGTGTACTCGTTGCGCCGGCCGATTTTCCCCACCTTCAAAAAGCCCTTGTCCACCAGACGGGACAGCAGGGTGATGACGGTGTTTTTCTGCCAGGCGCGGCCCGTCTTGGCCAGCTCCGCCATAATGTGCGCATAGAGCGCGGTGCCGCCGGCGGCCCAGACGATCTTCATCAGCTCCAGCTCGGAGTCGGAAATTTGCTGCGGCATACCATCAGACCTCCTTTTTCTTGGACTATATCTTGTAGTCTTGACGCTATGATAACAGTGTGTAGTCCAAATGTCAAGAGGGAAGCGAAAAAATTCCAGGTCCCAGAGCAGCGGGTAAAAGTCCGGGGAAGCGTCCTCTTCGCAGATTTTATGCAGGGGCCGGGATTTGTCCCGGTCCGTCCTCCGGAAACCTCAGCGTTTTCAGAAAACGGGCGGGGACAGAGCCCCGCCCCTGCAAAGCCGCAGATGCTTGGGCGTTTTGCCATTTATCAAACAAGGCCTGAAATCACGGATGGCAAAATGCGCGGCCGGACACGCCCGAGTCCGAAAAACTCTTGCCAAAACCTAGGGGAATTGGTATAATACTGCCGGAATTTTGACATTCCCGCGGTGTTTTGCGGCGGGTTTACGAAAGCGAGGAATGAGAGAGATGAAAAGACGAATTCTTTCCCTGCTGCTGGCGGCGGCCCTGCTCGGGGGGACCGTTCCCGGGACCCTGGCGGCGGAGACGGCTGCGGGACAGGTCCTGGGAACCGTCGCCGCCACGCTCCGGCTGGATTTCCCCCAGCGTTTGGAGGAGATCCGGGAGCGGGACGTGCAGGTGGCGCTGTTCCGGGACGGAGAGCGCCTGGGGCGCCTCTCCCTGGGCTGGGAGGACGGCGGCGCCCAGGTGGGCGGCTATCCGGCGGCGGTGGCCCTGCGGAACGAGGACGGCGGAGAGCTGGGCGGCGGAAGCTGGCCCGGCTATCTGGACGTCACCGTGGAGAACCTCCCCCAGGGGGACTACGCCCTGGAGTTCACCGGGGAGGGGTATGTCCCCTATACCCAGCGTCTCACCCTCTGGGACTACTCCCAGCACGTGACCCTGGGCACCGGCGACGGCACCTTTACCCTGGGCGACGTGGACGGGGACGGCGCCGTGAACCGCCGGGACCGGGAGCTTCTGAGCGAGGCCCTGGGCTCTGATGACCGCCGGGACCTGGAACAGTTCGACCTGGACGGCAGCGGCGAGATCGACGTGGTGGACCTGGCCTATCTCACCCGGGCTATGGATGCAGACGGCGGCGCGGCGGTGCGGAACACCGCCATTCTGCGTCCTCCGGTGGACACGGCGGCCATGCTGAACGCCCTGCTCCGCTCCGGCGGGAGCGTGCTCTCCGGCAGTGTGGACGACCTCTTTTTGAGCAACGGACAGACCGTCGTCCTCTCCGGCGGGGACGGCGTTTTGGAGCTGGACATTCCCCTGGCGGACCCGGTGGAGCTGGAGGAGCTCCAGATCGTCTCCCCCGAGGGCCTGGGGGCCGTTCTGGCGGGCTCCGCCGCGGTGGAGTACCAGGACGGCGTCCGGGAGGACATCCCCTTTGACCTGTCCCTGCCGGAGGGGATCTACGCCATCGGTCCCATGCCGGGCAGCAGCGTGGTCTCCATCTCCCTGGGCCGCCGGGTGCCGGTGAAGGAGATCGTCATCTCCGTGACCCGCACCGAGGGCGGCGATTACGCCGTGGTGGAGTCCATCCGCTTTCTCCAGGAGATCGTGCCGGACAATCCCGCCCCGCCCAACAGCGAGATCAAAAATCTCACCGCCCAGGCCGGGGACGGCCGGGTGGACCTGCGCTGGGGCGAGCTGCCCAACGTCTCCGGCTACCGGGTGGACTACCGCCTCCGGGACGGCGGCGAGGCCCGGTCCCAGACCGTGGACGTGCCCCGGGCGGAGATCACCGGCCTGGAGAATCTGAAAACCTACCTCTTTACCGTGACCCCCGTGGACGGCGGCTGGCAGGGGAGAACCTCCTCCGCCGTGGCGGCCACGCCCCAGCCTGCCAAGGCGCCGGACGCGCCGGACATGGTGAACGTGGGCGTGCTGGACGCAGCCCTCACCGTGTCCTGGAAGGCCGCGAAGAACGCCACCTATTACGAGGTCTATTACCGGCAGGAGGGGAGCGGCGTCTTCCAGCGCTACGGCGGGCAGCTCTCCGGCACCGGCACCACCATCAACGGCCTGACCAACGGCGTCACCTATGAGATCTATATTCTCGCCGGCAACAGCATGGGCCTCAGCGGACCCTCCCGCACCGCCTTGGGCACGCCGGAGTCCCCGGATTACAGCCGCCCGGAGGGAATCCCCGCAGCCGGCGTGCTGGACTGGCAGGATATTGATCGGGTCTGGCTGGGCGACCCCAACAACGTCTCCCCCAGCGCCTACACGGCGGCCAATCCCTTCCGGCCGGAGAACATGGCGGACGGGAATTACAGCACCCACTGGACCTCCCACTCCTACGGCGACGGCAACTGGTGGGACAGCAAGCAGGTCTTTGCCTCCTTCAGCCGGCCCGTGGATCTCAGCGCGGTGATCTGGGTGCCCCGGCTGGACGGCGGCTACGCCTCCAATCTGCGGCTCTACGCCGTCACCGTCTGGCGGCAGGGCGATAATCTAAACGGCCCCGGCACCCTGCTCGCCCCCGAGCCCGGCCAGGGCGGTAGCGTCTCTGACGCCAATACCTGGCTGCCGGTCCAGGGGAACCCTGTCTCCACGAAGTTTGCCGTAATGCCCTTTGAGCCGGTGACGGACGTGGTGCAGATCGCCGTCTCCATCGAGCAGTGGGCCTATACGGCGGTGAGCCTGTCGGAGCTGATGTTCATGGAGTACGACCCGTCCCGCAGCCTGCAGGACGACATCTCCGCCCTCTTTGCCGGCGGGCTGGGCGGCCCCCACACGGAGCTGGTCCCCGGCGTCACCCAGGGGACCATCGACGCCCTGCGCCAGCGGCTGGAAAGCGACGAGCGGAACTACTACCTCTACACCGCCACCATGGCGGACGAGCTGGACCTGGCGGAGGCCCTTCTTCTCCGTCAGCCCACAGGCAGCCGCGTTCTCACCGGCCTGGACGGCCGCAGCGGCGCCCTGGACGGCGCGAAGTACAGCCAGGGCGGCAGCGAGCTCCAGCCCTTGGGCGCCGCCGCCGGAGCCGGAGAGGAGATCACCGTCTACGCCTCCATCCCCGGCAGTCAGACGGTCACGGTCTACGCCAGCCAGTACAACGCCGAGGCCAGCCAGTGGCTCCAGAAGATCGGCACCCTGCGAAACGGCCGGAATGTCCTGACCGTCCCCAAGATCGGCAGCCAGAACACCCCCCGGGGCGGCAGCCTGTACGTCACCTGCAGCGGGGAGAATCCGGAGCAGGTCTCCCTCACCGTCCGCCGGGCGGTGAAGATCCCCCTGCTGGAGCTCTCCGACTGGTACGCCCTCAGCGACACGGCCCGACAGGACCGCATCTGGGAGTACGCGGCGGAGCTGGAGGCATATGTCTCCGCCCAGGGCGTCACGGACGCCGCCAAAACCGCCGACTGGCACAATGTCACGGAGATCTCCCTGCCTGCGGTGCTGCTGTCCCTGCCCGCTCTGGCGGCGCTGAACGGCAGCGGCAGAACCCAGGCGGAGCGGGCGGAGACCCTGTACAATAACGTTCTGGCCTGGGAGGACCTGATGCACATCTGCAAGACCACCCAGGGCATTGACAACACCTATGAGAAAAACGACATGACCACCCGGCAGAATATCCGGTGCATGCAGATGTTCTCCGGCGCGTTCATGTACGCCGCCGGGAGCCACATCGGCATCGGCTACGGCTCCTGCGCCGGCATGGTCTGCGGAAAGCCCGTCAGCGCCATGGGGGCGGGGGCCTCGGCCAACGGCCTCTTCGGCTGGGGCATTGCCCACGAGATCGGCCACAACATGGACAAGCTGGGCAAGGCGGAGATCACCAACAATATCTACGCCCTGATGGTCCAGACCTACGACGGGAAGCAGAACACCCTGGCCTCCCGCCTGGAGAGGAGCGGCAAGTACCCGGCCGTCTTCACCAAGACCGCCCAGGGGCTTCCCGGGGACTCCAACAACGTCTTCGTCCAGCTGGGGCTCTACTGGCAGCTCCACCTGGCCTATGACGGCGGTGACAGTCCCATGGACTTCTACAACCGCTTCTTCAAGGCCTGGAAGTCCGGACAGTACTTCGCCGGCGCGTCCTCCTATCAGGACAGAGTGGCCCTGACGGCCTCCGCCATAGCAAACCGGAACCTGGAGGAGTTCTTCACCCGCTGGGGCATGGTCCTCAGCGACAGCGCCAGGGCGGCGCTGGCAGGGTACCCGGAGGAGCCCAGGGCCGTCTGGTACCTCAGCGACCAGAGCCGCCGGGCGCGGCTGGCGGGGACCCAGCCGGCCGGCGGGAGCGCGGCCGTTTCGGCATCGCTGACGGCTGACAGCGAGATCACCCTGACCATCGCACCCAGCTTTACCGGGACCATCCAGGGCTATGAGATCCGCCGCAGCGACGACGGCGGGCAGAGCTTCCGGCCCATCGGCTTCACCGCGGAGACCACCTATCAGGATGTCGTGGGCTCCGCCAACCACCGGACCTATACCTATGAGATCGCGGCCTATGACATCCTGGGCAATGCCGTCAGTACAGCCCGGTCCAACGAGGTGCGGGTGGCCTATGACAAGACCCTGCCGGAGAGCGCCTACACCGTGAGCCGGAGCGGGGACACCGTGACCTTCACCCTGCTGGAGGAGACCGCCGTCTCCGGATGGAAGGTGAAAAACGCCCCCGCGGAGGGAGAGTTCTCTGTGGAGATTCAAGATAGCGCCGGACAGTCCCGCATTGCCCGCTCCGGCAGCTTCGCCCAGGGCAATCAGGCTGTGGATGACCAGAGCAGCTACCTCGCCTACTTCCAAAAGCCCGGTGCGGGGCCGGAGGACACCCGCATCTGGACCTATGACGCCGGAAGCGTCACCGTCACCGGCGTTCCCGCCTCCGTGCCGGAGGGGGACATCCAGCTCATCAGCTACGCCGGGGACGACGTGGCCTTCCTGGAGGGGGGCTCCGTGGGCGTCCTGGCGGAGGACTACCGTTATCTCACGTCCTCCGGCAGCGCCGTGATTCCCGCCGGGACGCTGGTGATCACCGGCACCTATCGGGGCGACCCGCTGTACCAGACTGTGAAGATCGAGGGCCGGTTCACCCGGACCGCGGTCAACGGGGACGGCACCGAGGCGGAGGACGCCGTGGAGACCCGCTTCCTGGACGGCAGGGCCCTGCTCTTTGCCGAGGTGCCGGAGGACGGCGCGGTCAGCGACATCAGCGACGGACTGTTCCTCTTCATCCCCAACGTCCAGCGGGAGGCGGAGCTCCAGGGGGAGCAGAGCGACTGCGGCGGCGAGAACCTGCTGCCCAGCCAGATGCGGGCGGTCCTCTCCCGTACGGACCTGCCAGACAGCGCGGAGACCCAGCGGGTCACGGCGGAGACGCTCTGGACCGACACCCCCGGCGGCGCGGACCTGCCCGCCATCGTATTGGAGGATTGAGCCTATGAGACGGATGAAAGCGGCCCTGCTTGCGGCGCTGTGCCTGTTCTGGACCCTTCCGGCCGCGGCGTCGGCCTGGGACAGTGAGCCAAGGCTGGTCCTCCAGGAGGAGGGGGATCGGGTGTACCTGACGGTGGAGGGCCTGGAGGACCAGGTCTACGGCCTCCAGCTGGAGCTGACCCTGGAGGGGAGCTGCCCGGACGCCGCCTTTACGGCGGAGGAGCTGGACGCCTACGTCCCGGACTGCCGGGCGGAGGCGGAGGGCGGTGAGACCGCCGTCACTATCTACATGAGCGCCCTGACCGGCGAGGACCCCATCAACCGGGGCCGCCGGCTGTACCTGGGGTACCTGGAGCCCAAAAGCAGCTGTACCCTGCCGGACCGGGCCCGGCTGACCCTGCTGGACCGGGACCTGCGGTCCTACACGGAGACGGTCTCCATTGGCTCCGACTTCCGGGACGATTACGACGGGGACGGATACCGGATCTACACCAACGATCCCAGCCACGGCACACTCCGGGTCCGGCCCTCTTTCGCGGAGGAGGGGGAGACGGTGACCGTCACCGTCACGCCGGACTCCGGCTATGAGCTGGAGGAGCTGACCGCCTCCTTCGGGTGGCGGGACCTGCGCCTCACGGACCGGGGCGGCGGGAGCTATACCTTCACCATGCCGGACGGCGAGGTGGACGTGGAGGCCTCCTTCCGTCTCCGGGAGGGGGGTGCGCTGCCCTTCACGGACATTCCGGAGGGCTTTTGGTGCTATGACGAGGTGGGATACGTCTATGAGCGGGGGCTGATGAACGGCACCGGTCCCAACTCCTTCTCCCCCAACGGCTCTACCACCCGGAGCATGATTGTGGCGATCCTGTACCGGATGGAGGGCTCTCCCGCTGTGGGCAGCGCGGACTTCACCGACGTGTCCTCCGGCATGTACTACGCCCCCGCCGTGGCCTGGGCCAGCGCCAACGGCATTGTCAACGGCTATTCGGACGGTACCTTCCGGCCCAATGCGGCCATCACCCGGGAGCAGATGGCGGCCTTTTTGTACCGCTACGCCCGCTATAAGGGGAGCGGCGTCTCCCAGCGGGCGGACCTCTCCGCCTACACCGACGCCGCCGGGATCGCCGGCTACGCCGTGGAGGCCATGGCGTGGGCCAACGCCGCGGGGCTGGTCAACGGCACCTCCCAGACCACACTCTCTCCCCGGGGCACCGCCACCCGGGCCCAGGCGGCGGTGATTCTGACCCGCTTTGCCCGAAATCTCTGATGGGACCCCGGCAGGGCCGGGCTGGGAGATACAGAAGAGAAAAAGCGCCGCCTGCTGAAAGTAGGCGGCGCTCTCCTTTTTTTCCAGCTCTTTCAGGTTGGATTCAGCATCCCGTGTTAAAGTGCGTCCATCTCAGCACGAATTGGAAAGGACGTGAAAGCCATGACCCAGTACCGGCACGAGTGGAAGCACGAGATCAGCCTCTCCGACCGGATTGCCCTCCGCCAGCGGCTGCGGGCGGTGGCCAGGCCGGACGGCCACGCCCGGGACGGGCGGTATTTCATCCGCAGCCTGTATTTCGACAACCTGGCCGACAAGGCTTTGCGGGAGAAGCTGGACGGTGTGGACCGGCGGGAGAAGTTCCGCATCCGGTATTACGACGGGGACGTCTCCCTGATCCGCCTGGAGAAGAAGAGCAAGCGCAGCGGCCTGGGGAGCAAGGTCTCGGCGTTTCTCACGGCGGAGGAGGCCCAGGCCGTTGTTGACGGCAGCTGGGACTGGATGCCCGGCAGCGGCAGGGACCTGGTCCTGGAGCTGTACAGCAAGATGAAGTCCCAGGGCCTGCGGCCCCGGACCATCGTGGACTACACCCGGGAGGCCTTCGTCTACGGCCCGGGCAACGTCCGGGTGACATTGGACTACGACATCCGAACGGGTCTGCGGTGCACGGATTTTCTGGACCCGGACTGTATCACCGTTCCGGCGGGGGACGCCCCCGCCATTTTGGAGGTGAAGTGGGATGCGTACCTGCCCGCCGTCATCCAGGACGCAGTGCAGCTGCCGGGCCGCCGGGCAGGCGCCTTCTCCAAATACGCCGCCTGCCGGGTCTACGGCTGATGCCGCGTTTCAAAAGCCCCCGCCGCGCCGGGACCGGCGCCAATTGAGTACATCAATAAGGAGCAGAATCATGACTTTCAACGACATCTTCAAATCCAGCTTTCTGGAAAACGTCACCAGCGTCAGCCTCCTGGATACGGCCATCGCCCTGGCGCTGGCCTTCGGCCTGGGGCTGTTCATCTTCCTGGTCTATAAGAAGACCTTTACCGGCGTCATGTACGCCTCCAGCTTCGGCGTCACCCTGGTGGCCCTGACCATGATTACCACCGTGGTCATTCTGGCCGTCACCAGCAACGTGGTGCTGTCTCTGGGCATGGTGGGCGCGCTGTCCATCGTGCGCTTCCGCACCGCCATCAAGGAGCCTCTGGACATCGCCTTTCTCTTCTGGTCCATCGCCGTGGGCATCGTGCTGGCGGCGGGGATGATCCCCCTGGCGGTCTTTGGCAGCGTGTTCATCGGCGCGGTGCTGCTGGTCTTCGTCAACCAAAAGTCCCATGCAGACCCCTATATCGTGGTGATCCAGTGCGACGGCCACGACAGCGAGGCCCGGGTCAGCGCCTGCCTGGAGCAGCACACGGAGCGGTGCGTGGTCAAGAGCAAGACCGCCCGGCGGGACATGGTGGAGCTGAACATGGAGATCCGTCTGAAGGATGCAGACACGGACTTTATCAACACCCTGGCGGAGCTGGAGGGCGTGGACAGCGCCGTGCTGGTGAGCTACAACGGGGACTATATGGGATGAGGAGGCGCGGATGTCGACGCATAAATCTATCGACCGCATCTGTGCCGCGGTCTTTGCGCTCACCCTGCTTCTGACCGTCCTCTTTGTCAACGGCGAGGCCCTGGGCCTCCAGCCCGCCTCCAGAACCCAGGGGTACGAGGCGCGGCTCTTTGACACCGCAAGGGTACATACCATCGACATTGTGATGGACGGCTGGGAGGACTTCATCGAGACCTGCGAGAACGAGGAGTACGCCGCCTGCGCCGCCGTCATCGACGGCGAGGCGTACAAAAACGTGGGGATTCGCGCCAAGGGCAACACCTCCCTCAGCACGGTCTCCGCCCTGGGCAGCGACCGGTACAGCTTCAAGATCGAGTTTGACCACTACGACGCAGGCAAGACCTATTACGGCCTGGATAAGCTGTGCCTGAACAACATCATCCAGGACAACACCTATATGAAGGACTATCTCACCTACCGGATGATGGGGGCCTTCGGCGTGGCCGCGCCCCTGTGCAGCTATGTCTATATCACCGTCAACGGGGAGGACTGGGGGCTGTATCTGGCGGTAGAGGGCGTGGAGGAGAGCTTTCTCCAGCGAAACTACGGCAGCGGGTACGGTGATCTCTACAAGCCGGACAGCCAGAGCTTCGGCGGCGGCCGGGGCAACGGCCGGGACTTTGACATGGAGAACTTCATGGAGAATCAGGCCGGCGGCGAAAACAGCCCCCGGGTTCTGACTGTGGCGCCTCCGGAACTGCCGGAACAGGGCGTGGCGCAGGCGCATGACCCGGCTTCCCTGTCCGGCGGCGAGGCGTCCGGCGGTCTTCCCATGGAACAAAAAACGCCGCCCTCCGGCGGCGGCTTCGGCGGCATGGGCTCCGACGACGTGAAGCTGAAATACAGCGATGACGACCCGGACAGCTACGCCAACATCTTCTCCAGCGCCAAGACGGACGTGACGGAGGCGGACCAGGAGCGGCTGATCCAGGCCCTGAAAGCCCTGGACGAGGGGACGGACATCGAGCGCGCTGTAGATGTGGATCAGGTCCTGCGGTATTTTGCGGTCCACAACTTTGTGGTCAACGGAGACAGCTACACCGGCTCCATTATCCACAACTATTATCTCTATGAGGCGGACGGGCGGCTCAGCATGATCCCCTGGGACTACAACCTGGCCTTCGGCACCTTCCAGGCCAGGGACGCCTCCGACGCCGTCAACGACCCCATCGACACCCCGCTCTCCGCCGCCGGCGACGGCGACCGGCCCATGTTCGACTGGATCTTTGGCAATGAGGAGTACACGGCGCTGTACCACCGGTATTTCCAGGCGTTTTTGGAGACCGTGGACCCCGCCGCCATCATAGAGGAGGCCCGCGGCCTGATCGCCCCCTATGTGGAGCGGGACCCCACAAAGTTCTGCACGTACGACGAATTTGAGACCGGCGTGGACGCCCTCAAGGCCTTCTGTGCCCTCCGTACCGAGAGCGTATCCAGCCAGCTGGCGGGGGAGATCCCCTCCACGAAGGACGGCCAGTCCGCCGCCGGCGCGTCTTTGGTGGACGCCTCGGATCTGACCCTGTCCGATATGGGCACCATGGAAATGGGCGGCGCCGGAGGCCGCGGCGGACGGGCGGAAAACGGCGGTCCGCAGATGGGCGGCGGAGCCGGGCCGGCCGGCCGGGAAATGGAAAACCGGCCGGAGGGACAGCAGGGCCCCTCCGGCTGGCCGGGACCCATGGAGATGGCAGTCCCGGGTGAAAACGGTGATCCGCAGGCCGCCGTCCCGGACGGACGGACGCCGCTCCTGCTGGGCGTTTCAGCCCTGGTCCTGCTGGCGGGTGTTCTGGCCGCGTGGAGATTTCGCCGCCATGGGCGCAGACCGCCGCCCGGACCCGGCAGAATCAGCCCCGCCGAAGCTCAGGAGAACTGGGAGTGCCCCCGCCGGTAGGCGTCGTTGTCCTTCTGGGACAGCTCCCGGTCCACCTGGGCCAGCTGCCGCTCCAGCTCCCTGACCCGGGCCTCGTCCGTCTCGGTCCGGAGTCGGCTCTCCAGCTGTTCCCGGCGCTTTTTCAGCTGTTCGATCTCCCGGTCCACCTTGCTGGTGTCACAGGTGCATTTCTCCTCTCCTCTGCCGGAGGCCGGTTTTTCCGGTCCCCCCGGCGGAGTGGATTTTTCATCCTCCGGCGGTGTATCCGCCGTCTTTGGCTCCGGGTCGTCAAAGAAGATCCTGGGACTGCCGTCCTCGTCCTTTCCCACCCAGTAGAGGCCGCAGGGCGTGTGCGCCTCCTCAGGGACGTACTGGTCCGTCGCGGGAACCGGGGCGGCGGTCCGGGGGGCCTCCCGTTGGGGCGGCTGAACAATGGACGTCTCCCGAACGCCCGCCGGGGCGGCGGGGGAGTGGATCATGCCGGAAATGGGTTCCATACCTGTCTCTCCTTTCAGAGTTGTTCTGTGAGTCCAGTATCCCGTTTCCCGGCGGAGATTTCAAGACATTTGCTCTGAACGGCCCTCTGGCCGCTCTGAGATGTTCAGCAGCACATGGAGGCGGAAGCGGCCGCCCTCCATTTCCGTCTGCATGGCCCCGTGGTACTTCTCCGCCGCCGCCTTCACATTGCGGAGGCCGGTCCCAATGGGCGGCAGGGGGCCGGGGGGACAGGTGTTTTCAAAGGACAGCCTGTAAAAATTCCCCTGGCGGCTGCCCGTGATCCGCAGAGACCTGGGCTCCGGAGCGGCGAGACAGGCCCGGACGGCGTTGTCCAGGGCATTGGCGAAGATGACGCACAGGTCAAAGTCGTCCACGCCGCTCTCCCGGGGCCAGAGCAGGGAGACCTCCGCCGTGATGCCCTGAGCGGTCTCCAGCTTGTCCGCCAGCAGGATGTCGATCACGGCGCTGCCGGTGCGGAAGGTGGGAGACAGGGCGTCCGCCGCAGTCCGCAGGGATGTCAGGTAGGCGGCGGCCTCCTCTGCTGCGCCGGTATTCAGCAGTCCCTCCAGTACCGTGAGGTGGCTGTTCAGATCGTGGCGGAGGGCGCGGGTCCGCTCCTCCCGGGCCCGCGCCTCCCGGATATAGGCCCGCTGGGCCCGGGCGGCCTGGGAGAGGGCGTCCAGTGCCGCCTGGGCCCGCTGTCCCTGGCAGGCGCGGCGGTAGGCGTGCAGGGTACACAGCAGAGCGCTGAGGCCCAGGACCTGGAGAGCCAGCAGGCCCAGGTGCTTTCCCGGTTCCGCCGGTGCGGGAACAGACAGGCGGCCGTAGACGGTCTGGGTGAAAAAGACCTCTGCGGCGAAGAAGAACACGGTGGTCAGCAGGGGGAGGCGGAGATAGGGGGCCGGCTCCTCCTGCGGAGGGAGACACTTCAGGATCAGCTGGCAGCTGCCCCAGCACAGGGCAAAGGCCAGCAGGACGGCCAGGATGACCAGCGGATACAGAAGAGGCGTGCCCGTTATCCCAATAAAGGCGATACACTCCAGGGACCCTATGATGCCGGAGGAGAGCTGAGAGGTGTAGACCGCCAGCACCGCCGCCGCGCAGGAGAGAGACCGGGAGCTCTTCAGCGCCAGACGGCTGAAGGCGAAGAGGGCCAGCAGCTCCCCGCCCGCGGCAAAGGCCTCGCCCAGAGCGAGGACGTGGGAGATTGCGTCTATGGCGCAGAGAAACAGGAGATACCCGCCAAAATACCGGCGTTTGGCGGGCTTCCCCGACAGGCGGCAGGTAAACGCGATGTGGGCGGTCACCAGAGTGGCCAGGGTCAGACCCTCCAGAAGCAGGCTGAACCAGTCCATATCAAAAAGACCTCTCTCTCATGCGGCGCAGCAGCGCCTGGGTGAAGTCCCGCTCCCGCAGCCGGGAGACCGGGACCTCGCCGCCCTGGGACAGCGTTACCCGTCCTCCGCCGCAGCCCAGGACAAAGTCCAGGTTGACAAGGTAGCTCCTGTGGCACCGGAAGAAGCGCCCGTCCACCTGCCGCTCCAGGTTCTCAAGCTTTTCGTAGTAGTCCACCAGTCCGCCGCTTTGCAGGTGGAGGTAGACCTTCCGGCCCAGAACCTCCCCGTACACGATGTCCCCCAGCGGGATCATCCGGCGAAAGCTTCCCCGCTGGACCAGAATGCGTCCGCTGTCCCGCCGCTCCAAAGCCCGGAGGGCCCGGTCCATGGTACACTGGAACCGGACGGCGTCCAGGGGCTTGAGCAGATAGTCGAAGGCCTCCACGGCGAAGGCGTCGAACACCAGCTCGCCCAGCACCGTCACAAAGATCAAAAGCCCCCGGCATCCGGCCTGCCGCAGGCGGCGGGCCGTCTCCATGCCGTCCATCCCCTCCATCTGGATGTCCAGAAGGATCAGGTCAAAGTCCCCGGCGTGTTCCAGCAGGGCCGCGCCGGAGGAGAAGCCCTCTGTCCGGAAGGGCAGGCGCTGTTCCGCCAGATAGGCTGTGAGACAGGCGGTGAGCTCCTCCAGCATCCGGGGCTCGTCGTCACAAAGCGCGCAGTTTATCATAACAATCACCATTTTACAGCATACCAAATATCCGAAAAAAGAGCAATCCCGCTGTCGTGAGACGGCGGGATTGTGTTATGAACGGCACTAAAAGAGGTCCGCCCACTGGCGCAGCAGGGATTCCGCCAGGGCCTCGTCCTCTTTCAGATAGGCCAGGTGCAGATTGTACAGCACTCCGTCCTCCACCAGATAGCCGCCCATGCCGTAATAGCCGCTGGCAAGGCCGGTGTCGGTGATGACCTGGTACCGCCGCCCGCCGGCGGTGGTGCGGAGGGATTCGCTGAATTCCACATCCTCCGTGGTTCTGGCCCCGATGACGACCGTGTCCTCGCTGTCCTCCGTGAAGATGGTGGCAAAGGTCTGGAGGCGGACGCCCTCCACCTCATAGTCCACCTCCAGCTGGATGCGCAGCAGATGTCCCTGGGGATCACCGGTGACGTCCAGCGTCGTCCGGGTCTCCTCCAGGTCCCAGTCCAGCCCCCGCAGGGCATCCAGGCCGATATACGCCCGGGCCTCGGCGGCGGAGGGGAAGTGTGTCCGCCGCAGGGTGCCGGGATACCAGCTGCTGAGGGGGTTATAGTTCTGGAATTGCCGGGCGATCTCCTCCCCCGCCTCCCGGATGTCTCCCGTCAGGGCGGAGACGGGGAATTTCTCCACGTCCGCCGCCAGGTCGTAGCCGGATTGGGTGAAGTCCGAGCCCGGCGCTCCCCGGGCGGTGAAGCTGTCCAGCAGCCAGGTGCCGCCCCCGGCGGCCACCGCCGCCGCGGAGGCCAGAAGGCACACGCACGCCGCGGCCAGGACGGTCCGCCGTAGCCGGGGACGCCTCCTTCCGGCGGGGACCTCCGCCGCCGCCCGCACATAGGCTGGGTCCGCCAGCTCCAGCTTTCTCAGCAGTTCTTCGCCTGTCATGGGTCGTAGCCCTCCTTTTTCAGAGATTCCCGGAGACGGTTCCGGCTTCGGTAGAGGGAGACCTTCACCTTGCTCCGGGTCAGGGCGTACCGCTCCGCGATGGCGGCCACGGAGTCCATGTACCAGTACCGCCGCAGGAAGATGTTCCGGCTCTCCTGGCTGAGAGACCCCAGAAAGCGGTTGATGGTCTCCGCCAGAACCAGGTCGTCCAGGTGCTCCGCGGCGTTGTCCGGGGCGGGAAGGCACCGCTCCAGCTCTCCGGTGAGCTGGAGAAGGGGGGCGCCGCGCTTCCGGCGGCTCCGCTCCCGGCAGCGGTCCAGCGCCGTGTGGCGGGCGATCCGGGCCAGGAAGGGGAAGAGGTAGTCCCGGGGCTCATGGGGCGGGATGGAATTCCAGGCCGCTAGATACACGTCGTTTTCGCACTCCTCGGCGGTCTGGGGGTCCTCCAGCAGGTTTTCCGCCAGAGCCCGCAGGGCGGGGCCGTACTTCTCGGCGGTGCGGGCCAGGGCGGACTCGTCCCGGGCCAGGTATAATTCTACAATCTGACGGTCCTCCACAGGCCATGTCCCCTCTCCGGTATGGATCTCTCTGCTGATCTAAGCGCTGATTGCGGCGGTCCGGTTACGGTTTTTCAAAAAATTATAGAGGAAAATCCTGTTTCTGTAAAGATTCCGAAGCCGCCCTCGTCCGGAGGAAAAATTTCTCTTGACAAACAGGGGCCCTGCGGATAAAATAGCTTCAATTATTTTAGTTAAAATAATTTAATTAAAATAATAAAAATTTCGACAGACGAGGAGCGGACATATGGAATTCGAGAAAGTGCGCGACGTGATTGTGGAGACGCTGGGCTGTGAGGCCGAACAGGTGACGGAGCAGGCCACCCTGGAGGAGCTGGGGGCGGACTCCCTGGCCGCCGTGGAGCTGATTATGGCCCTGGAGGAGTCCACGGGCATCTCCATTGACGATGCCGACGCGGCCAATCTCAAGACCGTGGGGGACATTCTCAGCTATCTGAAGTCCCATCAATGAAGCCCCTCCGGCGGGGGAGGCGCGCCTCCCCCGCCGGACCAACCTGAACGGAGAGGAACTGTCATGACCAACCAGGAGATTTACGATTTGATTGCCTGCTTTGACCGCAGCACCGCCCAGACGATGCGGCTGTCCATGCAGGATTTTTCCATAGAGCTGACCCGGGGCGGGGCCCAGGCGCCCGCGGAGCCCGCCGCCAAAGGGGCGGAGATGGCCCCCGCGCCCAGAGCCGGGGAGACCATCAACGCCCCGCTGGTGGGGACCTTTTACACGGCCTCCTCGCCGGACAGTCCGCCTTTTGTGACGGTGGGCGGCCGCGTGGAGAAGGGGCAGACTGTGTGCCTCATCGAGGCCATGAAGATGATGAGCGAGGTCTCCGCCCCCTGTGACTGCGTCATCGAAGAGGTGGTGAAGGCCAACGGCGAGCTGGCGGCCTTCGGCGAGCCTCTGTTCCGCTACCGGCCATGCTGAGGCGGGTATTGATCGCCAACCGGGGCGAGATCGCCCTGCGGGTTCTGCGGAGCTGCCGGGAGCTGGGCATTGAGACTGTGGCCGCCTATTCCGAGGCGGACAGCGAGGCGCTCCATGTCCAGCTGGCCACCCAGGCGGTGTGTGTGGGCCCCGCCCGGGCGGCGGACAGCTATCTCAACCAGGAGGCGCTTTTGACTGTGGCAAAGGCCGCTGACTGCGACGCAGTCCACCCTGGGTACGGTTTTTTGTCCGAGAACGCGGACTTTTCCGACGCCTGCGCTGCCGCCGGCCTGATCTTCATCGGCCCCTCCGGGGACGCCATCCGGAAGGCGGGGAGCAAGTCCGCCGCCCGGGAGATCATGCGCGCCGCGGGCGTGCCGGTGACGCCGGGGTCCGACGGGGCGGTGCGCTCCGCGGAGGAGGCTCTGCCTGCCGCGGAGCGGGTGGGCTGGCCCGTGCTGCTGAAAGCCAGCGCCGGAGGCGGCGGCAGGGGCATCCGCCGCTGTGACGGCCCGGAGGACCTGTCCGCCGCCTTCGCGGAGGCCCAGGCGGAAGCCCGGGCCTGCTTTGACAGCGATGAGATGTACCTGGAGAAGCTGGTGCTGAATCCCCGGCATATCGAGTTCCAGATCCTGGCGGACCGCCAGGGCAATGTGATCCACCTGGGGGACCGGGACTGTTCCATCCAGCGGCGGAACCAAAAGCTCATCGAGGAGGCCCCCGCCCGGTGCCTGACGCCGCAGCTGCGGCGGGAGATGGGCGAGGCCGCCGTCCGGGCGGCTCGGGCCGTGGGATACGAGGGCGCTGGCACGGTGGAATTTCTGCTGGACAGCGATGGAGAGCAATTCTACTTCATGGAGATGAACACCCGCATCCAGGTGGAGCACGGGGTCACGGAGATGGTCACCGGCGTGGACCTGGTGCGCCAGCAGCTGCGGATCGCCTCCGGCCTCTCCCTGGGCATTGCCCAGGAGGATGTGCGGCTGGAGGGCCACGCCATGGAGTGCCGCGTCAACGCCGAGGACCCGGCGCAGGATTTCCGGCCCTGCCCCGGCAGAGTGGAGTTTCTGCACTTTCCCGGCGGGCCAGGGGTGCGGGTGGACTCCTGCCTGTACAGCGGCTGTACCCTGCCGCCGTACTACGACTCCCTGGCGGCAAAGCTGCTGGTCCACGCTCCCACCCGGCTGGAGGCTGTCCGCCGGATGCGCCGCTGCCTGGAGGAGTTTACCCTGGAGGGCTTCCCCACCAACGCGGAGCTGTCCTACGAGATCTTGTATCACCCGGTGTTCCTCCGGGGCGGCTGTACCACCGCCTTTTTGGACGGACACCTCAAAGAGCTGCTGGAGTTTAACCGGCGGCTGGCGGAGAAGGAGGGAGAGGCATGAACGGCGTCTTTGCCAGGCGGCGGGCCCGCCTGCTGGCCATGAAGGCCCTGCGGGACAGCTACGCCGCCGGAGAGAAGACCTTCACCTGTCCCCGCTGCGGCGGAGACAGCGACCGCAGGCAGGTGGCGCAGGCGCTGTACGTCTGCCCTAGGTGCGGACACCACCTCCCCCTGGGGGCCTATTACCGCCTGAGCACCATCCTGGACCCCGGCTCCTTCCGGGAGCTGAACGGAAAGCTCTCCGCCGCGGACCCGCTGAGATTCCCGGGCTACCGGGAGAAGCTGGACGCCGCCCGGAGAATGACCGGCCTTCAGGAGGCCGTGGTCACCGCCGCGGGGACCGTCGACGGGCGCAGGTGCGTTGTGGGCGTCATGGACAGCCGCTTTCTCATGGGCAGCATGAGCGCCGCCGTGGGGGAGAAGATCACATTGGCCATTGAGTACGCCGCCAAAAACAAGCTGCCGCTGATTCTCTTTTCCGCCAGCGGCGGGGCCCGGATGCAGGAGGGGATTTTGTCATTGATGCAGATGGCCAAGACCAGCGCCGCCCTGGCCCGGTTTTCCCAAAAAGGGCTGCTGTTCATCTCTGTGCTGACGGACCCCACCACCGGCGGTGTCACCGCCAGCTTCGCCTCCCTGGGGGACGTAATCCTGGCGGAGCCGGGGGCGTTGATCGGCTTTGCAGGTCCCCGGGTGATCCAGCAGACCATCGGAGAGACGCTGCCGGAGGGCTTCCAGCGCGCGGAGTACCAGGATGAGCACGGCTTCGTGGACGCGGTGGTGCCCCGGAGCGAGCTGCGGGAGACCCTGTCCCGGCTGCTGCGCCTCCACGAGAGGGGAGGAAAGACATGAGCGCACTGACACCGGCCCAGCGGGTGGCCGCGGCCCGGCACCCCCAGCGGCCCGGCATCACCGACTATATCGGGACGCTGTTCACCGGTTTTTTTGAACAGCACGGCGACCGCCTCAGCGGAGAGGACGGGGCCATTCTGGGCGGAATCGCGCTGTACCACGGGCGGCCTGTCACCGTTATCGGCACCCGCAAGGGCCGGACGGCGGAGGAGAACATCCGGTGCAATTTCGGGATGCCCAGCCCCGCAGGCTACCGCAAGGCCCTGCGGCTGATGCGGCAGGCGGAGAAGTTCCGCCGTCCGGTCATTACATTCATTGACACCGCCGGGGCCTATCCCGGCCTGGAGGCCGAGGCCCAGGGCCAGGGGGAGGCCATCGCCCGGAACCTCTTTGAGATGAGCCGCCTGACGGTGCCCGTGATCGCCGTCATCACCGGCGAGGGCAACAGCGGCGGCGCCCTGGCCCTGGGCGTTGCCGACCGGGTGCTGATGCTGGAGAACGCCGTGTACGCCATTCTCTCCCCCGAGGGCTTCGCCTCCATTTTGTGGAAGGACGCCCAGCGGCATCAGGAGGCCTGCGGCGTCATGAAGCTCACGGCTCCTGACCTCCTGGGCCTGGGGATTATCGACGAGATTATCCCGGAGCCGGAGGGCGGCGCCCACCTGTCCCCCAGGGCCGTCCTGGGCGAGGCGGACCGCTGTCTCAGCCGCCATCTGGCGGAGCTGCTCCGCCAGAGCGGGGCGGCTTTGGCGGAGGGACGGTACCAGAAATTCAGACGGATGGGCGGAAACATCCGAAAGGAGGACCCATGAAGGGAATCAAGATCAGAGGCATGGGCCGCTGTGTGCCGGAGCGGGTGGTCACCAACGGCGACATGGCGGAGCGGGTGGACACCAGCGACGAGTGGATCACCAGCCGCACGGGTATCCGCCGCCGCCATCACTGCACCGGGGAGACCCACACCTCCCTCTGCGCCGGAGCGGCCCGGGCGGCGCTGGAGCGGTCCGGCGTCTCCCCGGAGGAGATCGGGGCCTGCATTGTGGCCACGGTGACGGCGGACAATCTGGTGCCCTCCGCCGCCTGCGCCCTCCAGCGGGAGCTGGGCCTGCCCGGCGACATCCCCTGCTTCGACCTCAGCGCCGCCTGCACCGGCTTTCTCTTCGCCCTCCACACCATGGAGTGCCTGCTGAACGCCTCGCCCCGGAAATTCGGTCTGGTGGTGGGGGCGGATACCCTCAGCCGCGTGACCAACTGGGACGACCGGGGCACCTGCATCCTCTTCGGGGACGGGGCTGGGGCGGCGGTGGTGGAGTGCCGGGAGGGCTGGCCCTCCATCGGCGCGGAGCTGGGCTGCCACGGAGACGAGCGGCTGCTGCGCCTGCCCGGTGTGGAGAGCGGGGAGCGGAGCCTGATCTCCATGGAGGGGACCCGGGTTTTCAAATTTGCCGTGGAGGCGGTGCCCTGGTGTATGGACCGGGTGCTGGAGCGGAGCGGATATACTCTGGAGGATGTGGATTTCTTCGTCTTCCACCAGGCCAACGCCCGGATCATCGACCTGGCGGCCCGAAAGTACCGCATCCCGCCGGAGAAGTACTACAAGAACATCGCCGAGTACGGCAATACCTCCGCCGCCAGCATCCCGCTGGTGCTCAGCGAGCTGGAGGACATGGGCCGCGTGGGTCCCGGCTCCCGGACGCTGGTCGTGGGCTTCGGCGGCGGCCTCACCTGGGGCGGCTGTGTGATCGAATTCACGGATGGCAGAGTGTGAATCGGGAATTTTGGAATTTCGGGTCCGATTCCTGAGCATATAGAGAGGAATGTAATTTTGATGAAGCTGAATGAGATTCTGGGGACCGAGTTTCCCATCATCCAGGGCGGTATGGCCAATATCGCCACCGGTGAGTTTGCCGCCGCCTGCTCCAACGCGGGGGCGCTGGGCATGATCGCCACCGGCGGCTGGGACGCGGACCGGCTCCGCAGGGAGATCCGCCGGGCCAGAGAGCTGACTGACAAGCCCTTTGGCGTAAACCTCATGCTGATGAACCCCTGCGCTGACGAGATGGCCGGGGTCATTGCGGAGGAGGGCGTCCAGGTGGTCACCACCGGCGCGGGCAACCCCGGCAAGTACATCCCCGCCTGGAAGGAGGCGGGGATCAAGGTTTTGCCCGTGGTGGCGGCGGCGGTGCTGGCCAAGCGGCTGGAGCGGTATGGAATTGACGCCGTCATCGCCGAGGGCACGGAGTCCGGCGGCCATGTGGGGGAGATGACCACCATGGCCCTGGTGCCCCAGGTGATCGACGCGGTGGATGTGCCCGTGGTGGCCGCCGGCGGCATCGCCTCCGGGCGGCAGATGGCGGCGGCCCTGGCGCTGGGGGCCTGCGGCGTCCAGGTGGGCACCTGCCTGCTGGCAAGCGAGGAGTGCCCCATTCATGACAACTACAAGCAGGCGGTTTTGAAGGCAAAGGACAGCGACACGGTGGTGACGGGCCGGTCCGTGGGCGGACCGGTGCGGTGCCTGAAAAACAGGATGACCCGGGAGTACCTGGCCCTGGAGAAGCGGGGCGCCACGCTGGAGGAGCTGGAGACCGTCACCCTGGGCGGCCTGCGCCGGGCGGTGTTCGACGGCGATATGGACACCGGCAGCGTCATGGCCGGACAGGTGGCGGGAATGCTCCGTGAGATCAGGCCCCTGCGGCAGATTTTTGAGGAGCTGTATCAGGGCGGAAAGGCCGTTTTGGAGTCGGTGAACCGGGAATGGCAGTGATCATCCGGGGAAGGACGCTGTCCATCCCCATTTTACAGGGCGGTATGGGCGTGGGCGTCAGCCTGGACCGCCTGGCGGGGGCAGTGGCCGCCTGCGGCGGAATGGGCACCATCTCCACCGCCGCCTGCGGCTTTGACGAGCCGGACTATGCGCAAAACCCCAATGGCGCCAACCTCCGGGCCCTGGCCCGGCAGGTGCGCCGGGCCAGGGAGGCGGCCAGAGGTGTGGGAATGGTGGCGGTCAACGCCATGGTGGCCACTACGCAGTACGCGGACAGCGTCCGCACCGCCCTGCGGGCAGGGGTGGACGCCGTAGTGAGCGGCGCGGGGCTGCCGCGGGACCTGCCCGCCATTGCGGCGGAGGTGCCGGAGAGCGGCGCCGCCCTGGCGCCGGTGGTCAGCAGCGGGCGGGCCGCAGCCCTAATTTGTAAGCTGTGGGACCGGCATTACCAGAGAGTCCCCGACTTTGTGGTGCTGGAGGGTCCCCTGGCGGGGGGACACCTGGGCTTTTCCAGAGAGGAGGCCCTGGCGGCGCAGAGGGGACGGCTAAAGCCCCTCAGCACTCTGCTCCATGAGGTTTTGGAGGCGCTGGCCCCCTTCCGGGAGAAGTACCGGCGGGACATCCCCGTGTTTGTGGCCGGCGGCGTGAAAGACGGCGGGGAGATGCGCCGCTGCATGGACCAGGGCGCCGCCGGGGCCCAGTTTGCTACCCGCTTTATTGCAACAGAGGAGTGCGACGCCAGCCCCGCCTATAAGCGGGTGCTGCTGAATGCCCGGAGGGAGGACATCACGATCGTCCAAAGTCCGGTGGGACTGCCGGGCCGCGCCCTTCGCAGCCCGCTGATAGAGCGGGTGGAGCAGGGCATCCAGCCGGCGATTGACCGCTGTATCCAGTGTCTGGTGCCCTGTGGCCGGAAAACAGCGCCCTACTGTATCTCCAAAGCGCTGGTTGCGGCGGTGCGGGGGGACTGGGAGAACGGCCTGTTCTTCTGCGGCGCAAATGCTGGAGAAGTGACAGTTCTCTCCACAGTGCGGGAGCAGATAGAACAGATTATGAACGAATGGAGGGCCGCCATATGAAGCTGGGCTTTTTATACGCCGGACAGGGCAGCCAGCACCCTGGCATGGGGGCGGATCTGTACGAGGCGTACCCTGTCTTCCGGGCGGTGCTGGACGAGGCGGCAGGGGAGGTGGACTTCGACCTGCGGGAGACCTGCTTCCAAGATCCGGACGGGGTATTGAATCAGACCCGGTATACCCAGCCCTGCATGGTGGCCTTTGCCGCCGGCCTCACGGCGGTGCTGGCGGAACAGGGGATTGTTCCCTCCGCGGCAGCGGGCCTCAGCTTGGGAGAGTATTCGGCGCTCCACGCCGCCGGGGTTTTTGATGCGAAGACTGCTGTAGGGCTGGTGGCGTTCCGGGGAAAGGCCATGGAGGAGTCCGCCGCCGGACACGACAGCGCCATGACGGCGGTTTTGAACCTGGACCGGGAATCCCTCCAGGCCGCCTGCGAGGAGGCCTCCGCCCTGGGCGCCGTGGTCATCGCCAACTACAACTGCCCCGGCCAGCTGGTAATCGGCGGAGACCGGGCGGCGGTGGAGAAGGCCGCCGCCCTGGCAAAGGAGCGGGGCGCGAAGCGGTGTCTTCCCCTGCGGGTCAGCGGACCCTTCCACACGCCGCTGATGGCCTCCGCCGGGGCGGCGCTGGAATCGCACCTTCGGACCGTTCCCTTTGAGGAGCCCCGGATTCCGGTGATTTTCAACTGCCTGGGGGATGTGCGGGAGGAGGGAACGTCCATTCAGTCGCTGCTGGTCCGGCAGGTTCAGAGCAGCGTCTATATGGAGGACTCCATCCGGAGGATGGCCGCTATGGGCCTGGATGCACTGGTGGAGATCGGCCCGGGGAGGGCCCTGACCGGATTTGTAAAAAAGACCGTGCCGGAGTTCCCGGTCTGCCCGGTGGAGACTGCGGCGGATGTGGAGGCCCTGACGGACACCCTGAAACAGCTGACGGAGGGAAGGACATAATATGGATTTTACAGGAAAGACAGCCCTGGTCACCGGCGGCAGCCGGGGGATCGGACGGGCCGTGTGCCTGGAGCTGGCGAGAGGCGGGGCCAATGTGGCGCTGTGCTTCGCCGGAAACGAGGCCGCTGCCCGGGAGACGGTCCGGGCCGTGGAGTCCCTGGGGAGAAAGGCGCTGGCGGTCCGGTGCGACGTATCTGACGCGGGCCAGGTCAGCGGTCTTTTGGACGCGGTGCTCCATGGCTTTCAAAGGATCGACATCCTGGTGAACAACGCCGGGGTCACGCGGGACAATCTCCTGATGCGGATGAGCGAGGAGGACTTCGACGCGGTGATGAACGCCAACTTGAAGGGGACGTTTTTGTGCATGAAGGCCGTCAGCCGCCTCATGCTGAAACAGCGCTGCGGCCGCATTGTCAATCTCAGCAGCGTGGTGGGCCTGCGGGGCAATGCCGGACAGGTGAACTACGCCGCCAGCAAGGCCGGGGTCGTCGGCATGACCAAGTCCCTGGCCAAGGAGCTGGCGGGCCGGGGGATCACCGTCAACGCCGTGGCCCCGGGCTTCATTGAAACCGACATGACCGCCGCCATGCAGGACGCCGCCAGAGCGGCCGCCCTGGCGGCCATCCCCATGGCCCGTCTGGGCGCCGCCGAGGAGGTGGCCAGGGCCGTGGCCTTTCTGGCCAGCGATGACGCCGCCTATATCACCGGCCAGGTGCTGGCGGTGGACGGCGGAATGGCAATGTGAAAATTGGGGAGTGGGGAGCTTTGCAATTCGCAGTCCGATTCCTCATTCCTAAGAATCTGTATTCATAGGCGGGAAATATTGGATGGGCGAGGTGTTTTACTGTCCTGCAAGGCAAAAAATCGCAGGAATACCGGATGTATTTCACGATTTTTTACGCGGCAGGGCGGCAAAAGGCCCGGCCGGAAGGTGTTCAGCGCCTGTGAATACAGGCGCTAAGTCCTGCAGTAATCGTCAAAATTGCTGACAACAGGCCGCCGAGAGCGGCGAACCCTGTGCGTTGTCTGTAGGGGCCGGCCCGTTTGTCAGAGATTTTGACGTCTGCTATAATTCCTGATTAAAACAGGGGGTTTTCGTATGGAACGACGCAGAGTCGTCATCACCGGCCTGGGCGCGGTCACGCCCCTGGGCCTCACCGCGCCGGAGAGCTGGCAGGCCGTGCGGGAGGGTGCCTGCGGCATTGGGCCCGTCACCCAGTTTGACCCAGCCGGCATGAAGGTCCGTCTGGCGGCGGAGGTCAAGGGCTTTGATCCGGAGATCTGTATCTCAAAGCCGGAGGCCAAGCGCATGGGCCGCTTTACCCAGTTTGCCGTGGTCTCCGCCAGGGAGGCCCTGGAGGACGCCGGATTTTCCCCGGAGGAGGCGGAGGCGGACCGCTGCGGCGTCATTGTTTCCAGCGGCATCGGCGGTCTGGGCATCACTGAGGAGGAGCACGACCGGGGACTGGCCCGGGGCTGGGACCGGGTATCCCCCTTCTTCATCCCCTCCGGCATCTGCAACATGGCAGCGGGACAGGTGGCCATCGCCGCCGGCTTCCGGGGGATGTGCGCCTGCCCTGTGGCCGCCTGTACCGGCGGCACTAACGCCGTGGGGGACGCCTTCCACTACATTCGGGACGGCTACGCCGACGTGTGCCTCTGCGGCGGCACGGAGTCCGCCGTCACGCCTCTGGCGGTGGGGGGCTTTACCTCCATGCGGGCCCTGACCCAGACGGAGGACCCCTGCCGGGCCTCCATTCCCTTTGACAAAGAGCGCAGCGGGTTTGTCCTGGGCGAAGGCGCGGCCGTTTTGCTGCTGGAGGAGCTGGAGCACGCCAAAAGGCGGGGAGCGAAGATCTACGCCGAGGTGGCGGGCTACGGCGCCACCTGCGATGCCTACCACATGACCGCCCCCCGGCCCGACGGCAGCGGCGGCGCAAAGGCCATGGCCATGGCTCTGGCGGACGGGGAGACCGCGGCGGAGGCGGTGGGCTACATCAACGCCCACGGCACCTCCACCCACCTGAACGACGCCATCGAGACCGCCGCCGTCAAGGCGGTGTTCGGGGACCACGCCCGCAGACTGGCCGTCAGCTCCACCAAGTCCATGACCGGGCATATGCTGGGGGCGGCGGGGGCCGTGGAGGCTATGTTCACCGCCCTGGCCCTGCGGGACGGATTCCTCCCCGCCACCATCAACTACCGGGTGCCGGACGGGGAGTGCGACCTGGACGTGGTGCCCAACGAGGGCCGCGCCGCGGCGGTGGAGTACGCCATGAGCAACTCGCTGGGCTTTGGCGGCCACAACGGCAGTATCCTTTTGAGAAGATGGGAGGCGTGAGAGATGGGAATGCAGTATGACTCCAATCAGATCGCCCGAATTCTGCCCCACCGCTACCCCTTCGCCCTGGTGGACCGCATTGTGGACGGTGAGCCGGGCCGGTGGGCCAAGGGCATCAAGTGCGTCACGGTGAACGAGCCCTTCTTCCAGGGCCACTTTCCCCAAAAGCACGTGATGCCCGGCGTCCTCCTCATCGAGGCCATGGCCCAGGTGGGGGGCGTGGCCATTCTGGCCCTGCCGGAGAACCAGGGGAAGCTGGCCTTTTTGGGGCGGGTAAAGGATGCCCGCTTCAAGCGGCAGGTGGTTCCCGGGGACGTGGTGGAAATGGAATGCGTGCTGACAAAGCGCAGGGGCCCCGTGGGTGTGGGGACCTGCCGGGCCACGGTCAACGGGCAGGAGGCCGCGGCGGCGGAGCTGACCTTTGCCATCGGCGGGGAATGACCCTTGCCGTTTTCCCGAAAGTTTGCTATACTGTAAAAAGAACGGAGACTCTGCGGGAAAGCGGGCGAGGGCAATGTTGCAGCATGCGTTTTTCAATGTCTATACCAAGTTCAAGGTGCATTTTTACCAGGAGATCTTCCAGCGCTTCCAGACCCGGGAGGCCAATCTGACCACGGTGGAGACCTTCTGCGTGGAGACGATCCAGGCGCTGGGCAGCCCCACGGTGAACGAGTTCGCCACCTTCATGCGCATCTCCCCGCCCAATGCCACCTACAAGGTCAACAGCCTGGTGAAAAAGGGCTATATCCGCAAGGTGCAGTCCGCCGAGGACCGCAGGGAGTACCACCTGGAGGTCACGCCCAAGTATTTTGACTACTACAATATCTCCACCAGCTACCTGGTGGAGGTGATGGGCCGGGTGACCAGGCGGTTTTCCGCAGAGGAGTGCGCCCGGCTGGAGGAGATGCTGAACGTCGTCAGCCGGGAACTGATGCCGGAGGTCCAGATCCCGGATGTGAAGTTGTGACTGGCAGCGCAAAAAGGCCCCGGCGGTTTCCGGTGAAACCGCCGGGGCTGTCTATCTGTCTTCATAATGAACAGATCCGCCTTTGGTGCAGCGGCCAGCGGCTGGCCCGCCGGATGAAAACAATGGATCGGGGAGCGCCGGGCTCAGATCGCGCCGCCGTTTCCGGCGGAGGTCTGCCGCAGCAGGTCGGCAATGGTGACGCTGTCCAGATATTGGCCGATCACCCGGTCCAGCCCCTGCCACACGGGCAGGGTGAGACAGGCGGCGGCCCTGGCGCAGGGGACGGCGTCCGAGTCCAGACAGGCCACGGGGGCCAGGGAGCCCTCCGTCAGCCGGAGGACCTCGCCCGCCGTATACTCCCCCGGGGACCTTGTCAGCCTGTATCCGCCGCCCTTGCCACGGAGGCCGGCGACCAGACCGCCTCTGACCAGCAGTTTGATGATGGCCTCCAGGTATTTCTCCGAGATCTCCTGCCGCTGGGCGATCTCCTTCAGCGGAATGTATTCTCCGGGTATCTGACCGGCCAGATCGGTCATGACCCGCAGCGCGTACCGTCCTTTTGTAGAGATCAGCATATGGTCCCCTCCGTCTGCGTATATGCCTAATTATACAATTGAGCCGATGGGAAATCAACCTTTTATTGAGAAGCTGTACCAGTCGGCGGCGGGCATACCGTAAAAAACGGAGATTTGCCTTTAGTCGCTATTGAGAAAATCGAATCTGTGTGCTATGGAGGTACTGCGAGGTCTGCACCGCCCCATGAAAAGTGGACAATGGACAGTAAAGGGGAGAAGCGATACAATAGAGAAAGAGAGGAGAGCGCCATATGCCCGGGTACCACATCACGCCACGGCCAGTTGTGGAAGAGATCCTGCGGCTGCATATTGAAGAGGGATATACCTACCGGCAGCTGGCAGATAAATTCAATAAGCCTTTTAAGACGATCCAGAACACCATTTACAATGAATACAAAAAGCAGAGGCTGCTCGTTGAACATGGCAAGGTTCCGAAACGTCCCAGCAGCTTCCTCACTCCAACTGCGGACCAATATCTTGCTCTGCAAAAGGAGAACCGTCAACTGCGAATGGAAAATGAGCTGCTGCGAAATTTTCATCAAAAGCTTGGAAAGAAGTGAGGCCATGCGTGAAGTTTGCTGTTATCCATCAATACCGGAAACAATATTCCATTCAAATGATGTGCCGTTTCTTCGGCATCTCCCGCAGCGGTTATTACCGCTATGTAAAGAACCTGGACAGGCCCAGGAAGAACGCAGACATTGCGGATATGATCCGCCAGTGCCATCAAGCCTGCCGCAGAACTTCCGGATGCCGGAGAGTCCAGATTTGGCTGGAACAGGAGAAGGGAATCCGCCTGAATGAAAAGACGGTCCTGCGTATTATGCGAGATTATGACCTGTTCTCGCAGATTCGCCGCAGACGGTCTTACAACAAGGCAGTGGAGTGCTTGCGCCGTTATTCCAATCTCTTGAACCGGGAGTTCCGGGCAAAACGTCCCAATCAGAAATGGGTAACAGATATCTCTTACATCATACCGCCGCTCCAAAATCATCTCCATCTGCCTGTAATCAGGAACGCCATGTTGGCTTTGGTATATCCCAACAATCAGGCGCGCCAGCCTTTCGTCTTCCAGCTGCTTGACGCTTGCTGTCCGGTTAAGCTATTTATAATACCCGGCCCGGCTGACGTCCGCCGCGGCGTAGAGTTTGTACACAGGCCAATGATACGCTTCATGCAGTTCCTTGACGGACTCATAGGCTGCTTTCTGCCGTACCCCGCTGATGTCCGGCAGTTGATCCCCGCGCCAGCAAAGCTGCTGGTACTTCTGTTGTACCACCAGTTCCATTTCCAATTTCAGGTTGCTTACCATCAGATGCTGATTCTCTGCGGCAAGTCTGGAAGAACGATGTCCGCCGTCCAATCCTTCCAGGCCAGCCTTATGATATCTTTGTACCCACCCATAGATTTGCTGGTATGTAAATCCAGAGTGAGTCGCAGCCAGTTTATAATTTTTCCTGTGAGCAATACAATACTCCACCGCCTCTTTACGTTCCTTATAAGATACCATGGTCAATTGAACACCTCTTCTGCCTCCGGGAGAACGGAATCCTTTTTGACCATTATACATCATAACCCATTGTTCCAGCTGCGATTTTGACCGCAGCTGGTATTTTTTGCAGACTGCCTCTATGCTCATCTGGCCGGACAGATACGATTCTGCCGCCTGCTGCTTCACAATTGCGGGATAGTGATGGTTCCCGGCATGATGGCACAGTCCTTCCTCGCCAAGTAAATCATAGTTCAGCAGCCACTTCTGCAATGTGCTGCGGTTTACCCCGGACCTTGCCGCAATTTGATTGAGGCTGCCGACTCTGGCATAACACTGTTTTACTGCGTGGATTTTCGTTTCCGAGCTGATCGTTTCCATAATAATGCTCCCCTTCGAGTAGTGTTCGAGTTTTCTCTTGCTTTGTCTAGGCCATGTTTGAAAAAAGTCAAAACGCCCAAACGGTGGATCTTTATCCGCCACTCTGCGTTAAATGTTCTTGCCGGGCGTCAGCCCGCCTGCAAAGATTTGCCTTGATTGGCAAAAAATCTCTCGCCGTTGGGCATTCTGCCTTTTTTCAAACAAGGCCTACTCTATGGGGAGCATATCAGAAATTTAGCGCCTTTTTTCAATGGTGTGCTGTGAGGGTTCAATTCCCTCCAGTTGCTCGAAAAGCGGGATTAACGCTTATCCACATTCAATGTAAATGCATATATCCCTCTTTGTCAACTCCTTTACGAATCAAAGTTTCTGAAATTCACTCTTGAATTTTAGAAAAAAAGCAAGTATAATAGTTATATTGTATGCCGGTGTGATGGAATTGGTAGACGTAGCGGATTCAAAATCCGCCGGTGGCGACACCGTGTGGGTTCGAGTCCCACCACCGGCACCAAACCAAGAACCCACTTTAGATGCCGTAGGCGTTCAGCCTACGGCATCAGTGGTTTCCAGGGATTTTGACCCTTGATTTTTCACCAGTCAAACGGGAGATGTAAATAAGGGTTTTCGAGCAGCTGGGGGGATTCGAACCCTCGTAATACACAATTGAAAAAAGGCGCTAAATTTCAAGCGCCGATTTTATGCGTCGATCAGATGGCAATGAACAGTGAAGTGCCCCCTGTCAAGTAGACAAAACAGAGAAAAAGAAAGGCAGGAATGGCAATGAGATAGCTTTTGCCTCTATTTCACCCCAGCTGCCAAGAATTCCATAGGCGTCACACACCCAAGCTTTTTTTGGTATCGTTCATGGTTGTAGAAATAGATGTATGCGGCGACCGCCTCGCAAAGCTGGCTGTAGTCATCAAAATGATGTAAATAGTACATCTCGGATTTCAAAGTACCCCAAAATCCTTCCATGGGCGCATTGTCCAGGCATTTTCCTGGACGGGACATACTTTGACAGACACCGGCCTCCTTCATCCTTTTTTGAAAGGCGCGGCTGGTATATTGTGCGCCCCGGTCGCTATGAACCAGCGGATGCGCATCGGGATACTGCCGGAACGCCCATTCAAAGGCTTCGAAGACCAAAGCGATGTTATTACGCTGCCCGAATGAAAAACCTACAATATTCCTTCCGTACAAATCCAGGACTGCGCACAAATAAGCTTTTCCGCTTGTCCCATATTTGAATTCTGTTACATCCGTCAGCCACTTTTCATTTGGTTTCTTTGCCGCAAAGCCCCTGTTCAAAATATTTTCCGCAAGATATTCATCCGAAGACTTCTTCCTGCGTGTCCGCTTTCTTCTCCTGCATACAGAGCGGAGGTCAAGGAGCCGCATCAGCCGGTATACCCTCTTCAGATTACACTTGATTCCATACCGTCGTTCCAAAATGATCTGCATCTGCCGGTAACCGGGAACGCCGTGCTGGCTTTGGTATATTTCAACAATTAGATGAGCCAGCTTTTCGTCTTCCCTCTGCTTGGGACTTGCCGCTCGGTTGAGCCATTTGTAATACCCAGCCCGGCTGACGCCTGCTGCCATACAGAGCTTGCACACAGGCCAGTGATACGTCTCATGCAGTTCCTTGACGGTTTGATAGGCCGTTTCATGCCGGACCCCGCTGAAGTCCGGCAGCTGATTTCTGGGCCAGCATATCTGCTGGTATCTCTGCTGTACCGCCATTTTCATTTCCAGTTCCAGGCTGTTCATCCGCAGGCGCTGGTTCTCCGCGGCAAGGCCGGACGAACGATGGTCACCGTCCAACCCCTCCAAGCCTGCCTTGTGGTATCGCTGTACCCAGCCATAAACCTGCTGATATGTGAACCCGAAGCAAGCCGCGGTCAGCTTGTAGTTTTTTCCATGAGTGATGCAATACTCCACCGCTGCTTTACGCTCTTCATAAGATACCATGGTCAACGGAACACTCCTTCTGCCTCCGGGAGAACGGAATCCTTTTTGACCATTATACAACTTAATCCACTGTTCCAGCTGCGATCTTGACCGCAGCTGATATTTTTTGCAGACTGCCTCTATACTTATCTGACCGGACAGATACAGCTCTGCCGCCTGCTGCTTTACGATTGCGGGATAGTGATGATTCCCCTTCCGGTGACGCAGCCCTTCCTCACCAAACAGATCATAATTCTGAAGCCATTTCTGTAGGGTGCTGCGCTGCACCCCAAATCTTGCTGCGATTTGATTCAGGCTCCCGGCTCCGGCATAGCACTGCTTCACTGCATCGATCTTTGTTTCCGCACTGATTGCTGACATAATGATGCTCCCCTTCGAGTAGTCTGCAAGTTTTTCTCGCTTTGTCTACTCTATGGGGAGCATATCATTCTGAAGCAGAAAGGAGAAGCAAACATAATGAATACAGACGAAAAAAACAGGTATTTTCAAGAGCTTGCCCACAATCTCCAGCATGAGGGATTCACCGTAAAACCGGAAACGGAAGACGGCCTTCTGCCGGTGGACCTGGACGGACAGCGTCTCTGTCAGATCACGGAGACCAGCGGTGTCCGATACTGGAAGGAGGACGTGGCCAGTGACAGCCGGCAGGAGGCCTTGGACTGGGTAACGGCCATCACCAAGTCCACTGCCGAGTATATGCGCCAGATGGAGACAGCGCCTCAGCTGACGGCCAGCGGTCTGACGGGTGACTACCGGCTGCTGGCTGATTTCAATAATGTAGTGCTGGCGGGTCACCCTACCCGGTACGGCGTCCAGTTTGTCACCTGGGAACGGGTGCGGGAACGCACCGCTTTACACCAGGGACACTACCACGGTCCTGACATCGGCCTGGAAAGCTATACCGCCGCCAAGCGAGACTTCGCAACCCGTTCCGGCCTTGTTCCCCGCAGCGCCCTTTTTGCTCCGGAGCAAATGACGGAGATTTACCGCTGCATACATGAAACATTGGACGGCAGCTGCCCCATCACAGAAGAACGGCAGAAATGCCTGGAATCCACTGCGGAGCAGATTGAGCACAGCGTCCCGGATCTGGACGAGCGGGTGGCGCTCTCTAATGGCAAAGAATTAGAATATGCAGATGCATTATTCGCTGAAAGCAATGGGATGCAGTTCGGTATTTAGCTTTGGTTTACAAGGAAAAACAGCTCCCTGATTAACAGGCATAAACGGGAGACAGTTATGGCCCAATATCACAGCGGTTATTTTCGCCTGCGTGTACTTGGCCTGGGCAGTAATGGCTCCCCCTCAAGCCATATCCCATTATAACTGACGTGTGTATTTGAAAGCTTCATACCCACGAGTTTGGAAAGTCCCTCCAACGCTTCAAAATCCGATATACAGGGCTCTTCCTGTGAGTCATCCAAATTTGGATCATATATGACAGCACGCCAGAAATACCGGTCTTTGACTTCAACGCTGAAGTTCTCTCCATGTGTAAAAACGGTGCGCCGGAGAAGGTCGTGAAATTCATCAAAGCTATAGAATATACAGGTGACTCTTTTCATAAGCATCTTTCCCCTACTGTGTTTCCCGTATTTTTCGGAAACAGAAATTGCGCTCCATGGGAATTCCATTCGGAAAGGAACCATCCGATGGGAAAAAATATTCCGGAGGCTGAAGCCCTGGTTCAATGGTGGCATGAACCTGATCATAAAAGCGTATCGTTCCCAACAGCTCATAATCCGGATCTTTAAAAACTGATCTTATATTTTCCCCACCTTCTGCAAGCAGCAGAATGCCGCCAGGACGCAGGCAGGACTTCATCGTTTGGCTTACATCCCCTGCGTTCTGCGAAATCAGAAGGTCTGCCTGTGGGATGTCAAGCGGATACCGGTAGTCCTGATAGTAAAAACAGAACCTGCATGGTTCAGAATATACCTTGTTTTTATCCAGGTATTTTTGAATACGTTCCCGCTGCTGAAAGAAATCATTTATGACCGAAAATTGGTCAATATAAATGACATTCGGAATATAGAGTGACGGAAACAAATCATCGGCTGAACCGGGGTAGCACGCGGTTTGAACTTGATATGCTTTCGCCACGGTCCGATAGAGCAATGGCTTGCCGGGTGTATAACAGATGAGATCAAAATCCGGAAGAAGCAGCTCCATAATGGCCTCCCATGTGTGGCTTTCAGCGCAGAAAACACTCTGTGTTACACAAGTATTGTAGCGAATTTACCCGGAAAAATCAATCGTGGCAAGGCGGAATGTAATTCTACTAGAATTTTATATTTGTACCATTTGAGGCCGTTTCCCGGAAAAAGGGCAGCGCCTCTTTTCTTTTTGTCCTTTTTTCGGGAACTGCAAATAACATTGAGGAGGACAAAAAGAATATGGCACGATATTTCATGGGTGACACCCGTCTGGCGGGATTTGAGAGGATGATGATGGACCCATCCAGGAGGGTTCCCATCCAGACCGATACCCGGAGGAAAAGGCCCCAGAAGAAGCCGCCCCGCAGCCAGCCGCCGCTTTCCCCAGCGCGGAAGACGCGGGAGGGCGGCGTATGAGCTATGTGATCAAAGCGGTCCTAAGCAACCCCCAGCGACCGGAATGCGGGCAGATCACCATCCCCTTCCCCATCCCCGCTGACCAGTACGATCAGACGATTGAGATGCTCCGGGCAATGGACCTGGGCCACTCTGTGGACCGGGACTGCGCGGTGGATGATGTGGACAGCCACTACAGTGTGCTGAGCACACTCAATGGTACGCTGGTCAATGTGGACCAGCTGGACTATCTGGCAAAGCGGCTGGACAGCTTCTGCACGGGCGAGGACGCCCAGTTCCAGGCCATGGCCTGTAAGCTGGAGTTAAAGGACGTCAAGGATTTCATCAATCTCACGTTCTGCTGCCTGCAGGCCACGGTCATCACAAACTTTTCCGAACTGGAGCAAGTCGGGCGCAGCCATTACATGAATCTGAATGGTGGCAGCGCCAAAACGAAGGAGCTGGAAAATCTGGATGGCGTTGAAACCGCCCTGCTGTTGATCGACAGCGGCGGCGAGACGGTTACCCCTTACGGTGTGGTCTACGACAACGGCATGGTGCTGGAGGAGCTCTACAACGGGCATCAATTCCCCGCATATCTCTATGACAGCCCTCTCATGGTGCTGGAGGTCACGTCGAAACAGGGCCTCGCGGAGGGGAAAAATCCGGAACACCTGTACCTCCCCGCTTCGGAACACCAAATTGAGCGGACACTGCTCCGGGTTGACATTGACACAATGTCTGACGCACGGGTGCGCCTTGATTTTGATGAGCTGCCGGAAAAAGTGGCGGAGGCCTTGAATCTGGAGCGGCTGTCCGGTGATGGTCTTTCCGCTCTCAACCGGATGTGCCAGGCCATTTCAACGATGAACGAAGCGGATATGGAGAAGCTGAACGCGGTGGTCCTGATGGCAAAGACATCGGGCGCTGTCTCCATCTGCCGTCTGGCGGAGAACCTGGGCCAGTTCAGCTTCGTTCCCGGCGTTCGGACTCCGGAGGAATATGGCAGATACATGATCCGGCAGTCGGGAAAGTTTCAGTATGACGAAGATCTGGAGGACTGCTATGACTACCGGCGCTATGGGGAACAGCGCGTCCGGCAGGAGAGCGGGCAGTTCAACGAATGCGGCTACGTGGTATATCACGGCGGCGTTCCGCTGGAGGAGCTGACACGGGACGCACCCATGGAACCGCGCCGGGAAAGCCCGGCTCCGCGGGAAGAACCGCCGGGGAAGATTGCCCTGACCCTCGCCACCGCGGACCGGTGGTATTATCTTACGCTCCCCGCCTCCGAGGAGGAGATGACACAGGCAAAACGGGACCTGGACGTGGAGGACTTTTCCCAGGCCGGCATCACCGCCGTTAAATTCTCCGCACCGCAGCTGGACAGCCTGATCCCGCTGGATACGATCTGTGTAGAGGACGCAAACACATTGGCGCACTGTCTCCAGAAGATGGAACGGGAGGAGGGCGAACTGACAAAGTTCTGCGCGGTCCTGGAGGCGGAACAGCCGGACACCCTTGCGGAGGTCCTCAAGATTGCCATGAACCGGGATGACTATGAGCTGGCCTCGGAGAACGCGGAGGAGTACGGAAAGCAGGTGCTCCGCCGCATTGGGGCAGACGATGAGATCATCGACACCATCGACGGCTATATGGACTTCGCCCAACTCGGCACAGACTCCCTGGCGGAGGATGGCGTTCGCCGGACAGAGTTCGGTCTGGTCCGCCGCCTGAGCAATCCCTTTCCGCCTGAGCCGGAGATCGGACAGACGATGCTGTGAAAATCGGCCTGATTGACGTTGACGGCCACAGCGGATTTCCCAATCTGGCGCTGATGCGTCTGTCCGCCTGGCATAAAAACCGAGGTGACGTTGTGGAGTGGTGGAACGGCTTCTGCCATTATGACCGCGTCTATATGAGCAAGGTCTTCACATTTACTCCGGATGTTGATACTGTGATTGACGCAGACGAAATCATCCGGGGCGGCACCGGCTATAAGAACTACGGCAGTCTGCCAGACAAAATTGAGAGGGCCTCACCGGATTACTCGATCTACCCAGGGGTTGATTACGCCATCGGCTTTCTGACCAGGGGATGTATCAGACGATGCCCCTGGTGCATCGTCCCCCAAAAAGAGGGGCAGATCAGACCGGCGGCCACCTGGGAGGAGATCAAGCGTCCGGACAGTGACAGGATCATCTTCATAGACAACAACGTCCTGGCCTGCGAACACGGCCTCCAACAGATCGAGGCCATGGGAGGACAACGGATTTGGGTAGATTTCAATCAGGGATTGGACGCCCGCCTCATTACTCCGGAAACCGCGGCGCTCCTGGCCCGGCTGAAATGGATCAAATTTGTCCGTCTGTCCTGTGATACCTCTGAGATGCTCCCGGTAATCGAGCGGGCTGCTGCGTATATGAAGGAAGCCGGAATCGCGAAATCCAGGTTCTGGGCCTACATGCTGGTCCAGGACGTAGAGGAGGCAAACCGGAGGGCATGCGCCCTGGACAAGATGGGTATAGAGATCTTTGCCCAGCCCTACCGAGACTACAACGGCAGCGAACCCACCGAGGAACAGAGGCGGTTTGCCAGATGGGTAAACAGAAAGCCGATCTTTCGCTCCTGCACCTGGGAGGAGTTCAAAAAAGAGTAGACTTCCGGGCGGTTCTGTGGTATCTGTTGTGTTCACAAATCAAGGAAAAGGAGATGAAACCCCTTGTACATTGACCTTTACAAAGACCGGATGCACCCGGCGGAGCTGTTCGGGAAGCAGGTCCTCTACAGCGAACAGCCCATTGCTCGGGAGGAGGTCCCGGAGGGCTGGCACTGCTATGATCTCTGCGGGACCGACCGGAAACCGGATCAGCCGCTGAAGCTGACGGACCTTGCCGTGGTGTACCGCGTCGGCACGGTGCTTTCCCCCCAGCCCTTGAAGAAGGTTACCACCGCAGAGAGAAAAGTGAAGGACCTGGTTCTAACCTATGAGGAGCCGGTCACGCTGGCGGAGTTCTGCCGTCAGCAGCATCTGCCCTGTCCCCAGGACCCGAGAAAATTCACTCTGCGCCCCGCTTCCCCCGAGGAGGCGGGGCTGTTTTTTTCCCAGACGCCGGAGAAGGATAAGAATCTTGGAGCAATCGGCCACGTCCGCATGGACTTCGGCAGCGGTGGGAAGTCCTTCTATCACACCTGGTGGCCCAGGGGGCCGGAGGAGCTGAACACGCAGGAGTTCAAGGCCGAACTCCAGGAGGTTGTAGACGAGCTGAGGAAAACCGTGCTGAAAAGCCTCGGTTCCATGCGCCGCTACTGCTGGGGCCACGGCGGGGAGATCAACGGCAGTTCCCTCTGCCAGAATTACGGCTTCACCGTGGAGACGGAGCGGTACCTCTACCGCCTGCGGTGCAATCCCGCGGAGGGCGACTACCAGGCGTACCTCTCCTGCTTTGACAGGCAGGCCCAGCAGATGGGGCTGACGGAAAAAGGGCACCGGATGCTCAGGGACACCGCCGATCCCGCCCTTCCCCACAGCTACGACTGGTATGTGATTGAGCATATCAATACGCCTGAGCGGCGGTTGGATCACCACCTCCCCCTGGAGGAGGCCATACCGCTCTACGCAAGTCTTGACTGCGGGGACAAGCGGCTGGGCGTCACCAAGGACGGCATCGCCGCCGTGGATCTCGCCATTTACTGGGATGGCCGGGAGTGGCTGTCCGAGGACCGCCTGAAGCTGGACAGCTTCAAGGATGACCCGGTGGTAACGGACGCCGCCAGCCGGCTCCAGCAGATGCTGGATGAAAGTCCGGCTGTCGGGCGGGTGACCTTTGCCAGCGGTGAGAAGTGGAGCTTCACCGATCCCCAGAGGTACCTCCAGACCGTCCGGGAGGAATTGCCATACCAGGCATCCACCGGTTTCCGCTGCGAGACCTTGACCGATGACCCCGCAGTCAGAAAGGCTGTGGATGATATGATCTATGATCTGTACGGGGAGGAAAATCCCCGCCGGATTGAGGACTATGGCAATACGGGCATGACGATGGGAGGCATGAGCTGATGGAGCCGCGGTACAGAGTATACGAAAACGCCATGTGCCGGTGTATCGCCGGCCTGACAGAACACGCAGCCCCCTTCGCGGCACAGCATCTGGAGAAGCAGATCCCCCCGTCTCCGCCAGCACTACAGATGGAGGGGATAAGCCTATGAGAGAGATGCGTACAGACTCCTTTTGGAGTCTAATCGCGGAGATGAAAAAAGAGTGCGGTCAGGATATGGACGCATCTCTCCAATGGCTGACAGAACAGCTCACCGCCCGCGGCCCTCAGCAGGCTCAGAATTTCCATGACATTTTTCACGGATACCAGCAGCTCGCCAATCAGTATGGCCTCTGGAACGCCGCCTCGCTGATGTGCGGTGGGTGCTCGGATGACGGCTTCATCGATTTTCAGGCCTGGTTGATCGCCCAGGGCAGAGAAGTCTATCTGGCGGCGCTGGCAGATCCGGACTCGCTGGCGGATACGGAAGCCTATGGCGGCTGCCAGTTTGAGGCCCTGACCTATGTGGGGAATACAGTGCTGGAGACGCTGACAGGTCAAAGCGCCTATGACAGTATGGACCCGGCCGCTTACGACGCGCTGGTGGCGGAACTGAGACAGGATATTACCTATGGCGAGGGAATTGGCTATCCCTACGAATGGGATGAGCTTGAAACGTATCTTCCCCGCCTGTGCGCCAAATATCTGGAGCCGGGCACGGTGGAGTCCATGCTGGAGACTGGCAGTACAATATGGTACTCCGGCAGTCCGGACATCCAAAAAGCGCGGGCAGGCGGCCCGCCGCAGCGAGGTGTACCGCAAATCAACATGAATATGGAGGGGATGTAAATGAGTCAGATATCAAAAGAGTGGCTGGACTTTCTGCGCCAGCAGTTCCCTGTGGGAAGCCGGATCAAGCTTCAGGAGATGAAGGACCCCTACTGCCCTGTGGAGCCGGGTACCATGGGGACGCTGGAGAGCATCGACGACATCGGCACCTTCCACGTCAAGTGGGACAATGGCCGGGGCCTCGGCCTCGTGCTGGGTGAGGACCGGTTTTCCGTCCTGCCCCCGCCCCTCCAGACGCTGAAGCTGTACGCCCCCATGACAGCAAATTTGTTCACATCCGATGAGTACGGCGATGTGAGCGGGGAGAGCGAACCGCTTAACGGGAAAGAGCTCCGGAGCTATCAGGATCAGATCCTGGCGGCCCTGATCCGGGAACGGAAGCCGGAGGAGGCGGAACGGGGCGTCATGCACTGGTACGGCAAGGACGACGCCGTGAACCAAAAGGTCCGCTCCGCCCTGTTCACCGCGGAGGAGCGGGAGGGACAGCTCTGGGCGGTGGTGGAATGCCAGGTGCAGGATACTTTGACGCCCATGGAACTGGAAACCCTGACTGATTACCTGGGCGGACAGATGTCCGATGGCTGGGGAGAGAGCTTCGAGCAGCACGATATTGATGTCGGTGATGGCTGTGAGCTGTACGTCCATCTGTGGAACAGCGATGACTGGAGTATCATGACGGAGCAGGACCGCTTTGATCCTCACTTTACTGAACGTCTCCCGGAGCTGTGCTATTCGGTCCTGCCGGAGGATGGCTCCCTGATCTGCATCACCAAGGATGCTGGTTGGCAGGCAGCGGAGAACAACAGCGAAAAGCCTGGCCTGAACCGCCACATGGCGGACTACCGCAACCGATACCGGGGGATTACCCCGGCTCAGGAGCAGGCCATGCTGAGTGGCTGTCTCCATGGCTGGGACTGCCCCGCCGCGGACCCAAAGACCTATGAGCAGGCCCTCCAGTCCCCCACCGATATAGAGGCTGGAATACCGATGGGAGGGATGACTCTTGGCTAAGGTGTTCGACATTTATCTGGCGAAAGCGGACCAGCCGGACAGCGCCGCCTGCGCGGAACTGTCCCTCCCCGCAACGCCCTATGAGATGCAGGACGCCTTTGACAAGCTCCGGCTGACAGAGGGCGAAATCCCGTACTGGGAGATCACAGGGTACCGTCAATTCGAGGAACTGTCCTCCGTTTTGAACGATACCTGCGGGCTGCAGGACCTGAACGCCCTGGCGCAGAAGCTGTCGGAGCTGGATGAACGGCAATGCACCGCCTTCGCAGGACTTCTGGCCATAGAACAGCGAAAAAATCAGCCCATCCCCATCTCAAGGCTGATTGACATCGCCCATAGCACGGATTGCTGTCATGTGGTGGATACGGCTCTGAACGACTTCCGGCTGGGCCAGTTCCTGGCGGAAAACGACTTCCTGCCGGAAGCTGTTGATCTGACAGACGAGGTGTTCGAGCTGCTGGACTTCGAGCGGATCGGGCGGGAACACCGTCAGGCGGAGGGCGGGGTCTTCGTGGAGCGCACCGCGGACCACCCCGGCAGCTATGTGGAACAGCACAGCGCACTGGCGGAGGTGTATAAGCCGCTGGATCTGGCACCCAAAAAACCGGATTATATATTCCGTGTCGGCGTGATTCACCACCCTGACGCCGTGCCCGGCGCAGATCCCACGAAGGAGGTTTTTCTAAATCTCCCCGCCGCAGAGGAAGAATTTCAAAAAGCAGAGGAGCAGCTGGGTGACACTGGCTGGCTCGGAACCGTATTTACCAGCTTTGATGGCGTTATACCCGGCATAGAGCAAATGCTCTATACAACCGAAGATCTGCCGGAGCTGAATCAGCTGTCAGAGAAGCTGTCCGGCATGGAACCGAAAGAATTGACCGCATACAAGGCCCTGCTGGAAGCCGCAAACTGCCGTGATCTTCTAAGCGCCTCCCTGCTGGCGGATTCGCTGGACAAGTACATTTTCTCTCCGCAGTACAGCTCCCCCATCGAAGTGGCGAAGGGGGAGCTTTCCACAATTCTCTGTGACCGGGAGGCGGAGATCATCACGCCCTATGTGAACCTGCATCAATACGGGCAGGCGCTGATCCGGAGCTACAATGGAGTGCTGACCGCCTACGGCCTGATTGAGCGGGTGGATGGGCAGCCGATTCAAGGCGTAGAAGAGAGCCCCACGCAGGGCGGAATGGAGATGAAGTGACATGGGAGAGTTTGATCATCTGCTGGACCTGCCCGGTACTCCCCAGGAACGGGCGTGGCTGGAGGAGCGGCTGGAGACACTGAGCGTCCGTGAGGGTTATGTCCGCGCTGCCGACTCTATGCGGCACCCGCCTGAAACCGCGGCTGAGGTTATCAACAGCATTCAGAATCTGTCCGGGTGCGAGATCCATCCGGCCGGCAGTTACGAGGAATTGGGCCGGTTCAGCCTGGGTCAGGCGTCCAAGCTGCCGGAGGAAGTCCTGCCGTATGTGGACTTCGACCATATCGGGCAGCAGTTTGAAAACGATCATCCCGGCCTGTTTATTGGGAGCTGCTATGTGGAATATCCGAAAGAGCCGCCGGAACCGGCCTACCGCGGAGAGGGCACCCCTCTGCCGGAGGACAGCGACTGGAGCGTCAAGCTGAGGCTGGCCTCTCCCGCTGTGCCGGAGGGGGTGTGGCTGCGGCTGCCGGATTATGACGGACAGACGCCGGAAAAATCCACCGAAGTCACACTTGCGCTGGAGGCACTGCGGGTCAAGTCTCTGGAGGACTGCACCCTGCTGGAGGCCCGGTGTATTCTCCCGGAAGCCGGGGACCTCATGGAACAGTACGACAGCGTTACGGAGCTGGTCAGGGACGGCGACAATCTTGGCTTCATTCTGGACGAGCAGGGGCAGGGCGAACCCCACTGGAGGGAAAAGTTCGCCGCCGCCCTGGGGTATGAGGGCTGTCATACTCTGAAATTCGCTCTGGATATCTCGCAGAATCTCTCATGCTACGAGTGGGTGCCCCGTGACGGTCTGAAAGAGTTTGCCGCGAAAAATCTCCGCTCCTACGGCGTATCGGAAGAGCTGATCCAATCCGGCAATATCCATCTGAAGGACTATGCGGAGGATCTGCTGGAGACCTCCGGATATATGGAGGCCAGCGGTGAGACCGGCTATCTGATCCGCAACAGCCGGGAATTTGTCCGCGAATACACCGCCCCGGAACAGGGCGGCATGACCATGCAATGAGTATACCGGCAATGAAAGGTGGTGGTGTCAAATGGGCACAGCCCATACCAGAGAAAAAGTGAATAAGTAAATCATTATAGGGGCCGTTTTCCGAAAGGGACAAACGGCCCCTTCTTTTTTTGCGCTCTTTTTCGGGAAACCGGCCCCGGAAAGGACAAAAAAATGCGGAAGAATCAACTGTTGGCCTACCTGAAGGGCGCCTGCTCCGGGCGGAGATATACCGTGAAAGGCGCCGAGCTGGAGCAGGTGCTTCACCTCAGCGGCACGGACCTGAGGAAGCTGGTAAACCGTCTGCGGCAGGATGGCGTCCCCGTCTGCAGCAGCCGGGACGGATACTTCTACGCCAGAACTGCCGGAGAGGTCTATACCACCATTCTCCAGCTCCAGGCCATGGTGCGGGGCCTGGAGGCGGCCATCCACGGCCTGGAGTCCGCGCTGGAACAGTTTGGAGAACCCTGCGGGGCCTCCGATGAAACCCGGCAGAGCGGCCCCGGCGGTGAGGAAGGGGGTGGCTGACATCGCAAGGCCAGTCATCCCATGGGTGGGCGGGAAGGAAAAGCTGGCACCCTATATCACCCAGGTCTTTCCGCCCAACATGAAGCAATATCTGGAGCCTTTCGGCGGCAGTGCCGCCGTACTGCTGAGTATGCCGCCCCGCCCCGGCAGGCTGGACATCTACAACGACCTGAATGTGGAACTCAGCAACCTCCATCTCTGCGTAAAAGAACGCTGCAACGCCCTGCTTCGGGAACTGCGCTTCCTCCCCATCCACTCCAGAGCGGTCTTTGAATTCTATAAGGACTTCGCCGCGCATAAGGAGATCACCCTTCGGAACATCCAGGAGGAGCTGGAGATCCTGGATGACCCGGCGTGCTTCACCCCGGAACAGGCCGCGGAGCTGCGGCCCATCTTCCAGGAGCGGCTGGAGCTCTATGACGTCCAGCGGGCGGCGGCCTATGTCATGCGGGTCCGGGGCAGCTTCAACGCCACTACCAACTCCTTCGCGGTTAAGGATCTGAACGTGTCCCGGTTCCTGTACCTCTTCATGTCCGCCTCTGAGCGGCTCCAGGACGTGGCGATTGAGAACAAGGACGCCATCGAGATCATCCGGGAGCGGGACGGCGTCAACAGGCTCACCTACTGTGACCCACCCTATTTCGGCGCGGAGCGGAGCTACGACATGGAGATCGCGGCGCAGTACCACACCCGGCTTCACCGGGTTCTGCACAAATGCCGGGGGCCTGTGGCGGTGTCCTACAACGATCACCACTTCATCCGCCGCCTGTATGACGACTTCTATATCCTGGCTTTCACACGGGACAATCCCATGGCGAAGCGGAGCGGCGCGCTGTACGGCGAACTGCTCATGACCAATTATGATCCCACTCCATTCCTGGCAGATCAGCTGACGCTGTTTGGCGGACAGGAGACGGAAAAGCTCCGGCTGGAGCTGGTGCATACCCCGAAAAAATCACTGATTAAACTTTAATATTGGAGGTTTCCTATGAATTCCCAGAAAATGACAAACTGTAAGAAGTACAACACGGCGGAGTCCGTCGGTCCCCTGTCCCTTCTCCTCACCTCCAGCGGCATGGAGCTCGGTACGCCTGTCGACATTCAAGCCTCCGAGGACGCCGCGGTGGTTTTGAGAGAGACGATGACGGCCGCGGAGCTGGTTGGGACCATCCAGTTCCTGCGGACAATTGCGACAAATCTCCTGATCCATCTGGCAAACACATGCGGCCCCTGTGACAACTGCAGCGCGGACTGTCCCTGCCTTCAGGGTGAGGATGAGTTTCCCATTCCGGACGCACTGCTGGAAGAGGCCGGTATTCCCAAGGGCGCCAAGCTGGACGTCTTCGCGGAGGAGGGCACGATCCATATCACCGCCGCGGAGGGACCGGACCTGCGGGATGTGCCGGAGGCTCTTCTGGAGATGTTCCGGCAGACGGGAATCTGTCTGGATGAGCTGGACGGTCTGATGCGGGAAAACGGGGTTATCTATGGCGGCTGATTTCCCCCATGTGTATCCCTATTCCCGGCAGGAAGCCCAGAGACGAAAAGAGGAGCGGCTGTACACGGATAGCTTCAAGACAAACGTCAGCTGCGCGAGGGCCGTCGAATGTGCTGTCCGGGACCATTGCAATGGAGCGGACGGAGACCTGACAGAGGGCTGCGCCTTGTCCGTGCTGGAGCAATACGGATTTAAGCGGGTGAACTTTGTCCTTGCCAATTCGATCTCACAGCTGGATGATCCGGACCAGATCAGCAGTGCGGTCCGCCAATGGGGACAGAGGACTTTCGTACCCCCGGACCGCAAATACAACATCTATTTCGCGGTGAATGCGGCAGCGCCGCGGCTGGAATCTTTTATCCGGCAGGCACAGGAGGCATATCGAGCCCTTGGCCTTTTCGGACCGGAGCACTGCACCGGTGACCGCCACGAGCAGGACTATGCCGGCAAGGTGCTGGTGATGAGTCCTGACACGCTCCGGGAGAGCTGCTGGGACCCCCGCAATCAGCTCTGGTACGGTGAGGGGGGCTTTGGCTGCACTCCTCACGCCAGAGGACAGGCAGTCTTTGCCACCTGCCTGGGAGACGGCGAGCAGACCCGCTGGAACCGCTCCGACTTTGCCGGCGTTCTGGATGAACAGTACCTGCCGGACTGGGCGCGGGAGAAGCTGGAGGAGCTTCGCGGCCTCCGGCAGGAACCGGAGCAGAGCGGCCCCATCATGGGCGGCATGGGTTGAGGAGGGATATCTGTGACGAGGATTGAGATCCACACATATCTTGCCAAAAAGGTAGAGGCAGCTTGGACGGCCTATGAGGAAGCCATGCTGCAGCGTCCCGCCCGCTCCGTCTTCGCCAAAGCGGCTGAGATCGATGCCGCCCGCACCTGCTTCGAGGAGCTGGTTCTGAACGCCAAAGCCTATCCGGACGACCTGCTGGAATATCTGCTGCGCTTTGATGATCCGCTGGAGGCCATGCGGGAGCAGTGGATTCAGGAACAGAATGCGGCCTGCAGCGAGACCTTCAAGCACGCCCTTCGGAGCCTGCGGGAACACGGCCCCGAGCCGGAAACCGTTCCCGCCACAGGCGGTATGACGCTAAAGTGACCCCATTTTATCCAGAATATTTTAAGGAGGAAACGACAATGAAACAGACCCCCACCCCGGCTCCCGTCCCCCAGCGGGAGATACTCCCCATGCAGGTGGATGTGAAGATCCACTCCCTCCACGCCAGCGGCCCCGTCCTGGCGGACGCCTCCGTCAACCTGAACGGCTGCTTCGCCGTCCGGGGCGTGAAGGTGGTGGACGGTAGCAACGGCCCCTTCGTCTCCATGCCCAGCTACAAGGGCAGGGACGGCTACAAGGACGTCTGCTTTCCCTGCACCAAGGAGTTCCACCAGCAGTTCCACCAGGCGGTGCTGGACGCCTACCAGCAGTCGCTGACGCAGCTTCCCCAGCGGCAGCAGGAAAACGGCGGGCAGAGCATGGACGCTCCTCCCGCCCCGGAAATGGGAATGTAAAGAGGAGGAAAAGAACATGAAAAGACTGACCACTGTCTGCGCCCTGGCCCTGGCGCTGACCATGGCCCTCGCTCCCGCCGCTCACGCGGCGGAGTGGGCCGACCCCGCCCAAGTGTGTTATCCCACCTCTGTTACCAGGAATGAGGACGGCACCGAGATCCGCAAGATCTATGACCTGTCCCCGGAGGACGATCCCGTCGGGATTCCCCGCTCGGACTTCCAGCAGGACGGGTACCATTATACGCTGGTGGATCTGCTGAAACAGGAGCTGCCGGAGCATGAGAGCCGCCAGCACACCGAAACGGTGACGCTGGAGAGCAAGAGCAAGGACATGGCCTCTGTGCTGGCCCTGCTGCCCCAGGAGAAGGAGTTCATCACCGAGGACGGCCTTGCCGGTATCCTGACCCTGCGGCTGGACACGGTGCAGGTGGAGCCTTCCGGCTATGCAAGCTCCACCAAGCAGGTCTCCACCACTCGGAGCTATCCCAACCTGGCTGGGCAGGATACCCAGTACATCCCCAAGACCATCCAGGACGGCGGGCGCACCCTGACTCTCCAGGACGTCAGCTGGCAGACGGACAACACCGGCAGTCTGGACGGCTATGCCCTGGGTGACCGCTACACCGCAGTGGCCACCTACACCGGCAGCGCCACCAGCAGCTATATCAAGGGGTACACCGTCTCTGCCGATTACACCGGCACCGTCAGCAGGATTGCGCTGAACAAGACCCGGTATGTGGCCATCTTCGAGGGTACGCCCCTCCAGCCGGCGGAACCCGCGGAGGAGATTTCGGATATCAACGCCTCCGCCTCCGGCTTCAACTGGCCGCTCCTGCTGGTGCCCCTGGGCCTCATCGCCGCAGCTGGCGGCGGCATCGGCATCGCTCTGTTCCTCAAGCGGCGCAATGAGCTGGCGGAGGGCAGCGATGGGGATGCCTGATCCCAGCCATACATTATAAAAGAAAGGGCTGACAAACACGATGAAGAAATTGACCATGCTGCTTCTGGCTCTGTCCATGGCGGCGTCTCTGGCCGTCCCCGCCAGCGCCGCCGGGCCCATGGAGTACACCTTTGACGGGACAGGAGACCCGGAGTACGGCAAGCCCACCTCCATTGAGGTAATCTACACCGCAGACGGCGGGGCCAGGAAGAATGAGGATGTGAGCAAGAATGCCGCCCTCGCGCCGCCCTCTTTCGGGAGTCCCAGCGCCGACACTCTGCACACCGGTACGCCGCTGACGCCCAATCTGGCCCCCGGCTATCAGCCGACTGCTGGAGCCGTTATCAACGGCAGCTCCGCCGTGATCCAGTCCCCCGCCATGGGCGGCGGGGCGGCCTCCGGTGCCGGGGCGCTCTATGTTCCCGGCTCCTCCACCGTGACGGTGACCGATCCCGGCAGCACTTCCAGCGGCTACACGGAGGTGACGGACGACCTCTACTACAGAGGCGGGCATCTCGGCACACTGGAGATCCCCGCCATTGATTTGGAGGTGAAGATCTACCAGGGCACGGACAGCAGGACCCTGGCAAAGGGTGTGGGCCACTTTACGGAGACCTCCATCTGGGCTGGAAATGTTGGACTGGCCGCGCACAACCGGGGGACCAATTCCTACTTCGGTCAGATCCACACCCTGGAGGCCGGAGACAGGATCACCCTGACCACCAAACTGGGGACCCGGACCTATGAGGTGACCTCTGTGGCCAAGGTCAGCGAGACGGACCGGAGCAGTCTCACTGACACGCGGGACAACTGTCTGACGCTGTACACCTGCGTCCGGAACGAGCGGGATCTCCGCTGGTGTGTCCGTGCGGTGGAGATTTCCTGACTATGTAATCTGCTTCGTTTTTACCTTTCTTTTTCTACCTCTCCTCTTCCGCTTTCCCATAGCTTTCAACCCCTCTTTGGGGTATGATGTGGGCAGGAAAAGATCAAGGAGGCGCAGAGAATGAAAAAGAGAGACCTCGGGACCCTGGCCGTTGGCATGGCGCTTGGCGCTGTGCTGACCGGCGGCGCGGCTGCCGCGGGCGTGATGGCGGAGCCCAGCTGGCAGAACATTTATGTAGACGGCCATCAGGTACACATGACCGCCTACAACATCGCGGGCAACAACTTCGTCAAGCTCCGGGACATCGGAAAAGAGGTGGGTTTCAATGTCTACTGGGCCAACGGCGTTCAGGTGGACAGCAGCTCCCCTTACACCGGAGAGGCCCCGACCCAAACGCCTCCGCCCACAGCGGCGCAGGCGGTCCGGGTGAGCAGCTACAAGGGAGATACCCTGAACACGGGAGACCGCAGCGGGCTCATCATTAGCCCCAGCGGGGCGGCCTATACGGTGACCTCCAGCGATCCGGCGGTCATCGCAGTTGAAAAGGTATCCGGGAGCTGGGTCGCCGTGGCGAAGTCAGCCGGGACCGCCACGGTCACCGCCAGAAGCAGCTCTGGAGAGACCGGCCAGCTCACGCTGACTGTGACCGGCGGCACAGCGGGCGAACAGCCCTCCGCACCAGAGGGCGGGATTGACCTGTCCGCCAATATGGAGGTCCGGCAGGAGATGGTCCGCCTCATCAACCAGGTGCGCCGGGAAAACGGCGTGGCGGAGCTGGAGGTAAATGAGGCCCTGATGAATGCCGCCCAGGACTGTGCCGCCCACCAGATGCGGAATCACAGCCTGTATGAATGGCAGGTACTGCGGGATTACGGCTGGCCTTATGGCGGCGGATTTAACCTGACCTGCTTCACGGCCAGCGGGTATCACTACGCCGCGCAGACAGCAGTCTTTAACTGGGTCAATTCCTCCGGGCACTTCCAAACGATGATACGGGAAGATGCCACTTGCCTCGGTACTGGCGTCTACCTATCCGGCGGCACAGCCTACTGCTACATGGTGGTAGGCGATCCCAATGCGTACAGCCCTCTATAACCTAACATTCGATCCACGCAATTAAGAAAAGCCTTTCAGCAGATGCTGAGGGGCTTTTCTTTTTGCAAAAGCACATGAAAGGACGTTATTTTTATGAAAAAACGAACCCATTTTCTATGGACACGCATGACGGCCATGCTTTTGGCATTGGTCTGTGTCCTCGGTCTGTTCCCCTCGCAGGCCATGGCCGCGGGAGACACGATCAAGCTGGACCGCTTTGGAATGTCCGGTGTGTCCTATGAATCCGCGGCTCTTGGCCGCTGTTCCCTGCATCAGATGTACTACGCCGATGGAAGCAAGACGACCACCGGATTCTGCGGCACCAAGGGCGGCGGCATGGGGCAGTCTCTGCTGGGTCAAACCTGGGGACATAAAACGACCCTCTCCGATCCCACGGTATCCATGATGATGGCGTACTATTATGCCCACTCCACTGGCGTATTTACCGATCAGGCCGAGGCTCTGGGCGTGAACACCATCTGGGATGACGGCTATACCTGGTATATGAACGCCTGGGTACAAGCTATCATCTGGCGGTACAAGCAGGGCAGTCTCGGCGATCCCGTGGTGGGGTGTGCTGAGGAACTCATGGCTGTCTATAACTCTCTTGAGGGTACTCACTTTACCAGCATTGACGATGAGAGGGACGGCTCCTCCTTCCGGGACCGGACGCAATATATTATTGACCTTGGCAATCAGGGCGTCTGGGGAGACTGCGCGGTCTATGAGTATACCTTCACCGGCGCGGGAAGCTCCACCCATCCTGCCAGTTCCGTGCAGAAGGTCATCCTCGGTGAGCTGTCTGTAGATCATGAAACACAGGACGATTACTCCCTGATTATCAGGAAAGTGGATTCTACCAATCCCACCAAGGGCCTGCAGGGAGCGGAGTTCCATGTGCAGGCGGAAAACGGCTCCTTCTCCAGGGATGTGGTGACTGGGCCGGATGGAACCTGCCGGCTGGACGGCCTCACCGCAAATACCTACGCCGTGACCGAGACCAAGGCGCCGTATGGCTATGAGATCGACAACGCCGGCCCGGAATATGTGGTTCTGCCCAACGGCTTCAGTAGCACCGTGACCGTCACCTTTACGGACACCCCGCCCGCCACCGGCGAGGGCACGATCCGCAAAGTGGACGCGGACGACCCCTCCACGGGTCTGGCCGGGGCGGTCATCAAGATCACCGGTGTAGACAACAACTTTGTGGGCACCTACACCACCGGCGTGGGCGGCTATCTCACCGATGTGCCCTGGGATCAGATGCCCGTGGGAAGCTATACCGCGGAGGAGGTCACCCCGCCGGAGGGGTACAGTCTGAGCCCGGATGTCAGCAAGACCAAGCAGACCTTCGTCTGGGATGGCAAGACCGATATTGCCCTCATTTTTGAAAACGACGCCCGTGTCAAAATTCGGCTGCTGAAACTGGACGACAGCGGCAATCCCCTGCCCGGCGCGGTGTTCAACGTCTTGAAAGATGGCCAGATCATCGCTAGTGAGGAGACAAAGGCGGATGGCAGTATCACCATCACAAACGTGACGGAGGGAATGTACGCTTTTGTTGAGGTAAGCGCCCCGGCTCCTTTTGCCAGACTGCGGGAGCCGGTCATCGCCCATGTGGATCAGGCCGTCATCAACGGCGGCGGCACTGTCACCGTGACGGCTGCCGACAAGCGGCTGCCTAATTTGACGATTCTGAAGCGGGACAAGCAGACCGGCGGCGTGATCCCCAACACCCATTTTGAGGTCAAGGGCATTCATTTTGGGTTCCACCAGGATGTAGAGACCGGCCCGGATGGCAAGGCGGTCCTCACTGGTATCCCCGTTGACTCGTATACGGTAACGGAAAAGAGTGTCCCGGACCCGTGGGTCGTTGGCGATGAGCCGACGCAGACAATCTGGCTGGGTGCCGGGGATGACAAGGAGCTGATCTATGACAACCTCAAGCAGCCCCTGCTCACGCTCAGGAAAATTGACGCGGACAGCCAGACCCCGATCCCCAAAACCGTCCTGACCGTCAAGGCCCTGGACGGCACGTATCAGGACGATTGGACCACCGGGCCGGACGGCACCGTCTCCCTCCGTGTTGCTCCCGGCACCTATCAGATCACGGAAAAATCCGTTCCGTCGCCCTACTACCTCCCCGACAAGGACGCGGACAGGGTACAGATCATCACCCTCAGTCCCGGCGATGAAAAGACGGTGGTTTTCCGTAACCGCAAGGCCCCGGAATTGACCGTTTTCAAGGAGAATTCCATCACTGGGGAGCCGATTGAACACGCTAAATTCCATGTCGTCTACACCAGTAATGGCGAGGCTGCGGAGGCCCCCGCCACCATCGACTACGGCGAGGTTTTCACGGACTCCAGAGGTGAGATCCGGGTCCATGAGCTGGGCAAGCGGCTGTATCCCGGCGAATTCACCATCACGGAGCTGGAGCCCGCTGACGGTTTCCAGCTCAAGGAACCCCTCATCCAGACGGTCATTATCCACGGAAATGAGAGCAAGACCGTCCGTTTCCAAAATACGCCTCTCTCGGCACTCGTGGTCTGGAAGTATGATTCCGTCACTGGCGAGCCGGTTGAGGGCGCTATTTTCCAGGTCCGCTATATGTCCGGCACCAGCGGCTCCGGCGGCACGGTGATCGGCACCTACAAGACCGGCCCTGGAGGCAGTTTCACCATCAACCGCCTGAAAGCGGGCGCCTACACCGTGGAGGAGCTGGCCAGCGACGGCGACCACGTCATGGACACCGCCCCGCAGACGGCCTATATCTCCGGCAAGGAGCAGGACGTGGTGCAGCTCTACTTCGGCAACAGTCCCAAGGGCGCAATTTTGATCAAGAAAATTTCGGCCGCCGACCATTCGCCTTTAAGTGACTGCGAGTTTTTTATCACGGACAGCCACGGGACCATGCTGGGCGACGCCAACGGCAAGTTCGTGACGGACTCCGCGGGCACCATCCTGATCTCCAATGTAGACCCCGGCACCACCATTGTGGCTCGTGAAACCAGAGCAAAGGAAAATTACATCCTGGACGACGTGCCCCAGACCGCCACGATCAAGGCGGGGCAGACGGTAACCCTGGAGTTCCGCAACCAGCCCAAGGGGTCTGTCACGCTCTACAAGTACAGCAGTCTGGACCGCCGGACCCCCTTGGAGGGCGTGGGCTTCAAAATCACCTTTGCCAATGGGCAGGTGGTGGACAACATTGGCGGGAAGCTGTCCAGCAATGGCATCTATTATACAGATGCCGAGGGCCAGATTAACATCAGCGGTGTGACCGGGACACTGGTATTTACTGAGGTTTCCACAATCCCTGGCTACCTGATTGATGAAAACCGCAAGAGCCAGACCATTGTGGTGAATCCCGATGACCACCAGAGCGTCTACTTCTACAACCAGCCCATTGGGTCCATCGTGGTCAAGAAAATGAGCAGCACCACGAAGGAGCCTTTGAGCGACGTCGTGATCCGCATCACCCGGGCGGATGGAACTGTCGTGGGCGAATCCAACGGCGAGTTCCGAACGGACGAAAACGGCTTTATTAAGGTGGACGTGGAACCCGGCAGCTATATCGTGCAGGAGGTAAAAAGCAAGCCCGGATTCCTGCTGGACGACACCCCGAAAACGATTGAAGTCAAGGGACCCGGCACCTACAATATCGAGCTGTTCAACCAGCCCCTGGGGTCCCTGGTGATCCACAAGTACAGCAGCCTGGACCGCAAGACGCCGCTGGCAGGTGTACAGTTCAAGGTCAGCTACGCCCCCGGCTGCGTGGTAGACGATGAAAACGGAAAAATTTCCTCCAACGGCGTCTACTACACCGGACCTGACGGAACCATCACGATCAACGGCATTGTGGGCACTGTGACTGTGACAGAGCAGGCCACAATCCCCGGCTACACCATCGACCCGGAGACCCGGAGCCAGACGGTTGTTGTGCGCCCGGATGACCGGCAGGAGCTCTATTTTTACAACAGCCCGAAAAATACCCTCATTATCGAAAAGTACATTGAGGAGGAGGGTAGTGAGCACAAGCCCCTGAAGGGTGTGACTTTCCTGGTCACCGATTCTTCCGGAGCCGTGGTCGGCAGCAGCAACGGCGAGTTTGTGAGCGGCGACGATGGCCGGGTGGTAATCGCCGGCGTGGAGCCGGGGTCCACCATCTCCGTGCGGGAGATCAAGGTACCCGATGGCGTGGTGCTGGATGGCATCCCCAAGACCATCAAAATCAGTGACGACGGAGCCAATATCCTCCGCTTCTACAACAAAAAGACGGGCTATCTCGTGGTTCGGAAGCTGGATAAAATCAGCAAGGAGCCTTTGAGCAACGTTCAGTTTGAATTGACCTACGCCGAGGGCGGCTATGTGGACGACGCCAACGGGCACCTGTCCTCCAAGGGCCTGTACACTACAAATGCCAATGGTGAGATTCGTGTCCCCGTGGTGGGCACCGTCGTGGTGAAGGAGGTCAAGACCCTCCCCACCCATATCATCGACGAGGCCACCCGCATCCAGAGTGTCACAGTGAATCCGGCGGATACGCAGACTTTGGTGGTGTATAACGAGCCTCTCTGCTCCTTGACGCTCACGAAAAAGGATGCGATTACTGGAAAGCCCGTGCCCAACACCGAGTTCACATTGCGGGACGGCGATGGCAATGTTCTGGGCCGCTACACTACCGGCCAGGATGGAACTGTAACGGTGACAGGCCTGATTCCCAACTCCACTGTTGTGGTGGTGGAATCCAGAGTGCCCTCCAATTATGTCCTCGATCCCACGCCCCATGTCATCACGGTCCGCAACGGCAGCAACAGCAGCATGATCACCGGCTCCAGCAGCGGTGGGACCTCCGGCGGAGGAAATGACGTAGTCGTGGAGAACATCCCCAAGACCACCCTCACCATTGAGAAGTATCTGGAGACGGAGACCGGGAATCAGCCCCTCAAGGGGGTCACTTTCCTGGTAACCGATTCCAGCGGCGCTGTGGTCGGCCCTGACAATGGTGAGTACATCACCGATGAAAATGGCCGCATTGTGATCCCCAATCTGGAGCCGGGCATCACCGTCACCGCCAGAGAGATCAAGGTCCCTGACGGCATAGTGCTGGACTCTGCCCCCAAGAGCATTGAGATCAAGGGCGGCATCGGTGGGCAGACCCTCCGCTTTGTCAACAAGGCAACCGGGTATCTCGTGATCAGGAAACTGGATAAGCTGACTTCCAAGCCGTTGGCCGAAGTGGAGTTCAAATTGAGCTGCGCCTCCGGCGAGTATGTGGACGACGCATACGGGCATCTGTCCTCCCTGGGTCTGTATAGGACGGACGCCAACGGAGAGATCCGGGTGCCTGTTGTTGGAACAGTGGTCATTGAGGAGACCAAGCCCCTGCCCAATTACACCGTTGACCCCGGCACCAAGCGGCAGGTAGTTACCGTTCGCCCCGCGGACACCCAGACCATCACCGTGTATAACACTCCCATCGGCGGTTTGGAGCTCATCAAGGTCAACGAGGCCGACAAAACCCAGCGCATTCCCAACACCACTTTTGAGATCCGGAAGATGGACGGCGGGCTGGTTGATACTGTCACTACCGGTGAGGATGGCCGCGTCCATGTGGATCTGGACGCCGGGAACTATTGCGCGGTGGAGACCGAGGCGGGCAAGGGGTTCCAGGTGGACGGCACACCCCATTATTTTACCATTGAAGACGGCAAAACCACGACCCTGACCGTGACCAACAGGGCTTTCAGCGGCATTCTGATCCACAAGATCGATTCCGCCAGCAAGGCTGGGATCTGTGGGGTGACCTTCCTCCTCTATGATGCCAGCAAGAATCCCATTGGGCAGTACACCAGCGATGATAAGGGGTACGTTTATATCGACGACCTGCCCGGCTCCGGGCGGTACTACCTGCGGGAACTGGAGAATGACGGCTATCTGGTGGATACCCAGCTGAAGACGGTCTATGTCACCGATGGCACCACCACCGAGATCACCTGGGAGAATACCGCTGTCACCGGACAAATCCAGATTACCAAGACCAGCGCCGATTACAACTCCATGAATGGCTGGCCCGCCGGTACTCCGATCCCCGGCACGGAGTTTGAGATCTACCACTACCGCACCGGCAATCTGGTGGATACGGTCAGAACAGACAAGAACGGCCTGGCCGTGTCTAAGCCCCTGCCTCTGGGCCGGTACAAGGTGGTGGAATCCAAGGCCGCGGAGTTCTACGGCATCGACCAAACGCCTATTGAGGTGGAGATCGAGTACGCCGGTCAGATTGTCAAGGCAGCCATGACCAACAAGGCTCTGTACACCAACGTCAGCATCAAGAAGACAGGCTTTGTGGAGGTCATGCCCGGCCAGCAGATCCGCTATGATTTCAGCGGCATCGCCAACAACTCCACCACCGCCCTCACCAGTTTCTACTGGAGAGATACCCTGCCCAACGCGGTGCGTCTGGACAAGATTGTCACAGGGACTTACAACGTACAGGGGAATTACAAGATCGTGTACAAAACGAACCTGAACGGCGAGTACCGCACCATGTACGACAATCTGAACACCCAGCAGAACAACGTGCTGGATGCCTCTCCCGCCGCTCTGGGTCTGGCCTCCAATGAGTATGTCACCGAGTTCATGCTCTCCTTCGGCGTCGTTCCCGGCAATTTCCGGCAGGTGGAGGCCCCGAGGGTGTACTGCAATGTGGTGTCCTGGCTCACCGGAGGTACCCAGTTCGTCAACCAGGCGGACGTGGGCGGCGTCTACAATGGGCAGTGGATCATGGCCACCAGCCGGTGGGTCACCAGAGTCTATAAGCCCGCCAGGCCCCTGCCCCGCACCGGCTATTGAGCAATTCCATCTGTGTTAAGAGAGGAGCCGTCCGAAAGGGCGGCTCCTCTCCCTGTATCTGGAGGTGAGAATTTGAAAACAGAGGGAAAAAACCGATTTCAATTGGAAAGCCTCCGTCAGTTTGTACTGGATGGGAAGCCGCTGAGTGCGGAGGTGTTTTGCGGTGCGATGGCTGGTATGTTTCCTAATGTGAAAGAGGAAGCGATCCAGCCGTGGCTCGAATTCGTGGATGAGATTACTCAGAGCGGCCAGTATGTTGACTTCCAGGAGGAACCGGACCTGGAGACTGCCAAAGCCCACTGGTACGATACCCTCCTGGCTGGCTTTTGCCAGCTCAAAGCCGAGCATGGGGAATCCTCCGCCGCGAGAACGCTGGAGCTGGGACTGGAGCGTCTTTGCCTGTACCCCTATGAGCTGGAGGAGGCCACGGTACAGCTCGGTCAGGGGGCCAGCCTGGAAAAGCTGGGACAGATGATGCGGGACGGCTTTCTGGAAAGCGAAACAGCGCAGTTCCCGAAGCTGCGGGATGTGCTTGGGTTAGACGCCTCGGCTCAAAGTCCGCAAATGAATATGAACTTTTAATAGGGAGGAAAACCGACATGAAGTTTAAGAAGATGATCCGTATCCTCGCCATCGCCATGATGGTGGCGGCTCTCTGCTGCGCCCCCGCCCTCGCCGCGGGGGATGTCGCCGCAGCTGTGGAGAGCACCTGGAAGGGCGCCGCCACGCAGATCAAAACCGTGGTGGAGAAAGTGGTCTTCCCGGCGCTGGATATGATCCTCGCCATCGCTTTCTTCACTAAATTGGGCATGGCGTATTTTGATTATCGGAAGCACGGACAGTTCGAGTGGACCGGCCCGGTGATCCTCTTCGCCTGCCTGGTGTTCACCCTCACCGCCCCGTCCTATATCTGGGGCATCATCGGCATCTGACGATGCCGGAAAATGACTTTCTGGCAGGAATTGCAGACGGTCATCAGGGTGCGGTACCCGGACGCAGTCTGTCTCGGAGGCGCCTGCTATCTCCGCTTGAATGGCGGAAATCTGGCGAAAGTGGAATCCGCCTCCAGCGGCGGCTATTATGACGGACTCCGGCTGACCGTGCTGAACCGTCTGTCCGGCCCGGTGGACACCGTATCGCTCCGCTCCTGGGATCTGCCCCATCGCAAGGGGAGCGAATCCAAGCGCGGAGAAGACGCTGGGTGGGATGTCTGCCGTCCATCGCCGGATATTGGCGCGCTCTGGGAGCTGGCGGAGAAATACCTGTGCCTATTCCGGGAGCCGGACTCAGAAATGAGGTGATCAATCATATTTATCTTTGACTTCGTAGCCTCCACCATCATGGACAACCTCATCGACTGGTTCTACGGACAGGTGGTGGGCTTCCTCGGAAACTTCTTTTCCGTTATGGGCAACATGGGCGTGGAGCTGTTCGAGCTGGACTGGGTGCAGGCTATTGTCCTGTTTTTCTCCCAGCTGGGCTGGGCGCTGTTCGGCGTCAGCCTGGTGGTCTCCGGCTTCGAGTTTGGCATTGAATACTCCACAGGCCGGGGGAACCTCCGGCAGACCGCTCTCAACGCCGTCAAGGGTTTTCTATCCGTCAGCCTGTTCACTGTGGTTCCCGTCCGGCTCTACGCCCTGTCGGTGTCCTTGCAGGGAACCTTCGCCATGGGCCTGACCGGAGCCGGGACCAGCATTGGCACCGTGGGAGAGCGGATCATCGAGGAACTGACTAGCGTGGAGAGTCTTGCGGACATGGCGGGTGCGCCCAGCTTCGGACTCAGCGTCCTCACCAGTCCGATCATGCTGATCTTCTGCATCATTATGATGGCCTACGCTGTAATCAAGGTGTTTTTCGCCAATCTGAAACGGGGCGGCATCCTGCTCATCCAGATCGCCGTGGGAAGCCTCTATATGTTCAGCATCCCCAGAGGGTATGTGGACGGCTTTGTCCAGTGGATGAAGCAGGTCATCGGGCTTTGCCTGACGGCGTTTCTGCAATCCACGATCCTTGTGGCGGGATTGATGGTGTTCCGGGAAAACGCCCTGCTGGGGCTGGGCCTCATGCTCTCCGCGGGAGAGGTGCCCAGAATCGCCGGGACTTTCGGCCTGGACACCACCACCAGGGCCAACATCATGAGCGCCGTATACACCGCCCAGGCAGCCGTCAACACCACCAAGGCAGTGGCGGCAACAATCAAGTAGGACAGGAGAAGAAAAATGCTCACTATGGGAAGCCTCTTCGATGGGATCGGCGGCTTCCCACTGGCGGCGGTCCGGGCGGGGATTGACCCCCTTTGGGCCAGCGAGATCGAAGCCTTTCCCATCGAAGTAACGAAACACCATTTCCCCGACATGATCCATGTGGGGGACATCACCAAACTGGACGGGGCGAAGCTGCCGCCTGTGGACATGATCTGCGGCGGCAGCCCGTGCCAGGATCTCAGCGTGGCTGGAGCGAGGGCCGGTCTGAACGGTGCCCGCTCCGGCCTTTTTATGGAACAAATCCGTATTGTAAAGGAGATGCGAAATGCAGATTTGGAACGAGGACGGACAGGGCTCGCTGTTCGCCCCCGATGGATGTGCTGGGAAAATGTGCCCGGCGCGTTCAGCTCAGGGACCCCCAAGGGGGAGGATTTCCGCATTGTCCTGGAGGAGATCGTCCGAATTAAAAGCGATTCCGCTCATGTCTCTGGACCTTACCCCTGGGCATGGCAACCTGCTGGGCGAATCGTACTGGGAAATGACTTCTCCCTGGCTTGGCGGGTCTTCGATGCTCAATACTGGCCCCGCACCCCTCAGAGAAGAAGACGTATATTCCTTGTCGCAGATTTTGCAGGAAGATCCGCCCCGCAAATACTATTTAAGCAGGACAGCCTGCCTGGGTATTCTGCGCCGGGCCAGGGAACGGGGGAAGGAGCTGCCTCCCCAGCTGAAAACGGCGCTGATGGCTCAGGCGGGGCTGGTTCCACTGTCATTTCCGGCAGTTGAACCCATTGCCTTCGCCGCGAACCAGAGGGACGAGGTGCGGGATCTTCATGATGTAGCCGGTGCGCCGGGCGTACAACCCGGAATGAAACAGCAAACCTTTGTGGCGGACTGTCTCACACCTTGGGACACGCAGCAATCCCGCATCTTTACCCCGGAGAGCAAAGCCCCCACCCTGGCCAGCGCCGATGGAGGTGGAGGACGGAATCCTGGTGGGCTGCTGTTTGCGGCGGGCTTTTGCGCCGGCGCCAGCCCAGCCGCCGGAAGCATCGGCTATCAGGAGGAAGTATCGCCTACATTAAAAGCCTCCGCCAGCGGAAACATGATGCCCTCTGTCCTTTGCCTGAACGATCAGGGCGGAAGTGTTATGGAATGCTCTGAAGATGTGGCTGGGATGCTGCGGGCACAGGAGCATGGACACCAGCCGCTGGTACTTGGGATGCAGTGGGACCAGGAAGATATAGAGCTGCCCAAGACAGTCGAACTCTATGAAAATCATGGCATTGACGCCAGGTATACCGGCCCGCACAAGGTATCACCCACATTAACGAACCGCGGCGGCACCGGAGGCAACAATCTCCCGCTGATTGCCCAATCCGCTGAAGTACTCTGTATCCTGGGCAATACCGTAGACTGCGCGCCTGAGCACGGCGGACACGGTCTCGGCATTCAGGAGGGAATTGCCTATACATTGACCTCCGAACACCGCCACGCTGTCTTTACCAGGCAGCGATCAGACCAGTTCCAGGAAGGAGACGTTGCCTCCACGGAAAGCGCCCAGCAGGATAAGAACGCCACCGATCTCATCTATCAGGCAGCGGAGCAGTCTGACGCTCAGGAACCGGCTCTCTGCTGTGCTGCAGAACCGCCCAGGCTCATCCGGCGTCTGACGCCTTTGGAATGCGAGAGGCTCCAGGGTTTTCCCGATTTTTGGACAGACCTGTCCGGCGCGTCCGATTCCGCACGCTATAGGGCTTTGGGGAACTCGGTCGCAATTCCGTGTGTGGAGTATATTATGCGGGGCATCGCCATGGCGGTTTTGCCGAAGCAATAACATTGTCGGTTTCGCTTCCTTTGAAAAAGCTTCTTTGTTGGTATGTGTGAATAGCTATTGCCCGGCGTTTCCGATATACTTGCCCTACCACCCAGGAAAGGAGAGAACACCCGTGGCAGAAAATGTCAAAAATCTCTGTGCCCCTATTCCGGCGGAACTCCACGCGCAGCTCCGCCAGCGGCAGGAGGAGTCCGGCCAGACTCTGAGTCAGTACATGACCTGGCTCATCACCAAATTCTATGAATCGGAGGGAAAGACCACTATGAAAGAGAATCAGAGAACCGTAGCCTTCCAGGTTCCGACCGAGCTGTTCGAGCAGTTCAAGGACTACCTCAAGCGGAAGGGAGTCAAGCAGAACGCCTTCTTCCTGAACTGCATCCAGCAGGCGCTGGAGGAAGATTGTGATGAGGAGGGAACGCCGTGCTGACATGGGATGATAAGCCCGAGAAAGACCAGTCGGGGAAGATCCTCAGTATGACCTATATGGCCCGCATCCCCCACTGGGGCGAGGCCAGAGTCCATCCGCACATCCACCATCCCGGTGAGATGTTCCTGAACTGCCCTGGGCTGGGCATTAAAATGTACCCGCTTGGTAAGGTCTCAAACACAGATGCCCTAAATCTCGCTGAGACGGCACTGAAGAAAACACTGGAACAGCATGGGATCTGGTGCCTGGAGGCGCTGGCCGCCATCGGACTCCCAGAGGATTAGAGCAAAGGGGACGGCACTGCCGCCCCCTCTCAGTTTCAACCCTGCCGCGGTGGTTTTACGTTGACATCCGGGCTGATCGTCCCCTCAATAGCTCCATGCTCCGCCTCAAACTTTTTGATGCTCTCCCGAAAGGGTGTGTTGGCATGGACGGGTAAGTCCCTGAAGGACCTGGGGAGGCGGTCTCAGGATTCTGGATAGAACTGTTTCCCCTCCTCCGACAGCGCCGGGGTGCAGTAGCCGTTCATGTTATGCCGCCACATTTCTTTCAGACGCTCCTGGTTTTTTTCCAGGAATGGACGTATCACTTTTTTATCATCCCGCTTTAACGGCTGTTCCAAAGGTACATCTATCGGCTCCAGGGTATCCAGCGCATACCGGGCCTCCACTCCGCCTTTGGACACATGGACATGAGGCAGATGCTGATGGTTGTGCTCCTTGGAGCGCACAGTAAAGGTATAGCCCTGATTTTGCATTGATGCGCCGCCTACTTGAAACCATGCCAATTCCAGATGTTCTGTATTCAAATGGCGGCAGATATCTTTCAGGGATTTATCCTCATCCAGCCCCAGCATATAATCCTGATGCAGGATGTAAATATGCTCCCATGTAAAATTTTCCATACCCCAGTCTCCCAGGTTTTCCTGTATTTTCTGAGACTGTTTTATGTGTTCCATCAGTTCACCGGCTGTACAGATGCCGAGCCATTCCAAATCACCGCCAGTATAGGTCTGTTCAATAGTGTAGTTTGGCTCGTAGATCACGATTTTCTCAGTAAAGGTCCTCTCGCTCATTCCGCAGAAATAAAGATGAAAACAGATGCCCATATTGCTACCTCCTCAATGGTTAGAATTATAGCAAAAGGGGCGTCAATTTGGAAGATAGTCTTTTCGTACTCTGCGGGCGCGTATCTACGAGTTTACAGAATGCCTGCCAGAGTACAGCTGGTATGGGCAGGCCGCCCCGCTGAAACTCAGCATCACCATCATTGAAAATGCCGATCTCGTTCTGGCCTTCTGGGATGGCAGCTCCAAGGGCACAAAATATGTGATCGACAACTGCAAAAAACGAAATATCCCTGTACAAGTTTATCTGTCCGCCAAGTGAGGTGAATGACATTTCATGTACATCTATCCTGACAACCTGAGAGCGAAGCCCAAGCTGTGGCTGTGGGAACTGCGGGATGTGGCGGCCATTGGCATCGGCGCGCTGCTCTCCGTTCTGGCATTGGTCCAGGGCTGGGGAATGCTTCTGCTGGTGCTGACCGTACTCTACGCCTTTTTAAGCATCCGGGTGGAAGACGCCAGTATTCTGGATTTCCTCCGCAATGCCGTCTGCTTCCTTTTCCTGCACCAGCAATACTATCTGTGGGAGGAACGAAAATCTTGAATCGAAAACAGAAAAAAGAGCTGCGGCGGCATCTGTCCACCCGGCAGCTCATGGGGATCGACCAGCTCACCGAACACGGCCTGAAGACGGCCAGGGGTGAGCTGGTTTTTTATTTGGTCAGCCCGGACAACCTCTCTGTGCTGTCCACAGAGGGCGTCCGGGGCCGTGTCCGCGCCCTAACGGAGCTTCTGCGGGGCATGGAGGCGGTGGAGCTGCTGGCCCTGGACTCCCGTGAGTCCTTCCAGAGCAACAAGCACCACTATCAGGCCCGGCTGGAGCAGGAGGATCTACCCGCCCTGCGGGAGCTGCTGCGGCAGGACATGGGCCATCTGGACGAGATCCAGTCCACCACCGCCTCGGCGCGGGAGTTTGCTCTCGTTTACCGCCTGGATGACAAATCCACTGAGGATGCCGGGTACCTGAAACAACTGGAGAAGCGCATCCGGGACTGCGGCTTTCACGTCCGTATGGCGGAGGAGCAGGACATGATGCGCCTGCTGGCGGTGTACTACCAGCAGGACGTGACTACAGAGCAGTTTAACCATTTTGACGGAGGAAGGAGCGCCAATGGCTAAAAAACAGACAAAGAAAAAGGTGCGGACGGCAAAGTCTTCCACACCCCCGCCGCCCAAGGACTTTCTGGACATGATCGCCCCCGCCGCCGTGAAATTCAACACGGACAGCTATATCCTGGGCGGGGCTTACCACTGCACCCTGGCCCTGCGGGGCTATCCCACCAGCACAGAAGAGCTGGCTCTGCTCCAGCACCTGGGCGAGAAAAGCGGCGTGACCCTCCATATCTATGCCCGCCAGGTCACGCCGGCTGAGGAAAACGCCATCCTCCACAACGCCACGAACCGCAGCCGCATGGAGCGAGGCAACACCAACGACATGAAGCAGAGCATTACAGCGGAGGCCAACCTCCAGGACGTGGCCGCGCTGATCACCACCATGCACCGCAACCGGGAGCCGCTGGAACACTGTGCCGTGTTCATTGAGCTCTCCGCCAGAGACGCGGACGGCCTGCGCTCCCTGCGGGACGATGTGCTGGCGGAACTCACCCGCTCCAAACTGAACGCCGACCGCATCCTCCTGCGCCAGCGGGAGGGCTTTTTAGCGTCCAACCCTGCTGGAAGCAACGTCTTCGGCTCCCTGTATGAGCGGGTTCTGCCCGCTTCCAGCGTGGCAAATCTCTTCCCTTTCAACTACTCCGGCAAGAACGATCCCAACGGCTTCTACATTGGCAGGGACCGCTACGGCTCCAACATCATTGTGGATCTGGACCGCCGCGCTGAGGACAAGACTACCGCCAGCGTCCTCATTCTGGGCAACTCCGGCCAAGGCAAGAGCTACCTGCTGAAGCTGCTCCTGTGCAACATTCTGGAGAGCGGCAAATCCGCCATTTGTTTGGACCCCGAGCATGAACTCATCGATTTGTGTGCCAATCTGGGCGGGTGCTTCGCTGACCTTATGAGCGGGCAGTACATCATCAATCCGCTGGAACCCAAGCTGTGGGATACCGAGGGGGAAGAAAATGGGGCCCCCGGCGAAATTCAGCGAAGCGGTTTCACTGGGGAGAGGAGGAATAGCGGAATGAGCGAGTTCTCACCGTTAGGCGAGAACGAGGGATATGTAGCTTATGACGACGATGAGGCTCCGGCAGCCTTCCGACAGCGAACCCGCCTGAGCCAACACGTCTCCTTCCTCAAGGACTTCTTCCGAGCCTATAAGGATTTTTCTGACCGCCACATCGACACCATTGAGTTGATGCTGGAGCGGCTGTACAAGAACTGGGGTATGAACAACCACACCAACTTCCAGTCTATGCGGCCCGAGGATTTTCCAATCCTCTCCGACCTCTATGATGTGATTGAGGACGCCTACCGGCACTATGACCGGGAGGAAAACCCGCTGTACCCGCGGGAGCTTTTGCAGGAAGTCCTGCTGGGCCTCCATTCCATGTGCCGGGGCGCCGAAAGCAAGTTCTTCAACGGCCATACCAACATCACCAGTTCCCGCTTTCTGGTCTTCGGGGTGAAGGGGCTCCTTCAGGCCAGCCGGAACGTCAAGGACGCCATGCTGTTCAATGTCCTCTCCTATCTCAGCGACAAGCTGCTGACCGAGGGAAACACAGTGGCCACGCTGGACGAGCTGTACATCTGGCTCTCCAACGTGACAACCATTGAGTATATCCGCAACACCCTCAAACGGGTGCGCAAAAAGGAATCGTCCCTGATCCTCGCCTCGCAGAACCTCGAGGACTTTGACGTGGACGGCATCCGGGAGCTGACCCGGCCCCTCTTCGCCATCCCCACCCACCAATTCCTCTTCAACGCTGGCAGTGTGGATAAGCGGTTCTACATGGACAACCTCCAGCTGGAGGAGTCCGAGTTTGAGCTGATTCGCTATCCCCAGCGGGGCGTCTGCCTCTACAAGTGCGGCAACGAGCGGTATCTGCTGGAGGTACACGCCCCGCCCCACAAGGCGGAATTGTTTGGAAAAGCGGGTGGGCGGTAATGGAAAAAGAGTGGTTGAACACACAGCAGTGTTTGAATAGAGTAATTACAATGGATCTGTTCCCTGAACGGTTTCCTGAGCTGACTGAAGATCAGATTGCGCGTCTTAGAGATACGCTGGAAGTGATTGAACAGGCACTTGATGATGTGGCGGACATTCTACAGAGTGAACAGGAGCAGACTGCGGGCGGTATGGGAATGGTTATGGGGCCGTGAGCTGGATATCCAGAATGTCCTCAATCAAAATTCGCTCTCCCCCCAGCAGGATCAGGACGCCCTCAAAATCGTCAATTTTCCTTATCTGACCGGTGGTGGTAACATACGCACCCCCGGTTTTCCGTTTGTCTGGCCGAAACCAGGTCAAGGTCACCTGCGGGTGGCTGTCGAGACGGTCCGCCAGCCTCTGCAGCTTCGTGTCTAAAAGAGCCTTTTCATCCTCCGTCAATTCCACCCGTTCCTCCGTCAGCCTGGCCGTCTCATGGACCGCATCCTCATAGCCGGTCAGAGCCCGGAAGGGCATGAACTGCGCCGCCCGGTCGAGCATGGGCATCTGAGGACGGGAGGCGGAGATATGGTGCGGCAGATCGATGATATCATCGTATTTCCCCATTACGCTTTATGCCCTCCGATCTGCTCATTGCGGCTCTTGGCAGTAGCGCCCTCCTTCAGGTTCATGCCTTTGAGGATTGCGTTTTTGCCGTATTTTTTCTTGATATCCAGCAGGGTCCGCTGTACCTTCTTTTCCCGCTCCAGGTCAGCGGTCTCCTGGGCCTCCCGCTCCTGCTTTGCGGCGTAGTCCGTAAACAGGTCCAGCTGCTCCACGGCCTTCTTGCCGGGAGCGGACTCCTCATCCGTCACCCGCGCGGCGGTGAGATAGAGACGGCGCACCAGCAGCTTCCGGTCGATGATACGGTCAAACAGCTCCAACGCGGCGGTGATAATGCGCCGTGTGGAGGCGGTGTACTCCTCCAGGTTGGCGGTGCCGTGGGCGTGCTTGGGAATAGAGCGCCCATAGCGGTCCTTTGTGACTTCGCCCTGATATGTGCGGCCTTTCAGATTCTCAATATCATAACCCACCGTCAGCACCAGCTGATCTGTCACCAGGCCCTTGTCCACCAGATCCAGCGCCAGCTGATCCGCCATCTCCCGCACCACCAGCCTGGCCTTGTCATAGCTGTAGGGACATTGCAGGACCTGCCCGGAACCAACGCTCCTGCTCTCCGGCTTGTATGCCTTGATGTCCGCCATGGTGCAGGGCTCCCAGCCCCAGGCGTGGTCGATCAGCAGCTCGGCGTTGACGCCGAACAGCCGGTAGAGCAGATCTTCGTCCGTCAGAGAGCAGCGGGCAATATCACCCATGGTGTAAATGCCGTGGGCCTCCAGCTTTCTGGTGTAGCCGCCGCCCACCCGCCAGAAATCGGTAAGAGGACGGTGATCCCACAACAGGCGGCGGTAAGTGCGTTCGTCCAGCTTGGCAATACGGACGCCGTTCACGTCCGGGTGGATGTGCTTTGCCACAATATCCATGGCCACCTTACAGAGATACAGGTTGGTGCCGATCCCCGCCGTGGCCGTGATACCGGTGGTCTCCAGCACATCCAGGATGATCCTCATGGCAAGCTGCCGGGCATTGCATTTGTACGTGTCCAGGTAGTTGGTCACGTCCATCAGCACCTCGTCAATCGAATAATTGTGGATGTCCTCGGGCGCGATGTATTTCAGGTACACGTTGTAGACCCTGGTGCTCCACTCCATGTAATGGGCCATCCGGGGCGGAGCCACGATGTAGTCCACCGCCAGGCCAGGGTCTGCTTTCAGTTCCGTATCGCTGAAGGAGGCGCCGCTGAACTTCCGCCCCGGTGCGGAGCGGAGCCGCTGGGCGTTGACCTCCTTGACCCGCTGAACTACCTCGAACAGCCGCGCCCTGCCGGAGATGCCCCAGGCTTTCAGGCTGGGGGTGACCGCCAGGCAGATGGTCTTCTCCGTCCGGCTCAGGTCCGCCACCACAAGGTTGGTGGTCAGGGGATCGAGGCCGCGCTCAACGCACTCCACGGATGCGTAGAAGCTCTTGAGATCAATGGCGAGATACGTTCGCTCTTTCACAGTGCGGCCTCCTTTCCCTATATCATCCTACTTTTATCATAGCATACCCAACTCCGGCCGGACAAGCCAAAATCATACAGGGAGGAATCAAAATGAATGTAATTGAACTGGAGCGTTGGAAACCCTCTGAGGAGGACCCCCGTAAGCTGGAGTACGCGGGCCAGCCCATGGCCCAGGAGGTGTTCGAGGAGCTGAAGTGCCGTCTGGAGAGCATGGGATACCTGCCGGACGAGTATTTTCTCTTGGACGACCACTGGAAGAATGGCCGGAATATCCCCAAGGGGGCCGACATCTTCTGCACCACCGATTATGGCGCCAGCGAGGGAGTATATCTGGACGTGTACCTCAAGTGGTATGACGAGAACCAGAAAAAGAGCATCACCAGGAGCTTTATCACCGGCAAGACCCTGGGCGAGAACGGGAACGACCTGGACCGGATGTTCCTGATCTCCTCCGCCATCACCAAGGCGTTCCACGGCGACCACGCCACCCACGCCCGGTACATGAAGATCGGCGGTGTGGAGGACGATACTGGCGGCAGCGTGGTGCATCTCAGCCAGCAGGAGCAGAAGGTTATCATCAAGGCGCTGGTGGAGCAGCGGGAGCGGCAGGAGCAGGCCATGTCCCAGACCGAGCAGCTCCTGCGCCGTATGACCGGCAGCATCACGGAGTACGTCAACACAGTAGGGATGCGGCCCCTGCGGATGAGCGGCTATGACAAGGCGATCCTCGCCATTCAGGATGGGGAGATGTCCGTCTTTCAGGAACTCTGCCCCAAGGTGCTGGCGGAACATACGGACGATCTTCTCATTGCGGCAGCGGGACGCCCCGGCGAAGTGGGACGCAGGATGATGGCGCTGGTGCTTGCCAATGACGTGCGCTTTTCTGAAGATGTTTACCGCGCTGCCTGTCAGAAAGCGGTGGACATCGCGGATGGGGACCGAGTGCGGCTCCTGCTGACTGCGGCGGATCACTACGTGCCGGAGCTGTCTCCGTCCTTCCATGGAGAAATGGCAAGCTATGCCCACACGGATCACCGCTTCATTGCCACAGAGATCATCAAGCATTGCAGTGAAGAGCAGATCGCCGCCGCACCGCCCCGTCTTCTGGAGCAGTTCGCCGCAGATCATGACCACCGCACACTGTCTGCGCTGGTGGAGAAAGGAATCTCCGGAGGCTCCAGCGCCTGGAGGGCGCTTCACATGCTGACCTATGAGGGCCGAGACAGCTGGATCGCGGAGGAGCTTCTGAAAAAGAGAATGTGGGTGGAGACCGACGACTACGGCGCCCTCCACGCCTGCGTCCAGAACGACGCCGTTGACGTGTGCAAGCTGCTGCTGGACGGCGGGATAGACTTTGACGTCTATCAGCAGTGGGCGAAGAACCACCCTTGCGATGGTCATGAGAAGACCATGCAGGCTCTGGAGGATCATTGGTCCGAGATCCAAACGAAAATGGCACAGGTCCCCGCCCAGGAGAATGGGGGAATGACCTTTGGCTGATCCCATCCTGCTGGCAAAAGCGGCGGACGCTGTTCTCTCCGATGAAAAGACCCGGAAAGCGGCTGGCTGGGCACTGGCAGCCATTCTCTCACCGCTCATCCTGCTCATCGCCTTTTTCTGTGCCCTGGGTTCCGGAGCCGCGGATCACAATATCTCCGCCGTGGAGTTGTGCTTTTATGATACCGCCGCCATCCCGGCGAATACCCCGGAGGAGTACCGGGCCTGCATTGAGGCTATGCGTACCAGCTTCGGTCAGCTGGACACTGCCATCGCCGCCATCAACGAGAATACAGAAGAAGAAAATCGCCTTGACGATATACGCGTCAAGGCGATTTTTTATACTCTGTACTTCGGCACCGAATCTCACGGAGACGCACAAACCTTTGTGGACTGCTTCGTCACTTACGAGGAGCGTACCCGCACCGTCCCCGTGGAGGGCAGCGACCCTCCCGCGGAGACGGAGGAGATCTACAGGGTGGCCATCCCCATTGAGGATCTTGGGACCGTCTGGCGGAACATCGCCGCCATGGGCGTAACGCCCACCGCCGAACAGCAGGCCAATGCGGACAGCATCTACAACCTGATCCGATACGGCGCTGCGGGAGGCGGCAGCGGCTTCGCCGGTTCGGATGTCCCCTTCATCGGCGCGGACGGCTTCTGCTCTCCCATTGGGGAGAACTGGCGAAACGTGGTCACCTCGGAGTTTGGCTACCGCCGCGACCCTTTCACCGGCGAGCGGCGGGGGCACAGCGGAATGGATCTGGCTGTACCCACGGGAACCTCCGTCCGCGCCGCCCTGCCGGGGACCGTGACCGTGTCCACCTACAACCAAGGCGGCTACGGGTACTATGTGATGATCGACCACGGCGGCGGACTCGCCACCCTGTACGGCCATTGCTCCCAGCTGCTGGCGCGGGTGGGCCAGACGGTGGAAGCCGGAGACGTGATCGCCCTCTCCGGTTCCACCGGGCGCTCCACCGGCCCCCACCTCCACTTCGAGGTACGGGTCAACGGGGAGCGGACCAATCCCCGCAGCTATTTGCCATAAACGCAGAGAGAGGAGGAACGCACGATGAAATTCAAAGCAAACTTTGTGGAGAAGCCGGCCAATTTCCAGATGGACGACTGCCAGATCGAAAAGGTGGTAGAGCTATCCCATGAGGATTTCTGTCGGCTGAAGATCACACCTCTGGCAAATCAGCCATTCCTTGCGGAACACAAGAAATATATGTTCAGCCGGGACGGTGTGATCCACTGCCTGCTGGCGCTGGGCCAGGGCAGCAACGATGGGATACTCGTTGATGCGGAACAGTATGACTGCGCCCGTCTCGCGGCCTATATCCCCGGAATGCGGGACATCGTCAACGCCAAGATGGATCGGGCGGCGGATTTTATCATCCGGTGGGGCACGGAGAACACCGCCAGCGGAAGCTGGTGTGTCTATTTCGAGGATCTGGAGGAGCATCTCGATCTGACAGTCCGGGAGGGCAGCGGCTTTGACTCTATGCTCCGAGCCGCGCTGAAACGCTGTCCCGAGGTGGCGGCGGTGGATATGCACGACGGCTGTATCAAGATGGAGTACCACCCGGAATACTGCCGGCAGCTCAACGGTGTCTCGAAAAACGAAGCGTTGGGGCCGCGCCTGAAAGAGATTCTCCCTGTGCTGGCGGGCGGTGGCCTGACGCTCCTCACTCATGAAGAGACGGACTATGTCGTGCTGCCGGAAAAACTGCTGAAACTCAACGCCGCCGGGCAGGAGGATTACGCCGCCCTGCTGGACGCACGGGTAGCGGAGATCGTCCCCGGCCCGGAGGGAACCGAGGTGGTGCTCACTGAGGTGGCCCCGGAAGAGCTGGTGAGATTCAACGAAGCCCACGAGGCGGAGCGGGCCATGGGCCCCGCCATGGGAGGACGCTATGGACCGATTTGATATTAGCCGTGTCGCCATGGGGCTCACCACATACGCCATTGAGCGGCAAAACGGTTTTGAGAGACATCAGCCGGAGGACTCTCCCCCTTGGCAGGAACAGCGCCGGTTCTGGACGGACGCCACCCTCCAGGGCATGGCAAGACTGGATGGGCTGACGCCCGACCCAAAGCTGATGGAGCAGTATGATCTTGAACTGGAGCAGGCCCGCGGCTGTTATTTTACCGTTCCGGCCACACAGCAGATGCAGAAGGATACCATCCGAGAGCTACGGCGCTTCATCGCCGTGCTGGAGGCTGCCGGTGATGACCGCCGACGCCAGATCAATGTGGTGCGGGAGCTGCTGGAAGATATGTCTCTCCACCCCCACTGGTGGAATGGAAAGGACAACGGCCTTGAACGCGCCCGTGACGAGGCGGACCTGGCGCTCCAGCGCATGACCGCACAGATGCCTATCCGCTTTACCCGCGTTCTTCTGGGCGGCGATGCCGGACCCCACTGGGCCAGCGGTTTTGTCTCCGGCGCCGTGACTGATGCCGAGTCGGTCAAGCAGGCTCCGGTGTATCAAGATGCGGTTCGGAAATACCCGGAGGTTACGGACTGGCCCGCCCTCTGCACCGTCTATGTGGGGCACGGCCTGTCCTCCGCTCTGGGAACGGTGGACGCCTCCAGCTTCGATCTGGAGATTATGAACCGGGCAGGGGACAGCTTTCTCAAGGAGCAGGGTGTCCGCTGTGTGGGTGGTCCCCATCAGATGGTTGTCCCCGCCGGGCCGGCACAGAGTCAGGACAGCCCCGCTCCTCTTCAAATGGGGCTCAATATGTAAAGCAGGAGGAACCAACACAATGGAGAAAAATGAGATCACGCTGTCTTTTGACGGCGAGAGAATGCGCGCTCTGACGATTTATCTGAAAAAGGAAAACACCACGGTGCAGGAGAAGATGGATGAGGCCATGCGGATGCTCTACGAGAAGTCGGTGCCCGAACCGGTACGGGAGTATCTGGATATCATATCCGCCCCCGCCGCCCGGCCCAAGCGCCCGCCCCGCCCCAGCCAGCCCAAGGCGGCCGTGCCCAGTCCGACAACTGATCCTGTAAAATCAGAGAAGGAGGGTACCGTATGAGCGGTGATGTACAACTGGAGCTATGGATGAACGAGTATGAGCTGGACGCGCTGGCCGCTGCGCTGGCGCGGGAGGATACTACCGTAGAACAGCGGATGCTGGATGCGCTCACGGAGCTGTATGTGGCACGGGTGCCTCGTGAAACCCGGCAGGAAATCAGTGCCCGCATTAAAGAGGAGCTGGCAGCGCGGGATGCGGAAATGGAGGCGTCTCGGAAATGCGCGGTGTTCCATGTACGGGAGAATGGCCGGGAGGAGTATTTCCGGCTGGATCAAAATCAGGAGCTGCTGGATACTGCCCGCACTCTGCGGCGGTATCTGCGGCAGGAACCGGGAGCGGACTCCGGTTCCTTTTCGGAACTGTTCCCCAGACGGGAGGCGATCACCCCTGATGAGTTCGAGCGGCTGGTCCTTCTCCGCATGGAGAACACCGGCAAGGTCACCGGCGCATTTGAGATTGACTTTGACAAACGGGAGTTCTCCGCTGTTCACATCATGGATGGCTGGAAGACGTTCGCCATAGGGGACGTATCCGTCGCCGCATATTACGCCTTCCGCAAGGAGGGGCTTAATACGGATGGGCGGTACAGAGTCCTGATGGACAAACTGGACGGCAGAGAGATCACATCCGCAGGTCACCTCTCCGCAAGGGAGATTTCTTTTGCGGAGGAGATCAGCGAGATCAACGGCCTGCTGAATTTCTACATGGAGACCGGCTTCAACGTAGACGCGGTGTTCGGCACACACGTCTGCACCAGCGAGAACGATGACACTCTGAACGTGTACGCCAACTACGACTGCTCCGCCGGGCAGGTCTGCGATGAGCTGGAGGTCGACCTGCACCGGGCAGATGGACGTGAGGAGTCTCTTCCGTACACGCTCAACGCCGCGGAAAAAGAAGTCCTGCTGCGGAAGATGGACGCCTACTGCCAGGAACAGACCGGGCAGACGCTGAGGGACTACAGCGCCCAGCTGATGGCGGACGACATGGCGCCGCCCACCCAGCCCTTGATGTGACGATGGCTTTTGCGTCTATGTAAACCGGCAACCCAATTTTTCGTTGGCTTTGCTGAATAGCTTTCCCGGCAAAGCTGTGCCATTGTGTTGACAGCCGCCAGCGGCGGCACAAAATAGAAACAGGAGGAACAAGCAGCATGACAACTGAGAGAGCGCAAGAACTTCAGGTAAGGATCACCAAGGAGGCCCTGGCCCTGATGGTCATCCACGGCGAGAGCGTCAGCACCGCTCCCAGCGAGGAGGACGTCAGCGTGGCCCACTTCGAGGAAGCCGTCACCCTGATCGGTAAGGCGTGGAACCTCCCCGCCGGGGACACCACAGAGAGCCTCGACCTCATCGAGAGGGAGAAGGACGTCCTCCGCAGGATCGCCGCTGGCGAAAGCGCCAGTCACGTCCTGCCGGAATCGGAACTCCCCATGAACGCCACTGGCATGGAGACGCTGGACAACGTGTGGGACCTCTTCGAGACCGCCGTCCAGATGGATGACCGGGAGCAGCGCACAGCGATGTTCAAGCTGGCCAGTGAGCTGGCGGAGTGCCAGAACCTGCTGGACTGGATTGAGAAAACAGCTGCGGAACGTAAGCTGCCGGAGATTGCCGCCGGCTGAGACCCCCAGGAAGCGGGGCCGGCTCACGAGGACGGGCTGGCCCCGCTCTCTCGGTAGTACGATTAAAATAAGGACGGTGATATAACTATGGAAAGAACTGATTTCGAGCGGCAGATCAACGCGCTGATTCCCCGGCCCGACCCGGAAACCACCGCGGAACTATTTGAATTTGGGCAGGAGCTTGGCGAGACAGCCGAATGCTATGGCGTCCGGGCGCTCCTCACCAGTCTGCAGTTCATCGCCCGGAATTTTGACAGGCAGACGCTCCAGGGTGCCTACGAGATCATCCAGCACGGGTTCGCGGCGCTGCCCGGTGAGATGATAGCCGCGGCGGTCTATCTGCAAAACGGATGCACGCCCCAGCATGCGGCGGAGATGGCGGAGACGGGAATGCTCATGTGTTTCCATCAGCCGGACAGCGCGAACGAATCCAGCCCGTTGGCCCTCTGCACAGTGATAGAGAACGGCACCTCACGCGAATTTCACACACTGCACTTTGGCGGCTTTGATCCGGAGACAACCCTGCGGGCTGCGCAGGAGTACGCACAGATCCACCGCTCCTCCGTGGCCGGCGCACTGCTGTTTCTCACCACAGACATGGAGATAAAGCTGGGCGGCGGATACAAGAAGATTTTAGTAAGCGGAGAGCCTGATATGACCAAGGCTTTGTCCGCCATCTTCCGCCGCTGTCCCGCGGTGGCCGCACACCTGACCTTCGACGTCGACCGCGGTCAGGCGGAGGTGGAGTACAACCCGCTGTGGCTGGAGCTGCGTCAGAAGCAGGAGCCCGAGCAGGGCGGGATGCAGCTGACGGTGTAGCGGAGTGTGCCAGGGGCCGTTCCCGATGCGGAGCGGCCCTCGCTCTTATTCCCCTGCTGTGTGCCGTAACAGCGCCCGTGTGCCGCGCTCTGTCCGGAAGGGCGCATCCCTGACCACCGCGCCCATTGCGCCGCCCTGTGGCGGCTCTGTGGCCAAGTGTTCAGCGCATCCGTTCCCCCGGCACTCAGCTGAACCCACCCTCCGATTTGTTTGCAGGATAAAGGCAGGTGGTCGCTTTTGCGCCCACCTGCCGCTCACACCGCCCCGCAACGCGGGTCGGGGACAGGGACGAGGTGGTCGGTTTGGACCCCTGTTGGCTGTGGCAGGTGGTCGGAAACGGAAATAACAGAGGAAAAACCGCCCGGTTTCAGCCTTTTGCAAGGTGGCTGTGCCGGGTGGTTTCTGCAGAAAATGGAGGAATTTCCCTATGAGAAGAAAACAGCCCGTTTCGGTGGAACCGGGCAGTCCCACTGAAATCAAGACCCGCATCCCCGTCTGGCTGTACCCCTCCACGCTGGAGGTGATGGACCGGGCGGCGGAGACGGCGGGGGGCAAGAGCCGCAGCGAGTATCTGGAAAAGGCCGCGCTGTTCTATGCCGGTTACGTCTCCGGGCAAGACGCCACCGCCTACCTGCCGCCCGCGCTGGCCTCCGTCCTGCGGGGTACGGTACAGGACACGGAGAACCGGATCTGCCGTCTGCTCTTCAAGCTGGCGGTGGAGCTGGACATGGTGATGAACGTGCTGGCGGCGGGGATGGAGATCAGCGACGACGCGCTCCGCAGTCTCCGGGGCCGGTGCGTCCAGAACGTGAAGAAGACCAGCGGCAGCATCACCCTGGACAAGGCGGTGGAGTACCAGAGAGGCGGTGCGTGATATGGCATGGACTGCTGTCCATGAGAAACTGCTGGAGAAAGTGAACCAGGAAATGGATGTGTATGCCCGCAGCATGTGGGATCTTCCCGGCCATGCCGTCTTCGGCAAAGCAGATGAGATCGCCGCTATGGGCTTCTGCTGCAATCAATTGGTGGGACATCTCCACGACTATTCTATGAAAAGTGTGGAGCTGCTCCTGCAATATGAGAAACCGCTGGAGACAGTGTGCTGTCACTGGATGGCGGAACAGGGCGTGGATCTCGAAGCTGAGTTCGACCATGTCTTTCGTGAGTGGGGATACGAGGAACCGGAGTCCGGCATGGACGTGCCCGGTATGTCCTGATACAGGTGAAAGGCGGTGACAATCCATGCCCCGGATCATATTCAAGTGTCCCTACCTCAAGCCGGGGACAGAGAGAGCCGCCGCCCACCTGGGCAACTACGTCCGCTATGTCGCCACCCGTGATGGCGTGGAGAAGCTCACACCGGACAAGGCCGCCCTGCCTGCCACCAAAAAACAGCAGGCCATGGTGGAGCAGCTCCTGCGGGATTTTCCATTGAGCCGCGGGATGTTTGAGTATGAGGACTACCAATCCTCCCCCACCCGCGCCGCCGCCTCGGAGTTTATCACCAGAGCGCTCGAAGACAACTACGACCAGATTGCAAAGCGTGAGAACTATGTCAGCTACATCGCCAAGCGGCCCCGTGCGGAGCGGATCGGCACGCACGGTCTGTTCAACGGCACAGGCGATGTGCTGGAGCTGTCCAGGATCGCAGAAGAGGTGGCGAACCACCCCGGCAATGTATGGCTGCCCATTATCTCCCTGCGCAGAGAGGACGCCGCCCGCCTCGGCTACGACAGCGCCAAACATTGGCAGGCCCTCCTCACCTCCTACGCTCCGCAGATCGCGGAGGCCATGCGGATTCCCTGGAACCAGTTCCGCTGGTATGCCTCCTACCACGACGAGGGATCGCACCCTCATGTCCACATGGTCTGCTGCAGCGCGGACGGACGCTCCGGCTTTCTGGATCAGGAGGGCATCGCCAAAATAAAGTCCGGACTGGCAAAGAATATCTTCCGCCAGGAGCTGACGGAGATCTACCGGCAGCAGACCCAGCGGCGGGATGATCTGGTGCGGCAGTCTGGCGAGGTCATGAAAGAGCTGACCCGGCAGATGTTCTCCGGCACGTTGGAGAACCCGCACATTGAGCAGCTCATGGGCGAGTTGTCCCAGCGGCTGAAAAGCACCTCCGACAGAAAGCAGTACGGTTATCTGAAGGCGCCGCTGAAAGCAATTGTGGATGAGATCGTAAACGAGCTGGCAAAGGACTCCCGTGTGACCGCTGCCTACGACCTGTGGTATCAGCTGCGGGAAGAAGTGCTGCGGACATACAAGGATGACCTGCCAGACCGTCTCTCCCTCTCACAGCAGAAGGAGTTCAAACGGATCAAGAATCTGGTGATTGAGGAGGCGGTGCGGCTGGGTGAGCATACTGAGGTATTCGCGCCGGCGGATACCCAGGAGCCGTCGCAGGCCGGCGGGGACGCCGGCCCTGAGCCGGAGGCAGAACCGGCGGATACGCCGGAGGCGTCTGACGAAGCGCCGCCTGCCGTGGTATGGAGCAGGAGATACAAACAGGCGCGGTCTTTTTTACTTGGGGATGACGATACGCCCCAGGATCACAAGCAAGCCTGCAGCCTCTTCATGGAGGAGGCCCTCGGCGGCAACGCCCTCGCCATGCACGACCTGGGCAGAATGCTTGCGGACGGCACTGGCGTGGGCGTTGATCCGGAGCAGTCTCATGCGTGGTACGCCAAGGCGCTCTCTGCCTTCCAGACCGTGGAGCGGCAGCACCCCAGCCGCTATGTGGAGTACCGCATCGGGAAAATGTGCGCTGGCGGGCTTGGGACGGAGCAGGACAATGAAACGGCCGCAAAGTGGTTTTCCAAAGCGGCTGAACAGCAGCACAAGTATGCGCAATACGCCCTTGCCGGACTGTACAGCCAGGGCAAAGGTGTGCCGCAGGATGATGAAATGGCGCTGGAGCTGTATACCCTTGCCGCGGCACAGGGTGTTCCCTATGCCGCATGGGAGCTGGGGAAACGGTATCGGGACGGCGTTGGCTGCACCGCAGATGACCGCCAGTCCGCCCGGTATTTTTCCATGGCCTATCAGGGCTTCCGGACGCTGGCAGATCAGCGCCCCGATGACCGGCTCCAATACCGCATCGGCTGGATGCTCCTGCACGGCGTAGGGACAGAGCGGGATGAGAGCGCTGCCTTGAGGTGGCTGGAGAAAGCTGCCGAACTGAAAAATCCCCATGCGGAGTATCAGATGGCAAAGCACATCCTTGCAGATCCCTCCGCCGCACCTGACCGAATCAATCAGGCGGTTGTCTGGCTGACCCATGCGGCGGAAGCTGGGCTGGACTATGCCCAGTACGCCCTCGGCAAGCTGTATCGTGACGGCGGGCCGGTAGTGCAGGACACGATCCAGGCGGTGATCTGGTTCTCTCAAGCGGCAGAGCAGGGCAATGAGTACGCTATGTACGCCCTTGGAAAACTGTACTTGGAGATAGATCATCCCTCTGCCGCTCTGTGCTGGTTCCAGCAATCCGCCAAGTTGGGAAACCAGTTTGCGCAGTACCGGCTGGGCAAGCTGCTTTTGAGCGGCGATGGCGTGGCAAAGGATACCGTGGACGCTGTCCGCTGGCTGACGGAGTCTGCGGAACAGGGCAACCAGTACGCGCAGTACGCCCTGGGCAAGCTGTACCTGTTGGGAAAGGATGTTCCACAGAACAGGAAAGCCGCCGTCCGCTGGTTCACTTTGGCCGCAGAGCAGGGCAATGAGTACGCCCGGTTTTTCCTGGACCACGTGGACGACTCGTCCTCCCTCTTCGCCAGCGCCACCCGGCTTCTCCACCACATGGGCCGCATCTTCCAGGATCAGGCCCCGCCATCAACAGGCGGGATCTCCTTCGTGGACAGCAAATTGAGGAGGAAGATCAGAGAGAAGAAGATCGCCATGGGCCACAAGCCGGATGACCATGAAGAACCGGAGATCACGCAGCGGCAGCTATGAGACATCAAAAAGGGACGGCTCATCAGCCGTCCCCAGTCATATATACAGCCCTGCTTTTTCTGCGCGAACTTGGGTTTGGAAATGGAAGCAAGTCACTTTTTTAACATGACTCTACCAATCTACGTATTCCGCTTTTTTCAATTCGTCCAGCCTTACGACAAAGCCGGCAAGATTTTCACAAAACATCCTGTCACCATCTATCACACCGTAGATACGCTCAGCCTGTTCCTCAACAGGAATTTCATCGTTTGAGGATATGGTTATTGTGTATATATAGCCGCAGAGTGAAACGCCCTCTTTCTTGGCAAAAATATCTGCTTTCAGTCTGCTGGTGCCGTCTGGCAGCCGTTCATTGTCGCACGCCATGATAATATCCAGTGTCAGGTCACTGTTGATCCCTATTTCACTAAGGGACAATTCAAAGGAAAAGCAGCGGCGGTCAAACATCTCAATATTGCGTTTATCAAAAATCGGAAGAAATGCTTCCATGGGTATTACCTCCAATGTTGTTTCTCCAAGCATATCAGAAATGAGTTTGTGCCGCAGGCCGTTCCTGCGGCATTGGGATCACACGCTGAAATTCAGCTGGTGATAATATCCGTCGAAGACATGGGCGATGGGCTTGTCCGCCACATCGGGCCGCTCCGGGTCGTACAGCAGGTGGCCAACCTTATAGACCACACCGTTGATCATGACAGGCTCTCCCGCTGTGCGCCCGCCGAAGCGGGTCAGCCATGCCAGCGCCTCCCGCACCGTGCAGCCCCGCCGCAGTTCCCCGCTCTCATCCCATATCGGATCATAACTCAGCTCCATACACTACATCCTTTCCTCCTGTAAAAAACAGCCGCTGCATATTATAGCCGGAGTGCCGGAGAAAAGCAATGTTCGGGATGGAGAAAAAAGATTGGAATATTTTGTATGGTCCATGGGGCGATTGCGGATTGACAAATCGAAACTCGCCGGCGGGGTATGTTTCGCGCGGCGTTCTACGCCTGCTTTTTGCCGTGGCAGTACCAGAAGAGACAGCCCAGGCCCGCGCCGCCCAGGATGTTTCCCACTGTCACCGGCAGGAGATTTCGCAGCAAAAAGTCTCCCCAGGTCAGAGCGGTCAAGTCCACGCCCGCCTCCGCCGCCAGGGACACGTATGCGGGGACCGTCCGGGCAAAGAGCCCTGCGGGTATGTAGAAGAGGTTGGCGACGCAGTGTTCAAAGCCGCAGATGACGAAAAAGGCCACCGGCAGATAGGCCCCCACCACCCTGCCTGTCAGATCCTTGGCGGACAGGGACAGCAGCACCCCGGCTGTCACAAGGATGTTGCAGAGGATGCCCAGGATTACAGCGTTCCCCGCCGGAAGCGCACATTTCCCGGCCGCCAGCTTCATGGTGAACACCGCCAGCTGTCCTCCGGAGTAGTTCAGCTGTCCTCCAAAAGCACAGCCGGCAGCTGTCAGCATGGCGCCCACGGCGTTGCCGAAGTAGACTACGCACCAATTTTTCAGCATCCCGCCCGCTGTGGCCTGACGGTCCAACAGGGAGATGACGATCAGCGTATTGCCGGTAAAGAGCTCCGCTCCCGTCAGGATCACCATCGCCAAGCCAAAGGGAAACAGCAGCCCGCAGACAATGCGGGCTGCGCCTACATTGGCGATGGAGTGGGCCGCGGTGTTGGTCACCGCCCCGCCCATGGCGATGAAGAATCCGGCCAGCACCGCCAGAAGAAACATCTTTTCGATAGGCATCCGAGTCTTGTTCCGGCCTGCCAAAGCATAGTTGGCGGCGCACTCCGCCGGGGTGAAGAGGTTCATGGCAAATCCACTTCCTGTATTGATATGCGGATCACCGGATCTCAATGAAGCCAGTGATGATGTCCACCGCTTCCGCCGTCAAGGCCGCCGGCGCTTTCTCTACAAAGGAGGCATTCCGGCTGTTCAGATCCAGCATCCGCGCCTGATCACAGAGCACTACACCGTCCGTCTTCACCGTCCCCTCCAGCCGGATGTGAAACGGATGTCCTTTGTCCGTATGGGTAATGGGGCAGACCATGGTGAGACTGCTGATCCGGTTGAACAGATTGTTGCTGACCACAAGGGCCGGACGGCGGCCGCGCTGCTCATGGCCCGCCTGGGGATCAAAATCCAGGTAGACAATGTCCCCCTGCTCAAAAATGGTCACCATACCTCATCACCTGACCTCCCGCCCCAATCGACTTCCTGATCATTCAGCCGCGGGATCTCCTCTATGGGTCTGCCATAAAACGCGGTCAGCCGCTCCTCCAGTGTGCGGTGCCCGAATCCGGCCTTTTTTATATGGATGCCGCCGTCAGCCTGGGTCAGCTCCACCCGGTCATTTTCCCGCAAGCCTAACGCATCCAATAGTGCCTTGGGAATCCGCAGGCCCTGGCTGTTGCCCCATTTTTGAATCGTCGCGTACATGAAAACACCTCCCAAAAGCAGTATATACAAAGTATAAACAGAAGTCAACAGGATATGTATATTTCAGAGGTGATTGAAATGCCCTATATCCATTTTACCGAAGAACAGAAGCTCCGGGCGGCCTCTGTGGATCTGGTGGAATTCCTTCGCTGCCAGGGGGAAAAGCTGATCCCCTCCGGACCGGAGTACCGCCTGTCCAGCGACCACAGCGTCACCGTCCGCGGCAATGAGTGGTACGATCATGCCGCAAAGCAGGGCGGCGGTCCCATCTCCTTTGTCCAGCAGTTCTATAACCTCTCCTACCCGGAGGCCGTCACCCGTCTGCTTGGCGGGGCACAGGGCACTGTCCATGCCCCCGCGCCAAAGCAGAAGGAGAAACCCAAGAGAGAGTTTACCCTTCCGCCCGCCAACCGGGATATGCGCCGGGTATACGCCTACCTGCTGAACCGCCGCTTCCTGGACCGGGACGTAGTCAGCGCTTTTGTCCGGGCAGGTCTGCTGTATGAGAGCCGCGAAATTTCCAAGGACAAGACCAGGGAGTACCACAACGCCGTCTTCGTCGGCAGGGACGGGGACGGCGCTGCCCGCCATGCCCACAAGCGCAGTGTCAACGACATCGGCAAGACTTTCCGTATCAACATAGAGGGCAGCGATCCCCGGTGCAGTTTCCACCACACCGGCTCCAGCAATCGGCTCTATGTCTTTGAAGCTCCTATCGATCTGCTGTCCTTCCTCACCCGGTATCCCAGAGGCTGGCAGGAGCACAGCTTCGTCGCCCTCTGCGGCACCAGTGAACATGCCATGCTCTGGATGCTGGAACGAAATCCCAACCTCCGCACCGTCTGCCTCTGCCTGGACCACGACGCGGCGGGCATCGAGGCCAGTGGGCGGCTGACCGAAATTCTTCATAAACACGGCTATGACGAGGTTGGAGTGATCCAGCCGGAGCACAAGGACTGGAACGAGGACCTCAAAGCCCACCGGAGCCTCCCCGCACAGGCGGCGGAGGAGCATCCTCAGCTCATCATCTCGCCGGAGGTCTGCGGCAGGATCAGCCGGCGCGTAGAGGGCTCCCGCAGAGACTACTGGGAACAGGATATTCCCAATCTCATCGACTACGCCAAAATCTGCTTTCGATGGAAGCAGTTCGACCGAGCCATGGAGTGCATGGAGCACGCGTCCGCCCTGGCGCTGGCGGTCTACGGACGGGAGCTGCGGCAAATGGGAGATCCGCGCTCTCCAGAGGAGCTGGCGGAGGTGCTGTACCGCCGCATCCTGCCGCATCAGAATCGGGGCAGCCTGCAGCGCCGCCCGGCGGAACTGGCAGCACAATTCCAAGGCGTGCTGGAAAAAGCTTCGGCTCCCGGCATCCGCGATGAGTCCGAGAAACGGGAGCTGGCGGACAGCTGGCTGGAGCTGGCAGCATCCTTCGCCAAGGTGCCGGTCAAGTATGAGGCGGACATTTTGAAACAGCAGCAGAAACAAACACAGCAGCCAATACAACAGGAAATGGGGTAAGCCTATGACATCACAGACGATTATGCTGATTCTACTGGCAGGAGGAATGCTTCTGCTCATTGCCGCCGCCACGCATTTCTCTGGAAGCGGGAATCTGGACAATATCAAATCCAAAACCGTAGGAGACGGCCAGCACGGAACCGCCCGATGGGCCAACAAGAAAGAAATCCGGCAGACCTACCGGCACATCCCTTTCCATGTGTCCGAGTGGCGCTCGGGGAAGAACCTGCCCAAGGAACAGGGGCTGGTGCTGGGCTGCGCAGGAAAGAAGAACGCCGTCACCGCACTGGTGGACACGGACGATATTCAGTGCGTGCGCTTCGTTTCTTGACAATCTGCGTAGAAATACGCAATAAAACAAGACAGATTTCGCAAGGAATCTGAACTCTATGCTTGATTGGGCAGGGGAAGTGCCTGCTAACCCCGGTGTGACGGGTAATCAAAACTCTAATACTCCGACGTGCGCCTATAGTGTCATATGGGACGTACGGAGCTCGGTGAAGAGCGGATACGTGGTCTGAGACGGCCATGCCCGCAGGAGGCTATAAATCGGTCATGTCCAGTATGTTTTGTTGCAACCGACATATGTCCTGAGTGTACGGCTCGTAAATGTCAGGATGGTAATACAGCCATCCGCCCCCATGCGGGGTACTGCCGCCGTTGAAATTTGCAATGGTGGAAAACGGCAGAAAACCGAAAAGGTCGAATGTCTTTGGCAGAAGCTCACACCAGCCAAAGATGGCAGTCGGGCTAAAGGGACGGGCTAAAACCGATATGAAAAGCTAAAGCATAGGGAACGAAGGAACCATGGACGGCACTTCATTCTGTTGAAGTAAGTAAAGTGGCACCTTTGCCGCGCAGGCAGGAAATGGCCTGCTAATCCATGGGGCAGCAGCCCGTAGTAGCGATGATGTCCGCAATAATAAGGCGGACGGAGCGAAGGGGCATAGTCAGTGTAGATTGTATGTGAACAGAAAGTCGAGGAAGCCGTAGGCATACCTGACTAAAACCAGAAACACCAATTCCGGAAAGGAGGCGGTGCGTATGGCACAACAATTCGACTACCCGAAAACCGAAACCCAACTACGCGAAATCCAGGATAAGCTGTATCAGCACAGCAAGGAGGCTCGTGACGCAGGTGACCGCCCAGTGTTTAAGGGGCTTCTGGAAATCATGTCAGCAGAAGTAACCATTATCACAGCAATCCACAACATTAAAAGCAACCACGGCAGTGAAACTCCCGGTGTGGACTCCAAAACTATGCGCAATGATTATCTGCATAATCCTTTTTCCTGGGTAGTTAACGATATTCAGAGCGCATTCAGACACTATGAACCACAGAAAATACGCCGGGTGTACATCGACAAACCAGGAAAATCCGAAAAGCGTCCGCTGGGTATTCCCACTATACGGGATAGAATCGTACAGGAATGCATGAGAATCGTGCTGGAACCTATTTTTGAAGCACAGTTCTTTGCCCATTCCTACGGTTTTCGGCCCATGCGGGACGCACCTATGGCATTAGAACGAACAAAAGAACTTGTATTCAACACAGGCTATTACTGGATTGTCGAGGGAGACATCAGCAAATGCTTTGACCGCATAGATCACTCTATTCTGCTAAAACGCCTATACCACATGGGCGTGAAGGACAGGCGGGTACTGCAAATCATCAAAGCTATGCTGAAAGCCGGGGTCATGGACGAATGCGAGGTAAATACGGAAGGAACACCTCAGGGCGGATTGATTAGCCCATTGTTGGCAAATGTCTATTTGGATATCATGGATGAATGGATTACCAAACAATGGGAATTAAAACACACCCAATATCAATACGCACAGGTACAAAGCCGATACGCCGCTATGCGGAAGAGAACGCATCTGATACCAGGCTGTCTTGTCAGATACGCAGACGACTTTGTTATCATCACTGATACCCGCGCCCACGCCGAGAATTGGAAGATACGGTTACAAACTTTTCTCCAAAACAAAATGAAACTGACATTATCCCAAGAAAAAACGCTGATAACAGATATCCGAAAGAAACACATCAAATTTTTAGGTTATGAGTTCAAAATGGTTCGGGGGAAGTCCCGCCGGGGTTACATTCCACGGACGATTCCGGACCGGGACCGACTAAAGCGGAAAGCTGATAAAATCGCGGAGGACATCAAGAAAATCCCGCGCAATTACAGCCGGGAACAGATGATTGGCGCAATGAACCGCATCAACAGCCAGATTAGAGGGATTATCCAATACTACCAGTGTTGCACATGGGTAAATATATCCATGCAGAAACACAGCAGGCGGCTGCAACTCACAGCAATGCGTCGACTGAGGCAGTATAAAGGGGAATGGATTCCGGCAAATGAAGTACAAAATCTTCCCCGTGTCCACCAGAAATATAAGCAAAAGATTCCCTCAATCAAATACCGCGATATTTATGTAGGCTTCACCGCGCTTACCTTTTGCAGATGGGAACGCACTCCAGGTAAAAATCAAGCCGAAACACCTTATACTGAAGAAGGCAGACAGATACACTTTGAACGAACGAAGAAAAAGAAAATCCAGGCTCGGCTTGACGAAATGTATTCGGAGAAAACAGCTCAAATCATTCTCCACGGGAAATGGAACAAGCTCAATAATTTTGAGTTTATCATGAACAGGGCTTATGCCCTCAACCGCGACAAGCTTAAATGCCGTGTCTGCGGAGGGTGGCTCATTTCTGGTACTCCATATGCCCATCGCATTAACCCTAATCTCCCATTGAACAAGGTAAACAGGGTCAACAATCTGGTTTCGCTCCATAAGAAATGCTTTATGGCGGTAAATGACCCCAACTATGATATTAACCAATTTGATGTAAAAGCTCAAAATAAAATCATCGGTTATAGGGAAAAACTGGTTATTTCACATACACGCAACAATCAATCTGCATTGATGGAGCGCCGTGTGCGGTGAAAGTCGCATGCACGGTGCGAAGCGGGGGAAAATCCGCCCTGACTGCTGCTCTCTCATGAGGGCAGTAAAAGCGGCGGATTACCTATCGCTATCTGATGATCGGTGCTTCCGGTGTGGGCAAGACAGCGTTCTTTCTGTATCCCAACATGGAGTACGCCTGCGCCAGCGGGATGAGCTTTCTCGCCCTTGATACCAAAGGAGATCTCGCCCGGAATTACGGCGCCGTGGCCTCAAAATACTACGGCTACAAGGTGGCGGTGATTGACCTGCGCAATCCCACCCGCTCGGACGGGTACAACCTCCTCACGCTCATCAACCGGTACATGGATATCTGCCGGGAGCAGCCAGAGAATCTGGCGGCGAGGGCCAAGGCGGAAAAGTACGCCAAAATCTTAGCAAAAACCATTATAAATCCGGAAGGTGACGCTTCAAATTACGGGCAAAACGCATTTTTTTACGATGCAGCCGAGGGGCTGCTCACTGCAGTTGTTTTGTTGCTGGCGGAGTATCTGCCGCCCACAGAGGAGGCTTCACAGGAGCGGCGGCACATCGTCAGCGTGTTCAAGCTGGTGCAGGGTCTGCTGGCTCCCAGCAAAACCGCCAAGGGCAAGAACGGCTTTCAGGTTCTGATGGACACCCTCCCTGACACCCACAAGGCCCGGTGGTTCGCCGGCGCCGCGCTCAATTCGGCGGAGCAGGCCATGGCCTCCGTCATGTCCACCGTACTCTCCCGGCTCAACGCCTTTCTGGACTCGGAGCTGGAGCAGGTGCTGTGCTTCGACAGCGCCATTGACGCGGAGCTGTTTGCCTCTCAAAAATCCGCCATCTTCCTTATTTTGCCGGAGGAGGACCCCAGCAAGAATTTCATGGCCGGCCTGATGATTCAGACGCTGTCCCGTGAGCTGTTCTCTGTAGCGGACGAGAACGGCGGCAGGCTGCCCAACCGGGTGGTGTTGTTCTGCGATGAGCTGGGAACCATGCCGGCTTTCGACATCCTGCCGCTGTTCAGCGCGGGCAGGTCCCGGAAATTGACACTGGTTCCCATCATCCAGTCGCTGGCCCAATTGGAAAAAAACTACGGCAAAGAGGGTGCGGAAATTCTTACAGACAACTGTCAGGACACCATCTTCGGCGGCTTCGCACCCAACTCCCAGACCGCCGAGGTGTTGTCCAAAGCCTTGGGAAGCCGGACAGTCCTCTCCGGTTACATCAGCGTCGGAAAGGACAAATCCCAGACTCTGCAAATGACGGAGCGGGCGCTCATGTCTCCGGATGAGCTGAAATCCATCCCCAAAGGTCAATTTGTAGTGATGAAGACGGGAACCCACCCCATGCAGACCCGGCTGCGGCTGTTTCTGGAGTGGGGCATCTCCTTCGGCGACCCGTACCTACTGCCAGAGAGAGCCGCACGTACAGTAGCCTACGCCAGCGAGCAGGAGCTGGAGCAGGCCATCTTCCGCTGCCATCACGCACAAAAGGCGGAAAGTCACATGCCTCTCGCTCCCCCGATTCCTCCGAAGACTCCATCCGCCAGAGGCGGGGCCTCCTACGCCCAGGCAAGACGCCCCAGGCGGGAGCCGCCAGCTCCCGTGGTTGTCCGCACGGATAAAAGTCAGGAGTAGCCTATGGGATATTTTGAGAAGATCTATCAGTCCGATCTCAGCCACCGTGCCAGAGCGGTTTATATGTACCTGAAAGATCACGCCGACAGCGATGGGAAGTGCTGGCCAGGAATCCGGACGATTGCTGCAGAACTGGGCCTCTCACGCTCTACCGTCAAGCGGGCCCTGAATGATCTGTACAGGGCAGGGCTGATCTCCAAGGAGTTCCGCTGGCGGGAGAACGGAAGCTGCAGCTCCAATCTGTACCGGCTGAAATAGCGTGAAAAAATATAGTTCACCGCCAGGGGGCAGCTATGCCCTGGCGGTGAACTGAGGATGGGCCGCTGGTGGACCACCCAGAAGTACCCACTTTAAGGGAAAACTTAGAGCAGAGAAAGAATACAGTGTTCTCAACAATCTGAATTCAGCCAGTTTTTTGGCCGCAGTGCAGCAATTGTGAGAGCTTCCGATGCAAAACTGCGCTAATTGTTTGGGTTTGCCTCATCCATGAGCGACTGATAGAACGTTCGCAGCTCCGCAAGACTGGTGGTCCGGTTATGGATCGGGATGGATGCCCACACAACATCATGGTAGCGTTCTTTCGGCTGATTCCGCAGCCGGGGATCGATGATAGAGACTATGCCCTTATCGGAAAAGCTCCGGATCAGCCGCCCGATTCCCTGTTTCAGCCTGATAATCATCTCCGGCACTCGGACATCCATCATGCCATCCTTTGCCAAAGATACCTTGTGCTCAATGATGGGGTCCGGCACCGGAAACGGCAGGCGGAAGATCACAAGGTTGGACAGGCTTTTGCCCCTTATGTCTATCCCCTCCCAATACGCGCCGGTCCCCAGTAGTACGGAATTCACATCGTTCCGAAATTCGGAGAGTACCTGGTCCTGAGAAGCTCCCGGTTGCTGCATTAAAATTTTATATGGTAGTTTTCTCTGCTGAAGGGCCATATAGACCTCTTCAAGGTCAGTCTTGGCCGTAAACAATACCAGCGCCTTTCCGTTGGAGATCTCCAAAATCTCAATCAGCCGCTCCACACCCCGCTGAATAAAGGCGTCGTGGTCCTCCCGCGGATGCGGCAAATCATCGCAGTAATAGATCATGGCATGTTCATCATAGGGAAATGGAGACGGTTTCGGCTCGGACAAAAAGCCACTCTCATCCAGAGGAAATCCCGTATTACTGATAAAATAGGCGTATCGTTCCGGAAGGCTGCCTTGCGCGGCGTTTGTCATGGTCGCGGACGTCAGGATGGTGCAGACATCCCCGCGGAAATACAGATTGCTGATGATGTCCTGGGTGTTTTCAGGACAGTAGACCAGCTCTGCGCGGTCTCCCCGTCTCTCGATCCAGAGCAGGCTGCTGCCCAGATCAGAAACCATGTCGAGCAGATCCTCAGCTTTTGTGTAAAAATCATCCGCCCCGGAATACCGGCTGCCGCGCCTCAAATCATAGGTCGAATAAACCTGAATATTCTCCGACAGAGCGTCAAGTGCCTCCGCCATGCTGGACAGCAGTGCCAGGGCCTCGGGATCATCTTTGAAAAAGAACCGTTCAGCATATTTCATATCCTGCGTGGAATCCGCGATCTGCTGCTGCATCTGCCGCTGCAGGCATTGGAAAAAAGCGCGGACAGCTCTTTGTGCCGTATTAATATCCTTTTGAATATAGGGGATCTCTGTTGACATCACATCATTTTGCGCTTCACTGATCATCTTTAGAAGCCCGTTTTGACTGATGCGGTCTGTCGTGGCGCTCCGCACCTTGCCCTCCAGATTGTGGGCTTCGTCGATCACGACAACTTCCACGGTTCTGTTGATCAGACCGTCCTGACCTCTGAACAGCTTCTGGAGGTGAGCAGTCAAAAAGTCCTGGTTGCAGATGACGATTCCGTCTGTAAACCGAATAGCCTCCCGCATTCTGCGGTATGCACAGGAGTGGTGACAATTCCGGCATGGATAGCCATAGCGGGTGATACAGATCCGGTCCCAGAGGCTGGCAGGAAAATCGCCGGGAAAATCCGCCCGATCCTGAAAACCTTTGTCAATCAGTTCCCGCAGCGCATCCGGCATCTCAGCGTCCGGACGCTCCAGATACTCTTCCGCCCGTTTCCGGCAGAGGTAGTTTGCCTGGCCCTTTGCAAGCGTGACCTCACACCGCGTCTCCAGCCGCTCCTGTAAAGCGGCTGCGTCGTTTAACAGCTGTTCCTGCAAAGCAATTGTTGAGGTGGCGATTATCGCAGGCTTTCTGGTGCAGTGATTATACAACAGGAGGGGGACAAGATAGGCGTAGGATTTTCCGATCCCCACCCCCGCCTCCACCAGAATGTGCTGATCCTTTTTCAGCGCGTCAAGGATCTCAAAGGCCATATCCTGCTGTCCCTCACGCTCCTCAAAATCAGGATGGTTCTCCGTATCCCAAAAGAATGACGTGACCTGTTCGCTGATATTATATATTTGTTCCGCCCGCGCCTTAACCCGGTTTTTGCGAGAACTGAATATGTTCCATTTATAGTAATTCAAAACAGAGACCTCCCAATCCCGCTTTCCGCAGACGTACAATTCACCTGCCGCAATTTGCCGTTTTCACATCCTTTTAGATGCTCTCAAACCCCACAGGCTCCCAGCTATCCTTGATTTGGATGGTTTCTCCGACGTTTTGTTCCTTATAATCACTCCGAGGTATTTGGTACTCTGCGTAGAAATGCGCGTTGGCAGTATGGCACTCTAAGACGACCACATATTGATCCGGGGTTCTATGGATACGCGGAACAAGGAGGGCCAATTGTCCTGGCACCGCTGCGGACACTGATACATATGTATCTCCATCAACCGCTTCATACTTAGTGATTACTCCGGAGGTTGGTTTATGCGCGGAAAAAAACCGCCTGATTTTCTGGTTCATCAAATAGCGGCGGAGAGAGAAAACAACCACTGCGCAGGTATACAGGCCAAACAGCGCAATCAGTATGATCGTCAGGATCTGAATCATATCATATGGCGGGCGAAATAATTCACTCAATATGTCCATCAGCATAATAATATCCCCTCAACTATAATGACTTGGAGGCGCAAACCATAAGACACCGGAAAGCGGATACAAAAGGCAATAAAACTATATCATGTTCCGTGCAGGTTTGCAATGTCTGGCTCTGAACCTGGAGAGCCCCGCACTGCCCAGGCAGCAGCGTCCATGGACTCGGAGTGCAATTATCTGGTGGAGACCAGGGTCATCGACGGCAGAAAGTACATCCTGATCCCCGTGGAGGAGGACGTGGAGATCAATGGGCTCCCATCCAGTTCACGGCAGAAGAATAAAACAAATGGTATGAAAAAGGCGCGGCGCACTGTAAAGTGAGCCGCGCTTCGCTTTTCGCTTAAATCTCAAGTTTCCGCATGGAGTCTTTCATCGTCTTGACCACATCCGTAATCAGCTTGATCTCCTGGCGGCTGCAATCTGCAAGCAGTTCCGTGATCCAACTGTCATAATACGGACGGGCCTTATCCACTTCAATACAGAGCAGCTCATCAGCGGAACATTCCAGCGCATTAATAATATCCACCATCACCTGCAGGCTGGGTACACTGTTTCCGGTTTCGATATGGCTGATATGGGTAACACCGACACCCACCATTTCAGCAAGGCGCTCTTGTGTCATTTTCCGGGACTGTCGCACCGTGCGGATACGGGCTCCAATATCTTTATAGTCGATCATTACAAATATCCTCCAAAAACCAGATACTTGTATTGTATGTGCAGTTTGGCTATGCTATAATAACTTAAAAGCGCAATAGACTTTATAGGCATATAAACGGCGAAATTATTAATACTCAATGACCGGACACAGTAAATTCAGGAGTGTCCTTTTACAGATGAAAGAGGTAAACATGGATAATGACAACTTGATATACCCGGAGAATTTTCCCTTTGATTCGCATTACCTTGAACTGAAATACGGTTCAATTAAACAATCAGAGTTAAAGTGTCCGGGTGTGTACTTTCTACGCATGGAACCACCTGACGGTCAAGCCCGTCGTTGTCTATATATTGTCACGGAGGAAGCGCCGATTAACAAGGAAGCCCGTAAATACGGCAAGAGAATACCCGACCGTCCGGAGTTCTGCCTGTTTGAATATGAGAGCTGGGATTACCACTGGAAAATCATTGAGTATGAGATCCTGCGGTACCGTGTAAAAAACAAACTCCCTCTGGGGGCAATGTCAATAAGTTAAGCAAGCAATAGACAACCGGAAGCGTGAATTGTTAGAAAAAGGGGGGCAACAAAGGAGGACTCATTACGCCGGTATAAACTGGGGCATGACAAAAAAGCGGATATGAATCCGCCCAAAAGGAGCAGGAAACAAAATTAAGCCACTCTGTAAACAAAGCAAATATTTGGTCTAATGCACATTTTACGTGGTCGCTTTCGTCCTGGCCGTATTGGTGAAATGAACTTTGACAGAAGTATATTTATGCTGTCTGAGGAAATATTTCCATGGAAGAATTTTCGGCAAATATAGGCAGCAACAGAAAAGTTAACTTTGTAGCAGTATTTTCTATCCGCTTGCTGGAGAGTAATTGTAGAAGTGATCAACTCAGAAAAATTGTACATGGTCAGCCGGGCAAAAATCTCCTGAAACAGATACTCTGGTTTCTTGGAATGAAAATGTAGCAAACCAATTGTATATTTCAAATCGCGAAATGAAGTTTCAATGCCCCAGCGCAAGGCATAAAGGCGTTTTACCTCTCCAGGTGGAAAGTCATCTGCGTCAAGGTTTGTGACAATCGTTTCGGAAGTGTCGTTGGCGATTTTGAACCGGATAATTCGAATGGGAAGCTCATAGAAGAAGAACGGATCGTGTTTTCTGGTAGTAGTCGGAAGGAAGTCGAATCGGGAATTATTATGAACATATCTATACCGATTTTTGTCTTGAGAAAGTGCTTTGGCCTCTCTCGTATTTCGTCGGAATAGCAATAGGGGGAAGAAAAGATCAAATTCGTCAGAATCAGGTAAATCAAAACCGCATATAATCCCAGGCTTTCCATTTTTTATGCGTATAAGATATTTCCAGCCTTTTTCCTGAATGTGGGCAAGATTATTGTAGGATTCGAATCCTCTGTCGGCAAGCAAAATGGCCTGCTGCACAGGAGAACGATCTACCATGTCAACCAAAGCTGTATGTTCATTTTGGCATCGCCGTTTTTGTATGACCGCATCAAGGTATGTGTGCTGAAGCAAATCGTACAGGGCATTCAAGTGTAAAAGATTATAAGGACGCTGGCCATTCGCACCTGGAAAATAGGAATCCGGATCTGTCTTATTTGGTGCGCATAACAAATCTGAACCATCAATAGCGAGCAGCTGGTAATCTTTATAAAGATGTTGTCCAGTTCTGATTTGAGCAAATGATTGAAATAAAGATTCAAAAGCCTTTGGTAAAATCTTAGCTCTTTGTTGAATAAATGCAGGGGTAGATGCAACATCTTCTGCACATCCAAAGCAGTCCAGAAGTTCATTTGTTAGGGAACTGCCGCCCATACCCAGTATGGTGGCGAGCATGGTTTCAAATGGCAATTTTCGTTTTCGGCAGAAATCTCTTCCCGGCTCTCTGACATAATGTTCCTTATTTTCTCCCATATTCTGAATAATGGAAACTAAAGCTTTTCGAATATCGATTGGCGTCATATGGCTCCTCCTCTGTAATGACTTGAGGTATTGGGGATATTTTCATTACAAAGGGGTTCTCTCACTAACAAAGTTAGTGAGAGAACCCGCACAAATTTCGCCTATTGTCAATAGTTTTTTATATTTTTTGTTTCTATCTTGGCTCGTTTTCCTAACTTATTGACATTGCCTCTGGGGGAGTTTGAGGATCTGCACACCGCCGCGGTTTATGGTATGGAGGTCTGCCCAGAGTATTTCGGAACTTATCCCGTACCGCTCCTGACACCCTGGGGATACACAGCGCGTTACAAGACCATCCACAACGGCGTCTACTGGATCGAGACTGATCAGTGTGTGTCAACCCTGGCTGTTTGCTATGTGATCCGGGATGACTTCTCAAAGATGACCCTCTGCCTGTCAGAGTTGACCGAGTATGACAAGGAACATGGCCTTGACCATACGCTTGGGTACTGCTTTTTCCGGGAGGCTGACAGTTGCCTCCCACTCCTGGAGTTGGTGCAAAACAATAGCCGGTGGGACTGGAGTCTGATTGACAAGCCCGCACTGATGAACGCCGTCTGGACAAGATTCCCAGTGTATGCCGCCGCCCACAACATGCGGGAACAGTGGGGCAGAAATGATGGCTTCGGTATAATGCTCCGGGCCCTGGGAATTGAGACTGAACTCCAGAGCTCACCAGAGAACATGATTGTACTGACGCCGGACGGCGGGATCAAGTTTCTGAATTTTTTATAGAGGGGACCTTTTATGAATCACATGATCTCGGAGGATTTTGTTCGGATGCTGCTGGATGAGGTCTCTACGGAAATTCAAGAATTCCGGAAGTGCTGCTCATCCTGCTATCAGGTTCACCACGAAGACTACCTCCGCTGGCTCCACCACATGGAATCGCTTGGGGAGTGGGTTTATGCCCAATATACAAATGTGGTATTTGCTGCCTTTCTCAACTACGAGGAACCGATCAATGATTACTTTTATGTGCGGGGACTCCTGGTTGCCGCCGGTACGCTTACGGGTCAGGATGTTCAGTTGGACAGCCTGGAATGTGTCCCCAATCTCAAGGAGAGAAAGAAGACTCTTGACCAGGTCTGCAGCCGCTTCGTGGAGCTACTGCCGCCGGAGGAACAAGCCGAATGCGCCAGACAGTTTACGGAGAGGATCGAGCAAATCAATGACTCCAGGCGATTTTTCTTCCTGCACGGGTTTGAATTGATGTTTATTCTTCTGAAACGGACGGGCTATGATATGTCTGATGAACAGTTGGAAAATTTACATGAAATCGTGCAATCCGAACCGTGAGAAAATACTTCTTTCAAATAAGGGGGCGGATACCAGTGATCCACCCATTTGACTTGCGGTAAAGCATGTCTTTCCCATATATAAAGAGAGGCCCAGACGACAAACTGTCAGGGCCTCTCTTTGGATATGCCGCTATGGATGTGAGATTAGAAGAGTGCGCTCCTAGGTCTCGTCAATCTTTTCATTGGGATAAGGATTATTCACTATTAGGATGCAGCTCATCTTATTATCGGAAAGCCTAGAAACAATTGACCCTTTTTGAATAAGAAGCGATAAGAGTAGATGCTAATCTATACTGCAGTGCAGATCAGCAATTTCTGTTTCCCCAATTGGACAAAGCCCATGCAAAAATACGAATTATTATCACAACGATTAGGAAAATGATACAGCAAATCATAATTTTGCGAATAGCATATAAAGGAATCAATTTTTCTAGCCAACCCGCACAGAACCAAAAGTTGTTCGAGTGATAAACAATCACAAGCGCCACACAAAAGTGAATAAACCCTCGTTCAAATTTTTTGGCAATGGAAATCCATTTCTCTATATTCATGAAATTGTTTCCTTCCAATTTTGTATGATAGCAGCATAGATAAGCTCCAATTCGTCGACTTGTTCCATTGTCATTTTTTCACTTATGGCATTATGATTGTCAACGGTTCCCATATGGAATCCACCGATTTTCCCGTCAACTCGAATAGAGATTACAAGCGGTACTAATATGTAATCCAGATTATATTCATCACAGAGTACTCTTTTCATAGTGGTATAGTACTCCTCATTTTCTTCCGCAGCCGTATCAAAATATGACACTTGAACCCGTTCCGATTTAGCAACCTTCATGATAATCGGGAGTGCCTCCTTGCACCACGGACAATCCTCAAACCCAAAATAAACAAGCATCGGATGGTTTCCGGAAAAAGCCTTTTCTAATTCATGGGCTGTTATCTCAGACATTGATGCTCGATTATTCCATGTTAGGTAGCTTGCCAATAGAAAAAGCAAGGCAACGGGCAAAAGTGTTTTTTTATACCACATCGCTCTTCTTTAATACCCTGGATAATCGTATTGCATACATCCGCTTCCAGAGGGCGGATCGGTCCAGTATGTAAAATTCCTGCTCTTTACATATGTCCGTCTTCCTGTTCCAGAGCCTATGTCGTACCAATCTTGCTCGACTCGTCTATATAAAACACAGTCACTTCTCCAATATTCGATCTCATGAACTTCAAAATTTTGAAAAGAATCACCACCCAATGTTAATGCTATAGAAGACACAATTGTAATAGCTCCCAAAATTGGATGGCTCACTTTATATATCATTTCTCCAGCAGTAATCGTTACTAATCCCAATACTTTGACCCATGCTCCAGTCTCATATATTGACGTATTGATTACAACCCAATCCGATGTAGCTTTTGCGATATTGTTTGAAAAGTCTGCCTCTGTTGATTCTTGTGCGGCGCTCGTGAACAGATGGCAATGATTACATAGAACAAGCGGATTTTTGCCATTGAGTCGCATAATGAGTTCATCGTTTTCTAGTGTAATCTTATATTCTTCCTCGCCAATCAAAATAGAAACGTAGTTTTCTTCGTCAGCCGAAAACATGATATAGCTTTCAGTGGTTTTATCATATTGAATATGGTGGTAAACAGAGTCTTCATCAATTCCTTCCTTTACCGTCACCATGTTTGGCGTTCCCTTTGAAAGCTGATACATTAAATTGTAGTTTTGTCTCAGGAACTCCTCTGGCTCATCCGATGCAGCCACACGGGAGGTAGAGGAGTGGCTAATGGGTTCGGCTGTCATTTGGGATTTGTTTGCTTCGACAAGTTCTCTGTAATCTTCACGAATTTCCGCACATGAAATAGTAGGCACATGATGATACTGATTGGTTGGCACTGGCTGAATCGCAAAGACCGATGAAGTGAGTAGAAGTACTGCGAGAAAAAGGCTAATTCCTTTTACTATATATGTTCTCTTCATAGTTAATCCTCGTATTGTAGAGTAGTAGTTATTAAAGCCCCTCTCCAAGGGCTGTGCTACACTGTAAGCGAGCTATATTGTGGGCTTTCCAGAAGAGAGCTACGGATGGAAATCTGGAAAGATAAGTCAATAGGGTCTTTGAACTGTTCAGAAAACAGAGAATGTATCATACAGACCAGAGAAGAGAATCTCTGGTCCATATGGAATTGATTCTTAAGACTTAAGAGGCAGTAGTATCAAAAAAACTCTGTATCCATATAGCGGTTCTGGCATCGCTTTCAAGAAATGAAAGGAGGCTTTTAAAAGAACTCGCTTGTTTTAAAGCTTCGGATAGTAATGAAATATAATCATTGAATGTGCTAAATGTTCTATCCTTTTTTTCACCATTTAATTTACTTATATCTGTTGGTAGAAAAAATGCAACATCTCGTACTGCTTCAACAAATATAATTCCGTTTGCGTATTTATTTTTTTCAGATTCTGAAAAGCACAATCTCTCTGTTCGTGCGCAAATATTGCCTGCCGAAAAGAGAAGCATATCGCGTTGCTTATTGTATTCAACGCTGTTCATTTCATTTACAGCAGATAACAGTCTTTGCCCTTCATCGATAAATATAGGGAGGCCACGCATAGCTGTGTTTTCATCGCTTTTGATTGCTGCATTGAATATATAATTATGTGTTAACACAATGAAAGAAACCACAGCTATGCATGCCAAGAGAATAAACTGCCTTCTTTTGATCATATATTCAGGAAATAGCAAACGAGCTTGTAGTAATAGTTTTTGTGCTAATAAGGAACAATGCAAATTGAGTATCAGCCTGATAGGTCAAATTTGAATATCCTTGGTACGTTCCTGTACGCCCATTTGTAAGAATATTGAATCCTGCAGGGAATGCAGCATTGACAGAATCAAAATTCGCTCCCAGCGTTTCAATGGTTACATCAATATAACTATTGCTGCCATCGTGTACATAATATGGGTCCCCACTTTTTCCATCCAAGATGTTGCTAAGGATGGAAGCAGGAAAACCATAGTATGTTAGTAGATCAATAAACCCTACCAAAATAGTCTTCAGAAGGTTTGTCTGATACGCAGGAGTACCATTCTCTTTTTCAATTATTCCGGCAATACCCTCAACTGAGGATATGCTAGTGTCTAATCCAACTCTTTTTAATCCAATTCTAAAATTATAAACACTTGCGGAAATGAACTGAGATGTTGGAAAATCATCTGCAGATATATTCCCTGAGTAAGAGCGAAGCTTAAAAAGAAATCTTTTATTTTGGTTATCTTTATAGGAGTACAAAGTCGACGCTGTTCCTGATCCCGTAAATACACCACTCGAAATAAAGTTTCCACTCTTAGAGGACAAAGTAGTAAGGCTGGCTCTAGGCTCAATAGCACTAGGAGACGGCATATCAAGGATTTCCTTTTCTTCTTGATTTTCAATATAGGCAAGATACAGAGGGACAAAATCCTCAGTCATGACAGATGTTCCAAAGCAAAAATAAAGTTGGCGTGCCTCTTCATTTGTAAAGAAGTCTTCTGGAGTCAAAGTCACTCCGGCGCTAATGGTATTGCGCTGGGCAATCTTATTCAAACCAACATTAACTGTATACTCTTTACCATTGATTTCAACAGTCCCCGCTAAAATTCCTCGAATTAAGGTGTAATTTTCGCTGATTTCATATGCCAAAACATCACCACTTGTCGTAATAGGATATGTAGTTCCAGAAATTTTTAGAGTGAAGTCTACATCTGCTTTACCAGATAACTCTCCATAAGGAATGCGGATATCGTAACTGTATGTAGTTGTTTCGGGTTGAATTTCGGAACAAAATTCAGACTCCAAATCGTCAATATCTGAGAGGGTAGTCAAAATCTCTTCTGCCTCTCGCGCAGAGCAACTTAAGGAATCTACTGCATATGCGGGAAGGGTGATACTGAAAATAAGTGCAAAGCTAAGGACCAAACTGATAATTCTCTTTTTCATAATAAATTCCTTTCCGTGAATACCAATGTTTAGCAACCGAATTGCTTATGGAGAATAATTGCGCCCATTTTTTTGTTGCTTTCAGATTTTTACATAATAGTTTCTCCCTCTCTTTCGTTTATGCATAGGTTGTTAGTTTATTTTTGTGTGTTGGGAAACGGCTGAAATGTCCCGGCGAATACACTTGGAGATTTTGCAAAAAGCGGTTGGCAGACTGGCCGGCGGCACTGTCCCCGGGAAAACGCAGGAGAGCCGCCACATTGCGCAGGTCGGACTCCACGAACTTGTACCGAAAATCCACGCTGACCTGATGGCGCACCCCATTTTCATCCCGGTAAGCGGCCCACATATTGGCTTTGCCGGGGTGCCTCGGATCAAATTCCGGGCCGGAATAGTCTTCGAAGGTCTTTGTGCCGTCCAGGTGGGTGACGATACAGGAATCGACAATGCCCTTGTTTCCCTCCGAGCCGCCGGTCTGATAAAACCACTGGAAGTCCCTGGGCGGAACCTGGTCCGGATCAATCATGTACTGCTCACTCACATCAAATTTGTTTGAAAAGGCGGTGTTGAAATTGTAGTAGAGGTTTAGTCCCTTCCCCTTGTAATCAGGCACGGAGATGTAGTCCTCCCAGCCCGCCTCCTGAATCAGGGCGTTGTAGCGTTCCGTGGCGGAGGCAATCGCCTCTTCGGTCTTGAAGTAGTAATCAGAATTATAGTACTTATAGGTCCGCTGAGAGTTCATCTCGCCGGTGACGTACTGCCGTCCCTCCTGGTTGTTCCGCTGGACCGCCGCGTCCAGGACCATCCGCCGGAACTCGCCGTAAATACTCTCCAGGGCGGCAGGCCCCATCATCCCATCCCAGAGGGGGCTGGGGTACCCGGTGTCCTTCGCCACATCGGTCAGATGCTGGTATCCCTGCTGAAAGACCTCTGTCAGGGAATCCGCATCCATGGTCCCGTCCAGAAACTGCCCGGCCGCCAGTTTGGTCTGCTGTTCAAACTCCTTCCAGGCAGCGGCCGTGCCAGGATTTCTGCCCAGAGCGGGGCCAGTGAAGTTCGGCCTCCACGTCTCCAGCCGGTGCTCCGGGCTCATGTCCACCTCAACCCATGTGTCTACATCAGAAGGCGTTTCTTTGGTCTTGATCTCATGGGAGATATCCAAAAAAGTGAATTTGCCATATTCGACCCACTTGCCGCCTCTGGGGGCGTTTTGAACCTGCTCCATATCCCTTACCATCTCCTTTCGAAGAACTGACATCTATCACAGATCAGCATACCTTACTTATGTTTTCTGCTGTAAATGGTTTGCCATCAATGGTTCCATACACTTTCAAGGTGTAGGTTTTTCCCTTAGATGCCGCATATGTTTCACTCAGGATGAGGAAACTGTTGCCTTCACCGGACGAAGAACCAACGAAATTTGTCTCCTGCCATAGTTCCATAGTTGCACAAATTTTTTTGCCGTTTTGTGAAATTGAAACTTCACATACAGCGGTTGTCCCGTTGAAATACAGCTTAGGAGAAGCGACTGCTATCCGACTTTCCTGTATTTCATTGGCTTGAGCGTTCACCCCCATTACCATAATGGCAACCAAGAAACAGGTCAATAATCTTCTTTTCATAAACACACCTCCTTTCAAAAAATAAAACCAAAAAAAAGAGCAAATGGAGACAGTAAGAAATGACCAAATTGAGAGGCAATATTTATGCAATATGACAGGAATTTTGAGTTTAATTCCTCCGGTTAACCCAATGTCATAAAATTAAGGAGCGAGCCGCTAGCTCGCTCCTTAATTTTATGACATTACAGCTAGACCGGAGGTCTGAACAAGGCCGGGAAGGGTCACCTCTGTTTGTACCTTTTTACAAAATTGTCACACAGTAAATTGCCAGCACGCTTTGCGCGTAGTTCTGTTTCATCTCAAAAGCATATCAGGGTGACCATCAGTGGAGTCTACTTTTCTACACAAGATAAATTGTCATTTCTTATTTTGAATAACAGACTCTGCTATTTGAACCATTGTTTCCTCATCAAGATAACCGGTGATAGAAAAAACAACACCTGCTTCTTCATCTATCCAAGTCAATCCATTTGATTCCTCAGCAGAGGCCTCCTCATAAAAATCACCAAAGCTGTCCCCAATTCTCACTTCTTTTATTTGGAAGTCCTCTCCCATTATCAATTCTTCTGTTCCACTATCCGCTATATTACAAATAAAAATTATTTGCTTTTCCCTGTTTGAATACAAAATTACTTTTGTAGCATATCCGGTCTCAATCCGTTCCATCATATATCCATCGGGAATCCACTGAGGAACAAAGTCTACTGAGATCTTGGATCGATCCTCAGTCGCAAAAAAACGATAGAAAACTTTATTTTCAGAAAATTCCCGAATCCATCTTGAAACCGACGCCCTAGCTTCTGTATCCAGGGCTAACCAACCGGATAAGCCAACCAAAATTGCCAAGAAGCACGCTGCTGCGCATTGTAGAAACTTTCGTCGTTGTTCCCTATTCTTGAATTGTCGCACCAATTGCTCCATCTTTTTTTCAAAAGCTACAGAAGGCTCTGGTAGTATACCATCATCTTCCGGAAGCGAATTCAGCATTGCATTTTGTACTTTCCATGCGGCCGCTTGAAGCAGTTCATCCGTTAAAATTTGTTTCATAACATTCTCCGAGTTCATCCAACTTTTGTTCTAATTGCTTTTTTGCCCTCCACAAGACTTTTTGGACATTTTTCTGTGACATTCCCAAAAGAGCGGCAATTTCTTTGGTGGAATATCCGTTCGCATATCGAAGAAGTATCAATTCCCGGTATCTTGCCGGCAGCTGAGAGAGTGCGTCAGCAATACCAAAGTCACCGGGAGCGGGAATAGCAATGCCCATTAACTCATTACTTTCATCATAAGGTATTGCCGAAGATCGCTTTTGAAGGATATTGATGGCCTTGCGCTCCGTTATAATGACGATGTAACTGCGCGTCTCTGGCCGATCAGCATCCTGAATTTTTTTAATGTTCCTAATAATAGACAAAAAAGCCTCGTGAACTGCGTCTTCCGAATCATCCTGATTATTTAATATTTGGTTAGCAACATAGAGCATTAGTTTTCGGTACTTTTTATAGAGCAGAGTAAATTTATCTCTATCGGATAAATCCTCCAGCATTTGCAAATAAACTATCATCAGACGTTTACCCTCTTTATTGTAAATTACATAAGTTTCATTTTTATTTCAAATAATTCATTGATGCGAAAATATACAATTTTCTCCTTGTATCTAATTATTATATCACATTTTTTAGGTCAAAAAAAGCCTTATATATAAAATAAGGAAAAATCTAGCGTGGTTGTCTGGATATGTTTAATACTAGATGGTGTCGTCAATAAAAATGTAGGCAACGAAGCTAGTCACGCCGAGAAGATCTATATGACAAACATTGTAATGGGGGAAAAACATAATTACATGGTAAAGGAGCCACAGATCCTGCGGCTCCTTTACCGTATATGCGATATATCTCTACACCACTAAGTTGCTTTTTCCTCTACAGACCGTTTCAAAGGTGTTGAGTAAAGTTATTGCCTATACACCCATTTCTACACCAGAGATGATTGACATAAATGATTATCTGCTGTATAATCCGGTATAGAACATATGTTCTATTACTCGGTGAGGGTAACAAATATATTAGTCCAAGCCATAAATCGCTTGAAACAACCGATTATCAACAGTTAGTCAGTCGCTTTGAGGAAAACATGGAGGTATTGAGTGCCGCATTTATCTGTGGGAGAAATCGAGAGCATCGCCCGCCGTGTAATCACTGCATATAAAAAGCTGCCTTCCTTAGCAGGCCAACAGGTAAGAATGGTTCAACCGGAGCTGTTGGTAAAGGATCTGCTCGGTCTGTCCATCGCGTACCATGTGCTCTCCTCCAACGGCAGTGTTCTGGGGCTTACTTCCTGCGGCGAGGTCGGTGTCCACATTTATGATGACCCGGATCACCCGGAGTATTACTTTCTGGATGGCAAAACACTGCTGGTCGACAGCAGTCTGATTGCCGATGGAGCCAACCAGGGGCGGTATCATTTTACGCTGACCCATGAAGGGTGCCACCAGATTTTCCAATTGCTGTTTCCAAAAGAGTACATAGGCTGTGCCGCACGACGGCAGATCCACTATTGTAGACAGCAGTCTGCCGCAGCTGGCGGTTCCTGGGAAGAATGGCGCACAAATATTCTGACGGCGTCTGTTCTGATGCCGGAGGATATGGTGCGGGACAATTTAGAGGCCTTTGGGCTGGGCGGAAAACAATTGGTCCTGAACCGAGTGTTTGCCCGCTCCGATTACGAACGCTTCGCTGAAATGGCTGCTTACATGGGCGTATCAAAGACCGCCCTCTCCATACGCCTCAAGCGGCTCGGTCTTCTGCGTGCAGATTATCTGCGGAACCCCTATGCCCTTGTTGATATTTACCCGGAAGAAGGAGAATTGTAAAACGCGCAAAGGAGGACTATTTATGCCAAAAGTCAATGTAAGAGAGAAAAACCCCACCCGCTACGCCCAGGCAGCCGCAGAGCAGGAGGCGCTGAAGAGAACTTATTCCAGTACCATACAGATTGCGCGGCTATGTCCTTTCTGCGACCATAAGATAGAAGTCCTGTGCCGTGGAACTCACAGCGGAACCTACACGAAATGCCCCAACTGCGGAGAAAATGTCTTTTTTCCGCCAATCGCGTTCCGTCTGACTTAATCCAGGCATTATCCGACAATTTCATCACAGACAAACAAGATTTGTGCCCCGGAGCCGCTTGATGCGTTGACTTCCCATGTGCCACTTGGTTTTTGACCTCTGTCCTTGACTGGACAGGGTGATACCAGTGTGGCGAAGTGAGGTCAGCAAATCAAGTGGCTCTTTTACGCCCATCCGACTCCCAAGAGGAATCGGATGAGCATTTTTTATTGGCTGCCTTGGGCAGCGCAATACCCGTGATCCCCAATCTCAAAAATTTCCCCAAAAAACTTTGAGATTGGAGATCACAGAAATGAAAATTACATACCTGATCAACCAGGTACAGCCTGACGGCAGCACACGCCTTTCCACCGCAACTGCCACTGAGTGGCGGTCTGCGGTACACACAAACAAAGATCTTCCCCTGGATCGGCAGCGTTATTTCATCCGTGACTATATTGCCGATGGAGACGACATGGACTGCATGGTAATTGAGGTCTCTGCCAGCGAGTATATCCAATGGGACAAAGACCGTTCCGCAGCAAGGCGGAACCGGGAGGCCGGGAAAGGCTTTCATGTGTTTTCCCTGGATGCACCGCTTGCCGACACAGATGGCGCCAAGACCCGCTTGGAACAACTCCCGGGTCAAACACGGCTTGAATCTATGGTCTGCGATTCTGTGCTGATGGAGGAACTGAAAGAAGCCTTGGCAGCATGGAAGCCCTGGGCAACCGATCTGCTGGAGCTGTATCTGAACGGACAAAAAAGGGCCTGTACAGAGATCCTCTCCCAAAAATATGGTGTCTCTCCGCAGGTAATCCGTAAATATAAGCGTCAGTTTGAGGAATTTGCAAAAAAATTTTTGAAAGGTGTTTCGTTTTGAGCCTCGCCACGCCCAATTATATAGTGAGAGGACAAACTGTTTCCTCTCTCTGCACTTTGAAAAACACCGCGCCCCGCGGTCATATCCGGCGACTGGAATACGTTCCCTGACGGACCCGCCTGAAAAACGGGAAAGCGATCAGTCGGATGCGCCAAGACCACCTGTGCGGACAGAGTCCGCATAAAAGACGGCCAAATAAGGTGCCCAGCGATCCCCATCCAGACGAAAACAGCCGTGGCAAGCTGTTTCGCAACGACTCCGTCAGAACATAATGATACTCCCGCCCAGCCACAGACACAAGCAATGGGGGCGGCTCGGAGAGATCCTCGGAGGGGTGAGACGCCCGTGATGCGCGCCAGCACAGTTCCAGACCGCCGCCCAGGGCTCGGGAAGTAGTGTCGAATAGAGCCGGCAAATAGAAACAAGAAAAACTGTGGGGCCGCTCCCAAATGCAAAAGACTAGCATGGCTTTGCGCTCAAAGCGGAGCGGCCCCATTGAGATCAGAGGAAAACATACTATGAACATACATAGGACAAAACTGATCCAGCGCGGCGATATTTATATTGCCAATCTCTCGCCGGTCACCGGCTCAGAACAGGGCGGTATCCGGCCCGTTCTGATTATCCAGAACAACACCGGAAACCGGCACAGTCCCACACTGATTGCCGCCGCAGTCACGGGACACTTCAAAGGCAAATATCAACCCACTCATGTGCGGCTGAAAGGCGCCGCCTGCGGCCTGTTCCAGGACTCCACTGTCCTGTTGGAGCAGTTGCGGACGCTGGACAGATCCCGTCTGAGTGCGTATATGGGCAATGTCGGCGCAGATAAAATGCAGGAAGTGAACGACGCGCTGGCCATCAGCGTAGGGCTTGAAAATACATAGACAGTAGGAGGAATCTCATATGCAGGCGAAAAATGTCAATATTGATTACTGTGGAATCCGGAACCTGCTCCGTCTGCTGGCCGGGCAGGGATTCACTGAGGCAGAGCTGGAGAAGATCGCCGCCAGGATCGCACGGACCACAGGTGCGGACATCATTTTTTGTTGAGTTTCACCACTCTGTTTCAATAGCTTTTGAACGGACAGTGTGGTATTGTGTGTTGCTGACAGGAGGAGGTGTAAACCATGGGCAGAAGACAGCAGACCGACGGAAGCCTTGCGCTGGAACAGAAAAAGGTCATCGTCATAGAGGCCGCGCAGAGGCCGGAGGCGCAGAAGCTCCGCGTTGCCGCCTACTGCCGGGTGAGCTCCGACTCCAGCGACCAGATGAACTCTTTCGCCGCCCAGTTGAACTACTACACGACGCTGATCAACAGCAAGGACAACTGGACCATGGCGGACATCTACGCCGACGCTGGTATCTCCGGCACCTCTGCGGAGAAGCGCCCGGACTTCCAGCGGCTCCTCTCGGACTGCCGCAGAGGCCGGATAGACAAAATCCTTGTCAAGTCCATCTCCCGCTTCGCGCGCAACGCCGTTGACTGCCTGGAGACAATCCGAGCGCTGAAAGCCATCGGTGTCGGCGTCTGCTTTGAAGAACAGGGCATTGACACCTCGGAGATGACCGGCGAACTGCTCACCGCCATGTTCTCCGCCATCGCGCAGAAAGAGAGCGAGAGCATCTCCGGCAATATGCGCTGGAGCTACCGCCAGCGTATGGAGAAAGGAACGTTCCTCCCATCCTCTATGCCCTTCGGCTACAAAATCAAAGATCGGAGCATTGTGGTCGATGAGGCACAGGCAGAAATCATACGGCGGATCTTTAACAGCTATCTTGCCGGGCAGAGCATGGATGAGATCGCGGCACAACTCAATCGGGAAAATGTACCTGTTAAAATTGGAAAGGAAGACCGGAAGTGGCTCCAGACCGCAATATCCTACATTCTGTCCAATGAACGGTATATTGGAGACTCCCTCTGGCAAAAGACATACGCCACAGATACCCTTCCGGCACGTCAAATCAGGAATCACGGGGAGCGCCAACAGTATTATGCTGAGGCCACACATGCCCCCATCATTGAAAAAGAAGTATACCTTGCCGTACAAAAGCTGAAATCACAGCGCAGTAAAAAGTATGGTTCCAGAAATCCGTACATGGAAAACTCTCTCCACAAAATTATCTTCTGTGGCAAGTGCGGGACTCCATTCCGCAGGAAAGTCTGTCGCGGGATCACTTACTGGGTATGCCATAACCACGATAACGGGAGAGAAAACTGCCCTGTGCCGCAAATTGCAGAAGAGGCTCTCCGCGCCGCTTTCCTGCGGATATATCACAAGCTCCGGCTCCATGGAAAATCAATTCTCAAGCAGATGATTGCAGACCTCCAATCTGTCCGTGAGCGCCGGATGCTGTGGAGCATAGACATCATTGAACTGAACAAGAGAATATCCGACATCAACGATCAGGATCGAATGCTGGCCGACATGAACAAATGCGGCCTTGTCGATCCTGATATTTTTATATCCAGAAGCAACGAACTGGCCCAGCAGCTTCGTGCTGTAAAACAGGAAAAAGAGCGCATCCTTGGTGCGGAGTGCGACGATACTATACCCCGAACACGAGAGCTGATGGAAACGCTGGAAGCCCTGCCGGAGTTCCTCCCGGTCTTCGATGGTGAGATCTTCGCGGATCTGGTGGTTGGAATCACAGTGGACGCTGGCAATATCCTGCGCTTCCGCCTGAAAAATGGGCTGGAACTAACCGAAACCGCAGAAAGGAGTGTACGATGATGGCAAACCGAAAGCTGCCCTTTGGGTATTGTATGCAAAACGGGCAAATCCATATCGTAGAGGCCGAGGCAGAGGTTGTGCGGATGCTCTTCACCAGCTATGCGGAGGGCAATTCCTATGAAACATTGGCTGAGTGGCTGAATGATAGAGCAATCCCTTACCTCCCCGGAAAGCAATGGAACAAAAATACGGTTGCCCGCGTTCTGCAAAACGTCCGGTATCTTGGAGATAATGGCTATCCACCCATTATTGGGTCGGAGATGTTCAGGAGAAGAAAACCGGCGGCAGGCGGAAAACTGAATCAGCCCCAAATCAAGGACATCCGCATTCTGGCTCGATGTGGTATGTGCGGCGATACGGTCCGACGAGAGCGCGTGGACACCTGGCGCTGCCCCCACTGCATGCGTTCAGCAGCGAGAGTTACCGATAAACAGTTGATGGATAGTGCCTCAGAACTGCTGCAACACCTGTGCGGACATCCTGACGTTGTTGTCAATTCTCCCACGGATGAAACTGAGAACAGCAGTGCCCTCACAGCAAAGAACGATCTCGGCTATACACTGGAATGTGCGGAATTCAATGAATCCGCCGCGAAAGCAAAAGTAATCTCTCTGGCAGCCGCCCGGTTCAACGCTCTCAGCTCTGAGGACTACGAAACCATGCGGATACGATACATATTGAGCACGACGGAGCAGAGTGGTGGATTGGACACCGTTCTGCTCCGTCAAATTACCTCCGCCATCCTGATCCACCCCCAAGGGGAGGTCAGCATGAAGCTCAAAAACGGACAAATCATAACAGGGAGTGATCACACATGACAAAAACCATCCCCAGCACCAGACCACAGCTCCGCGCAGCCGCCTACTGCCGGATCGCTAACGGCGAGGACCAAGCATCCATTCTCGAGGCCCAGAAAGCCCACTACACTGAACAGATCAGTGCCAATCCCGACTGGATCATGGCGGGTATCTTCGCAGATACCGGCGACTGCCGCTCCAAGCGCCCGGAGTTCCAGAAGATGCTCCGCAAATGCAGGCAGGGAAAGATCGACCTCATTCTCGTCAAATCTTTCTCCCGCTTCGCACGGAGCACAGCAGACGGTCTCAACATCATCCGGGAACTGCGGGAGCTGGGTGTTGCGGTGGTCTTCGAGAAAGAAGCTGTGAACACGTCAGATCCCAATTCCGACTGGTACATCTCCATCATGGGCGCCATTGCCAGGGCAGAAAGTGAGTCCATATCACATGGTACCTGCGGTATCTGCACCTGCCGCTTCCACCACATGATCACAAGCAGCCCCAGAAAGGGGACATGGAAGAAAACAATCCGCTTTCCTGGGCGTCCGGAAAAAACGATTATTGTCAGGATGGAGTGATAGTATATGACAGGAACCACGCCCAGAGTCATCGTCATCCCACCCAAGCCAGAACTGGCCCGCTCCAGGACCGTCCAACGCCAGCTGCGCGTCGCGGCCTACTGCCGGGTATCCACGGATGACGAGGAGCAGCTTACCAGCTACGAGGCCCAGCAGACCTATTACACCGACAAGATCATGACCAATCCCCAGTGGACCATGGCGGGGATCTTCGCCGATGAGGGCATCACCGGCACCTCCGCCGCAAAGCGTCCCGAGTTCCTGCGGATGATCCGCAAGTGCAGGCAGAAAAAGATCGACCTGGTGCTGGTCAAATCCATCTCCCGGTTCGCCCGAAATACCGTGGACTGCCTCAACTACATCCGTGTTCTGCGGGCCCTTGGTATCGCGGTGATCTTCGAAAAGGAGAACATCAACACGCTGGAGTCCGACAGCGAGATGCTCATCACCATGATGGGCGCCTTTGCCCAGGCGGAAAGCGAGTCCATGTCCGCCAACATCGTCTGGGGCAAACGCCAGGCTATGCGGGAGGGAAAGGCCAACGTCCAGTACCAGCATCTGTACGCCTATGAGTTGGACGAAAGCGGCAATCCCCGCATCATCCCTGAGCAGGCGGCCGTGGTGCGGCAGATCTATGACCGCTTCATTGCCGGTCACAGTGTCCGCATGATCAAGAAAACGCTGGAGCAGCAGGGCGTCCCCACCGCCAAGGGCGGAGATGTCTGGTCCGAGTCCGTGATCCGCAGTATCCTGAAAAATGAAAAATACTGCGGCGACGTTCTGATGCAGAAGACCTACACGCAGGACTGCATCAGCAAGAAGCAGATCCGCAATGTAGGACAGCTTCCCATGTACCTGATGCGGGATCACCATGAGGGCATCATCAGCCGGGACCGGTTCAACCAGGCTCAGGCGGAATTTGCCCGGCGAAATGCGGGACGGGCTCCCACCCGGAAGCTGGCCCCCACAGGCCGCTCCTGCTACAGCGCCAAGTACGCCCTTACGGAGCGGCTGGTGTGCGGTGAGTGCGGGACCCTTTACCGGAGGTGTGTATGGGTCAAACGGGGGCAGAAGTTCGCCGTGTGGCGGTGCGCCAGCCGGATTGACTACGGTACGAAATACTGTCATGATTCCCCCACGCTCCGGGAGGCATCCCTGCAAGCGGCCATCCTTGCCGCCATCAACTCTGTCATGAGCCAGAGGGAGGCGCTGGTAGGCCAGATCGAGGAGTCCATGCGGATGGAGCTGATCCCCTTCCCCAGCGGTACTGTAAGCCTGTCCGACATTGACCGCCAGCTTGAGGAGCTGGACGGGGAGTTTCAGGCCCTGTTCGCTGAGTCCAAGGATGGTGGATTCATGCAGCACGCCGAGGAGTTCAAACGGATCTCCGATGATATGGCGGCGTTGAAAGAGCAAAAGGCCAGCCTGCTGGAGCGGCAGAACAGCGACTCCGCCGCCAACGGGCGGATCAAAAGCGCGTTGGATATTCTGAGCACCGGCTCCGGCGCCTTCACGGAGTGGAGTGAGACCCTCGTCCGCCAGCTGGTGGACACCGTGAAGGTGCTGTCGGCGGACAGGATCAGAGTCTGCCTCCGGGGTGGAATTGAAATCGAGCAGACGCTTGGAGAGGGGGAATTGCAGTGATCTGGATTACCGGCGACACCCATGGCGATTTCCGGCGGTTTGCCACCGGCAGCTTTCCTCAGCAGAAGCAGATGGGCCGCGATGACTACGCGATTATTACAGGCGATTATGGGGGCATATGGGACGGTTCACCCAGAGAGACCTACTGGCTTAACTGGCTGGAGGAAAAGCCGTTTACCACCCTCTTTGTGGACGGAAACCATGAGAATTTCAACAGGCTCAACGAGTTCCCCGTCCATCACTGGCATGGCGGAAATGTTCACATCATCCGCCCTCATGTGATTCACCTCATGCGGGGACAGGTCTTCGAGATCGGCGGCATCACCTTCTTCACCATGGGCGGCGCGTCTTCCCATGATATACAGGACGGCATCCTCGATCCCGCGTCCCCCGATTTCGAGCGGGAATACTGGTTCAAGCGCAGGACACGGCAGATGTTTCGGGTGAAGGGCGTCTCCTGGTGGCCCGAGGAGCTGCCCTCCGACGCAGAGTATGAAGAGGCGGTAAAGAATCTGGAAAAGGCCGGCTGGAAGGTGGACTGTGTCCTGACCCACTGCGCTCCCACCAGCATCCTGAAGAAGCTGGACGGAAACTACACCCCCGACCGGCTGACGGATTTCCTCCAGACGGTCAAGCGGCGGTGCCGATTCGATTACTGGTTCCTGGGACACTACCATCGGAATTGCGTGGTAGATGACCGCTTCATTATCCAGTGGGAGCAGATGGTGGAACTGCAATGGGAGTAACTGCGGCATAATCGCTTGGAACTGCTAATATGCATCTGGAGATTGCTCTCGACTCCAGGGCGGCAATGTGTTATGCTAATGGTCAATCATTTAAGATCACGGTATCTAGAAACGCATGGCGATGATTTGATCAAACTGATTCGGTGAGGAGGCAAGGTGAATGACACAGGAAGCAAAGGACATCAAACTGGGCCGGTTTCTCAGTCTGGTGCTGCGGCATAATCCCTCGGCGGCGGGCATCACACTGGACGCCCATGGCTGGGCGGACGTGGATGAGCTTTTATCCGGTATGCGGCGCACCGGGCGGCGGATCGACATGGACACGCTGGAGCGTATCGTTCGGGAGAACAATAAGCGGCGCTACTCATTTAATGAGAACCATACGAAAATCCGCGCCAACCAGGGACATTCCATTCCGGTGGATGTAGAATTGAAAAAAGGAAAACCGCCCCGGCGGCTATACCACGGGACGGTGGAACGGTTCCTCCCGTCTATCCGGCAGGAGGGAATTCAGAAAATGGGGCGGCAGTACGTCCATCTCTCCGCTGATTTTCGGACTGCGGAAAATGTGGGTCGCCGCCGCGGGACGCCTGTAGTGATCGTCATTGACGCCGAAGCGATGGCACGGGACGGCATAGCATTTTACCTGTCGGAAAACGGCGTGTGGCTGTGCGATTATGTCGCGCCGGAATACTTCTTTGACCCCGAGCCGCCAGTGGAATAATTACACGCTGTTCATCGTCCAATGGGAGCAAATGGCGGAATTAAAATAGCAGCCTGACATCACAGGCAAAAACGGCAGAGCAAAGAGAAACGCGGCAGCACGCCGCGCTTCTCTTTGCTCTGTGGTACTTTATATTGTTGACAGAAAAACAGGCGCATCAGCGCCGGAAAGGAAGAGCTGGATGAACGTCAGAAAGCCTATAGACTACAGCGCCATATTCGCGGCGCTGGACACGCTGATGGCGGCAGATCTGCCGCAGATGAAGCTGTACTGTAAGATTGGCCAGCTGGTCAGCGGCAGGCCGGAGAAAGGCGCCGCTGTCGCCGCGTCGGAGTACCTATGCGGTATGTACCCCGACGCCTCCGGCTTCTCTCCCCGAAACCTGCGCCGGATGCGGGAGTTTTTCCGGACATACGAAAGTTCCACAGAGGTGCTGGACCAGGCCATGACCATCGGCTGGACACAGAATGTGGTCATTCTGGAGGCAGAGCTGACACTCCAGGAACGGGCATGGTACATCCGGGCAGTCCAGCAGTTTGGATGGTCAAAGCTGGAGCTCCAACGAAAGATCACCTCTGGCGCACATCTGGAAATCTCTCTCGACTTCACTGACGGGATGTGCTATACTGGGGAAAAGAACAGCGTGATGGAGCGTACCGCCAATGACGAAAATTCTCTTTATCTGCCACGGCAACATCTGCCGCAGCCCAATGGCCGAGTTCGTAATGAAGGACCTGGTGGAAAAAGCGGGTCTGGAGACGGAATTCCTCATCGAATCTGCCGCTACCAGCACCGAGGAGATCGGCAATCCGGTCTATCCCCCGGCCCGCCGCAAACTGGCGGAGCATGGGATCAGCTGCGCCGGGAAGACCTCCCGGCAGCTCACCGGCTCCGATTACGGTCAATACGATCTCCTGATTGGAATGGACCGGGCCAATATCCGGAATATGAATCGGATCTGCGGCGGCGATCCAGAGGGAAAGCTCCACCTGCTGATGGAGTACACCGACCACCCCGGCGATGTGGCTGATCCCTGGTACACGGACGACTTTGAAACCACCTGGCGGGATGTACTGGCCGGGTGTAAGGGACTGCTGGAGCGGTTACAATAAAACTGGAAAGGCAGGTGCACGGTATGGAACAGCAGCTATTTGAAACCAATGTCGTGACAGGTGCTGATCTGCTTGCCCTGTCTGAAAATGTTCGCGGTTGGGAAAAGCGAGATTGCTACCAGCAGTTAGGCGCCTATCTCCATAGCAGCCAGAACGACAGGGTATGCCTGCTCTTCGGCCTCCGCCGCACTGGAAAGACCACCATGCTTCGGCAGGCGGTGCTGGACATGGCCCCGGAGGACGCGGTGAAAACCGCTTACATCAAGGCCACGGTGCTGGATACAATGGCCGCTTTAAACCGGGACATGAAGCGCCTCCGGGCCGCCGGCTTCCGGTACGTGCTGCTGGATGAGGTAACTCTGATTCCGGAATTCATTGATTCTGCCGCCCTTTTCTCCGACATCTATGCCGCACAGGGGATGAAGATCGTCCTGTCCGGTACGGATTCCCTCGGTTTCTGGTTCGCGCTCCACCAAGAGCTCTATGACCGGGCCAAGGCGATTCATACCACGTTCATTCCCTATCGGGAGCACAGCCGTCTGCTTGGAATCGACAGCATTGACGATTACATCCGCTATGGCGGGACCCTCCGGGCCGGAGAACTGAATTTCGATGATGACAGTGTAAACGCGGAGGACGCCTCTTTCCGTGATGATGAGTCCACCCGGCTCTATATCGACACCGCCATCTGCAAGAACATCCAGCACTCCCTGGCCTGTTACGAGGACGGAGGGCACTTCCGGCATCTGCGTACTCTCTATGAGGCCGGGGAGCTGACCGGCGCCATCAACCGCATCATTGAGGATATGAACCACGCTTTCCTGGTCTCTGTGCTGACCGGCGATTTCATCTCCCACGATCTGCGTCTGACCGCGCGGAATCTCCGGAAAGAGCGCGACGCCGAAAAGCGGACGGACATTCTGGATGAGATTGATACTCCCGCCGTGACCCGACGGCTCATGGCGCTGCTGGACATTCATAACCACCCGGAGCAGACGGTCAAGGTCACAAATGCTCATATATCTGAAATCAAAGAGTACCTGTTGGCGTTGGACCTGATTGTGAATGTTCCGATTGAAACGGTGGAACCCGGAACGGAGCCGGTGGAGCATATCCTGTTCACCCAACCCGGAATGCGTTACTGCCAGGCACAGGCTCTGGTCCACGTCCTAATGAAAGATGAACTCTTTCTTACGCTGAGTGAAAAGGAGCAGAAAACTGTCACAGATCGAATCCTCGAAGAGGTCCGCGGCAGAATGCTGGAGGACATTGTGCTGCTGGAGACGATGAAAGCGGCGGGCAAACGCCAGCGGGTATTCAAGCTGCAGTTCGCGGATGGAGAGTTTGATATGGTGGTCTATGACAGGGAACAGGACTGCTGCAAAATATACGAGGTCAAGCATAGCGGACAGCAGGTGTCCGCACAGTACCGGCATCTACTGGACGAAGAAAAATGCCGTCTGACTGAACACAGATTCGGCCAGATCGCAGAGCGTACTGTTTTGTACCGCGGCGAGAATATGCAGCTGGATAACGGAGTGAAGTATTGGAATGTGGAGGAGTATCTCCAAACTTGGTCAGAGGAAATGACGCTGATCACTGAAAAGAAGATAGGACCGGATCTTGGACCTGTTATGTGAGCAAATACAGCAATATCCTGAAAACAAAGGGCCGACCTGAATTGTCACCTCTTCAAGCAGCGGGTTCGAAAGTGGGCGCTTGCTCCAAGTTGAACGACCCCACCCAATCTGAACAAGTTTTTGAGACTTGACAGATTGGGTGGGGTCCTTTTTGCTTGGAAGCCTTGCATTTCAATGCTTTCACTCCTGTTGCCCTGAAAATGAAAATGGGACACCAAAATGCAAATCGATTCAAATTAGAATACAAAACAGCAAATCCATAGAATCTGAACCCTTAGTCTCATTTTCCATGAGACTGACTCATGACTTCCTGGTAGTCTTCTTCCATTTGGCATGGCGTTCGATTTTTCAACGTGCGATGTGGACGTTTCATATTGTAAAATTCTATGTAGGCACTAATGCTTCTCTTAAAATCTGGTTCAGATGCGTAGTCTTTCCGGTATAACTCTTCCTTTTTCAAAGACGCAAAAAACGACTCGGCTACGGCATTATCGTGGGGCTTTCCGGAATTTGAAAAAGATTGTACAATACTGTGCCTACGTAATAACTCCTGAAAGCGATGCGAGGTATACTGTGCTCCTCGATCGCTGTGAAAAAGCAGTTCCAGCTCAGGGACCCGCTCCTCCCAAGCACTTTTAAAAGTAGATGTAACAAGTTGGGTGCTGTTTTTCTTGGAAACCTTATACGCTATAACCTTCCGGGAAAACAAATCCAGAATTACACAAATATAATGGTTTCGATCTTGTAACCTAAAGCAAGTCACGTCACTGACCCATACTTCGTTGGGTCTAGTGGCATTGAATTGCTGGCGAAGAACATTCCTTTTCTTCCCCGATTCCCGTAAGTTTAAATAGTTTTGTTTTGCAGTTGTACGGACACTGGATAGGCCCATTTCTTTCATGAGCCTTGCTACATATTCCGTGCTAACTTGATGCCCTCTTTGAACAAGAACTGTGCGGATTTTCTCTGCGCCGAGCACTTGCCGGTACTCATCAAATACATCTCTAATTAAAATTCGATATTCCTCCCGCCGCTTTTCAAACCAGGCATTCCCCCGCTTATTGCGGAGAATATGGTTATAAAAAGTCCCTCGTGAAACCTCCAGCGCCTCACAAAGAGTACGGACATCGTATTGGTCATAAAGCAGTTCTAATTCCAGCAGTTTCTCTTTTAATGGAGCATGAACCGTACATTTAGCAGACTTTAAAACCGAAATGATATTTTCTAGTTTTTTCACTTGTTGTTGCAATGCATTGTAATCTTTGGCTGAAGGAATATCCACAGCCACATTAGAATATTCCAAATCATGCAACCAGCGATAAAGGGTGCTGCGCGAAATATTGTACTCCATGCATAGTTCTTTTACGGATGTTCCGTTGTCTAATAGATGCAAAATTGTCGCTTTTGTTTCCTCAGTATATGCCATCGCAATTCCCCTCCCCTATATAAAATATATTTATTTTATCATGTGGACGGAGTAATATGTAAAGATATAAGAGACAAGCTAACTACCAGTCAAAGATTGGGAATATCTATTTTTCGGATGTTAATGCAAGGTAAACTTCAAAACTTTGGCTTTTAAAGACTTGGATTCGTAAAGTAGACTTTTTATTAAATTTTAAGAAAATAATCCATACCCAAGAAATCTCCGGTGATTTTAATCGCTGGAGACTTTTTTCTCAAGCATTATTTTACTTTACGAATTAAAGATATAAAGATACTGAGTCTATACAAGATACTATAAATGCGGTATAATATAAAAATCCATACATAGTGCAAGGGATTCATGAGATAAACCGATAAATGAAGATGAATCATGGAGGTATTTGGAAATGGCTTGTATAGTTCATTTTTTACCTGCTAAAGCCGGGGATTGTTTTGTTTTGGAATTCGACAACAAGGATTGCATGCTGATTGATTGCGGCTATGTTTCTACATATAAGAAAGAACTCAAGCCATTGCTGCTTCAGCTCCGCGCCAAGGGCTGCCGCCTTATCCTGCTTCTTATTACGCACATTGACCAAGATCATATTTCGGGTGCGATACAGTTTTTACAAGAAAATGGTAAACAAGGCGCGCCTCAAATCATTGCAATTGAAAATATTTGGTTTAACGGTTTTTTCAACACCGTTTTTTCTCGCCCGGAATTTGAAAAAAGAAGGGTAGCCCGCCTATCTTCCCAAATGGTCTGCCGACAGAAATGGGCTGTCAACGAACTTCTAATGCAGACTCCGGGGGAAGACGGGCCCATCTCTGTCTCCCAATGCAGATGCTTTGAGACCCTCTGTGCAAAAAACGGATATGTTCTAAACCGCCAATTTCCGGGACAAATAGTACAACAAACATGTAAAACCCGTGAGGACATGCGAAAAAGTGAGATTCAATTTGGCAATATCCATATCCACGTCCTGAGCCCCGGGAAAGAACAGCTTGACCAATTAGCTCAAAAGCTAAATCGGACACTGACTCAACAGTTTGGACCAAATTATCAGTTAACTGAAGATGACTCTTTCGGGGTCCTTTTTGAGCTCTTGATGGGACTTCACGCCGGTGTCTCCGGTATCAGCGAGCCGATCTGTGCGTCAAAGAGTAGGATTAAAGATTGGCTCGGCACCTCGTCCCGGGCGAAAATGAGTCTGGAAAACCAGAGCTCCATCGCGGTTGAAATTGAATACATGGGTCTCCAGCTGCTGTTTTTAGGTGATGCGGAAACCGAGAATTTTAAATGCCTCCTTGCACCCCATTATGATCTGATCAAGCTGTCTCACCATGGTACGCTGCAGCCCAATCTTGCGTTGTTGGAAAACAGCATAGGAGATACTCTCCTGATCTCCACCGACGGTGTCAAGCGCCATCCGGAGGATGAACTGCTGGCACGTGCGATCTTGGCCGGCAGCCGCGCTCTGTATTTCAATTATGATATCGCACGAAAGGACGACCTGTTTACCCAGCAAGCGGAGTATAGCTTTTCAGCTCACTTCCAGGAGCGGGAAATTCTTTTATGAGGGATTAGGGAAATGGAAGACTATATCGTCAGAATCCAATCTGCGGCTGAAGGTAATCCTGTTTATTTTGGCACCGGAATCGTGGTCAGCGACCATGAGGTGCTGACCGCCCGCCATGTTGTCAGCGGAGAATCTCATGTGCTGGTGACAGAGAACGGGAGTATTCCGCTGTCCGTTCAAAACGAGACGGACGCTGCGGTGCTTTTGCATGCGGACCGGCGGCTTCCCTTCCGGAGTGCGGATATATTTTCCGTTCATGAGATCCTGAACGCGCAGTCCGACTGGACATCCGACGGCTATATTACCTCCGAACAGGCCCCGCATTCAGTTTCAGGACACGGAATTGTGAAACAGGAGCCCGCGCCGATTGACTGGAATCATACGCTGTCCAATATTGAAAGCGGACATACGAAAAATTACGAAGGTTTATCTGGAGCGCCTGTCTTTTCGCGTAATCGAATCGTAGGAATCCTACAGGTGCAAGAGACGAACAGCAGCGGCGCATTGGGACTTCGGATGCTGAGTGTAGAGGTGTTTCGGGAACTGCTGCCGTCTTCCAGCCTGCGCCGCAGTGAATATGAGGAATTGATTTATGAAAAGAGCGCCGTATTCTCAGAAAGGCATATTGAAGAGAACAAACGCAGCCGGAAATATATTCCCGATATTTTTGTGGAAAACGGTCCCTATAAAGAGCGGCTCCGCTATTTCGCGGATCCGGTTTTGTTTCTGAAAAAGGCTCTTTGCGAATGCCACGGACTGGATTTTACCCGGATCAATCAGGCTGCCGAAATCTATGAACTACCCCTGATCAATCAACAGGCCCTTCCGTGTTCCATCGCTCCTGAACAGATGGAGAAGGTGTCTGCCGGGTTATCGGACTTTCTCTCCGCAGCCAGCGCTATATTAGATAACTATGACGGTCTAATCCGCTCCCAAAAATTGTGCTGGGAAGACCACTATGATTTCTGGGACAAGATAAATCATTCTTTGAAATATATGCTGAAGGACATGGCGGAAAATATCCGGTATACGAACCTTCAATTCCTTCTGCTGACGCAGCCCGCCGGGCAGGGAAAAACGAACTTTCTTTGTGATTTTACGGAAAACTTCCTTCTGAAAAAAAGATACTGCGTTTGGTATTTCAATGCCTATGAATTCTATGAGCCCCCGGCAAATATTCTCCGGCAAAAGCTGAGTCTGGAGGGACAATATGACATTTCATACGCGAAACAGGTACTGGAACGGCGGTGGCGTGAAAGCAAACGGCCGGTGATCGTTGTAATTGACGGCCTGAACGAAAATATCAGTCTGCCCGGTTTTGAACAAGCCCTCATCGGCTTTTTACAAGAATGTGAAGCGCTTCCTTTTGTTAAAGTAATCATGTCCACGCGTGATGAGTTGCTGGAAGAACGCTTTGGCCGAATGATTGCCGGGCAAAAACCGGAGCGTTTTCTGCATGTTAAGTTGGATACCCATGACGAGCGCTTCAAGCGCCGGATATTCGCTGGGTATCTGCGATTTTTCAACATTGACATTCGGCCTAATACTTTAAGAAACAGAACTTATCAGCAGTTGACGGGAGACGTACTTCTCCTTCGCTTTTTCTGTGAAGTCCATCAGGGCGCGCGGCAGCTATATATGTATGACATCTATAAGTACGCTGTTTTTGAGCAGTATTGCGCAAAAAAGGCAGAGGATTACCGAAAGATGGATCCTACGATTGACGCGGATTCATTGTTCCGAAGACTTCTGGATCGTATTTGTGAGTACATGGTCGAGAACAAAACCTATTTCCATGTTCCTATGGAGATATTTGATATTCAGCAGCAAAAACTGATTCGCGGCCTGCTGGAAAATGATGTGGTTTTGAAGGGAGAAGATGTCGTCGAACACGGTTTGCTGAAAGAACAGGCCGTTGTCATCAGCTTCACGTTTGACGAATTCCGGGATTATTGCCTGACCAATTATATTTTAAGAAATAGCAAGGATGAAAAAACTTTCTTCGGATTTTGGGATATGATGGTTGACGAGACGCAAACTGTTTTGGAAGGAGTGGAAAAATACGCCTTTTATCTGGCCAGAACGCAGAATGGAGGAGCGCTTCTGCCAATTATAAAAAAACTTCCCGAATATGACGAGCTCTATTGGGCATTTATCTGGGACATTGAGGATAAGTACGTTACAGAGGAAGATGTGCTTCTTTGGAAGAATGAATTGTTGCGGGAGGGCGAGTATACTGGGATCATCATACAGCATTTGCTATGGCGGGATGACTGCGATTATTTCCCAACCGCTAACATTCAATTAATCTTCGAGGTCTTGGATGAATTCCTCAAGGATTTGAACCGATACAATCGCCTTATCAATCGGATATTTGGGATTCCACGCAAGGACCAGTGGGGGACGGTAATTCCCAGGACCCAGACGCCAATCCCATTTGACCAGTTTGTGAAATCCTTGGGGAAACGGGCCTCAAATTCTCAATGGTCTCAGCTCCACCGGGAATCGTTTCGCTTATCTATCTATCTCTATGATATCGGACCTTGGGATGCGCAGGAGGCGTGGAATCGGTTATATGGAGCCTCTCCGGAGGTGGCTGTCCATCTGCTTCGTGAGATGAACACCCACGCACGTAGCCTTATCCAGGGAAATGTATACGACATCCTTATCAGCTTGGAAAAACGAGATGACGACTATGACCTTCAAATTTTGTCCCTGAGAGAGGAAAATACTTTTGGAAAGGAATTGCCAAAAAGTTGCTTTTCGATTGCCCAGCTTTTTCTTGATGAGGACGACGAATAAGGAGATGTGGCATGGAGCTATTTAGTGTAAACGGAGAATATGTTTGTAAGGTCTATAAAGGATTCAATATGCAAAAGCTGGAAGAAGCTCTAAGTAATCGGTTGTCAATGCGAAAAAGCTCATTTTCTGAACAGTATTCTCTTAAAATATTTCGAGACCTCTTTCGATATGCTCGGGACCTACGGCAGGAGTATCAGGAGTACTATTGGGAGGAATATGGCAGTTTCTCTGAGTTTTTATACAAAAGAGAATTCTGGGCAACCTCCAGCATCAAGGAAGCTGCTTTAACGGAAAGCGAGACTGTGCTAAAACTGCGTATATCAAGCAGCAGTTATAACCTAGATACACTCTTAAGTTATGATGAATATGATAATTCTTTTATTGAAATCGTTACGCAGATATTGGAGGAAATAGACTTGTGAAAATTAAGCGGGATTTTGTAACAAACAGTTCTTCGACCTCGTTTATTATTTCCACCAAGGAGCCGTGGAGCGAAGATGCTTTCTTAAGCGCAATCGGAATCGAGGGTGAATCCCCCATGCGAAAACTGTTCCTGGACCTCTTTGAAGCGATTGAGCAAAATAAAAATGATATTTTAACTGCAGTGAAAGAGGAAGATAACTCTGTCGGCGATTTTTTAAGAAGCGACGGTTTCAATGAGGAAACAATTAAAATCGTGGAAACGATACTTTCCCAAAATCGTACGGTCTACTATGGCAGTTTGCACTCTGACGGTGAAACCGCTGCGGAAGTATTCTTTTGTATGGAGAGCTTTGTGATATGCGATGACGATATTTATTTCAACGGCAGAATCGGGGGCTGGTAATGAACAGCCTTATGATTCGCTGCTACAAGGAGAGCGGCTATTTCGTGTGCTTCGATTTGGAAAGCGGTCAAATGCTACGCGGTTCTATGACTGGCGAAGAACCATTTTGGAACCGACGCGGGCCGGAGCTCCTCGATATCTCCATTACCAACTACTGCGAAAGAAATTGTGATTTTTGCTATAGAGAAACAAGCTCAAATGGCACATTTATGCCTTTAGAGCAGTATACCAAAATTATAGCGCAGGCGGAGACTGCCGGTGTTTTGCAGGTGGCGCTGGGAGGAGGCAATCCCAATCAGCATCCGGATTTTGTTTCAATATTGGAAGTTACCAGAAAACACCACATCATCCCATCCTATACAACAAATGGACAGGGCATGACAGATGAAATTTACAATGCAACCAAATGTTACTGCGGCGCTATGGCGGTCAGCTGGTATGAGCCATATTCAGAGGCAACGCAAGTGATTAAAAACTGTCAAGAAAGAGATATCAAAGTCAATATTCATTACCTTCTGCACCGAAACAATATACGAGTTGCAACAGAGATGCTACGAAGACCCCCAGCGTTTCTTCAACAGGTCAACGCCATTGTGTTCTTAAATTACAAGCCCGTCCGCTCTCCACGTTCGTTATGCTTGATGGATACATGTGAATTAGATGATTTTTTGTCCGCCGTGCAGGTATTCAGGGGTTGTAAAATTGGATTTGACAGCTGCATGATTTCCTATTTGGCTAAGATAGAGGCTGCCTTGGCTGTCAGCACAATAGACTTCTGCGAGGCAGGACGCTTTTCAGCATTTATATCAGAGTCCGGAAACATGTATCCATGTTCGTTTATGTGTGACGGCGATACGGCAGGCATTGATTTAAATCTGATTTCCTTGGAAGATGCCTGGCGGTATGGAGACAGTTTGCAGAAGATGCGGCATCGGCTTTCCGGTCCCAGTAGACAGAAATATCCTATTGAAGACTGTAAAAAATGCGATCAATTTTCAATGTGCCACGGTGGGTGTCCAATATTTCCCATCAACCGGTGCGGAGGGAGAGAAAAAGATGCAACGGCTTTTTCAGGGTAACACGGAGGAACGGGCCAGGAAACGAAATTTATGTATTTCCATTGTCAAACATATCGCTGAAAATCAGAAAATGCTGGAATCTGCATATAAGACACAGGAAATCGCAGAGAACTTCTGTTTTCGTCAGAGAGATATTAAATATTATTTGACCGACTTCTTTTGCCCCGCCGGAAATAGTCAATATTATTTTCAGCCGGAAATGCGGAAAGTAATAGAAAAATTTCTTGAAGCCCACAAGAGAGCACTCCCTGCCTTAGATGAGGCTAGGGTGATGTTCCTCAAAACCTTCGGAAAAATCTATTATGATGTAAAAAAAGATCGCTATTGTTTTGACACGGCACGCCTAAACCGTATTTATGCCGGTCTGCATGATACGATTACAATTCTGCATTGGGGACAGCTACCAATCCTGAATAAATGGCTGATGATCAACAGCGGAAGGATACCGGAAGAGAACGTTGTCGCTTTTTATGATCATTACCATATGCTTTCCGCGCTGATGCAGGATATTCAAGGAAATGGAGAAAACATGACAAGTCAAGGGGACGAAACGCTTGAGCATGAGCTCGAGTTTTCTGTTTATACAAGAAGGCACCGAATCCATGACAGATATCGTATCCGAAGGACGGTAGATGGTTGGTTTGCCGGACATATTTCAATCAATGGGCCTTGTAAGAAGGACGGAACGGGCGCTCTCATAGCGAACCTAAATCATGACTGCGTATTCTATCCGGAGGACGGACTTAAGTATGCTATGAATGAACTATGGGAGCAGGCGGAAGAGGGAGAATTAACGTTGGAACAATTGCAAGAGAGGCTCCAGCAAATTGCGGATTGGGTTAGTGCTGTTGAACGTGCGGTTGGTGATTATCAGCCATCGTGGGTTAACTATTATTCAAAATAGCGCTGTGTGGTTTTGATAATTGTAGACCCTGACCAAATTCACAGGCTCCCATAGAAACTATATATGAAAATTACACTCTTAAGTTGAAGAACACTTCGAAGGTATTGCATTTTGACATTATAGTGGCATCTTTTTTGTCAAGAATAGACATGATAAGTTGACAGGCTACACCAAGGGGGGTAGTCTGTCAATTTTTTATTCTGTACAAATATCAACATCAGTGATGAATGGCTACGCTCTGTGGTGGAGTTCGAGCTGATTCCACTGCTCAAGGAGTACTGGTTGACGAGCCGGCAAAGGTCAAGAACTGGAGCTATGTTTTGCGGGAGGCCGTCAAATGATCCACAGGATCCAGAACATCTACTATATGCTGGCCTATGCTTTCCAGGTGCTCCACGAAAAGGGTTACCGGGATGTGGCGTCGGAGGAGTTTGAAAACGGGCTGGAACTGCTGGTGGACATCCTCTGCCGGGGCGTCTCCATCCAGATCAAGTGCGGGTTGACCCGGCAGTATCTCACGCAGGAGGAAGCGCTGTCCACCCCGCAGAGAAAGATTGAGGTCAACGACTCCATCAGGTCGCTGACCATCCGAAAAAAGCAGCTTATCTGTACCTATGATGAGTTTTCCGTGGACGCCTACCCAAACCGGATTATCAAGACGGCCCTGTCTGTTCTGCTCCAGTCAAACCTGTCCAGACCCAGGAAAAGGGAGCTGCGCAGGCTGCTGATCTTTTTGACGGGGTCACCCCTGTGGATATTCACACCATCAACTGGAATGTCCCATATGACCGGAACAACCAGACCTACCGCATGATCCTTGCTGCCTGTCAGATGTTCCTCAAGGGAATACTCCAGACAGAGTCCGCCGGGGCCGTCAGGATGATGGAGTATCTGGATGTTCAGAGCATGGCGAAGCTGTACGAGAAGTTCATTCTCGGCTGCTATCAGAGGGAGCATCTAGCGCTCAAGGCGTATGCGCCACAAATCAAGTGGGGGGTCACCGACGGCCATGACGCGCAGCTTCCCACTATGCAGACGGATACCGTATTATCCAGCAGAGAGACCGGGAAAACGCTGATTATCGATGCAAAATATTACTCCCGCAATATGCAGATGAAAGTGCCCTATATAACCCGGACAGTCCACTCCGACAACTTGATCAAGTTTTCGCCTACGTCAAGAACTGGCCCGCCGCCCCCGACGAGAGCGTGGTGGGAATGCTGTTATACGCCGGAACGGACGATGAGGTCCAGCCGGACAATGACTATCAGATCAGCGGGAATACGATCAGCGTAAAGACGCTGGACTTGGATTGTGATTTCACCGATATTGCAAAAAAGCTGGACGCGATTGCCGCAGGGGGTGCATCGCCGGGCAAACGTACTGTCAGCGCCAGTGATAAAATGTAAGAAAACGCCGAGGAAAAAATGTAGTTTAGTGGCGGAGGTGAAGGGAAAAAGATAGACTCCCAATCAGGGCGAGAAAGAGCCCGGAAAGGGAGTCAGAAAATGAAAGGAGCACAGTGGATGGATATCCGAAGCGACAGACAAAAAGGGCTGAGCTATGTGGAGCTGGGACGGAAGTACCACATGGACCCGCGGACGGCAAAGCGGTACGCGGAATCGCCGCAGAAGCCGGAGTACACATTGAGCGAACCCAAGCCAACAAAGATGGACCCGTACAAGCAGATCGTGGACGAGTGGCTGGAAGAGGCGCCGTATTCAGCGTTGCGGATACTGGAGAAGCTGCGGGAGATGGGGTTTGACGGAGGTTACAGTATTGTCAAGGCGTATGTGAGCAGCCGGAAGATGGACTTGAATGAGAAAGCAACGGTGCGGTTTGAGACGATGCCAGGAAAGCAAGGGCAGATGGACTGGGGATTCTTCGAGGATCACCTGGTATACGAGGACGGAAAGTGGAAGAAGCTGTACTGCTTTCTCATGATTCTGGGGTACTCAAGGATGCGGTACATCGAATTTGTCACAGATATGAGCACAAACACGTTGATACGGTGCCATCAGAACGCGTTTCGGTATTTCGGAGGCTACCCGGAGGAGATTCTGTACGATAACATGAAGCAGGTAGTCATCAAGCGGCTTTTGAAGCAGGAGGACTCCACACTAAACCGGCAGTTTGAGGACTTCGCGGGATTCTATGGATTCAAACCCATCCTGTGCCGGCCATATCGTGGTCAGACGAAAGGAAAAGTGGAGCGGACGGTGCAGTTTGTGCGGGACAACTTCATGGTCGGGATCAAGTACAACAGCCTGGCAGATTTGAATGGACAAGCCTTGGCTTGGTGTAATAAGGTCAATGGCAAAGTCCATGCCACCACCAACGAGATTCCCTTTGAGCGGCTGCAAAAAGAGGGGCTGAGTCCTCTTTCCCGTGAGTACATCATCGACAAGATCAACCTTAGGCGGGTACAAAAAGACTGCCTCATCTCATACGCCGGGAATCAGTACTCCGTGCCAGCGGAGTACATCGGCAAAGATGTGGCAGTCGTGGCCCTCGACAGTATGCTGGCCGCCTACTATGAGGGAAAGCAGATCGCTCTGCATCGAATATCGTATCAAAGGAAGGACATGGTTGTCAATCCTCAGCACTATAGAAGGATTACGCTGAAACAGACAATAGATGCGGAAAATGTTCTGCTGGAACAGGGCAAAGTAATAGATTTCCCCTTGAAGCCCTCCGATTTATCCAGATATGACGAGGTGCTGTATGACTGAATTTACTATGGACAGGCTGAGGGAAAACCTGGAAGCCCTTAAAATGAAAAACACCCTGGAGATTCTGGACAACTACCTGGAACGGGCGGTGGCGGACAAGCTCAACATTGTGGAGGTTTTGGATCACATTTTCTCAGAAGAAGCCAAATCCAAGCGGAGACGGGCCTATGAGAAGCAGATCCAGATGTCTGGCTTTCCCATTAAGAAAACCCTGGACGACTTCGATTTCTCTTTCCAGCCCTCCATCGACAAGCGCCAGATCGATGAGTTGGCTACCATGCGCTTCCTGGAAAACGGGGAGAATGTGGTCTTCCTCGGCCCGCCCGGCGTGGGCAAGACTCATCTGGCCTCCGCTTTGGGCCTGGTGGCGGCACAGCACCGTTTCTCCACCTACTACATCAACTGCCACCAGCTCATTGAACAGCTCAAGAAGGCCCATTTTGAGAACCGTCTGCCGGACAAGCTCAAGGTTCTGGCCAAGTACAGGATGCTCATCATCGACGAAATCGGCTACCTCCCCATGGACATCCAGGGTGCAAACCTGTTCTTTCAGCTCATTGCCAGGCGGTACGAGAAAACATCCACCGTCTTCACCTCCAACAAAACCTTCTCCCAGTGGAACGAGGTCTTTGCCGACGTCACCATCGCCTCCGCCATCCTGGATCGTGTACTGCATCACTGCACCGTTATCAACATCAAGGGTGAGTCTTACCGCCTGAAGGAGCGCAAGGAATTTATGCGCCAGAAACAGCAAATCGTAAATACTCTTTTCCTGCAAGGAAATAACTGATTCTGTTACCCCCCCCCCGCCGAAAAACTACAAAATTTCTTCGGCGTTTTCTTACAATTTCAAATTGGCGTTGACATAGCCATGAACAAAGGAAACGCTATATTAACGCCTGATGCAAAGGAACTGGACGCACTATCTGAACTTCACAAGGCGCTGGGGGACTATACCCGCATACGGATTTTATGGCTCCTGATGAAACGGGAGTGGTGCGTCAGTGAACTGGCAGGGGAAATGAAAATGACGGAATCGGCCATATCGCATCAGCTTCGTATTCTGCGGAGCGCCCGGTTGGTGATTGGGCATAAGGCAGGAAAGAATGTGTTTTACAGTCTGACCGATGAACACGTCAGATGGATTTTGGAAAAGACCTACGATCACATCTCGGAGCAATAGGCCCTGTTGGAAAGCGGGTGCATGAGGACATTCCCCAATGCACCCGCCCGCAGGATTTCTTTATATTTGCAGCAGCCTTTCGATATTGCCGCCCAGCGCCATTTCTGTGGCGGAAGTGGACGGGCTGACAAATTCAATCAACTGCCTGCATAGCTTAGGCTCTCCGAACGGGGCATCCGAACCGAACAAGCACCGTTCCGGCATTTCGGTCAGAGCCGTTTTGACGGACAGGGGCGTAAACGCCGCAGATAAGTCCAGATATATGTTTGCCTGCTCCTTTGCAAAGGCAATCACATCCATCCAGTTTGAGCCGCCCATATGTCCAAAGATAACTGGCACGGTGGGGTATTTCCGGCACAGCTCCATGAGGATTTGAATGCCGTTCAGCGTGACAGGATTGAATGTGTGTACCCAAATAGGCAGGCCAGGATGATCGGTCAGGGCCTTGAACACAGATTCAAGTTGCGTGATCTGCGATCCAGAGCCAGGGGTAAATTCTCCGATGCCTTTGAATGAGTTTCCGATGATATAGTCCTTTACCCATGCGGCAGTATCGCCGTCAGCAAGCCCCAGCGGTACGGGGCCAAAGCCATAGAACCGCTCTGGCGCATCCTGGATGGCCTGATTCAATTCCAGGATGGTATCTTTCATTTTGGCGATCCTGGCTTCGGGAGAATGGCTGCCGGACAGAAGTTGATACAATACCTGCATTTCCGCACCGATTGCGTCTAAGGTTGCGGTTTCGGCCTTTTCAACATGAGGGGTCGTTGAGAATAAAATCGTTTTGTCCACCCCTGCCTCGTCCATTTTCTGAATCTGCATGGACGTGGGGAGCATAACGTGTTGGTGTCCGTCTACAATCATTAAAATCATTCCTTTCTTTGCTTGGATGTGGTACCATCAAGGATACCACAGGCAAAAAGGATGAACAAGAACGCACTTTTTTGATATGTAGTGTCTTTTTTGATACTGCTATGGAGGAAATTTTATGGCAAAAGCGGTTGCTATTACAGATCAATGCCCTATGGAGATCGGTCTGAACATTTTGGGCGGCAAGTGGAAATTGAAAATCCTATGGCAAATTTCCAAAGGAGCCGTGCGCTTCAATGAATTGCAACGGCGCTTGGAGAAAATCACAACGAAAACTCTGACACAGCAGCTCCGGGAACTGGAAGAACAGAAAATCATTCAGAGGACAGTCTATCCAGACAACCCGCCGAAGGTGGAATATGCTTTAACAGAAATTGGAAAGAGCATTTATCCTGTTTTGAAGTCGCTGTGTGATTGGGGAACAAATTATCAAACGTGTATATTACAGGAATAGTTTATCCTCAACAAATTTGCACCAGGGGGATGTCCCCTGGTGCAGTCAGTTGGTTTACAATTTCTCATAGGATACCAGCTCGCTCACCGGGATGCGCGTCTGGCTGTGCCGCTCCGGGTCAGCGAAGTTCTCACCAGCGTAGCCGACAACCAGGATATTGACCGGCTCCAGGTTGGCGGGGAGGTCAAACTCCTGGCACAGAACATCCGGCTTGAAGTAGCACACCCATACGCTGCCCAGGCCCAGCTCCGTGGCCTGGAGCATCATGTGGTCGGTCAGGATGGACGTGTCAATGTCCCCGGTCTGTTTCTGGTCAAAAGGCCGCACCCATGCCTTGTTGTGGTCGGCGCAGACGATGATGGCCAGGGGTGCGCCATAGATACCAGCGGCCTTGCCGATCTTCGCCAGCCCTTCCTCGCTCTGAACAACGATCAGGTGAACCGGCTGAAGGTTGGCGGCGGTGGGGGCCACATGAGCGGCCTCCAGAATCTTCTCCAGCTTTTCCGGTTCCACCTTCTGGTCGGTGTAGCTGCGGATGGAGCAGCGGGTCTTTGCAATCGTGATAAAATCCATGATAGATTTCCTCCAATTTGATTTGATGGCTGGCCTGCCAAGGCAACCACCTGATATGATTTTAACATAATCAGGACGGCCCGCAAGATTGCACTTTTTCGGTAGATACTTCCCAAAAAGTAAGTCCTTTTCTAAATTGACGCACTATGATATACTTGCCGTGAGGTGATTCCATGAAACAGCAGCAATTTAACTGCCCTGTTGAGGCAACACTGTCACTGATTGGCGGGAAATATAAACCGCTTATCCTCTGGCATCTGGTGGATTGCCCTCTGCACTATATGGAGTTGCAGCGTAGAATTCCCAGCGCAACGCCCAAAATGCTCTCCCAGCAGCTCCGCGATCTGGAGGACTGTGGCATGATACATAGAGAAGTGATCCCGGAGAAGCCGCCCAAAACGGTGTACTCTCTGACGGCATTTGGGGAAAGCATCATCCCGGTTTTGGATACTATGTGTCAGTGGGGAACTGCCTATATGGATGGTCTGGATGTTCAGTCTCCATGTTGTAGCGCAGGGGCATGATAAAGGGGACATAGCTGCCTGTTGAGCGGCTATGTCCCCTTTTCGCTATATTAGATTTGTGACTGCCGGACATAATTGCACAGCACCGCAAAATCAATATTGGGATTCTCCCTCAAAATCTTCTGCATACTTTCCTCCGCCTGTTGGTGTAGGGCGGGCTTTTTCAAATCGTCCAGCAGGAAGAAAATGTTCAACCGCCTGCCAACCGCAAACAGAAGTTTTTCATCTGGCGGGAGTTGTAAAAAGCGTTCAATCACAGAAAGCATTTGTGCCTTGTCAGTCTGTAAATTGCCGCGCACTTCCAAAAGCAAATTGATGATATGCTCGTTTATATAGAAGCTGTCCATTGGCTGAAGTTGTTGCAAAAAGGATTTTTGCTCTACTACAATTTCTTCCTCCGATTGCAGCGTGAATGAGCCGTTTCGGACGAACTCGCCTAATTTCGATTCCGGCTTGATTCCAGTGGCATGGACACGGATATAGTCGGGCCGGATGATATTCAGCGCCTCGGCGGTAGCGGCGGCATTTTCTTTGGACAGCTCTTTGCCGCCGATACCCAGCAGAATAAACTCGGACAATATCATACCGGCCTCTTTTGCCATGCAGCCGCTTTCTACCACCGTGTCAGCTTGAAAGCCCTTGTTAATAAGTTTCAATATCTGATCGGAGCCGGTTTCCATCCCGCAGTACAGATGATTCAAGCCAGCTTGCCGTAGGGCCTGCAATTCGGATAAAGTCTTGCGGGTGATACTGTCGGCGCGGGCGTAGGTCGTGATGTATTGCAGATTGGGGAAATAGCGATTGAGTGCGTCCAGTATGCGGAGCAGATAGTCGGTTTTCAGCACCAGGGCATCACCGTCCTGCAAGAAACAGGATGTGAAATTTTTCCCTTTGTAAAGCTGGGCCTGCTTTGCAATATCTTCTATGGTTTCCTCAATAGGCCGCATGGAAAACTGCATGGATTTGTAAAGACCGCAGAAATAACATTTGTTCCAATGGCATCCCCGTGTGACCCGAATCAGCAGGCTGTTACTTTCAGAAGGTGGGCGAATCGGCCCGATTTCTATGTTGTTCATAGGAGTATATCCTTTCTTTGTACTCACAACAAGAATACCATCTTGCTCAGAATGAAACAAGAACGCACTTTTTGGATAGGTACTTCCTCAAATGATAGTCCTATTATTGGGTTTTCGTAGAAGGGAATTTGTGCTATTATAAATAAAACAAGAAGAAAAGAGAGGACTGTCCCGTGTCAAAAAAGAAGTCAGGCCGTCCGCATGGGCATTACTGCAAAATCTGCGGTGAGTACAAAGCCAACGAAAAATTTTCCGGCAGAGGCCATGCCACGCATATCTGCAAAGCCTGTTCCCGGCTCTCCGCCGCAGAGAAAGCCGAGGCACAGACAATAACTCGCCTCACAAATTTCCCAATGGGCCGTTTGAGTGCCAATGACAAAGCGTGGTTGGAGAACCGCCTACACGATCATCGCCCGGAGGTTGCGGAGCTGGCGAGGGAGGTCTACAACATCCATTTCCCTTATGCCGAACGCAACACAAGGAAGAAGCAGCTTATCATCAACACACTGGCCTTTGAAATCCATACAGAAGTCTTTGATGAGTACGGCGATGAGCTGCCGGTCAACAGACGCTTTACCGCCAACCGCATCAGCCGCGTCCTCACCATGACCGACTTCGACGGTGACGGCGTGGAGCAGTCCATGACGCTGGACGGCAAAAAAATGTCCACGCTCCTGCGCTGGGCCGTACATAGTCTGGAAATCTTCATGTGGCCGGAGGACTACGATCTTATCCCATCCCGCAACAGCATCCCGCCATATTTTGATTTATTGCCGGAGTATTGGCCGGATGAGGATGAAGAAGCTGACGAGGATTTTTCGGATGAAGATGTGCCAGAGGAAGAAGTCTGCTGGCGGGTGCAGATAGAATACGCCAATCATACCACGCAGGAGATTGTTTCCTATCAGGATTATCTGATGGACCGGCCAGAGGAATTGTATCTGGCGTTGTTGGAGTATTTTGAGCCGAAAATAGATGATTTTGACGAGGAATATACTGAAAACGCCCCTTTGGAGTAGGGAACGGGAGACGGGGGAAAACGGGGGTTGGAGAAACCGGCAAGCAGGGCATGATGGTCCCATCATGCCAAAAATGGACGCCCCGCCTCCCGGCGAGGCGTCCATTTTGCTTGTTGAGGGCAGCGCCCCCAAACCCCTTTGAACAGCTCCATTCTGGAGCTGGCTGCGCGTCCCTGGCGGGACGCTTGATGTGGGCCGCTGGCCCACAGAAGATGAGCGGAACATCAGCGTTCCTCCTGACGCTCCGTTTCTTTGTCTGGCTCCGCTCCGCCATAGCCCATTAAGCGGTCCACATTGGCACGGACCGTCAGCAGCTCCTTCATCTCATCTCGCGCCCTGCGGTAATCAGTATAGGCGGATTTCTTCTCCGCCAGGAGCGCGGCATACTCCGCTTGCAGGCTCTTGACCGTGGGGAGTTTTTTCAGCCCCAGCTCATCAAAGGCTTTCTTTGCCGTCTGATGCAGCAGTATCTCGCTCTCATGCTCGGCCTTGAATTTTTTCGAGTACCCGGCCTTGCGGTAGGCCACATACACATCGCGGGTCTTGGAGTAGTTGATGATGTGCGTTTTCAACACGGCGATCTGGGCCATGCGCCGCTCCGCCGCCTTGATCTTTTCGGACAGGCCGTTGTAACGCTCGGTGGCCGCAGCCGCTTTTGCCGCGAGGTCGGCATAGTCCAACAGTCCATGCTCCGTCAGATAATTCATGGTCTGCGCCATCTGTTTTAAGTTGAACACGCTGGCCCACCGCGCATAGCCCGCGCCCTTTCCATCCCGGAGTTTGGCCTGGATGTCCACCAGCAGATTGACCTTCGGCGGATCTGCGCGGTGGACCTTTTTGGGGCTGGGCGTGTGCGTCCGCTCCCCGGAGAGGACGGCCAGCAAAGCGGAAATATCGTACTCTGCGCCCAAGCTGTTCCCATCCAGCCGGACGAAATTTTTCTGTCCCGGTGCTCTTAGCCGGATGAATTTTCCCCGTGGCGATACCTCAATGCCTGCTTCTCCCAGGAGCTTCAGCAGCGCGTCCAGGTCAGCGGGCTTTTGGGCGAGGGCATCATCTATTGCCATGCGAAGCCGGTCCCGGTGGCAAGGCGGCTTACTGCCCAGCCATTTGTTGTAGCTCTTGCCCCGGCGCTTGGGATTGGCCACAATAGAGTATCCGTTTTCGATGCAAATGGTATCGTTCAGCCGCCGTACCGCCCTCCCGGACCCGAGGAAGTCCCGGAATTTTCGGGTGCAGTCCAGAGTGGTGGAGTTCCAAATGATGTGGTTATGAATATGTGCTTTGTCGATGTGGGTGCAGACAATAAAAGCATGATTGCCCTTGGTGAAGCGCCGCGCCAGCTCACAGCCCAGGCGGTTGGCCTCCTCCGGGGTGATCTCGCCGGGAACAAAGGACTGCCGGATGGTATAGGCAATCACATCATCGGCCCCGCGCCGCCTGCCGGTCTTAGCAAGATACTGCCGCTTGGAAAACAGAAACTCCGCGTCCGCGATCCGGCTGTCGCATTGGTAGCTGGAGATCAGCCTGCCGCCGTCCGTTTTTTTTGGATTCTCCACATAGTCGATGATGTCTTGAATGGCCTTGCCCACAGTCCGTCCCTTGCCTATGTGCAGAGGCATGATGCGGGTGGTTGCCATTGGCGGTCCCTCCCTTCAAAAGAAACGGCCCGCGATTGGCGGACCGTTTCAGACTGTGTATTCAGTTTTCGCCGCACCGTTCGGCCATCGCCTCACCCGTGCGCCGAATATCCACATCCTCAGAGGGCAGAAGTTCTCGCTTGTAGCCTTCGGTGAGCTTGTACCCCTGGTATTCCTCATACCGGGAGCGCAGCACATCCCGCAGATGCTCCGGGGTCTGGCACAGCCGGGAAGTCACCCACTCGCTGTCCTTTTTCCTGCTGTCCCAATCCACCACCAGATAGCCCTGGCTGGAAGTCAGCACCTCACAGGCTTTATCCTCGGCCAGATAGTCCCGGAATACAGCTAACACTTTTTCATAGGTCATAATGAACACCTCTTAAATTTGATTTGATACCAGCATAGCGGCATGGACGATTTTTTGCAAGGATGCGGCCCTGCCACTCATTTTTTATTTATCTGCATTGGAAACTGAAAAATGATTTTCTGCTTGCGCTTCGCAAAGTCCAGTGTTTTCGCCGCCCCACCCCACCCATGCGTGACGCCGGAGATCACCACATCGCTTTCCTGGACCATCCACTCGTTTCTCCTGACAATGGCGTAACGGGGCGGCACATTCTCCAACGGCGGGTAGGTGGTGCTGTCATAGCGGGAAAGGTCAGCGTCCCGATTGAGGTAGGCCAGCACCAGGACCGCTTCAATGCTGGGATAGGTGGCCTTTTGCCGTCTCACCGCCGCTGCTGCCAGACTGTCAAAGTCCCCGTAGCCGCCGAGATAAAATGTGGCCGCGCCGCCCTCAATCAGCGATGGGAGTATTATATCCAACCATTTGGAGATTTCGCAAGTCTCATATATTTTGCTATGTCCGCAAAAGGTTACAATCATCCGCATCGCCCCGATACTTTTGCATTTCGCTTTTATTATACGAGAAAAATTATTAAAATGCAACGATTTGCAAAAGTATAATTAGCGAAGAATACAAGCACAGGGGGCGAATGCGTTGAAAGATATTCTTACCGTCATTACAGCGAACAGGGAGGCACGAGGATGGACAGAATATCAGCTTGCCGAGCGTTCCGGCCTGCCGCAGTCTACAATTTCCTCCTGGTATCGAAAGAACATGATCCCCACAGTTCCCTCACTGGAAAAGATATGTCATGCGTTTGGTATCACCTTATCCCAACTCTTTGCAGAAGGAGAATCGCCGGTATCGCTGACCGAATCGCAGGCGGAGCTGCTGGACCGCTGGGCAAGGCTGGATGAAAAACAGCAGGCTGTGATTTTCCAGCTTCTCGACATTATGTGATAATAATTTGAGAGGGTGGTCCATAGGGCTGTCCTTTCATTGTTTATTGGAGTTTTGCCAACGAGGTTAAAATTTTCTGCGCCGCATCCCACAGGCTGTCATAGCTTTGCCGCAGCTCGTCCAGATCAGCGCCATAGAACCGGCCCGTCTCATGGACCCGGCGCGTAAGCTGATTGAGGTTATTGCTGGACCGGCGCAGCAGAGAGACCATCTCCCGCAGCTCTGGCAGTTCCAGATTTATCACAAAGCCGTCAATCGCCATTTTTCGGAGGTATGCCGCCATATTGGTGGTGCCGAGCTGAGCCATCTTCTGCTCAATCAACGCCCGTTCCTCCGGCGTGACGCGGAATTTTAGCTGTACCTCCCGCTCTAAATTCGCCATGACTACCGCTCCTGGTCCTTGGCCTTACTCTTGGCGGGCGGCTTGGGCGTATCGGCGGCGGGCTGCTCCTGCAACTTCTTTCGCACCGAGGGTCTGCGCAGGATCAGCTTTTGAAAGCGGTCCTCATCTTTGGAGATCAGGGCAAATGTCCCCTTGCGGCCCTCCAGCCCGGAGAGAGAAAGGGTCTGGAAGGGCAGCATCGCCATAAGGCGGTCCGTGTCCTTAGTTCCAGCCCTTGCCAGGAAGTCGGGGGAGACCTGGACCATGTAATGGGTCCCGTTGGGACTGTTCGGCTCCTGGGCAGCTTGGAATCGTTCCAGGATATAAGCAGCCTCCGCCTTAATGTCCGCCGCTTTGAGGGGCTGTCTCAACAGATGTTCATGCCGTGCGCTGCTCACGAACATATCCAAAAGACCAGGGTGAGTTTGTGTGATAAGGTAGGAAGTGTCCCGTTTTCCTCTTTCAAAAACGATGGGGATAGTCTGCGCCCACTTCTTGTTGGCTTGGGAGACGCGCCCATCCGTCCCTTGGGTTTGCACCGTGTTGGCCAGCACATAGAACATCCGCTCATAGCCAAACTGCTTCACCACCTCCTGCACCGCCGCCTGTGTATCAAGGCGGTTGTCATGGTAGTGGCTGGCGATGGCCGTTTCAATCGCCTTTTTGCAGGCGATATTGGCATGGTTGGAGGCACGGTGCTGTTCTTCCTCGCCATGATTATATGCGTACTCGAAAGATTCCTTGTAAATCGGGGTCTTATCCATTTTAACCGTCTCCTTTCTATGTTTTACAGAGGGTTTCCGGCGCGAAGCAGACTTTTGCTGTTCCAGCTCCTGGAGGTCCCTCCGTACCAGATCAATGAACAGGTCCACCTTGGCGGGGTGGCTTTCTAAAGTGCAGCTCTCCCGGTCGCTGGCCATTCCGTACAGCGGAACAGTTTTGGCCCAACTTGCATTGTGGCCGGAGAAGCGGTTATCAATATTCCTTTCATGGACCGTATAAGCCAGAATGAACGCTACCCTCTCCGGCCCAAACTGTTTCAGAACCCCTTTGGCTGAATCCTTGGCAAAATTCATTCCATCCCAATTATTACGGATTGCATCGTCAATGGCACACTTGCAGTCGGCAAGGGCTTTCAGCGATTCCCGATTCTGTTCCAATTCGCCGTTTTCCCGTGCGTAAGCAGCGGGATATGGGTAGATTGGTGTTTGATTCATTTTAATTCCTCCATTTCATAAGCAAAGTCAGGCGGAGCTGCCCCCGCCTGACTTTCCCTGTTACCGCTCCTGGCGGTAGTCTTTCGGCTTGTCCGTTTTCTGTTTGGGCGGCACAGGCCGTTTCAGCCCCTCCAGCACCGAGGGGCGGGCATCCTTGGCCAGCAGCCGCTCCCCAACCGGGGCAGGCCCATCCTCTATCCCCAACTGCGCGTTCAGTTCTGCCAGCCGCTCACTTTTCTGCTGAAGCTCTGCCTCCTGGGGGAAGGGCTTGCCGATCTCGCCTTGAATCTCTTTCATCTGCTGGTGGAGATTGTCAAGCTGGGAGTGCAGCGCCGTTACCCGGTCCGGCATTTTATTTAAAGCATGGTCGATGCGGAGAAGATTACCCAAAACATCATCCCCCAATTCGGCCCGGTGGCTCATCTGGCCTTTGAGGGTCAGGACGATGGTGCGCCCGAAGTCCTCCACAGACAAAGCCATAGAAAAGCCGCGATAATTCCCGAGCTCGACAGGCTCCCCCGGCTTGATGCCCTTGCGGATTTCCGCGATCAGGGCCTTGCCCGCCTCGATTTTGTCCGTAAAGGTCTGGTCTCCGATCACCATACCGGCAAAGCCTTGCTTGACCTCCACAGCGGCGGTCTCCGCAGCGGGTGCGTCCGGCTGTTCCCCGTCAGCCTGGGGCGGCGCGGCGGGTTTCACAGGCACCATCGGATGGGGATGCTCCGCCAGCGTTTTCATGTCGGCCTCCAGCCCCGCGATAAAGCCCTCGTTTTCCTTGATTTTCTCAGGGAACCGTTTCAGAAGATCGTCCTCCATGCGGTACTGATGGCTCTGGTGGTCCGATTTCAGCAGACGCAGGCGGGCCACGTCAATATCCAGGTCCATCTTCTCTTTTATCAGCGGATTTCCCGCGCACAGGGCCTTGATCTCCGCATAGGAGAGGGCGGTCTCGTCCACGTCCTCGCAGGAGCGCACCGGGGATTTTGAGGTCATAATCTGCGAAATGAATTTCTGCTTGTTCTCCACTGTCTGCCAGAGGTAGGAATCAAACGTCCCCTCCGTGACATAGCGGTAGATGTGTACCGTGGGATTCTTGTTGCCCTGGCGGACAATGCGGCCCTTGCGCTGCTCCAAATCTCCCGGCCTCCAAGGACAGTCCAGGTCGTGCAAGGCAATCAGCCGGTCCTGGACGTTCATGCCAGCGCCCATTTTGAAGGTGCTGCCCATGAGTACCCGTACCCGCCCGGAACGGACCTTTGCGAACAGCTCCTTCTTTTTGGCGTCGGTATTGGCGTCATGGATGAAAGCGATCTCCCGCTCCGGGATGCCCATAGCGATGAGCTTGCTGCGGATGTCCTCATAGACGGAAAAGGGCGCGTCCGGCTTGATGTCCTCCAGCAGATTGCCCAGGGCGTGCAAATCTGTCCCGCCCGCCACCTTGTTTCCCGCCGCCATCGCGGTTTTGTCACGCTTGGCAGCGGCAGCGGCTTTTGGGGTAGACAGGTCGCAGAAAATGAGCTGGGTCAGCTTGTCCGCCTGCCCATTCTCCCAAATGCGGAACACATTTTCCACACACATATTGACCTTACTGCCCGGATTGTCGGGGAAAAGCGGGTTAATCAGCCGCTGATCGAGGCCGAGTTTCCGTGCGTCATTGGTGATTGCAAGCATATTGTCAATTTTGGGGTTCACCTGTCCTGCGTGAACGGCGGCGGCGCGGTCAGACAGCTCCTGGACCAACTGCTTCTGTTCCTCCGAGGCCAGGGCCTTTTCCGTATGATATTCTACCTCCGGCACGGGGAGATGGAGCTGATCGGCGGTCTTGATGTCGGCGGTCTCCCGGAACATGGCCATCAGTTCCGGCAGATTGTAGAATCGGGCAAAGCGTGTCCGTGGACGGTATTTGCCCTCCGGGGCCAGTTCCACCTTTGTTACTGTCTCCCCAAAGATGGAGGCCCAGCTATCGAAGTGGTTCAGGCTGTAATGCTTTCCCCGGCTGTCGGTAAAGCCCTTGTCCAGAAGGTCCTGCTGCAAATACCGCTGCATGGTGAATAATTCCGTCATGGAATTGCTGACCGGGGTGCCGGTGGCGAATACCACGCCGCGCCCGCCGGTGATCTCGTCCATATAGCGGCATTTCAGCAGCATATCGCTGGATTTCTGCGCATCAGTAGTGGAAAGTCCCGCAACATTGCGCATTTTTGTGTAAAGGAACAAATTTTTATAGGAATGTGCCTCGTCTATAAAGAGACGGTCCACTCCAAGCTGCTCAAAGGTGACGGAGCTGTCCTTTCTGCCGGTGTTGTTGAGCTTTTCCAGACGGGCCTCCAGGGAACGCTTTGTGCGCTCCAACTGCTTGACGCTGAATCTCTCCGCGCCGCTGTCCTCCAATTCCTCAATGCCCTGTTCAATCTCCAGAATCTGGTCCTGGAGCAACTGCTCCCGCCGCTCATAGGAAACGGGGAGGCGTTCAAACTGCGAGTGTCCCATGATGATCGCGTCATAATTCCCGGTGGCGATTCGGGAACAGAACTTCTTGCGGTTCCTGCCCTCAAAGTCCTTTTTGGAGGCAACAAGGATATTGGCGGTGGGGTACAGCCGCAGGAACTCGCTGGCCCACTGTTCGATCAGGTGGTTGGGGACGGCGAACAGAGATTTTTGGCACAGCCCCAGGCGTTTGCTCTCCATCGCGGCGGCGGTCATTTCAAAGGTCTTGCCCGCGCCGACCTCATGGGCCAGCAGCGTATTTCCGCCGTACAGCACATGGGCGATGGCGTTGAGCTGATGCTCCCGCAGGGTGATCTCCGGGTTGATGCCGCCGAACACGATATGCCGCCCATCATACTCGCGGGGCCGGATGGAGTTGAACAGCTCATTATACTGCTTCACCAGGGTCTGCCGCCGCTGCGGGTCTTTCCAAATCCAATCCCGGAAAGCATCCTTGATGGCCTGCTGCTTCTGCTGGGCCAGGGTGGTGGCGTTGTGGTTCAGAACGCGGCGTTCCTTGCCGTCCGGGTCCTTGATGGTGTCATAGATTCGCACATCGCGGAGGTTCAAAGTGTCCTCAAGGATGTGATAGGCGTTGAGCCGGTCCGTGCCATAGGTGGTGTTGGCGGCAACATCATAGCCGGTTACAGTATTCTTGCCGGTGATGTTCCATTCCCCGGTATATTCCGAGAAATTCACATGGATTTTTCCCTTTTGGACCGGCGGCGTTTTGAACAGCTCATACATAAACTGCTGGACATAGCGCTTATCCAGCCAGGTGGCTCCCAGGCGCAGGTCGATCTCCGAGGCAGTCAGGTCCTTGGGTGTCAACGCCAATTTGAAATTGTAAGAAAACGCCGAAGAAATTTTGTAGTTTTTCGGCGGGGGGGGGGTAACAGAATCAGTTATTTCCTTGC
>NZ_KE159703.1:537070-593935 GCF_000403435.2 Oscillibacter sp. 1-3
CGCACCGTTGCTTTCTCATTCAAGTCCATCTTCCGGCTGCTCACATACGCCTTGACAATACTGTAACCTCCGTCAAACCCCATCTCCCGCAGCTTCTCCAGTATCCGCAACGCTGAATACGGCGCCTCTTCCAGCCACTCGTCCACGATCTGCTTGTACGGGTCCATCTTTGTTGGCTTGGGTTCGCTCAATGTGTACTCCGGCTTCTGCGGCGATTCCGCGTACCGCTTTGCCGTCCGCGGGTCCATGTGGTACTTCCGTCCCAGCTCCACATAGCTCAGCCCTTTTTGTCTGTCGCTTCGGATATCCATCCACTGTGCTCCTTTCATTTTCTGACTCCCTTTCCGGGCTCTTTCTCGCCCTGATTGGGAGTCTATCTTTTTCCCTTCACCTCCGCCACTAAACTACATTTTTTCCTCGGCGTTTTCTTACATTTTATCACTGGCGCTGACAGGCGGGGTAATTTCCTCGGCGGTATAGCTGCCAAGGGGCATATCCTTCCAGGGAACGTCCGTCAGGTAGCCACCTGTCCCGGTAACATATGTGCCGGTAAAATCATTGTCCACGCCGGTGATCTTAATGACCGCTCCGGCAAGGCCCTTGGTGGGGTTGTCCGCATCGACCTTGCGGATGCTGCCCTCGCCGGTGATTTCGGGGGTGTCAGTGAAGGTGACGGTCACGGTGGTATTGCTGCCATTGGGCAGGACAACATACTGCGGCCCCGCGTTGTCGATCTCGTAGCCTGCCGGGGCCTCCAATTCAGTCACGGCATAGGTCCCCGCAACCAAAGGATAAAGGGTGGCGGTTCCGTCCGCGCCCGTCACGACCTCCTTGGAGTAAGCGCCGTTTTCAGAGGCAACGAGAAACCGTGCGCCGGACAAGCCCTTGTTGGGATTGGTGGAATCCACCTTTTTGACGGTCAGGGTATATTCCTCATGGGTGATGTCCAGCTTGCCCACCATGACAGCCTGCACATCGTTGGAGGGGTGATAGCTGGAACCGGGGCCGGTGTAGACGTACTCATAGACCTCACACTCGCCCCATACGCCCTGCGCACCCAGGTCGAGGATATACTGCGCGCGATCCCGGAATGATTTTCCGTCCATCTTATCGTCGATGCTGGAATAGTTGGTATGTTCCAGATTGTTATAGACGCACAGCAGTTCCTCGGCGCAGGCCACAGCGGGGTCAGAGAGCAGACCGGCCTTGTAGCGCCAGACGATAGCCTGGGTCCAGGAGTTCATGGTCCAGGTGTAGTCGCTGTCCCATACGTCATTCACGCCCAGGGCCTTGGCCTGATCGGTAAAGACGCCGGTGGAATGGGCGTAGAAGTAAGCCATCATTGTCTTTACAGTGGGGTCGGAAATGGGCTGGGGATTGCCCCAGGTATGGCCTTTCAGCGACCAGCCCATGCCCTTGCCCTTTTCAGCGCAGAAGCCCATTGTGCTTTTGCCATCATAGTTGAAGTGCATCTGGTGCATATAGCACTCGCCTAAAGCCGGGGAATCGTACTTGGTTCCGCTGTATGCGCAATCGTCCATCTTGATGGTGCTGGGGTTTGCCGCCAGCGCCGTGGAGGGCAGCAGTCCCAACATACACACCAGCACCAACAGCAGAGCCGTCATGCGGGTGAGTGCGGAATAGGTTTTCTTCCTCATAAAAAGTTCTCCTTTGCTTTTTCGGGCAAGAGAAAAGGTCCTCCAGCCTGGGCTGAAAGACCTTTCTCTGTCCGTATTTTGTTATCCGTAGGGATTGATGGTATCCGGCCTGCCGACAAACATATAGCAGTAGGTCACACCGTTGATCTCTGTTACGCCCACGCCGATGCTGTCGCATTTGGGGTCGATCATCGCCTGGAAGTGGCCGGGGGATTTGATCCAGTTCTCCAAAGCGTGTTGGGCGGTGTCCGCAGTTGCCACGCCGGTGAACACAGTGAGATTGGAGCCGAAGCCGTGGGGGTAGCCATAGGCGGTCACGGCCTCACATTCCTCCTGGTTGTGATGGTAGGTGTACTGCCGGTCGGAGCAGGCTTGCGCGGCGTTCATCAGGGCCTCGCTGACCGGCAGCTCCGCCGCGCCGTTTGCCACGCGGGTCTGGTTGATAAGCCGAATCAATTCCTGCCGCACATCCAGATTTTCCGGCTGGCCTGTGCTGTCCGCGCTGGCGGGGGCGGCGGAGCCGACTGTGAGGGTCAGGGTCCCGCGCTCCCCGGCGCGGTTGGCGGCGGTGATTTCCGCAGTTCCCTCGGACTTGGCAACGGCTACCCAAAAGCCCGCTATTTGCTCTACCGCTACTGTGTCCGGGTCGCTGGAGGTGACGGTGTACTCCGTTCCGCTGGGGCCGATGATGAGGCCGCTGCGCTCACCCACATCCAACGAATTGCCTTTGTAGCTGCCCACTCGGATTGTCTCGTCGGGAGCTGCCGCCCTTGCGGGGAGGGTCAGTCCGAACACCAGCGCGGCGCAGGCGATTCCAGCGGTCAGGCGGCTTGCAAAATCTTTCATCTTCATAGCTCTTTATCTCCTTTGTGGTGGTTTTGTGGTTCCGTTGTGAAAAAGATACCACAGAAGAAGAAAAGTGTCGAGGATGCCGCCCAGACCGCCGCCTTAGACCTCCTGGGCCATCACGCACCAGCGATAATCCCGCTCATTCATCACACAGGTATAGAGCGTGATCTGATTGCCGGACGTGGCGGCGGTGCCGCTGGTGTCCGTCTCACTGACTTTGGTAACGCTGGTAACGGAATAGGTCCGGGTGCCGAGTTGGGTGGTGAGGCTGATGGTGTCTCCGGCGTTCAGTGTGTGGATTTTGCCGAAGTGGTTCGTTACCCCTCGATTATGCCCAGCAAGGCAGACGTTGCCGTTCCAGATGCTGGTGTTGGTGAAGTGGCCCGCGCCCTTGGCAAGCTGGGCGCTGTCCGTTCCCTCGTAGATTTTGACGTTCACGCCCAGAGAGGGGATTTTCAGCGTCCCCAGGTAGCCCCCGGAATAGTAGAGATCAGACGTGACCTCTGTGTAGGCGGTGGTCTGCGTGGTGGTGTAGCTGAACTGGCTTGTGCTGCCAGCACCGCCCACATCCACCGTAGGATAACCGCTGTTCGTGACAGTGCCGCCGCCCACGCTGCCCACCTGATTCACCAGTCCGCCGCTGAGAGCGCCAGGGACCAGATTGGGGGTCAGATATTCCCCGGAGTTGGGCAGATAGCTGGTGGGGGTCCCGAAACCGGGCGGGATGAGGGCGGTGTTCTTGCTTCTGTCCACGTTGGGATTCTCCGCCGTATAGGAGGCGTCCTCGCTGGTGGGCCTGCCAAACAGGTAGTCCTCCGGCTCGTCAACGGTGTACTCCAGCGCATGGGCCGGGGCCACCAGCATGGCGGCGAAAACCGCCGTCAAAAGAAAAATGTGCAGTAACCGTTTCATGTTCAATTCCTCCTTCCTTTCATTTTCTGGATGGTCCAAACCGCCGCCGCTGCCAGCGCCGCCACACCGCCAGCACAGCCCAGCAGGGAAAACCAATTTGTGCTACCCGTTTTAGCGGGGGCAGGGTCTGTGTCAGGGGCCTCCGGCCCGGTCTGGTTGGACGGGGCGGAAGGGTCAGCCGGTTTTTCCTCTTTTGCCAGTTCCTCGCTGCCAAAGATGGCGGTGTAGGTGACAACCTCGCAGCCGGTCTTTGCAACTTGGCCCGTATAACTGGCCGTGACCGTGTAGCCGGTGGCGTAGCGGGTGGAGGAAGTGCCGGTATAGGTGGCCGTGGCGGTGTAATAGCCATTCTCGCCGCCGCTCCACTCCACAGCTCCCAGGGTCAGGGTTTTGCCGTTGTCCGTGGTGGTTTTGGGGACAAGGGACAGGTCGGCATCGGACAGGTTGGGATAGGTGCGGGTGGCGGACAGGCTTTTTGTGCTGGTCTTGTAGCCCTTGGCCTCCACGGTGACAGAGGTATAGTCCAGCGCCAGCAGGCCGGTATAGCCGTCCTCAGTCGTGACCTCCCGATGGGGGTCCAACTGTTTCAAGACCGCCGAGAGGTCGTTGGTGTTGCTGTCCTGGGTGATGGTGTCGGTGTAGTCCTGGGTGTCCACCCCCACCTCGTCCTCTCTTATCATGTCCAGCAGGAAATAGCGCCGCCCGTTGCGCTCGAAGTCCTCCGTAGGGATGCGGCTTGGGTCGTCGGACAGCGAAAGCTGGTACACTTTGTTGATGCGCAGCTCGTCAAAGCTGCCGTAGGTGTATTCCTCCACGGAGATGGGATAGAACGGCCCGCCAGCGGCCAGCGCCGGGGGTGCGGCGATGCTGATTGCCAGAACAGCGGTACATAGCAGCGTCAGGATTCGTTTTTTCATAGCTCAAGGCTCCTTTCGATGTCTTATCAGCGGGAATTGGAATCGCCCCGGCCCTGGCCCTTGACGGTGAGGATGCCATCCAGGGTGGTGGCGGTGATGCGCAGGCGCTCGGCGGTGGCGATGTCGTTCTTCACTGTCTCGTCGATGCTCCGCCCGCAGACCACCAGGACGCGGGAGCGGCGGAGATAGTCGCGGGCGATGTCGAGGCCGTCCTTATGCTCCTGGGGGACGGCATCGTGGAGGAAACGGGCGGTGAGCAGGAGGGGGCAGATGGGGGAATAGCCCGCGTCATACACCTGACGGCAGTACCGGGCGGCGGTTTCAGCGTTCTCAATCTCGCTGCCGCTCCAGGCGGCGGTGATGTAAGCAAGGGGGCGTTTCATGGCATGATCCTTTCTCCCGGTGGCCGGGTAAAAAATAAGACGGCTAATTGCCGCCGTTGAGGTCGTGGTTGACTAACATGGTGTAGTGGTTGTCCATCGTGGAGGGCGCGTTGAACAGCGCCGCCAAAAGATAAGCCCTGGTGTTCCAAACGCGGGTGGTGTTTTCCTGGATGCCGTCCAGCACCTTCTCGATGTGGGCGGAGGTGATCTGCTCGAACCGCTGCCGGACGAAGGCCGTAGGATATTCCGCGTCCCGCCCGATCTTCATGGTGGGGGTGCGGCTGAGCGCAACCTCCAGCATAATCTCCACAAACTCGTTGAGCTGCTCCCGGTTGGAGGGAGTAACGATCAGGTCATACTCGATCTGATCCCGAATTTCATCCCGCTTCTCAAAAATTTCTTTCATTCCTTCCACCGGCTGCGCGGGTGTCTCGGAGGGGGTAGGGGGAGGGAATGAATGAGTATTTGATCGCTGAGTATTTGATTTTTGAGTTTTGAATTGATTTATATTTAATTGGGCGGGGTTCTCCGTATGCGGCGCAGCCATATCCGGGCCAGCCACATCCGGGTTTTCCGTATGTGGTGATGCCGTATCTGGCGGGGGCATATCCGGCTCGTCCGCATCCGGCGCGGGCGGCTCCTGCGGCTGGGGCTTTTCGTAGATGATGTACTCGGTGTCCGTAATACGCCCGTTGGCCCCGCGAAGCTGGCGGCGGATGATGTAGCCCGCCTTTTCCAGCTCCTTGATGGTGCTGCCGATGGCGTCAACACCCTCCTTGCAGATGGCGGCAAGCCCCCGTGTGCTGTAATTCCAGTCCTCCGGGAAAGAGAGGAACATGGACAGCAGCCCCTTGGCTTTCAGCGACAGGGATGTATCTTTCAGATGATAATTTGACATGACGGTGTAATCTCGCGTCCGTTCTACACGATAGACAGCCATTTCAACTCACTTCCTGTTAAAATTTTGTGTTATGCGGTGGTTGACCCGTCCTCGCGGGCAAAGCGGGCCTCCAGCCGTTCCACGCTACAATTCTGCTTGAACTGTCCCAGGGGACCGGGGCCGAACATGGCCCGCGCCCGGTTGTCCATATCCAGCAGCCGCGCCCACAACTCTGGGTGGTGGTGGCGCAGTTTTTTCAGCTCTCCTATGCGCTGGAGGGGGCAGCACCAGCAGGATGCACGGCGGTATATCTCGTACAGCCCACCCCAATCGTAGCCCCGGTCATAGCAGATTTGCAGCGCCTGGGCCTCGGTGATTCCCCATTCCACCAATGGATAGCGGTTATGAGGATCGTCTTTGCAGCGGTGGGCTTCATCGGCGGCAATGCCGATATGGTGCAGGGCATTCTTCTCTTTTTTCAGCCGGTTGACCTCTTTTGTGATAAGGTGGGTTTTGAGCTGGCCGGTACACCAGCGCACCCGCATCCCGGGCCAACCATAGCCAGTCGGAGGCTGACCCATAGCAATACGGCGCTCTATGGCCCGCTTCTGTTGCTGGGGAACATCGAACATGAGCCATTCAAAACCGTGGGGATGCCGCAGGGTGGTAATGTGCAATCCTCGCTCCCGAAAAAGAAAATCATCCAGCTTGGCGATATGGGCCTCCATCTCCGGGAACTCCATGCCAGTGTCCGCATAGAGTACGCAGTCGATGGGCAGGCCCTTTTCGATCATCAGAATCAAAAGACACGAGCTGTCTTTTCCACCTGAGAGCGAGACTGCCGAATAGGTTTCGTTGCTTTTTGTGGTTCCCATGACGGGAAAACTGCCTTTTTATCTCCTTTCCCGTCTGTTACAGCTCATAGAGAGGGATGTCGCTCTCATAGTAGGCGGCGCACATTGCGTTGATCTCATCGACCAGCTCATCCAGGTCCAGGTACATGGGGCTGTCCCAAGGGTCCCCCTCCTTGATCTCCCGGTACTCGGTGACGTACTCGCCGTCCCCGCAGTCCAGGGACACGCAGGCCACGGCTACAAGGTCCATGTCCTCCAGCAGCCACAGCTCATAGGTGCGGTCCGTCAGCACGATGGAGGCGCAGCTCTGGTCGTTGTCCTCGTACAGCCGGGTGGCCCGCTGGCCGAACAGGTCCCTGCCCCGGTAGTTGAAGGACATGGGCGCTTTGCCGTCGGTGGTGTAGGCGTGGACGGTCTGGGCATTGTGCCGGACCGCTTGCAGCAGGGCCTCGAAGTCAATGCCGTGGAGCAGCGTCTCCACTTCTTCCTCGCTGTACCCATGCTCCCCGATGCCGCCCTGGAACAGATGCCGGACGGCATACTCCAAAGAATCCACAGAATACATAAAAATCCCTCCTTATAGTTATTTGCCCCGCCGCTTCTTGGGCTTGGCGGGGATGATGTGTCCCTCGATGATGTCAGCGTGTTTGTAGACGCGGACACGGCCCTGCCGCTGGGCGTCCAGCACCTGGGCATAGCCGTCCTCGGTCAGAAACCGCCGGATGTACTGGCCCTCCTGCCCCTGGGGGCAATCCTCCAGCACCAGAAACTCGGCCATGTGGCGGGTATCGTCCCGAAACCGCTCCACAGCCAGCAGATCATGGCCCGTGATGGGCAGATGGACCGCTTTCACTCCTTGCCCTCCTTCTCACTTATTTTCAGTACAGAGCAGCCATACCGGGCGATGAGCAGGGCGTTGACAATCAGGCTGAACGCCAGTGTGTCCACCACCTCCGAAATGGCGAGGTCATTCAGCGCCACGCTGGAGCCGTCCGAGTAAATGTCCTTCGCCGCCGACAGCAGGGTATAGTTGTGGGGCGAGATGTCCTGCGTGGTGGCGTAGTCGAACTCGATGCCATATCTGCAAAAGCAATTCGCGGCGCGGGTGCAGATGTCCTCATTGGCGGTGAGCAGATACATAGCCGCATAGTAGGCCGGGGTGTCCCGGCGTCGGCGGTAGCCCTGCTGGACCTTCATACGCTCCATGCGCTGGTAGTGGGCGGCGGTGAGGAACAGGGAGCCGGAGAACCGGCAGATAGCCGTATGCAGGCGGGCGTCCGTGTGGACGTTCCGGGGGAATGTCTCCATGACAGCCTCTTTGTAGCCCACAACACCAGCCTCGATCCGCTCCGCCAGCCAGGGACAGGTTTTGGCGGTGCAGCCCTTCTTTTTCCCGGCGTACTCGGTACACAGCCTGCAATCGACGTGTTCCGGCTTATACTGGAATGTGTTGATATACAACGATAGGTCTCCTTTCCCGGACAGCAAAAAAGCCGGTCAGAGAAAAGAAAAATCCCTGTCCGGCCTGCTTGTCCGATATTCAATTACCGCTCCTGGCTGCGCTGGCGTTTCTTCATCCACTGTTCCAACAGTTTGATGATGGTGTCCTGCATCTGCTTGGGGGTGTAGGAGCGGGGGAAATATTTGTGGAGGGTATCGGAAGTCAGAACGATCTTATCGACCTCCGGCTTTTTTTCCTCCGACATGATGCCCAGCATGGTGTCCTCATCCAGTTTCCCGGACTGACTGAGTTTTTTCATCCGCTGGGCCTGGGACAGCGACGGAGTAGCCTGTTCACTCTCGATGGTCTCCACCAAAAGTTCCTGTTCCTCCGGCTTCAAATAGGAAATTTCTACGGCGGGGGTCATGGCGATTTTCTTATCGTCCACCATTTGCTGAAGCTGGGGGGATAGTTCATTAAGGCGAAGGTAACGCTGTATAGTCCTGGCACTATCATCTGAGTTCTCGGCAAGAAGGTCACGGCTTTTTACGCCACGGAAATGGTGGCCAACTTGTCCACCATTTTCAACACCAGCAATTTCCTCATCTTTTGAGGGCCTGCCTGCCTTTCGCCGTATAGCATCCATCTTCATCTGATAGGCTTTTGCCTTTTCGCTGGGCAGAATGTTTTCACGCTGGATATTGCTATCTACCATGAAAATCGTAGCGGTGTCCCGGTCCAAGTCTCGAACAATGACCGGCATGGTGTCCAGTCCAGCCAATTCACAAGCGTATTTGCGCCGGTGTCCGGCCACCAACTCATAGCCGCCGCCCTCGCGGGGGCGGGCGATGGCGGGCATGAGAACGCCGTATTCCTTGACGCTCTCCACGGTTTCCTTCATAGAATCATCATCCCTTACGGAAAACGGATGGTCGGGGAACGGGTACAGCTCGGACAACGGGATATTCTGCACCTTCTCCAGCTTGGCGTCCTGACGCTCCTGTTCCGTGGTGAACAGGTCAGAGGCTGATGCCAGCTCTACTTTTCGCGCGCTGCTTTTCAAGCCGTAGCACCTCCCGCGTCAGATTTCCATAGGCTTCGGCCACCTTTCCGCCGGGGTCATGGGCAAAGATGCTCTTGCCCTCGGCGCTGGTCTCCTTGGCCCGGACAGAATGGGGTATCTCGGAATCGAATACCTTGATGTCCCCGCCGTAAGTCTCCCGGAGCAGGGCGCTGATCTCCCTGGCAAAGTTGGTCCGGCTGTCCACCATCGTCAGCAGGATGCCGTCAATGAGCAGCTTGGGATTGATCTGCCGCCGCACCTTGCCCACGGTCTGCAAGAGCTGTTCAAGCCCTTTCGCCGGGAGGTACTCCGCTTGGACGGGGACGATCAGACGATTGGCAGCAGCCAGGGCGTTGACGGTGAGCATACCCAGGGAGGGCTGGCAGTCCAGCAGGATGTGGGTGTACTGTTTCCGAACCGTGTCCAGATACTGCCGCAGGATGGTCTCGCGGCTCATGGCGTTCACCAGCGACACCTCCATGCCGGAGAGCTGGATGTTTGAGGGCATGAGGTCCACGCCCTCCGCATGATGCAGGATGCCCTCGCCGGGAGCGATGGGCTGATCGTTCAGCACCTTGCCCATCAGGTCCGAGAGGGTGACGGGCAGATCGTCCGGCTGGGAATGACCCAGGCTGATGGAAAGACTGGCCTGGGGGTCTACGTCCACCACTAACACCTTTTTCCCGGCTTGGGCCAGACCGATGCCGAGGTTTGCGCAAGTTGTACTCTTGCCCGTACCGCCTTTTTGATTGACTACGGCGATCACTTGGGCGTTCATGTGTTCTCAACTCCCTACTACAAATAAAAATACCCCATCGCAAAATGGGGATGAAAAAAGGGAGAACGTAGCTATGCTACATTCTCCCGCAAAAAACAGTATGCAGTTGTCGGCTTTTGCCGTTTTCTATTCCAGGCTGGGAACAGTCAGGAGCCAATCCGCCGCAATCCCGCATAAATCCTGGCTTTTTCAAAACTTTTCGTACCCTTCCCCAACAGCACCTGTTCAACGAATGGCTGGTGAGGGATACGAGCAAGAAAATCCGGGCGGTAAAACGCTCAAAAGGCATGAGTGGGAAGCCTGTCACAAGCAAGCCCGTGTACGGCTACCTCATGGACGAGGACGAAAATTTCATCATTGACGAGGAAGCCGCCCCCGTGGTGAAGCAGATATACAGCCTTTGCCTTGCCGGGAACGGACCGACCAAGATAGCCCGTATGCTTACGGAGCAGCAGACACCCACGCCGGGAACGCTGGAATACCGCCGGACGGGAAGTACACGCCGCTACCACCCCGGCTATGAGTGCAGATGGGCGACAAACACCGTGGCGCATATCCTTGAAAACCGGGAATACACGGGCTGCCTTGTGAACTTCAAGACCGAGAAAGTGTCCTATAAGGTGAAGCAGAGCAAAGAGAACCCCGTGGAAAAACAGGCAATCTTTGAGAACCACCACGAAGCAATCATTGACCGGGAAACATGGGAGCGTGTGCAGGAGCTACGCAAGCAGCGCAAACGCCCCAACCGCTATGATGAAGTGGGCTTGTTCTCCGGCTTGCTCTTTTGTGCCGACTGCGGCAGCGTCATGTACCAGCAGAGGTATCAGACGGACAAGCGGCGGCAGGACTGCTACATATGCGGCAGCTACAAGAAGCGCACGGCAGACTGTACGGCGCACTTTATCCGCACCGACCTTTTAACCGCCGGAGTGACCGAGAACCTACGGAAAGTCACCAGCTACGCCGCAAAGCACGAAGCCCGGTTTATGAAGCTGTTGACCGAGCAGACCGAGGACGGGAGCAAACGCCGGAACGCCGCCAAGAAGAAAGAGCTGGAAGCGGCAGAAAAACGGATTGCGGAACTCTCCGCTATCTTCAAGCGGCTGTATGAGGACAGCGTGACCGGGCGCATATCGGACGAGCGTTTCACGGAGCTTTCGGCAGACTACGAAGCCGAGCAAAAGGAACTGAAAGAGAAAGCCGCCGCCTTGCAGAGCGAACTTTCTAAAACGCTGGAAGCCACGGCAAACGCTGAAAAGTTTATGAAAGTGGTACGCAAGTACACCAGCTTTGAGGAACTTACCCCTACCCTGTTACGGGAGTTTGTGGAGAAAATCGTAATCCACGAATCGGAAGCCCTTGACGGGAAACGCCGGGGGAAGCTCCGCAGACAGGAAATCGAAATCTATTACTCTTTTGTCGGCAAGGTAGAGTTGCCCGACTAAAGCCCGACCCGTCCGGCAGTCAGCCGGACAGGGAACGGCAAAATTTTTTACACTTCTTTTACTTCTTTATCTCACATGAGCAAATGATTATGAAAATGTAGTTTCATATATTTCCCAAAATGCCCCAGTTCCTTATGACCCAAGTTCTTTCACCTGGGGAAAGGAGATCATCCGGCGTCTAAATGCCCAAGGAATGGATGTCAATTCTTATAATATCTCGGTTTCTTTTGGGAACACAACCACACCACTGTATAAACCTTATAAAGATCGGTTTTTGGTTGATAAAGGAAAAAACTTGTATGATGGTATTAATGACATCGACCTTATAAAGATCACGCAAAATGATGGCAGCGTGTTAGCGATAGCATGGCTTGGAAGAACGAATTATCTTGGAAGCATTTATGATAAGACCGTTAAGGGGCTTCGCTTAAGAAAAGGGAATATACAGATTGGTGATGGACAAACCCTGAACACAGTATTCAAAGATGCGCGCTTTAATGGCTGGTCAATCGGTGAAGTGTTCGTTTCAAGTCCTCACCTGATTCCTAATGCTCGCCGCGATAATTTTGAAAAAAATCCTGCCTATTTTGTCCTGATTGAACAGTTGCAAAGGGTTGCAGCAGAGATAACCCGAGAAATAAGGGCCGCATCATTGAAACGGAATCGAGAGCTGACTATGGAACTTGAAAAGGCCAAAGCAACTGTCCATGATGCGGCCGATGCCATCGAAAATGGTACTGATATTACAGCTAAGAGCCGTATTCTTCCCAAATTATCTTCAGCTCAAAAAGCAGTTTCTAATTCGACTGTCACAGATGAATCTGGTGTATATTATCAAGAAATCGCTTTTATGAATTGGATATGCTCATTGGTACATTCAAAGGTACGACGGCATTCAAAGCGATCAACACACTGAAAACACTTAATAAAACAGAGAAAAAGATTCTTGAACATGTTTTTAGCGTTATTGTTGATCAATTAGGCCCTGACGCAGACCGTCTTATTGAGGCTTTAATTGATGACTTTGCCAGAACTAGAGAGCCACATAGCAAATAAAGGAGGGGGAATGATGGCGCTACCGTATAGATATTGTGTGGTAAATATGCTTAGCTTGAAGTTAGATATAAAGAATCCTCGATTCGCATCCAGTACATTGGTGGACAATGCCTCTAAAATGCCTGAAGAGGCAGATGTGATTAATACCTTTTAAAGTATGCGGACATATCTTCGCTTGCAAGCAATATCGAACGAACTAACTGTTTACATGGATCTGAAATGGTAACAGGCTGTGTCGATAACGAAGGGAAAATAGCTGTTGCGGAGGGCAATCGCCGTGTATCTGCATGTAAATTGTTATTAATAGGTCGTTGATTCCGGATGAATTTAAAAATGAGTACCCTGTCGCATCACAAGAAACGATAGAAAACATTAAGTCGGTCATAATCAATTTATATAATTCAAAAGAATTGATTCAATCATACTTGAGTGATCATCACATTAGTGGTGTAAAAAATGGTCTGCACTCGAAAAGAATAATTGTTATATGAACCTATTCCAACAGTATTATCTGTTTTTATTTTCAGCATTTCAACGCCAAAGAAATCGAAACTGCTGTTTTTATACATGAAATTTCAAATATGTCCATAGCTGAATCAGATCTTTGTGTAAACTGACTCCCGGGGCAGAGAGTCAGTAAATTGCTGCTTTATCGCTTGTGCCCAAGCCACTCCGCTTTATGCTTTCCATCTTCCAAAATGTATTGTGCTCATATAATATTCTATGTGGAAGTAAAGCAAGTCTTGCATTGCAGGAAAATCTATGGCATAATATCGCTGGAAGTAAAATATGGAGATGTACCCAAGTGGCTGAAGGGTCCGGATTCGAAATCCGGTAGGCGCCGCAAGGCGTGCGGGGGTTCAAATCCCTCCATCTCCGCCATGATAAGTTGACAGACCACCAAGGGAGTGGTCTGTCAATTTTTATATAAATCAACATAGTAAATGCTTTGCACCGCAGTGATTTCGCTGCGGTATTTTTATTTCTAAAAGGAGAACTATAATAATTGTGATACAGAAAAGTGAAGTGATCAAGGCCGGCCTCTGGAAAGGATTTCAGGATAGTAGCTCCAAAATAGCAAAGCGCAAGTGCTATAGATATGATATTAGGCCTTGTTTGAAAAATGTCAAAACGCCCCGCCCAAACAGCGGATCTTTTTCCGCCATACGGCGTTAAAAATTCTTGAAAATACACCAAGTATTCCTGCGGATTTTTGCCTTGTCTGGAAGAAAAATCTCTCGCCGTTGGGCATTCCGCCAATTTTCAAACAAGGCCTAATGTAAACAGACCCTAAAATCCGAAATGTACTACCTTTGGTATTTTGATGTCTATGATGAACTTTATGAAGCGATTTCCGCATACATCAACTTTTATAACAATGAGCGTTACCCAAAAACTCGGCTGTGTGACGCCTATGGAATTTTTGAGTCCAGAGATAAATAAAAGAAGGAAACTCTTTTCTGATATTTTCTGTTTTGTCTGCTTGACAGGGGGCACTTCACCGCAAACCTGGCGTTTTCGGGAGAACAGGCGGGGATAGAGCCCCGCTCCTGCACAGCCGCAGCCGAAACCAAAAATTGCGGAGGATCAATGGACGCTTCCCTGCTGGAGAACCCGCTTGTGTTGCGGGGGCAGCCTGTGGTATACTGTCTATGAGGTGATGAAATTTGCTGACATTCAACCATTTCAACTTTAATGTAGCCGACCTGGCGCGGTCCATCCAATTTTACCGTGACGCCCTGGGCCTGGAGGAGGCGCGCCGCAAGGAGGCGGAGGACGGCAGCTTTGTGATCGTGTTTCTGGAAGACGGAAGGACGGACTTCCGCCTGGAGCTGACGTGGCTGCGGGACCATCCTCAGAAATACGATCTGGGGGAGTGCGAGTTCCACTTGGCCCTGGCGGCGGAGGACTACGAGGCCGCCCATCAAAAACACGCCGGCATGGGCTGTATCTGCTTTGAGAACCCGGCCATGGGCATCTATTTCATCAGCGACCCGGACGGGTACTGGATCGAGATCATCCCCGGACGGTAAGGGGATCAAAAAACCGCCTGTGTCAAGAGACGCGGGCGGTTTTTTGCAGGCGAAAAAAGCGGACGGAAAGGCAAAGAGCTGGTTGACTTTGCTGTGTGGCAGTGATAGAATATTTGTTGCCCCGCAGGGAAAAACGCCTGCGGGAGCATAGAATTTCAGAGATTTTTGGAGGGATTTCAAATGAAGCGGTTGTTATCGGTATTGCTGGCGCTGGTTATGGTGCTGGCTCTGGCGGGCTGCGGAGGCAAGGATTCCGGGAGTCCCGGAACCAGTTCCGGAACCAGCTCCGGCGGCAGCGGCGATAACGTCGGCTCCGGCGATGGGGATGTCTATGCGGAGGACGGTTGGGCTGAGGGACGCATGGGCGACACCATGCATGCCTACTGGTTCAATTACATCGTCAACAGCGCCTATACCTGCGGCGAATTCGCCGGCCGCGCGGCGGCGGAGGGCTGCAAGATGCTGGTGGTGGAGATCACGGTGAAGAACACCTTTACCAGCAGCGTGGAGATGTATGACACGGATTTCCAGGCCCAGTGGGGCAGCAGCGGGGACGAGGATTACCGTCTGCCCATCACCACCGACCCGGAGACCTATGAGGAGCTGGACCCCATCAGCGACGACCAGCTGCCCGGTACATATCAGCTCGGCGTGAACCAGGAGCGCACCGGCCTTCTGGTGTACGAGGTGCCCGCCGAGCACAAGGATTTCTCCATCTCCTATCTGGAGGCATTTGAGGAGGGTGACGAGGGCGATACCTTCTTCGTGTACTTCACTCCCGAGGAGAGATGACCTGCTCTCTCTGAAGATCAGAACCCCCGGTCCCGCGTGCGCGGGACCGGGGGTTTTCGGTTCCTCATCCGGCCGGAGTGGGCAGCAGTGTGGTGAGGAGCTCCACGTAGGGCACGTCCAGAACGCCGGCGATATTCTCCGCCGTCAGGGGCACGAAGGACAGCTCCAGAGACTCCGCGTCCTCCACAATGCCGTCCCGCCAGGCCAGGTACTCCGCCCCGTCCACCGGCGGCTCCTCATAGTACCAGTACGCCTCGCCGCTGGCGGGGTCCTGGTGGTAGGTGAAGTCCCAGTTGTCAGAGAGGAGGACATAGACCATGCCGTCCCTGTCGGCGTCCACATCCCGGGGGAAGCCATTGGACACGCGGATTTGGTCCCAGGCGTCCACGGAGCCCATGTTCTCATAGGCGCCGGTCTCCGGCTGAAAGCGGTGGAGGGTGTAGGGCCAGAAGTCGCCGGCCCAGCCCTGGTTGTGGGACCAGGGGGCCTCCGCCGCGCCGTTCTCGTAGAAGATAATGCCGGGGAAGTCCCGCAGTTCCTGGCGCACTTCGCCGGCGGTTTCGTCGTAACCGTAGACAATCTCTGTCTGACCGGCCATCATGGCGTTTTGCCAGAGGAGGATCAGCTCTGCCGCGCCGTCGCCGTCCACGTCGTGCAGGGCAAAGAGATTGCCCTCAATGCCCTCGATGGAATTGCCGTCCAGGACCGTGCCGTCCGGCAGGACCTGCTGGTCATGGGCGGTGCGGAGGATCTCCGCAAAGGCGGCCCGGCGGGCCTCATCCCCTGTAAGAGCGGGTTTTGTGTCCGTCTCCTCCGGCGGGACAGCTGGGTCCCGAGCGGGGGCGCCGCCGGGGGGCGCATCGGCCCGGGGCTTTCCGCCGCAGGCGGTGAGGGACAGCAGAAGGCAAAGCAGAAGGAGAGAGGCGAGTAAACGGTACATAGCGGAAAGTCCTTTCTATCAAAATCTGATAGGGATAGGATACCACTCCGCCGGGGGGAAGAAATCTCAAAAGGATTACAAAAGGGATACAGATTCACGGCAAAAATAACAAACAGGCGGCGCGCCGGTTTCCGGCGCGCCGCCCTTATGTGCCGTTTAATAGAATTCCTTGATATAGGCCTCCAGGTCCTGCCGGGTACCCATATAGGGCCCGGGAGTCTCCATCTTCAAAGAGACCAGGGCCGTGGCGGTGCGGAGGGCCGTGGGAATGTCCTGCGTCAGCCGCTCGTTGATGTAGCAGGCGAAGGTGGTGTCTCCCCGCCCGGTGCGGCCGGAGAGATTCCGGGCCCTGATGGGACAGGTGTAGATCTCCGCTCCGTCGTAGACCAGCACCTCGGTGTTGTGGGTAATCAAAACCTCTTTCGCGCCCCAGCCGTACAGCGTTCTGGCGGCCTCCGCCCGGTCTGTGAGGCCGGTGAGGATCTCCGCCTCGGCGGCGTCGGTCTTCAAAAAGCGGACATAGGGCAGCATCTCCCGCTTGGCTGCCCAATCGTGATACACCATGCCGCCGTTCTCCACCCAGCGGAGCATGCACTGCACGTCAATGGCCACCATGGCCCGCTCCGCGGCAAAGGGGATCATCTCGTCGGGGATGTCGCCCCCCACCAGGCCCGCCAGGTGCCAGATTTTGGCGTCGATTTCAGCGGGGACCTCCTCCGTGCGGTAGGGATCGATGACGCTGTCCACCGTGGAGGTGCGCCGCTCCCGGTCCGGGGTGTGGTAGACGTTTTTGGTCACAAAGGAGTGCGTGCTGGGCAGGGGGTACACCACGGCGCTGGGCGCTTTGGCAAAAGCCGCCTCCAGCTCCTCCGGGGCCATGTCCGCCTTGGGCAGCACCGCGATTTTGTGGCCGATGTTGGCGGCGGCGAAGCCGGAGTAGTACACGGCGCCGCCAATGGCCTGGACGGTGGCGCCGTCGTAATCCACGTTGGTGTCCCGGGCCACCTCGCCGATGATCAGAGAGTCAAAACGGCTCATTTCGCCGCCTCCTTCCGAATGGCCTCGTCGGCCTCCACAAACTCCTGGAACGACGGGCTCCAGAGGTGAAAACTGCGGCTTTCGATCAAGGCCTTGTAGGCAAAGGAATCGTGTACCCGCTCCGGAAGAACCACGGCGGTGCGGGCCTCGTCCCCGTCCCGGTGGGTGTCGGACCCCGCCAGACGGAAGTACTCCGGATGGCGGCGGCACAGCGCCAGGGCCTGGTCGTTGTTGTTCTCATGGCGGGGGTTGCCGTTGATGATCTCCGCGCCGTGGACGGCGGTCTCCTGCACAGGGGCGCTGCCCTTGCGGAAGGGGTGGGCGTGGATGATGAGGACCTGGTCGTGGAACTTGTCGAAGAACTCCTGGGCGCTCATGCAGCAGGCGTAGGGGTTGGAGCGCAGCCATTGCTCGTCGATGCCGTAGACCAGGTAGTCGTTGTCGTTCTCGGGGAAGCGGAACTCCGCACCCAGGAGCACGTCCAGTCCTACCTCGTCGCCCCGCTTCCTGGAGGCGTGGTAGCCGCTGAGGTAGTGGTCCATGACCTTATCCCAATTGTGCTCCGTGTCAATGCGTGATAGGTACTCCGGATGGAGGTGGTCGGTGACCACCAGGCCGGAAAAGCCGTGGCGGACGTAGCGGTCCACCACGTCGGCGGCGAAGAGGCGGCCGCATCTGCTGGTCTCCGCCGTATGGGTGTGGGGGTCGTAGAGATAGCCGTTCATATGAGATCTGCTCCCTTTCTTTTATGGGGGTCCGGCGTGGCTGTCGGGCATCCCTGGATTTTTTTGGCGGCGATCAGTCCAGCGTGCGGCAGGTGCCCCGCTTCACAAGGCCCGGCAGGAGGATCTGGTGGACATACCCCTGGGTGCCGTGCTCGATCTTGTCCCGCAGCATATCCACGGCCTGGACCGCCATCTCCCGCAGGGGCTGCTCGATGGTGGTCAGCTCGATGCGGGGCAGCTCCGCCGAGGGGATGTTGTCGAAGCCGATCAGGCTCAGGTGTCCGGGGATGTCGATCCGCAGCTCATCCGCCGCCCGCATGACGCCCAGGGCGTGGGAGTCTGTGGAGGCGAAAATGGCGGTGTAGTCGATGGGGCGGGAGAAGAGGTCCCGCGCCATCTGGTAGCCGTTGTTGATGGAGGAGCGGCTGTACTCGCTGTTGAAAAACCGTTGCTGGAGGCCCAGCTCCTGGCAGGCCCGCATATACCCTTCGGCCCGCAGCTGGTGGGTGGTGGTGTGGCGGCGGCCGAAGTACAGAATGTCCCGGTGGCCCAGCTCATAGAGGTACTTGGTGCCGATGTAGGTGCCCCGGCTGTTGTCCACGGTGACGTAGCTCTGGGGCTGGTCCCGCAGGTTCTCGCTGACGAACACTGTGGGCACCTGGTCGGCGTAGGCCCGGATGTTCTCGTAGGTCTGGGGCCCCTGGGGCACGATGAGGATGCCGTCCACCTGGCGGCCCAGCAGCAGCTTGACCACCGTCTTCTCCTGCTTTAGGTCCGGGCCGGAGTTGCACAGCATGATATTGTAGCCATGGGCCCTGGCGCTCATCTCCGCGTGGTAGGCCAGCTCGCTCATGAACTGGTTGTCCACCGAGGGGACCACCAGGCCGATCAGGTCCGTTTTTTTCATCACCATGGACCGGGCCACATAGTTTGTGGTGTAGCCCATCTCGTCGCAGAGCTTGATGATGCGCTCCCGGGTGTCGCTGCCGATCTGGGGGCTGCCGGACAGGGCCCGGGAGACGGTGGCGTAAGAGACGCCGGCGGCTTTTGCCACATCCTTTAGCGTTACGCTTTTCATAGAATTCAGCCATCCTCCCCAGCCCGGAAAACCGCAAACGTTTCCGCTTTATATTTCGCGGCCGGCAGCGCCGTTCCCACTGCCAGCCACATAATAAAAGCATATATGATTTTCCTTCTATTGTCAATAACAATCTGATTTTTTCCGTCTTTTGGTCATAAAAACGAAAAAACCGCCCTACACTTTGGCATTTGGGATATTGACAAAGAACCCGCCGTTATTTAGAATGAAACCTGTAAAAGGCCGTAAACGTTTACAGATTTGTCCCCGGCGCCGGACGGCCGGGTCCCCGGGGGACTTTCCGGCGGGGGTTCCGCGGTTTTCGGTTTCGTATACTATTTTGAAGGAGGACTTTGAAATGACCCCGGATATTCAGACGATTTTCTTTGACGTGGGCAACACCCTGCGCATTGTGCTCAAGGAGCAGGACTTTATTGACAGGGCCGAGGCCGGCCTGATGGAGCTGATCCAGACCAAGGAGAGCCATGACGAGCTCTTCGCCAAGCTGGAGGAGCGGTGGAAGAAGTACCGCAAGATGTCCAAGGAGACGCTGCTGGATGCCTCCGAGGGCGAGCTGTGGACCCAGTATATGCTGCCGGAGTACGAGCCCAACATGGTCTTCGCCAACGCCGCCCGGCTCACCCGCCTGTGGCGGGACCACGACGGCCGCCGTGTAGCCCGGCCCGACGCCGTCGCCACCATCAAAGAGCTGTGCGCCCGGGGCTACACGCTGGGCATCATCGCCAACACTGTCACGGAGACGGAGATCCCCGACTGGATGGCCGCCGACGGCGTGGCCCAGTGCTTCAAGACCACCATTCTCTCCTCCAAGGTGCGGTTGCGCAAGCCCAACCCGGAGATCTACCACCTGGCGTGCCGCTGCATCGGCACGCCCGAGGCCAACTGCGCCTACGTGGGCGACAACCCCGTCCGGGATGTGGAGGGCACCCAGGCCGCGGGCTTCGGCATGATGATCCGCATCGACGAGCCCGACACCCTGAACAACGAGCACGCCACCGGCAAGGAGTTCACCCCCGACCACGTCATCACCGCCCTGTCTGAGCTGCTGGACATCTTCCCCGCCCGTACTTAAACAAGGAGGAGCGCTATGGATACGACAAAGCGTTACAAGGCCGTCTTCTTCGACCTGGGGGGGACCCTCCGCATCGCCCTGCTGGAGGAGCCCTGGATGCGCCACGCCCGGCGGAAGATGGCGGAGATCGCCGGTTCCCCTGTTCCTTACGAGGAGTTCTACCAGATGATCGAGGAGCGCTACGAGCCCTACCGCAAGTGGGCCCTGGGGGAGAACAAGGAGTCCAACGACGAGGAGCTGTGGTGCAAGTGGCTGCTGCCGGACTACGACCAGGCGCGCATCAGGCAGGTCTGCCATGAGCTGAGCTTCCAGTACCGCCAGTGCAAGGGCCGCCGGGTCGTTGTGGACGGCGGCGTGGAGGTCATCAAGGGCCTCCATGAGCGGGGCTACAAGCTGGGAATTATCTCCAACCTCATCGGCGAGAACGAGGTGCCCGACTGGCTGGAGGAGGATGGTCTGGACCGGTATTTTGATACGGTCATCCTCTCCTCCGTCTGCGGAATGCGCAAGCCCTGCTTTGAGATCTACCAGCTGGCCGCCAGGGAGATGGGCGTGGAGCTGAGCGAGTGCGTGTCCGTGGCGGACAACATCAAGCGGGACATCCCCGGCGCCAAGAAGGCCGGCGTGGGCTGCAACATCATCTTCTCCTCCCCGGAGAAAAAGCACCCCGTGGAGTTCACCGAGGAGAACCGCCCCGACGCGGTGGTGGAGGACTTCCGGGAGATCCTGAACCTGCTGCCGCCCCTGAACTGAATGGATTTGGAGAACGTCCGGGGGAGGAGGCCCTCCGGGCGCGTCTCCCGTTTTCCAGAGGACTATATAGTTGAAGCGTTTGAAAATCCGCAAATTTCGGATTTTCAACCAGCGGGTCTTTGACCCGCCGGACGGGCTTGCCTGTGCGCTTCACCTATGAAGTCAAACACACAACCGTTTACACGGTCCCCGGCGGCAGTAAAACTGCCGCCGGGCTGGAAAGAATCATTCTCATTCTTTTCAGGTGTGTCGACTATAACAACAAGGAGGCTGATGGAATATGAACACCGACATCAGATACATCTTCCTGGACCTGGGGGGCACCTTCCGGGTCATCGACGAGGACCCGGCCTACCTCTCCGCCGCCCGGGCGAAGATCGCGGAGCTGTGCGGCGTGGAGACCGACAACCCCAACCAGTGGTTCAGCGACGTGATCGACAAGCGGTATGACAAGTACCGGGAGTGGGCGCTGAAATTCATGTGCGAGGCCCCGGAGGAGGTCCTGTGGACCCGCTGGCTGGCCTTTGATATGGACCGGGAGCGCATTTTGAAAAACGCCTCGGAGCTGACGTACCAGTACCGCCAGACCAAGGGCCGCCGCACGGTGGTGGAAGGCGGCGCCGAAACCGTGAAGGAGCTGTGCGCCCGGGGCTATACGCTGGGCATCATCAGCGACCTGGTGGGCAGGCGGGAGGTGGACGAGTGGCTGGACGCCGACGGCCTGCGGCCCTATTTCAAGACCGTCCAGCAGTCCTCTATCACCTACGTCCGCAAGCCCGGCCCGGCCATCTACTACTACGCCATGGAGGAAGTGGGCGCCCAGCCGGAGAACTGCTGCTATGTGGGCGACAACCTGAACCGGGACATCGTGGGCGCCAAGGCCTGCGATTTCGGCATGACAGTCACGGTGCAGTACAACAAAAACAAGCCCCTGAAGCTGACGGAGGAGAACATGCCCGACGGCAAGGTCTACACCTTCCCCCAGCTGCTGGACATCTTTCCCGCCTGCGGGCAGGTGGCGGCCGACAGGCTGATTCCCCCCAGCGACGGACAGTGATCTCTTTCTTGAGAGAAAAAGAACCCGGAAGAACCTTGCCCCGCGCTCCGGTCTGGTAATCATCCGGGCCAAAGCGGCGGCAGCGAGGACACATTGATCGATACAGGAGGTTTTTGATATGGCAGACATCAAACGCGGCGGCGCTCAGCTGGCTGAGGCCGTCAAAAAGGCATACGAGCTGGGGCAGGACGACTACCACCTGGAGCCCATGGTCCTGGTGGAGGACGGCAAGCCCGTGGGCAAGATCTCCGACGGCGACGCGGTTATCTTCTGCTGCCGCCGGGGCGAGCGGGAGATCGAGCTCACCGAGATGTTCACGGAGGAGGGCTTCGACAAGGCGGAGCGCCGGAAGCTCAACGACCTGGACTTTGTCATCATGACCATGTACCACGACAAGTTCAAGGACCTGCCCATCGCCTTCGCCCCCGCCAAGGTGGTGAAGCCCCTGGCCCAGGTCCTCAGCGAGGCGGGGAAGACCCAGTTCCACTGCGCCGAGAGCGAGAAGTTCGCCCACGTGACCTTCTTCTTCAACGGCGGCGAGAACAATGCCTTCCCCGGGGAGGACGATCTGTGCTTCCCCTCTCCCAAGGGCATCGACTTTGACCAGAAGCCGGAGCTCTCCCTGCCCCAGGTGGCGGACGCCGTGGTGGACGCCCTGGGCAAGTACGACTTTGTGGTGACCAACTTCGCCAACGGCGACGTCATCGGCCACACCCAGAACACTGAGGCCAAGATCAAGGCCTGCGGCTATGTGAGCCAGTACCTGGACAAAGTGGTCAACGACGCCCTGGGCAAGGGGTATGTGGTGGCCATCACCGCCGACCACGGCAACATTGAAAAGCTCTACACCGCCGCCGGCAAGCCCGACGGAGCCCACACCACCAACCTGGTGCCCTTTATCATGATCGACCCCGCCGATCCCAGCCCCATTCGGCTGCGGGACGGCTCCCTGGGCGACGTGTCCCCCACAGTGCTGAACGTCATGGGCATTCCTCAGCCGCCCGAGATGGACGGCAGGCCCCTATGCGAGGGCAAGGACTGGGGCCAGGGCCGGAAGATGCTCCTCATCATCTGTGACGGCTGGGGCCTGGGCACCGGCGACGACGGCGACGCCATCCATCTGGCCGACACCCCCTACTGGGACTCTCTGCTGGCGGAGAAGTCCTGGTCCAAGCTCCACGCCTCCGGCGAGTTCGTGGGTCTGGGCGCGGGGAAGGCCGGCAACTCCGAGGCGGGCCACTCCAACCTGGGCGCGGGCCGCTGCGTGATGCAGGACGACGTCCGCCTGGACGCCGCCGTGAAGGACGGCAGCTTTAAGCAGAATCCCATCTTCCTTCAGGCCATCGAGCACGCCAAGAAGAACGGCACAGCCCTGCATCTGCTGGCGTACCTGACCTACAAGTCCTCCCACGGCTGCATTGACTACCCCCTGAACATCTGCGAGATGGCCCGGGACAACGGGCTGGAGCGGGTGTATCTCCACATTATCTTCGACGGCCGCTCCACGGACCCCGGCTCCGCCCCCGCGCTGCTGGCGGAGACCGACGAGAAGCTGGAGGCCATCGGCGTGGGCCGCATTGTGGACGGCGTGGGCCGCGGCGTGGTTTTGGACCGGGATAAGAACTACGACAAGGTCAAGCGGGCCTACGACGCCATGGTAGAGGGCGCCGGCACCCGGTACGAATAAGCTCCCCCGGCGGGCACCATTCTCTCTCTGCTGCTGACAGGCGGCGCGGCAGACGCCGCGCCGCCTCAACCTTTGTATGATTTGTAGTGAAATACAGTGGTTTTTTTGCGTTTTCCCCAATCCATTGTGAAAATTCAAACAGATATTGACGGGACGGTTTGAATAGGAGTAAAATATAGCCGCAATGAACAAGGCCTCCGGTGGTAACCGTGCAAATCTGTGTGAACGCACACAGTTCCCGGGAAGTCCTGCTCTGACCGCTGGCCGCGCCCTGTGGAATCCACGGCGTGGCAGACGGCAAAACATGGAAAGGAAGAAAGAGCTGATGAACGAAAAAAATCTCAAGGTACTGGCGGCGGAGATCCGGTTGGAGACGCTGAAGGTGATCCACAGCCGGGGCTTCGGCCATGTGGGCGGGTCTATGGACCTGGCGGACCTGATGGCCGTGCTGTACGGCGAGGTCATGAAGTTCGACCCCAAGAATCCCCGGTGGGAGGACCGGGACTGGCTGGTGCTCAGCAAGGGCCACGCGGGCCCCGTGGCCTACGCCACCTTTGGCCTGATGGGCTTCTACCCCATGGAGGAGGCCTACACCCTGAACCAGCCCGGCACTAAGTTCCCCAGCCACACGGACCGCAAGCTCACCCCCGGCGTGGACCTGACCACCGGCTCCCTGGGCCAGGGCGTGTCCACCGCCACCGGCGCGGCTCTGGGCAACCGGATCGACGGCCGGGATAATTACGTCTACTGCGTCATCGGCGACGGCGAGGCTGACGAGGGCCAGGTCTGGGAGGGCTTCCACTTCGCCTATGCCCACAAGCTGGACAACATTATCTACTTCATCGACAACAACGGCTATCAGCTGGACGGTTCCACGGACGACATCCTGGCCCACGGCGACATCGCCAAAAAGGCCGAGGGCTTCGGCCTGCACACCCAGGTGGTGGACGGCCACGACGTGAAGGCCATCTACGAGGCCATCCAGAAGGCCAAGGAGACCCGCGGCGTACCCAGCTGCATCGTGCTGAACACCAGCAAAGGCAAGGGCGCGACGTTTGCGGAGCCCAAGCACGACCACTCCTCCCAGCCCAAGGAGGAGCAGTGGCTGGAGGCCATCGCGGCCTCTGAAAAAGAGCTGGAAGCCGCACGGAACGCTTAAAGGAGGGTGAGAGAGATGAATGTGAAACTGATCGGCAAGCATGAAAAGGACTCCCGGGCCTGCCGGGACGGCCTGGCTCTGACCCTGAACGAGCTGATGGCCGAGGATAAGAGCATCGTCTATGTGGACTGCGACCTGATGGGATGCATCAACACCAAGCAATTGCGGAAGAACTATCCCGAGCGGGCCTTTGAGGCCGGCATCGCCGAGGGCAACGCCGCCGGCGTGGCCGCGGGCCTGGCCGCCACGGGCAAGAAGGTCTTCTTCCACTCCTTCGGCACCTTCTCCAGCCGCCGGTGCTACGACCAGATCTATATGTCCGCCGCCTACGCCGGGCTGAGCGTCCGGGTGCTGGGCAGCGACGCCGGCGTTACCGCCGCCTTCAACGGCGGCACCCACATGCCGCTGGAGGACGCCGCCATGTACCTGAGCATCCCCGAGGCCACCGTACTGGACCCGGCGGACTATGACCAGCTGGCCAGCATCACCCGGGGTCTTGTGAACGTGGAGGGCGTGAGCTTCACCCGTTTCGTCCGCAAGGACGTGATCCAGGTCTACGGCGAGGGCAGCGAGTTTGAAATCGGCAAGGGCGTTGTCCTGCATGAGAGCGCGGATGACAAAGCGACCATCATCACCTCCGGCATCATGGTGGACGAGAGCCTGAAAGCCTATGAGGCCCTCCAGGCCGAGGGGATCAGCGTCAGGGTCGTCGATATGTTCACCTGGAAGCCCCTGGACGAGGAGCTGGTGCTGAAAGCCGCCAGGGAGACCGGGGCCATTGTCACCGCCGAGAACCACAACGTGACCTGCGGCCTGGGCAGCGTGGTGGCCAACTGCCTCGCCAGGAACTGCCCCACCGTCCAGGAGTTTGTGGGCGTGCAGGATCAGTTCGGCCAGGTGGGCCCCCAGGCGTTCCTGATGGACACCTACGGCCTGCGGGCGGCCAACATCGTGGAGGCCGTGAAAAAAGCCATTTCCCGCAAGTAAGGCGGCGAAGCCGCATCCGGCGGGTCCAGGGGCAGAGCCCCTGTAAAGATCCCCGTGACACGCGGTGTCCGGCTTTGCCGGACAGAACTGACGCAATTTCTCAGCCACCCTATGGCTGAACCGCAGGGGGCGCCGCCCCCTGCACCCCCGCAAGCCTTTGAAATACCCCATTTGGGGCACACGAGGCTTGACCGAAACTTTTAATTAAGGAGACTGATAGCAATGGCACAGAAAATGGACGCCTTTTCCGCCGCTCTGATGGCCGACAAGCGCGAGATCATCTTTGCTCCCACCGTGTATAAGTTCGACACCTTCGCCGCCATGGCGGAGGAGTTCAAGCTGAACGAGCGGGACGTGGTTCTCACCAACGAGTTCATCTACACCCCCTTCATGAAGGACCTCGGCCTCAAGTGCCAGTACGTGTTTCAGGAGAAGTTCGGCGCCGGCGAGCCCAGCGAGGAAATGATCCAGGTCATGTACGACGCCATCCCCTACGACAGCTATGACCGCGTCATCGCCGTGGGCGGCGGCGCCATCATGGACCTGTGCAAGCTGCTGGGCTGCAAGCGTCCCGACACCGTGCACAATCTGTATTTCAAGCGCTTCCCCGTCCAGCATGAGAAGGATGTCATCGCCATCCCCACCACCTGCGGCACCGGAAGCGAGTGCACCAACATCTCCGTGGCCATCGTCAAGGACGAGAAGGACGGCGTTCTCACCGGCGGCGAGACCAAGCTGGGCCTGGTGTCTGACGACATCATCCCCAACAAGGTCTGCCTGATCCCCGACCTCATCAAGACCCTGCCCTATAAGCCCTTCGCCTGCTCCGCCATCGACGCCCTGGTCCACGCCACGGAGTCCTTCCTCAGCCCCCACCGCAAGACCATGACCTCCGAGCTCTTCTCCGAGAAGGCCATGGACGTGATCCTCAAGGGCTTCAAGCTGATTGACGAGAAGGGCCAGGACGCCCGGTTCGAGTATCTGGACGAGTTTGTGACCGCCAGCTTCTATGCCGGCATCGCCTTCCTGAAAGCCGGCTGCGGCCCTGTCCACGGCATGAGCTTCCCCCTGGGCGGCACCTATCATGTGGCCCACGGCGAAAGCAACTATATGCTCTTCGGCGCCATCCTGGACTACTATGACGAGAAGAACCCCGACGGCGAGATTATGCGCTTCAAGGAGCTGGTGGCCCGGATTCTGGGCTGCGAGGCCAAGGACGCCATCCCCACACTCAACGCGCTGCTCCAGCGCATCCTGCCCCTGCGCCCCCTGCGGGACTGCGGCTTCACCGAGGCGGACTTCAAGGCCTTCCCCCTGTCCGTGGAGGCCAATCAGCAGCGGCTGATGACCAACGCCTACTATCCCTTCGATCTGGAGGCCGAGGAGGCCATCTACCGCAAGTGCTTCTGATTTCCAGACGTAAAAACGGAGCGCCGGATTTCCGGCGCTCCGTTTTTCTGTTGAAGAACTTGAGTAAGGTGGAGATAATCGTCCTCTAGTTCAGGCTCCGGAGCTGTGTTATACTGGAAACATAAAAGGAGTGGGGGATTATATGGGATTGTTGGTGCTTGGAGTCCTCATCTGTATTCTGATAAGTTTCCCAATTGTGGCGGAAAGAAAGCGATGGGAAAGAGCGCGCGAACAATATAACCAAACCGAGTACGCAGTCCAAACGCAAAACTCTTATGAACAAGTTATGGGAGACGGGGGCTTCTGGGTGAATTTTCAATCTACAAAGCCCTGGAGATTCTGGGGGCCCCCAGAAAGTTTCTGTTTAATCTCTATTTGCCCATACAAAACGGAGGAACCACGGAATTGGATGTGGTTCTTTTACACGAGTCTGGGATATATGTATTTGAATCCAAAAATTACAGCGGCTGGATTTCTGGATCAAAGGAGCAGCGGTACTGGACCCAGACCCTTCCAGCGGGACGGGGGTGGTCGCAGAAGCGCCGCTTTTACAATCCTATCTTACAAAATGACGGACATCTGTACCGATTATATCAGCTGCTCCGTCCCATGCGGTTTGTGAGCGGCCCGCCGGTCTATTTCTCTTATATCGTGTTTGGTAATCGCTGTGTACTGAAGGATGTTCCTCGGAGAAGCGGAATACACAATATTCTGAACCTCGGCGAGCTTTTTTCTGCCATTCAAGAAAACGCAATGGAGGCCGGTGCGAGGCTAACGGCTACGGAGATCGAAAGACTCTATAATCGGCTTGAGCCGTACACCTGTGTGGATGACACTGTAAAGCAGACACATATTGAAAGCATTCGATTGAAATACCGCTGATAGCGGGGGAAACATCCGCTCAAGTCACATCTCAATTCCCTGCAATTCCAGAATCTCCACCGCCTCCTGTCCGGCAGCGGTGAGGGCCGCGCTGCCATGGAGGAAATTCTCCCCGTAGGCGGCATAGTCGAAATTGCTCAGGGGCAGATCGTAGTCCAGGCTTACAAGCCCCTTCAATTCCAGCCATGCCAGGGCCTCGCCGTACTCCGCGGAAGAGTAGTCCGCCTCCTCCAGGCAGACCGGCGTCCCGCTGTTGTTCCGGCGGGCCACCGGCAGAAAAGCCACCTCCCCCAGCCGCAGCAGCAGCGCCGCCTCTGGCGGCGTCAGCACGATTTCCCGGCGGCAGCCGCCTCCGCAGGAGCCGCACCCGCCGCAGTTTTCACAGCCCATCACAATGCACCAGCCTTTCTTTGGATGGTTTATTCTGTCCGCTGAATGAACTTTTTATGACAGGGGCAATGGCGCCCCATAAATGGACAAGGGCATAAGAAGATAATGGCCTGACGGTATGCCCGCCGTCAGATTTTCCACTCAATTTGCAGTTTCTCGCTGGTGGCACGAATGACGGTAATCATCAAATCCATCACCTGCTGCTTGTCCTCGAAACTGACATTCTCCCAATCGTCCAGGTAATTGGAAATCGTGTCAATCTGCTCCAGGGACACCGCTTCGGCGGTCAGCTTGGCAATCTCGCTGGCAAGGGCCTGACGGCGGTTGTCCAGTTCTTCAATCTTGGCGTTGGCGTAGGAGATCAGCACTGGGGTCGCACCCGTCAGCGTGTCCAGCAGCTTTTCGATCTCGTTTTCCACCTGGACCAGTTCCATCTGCTTTGCCGTCAGTTTCGGGTTGGCGGCTCTTTTCTTTTTACGGCCCGTAGCGTCTTATATAGTCCTCCAGTTTTTTCACCAGCTGCTGGTAAACTAATGCCTCCAACTCCTGCATTTTGACCGTACCACAACCGGGACAGACTTTGTTCTCGGTGTGTTTCGAGCAGCGTAAATAGATATAGCCGCAGGAGTGGGCCGACATCAGAGCGTAACCGCAATTTCCACATTTGATTTTCCCCGCCATCCAGGTATTGCGGACTTTTCTCGCGGGCTGGTAGCTTTGGCTTGTCATGATTTTCTTTCGTACCCGAAGCCACAACTCAGACGGGATGAAACCCTCGCTGGGGGCCAACACCAACATCTGCCCTTGCAGATATTTGTGCTTGTTATCAGTATTGCCCTTACTGCGATAATAATAGCAGCCGTTGGTTCCTGCGAAGTCGGCGGCATCGTTGTAAATCTCCGTTCCCTGGCTCTTGAAAAACTCGTAAATGTCCAGGTCAGCCATTGCGTAAATTTGGATTGCGGAGGATTAGGCTGATGGTTGACTTGGAAAACGGTTTTCCATAGAATGACCTCACGCCTTGGGCCGTAAGCTGGGTGGCGATGTCGTGGAGCGAAATGCGCGGGTCGATATACATATCGTACATCTTGCGAACGAACGCCGCCTCTGTCGGCTCAATCACCAGCTTCTTTGTATGGATGCCGTCAATGATGATAGGCTCTGTCCTAAAACCGTAGGGCGCACGCTCACCCATTTGGAAACCTCGCTGACACCGGGAATACCATGCATCCTGCACTCACTTCTGGATAGTCTCTCACTCTAACTGCGCGAACACAATGCAGATGTTCAGCATCGCCCGGCCCATCGGTGTGGACGTGTCGAACTTCTCAGTGGAAGAAATAAATTCCACGTTGTACTCCTGGAACAAAGCCATCATGTTTGCGAAGTCCAAAATGGAACGACTGATGCGGTCGAGTTTGTAAACGACTACCCTGGCAATCAGCCCACGCTTGATGTCCTCCACCAGCATTTGAAACTGGGGCCTGTCCGTATTCTTGCCGCTGTAACCCTTGTCTTGATATTACTTGTAACTCCCGCCTCTCAATTCGTATTTGCAAAACTCAATCTGACTTTCGATAGAAATACTATCCTTTTTGTCAATGGACTGTCTTGCATAAATCGCGTCAATTCGGTTGTTCATTTTGCGCTCCCTTTCTGAAAAGAAACGGAGCTGCTGACAGCTTCATTATACCGTCAGCAGCTCCGCAAAGCAACGGCGCGGCAAAAATTTAGCTGGGCCGGTTCCTCCGTCTGCCGGTGGCTGGTGTACTTGCGGAACACCTCATAAAGCCGCTGCTCCAACTTCCGGCGCTTCACCGCCTCCTGTTCCGGGGTGAGGAAGGGCGTGAGGTTTTCCAGCGGGATTTCCCGGCCCTGGGAGGTGACAATCTCGGTCTGTGTTTTGTAGCTGATATGCACCATAGGCAACTCCTTGTTTTCAGATTTTTAAGATGTAGCTGCGGACATTTGTCCGAAAAGTGGGCGCTATTTACTCCCACTCGTTCCCGCTTATTTATACTTGGTATTGTTCTTATAGTTCTCATTAGGGGGGGCAGGTTTTTTACCTACGCCAGCCGGGTTTCTGCCCTATTACACGACCAGTTTTTTGACTATCGAGAAGGGAAAATTTTTATCCATCAGGAAGTTTCACATAGATATGGTTGGGCTTGGAGAACTGCTGCTGCTTGCGCTCAATCAGTCCTGCCGCCTCCAATTCCGTCAGCACACTCTTGGCAGTAGTCGGACACTTGTCGAGCATTTTTGCAATCTTCTCAATCAGGAATATGATATAAACTCTTCCGGCCTCGTCCGTCCATTTGTTGAGTTGGGACAGCCGCGCTTGGTTAAGCAAACGGGCATAGGTCAGTTTGGCGGTAAAGGTCAGCTCCATCTCTATCAGGAATCAGGGGAAAAAGAAATAAGGTGGCAATTCGGTAGTTGTTGTCATGTAGATGGCATGGGCCTCCTTGCCGTTGTCCAGGAGCAGGCGGTTCCTGCAATCGTAGTTACAACACTCATGCACCAGCCGCCGGGCTGTGCGGTACTGCTGATAGGTCATGTGAGGGATTTCGGATAGCGCCATTTCACACGTTCCCCCGGCAAAATCCTAAAAACGTCAGATTTGCGTTTTTAACGTGAGCGCCAATCTGGCACTGACGATACCTGACCCGCAGAAAAGGAACAGACGCAGAGCGGGTGTTCCGTTCCTGTGGGTGCACAAGGGGTTTGGGGAGTACAGCTCCCCATCACGTCCGAAGGACGCAATGCCCCCAGCAGGGCGCACGACACCGAAACGGTGTATAAGTGCGCTGTAAGAAACGGACACACTCTTGTTGAAGCTGCTTTATCGCTGACATTCTGACCTTCTTGGCATAGGAGGGACAAGCCGCCGAAGCAGCTTGTCCCTCCCGGTGATAGGGATTTTGTCCCTCACCTGGTAGCCATCATGCCGGGGTGATCATTAGGGCAGTCAGCAGTAAAATTTGAAAAACTTTTTCCGAACGCCCTCAATACTCTCATAAACTGCGGCCTTGGAACAGCCGCACAGCCGCCCAATTTCTGCATAGCTGTAATCGTACAGCGCATAGAGCAGAAACCGCTCCCGCTGGGTAGGCGTGCAGAGGGCCAGCACCACCAGAATTTCATCTAGCGTTTCCTGCTGGCAGACCAATTCCTCCGGGGTAGCGCAGTAGGGCACCCCCCCCTGGGCAGCGATTATGTACTCGTCACGCTCGCGCCCGTCCCAGTGCCGCCGCTGTTCCCGGTCAAGGATCCGCTCAGTGCGCTTGGCCAGCTCCCAGAACTCGTCCAGGGTGGCAGCGTCCTCATAGGTCAGTTTGCGGCTGTATCTCTTGATGGTGATCTCTATCTTGTTTTCCTCCTGTTCAGATTTGGGGTAAGCGAAATCTGAACAGGAGGGGCGGGCCGTAGCACCGGGGCCCGGTTGGATAGCCCACCGAAAAAGCAAAAGCGCCCGAACAGCACAAGGCTATTCGGGTGCTGGGGACAACATTGTAGGCAGACAGGAAAGGACTATTTTCGCAAGTGTGGGTAGGCCCTGTTTGAAAAATAAATATTGCACTAACTCTTTATTTGTGCAATATTTATTTTTCAAACAGGGCCTAGATGGTATCGTCAATAAAAATATGATAAAATAGTCCTCAAAGAAATAGGAGGGCTGAAAAATGGGAAAGGAATAGCGGCGACACGGTATAAGCGATAGAGGTTGGGAGAAAATCGAGCCATACACGATAGGCGAAAAGGGAAACGAAGCGGGAATGCTCGAGACACCCGGCAGTTCATCGACGGAGTATTCTGGATTCTGCGCACCGGAGCGCCTTGGCGGAACTTGCCAGAAACCTATGGAAACTGGAAGAATGTACACCGACGGTTTTGCCGATGGCGAGATAAGGGAATTTGGGAAAGGATTCTGGAAGCGCTGGTGGATGACACAGACTTTGAGTGGTTGATGATGGATACCAGCCATGTCAAAGCGCATCCGGACGCTGCTGGCACACGGGGCGGCAATCAGGCGATGGACCGTACAAAAGGGGGATTAACACCAAGATACATTTGGCCGTGGATGCGCATGGTATGCCGGTGCGATTCTTTATCACTTCTGGTACCAAAGCGGATTGCACAATTACAGCGCAACTGATGGAGGGTTTCCGGGCGAAATATCTTTTGGCAGACCGGGGCTATGACACAGACGCGATTATTGACGACACCATCTGCTGTAAGTTAGATACTCGTAAGACAGTATTAGATTTGTTTTTTGGAAACGGCGTAGCGTTGGCTATGCCGTTTCCCCGTTTTGTAAGTCGTTCAGCAGGGACGCGGGGAGTATTCCCACAAGGTCATAGGATATGTCAATCTGCTGTTCCCTGTGTCCGTTTGAAGTGTCCGCCATATGGACGTAAACTGCTTTCACCATGTCATTCAGTACGGCGGGTGTCAGTTCGTCCATGTCGAAATACTCATGTACCTTGCTAATGAACCGTTCAATGTTCTCTGCCTGTTCTTCCTGTCGGTTAATTTCTTCATTCAGTTGCAACAGCTTTTCCCGCAGTTCTTCCTGCTCCTGTTCGTAATCGTCAGAGAGCATTTGAAATCTGCTGTCAGAAAGTTTACCATTTGCGTTATCTTCATAAATACGTTTAAACAATCGGTCAAGTTCCGCAATCCGGCGTTCCGCTTGCGTCAGTTGCCGCCGCTTTGCCGTCAACTCCCGTTTTGCGTCTGCTTTCTGTTTTGCGCCCATAGCCTTACGGAATTGTTCTTCATGGTTGGCTACACAGGCAATCGTCAGCCGGAGATGCGCAAACACACCCTGTTCCAAAACTACGGCGCGGATATAATGCGTCGGGCAGACTTCTTTTCCCTTGAGCCTTGAAGTGGAACATACAAAATGGTCTTGCCGCGCTTCAAAATTTTTGCCTGTGCAGTAGTACAGTTTTTCGCCACAGTCAGCACAGCGGACAATGCCGGAAAACATATTCGTCTTTCCCGTTCTTGTCGGGCGGCGTTTGTTCTTCCGTAATTCCTGTACCCGCGCCCATGTGTCAGCATCTATGATTGCTTCATGGGCATTTTCAAACCTTGTGTAGATAAAAAAGATACAGCCCGAAATCGGCAGAATAAAATTTAGAAACAGCGGCTGAAACGGAACGTTTTGGAAAATAAAAGCACGAAAAAGTTGAGTTTTTCAAAACGGCCTTCCGTTTCAAGAAATTTACGCACCAGAGATGCAAAAACAGGTTTCCCACAGACGGAGTAAAATCGCTGTCATCGTAATTACTTCCAAAGCAAATGATTGCTTTTTATGAGAATTCGGATACCTAAAATCTTAAAACACAGCAAATCGCCGCCCTCGCCTGCCAGAAACTATTTGGTGGGCCGAGGGCGGCTTTTTTATTTCAATAGCAAGGAGGAATCAGCATGGCATACCGGCAAGTCTACTTTCGCATCCGCACCGACTGCTACAACTCCGGCTGGACAAGCGATGCCGACAGAACCGCATTCGAAAAGGAAAGCCGCCGCCTGTTCCAAGAGCTGGGGTGGACAGCTACCCTGGGGTACAACGGAGGTTGCGACACAGTCACCATGGGCCAGCAGGATCTCTACCTGCACCCCAGCAGCTTCAGCGGAGTGATAGATGAGGCCAGCATCCAGCCCCTGCAAGAGCAGCTATCGAAAGCGCGAACCTTCCGCTGCTATCACGTTGACCGCGCATCAGCTTCTCATTCAGCACACCACATTATAGCACGCCGTACACTGGAAATGTGGGGCTTTACGCGAATCGGTCCCCAATATCCCCAATCCACAATCCGACTCACAGGATCAGCCGCAGAAGAAGCAGTCCCTCTCGCCGCTTTGGACCAATGGTTAAAATTTCGATATATAAATTAGATAACCATTTTTGATGTCCATTTCGTAAAGTGTGTGATTTAGGGTGTGAAATGCAGGTGGTTGGCCTGACAATTTATTTTATAATTAGGGTAAGAAGCCGGTCTCAAACGGTTTCGGCCAGCGAAAGCCGATTTTTCCCAGAATGGAAGGATCCGCTGTGAAAACCTAACGGCCGATCGCGGTGATCGCCACACAGGCAGCACGCGCATCCGGCAAAGCTGTCAATACGCACAGCAGGGGGTTACTAAACGATAGTGAGGAGTGCTACAATGAAAAATTCACGAAACGAACGGATCGTCTTGGATTCCTGGCGAAGATGCGCACAGGCGGGACTGTCGCCCGATTCCACCCGGCAGCTTTACCCGCTCTCGGATCAGCAGCTTAAAACGCTGTGTGAGCAGTCGCACAACAACATTTCCGCCTTTGAGTCCTGTGCGGTGCCCACCGCCGCCAGCCTGCCAAAAGCCTCCGCGTTTCTTCTGGTCAGCCAGCAGGGAATACTACTGAAAAAAAATACCTGAACTTCCGATTTTCCGGCTTTTCAGACCTGGTTTCTCTTTTTCCGAGGCTCATGCGGGCACCAATGCCGTTGCCCTGTCCATTCGGCACAGTGAGCCGATGTGGACCTTCCCGCAGCAAAACTACTGCACCCTTTTAACGAACTGCACCCTGTACAGCGCCCCATTCACCCCTGATCGCTCCTCTGTCACGTTGGCCATTGTTACAAACCAAAAGCAGATATCCGACTGGCCTCCCGTGCTGCTCCGGCAGCTGATCGGCAGCATGTCGCTGGAGCTTCGGCAGGTGACAAGCTCCCACATCCGCCAGAAAACGGAGTCCATCCATTTAACCGCGCGTCAGCGGACGATTCTTTTGTGTATCGCCGGAGGCATGACCGACCGGCAGATCGCGGCCGACCTGCACATCACCCAGGAAACCGTGCAGTACCACAAAAAGAACCTGTACCGCCAGCTGGACGCCGAAAACGCTGTGCGGGCCGTAGTCAAAGCACTACAGCTGGGGCTGCTCTCGCTGGAAGATCTCCCGGTTTAGGCGGATCCGGACTGCGGAAACTGGTAGGATTCTGCATCGCTCAGGCAAAACTACTGAAATTAGGGAATTGAAAAAGCTTTGCGGATTTTACATAATTAGCATGTGGTTTGAACCAAAGACACCTCGTATAAGCCCGGGCAGCTCACAAGTAAGGTAGGAGGTTTTTATGAGCAGCAATGTGAACATCAAATATGTCAACCACTCCATGAATCTGGATCAGCCGTCTGTATTCGTATTCACCAAAAACGAGATCCCCAGCTTCGACGCCCTGCGGGAGGGCGTGGCCTGGCGTGTGATTAACAAGGTCGGGCGCGGCTCCTCCTGCGACTTCACCTTCCCCATCTCCACTGAAATCAGCGCCTCCTGGAACGACGGCTGCTGCCGGACGGCTATGCTGCCCGCAGTCATCGGCAGCCGCTTCTGCGTCGCCAAGGACAGCACCGGCATTGTCCTTCGATCCGATGGAAACGCCTCCAGCACGACCTCCATTGACGTTTGCAGCGACATCCAGACCCCCGGCGGCGTCAGCGTCAGCCTGTATAAGGACGGCCGCGTGGTCATGACCAAACAGGTCGTGTCCTACAATCAGAAGGCGACCTTCGTGCTGCATCCCAAGCTGTATTGGGGCCTGGCCTCCGAGATCCAGGAGGGCGATCAGCTCAGCTCCGCGGTCCTCAACTCGGACAGCTTTTTCGAGCAAGACCTGGAAGGCGTGTCTGAGGTGACGGTGGGCCTGTACGGGAATCCCGAGGAAGGCTATCGCTTTGAGGTCGAAAGCCAGAAGTAAGCCCGCGCCTTTGGATACCCGCTTATCGCTGCCGGAGCGGCGCTCCAGCGCTGTTTGAGGAAAGCCAGTCCCTCCCGGGAAGGCCGGCCGTCAGCCCGGGAAGAGACTGGCCTTTTTCTGTCTGGCCGCCGCGCCAACAGCTGCGCGGCGTGCCAGAGCGATTTGGATAGAAACGGAGTTGAATATATGCCAGAATATTCAAAAGTACAGTTTATCGCATGGGAGATCTACACCGGGGCGGTATATGGGCCGTCGGGCTCGGACCATTATGCCGGCCTCGCTCCGGCGGCGGATGACCGGCGGTTTCATGTGCTCAGTCAATGCCTGGATATCATGGCGCGCGTCGAGTTCACCCGCCGGGCCATTGAGACGGCCTATAAAAATGCGCAGGCGGATTCCGAAACACTGAAAATCTTTATGGCGCCGGAGTTCCTCTACAGAGGGGCGGCAGGGGCGTACTTCTACGACCTGCTGAACGGCTGGGAGAAGGCGCCCGCCTCCTTTGGCCCCCTGCCCGCTTATTTTAAAGGGCCTTGGGGCGGCCTGTTTGGCGAGCTGCGGTCATTGGCGGCAGAGGAGCGGTTCCAGGACTGGGTCTTTGTATTCGGCAGCGCCATAGGCGCCAGCTTTCCCCTCTCCTCCGTGATTCCCGGCGATCCCCGCTTTTCCGCTGCCACGGGCTGTAACATAGCGCTGATCCAATGCGGCGGCAGTACGCCGCGGCAGCGCGACGCCTGCTACTTCACCGAAAAGCACCTGAAGTCTGCCATTGACTTCGTGAACTTCACCCTGCGGAATGCCACGCCGCGGATACTCACCGATCAGGATATCGCCCATGGCAGCCAGCCCACCTGGAGAATTCTGGACCGCTTGATCCAGGAGGACCCCAACGGTCTGGGCGGCTCCCTGTTCCGGTTTCCCCACCTCCGCAGAAGCGGCGGGCAGATCCTCCAGTTCGGCCTTGAGCTATGCCTGGACCACTGCGTGGGCTATGTCACCGCCGGCGGCGCGCCCTCGCCCACCGGCCGGCTGGCTACAGGCACAACCCTGGTGGATATCCAGCTTGTGCCCTCCTGCGGGATGTCGCTGATTCCGACCTCCCTCGCCCTCGGCCCTCGGAGCGGTCCGCGGAATTTCTCCTATGCCTTCAACTGCGATGGACTGATCCCGATAGGCGGCAGCGGCCATGACCGTAATACGCACATTCAGCTCTGGAACGAGCTTGAGAGCGGGGAAGGCTACCAAGCAAATGAAGTGGCGGTCATTCGGAGAGGCTATGCCGAAGCGGGGCATATCCCCGTCGATGCCGCCGCCGCGGATCTGTCGGCGCTGGCTCCGGCCGAGGAAATCCCGTACACCCTCAGGATCGATGTGCAAAACATTTTGGCCGGCGACCTCTGGCGCAGCCACGACCCCTTCCGGACAGGCCAAAACAACCACGGGCAATTCTGGCCCCACGGACCCGGCTTCATCCGCACGCTGGACCCCCAGCCATTGGCGGAGGCCCGTGAATCCCCGGCTCCATCCGCAAATACGGCAGGGCCGTCCCTGCCGCTGCATGAGCATCCCACCACTGCCCTGAAGGCGCTGGCCAGCGGGGAGGAAACGAGCTGAGCTGTGCGCGGCGGTCTGATCCACCGTGCAAAGCGGCGCGGCTGAAGCAAGGCCGCGGCCTCAATCTAACAGTTTTTTACCGTCAGAGAGTCCCCACCCCTCTGGCGCCCTCGGAGCGGCCGGTAATTTTCGTCCGTTCCGGGGGCTGCTTTTGGGCATTTTCAGCACTGCGATGCGATATTCTACGCCCCAAAAGCTATATCCCCAGCATGACCGACGAATGGAATACCTCCGCCTCATGGGTAAACTCCACGCCGCCGGAATACTTTTCCGCAATCGCCTCCACGCTGGCCAGGCCAAAGCCGCTGTGCTGGTCTTTGGTGGACAGATAGCGGCCTGCCTCCATTTTTACGGTTCCGTTAAAGCCGTTGTCCACGGTGACAGCCAGCATGTTCCCGAAGCAGGCCATGTTGAAGCGGATAAAACGGGCCTCGCCCTCCACCAGAAGCGCGGCGTCAAACGCGTTTTCCAGCAGGTTCCCGATCAGAACAGACAGATCAATATCCTGGACGGCCAGATCTGCCGGGATCGCAATACGCGCTGAAAAGCAGATATCCTGCTCCGCCGACAGCATTCGATAATAGTCGGCCACCGTGTTCACCACGGCGTTATCGCACAGCTTGGGGATTTCGAGTTCCTTCGTGACTAGCAGGTAATGGTCCAAATACTGCTCCGCCTGCTTTACGTTCCCGCCTTGGAGGAAGCCCTGTATCGTAATCATATGATGTTTGAGATCATGGCGCATCCGCCGGGTTGCCTCCATATTGTTGCTGATCCGGCGGTATTGCTCCACCTGAAGGGAGAGCTGACAATGCAGCTCGTCATATTTCCGCTGGGCGCTCATTTTCTCATGGGTGATGTCCAATAGCTTGAAGCAGATGCCGTTCATCGCAAAAATTGAGATAAGCAGAGCGATATAGAGAAGCAAATTCATTGGCTCATAAAGATTGAGGTAGCCGAAGCAGATCAGGCCGCTGGACAGCGCCACGCACAAAACGATGGACAGCGTGGATATGTAGATGCTCTCCCTGTTCGTAAAGCTGTCCGCCATGATTTGGTAGTGCCGCTTGAGGACGAAAAACAAAACGGGCAGGAACACCGCGGCCGCCAGAAGCAGAATCAGCGGCGCACGGCCCAGGTATGGCAGCCCGTCGCTTCTGCCCATATACAGCCTTGTGGCAATCGCGTTGCTGATGGACGTGATGATAAACGCTCCGCTCAGAACGTAGGAGAACACAAACAGCTTTTTCGGCCATGAAGCGGTTACGGCGTACAAATACCACAGGAAGCAGAAAATCAGGCTCACAAAAAAAGCCATGTTGACCTTGACAAACAGCCAGGGGTCGGAGGCCGACGCACGGTGCAGCGCACATCCTGTCAGCGCGAACGCCGCCGCAAGCCCCGCAAACAGAATCAGCATAACGGCCCCGGTTTTCCGGAGGGGAAAGCGAAGCTGCCCCGCAAAAGGCTGAATGCACAGGAGCGCAAAGGGCCCAATCTGTATCAGCCAGCCGAAAAACAGTCTCCAAAAGATCACTCCTCAGCCCTCCTCGCTAAACGAAAGAGAAAGCTTTGATACTGTCTTTTCAGCTCGGTCCGATTGCCCCTGGACAGCATGATCTCTGTGCCGCCTGCTAAAATCACCCGGTCAAACAGGAAGGACTCCACAAACCGCATATTCACCACATAGCTGCGCTGCGCCCGCAGGAAAGCATCGTCCAGCTGCTCAAACAGCGCGTCCAGAGAGGTATAGGTGCGGAAGTCGCTTTTGGCGGTATGTACAATGCACAGCTTGTTCAGCACTTCGATAAACACGATCTGCTCCATCGGCACCGGAATCGTTCCCTGATTCGTCTTTATCACCAGGCTTTTCCGGGGAGGTTCCCCCAGCCGCATCAGGCACCGCTCCATCGCCTCCGCCACAGACTGGGCGCTCAGCGGCTTCGTGAGATAGTGGGCGGCGTTCAGCCGGAAGGCTTCCACGGCATACTCCCGGCTGACGGTGGTGAACACGATCTGCTGGCGGGCCAGGGCACCGGCCCGCTCCGCCGCCTCCATCCCGTTCATGCCGGGCAGGTAGATGTCCATAAAAAGAATGTCATACCGCTGAGCCGACGCCAAAAAATCCTCCCCGCCGGAAAATACATCTATGACGGCCTCCAGCCTCTTTTTTTCGCAAAATGCCTGGACCATCTCCCGCAGCAGGAGCAGCTCGTTCTTTTCATCATCACACAAAGCGATATGCAAATCAATCTCCCCTTCTGACCGGCGGCGCAAAATACCTGACGTGGCCTGTCAGTATGAGCCGGTGCGCGGCTTTTGGCCGGTCAGCGCCCCAGTACTGCAAAAACCCCTGTGTCCGTACCAACACAGGAGTTTTGGGCGGCTCACCGGATTCCTTGCTGCCGGTATTTGAAACTCAGGCCATCGGAGTCAGGGACGGGCGAATTCCAATCGACACGGACGAATCCAACGGCACCGCCGGGAGGGGCTGGCGGTGCCGAGCCGCCTGTCCGCTCAGCCGGATCAATCGGAGTAAGGCGGAAGCATTGCTGTACCCTGGATAAGCCTTTTTACAGTTTATATTATAACACAACAGATAAAAATTTCCATACTGATTTGACAAAAACAATATGCCTTTCCGCAAATATGATTTGTTTGTAAAGCTGACCGCTGAAGCATTTTTCCGGCAAGTATTTACAGGGCCTTGGCTTACAAGAACGCCTCCGAGACAGGCCCATCGGTCGAGGCCCGGTTCAAAGCCATGCGCATGCCGGCTCCGCAGAGGATTCCCTCAAGCCGTTTCCGCATTTTGCCGGGGGAAATCCTTTCGACCTCCGCTATTTGCGAAAAACAGAGCAGGGCGGCTGCCAGGTTTGCGAGCCGATCCAGCAGCGCTGAAAGCCGATGGTTCATATGGCCCCACTCCCGTTTGATCTCGCTCTTCTCATCCAGATACAGGCGGAGAAATTCCAAAAAGTCCCTGTCATCGCGGATCGGCATGATTTCCTTGAATTTGCCGTCGGCCAAGTCCCTGAAGTCCGCAACCTGCCCGCCTGTGCAGATGCTACACAGAATCACAGGAACCTTTCTGCCTTTATAACCAAGTTTCCCCGACTTGCCCCGGTTATTTCGTTTTCCCGCTTTTCGGAACTTGTAGACAAAGCCCTGGAGAAAATACGGAAGATGCTGGGGAAAAGCAAGGCCGTACAAGCATATGCTCTCCCCGGTATTGTTGTCCGCAGTCGGCACAGATGGCGTTCATGGTTATGTTCGTGAGGCAGACTTAAATCCCTATGTTGCCACAAGGCAGGATGCGATAGCCTATATGTCCAAGCTAGAAGAAAACCGGGTCCTTCCGATCTATGATAAAGACGGGAATGTGATTGGAACTTTTGTGCTGGACGGCTCTTTCATCAGCGGAACAGCAGCCAAGGAACTGGAGCGCGCAAAGGCAACAGCGGCGGCAAAGCCGGGGGCGGAAACACGCCAATCTGTAATTGTGAAGCAAGTATAGCTGGAAAGCATAGAGAAAGCTATTCACCATTACCAACAATGATTGGGAGACAAACCAAGCATAAGCACCAATGTGAACAGGCAGGGGAAGAAAAAGCCGCCCCCAGCCTGTGACCGTCCTACAGGCAGGGGCCAGCCGGTTTTCGCCCCTTTTTCTTTTTGGGCGCCTTGTTTTCCTGGTTCTCCATGGTGATGCCCATCGACCTGTGCGGCAGGCTGACGGGAGATGCCACGTTCTTTATTGGTGGCGGTTCGGATGCCCTCGCCGTAAGACGTCTTGGCAGAGACCAGCCAGCCCTTCTGGAGCAGTTCGTCCATCAGTTCAGCCACAAACTGATTCCCGATCTTATTGCGTCCGTCTTTGTCACACAGACGGCGGATCTTAAAGTGTTCCGCGACATGGATCGCAACAGGGTCTACAATGTAAAGATTGCTGCGCTTTGTCCTGCATTTTTCCAGGACATAACTTGTGATCTCATCCCGCTTGGCCTCCAGCTCCGCCCGATACGCTTCATCGCTCAGATCCCGGTATTACTCATAGCGGTCAACGTGATAGCAGCGGAAGGTTCGCGCTTTCGATAGCTGCTCTTGCAGGGGCTGGATGCTGGCCTCATCTATCACTCCGCTGAAGCTGCTGGGGTGCAGGTAGAGATCCTGCTGGCCCATGGTGACTGTGTCGCAACCTCCGTTGTACCCCAGGGTAGCTGTCCACCCCAGCTCTTGGAACAGGCGGCGGCTTTCCTTTTCGAATGCAGTTCTGCCGGCATCGCTTGTCCAGCCGGAGTTGTAGCAGTCGGTGCGGATGCGAAAGTAGACTTGCCGGTATGCCATGCTGATTCCTCCTTGCTATTGAAATAAAAAAGCCGCCCTCGGCCCACCAAATAGTTTCCGGCAGGCGAGGGCGGCGATTTGCTGTGTTTTAAGATTTTAGGTATCCGAATTCTCATAAAAAGCAATCATTTGCTCTGGAAGTAATTACGATGACAGCGATTTTACTCCGTCTGTGGGAGACCTGTTTTTGCATCTCTGGTGCGTAAATTTCTTGAAACGGAAGGCCGTTTTGAAAAACTCGACTTTTTCGTGCTTTTATTTTCCAAAAAGTCCCGTTTCAGCCGCTGTTTCTAAATTTTATTCTGCCGATTTCGGGCTGTATCTTTTTTATCTACACAAGGTTTTACAACAGCCCGAAAAACACCCTCATCATTGAGAAGTACATTGAGGAGGAGGGTAGCGAGCATAAGCCCCTGAAGGGCGTCACCTTCCTGGTCACGGACAGCAGCGGGGCCGTGGTAGGCAACAGCAACGGCGAGTTCATCTCCGGCGACGATGGCCGGGTGGTGATCCCCGGCGTGGAACCTGGTTCCACCATCCATGTCCGGGAGATCAAGGTGCCCGAGGGCGTGGTGCTGGACGGCATTCCCAAGAGTATCAAAATCAGCGATGATGGCGCCAATATCCTCCGGTTTTACAACAAAAAGACCGGGTATTTGGTGGTCAGGAAGCTGGATAAGATCACAAAGGAGCCTTTGAGCGGGGTTCAATTTGAGTTGACCTACGCTGAGGGCGGGTATGTGGATGACGCACATGGACATCTCTCCTCCAAGGGGCTGTATACTACCAACGCCAATGGAGAGATTCGGGTTCCCGTGGTGGGCACAGTCGTGGTCAAGGAGGTCAAGACCCTGCCTACCCACATCATTGACGAGGCCACCAGAATCCAGACCGTCACGGTGAATCCCGCGGACACCCAGACGATCACGGTGTACAACGAGCCTCTGTGTTCGTTGACGCTCTCGAAAAAGGACGCCGTCACAGGCAAGCCCGTACCGAATACGGAGTTCACTTTGAAGGACGTGGACGGGAACATCCTGGGCCGCTACACCACCGGGGGCGATGGAACCGTGACCGTGACGGGCCTCACTCCAAATTCCACGGTGGTTGTGGTAGAAACCAAAGTGCCCTCCAATTACGTCCTCGATTCCACGCCCAGGACGATCATCGTCCGCAACGCCGAACAGTACGGTTATAGCAACAAATATTTTTTTAGTTAGTACGTTTGCAGGTATTCGTACCAACCAAAAATGGAACGGGTGAACTTCTTAAAAGCACCCTAATCAGCCGGGGAACCTATCCAGCGCACTCCGCAAGGGCCAAGATTTCCCCGGCTCTTTTGCGTTTACGGCCCTTTTCCTCCGGCTCCAGATAAAGAGCCTGAAATTCCTCGAAGGATACGTTGAACTCAATATCCAACTCATAGCCCCGCTTGACGCGGACGGCTTTCACAAACTGAGCCACAATCATTTTCTTTGCTTCAAGGGAACAGTTGTCATACAGCTCGGCCCAATTCATCAGCTGAGTGTATTCCTTCTGTACCTGCTCGGCGCTGGACACGGTTTCCCGTACTTCCAATTCCGCCGCCTGCATCTGGCTTTCCAGCTCCTTCAGCTGGGCGGCAGTCTCGTCCATCAGGCTGTTCAGCAGGTCGGCGCTGAAACGGCTGTTGCCCTGGATAACTTTCAGCGTCTCGGCTCGTAAATCCTGATAAGCCCTCTGCTTCTGTTCGTAATCGTCATGCAGGCGCTTCGCTTTCATTTTGGCAAGGTCAACTTCCCGGCTTCTCTGCTTCGCAAGCAGCGTTTGGGGCGGGGCCTTTTGGATTTGCGACAGCTGGATGCGGATGATCTGCTCCACAAGGTTGTCCAGCTTTTCAACACTGAAAGAAGTCTGCCCGTCACATTTCCCAGGGGCGAATGTCCTGTTGTAGCACTTATAGCTGGAACAGGTGCTTGTGCTTACAGTACCGTCCTTCTTCTGATACTTGTGGCCGGAGGTTGCCAGCATGAGACGTGCCCCACAGCAGCCGCAATAGACATTTCCCACCAAAAGGGACCGGCCTCTTGTAGTGAGGGGGACTTCCCGTTTCTGCACCTTCCGCTCACCGGCAATTTCCAACGCCCTGAAAAACAATTCCTCGTCAATGATTTTCAGGTCCGGCAGCACTTCCGATTTACTGTCACCTCTGTGGATGACACCGATGTAGATGGAGTTTTTCACAGCCCTGTTAATCATGCCCACGGTCACTTCGCCGCCGTCCTTCCTTCGTATGCCCTGCTCCCTGAAATAGCGGCAAAGACGGAGCGCCCCGTAACCCTCATAGACATATTTCTGAAAAATCAGCTTGACAATCTCCGCGTCCTCCGGGTCTATCACGAGGTCTCGCACGTCCTGATTTTTCTTGTTCATGCGGCCTGTCTTTTCGGCCCGGTAGCCAAAAGGCGCGCGTCCGCCGGTAAAGTGGCCCTCTTGGGTCAACTGTTCAATCCGAGTCTTAACACGCATAGAGGTCTTGATACTCTCACCGGACGCCTGCCAGTAGCGGATGTAATTCAGCAGCTTATCAACGTGATTATCAAACCGCTGCTGGCCCTCCATGGCACTCCACACTTCAATATTCTGCTTGACAAACCACTCCACCACAAAAGGCGTTTCATCGTCCCTGCGGCCCAGCCGGTCAAACATGAACACCAGCAGGATGTCAAACCCGCCTTGCAGGGCCAGCTTCTGGATTTCCTGAATGGCGTCCCTGTCCTTTGCGGACTTCTTAAAACCGGATACGCCCTTCTCGGCAAACTCCTTAACAATCTCCCAGCCAGTTTGTCTCTGAACAAACTCCCGGCAGGACTGCTTCTGCATGGGAATATCATCCTTCTCTACCTGTCCCACAGAGGACACCCGATACAGACAAACAACCCGCCTTACATGGACTCGCGCTTCTCCACCAATGACGCCGCTGATATTCTGTATCATTTGCTCTGCCATAATATACTCCTCACTTTCCGAGTGAACGGTGTATATATGGCGGCCAGAAATATTCTGTTTTCAAGGTGCCGTCTACTACACCATTATTATCTCATATTTCAACAAAAAATGCAAAAAATCAGCTTTTCCCGGCAGTCGCGCCAGCAATCAGCGTGTCCTTGATACGTTTGACCGCAGACGGATTTTTCTGCCCGCTGTATCTGACAGTGACCTTATAGCCGCCAATATAAACCACTTTCGGCTGTTCTGCGGATTGATCTGCTCTCTTGGAAAAATTATCCCTCTCCATTGCACGGCCTCCTTGTAGAAAATGCAGGGCTGCCCCCGGCTGTCGGACGCGGCCCCGGTATGTCAGCCGGACCGGAGATATTGCGTCATGCGGCAATATACCGGCCCGGCTGTTTCGCTTGGAATAGGGAAAATGATGCTCCCGTTCTGTTTCACCCCCTGTTTCATAAATTGCCGTTCTGTCCAAAGTCGTTCCTGCCCCTGGTTCGTCAGCGGCGTATCATCCCCCAGGCACGCAGACGGCATACTCAAAAGGGTACATATCCTCTTTGGTCGGTCATTCCGTTGTCAAGGTGCATGGGCCAGACTGTCGCCAGTCCGCACAGACGCGCCGGAGACGGTGCGCCCGTGCCGCTTGGCGGCGTGTCGAAATGTGTCTCAATTTGAGCCGCATTTCTCTGGCCCCGGCTGGGGCTTTTCACCCCAGCCGGGATAGATTTTTGGGGGAGCTATGCCTCCCGCCGCCGCAGAAACGCAGCAGCCATATCCAGAAACATCCCGTTGGTGGGCTGGTATGTCAGGCGAGTACCCGCCACCTCGTCAAAAAACTCCCGGTTCCCACGGCTCCAGCAGATATGGATAACAGTACGCAGATTGCGCTCCACAACACTTGGGGAAACATTGAAATGTCTGGCTGTTTCCGGGTAAAGGTACTTTGTGACCTTTGTAACTGCGGTCGGGTCCTGTTCTGCCAATTCGATCATATGGACGGCATACCGAAACCCTTTCAGGTTCCCGGTAGCGCCGAGATTTCTCAAAAGCTGTTCTGTGTTCATTTCTACCTCCGACTAAAGCCAATCGTCCACAATGTCCAGCAGAGTGGCGGGAGTAACGCTGTTCCGGGAGAGCTTGTCCGCTAAAGTGTAGATACGCTCCGGCTCCGTGGTCAGATCAAAGGCCAGGGACTGTGCCCCGCTGTTTTTCTCAATGACCTTGATCCCATACTGTTCCGGTTCGCCGTCTCTTACCAAAATGAAGTAGTCCAGGGCCAGGGGCCGTCCGTCCTCCGCGTGGTCCAGCTTGGATGTATAGGGAATATCTCTCATACTGCCGCCTCCTTGGTGATTATGTTGTAGGGGCTGTGGCCGCTCATGCGGCCCGGAACGCCAGGATGCCGGTAATCAGCTTGATTTCCAGCCTGCGGCGCATAGCCTCGTCCACGCAGAGATAGGTATTGCCATACTCGTCATGGAGCTGGCGCATGGCCAAACGGGTGATGTAGCCCTCATAGTGCCGCAGGACGGCGTTCACAGCGTCGGGGTCGCCCTCGGATGCCGCCCGGATGGTGGCGTAGGGCAGCAGGCGGCTGTGGGGCTTGCTGTTGCGGCGATAATTATTCATACTCATATCCCTCCATCAGTTTTCTTAGTTCTTCCAGGGTGTTGGTGCGTTGGTACTGTACGGTGGAGCGGTTCATCTGGAGCCTTTGGGCGATCTCGTCGTCCTTCATTTCCAGCAGATAGGCCAGCAGGACGATACTCCGCCGCTTCAGGGTCAGAGCGGCCAGCGCCCGGACAAGGTCGGCGTCCTCAATCTCAAAGTCCATATCCAGAACGGTGAACACCCGGCGTTCCGGGGCGTAGCGGTCTGTGCAGCAGAGACTTTGCAGCTCCCGCTGGGTCAGTTCGGAAAAGACTGCTTCCCGTTTCCCCTGGCGGGCATACTCCAGATGGATGTTGACCGCCTCGTTTTTCACCAGCCGCTTGCAGTAGGCGTCAAAAGCGTGCCGCTTGTTCTGCTCCATGCTCATGCTGTCACCCCCTTTTCCGGGAGGGGCTTGTTTTCCCCCTCTATCCTTATTACAAGTGCCAGGGGGTGTTTTGCCAAACTTTTGGAAAGAATTTTTTTATTCGGCGAAAGAAGATACTCCTCGACAGTTTTAGCGGCAGCGCGTTGACCGTCCCCTCTGCAAAAACGCTCGTTTTCTGTCGAATAGAAAGAAGCCGCCGCCCCTTGTTCCGGGGCGGCGGCCTGTTCTGCCAGCGATATGTACTTGACGTGGAAAAATGAAAAGCGTTTCATGGTGGTCGTCCTTTCTTCTGTGTAAGGACAATGTACCACTCGTTTCTAACACTACTCTAACAATGCGCTAACACCGCTCTAACACATATCGCAAGTTTCGACACAATACGCGGTAAAGCAATAGCCAACCCGATAGACTGTTTTGATATAGACCGGGTTGATCGGGTCCGGTTCGATAGCCTGCCGGAGTAAACGGACCGGATGGGAAACACCTTGATTATAGCTTCCCTCCATCCCCCAGGCGTGTTCACATATTTGCTCAGAGTTCAATACAATGTTGGGGTTTCGCATGAAGTACAGGAGCAGCGAAAATTCCCGTGGGCGGAGATTTACCAACCTTCTGCATACTTTCACAATGCGCCGGGCCGGGTCTATAAATATATCACCCATTTGAAAAGAAGAAGTCTCTGTACGTGCCGGGTCATTGTAATGATTATATTCCGTATATCGCCGGAGCTGGGCACAGGCGTGATTGGCAATCGCGGCAAAAGGCGGCTTTCCTGAAATGCACATATCAGCGCCAAGCTGCACCATGTTATTTATATCTTGCTCCGGGGTGTCGGACAGGACGATAAGCGGCACAAAGCTGATGTGCCGAATATCTGTCAGCCAGTCGGCTTGCTGGATTGTCCGCAGATAGTCCAGACCAATAATCAGCAGATGGAATACTCGACGCTCCAATAAGCGGTTTGCCTCCCGCGTGGTCAAGGATGTAGTGAAGTTCAAATCATACTGGATGATTAAGTTTTGCAGGGCCGCAACCAATTTATCAGACAATCCCACGGTCAATACGCTGTATATCATGTCGGATAGTCCCCCCTTTCTTTCCAAAATGCGTCTCAAATTGAGACATATTTCTACAATTTTTGCGGAAATGCTTATATTGAAAGCGGGACGGAAAAACACCGTCCCGCTTTCGTGGTACTATGCGTCTTTCAAGAAAATACAAGTTTTTTAAGCATCGGGCTCCCGATTCTCAATAAAGTTTTTCAGCATCTGCGCCACCTGCGCCCGTGTCGCCTGCCCCTGGGGGCCGAGCAGCCCATCGCCGTAGCCGTTCAAAATGCCGTTCTCCACAGCCCACCGCAGGGCCTCCAGCGCGTAGCCGCTGGCCTTGTCCGCATCGGTAAAGTGCAGTTCCTTATCGGTAGCGGCGGGGCTTCCGGCGTACCGCCAGAGCATGACGGCCAGCTGCTCACGGGTGATGTTGTCATTGGGGCCAAAATTCCCGTTTCCGTAGCCGCCAATAATCCCCCGGCTGGTGGCCCAGCGGATGGCCTCGGTGTACCACGCGCCCTCCGCCACATCGCTGTATTGCAGCAGGTAATTGACAACCGGCCTGCCCTCCTTGTTAAAGAGGATTTGAGCAAATTGGGCGCGGGTCAGGTTGTTGTTGGGGCCGAAGGTCCCGTTACTGTAGCCGTTCATCAGCCCATTCCGCAGCACATAGTCCACCGCCTCGTGATACCAAGTCCCCACGGTGCCAAGGTCTGTAAAGCCGTGGGAGGGGCAGTCCGCGCCGCCATCGCAGGGCTTTTGCGTATCGTCCGGCAGAGGAACAAAGGATGCCTTTACCGTTACGGCCCTGCTGGGCATAGTGAAGGTGTATTTGCCGCCGCCCTGGGCCGTCAGCTTGATTTCATTCCCCCGGCTGTCGGTGACGGTCAGGGTGTCCAGCACATAGCCGCTGTCCGGGGTGACAGTCAGGGTGACAGTACTGCCATTGCTGGCATTGGTGCGGTTGGAGGTCACTTTGCCATGTTCCGATTTCTCTACGGTGACGGCGTAGGTGCTGGAACTCCAGCCCCCGCCGCCGGAGTTGCCGCCTGGATTCGGCTGGGGATTGGGCTTTGTGGCTGCCTGATAGCCGATGGCTACCGGGGACAAGCTGCTGAACTTACATTGCAGGCCGTCCGCTGTCGGTGTATAGGCCAGAGTCTCCATTGTCCCGGCCTGCGCGCCGCTGGAAATGAGGTGCTGGACGGTGAAGGTGTAGCCGGTGGCCCCGGTCCCCGCCGGGTAGGGCAGGACCGCCGTCACGCCCTCCGCCGGGAAATGGTTGGGATCGACGTTGCGCCACACGCCGCTTTCGTCCTTGTACTGGAGGGTCACATCGAACACCGCGATCTGCTCTCCCACATTGGACATCACCTCGGCCACTCTGGTCCGCAGGGCGGTTTCGATCTTCCCCGGCGTATTGAACTGCTCATTTGTTTTCAGCGCCTCCGGGACGGTGGACAGCCCGGTTTCCACCTCCAGCCGCAGCTCGTGGCCGTCGTCGTCCTTCTGATCCAGCGGTTTCTGCTCCACAGGATTGATGATAAATACCGCTGTGGCCGTTCCTGTGTAATTGCCTTTGCCGGTGAGGGTGACGGTATATGTACCCGCTTCCGTTCCCTCCGGGATCGCGGCGGTGTAGTCCACGTCCGCCGTCAGCGGGGTCCCATTCAGCGTCACACTGGTGATGCCGGGGCGGTGGGGCTGGCCGTCGTACTTGAACGCCGTATGGTCCAGCACGATCACAACACCCATAATGGGAGCCGGGAGGACCTGGATCAAGGCGGTTCCGGTGACAATGGCGTAGGTTTTGTTATCATCTGGCTTGAAGATCCATGCCGCCGCATAGTTTTCCTGCACAGCAGGCCGGTTATCCGGGTTGCTCCACTCAAATTTACCGGGAACAGGCGTTTCACCGTCCTTCATGTTGCCGGACAGGGTAATGGAGCCGAGGGCTTGCCCATAGGTGAGGGTATTCCCGCTCAGGTTGGGTCCGCCGGTGGGGATGATCTTGTTGACGCTCCGCACGTCGAGGGTGGCGGTCATATCCTCGAAGTTTTGGGTATGGATGGTGACAGTGATGGTTCCGATTTTAGTTTCGCTGTCGCTCTCCACCGCCTTAATGGGCAGGGTGAGGGTCTGGCCGTCAATCATTGCGCCGCTGTCGTAGTAGCTGCCCAGGCTGACCGTACCCAGCTCGTAGGTGACGGCGGTGCTGCCCAGGCTTATGCCCTCCGGCACATCGGGCCGCAGAGCGCCCAGGCCGTAGGTGTAAGTATGCTCCTGCTTATTGGCAACCGCCAGATCGCCGGTCTTGGGGGTGAGGGGCGCAGCTTTGCGGATGGTCACGCTGGCCGGGACCGCTCCTGCGGGCCGGGTCACAGTGTAATTCTCCGCGTCCGCGCCGGTGAGGGTCATTGCGGGCAGGGTGAGGTTGGTATAGGTTCCCGCGTTGGAGCCGTTCAGGGTTCCGGTCAGGCCGGTGGTATCAACGGATACATCATCGCCGTTCAAAATCCCGGCCAGCGTCACGCCGGTGATCTCCACCGAATTGGTGCCGTCATAGGCCCTGCCCTCCGCCGTTGCTCCGGTGGCGGTCAGCGGGGCGGGAAGGACACTTAAATAGCCACTTTCAGACATGGTCTCGCCATCCGAGCCAGTCCACGTTACGCGAGCATTCCACATGTACTCACCTACTGCCAGCGTCTCCGGCAGGGTAAAGCTGGCTCCCGTCCCCTCGGCAGTGCTTCCATTAAGGGACCAGCTAAAAGTTGCCCCCGGCAGGGTGGAGGAACAGGTAAGTGTGATGGGCTTTCCATATTGCATGGTTTGGACGTGGGCCGGTACTGTGAACGTGCCATCCGTTTTCGTATAGCCGCAGTTTTCACAGCTGCGCCGGATGGTAACAGCGTTCTCATTATGTTCCGGCGTCCACGAGCCGTAGGTATGCGCCTCTGTTTTGGTCCTGCCGCAGAACTGACAAGCAGTGATGTGATGCTCCCCGCCGCTGTCGGGCGTATAGGTGTACTGACAGTCCTCCGCAGCTCCCGCATACCCGCAGGCCAGACAGGTCATGGCGTGGGTTTCCGCACCTTCATTCGGCGTGTACTCGCAGACGCCCTCGCCGGTATGGTTGCACTTCTTCACCGTCACTGTGCCGGTCAGTTCTTTGTCGTCCAGCTTGCCCGTAATGGGTTTGATGCCGCTTTCGTCAAAATAGGCGTACCGGGTGTCGCCGCTGTGGGCCAGCAGACCGCCGAGGGTGAGAGATGAGGATTGGCTCGTTATGACAATTGCCCCCGCCGTCCCGGAGTATTTTCCACCTGAGAGTTGAACAGACTGTGCATTGCTGACGGCCAATCCATAACCGCCGCCTGTGTTCTGTATGGTCACATTTTCGGTGACGGATAGAGATCCGCTCTCATCATTGACATTTACACCAGCAGATTGCGATCCCCCACCGGTAAAGGTTCCACCTTTCAGCGTGACATTTCCCCCCACATCAAGAGCGGTGTTGCTTGCAGAAACAACCTCGCCCGCACCCTGAATGGTCAGATTTGCGTTACGCCAAATGCTGATAGCTGTTCTACCAGTGCAGGTGATGGTATGCCCACCCAGGTCCAGGTTGCAGGTGATTTGGATGTCGAGTACTGGTGTTCGCGTCACATCCTTCAGCAGCGTAATGGTCGCGCCATCGTTTTCCGTTTTGAACGCATCGTCCAAATTGCCCACATAGGTGGTGGTGCTGCCATTTTCAATCTTCGCTACGGCGGAGATGCTGACATCCACCGTCCCCGCGCCGTCCGCCATATTGTCATTCCCAACGAATTTCGCCGTCAGGGTGATTCCCGTACCTGGGCCTCCTGCCGCAGCCAGCACATCGGCGGCGCTGACGGTCATGGTGTAGGTGCCGTCCGCACCAGCGTCCACCGCCTCAGACACCTGCGTATTACCCACAAACACCGCCATCTGGCCCGCGCCCGGCCCGGTGAAGCTGGCCGCAAACATAGCGGAGTTTGCCGGAGCCTGCCCAGTTGCGGTGGGCGTGGCCTTGACGGTGATGGTGTCGCTGGCGGTGAAGTCTTTGGTTTCCGTTTCGCCATTGTAGGTTTTCACAGCGCCGTCAAGCGTCGTGCCGGACTGCTGGAGCGTGATGGGTTTCGTGAAGTTTTTCGTTGTGTCGCTTTCGTTCGTATAAGTAGCGGTATAGTGCAAATCGTCTGTCCTGCTGACCGCCACCGTCCAGCCGCTGACCGTAAAGGTCTGGCCGCAAATTGCAATGCCCTGGGTCAGTCCGTCGGAAAGCCGTGTTTTTATGTCATTTGACCTGTCCTGCCCGTTATAATACAAATCGGTGGGGACAGAAACCATATCCTCCGACAAATCGGCGGTAAACGTTCCGCCGCCGGTCAAAGTGCCGCTCCCGGACAGGCTGGCCCCAGCGGGGATGTTCAGCGTGTAATCCGCGGGGACGGGATAGCTGCCGTCAAAGGTCACATCGCCGCAGACCGTCCCCACGCCGTTCTCAAACACGATGCCGGTGGTTTTGTTGACGGTTGCAGTACCATTTGTGTTCCCGCCGTTGCCGATGGGAGCACCCTCATAGCCTTCCCAATCGACATCTGTGGGACTGGAAGCATCTACAATGCCGCCGGTAATGGTGACGCTGCCGGTGCCGCCGGTGGTAGAGTCACTGACCCATTGGTTGCTGTACTGATACCCACCGCCGCCGCCAATGCCTGCGGCATAGCTGCCTCCAACAGCGGTCACTGTGCCGCCACTGATGGTGACGGTGCCATCTCCGCTCTTCTTGCCAACACCACCACCGCCGCCAATGCCCGCACCCAAATAGCCGCCTGTGGCGTGTACCATCCCGCCGTTAATTTGGATATTGTTTCCCGCACCGCCGTTGCCATTGTTACCCGCACCGCCACCGATGCCAGCGCCACCAGAACCAGTCCCACGAAACGTTGCTGTGATACTGCCGCCGTAGATAGTGATACCACTGCCGTCTCCGCCGTTTTTACCATTTCCGCCGCCACCACCGCCAATACCTGCGCCAGCGACATTGCCTGCGCCGCTGTTGGCGGTGATCGTGCCGCCGTAAATCTCGATGGTGCCGCTGTTGCCGCCATTTCCAGAACTGGTGGTACTGCCGCCAATACCTGCGCCGCCATAATTAGGATTACCAAAATTATTATTCGCAACGCCGCCGGTGGCGTTGATTATGCCGCCATGAATGGTAATGCTGCCGCTGTCAACGGAGGAGGTGCTGCCGCCGATGCCCGCACTGGCATTACCGCTATCGTCAGTCGTGCCGGTGGCGTTCAGCGTACCGCCATTTTCGGACTGGGCGTAGATGGTCAGGCTGTTGGTGCTCGTCACCACAATGCCCTTTTCCGCTGTGAGGGTGCAGCCGTCCGTCAGGATCAGGTGTACCTCCCCGTTGACGGTGATGGGTTCGGAAATGGTGACGGTGCCGCTGACCGCGTACCAGCCCGCAGTCCATGTGACCGCCTCGGCGCTGTTTTCAACGAGGGTACAGGTTTCGGTCTTGCTCTCATAGGTCACTTGGCTGCCGTCCCAGGACGCCTCTTGATACTCGACAGATTCCGTTATTGGGGCAGGGTCGTTGGCCCCGTCCAGCGCCCCTTGCAGCTCGTAGCAGCGGGAAAGGTCGATCTGCTCCTGTTCGTCCTCGTTCAATTCCGAGAACAGGGTGAGGATTTGGTCAAGCTGTGCCCGCACTTCGTCCGCGTTCTCCTCTGTCACTGTATCGGGCAGGGCGGCGACCAAGTCCTCAATGGGGCAGAGCTTGCAGACAAACCCGCAGGGCGTTCCGGGTTCGGCCTGGACATAGCCGCACTCGCTGTCATGGATGTGCTGGCAGTCCAGCGGGTTTTCCGTGTCTGCGCCGATCTCGTAGGGGTCGCCGCCGTCCGCGTCGGGGAGTACCCCCAGGGTGTAGCACCCCGCTGTGTGCTGGTGGCCGCAGGGCTGGCCCTCGGTGGGGGCGGTGTAGCCGCAGTCCTCCGTATGCTCCCGGTGATGGGGACAGAGCGCGGGGTCCGCCTCCGCCGCCAGCGCCCAGGTGGGGCATAGGCTCAGGCACAGAGCCAGAGCGGTGATGATGCTTAATATTCTGCGTTTCATAGAACATCCTCCTTGAAAAAGAATTTGCATTAAACTTTCATTCCCTGTCGAAATGTGTCTCAAGTTGAGACGCATTTCTTGAATTACAGCAGGCCCAGGCTTCGCGCCGCCAGCAGCGCGTCCGTTTTGTTGTCAACATTCAATTTTCGATAATTCTCCTTGATGTGATATTTCACATTGTCCGGCTTCAAATCCAGCCTTTGGGCGATCCGATTAACAGATAGGCCGTCGGCCTGCAAACGGAGGATGGTCAGGGCGACGCCTTTGAAATCCGCCGCCACAGCCGCCCGCTTTTTCAGATAGAGGGGATAGCGCCTGGCCACTTCCTCGGCCTCGGCCAGCAGGCGGCGCAGCCAGTCCTTATTCAACGTCCCAGCTTCCTGCAACGCCTTTTTCTCCCGTTGGAACAGGGGCCATACCGCCGCTCCCTCCTCGGTAATCAGGCGCAGAAAGCGGTAACGCTCCACTTCTTTCAGAACGATGGCCAGTTCCTCCTGCCATGGCCCGCCAACCCGCTCCTTGGTGATGGCGGACAACAGCCCGGTTTCCATGCGGACATAGGGCCTGCCCGTCTGCTCGGCATAGTAGCGCAGCTTTTCCAAAAGGGCCTGGGCTTTTGTGTACTCTCCGTTCGCCAGATAACAGCGTACTTTGGTCAGGTAGCGGTAACGCTCCAAACTGCAAAACTCCCGATCCTCGTCCGGGGCGGTTTTCATCCAGCGTTCCACCATATCCATATCGCCCTCATACAAGGCCAACCGGCAGCGGAGCGCCTGGATGTTGGGCAATAGCTGGACGGCCCTGTTTTCCCGCACAGACTGTTCAAAGGACGCCAGCAGCTCCCGCACCGCCGGACTGTCCCCTTGCAGCAGGGCCAGCCGTACCCGGACGCCTACGGCGGCAAAGGCGATCTCCATCGTCCCGCCCTGCCCTGCCTCCACCTGGGCGCGGGTCAGCAGGGACATTACCTCGTAATTGTCCTCGCCTTTTTCGTAGTAGCTCTCGCCCAGCGCGGCCTTGACAAGTCCCTTTCCATAGCTGCCCAGCACACGCTCCACCAGCGGCCCCACAGTCTTTGCCAGCTTGGTATCGTCGGGACTCCAATGGCAAAAATCCTTGCCGCCGTTCATGGTGCTGGGGAGGTTGCTGGTGACGGAAAACTCCGGGAGGCGGTTGCCCTTGTCGAACAGCAGGGCGGGGATGTTTTTTATAATTTCCAGTACGTCCCGGCTCCCCCGGTGGGGCAGGCCAATGTCCAGGTAGGCCAGACGGCTCAGAGCCTCCCGCCGGACGCCGCCCTTGGCATTGGTGGCAAAGGCTTTTAGCTTCTCGTACCAATACTCGCTTTTTTCGTCGTCCATCAGCATGGAGTGCAGCATACTCATACCCGCCATCAATACCGGGCTGTCCTCGATCTCCCTCTCGTCCATGTTGAAATAGTAGCGGCGCAGTTCGTAATAGTGGCCGTTGCCGGGGTTCATCCGGGCGTTGCGGATCAACAGATTTTTGATGCGCTCGGTTTTGCCGCACTCCTCGAACAGCCTCAATGCCGGGACAACTTCATCGTGCATTTCATAGTAGAGGGCTGCGTTATATTTGAAGTCCTTGACACGCTCCCGGCCATATAGCTTCAGCGCCCGGTTCCGCAGCGCGTCGATCAGTACCGGGCGTAAGCGGTATGTGCCGTCCTCCTGGGTGATGAAATTCCCGGCTTCACCCGCCTGCTCCAGCAGGGCAGTGACATGGAGGTTGCCGGAGATCATCTCCGCCAGCTCCAGCGTAAACTCGTCCACCACACTGACCTGCATTAAAAATTCCAGCAGGTCGCTGTCCCAGCACACCAGCACCACGTTTTCCAGATAAGACGCGAACGCCTCCCGTATTTCCGTTCGCAGCTCTGGGCCGGGTGATTGCCCCTCTTTCATCCGCAGGGCTACATGGTGGAGGACGTAGGCGTTGCCCTCGGCGGTATTCTGCAAATACAGAATATCTTCCTCTGTGTAGACGACGCCGCGGGCGTCCAGATAGGCGGTGATCTCGTCCCGGCCCATCCGCAGGTCATCTTCGGAAACCACAACAAAAACGCTCTTGATATGCCGGGGCATGAGCCAGGCCGGGAGAGGGCTTCGGCTGACCAGGATCAGCCATATATCCTCCCGCTCCTCCAATGCCAAAATCTCTTGGCGTAGTTTTTCGCTTTTCAGTCGGTGCAGGTCGTCAATCACCACCACCCGGCGGTTTTGCCTGCCCGGTTCCGACCGGGGCAGCGCCCCATCCTCCCAGGGCAGTTCCTCACAGGAGAGGTAAGTGTATCTGCGGCCCGACAGATATTGGCGTACCAGCTCCGTCTTGCCATAGCCGGTGGCCCCGTAAAGGTAAACTGTCTGTGACAGGTTCCGGGCCTTTTTCAGTTTCTTTAGTGCGCTTGCCGGAGCGATATAGTTTTGGTCCACGGGTCAGCCTCCTTTTCCTCAACTGAGCGCAAAAAGGCCGCCCGGACAGCAGAAACGCTCGCCGGGTGGCCTTTTAGATTGAAATTCAATTTTACAGGAAAAAAGGGCGCAATTATCCCTTGCTTGCTTGCTTGCTTGCTTGCTTGCTTGCTTGCTTGCTTGCTTGCTTGCTTGCTTGCTTGCTTGCTTGCTTGCTTGCTTGCTTGCTTGCTT
>NZ_KE159703.1:593950-621136 GCF_000403435.2 Oscillibacter sp. 1-3
CTTGCTTGCTTGCTTGCTTGCTTGCTTGCTTGCTTGCTTGCTTGCTTGCTTGCTTGCTTGCTTGCTTGCTTGCTTGCTTGCTTGCTAAAGTGTGGCACATCCGCATGAAAATTGCAACCCCTTTCTTGTAAAATAAGTGTAAATTTTCACTTTCGCATAAGTACATAATATTCTACCAAAATCGCTCGTTTTTTGTCCACTCCCCAACCGGGTAGTTTCGGCACATATTTTGAAAAAATTTTTTCTGCTGGCAAAAAAGTGATTCAAAGTTTGATATTTTCGGCAATATTGAATACATTTACCCCTTGTTTCTTTGCGTAATTGACGGTGTAAGCAGTCCCCCCGCTGTTCCTGGTCAGATAGCAGACGCACACGCCGCTGTTGTCTACCAAATGGCGGTTGCGCCTGTGCATACAGCCCGGCGTGTACTGCTGGGCCGTGTAGACGACTTTATCTGCCTGGGCCTTAATGCGCTCATACTCTGCTATATCCTCCGGCCTCCATCCCCGTGTCTGTGTCAGGCACGGCAGGACGAGGATCAGTTTCATGCCGGGACAGTTCTCCCGCAGACGGATCACCGTCCGGGCGGCGAGGGCATCAAATCCCAGGGCACCCCCGGCACCGTAGTATCGGATGCCCCGTTGGTACAAATCACTAATGACACGCTCCAGCCTGCTTGCGATTTCTGCCCGCTCCCCCGGTGGTATTTGCCGGTGGCCTGTAAAACAGCAGGTTTCATTTCTCATAAAAACCACCCTTTCTGAGCATACCATATTGCACATATATGTGCAATATTCAAAATCTTTCGGCAACCCTATAATGGAGGTACTATCTCCAAGGGGGGTGGCGGTGTGGTCGATTACAGTCCTTTGTGGGACACAATGAAAAAGAAGGGCGTATCTCAATATGCGCTTATTCAGGCCGGAGTAGACCGCCGTACCCTGGACTGGCTGAAAAAGAATAAGAACATCACTATGCTCTCGCTGGAAAAGCTGTGTACGATATTGGATTGCTCCCCCAGCGATATTGTTCGCTTTGTGAAGGATGACAGCCAACCGTGATTTAATGCGTCTCAACTTGAGACGCATTTTTCGACGATATTCGCAGACGGTCAAAAGCCGTTCCATACCGGCGTCTGGAAGTATAGGAAGGTCTGTTTATCCTGACAGTCCTCTTCCGTCAGATCCCGCAGGCGCTTTCTGGATTTGGACAGGAACAACTTGCTTTTCAGTGGGGGCCGGGCCTGATGGGTCTCCACCAGCGCGTCCACCTGGAGGGCGCAGGCGTAGCAGCCCGGCTCATGCTCCCGGATATACTGATAAAAATAGTTGGTATGATAGGGGCAGAACAGGCAGCAGCTCGCCCTGGTCGCCAGCCCCCATACGATTTTGTTGTAGGCGTAACATTCGGCCCGTGTCCAACCCATTTCCACCAGCGGATAGCGGTTGACAAACAGGGTCTGCTTGCTCTCCTTCGCCCGCCGCCGTTCCTCCCACATGATACCCATGTGGAGAGAATGGGCGTGAACGTCCAGCGGCAGGGTGCGCTCCCTGGGCTTGTAGCGCAGCAGCTCATAGCGCACGAATTTCTCAATGACCTTGATTTTATAATCATAGGTGCATTGCCGGGGCATCTTCCCCTTTTTGCCATCGTCCCCCAGGGTCCAGAACGGGATACAGGCGGTACGGGCGCGGCCAAAATTGCGAGTGAAGTCCCCATATAAATCGGCGTCCAGGCGATAAAATGGTATGTTCGCCTCCCGGCAGGCGGCGGCAACGAAGGCGGCCTGTTCATACACCCAGCCCGGTTCGCTGTGCAGGTCGCAGAAGATCACCGCGTCATAGACGGGCACCTTTGGAAACGGATAGGGCGGGCCGCGCTGGGCGTTCTGGCAGGACATAAGGGCCAGCGTTGTGCTGGGTGTCCCCGCCCCATAGCTTAAAATGTCGAGTGTACTCCAGGTCAGCATAGTAAAATCACCCCCGAAAATGCTAACATTTTTCGCCGGAAAACGCAAAAAATCGGCCCTATACCGCCACAATGGGCAGTATAGGGCCATCGGGAAATGCGTCTCAAATTGAGACACATTTCGACATTATCATGGGCCAAAAATATCCGGCCTTCCTACAACGGTAAAGCCGGACGCGCCAAACTCGGTTACGACAACATTGTTCTGTCCGCTGGCACAATGGCAAACCAGCAGCTTTCCGGCCTCGTTCCGGCCCACAATGATCCCGATGTGGCTGTCGTCCGGGTAGAAAGCCAGGTCCCCCGGCTGGGCCTCGGTCTGGGAAATATTGGTGCAGTAGCGGTGCTGCATGATTACGCCCCCGCCGTGGCCTATGATATAGCCCTGGCTGTTGTTGAATATCCAATCCACAAAGCCGGAGCAGTCAAGGCCAAACGGCCGGTAAGTGCCGGTAGATGAGCTTCCAGCGGCCCACACCTTAGTAAGCTGTCCCCAGCGGGAGTCCCAGCCAATGGCACGGCTCTTGCCGCCCCAAAAGTAGTTGACTTTGCCCACCAGCTGGAGGGCCGTCTGTACGGCCTCCCGGCGGGCCGGGTCCAGACCGTCCGGCAGGGCATCCAGCACTTCCCGCACATCGGCGCTGGTGATAGCAAGGCTCCCGGCCAGAGAGGACAGCGCGGCCCGGTCGGCCAGCAGCTCATCAAGGGCGCTGTTTTGGTAGTCGGAGAAAGCATGGGAGACACGCAGATCGTCCGCTGTCCTGGGCGTGATGGTGATATGCAAAACCTTCTCCGTCCATGCTTCTGTATCGCCGCTGGCCGGATGGTCAATGGTATCTTCCGATACGGCGATCCCGGTCATATCCCAAAACACAGCGGTCAGCTTGTTCACCCGGTCGGAGTCCAGCGTGGCCACGTCCAGGCCGTCCACATCGGCCCCGGCGGTCTTGACGGCAAATACCGCCAGCACGTCCGCCCAGTCCGGGGCCTGCCCGTCCAGGGTAATCGTGTCATAGTCCCCGGCTTGCAGCAGCTCCAACCGGCTGTTGTAGGCCATGTTGACCGTCCCCACCGCCTGGGCAACGGATACAGCACCCGGCGCGTTCGGCTCCTGAGCGAAGAACAGGCCGAAGGGAGAATTGGCGATGGCGGCGATCACCACGACTACCACCAGGGCCAGCAGCAGGATACTGCCGCCGATGATACTTGCAAGGGCGCTGACAAGGGCAGACGCCGCCTTTGTCACAGCAACCGCCGCTTTTTTCAGGACCACGGCTGAGGTTTTGGCCGCTTTCCCCGCCTGCTGTACGGCTCGCTGGGTCATGCGCCGCTGGGCGTTCTGCCGGAGGCCCCGGACAGGCCGGGAGACAGCGGACTTGATTGGGGCGCGTGCGGCTTTGGGCGCGGAAACGCCTTTTCGGTAGACGGCTCCCCGGATTTTGGGGGTGCTGCCCTTGGCGCTTGCTCTTGTGCGCGGGAGTATATCCCGGCCCGTACTGCGGACAGAGTTCAAAGCGCCGGGGGTCTTGCCCTGGGCGGAGGGTCCCGGCTGTTGCGACAGGCCCTGCCGGGGCTTTCCAACTGTCTGACGGCGGGCCTCCCGCTTCAATCGGGCGGAACTGCCTGGGGCCGCCGGGGAACTGGCTGGTTTGGCGGCGGTGCTGACGCTCCTGCGAATGGAGCGCGGCCCCGCGCCTAACTGCTTTCCCGTCGGGTAGGTGGAAGGGCCTGCCGCTGGCCTCCCATTGGAAGGTGGGATGGATCGGATTGATTTGATGGATGGGATAGATTGATTTGAGAGAGAAGAAGGTTTTTCTTTTATGCTGGGAGCGGCGGTCCCGGTCCTCTGCTCTTTCAGTCGGACGACGGGACGCTCCTTGATCCGCATGGTGTGGGCGGGTGTGTCCGCTGGTGCGGCGGGCGTTGCTGGCGCGGAGTGCTCCGCAGGGGGCGCTGGCGGGCGCTGTCCCTTCACCTGGGCTGCCCGCTCCTTTGGCAAGGGTCCCGCACGCTGGCGGAAGCTCACGCTGGTTTGGCGGGGCGGCGGGCTTTCGCCCTCCGGGACGGATGCCGGGGCGTCCGCAGGGGCCGGTGTCTCCGGCACATCCCTGGGCCGCTCCTTGATCCGCTTGTCCGGCTGGCGGTCAGAACGGGGCCGCTCATGGGTCAGAAGCTCGTCCACGGCCCAGCGCCCGGCCCCCTCCACCTGATCGACGGCCTGGACCTCGATGCTCTCGCCTTCCGGCTGGTGCTGGTCAAGCTGCTGGACGTATTTATCCTTCAAGAGCTTGGCCGCCTGCTTCGCGGAAATGGCGGGCTGGGACCGGGCGGCGACTTTCCCGGCGCTCTTTTTCGTTTTCGCCCCTTTGGGCTTTTCCTTGGGTGACGGCATGATATTCCCCCTTTTTACAAAATAACGCTCTTGGTATGAAAATTGAGATATACAAAATGGTGCGGCCATGGTAGAATGTGGACAATGGGGGGTGATTCTGTTGGGCTTTACTCTTGAAATGATGGTGCCGAAAACTTCCTTTGCCCGCAGGCTGGAAAAACAGATGGACTTTGACTGGCTGATAAACCAGGTAAAGCCCTATTTCCCGGATGCCCAGGACAGGACCACCGCTTCGGTCCGGGCGCTCTGCCTTATCCTGCTGGAGCACCTGGAGCCCTATGGCCTGCGCTGTGGGGACAGGCCCCTCTTGGCCTCAATCTATGACAACTGGCGGGACAACACCGCTTATATGCTTCTGCTGCAAGCAGTACCTGGGGATATTCCGGCATATAGGACGCTCTCTGATTTTGGGGACATTCCGGTCTTTGAAGATGTGTTTTATCCTGTTGCCGGTAAGCTCCCGCCGGAAGTGCTGCGGGAGCTGCTGGCCCACGTCCTGACCAACTGCGCGGCCAGCCGTATCGCGGCGGAATATCCAGACCAGCCGCTGCATTACATGAACCGTCTCTCGAAAGAGGAACAGGCTGTGGAAGTGGAGCGGCTGGCCCGTGACTATGCGGAGCAGTTCTATCAAGAGGTCGCCGCATACCGGGAGTTGGCAGGTCAATAAAAATCAGCCCTCCACCGGCATCGGTGAAGGGCTGATAATGCGTCTCAAATTGAGACGCATTTCGACATGGTTCTACCTGTCACCGGGGGTCGTGGTCATCAAGCGGTACAGCTCCGTATCCCTGGGAAACTCGTTGGCGAAGGGGACGATGGAGCCGCCCACGCGGATCAGGCCGTGGCCCGCCTCGGCGCTGGTGATGTAGGACATTTGATTGGTGGAGATATTCAGCAGCTTGGCAAGCTCGGCCCGGTCGGTGGCCGCCTGGTTCAGCAGCACCAAAAACTCACTGTTGGCGAACATAAGCCGGGCGGTGTCGGAGCGCAGACATTCCTCCACATTCTGCGTGGCGGCGGTCATGGCGGCGGCGTATTTTCTGAACCGCTTCCAGCACTTATACAGGAATTGCGCGGAGTAGTAGTAGCGGAAGAACAAGTACACCTCGTCCACGAATACCCATGTGTATTTCCCGGCCAGACGGTTCGCGGCCACGCGGTTCTGAATGGTCTCCAGTGTGACGTTCAGCGCCGTGGGCTTGAGCTGCTCCCCCATTTCGTACAGGTCGAAGGAAATGATCCGGTTGGCAATATCCACGTTGGTCTCGTGGGCGAACATATTCAAGCTGCCCTCCACAAACAGCTCGGAGGCCAGGGCCAGTTCCTCCGCCTCCCGTTCCGGCTGGCGCTTCAACTCGTTTCGCCAGTCGGACAGGATGGGCTGCCGGGACTTGCCGCCGCTGGCGATCAGCTCATGGTAGACATTGGCGGTACAGCGGTCAATGATAGACTTATGGAAGGCCCCCAACTGGCCCGCGCCCATCTGCTGCTCGCAAATGCTCATAAGCAGCTCGGACTTCATCGCCACGGGGTTTTCGCCGGTGCCGTAGCCCCTGGTGATCTCCAGAGGGTTGATGTGGTGGGGGCTGTTGGGGGAAATCTCGATCACGGCCCCGCCCAGGGCACGGGTCAGGTCGCCATATTCTCGCTCGGCGTCGATGATGATAATATCATCACTGGTGGACAGAGCAATAAAAGTAATGGCCTCCTTCATGCTGAAGGATTTGCCGGAGCCGGACACGCCCAGGATAAAGCCGTGGGGGTTCAACAGCCGCTTTCGGTTGCAGATCAGGAGGTTTTTGCTGACGGCGTTGACGCCGTAGTAGATGCCCCCGGCGTCCTGTATCTCCTGGACACGGAAGGGCATTAAAACGGCGGCGCTCTCGGTGGTGAGGGTGCGGGTGGTCCTGACCCGGCGCAGGCCATAGGGCAGGGCGGTGTTCAGCCCGTCCTCCTGTTGGTAACGTAAAACGGAAAACTGGCAAAGGCTCTCGTTGCCGATGGCCTGTAAAGTTTCCGTGTCCGCGTCCAACTGCTCCAACGTGTCGGCCATGTGGACCAGGGTGACATTGGCGAAGATCATGCGCTGGTCGCGGGTGCTGAGGTCGTCCAGAAATTCCTTGTTCTCCGCCCGAAGCTGTTCCAGCTCATAGGGGACGGTGGCGGTAAAGTTGTTGTTGGCGTTCTGCTTCTGCTGCCAGCGGGTGATGTCGCTCTCCACGCCCAAAATCCGGGACTGCATCTCCTTGACGGCCTCATTGGTGGGGATGGGCAGAATGTCAATGGACAGCATGAGGTTCCGGGAGAAGTCGGACAGGTCGGTAATCATGCGGTCCTTGATGTAGCTGGCATACTCCCGGAGGAACAGGACGCGGCCCACCTTGCCGCCCAGCTCGAAGTGGTCGGCTTTGAACTGCATCCCGTCCGGGGCGATGGCGTCCTTGAAATGATGGCCCCGGCGCATGGCGGCGGAGAGGTCGAATTGAAAGTCCCGTTCCTCGCTGGGCCGGAAGAAGTCATGGAAGATCCGCAGGCGCTCATGGTTGTCCAGGGGCTTGGCCCCGCTGTCCAGCTTGCCGAAGCTCTTGGACAGGTCAATATCCACCCGCTTGAAAAAGGTGCGGGCCTCGTCGATGTTCTTCCGGGCAACGGAGATCGTGATGTATTTGTCCTGAATGAGATTGTTGCTCTCCAGCGCCTTCTCGGTGAGGATGCCGTTATACTCTTGGCGGTAGCGGTCCAGCTCGTCCCCTTTCAGCCGCATGAGGACGCTGTGCTGGAAGTCAGTGCCATTGAGACGGCGGTTGTTGATGGTGATTTTGGCGGTGGCCCCGGTGGGCAGGCTGTTGAGAACGCCGCAGTAGGCCAGAAACATTTCCTGCTGGTCCTCATGGGACGCCACGGAGTAGTTGATGTCCGCAAAACGCCACGTCCGGCTGTACCGGCTGCGGCCCGTCTGCCAGATGCCGTCCCGGAACACCCGCTGGATGGGAATAGACTGCTGCACGCTGCGGGGGATTCTGAACGGTTCCCGTTCGCTCTTGTTGGCGGCGGCCAGGGTTTTAATCATAGTCTTGTACCCCCTTCTTGGTCAGCGCCGCGCAGTAGAGGTTTTCCGACTGGAACACCCTGGGCCCGGCGCAGAGGAATTGAGATTTCAAAAAGGCCCATAGGAATTGCTCAAAGGTCATGCCGTTGTACTGGAAAAAGCCGGTGACGGCCACGGGAGCCGCCGCCACGATGCAGGCCCAGCTTGCGGTTTCCGGGCCGGTGATAGTTTTCAGAAGGAAGTACACGCCCACAGCCGTGCCCACGGCCAGCACCGCGCAAACGAACTGCCGGACAGACAGACCAAAGAAAATAGTCTCCTTGTGCTGGCGTACTTCCTTGGGGATTTTGATTTCCATATAGTCGCTCCTTTTCTGAAATGCGTCTCAACTTGAGACACATTTCGACATTACAATTTATCATTTTATTTGTGAGGAAGGGTTTGCTATGGCTGCCAGGGGTAATTGCTATATTTGTGGAAAAGAACTCAGCAAAGCCGGGGTGAAAAAGCATTTGGCTGTGCATCAGTACAATGGGCCGGAGACCGGCGAGGAATGTGCCTTGCTCAAAATCGAAGGGGCGTATTATAAGGACTATTGGCTGTTCCTTGATGTTCCTTTGACGGCAGGACTGGACAGTCTCGACCGCTTTCTGCGTGAAATATGGCTGGAGTGCTGCGGACACATGAGCGCCTTTTTCGGAAAAGGTCATCAGGAGATGAAGAACAGCCGGAAATTCAGCACGTTTGAGCCGGGAGAACAATTCCTGCATGAGTATGATTTTGGGGATACAACGGAGACGCTTATCACGGTGGCGGGCCATACACGCCGGGAGCCGCAAAAGGCGGCCGTCCGGCTTCTTGCCCGGAATATCCCGCCGTTGATCCCATGCTCAAGGTGCGGGGCGCCTGCGGCCTATGTCAGTACGGATAATAACATCTATAAGCATAAGGAACCGTTTCTCTGCAAAGCCTGTGCCCATGAGAGTGAAATTGAAGAATTTTCTCTGCCCGTAACAAATTCCCCCCGGATAGGGATATGCGCCTACTACGGCGATTTGGATGTCTACGCATTTGACGCGGAAAAATTCGCGCATAGAGAAAAATGATGCTTTTACAGGCCGAACATCTCCTTCACGATCCGCTCCGCGCCCTTCACCAGTCCCACCAGTACCATCATGTTAAAAATGGTCTCCCCGATGTACTGCCAGCTCATGGTGACAGCGGACAGAGAGGTGTCCACCACGGGAGTGCCGCTGGACATAAAAGCGGAAAAGATCAGGCAGGCCAGTACGATAATGGCCCCCTCCAGACACACGCCCACATAGCTTTTCAGGAAAGCGGTCCCGGCAAAGCTGGTCCCCTCCCCAGCGAAGGACGCCAGGGGCAGCGGGGCCAGGGCGGTGTAGAAGTACAGCCGGAAAAAGCGGCCATATACGGTGAGTATCAGGATAAAGGACATGACGGTGATGAACAGGCTGCCCAGCAGGGACACCAGCCACAAAGGGATGCTGGCGAGAAAGCCCACGCCCTCGATGGCGTCCACGATCTCCTGGGGGACTGTGATGCTGGCGGCGGCCATACCGCCGATACCGCCCATGACGGTCTGCACAATGCCGCCGCAAACGGAGAAAATGCCTGTCATGATCTCCATAGCGGAGCCGACGGCCAGCTTTGCCAGCACAAAGCGGATGAAATGCCGCAGTACAAATTCCGGGCGCTGAAAGTCCCGGAAACTGGCGGCGGTCTGGAAAATGCTCATAGCGAAGAACAGCACCAGCAGGCCGTAGCCCACGGCCTTCATCGCGTCGTTGATGGTAACGATGGTCCCCCATACCGTACCGCCTCGGAACCCTTCTGGCGTAGTGGTAATGAGGGACCATATCTCTGTCAGCTTTCCATTCCAGGTGTTGAAAGCCGATTGCAGGTTTCCAACGATCCAGTTATCGCTCAAAAGAAAGTCACCTCCCAAAATGCGGCTCAAATTGAGACGCATTTCGACAATATATTATAAGGTAGGGGGCGAGCCCTCCGGCCCGCCCCCCTGGGCGGCTTACAGTGCGCCGATGGTGGTCAGAATCTCCTTAGCAAAGGCTATCATAAGCCCGCCGAACAGACACAGGAAGCCCTGGGTGCGCTGGCTGGCGTCGTGGGACTGGATGGACATACCCACCTGGACGATGCCCCAGCCCAGCACGATCACGCCCACGGCCTTGATGATGGAGAAGATAAAATCAGAAAGATTATTTACGATGGTCAGCGGGTCGCTGCCTGCGGCGAAGGCCGGGCAGGTCATGGCAGTGCAGAGGGCCAGGGTCAGAACGGCGGTGAAGTAGCGGCGCTTGGCCCGGCGCTGGCGGGCGGTGATGGTTTCAACGGTCTTTTTCATTGGATAGTTCCTCCTCGTCAATGATGATAATATTGTCCAGGCCCTCGAACGGCAGGCTCAGGTCCTCCTGCGCGAAGGTCAGGCCGGGATGATGGATGTAGGGGGCGGCCCCGCCGTCCTCAGTCAGCTTGATATTGGGGTGCTTGAGAATGTCGTACTTCTTGTCAATGACCGGCCTCTCGCCCCGGATAAAGACGATGGCATAGGTGTTGTCCATGGCCCGCACTTCATCTGGTGTAAGTAATTCGCGGCCGGTCTGCTGGTACGATGTGGAGCTGGAACCGTGGGAGCCCTTGGAAATACTTCGGTTCCGGGTGTCCAGCGTCTCCTTTCCCAGCATCTCAGAGATGTAATAGGGTAAGGGCAGCCGCGCCTTACCGAGTTGCGCCCGGCAGGTTTCGGCTCCCTCCCCTCCGAACCGCACGTACCCCTCTCGGAGTATACGGCTCTCCATCTAACGATGGGCATCAGCAGTTATGGCAATCGAAATAGCAATTTTGGCATAAGGCCAGAGTTTTTCTCCGAATTTCCAGCATCTTGAGCTCGTAAATGTCTTTGCCTTTGAGCTTTTTCAGTTTCTTCACATGATGAATCAGGATGCTGTCCGTTTTCAGGCCACAGATTTCACAGGTCCCCGCTTTGAGCCGATTAGCAAGGCTGTTGCTCCACTGACGTTTCCTATATTCTGGAAGAATGTCTGCATAGACGGGCGCGGCTTGCTCGTTCATCTGGAATCCGTCGTGATAGAACTCGCAGCGTTTGGGCCCCGCCTTGGTCATGTAGTCCACGCCAAAGTGTCCATTTCGGACATACCTTTCTTTGATTTTGCTGACTTTAGCGCGATACTTCATGCCAAAGGTTTTTAGCATGCTGTATTCCATGATATATAGGAATTTGTTCAGTGTGGAAACGTTCAGCGCCAGCCTGTAGTATTGATACAGCCCGCTGATTTCGGAGTTGAATTTTCGCAGAATATCAATGTCCTCCCGGTTGACGAGAGAACGCCGCGGCATGGCTCTCCACTGCTCTTTGCCATGCTGGTCATGCGTAATGATGAAGGCTTTGTATTCCTGAAGTTTGGACTGCCATTTTTCATGGGGCATCCGCAGATTCACCGTCCCATACCACGCTCTGCGCAATGTTCCGTTTTTGCTGCGCTTGGTGTCTTTGCTCCGGCTGACGAAAATGTCGTAGCCGAGGTAGCGCACTCGTTGGCTGGAATGGGTCACCTTTGTTTTTTCCATGGACAGCGTCAGTTTCAGGTGGTCTTTCAGAAAATTCGCAATTTGCTCTTTGAGGCTTACCGCCTCCTGCCTTGAGCCAATGACCCCAACAAGAAAATCATCTGCATATCGGTTGTACTGAATGGACTTGAAATCAGGGTCAAAGGGGTCGTGGCCGTTGGTCTGAAACATGATTTTCCGGCAGGATTTCATCGTCTGCAAAGCCTGCTCCGATTCATCCAAACGGCCCATATCCCGCAGTTCTTTATAGCGTTTCATCCAGTACAGGTACTTTCTGTGTATTTTCTCGTACTCCTTGCTGGGTTTTCGGTAACTCTCCTTCCTTTGGAATTCCAGCATCTTCCGTGCGATAAATTGGTCTAACTCGCTCATGTAGATATTGGCAAGAATAGGGCTCATACCAGACCCTTGAGGTGTTCCGCTATGGGTTGCGTGATAAGTCCACTGCTCCATATAGCCCGCTTTCAGGAACTTCCACATCAGGGAGAGAAAGGCTTCATCCTCGATGCGTTTGCGCAGCAGGTCAATGAGAACATGGTGGTCAAAACTGTCAAAGCAGCCCTGAATGTCTCCCTCGATAATCCACTTTGTGCCACAAAAAGTCAGTTGAATTTCCTTTAACGCTGTGTGGCAGCTGCGGTGGGGTCGGAATCCGTGAGAGTATTTGGAAAATGCCGGTTCATAGATGGCTTCAAGCAGCATACGCACGACTTCTTCCACCAGTCTGTCATTTGCGGAGGGGATGCCCAGCGGACGCTTTTTGCCGTTTTTCTTCATGATATACGTCCGGCGGGCAGGCTTCGGCTGGTAGCTGCGGTCTTTGATGGACGCAATGATGGCTTCGATTCTCGCCATGTTCATTCCGTCCAAGGTGATTCCATCCGCGCCCGCCGTCATGCTGCCTTGAGATTTGGCAATATTCTGATAGGCCAGCAGATAGAATTCAGGGTTGTACAAATTCCGGTATAGCCGTTGGAACTTGTATGTTTTGTCGATTGCTTTTTGCTGAATACCTTTCAATACATGGATTGGTTCTCTCATAGTGCCTCTCGCACCGTCCTTTCTGTGTATTGAACATTAGACTGTCCCCCTTCGCCATGTGGACGGCATTACCGCCGCAGACTACTATGGGGACTCTGTTGCCATGGCGGATTTTCAGGGCCGATGCCCATAGCCCCAAATGAGAGGGCATTCCGCTTTAGGCAATCCACGTTTAGTACAGCTAAAACATGAGCATTTTATGTTTTCGGAATGTGACGTTCGCCGTTTTCCACTTTCCCGTAGCTGGATTTGTTCTGGAATATCCCACAGAGGCACCACAAATAAATGTCTCCGCCAGAACAGCGCCGAGTTTAGCTCCCATACGGCGCAGGCGCGCACTTGGCCCAATCTCCGGCTGTCATTCAAGCAGTTTAGCTTCCATCCTCATACATAAATTTTCACCCTGTTTGCACCTTGTGACCCCAGGGGAACTCTGTGACCACGTGCTCTCCGGCATGCTACACTCCCTGTCAGGTTTCCCTGTCCAGATAAGCCGGGGGGTGATAGGCTGCGATTTGCATCGCTTGATATTCTTTTCCTACTGCTTGCTCAAGGCAGTATTTTAGCTGCACCGCGAACAGCGAATGGGCTGTTCTTACGTGCGCACTTTGTGGGTACTTTGCTCATTTCCACCCAAATAGATCAATGTGTCCGCGTTGCCCATCAGGCCCTCCCAATCGTCCTTGAACAGAGCTTTCAGAGCGGAGATATTTTGCAGGACAATGGTGGACATGATGTTGCGGGAGCGCATGGTGGCCTGGAGCTTGCCAAAATCGTCCGGCAGGGAGACGTTGCAGAACTCGTCCATCATCAGACGGACCGGAACAGGCAGCGCCCCTTGGTGTACCTTGTCCGCCTGATAGTAGAGGGCCTGAAACGCGCAGGTGTAGAGCATCCCCACAAGGTAGTTGAATGTACCGTCATTATCGGGGATGATGGCAAAGACGGCCTGCTTGCGGTCCCCCATCAGGCCCAGCTCCATATCGTCCCGTGTGGTGATGCCGACGATCTCCGGGATGATGAACGCGGACAGCCGGACGGCGGCGGACAGAAGAATACTTTTCGCGGTTTTGCCGGCGGCTTGCTTGAAAATTTTGTACTCCCGCACAGCGATATGGCTGGGGTCCTCCTCCTCCAGCGCTTCAAAGAGCAGGTCCAGGGGGGATTGGAAGTCGTCGCTGTCCTCCCTGGCCCCGCCGTTCTCGATCATATACATGACCATTTCAAAGTTTTGCTCCTCCGGGGGCGCTTCATGGAGCAGGTAGAGGATCAGGGCGGTGTCCAGGGCAATTTCGCTTTATAGCGATAGGTAAGCCTACAGTATCTAACGTTTCCGGCTTTTCCCCCGCTCCGCACCGTGCATGACGGCTTTCCCGTCACACGGCGCTCCATCAACAGTAATTCGCACACGTTATCACAAGTTATTACCATGAACATTTTTAAGTGGTCTGTGCCTGTTCCTGCCGAAACCGATTAAGCAGAAATAGGCGGATTTCCCGCTTCTTTGCGGAGTTTATTGAGTTTTGCAAGTTGCTTTTTGTTTAAGGCTAACTGAGAAAGATACTTTGCAATGGTCGGCTCAGATGTGGCATGAATCAGGATGTGTACACTTTCCCGGACAAGAATCAAATTCTGGTAATTATCCTTACCGCCCATGGCCAAGGGAAGTTTATGGTGGCAATGAACATCGCCCAGCGTTTCAAATACCTGCCCGGTAACGGCGCATTTTCCGTACTGTGCGCAGAACAGTGACAGCCGGTTGTCGGCATAGGCGGCGCTTTGGCTGTGAATCTCCTGACGCAGAAGGGCGTGGAGCATTCGGGTATCGAAGGCAAGATTTTCATGGATTCTCGCTCTGCCCTCCGACGTATACTTTTGAATCAGCGGATTTTTATATTTGGGGCCGCGTGTTCGCACATAGCTAATGGGCGCAATCGGGAGATTTTTGATATACCGAATTAGCTTAGAGGAACCATATCGGTCTACAACAGCTCCGCCGATTTTATCCTTTGGCTCCTTTTTCAGCCTGTCGCCCAGACGCTTCATTGTCCGATTGACTTGGTAGCCGATGTCGCGGAAGTCAACACTGACACCTGTTGCTATCTGGTAATACTCATGCTCTCCCATGACAAAAGCATTGTAGTTGAGAATTGCCCTTGCTTCTGTCATGCCCTTGGGCGGCCGCGCAATATCCTTGATTTTTCGCTTTGCTTCCGCCGTAATCCGTTTGACCGCCTTTTCACTGACGCGCGATTGGACAATTTGTTTGTGTTTCTTCTGTCGCAGGCGCATTTTAATGCCGAGAAATTCAGAATAATGCTTATTGAGATTGACCACCCGCGTCTTTTCTGGCGATACGTCCAGACGAAGCCGCTCTTTCAGCCATTGGGTAACAGCAATCAGCGTTCGGTCCGCACAGTCTTTTGTAGGGCAGAATATGCGGAAATCATCGGCATAGCGGACAATGTGCATTTCTTTTAGGTTTGTTCGCCGCATTGCCACATAGCCGTTGCTTTTATCAAATACGATACGTTCTTTTATCTGCCTGTTTTTACCTCTGGCCACAGCTACTGGATGATTCTGCCACTGGCTGTCCACCCACCAGTCCAGTTCGTTCAGCACGATGTTTGCCAGCAGCGGTGAAATAATGCCGCCCTGCGGCGTACCCTTATCAGGGGTCACGATAGCGCCGTTTTCTAACTGAACCGGGGCTTTCAAAATGCGCTTAATGATGTAAATCAGATGCTTGTCCCGGATTCCCAGCGCCCACATCTGCTTGATGAGTTTGGAGTGGTCCACGTTGTCAAAGAATCCCTTGATGTCAAACTCAACAACATATTGCATATGGGACAGTTGCATATGTTTGCAGGCCGCCGCAATCGCGTGTTCACAGCTTCGGTTTGGTCGGAATCCATAGCTGTTTTCGCTGAATCTCGCTTCGCAGATTGGCTCCAATACTTGTAAAATACATTGCTGTATCAGTCTGTCCCAGATACAGGGAATCCCCAGCGGGCGGGTCTTGCTCGGGTCGCTCTGTTTGGGAATTTCCTTTCTCCGCACGGCCCTCGGGCTGTAGTTCCTGACAATATTGCGCACCTTCTGAACCAATGCTTCCGGGGTATATTTTTCAACCGCCCGGATGGTCAGCCCATCTGTGCCGGGCGTCACGCTTCCGCCGTTGCCCTTGATGTTCCGATAGGCGAGTAAAATGTTGTCTCTGCTGAAAATCAACTCAGACAGATTACCAAATACTTCACCGTTTTTGGACTTTGCGAACAGTTCATCAAAGGTTCCCTGCATATCGTAATACTCGGCATACCTGAGATTATTTACTTTTTTCGGTTTCTTTGTTTGCTTGGTTTTCTTGTTCCCGGTAACCATATAGGCATCAACTCCTCTTGGGGAAGATTGACCTTTTGGTCGTACCCGAAATCCTACTGTTCACTTGTGATTAGTGTTTTGTATTGCTGTTGACTTGTGGCTGTCACTCCGTTCCCCATTACAGAGAACATCATCGCTATCGCCACTACTTTACCCACCGCTTCAACTGCTTATATGATTCGACAGCTTATATATCACGTTGGCCCATGATATACGCGATAGGCTTTCACCACGTTCCGATACTGCTATCTTTCCAGATGCCCTTAGGTTTCTGCTATGGGCCTGCCAGCTTGCCGCCGCCTGTAACGGCGCATGGAGTTTCATAGGGAGAATTCTTACTCGTCCACACTGGCTCCCTTGCGGGATAGGGGGATTAGCCCCATGCTTCTTTTAGACCCGTACTATCGCAGATTGGCCTGCCCTTTCGGACATTCTCGCCATAGGCATTTTATAGACCCCCGGCCTAACGCTCACAGCCACCTCTGGCTTGCTTTGCAACTGCCGCTGTTTCCATTGTTTACCACGCGCAGAGCGAACGCAGTCAGCCGTCTTTAACGGGCTCCTGACCCTGGCCGTTTCCAGCCAACGCCAGCCGTAGTTTTCAGGGTAGGCGTTTCAGGGCGTTACTCCTTCATTCCACCTATTGCAGTATCAGTTATTGCTTCCGATTAACTCGGAAACACCGCATTTTTAGCACTACCTGGTCTTAACGCCCACAGAGCTTTACTCCCTGTGGAATAGTGTTTGTATGCGAACGTGTCGCACTCTCCCAAAACGGGTCATTGTTGCTGGCGTTCTTGGGGGTGGTGTTGCGGATCAGGTTATGCACCAGCTTCATGGCGTCCTTGTCGTCCCGGATATAGGGGAAGGGGTTAAAGGCGTCGGAGTTGGCCGGGTCGATCAGGTCAAACACTTTAATGATATAACCCTTTTGAATGAGCAGCGGAGCCACGGCCCGCAGCATTTCTCCCTTGGGATCAGTCACAAGAAAACTGCAATTCGCCTGCATGAGATTGGGCTTGCAAAAAAAGCGGGTCTTGCCCGCGCCGGAGCCGCCGATCACGATTTGCAGGAGATTTCGCCGGTGCTTTTTCCCGTTGAGCCCCATGCGGACATTCTGCGTGAGGATGGTATTTTTCATGGGGTCTTTATCCCGGTACTTGGCGCAGAGCTGCCGGGGGCTGCCCCAGCGGGCGGAGCCGTGCTCCTCGCCGGGGCGCCGGTTCTCCTTGGTGGAGAGGTACAGCGCGGCGGCCCCGCCATACAGGAACAGTCCGATCAACATGAATTTCGGGGTATGGGCCGTCCAGCCGATGGCAAAGGGGCGCTCCACCAAAACGGTGAAACGCCCCAGCAGGTCAAAGATGTTCATGCCGTCCTCGTAGGCGTAGGCCATAATTGCCGCCGCCCACAGGACCGGAACCGTCAGCAGCGCCCACGGGAGGATGCCGCTCTCTTGCTGTTTCTTCATAGGCCCGCCCTACCTTTCCGGCTGACTCGGCTTTTCCTGCCGGGCAGGCCGGGGCCGCTGCCGGACCGGGAGTATGGGCACAGCCAGCTCATGGAACACAGACGCCCGCAGGCGCTCCGCCTCCTCCTGTGTCGCGCCGCCCTGGGTGATAGTGGCGCTGGGGAGATTTTGGATGCCGCTGGCGGCTACCCTGCCGTAGCTGCTGCCATCCAGCACAGCCCCCAGGAAGTCCACGCGGTCCAGCGTGCAGTCCAGCGTCAGGCAGGATTTCAGCCGGGCCTCCTGGAAGGAGACGGAGACAAGGGAGCTGTCCCGGAAATGGGAGTGTGCGATGCTGGCCCCGGTGAAGTTGACCATCCGGAGCAGTGCGGAGTGAAAATCGGTATCATCAAGGGTGGCGTTGTCAAAGACCGCGCCCCGGATGCCGCAGACGGAAAACTGGCAGCTCTGAAATTGTGAAAAAGAGCAGTCCACATTGTCGGGCATACAGTAGATGGTCACATGGTCAAAGTAGGACTCTGTGAAAAAGTCCGGGGGAAAACCATGCTCCGCCGCATGGTCGAACAGGGGCTGGCTGATGATCTTCAAGGGCCGCTTGGGGTCAAAGTCCCACATCTCATGGTGGTATTCCTGTGCGCCCGTCAGGGTATAACGCCGTGCGCGGTTTGATTTTTGAACACAGAACGCCTCCACATCCCGCCTGATTTTTTCTACCTGCCCGGCCTCTCCGCCGCACGTCTGCGCTAAAAGCGAATAGAGCATATCAAGGGATAATTCGGAACGGTCCTGTAAAATATCATTGGTCTCCCGGATGGTCTGTACCCGGTTCGCGCCGTTGTACTGCGTCGGGTCAGCCCGTTCCAGCATATCAGCGATACTCTGGCTGATTGCAAGGCCGCTGCGGACCGCTTGGAAATGAGCCATAAAATTTCCTCCTTTCTGGCATATTGGTTACTTTTTGCGAGAGTGCGAAAAATGTCGGGAAATGCGTCTCAAGTTGAGACGCATTTCCGACAAGGAAAAATTAGTAGCCGGTCTTGGGCAGGGGCGTGGGCTTGCCGTACACAGTCGTCACCCAGCGGGACACGGCCTGTACCCATACGCCGTCATGGGTTCCGCCCACGTCGGCCACATTCACAAAGCTGCTCCCTGCGGTCAGGCCGGACACGGCCTTGCAGTGGAGCATGGGGGCCTCCACCTGGCTAAAGCCGCCGGGGACCTGACCGAACACGAACATAATTTCCGTGACGCGCTCGTTTGCCGCAAGGCCCAGGGCCGTGGGGGACGCGGCCAGCGTGTAGTTCCGGCTGGTGCTGAGACTGTCGGCCAGGGTGCGGTTGAAGTGCCCCCTGTCAAGTAGACAAAACAGAGAAAAAGAAAGGCAGGAATGGCAATGAGATAGCTTTTGCCTCTATTTCACCCCAGCTGCCAAGAATTCCATAGGCGTCACACACCCAAGCTTTTTTTGGTATCGTTCATGGTTGTAGAAATAGATGTATGCGGCGACCGCCTCGCAAAGCTGGCTGTAGTCATCAAAATGATGTAAATAGTACATCTCGGATTTCAAAGTACCCCAAAATCCTTCCATGGGCGCATTGTCCAGGCATTTTCCTGGACGGGACATACTTTGACAGACACCGGCCTCCTTCATCCTTTTTTGAAAGGCGCGGCTGGTATATTGTGCGCCCCGGTCGCTATGAACCAGCGGATGCGCATCGGGATACTGCCGGAACGCCCATTCAAAGGCTTCGAAGACCAAAGCGATGTTATTACGCTGCCCGAATGAAAAACCTACAATATTCCTTCCGTACAAATCCAGGACTGCGCACAAATAAGCTTTTCCGCTTGTCCCATATTTGAATTCTGTTACATCCGTCAGCCACTTTTCATTTGGTTTCTTTGCCGCAAAGCCCCTGTTCAAAATATTTTCCGCAAGATATTCATCCGAAGACTTCTTCCTGCGTGTCCGCTTTCTTCTCCTGCATACAGAGCGGAGGTCAAGGAGCCGCATCAGCCGGTATACCCTCTTCAGATTACACTTGATTCCATACCGTCGTTCCAAAATGATCTGCATCTGCCGGTAACCGGGAACGCCGTGCTGGCTTTGGTATATTTCAACAATTAGATGAGCCAGCTTTTCGTCTTCCCTCTGCTTGGGACTTGCCGCTCGGTTGAGCCATTTGTAATACCCAGCCCGGCTGACGCCTGCTGCCATACAGAGCTTGCACACAGGCCAGTGATACGTCTCATGCAGTTCCTTGACGGTTTGATAGGCCGTTTCATGCCGGACCCCGCTGAAGTCCGGCAGCTGATTTCTGGGCCAGCATATCTGCTGGTATCTCTGCTGTACCGCCATTTTCATTTCCAGTTCCAGGCTGTTCATCCGCAGGCGCTGGTTCTCCGCGGCAAGGCCGGACGAACGATGGTCACCGTCCAACCCCTCCAAGCCTGCCTTGTGGTATCGCTGTACCCAGCCATAAACCTGCTGATATGTGAACCCGAAGCAAGCCGCGGTCAGCTTGTAGTTTTTTCCATGAGTGATGCAATACTCCACCGCTGCTTTACGCTCTTCATAAGATACCATGGTCAACGGAACACTCCTTCTGCCTCCGGGAGAACGGAATCCTTTTTGACCATTATACAACTTAATCCACTGTTCCAGCTGCGATCTTGACCGCAGCTGATATTTTTTGCAGACTGCCTCTATACTTATCTGACCGGACAGATACAGCTCTGCCGCCTGCTGCTTTACGATTGCGGGATAGTGATGATTCCCCTTCCGGTGACGCAGCCCTTCCTCACCAAACAGATCATAATTCTGAAGCCATTTCTGTAGGGTGCTGCGCTGCACCCCAAATCTTGCTGCGATTTGATTCAGGCTCCCGGCTCCGGCATAGCACTGCTTCACTGCATCGATCTTTGTTTCCGCACTGATTGCTGACATAATGATGCTCCCCTTCGAGTAGTCTGCAAGTTTTTCTCGCTTTGTCTACTCTATGGGGAGCATATCAGTCTGCCGGTTGGTGATCTCCAGTGTAGCCGTGCCGCCGTCCTTTACCTCAATCTGATGAGGTGTGTCGTCCAACTGATAGCCCTTGGCCGCTTTCAGCTCCACCACCTGATACCAGCCCTTTTCCGCTTCGGGCAGATTGATAACGCCGTTTTTGTCGGTGGTGTAGGTGCCCACAATCTCCCCGTTGAGCTTGCGGACTTCAAACTGGACGCCCTTAATGCGCTCCCCGGTTTCCTCGTCCTTTTTGATGATGGTCAAACCGCCGATTTTGGTATTATACACGGTGATGGCCTGCGTGTCGGTGGGATTCACCTTGACGGTCTGCGTCCTGGTTCCTTCGTCCATGACGTAACCGGGCAGGGGCTTGGTTTCGGTGATGACCAGCGTACCCACCACGCCGGAAATGCGGATTTCGCCATTGGCATCCGTCTTGTAAAGGCCCTTGCTGGACAGGTGGCCGTAGTCGTCGTCCAGGTAGGAGCCGTCCGAGTAGGTGATCTGGAACTCCACCCCGGCCAGCGGTTCCCCGGTCTGCTTGTCCAGCTTCTTCACCACGATACAGCCCTGCTCCTGATTGTAGAAGCGGAGGGTCTGCGCCTCGCCCACCTTGATTTTGATGCTCTTGGGCGTGGTATCGAGGACATAGCCCTCCAATGTCTTGATCTCCTTGGCGGTAATGGTCACGCCGGGTTCCAGGCCCTCAATCACAATGCGGCCATTTTCGTCGGTGATATACTCGCCGTTGGAGCTGCCTACCACCTGACCATTGGACTCCGTTATCAGGAAAGTTACCCCTTTCAGCGGGTCCGTGGTCCCGGTGACATACTTCTCAATGACCAGCCGGGTCTTGGGGTCGTTCTCAAACGTCAAATCGTTGCCGCCGCCAGTCCCGCCATTGTTCCCGGTATTGCCGCCGCCCGAACTGCCGCCCGTGCCGCTGGTGATGCTGTTGGAGCCGTTGCGGACGATGATGGTCTGCGGGGTGGTGTTCAGCACATAGCCGCTGGGGACCTTGCTCTCGCTGACCACAACGGTACTGCCGGGAACAAGGCCGGATACGGTCACAGTACCGTCCTTGCCGGTGGTGTAGCGGCCCAGCACGGTCCCGTTGCCGTCCTTCACGGTAAATTCCGTGCCAGGAACGGGCTTGCCCGTCACGGAGTCCAGCTTGGTCAGGGTCAAACTGCAAAGCGGCTCATTGAGAAACACAAGGGTCTGCGTGTCCTCCGGGTTGACGGTGACAGTCTGCGTCTGCGTGGACTGGTCGATCACATAGCCGGGAGCCGCCTTGACCTCCTTGGCAACAATAGTCCCGGTCACGCCGGAAACGCGGATTTCTCCCTTGTCGTCTGTGGTGTACAGGCCATTGGAGGACAGATGCCCGTTGTCATTGTCCACATAGCCGCCGGAGGCGTAGGTGAGCTGGAACTGCGCCCCGGCGATCAGATTGCCGGAAACACTGTCCTTTTTCTGAATGACCAGCGTACCGGCCTTTTTGTTCCAGAACGTCAACTGCTGGACTTCCCCGGCCTTAATCAAAATGTCCTGGGGAGTGCCGTCGAGGACATAGCCCTCCACGGTCTTGATCTCGCGGGCAATCACGGTGGTGCCGGGTTCGATGCCATCGAGAACGATCTCTCCCGCCTTGTCGGTGTAATAGGTTCCATCGTCCGGGCCAACAGCGGCCCCGGAGCCGTCCACCACCTTGAAGCACACGCCGGAAAGCGGTTCATTTTCAGTGCCCTCAATAAATTTTCGGATAATCAGGGTGGTGGCAGGCTCGTTGTCAAAAATCAGGCTGTTGGCAATGCCGGTACGGACAACGATATTTTTCGGGGTTTCGTCCTTGATATAGCCGGTGGGGGCCTTGCTCTCGGACACCACGATAGTGGAGTTGGGGGCCAGCCCGGAGACGGTCACAGTACCGTCCGTCCCGGTGATATACCGGCCATTGTTGGGGCCGATAGCCCTGCCCTCGCTGTCCCGGACCAGGAACTCCGCCCCTTTCAGCGGCTTCCTGGTCACAGCGTCCCGCTTCAAAATAGTGAGGGTACAGAGCGGGTCATCGTAGAAACGGAGGGTCTGCGTATCCCCGGCGTTGACCACAACGGTCTGCGGGGTGGGGTCCGCCTGATAATTGTCCGGGGCCTTGACCTCGGACACCACATAGGTTCCGGGGAGCAGCTTGGACAGCACGATCTGGCCGCCGCGGTCGGTGGTGTACAGGCCGTTGCTGCTGGTGAGGCCCTCATTGTCCGGGGTCAGCTCCCCGTTGGCGTTGGTGATTTTGAACTGAGCGCCGGAGAGGGGCAGCTTCGTCACACTGTCGTACTTCTCCACGATCAGCCCGCCCTTGGGGGTGTTGGTGACAATGACAGTCTGTGTGTCGCCGTTGGCCCCAATGACCACGTTGGTGCTGGGGCTGTCCATGACATAGCCTGCCGGGGCTTTTGTTTCAGTCAGTACATAGGCCCCCGGAGCGAGGTTGGTAATGCGGATTTCGCCGTTGCTGTCGGTGGTGAACAGACCGTTCTGGGTCAATGTGGATGTGCCGATCACACCGTCCAGACCTACCTCACAACCTGCGGCGGTAGCCACTCTGAACTCCGCGCCGGGGAGGGGCTGGCCGGTGAGACTGTCCCGTTTCTGGATAATCATGGAGCCTTTCGGCTGGTTCTTAAAGGTGAGGGTAACGGTGCGGCCCTCCTTGATCTGCACGGTCTGGCTCTGGGTGTCGATGATAAAACCGGCAGGGGCGCGGGTTTCCGTGACTACCACGCTCTTGCCGGATTTCAGGCCGGGGATGCGGATTTCGCCGTTCTCGTCGGTGCGGTAAACGCCGTTGCTGTCACCGATTAAAGTACCATCTGCATACATGATTTTGAACTCGGCATCCTGGAGCGTAATGCTGGGATTGACGGAACATACCTTTCTGATAAGCAAAATCCCGTCCGGGGAATTGTCAAAACGGACAGTAATGACACTCTGTTCCCCGCTGTCCGCCAGATACACCGTCTCGGAGGCGTTGATGATGGAGTACCCGTCCGCAGGGCTGACTTCCTCCACGACGTAAGTGCCGCTTTTCAGCCCTGTCCAGATGGCGGTGCCGTTCTTCCCGGTCACTTTCTGCCCGATCACGGTGCCGCCTGTGCCGGAAGTCCCGCCCAGGTAGCGGAGCTGGAAGGTGCATCCCGGCAGGGCCTCATGGGTCACACTGTCGTATTTCTCCACAATAATTCCATTCAGCGGCTCATTCTGGAAAGTCAGGGTCTTACTCTCGCCTCCGTGGATGATGACCTTCTGGGTGGTAGGTTCCTTCATCTGAAAGCCGGGGGCGGGGGCCACTTCGGTCACGGTGTACTCGCCGGGGTACATCTTCTTGCCCTGCTCATGCACCTTGATCTGACCGTTGGCGTCGGTGAAAATATACCCGTAGTCAATGGAGCCGGGAGCGTCCGCCGCCTCGCCGTTGCTGGTGTAGGTGACATGGAACTTGGCCCCCTCGATGGGAGCGCCCGCCACACTGTCCTCCTTAAAAATCGTCAGCTCCGGGGCCTTGTGGTCCTTAAAGGTGACGGTTTTCTCATCGCCGGGGTTCAGGCTGACCGTCTGCTCCCGGTCTGCGTTCCTGCTGGGGAGGTAGTAGGGCGCGGGCACGGGCTTCTCCGTGATTTTATAGGAGCCGGGGGCCAGCCGCAGGGAAACCGTTCCGTCCGCGCCGGTGGTCACATCGTTGCGATAGTCGCCGTCAATGGCCTCGATGGTGAACACAGTGCCGGGGATAATATCATTTGTATCAGCATCAAGTTTGGCGATGGTCAGAAGGGGCTGCTTCAAATTATCGAAAATCAGCTCCCGTTCCTCGCCGGGGCCGAGGTAGATGGTCTGCATGGGTTCATCCCCCACCACATAGGGGTCCGGGACGGACTTCTCAATGATTTCATAACTGTCCACGGGGATATTGGTCAGGACGGCCTTTCCGTCCGGCCCGGTGGTCACGTCGTTGTGATAGCCGTAGTGGATGCCCTTGACCTCAAAGACGGTTCCGGGAATGACCTCCTTGGTCTGCGCGTCCCGCTTGAGGATGGACAGGCTGGGCAGCTTCTTATCCGCCGCCGTCACGGTGACAGTGCCGCCGCCGTTGATAGTGGCCTGATCCACATGGGCGATAACCGGCTCAGTCAGTGTGGCATAGGGGGCCGGGGCGCTCACCTCCACAAAAGCGTACATCCCCTCGGTCACGTCCGTTACGGTGATGGAGCCGTCCGCCTTGGTGGCCTCCGTGCCGATGATCTGGCCGTCCTTGATGATGTTGAACACCGCGCCGGGGAGAGGGTTGTCGCTGTCGTCCAGCTTAATCAGCTTGACTTTCACTTTGGCGTCATTTTCAAAGACAAGGGCGATGTCGGTCTTGCCGTCCCAGCGGAAGGTCTGCTTGGTCTTATTCACATCGGGGCTTTTGGTGTAGCCCTCCGGGGGCGTGACTTCCTCGGCGGTGTAGCTGCCGAGGGGCATATCCTTCCAGGGTACGTCGGTCAGGTAGCCGCCGGTTCCGGTGACATATGTGCCGGTAAAATCATTGTCCACGCCCTCAATTTTAATAACCGCTCCGGCCAGCCCCTTGGTGGGATCGTCCGCGTCCACCTTGCGGATGCTGCCCTCGCCAGTAATGGTGGGGGTATCCGCAAAGGTGACGGTCACGGTGTTGTTGCCATTGCTGGGCAGGACAACGTACTGCGGGCCAGCGTTGTCGATCTCGTAGCCCTCCGGGGCCTCCAGCTCGGTTACGGCATAAGTGCCCGCATCCAGGCCGAACAGGGTATAAGTCCCATCTCTCCCTGTCACGATTTCTTTTGAGTAGGTCCCGTTTTCCGAACGTACCATAAACCGCGCCCCGGCAAGACCCTTGTTGGGGTTGGTACTGTCTACCTTTTTGACGGTAAGCTCATATTTTTGGCGGGTGATGTTCAGCTCGCCCACCATAACGGCCTGTACATCATTTGCGGGGTGATAGTTGGAGCCGGGTCCGGCATAATTGAACTCATAAACGCTGCACTCGCCCCATACGCCCTGATTTCCCAAATCCAGAATATACTGGGCGCGGTCGCGGAACGATTTACCGTCCATGGTATCGTCAATACTGGTATAGCTGGTATGCTCCAGATTGTTGTAAACGCACAGCAGTTCCTCGGCGCAGGCCACAACGGGATCGGAGAGCAGACCGGACTTATAGCGCCAGATAATCGCCTGTACCCAAGCGTTCATGGTCCATGCGTAGCCGCTGTCCCACACATCGTCCACACCCAGAGCGCGGGCCTCGTCGGTGAATACGCCGGTGGAGTGGGCGTAGTAGTAGGCCATCATGGTCGATACAGTGGGATCTGAAACGGACCGGGGATTATCCCAGGTGTGTCCCTCCAGCGACCAGCCCATACCCTTGCCCTTTTCCGCGCAGAAGCCAATCGTACTCTGTTTGTTGTAGTCAAAGGTCATCTGGTGGAGGTAGCACGTCCCCAGGCTGGGGGAAACGTAGGATACGCCGTTGTGGGTGCAGTCCTCCATCTTGATGGTGTCCGGCGCGGCGGTGCTGCGCGTGGCGGCGCTGGCGGGAGCCGTCAGCATACTGAGGATGGAGACGACTGCCAGAAATAATGCGGTAATACGGTTTTTCATATAGCCTCCTGTTCATGTTCGTGCATGAAAGGAAGCTGTAACTCCCCTGAAAAGTTGGGAAAATCCTCCTTTCATGCGTGATTGGAAGTTCTTTTCCCGTTCTCATTTTTCGGGGATATAAAAACGCCGCCCTGTGCGGCAGGACGGTCATGGGGAAATGTGTCGAAATGCGTCTCAACTTGAGACGCATTTCGGGCAGGGAAAAGGCCCTCCAGCCTGGGGCTGAACGGCCTTTCCGTGTCCATATTCAGTTATTCGTAGGGGTTGTGGGTATTCGGCTGGCCGATGAACATATAACAGTAAGTCACGCCGCCGCTTTCAGTCACGCCCACGCCAATGCTGTCGCAGGCCGGCTTTAGCATAGTCTCAAAGTGGCCGGGAGAATTGATCCAGTTTTCCAGGGCGTGCTGGGCGGCGTCCTCTGTGGCGACGCCGGTGAATACTGTCAGATTTACGCCAAAACCGTAAGGGTAGCCACTGGCGAGTGCGGCTTCACATTCCTCCTGGGAGTGATGCCAGGAATACCGCTTGTCCGAAATAGTCTGGGCTGCGTTCATCAGGGCCTCGTTTACCATCAGTTCCGATACGCCGTTGGCCTTGCGGGTCTGATTGATAAGCCGTATCAGTTCCTGCCGCACATCCAGATTTTCCGGCTGGCCTGCGCTGTTGTCGTTGGCGGGAGCCGTTGGAGCGGCGGAAGTGCCGGAGCCAACGGTAAGCGTCAGGGTTCCGCTCTCTCCGGCACGGTTGGCGGCGGTGATCTCAGCGGTTCCCTCTGCCTTGGCTACGGCCACCCAAAAGCCTGTGATCTGCTCCACCAGCACCGTGTCCGGGTCGCTGGAGGTAACGGTGTACTCCGTCCCGCTGGGGCCGATGATAAGGCCGCTTCGCTCTCCAACTGCCAGGGTATTGCCTTTATAGCTGCTTACCCGGACAGCACTTGCCGGGGGCGCGGCGGCCAGGGCAGGGACAGGGAGTAGGGAGAGGGCCAGAATGGCGGCGATGAGCCGCGCGGTCAATCCTGCTTTTTTCATGGTCGTTTTCCTCCTGTAATGTAGTTTTTAGGTTGGTTTTCCTACAATTATTATACTACATTCAAGGGAATTTGTCTAAAAATGCAATATCACGTCGGGAAATGCGTCTCGAACTGAGACGCATTTTTCGTTAAATTTCCACCCCCCGGACACACCAGCGGTACTCGCTCTCATTCATCACACAAGTAAAAAGGGTGATGCAGTTGTCGCTGGTGGCCTCCAGCATGGTGTTGTCCATCACGTCAACTTTTGCAACACTGGTAACAGTGTAGGTCCGGGTTCCCAGGGCCGTGGTGAGGGTGATGGTGTTGCCCGTGTCAAGTGTATGGATTTTGCCAAAATGGTTGTTTACCCCCCGGTTGTGCCCGGCCAGCGCCACATTGCCGCCCCAGATGCTGGTGTTGGTGAAGTTGATATGCTCCCCATAGAGTAGACAAAGCGAGAAAAACTTGCAGACTACTCGAAGGGGAGCATCATTATGTCAGCAATCAGTGCGGAAACAAAGATCGATGCAGTGAAGCAGTGCTATGC
>NZ_KE159703.1:621566-674442 GCF_000403435.2 Oscillibacter sp. 1-3
GAAGGGGAATCATCACTATCCCGCAATCGTAAAGCAGCAGGCGGCAGAGCTGTATCTGTCCGGTCAGATAAGTATAGAGGCAGTCTGCAAAAAATATCAGCTGCGGTCAAGATCGCAGCTGGAACAGTGGATTAAGTTGTATAATGGTCAAAAAGGATTCCGTTCTCCCGGAGGCAGAAGGAGTGTTCCGTTGACCATGGTATCTTATGAAGAGCGTAAAGCAGCGGTGGAGTATTGCATCACTCATGGAAAAAACTACAAGCTGACCGCGGCTTGCTTCGGGTTCACATATCAGCAGGTTTATGGCTGGGTACAGCGATACCACAAGGCAGGCTTGGAGGGGTTGGACGGTGACCATCGTTCGTCCGGCCTTGCCGCGGAGAACCAGCGCCTGCGGATGAACAGCCTGGAACTGGAAATGAAAATGGCGGTACAGCAGAGATACCAGCAGATATGCTGGCCCAGAAATCAGCTGCCGGACTTCAGCGGGGTCCGGCATGAAACGGCCTATCAAACCGTCAAGGAACTGCATGAGACGTATCACTGGCCTGTGTGCAAGCTCTGTATGGCAGCAGGCGTCAGCCGGGCTGGGTATTACAAATGGCTCAACCGAGCGGCAAGTCCCAAGCAGAGGGAAGACGAAAAGCTGGCTCATCTAATTGTTGAAATATACCAAAGCCAGCACGGCGTTCCCGGTTACCGGCAGATGCAGATCATTTTGGAACGACGGTATGGAATCAAGTGTAATCTGAAGAGGGTATACCGGCTGATGCGGCTCCTTGACCTCCGCTCTGTATGCAGGAGAAGAAAGCGGACACGCAGGAAGAAGTCTTCGGATGAATATCTTGCGGAAAATATTTTGAACAGGGGCTTTGCGGCAAAGAAACCAAATGAAAAGTGGCTGACGGATGTAACAGAATTCAAATATGGGACAAGCGGAAAAGCTTATTTGTGCGCAGTCCTGGATTTGTACGGAAGGAATATTGTAGGTTTTTCATTCGGGCAGCGTAATAACATCGCTTTGGTCTTCGAAGCCTTTGAATGGGCGTTCCGGCAGTATCCCGATGCGCATCCGCTGGTTCATAGCGACCGGGGCGCACAATATACCAGCCGCGCCTTTCAAAAAAGGATGAAGGAGGCCGGTGTCTGTCAAAGTATGTCCCGTCCAGGAAAATGCCTGGACAATGCGCCCATGGAAGGATTTTGGGGTACTTTGAAATCCGAGATGTACTATTTACATCATTTTGATGACTACAGCCAGCTTTGCGAGGCGGTCGCCGCATACATCTATTTCTACAACCATGAACGATACCAAAAAAAGCTTGGGTGTGTGACGCCTATGGAATTCTTGGCAGCTGGGGTGAAATAGAGGCAAAAGCTATCTCATTGCCATTCCTGCCTTTCTTTTTCTCTGTTTTGTCTACTTGACAGGGGGCACTTCACAGAAAGGAGGTCTATCCAAATGAGCAGTGAAACCTACTATATTCCTGCCAACTTTACTGACGCAGGCCGGGTAATGGGCCTGTTCGAGCTCCGAAATCTCATTGAAGCGATCCTCCTGACCCTGCCCATGCTGTACCTGTGTCTCGCCTTTGTTCCTTTGGCTCTGACGCCGAAGATCATCGTCACCCTCACGGTGCTGGTGCCTGTGGGCGGCTTTGGGCTCATCGGCGTTAACGACGACAGCCTCACTCGCTGGCTGGGGGTCTGGTGGCGCTGGCGGAAGGGACGGAGGATCATTACCTACCGAGGGGAGTGCAAAAAAACATGAATGTAAAAGAACTGATTTTCGGCGGCGCGGTCAAAGCCTCCGCCGGGGACGGGGCCTACCGGGACAGCATCCAGGCGTGGCTCCCCATCAAGAATATCCGTGGCGGCGTGGTAATCACCCGGGACAACCGCTTCATCAAGATTCTGGAAGTCCTGCCCGTCAACACCTACCTGAAATCCGCCAATGACCGGCAGAACATCATCGCCAGCTACGCCGCCTGGCTGAAGATCGCCCCGGACAATTTCCAGCTGGAGGCCCGGGCCCTCCCCGCGGACACTGCCGACTACGTGGAGCGGATGAAGGGCTTCGCCGAGCAGGAGGAGAACGAGTCCTGCCGGGAGATGATCGAGGACAACATCGCCCAGATCGGCCAGGGTGTGGCCAGCGACGCCATCCGGCACCGCTTCTTCCTGATCTTCCAGTACGAGGCGCACATGAAGTCCAAAGGGCACAGCGTTGCCGCCATCATCCAGCGGCTGAACGAGGAGGTGGACACCGCCCGGCGGTATCTGGACGTCTGTGAATTGGAGGTGCTGGAGCCCCGGTACACGGACGATTTTGTTTTGAAGCTGCTGTATGAGATCATCAACAAGCGCACCAGCCGCCGGGTGAAGCTGCCGGAGGGCGTGTTCGACATGACCACGGTGGTGCATGGCATTTATGAGGAATAAACAAAGGGACGCCGCAGCGCCCCTTTAAAGTTCTATTCATTTTCAGAGAGTTGTGTTTCGCAAAATTCTTTCAATGTGGGAATATCGGTGGCAACTGTGTCCCAAAGAATATCCAGCTTGATGCTTCCATATGCGTGGGCAACAATGTTTCTCAGCCCCCTGATGGCGTTCCATTCCACATCTTCCCCGGTCAGTTTGCGATATTCTTCCGATAAACCGTTGCACAATTCACCGATCTGCAAGACAGAAAACGCAACAGATTGCTGGAAATCCATATCAGCTTTAAAGATATCAAATGAATCTCCGTAACGCAAGATCGTTTTTCCAACCTGGAGGCAATAATCCCGAATATGCTCGATACGCTGAAGATCAGGCGACAGCATAAATTTTCCTCCGTTCCCTACTCACGTTTTCACGAAAGTATACATCACTTTTTCTGCGGCACGGACCTTCCAGAGAATCTACTGTAAGAAAACTGATTTCTTTTTCCAATGCTTCTTCCAAATCATAACAAAGTCCGCCATACGCAAGCCCCCGCAAGCCGGAGTTTGTATCATCAATCAACAAATCAATATCACTGTCTTCGTTAGCCTCTCCCCGGGCATAGGAGCCGAACACATATACGGCTTTCAACTTGTACTTTTCCGCAACAGGCCGCACACGGCGGCTGATTTCTTCCAGGGTATAAACCATGAGACCGGCCTCCTTTCTGAAAAGCAGCAACCTTCTATATTTCTATTATACGCATTTTTCACACAAATTCAAGCAAAGGATGTGAGTATATGAATACCCTTTTGAAAAAGAAACCCGCGTAAACTCCGCCGCCCAAGGCGAAAAAGAAAAAGCCCGCCGCCAAAAAGAGCGGCCGGGAGAAATTTTCCCGCAAGCGCCTGCTGTTCGCCGAGGAAAAGCCGGACCTGACCGAGCTGGAGTCCGGCTCCACTACCATCCTGGACATCCTGTCTCCCACCACGGTGGACACCAAGAGCCGGGATTACATCGTGGTGGACGGTGTGTATCACGCCTACCTCTATGTCACCGGCTACGGCTACGCCACCACCGTCGGCTCCTGCTGGCTGGCCCCACTGGTGGAGGCCGGGGAGGGCGTGAACCTCAGCTTCATTTTCCGGCGTCAGCCCAAGGATAAGATTCTCTCCAAGATCGCCCAGACCACCATGGTCAACCGCTCCCGGATGCGGGATGTGGAGGACACCCGCAAGGACTTCGAGGAGCTGGACAGCGCCATCAGCTCCGGGCTCTACCTGAAGAACATGATGAACCGTCAGGGGGAGGACTTCTACTACATGCACACTCTGTTGGAGGTCGTGGCCGACAACCCGGAAACCCTGGAGCAGCGGGTGACGGCGGTGGAAAAGCTCTGCATCTCCATCGACATGATCGCCCGGCGCTGCGACTACAAAAATGAGCAGGTGTTCCTCTCCGCTCTGCCGCTTCTGGCCCTGGACCCAGATGTGGAGCGGAAATCCCGGCGGAACGCCTTGACCTCCGGCGTGGCGGCGGCGTTCCCTTTCGCCTCCTATGAGCTCAGCGACCGCAACGGCGTGTTCCTGGGGCTGAACCTCTACAACCGCTCCCCGGTGTTCCTGGACCCCTATGACGACTACAAGTACACCAACGGCAACTGCTGGATCGGCGGCTCCTCCGGCGCGGGCAAAACCTTTACCCTTCAATGCCTGGGCGGGCGGCTCCGGCAGCAGGGGCGGCGGGTCATCTTCATTGTCCCCAAGAAGGGCCATGAGTTCCGGCCCCTCTGTGAGCTGCTGGGCGGGCTATACCTGCGGATGTCCCCCTCCTCCCGGGACTGTCCCAACATCATGGCCATCCGGCGGAAGTCGCTGGATTCCTATGCGGGCCTCCGGGATATGGCGGCCCGGGACGATTCCGTTCTTGCGGATAAGATCTCCCGGCTGATTATCTGGTACTCCCTTCAGAAGCGGGACCTCAGTGACGAAGACAAGAATTATCTGGATTCCTCCCTGGTGGAATGCTACCGGCAGTACGGCATTACCTTCGACAACGACACCATCACGGACGAAACCGGGGCCTTTGTGGAAATGCCCATTATCGCGGACTGGTACAAGGTCCTGACGGAGAACCCGGAGACAAAACACCTCTCCGTGGTCCTGGCCCGGTACGTCACCGGCTCCGCCTCCGCCATGGGACAGCGGAACGACATTGACCTGGATAACAAGTACATCGTCCTGGACACTTCCGGGATGCCGGACGACCTGCTGCTGCCCGGCATCTTTTGGGCCACGGACATTGCAAACGACCTCATCATGGACTCCCGGGAAGACCTCTCCGCCCTGGTCGCGGACGAGCTGTGGAGCCTGGTGGGGGCCAACTCCAACCCTCTGGCGGCAGGCTTCGTCCAGGAGATGGTGAAGACCATTCGGGGCCTGGGCGGCATTGCCGTCACCTCCACCCAGGGGATGCAGGACCTGTTCGGCCTGGACGGTGGCAAGTACGGTAAGGGCATCCTGGACTCCAGCCGGATCAAACTGGTGATGCAGATGGAGGAACAGGAGGCCCGGCTGATCCAGGGCGTGCTGAACCTTTCAGAGGATGAAGTCCGGCAGATCACCCGCTTCCGCCGGGGAGAGGGACTTCTCTGCATCGGCTATAATCACGTCCCCATTCAATTTCACGCCACGGCGAAGGAGTACGACGCCATCACCACCTTCCCCACGGACCTGCGAGCCAGGAGAAAGGCGACTGAATCATGAACGAGCTGAAAAAAGATATTGAACAGATGCAGGGGTTGACACAGGGGATCGTGCGTCAGACGGAGAGTCTGGCTGCGCTGGCTGGTCAGGATATGCCCGCCCCGGAGAACCTGCAGAAGCATCTGGAATTGATCTCCGGTCGTTTTGAGCATTCTGCTATTGCGATGCGGAAACTATGCGAAAAGCATTGTCCAGGTGCCGGTGGCTATGGAAGTTTTCCGGAGCTGCCCCGGATGGAGATCGCAGGCTCTGTGGAGCAGTTTAGCTATGGCTGGCTGCATATCCAGCTCAACACTCAGCTCCCCCACTGCCGCTACCGGCCATCGGAATGGCTCAGCGATACCATCCGCCGCCTGTTGGACGACTATGAGGCGGGGGGGGGAGTCAATTGCCCTTCTACCGCAAGGCCATGCTGGTGATCGACGAACACTGCGGCGTGGATGGGCGGCACATCTTCGACCAGGACAACAAGGGCTGGAAGGTGGTCTCCAATGCCATCAAGGGGCGGCTGGTGCCGGATGACGACCAGTTCACTCTGGTCCTGGTGCTGCTGTCTGAGAAAAGTGAGCTGAATGTCTGCCATATCACCCTGCTGGACCTCTCCGACGCGGCGGATTTCTTTGCCACCCGCTCTGGGGACTATGCCGTCCCGGACTTCTATGGAGGCGGCTGGGAACATTAGACACCCATCCGGTATCCATCAGAATTGCGATATTTTTCCGCCCTTGGACAGAGGTAAGCCCCTGATGGGTATTTGCTGGCAAAAGGCCTTGCAAACACAGCCTTTTTTCCATGGCGGCGGTCCTGGAAACAGCGGTTTTGCTGACTACTATGCAGAGCCATCAGAATGGCGCTGCATAGAGGTCTCGAAAGGGGCCGAAACCGTTCTTTCGCCGCTCAGGCGAAAGGGCGGTTTCGGCCCAGCGCAGGAACAGCGGCAAAGCCAATTTGAGATGTGAAAGAGGTTATGATATGAAGCGTTTTCTGATTGTCGCGCTGGCAGCCCTGCTTTGCGGAACCGCCTTGCTCATCCACGCGTCCAGCCCTTCCACCGGCGATACCCCTGATCCTCCCGAGGTCATCCACTTTACGGATGTTTCCGGCGATTATCTGTTCGTTGAAAATCGCTGTGAGACGGAGCGGATGCTTCGCTCCCTCCAGGAGTATCTGGGAGACGGCAGCATCCAGATCCAGTCCTCTGTGCCGGAGGATGTAACCTGCTATGCCGAGAGCGAGTGGGACCCGGCGTGGGCTGCGGCGCTGCCCGGCGAGTCGGTCTACTGCGTAGAGGCATGGGATATCTTCAAAAATGGGACCTTCCAAAAGACCGCCTATCAGGTATGCAGAACATGAGGGACGGCCATGCTGTTCAGCGAACGGGAAATTGACGCGCTGCGCCTGCTCGGCTAGTGTCAATCTATTCTTCCAGAAAATTTGAAAAAGCTGTTGAGCGAAACAGAATGTGAAAACCTGATCGCCTTGAAGCTGATCCGGCGTCATGAAAAAAGCGGTGCCCTCATGCTTACCGCCAGCGGTGCTCTATTGCTGAAAACGATTTACGGGGACAACGCGATACCGAATATCTCCCCATCCTACCGGGAGTCCATCCTCCAGCGGCGGCTTCGCCTGTCCAGGATAGTCCTGACCGCGTACCAGGGGAAAGTAAATCCTTTCGCCGCGACAATGGCGGAGATTGCGGAATCCCCATCCCTGTTCCTCACGGCGCTCACACGGGACCGGGGCGCAAACCCTGGGGCAGACCCGCATCGCCGCCATCGCCCACCTGGGAGACCTGCTCTGCGCCATACATTACGTTTGCTCCGGTATCGGCAAGCTGGCCCTGACAGATGAACTGAACGCCTTTACCAACCAGACCGCCCGCTTCCGGAACGCCCGGCGGGCTTTTCTCTTTGCCGGAGAAAGCTGCGGCGATATCCTGACGGAGCTAGAAGCCTCCGAGCCCAGGACGGACACCAAGCTCATTTCCTACGGTGCAGCCCACCGCTGCGTACAGCTTCCGGTCCATTTGCTCCCCTGCGACGATACCGGCGCGGTCCAGCTCCAGATCATGTCTGTGCCGGACTACCGCCGGAGGCTCACCCAGGCCGCACTGAAATCCCAATACCAGCCCTCGCCTAATCCGGCTTGGGACGCTCTCTTTCAGGGGATGCCCTTTGTCATGGCGGCGGATATGGACCTCCGGCGGCTGGATGCCGCCGTTTCCATTGCCCGGCAGGAAGGTCATCCGCAGATCGCCCTTGCCGCTCTGGAGGGCCAGGCCGAGGCGGTCCTCTTCCCCCGCTACCGTGACACCGGAAAAGCCCGGGTCTTTATCCTCACTGGCGAGACGATCTCGGAGGTAACAGGCTGGCCGCCTGTTACCTACTCGCCGCCACGTACACAATTTTTAACAGCGGAAGGAGATGTGATTGATGCGCCGTCCCTCCAGGCTCCTGGAAGAGCTGGAAGATAAACTGGCTCAAAAATGCGGCCCTTGGTATGACCGCCACAAGAAGAAGTTTTCCGTTTATATCCCATTGGGCCTGACAGCCTGGTACTTCTACGGGATGTTCCTCAACTCACTGAAGCTGGGGACCGCCCTCACCTTCTGCCCGCCCGGCGAAACGCCGCCGGAAACTATTTGGGTGCTGAACCCGTTCCGAAACCTGTTTGTGCTGTTCACTCCCTTCGGTCTGGGCGTCACCGCCGTGATCGTACTGCTGATCTGCCTCATCACGAAAAAAGGCTATATCTGGTTCTCCGGCTATAAGTACACCCACGACCCCAGAGGCTTCGACATCCTCCCGGACGCCACCCACGGGTCCTCCGGCTTTCTGACAAAAAAGGAGATGGCGGAGTTCCTGGAGATCGGCCCGGCGCGGGAAGTCAAAGGCATGATGCTGGGTAAAATAAAGACCCGCCCCGACGACCTGGACAAGTACGCCGTCTACGCCGCCCACCGAATGGTCCCCGGCGACAACAACAACCTGCTCTGTATCGGAGCCCCTGGCAGCGGGAAGTCCAGGGGCTTTATCATCCCCTTCCTTATGGGCTGTGCGCAGAGAAACGGTGGAAAAGATTCTGAAGGCCATAGAGAATCCGTCATCGTCACAGATCCCAAGGGAGAGCTGTTTGAAAAAATGGCGCCCTACTTTAAAGAAAGAGGCTTTAATGTCAAGGCCATCAACTTTTTGGACATGGCTCACTCTGACGGCTGGAACTGTCTGTACTCCTTGGAGAAGGAAACCCAGCTGGTCCAAACTGTAGCCAACACCATCATCCAGAATACCTCCGGGACGAAGGAGGCCGACGACTTCTGGAGCCGGGTGGAGCTGAATCTGCTCATGGCCCTCATCCATTATGTATGCAATCTGAAAGACGACCAGGGGAACCTGCTGCCCATAGGACAGCGCGGCTTGGGAGATGTGTACCAGCTTCTGGCCAACAAAAGCATCAATGAGATCAACCGCATCCTGGCTGCCCTGCCGCCGGAGCATCCGGCAAAAGGCCACCACGGCCTGTTCCTCAAGGCCCGGGAAAATCTCTGGGGCAGCGCCTGGGCAACCGCCTCGCCATTTTCCAGAACAAACTGGTGGATAGCATCACCCGAAACCATGACGTAGATCTGCTCCTGCCGGGCCAGGAGCCTTGCGCCTACTTCGTTATCATCTCCGCCCAGGACAGCGCCTACCGTTTCCTCAGCTCTCTTTTCTTCTCCCTGGCGTTCCCACGGCTCTCCGACTATGCCCGGCTTCACGGCAAAAATGGCCGCCTGCCGGTACTGGTGAACTTCTGTCTGGACGAATACTGCAACATCGGCTACATGGAGGGCATCGCGGATTCTCTGAACAGCATCCGGGGCTTCAACATGAGCTGCCAGGTGGTGGTCCAGTCTCTCAGCCAGTGGCAGGAAAAGTATCCCGGCAAGGAGCGGGAGAACCAGCTGGCCACCTTCGACCAGACCCTCTATATGGGCTGCAACGACCTGACCTCGGCGGAGTACATCTCCAAGAAGTGCGGCAAGATGACGATTTCCGTCACCAATAACCAGATGCCCCTCATGCCGCTGTTTGTCAACGCCAATTTGAAATTGTAAGAAAACGCCGAAGAAATTTTGTAGTTTTTCGGCGGGGGGGGGGGTAACAGAATCAGTTATTTCCTTGCAGGAAAAGAGTATTTACGATTTGCTGTTTCTGGCGCATAAATTCCTTGCGCTCCTTCAGGCGGTAAGACTCACCCTTGATGTTGATAACGGTGCAGTGATGCAGTACACGATCCAGGATGGCGGAGGCGATGGTGACGTCGGCAAAGACCTCGTTCCACTGGGAGAAGGTTTTGTTGGAGGTGAAGACGGTGGATGTTTTCTCGTACCGCCTGGCAATGAGCTGAAAGAACAGGTTTGCACCCTGGATGTCCATGGGGAGGTAGCCGATTTCGTCGATGATGAGCATCCTGTACTTGGCCAGAACCTTGAGCTTGTCCGGCAGACGGTTCTCAAAATGGGCCTTCTTGAGCTGTTCAATGAGCTGGTGGCAGTTGATGTAGTAGGTGGAGAAACGGTGCTGTGCCGCCACCAGGCCCAAAGCGGAGGCCAGATGGGTCTTGCCCACGCCGGGCGGGCCGAGGAAGACCACATTCTCCCCGTTTTCCAGGAAGCGCATGGTAGCCAACTCATCGATCTGGCGCTTGTCGATGGAGGGCTGGAAAGAGAAATCGAAGTCGTCCAGGGTTTTCTTAATGGGAAAGCCAGACATCTGGATCTGCTTCTCATAGGCCCGTCTCCGCTTGGATTTGGCTTCTTCTGAGAAAATGTGATCCAAAACCTCCACAATGTTGAGCTTGTCCGCCACCGCCCGTTCCAGGTAGTTGTCCAGAATCTCCAGGGTGTTTTTCATTTTAAGGGCTTCCAGGTTTTCCCTCAGCCTGTCCATAGTAAATTCAGTCATACAGCACCTCGTCATATCTGGATAAATCGGAGGGCTTCAAGGGGAAATCTATTACTTTGCCCTGTTCCAGCAGAACATTTTCCGCATCTATTGTCTGTTTCAGCGTAATCCTTCTATAGTGCTGAGGATTGACAACCATGTCCTTCCTTTGATACGATATTCGATGCAGAGCGATCTGCTTTCCCTCATAGTAGGCGGCCAGCATACTGTCGAGGGCCACGACTGCCACATCTTTGCCGATGTACTCCGCTGGCACGGAGTACTGATTCCCGGCGTATGAGATGAGGCAGTCTTTTTGTACCCGCCTAAGGTTGATCTTGTCGATGATGTACTCACGGGAAAGAGGACTCAGCCCCTCTTTTTGCAGCCGTTCAAAGGGAATCTCGTTGGTGGTGGCATGGACTTTGCCATTGACCTTATTACACCAAGCCAAGGCTTGTCCATTCAAATCTGCCAGGCTGTTGTACTTGATCCCGACCATGAAGTTGTCCCGCACAAACTGCACCGTCCGCTCCACTTTTCCTTTCGTCTGACCACGATATGGCCGGCACAGGATGGGTTTGAATCCATAGAATCCCGCGAAGTCCTCAAACTGCCGGTTTAGTGTGGAGTCCTCCTGCTTCAAAAGCCGCTTGATGACTACCTGCTTCATGTTATCGTACAGAATCTCCTCCGGGTAGCCTCCGAAATACCGAAACGCGTTCTGATGGCACCGTATCAACGTGTTTGTGCTCATATCTGTGACAAATTCGATGTACCGCATCCTTGAGTACCCCAGAATCATGAGAAAGCAGTACAGCTTCTTCCACTTTCCGTCCTCGTATACCAGGTGATCCTCGAAGAATCCCCAGTCCATCTGCCCTTGCTTTCCTGGCATCGTCTCAAACCGCACCGTTGCTTTCTCATTCAAGTCCATCTTCCGGCTGCTCACATACGCCTTGACAATACTGTAACCTCCGTCAAACCCCATCTCCCGCAGCTTCTCCAGTATCCGCAACGCTGAATACGGCGCCTCTTCCAGCCACTCGTCCACGATCTGCTTGTACGGGTCCATCTTTGTTGGCTTGGGTTCGCTCAATGTGTACTCCGGCTTCTGCGGCGATTCCGCGTACCGCTTTGCCGTCCGCGGGTCCATGTGGTACTTCCGTCCCAGCTCCACATAGCTCAGCCCTTTTTGTCTGTCGCTTCGGATATCCATCCACTGTGCTCCTTTCATTTTCTGACTCCCTTTCCGGGCTCTTTCTCGCCCTGATTGGGAGTCTATCTTTTTCCCTTCACCTCCGCCACTAAACTACATTTTTTCCTCGGCGTTTTCTTACATTTTATCACTGGCGCTGACATTTATCTCCACGCCATTCCAGGAGTGGGGGACATCCCGCTGAACAAGCTGTCCCAGTCTGACCTCCAGCAGTTCTTCACCGAGATGAAAAAGGGTGGGCGAATCAACAACGTGGAGCGTCACGGCGCAGGAATGGCGGACCGCTCGGTGCGCAGTTGTCATGCGGTGTGCCAGATGGCACTGGATCGGGCGGTGAAGGAGGGGCTCATCCGGGTAAACCCGGCCATCGGCTGCAAGCTGCCGCCCCTGCGGGAGCGAGAGATGAAGATTCTGACCAAGGAGGAGATCCAGCGGTTCCTGATCCAGGCCAAGGCTGAGGGGATGTACGAGCTGTTTCTTCTGGAATTGACCACAGGGATGCGCCGGGGCGAGCTGCTGGCTCTGCAATGGTCCGACCTGGATTTCAAGACGGGGCGGCTCCGTATCAGCAGGCAGGTATACTCCGTCAACGGCAGGATGGAGGTCAACGAGCCGAAGACAAAGGCTGCCGTCCGCACCATCATCCTGCCGCCCGCCATGGTGGAACTGCTGGTGGAGTACAAGTCGCAGGTATTCTCAGAGTGGATGTTCCCTTCCCGCGTCAAGCCGGAGCAGCCCGTAGATCCCGGCTATGTCCGCAAGCGTCTGCAAGTCATTCTGGAGCGGGCCAGGTGCAAAAGGGTGAGGTTTCATGACCTCCGGCACACCTTTGCCACCATGTCCCTGGAGAATGGGATGGATGTAAAGACCCTGTCCACCATCATTGGGCATGTCTCCTCCGCTACCACGCTGAACATCTACACCCACGTCACCGGCGAGATGCAGCGGAACGCAGCTCGGAATATTGACCAGGGCATCGCCGGGGTGGAGATGCAGGAGCAGGATGAAACAGAGCGGGAGGAAACTGTTCCTCCAGTACAGTTCACCCCCTACCGCCCTCCCCACCGCAGGCCAGGGACGGGCTGCATCAGCCAAATCAATGACCACCTGTGGGAGGGCCGCTACTCGCCCAAGTGGATCGACGGCAAAAAGCACGCCCGCAACATCTACGCCCATACCCGCGAGGAGTGCGAGGAAAAACTGGCGGTGCTGATCGTTCAGATGAAACGGGAACTGGCGGAGCTGAAAGCGGCACAGGCGGCGGGAATGTCCTCCAGATACTGAGGTGCCATATCCAAAGATAGGACAGCGGGTCGAGGTGATTCGCTGTTCTTTTCTGAGGCGGAGGCAATTTGTGCAGATGGAGTCTGCATAAATTCTTTTCTTCTTGATAAACGACCGATGCCGTGATATGCTTGGTTTGTTCATTCATCTCGGATTTGATGGGGGTGAAGTCGTGGGGGAGCAGCGATTTACAAAACGGGATTGGATCCTTTTCCGCAGTAAAATCGGCAGTTGGCAGGAAGCCTACATGGGCAGGCTATGCGATGAATACATAGAACTGCTGAGCGGCGATGGTGATCCGTCAGAAAAATTCTGGAAGCTGGATAAGCGGATAAGAAGTGACAAAAGAAATCCAGGCGTCCAGTTACAGATGACACGGACAAATTTCATATACAACATCATTTCGCTTATCAACAACGACGTAATCAGCATGAAAGACCTTGAAGATTTTAGCGATGACTTGAAGGAGACTGTAAGAGTCTTCCTTGAACGGCAGAGCCGGGACTACTCGGATGAAAAGTAATCCCTGGTGGACAAAGCGCAAACTGACAGGATAAGGGAAAGCGGACAAAGCCATAGCCCACCGCATGGAAATTGTCAGGTCGCCTCTAATGGCTGTCGCTTCGCTTCTAACAGCTTCCTGTCATGACGCTTGATATAGGCAAAGGTATCGGCCAGTGAGAGGAAAAGCCGGGGCTGGCGGTGATAGAGCAAAGGGTTATCAGGTGTCGTAGTCAGGTTGATATGATCCACAGCGATGGGATTGCACTTCAGATGAATCCGCCACCGTCCGAGCGGGGTGCGGATGGTGAAATAACCTGCTTCTCTGCTGTATGTAAACTGGTTTTCTTCGCACAGGGCAACCAAATCCTGGACAGATTCGTCCTGCCGCTTTTGACTGGTAATGGGGATGGAGTAGATCATATCCTGCTTTTTGGTGGGCTTGCACAGCTTGCACGGCGTGTAACCCGCACGGCTCGCGTCCTGGAAGCGGGAGAACCCTTTCAGGTTGGACAGCCCCTTCAGCTTGCGGCAGTCCCGCCGGTGAAAGGTCTGATACCCGGCGGCAGCCCAAAAGGCATAGCCCGGCTGGGTGAGGGTGAGCAGATCCGCCCGCTCCTGGCCGGTCATGGAATCCAAAGGGGCGTTCCTACGCTCCTCCTGGGACTGTTTCAGACGCTGGATGGCCCGCTGCTCCGGATTCGGCAGATTTTTCTGGAACGGCCCATGGGCCGACTTGACCGGCGCATATATCTTTTCGGGAACTTTGACCAGATCCAGCGCGGATGGCTTGCAGAGCTTGCAGGGCCGCCGCCCCGTCTTTGCGCAGGCGTCGTAAAAAACGGAACCCATAATGCTGTCGGCGGACAGGATGCGGGAACAGTCCCGCCGGTGGAACACTGAGGATGTTTTGGCGTAGACAAAATTATACTGGGAGCGGTCAATGATGCTCTGATTCCGGTTTCGCTTCGCTGAGCGGTACTCCTCTGCCAGACATGGACAGGGCCGGGCTTTGCCATTAAAGCACGGCTTAAATGAGACAAAACCGGACAGAACCGCACCGTCCGGGATATCGTCGCAGTCCTTCCTGTGGAGAAGTCCGGTATTGGTGTCCAGCTGATAGGGCATATCTGCATGAACTGGGTCCTGCCTGGAACCGTACCGGCTTGTCCGTCTCTTTGCTTGGTTGCGCAAATTTTCCTGGGGGAAGTCCAGCGCCTGGAGAACAGCCTGGATGGTTAGCACGTCATGCTCAGAGCAGTGGGCGGGCGTTGGAACTGTCAGGCCCAGGGACGTGGCAATTTTGTAGGGATTTTCCTGTACAATACCCTTTGAAATCAGGATGGGGCTCACATGATCCAGCAGAACCCGGTGGGGCACAGCGGGCGGCACCTGCAAAACCGGTGTATGGAGCCGCTTAAAAACTTTGGGCGCCTCCTCCGCCCACCAGCACAGCACATCATCTTTTTGGAGCCACATGCGAAGGTTACGCAGTGCCGCGGACAGGGTAGGTGCGCATAAAAAGTCCTCCGGCTTCCCGCCGGAAAAGGCTATATGGGTCCAGTCGGGTGTATCTGTGCGATCTGGTCTGATCCGGGAAAAGAAGCAATCCCGCCTGTTCCAGCTTTCATCAGTGCGGAGTGCCGCCAGCTGTGTGGGAAAAATTCTGCCTCCGCTGCCGCAGTACCACTCCATGTCCATCAGAACATACATAGTGCCCCTCCTCTCTGCCTGTCGCTGACAGAATATCAGAGAAGCTGTCCTATAAACTGTACTTTTACTTGCGCGCTTCCCTGTCAAGCAAACAAAAATCAAAAGGGAGTTTTATTGGACACCTCCCGCTGTATCATACAGGCACAGCTTAAAGATTCCATACAGGAAGGATGATGTCCGATGAAACGAAAAATCGGGTTTTGGGCTGAAAACCAGGAAGATACCGTCAATACTGCCCAAGCTGTACCTGAAAATCCCGCCGCCGTACCGAGAAAGTCGCTGGTTCAGGTCTATTTTCCTCAGCGAGGCATGAATCTGTCCTACTTCAACAACCAGTTTGACCTCCAGGTGGGAGATATCGTCTATGTGGACGGCAAGCTGGAGGGCCTGCGGGGGCGTGTGACCGCTGTAAACTACAGCTTTAAGATCAAGCTCTCCGATTATAAGCGGGTGGTCGCTGTGGCGGATACCCACATCTCTGGAGAACTCCGCATGGCCGGCTCCCACCTGGTATCTTTTGACTCTCAGACGATCCCCTATGAGAAAATCATCACCTGGTTCAAGGCCCCGGACAAAGAGGATGACGTCTATGTGTCCGGCAGTGATGACCACAGCTTTCGGCTGGACGACCTCAGCGGAATGAAGGTCACCAGCGCCATTGCGGAGCGTGGGCACGACTACTATACAGAGAACCGGGTTGTCTACCTCTGCATTGACCGTGGTCATGGGCGGGGGATCGTGGAAGGAACTTCCCCTTATGAGATCGAGTTTGATTATGGCGGCGGCGAGATCAAAAATCTCACCTGCAGCTGTTATTGCGGCTATCCCTGCAAGCACACTTTTGCCGCCATGCTCCAGCTGCGGGAGACGCTGAAGCTATTGGAAGAGAAGGACGGTTTCGATTGGAATGAGGGCGGTTACGCTGCGGCGATCAGTCAAGGTGCCTTTTTCTCTTTTGCCGTGGATGGAAAAACGACCGGCAGCTTCGTGTTTCGATAGTCTCACACACAGTAAAGGTTGAGGCGCTATATCCAAAGAATAGGACGGCGGGCCAAAGTAACAGTCCGCCGCCCGAAAATTTTCTGAAACCCGTCTGTGGTATTTCTGTGGTCAAAAGAAAAATCACCCCAGTTTTTACTGAGGTGATTTCTTATTTGGTGGACTCGAAGGGGATCGAACCCTCGACCTCTGCGATGCGAAAAGATTCAGAAAACTTTTTCGGCTTGTTTCTGCTCCTTTTAGCCGTTTCCGCTGGAGTTAATTTCATCTGTAAGCCTCTTTAATGGGCTGTTCTCCATGTGCTCCGGCCGCGTCTGTGGTAGGTTCTGTGGTCAGAAACGCTTCCCGCTTCTGGCCATCGGTTTTCCGCCAGCGCTGAGCGGGAAGCGTTTCACATTTTTGCTGTCTGCATTGTAACTCTGGCAGGAAGGTTTTGCAACGGTTTTCTGCCAGAGCAGGCACTCAAATTTTGCGGAACTATATCCAAAGATAAGGACAGAAGATCAAATCGCAAGGCGCAGTGCAGGATGTCGAAAGCGTGTATGGGCACTCAGTTTGCTGAGGAGTACTCAAAGCTGGCATTGGGGTCCGTATGCTGAAGCAAGAGGTTATCCCCGTGCCAGAAGCGGTAGCGCACCTCCGCACAGAGGCTTTCGTGGATGGTGCGCTCCATGCGGCCCTCTATTGGAGCCCGGAGGGCCTGCCGCTGCTCGTTCAGCAATTCGACTTCCAGGTGGTACTTCCCCTGACGGATCACCGCACCGGAGGGAGACCACTTGTCAATTTTGGCGCCCCGGTAGGTTGCCAGGCGGTATTCCCGGCCACGGTACAAAACAGAGCAGATACAGCCGGTGAAGCCGCCCACAGGCAGGGGGATCGTCGCAATTGCAAGCATCAGACTGCCGCGCTCCGGGCCGTCCCAAACGCACTGCGTCCAGAGGTATTTGCTGGGAAAAGAGCGGCCCTGATCTGTTTCGATGTATCCGATCCCGTCGGAGAAGTCCAAACACTTGCCGTTCAGCTCCAGCGTTCCACTCAGGGAATGCCCCATGCTGATGACGCCGTGGGAGCACTGCATTCCTACGAAAAATCGAAACGGCCCCATAATGTCAGACCGCAGAGCGGTAAAAGAACCGTAGCGCAGTGAGCCGCAGAGGGAAAGATTGTCCTGTTGGATATGGAGATCGATTCCCTGACTGCCAAAGCTGGACGGTCCAATCTGCACTTGAAAAGGCTGCCGGGAGACTTGCAGTTGTGCCTCCGGGTACTCCAGCCACCACGACTGATTCCTTGAAATGACTTGGAGAGAGGCGGTGCGGCGTCCATCTCTATCGATATGGAACGCGGGAATCAGCGCAAGAGTCTGTCCCTGCGGATTCTGGTGCTTGAAGTACCAGCCCTCAAAATAGGGGCCTGTCCTATTTGTACCGCGGAAAAATCCCATAATTTATCACCCCAGATTCAGTTTTCCCTAAATCTGGGGATTTTATATGGGATATTCTCTGATGCTGGAGGCCGTCAAAGCTGTCTTGGTGAAATAGTTTTGCAGATATAAACCGCAAAACTATTTCTACAAAACATCCATATATCAGCAAGCCGATAGACGAAAATTATCAGAGAATCAAAACGACACGCACCGCAGATTTCTTGTTGAGCGCAGAATATTAAGCCGCTCCCGGCCAGGAAGCGGCTCAATCCTTGGGGGACTGTATCCAAAGATAAGCGGTGTGATTCCCCACCGATGTGGAGCGGCAGAATCGATAGCCCAGCTGGTCAAAGGCCTGGAGATCCTCCGGGCTTTTGATTTGGTTCTCCGCCAGCCAGCGCACCATCTGCCCGCGGGCCATTTTGCATTTGGTACCCTTTTCGACGACCTTACCGTCTTTCAATTCTCCGAAGACGCAGGTGATAAACTGCACCGTTTTAGGCGGGTGAGTCTCCACCGCCTTGCTGTACTCCTTGGAGGCCAGATTCAGCACCATATCCGTCTCAGAGGCCAACTGTCGGGCCAGGCAATCTCCCCAAAATTGATACAGATCCCGGCAGCTGTCCACCGCCAGCTTTGCCTGCATCTCCAGCCGGTAGGGAGTTACGCCGTCGAAGGGCCGCAGCAGACCGTAGAAGCCAGAGAGGATGCGCAGGTGCTCCCGGAGGTAGTCCAAGTGAGTCGTCTCCATCACGCTGGGGGCCATGTAGCGGTACTGAATGCCCTCGTAGGAAAGAATGGCGGGGGTGAGATTATGGCGCAGGTTCATCTGTCCCAGCCGCTCAATGTTCAGTTTGGCGATGGAGTCATTGCACTTCCAGAGGGCCTGTAAGTCCTTGGAGGACATACCCTGGAGGACAGCCTTCAGCCGCTCTGTCTGCTCCAGAAACTGAGGCAGACTATCCACGGCAAAGCTGTCCGTATCCACCACCATTTTCTTCGCCGGTGCGATGATGATGCGCATAGAGCCCCCTCCTTTCAGATTTGGGAAAGCATCTCCGTTAGCCGCCTTGCCGCTGTGTCCAGGCCTTCTATTCCCGCGCAGCGGCTGAGTTTAGCGTTGACCAGCTGCTCCAGCAGGGGTTGACTTTGGCTGCTTTCGTCCAGAGCCAGTTCCGTAGCCATCACATCCTCCCAGGCGCGGTTTAAAAAGGCCACCTCCCGGCGGCCATGAGTCCTGGCGAACAGAGGCAGTTCTGAACCGCACAGCTCCTTCGTCTCTTCTTCGGGAAAACCGGCGGCGGATAAACTGAGCCGCAGATCGTCCAGGAAAATGTCCGGCAGGCGCTCCCATTTCGGATGGCTGAGATCGTACAGCACAAATGTATAGCGTGTATGGCAGTGGATCGCCAGCAGACTGGGCCTGCCCCGCAGCGGAATAATGTGAATATCCCAGCAGAAGCGGTGGTCTGATTCCTGGCCGTAAGGGAGTGTTTTGATGTGTAAGTGCCGCTGGAGGAGAATGGTCAGGCCCAGCTCTATCGTATTATTTCTTTTCATGAGGAATGATCACTTTCTCAACCTGAAAATGTTCTCCGTCAACGGTCATGACAGCAAAGGTAATCTCTTGGTCAAAGCGCCGACATCCACAACTGCCGGGATTCAGCCACAGAACGCCATTCCGCTCCTCGCAAGCGTACTTGTGGGAGTGACCGTAAATCACCACATCCGTGTTGGGCAAATCCGAAGGAACATCACTCTTATTGTGAATCAGGAAGAAATGGATACCCTAGATGGAAAATATGAGGCTTTGCGGCAACCCCTCCGCCCAGTCCTTGTCGTTGTTCCCTCGGACAATATAGATCGGGGCGTACTCCCGGAGCTTGTCCACAATGGCCTGGGTGTTGATATCGCCGCCGTGGATGATGATGTCAGCCTGGGACAGGTATCCCACCACCTCCGGCCGCAGCAGACCGTGGGTGTCGGATAAGATGATGACACGTTTCATGTATAGGCCTCCCGGTTCAAATCAGAATCCCCTCGCAGTGGTCGATCTCGTGCTGGATGATCTGTGCCGTCCAGCCGGTGAAGGTCTTGAAGCGGGTCTGAAACCGCTCGTTCTGATACTGTACCTTGATAGACTGCCAGCGCTTAGCCTTCCGGGTGCCGGTGAGGGAGAGACAGCCCTCCTCCGCCTCATAAGGGCCGGACTTCTTGATGATCTCCGGGTTAAACATGACCATATATTTGCCCTTGTTGTCAAAGGCGATAATTCGCTTGCAGACGCCGATCATATTGGCCGCCATGCCCACACAGCCGTCCTTGTGGGCAGTCAGGGTGTCCAGCAGGTCCTGAGCGACAGGCAAGTCCTCCAAAGTGGCCGGTTCAGCCTTTTGGGAGAGGAACGCTTCATCCCGCATAATCTCTCGTACCACGGCATTGCACCTCCATTGCCTACTTCCCACAAGGGGAAATTTGTGGTATACTCATATAAAATAGCATAGACAGGGGAAAAAGGCAACTTGTTCTGAGAATGGTGGGTAGCATGGAGAAGAGAGTAATCGAAGTGGTGGCGGCACCGATCTGGAACGGGGACAGGTTTCTAATCTGCCAGCGTCCAGCCCACAAAATGCGAGGACTGCTTTGGGAGTTTGTCGGCGGCAAGGTGGAACCTGAAGAGACAAAGGAACAAGCTCTCATTCGGGAGTGTCAGGAAGAACTGGCTGTCACCATCTCAGTGGGTGAAGTGTTTATGGAAGTCGATCACATTTACCCGGATTTGAATGTACATCTGACACTGTTCAATGCGGCGATTATCGAGGGAACTCCACAAATGTTGGAACATAATGATATTCGGTGGATTGCAGTGAATGAAATGTCGCAGTACGAGTTTTGCCCGGCGGACGAGATAATTCTAAGGAAACTGCGATATGAAAGATAAAGCATTTGGCAAAGATTGAGAATCAAATTGAATTGTGTTGTTATAAAAGCATAAAAAGCACTATTTATCAGATAACCTTGGTTTTGAAAAGAGATAATAGTCCGTTTTTTGGTACAGCGGCTCTGCTATTGTGAATCTGAGAACTTTCTCAGGAAAGGAGGTTAGATTATGTGGTGTAGGTGTTGCAATTTGGAAACAAACGAGAATTACTGTTCCGTTTGTGGCTCACAAACGGTTGAAGATATTCCAATTCAGATTTATTGGTGCAAAAACTGCTCAATTCCGATTATACATCTTTCTACAGCAGTTGATAAAGGTATTTGTCCTATTTGCAAAGGAAAAACATATTATCTGACTCCTGATTTAAGACCTGTTTTTCCGGAAGAAAGGCTTTTGCTCGCAATTCTTTTGAGGAAAGAGCCAGACACTTACATGAATCATTCTGTCTGGGCAGCATATAGCAGATACTATATTGATGGAAAACCATTATCCATTCCAGCAAAAATTTTTGCTGAAGCGGATACTAACAAAATCGCAAAAAAAATTGCTAAATATTCTGGGAATGTAGATTACACCTTTTTTAGTGAGAGCATTTCACTCTTTGTTCAGGCTAACCAGCACCGCTTAGCCTATCTTAAAGATGAAGCGTTTGCGTTTGTTCAACAAGCAGCGAAAAAATATAAAGAAGAGAACATCGTAATTTCTTTCTCTGGAGGTAAAGATTCGACCGTTACCGCAGATGTCGTTATTAAGGCACTTAGTAATCCAAGCTTAGTACATATTTTCGGGGATACTACTCTCGAATTTCCTGCCACTATTGATTACGCAAGTAGATATAGAGATACTCATCCATTAGCGATATTTCAAACCGCCAAAAATGATGAACAGATATTTTATGACGTGTGCAAGGATATAGGCCCTCCAGCACGAATGATGCGCTGGTGTTGTTCAATGTTTAAAACGGGTCCGATTACGAGAGTAATCAACAGTATGTACCGAAGTCAGCAAATCTTAACTTTCTATGGAATCAGAAAGTCAGAATCAGTTAGCCGCAGCAAGTATAACCGAATTGAAGACGATGCGGAATCTGTTAAAATTCAGCAACAAACAGTAGCCTCCCCAATATTTTTTTGGGAAGACATTGACATTTGGCTTTACATTCTTACTGAAAAAATTGACTTTAACTCAGCATATCGCCTCGGTTATGATCGAGTAGGGTGTTGGTGTTGTCCAAACAATAACCAGCGAGCTCAGTTCCTTTCTCGAGTATATATGCCAAAGGAATCAAAAGAGTGGCGAGATTTTCTTCTCGATTTTGCTAAAAAAATTGGGAAGCCCGATCCGGAAGTTTATGTTGACAGTGGAAAGTGGAAAGCCCGTCAAGGCGGAAATGGGCTTGAGTCTGCCGGCGATGTGAAGATACGCTTTACTAACTGTACAGCTGAAGATCACGCTAAGATTTATCGGTTGGTACGTCCATTTGATGATGAATTAGTTGGTATGTTTGTCCCTTTTGGAAAACTAGCTCCAGAACTTGGAAAAAAGCTGCTCCGGGAAATTATTATCCTTGATGTAAAGTCCAATGTGCCGATTTTGTCACTCCAGCCGTTCAATCAGGATGGGTATGACTATGCGGTTAAGATTCGTACGATGAATGTTGCCAATCACGATGATTTGCAGCGGATGGCCAGCTATCAAATTAGAAAATTTAACGCTTGCAGAAAATGTCTTAAATGTGAATCAATTTGTAGACAAGGTGCGATCTCTATTATCGGAGACAATTATTATATTGATTCAGAAAAATGTATCCATTGCAAAATGTGTATGACTGCTAAGTATCTTGATGGTGGTTGTATGATGGACAAGTACTTGCGAACAAAGTGAAGATTTGGAGGACATAGTATGCCAATGAAATTTCGAGCTCATGATACATTTTTTATTAGAAAAGGCTGGCTCAGCAAGGGCATGCGCTGTGTCTTCAATAAGCCAGATGTATTTATAGCACATGATGAGAATCCAATGGATGTACTTGGAATCGGAGCAAACATGGTAAAGGCTCTTCGATACTGGCTTCAGGCGGTTAATCTTACTACGGAACCCAGTAAAGGCAAACGGACACAGAGTTTTACTGACCTTGGAAAATTGATTTTCAAGTATGATACTTATGTTGAAGAGCTTGGAACACTCTATCTATTGCAGTATAGGCTTGCTTCACAGAAAGAAGAAGCGACTGCATGGTACTTCTTCTTCAACGAATTTTCTGTGTCGGAATTCTCAAGGGAAGATTTTGTTGAAGCGTTACAGAAATATATTAAGATGACAGATGGCGAAATGAATTATGCTATTCGGTCGCTTAACGATGATTTTCAATGTATCATTAATACTTATTTACCTCGCTATAAGTCCAATCCAACAAGAGTGTCTCCGGAAAACAATATTGACTGTCCATTTGGTGAGCTTGGACTGATTGACATTTTGAATAAACGCAAGAAGACGTATAAAAAGAGTATTCCAGCAAGCGGTACACTCAACCCATACGTTGCGCTTGCAGTCATTGCGGACAATGCTAATGGCCGAAAAGAAATCAGCTTAAATGAACTTTTGACTGCACCGTGTAACATAGGAAAGGTGTTTAACCTCGATTCAATTGCTATGCTTGATATACTGTATCGAATTGAGAAACTCAGACTTATCAAGATCAATCGCACAGCAGGCCTTGACGTGATTACTATCCAAGAGGAAATCAATTTCCTCGAATGTGTAGAGAATTTTTATAGATCAATCAATGAGCGTTGTCAGGAGAATAGAACATGAGAGACATGATTTCTGTTGCCTCTGGATTCCAGTACTCCGTTAATATTGGGTATGATATCGGAAGCGACGATAAACTGAAAAACTTTATACCAACAAAATCGGCGCTTAATCTTCTGGAAGATATTATACGAAGTGTTAGTCCAACATCTTCAGATCGAGCGAGAGTGCTGATTGGAGCATATGGAAAGGGTAAATCTCATATTGTGCTCACGATTCTCTCCATTCTTATGAAACGGGATCTTAGACTGTTTGAGAAACTTATGCCAAAAGTCGAAGAAAACCCAATACTCTACCAACTTGTTCAAAATTACTATGAGAGCAAGGACAACATCCTTCCCGTTGTAATCAGCGGCAGCAATACCAGCCTTACCCAAGCGTTTCTACTTGCTTTACAAAGGACGCTTTCAGAGCATGATTTAATAAGTGCTATGCCAGACACTAATTATAGGGCGGCAATCAGTGCAATCACAAGGTGGGAGGCGGAATTTCCAGAAACTTTTTCCAAATTTCAAGCAGAAATTGATGAACCAGTCAACTTGTTTATCGATAGGCTGGAAAACTATGACGTTATCGCCTATGAAACTTTTGAAAAGATTTATCCAGCACTAACCTCGGGAAGTGTGTTTAATCCTTTCCTTGGTTTTGATGTGGTTGAGTTATATGAAAGTGTTGCTAAAAGTCTCAAGGCTAAAGGTTATACTGGGATTTATGTTGTATATGATGAGTTCAGTAAATTTCTTGAGGCCAATATAGTTGATGCATCGGTCAGTGATACGAAAATGCTCCAGGACTTTGCAGAAAAATGTGCTAGAAGTGGAGATCTACAACTCCACCTAATGCTCATTTCTCACAAAGAAATTTCAAATTATATTGACAGACTTCCAAAAGAAAAAACCGATGGTTGGCGTGGAGTGTCTGAACGTTTCAAACACATCCACATGAATAATAATTTTTCACAGACATATGAAATCATCTCCTCTGTAATTCAGCATAAAGAACCTCGTTGGAGAGAGTTTTGTGATGTACACGCTTGTGATTTTGATTCGTTATTCAATCGTTATCAAAAGCATCAGATATTTGTGGATTCCGAGGGAGAGATTGAAACGGCTATTAGGGGCTGTTTCCCACTTCATCCAGTTGCTACTTTTATTTTGCCAAGACTTTCTGAGCGTATTGCTCAGAATGAACGGACGTTTTTTACCTTCCTCTCTGCAGAAGGAACAGCTACGCTTCCTGCATTTCTCGACAAATATGAGAATGAGTTTACCCTTGTTACCCCAGATCAGATTTATGACTATTTTGAGCCGCTATTCAAAAAAGAAGTATATGCTGGAGGAATCCATGATACTTTTATTCTTACAAGCATGATACTTAACCAGCTCCCAGGAGAAACGCTTGGCAGCAAAATTGTTAAAACTATCGCACTGATTTATATGCTCGAACAGTTTGAGCGGTTAAGCCCTACAAAAGAACAGATTATTGGTATCTACTCTAGTTCATATGGTGTCACTGAAATTGAACAGGCTATTGCCAATCTGATTGAGAAAGAATTTGTTATTTATATCAAGCGAAGTAATGACTATCTCCGGCTAAAACAGACATCGGGAGTTGATATTCAGCAAAAAATTCACGATTTGATGGAAACACAGGCAGGAAAGATTGTAACGAAGGAAATACTCAATACTTCGAATTTTGACAACTATATGTACCCATCTCGTTACAATGACAGTCATGAGATGACTCGATTTTTTGCGTTCCAGTTCATTTCCGGCGCAGAAGTTACTCCCGATGTAAATTGGGATGTCAAGAGTGAAAAAATTGATGCTGATGGGATTATTTACGGAATCATTCCAGAAAGTCAAGATCAACTTCAGCAAATCAAAAAAGTTATCAGGACCTCTAGTAAGAACTGCAAACGGTTCATATTTGCATTTCCTAAGCACTTTCAAGCTATTGACAAGATTTCTCTGGAATATGCTGCGGTCACGCAACTCAGGGATCATGCAATTGATGATCCAATTCTATTTGATGAATATGAAGTAGTATTCGAGGACTTACAAGAGGTTATTAATGACTTTATTGGCACATACACGCATCCGGAGAACTATCGTTCGTTTTATATTTATAATGGCGAACTGATGAACATCCATCGCAAGTCGGGGCTTACTGAGTTAATGTCCAAAATATGTGATGAAGTCTACTGCCTGACTCCAGTAATCAATAATGAGTCCGTGAATAAGAACGATATTACACGCATTGCGCAGAATAGCCGAAACAAAATTATTGGAGCGCTGCTGCGCAGTGAATTGGAACCCAATCTTGGTCTTTCTGGCACAGGACAAGAGGTCTCTATCATGCGCAGTACTCTCTTTCGGACAGGGATCTGGAATGAGGACAGTGGTATTCCACAGATGAATCTACATCCCAAAGATGTTGCCATGCAAAATATGCTTAAAACAATTGAGGATTTTATCCTTGAGGCGCGTCAAAATGGACAAGTCAATTTTGGCGTGCTCTATGAGAGGCTAACTTCACCAGAGTATCATATTGGCCTACGATATGGGTTGATTCCGATTTATCTTGCCGCGGTCATGCACAATTATCGTCAACAGACTGTTATCAATGATCGCTTTGGTCCAGTACAGACGAGTGTGGATGTTCTCGTTCAGATTAACAGCGAACCTGGCAACTTTACACTCGAATATCTCGATTGGAATCCAGAGAAAGAACGCTATATCAAAAGATTGGCAGAAGCATTTGCGGATTATGTCGTTGATGCAGAAAAGGCTGGTAATTCTTACGACTATGTTGCAAATGCTATGCGCCGCTGGTATATGGCTCTTCCTAAATATTCTAAAGAGATCATAAAGCATCCAACAGGTGAAAGAATTCTTAGGCAACAACTCGAAATGATCAAACTACTTAAGCAAAATGTCAGTGGCTCTGATTTGTTATTTAAGAAGCTTCCAGAGGTATTTGATTATCACGACAAATTTGCGGATGCTGCCAGAGATATCATTGATTCTAAAGCAGTATTTGATGGACTTCTCGGAGAACTTAAGCACCATTTGCTCACAGAAACTAAAAATGCCTTTCTCCCAAAAGGGGACAGAGCAACTGGACGGAAGATATCACTTGTGGATGCGGTCAAGGAATGGTGTGATCAACTTGATCCTAAGAGTTTTGAACAACTTTTTCCCGATGGGACAGATCAGTTCCTCCAGCATCTGAAAAGTGTAACAAATGATGAGGATTTATTCATCATTCGTCTTGCAAAGTTGACAACTGGACTCAGAATCGAAGATTGGGATGGTAAAACCATAGAGCTGTACTTTGGATCGCTCGACCGTTTTATGAAGACAGCGAAAGACTTCCATAGTAGCGTTGTTGCGGAAACTATCAATGAAACTTCAAACTACCAAATCATATTCGCTGATGAATCCGGTGTTAGCACGACGAGACGGTTTGATAAGGTCAATGTATCTGGAAGAGGCAAGTTGTTGTTTAATCAGATCACAGCTTCTCTTGACGCAATGGGACACTCTATTTCTGAACAGGAAAAGCGGCAAGTTCTTATGGAAGTTTTAAAAAAGCTCTGCTAACAAGGAGGAGCAAATGGCATACTTTGATAATGCAGCAACTTCATATCCAAAACCTGATATCGTCTATACTTTTATGGATAGGTTCTATCGCAATCATGGAGGAAGTGCCGGTCGAGGTGATTATGCCTTGGCCAATTCCGCAAAAGGAATGATTGAAGAGACCCGAAGTCTTCTTCAAGAACTTTTCCATTGCCCCGCAAAACAAGTAGTGTTTACTCCAACAGCAACGATTGCACTAAATATGATTATTCGCGGAGTAATAGAAAAGGGAACTCGAAATATTTATATCAGTCCGTTTGAACACAATGCGGTAACCCGCACACTTTATCATTTTGAAAAACTCGGGCTAATTACAATAACAGAACTTGCTATCACTGATCTGCTTAAGTATGACATATTGAGAATCCGTTATCAGTTTGACTCTGTTCGTCCAGATTTAGTAATTGTTAGTCACGCAAGCAATGTCATTGGCCTTGTGTCTCCAGTTGAAGATATTTTCGCATTGGCAAAGGAATATGGGGCGGTAACACTTGTGGACATGGCACAGACAGCGGGACTTGTTGATCTTAATGTGGGCCTCGAAACCATAGATTTTGCAGTATTTGCGGGGCATAAGACTCTCCTTGGGCCAACAGGAATCTCTGGCTTTTTGATGAAACCTTCCGTTCAGCTTCCTCCTGTGCTATTTGGTGGGACTGGATATGACTCGGCAAATCAAGATATGCCAGAGAGTTTTCCTGAGAAATATGAGATGGGGACTCTCAATATTGTTGGAATTGCAGGATTGAATGCTGCACTTAAATGGATTAAAGAGCAGACAATTGTGAAGCTCTATAGCGAGGAAGCGGCGAAACGGAAAGAACTTTTAACACTAATTGAGGACTATAATTTCCTTACAGTTGTTGGAAACGTTGAAGGGAACAAATATGTCGGCATTGTTTCTTGCCTTGTAGATGGGATCAGTAGCGATAGCGCAGGAGGAATTTTCTCAGAAAGGGGTATCTCTGTTCGGACAGGGTTGCAATGCGCTCCGAGGGCCCATCAGTTCCTTGGCACATATCCAGCAGGTACAGTCAGATTAAGTGTAAACGCATTAACAGCTGACAAGGATTTTGAAGATCTTAAAGATGCACTTAATGACATCGAAACGAATTTGTAAAGGCGGGATGGAATGAGCTTCCGAGATATTGAACTGAAACCGGAATATAGGTCGCGACTTGATAATGTAATCAAAGACTTCTATAATCCAGCGCTAAAACAGGCAATCATATATAAGCGAGCAGTGGGGTTTTTCTCTTCTTCTGCGCTCCTGTCACTGACTATTGGAATCTGCGGCTTGATAGAAAACGGTGGTACAATACAGATGATTGCCTCTCCCCGCCTGTCGCCAGAGGATGTAGAGGCAATCAATGACGGAATCAGACGCCGTGACGAGGTAATCAAAGAGGCATTGCTTCGAGAACTCCAGGAGCCAAAGGGCAAATTTGAAGAGGCAAGGCTGAATTTGTTGAGCAACTTAATTGCAGCAGGAAGGCTAGAAATCAAAATCGCATTTTTGGAAGACGATAATACGGTTGGAATGTTTCATGAAAAGTTGGGACTAATGTACGATAGTGATGAAAATATTATTGCTTTCTCTGGCTCTATGAACGAAAGCGCAAATGCATTTACCCAAAATTATGAGGCTATCGATGTATTCGCTTCATGGACTCAGGATGCGGATAGAGTGCTTGCAAAACAGTCTGCATTCAATGCGATGTGGGGAGATTATGAGCCAAGCATTAAAGTTATGGATTTTCCAGATATAAAGGAAGAAATTTTACATCGATACAAGATTGATGATCGCATTGATACAAGACTCGATGAGGGTTCCATTAATGTCGAGTTTACACCCATTGAAGAACCTGTAGTTTCGGTTGGTCCGATGGTTCCATCTTATGTTCATATGCGTTCGTACCAGTTAGAGGCAATTGAAGAGTGGGCTAAGAGAGGATATGTTGGTATCTTTGATATGGCGACTGGTACTGGCAAAACCTATACAGCACTTGCGGCAGCTGCAAGGCTTTTTTCCGATAAGAGCCAAAATCTTGCTGTAATTATTATCTGTCCGTATCAGCACTTAGTGGAACAGTGGAAAGAAGATATTGTTGCATTTGGAATGAAGCCAATCGTATGCTACTCAGCTTCATCGCAACGAAATTGGCGAGATCGTCTTAAAACTGCTGTAACAAGTTTTAGCCTCGGAGTGCAGAAACACTTTTGTATGGTTTCAACAAATGCTACCTTTTCTATCGATTATGTGCAGGATTTGATGCTAAAACTCAATGGCAATGTAGTGTTGATTGTTGATGAGGCGCATAATTTTGGGGCCGAAAACCTCAGTAAGACGTTACTTTCCCATATTCCGTATCGGCTAGCACTTTCAGCAACGATTGATCGGCATGGTGATCCAGAAGGAACACAGAAATTGTACAATTATTTCGGAAAGAAATGTATTGAGTACACTCTGAAAGACGCTATTGATAATGATATGCTTACACCATATTACTATCATCCGGTTTCGGTGTCACTCAACGAAGAGGAACTTGGAGAATATCTTGAATTAACATCTAAAATTAGGAAGAATATCCATGCAGATAAGAATGGCAAGGTAAAAGTTAGTGAGTACGCTAAAATGCTTCTTATAAAACGGGCACGAATTGTTGCAGGAGCAGCGGGGAAGATTGAAACACTCATGCAACTTATTAAGGACTATAGGGATGACAATCAAATCCTTGTCTATTGTGGAGCCACCACAATGCACGATGTTGATTATCAGGAAGGCAAGCCTCCCATTGATGAAGCGAGGCAAATTGATATCGTTGCTAAAATGCTTGGAAATGATTTGGGGATGCGGGTCACAAAGTTTACATCCGAGGAAAGTGCCGAGGAGCGAGAGCGCATCAAAGCGGACTTTGCAGAGGGAACACATCTTCAGGCTCTTGTTGCTATTCGATGCCTTGACGAGGGTGTCAATATTCCGAGTATTCGAACTGCTTTCATTATGGCTAGCAGTACCAATCCAAAAGAATATGTACAGCGCAGAGGCAGAGTGCTCAGAAAATATCCTGGTAAACACCATGCACTAATTTTTGACTTCATTACACTTCCTATTCCTCTGGCCAATGTTGGAGATTATAATTCGGATGTGATTGAAAGTGTCAAATCTCTCGCAAGGCGAGAAATCATTCGTATGAAAGACTTTGCCGCTATTGCCGAAAATCCGTTTGATTCAGATTCACTAATCGCAGAAATTCAAAGAAGCTATGATATAGAAGTTGATTCTATCATGGAGGAGGAAGAAGAATATGTCTGACGAGCGGACAATCCAGGAAAAACGTCTTAATGCCATGAAGTATAAAATACTCAAGGCAGAACAAGAAAATCTTAAAACACGAGAAAAAACTACAGATCAAATGGTTGAGACACTTCGGCGCATCATTACTGATGAGGCCAAGAAGAATTACTGAGGTGACAGAACATGCTGATTAAAACATTAAGAATGGAAAATTTCCGGCAGTTCCGTGGAACCACAAAAGTCGATTTCTCTTGTGACCCAGAGAAGAATGTCACCATTATCCTTGGTGATAACACTTTTGGTAAAACAACACTTTTGCAGGCATTCAACTGGTGCTTTTATGGTAAGGTGAACTTTGACCAGCGGCCAGACTTCCTTCTCAACTATGAGCTCTCCGAGGAAATGCGAGACGGCGACCAGCAAATCGTTGAGATAGAGATTACTGTTTTACACGACGGCACAGAGTATGTGATTACTCGAACACAACGATATAACTGCGCTGCTGGAACTGTCCGAGGTGAAAGCGTTCCAAATGCTAAGATCTCTTATAAGCAGGGAGATGGCCAGACTGAGTCGGTCAAGGCTGCTCAGATTAACAATGTCATCAATAATATCTTACCAGAAGATTTGTCGACATACTTCTTTTTTGATACAGAGCGTGTCAGCAATATCAGCACAAGAAAAGATGTTGCAGAGGCGGTCAAGGGACTGCTGGGCCTTTCTATTATGGATAGCGCAATCAAACACCTTGGTGATCGTGCTAAGAAGACTACAGTAATCGGTAAACTGTACGGAAGTATGGACTTGGATGGTGATGCCAAAGCGCAGGAAGCCCTGAATCGAATTCAGACGGCTGAGGCGAAACGTGCAGCAATTGCCGAGCAACTTGAAGATTGTAATTCTCAAATCAACCAATACGAAGCTAGGAAAGAGCAGCTTGATGCAATTCTCAGAGATAACCAGACTACAGCAGCTCTCCAAAAGAAAAAGGAAAAATTTGAACAAGACATTGCTAGAGAACGCAGAGCGCTTACAGAGACGACTGTTGCATATTTTCGAGAGTTTAGCACTGGAGCATTAGCTTTCTTTTCTCAACCCCTTCTCAGTACAACAAGTGCATTTCTCAAAGAAGTCAAAGTCGACGATAAAGGTATCCGAGATCTTACGAAGCCGACAATCATGGAACTTATTAAGAGGGGCCGTTGTGTTTGTGGTCAGGAAATCTGTGAAGGAAATGAAGCCTATCAGCATTTGATAGCGGAACTTTCTTTTGTTCCTCCTGAGTCGATTGGAAATACTGTGCGCCATTACCGAGAGAAGCTTAATAGTTTCTCCCGCCCGGCAGAACATACATATAGTAGTCTTGACGAGCGATATAAGACAATTCTTCGATCAAAAAGCCGTATTCAAGAGTGGGAAGATGAACTTCTGACAATTAGCGATCAAATCAAAGGCAAAGAAAATATGCGGCAATATGAGTCTGAGCTTTCTGATATTCGTACTCGCCTTCGTGATCTCCACGCCAAAAAGGATCGCTTAAACCGAGATGATGGAGCTCAGAAAAATATAATTGAAAGCTGTAAGAAAATCTATGATTCACTTACAGCAGTCTCCGGAAAGAATCGTCAAGCGATGGAGCTGATTGCTTATGCTGAAGCGATTCGAGAGTGGCTTGCAGAAACCTATAAAGAAAAAGAACTTACAATCCGTGAAGATTTGGAAACAAAGGTCAATGAAATTTTTGAGCGGATGTATCATGGCCACCGTCGGGTCGCGATCAATGCTCGATATCATGTTGAACTACTTACAACAGTTGCGGACAAAGAAATTGCGGCGGGTGAATCTGAAGGCTCGAACCGTGTAAAGAATTTTGCGTTTATTGCTGGCCTTGTGGCACTTGCAAAGAGCAAAATTGTCACAGATAACTCGGAAAACGGTATCAATCTTTCTTCTGAACCCTATCCGCTAGTTATGGACGCTCCGTTCTCTAATGCTGACGAAACCCATACCGCTAACATTTCCAAGGTGCTGCCTGAGATTGCGGAGCAAGTCATTATGTTTGTTATGCAGAAAGACTGGAACTATGCGGAACCTGTCATGAATGAAAAAGTCGGTCAAAGGTATCACTTAAATAAAATTAGTGAGACTCTCACTCGTCTTAGCTAAGGAGGTGGCATTATGTTTGAGAATGACTATACTATCTACGGCAAGCATGCCACATTTCTGAAGTTTCTTGCCAAGAAAAACTCTCGAGATGACCAGAGTCCTGATAATCCGTCCGCAGCGAGAATTTTTGAGCGCTATATCGATGTATACATGAACGCTGCGGTATTTGGACTTCTTTACTCTCGGACAGCAAAGCGTGACACAACATCTGTCGACCGTGCTCGCATATATGCAGATGCGTTTGCTAAGGAACGGGATAATTGTATTTTTCTTTACCGAATGGTTATGCTCCTCGATAAAACCGTTGAGCTTACTCCGGAAGAGCGAATCAACAGGGCATTTCGATATGATGTCCAACCTGAAAAAGAGGAAGAATTCCAACGTAATTTGGAGCTTTTCCATGACTATGTACGCGGTGGAATTGAAGCCATGTACGAGCAATTTACAGATGGATGCCAGACTCAGGACGATTATCTTAGCAAAATTTATGAGGTTATGACCACATTTAAAAAAGAACTTGAGGGTGTCTCTTATGCAAACGAGATTGCTAAATTAATTAAATAATTCGTTAAAGATGATAGGCCAGAAGAAGGTGGTTATGTGTTGCTTTTAGAGCATAACGGTGAAGATTTCTATAAATGCGCAATGGAGCTTTTCTCTAATGCTGGACACATCTCCACCTTCGAGCCTGAATTTTTCAATCATTCACCTGAACAGTTTATTTATTTTGATAATAAAAGTGAAATATCTTTGTCTCAAAATCAGCGAGAGATGTTTAAGCTGTTCAATAATGTATCACGTCTATTTTCAGTTAATGACTGTGTCTTTTTCTCAATCAATTTGCTAACGGCTCAAAGATATCGTAGCCAAGCAGCGCATGATTTACATACGATGATGCATCCACTTATCGAAGCGGATGGGACGATTTGCCTATTCAAATGCAATAATGAGATGATACTATCATTTATTGGATATGGCAATCGTTGCGTTTTATCGGACTGGTATCCAATAACAGACGATTATCGAACGCTTCTTAGCAAACTTGATATTGCGAATATTTCAATCCAAAGCGGAGTTGAGTATTTTGCAGATATGGTTTATATTTTGGCAAGAAGTTACTATTTTGCTGGCTGTAAATTAACGATTCATGATTTGCTACCTGTTGATTTCATTTATAAAGAACTTGATCGAGAAGAACTTAACCAAATTATCAAGGATACGCTGTCTGCTCCGGAGTACGAATATGGTGACGATTATGTCGAGTACGAAGAGTCTATCGGAACGTACCAAGCTGATATCGGCGTAGAGTTTGATCTCATGTTTTTAGAGACGGACATTGAGGATGATAACCCGTTTGGCGAAGAGATTGAGGATAGTGGGGATGAGAGCGATGATTTTTTTAATAGTGATGAATTAGAACAAGATATATACGAATTTGACGATGTGGATCAAGAGATATTTCAGGATCCAACTCTTATGATCAAGTGGCTAAAAAAGCAAGAGGGTAGTGATTTATAATATGAAAAGCACACGATAATTGGACTATCTAAATTGCTACATTTGACCGTATAAATTTCTCTGCTGTCAACATATATTCCACTCGACTTTCTCCTCCTCATTCGGTATTGTGTTGGTTGCCAAGAGCACCAAAAATACTGAATACAGGAGGAAAAAGTATGACCAGCATGAAAAAGCACATTGCCACTACACTGACGGTGGCCATCCTTGTAACCGCACTTGCTGTCCCTGCTGTAGCAGAGGATTCTGCCATCCGGGTAAGCAGTTACAAGGGCAGCACCCTGGAGGTGGGAGAGCGAAGCGGCCTCATCATCGGGCCCAGTGGAACAGACTACACTGTTACCTCCAGCGACCCGGACACAGTAGCGGTTGAGCAGGTACTGACCTTCTGGGCAGCTGTTGCCAAAGCGGAAGGGAGTGCGGAGATCACCGCCTCCAACAGCGCGGGAGAGTCCGGAACCGTAACGCTGACGGTCGGCCCCGCTACTCCTGACACACCGGAAGCCCCCGCCGACGGGAACAGCGTCAGTCTAACAGACAACCTTGAGATACGGCAGGAGATAGTCCAGTTGGTCAACCAAACCCGTAAGGCCAATGGGGTATCGGAACTGCCCATCAACGAAGCCCTGATGAACGCCGCCCAAGTTTGCTCTAACCGGCGCTACACATGGCATCACGCCCCGGAGGAGAGCCAAGCCGCTGTTGACGCTGGCTATCCCTACGGCTTCGGTGACAACCTCACGGTCTTCACAGGTACAGTCGACGCCGCCCGGCGCGCCGTCGACAACTGGGTCAACTCCCTCGGACACTTCGAGACGATGATCGACCCAAGATGCGACTGTATCGGAGTGGGGGTGACTCAGTGCGATGGTATAACCTACTGCTACCTGTTCCTTGGAATCCCCAACAGTGTCAACTTCTACGCATAGCAACCGCCCAACGAAACTCAAGAGCAGACCACATCTGAGGTCTGCTCTTGGCTTTCAGATTCTGCTCCTCAATATCCAAAGAAAAAAGTCAAGCCGCTACGAAAAGCACACAGCAATGCCCTTATGGTCAGACATCAGCTTATCCTGATTCCATTCTGTGATCTGAATGCCGCTGTTGGAGATAAAGCGCTTCGAGACAGCAATGTGGTCGATGCACTCTGCCTCGTTTTTTGTAAGTAGCTAAATGTCGTAATCGGAAAAGGTGCGGAGCAAAGTCTCTCTGCCCTGCTTCGTAAAATAGTAACCGTCGGAAAAGCTACAGTTGAAGTCGCCGCAAACACACAGAGGTATCCCACTATTGGAGAGCCTCTTGATATCGTCGAGCTGTTGGACCAAGGACTGCTGAAACGAAGGGTGTCTGTTTCCATAAATGCCGATGATGGTTCCGTAGACCAACAGACGGCCTTTAGGGGTCTCCAACTCAACACACAGTGCGGTATACTCGTCACAGGTCTTATGCTGTCGGATACAAGGGTAATTTGTGTAGATGGATACTCTGTTCTCGGTGAGGTTATAGAATACAGGCTGAATATCTGTCAGCGGCGGCGTGTGGAAGCTGTACGGATAATCCAGTCTCACACGATGGTCTGTCTCGGTAAGCACGAGGATATCCGCCTGAGTCTGTTCACAGGCAAACAGAATCTGCTCCAGTGATTTTTTGTGTTTCAGCCGTTCGATGTTCCAAGTGGCAATCCTCAAGTCGCATCTCCTCCCGTGTCCAGTTGAACGATACGGTTCGTCTGTCAATATTTTATTCGATTTCAAATGGATAATCAAGGCCGCCCATATCGTCGGACGCAAGAAGCACACCCCAACAGCCATGGAAAATTTTATAGTATTCCCAATTCCAAAAATTTTTATACGCACCCTCTTGACAAAAGCTGCCTGATCGAGTATCCTATACACAGAACATATATTCGAGTACAACAACTGAACAAACTGCCTCGCTCTACTTCCGACTTACATATCCGAGGCTGTGCAAGACCTCGCGGTACAATATTCTGTACCGCTGGTTGTTTTGCCAGCAGGGATGTGTAGGTTTTTTTATTTTCTCTGGTATGGCAAGAACAGTGTGGACGGCTATCACACTCTGTCCTGTGCTCCAATGCAGAGAGAAAAATCATCACAACTAATAAGGAGAGCAAGTACAGTATGAAAGAATCCATCTACAAGACCTACGATGAGCTGTCGCTGTTCCTGAACGCGGAGACAGTGGCGAAGGTGCTGGGCGTCTCGCCGTCCAGCGGGTACGAGCTGATGCACGAGCAGGGGTTCCCCTCTCTGCGCATCGGCAGCCGCATCGTGATTCCCAAGGAGGCGTTCATCCGTTGGGTGGAAGAGCACACAGGAGGTACGGCATGAAGAAGTACGATCTCTATTCCAAAGGCGACCCAGCCAAGAATTTTTCTCCTCTGCCCAATGAGGTGTTCTATCTGGACCTGTCCTACGGCGCCATCGCAATCTACGGTTACCTGATGCACATCGAGGACAGGAAAACCTTCCAGTCCTACGCCAGCTACAACACCATCGGCAGAGCGGTGAAGATGAGCGCCAACACCGTCCGCAAGTATGTGCTGGAGTTGGAGGACAAGTGCCTCATCCGCACGGAGCCCACCACCGTCGTCACCCGAGACGGACGCAAGCGCAACGGCACACTGCGCTACCACATCCGCCCCATCCGTGAAGCGGTGGATCACTACTACGAGCGGCAGCTCAGTCAACTGGAGCTGGACACAGAACGACAGAAAGCACAGGCACGATTGTCGCAGCTGTGCGCGGCTCAGGAGCCGCCCCTGCCGGCTGGGCATCCTACAACGCCCCCAACAGTGGAACGCGGTGTGTCGGGGCTGTGCGGCCCGGTGTACGGAACGGGTGACCTCAGCGATTTTCAAAACGGTCAGGTGAACCGGGGGGTCGAAAAAAGTGCAGGATAAAGGCGTGGCGCCTTGCGCCGCCACGCCGGGTCACACCGGCCCGCAATGCGGGCCGGGAGGCGGGAAAACCGAGGTTTGAAGCCGTTTGCGGTACATTTTAAGAAAAACTGTGCAAATCGCAGAATGGCATCAAATTCCCCGGCGTGGCATTGGATATGGCATTGATAAGGACGCAAACTCTACTGCCGCAAGGAAAATTCTGGCATTACAGGTGGCGAAAGCCCCGAAAAACACAGTTTTGGAGGATAACATCATGGCAGAAGAAAAAGTGAGATTTCAGATGAGAATTGATCCGGATACCGACCGGAAGATCAAAGCGGCGATGCCGCTAGCACACTGTCGCAGTCAAAATGAGTTCGTGGAAACTGCTCTGCGGTTCTACTGCGACTACCTGACAGCGGGAGACTGCACAGCCGTAGCGCCTATGTACATGTCCGCTATTCGCGGTACAGTGCAAGACTCGGAGAACCGCGTCTGCCGACTGCTCTTCAAGCTAGCGGTGGAGCAGGACATGGTGATGAATGTGCTGGCGGCGGGGATGGAGATTCCCGATGAGCAGCTCAAGGCGCTCCGTGGGCGGTGCGTCCAGAATGTAAAAAAGACCGGCGGCAGTGTTACGCTGGACGATGCGGTCCGCTACCAGAACGGCGGGCTGTAAAAAAGTAGTAGCTATTCCCGACGAAGTGTGGTATGTGTTGGTGTTGCAAAGGAGGTAGCAGACATGAGAACGACTCTGGAGGATCTCTACTACGGCAACATCACACCCTGTGAGCAGCAGATGATACCTGGCTCAGAGCTGAAGCGGGCGATGGACCGTGTCGCTAAGTACGAGGCGCAGCTGATGGAACTCCTTAATGAGGAAGGGCAGCAGACCCTCACAAGGTTCATCCGCTCCCAGCATGAGATCAACAGCATCACGGCAACCGAGAATTTCATCCTGGGCTTCCGATTGGGCGTCAGGATCATGGCCGAGTGCATGGATGACAACGACGGAGATATTCGGGTTGGAGGTGAGTAACAAATGGCAAAGCGCAGACCGTCTGGCGACGGCATGGTGCGCAAACGTGAGGACGGACGCTGGGAGGGCCGCATCGTGGTGGGCCACAAGGAAAACGGCGACTCCATCTTCCGGTACGTCTCCGCCAAGAGCCAGAAGGCCCTGATGAAAAAGCTACACCGGAGCATCGAGGAGTACCGGGATGTGGATCTGAGCGAGGACAGCCGGATGTCTCTGGGGGACTGGCTGGACCGCTGGCTGGAGGAGTACGTCTCACCTACGGTGCGGGAGTCCACGCTGAGAGGCTACCGCCAGTACATCGAGTGCTACATCAAGCCCCGCCTGGGGGACAGGCCGGTGTGCAAGGTGACTGCCGCTGACGTGCAGGCCTTGTACCGGGAGGTGCAAAAGAACGGGCGCAAGACCGAGCATCCCGAGTACGGGTACGCGCTCTCCGGCTCTACCGTCCGCAGTCTCCACGGTGTGCTCCACCAGGCCATGGACGCGGCGGTGCGGGAGCGGCTCACGGCGAGAAACCCCACGGAGGATGTCACCCTCCCCAAAAAGAAGACCGCCGCCAAGCAGATCCTCAACAACGAGCAGCTGGAGCGGTTCATGGAGGAGATCAAAAAGGACCCTGTCTGGTGCGATTTCTTCTACACTGAGCTGACCACCGGGATGCGCCGGGGTGAGATCTGCGGGCTGATGTGGTCCGACTTCGACGGGAAGAAGGGGACGCTGACGGTGCGCCGGACGCTCCACCGGCGCAAGGGCGGCGGGCTGACCACCGGCGAGACCAAGACGGGAAAGGGCCGGCGCACCATCACCCTGCCGCCCAGTACGGCGCAGCTGCTGCGGGAGCGGCAGAAGCGCTCCTGCTCCCAGTGGATCTTTCCTAACCCTCTCCGCCCGGAGGACCCGGTCAATCCCGGCAGGGCCTACAGCCGCCTGAAGACCCTGCTGAAAAGTGCCGGCCTGCCCGGCATCCGGTTCCACGACCTGCGCCACACCTTCGCCACTCACGCCCTGACCAGCGGCGTGGACGCCAAGACCCTCTCCGGTATCCTGGGTCACACCAAGGCGTCCTTCACCCTGGACACCTACACCCACGTCACCGGGGATATGCACCGCCGGGCGGCTGAGATCGTGGGCGGCTTTCTGGATGACATCATGGTAAGGGGGTGAGGGTATGGCGAAGAAACGGAAGAAGGGCGAGGGAACGCTCCGTCAGAGAAAAGACGGCCGCTGGGAGGGCCGGGTGGTCATCGGCTACGATGACAATGGCAATCCCAAGACGAAAAATGTGCTGGCCAAGAGCAAAAAGGAGTGCGCCGAGAAGCTGGAACAGCTGAAAGCGGCCCAGGGCGGCTCCGGGCCGGTGAAGGTCGGGGCGGAGATGCGGTTCGGGGACTGGCTGGACTTCTGGTATCAGAACTGCTCCAAGCCGGCTCTGCGGCACACCACCCAGCTGAATTATGAGAACTGGATCTACCTCCACGCCATTCCGGGAGTGGGGAACATCCCGCTGAACAAGCTGTCCCAGTCCGACCTCCAGCAGTTTTTTACCGAGATGAAAAAGGGCGGGCGGCTCAACAACGTGGAGCGCCACGGCGCGGGGATGGCGGATCGCTCGGTACGCAGCTGTCACGCGGTGTGTCAGATGGCGCTGGACCGGGCGGTGAAGGAGGGGCTCATCCGAACCAACCCGGCCATCGGCTGCAAGCTGCCGCCTCTACGGGAGAAGGAAATGAAAATACTGACCAAAGAGGAAATTCGGCGCTTCCTGATCCAGGCCAAGGTGGAGGGAATGTACGAACTGTTTCTCCTGGAACTGACCACGGGGATGCGCCGGGGTGAGCTGCTGGCCCTGCAATGGACCGACCTGGATTTCAAGACAGGCCGGCTCCGTATCAGCAGACAGGTGTATTCGGTCAACGGCAGACTGGAGGTCAATGAACCCAAAACTAAGGCCGCCGTCCGCACCATCATTCTGCCGCCTGCCATGGTGGAACTGCTGGCGGAGTACAAGGCGCAGGTATTCTCAGAGTGGATGTTCCCCTCCCGCATCAAGCCGGAGCAGCCTGTAGACCCAGGCTATGTCCGCAAGCGTCTGCAAGTTATTCTGGAGCGGGCCGGGTGCAAAAGGGTGAGGTTTCATGATCTCCGTCACACCTTCGCTACCATGTCCCTGGAGAACGGTATGGATGTGAAAACCCTGGCCACCATCATCGGGCATGTCTCCTCCGCCACCACGCTGAACATCTACACCCACGTCACCGGCGAGATGCAGCGGAACGCGGCTCGAAATATTGACCAGGGCATCGCCGGGGTGGAGGTACAGGAACAGGGCGAAGTGGAACAGGAGGAAGCCGTTCCTCCTGTGGAGTTTACGCCGTACCGTCCCCCTCACCGCAGGCCGGGGACGGGCTGCATCAGCCAAATCAATGACCACCTGTGGGAGGGCCGCTATTCCCCCAAATGGATTGACGGAAAAAAGCACGCCCGCAACATCTATGCCCATACCCGCGAGGAGTGCGAGGAAAAACTGGCGGTGCTAATCGTCCAGATGAAGCGGGAACTGGCGGAGCTGAAAGCGGCACAGGCAGCAGGGGCGCCCTCCAGACATTGAGTCGCCATATCCAAAGATAGGGCAGCGAACCGAAAACGATTCGCTGTCCTCCGATAAAAAGGAGCTTATGCAGACAATTCTAACAGGGCACGGAGAGATTTTGATTCTGCCATCATAATTTTATTTTCCTATTTTCTCTTCTGAAATTATGGTGTATACTAAGAGGCAGAAGGGGGTGCTGGTATGCCTCAAAGCCTAACGGATATACAGATGGTGCTTGCGCCTGTTTTCGCCGCTTATGGCATCTCGCGCGCCGTCCTGTTCGGTTCTGTAGCCAAAGGAACTGCCACAGAGAAGAGCGACCTGGACTTATTGGTGGACAGCAAATTACAGGGGCTGAAGTTTGTGGGCTTTATGGAGGCCGTCCGGCAAGCGGTGGGGATGCCTGTGGACATTTTTGATGTGCGGCATATTGAGAAGGACTCAAAAATCGACCGTGAGATTTGTTCTACTGGGGTAACAATTTATGAGAAATGAAGTCATCCTCCAAAAGCTGTATAGTTATTCCGAAAAGCTGATGAACTATTGCCAGGGCTATACCTATGAGAGCTTTTCTGAGGATACAAAGCTGGCGGAGGCCTGTGTGTTTAATCTCAGTCAGATGGGAGAATTGTGCCGGATTGTGGATGCTGCTTTTGCAGAGTGTCGTCCTGAAATACCCTGGCGTGAAATGAACGGCCTTCGAAATCGCATCGTCCACAATTATGAGGGAGTAAACCTTCGACTTGTGTGGGAGATTATCAGTGGAGATATTCCGGGTCTGAGGAACATCTTGAAGGAATTGCTGTAAGATGTGAAGGCAAGCAATTTGCCAGACCGCATATCTCATTTTTGGCTGGAGGAATGAGGCCTTGCAGGAACAGCGATTTACAAAACGGGATTGGGCCCTTTTCCGCAGTAAAATTGGCAGCTGGCAGGAAGCATACATGGGCAGGCTATGCGATGAATACATAGAACTGCTGAGCGGCGATGGTGATCCGTCAGAAAAATTCTGGAAGCTGGATAAGCGGATAAGAAGTGACAAAAGAAATCCAGGCGTCCAGCTAGAAATGACCCGGACAAATTTTATCTACAACATCATTGCGCTTATCAACAATGATGTGATCAGCATAGAAGCTCTGGAAGATTTCAGTGATGAACTGAAGGAAACTGTAAAAGCCCTCCTTGAGCGGCAGAACTGGAACTGCTCAGATGAAGAGTAACTTCGGGTAGCAGAGTGTGAGCTGGATTGCTCCTATTGGAACAAAAAATTAAAAGGGAGTTTTATTGGACACCTCCTGCTGTAAGCTGGAAGCACAATGCGAGACACCACGCCAAAAGGAGGATTCTGTATGAAGCAGAAAATTGGTTTTTGGAATGAGATTCAAGGAGATGCCGACAATATCACTTGCTCTAAGGATGAAGCTCCAATCTCCGCACCGAAAAAGTCCCTGGTGCAGGTTTATTTCCCCAAGCGAGGAATGGATCTGTCCTACTACAACGACCAGTTTGACCTCCAGGTGGGAGATACCGTCTATGTGGACGGCAAGTTGGAGGGCCTGCGGGGGCGTGTGACCGCTGTGAATTACAGCTTTAAAATCAAGCTCTCCGATTATAAGCGGGTGGTCGCTGTGGCGGATACCCACATCTCTGGAGAACTCCACATGGCCGGCTCCCACTTGGTATCCTTTGACCCTCAGACAATCCCCTATGAGAAAATCATCACCTGGTTCAAGGCTCCGGACAAAGAGGATGACGTCTATGTGTCCGGCAGTGATGACCACAGCTTTCGGCTGGACGACCTCAGCGGAATGAAGGTCACCAGCGCCATTGCGGAGCGTGGGCACGACTACTATACAGAGAACCGGGTTGTCTACCTCTGCATTGACCGTGGTCATGGGCGGGGGATCGTGGAAGGAACTTCCCCTTATGAGATCGAGTTTGATTATGGCGGCGGCGAGATCAAAAATCTCACCTGCAGCTGTTATTGCGGCTATCCCTGCAAGCACACTTTTGCCGCCATGCTCCAGCTGCGGGAGACGCTGAAGCTATTGGAAGAGAAGGACGGTTTCGATTGGAATGAGGGCGGTTACGCTGCGGCGATCAGTCAAGGTGCCTTTTTCTCTTTTGCCGTGGATGGAAAAACGACCGGCAGCTTCGTGTTTCGATAGTCTCACACACAGTAAAGGTTGAGGCGCTATATCCAAAGAATAGGACGGCGGGCCAAAGTAACAGTCCGCCGCCCGAAAATTTTCTGAAACCCGTCTGTGGTATTTCTGTGGTCAAAAGAAAATCACCCCAGTTTTCACTGAAGTGATTTCTTATTTGGTGGACTCGAAGGGGATCGAACCCTCGACCTCTGCGATGCGAACGCAGCGCTCTCCCAGCTGAGCTACGAGCCCAAATCAGCACTTTTTATGCGAAAAAAGTTGCGAATTTTGGATTTCTCAAATATTCAATTTTCAGGGGGAAGTCCAACAAATCGGACAGGAAAACGGGGAACAGAAAATCGGGTCGAATGTGTCTCACTATGGATGCGAACGCAGCGCTCTCCCAGCTGAGCTACGAGCCCAAATCGGCACTTTTCATGCGAAAAAAGTTGCGAATTTTGGATTTCTGGAATATTCGATTTTCAGGGGGAAGTCCAACAAATCGGACAGGAAAACGGGGAACAGAAAATCGGATCGGATATGTCTCACTATGGATGCGAACCGTGCGCTCTCCCAGCTGAGCTACAGGCCCAAATCGGCACTTTTCACGAAAAAAAGTTGCAAATTTTGGATTTCTCAAATATTCGATTTTCAGGGGAAAGTCCAACAAATCGAACAGGAAAACAGGGAACAGAAAATCGGGTCGGATGTGTCTCGCTATGGATGCGAACCGTGCGCTCTCCCAACTGAGCTACGAGCTCGTATTCTGAACCTGCTGACCGCTAATGCCAGCTCTCTTAACGGTTCACACAAGACTACTTTGGTTATTATACCATAAATTTTCTCTTTGTAAAGTATGATTTTTTCAAAACCGCAGAAAATTTTAGTTGAAAATCTCAGCAGGATATAGTAAAATAAACAAGATATGAATAGATCCTCCGCGTGCAGCTGCGGAGCCGGTCTCGCGCAATGGATGCCCGCGAACCATGTCAGGCGGGGAACCGAGCAGCATTAAGCGGGATGTTTCATGTGCCGCGAGGGCGCCGGTTCCGCAGCTGCGTACGGAGGATCTTTTTCCATTTTTTGTGGGGAGGCGCGCTATGTATCAGGCCCTGTATCGCAAATGGCGGCCCAAGACCTTTTCGGATGTCATCGGCCAGCCCCAGATTACCGAGACCCTGCGCAGGCAGGTGTCGGAGGGGCGGACCTCTCACGCCTATCTCTTCACCGGCACCCGGGGCACCGGCAAGACCACCTGCGCCAAAATCCTGGCCCGGGCCGTCAACTGTGAGCACCCTGTGGACGGGGACCCCTGCAACCAGTGCGACGCCTGCCGGGGGCTGGAGAGCGGCAGCTTTCTGGACGTTCTGGAGCTGGACGCCGCCTCCAACAACGGCGTGGATCAGGTGCGGGCCCTGCGGGATGAGGCCATCTACTCCCCAGCCCATGTGAAGAGGCGGGTGTACATCATCGACGAGGTGCATATGCTCTCCACCCCGGCCTTCAACGCCCTGCTGAAGATTCTGGAGGAGCCGCCGGAGCATTTGATGTTCATTCTGGCCACCACGGAGCTGCACAAGGTGCCCGCCACCATTCTCTCCCGGTGCCAGCGTTTCTCCTTCAAGCGCATCACCCCGGCGGACGTGGCCCGGCGGCTGAGGTATGTGGCCGAGCAGGAGTGCATTGATCTGACGGCGGACGGCGCGGAGATTTTGAGCCGCCTTGCCGACGGCGCCCTGCGGGATGGGCTGAGTCTTTTGGACCAGTGCGCCGCCGCCGGCGGGACCATTGACAGCAGCGCGGTGCTGGAGGTACTGGGGCTGGCGGGAAATCTCCAGACCGCCCAGCTGATGGAGCGGATTTTGGCCCGGGACGCCAAGGCGGCCCTGCTTCTCTTAAACCAGTTGTACGGCAACGGAAAAGATGTGGGCGCGGTGCTGGGGGAGCTCTCCGCGCTGACCCGGGACCTGCTGCTGCGCAGGACCGCGCCGGAGGGCGGCAGTGTGCTGCTGTCTGGCGGATACGATACGGCCACGCTGGACCGGCTGAGCAGGGATGTGCCCGCCAACCGTTTTCTCTATCTGGCGTCCACGCTGCAAAAGGCGGCGGCGGACCTCTATTACAGCACCAACCGCCGCACCGACGCGGAGCTGTGCCTCCTGCGGCTGTGCGACGAGTCCCTCTCCGGGGATCTGACGGCCCTGGACGCCCGCATCCGCCGGCTGGAGGAGGCCGCGGCTCGGGGACAGGTGATCCGGTCTGCCGTAGAGCAGAGCGCCGCCTCCAAGGAGACGCGTCCGGCCCCGGCGGAACAGCCGCCCGCCGCAAAGACGGCGCAGGCCCCGGCGGACCCGCCCCCCTGGGACGAGCCGCCGCTTCCCGAGGAACCGCCCCTGCCGGAGGAACCCGGGACGCGGGTATTTGATCTTCTGGAGGAACCGTCCGCGGCGGCTGAGGCTCCGCAGGCCGGGCGGCCTTCCGTGCTCCAGGCGGAGCCGTCTGCAGCCGCTCCGGTTCCAGTGGTGGACGGGAGCTGGTGGCGGGCCCTGGCGGAGAGCTGCAAGGGCCGTCTGCCGCCCATGTACCGGGCGTTTCTGGACATGTGCGGCGGCGTGCTGGAGGGGGATCAGGTGACGGTCTACGCCCCGGACGACATCACCCTGGGCCGGCTGGACAACGACCGGGTGCGGGGCGCCCTGACGGAGGAGGCGGAGAAGGCCGCCGGAATGGCGGTGCGGCTGGTGTTCCGGGTGGGGGAGCCCCCCAAGGCCTCGCCCCAGGAGAATCTGAAGAACCTGCTGAAATTCGGCAGTCAGTTCGATAATATCACCATTAAATAAAGGAGAATTGTTATGGGATACAGTGCGCGCCGCGGGTTTTCCAACGGCGGAATGAAGGTCACCGGCGCCCAGCGCCAGGCGGAGATGCAGCAGAAGATCGTCCAGATGCAGGAGGCCATGGCCGCCGCTCAGGAGGCGGTGGAGGCGCAGACGTTCTCCGCCAGCGTGGGCGGCGGCGTGGTGGAGGCCAAGGTCAGCGGCAAGAAAGAGGTGGTGTCCATTGCCATCAAGCCGGAGGCCGTGGACCCGGAGGATGTGGAGATGCTCCAGGACCTGGTGGTCTCCGCTGTGAATGAGGCCCTGCGCCAGGCCGACGAGGCCATGGAGGCCGGCATGAACGGCGTCACCGGGGGACTGAACCTGGGCGGCTTTGGACTTTGAAAGAGGCGGGGAGCGGAGCCGGAGGGCACGCTCCCCCTTTGCTTTACGGAAAGAGGAGTGCTGAGATGAAGAACAAGACCCGCCTTTTGGCGGCGGCGCTGGCCTGTGCCCTGGTCCTGACGGGCTGCGGGCCGCGGAGGACGGAGCCGGAGCCCTACCCGGAGCCCGCGAGCTCGGAGAGCGCAAAGACTGTGGCCTATGTTCCCCTGGACGACCGGCCCGACAATGTGGAACGGGTGGCGTATCTGGCGGAGTCTTTGGGGTACGCCCTGGCCATGCCGGAGGCGGACTGGTACCGGACCGCGCTGGACGGACAGCCTCTGAACGAAAACGGGACCCAGTACGGCGACATGGGGCGGCTGTACCAGTGGGTACTGGAGCAGGAGGCGGCGGGGTGTGACCGGTACATCCTGTCCCTGGACCAGATCCTCTTCGGCGGGCTGGTGAGCTCCCGGGCTGTGACGGCGGAGGCGTGCGTCGTCACCCTGCCGGACGGCGGAACCATTCACCTCCAGAAAATGCTGGAGAATATGATAGCGGTTCTCTCGTCGGACCCGGACAACGTGGTCTGGCTGCTGGACAGCGTCATGCGGCTGGCCCCCACCGTGGGCTACCAGGGCGGTACGCTGGAGGAGTACAACTGGCTGCGGGACTTTGGCTCTCTGCCGCGGGAGACGCTGGAGGGAGAACAGCTGACCTTTGAGGGCATTCTGGACAGCTATTCGTGGGGCCCCCATAAGGAAAACCTCTGGAATCAGACCGCGGCGGAGCATGACGGCGTGAAGAACGAGGAGGCGCTTTCCCGCTATCTGTCCGCCCGGGAGGGGAAACTGACGTTTTCCGATTTGGTGCAGGAGATCCTTCGCCAGCCAGGCCATGAGAACTTCCGTCTGATGGTCGGTATCGACGACTCCTCCCTGGAGGACTGCATCCAGAAAAACGAGATCGCCTACCTGCGCCAAGGCCTGCGGACGGACCGGGCGGGAAATCCTCTGGACTGGCTGCTGGCCGGGGTGGACGATCTGGCCTTCAAGGCCGTGGCCCGGATGTATCTGGACGAGACCGGCTGGCGGGGAGGCACGGCGTCGGTGCGGTACTACGGCGGCACCGAGGACAGCCCCGCCTGCGACTACGATTTCCAGCCCCTGACTACCGTGGTGGCGGAGCATTTGGACCTGTTTGGCCTGACGGAGAGCGCCAATCCTCTGGCGGCGGAACTGCAGATCCTCGTCTTGACCCAGCCGGCGGAGGAGGGCGCAGGGAGCGCCTATTGTGAGGCGCTGATGCGGGACCTGCGGGAGTGCCGGGAGGCGAACCGGCCCGTGATCCTCATTGACGCGGGCAACGGGCGGTACGGCACCGCTTTCCATGAGGCGCTGAAGAAGGAGGCGGAGCTGGGCTGGCTTTTGAGCTACGCCGGATTTCTGGACATGGCCATCGTCACCGGCACGGCCTTGAGCCACGGCGTCGCCCGGTATGCGTATCTGCGAAACGGGGAGGAGAGCGAGACGGCGGAGCGGGCCTTTGCCCGCACCCTGGCGGACAGCGTCATCAAGGACTTCTGCTACAAGAACGTGGTGCGCAACGACCTGCTGGCCTATATCCGCAGCGATCTCGGCGGCGACCCCAACAACTTCTGGACTCCGGAGATCGACCGGGAGGCCGTCCAGGCCCGGCTGGAGCGGGGCATGGACAGCGCCGTAAAAGATGTAATCAAAAATCTCCAGCGGAGCAACTTCTTCGCCCTGGAGCCCGGTGGGGAGAAGGGCTGGGGCGGCGTAGCCCTGGAGAATTACCGCTTCCCCTGGGACCGGGCCTTTGAGATCGGCATGGACATCCGGCTGGGGGTATTCACGGAGCCCCATGAGAGGATTCTGGGGATCTACTATCAATAAGCGCGCCTTGATGGGAAGCGCCCCGTCTGCCGGGCAGTACACAGTACTGTCCGGCGGACGGGGCGTTTGATTCCTGAACGCGGGTCATGTCTCCTGCTGGTCTTCCCTATTGCCGCCGCCCTGGAGCTGATTCCACTGGGCGGCCATCCGGGAAATATCCGCGGCAAGGGCGGCGTCTGTGCCCTCGGGCTGGAAATGCTTCGGGAAGTTCCGCCAGCCCGCCTCTACATCGAACTGGGGAATGGCGGGATCGGCCGCCTCCCGCCGGGCGATTACCTCTGCTACGCAGGTGATGAACGTGTCGCTCTCCGGGGTGCTGGGTTCCTTCGATGCAAAGTCTTCCCGCAGGAGCTGGCGCAGCGTCTTTGTGCTGAACCGATTCAAAAACGGATAGGAGCCGTTTTTCTCGCCGATAGGGCCGGGCATATATGCAGACCTCCTTCTTGTGAAGTTCAAAACGGGCGGCGCTTCAATCCTCCAGCAGCTTCCGGAGAAGCTGCTTTGCCCGCGCGGCCCGCTTGCGGCAGGCCTCCGCCGTGGTGTTCAGCTCCTGGGCCGCCTCGGCGTATGTACAGCCGTCCACGGCCAGACGCTTGAGCAGGTGCAGGTCCTGCCGGCTGATAAGGCCGTCGTACTCCAGCTCCACGTCCACGGGGTCCTCGCGCCTCCCCAGGACGTCCTCCGGCAGCGCGTCCGCGCTGACCAGCAGACTGTTTCGGCGCTCGCTCCGGCGGAACTGGTTTTTCATCACGTTTTCTGCGATCTTCCGCAGCCACGTCTTGGGATACTCGATCTCCTGCTGCCGGGCGGTCTCCCAGGCGACGCGGAACGTCTCCTGTACGATCTCCTCTGCCGAATGGCGATCCGTGAACTGGCAGGCGTAGTGGAAGATGAATGCCGCATACTGCCGGTACCACTGTTCCACCAGCAGATGCTTTTCCCGACTGTTCAAACCGATCCCTCCGATCCGGCAGCTTCTTTTGTAATTTTATGCTGTTTTGGGCAGGAATGCAAGAGGAGACAGAAATTTTTATGGCAGACATCAAATTTCCGGCAAACGGGCGGCAGCCCGGTGTGCAATTTTGAAAATTATTATAAAAGAGCTGTCCGGTTTTCCGCTTTTCCCGACACTATGATATTAAGGCCTGTTCACATGAGCTCAAACGCAGGGCTTTCAGGAAAATTTTGCCGGCTGCTGCGTGAATCATTTTTGGCGTACGTCAACGCCTGCAAATTTTTGCCTTGCATCCGGCGGAAATTTGCTCGGGAATCCGCATGTTTGTCTTAGGCGAACAGGCCCTGGAGCGGTTTTCCAAAATGCTGAGAAAAGTTCAGCGGTCCGGGAATTGTATGACTTCGTTGTCGTCCTTGGCGGGCGTCAGCCTGCCTGCGTCCTCCGCCTTGTCCTGCAATCCCCGTCCTCGATTCCTTTTTTCATTATTTTGGGAACTGCTCCAGAACCAATAAACGGCGGAATACACCGCTGGGAAAAGGAGTTATGAAAGATGAGAGTTACAGGAAATTCCGGAGCGTGGCCCTCCCCGTATTCCACATCCAAAGGCCGCCGAACGGAGAGCGGCCCGGGATGGGAGCAGTATCTGGACCCGGAGGTCCAAAAGCGGAAAATGGCGGCCCTGCCGGAGAAGGGGGCTCTGGGCTCCGTATTTATGCAGTTCGAGGATGACTACAAGGCCTGGAAGGCCCAACAGCCGGAACTGGCTTTGCCGGACTCCCAGGGCTGGACGGAGGAGAACCTGGCGTTTTTGAAAGAGCACTACTCCGGGGATCTCTCCGCCTATGAGGTCTACGATGTCCTGGAGACCATGCGGCGCATGGGGGTCATCAGCCAGAAGGAGGAAAACTATGCCAGCGGCGCCGTGATGATCGTACTTGATCCCTCCGAAATCAATGGCGTCATGTACTATACGGACCAAGAGGACCCCAGCTTCTGGCTGGGAAATTTTCACAAGACGCCCATGGTGAGCTTCCACAGCCTGGATGATATACTCTCCTGGGTGGAGGAGTTCCGCACCGAAGAGCACCCGGACGTCATCACCCACGCGGAGGCCATGGCCCGGGGATGGGTCCCATATAGAGCAAAGGTTTAGGAGGATCGCCATGGAAGCGGGACATACATCAGGGGCCTTTCACTCCAGCTGGTTCAACTACATTGACATCCCTGGGATCTACCCCGGAAAGATGAGATATGCGGTGCTGAAAGACGAATGCCGGGACCAGTTTCGGGAGGCCGTCCAGGCGAAGCGGGAGGAGCAGCTGCTGGCTTTTCAAAAATTCAAGGAGGATGCGCGGAAGCGTGGAAAGTCCGTCAAACTGACGGACGCGCAGCTGGGGCACCTCTCCGCCTCATACAACCCGAAGGAGATGAACCAGGAGGAGTATCAGGCCTTTATTGACGACCTCTGTGAGTACGGGATTCTCGACGAGGCGGACAAGGACTATATCTCATACAGCGGCCTGGTGCCCATTGACTTCTCCGAGCCCACATGCACCGGCACCGCCGCGCCCTATCAGCCGTACGACAGGGATTTCGGGTCCAGCGGGGGCAATGTGCTGGACTGGTCGAAGTATCTCTCCACCTTTGAGTATTTCAATTCGGATACCAACCGGTTTGAACCAACCAGGAACGCCATCCTGTTTGAGAGAATTCAGAAGGTGCTGGTGAAAATGGGCGGGTAGGCGGCCCATTGCGGATGATCCGGGACATCAAGAGCGCCCCGCCAAACGGCGGGGCGCTCTGACGTTATGAGATCATCTCGTTTCCGATGCTGTAGCCGTCCCACGTTCCGAACTCCGGCCAGAGGGCGGAGCAGTCGTAAAGGCAGTAGGCCCCCAGGGGCGTGTGCCATTTCTCGGCGTTGAAGAACAGGATGGGCAGGGAGTAGACCTCCTCCTGGTGGTTCTCGTTGGGCGTGATGGAGAAGAGACATCCGTCCTCCCACTGGTACCACAGGGGGGAGGGGCCCTCTCCCTCCTCCGGGGCGGGGGTGCTCACGGCGCTGGCGGTGAGGTAGCCCTGGTCCCGCAGCTCCTCAAAGGTGAGGTCCAGAACCTCCGCCCCGTGGAGCTCCCCAAACCGCCAGCACAAGGCGGATTTTTCACTTTCCAGCAGTTCGCCAGGGGCCTGAGTGAGGTCCAGAGAGGCCAGGGAGATGTCCTCGTTCAGGGCTGGGTCCCTGCGCCACAGGTCGTCCAGGACCTGGAGATACAGCCCGCACAGGTCGTAGTGCGCCCCGCCGGGGCACTGAGGTGTGCCGATGGACCAGGCGGAGATGGAATAGACCTGGCCCAGCTGGGCGGGGAAGGTCTCCAGGACATCGCCGCTGAAGGCGATTTCCAGGGGCATCCCGTCCCGGAGGTCCCCGGCGGAGGCAGGGCGGCCGTCCAGATCAACGGGGATGTCCTCCGTCACGGCCAGGCGGTAGACGTTTTTTCCGCCGCATAGACTGTCGCGGCCGTCGGACAGCGGCGCGTCCAGCTCTGCCAGGAGCAGATTTCCGTCCTCTGCGCCGTCCACGATGCGGCAGGCGAGATAGAAGGGGGTCTCGTCCTCTGCCAGTGAGAGGGCGCCGTCCTCCGGCGGAGGGGCCCCGGCGGGAGATGAGGCGGCGGGCGCGCCGCAGGCGGTGAGGAGCGCCAGACAGAGCGCGAGAGACAGCAGACATTTTTTCATGGGGCAGCCCTCCTGTTTGTATTCACCTGTTTAGTCGGAAGGGGAGGGCGTTTGGTTCCGCGGGGGCAAAAATTTTTCCCGGGCGCAGAGAGGGGAGTAACAGTTGACAACCCGGGCCGGAATGGATACAATAGGGATTCAGTGAGAACCGCAGGAAGCGATACATTATAATATATTATAGAGCAAAGGAATGGAAGCATATGGCACAGGATAAGAGACAGGTGGACGCCATCACCGCCCGGGATGTGGACTTCGCCCAGTGGTATACCGACGTCTGCAAGAAGGCCGAGCTCATCGATTACACCTCCGTCAAGGGCATGTTTATCTACCGCCCCTACGGCTACGCCATCTGGGAGAACATCCAGGCGGAGCTGGACCGGCGCTTTAAGGCCGCGGGCCACGAGAACGTGTACCTCCCCGTTCTGATCCCCGAGTCCCTGCTCCAGAAGGAGAAGGACCACGTGGAGGGCTTTGCTCCGGAGTGCGCCTGGATTACCATGGGCGGCAGTGAGAAGCTGGAGGACCGCCTCTGCGTCCGCCCCACCTCTGAGACGCTGTTCTGCGAGCACTACGCCAGCATCATCCACTCCTGGCGGGACCTGCCCAAGCTGTACAACCAGTGGTGCAGCGTCCTGCGCTGGGAGAAGACCAGCCGGCCCTTCCTGCGCCACCGGGAGTTTTTGTGGCAGGAGGGCCACACCATGCACGCCACGGCGGAAGAGGCACGGGAAGAGACCATGCGGATGCTGAACATCTACGCCGATTTCATGGAGAACTACCTGGCCATGCCGGTGATCCGGGGCCGCAAGACGGACAAGGAGAAGTTCAAGGGCGCCGAGGAGACCTACACCGTGGAGTGCATGATGCATGACCGCAAGGCCCTCCAGGGCGGCACCAGCCACTACTTTGGCGACGGCTTTGCCAAGGCCTTTGACATCACCTTCACCGGGAAGGACAACCAGCTCCACCATCCTCACCAAACCAGCTGGGGCGTCAGCACCCGGATGATCGGCGGCATCATCATGACCCACGGCGACGACAACGGCCTGGTTCTGCCTCCCCGTGTGGCCCCTGTCCAGGCGGTGGTAATTCCCGTGGCCCAGCACAAGCCCGGCGTGCTGGACGCGGCGGCGGGTCTGCGGGACCGTCTGACGGCGGCGGGCCTGCGGGCGAAGATGGACGACAGCGACAACAGCCCCGGCTGGAAGTTCGCCGAGTACGAGATGAAGGGCGTGCCCCTGCGGGTGGAGATCGGTCCCAAGGACATGGAGAAGGAGCAGTGCGTCATCGCCCGCCGGGACACCGGGGAGAAGGTATTTGTCCCTCTGGAGTCGCTGGAGGAGACGGTGAAAAAGCTGCTGGACGCGGTGCATGACAATATGTACGCGCAGGCGCTGAAAAACCTCCAGGACAACAGCTTTGACATCAGCTCCCCGGAGGAGGCCAAGGCCATTGCCGAGGGCAAGGGGGGATTCCTCCGCTCCAAGTGGTGCGGCAGTCTGAACTGCGAGCTTGCCATGAAGGAGCAGGCGGGCGTTACGTCCCGGTGTATGCCGCTGGCACAGAGCGGGACTGAGGGCGTGTGCCCGGTATGCGGCAAGAAATGTGCCACTGATATTTACTGGGGTGTCGCTTACTAAGCGGGGAAATGGGTGGAGAGGCGAAAGCCTCTCCGCTTTTTACGCTTTCAGCGGGGGAGGGGAGTTTGATTTCTTCGGAATCCGCCCCACGGGGGCGGGACGGGGGGAGACCGCCCT
>NZ_KE159703.1:675032-1271494 GCF_000403435.2 Oscillibacter sp. 1-3
CCCCAGCGCCTTTTCTCTTTTGGACCGTGCACGGCCCGTTTTCTCTTTTCGGCGCAACCGAAAAGAGAAAATGGGGGGTGCATTGCCCAGCCATCATCATGGCTGAAATCCACCCCGCCCGTCAGGGCGACAACAAAACCCCGCCCAGGCGGAAACCCAGACGGGATCACTCAGGATATTTTTCGTAAAAATCAGAGAGAAGATCCTTTTCAGAGATATGGAGAACGCGGCAAAAGCAGACAAGCTCATAATCTTTTACAAAGCGCTGATTAAGCTCGATTTTGCTGATAAGAGGTTGGGTGATGTCTGCACCAAGCAGCTGCATCTGTGCGGCAAGTTCCTCTTGTGAAAGATTGCTTTTCTTGCGAAACTTTCGGAGCTTTTTGGAAATAATGTTGGAATCTGCGTTGAAATAGGATTTGTTCATTATTTTTACTCCAAGACGACATATTTTCTTGACTATATCATGTCACTTGTTATATAATTATGTCGTCTTATAATAAAACGGAGGATATGACTATGGATGATAGAGAATTTTACGCAAGCATTCTGGCAAGAGTATTGATCGACGCCGGGGCGGGCGTCGTTGTCGGCGGAACCGATTCAGACGAGATCATCAAATATATGGCAGAGACAGAGTGCTGTGAGGCCCTGCGTAAAATACGGGATATATTGGACGACGACTCCTTGAGCGACGAGGCCTGCTTCGGCCGTATCAGCCGTATCGTCTCCCTCTATGAGGAGCTGGGCCCCGGAGGCGGAGCCCGCCACGATTTCGGCTGAATTTATCTTTCCCCAAACCACCAAAAATTTTTTTCAATTTTCATGAAAAACAGAGAAAATCCTCTTGACAATGGGAGGATTTTCTTTTATTATAGGTAAGTCCGCGCGGGAAGGCCGTATCTTGCCGCGCAGGCTTGCGATGAACCGGGAGATTGCTCCGTCAGGAGGTAACTTTCGGGGAGTATGTCCGATAATCGGGCGGCTGAGAGGGATCTGTACGCTGCGTAGATCGCTGCGCCATGATCAATGTACCGGCCGGAATTGCCCTGCGCCGGTATTTTTCATGAGCTGGAATGATACGCACGGTTAAGCGTATAGAAAATTTTCTCGCCGTAGGTCGTCGAGACTCAAGAAAAAACGACGTACGAAACAGGAGGAATCAAAACCATGGCACAAAAAGAAATGATCCGCATCCGGCTGAAAGCCTATGACCACCAGGTCATCGACCAGAGCGCCGAAAAGATCGTCGAGACCGCCAAGCGCACCGGCGCCGAGGTCTCCGGTCCCATCCCGCTGCCCACCAAAAAAGAGATCATCACCATCCTGCGCTCCGTCCACAAGCACAAGGACAGCCGGGAGCAGTTCGAGCGCCGCACCCACAAGCGCCTCATCGACATCACCCGCTCCACCCCCAAGACCGTGGAGGCCCTGATGGCCCTGGAGCTGCCCGCCGGTGTGGACATCGAGATCAAGCTGTAAGGCCGGCCTCATCCGCAATACCTCATTATAAAGGCTCCCCGCGCAAATCGGAAGACATTTGTGGCGGGAAGCGGAAAAGAAACGGAGCGCGCGGCGTTTTCACCCTGCGGCGGAGACGGAGCGAAGCGGAGTTTCTTTTGACGAGTTTGCTGTCCGTGCCCGTCGACTTGCGAGGCGGGCGGGTCATGTCGGCAGAGCAATGCGGCCCGGGGTTTCGGCTCCGCCGTATCTAAGCCGACCAATAACCTATCAAGGAGGAACATACATGAAAGCGATCATCGGCAAAAAAGTGGGCATGTCCCAGATTTTTGACGAGAACGGCCATGTGATCCCCGTCACCGTTATCGAGGCGGGTCCCTGCGTGGTCGTTCAGAAGAAGACTTCCGAAAAGGAAGGCTACCAGGCTGTTCAGCTGGGCTTTGAGGACGTCCCCGAGCGCAAGCTGAGCAAGCCCGAGATGGGCCACCTGAACAAGGCTGGCGTCAGCCCCAAGAAGCACCTTAGAGAGTTCGACCTGGAGAACGCCGGCGAGCTGAACGTGGGCGACCTGGTGAAGGCCGACACCTTCGCCGTGGGCGACTTCGTGGACGTCACCGGCACCAGCAAGGGCCACGGCTTCCAGGGCGTTGTCAAGCGCCACGGCGCAGCCGTCAAGCGCAACACCCACGGCGGCGGCCCCGTCCACCGCCATCAGGGCTCTCTGGGCGCCGGCACCACCCCCGGCCGCATCATGAAGGGCCGCGACGGCGCGGGCCACATGGGCGTGGATCAGGTCACCGTCCAGAACCTGTCCGTTGTGAAAGTTGATCCCGAGCTGAATATGCTGGTCGTCTGCGGCGCGGTGCCCGGCCCCAAGGGCGGTCTGGTCACCGTCAAGTCCACTGTGAAGGTCCACAAGATCAAGCAGGCCGGCGCCGACATCAGCAAGAACCCGCAGAAGGCTTCCGGCCGCAACCCGCAGAAGGCCTCCGCGAGAAATCACTGAGAGAGGGGTGCTTAGAGTATGTCTACCATGAAAGTTTTGAACATGGCCGGCGCGGAAGTCGGCACTGTGGAACTGAACGATGCGATCTTTGGCATCGAGCCCAACGAGGCCGTTGTGCATGAGGTCGTGAAGAACCACCTGGCCAACTGCCGGCAGGGCACCCAGAGCGCCCTCACCCGGGCCGAGGTCTCCGGCGGCGGCAAGAAGCCCTGGCGCCAGAAGGGCACCGGCCACGCCCGCCAGGGCAGCACCCGGGCTCCCCAGTGGACCCACGGCGGCGTCGTGTTCGCCCCCAAGCCCCGGGATTACAGCTACGTGCTGAATAAGAAGGTCAAGCGCCTGGCGCTGAAATCCGTCCTCTCCGCCAAGGCGGCCGAGGGCAAGCTGGTGGTCGTCGACTCCATCAAGATGGACGAGATCAAGACCGCCGTGTTCCGCAAGTTCCTGGACGCGGTGAAGGTGGACGGCAAGGCCGTCGTGGTCACCCCCGCCGTGGACCAGAGCGTCGTCAAGAGCGCTCGGAACATCCCCGGCGTGCTGACTACCCCCGCCGTGCAGCTGAGCGTCTATGACATCATCAACGCCCGCTACCTGGTGGTGGATCAGGCCGCCCTCGCAAAAATCGAGGAGGTGTACGCGTAATGGCAACCGCATACGATATTGTTATCCGCCCCATCATCACCGAGCGCGCCATGGCCGGAGCCGCCGACAAGAAATATGTCTTCGAGGTGGCCAAGGACGCCGGCAAGATCGAGATCAAGAAGGCGGTTGAGGAGATCTTCGGCGTAAAGGTCGCCTCCGTCAACACCCTGACGGTGCCCGGCAAGGAAAAGCGCATGGGCGCCGGCCGTCCCGGCATGACGAAGACCTGGAAAAAGGCCTACGTCCAGCTGACCGGCGATTCCAAGACCATTGAGTTCTTCGAAGGCATGGTCTGATTTTACGGAAGGAGTGTAAAGCATGTCTATCAAAACCTTTAAGCCGACGACTCCCTCCCGGCGTCAGATGACGGTCTCCGGATTCGACGGCATTGACAAGAAGGCCAAGCCCGAGCCCAGCCTGGTGGAGCCCCTGAAAAAGAGCTCCGGCCGCAACAGCTATGGCCGCATCACCGTCCGCCACCGCGGCGGCGGCAACAAGCGCAAGTACCGCGTCATCGACTTCAAGCGCGACAAGCACGACATGTTCGCCACCGTCCTGCGCCTGGAGTACGACCCCAACCGCTCCGCCAACATCGCCCTTCTCGAGTATGAGGACGGCGAGCGCCGCTACATTCTGGCCCCCGTGGGCCTGAAAGCAGGCGACAAGGTGGAGTCCGGCGCGAACGCGGACATCAAGGAGGGCAACGCCCTGCCCCTGTCCAGCATCCCCGTGGGCACCATGATCCACAACATTGAGCTGCATCCCGGCAACGGCGCCCAGCTGGTGCGCTCCGCCGGCACCGCCGCCCAGCTGATGGCCAAGGAGGGCCAGGACGCCCAGATCCGCATGCCCTCCGGCGAGGTCCGCATCGTGCGCACCAACTGCATGGCCACCATCGGCCAGGTGGGCAACATCGACCACGCCAACATCAACATCGGCAAGGCCGGACGCAAGCGCCACATGGGCTGGCGTCCCACGGTCCGCGGCTCCGTCATGAACCCCAACGACCACCCCCATGGCGGCGGCGAGGGCCGCGCTCCGGTTGGCCGTCCCGGCCCTGTGACCCCCTGGGGCAAGCCCGCCATGGGTTACAAGACCCGGAAGAAGAAGAATCCCACCAGCAAGTTCATCGTCAAGCGCCGCAACGAGAAGTAAGGGAGGCAAGTAAAATATGAGCAGATCCATTAAAAAAGGCCCGTATGTTGCCCCGGAGCTTCTGAAGCGGGTCGAGGAAATGAACGCGAAAAACGAGAAGAAAGTGCTGAAGACCTGGAGCCGCAGCTCCACCATCTTCCCCGCCTTCGTGGGCCACACCATCGCCGTCCACGACGGGCGCAAGCACGTGCCCGTGTATATCCAGGAGGATATGGTGGGCCACAAGCTGGGCGAGTTCGCCCCCACCCGTACCTTCCGCGGACACCGGAAGGACTGAGTAAAGGAGGATGCTGAACATGGAAAACAAAACCGCTAAGGCCTATCTGCGCTATGTCCGCATCTCTCCCCGGAAGGTCCAGATCGTCTGCGACCTGATCCGCGGCAAGGATGCCGGCACCGCCATGGCTATTCTGATGCAGACTCACAAGTCTGCCTCCGAGCCTCTCCAGAAGCTGCTGAAGAGCGCCGTCGCAAACGCCGAGAACAATTTCGGCATGGACCCCAGCAAGCTGGTGGTCTCCGAAGTGTTCGCCACCCCCGGCCCCATCCTCAAGCGGATGATGCCCCGGGCCCAGGGCCGCGCCTACCGTATCAATAAACGCACTTCTCACGTCACCCTGGCTGTGACGGAAAAGGCATAAGAGGGAGGAGAACAGTTTTATGGGACAGAAAGTAAACCCCCACGGCCTTCGCGTGGGCGTCATCAAAGACTGGGATTCCCGTTGGTATGCCAGTGACGAGAAGGTCGGCGATCTGATCGTGGAGGATCAGAAGATTCGCAAATACCTGAAAAAGACACTGTACGGCGCCGGCGTTCCCAAGATCGAGATCGAGCGTAGCAACGACGTGGTCACCATCTTCCTGCACTGCGCCCGGCCCGGCATGGTCATCGGCAAGGGCGGCGAGCAGATTGAGCAGTACCGCCTGGCCGTTGAGAAGCTCATCGGCAAGAAGGTGAAGCTGAACATCGTCGAGGAGCGCAACCCCGACATGAACGCCCAGCTGGTGGCGGAGAACATCGCGGCGCAGCTGGAAAAGCGCATCTCCCACCGCCGCGCCATGAAAAACGCTATGGCCCGCGCCATGCGCGCCGGCGCCAAGGGCATCAAGACCTGCTGCTCCGGCCGTCTGGGCGGTCGTGAGATCGCCGGCGTGGAGCACTACCACGAGGGCACTATCCCCCTGCAGACCATCCGCGCCGACATTGAGTACGGCTTCGCGGAGGCCGCCACCACCTTCGGCCGCATCGGCGTGAAGGTGTGGATCTACAAGGGCGAGGTTCTGAGCCAGACCCTGCGGACCACCCCCCGCACCATGGATACCTCCAAGCCCTATCAGGAGCGCCGTGAGCGCCGTCCCCGCCGGGATGGCGACCGCCGCGGCGGCTTCAATCGGGGCCAGGGCGGCGGCTTTAACCGCGACCGTCAGGGCGGCGGCTTCAACCGCGGGCCCGGCGGCCAGGGCGGCCGTCCCCAGTTCCGGCCCAACACCAACACCAGCCGCCCCGCTGCCCCCGCAGCCCCCGCGGCTCCCAAGGAAGGAGGGGCGCAGTAATGCTGATGCCGAAGAGAGTGAAATACCGCCGGGTGCACCGGGGCCGCATGACCGGCAAGGCTACCCGCGGCAATACCCTGGCCTACGGCGAGTTTGGCCTGGTGGCCACGGAGCCCGCCTGGATCACCAGCAATCAGATCGAGGCCGCCCGTATCGCCATGACCCGCTACACCAAGCGCGGCGGTCAGGTCTGGATCAAGATCTTCCCCGACAAGCCCGTGACCAAGAAGCCCGCCGAGACCCGCATGGGCTCCGGTAAGGGTTCCCCCGAGTTCTGGGTTGCCGTGGTGAAGCCCGGCCGTGTCATGTTCGAGATCGCCGGTGTTTCTGAAGAAGTCGCCCGCGAGGCGCTCCGTCTGGCCAGCCACAAGCTGCCCATCAAGACGAAAGTGATCGCCCGCACCGAGGAAGCAGGTGAGTAAAGATGAAGGCAAATGAAATCCGTGAGATCCGCAAGATGACCCCCGAGCAGCTGAATGAGAAGCTGGCGGGCCTGAAGAAGGACCTGTTCTTCCTTCGTATGCAGCACGCCACCAACCAGCTGGACAATCCCGTGAAGATCCGGGAGACCAAGCATGATATTGCCCGAGTCAAGACCGTTCTGGCGGAGCTCGCCGCGGCCGAGAGCAAGCAGTGAGAAGGAGGTAAGGTAAAATGGACGAAAAGAGAACTTCCTCCCGCAAGACCCGGGTCGGCAAGGTGGTTTCCGACAAGATGGATAAGACCGTTGTGGTCGCCATTGAGGACCGGGTTGCTCATCCCCTGTATAAGAAGATCGTCGGCCGCACCTATAAGCTCAAGGCGCATGACGCCGAGAACGCCTGCGGCATCGGCGATAAGGTCAAGGTCATGGAGACCCGGCCTCTGTCCAAGGACAAGCGCTGGCGCGTGGTCGAGATCATCGAAAAGGCGAAGTAAGGAGGTGCCGAGTATATGATTCAGCAGGAAACTTTTCTGAAGGTCGCCGACAATACCGGCGCCAAGGAGATCAAGTGTATCCGCGTTTTGGGCGGTTCCAAGCGTAAGTTCGGCAACATCGGCGATGTGATTGTGGCCTCTGTCCGCAAGTCCACACCCGGTGGCACCGTGAAGAAGGGCGAGGTCGTCAAGGCCGTCATCGTCCGCAGCGCCAAGGGCGTCCGTCGGGCCGACGGCACCTATGTCCGCTTTGACGATAACGCCGCCGTCCTGATCAAGGACGACAAGAACCCCCGGGGCACCCGCATCTTTGGGCCTGTGGCCCGCGAGCTGCGCGACAAGGATTACATGAAGATCCTGTCCCTCGCCCCCGAAGTGATTTGAGGAGGGGAACGAAATGGCTATGAATATCAAAAAGGGCGATACCGTTGTCCGGATCTCCGGCGACGGCGGTAAGGACAGAGACCTTACCACCCACCAGGGAAAGGTCATCGCCACCCTTCCCAAGGAGAACAAGGTCGTGGTGGAGGGCCTGAACATGGTCACCTGCCACATCAAGCCCCGCCGTCAGGGCGAGGAGGGCGGCATCATGAAGCGCGAGGCCGCCATCCACGCCTGCAAGGTGCAGGTGGTGTGCCCCAAGTGCGGCAAGCCCACCCGCGTCGGCCACAAGGTCGAGGACGGCAAGAAGAGCCGCGTCTGCAAGAAATGCGGCGCCGAGCTGTGAGAAAGGAGAGTTGACAAATGGCCAGACTGAAAGAGAAATACAAAGCCGAAGTCGCTCCCGCCCTGATGAAGCAGTTCGGCTACAAGAGCGTCATGCAGATCCCCAAGATTGACAAGGTCGTCGTGAACGTCGGCTGCGGCGAGGCCCGCGAGAACGCCAAGATTCTGGACAATGTGGTGGGCGATCTGACCCAGATCACCGGCCAGAAGCCGGTTGTCACCCGGGCCCGCAAGTCCATCGCCAACTTCAAGCTGCGTGAGGATATGCCCATCGGCGCGAAGGTGACCCTCCGCGGCGAGAAGATGTGGGAGTTTTTGGACCGCCTTTTCAACGTGTCCCTGCCCCGCGTCCGCGATTTCCAGGGCATCAACCCCAACTCCTTTGACGGCCGCGGCAACTACGCCCTGGGCATCAAGGAGCAGCTGATCTTCCCCGAGATCGAGTATGACAAGATCGACAAGATCCGCGGCATGGATGTCGTCATCTGCACCACCGCCCACACCGATGAAGAGGCCCGGGCCCTGCTGGAGCAGGTCGGCGCCCCCTTCGCCCGCTAAGGAGGAAGAACGATGGCTAAGAAATCTATGATTCTCAAGCAGCAGCGTCCCGCCAAGTTCTCCAGCCGGCGGTACAACCGCTGCAAGCTCTGCGGCCGCCCCCACGCCTATCTGCGTGATTATGGCGTGTGCCGCATCTGCTTCCGGGAGCTGGCCTACAAGGGCGAGATCCCCGGCGTCCGCAAGGCCTCCTTCTGAGCGCTTTCCTTTCAAGAGCGGAAAGCTGACTCGCCGCGAAACTGGCGGCTGAGGCAGCGGGAGCGCCGATTGAATGTCTTTAGGCTCTCCCCATTCCGGAGGTCAAGGGGTGGGGAGAGCTGAAAGAGCAGATTTGCCCTCTATAGATTTTCCTTGAGGAAAAGAGTTCTTTATGGTGGGCAATCTTGCCGTTGCCGCCGCAGAGGCTTGGATCTGTTCCCGGACTTTGCAGCGCGCAAAAGGTCTTTTTCGTCACTTTTTCCACTTCGTGGACGTACTCCACTGAGATTTGCTTTGCAAAATCAAGTGTTGTTACAGTCTTACAAGAAAAAGTGGCCGGATGGCGAAAGGTCATGGGCAATTGGGCACCACGCGCGAGCGGACTGCTCCATTGGCCACGATACCTCGCCGCCGAAGCGGCTCCAGGAGGAGACCGCAACTCTAAAAATAGGAGGATTACCCAAATGCATATCACCGATCCTGTTGCGGATATGCTGACCCGCATCCGCAACGCAAACAGTGCCAAGCACGACACCGTTGATGTACCTGCCTCCAAGATGAAGAAGAGCATTGCTCAGATTCTGCTGGATGAGGGCTATATCAAGAGCTTCAACGTGGTGGACGACGGCCTTCAGGGCGTGATCCACATCACCTTGAAGTACAACGCGGGCAAGGAGAAGGTCATCACCGGCCTGCGCCGCGTTTCCAAGCCGGGCCTCCGGGTCTATGTGGGCGCCGACGAGCTGCCCCGTGTGCTCCGCGGCCTGGGCATCGCCATCATCTCTACGTCCAAGGGCGTCATGACCGACAAGAAGGCCCGCGAGCTCCATGTCGGCGGCGAAGTCCTGGCGTTCGTCTGGTAAGGAGGGTGTTTGAACAATGTCTAGAATTGGCAGAATGCCCATTACCGTTCCCGCCGGCGTGAGCGTGAACATCGCCGAGGGTAATGTGGTTACCGTCAAGGGACCCAAGGGCGAACTGAGCCGCGCGCTGCGCCCTGAGATGATTATTAAACAGGAAGGCACTACGATCACCGTGGAGCGTCCTTCCGAGGATAAGCTGCACCGCAGCCTCCACGGCCTGACCCGGACCCTGCTCAACAACATGATCGTCGGCGTGACCGACGGCTATAAGAAGGAGCTGGATGTCAACGGCGTCGGCTACCGTGTGGCCAAGGAGGGAAAGAACCTGGTCATGAACCTGGGCTTCTCCCATCAGGTGATCGTTTCCGAGGTGGAGGGCATCACCATCGAGGTCCCCTCTCCCAATAAGATTGTGATCCACGGATGCGACAAGCAGGCCGTCGGCCAGTTCGCGGCCGAGGTCCGCGAGAAGCGTCCTCCCGAGCCCTATAAGGGCAAGGGCATCAAGTATGCCGACGAGACCATCCGCCGTAAGGTCGGCAAGACCGGCGCTAAGAAGTAAGGAGGTGTGCCGATATGATTAAGAGACCGAATACCAACAAGCAGCGCTTAAAGCGCCACAAGAGAGTGCGCGCCAAGATCTCCGGCACCCCCGAGATGCCGCGTCTGAACGTGTTCCGCAGCGAGTCCAACATCTATGCCCAGATCATCGACGATGTGGCGGGCGTGACGCTGGCCTCCGCTTCCTCCCTGGACAAGGCCGTTGAGGGTTACGGCGGCAACGTGGCCGCCGCCGAGGCTGTCGGCAAGCTGATTGCCGAGCGGGCCAAGGCCAAGGGCATCGAGACCGTGGTCTTTGACCGCGGCGGATACCTGTATCACGGCCGTGTGCAGGCTCTGGCCGACGGCGCCCGCGAGGGCGGCCTGAAATTCTAAGGGAGGAGGAACGACAAATGCCTAGATTTGAAAGAGAGCAGAGCGAGTATATCGAGAAGGTTGTGTACCTGAACCGTGTTTCCAAGACGGTGAAGGGCGGCCGCGTCATGAAGTTCTCCGCCCTGGTGGTCGTCGGTGACGGCAAGGGCAAGGTGGGCTACGGCCTGGGCAAGGCCGCCGAGGTTCCCGAGGCCATTCGCAAGGGCATCGAGGCCGCCAAGAAGAACATGATTACCGTGACGCTGTCCGGGACCACCATTCCCCATGAGACCATCGGAGAGGCAGGCGCCGGCCGCGTGCTGATGAAGCCCGCCGCCCCCGGTACCGGCGTAATCGCCGGCGGCGCCGTCCGTGCCGTGGTCGAGGCCGCCGGCATTAAGGACATCCGTACCAAGTGCCTTCGGTCCAACAACCCCAACAACGTCGTTGCCGCCGCCTTCCAGGGCCTGAAAGAAATGCGTGGCCCCGAGGAGGTCGCCCGCATCCGCGGCAAGAGCGTCGAAGAGATCGTGGGTTAAGGAGGCGCAAAACATGGCAAACTTAAATATTAAGCTCGTCAAGAGCCTGAACGGCCGCCTGGAAAAGCAGGTCGCCACAGCCCATTCCCTGGGTCTGCGCAAGATCGGTGACGTCACCGTGCAGCCCGACAACGACCAGACCCGCGGTAAGATTGCCAAGATCGGCTATATGCTGCAGGTCACAGAAGTGAACTAAGGAGGCACCCATTATGAAATTGAGCGAACTGTCTCCCGCCGAGGGCTCTGTCCGCCAGGCATACCGGAAGGGCCGGGGCTCCGGCTCCGGCAACGGTAAGACCGGCGGCCGCGGCCACAAGGGCCAGAAGGCCCGCTCCGGCGGCAAGGTCCGCGTGGGATTTGAGGGCGGCCAGATGCCTCTGGCCCGCCGTGTCCCCAAGCGCGGCTTCAACAACATCTTCGCCAAGCCCCTGGAGATCGTGAACCTCAGCGCCCTCAACGCCTTTGACGACGGTGAGACCGTCACCGCCGAGGCGCTGCTGGGCAAGGGCATCCTCTCCAAGTGCGAATACGGTTACAAGGTGCTGGGCAGCGGTAAGGTGTCCAAAAAAGTCACCGTCCAGGCCTCCGCTTTCTCCGCTTCTGCCAAGGAGGCTATCGAGGCGGCTGGCGGGAAGGCCGAGGTGATCTGACGTGATTCAAACGATTCGTAAGGCGTGGGGCGTCCCTGAGCTGAGGAAGAAGCTGATCTTCACGGTCCTCATTCTGCTGATCTTCCGGATCGGCAACGCCATTACGGTCCCCTACGTCAACGTTGATCTGTTGCAAAGCCAGCTCCAGAGCATGGGCACCACCATTCTGGGACTGTACAACGTGATGAGCGGCGGCGCCTTTGCTACCGCCACGGTGTTCGCCCTGGGCGTGCAGCCCTATATCAACAGCTCCATCATCATCCAGCTGCTCACCGTGGCCATCCCGGCCCTGGAGCGGCTGGCGCGGGACGGCGGCGAGGAGGGACGGAAGAAGATCCAGTCCATCACCCGTTATACCACGGTGGCCATCGCCGTTCTCCAGGCCTTTGGCTACTATATGATGATGAAGAACTACGGTCTGCTGGCCGCCGGCGCTGACGGCGTCTGGCCCGCCCTGGTCATTATGGTCTCCATGATCGCCGGCTCCTCCTTCGTCATGTGGATGGGCGAGCAGGTCACGGAGTTCGGCGTGGGCAACGGCGTTTCCATCATCCTGTTCGCGGGCATCATCTCCCGCGTGCCCAATATGATCTCCGGCATGATCGACGGTGTGCGGATCTACAACGGCATTGGCAATGGCACTATCACCATGGAGACCCTGACCGCCGCCGGGGCCAGCCAGGCGCAGGCCCAGGCTCAGCTGGACAGCGCCATCCCCGTGTGGGGTGTAATTCTCCTGCTGGTGGGCATTCTGGCCCTGGTTGTGTTCATCGTGTTCATCAATGACGCCGAGCGCCGCATTCCTGTGCAGTACGCCAAGCGCCAGGTGGGCCGGAAGATGTACGGTGGTCAGAGCAGCAACCTGCCCATGAAGGTGGGCATGGCCGGCGTCCTGCCCGTCATCTTCGCCCAGAGCATCGCGTCTTTGCCGATCACGGTTTGGAGCTTCATCGGCATCCCTCAGGAGGGCACCGTGTCCCGGACCATCTATGACGCAATTGACGCCCGGTCCTTTGTGTATATCGTGGTGTATTTCATCATGATTATCGGGTTCAGCTATTTCTATTCCAGCATTCAGTTCAACCCCGTTGAGATCGCCAACAACCTGAAAAAGCAGGGCGGTTTCATCCCGGGCTTCCGTCCCGGCAAGCCCACGGTGGACTTCATCAAGCGGGTGCTGAACAAGGTCACTCTCTTCGGCGCCATTTACCTGGCCATCGTGGCCATCTGCCCCATCCTGGTGAGCAAGGTCATCGGCAACAGCTCTGTGGCCATCGGCGGCACCTCCGTTATCATCGTGGTGGGCGTGGCTCTGGAGACGGTGAAGGCTTTGGAGTCCCAGATGCTGATGCGTCAGTACAAGGGCTTCCTGGAGTAAGAGAGGCGTTTCAAATGAAATTGATTCTGCTGGGCGCCCCCGGCGCCGGAAAAGGAACCCAGGCCGAAAGGCTCTGCAAAACCCTGGAGATCCCTACCATTTCTACCGGCAATATCCTCCGCGCCGCCATCAAAAACGGCACTCCAACGGGCTTGAAGGCCAAGAGCTTTATGGACGCGGGGAAGCTTGTTCCGGATGAGGTCATCATCGGCATCATCACGGAGCGGCTTGCGGAGGAGGACTGCAGGAACGGCTATATCCTGGACGGGGTGCCCCGCACCATCGCCCAGGCCGAGGCCATGGAGCAGGCCGGGATTGTATTTGACGCCGTCGTCTCCATCGAGATCGCCGACGAGGCGATCATGGAACGCATGAGCGGGCGCCGCGTGTGCGAGTCCTGCGGGGCCAGCTACCATCTGGTGGCTGTGCCCCCCAAGCAGGAGGGCGTGTGCGACAGCTGCGGCGGCAGGCTGGTCCAGCGAAAAGATGATGCCCCCGAGACGGTGAAGAACCGGCTCGAGGTCTATCATAAGGAGACCGAGCCTTTGAAGGCGTTCTACAAAGAGCGCGGCCTCCTGAAGCCTGTGGAGAACCAGAAGGGTGTCGAGGACACCACACAGGCCATCCTCCGCGCACTGGGGAGATGAGTGTATGATTACCCTGAAATCCCAGACAGAGATCGAACTGATGCGCCGGGCCGGAAAAATTACCGCGGCTGCCCGTGCCTTGGCAGGGGAAATGGTAAGGCCCGGCGTAACAACCCATGAGATCGACAGCGCGGTGGAGCAGTTCATCCGCAAACAGGGCGCGGTTCCGTCTTTCCTCCACTACAACGGCTATCCGGCCAGCGTCTGTGTCAGCGTCAACGACGAGGTCATCCACGGCATTCCCGGCAAGCGGGTGCTGGTGGAGGGCGACATCGTCAGCATTGATGTGGGCGCGTACATTGGAGGGTTTCACGGCGACTGCGCGGCCACCTTCGCCTGCGGAAAGATCTCTCAGGAGGCCCAGAGCCTGATCGACGTGACCAGGCAGAGCTTTTTTGAGGGCATCCGGTACGCCAGGGAGGGCCACCGCCTTCAGGACATATCCGCGGCCATTCAGTCTTACGTGGAGAGCCACGGCTGCAGCGTCGTCCGGGAGTATGTGGGCCACGGCGTGGGAGCCAAGATGCACGAGCCGCCGGAGATCCCCAATTACGGCCATCCCGGCCGGGGACCCCGGCTGCTGCGGGGCATGACCCTTGCAATCGAACCCATGGTGAACGCGGGAAAGGCCGCCATCCAGGTCCTGCCGGACGGCTGGACCGTCAAAACGGTGGACGGCAAGTGGGCGGCCCACTATGAGAATACGATCCTGATTACCGATGGGGAGCCGGAGATTCTGACGGCCCCCGCCATCTGAGGGTAAGAAGAAGCGTATGGAAATTGCAAAATCAAATATCGTCCGATCCGACGCCGGCAGGGACAGAGGGAAGCTCTTCGTCGTTCTTGCGGTGGAGGGGGAGTACCTTCTGCTGGCGGACGGAAAGTCCAGAAAGGTGGAGTCGCCCAAGCGCAAAAAGCGCAGGCATGTGCTCTTTGTGGCCGACGACGGCACCCGCCTTGCTGAAAAAATCAAGGGCCAAGAGAAGATCACCAACAGTGAGCTTCGCAGAACCCTCGCGGCTTACCGCGGGGAGGTTCATCCGGACCAGGAGGGATAACGTTTGGCAAAATCCGACATGATCGAGGTAGAGGGCGTTGTGGTGGAAGCCCTGCCCAACACGACATTCAAGGTAGACATTGGAAATGGACACACAATTTTGGCGTTCATCTCCGGAAAACTCAGGATGAATTTCATCAGGATCCTGCCAGGCGACAAGGTTACGGTGGAGATGTCCCCCTACGACCTGACCCGCGGCCGGATCACCTGGCGCAGCAAGTGAGCGCCGGGGGAGCAGACTGACACAAACCGCTGAAAGGAAGGTTTCAAACTATGAAAGTAAGACCGTCCGTGAAGCCCATGTGCGAAAAATGCAAGGTCATTCGCCGCAAAGGCCGTGTCATGGTCATTTGCGAGAACCCCAAGCATAAGCAGAGACAGGGCTAACATTTAATTGGAGGTGCTTTAAGAGTATGGCACGTATTGCCGGTATTGACCTGCCGAAGGATAAGCGTATCGAGATCGGCCTCACCTATATCTACGGCATTGGCAGAAAGAGCGCCAAGGACATTCTGGCGCAGGCGGGCGTCAACCCCGACGTCCGTGTGAAGGACCTGACCGACGCCGACGAGCAGAAGCTCCGTGACGCCATCGACGACTATACTGTCGAGGGCGACCTGCGCCGTCAGACTGCCCTGGACATCAAGCGTTTGAGCGAGATCGGCTGCTATCGCGGCATCCGGCACCGCAAGGGGCTGCCCGTCCGCGGCCAGCGCAGCAAGACCAACGCCCGCACCCGCAAGGGTCCCAAGAAGACCATTGCCAACAAGAAGAAGTAAGGAGGGAGAACAGAAATGGCAACTGCGAAGTCTGGCGGCAAGAAAGTCATTCGCCGCCGCCGTGAGAGAAAGAATATTGAGCGGGGTCAGGTCCATATCCGTTCTTCTTTCAACAACACCATGGTAACTGTTACCGACGCCCAGGGCAACGCCATCTCCTGGGCCTCCTCCGGCGGCCTGGGCTTCCGGGGCAGCAAGAAGTCCACTCCCTTTGCGGCTCAGACTGCGGCGGAGACCGCCGCCCGCGCCGCTATGGAGCACGGTCTGAAGACCGTTGAGGTCTTTGTCAAGGGCCCTGGCCAGGGCCGTGAGGCTGCGATCCGCGCCCTGCAGGCGGTGGGCCTGGAAGTGACGATGATTAAGGACGTCACCCCCATCCCCCACAACGGCTGCCGCCCCCCGAAGCGCCGCCGCGTCTAATCAAAATAGGAGGTAACAAGGAATATGGCAAGATATACCGGCGCAGTCTGCCGCCTTTGCCGCAGAGAGGGCCAGAAGCTCTTTTTGAAGGGCGACCGCTGCTACACGGACAAGTGCTCCATTGAGCGTCGCGGCTACGCTCCCGGCATGCACGGCAACGCGAGAAACAAGAAGCTGTCTGAGTACGGCATGCAGATGCGTGAGAAGCAGAAGGCCAAGCGCTACTACGGCGTGCTGGAGAAGCAGTTCCATGAGTATTTCATCATGGCCAACAAGAAATCCGGCATGACCGGCGAGAACCTGCTCAGCATCCTGGAGACCCGCCTGGACAACGTGGTCTACCGTCTGGGCTTTGCCATGAGCCGGGCCGAGGCCCGCCAGCTGGTGCTCCACGGCCACTTTACCGTCAACGGCAGGAAGGTCAACATTCCCTCCTACCTGGTGAAGAGCGGTGACGTGGTGGCCCTGAAGGAGGGCTCCCGCAGTCTTGACAAGTTCAAGGGCTCCCTGGAGGCCAATTCCTCCCGCGTGGTGCCCAAGTGGCTGGAAATGGATAAGGACAACGTGGCCAAGGTCATTGCAGAACCCGCCCGCGAGGACATCGATCTTCCCATTGAGGAACACCTCATCGTCGAGCTCTACTCCAAATAATCGGAGGATACCCTCGAGGATGACACGTAATGTCCGCGGCATGCAGCAGTGCGCCGCCGCAATGAGAAGATGAAGGAGGGTAACTGCATGATCGAAATTGAAAAGCCCCAGATCGAGTGTATCGAAACCCCAGGCAGTGCCACCTACGGCAAGTATGTGGTGGAACCCCTGGAGCGGGGATATGGCACGACCCTGGGCAATGCGCTCCGTCGCATTATGCTTTCGTCTCTCCCTGGCACCGCGCCGACCACCATCAAGATCGCCGGCGTCCAGCATGAGTTTTCCACCATCCCTGGTGTGAAGGAGGATGTGACGGAGATCGTCTTAAATGTGAAGGGCCTCCTGACCAAGCTGCACAGTGAAACCGTCAAGACGGTTTATATTGAAGCGGTAGGACCCTGCGAGGTCACCGCCGGCGACATCAAGGCCGATGGTGAAGTCGAGGTCCTGAACCCTGAGATGCACATTGCCACGTTGGACAACGGCGCAACGCTCAACATGGAGATCAGCCTGTCCCACGGGCGCGGCTATGTGCCCGCGGACCGCAACAAGCCCCAGCAGAACGTGATCGGCACCATCGCCGTGGACTCCATCTACACCCCGGTCTACAAGGTGAACTACACCGTAGAGCCCACCCGCGTAGGCACCTCCAGCGACTTTGATAAGCTGACGCTGGAGGTCTGGACGGATGGGACCATCTCCGCCCGGGACGCCGTGTCCCTGGGCGCCAAGATCCTGTGCGACCACTTCACCCTCTTCACTGACCTCAGCGAGAACGTAGGCAGCAAGCCCACCGTTGTGGAAAAGGCGGAGGCGCAGCGGGACAAGGTGCTGGAGATGACCATCGAGGAGCTGGACCTCAGTGTCCGCAGCTTTAACTGCCTCAAGCGCGCCAACATCAACACCGTCGAGGATCTGATTTCCAAGACCGAGGACGAGATGATGAAGGTCCGCAATCTGGGCCGCAAGTCCCTGGAAGAGGTTATCAACAAGCTGGCGATGATGGGTCTGCACCTGGCCGATGAAGAGAACAACTGATTTATGGCCGGTGAACTCTGCCGGCTGACCAAAATCCTGATAAGGAGGAGATCGAAATGCCCGGAACCCGGAAACTTGGCAAGACCACTGACCAGCGCATGGCGATGCTGCGTCAGCAGGTTACGGATTTCCTGGACAATGGGAAGATGGAGACCACCGTCACCCGTGCCAAGGAGATCAAGCCTCTGGCTGAGAAGATGATTACACTGGGTAAGAAGAGCGATCTGGCCGCTTACCGCAAGGCCATGAGCTTTATTACCCGCGAGGACGTGTGCAAGAAGCTGTTCAAAGAGATTGCGCCCACCTACGCGGAGCGCAACGGCGGCTATACCCGCATTGTCCGTACCGGTGTGCGCCGCGGAGACGCCGCGGAGACCGCCGTTATCGAGCTGGTGAAATAATCATCCGTCCTGATTGAGAAAAGTCCTTTGTCATGGAATACCGGTGCCATGACAAAGGGCTTTTTATTTTTGGTAAAACTCTGGCGGAGGAGGAATTATTCAATTTCAGAGAAAGTATTATGATGCGTGAGGTACGCAAACTTTTGAATTTCAAATATGGAAAAGAGAGCGTTCTGATCGAGTGTGGGTATCCGGGTTCTTTGGGCTGTTGGAAATCCTATTAAAACGGCATAATAGGAGACCGAAAATTGATCCAATATCAAGGCCATTACTATATCTGCTGCCATAAGGGAATTTTCGGACAAATGGCCGGCAGTGATCCGGAGGAGAGCACTTTTCAAATGTCGAAAGTTGTGGTATGATGGGAACAGTAAAAAAGGAGGGGATTTCCATGCGCAAAATTCAGTGCTATGAGTGCGGGAAGAGCTATGACTTTGACGTGGACGATTTCTGTCCCAAGTGCGGCGCGTTCAATCAGCCCGGAAAGAGCGCCAGAATCGGCGCTGATGGCGCAGTGGTCCGGTCGGAGGGCCTTAATGAGAAAAACCATGCCGGCTCCTTTCTTCATCAGGAGTTCCATTTGGAAAACCGGGTGCGGAAAGCGGTGGGACTGTCCAAGGGAGTCGTGCGCACGGTAAAAGCGGCGCAGCCGCTTCCCAAGCGGCAGGAGAGCTGGCAAAAACAGCAGAAAAGACCCGCCCTGTACATTATATGGATCATTATAGCCATTATAGTTGTCAATACGCTGAGCAGTATCATTGGAATCCTATTTTGAGGAGAGACCGCCCGTGGATACAACGCAGGCGGAGTCTGTCCACACGCTGAAAAACAACAGATTTTGACAGCTCTATTTTTCCGCTATTCGTATAAACTATCCCTGAAAAATACGAGGAGATGGAAACGGATGTGGAAAAAACGGCTGCTCTTTTTGTGTCTGGCAGGGCTGACGCTGTGGGCCGCCGCGGGCGAGGAGGCTCTGCCTGCGGACGCCGCGGCGGAGCTTCCGGCGGAGGTAAAATATATCGCGCTGACCTTTGACGACGGTCCACGCCGGGGGACCACCAGCTGTCTGCTGGATGGCCTGCAGGAGCGGGGGGCCAGTGCCACCTTTTTTCTGGTAGGCGAGGAGATCGAAGGAAACGAGGACCTGGTAGAGCGAATGAAGGCAGAGGGACATCAGGTGGGTAACCACACCTGGAGTCATGTGCGGCTGGGAGGCACCTCCTTTGAGACAGTCAGCCAGGAGGTCCGTATGACCGAGGAGGCACTGGAGGAGCTTCTGGGGGAGAAGGGGTACTGGCTCCGCCCGCCCTATGGCCTCGTCGACGAGGGGATGGAAATCAGCGTCCCCATGGTCAAGTGGTCCGTGGACCCCCGGGACTGGGAGAAGCGGAATACGGCGCAGGTGACCCAGGCTGTGTTGCGGGACGTCAGGCCCAACTCCATCATCCTGCTCCATGACATCTACCCCACCTCGGTGGAGGCTGCTTTGCAGATTGTAGACGCTCTGGAGGAGGAGGGGTATTGGTTCGTTACGGTGGAGGAGCTGCTGCGGCTGAACGGCATCACCCCGGAGGCGGGGGTCATGTACCGCTCCGGAACGGGATAAATAAAAGGGCGGATGCTTCCAGCATCCGCCCTTTTTTGTGATAATCAGCCCAGGATCAGCAGGACCAGCGTCAGAATCAGAAAGAGAGCCCCCACCCATTTGGTAGCCCTGGCCAGCTTGGCATCCAGCGTCTTGGCCTTGTTCTTGGCCAGGAAGGAATCGGCCACACCGCCGATGGCACCGGACAGGCCAGCGCTCTTGCCGGACTGGAACAGCACGGCCATGATGATGGCAAGGCCGCAGAGCAGCTGCAAAACAGTAATGACGATCTTCAAAGTGTCCATGTGGAAAACCTCCAAAATTTGCCCATGCACAGGCATGATATGTCATTTCACGGATTATTATACTACCATAGATTGTCCCTGTTTTCAAGTGGAATTTTACAAATAAATCAAAAATAAAGTGGAACAAGTGTTTGCAATCTGTGGACAGATGTGATATAATACTTAAAATAGAACCCGGGAAGGGAATCAGGAGGTCCACTATGGCGGAGCTTTCCAAAATGCAGAAGCGGATCTATGACTATATTGCGGCCTGCATCCAGGAGCAGGGATATGCTCCCTCGGTGCGGGAGATCGGAGAGGCTGTGGGGCTGAAATCCCCCTCCACCGTGCATTTTCACCTGAAACGTCTGGAGGAGGCCGGCGTAATTGCCAAGGGGGCCGGCAAGGGCCGGGCCCTCGCCCTGACAGAGCAGGTACAACAGCCGCCGCAGCCGGAGGACCGCATTCCCATTGTGGGCAGCGTGGCGGCCGGCAGTCCGATTTTGGCGGAGGAGTGTATCGAGGAGTATCTGACATTTGACACCGGCGGCCATGGGGACGACTATTTTGCCCTGCGGGTGCGGGGCGAGTCCATGCTGAATGCCGGCATCCTGCCAGGAGACCTGGTGGTGGTGCGCCGCCAGCAGACTGCCAGCAACGGCGAGATCGTGGTAGCCCTTCTGGAGAACGAGGCCACGGTGAAGCGGCTGTCCCGGCGGAATGGGGAGATCTGGCTTCTGCCGGAGAACGACGATTACAGCCCCATTGACGGCACCTATGCCACGATACTGGGGAAGGTCACTGCGGTGGTGCGGTGGTATTGAAATGCAGGTGAGGCGGCACAGGGGCGTTCTCTGTGCCGCTGTTTGTCGCCGGGCTAACTTTTCCGCTTTTCATGTGAGCGGGGCGGAGGAGGAGCTTGCAGGGCGGCCCGCAGCTTCTCCAGGGCCCGTTTTTCGATGCGGGATACATAGCTCCGGGAGATCCCAAAGGAGGATGCGATCTCCCGCTGGGTCAGCGGCACAGTGCCGCCCAGGCCGTAGCGCAGACGGATGATCTCTGCCTCCCGGCTGGTCAGACACTCCCGCAGCAAGGTGTGGAGCCGCAGGGCGTTGTCACGGTCGTGGAGATCTTCCAGCATGGTGTCATCCACGCCCACCACGTCAATCAGCTGCAGGGCGTTGCCCTCCTTGTCGTTTTCGATGGAGTCCGACAGGGAGACCTCCCCCTGGAGTTTTTTCTGACTGCGGAAGTACATCAGGATCTCGTTTTCAATGCACCGTGCGGCATAGGTGGCCAGACGCGCTCCCTTGGAGGGGTCAAAGCTGGAGATCCCTTTAATAAGTCCAATGGTGCCGATGGAGATCAGGTCCTCCTGGTCGGCGCTTTGGGTGTAGTATTTTTTGGACGGGTGAAGCAAAGGGAGGGATGTTCCCGGTTGAAAACGGCCTCCCATGGGCCGCCGAATTTCAAATGGATGTCCAGGTGGATTTCTTCTTTTATACTGCTTTTTTTAACCACTATTTTGTCCAGAATCGTAGTGACCAGGGCGGAATTGACGCCGTTTTGGAAAGTGAGCTCCCGCTCCAGGGCGGCGCGGATTTCCTCCATCCGTCCCACGGTCTGCTGCCCTTTTTCCGCTTCCGCCCGGAGGGCTTCCAGCCGTTCCGCCAGGGCCTGCGCCTGCTGGTTAAAGCCGTCGTTGCGCTGCTTGAACTCCGCCATGGTGATGACACCCTCGACGCTCATCTCCAGCAGGTGGTCTTTTTTTGTCTGGATGGCAGACAAGTCCTCCTCGATGCGTCGGATGTCCTGGTCATAATTGTGCTCGTCAGGAACGGACTGGAGAACGGTAATCACCGCATCAATGACAGATTGCTTGTTTTGCGCCAGCTTGCTGAAGATGCCGGCCATGATCCGGTTCAGCTCCGCTGTCCTGAGCTGAGGCGCGGAGCAGGCTGCCCGGCCTTTATCACGGTAAATCCGGCACTGCCAGACCTCCTGATTTCCCTTGGCGCTTTTCAGTACCTGCCGGTGGAAGCTGGTCCCGTGCTCCTCACAGAGAATCTTTCCGCTGTATGGGTAGCGGTTGTGAAATTCCGCTCCGCTCTGGTGGGACATCATCTGCCGGCTTCGGCGTTTGTAGAGGGCGTTGGCCCGGTCCCACAGCTCCTCCGACACAATAGCTGGTATGGACGGGTCCGGATACAGGACCCACTCGTCTTCGTCCAGGAAGATCTTCCGCTTGCTGCGGTAGTCCACCGTCTGGGACTTATTGGCGCAGTACCAGCCCTTGTACTTGGGATTGCAGAGAATGTGCCGGATGGTCAGGACGTTGAAGGAATTGCCCTTCCGGCTGGTGAATCCCTCGCTGTACAATATCTGTGAAATGCGGCGGATGCCGATCTGCTGGTTGGCGTAGAGGTCGAAGATCCGCCGCACCACCTGGGCCTCGGTTTCGTTGATGGTCAGCACACAGTCCTTTTTGTCGTACCCCCACAGCTTATCGTTGCCTAGCACATGGCCGTTTTTGATGGCCTGCCGGAAGCCGAACTTCAGCCGTTCGGAGAGCTTGCGCACCTCATCCTGAGCCACCCCGGCCATGACCACCAGCCGGAACTCACTGTCGCTGTCCAGCGTGTTGATGTTGTCGTTTTGAAACAAGACCCCCACATCGTGCTCCAGCAGCTCCTGAGTGTACTGGATGCTGTCCAGGGTGGAACGGGAAAAGCGGGAGATCTCCTTTGTGATGATGAAGTCGAACCGCCCCGCTTTGGCATCCTTTATCATCCGTAAGAAGCTATCCCGCTTTTTCGTGCTGGTGCCGGAAATACCCTCGTCCACATAACCCTGAATATAAGTCCAATTCTGCTTTTCCTGAATGAATTGGGTGTAATACTGCACCTGGTTTTCCAGACTGTTGATCTGTTCGTCCTTGTCGGTGGAAACTCTGGCATAGAAAGTCACCCGCAGGGGCAGATCAAAAATGGTTTTCCCATTTCGCATTTCATTGCGTATCCTGAGCACATTCATATTCGCCCGCCTCCTTTGTCAAGCGCACAGGACACTGGAAAAGCTCCGGGAAGTCGATCATAGAGTATACCAAATCCACCGCTCCGGAATAAGTGGAATTCGATATGAGACCAAGCGAACGGATATGGTCCAGCAGGACGCTGACCAGTTCTCTCTGTGCACTTTCCATGCTGCATCACCTCGGTCTATGCATATGTTGAAAAGAAAGAAAAATGCCAGGCGGACAAGCTCCGTCTGGCATCTGTTGAAATTCTTACAAAACGGGCAGTTCGTTGACGGGCGGCAGGCAGCTGCAGCCCTGGCAGACATAGAAGGTCGTCTTCCCGTTTTTCAGCGGATACGCTGCTTCCGGCTCCCGCAGGATTACAGCCGCTTCAGCAGGCAGTCTCAACGGCAGATATTCCGCCTCGGATCTGTCCGAACAGACTGCCGTCACCTTGGGCGGCGGGTCCCGATCATCCAGCAGCGCCAGCAGAAACATGGCATAGCCGGCGGGATACTGACTTGCGTCTCCAGCCAGAAAGTCCAGCTGCTGTTCTGCCGACGGACCGAAGCGCTCCTCCGAAGCGAGCTGGCTGAGCCGCACCAGATTCCAGGCCATCAGGGAATTTCCGCTGGGCAGCGCCCCGTCATAGGTCTCCTTGGGCCGGAGAATCAGGGCCTCGTGATCCTCTCCATAGAGATAAAACCCGCCGTTTTCGGCATCGTGAAAGCGAGAGAGGGTGTCTCGGCAGAGCTTTTCCGCCTGCGTCAGATACGTTTGCTCCAGCGTGGCGCCGTACAGCGCCAGCTGGGCGAAGAGACAGGCAGCGTAGTCGTCCAGGAATCCCTTTGCGCCCCGCTGCCCGCTCCGAAAGCTGACGTAGAGCGCGCTGCCGTCCCAGAGATTTTCCCAGAGGAAGCGGTTCGCCTGCTTTGCGGCGGCCAGGTATTTCTCCTCTCCGCCGGCCTGATACAGCCGGCACAGCGCCGCGATCATCAGACCGTTCCAGGCAGTCAGGATTTTATCGTCCAGGCGGAGGACACAGCGGCGTTTGCGGTATTGATATACAGGTTGCAGCAGGTCGTCAAAGAACCGATTCGCCGGGTCGCTGCGCAGGAGATTGGGGATGCTCTCCCCCTCAAAATTCCCGGCGTCCGTGATGTCAAAATGCCGGTTGAAGGCCCCGCCCTGTTTCGGGCCGAGGAGGCGGACAAGCTCCTCTGGCGTAAACAGATAATACTTTCCCTCCACGCCGCCGCTGTCGGCGTCCTGGGCGCTGTAAAATCCGCCCTCCGGCGCGGTCATCTCCCGCAGGACGAAATCCGCGGTCCGTTTCGCCGCCAGCAGGTACAGCTCTTTTCCGGTGACTGCGTACGCTTCGCAGTATGCCAAAATCAGCAGAGCGTTGTCATACAGCATTTTCTCAAAGTGGGGAACAAGAAACCGCTCGTCGGTGGAATAGCGGCAGAATCCGCCGCCGATGTGGTCAAACAGCCCGCCTCGATACATCTGCAGCAGCGTCCGCTCCGCCATCTCCAGACACTCGCGGTCTCCCCGTCTGCGATGGTATGCCAGGAGGAACAGAAGGTTGTGGGGAGAGGGAAATTTGGGTGCGCCGCCAAAGCCGCCGTTTTTCGGGTCGAACAGCCGCTTGTACAGCTGGACAGCATCCTCCAGCAATTCCGGTTCTGCGTTATCCTCCGCTGCCCTCGGACGAGTCAGCAAAGACATGATTTCCCCGGCCGGACCCAGCAGCGCGGAACGGTTCTGTTCCCACCTGTCATGAATCAGCGTCAGCAGTTCCCCAAAGCTCACCATACCGCCCTGACGGCGTTTGGGGAAATAGGTTCCCGCAAAGAAGGGCTGCTTCTCCGGCGTAAGAAAAATACTGGCGGGCCACCCGCCGCTGCCGGTAAACGCCTGGCAGACGCTCATATAGACGCTGTCCAGGTCGGGCCGCTCCTCCCGGTCCACCTTGATGGAGATAAACCAGCGGTTCAGCAGCGCCGCCGTCTTTGGGTCTTCAAAGCTCTCATGGGCCATGACGTGGCACCAATGGCAGGTGCTGTAACCGATGCTGAGGAAGACTGGCTTGTCCTCCTCTCTGGCCCGGCGGAAGGCATCCTCGCCCCAGGGGTACCAGTCCACAGGGTTTTCCGCGTGCTGAAGGAGGTAGGGGCTGGTCTCGTTTTTCAAGTGGTTTGACACAGTATCACATCCTTTTGCTGTGCAGGCGCAGGGCAGTAATCAAAATGCGCCGCTTCCCCGCCCCTTCGGGCAGCCGGAGATGATGCGCAAAAACTTCATGCGCACAGACGGCTGCCTGTTCCTGTGATGCGGCAGGCGATTTTATTTAGGATGACTGTGATTCTGCGGAATTATACCAGGGACGGCCGGTGAAATGCAGGCATTTCTTCGGGCAGGCGTCCGCGCACTTGCCGCACCGGATGCACTCCGGGGAACGGGAAATCTCCTGTAAGGACAGCGCCGCCGGACAGGCCCTCTCACAGGCCCCGCAGGAGACACAATTCCCCTGGTCCCACTGAATTTGCACCAGGCTGAATCCGTTGAACCAGCCGTAAATGGCTCCCAGCGGGCACAGGTATTGGCAGAAGGGGCGGTAAACCTTCACGGAGAGCAGCAGGATTCCCAGCAGGATTCCCAGCTTCCAGAGAAACAGGCCGGCGGCCTGGCCCCGCAGGGCCTCGTTCGCGCTAAGCAGGGGAATCGCGCCCAGCAGGGTGCCGGAGGGACAGAGATATTTGCAGAAGGCCGGGACCTTTGCAAGACCGCCGAACAAAAACATGGAACCGCCACACACCAAAAGAATCAGCGCCGCGTATTTTCCGTATTTCAGGATGCGGTGAAAGGGCAGGCGCTTTCTCTTTTTGAATAGGGGAATCTTATGGAGAAGGTCCTGCGCCAGCCCAAAGGGACACAGCCAGCCGCAGACAAAGCGCCCCAGCAGGCTTCCGAACACGAAGAAGACCCCCAGAGCGGCGAAGGGGATCTGAAAGCCCCGCTGGTTCAGCAGCGCCTGCAAGGCCCCGATGGGGCAGGCGGCGACGGCTCCGGGACAGGAATAGCAGTTTAGTCCCGGCACACAGGCGTATTTCAGGCCGCCCCGGTAAATCCTCCCATTCAAAAAGCCGTACATATATCCGTTGGTTACGATGGTAAACAGCAGCTGTACGGTCAGTCGAAGTCTGTTTCTCATAGCTCACCCAATCCCGATGCACTCCAGGCAGATCATCACCGCTTTTTTCCAAATCACGTCAAACTGCCCTTGAACGGCCCCGATCCCAAGGAAGAGAACACCTGCCAGGGCGCCCAAGACCCAGCCGTACGGTTTACAGTTCTTCCAGAAGTCCATGGATGAGCTCCTCCCACTCTGATTTTTCCGCGGAACCGACGACGCTGCCCAGGTATGCCCCCTCCCCATCAAAAAAGAAGGTGGTGGGTACGGCGCTCACGCCCGCCAGGAGCGCGTAGTCGATGGAGTCGTTGGCGAGCAGATGGGGGTAATTCGCCCCTGTGTTTTGGACCAGACTTTCCGCAAGGGCCTGGTCCTCTCCCTCCCTCACATCGCTGACAATGCCGATGATCTGGAACTCCTCCGCGTCATGCTCCGCCGCCAGCTCGCCAAGTCCCGGCATTTCGCTCAGGCAGGGATTGCAGTAGGTGGCCCACACGTTGACCATGGTGAGTTTGGACTGGGTGAAGATGTCCTGTGAGATCGTGTTCCCCTCCAGGTCCGTTCCCTCGAAGGTGATGAAGATGGGCGAGGCTTCCTCCGACGGTTCCTCTGCGGTGGGGGGCTCGCCTGCGGTTTCAGAAGCGGCCGGCGGTCCGCCGCTGTCCCCGGCGCAGCCGCACAGCAGGACCAGTGACAGTATCAGGAAACTGATACTGGAATTCATTAAAAGACGCGATAAGCTTTTTGGGGCGCCCAAGGCGCGTTGGCCCCTTGTGAGACAGGCTTTGCGCCATTTCAGATGAAACGATTTCATTTTATCTGAAACTGGTATCAAAAAAATCTCGTGCAGTTTGCCCATGTCGCTTCCTCCATATGTTATAATTTTTCTGCCTTGTTAAAATACACGTCTCAACGCGGTCCGTAATGGCGGCCCGGCCCCGCCGGGGATAGTAGTCCAAAATTTGCCGCAGGACTGCCCGAATATGACCTGCCGTCAGGTTGGGTATCATCAGCTGCGGCCCATACAGGCTTCGGGCCGCGTGCATCTGCCGGGTGAATGCGGTGTTGAGGGGTCTGGCCTGTAAAGCGGGTATCAGCCGCGGGCGCTCCCGTCCATGGACCGGCAGGCGGCGGACAAACGTGAAGGGCGTGTCTGTTTCAAGGCCGCTCTGCTCCGGCAGTACGGAGACAGCGGTTTCTGCCAGCTGTCCCGGCGGCAGAGCTGATATTGATTTTTGCTATTCGCCGATTTATTTTTCACCCCTTTGGCTTATTGTATATCATTCGGTACGAATAATCAATGTTAAAGGAATCTCTGCGGCCAGGGACTTTTTCAGCGCTTCTATCAAAGAGAACATTTGTCAAGGGGGATTTCACCCAAAAGATGAAATCCCCCCGATAAACTGGAAGGCGTATTACTCCTCGTCAAAACTCGTTTTCTTGTGGAGCAGGATCATTTTCTGTAGAGCCATCAGGCCAGAATATCCAACTGTTTATAATCCGCGATTCTTTTCCCGACCTCCTCCCAGGTGAAACGGTCCCGGACAAACTCATAGTCGCTCCAGATACGCTCCAGTTCCGCCTTAATCTGGGGGACTTCGTTCAGGTCTCTTGCCCCAGTGCGGACATAGTAGTCAGGCAGCAGGGCGCAGGCCACAATGCTGCTCTCGGCCTGGGGCAGCTCCTCCGCCCCCTGGCTCAGAGCGGCCAGCAGCCGCAGATGATTGTCGGTATAGCTGTTCAGCTCCTGTTCTACTCCAAACAGGCCGTTCAGGTCGAACAGCTGGAAGGGGGGCCTGCCTGGAACCTCAATCTCACCGCTGTAATAGACCAGCTTTCCGTTGAGTTCATAGAGTGCGTTGCACATATCCATCAAGCGTTGGTATGCCTCTTGAGAGGGTAAGGTCTGAAGGGAGCGAAACATCAAATCAACCGCCCAGTCCAGTTGGCCCAGCACCTCACAGTCTGGTAGTCTGGACAACTGCTCTCCCAGCCGCACAAGCCGGGCAATGGACAGCAAACCCCATACCCGAACCTCGGCACCGCTCAGTTCCTTCGCCCTGGCCTCAATTTCGGCGGGAATGTCGTTGTAGAACAGTCCGTCCTTATCCTCCAGCCGCCCAATACGGTCGGAGCAATCGTCCATCAGTTTCTCCCCCACCTTATCATAGATATTGTCATCAGCACTATAAATGGTGTCCGCCCGGTGGAGCCACAGCTGGGCTTCATGCAGGTTGCCCGCATCCATAGCGGCCACACCCAGTTCATAATAAGTTCTGGACACCCCAGCCCAGTCCTTTTTTCTCTGGAACTCAGCCAGCCGCTTCTCTGGGGCGTTATCCTCCTTTATTTTCTTTTTTCCAAATCCAAACATAAAAATCATCTCCTGTTGTATTTTGCTGACACGAAACAATCATGCTATTCTTAAATTCTGTAATTTACTTTTCTTTCTATAAATTCCCAGAAAATTCCGATTTGTCGAATTAACACGGGCAAAGTATAACACCGGTGCGGGCGATAGTCAACCTTTGTCTTTGGACGCTGATAATAGTAGTGGCAAGCAATGCCCCGGTATATACCCGGCACAGCTTGTTGGGGGCCAATGCCCCCCCAGTGCATCGGCGCAGCTCCACCCGATGCACAAACCGCTGGTGGTGTCTGCTGGCCTGTCCATACTGGGCAGGAAAGGGACGCCCGGTGGACCGACCCTCGGAGATCGCACGACTGCCGGAGGCAGTACCACCGCCGGCCTTGGCAGGTGGTGAGTAAGTGCGCTCTCCGAGAGGGCCGGCAAGGAGAACGGAGCGCCCAGGTCATCCCCGGACGCTCCCGCTTCGATCCTCTCCTGCTGGTCGATCACTGCCTTTCCAGCCTATGCCATTCTGCCACAAATGAACCGTCAGCCAATGTGTATTTGGATGATGAAACTACCCTTTACACAATACATCTCAGCAAAGAATCGCTGACCCATGGATTCAAGCCGATGTTTGATCGATGCTCCAAACAAGTTACGCCGCCATTCGAGCCGGCAGGCTGTATCTGGCTGAAAGATATGTAATTTTCATTGCTGGGAGAACGGATTGGGATTGGGGTACGGATACTTCGCCGTATAGGACGGCCAATAAAAACACTCATTCGGTTCCCTTCTGGAGTCGGATGAGCATAAAAGAACGGATTGATTTGCCGGTCTCGCTTCGCCGCGCCGGTATCACTTTTCTTGCCGGGCGACAGAGCGCCTGCAAAAATCTGCCTCGATCCGGCATTCCGCCGGCTTGAAAACAGGCTCTAGGCCGGGCGGAATGCCCCAACTGCGGGAAAAGGCGGTTTTCAAGACAAAGCAGCGTCGCCTCGGTAGAAAAATGCGCCGAGACGACGTTCTGCCATTTTTCAAACAGCTCCGAATCCTGAGCTTATGCCATATGGATTCTTCCTGCTCTATCGGTTCTTTTTCGCCAGCGCAGCCAGCTCCCCAAACTTTGAGACTACATAGCCATAGCTTTTCCTTCCGTGAGGGATAAGACACGCGCTGCAGTCTTTCGTCCCATCGGGAAGCCAGGAGCAGTTTCCCCCGCAGGCTGATCCCAGGGTGTACAGGGGACAGTAACAGAACAGGCAGTTGAAATCCTCCGGCCGGTCTGTTTTGTGGCAGGGGAAAAATTCACAGTCCTTATGCTGAAAGAAAGAGTACCGGCTCTCCTCCGGTTTCATAGTCAATCCAGTTTTCTCTTCTGCTGCCATCGTCTGTTTCCTCACTTTCAAAGATTCAAAGCGGCCATCTGCCGCAGAACTGCCGTCCGGCGTTCGGACCGGCTGCCCGCCGCCAGCTCATGGGTCAGATAGTCCGGCTCCAGATTCCAGATCCCCTCGGCGCCCTGACAGCCCAGCTCCCTAAGCTCCTGCCGCAGTCCCTCCGCGCCGCCGTACTCCGCCAATACGGCAGAGGACAGAGGCAGACTGAGCGTCTGTTTCACGCCTGCTCCTCCCCAGGCCTTTTTCCGCACCTCCGGGTATCCGGCGTGCCGCTCCGCGCGGGAGGCCCGCAGGCCGGCGGCCTCCAATGCGCCGGGCCAGAGGATGAATTCCCGGTAAACGCAGAAAAGACTTTTTTACAGGGCAGCCGGTCCAATTCTTCCGCTTTCCGTCGTATTATATCCAGCGGTTCTTCATCGGAAAACGGCGGTACAGAGGCACTACGGTATAGGGTATGGTTATGGGAAATTCTCCCCTCCTGCATTGCCAATAGGTTGGATAAACGCTCCGGCAGTATTGCCGCTGGGCATGCTCGGCCATCCGGTCATAAAGATCCGCCAGTTCATCCCGCGTCTGCGGGCCGCCAGCGCCCATTGCGCGGAGGCAGTCCCGCCATGCGCAGCGCGGCAGACCATCGGCCAAACCGCTGGGCAATATACGCCCCGCCCAGAACCTCGCTTTGGAACGGGGGACGGTTCAGCTCTGCTGCGCAGCGGTGGACATAGGCAAGCAGCTGCTCGTCCGTATCGCCGCTGTGCTGCCGGCCCCACTCCATATCCCGGGCGATCCGCGCCCTGCCCAGGGCGGCGCCGGCTGCGGCCTCTGCCCGCCGGGCTTCCCGCAGGGTCTGCTGTCCCGCCCGGTATGCCTCCTCATGCTTGAACAAGAGCGCCTGCCGCTTAAATTCCCGCTTGTAGATTCGCCGCCTGGTCAGGGGCGGCAGCGGATGGGGCGGCTCCAGCCCGGCGGCCGCCACGGCCTTTTCCCAGCCGCCGAACCGTTTTGCGATATACGGCCCTCCGATGATCTCCTCTGCGCAGGGCGTCACGCCGAACGGCTCCGCCGCCTGCAGGAGGCGGGCCAGCAGCTGTTCGTCCGTATCCTTCTGATGGTCCCGGCTGAATTCGGCCTGCTGCCGTTCCAAAGCCTTGACTGTGCGCCCGATCACCTGTCTGTTGGACCACAGGCTGCTGTGAAACCGCTGTGTTTTTCTGTTTCCAGACATATGCATTCCTCCTGTATTTGCGCTCTTTGTCCGGCGGCTGACGGCCGGGATGGCATGAGGCACCGAGGGGGGAGACGCTCCGGGCAGTCCCCTCCAACGCAAAAGGCCGCATAATGCCCCTTGGGAAAGAAAAACCGCACCAGGTAATTTTTACCTGGTGCGGCCGTTCTTTCCCGCGCCCGTTTCCCGTCACTCCCCCCTTGGGGGCCCCACAGGTTCGATCATCGTCGGTATTCTGGCTTGCGTATTGGGAACCGGAAAACCGGTCCTGCGCCTGCTGTCCAGCCTTCCCAGGGGTTACCCAGTGACCGGATCGCTCCACGGACAGCACACTCCTACGCTTACAGCAGCGGGCAAAGAGCCGTGGACTGGCCGCCAAAGCGGCTTCACCACGTTTCCTAATCACCGCGCCTGCCTTTCGGGCAGTCATTACGGGTGACACGATGCGGCGTATTTGGTTGTTATGTTCAGTATATACGATTCGCTAAGGCAAGTCAAGAGCGCCTTTTGCCGCGGAAGTGTCCAACCGCGCATATTATCATCTGCGATTTTGGTTTTGCGCCGTCATCAGCGGCCCATATCGGCAATATGGATCTGAGGATTTGCTCTTTTCGCCAAAGCCAGCACCGCCTGGCTGTCCTCCGGCTTCATCACAAACACCCGCGTATTGACGCCCTTGCCGAAGTGCAGCATCACGTTGGGCGCCGCTTTTCGGGTGTCCTGATGAAGCGTCGTGATCTCAGACCAGGTCCAGCAGCTGTGAAGGGAGGAACCAAACAGGCGGTAGTGGATGTCCACACCCTCCTGGGACACGATATGCTCTTTTTGAAAGAAGCAGGCCAAAACCACGAACAGCACCACCGGTACGTAGAGCCACTGTCCGCGCGCGGCCTCCAGAAAGAGCATGCACAGGGCCAGAAGCAGGACGGACACTTTCACCCAGAGCCTGCGTTCGTGCAGAAGTCCATAGTATCGCATTTACTTTTTTGCTTCTTTTGCCGAAGCGCCGGCTCTGATCCTGGCCAGGGCGGCTATCGCCCGCTCATGGGCGTCGTCCGGCGCGCCGGCAGGCGTGCCGCCGGTTTTCAGTCTGCCCAGCAGATTGGTGCGGGAGCCGTCGGCATAGAGGATGTTGCCGCCCCAGCTGGCTGTGATAATGGCATAGATGGGGTTGATAATATTCATGAAGCAGAAGGGCAGATAGCCGAATGTGGAGACGCCCAGAATGCTGGAGTGATAAGCGCCGCAGGAGGACCAGGGGATCAGGGGAGACCAGAGGGTGCCGCCGTCCTCCAGCGTCCGGGAGAGCATATTCCGGCCCAGGCCCATCTCATCGTATTTTTCCTTATACATACTGCTGGGAATGATGAGCCCCAGGTACTGGTCGCACATCGTGGTAATGCAGAACATGGAGGTGAGGATCGTCACCACGATCAGCTGGAACGGCGTCCTGACCTTTTTAATCAGACCGCCCAGCAGAGACTCCACCGCGCCGATCTTCTGGAGAATGCCGCCGAAGCCCACGGCGATAATCACCAGGTTATTGGTCCAGAGCATACTGTTCATGCCGCCCCGGTTCAGCAGCGTGTCGCACAGGGCGTTGCCGGTCTCGGCGGAGTAGCCGTAGTGGGCCATTGTGATGCAGTCGGAGAAGCTGGCGCCCTGAAAGATCACGGCGAAGATACAGCCAATCGTTGAGATCAGCAGCACGCCGGGAATGGCCGGGATTTTCAAAAGAGCCACCACGATGATGAACAGGACGGGCAGCAGCAGAATGGGGCTCATGTACGCATAATGGTCCACGATGGCCTGGGACAGATCGTTTGCCATCTGCGGATCATAGCTGGCGCTGCCTCGAAGGGAAATAATGGTGTAAATGACAATGGCGATCACCAGACTGGGGAAGGTTGTTGTAACCATGGCCCGCACATGGTCGAAAAGACCGGTCTGGGCGGAGCCGGCAGCCAGATTGGTGGAGTCGGACAGGGGAGAGAACTTGTCGCCGCAGCAGGCGCCGGAGAGGATCATGCCGGCCACCAGTCCGGGATTCAGTCCCATGGTGTCGCCAATGGCCATGAAGGCGATGCCAAGGGTCGCCACCACCGTCCAGGCGGAGCCCAGGGCGATGCCCACAATGGCGCACAAAATGCAGGCCAGTGGCAGGAACATCCCGGGAGTGATGCATTTCAGGCCGTAATAGACCACGGCGGGAATGGTGCCGCACCACTCGAAAGAGCCGATCAGACAGCCCACGCAGAGGATGATAATGATGGCCTCCAGGGACTGATTCACCGCGTCCAGCGCGGCAGCGAGCATCTCTTTGTAGTTGTAACCGCACCGCCAGCCCACAATCATGGCTGCCGCACAGGCGATCAGCACCGGGATGTGGGGGTCCTGGCCCCAGTCAAAGACGTAGTTGGAGATCATGATTGCCAGCAGCACTGCAATGGGGACCAGCGCCTCAATTTTGCCTGGAAGCCGCGTTTTTGTTCTCTGTTCTTTTTCCATACGTTTCTCCTATCTCGTGTGGTATATGTTTCTGCAGTGCTCCTGCGGATAGAACCATGTTCCTCCCCGGTTGGCACCGCAGTTGTTATCAGGGCGGCAGGCGCACAATACACTCCTTTCCGATGTGACCAATCTTGATAATACCCCCTTTATTTTACATTTATTGACTTATTTTGACAATTGATAGTTCGTAATAATTGCGGACCAACAGTTGTAAAATATCACCAAAAACGGTGGCTTGAAATTTTGACACATGGGAACCGCTATTGCCTGGCGGGCAGCTTGGTGAGCGGAAAAATGCCAGGGAATACACGCAAAAGAACATTTGTCAAGGGGGATTTCACCCAAAAGATGAAATCCCCCGGTAAATACGTGGTGGGGCGGTTAGATGCCTGTGATCTATTCTACAAATAGCATATCTCTGTGATAGGAAAGGTATTCATTCATACTTTTGTTTATTTGAAGGTTAGACTTCATCCCTTGGGATAGTCCAAGCCGCTTAATATTTTCAGCCCCAATCTGAGAAGATAAAATAATCTTGCCATATCTATCGAATGTAATGAGACCACGGTCAAAAAGTCTATCATAGGTAGCGCTAAGGAGAAGCCCGTTGTCAACACTTAAGCGCTCTTTATTAGAGCTGGCTGCCCATGGCTTAATGTGGCTTGCAACAAGCAAATCGGGATGGTCAATTCCCGTTATAATACAACGCCCATTATATTTATCAATAAGAGATTTTCTAAAGGCACCTTGACCTACTCGTGATTGAATGATGGCTGTTTTCTCGGTTTCGGGAATTTGTCTGTCATTCTCTATTGTCTCCATATAAGTACGATCGCCCGAATCTTCGGATATGGTATTAAGAAAATAGCGGTATTGCTTAAGCGCATTTCTGTACAACAGTTTTCTGCGAGTATTTTCTGTGGCAAAATCTCTATCGTTTATGATAAGAAAGATTGCAAGATCAAGTTCAAACGGTGACATATTTTCAAGTGGTTTTTGAATTGTACCTTTTTGATGCATTTTCTTCGATATTGCGCCTACTGCATCAGAGTATGTACCAATAGAACCCTCAGAAAACCCAATATTCTGAGCCAGCCAGTCAGAAAAGGGATTGCTACTATGAGTGGTAGATAATAATGCAGATGTACGGTTAGCGGAATCTGGATTGGCTTTCTTTTCTTCATTTACCCCGGTCGAACCTCTTTTCGATGCAACGCCTAAGATACGCGCTCTCGTTTTAATAGCATTTTCTGTTCTGTTAGGCAGATATTTTTCCCGCAATTCTTTAGGTGATATTTTACCATAGTTTTTTTGCGGTATTTCATCATCTTCTTTAGTCCAGTTGGGGGTCTTTGCTGATGTGAGACCAAGCTTATATGCTCTCCCAACGATAGCGTCTACCGTTCTGTCTGGCAGGTATATTTTCTGCAATTCTTCATTTGATATTTTGCTATAGTATGTTTGTAATATTTCATCATCTTCTTTAGTCCAGGCGGGACTCCTTGGTGACCCAATACCAAGGAGCACTGCTCTCCCAATAATAGCCTTTATCGTTCTGTCGGGCAGGTATGTCTTTTTCAATTCCTTATTTGGTATTTTGCCATAATATTCTTGTAACTTTTTAATCTCTTCCTCGGTCCAGTCGGGACTCTTTGCTAATGTGAGGCCAAGTTCAGATGCTTTCCCAAGGATAGCATCTACTGTTCTGTCAGGCAGATATGTTTTCTGCAATTCTTCTATTGATATTTTACTATAGTATTCTTGTAACTTTTCAAGCTCTTCTTCGTTCCATTCTGGTCTCTTTGCTAATGCAATGCCAAGTTCAGATGCTTTCCATCTAATAGATTGCGATGTCCTGTTAGGTAGATATTTTCTCCGCAATTCTTTATTTGGCATCTTACCATAGTGCTCTTGCAACTTTTCAAGTTCTTCTTTCGTCCAGTCTTGGCCTTTCAATGGAACCCCTCCCTTTTATAATTTCATTATAGCCAACGCGGTTAATCAAAGTCAGGTTTGAAAGTATAGCATCAATATGGGCAATATTCAACCCTTGTTTTTGGACGTTGCGGTAGTGGCAAGCAATGCACCGTTATATACCCGGCGCAGCTTGTTGGTGGCCGAAGGCCCCCAAGCCCCCAGTGCATCGACGCAGCTCCGCCCGATGCAAAAGCCGCCGTTGGCGTCTGCTGGTATATACTGGAAGGGAAGGACACCCCTGGCGGAGCCGCCCCCGGAGGGCGCACGGCTGCCATCAGGCAGTACCACCATCGCGCCCTGGCAGGTGGTGGTTTAGTGCGCTCTTAGCAGAGGGCCTATAAGAACGGAGCGCCCAGGTCATCCCCGGACGCTCCCGCTTCGGTTCCCTTCTGCTGGTCGATCACCGCCCTTCCAGCCTGTGTCATTCTGCCACAAATGAGCCGCAGTCAATGTAATGTAGTGGTCTGGTGAAACCACCCTTTATACATTACATCTCAGGAACAGCTCGTGTTGATAAATGCCTATAAGCTTTTTTCGTCAAAATGACTGAATGAGCAGTTACCCATAATGAGTAACTGCCCGATAAATAAGAATTTATTGAAATGTAATTCTCAAAAGGCAAAAATCAAATCCTTGCCGAATGCTTTGCACAATTTCTACATAGACAGGTTTTTCAAAAACAATCTCAAATAATTTTTTGTTATATCCAGCAGTGCAGTGACACCATGTTAATGAATTTGAATTTTTTGCTTTTTCTAACATAGGACATTCACAGGAAAACATTTTTGTATACAATTGATTATCTTTAATAAACCAACCGGCACCATTTTCATTCAAAGCATTGACAAATCTATGCAAATCCTTATCCAAAGAGAGATAGAGCTGTTTCAAGTTATTTGCTGTATCTTCTAACCTGCCATTTTCATTGCAATAGCACTCTTGGCGAATGTTTTTTACCGTTTCTTTATCAAATCTATTTTCAAGAATAGCAGACAGCTTTTCTACCCACTCGGCTCGAATGTCTGGTGTTGAATTTATAGATAATGGAATTTCCTTTATTATGCTCTCTGCAGCTTCCCTTGATACATTCTTTTCCAAACTATGTTTCAACCTCATTAACTCATCTATTTCTAATGTCGGAGAAATTTGCTCTGGCATAGAAAAATTTTTCATATTCTTTCTCCTTAAATTCCGATCTATTACCCTAATTATAGCACAGCCAATCTTCTGACTCAAGCTGCAATCCGTAAAATTGCCAGTGCCCAGTTCCATCAACACGAAAGGCAAAAGGGACAAGCAGATGCCGCCATATCTTTGTACGGCAAGGAAAATCAACGCGGAGCGGCGGAAAAAGATCCGTCGTTTGGGCGTTTTGACATTTTATAAACAAGGCCCAAAGTCTTGAAATACGGCATGTCCACCGAGAGAATATATTTTTGCTTTGTCTCTGCTCCGGCAGACCCGCATGAAAGCTGGCGGTTTGTTTGATTTCTCCTTCCGCTTCAACCCTTGTTAATAATGTGCGCCACCAGGCGCAGATTTCGCTCAATCAGTACATTCCTGGCCTCCGGGTCCCCTTGGGCGTAGCGGGCCAGCCACTCCCGTTCCTCTGCGGCGGACAGGGGCTTTGGAAACGACCCGCCGCCGGACAGGCGCAGGGAAAATAACAGTGTGTTGGCAAACAGCAATAGTGCGGCAGACAGCATAAAATCCCTCCTCCCTAATGTCTATGAGGCAGGGGGAAGTCCACATGCAGACTTTACAGCGGGGGAGGAATTTGGTATAGTATAGCCAGTGAAGCTGAAAAGCTGTAAATTGCCGCCTCAGCTACCGGCGGTCCGGCGGACTGCCGGCGGGCGCACGTTCGCCGTGCAATTGGGCCGCATAGACCGGCGGCGGGCAGCGTTCTGCGGTTTTTCGAGTTTGTGAAGCGCAGAGGCAGATTTGGACGGATGTCCCGGGAGTGAGGCGGCGGAAATGGCCTGGTTTGTCTATATGCTCCGCTGCGGGGACGGATCGCTGTATACAGGCTGTACCAACGACCTCCCCCGGCGTCTGAAAGCCCACCAGACTGGCAGAGGGGCCAAGTACACTCGCAGCCGTCCGCCGGTGGCGCTGGTCTACCGGGAAGAGGCGCGGGACCGGTCCGCGGCCCTGCAGCGGGAGGCGGCCATCAAACAGCTGACAAGGCGGCAGAAGCTGGCCTTGATCGGGGAAGGAGAGGGAATTGCCATGACGGAGATGCGGCGGAAGGAGCGGCAGATGCCGGAGGAGTTCGCCTGGGAGGTGGTGGACAAGTGCGAGTACGCCTTTTTGGCCATGACGGCGGAGGACGGCAGCCCCTACGGACTGCCGGTGACCATCGCCCGGGGCGGGCGGGCGATCTACTTTCACAGCGCTCTGGAGGGGCGGAAGGCGGAGTGCCTGCGGCGCTCTCCCAGGGTCTGCCTCAGCTGCGTGGGGGACACCCGGGTTCCGCCGGGGAAGTTCACTACGCTGTTTGAGTCGGCGGTGGCCTTCGGAAGAGCGGAAGAGGTGACGGAGGACGATGAGAAGATCCACGCGCTGCAGCTGCTGTGCCAGCGTCACACGCCGGACAACATGGAGAACTTCCCCAAAGCCGTCGCCAAGAGCCTGAGCCGGACCGGAGTCTGGAGGATCACGGTGGAGGAGATCACCGGAAAGGCGAAGCAATAAAAAACAGCGGGCGTCGTGAGGACGCCCGCTGTTTTGCCTTCAATTCTCCCGCAGGTGGATGGTGCAGCCGGTCAGGCCGTAGAGGGGCTCCGCAGCCGTAGGGGTCAGTTCCTCCAGAACGCCGGTCTGAGTGAGGACGGAGGTGGATTTGAAGCACACCGGCAGGATGGGGGACTGCTGCCGGAGACGGCTGCACAGCGCCTCCATGGCGGCAGTCCGGTTTTCCGCGGCGTTGTAGGCGGCCAGCAGTCCGTCTGTCTCAGCGTCCATCCAGCCGCCGTAGTTCAGAGCGCCGCCGGAAGAGAGCAGGGGCGAGAGGTCCCAGTCGGCAGTGAGACGCACCTCGCCGTAGTAGAGGTCAAAATCCCCTGCCTCCAGGGCGGCGGCATACTCCTCCCAGGGCAGGACCCGGGTCTCCACCGGTACGCCGGCGGCGGTGAAGGACTCCGCCAGATAATCCGCCACGGCGGTTTTGAAGCTGTTCTCACCGTTTACCAGCAGGGTGAGGGTGCGCTCCGGGACGTAGCCGGTCCGGCTCACGGCCTGGACGGGGGCGTCAGCGGAAAAGCGGATCTCCAGCTCCTGCGGGTAGAGAGGCGAGCGGGGAGAGACGGGAAACTGGGCGGCCCTGCCGTGGCCGGAGAGGAAGCCGCTGACGATGTGCTCCCGGTTCAGGCACTCGCCCAGGGCGCACCGGAGAGCGGCGTCGTCCAGGGGCGCGGCAGCAGTGTTCAGGCCCACGTACTGCAGGACAGCGGTGTCCGCCTCCCACTGGTTGACGCTGCCGGTGAGGACCGCCGGGTCTGTGCCGGTGAGGTCGGCGGTGATCAGCTGCACCTCGTGGGAGGAGAAGCGGTAGAGGACGGCGTCCTGGCCGGAGGCCTCCGTCAGGCCGATGCGCTCCACCGGCTGGCCCCCGCCCTGCCACCAGGCGGGATTGGCGGCCAGAAAGGCTCCGTCCTCGTCCTGGGAGAGAAAATAGGGCCCGGTGCCCAGGGGAACGCCGCCGCTCTCCTTGGAGATGGGAATGTCCAGCAGGGCCGGGAAGCCGGTGTTGGGGCGGCTGAGGGTGATGGTGACGGTACCGTCCCCGGCGGAGATGGAGGAGATGTGAGCCAGCCGTGCCCGATAGCGTTCCGACTGTCTGGCCCGTTCCAGAGCGGCCCGCACGTCACGGGCAGTCAGAGGGGAGCCGTCGGAGAAGAGGACCCCGGAGCGGAGGGTGAAGGTGTAGGCGTACCGCTCTGAATCGTAGGTATAGCTCTCACACAGAAGATTTTCTGTCTCCAGATCGGGAGTCAGTCGGAACAGTCCCTCACAGATCAGGGAGGCCGCCGTCTGCTGCGGCCCGTCGGGACAGTCGATAGGGTCCAGGGATTGGTCCGGCGCGTAGGGCAGGGAGAAGGACTCCGGCAGCAGCAGTTCCGGTTCCGGCTCCGGCTCCTGAGGCAGTTCCTCGCCGGGAGAGATCAGACCGGTGTCCTCCGGCAGCTCCTCCTGCCAGCAGCCCGTCAGCAGCAGCGCCGGAAGGAGAAGAGAGAAAAATGTCAGCAAGTGCTTTTTCATCGTGTCACCGTTTTTTGGAATTCGGAATCAGGCCGTGTTTGAAAAATGGCAAAACGCCCGCGTGGCGGATTTTCCGCTGTGTATTCCGCCATTTATCAAACAAGGCCTGGAGATCAGGAGTTGGGAATTCTCTATTCCGGAGTTTCTACTTGATGGAGATTACCGCCGCGTGAACGCCTCTCGCATCTCCCATCTTTCGGTGAGACCAGAAGAGGTCCGGGCGGCAGGCGGTGCAGAGGCCGCAGACGTCGATGTGCTGCGGCAGCAGTCCGGAGCGCAGGAGCCATTGGCGGTTCAGGCCCGCCAGATCCACGTGATACTTGGGACCCCGCTTCTCCAGAAACGGCTCCGCCTCCGCCCCCAGGGCAGAGCGCATGGCCTCCGGCACATCGCCGTCGGTCTCAAAGCAGCACCGGCCGATGCAGGGGCCGATGGCGGCCAGCAGATTTTCCGGCCTTGCGCCGCAGTTCCTGCCCAACTCTTTGACGGCATTTTCCAGAATGCCCCCGGCGCAGCCCCGCCACCCGGCGTGGACGCCGCCCACCGCTCCGGTGACGGGATCGTGGAGCAGGATTACGCCGCAGTCGGCGGAGAAAACCGCCAGAGGGAGATTTTTTTCGCCGGTAATCAGGCCGTCGGCGTCGTAGTCCCGCTCCCGGTCCAGTCCCTTGCCGGCGTCGGCGGCGGTGCAGAGGCGGACGGTGGTCTCGTGGACCTGCCTGGAGAGGACCAGACGGTCCATGTCCACGCCGGCGGCGCCGCAGAAGCGGCGGTAGTTCTCCCACAGGGCCTCTGCGCCGTCCCCCATGCCGGGGCGGAGGTTCAGGCTGTCCCAGGGAGCGGGGGAGACCCCGCCCAGACGGGTGGAGAAGGCGTGGGGGACGGGGAGCAGGGAAGAGGTCAGAAAGGCCAGACCGTCCCGCTCATGGGTTTCAAAAGCCATAAATACCTCCGTTATGGTTGCGTGTTTGGAGTCTCTTCTTGGTGTTCCACGACCTCGTGGGCCGTCCAGCCATGCCAGATATGGACCCCGCCATAGAGTATAATGATGAGGCCCGCCACCAGTAAAAGAAGAAATACATCGCCGCTTGTCAGCCAGGCGAGGCCGGTGCCCAGACCGGTGAAAATTCCTCCGAGAAGCAGAAGAGCGATGCCAAGCAATAATTCTTTGATGTCCTGGAGCAGTTTTAATGTGTTCTCGCTGTAGTGGTCCATAAATCGTACCTCCATGGTTGTTTGAGGGATGGCCTGCACAGGGGTGCAGACCCCACAGTCTTCTGCCGAAAATGCTGGAGGCTGTGGGGGTATGGCCAGCAGAGGGCTGCTGGCCTCACAGGAGTTCTACCGGCAAACGGAAGGTCGTTGGGGGACGGGCCGGGTCAGAGCCCGGCCCCTACAAGAAAGCCGGTAGAATAGGGCGCCATCCCAGACGGTAAGCCAGGCGCGAAGCGCGGGAAGAGAAGGAAGTCCTTGCGTCTACCCATCAAATTTCCAGCGCGTCCTCCGATTAAAGCAAAAGACCTCCGCAAGCGCCAAAAAGTCTTTTTCTCTTTTGGACCATGCACGGCCCGTTTTCTTTTTTTCTGCGCTCAGAAAAAGAGAAAATGGGGGGGTGTATCTGCCCAGCCATCGTCATGGCTGAAATCTCCTCCGCCCGTCAGAGCAGGTAAAATCCCGCCCGCCGTAGGGCGGGACCTTCCATCCATCAGTTCTGATGGTACTCAGGACAACTGCACTTCTTCCACTTCAGCCCGCTGCCGCAGGGGCAGGGATCATTCCGGCCGATTTTGGTGACTTTCACAGGCTGCTTTTTCGGCTTGGTGCCGTCGCCGCCCACATTCTCCACCATGCCCTTGGCCACCCGCTCCCGCTTGACCTCCTCGTCCTTCTTGAGGCGCACGGAGTACAGCCGCCGGACAGTCTCGTCCTGAATGGCGGAGACCATCTCCTCGAACATGGACAGCGACTCCTGCTTGTAGGCGATGACCGGGTCGGTGTTGCCGTAGGCCTGGAGGCGGATGCCCTGCTTGAGATCATCCATGGCGTCGATATGGTCCATCCAGTACTCGTCTACCACCCGGAGCATGACGACCCGCTCCAGCTCCCGCATGATGGCCGGGGTAATCTCCGCCTCCTTGGCCTCGTAGAAGTTCTCCGCGGCGGCGGTAAAGGCCGCGTCAAAGTCCTCCTGGCCCTTGCCGGGGATCTCCGCCTCGGGGATGGAGACGGCGCCCTTGGCAAAGTACATGCCCTCCAGACCCCGGAGCATCTCCTGATACCCGGCGGCATCCAGGTGCTGCCGCTCTCCGAAGGCCAGGGAGACGTGGTTGGCGATGGAGGTGCGCATCATGTTCAGCACGGTGTCCTTGATGTCCAGGCCGTCCAGCACCTGGCGGCGCTGGGCGTAGATGATCTCCCGTTGCTTGTTCATCACGTCGTCGTACTCCAGCACGGATTTCCGGGACTGGAAGTTCCGGGACTCCACGGTGGTCTGGGCGTTTTCGATGGCTTTGGTGAGCATCTTGTTCTCAATGGGGGTGTCCTCGTCGATGTCGAACCGCTCCATCATGCCGGTGATGCGGTCGCCGCCGAAGAGGCGCATGAGATCGTCCTCCAGGGAGATATAGAACCGGGTCTCGCCGGGGTCGCCCTGGCGGCCGGCGCGGCCGCGGAGCTGGTTATCGATGCGGCGGGACTCGTGGCGCTCCGTGCCGATGATGAAAAGACCGCCTGCCTCCCGGACCTTGTCCGCCTCATCGGCAATCTCCGCCTTGTGCTGGGCCATCTTTTCAGAGAAGAGCTTCCGGGCGTCCAGAATCTCCTGGTTGTCGGTGTCGGCGTAGCCCGTGGCGTCCACGATGACCTCCTCGGAGTAGCCGGCCTTTACCAGATCCGCCCGGGCCAGATACTCGGCGTTGCCGCCCAGCATGATGTCGGTGCCGCGGCCGGCCATGTTGGTGGCAACGGTGACCGCGCCGAACTTGCCCGCCTGGGCTACGATCTCGGCCTCTTTTTCGTGGTTCTTGGCGTTGAGCAGGTTGTGCTTGATGCCCTCTTTGACCAGGAGCTTGGAGAGGAGCTCGTTTTTCTCGATGGACACGGTGCCAACCAGCACCGGCTGGCCCTTCTTGTGGCACTCCTTGATCTGCTGGATCACGGCCCGGAACTTGCCCGCCTCGGTCTTGTACACCACGTCGTGGTGGTCGTCACGCTGGTTGGGGCGGTTGGTGGGAATCTCCACAATGTCCAGATTGTAGATGGTGCCGAACTCCTCCTGCTCCGTCAGGGCGGTGCCGGTCATGCCGGAGAGCTTGCTGTACAGGCGGAAGTAGTTCTGGAAGGTGATGGTGGCCAAGGTCTTGTTCTCGCTGTTGACATTGACGTGCTCCTTGGCCTCGATGGCCTGATGGAGGCCGTTGGAGTACCGCCGGCCGAACATCAGGCGGCCGGTGAACTCGTCCACGATGATGACCTCGCCGTCCTTGACCACGTAGTCCACGTCCCGCTTCATGGTGCCGTGGGCCCGGATGGCCTGGTTGATGTGGTGGGAGAGGGTGGAGTTGGAGGGGTCGGAGAGGTTGTCGATGTGGAAGAACTCCTCCGCCTTGGCGATGCCCCGGGCGGTGAGGGTGGCGGTCTTGCCCTTCTCGTCCACCACGTAATCGGCGTCGATGTCCTCGTCCTCCTCCTCCTTGTTGTCCACCTGGACCACTACCTGCTTTTTGAACCGGGCCACCAGCATCTCCGCCATGTCGTAGAGCTGGGTGGACTTCTCCCCCTGGCCGGAGATGATGAGGGGCGTCCGGGCCTCGTCGATGAGGATGGAGTCCACCTCGTCCACAATGGCGAAGGCGTGGCCCCGCTGCACCAGCTCCTGGGAGTAGATGCACATGTTGTCCCGCAGGTAGTCGAAGCCCATCTCGTTGTTGGTGCCGTAGGTGATGTCGGCGGCGTAGGCCTCCTGCCGCTGCTTGCTGGTGAGGCCGTGGACGATCAGGCCCACTTTCAGCCCCAGGAAACGGTGAACCTTGCCCATCCACTCGCTGTCGCGCTTTGCAAGGTAGTCGTTGACGGTGACGATGTGGACGCCCTGGCCCGTCAGGGCGTTCAAATAGGCGGGGAGGGTGGCCACCAGCGTCTTGCCCTCGCCGGTCTTCATCTCGGCGATGCGGCCCTGGTGGAGGACAATGCCGCCCACCAGCTGTACCCGGTAGGGCCGCATGCCCAGCACCCGGTCGGCGGCCTCCCGCACGGCGGCGAAGGCCTCCGGGAGGATGGCGTCCAGCGTCTCGCCGTTTTGCAGGCGATCCTTGAACTCGGCTGTCTTGGCCTGGAGCTGGCCGTCGGTCATGGCCTTGTACTCGTCGGCCATGGCCTCGATCTTGTCCACAACGGGGTAGATGGATTTCAGCTCCCGGGAGCTGTAATCGCCGAAGATTGATTTCAAAAGACCCATGGTTTTATATACATCCTTTCAATTCATCTTTCCTGAGAAAGGGAAGAGTTCTCTTGTATAGATAATTGTTCATAATAAAACAACGATAGCATACCACAAACAGGAAGGGAATGCAAAGAAAATCAGGGGATTGGTAAAAAAGTTTACAAAGGGGGGCGGCGGGTTTGAAGCCGCCGCCCCCCCTCATGGGTTGCGTTATTCCAGGGTAAACTCCGCCGTCAGGAGAAAATCCGTCGTGTCGCCGGGGGCCCGGTACTCGAAGAACCACTTTGTGACCCGATAGTGCCCCGGCTTCAAATCGCCGTAACCGCTGCTCCAGGTGAGGGCCAGCTCCCGGGATTCGTCCGTGGAGAAGATATACGCCTCCGCCGTGTTGGCGAACTCCCCCTTGCGCTCCAGCCAGTGCCACCGGCCATCCTGTTCCATCTGGAGCCCAAAGTCGTGCTGGTTGCCGCTGTTGATCTCCGCCTCCGTGGTGTTCAGCACCTCCACCGTGACGCCGCCGGGCATGGCGGTGCCCTCCACAACAGTCATGGTGACGCCCTCATAGTTGTTCACTTCACCCTCGAAGGCGTCTCCCACCTTGGGCGCGCCATAGCAGGCGGTGAGGGTCAGCAGGCCCAGCAGGGCCAGGGACAAAAATAATTTTTTCATCTCAAACACCTCCTGTTGATTTAGACGGCGTAAGATCAGAAAAGGTATCCGCCTTTACAGCTCTGTGTCCAGCAGCATCCGGATTCGGTTCTCCACCGTGCCGTCCCGGAGAGAGGCGTCGTAGTCCACCCCCACAATGAGGCTCCCCGGCAGCTGCCGCTGGAGGGCGGCATACTGCCCCCGGCCGTAGATGTGTCCCGGCAGGCACTGAAAGGGCAGGCCGCTGAGGACCTTGCGGTACCCCGCCCGGACCCAGGCGGCGCTCTCCGCCGCCAGCAGCCATCCGCTGCCCAGGGCGCAGCGGGTGCCGTTCAGCTCCCGCGCCAAAGCCTTCAGCTCCCGGTAGGGCGGCAGGACGGTGAACCCCGCCTCCCGCAGAATCCGGATGAAGCGGCGCTGCATGGGCCCGCCCAGGGCTGCCAGCAGCTTGCCGCCCAGCCGCATGGGCAGGGGGCCAATTTCCAGGTGACTGTCCAGATAGTACAGGGCGTACCAGGTCAGGCCGTTGATCCCCACCCGGCACCCCTGCCGCTCCAGAAAGTCCGTCAGGTCCCAGTTGCCCAAGGCGCAGTACTTGGTGTAGATGTCCCCCACCAGGGCGACGTTCTGCAAAGGCGCGGGCCGGGTCTCCACAGATTGAAAGTCCCGGGCCATTTCCCGGCAGCGGCGGAGGATGGCGGCGGGGGAGAGGTTCCGCTTTGACGCCAGGTCGCCGGAGAGAATCTCCTCCCAGCGGCGGATGAGGGCCGCCGTCTCCCCGGCGCGGCGCTCCGCGGGGCGGGTCTCGCCGCCCATCAGCAGCAGGGCGTCTCCCCAGAAGGCCGCCGCCAGGGCCCGGCGGGCCATGGTCAAAGACACCGGCAGGGCGGAGGAGCGCTCCACGCCCCGAACGTTGAAGGACAGCAGCGGCACCTGGGTAAAGCCCTCCCGGTCCAGCACCGGCCGCAGCAGCCGGATCAGGCAGGAGCCCCGGCAGCCGTCGCCGGTCTGGGAGATCAGAACGCCGGTGCGGGCCGGGTCATACTCTCCGGAGCGCAGAGCGCGGAGCACCTGCCCGGTGATGAGGACGAAGGGGTAGCACAGGTCGTTGTGGGTGCGGCCCAGCCCCAGGTCCTCCACGTCCGCCCGGTTTCCCTCCAGTACCACAGGCGTCCACACCGGGGACTGAAACGCCCACCGGAGCAGAGGCCAGTGGGCGTCCAGCAGGGAGGGAATCAGCAGAGTTTTGGGCGGCATGAGGGCACCTTCTTTGATTGCGAATAGTATATAAAATAGAAAATATACAGATAGTATCTAAAAATCCGGCTCCAGATCCTCGTCCAGCAGCATCCGGATGCGGCTCTCCACGGTGCCGGGGCCGGTGCTGGCGTCGTAGTCCACGCTGACCAGCCGGGTTCCCGGGAGCTTGCGCTGGAGGGCGGCGTACTGCCCCTTGCCGAAGATGTGCCCCGGCAGGCAGGCGAAGGGCTGGACGCAGAGGATCTTCCGGCAGCCCAGCCGGGCCCACGCGGCGGCCTCGGCGGCAATGAGCCAGCCGTCCGCCACGGTGCAGTTCAGCGGGGCCAGGCCCTCCGCCTGCCTCTTCATCCGGGCGAAGGGGGGCAGGGTATGGTAGCCTGCCCCATTCAAAATGTCCAGCATCTCCCGCTGAACGGAACCCAGGAAGCGGGCCAGAAGGCGGTAGAGCTTCCGCTGGGGGACGGAACCTTTCATGGCGTGAGAGTCCATGTAATACAGGGCGTACCAGGTGATGCCGCCCACGCCGGTCTCGCAGCCCTCTGCCGCCAGATACCGCTCCAGATCCCAGTTGCCAAGATGGCAGTATTTGGTGTAGATCTCCCCCACCACGGCCACCCTCTGGACCTTCCGGGGCACGGTCTCCACTTGGCGGAAGGCGGCGGTCATCTCCCGGCAGCGGGCCATGATCTGACGGCAGGTAAGGGATTTCCCTTGACGGAGACTGTCCCCCAGGGTTTTCATCCATGTCCGCCACAGGGACTCCGCCTCGCCGGGATGGAGCTCATAGGGCCGGGTCTGATTGCGGAGAATGGCCAGCGTGTCCCCCCACACGGCGGCGGCCAGGGCGCGCCGGACCATTATGGGCGTGATGGGCAGGCCGGTGTCCCGGTCGATGCCCCGCACGTTCAGGCTCAGCAGGGCCACCTGCGGGTACCCGGCCTTGTCCAGGGCCCTCCGGGTCAGGCGGATGCCGCAGGAGCCCCGGCACTCGTCCCCGGCCTGGCCCATGAGCACGCCGCACCGGGCGGGGTCGTACTTTCCGGAGGCCAGGGCGGAGAGCACCTGCCCGGCGATCAGAAAGACGGGATAGCACAGCTCGTTGTGGAAGTACCGCAGGCCCAGGTCGGCAAGGCCCTGGTCCTCTGTCAGCAGCACAGGCTCCCAGTTGTCGGAGGAGAAGGCGTATTGCAGCAGGGGAAACCAGTCGTCCAGCAGGGCGGGAATCAGCAGCGTGCGGCGGGCGGGCATGGCGGGACCTCCTTCGGATGAGACGGTTGGCCTGTAACTTTTTCCACGATCTCTGCAGCGTATAATGATTGTGACTTATAAACCGTTGTCTTAAAAGCGGCAAATCAGATAGACTTATCAGGAAGAGATCGGAGGTGAACGAGATTTGGAAATTCAGCTGGCGTTTGGGAAACGGGTCCGGCAGCTCCGGACGGAGTACGGAATCAGCCAAGAGAAATTCGCGTTAAAAATTGAGATGGACCGGACCTATTTTGCCTCGGTGGAGGCAGGGCGGCGCAATATTTCGCTTTGCAATATAGCGAAGATTGCTGGCGGACTGGATATAACGTTAAGCGAGCTGTTCGACGGAGTGGAATGAAAGGAAGCGAATGATATGGAAGAATTTCTGATGAGCGAGTTTTATGAAAAAATGGAAGGCGTCAATTTTGAGGCATATGGCATCCTTGATTCCGATAACAGGATTCATACGTTGGGCACGGACTCGAAGATTATCGGCCGGATTTTTGAGATGTTTACACAGCCCATATTGTCAGAAATCGCACAAGCCCATGGAATGCTGCTGAAAACGCCTGTGTCTCAGACTGTTTATCCGGACTTTATCATGATGCGGGATGAAGCCTCCAGAGAGAAAATAGCGATTGACGTTAAGACTACATATGTCGGCGGTAATCAGTCGACCATTAAATTTACGCTTGGATCATACGGCTCATATATGCGAAATAATACAAAGAATATTGAATATCTCTACACAGACTACGTAAAACACTACGTGATCGGCTTTGTGTATAGGAGGAACGGAGCGGCGCAGGAAAGCGCGGTCTATGATTACAGCCGGAGAGACCAGGTTGTATTTCCGTACCGTGATGTGCGGTATTTTATACAGGAGAAGTACAGGATCGCGGGAGATAAGCCCGGATCGGGGAATACGGAAAATATCGGGTCTTTCCCCACGAGGTGTTTTTCTGATCTCAGGGAGGGGAGAGGTCCTTTCGGTGAATTGGGCGTGGATGCGTTTGATTTGTACTGGAAATACTATCCCAAATACCGCAGCCCGGAAAAGGCGTATACGACTTTGGATGGCTTCCTGGAGTGGGTTCTGCAGCAGAACGGGCTGTCTCTCCTGCACCCATACGACCACCAGGGACTGCTGGAGCGGATTGCGGACTATCAGAAGAGACATAAATAGAGAAGCAGATTTTTATGTCTTACCGCTTGATGGCCAGTACCTCTGTCATCGGATGGCGGTTGGATTCTTTCGCTCCGAAGTGATAATAATGGCTGTGTTCATACCATGTGAAATCGGACCAGTATTCAAACAGGTGTCCGTTTTTCCGAAATTGGTTTTCCTTCCACATGGACAGGCACACGTTGGCCGGTGTCTGATGGGCATACCCGGCGAGAGACGCCGCGTCTTCTTCCGACCATTCGCCGACATAGGAGGTATCTCTTCCGATATATGGAGGGTCCAGATATATATAGTCGTTTGCCGCCGCCCCGGCAAATGCGTTTTGCCAGGGACAGCAGATAAACTCCCAATCTCTTCCGCTCATTGCGGCGGAGACGCGGGAGACTTGATTGCAGATTTTTGTAATATATGACTTGGAAAACCGGTGCGGCTTTTGGCAGAAGGGTACATTAAATTCGCCTTTTTGATTAAATCGGATCATGCCGTTGAAGTCGGAGCGGTTTAGGAACAAAAAGTACAGGGGATCGTAGTTTTGGTTGAAGGCGCTGCGCATTTCAAGGTAGTACTCTCCGCCCCGCTGTTCCAATATGCTGCCGTGGTATTCGAGGAAGTCTCTCACGGTGCTGCTGTTGATGATGCCGTTTTGGATGCCCTGATAGAAGGAGATGATATGCCGGTTTTTGTCGCATAGGAGCGCCCGTGCCGGCGCGATATTGAAGGCGACGGCTCCCGTTCCCACGAAAGGCTCAATCCACAGGCCGTTCTCATCCCGTTGTACATTTTCTATGATAAAGGGCACCAATTTGGTTTTTATTCCCTGGCACTTGATGGGCGGTGTGATGATTTTCTCTCCTGCCATTTGCTACCTCCGAATTGGATAAGTTCTTTGCGCGCGCAAAACCTCAGGCAGGACTGCCTAAATCTTGGAGGAATCGCGTTTTGATAACAAGACGACTGCCTCCACATGCCGCGTCCCCGGGAACATGTCCACCGCGCAGGCACGGTCCGCCCGGTAGCCGAAGCCGGCGAAGATTTTCACATCCCGCCCCAGGGTGCCGGGATCGCAGGAGACGTACACCACCCGCTGTGGTCCCATGCCGGCGATGGAGGAGATGACCTCCGGGCTGAGGCCCTTCCGGGGCGGGTCCACGGTGACGACGTCCGGCCGCAGACCCTCTGTCTCCAGCCGGGCGGCCACAGAGGCGGCGTCTCCGCAGAAGAACTCCACATTTTTGACGCCGTTTCGGACGGCGTTTTCCCGGGCGTCCGCCACGGCGGGGGGAACAATCTCCGCGCCGATGGCCCGACCGGCCTGCCGGGCCAGACACAGCGTGATGGTGCCCGTGCCGCAGTACAGGTCCAGCACCGTCTCCCTGCCCGTCAGGCCGGCGAATTCCAGGGCCTTGCCGTAAAGTACTTCCGCCTGAGCCCGGTTCACCTGGTAAAAGGAGGGGACGGACAGCTTGAACTCCAGCCCGCAGAGGGTGTCCATCAAAAAGTCCCGGCCCCAGATGACGCGGTATTTGTCCCCCAGGATCACATTGCCGGGGCGGGTGTTGGTGTTCAGCACCACGCCCACGGTCTTGGGGGCAGCGGCCTGGATGAGGGCTGCCAGCTCCGGCTCCCGGGGGAGCTGCTTTCCGTTGGCTATCACGCAGCAGAGGCTCTCGCCTGCGGCGTTGACCCGGACATAGATGTGGCGCATCAGCCCCTTGCCGGTGGACTCGTCGTAGGCGGAGATCTTGTAGCGATGCATCCAGTCCCCCACGGCTCTGGCAGTGCGGTCGGAGACCTCCGGCTGAATGAGGCAGCGGTCAATAGGCACCACCTGGTGGCTGCGGGAGCGGTAGAAGCCGATGGAGCCGTCGGCCCCCACGGGGTACTGGCTCTTGTTGCGGTAGCGGGCGGGCTCCCTCGCCCCCAGAATCTCCTCCACCTGGATGTCCGCACCCCCAAGACGGGTTAAGGCATCCTGCACCCGCTGGCGTTTGGCTCGGAGCTCCTCCGGGTAGCTCAGGTGCTGAAAATCGCAGCCGCCGCACCTGCCGAAATAGGGGCACTCCGGCTTGACCCGCTCCGGGGAGGGGGCGCGGATCTTTACGATCTCTCCGGCGCAGCTGGATTTCATCACTTTTGTAATCCGCAGGTCCATGGTCTCCCCCCGGACGGCCTGGGGGACGAAGACCACGGCGCCGTTCAGGCGGACGATGCCCAGGCCCTCGCTGGAGTAGGCCTCCACGGTGCCGGTGTAGAGCTTGCCCTTTTGCAGGGGCTGGCGCAGGTTTTCCATAGGCGGGTCCTCTCTTGATAGAATGGCGTGCGGGAAAGGGCGTTCACTGCCGCTTTTCTGCGGCGGTGCGGGAAAGCGGAAGGCTTTGGCCTTCCGCTTTTTTGAGGCTTACGCCTCCCACTTCTCCAGCAGCAGCCGCAGCTGGTCGGCGAATTTCGCAAGGGACTTGTTGTCCCGTCCCTTGCTGCGCTTGATGGACTCGTTGAGCATGGCGCCCACGGAGACCAGCCGCTCGTAGGCGGCGGAGGCCCGGGCTCCGCTGGGAGTCACCTTGGAGACCTTCCGCTCCGGCAGGTAGCCGGGGGCCAGCTGGGTGTTGGCCGCCAGATCGTAGACCTCGGTGTACTGGGGCGCGTGGGCCGGAATCCCCATGCCCTCCAGCGTCTTGGCGAAGAAGGGGGCCACCTCCCGGTCGCCGTGGACCACGAAGACATGCTGGGGCTTGGGCTCCTGGAAGCCGCTGATCCACTTGAGCAGGTGGTCCCGGTCGGCGTGGGAGCTGAGGCCTGTGAAGTTCTCCAGGTGAGCCTGGACGGAGATCTCCTCGCCAAAGAGCTTCACGCTCTTGGCCCCCTCCAGCAGCTGGCGGCCCAGGGTGCCCTCCCCCTGGTAGCCCACGAAGAGGATGGTGCACTCCGGCCGCCAGAGGTTGTGCTTGAGGTGGTGGCGGATGCGGCCGGCGTCGCACATGCCGGAGGCGGAGATGATGACCTTGGGGGTGGGGTCCTCGTTGAGGGCCTTGGACTCCTCGCTGGTCTCCGTCAGCTGGAGGTTGGGGAAGCGGAACATGTTGGTGCCCTTGCGGGTCAGCCACACGGCGTCCAGGTCCATGTAGCCCCGGAGGTCGCCGTCAAAGATGGTGGTGGCCTTCTTGGCCAGGGGGGAGTCGATGTAGACCGGGAAGTCCGGGCAGGAGGAGACCTTGTGCTGCTCCTTGATCTCCCGGATGAAGTACAGCAGCTCCTGGGTGCGGCCCACGGCGAAGGAGGGAATGATGACGTTGCCGCCCCGGGCCATGGTCTTGTCGATGATCCGGGCCAGGTTGTCTGTATAGCCCCAGTGCTCCGGGTGGTTCCGGTCGCCGTAGGTGGACTCCATCACCACGTAGTCCGCGCCGGTGATCTGCACCGGGTCCCGGATGATGGGCTGGTTGATGTTGCCGATGTCGCCGGAGAAGACGATGCTCTTCTTCACGCCGTTTTCCTCCAGGTCCATGGCGATGAAGGCGGAGCCCAGCAGGTGCCCCGCGTCGGTGAACTCCAGGTCCACGCCGTCGCACAGGTGGACGAACTGGCCGTACTCGCAGGTGTCCAGGAACTCCGGCACCCGCTCCGCGTCCGCCACGGTGTAGAGGGGCTCCGTCCGGGGGGCGCCGGAGCGCTCGCCCTTGCGGTTTTTCCACTCGGCGTCCTGTTCCTGGATGTGGGCGGAGTCCAGCAGCATGATCTCCAGCAGCTGGGCGGTGAGGCGGGTGGTGAGGATGCGGCCCTGAAAGCCCTGCTTGATGAGCATGGGAATGCGGCCGGAGTGGTCAATGTGGGCGTGGGTCACCAGCACATAGTCGATGGTGTTGGGGGCGAAGGGGAACTCGCCGTTGGACACCTCGTCCCGGCCCTGCTGCAGTCCGCAGTCGATGAGGATGCGCTTGCCGTTGATCTCCAGGCAGTGACAACTGCCGGTCACGCATTGGTCCGCGCCGAAAAAGCTGAGCTTCATGGGGAAAACCTCCTTGCAGATTTCTTGTGAGATAGAGACACAGCTGTTTTATATCAGTATATCACAAGTGGGGGCCGAGAACAAGGGTGGCATTCGGTAAAAGTGTCGAAAATTTGGAGGAGGCATTTTGCCGGTTGGAGCGGAAAAATGTGCTTCCCTTTTGGCGGGACATGTGATATACTGCATACGGTATACAAAATTCAAGAAAATGGACGATGGAAAGGGGAGGAACCTGATATGAGCAAAACTGCAAGCATGGTCATGAAGATCATCGGCGCCAGCCTGGCCTTCGCGGCGGTGGTCTGCCTGCTGATCGGCGGCTGGCACGACCTGTCCGTGGGCTGCTGCGGCATGAAGAAGCGGCTGAGCAAGCGCTTCCGCTCCGAGTACGACGACTACGCCGACGAGGAACTGTTCAGCTGACGGCTGGAGAATGGAGAGGCCCCGGTCCTTTTGGGACCGGGGCCTCTTTTCCGCATGGGAGCCCTGCCGGATTTGGGCCGCGGTGCGCAGGCGTTCAGGATGCGTTTATACTTCCCGGTGCTTCTCAGGAGAGCATTTATCAAGGGGGATTTCACCCAAAAGATGAAATCCCCCTTGATAAATGTATTTGATTGCAAATAGAGTTAGCGTTGTTTTCTAAATGTAATAACAAATGCCCCTTTTATCTGAGTTGACGTTGCCATGTAATCATATGTTACAAGTTCCCACCCATCAGCAGCTCTTTCGTTAATTAACTGGTCCAATGCGGCTATGTCGTTTGCATTTGCCTTATCGGAAATCCATTTTACGCCTACCGTTAAAATTTCTGTTTTATAAATGTACATTATTTGGTTCCCCCTGTTGTTAGGCCATGTTTGAAAAAAGTCAAAACGCCCAAACGGTGGATCATTATCCGCCACTCTGCGTTGAATTTTCTTGCCGGGCGTCAGCCCGCCTGCGAAAATTTGCCTTGATTGGCGAAAATATCTCTTCTCTCGCCGTTGGGCATTCCGCCATTTTTCAAACAAGGCCTAATTCTATATATTTTTTTACTGGAAACACTGACTTGCTAAAATCACGGCCAAAGTATACCACGAGCGCAAATAGCAGTCAATTGCAATTTGACGGTGCTGATAGTAGAGGCAAGCAATGCGCCGATGCACAAGCCGCGGTGGCGTCTGATGGCCTGTCCGTGCTGGGCGGGGGAAGGAGCGCGTCCGGCGGAGCCGCCCCCGGAGGGCGCACGATAGCCACAGGCCCATACCACCACCGGCCGATGGCGGTGGTGAGTAAATGCGCACTTAGCAGAGGGTCGGCAAAGTGAATGGAGTGCCTGGGTCATCCCCGGACGCTCCTCCTGGTCGGTCACCGCTTTTCCAGTCTGTGTCATTTTGCCACAAATGAACCATCAGCCATGTAATGCAGCAGGTGGTGAAACCACCCTTTAATACATGACATCGCAGCATGCGCGTTTTGTCAGGCGGCGAATTTGCCGCCAAAAGCAAAAGAGAGGCCTCCGCCTCTCAAATTCACCGGCCGGGGGTAAAAAAGGACAAAATATCCCTTGACAACCCTGGCAGAGCATGGTAAAATGAATCACTTATGTGATAACTGGAGATAAAACCCCATTCTCATCTCTGTTCACAGTATAGCACATTCCCCATGGCAATGCAAGAGCGGAACGGAGAGTTTTTAACAACTCATCCGCGTGTATCACAAGCTGGCGTTTTCAGAGAAACAACGCGCGCCGCCGAACAGAGCGGGGCGGAAGAAAGGTGAATTTGAGAAGATGGCCAAAGACAAGTACTACGGAAAGACCCTTCGCAAAAACTTTGCCCGGCATGAGGAAGTCATGCCCATGCCGAACCTTCTGGAGATCCAGAAGACGTCGTACCAGTGGTTTTTGGACACCGGCCTGCGGGAGGTCTTTGCCGACGTGGGTGCGATCACGGACTATCAGGGCAACCTGGAGCTGACCTTCATCGACTACAAGATGGACGAGGACCCCAAGTACGACGTGGAGGAGTGCAAGGCCCGGGACGCCACCTACGCCGCCCCCCTGAAGGTCAAGGTCCGCCTGCGGAACAAGGAGACCGGGGAGATCAAGGAGCAGGAGATCTTCATGGGGGACTTCCCCCTGATGACCCACTCCGGCACCTTCGTCATCAACGGCGCGGAGCGCGTCGTGGTCTCCCAGATCGTCCGCTCCCCCGGCGTGTACTACAGCAAGGAGATCGACATCAAGACCGACCTGCCCATCCTCTCCGCCCAGATCATCCCCCAGCGGGGCGCGTGGCTGGAGTATGAGACCGACGCCAACGAGCTCTTCTGGGTCCGCATCGACAAGAACCGCAAGATCCCCATCACCTGCCTGATCCGGGCTCTTGGCATCCGCTCCGACGAGGAGATCAAGGAACGCTTCGGCGGCGACGCCCGGATCATGGCCACTCTGGAGAAGGACCCCTGCAAGACCTACGAGGACTCCATGCTGGAGATCTACCGCCGCCTCCGCCCCGGCGAGCCCCCCACGGTGGAGGCCGCCGAGACGCTGATGAACAACCTCTTCTTCGATCCCCGGCGCTACGATCTGTCCGTCGTTGGCCGGTACAAGTTCAATAAAAAGCTGTCCCTGTGGCAGCGTGTCACCGGCTACAAGCTGGCCGGCGCCGCGGCGGACCCCGCCACCGGCGAGATCCTCTTTGATGAGGGGCATCTTCTGAGCAAGGACGACGCCCGGCTGCTGGATGACGTGGGCGTCAGCGAGGTCACCATCGATGTGGAGGGCCAGCCCCTGCTGGTGATGTCCAACCGGATGTGCGATATGGCCCACTATGTGGACTTCGACCCCTTCGAGACCTGCGGCATCAAGGAGCGGGTCCGGTTCGACGTGCTCCAGGAGCTGCTGGGCCAGTACCAGGGGGAGGAGCTCATCGACCAGATCAAGCTCCACAAGGACGACCTGGTGCCCAAGCACATCATCATCGACGACATCCTCACCTCCATCAACTATATGAACGGTCTGGCCCGGGGCGTGTCCGTCAGGGACGACATCGACCACCTGGGCAACCGCCGCCTGCGCTGCGTGGGCGAGCTGCTCCAGAACCAGTTCCGCATCGGCTTTAGCCGTATGGAGCGGGTCATCCGGGAGCGCATGACCATCCAGGACCTGGAGATTGTCACGCCCCAGAGCCTCATCAACATCCGGCCAGTTACCGCCGCCATCAAGGAGTTCTTCGGCTCCAGCCCCCTGAGCCAGTTCATGGACCAGACCAACCCCCTGGCGGAGCTGACCCACAAGCGGCGCCTCTCCGCCCTGGGCCCCGGCGGCCTCTCCCGTGAGCGGGCCAACATGGAGGTTCGGGACGTCCACTACAGCCACTACGGCCGCATGTGCCCCATTGAGACCCCCGAGGGTCCCAACATCGGATTGATCTCCTACCTTGCCACCTATGCCCGGATCAACGAGTACGGCTTCATCGAGTCCCCCTACCGGGCCGTGGACAAGGAGACCTTCCACGTCTCCGAGGAGATCACCTATATGACCGCCGACGAGGAGGACAACTACATCGTCGGCCAGGCCGCCGAGCCCCTGGATGAAAACGGCTGCCTCATCAACGCCCGTATCACCGCCCGCCACCGGGACGAGGTGGTGGAGGTAGACAAGGAGCGGGTGGACTATATCGACGTCTCCCCCCGGATGATGGTCTCCATCGCCACGGCCATGATCCCCTTCCTGCCCAACGACGATGCCAACCGCGCCCTGATGGGCGCCAACATGCAGCGCCAGGCCGTGCCCCTGCTGCGGCCCGAGGCCCCCATCGTGGGCACCGGCATGGAGCACAAGATCTGCGTGGACTCCGAGATCGTGGTGACGGCGGAGGGCGACGGTGTGGTCACCGACCTGGACGCCCGCCACGTCACTGTTCAGTACGACAGCGGGGAGAAGAAGACCTACAAGCTCACCAAGTACCTGCGCTCTAACCACACCACCTGCATCAACCAGCGGCCCATTGTGGCTGTGGGCGACCGGGTCCTGGGCCCGGGCAGCAAGGGCCCCAACGGCGAGGACGGCCCCACCGTCCTGGCGGACGGCCCCGCCACCGATCAGGGTGAGATTGCCCTGGGCCGGAATATTCTGGTGGGCTTCATGACCTGGGAGGGCTACAACTATGAGGACGCCGTCCTCTTAAACGAGCGCCTGGTGCGGGAGGACCTGTATACCTCCATCCACATTGAGGAGTTTGAGATCGACGCCCGTGACACCAAGCTGGGGCCTGAGGAGATCACCCGGGACATCCCCAACGTGGGCGAGGACGCATTGAAGGACCTGGACGAGAACGGCATCATCCGCGTGGGCGCGGAGGTGAAGGCCGGGGACATCCTGGTGGGCAAGGTCACCCCCAAGGGCGAGACCGACCTCACCGCCGAGGAGCGGCTCCTGCGGGCCATCTTCGGCGAGAAGGCCCGGGAGGTCCGGGATACCTCCTTGAAGGTTCCCCACGGCGAGAGCGGCATCGTGCTGGACACCAAGGTCTTCACCCGGGAGGCCGGCGATGAGCTGGGGCCCGGCGTGAATATGGTTGTCCGGGTGTATATCGCCCAGCGCCGTAAAATCCAGGTGGGCGACAAGATGGCCGGCCGCCACGGCAACAAGGGCGTTGTCTCCCGGGTCCTGCCCCAGGAGGATATGCCCTTCCTGCCCGACGGCACGCCGCTGGACATTGTGCTGAACCCCCTGGGCGTGCCCAGCCGTATGAACATCGGCCAGGTGCTGGAGGTCCACCTGGGCTACGCCGCCCACGCCCTGGGCTGCAAGGTGGCCACCCCCATCTTTGACGGCGCACGGGAGGAGGACATCTCCGCCATGCTGGCCGAGGCCGGCCTGGACCCCGAGGGCAAGAGCGTGCTGTACGACGGCCGTACCGGCGAGCCCTTTGACAACAAGGTCACCGTGGGCTACGTCTACTTCCTGAAACTGCACCACCTGGTGGACGACAAGATCCACGCCCGCTCCACCGGCCCCTACTCCCTCGTGACGCAGCAGCCCCTGGGCGGCAAGGCCCAGTTCGGCGGCCAGCGCTTCGGCGAGATGGAGGTCTGGGCCCTGGAGGCCTACGGCGCGGCCTACACCCTTCAGGAGATTCTGACGGTGAAGTCCGATGACGTGACGGGCCGCGTCCGCACTTACGAGGCCATCGTCAAGGGCCACAACGTGCCCCAGCCCGGCGTGCCCGAGTCCTTCAAGGTGCTGGTGAAGGAGCTCCAGTCCCTGTGCCTGGACATCCAGGTGCTGGACCCCGAGGGCAACACCATCGAGCTCAAGGATGACGAGGACGCCATGGACACCTTCAATCTGGCGCGGATGGACGCCGACGACGACCGCCGCCGCGCTTTTGCCGACGAGACGGAGTTCCAGGAGTCCGGCTTTGACATTGAGGACGCTCCGGAGGACGCGGGCGCGGACATCGGCATGGACTTCGACGAGGACGACGAGGAATGATTCAGAGGTCAACCATTCGTCAGACGCCACATTCTGAATCATTAAGGAGGAAATCGCACTATGAGTGATATGAACACCGGCAACAACATTGCCTTTGACGCGATTAAAATCGGCATGGCCTCCCCCGAGCAGATCCTCGCCTGGTCTTACGGCGAGGTGAAAAAGCCCGAGACCATCAACTACCGCACCCTCAAGCCGGAGAAGGAGGGCCTGTTCTGCGAGAAGATCTTCGGGCCCACCAAGGACTGGGAGTGCCACTGCGGCAAGTACAAGAAAATCCGCTACAAGGGCAAGGTCTGCGACCGCTGCGGTGTGGAGGTCACCCGGGCCAAGGTGCGCCGGGAGCGCATGGGCCACATCGAGCTGGCCACCCCCGTCAGCCACATCTGGTACTTCAAGGGCATTCCCTCCCGGATGGGACTGCTGCTGGACATCAGCCCCCGCATCCTGGAGAAGGTGCTGTACTTTGCCAACTATATTGTCACTGACCCCGGCGAGACCCCGCTGACCCGCAATCAGATCCTCTCCGAGAAGGAGTACCGGGACTACCGGGAGAAATATGAGGACGACTTCCAGGCCGGCATGGGCGCCGAGGCCGTGAAGAAGCTCCTCCAGGACGTGGACCTGACGGCCCTCTCCGCCCAGCTCCACGCGGAGCTGAAGGAGGCCTCCGGCCAGAAGAAGGCCCGCATCGTCAAGCGGCTGGAGGTGGTGGACGCCTTCTTGATGTCCGGCAACAAGCCGGAGTGGATGGTTATCGACGTGCTGCCGGTGATTCCGCCGGAGCTGCGGCCCATGGTCCAGCTGGACGGCGGCCGGTTCGCCACGTCGGACCTCAACGACCTCTACCGCCGGGTCATCAACCGCAACAACCGCCTCAAGCGGCTCATTCAGCTCAACGCCCCGGACATCATCGTCCGCAATGAGAAGCGGATGCTCCAGGAGGCCGTGGACGCACTGATCGACAACGGCCGGAGAGGCCGGGCCGTCACCGGCGCCAACAACCGGGCTCTGAAATCCCTCAGCGACCTCTTGAAGGGCAAGCAGGGCCGCTTCCGCCAGAACCTTTTGGGCAAGCGGGTGGACTACTCCGGCCGGTCCGTCATCGTCGTCGGTCCGGAGCTGAAAATCTACCAGTGCGGCGTGCCCAAGGAGATGGCCGTGGAGCTGTTCCGGCCCTTCATCATGAAAAAGCTGGTGGAGGACGGCACCGCCAACAACATCAAGTCTGCCAAGAAGATGGTGGATAAGGGCGTCACCGAGGTCTGGGACGCGCTGGACGTCATCATCACGGACCACCCCGTCATGCTCAACCGCGCCCCCACACTGCACCGCCTGGGCATCCAGGCCTTCGAGCCGGTGCTGGTGGACGGCAGGGCATTGAAGCTCCATCCCCTGAACTGCACGGCCTTCAACGCCGACTTCGACGGCGACCAGATGGCCATTCACGTGCCCCTCAGCGCCGAGGCCCAGGCCGAGGCCCGCATTCTGATGCTCTCGGCCAACAACCTGCTCCGTCCCCAGGACGGCGGTCCCGTCACCGTGCCCACCCAGGACATGGTGCTGGGCAGCTACTACCTGACCATGGACCGCATGGGCAAGGCGGAGAAGGGCGCGGAGAACGTCTGGTGCGAGAGCGCCGGAGACACGAATCTTGCCGCCGGAACCGTGGTGGACGCCGACGAGTTCCTGGCCGCAAACGCCGCCCTGGAGAAGGGGCAGCAGCCCGCGTCCTACCGCCCCCTCCACGTCTACGCCAGCGAGGACGAGGCCCTGATGGCCTACAACGAGGGCGTTATCGGCCCCCACTGCCCCATTCTGGTCCGCCGGAGCCGGGAGGTGGACGGCGCCGTCTATACCCGCATTGTGGAGATCACCCCGGGCCGGATCATCTTCAACCAGAACGTCCCCCAGGACCTGGGATTTGTGGACCGGAACGACCCCGCCCACATCTGCGACTACGAGATCACCGAGACCTGCGGCAAGAAGCAGCTGGGCAGGATCGTGGACCGGACCATCAACAAGCACGGCTTTACCATGGCCGCCGAGGTGCTGGACGCCATCAAGGCCACGGGCTATAAGTACTCCACCCGGGCCGCCATCACCGTTTCCATCGCGGACATGACCATCCCGCCCAAGAAGTACGAGATGGTGGCTGCCAGCGAGCAGGCCGTGGTGGACATCGAGAACCAGTACAAGATGGGCTTCATGACCGACCACGAGCGCTACAAGCAGGTGGTGCAGGTCTGGGAGAAGACCACGGACGATGTCTCCTCCGCCCTGCAGGACAATCTGGACCGGTACAACCCCATCTTCATGATGGCGGACTCCGGCGCCCGCGGCTCCATGAAGCAAATCCGCCAGCTGGCGGGCATGCGCGGCCTGATCGCCAACACCGCCGGCAAGACCATCGAGATCCCCATCAAGGCCAACTACCGGGAGGGCCTGACCGCCCTGGAGTACTTCATCTCCAGCCGCGGCGCCCGCAAGGGCCTGGCGGACACCGCTCTGCGGACCGCCGACTCCGGCTACCTGACCCGCCGCATGGTGGATGTCTCCCAGGAGGTCATCATCCGGGAGAAGGACTGCGGCGTGACCCACGGCATCAAGGTCTCCGAGATCAGCGAGAACGGACAGGTCATCGAGAAGTTCTCTGACCGCCTCCGCGGCCGGTATCTTGTGGGCGACGTAGTGGACGCGGACACCGGCGAGGTGCTGCTCTCCAGCGACCGCATGATGGAGGAGAGCGACGCCAAGATCCTGGAGGGCCGCAAGTGGGTCCAGGAGAACTTCCAGGAGGGCGACCGCTGCGCATTTGATCCTGAGAAAGACGAGCGCCCCACCGTTATGATCCGCACCGTGCTGACCTGCAAGGCCCGCAGCGGCGTGTGTGCCAAGTGCTACGGCATGAACCTGGCCACCCAGCAGCCCGTGGGCCCCGGCGAGGCCGTCGGCATCATCGCTGCCCAGTCCATCGGCGAGCCCGGCACTCAGCTGACCATGCGTACCTTCCACACCGGCGGTCTGGCCGGCGGCGACATCACCCAGGGTCTTCCCCGTGTGGAGGAGCTGTTTGAGGCCCGCAAGCCCAAGCGGATGGCCACTCTCTCCGAGATCGCCGGCAGGGTGAAGTTTGAGGAGGCCACCAAGGGAAGCCTGTTGAATATCATCGTCACCGCAGACGACGGCGACGTCCGCACCTACGCGGTGCCTCACACGGGTCTCCAGGTGAAGGACGGCGAGGTCATTGAGGCCGGCCACCAGCTGACCTACGGCGCACTGAACCCCCACGACGTGCTCCGCATCCGTGGCGCCGACGCCGTGTACAACTACCTGATTCAGGAGGTCCTGCGGGTGTACCGCCAGCAGGGCGTGGACATCAACGATAAGCATATCGAGGTTATCGTCCGCCAGATGATGCGCAAGATCCGCCTGGAGGACTCCGGCGACACCCGGCTGCTGGACGGCTCCATGGTGGACGTTCTGGAGCTGGACGACGCCAACGCGGAGATCGACCGCCGCAACGCGGCAGGAGAGACCCGGGAGGACGGCGAGCCCCTGCGCAAGGCCGTGGGCACCCAGCTGCTGATGGGTATCACCAAGGCCTCCCTGGCCACGGACTCCTTCCTGTCCGCAGCCTCCTTCCAGGAGACCACCAAGGTCCTCACCGAGGCCGCCATCAAGGGCAAGGCCGACCGCCTGACGGGCTTGAAGGAGAACGTCATCATCGGCAAGCTCATCCCCGCCGGCACGGGTCTCCAGACCTATCAAAGCTCCGCTAAAGAGCTGGTGCCGGACGAGGCGCCCGGCGAGGCGCTGGAGGAGGTTCCGGAGTACCAGAGCGTATAATTAAAAGAGAGCCCGGAAGGGTCCAGCCGGGCGGCCGCATCCGCGGCCGCCCGGCTCTTTGCATAAATTGTGCAAAAAGCGGCTATATTTTCAGGGAATCTTGGATAGAACCGGGAAGTTTCAAAAATCGGGAAGCATTTTTCAGAAATACTTGACGGCGGCGGACTCGTATGCTATAATTTCCAATTACGCGGGCAGATTCCGCGAATTTTGCCATGCGTGTGCGTCAATGTGCGCTTTTCCCATAAAAGCGAGTATCAGGAGGAATTTCCCGTGATTACGGAACTTGCTTCGCAGGAAAAGGTGATCGGCGTGAAACAGTCCCGCAAAGCCATTCGGGAGGGCCGTGCCCGCCAGGTGTTTCTGGCCTGTGACGCCGACCCGGTGATCACCGGCCCGGTGGCCTCCAGCTGCGCGGAGGCCGGCATCCCCGTTCAGGAGGGGTATACCATGACCCAGCTGGGTCAGGCCTGCCGTATTGCAGTGGGAGCGTCCGTGGTGGCGGTCCTTTGAATCCGGGGCCCTGCAATTATTTGGTTTTTTCGGAATAGCCAAGAGGTTTTCCGCAAAAAATAAAGGCTGTCCGCATCTCAAGCGGCTGCCAAAAATATGTAAGAAAGGAGAAATTCAATGCCTACTTTTAACCAGCTGGTCCGTAAAGGAAGGGAGCAGGCGACCTACAAGTCCACCTCTCCCGCTCTGCAGTTTGGTCTGAACACCCTGAAGACCAAGACCACCGATCTCCCCTCTCCCCAGAAGAGAGGCGTCTGCACCGCCGTGAGAACCGCTACCCCCAAGAAGCCCAACTCCGCGCTGCGTAAGATCGCCCGTGTTCGCCTGACTAACGGCTACGAGGTCACCGCCTATATCCCCGGCGTGGGCCACTCCCTCCAGGAGCACTCCGTGGTCATGATCCGCGGCGGCCGTGTCAAGGACCTCCCCGGCGTCCGCTATCACATCATTCGCGGCACTCTGGATACCCAGGGCGTGTCCGGCCGTATGCAGAGCCGTTCCAAGTACGGCGCCAAGCGTCCCAAGTCCAAGTAAGGACAATCTGAAAGCTTTGCCGAACAGGTTTATATATAATGTACGTATGTACGGATATACCTCTTTGGCAGGCATACACAAGAGGCTGGAAGATGCCTTTTGAGTACCTATGAGATCATAGAATATTATGAAGGAGGGAAGCATAGTGCCCAGAAGAGGTAATGTTCCCAAAAGAGAAATTCTGCCCGATCCCGTCTACGGTTCCGTCCTGGTGACCCGGCTTACCAACAACGTCATGCTGGACGGCAAGAAGGGCGTCGCGCAGAAGGTGGTCTACTCCGCTTTTGACCAGATCAAGGAGAAGACCGGCAAGGACCCCGTTGAGGTGTTCACCCAGGCCATGGAAAACATCATGCCTAGCCTGGAGGTCAAGGCCCGCCGCGTGGGCGGCGCCAACTATCAGGTCCCCATGGAGGTCCGTCCCGCCCGGCGCACCACGCTGGGTCTGCGGTGGCTGACCGCCTATTCCCGGGCCCGCAGCGAACGCACCATGGCCGAGCGTCTGGCCAGCGAGATCATGGACGCCGCCAACAATACAGGCGCCGCGGTGAAAAAGCGCGAGGACATGCACAAGCAGGCCGAGGCCAACAAGGCCTTCGCGCACTTCCGCTGGTAAGTTAGGAGAAAGACAGTATGCCGAGAAAGACATCTCTCGAAAACACCAGAAATATCGGCATTATGGCTCACATCGATGCAGGCAAGACGACGACCACCGAGCGCATCCTGTTCTACACCGGCGTGAACTATAAGATCGGTGAGACCCACGACGGTACCGCCACCATGGACTGGATGGCGCAGGAGCAGGAGCGCGGCATCACCATCACATCCGCCGCCACCACATGCTTCTGGTCCGGCTCCAAAAACCAGTTCAATCCCACCCGCATCAACATCATCGACACCCCGGGCCACGTGGACTTCACCGTAGAGGTGGAGCGCTCCCTGCGCGTTCTGGACGGCTCCGTGACGGTTCTTTGCGCCAAGGGCGGCGTGGAGCCCCAGTCCGAGACCGTGTGGCGTCAGGCCGACAACTATAAGGTCCCCCGCATGATCTACGTCAACAAGATGGACATCATGGGCGCGGACTTCTATCACGTGCTGGATATGATCGCCGACCGTCTCAAGTGCAACGCCGTGCCCATCCAGCTCCCCATCGGCAGTGAGGAGACCTTCAAGGGGATCATCGACCTGGTGGAGATGGACGCCGATATTTACTATGACGATCTGGGCAAGGATATGCGGGTCGAGCCCATCCCGGAGGACATGGTGGATCTGGCCAACGAGTACCGCGAGAAGCTCATGGACGCCGTCTCCATGTTTGACGACGAGATCATGGAGCTCTACCTTGGCGGCGAGGAGGTTCCCCAGGAGCGCATCCGCACCGCCATCCGCAAGGCTACCATTGCCAACGAGATGGTTCCCGTCACCTGCGGCACGTCCTACAAGAACAAGGGCGTGCAGAAGATGCTGGACGCCATCGTGGACTATATGCCCTCCCCGCTGGACATCCCCCCCATCAAGGGCGTCAACCCCAAGACGGAGGAAGAGGAGGAGCGTCCCTCTGACGACAACGCCCCCTTCTCCGCTCTGGCGTTCAAGATCATGACCGACCCCTACGTGGGCCGTCTGAGCTTTGTCCGCGTCTACTCCGGTACACTGAGCACCGGCACCTCCGTGCTCAACTCCACCAAGGGGCAGAAGGAGCGCATCGGCCGCATTCTCCAGATGCACGCCAACCACCGGGAGGATATTGAGACCATCTACTCCGGCGACATCGCCGGCGTGATCGGCCTGAAAAACTCCACCACCGGCGATACGCTGTGCGACGAGAAGCACCCCGTCATTCTGGAGTCCATGGAGTTCCCTGAGCCTGTAATCCGCGTGGCCATCGAGCCCAAGACCAAGGCTGGTCAGGAGAAGATGGGCATCGCCCTGATGAAGCTGGCCGAGGAGGACCCCACCTTCAAGACCTACACCGACGAGGAGACCGGGCAGACCATCATCGCCGGCATGGGCGAGCTGCACCTGGAGATTATTGTGGACCGTCTGCTGCGGGAGTATAAGGTGGAGGCCAACGTGGGCGCGCCCCAGGTGGCCTACAAGGAGACCATCAAGAAGTCCGTGGAGCAGGACACCAAGTATGCCCGCCAGTCCGGCGGCAAGGGCCAGTACGGCCACGTCAAGATCCGCCTGGAGCCCAACGAGTCCGGCAAGGGCTATGAGTTCATCAACTCCATCGTGGGCGGCGCGGTGCCCAAGGAGTATATCCCCGCCGTTGACGCGGGCATCCAGGGCGCCATGAACGCCGGCGTTGTGGCCGGCTTCCCCGTGGAAGATGTGAAGGTCACGCTGTACGACGGCTCCTACCACGAGGTGGACTCCTCCGAGATGGCGTTCAAGATCGCCGGCTCCATGGCCTTCAAGGAGGCCATGCGCAAGGCTGATCCCACGCTGCTGGAGCCCATCATGAAGGTTTCTGTTATCGTTCCCGACGAGTATCTGGGCACGGTCATCGGTGATTTGAACAGCCGCCGCGGCCAGATCCAGGGCCAGGAGAGCCGCACCGGCGCCACCCAGGTGGACGCTCTGGTGCCTCTTGCCAATATGTTTGGTTACGCCACCGACCTGCGGTCCAGCACCCAGGGCCGGGGACAGTACACCATGGAGCCCCACAGCTACGTGGAGATCCCGAAGAGCATTCGGGAGAAGATCGTGGACGAACGCTCCAAGCCTCAGTAAAACCCCGTATCTCTCGTGGATACAGGTTCTAATTCAGGTATTGATTTTTCCTGAGGTTTCCTGTAAAATAGGCAGTGCTGAGGAAATTCGCATTGCTGGAAGTGATTCTACAAATTGTTAGGAGGATATTCAAATGGCTAAGCAGAAATTTGAGCGCACCAAACCCCACGTAAACATTGGCACCATCGGCCACGTTGACCACGGCAAGACCACCCTGACCGCTGCCATCACCAAGTACCTGGCCTTCTCCGGCAAGGCCGACTACACCGACTACTCCAGCATCGACAAGGCTCCCGAGGAGAAGGAGCGCGGCATTACCATCAACACCGCTCACGTGGAGTATGAGACGGACGCCCGTCACTATGCCCACGTGGACTGCCCGGGCCACGCCGACTATATCAAGAACATGATCACCGGTGCCGCTCAGATGGACGGCGCCATTCTGGTCATCGCCGCCACCGACGGCCCCATGGCCCAGACCAAGGAGCACATCCTGCTGGCCCGTCAGGTGGGCGTGCCCGCCATCGTGGTCTTCCTGAACAAGTGCGATCAGGTGGACGACGAGGAGCTGCTGGAGCTGGTGGAGATGGAGGTCCGCGAGACCCTGTCCAACTACGAGTTCCCCGGCGACGACATCCCCATCATCAAGGGCTCCGCTCTGAACGCTCTGATCTCCGAGTCCAGCGATCCCGCCGCTCCCGAGTATGCCTGCATCAAGGAGCTGATGGACGCCGTTGACAGCTATATCCCCACCCCCGACCGCAAGGCCGACCTGCCCTTCCTGATGCCCGTGGAGGACGTGTTCACCATCTCTGGCCGCGGCACCGTGGCTACCGGCCGTGTGGAGCGCGGGCAGCTGAAGCTCTCTGAGGAAGTCGAGATCGTCGGCCTCATGGAGGAGAAGAAGAAGACCGTCGTCACCGGTATCGAGATGTTCCACAAGCTGCTGGACTACGCTGAGGCCGGCGACAACATCGGCGCCCTGCTCCGCGGCGTGGACCGCAACGGCATCGAGCGCGGCCAGGTTCTGGCGAAGCCCGGTTCCATCCATCCCTACACCAAGTTCAAGGGCCAGGTGTACGTCCTGAGCAAGGAAGAGGGCGGCCGTCACACCCCCTTCTTCAACAACTATCGTCCCCAGTTCTACTTCCGTACCACCGACGTCACCGGCGTCATCACTCTGCCCGAGGGCGTTGAGATGTGCATGCCCGGCGATAACGTGGAGATGAGCGTTGAGCTGATTACCCCCATCGCCATTGAGAAGGGCCTGCGTTTCGCCATCCGTGAGGGTGGCCGTACCGTTGGCTCCGGCGCCGTTACCGACGTTGCCGACTGATTTTCAAGGCTTGAAAAAAGGACTGCCGCACAGCGGCAGTCCTTTTTTAATAACCTAAGGGAGATTTTCCTATCTTTTATAAAAGTATTGGGCTCCGCTCAAACCCGCCAGGGCTTTGCCCCGGACCCACCGCCCTTTGAAAAGGGCGGCCCTAAATGTTAACACCGCGGGGCTGCTTTGCACATTCCTCCTTTACAAGCGCGTTTGCGTTTGTCCTCACGTCCCGCTCTCCGGATAGACCAGCGTATCCTGGAAGCCGTTGGCCCCGGCGCAGAAGATGTCTCCCGCCACAGGCTGGTCCTCACAGATGTAAAGGTTCAATTGAACCCCCTCGGGCCGGTCGGGATAGTTGCTGACGGCGTAGGTAAACCGGGAGAGCTGCTTGCCGCAGCAGGGGGAGAGGTCGAAGCCCTGGGCGTTTTGCAGCTCATTATAGCTCAGGTAGGGCTCCGCCAGGTGGTCCGGCAGCAGGAATTGCAGTGTCTCCAGCGGCTCCAGGGCCACCTCCCAGCCCATGGACTGGAGATAGGCCACGCGGTCCTCGTTGGTGAGGAGCTGGGGCGCTGGGGGTTCCTCCGCCGGCCTGCGGCCCAGGAAAAGGATTGCCGCGGCGATGACCAGCCCCAGGAGAATGACAATGAGGACGGCTTTCTTTTTGGAAAAGCGGGTAGTGAAAATCAGCATGATACATCCCTCCTGCTTGTTTCCTATTCATTTTTCCCAGAGATTATGATAAAATGGGAATAAGAAATGGAGAGGAGGGGGATTCCGATGGAGAAACAGCGGTTGGACAAGATCATCGCCTCCACGGGGAGATGGTCCCGCCGGGAGGCAAAGGAGCTGATCCGCCAGGGCCGGGTGCTGGTGGACGGCGTCCCCGCCCGGTCGGCGGAGGAGAAGGCGGAGCCGGAGTCCTCGGAGATCAGCGTAAACGGCGAGGCGCTGCGCTACCGGCGGTATACTTGGGTCATGCTGAACAAGCCGGCGGGATACCTCTCCGCCACGGAGGACGGCCGGGGCCGGACAGTGCTGGACCTGCTGCCCCAGGACCTGCGGCGGCAGGGGCTCTTTCCCGTGGGGCGGCTGGACAAGGACACGGAGGGCCTGCTGCTGCTGACCAACGAGGGCGGTCTGGCACATGATCTGCTGTCGCCCAGGCGCCATGTGGACAAGGTGTACTATGCCCGGGTGTCGGGACGGCTGACAGAGGTGGATTGTGCCGCCTTTGATGCCGGACTGAGGCTGCCCGATGGCCTTGTCTGTCTGCCAGCCGGATTGGAGATCCTGTCGGCGGGGGAGGAGAGCGAGGCCCATGTCACCCTCCGGGAGGGAAAGTTCCACCAGGTGAAGCGGATGCTGGCCCACCTGGGGAAGCCAGTGCTGTATCTGGAGCGGGTCCGGATGGGGCCCTTGGCCCTGGACGGCGCACTCCCCAGAGGCGCTTTTCGCTTTTTGACGGAGAATGAGCTGGAAGAATTGCGGAGATTTGATAATCCTACGAAAAACATCAAATCTTCACCAAAAACGCAATAGTTTTTTTGTCTAAAAAAGAAAATATCTCTTGCAATTCGACGAAATTGCCGATATAATATAGGCATTGTTAATTCCCCTGGTGATTTTAGGTGAGGAGGAAGGCCATGTCTGGAAGAATTTTTCAAAACGTAGTGCTTCAGTTAAAGGAAAATACAGATCGGACCATCGGCGTAATCGACGGGGAAGGTGTGGTGATTGCGTGCAGTGAGCTGTCTTTGATCGGACAGCGCTGGGCGGAACATGTGCCTGTGGTAAACGGCGCCTCCGGCGCCATGGTCTCCTCCGACGGCAAGACCTTCAAAGCCCTGAACGGCTGGAATACCCAGTTTGATTACGCGGTTTTCGTCTTCGGGGACAACGACGTGAGCCGGACGGTGTGTGCCATGTCCACAGTGGCCCTGAACTCCGCCAAGTCCTATTACGAGGAAAAGCACGACCGTGGCTCCTTTGTCAAGGACATTATCTCCGACAACATCATGCTGGGCGACATCTATATGCGTGCCAAGGAGCTGCGGGTCACTGCCGACGTGCCCCGGGGCGTGTTTGTGGTGCGCTCGCTGAAAAAGGGCGAGTCCGTGCCCACGGATGTGATCCAGTCCATGTTCCCGGACCGGCAGAACGATTTCGTCCTCAGCGTGGGGGAGGGCGACGTGGTCCTGGTCCGCCAGATGCCAGAGGGCGCCGGGATCAAGGAGCTGAACAAGATTGCCGCCTCCATCGAGGAGAGCCTCCGCGGCGGCGGCGCCAGCGCGGTGGTGGGCATCGGCACCATCGCCACCCACCTGCGGGACCTGGCCAAGAGCTATAAGGAGGCTCAGATCGCCATCGAGGTGGGCAAGGTTTTTGACACGGAGAAGTATATCATCAACTACGAGAACCTGGGTATCGGACGGCTGATTTACCAGCTTCCCACCACGCTTTGCGAGATATTCCTCCAGGAGGTCTTTAAGAAGAACCCCATTGACGCCCTGGACAAGGAGACGCTGTTCACCATCCACAAGTTCTTTGAGAACAACCTGAACGTCTCCGAAACGGCCCGGAAGCTGTTTGTTCACCGGAATACCCTGGTGTACCGGCTGGAGAAGATCAAGAAGCTCACGGGGCTGGACCTGCGGGAGTTTGACGACGCCATTACCTTCAAGGTGGCGCTGATGGTGAAGAAGTATCTGACCTCCCGGGGCATTGATTCTTAGAACCTGTATCAACAGACGGCGGTACGCATTTTGACGGAAAATTTTTTCGCCAATCTGCGTACCGCCGCCTTATTGATACAGCTTCTTAGAGCAGTTCCCGAAAATAATGAGAAAAAAGGAAGCGAGGACGGGAATTGCATGACTGCGTTGTCGTCCCATGGGCTTTGAAAATCTGCCGCAATGCGGCGCAGGCGGCTGCAGTCGTTTGATTCGATACGCGGCGGGCACAGCCCGCCGCCTTTTTTCGACAGTACGGTCTTGACAGCCGTGGTATGATGTGGTAGGCTGAACAGGCATACTACTACAATAGTACAAAAGAGCGCTGGAGAACTGACAGAATTTTCCCCGGCTGGAATTGCAAACTTTGGTTGCATTGCGGCGGAAAACCATATATAATGTGGTTTAATTGGAATTTATGTCGACCGTTCCTTTGGGGATGGCGCGTTTACAGAACTACGGAGCGAGGTGCCTGTATGATCCGCCTGAAAAATGTAGAGATGGAATACGACAACGGGACCAGGGCCATCCGCGGGGTTACCCTGACCATTGAGGACGGGGAGTTTGTCTTTTTGGTGGGGCCCTCCGGCTCAGGAAAGTCCACCATTATCAAGCTGCTCACCGGGGAGGTGGTCCCCACCGCGGGCCGCATCATGATTAACGGATTTTCCATCACTAAGATCTCCGGCAGGCAGATTCCCCTGATGCGCAGGACCCTGGGGGTTATCTTCCAGGATTTCCGCCTCATTGAGAAGAAGACGGTGTACGAGAATCTGGAGTTTGTCATGCGGGCCGTGGGCGCCAGACCCAGAGACATCAAAAGCCGCATCGACTACGTGCTGGACCTGGTGGATCTGGAGCGGAAGGCGGAGAGCTTCCCCACAGAGCTCTCCGGCGGCGAGCAGCAGCGGGTGGCCATCGCCCGGGCCCTGGTGAACAATCCGGAGACCATCATCGCCGACGAGCCCACTGGCAACCTGGACCCGGAGCGGTCTTTGGAGCTGATGGACCTTTTGGTGAAGATCAACCAGCTGGGCACCACCGTGGTGGTGGTGACCCATGAGAAGGATCTGGTGGACCGCTTCGGCAAGCGGGTAATCACCATTGACAGCGGCCACGTGGTTAACGACGGCGTAGGCGGCTACGTGGGAGGACACATACATGGGTAAACACAACTTGGGATATTTTCTGCATGAGGGCGTGTCCAACATGTTCAGCCACGGCTTCATGTCCTTCGCCTCCATCGGCATCACCGTGGCGTGCCTGCTGATTATGGGCACCTTCACCCTGGTGGCGGTGAACGCCAACGAGCTGCTGGCGGGACTGGAGCAGGAGAACGAGATATTGGCCTTTGTGGACGAGTCGTACAGCAGAAATGAAGCCCTGGGGGTGCAGCGGGAGCTGGAGGCACTGCCCAATGTGCTCACCACCACCTATGTCAGCAAGGCCCAGGCCATGGACAACTTCGCGGCGAAATACGCCGACGACCCGCTGTTCCAGAACCTGGACCCGGAGATCCTGCGGGACCGGTATGTAGTCAAGATACAGGACCTGGGGCAGCAGAGCCAGACCGTGGCCCAGCTGCGGCAGGTGGAGGGCATCGCCGACGTCAGCGCCTACGAGGAGCTGGCCACCGGCTTTATCACCATCCGCAACATCGCCTCCGTGGTCTGCATTGCCCTCATTGCGATTCTCTTCATTGTGTCGGTGTTCATCATCTCCAACACCATCAAGCTCACCACCTTTGACCGGCGGGAGGAGATTGCCATCATGCGCATGGTGGGCGCCACCAACGGCTTTATCCGCTGGCCCTTTGTGTACGAGGGGCTGCTGCTGGGCTTTTTGAGCGCAGCGCTCTCCTTTTTCCTCCAGTGGGGGCTCTATGAGGCGGTGGCCCAGGGCGTGGACACCAGCGATACGCTCCAGCTTATTAAAATCGTCCCCTTCCGGCAGCTGTGGCCCGCCGTGGCGGGGATTTTCGCGGGGGCGGGGATTTTGATCGGTGTGGGAGGCAGTCTCTCCGCCATTCGGAAATTTTTGCAGGTGTGAGGTGACGGCGTTGAGACGGAGAAAAGCCAAGCGGCTGTGCAGGGCGGCGCTGTGCCTGTGTCTGGCGGTGCTGTGCCTGGCGGCGGACCTGGCCCCGGCCACGGCTCGGGTGACCCAGGAGGACATCGACGCTTTGAAGGGAGACGCCGCTGATTTGAAGGACCAGCGCAAGGAGCTGGAGGCCCAGTTAAAGACTCTGGCCAACGACAAGAGCACCGCCATAGCACGGAAGAACCTCCTGGACCAGCAGATCGCCAACACCACCGCGCAGATTTCCAATGTGGAGCAGCAGATCGCCCAGTATGACCAGCTGATTGCCCAGAAGGAGGAGGAGCTCCGTCAGGCGGAGGAGGAGGAGGAGGAGCAGTACGCCCTCTTCTGCCGCAGGGTGCGGGCCATGGAGGAGCAGGGCACCATCTCCTACTGGTCGGTGCTCTTCAAAGCGGACAGCTTCACGGACCTCCTCTCCCGCATGGATTTTATCAATGAGATTATGGAGGCGGACCAGCGGGTCATTGACGATTTGAAGGCCATGCAGGTGCGGATCGAGGAGGCCAAGACCTCTCTGGAGGGCAGCCGGACGGAGGCCCAGGCGGCCAGGGACGACCTGGCGGACAAAAAGAAGGAGCTGGACGCCCAGCGGGCCGAGGCCAACAAGGTCATTCAGCAGATCGCGGCGGCGGCGGAGGAGACCGAGGCCACACTGGACGAGATGGAGGCGGAGCAGGAGAAGATCCAAAAGGAGATCGAACGGCTGAACCGGGAGCTCCAGGCCCAGCTGGCCGCAGAGGGCAAGTCCAACCAGTCCAATCCCGGCGGCTATATCTGGCCGGTGGACAGCCGGTATATCACCTCCACCGTGGGCGGACGGACCTCTCCCGGCGGCATCGGCTCCACCAACCACCAGGGTACGGACATCGGCCGGGTGGGCTATACCAGCTCCATCTACGCCGCCAAGGCCGGCACGGTGATCGTCTCCCAGAGGAGCTCCTCCTATGGCGAGTACGTGGTCATCTCCCACGGCAGCGGCAATACCACGCTGTACGCCCATATGAGCAGCCGAAAGGTCAGTGTGGGCCAGTATGTGAACCAGGGGGGCGTCATCGGCATCACCGGCTCCACCGGCAACTCCACCGGGCCTCATCTCCATTTTGAGGTGGTGGAGAACGGGCAGCGGGTGAATCCCCTGAGCCACGGCGCGGACCCGAAGATGGGCTATCTCACCGGGTATACCCTGTCCAGCAGCGCCTGACAGGCGGCGGAAACAGCCGTGCCAATCGTCTCGGCGGGAATCTGCCGTCCCGGCCATTGGTACAGCTTCTAAAAATTCCTCCCGCTCCATACCATGGAGCGGGAGGAATTGTCTTATGATTGGAATACTATTGTGGAAAGAGCCTCAGAGAGGGTTCTGGCAGAGACCGGTGTCGCTGTCAGAGCGGAACATTCTGCACATGCGCTTTTTGTGCGCGGAGATCGCCCGGGGGCCCCGGACGCCGGAGGCGCAGCTGGGCTGGCGGGTGTCGTCGGCGGCAAAGCGAATGCGGAAGATGGGCGTCACCCGGGTTGTGCTGCCGGAGGACTTTGCCTGCGTCACCCAGCTGGAAAAATACGGTGTCCGGCCGGTGTCCACACTGGCTCTGCGCCGCCGCTTGGCATCGGATTGGGTCCGGCAGTCCCTGGCGGAGCGGGGCGTGTCCCCCGGCGGGGCGCGCGTCGCGGTGTCGGCGGCCCAGATGACCGGGGAGCTGGTGCGGACGGTGACGGAGCTGGCCCTGCGGCACCGGTATGTGCTGCTGGATGTCCCCTACGGTGGGGAGGAGCTGTGCCGCAGGCTTCGGCGGGAGTACGGCGTGTCGCTGCTGCTGGGGCCGGACCGGGAGCAGCTGGAGGAGGCGGACATCCTGGTGCTCTTTGACCCCAGGACGGATCTGCGGCGCAGGAGCGGCGTGACGCTGCCCCTGTACGACGAGGCGGCGCCTATGGGGGGGCTCTCCCTGCCCCCGGCGCTGGAGGAGCGGCTGCCGGAGGGAGCGGGCCGGGGACAGCTGCTCGCGGCCCTGCTGGAGGCGGGGGTTCTCCGTCCGGAACAGGTGAGCGCCTCGGCTCCGCCAGGTCCCGCGGCCGCGAATACAGTGCTTAATGCTTGACAATCCGGAAACCAACCACTATAATAATGCCCTGTAAATAAAATGGAATATGTATATTCTGGAAGGCGGCAGCGTTTTCCGGTCAAAAGATACCAGAAAGGAAGCGGCAGACATGGAAAAAGAGTACAAGATGAGCCAAGCCCGGGCCGATGAGCTTCAGGAGGAGCTGAACTATCTCAAAACCACCCGGTCCGACGAGGTGGCGGAGCAGATCAAGGTGGCCCGGGGGTTCGGTGATCTCAGCGAGAACAGCGAATATGACGAGGCCAAGAACGAGCAGGGCAAGCTGTACTCCCGCATTGCCGAGCTGGAGGAGATTCTCCAGCACGTGGTCATCGTGGACGAGAGCAGCAGCACCGACGTAGTGGCCATTGGCTGCAAGGTGACGGTGAAGGGCCCCGCCGGCGAGGCGGCCTATTCCATCGTGGGCTCCCAGGAGGCGGACCCCATGCACGGCATCATCTCGGAGGAGTCCCCCTTCGGCAAAGCCCTGATCGGAGCCAGGGAGGGAGACACCGTCTCCGTGGAGGCGCCCCAGGGCGTAATCAACTATACGGTGCTGAAAATTGAGCGGTAAAGGAGAAGGCAGTCATGAGTGAACAGAAGACATCCCAGCAGCCGGAGCAGGATCTGAACGAGCAGAGAAGAGTCCGCCGGGAGAAGCTGGCGGCGCTCCAGGCCGCCGGACAGGACCCCTTCCAGATCACCAAGTACGTGGTGACCCACCACTCCGCCGACATCAAGGAGGGCTTTGAGGCCCTGGAGGGGCAGAGCACCTCTGTGGCGGGCCGCATCATGAGCAAGCGGGGCATGGGCAAGGCCGTGTTCTGCGATTTGCAGGACGTGAAGGGCCGCATCCAGCTGTACGTCCGCGTGGATGAACTGGGCGAGGAGGCGTTTGCCAAGTTCAAGAAGACCGACATCGGCGACATTGTGGGCGTCGAGGGCGAGGTGTTCAAGACCAAGCGGGGCGAGATCTCCGTGAAGGCCCACAAGGTGACGCTGCTGAGCAAGTCTCTGCTGCCCCTGCCGGAGAAGTTCCACGGCCTTACCGACAAGGAGACCCGCTACCGCCAGCGGTACGTGGACCTCATCATGAACGAGGACGTGCGCCGCACCTTCCAGATCCGCACGGCCTTCATCAAGCATGTGCGCAAGTACCTGGACGACCGGGATTACCTGGAGGTGGAGACCCCCATTCTGGGCACCATCCAGGGCGGCGCCACCGCCCGTCCGTTCATCACCCACCACAATACGCTGAATCTCGATATGTATATGCGCATCGCAACGGAGCTGCACCTCAAGCGGCTGACGGTGGGCGGTTTCGAGCGGGTGTATGAGATCGGCCGCATCTTCCGCAACGAGGGCATGGACCCCAAGCACAACCCGGAGTTTACCACCATTGAGCTCTACGAGGCCTACGCCGATTTCCACGATATGATGGACATCGCCGAGGGAATCCTCTCCTCCGCCGCCAAGGACATCCTGGGCAGCTACCAGGTCCAGTGGCTGGGGGTGGACATCGACCTGACCCCCGGCTGGAAGCGGCTGACCATGACCGACGCTGTGAAGGAATATGTGGGTGTGGACTTCGATGCCATTTCTGACGACGAGGAGGCCTGCAGGGCCGTAGAGGCCAAGGGCATCGACCTGGAGGGCTGCGAGCGTACCTGGGGCACCGCCCTGTACGAGGCCTTTGACCAGCGGGTGGAGGAGAAGCTGATCCAGCCCACCTTCATCACCATGTACCCGGTGGAGGTTTCCCCGCTGACCAAGCGCTCTCCCAAGGACCCCCGGCTCACCGAGCGGTTTGAGCTGTTTATCAACCACGCGGAGTTCGCCAACGCCTTCTCCGAGCTCAACGACCCCATCGACCAGCGGGGCCGCTTCGAGCATGAGCTGGCCCTGCGGGACATGGGCAACGACGAGGCCGGCATGATGGACGAGGACTATATCACCGCCATGGAGTACGGCCTGCCCCCCACGGGCGGCATGGGCATCGGCATTGACCGGGCGGTCATGCTGCTGACCAATGCCGACTCCATCCGGGACGTGCTGCTGTTCCCCACGATGAAGCCGCTGGACTAAAAATCGGCATTAGAAATTAGAAAAACGGACCATATCGCTGAAAAGCGTGGTGTAAATTCAAAAAATTGTTACGAAGTCTGAGATGCACATTTGAATTTTACGACAGTTTTGCGACAAACGAAAAGGATTTGGTATGGCAAAAGAAGTACCAGCCTCATGGCTGGTACTTCTTACTATTTTTGATGGGAGCAATTAACATGAGAGAAGGAATTCTAATTCCCGATATGCAGAGCGGACGTGCTGATATCCACTTCAGTAGCGACGACTGCTACGGTGGGCTACACTGTGGCACCACAATGGATATTTGGCTGAATGAGCAATGGGTACCCACCCGCATTGAGATGGACAGCCGCGGCTGGTTTCTGGTCGGCGTTCAGATCGAGACACTGTGGGGACAGAGGGTGCGCATCCGCTGGTGATCAGACGGCAGCACCCTCCAAGGCTGGCTGCAAAGCCGTCAATTTTGCCGAGGCCATTCCAGTATCATGGAGCCAAGGCATCACTTCATCATCCGTCAGCAGGACCGGCATCCGGTCATGGACATTGATGATAGTGTCATTGGGGACAGTTGTCAGGATCACAAACCGTTCCTCCCCCTGAAAAGTGTTCCAAAGCCCGGCCAGATACAGCCTGTCCTGCCCCGGCAGCCAAAAGTGGTATTTTGTCTTTTTCCGGTCCCACTCATAGAAGCCGGTCGTAGGCACGATACATCGCCGCTCCAGCAGGGATCGGTGGAACATCGGTTTATCCAGCGCCGTCTCACCCCGTGCGTTGATGATGACCCCCTTGCCTTTGAAACTGGGGAAACCCCAGGTCATCGGCTTGGGGGTCATTTTTTGTCCGTCCGGAAGTAGGATAGGTGCGGCGTTGGTAGGAAATATCTCCCCGGTATGGATGCTGGCAGCCCCAAACCGCGCTTGTACCTCAGCCACAATCTGGGCGATCTCCTTGGACTGCTCCGGTGCTAAACTGTATCTTCCACACATAGCTGTGACTCCTTTCGAGGATGAAGGCCGGACTGCCCTCATATACTGAGGACATGAAGCCTGTGATTTTGCATTCGGATATGAACAATTTCTATGCCAGCGTGGAGATCCTGTATGATCCCACGCTGCGGGACAAGCCAGTGGCGGTGGCTGGAGACGAGGAGGCCCGCCACGGCATTGTGCTGGCCAAAAACGATATTGCCAAACGGTTCGGCATCCGCACCGGGCAGGTGCTGTGGGAGGCCCGGCAGCAGTGCCCCGGGCTGGTCTGTGTCCCTGCCCATTACGAGCGTTACCTCGCGTTCTCTGCCCAAGCCAGGGGCATCTATACCAGTTACACCGACCAGGTGGAGCCTTTCGGCTTGGACGAGTGCTGGCTGGATGTCACCGGCTCTGTGGGACTGTTTGGGGAAGGGCCGGCCATCGCCGATGATATCCGGGGCCGCATGAAGCGGGAGCTGGGGCTGACCGTATCGGTAGGTGTGTCATTCAATAAAGTATTTGCCAAACTGGGCTCAGATATGAAAAAACCGGATGCCACCACGGTCATCACCCCGGAGAACTATCGGGATAAGGCTTGGAGCCTTCCTGTGAGTGACCTGCTTTATGTGGGCCCTGCCACCACCCGGAAGCTGAACCAGTATGGGATCACCACGATTGGGGAGCTGGCCCAGGCCAATCCTGATCTTCTGTACTGGCTGCTGGGCAAAAACGGAATCATGCTCCATCAGTTTGCCAACGGGCAGGACCACTCCGGCGTCCGGCGCTATTATGCCGTACCGCCCATGAAGAGTATTGGCAACTCCACGACTGCACCCCGGGATTTGGTTAGTGAGGATGATGTAAAGATTACCCTCATGGCCCTGTGCGAAAGCGTGGGAGCCAGACTCCGGGAGCAGAACTGCCTTTGCTCTACCGTAGCTCTGGGTATCCGGGACAACCGCCTGCTGTCCTGCGACCGGCAGGCCAAGCTGAACCGCCCCACAGCGAACACATTGGATATCTGGGAAACGGCCATGGGGCTGTTCCGGAGACACCATACCAGCAGGGAGCCTGTGCGCAGCCTGTCGGTGAAGGCCAGCGGGCTGACGCCGGCGGACGGCGTTGTGCAGTTGTCGCTGTTCCCGGAGGAGCAAAAAGCCCAGCGCCGGGCCGACATCGACCGGACGCTGGACAAAATCCGGAGCAAGTACGGGTATCATAGCATCCGCCGGGCCATTGCGCTTGCAGACCCAGCTCTGGATCTGGACGCCAAAGAGGAGCATATCATCCATCCCATCGGCTTTCTGGGGACACTCCATGAATAGCGGCTCAGCAGTTTCCAGTGTAGACATGAGACAGATATTCCTGTGCTGCCTCAGAAAGCCGGTAGACCTGCTCTACGGGCGTCGGCAGACGGTCTACCATCTGGTACTGGGGGAAGAACCGGGACAGGTGCAGAGGGATTTCCGGGCTGATTGAGGCCAGCCAGCGGGCCAGCTCCCGGATTTCCTCCTCGCTGTCGTTTTCTCCGGGAATGAGCAGGGTGGTCACCTCCACATGGCACCGCTCCGCCGCCAGGGCAATGGAATGCTTGACCGTCTCCAGGTCCCCGCCCAGCTTCCGATACCACGAGGGCGTGAACCCTTTCAGGTCGATATTGACGGCATCAATCAGGGGCAGCAGCGTCCGCCAGGGTTCCTCCTCAACCGTCCCGTTGGTGACCAGCACATTGACCATGCCTTGCTCATGGACCAGAGAGGCGCAGTCTTGGACATACTCATAGCCGATCAGCGGCTCGTTGTAGGTGTAGGCCACGCCGATGTTTCCCCGGGTGCGCAGCTCCGCCGCTTTGCTGGTCAACTGCTCCGGGGATAGCTCCACCGTCTGCATATCCGTCTCCCCGGCCATGGATATTTCATGGTTCTGGCAGAAGGGGCAGCGCAGGTTACAGCCGAAGCTGCCCACGGAGAGGATCAGACTGCCAGGACGGAAGCGTCGCAGGGGCTTTTTCTCAATGGGGTCCAGAGCCAGACTGGTCAACTTCCCATAGTTCAGCGGGATAACGGCCCCATCCCGGCAGGTCCTGGCCCGACAGAGGCTGGTTTGGCCCTCCTCCAGCTTGCAGTGGTGGAAGCACAGCTCACAAATTGCGCTCATGTATGCCGCACCACCTCAAATCGCTCCAGGGTATAGTGCTCCCGGGCGCTGATGCCGCCCTTCTGACGGGCGATGTCAATTTGCTGTTCCACAGTGTCCACGCCCTCCAAATCGGGTAGCAGCAGTCCCCTTCGGCCGCCGCAGGATACGATGACGCCATACCGCTTCACATCCAACTGCGCCGGGGAGTCGATTGGCTCCGGCACACCCAGTGCATCCACGCTGTACCGCCTGTATGGTCTTATCCACGATACGGTAGCTGCCACGCAGTCCTGCAAGATCACGGATGGTCCCATCCATCCCCTCCAGCAGCAGGGAGCCGGATAGGGCAACCTCCAGGGTGATGATCGTATTAAACCCGTCCAACACCAGATAGTCCGGTGCCTGGAGCAATTCCTTCCGCTTCCTGTTCTGCACAGCGCTGGCTGTTGATACGATGCGGGCCAGTGCCATCCGTTGCCGTTCGGAGAGAAGATGATGGTTGCCTACAAAGGTGGAGGCGGATTTTGTGTCATATCCACGGTCCATCAGGAATACCAGCTCCTGGGCGGCGGCATTCAATTTTTCGGCGGCCTTTGCTCCAAACTCAACGCTATCCTTCGGGACATAGCCGCGTCTGACGATTTCCATAGCACCCTCACTCGTCCCATAGATTGGCGTTTATACGCTACTCAAATTCCTGAATCTCATCCTGTGTTGCCTCGCGGATACTCTCTTTTCCGCAGTCAGGGCACTGTTTGGCAGGGGCAGTCCGGGAAAACAGAAAGTGGCAGCTATCACACGCATATATCATTATTTTTTTGCCTTACTTTCGTGCCCATTCAGTTTAGCACGGAACGGGGCTTTTTTCAATTCAAAACAAGAAGGAGGCCAGCCAGGTGAAATGCTTGCTGAAGTACCAGTGGGTCAAGCTCCCCCGCAGTCAGATGCCAGCAGGCAAGGGCGTCATGGGCGCCTGGGCGCGGCTGGCCTCCCGTGCGGCCTTCCGCAACGGGCAGGCTCGCTACTGTGGCTATATCAATCAAGTTACCATTGGCGCCTGGGCAGGAGGCATCGTGGGGCTCAAGAGCATCCTTGGCATCAAAAACCGGAGCAAGGCCCTGGAGATGATGGACAAGCTGGCCCAGCTGGGCTGCATAGATTATGAGCTGAACCCCAAGACAAAGAAGCTCACCTATCAGATCAAAGACTGGGTGGTCCAGTGCTCCGGCGAGCCCTGCATGGGCTCCGAGGCCGTCTATGCCACCCAGGGGTATGGCTTCCTATGTCTGCCCCGGAACATTACCCAGCGCCTCGCGGAAGCGCACTATCACTTTGATGAGTTGGACGCATGGCTGGATCTTTGGTGCCACACAGTATGGCAGGAGCCCGGCAATGCGTTCTCTCATATGGCGCCTGTTATCCAGTTCGGCAAGTATGGCGCCGTTTTGACCCTGGAAACCCTCGGCCACCGTTGGGGATGGGAGAAGACGAAGGTCTGGCGCTTTTTCAAGAAGCACGCGGATGCCTTCCCGCTGCAAAAGCTGCCTGGCTCTTTCGGCTGCCTGATCTTTAACACCGGCTACCCAGCAGGAACCTCTTTTACTCTGCCGGAGTCAGCACAAGTTAAACGTATTTTAGAGGAAATACGCATTTGGGGCGGAAATACGCACACCAATAGCAGAAGCGACCATGAGCGGGTGAACCGCTGGGTCGCATGGTATAGCCGTAAGGTAATGCCGCAGATCCCGCAGCCGCAGTCTGACCCCGCGGTGGAGCAGTGCCGTGTTGCAGTTTCGGGCTGCCCTATTTCGCGCGCGTATTTTTCTCCGTGTAGGCATTGTAAGAGTTTCGTTGAGGACTGCCAGGGTGTAGAGGGAATTTCCCCGGTCGAATTTGAGCTTTTGCCCAGGGCTGGCCCCAAAGCCGGCCCGCCATTCGATTTTGGAGGTATTGACTATGGCAGATTTGAAGGCGACCCGTTGTGGTGAGCTGCCGAAAACTGAATTTTCTCCTCAGACGGAGCAGCTGATTTCGCTGCTGGAGCGCCGGGGGATCGTGGAAGACCACAGCATTGTGAATGAAAAAGCCCGTCAGGCGGAACAGGCTCTGCGCCGCAACATGTACCATAACACCCAGATGATGCTCAAGCACTACCGGGACATCGTCTGGGCGCTGGAATGCTTCCCGGAGCAGGTGGCGGAGGAGCTAGACCGCCCGCTGAAGGACTTGGACGCCCTACTCAGCATGGTGGATACTCAGCTGGCCATGGGGAACACCCGGCTGGAGCATCGGATGCTGAGTATCAAACAGTCCCGGCTGCTGCTGGACCGGATCAACGATGCCCTGACGGTACTGCGGCAGAAGCCGGGGAACGGCGAGATGATGTATAATATCATTTTCCAGACCTTTGTCACCCCGGACAAGCTCACGCACCAGGAGATCCTGTACCGGCTGGACATCTCGGACCGGCACTACTACCGGCTCCGGCAGCAGGCGGTCAACATCCTCTCCATCCGGCTCTGGACGGCCCCGGCGGGGTGCCTGGACGCATGGCTGGAGATCCTGACCTTGCTGGAGGGAAACTGATGGCAGAAAAATGGCAGGAAAATTGGCAGCGCCGCCGCTGATGACATGGGGAGTGTAAATGTGGTATGATGGTAGCGTCCAAAAGTGGGCACGGGCAGTGCGCCGGTCCCGCAGAGAGCCTTTGGCTTCCCTGCGGCCCGGCGCTTTTTGCTGTCCAGATTATCAGGAAGGAGGAACCTGTATGGCGAAAAAAGAGCACGAGAAGCACACCATCAGCCCCAGATCGGCAAGGCTGCAGCGCCGGGTACAAGCGGCAGTGTCTGTCTGCTACATGATGCTGCTGACCGCACAGCCTGCCGCAGCAGCCGACACCATGTGGACCCGCTTTTCCACGATCATTGCGGACGTCTACGGCCAGCTGGTGGGCATCTCCACTATCGTGGGCGTGACAGCCGCAGCTGTGGCGCTGCTGGTGCGCATGATCTCCCGCAACGAGCGGGCGGTTGCCGAGGCCACCAGCTGGCTCAAACGGATCGTGGTGACGTGGATTGTCCTCAACACGCTTGGATTCGCGGTGGCATACCTGCAACCGCTGATCCAGGGCGGACAGTACACCCCCTGAGCAACCGCAAATGAACCACACAACCAAAAAAGGAGGAAACGCCCAGTGAAAAAAAGGTTCATTTCCCTGTTGGTATCGCTTCTGGTGCTGACGGCGCTGGTGCTGCCCGCCGGGGCAGCGTCTGTGGATCTGGCGGATCCGGAGGCCCTGCTGCCGGTGGACATTATCATCGACCAGGATTCCAGGGAAATCCGCAAGGTCTATGACCTCTCGCCCAACACGGACCCTGCTGCGCTTCCTATGGAGGCGTTTGAGCGGGACGGGTCCAGATATGAATGCACCGACATTCTGCGGGAGGTGGTCATCGGCTCCGAGACCCAGACCATCACCCAGACGGAAACTGTGGACAGTGCCAAGAAGGACATGGAAACCGTCCTTGAACTGCTGCCCCAGGAGAAGGAGACCACTACGGAGGACGGTTTTACCGGCACCCTCCATTTGGTGCTGGACAGCATCAAGACCGAACCTGCCGGGTATGGCAGCTCCACCAAGCCTGTCACAGCCACCCGCAGCTATCCCAACCTGGCCAGCGCCGATGCCAACCATCTGCCCAAGACCATTACAGAGGGGGGCCGGACGCTGAAACTCCAGGACATCCAGTGGCAGACTGATAATACCTATAATGCCGATGACTACGAGATCGGAGACCGGTTTACCGCTATCTGTACCTACGGCGGCAGCAAGTCGGTCAGCTATGTCACCGGCTACACGACTACCGCCAATTACACTGGAGAGGTGTACCGTACCGGCGTGACGGTCATCCGCTATACCGTCATCTTTACCGGTACCCCTATCGCCTCTGTTGATCCGGAGCCTGTGGCGAAGGAGGACCAGCCGCAGGCCGGAGCGGGGTGGCCGGTTATGACAGTGCTCGGTTTGGCCGCCCTGGCCGCTGGCGCGGGCGGAACCTATTTTGTGATGAAACGAAAGGAGCGCATGAGCTATGAAGAAACTGCTGACGATGGCCGGGGTGGCGCTGATGCTCACCATGGCGATGGCCACGACGGCCATGGCGGCCGAGTATAATATCGACGGTCCGGAGGACCCCCTGTTCGCCTCCCCCACATCGGTGGACCAGGTCACAGTAGTGGGCGGCGGTGTGACGGAGCAGAGCAATATCGACCGCAGTAAGAATGCGGCCGTGGTTCCGCCGCCCTTCGGCAGCCCTGAGTCCTACCAGACCGGGAGCGGGGCCGTGCTGATCCCGCAGACGCAGACTCAGACGAGCGGTTCCGCCACTACTCCCATCGGAGGCGGTACCGCCTATTACCCGCCCGCTGAGTCCGTAACCCCGCCGGCGAGCGATGTCACCACTTCGTCCACCTCGTCTACCCCTTTCACCCTGCCGGATGGGCTCTACTACTCGGATGGCAGCATCGGCCGGTTGAAGATCCCGAGTATCGGGGTAAACGTCAAGGTCTACGAGACGGAGAGCCTGGAGAGCCTGGCCAAGGGGGCAGGACACTTCAAATCCACCTCCTGCTGGGATGGCAACGTGGGGATCGCTGGCCACAACAGAGGGGTGACCAATCACTTCGGCAAAATCCACACCTTGAAAACCGGGGACCAGATCACATACACCACCCAACTGGGTACCAGGACGTATGAGGTCTTTTTTGTCGGGCAAATCGAGGAGACAGACTTCTCCCGGCTGGAGCGCACGAGCGATAACCTGATCACACTGGTCACCTGCGTTCGGGATGTCCGAAACATGCGCTGGTGTGTGCAGGCCCGGGAAGTGCGTTAGCCGCGTTGTAAATTCCCCTGCTTATTTGTATAATTATGGTGAATACAAAAGAACAGGAGGAATCGAACATGAAAAAGCACACAATGAGCTTCGTGGCAGGACTGCTCACCAGCGCAATGCTGTTCGGCGGCGGCGTAGCCTATGCCGCTGGGGTAATGGCGGAATACGCCCCTCAGCAGGCCTACGTGGACGGTGTCCCGGTCCAGATGAATGCGTACAACATCGGCGGCAACAACTATGTCAAGCTCCGTGACATCGGACAAATGGTCGGTTTCAATGTCTATTGGGACGGCCGGGCGGTCCAGATCGACAGCAATGCTCCCTACACCGGCGAGGCCCCCGCACAGGGGAATGCTTCCATCCGTGTAGGCAGTTCCAAGGGGAGTACGCTGAAAGAGGGCGTAACCAGTACCTTGATTATCGCTCCCAGCCGTTCGGACTATACGGTGACCTCCAGCAACCCCGCCGTCGCCCATGTGGCGGAAGTCCTAGGCCATTGGACCGTAAACACCAAAGCCCCAGGCGCGACAGTCATCACGGTGACTGCCCCAGACGGGAAGACGGGAAGCGTGTCCATTACGGTGGAACCCTCAGCCCCCACCAACGGGAACGCCGGGAGCAATAATCTAAACGCCAATATGGAGATCCGGCTGGAGATGATTCGACTGATCAACCAGACCCGCGTAGCTTACGGTGTGCCAGAGCTGCCTGTTGATGACGCTCTGATGAACGCGGCCCAGACCATGTCTGACAAGCAGTATTCCTGGCACAACTCCAAGGAAGAGTGTGAGGCTGCCCTTGCATTCGGCTACCCGCACGGTTTTGGATCCAACCTGACAGCATTCACCGGCGTAGGATCAGCGGACATCGCTCAACACGCTGTTGCGAACTGGATCAGTTCGCCCGGTCACTTCGAGACCATGATTGATGCTGGCGGTGGCAGCCTGGGCGTCGGTATTACCGAAAACGATAGGGGAGCGACATTCTGCTTTATGTTCATCGGGCTACCGGGAACACACAACCCGTACGAATAACTGAATAACCGGCAAACAAAGACCTTTCAGCTACGCTGAGAGGTCTTTTTCTATGCCGAGAAGGAGAATGACAAAACATGAAATATATCCATAAACCGCATAACCGCCTGATCGCGGCTCTGCTGGTGCTGGTCTGTCTGCTTGGGCTTCTGCCTACGACAGCCATGGCCGCTACTCCGGACACGATCAAGATGGACGACTGCGCCTACAATGGTGTCAAGTATGATTCCCCGGCCCTGGGCGAGTGCTATATGCACCAGATGCACTTTGGTCTCAACGGAAAGAGTACGATGGGCTTCTGTGCCGAGAAGGGCAAGGGCATGGGCTGGTCGCTGAAAGGCCACACATGGGGTAATCCAAAGCCCATCTCCGATCCCACGGTCAAGACGATGATGGCCTACTTCTACGCACATTCCACCGGTGTCTTTACCGACCGGGCGATTGCCCTAGGTGAAAACGCCGTTTGGAACAGCAACTACACCTGGACAATGAACGCCTGGACACAGGCCATTGTTTGGCGGTACAAGGCCGGTCTGCTGGCAGACCCTGTCACCGCCTGTGCAGAGGAGCTGATGTGCGTCTACAACAATCTGGAACACACGAACTACACCAGCATTGATGACCTGATAGACGGCATATCTTTCCGCGACCGGGTCAAGTACATCTTGGATTTGGGCGCTGAAGGTGTGTGGGGCGAGTGTGAAGTCTATGAGTACGCATATACCGGCCCTGGCTCCAGTTATCACCCCTCCAACGATGTTCAGGCCGTTATGGTGGGCGAATTGAGTGTCATCCGGGAAAGATACGGTCTCACAGTCAGAAAGGTTGACTCCACTAACCCCAATAAAGGACTGCCCGGTGCCCGATTCTTGGTTGCATCTGAAAATGGCGCTTACTCTAAAGAGATTGTGACAGGCCAGGATGGCACCTATACTTTGTCCAATTTGGAAGCTGGTACCTATGCCGTGACTGAATTGGAACCGCCGGCCGACTATGAGATCGACAATGCTGGGCCACAGTATGTGGTTTTGCCCAGCGGCAGCGATAAGACTGTAACGGTTATCTTCACTGATACGCCGGTCATCACAGGCGAGGGCAGTATCCGCAAAGTGGATGCGGACGACCCAACCAAAGGGCTTGCCGGTGCAGTCATCAAAATCACCGGCGTAGACAATGACTTCACCGGCACCTATGTCACCGGCGTGGGCGGCTATCTTACTGATGTGCCTTGGAAGGATATGCCCATTGGCAGCTTTACTGCGGAGGAGGTCACTCCCCCGGAGGGTTATACCAAGAGTCCTGACGTCAGCAAGACAAAGCAGACTTTTGTGTGGGATGGCAAGACCGATGTCGCCTTGGTCTTTGAGAATGACGCCAAGGTGAAGGTCAAGCTCATTAAGCTGGACGACAGTGACAACCCCCTCCCTGGCGCTGTATTCAACATCATCAAGGATGGCCAGATCATCGGCACTGAGGCCACGAAAGCGGATGGCTCCATTACCGTCACCGATGTGACTGAGGGTATGTACGCCTTTGTGGAGGTGAGCGCCCCATCGCCCTACGCCGCGCTCACTGATCCAGTCATCGCCCATGTGGACCAGGCCACCATCAACGGCGGCGGCACTGTCACCGTCACGGCCTCCGACAAGAAGCTCCCGAGCCTGACCGTTTTGAAGCGGGACGCCAAGACCGGCGACGTAATTCCCAATACCCACTTTGAAATCAAGGGCATCCACTACGGCTACCACAATGATGTGACCACTGGGCCGGATGGCAGGGCCGTTCTCACCAATATCCCTGTGGACAGCTATGAAGTGACCGAAAAATCCGTTCCCGACCCTTACGTTGTCAGCGAGGAACCTACCCAGACCATTTGGCTGGAGGCTGGCGACAATAAGGAGCTGATTTTTGACAATCAAAAGCAGCCGTTGCTCAAGATCAGCAAAATTGAGAAGGGTACAGGCAAGCCTATCCCCGGCACCGTCTTCCTCTTGGAGGCGATTGATGGGGATTACCGCCATGAGGTGACCACAGAAGCCAACGGCTCTGTGGAACTGCGAGTTGCCCCCGGCAGCTATCGCGTGACAGAGAAATCTGTCCCGGAGCCTTATGTGATCAGCGATAATCCCACCCAGACCATCAGCTTAAACGGCGGTGACGAGAAGGAAATCATCTTCGAGAACCTGAAGAAGCCTGAGCTGACCCTTTCGAAGATCGATGCCGACACACAAAAGCCGATTCCTGGCACTGTGCTGCGGGTGGAGGCGATCAACGGCGACTATCAGGACGATTGGACCACCGGAGCTGACGGCAAGGTAACCAAGTACGTCGCGCCTGGGACATATCGTGTCACGGAGATCTCCGTACCCGCTCCTTGGTATCTGCCGGATAAGGATGCTGACCGTGTGCAGACGATCAGCCTCAATCCCGGCGATGCGAAGGAGCTGGTCTTCAGGAACCGGAAAAGCCCGGAAATCACCATTTTTAAGGAGGATTCCGTTGCTGGCGCACCGATTGAGGGTGCAAAATTCCATGTGACCTATACGTCCACTGGTGAGGCTGCGGAGGCCCCTGCCTCTGCGGATTATGGCTATCTGTTTACAGATGCCAACGGTGAGATCAAGCTCCATGAGAAGGGCAAAAAACTCTACCCCGGTGAGTTCACTATCACGGAAGTGGCGCCCGCCCCCGGATTCCAGATGAAGGAACCTATTACACAGACGGTCATCATCCACGGCAACGAGAGCAAGACCGTCACATTCCAAAATGAACCGCTGAATGCGATTATCGTTGAAAAGTACGATAGCGTGACCCATGAGGCATTGCCTGGCTGTACCTTCCAACTGCGGTATCTGGGCGGAACCTCTGGCACTGGCGGCACGGTGATTGGGCAGAAGGTGACAGGGAAAAATGGTACCTGCATCTGGACAGGCCTAAAAAGCGGCACATATGTCGTGGAGGAGGTTGATCCGGCAGACGGGTACAGCATCATCAATTCTTCCGAAACGGTGTATCTGGCGGACAGCGGCGAACAGAGTGTCGTCACGGTCCGCTTTGACAATGCCCCTGATGGGAACCTCCTAATCCGGAAGGTCTGCTCTGTCAATCCCAGTATTCCCCTTCAGGACGCGGAGTTCAAGGTCATGTATGCCGATGGGACTCTGATTGGCGATGGAAACGGCATCTACCGGAGCGATGAAAATGGAGAGGTACGGATCTCCGGCCTCAAGCCTGGAAAAAGCGTCGTCGTGACGGAGGTTCGGGCACCGGACGGGTTCATCCTCGATACACAGAGCCAAACCATCCAGATCAAAGAGGGACGGACAGTCACTTTGACCTTCAAAAATCAGCCCCGCGGCTCCCTAATTATCCAGAAACGGGACAGTATCAGCGGTCAGCCGCTCCCGGGCGCACAGTTCCGCGTGACAACGGCGGCGGGCTGCGAGGTCGGTCTGGACGGCGTGATCGGCACCGCCACGCTCACCTCAAATGGGATCTTCACAACAGATTCCAATGGTGAGATCAGGATATCCAATCTCGCCCCCGGTGCGCTGATATTGACAGAAATCCAAGCCCCGGCAGGCTATGTCATTGACAATCCCAGCACAAATGTCGTGATTGGCCCCAATGGTGACACACAGACCGTCATCGTGACCAACACCCCCAAGGGCGGTCTGATTGTGGAAAAATATGACAGTGTGACAAAACTGCCCTTGGCTGGCGCACAGTTCAAGATCATCTATTCAAATGGTGAGCTGCTGCCGGACAACGAGGGCCTGATCAGCAGCAACGGCCTCTATACCACAGATGTTAATGGCCAGATCGTCCTCTCCAAGGTAAAGCCTGGAACGCTGGTCGTAACCGAGGTCAGGGCCCCGGACAATTACCAGGCAGACCCCATGCCGCAGACGGTCGTGGTCAATGCGGGTGATACCCAGACCCTCCGCTTCTATAATGACCCCCTCTGCACGTTGACCATCCTCAAACGGGATGCTGTGACGAAGAAGCCTTTGAAGGGCGCGGAGTTCACCGTTCGGGACAGTGAGGGCAGGGCCATCGGGCCCAACAATGGCCGGTATATCACCGGGACCGACGGGACTGTGACCGTCTCCGGGTTGGCGCCTAACGCCACCATTGTGGTGTCTGAAAGCAAGGCCCCCACTGGCTATATCAAGGACGAGACCCCGAAAAACATCGTTGTCCGGACTGGCGTTGCCAACAGCCTGACCTTTGACAACGAGCCCGCCACTACCCTGATCATCCGCAAATTCATCGAGGGGACCGCAAACGAACCTCTGAGCGGTGTAGCCTTCAAAGTAGTTGATGGGAGCGGTGCGGCGGTTGGACCGGATGACGGGGTCTATTATACTGACCACGCCGGCGAGATCGTTCTGGACGGCATCGAGCCCGGCACCACCGTGATTGCCAGAGAAATCAAGACCGTAGAGGGCTATGTTCTTGACGGAACCCCTCAGGACATTCTCATAAAAGCCGGCCAGGTACAGCAGCTTACGTTTTGGAACAAGCGCGCCGGTACTTTGGTCATCCAGAAAAAGAACAGCGTATCCGGTGCTTTGATCGCCGGGGCACAGTTCCAGCTCACCTACGCCAATGGTGGTTTTGTAGATAATGACAATGGCCACCTGAGCAGCAATGGCCTCTACACTACGAATGATAAAGGAGAAATCCGTATCTCCGGCGTGACCGGCACCATCGTCGTAAAGGAGGTAAAGGCAGCTCCTGGCTATGTCATCGATCAGAGCACCCAGACCCAGACTGTCACCGTTAATCCGGAAGACACACAGACCCTCGTGTTTCTCAATGAGCCTCTGTGCAGTTTGACGCTGAAAAAACTGGATTCTGTGACCGGAAAGCCAGTCCCCAATACGGAATTTACCGTGAAGGACGGGAACGGAAATATTCTGGGCCGTTATACCACAGGAACGGATGGCACTGTGACTGTATCCGGACTCGTTCCCGGCAGCACCGTAGTCGTGTCTGAAAGCAAGGTTCCCAGTGGCTATGTCCTTAATACTACGCCCCAAACCATCATCATTAAGAACGGCAGCAATACGCTGAGCACTGGCGGTGCTGGAACGGTCGGCGGCAACAATGACGGAACCGGTGTTGGCGGCAGCAATGATCTGGTCTTTGAAAACGATCCTAAGACCCGCCTTGTTATTGAGAAGTACATCACTGGGACCACCACTCCGCTGAAAGGCGTAACCTTCCTGGTCACGGAATCCAACGGCCAGGTGGTAGGCAGTTCCAATGGCGAGTTTGTGACCGATGAAAATGGCCGCATTGTGATTGAGGGCTTGGAGCCTGGCATTACCATTATTGCCAAGGAGATCAGGACATTGGAGGGGTTCGTTCTCGACACCACACCCAAATCCATTAAGATTGAGGTCGGGGACGCACAGACCCTGCGCTTCTTCAATGAAAAGCAGGGAACCATCGTGATCCGAAAGTTGGACAAGCAGACGAATGAGCCACTGGCAGGGGTGGAGTTCCAAATCACCTATTCGGATGGCAGCTATTTGGACGATGACTACGGCCATCTGTCCAGCAAGGGCCTATACAAAACCGATGCTAACGGGGAGATCCGCATTTCCGGTGTGGTGGGTACGCTGGTCATCACAGAAACCAAGCCCTTGCCCGGTTATGTGATGGACGAGGGCACTAAGACACAGACCGTGCGCGTCAACGCCGCTGACACACAGACCATTACGGTATATAACACCAAGGTCGGGGGTCTTACCATCATCAAGAAGGACGAGGAGACTGGAGCGCGTATCAAGGGCGTTGAGTTTGAAGTCCGTAAGCTGAACGGGGAGATCATCGGTACCTACACCACTGATGCCAGGGGCGTCATCAGTCTGCCCCAGGCCGAGAAGGGATGGTATCAGGTGGTGGAACTCAAAGCCGCCAAGGGTTATAAATTAGATGATACGCCCTACCAAATCGAGGTGAAGGACGGTGGCACCGCCACCCTGGAGATCACCAACCGGCAGAGTGGCAGCGCCCTGATCCACAAGATCGACAGTGTGACTGGCAAGGGAATTTATGGAGTAAAGTTCCTTCTCTCCGATGCAAAAGGCAACCCCGTAGGCACATACGAGAGCGATAATGAGGGGTATGTCTACATCGACAAGGAACTGGCGGACGGCAGGTATACCATCCGGGAGATCGAGTGTGCGGAGGGCTACATTCTGGATACTCAGCCCAAAACCGTCTATGTGGAATATGGCGGCTGTACCACCATCACTTGGAAGAATACCGCCATCACCGGCCAGATCCAGGTCTGGAAGAAGTCCGCAGATGATAACGCCATCAACGGCTTCCCCGCCGGCACTCCTCTGGAGGGTGCTGTTTTCGAGATTTACGATAAAGCAAATCGGCTGGTGGACACCATCAAGAGCGACAGTCGGGGATTGGCGGTATCCAAACAGCTTCCCTTGGGCCGCTATACCCTGAAAGAGGTCACCAGCCCCGCCTATTACAGCCCTGCCAGCGAGACTGTTACCGTCTACCTGGAGCATGAAGGCCAAATCGTGCAGATAGAGGTCTTGAACAAGAGCGTCTACACCCATGTGTCCGTGAGAAAGAGCGGCTATACCCAAGTGGTTCCCGGCCAGTCCATTCGGTACACGTTCAAGGAGATTGGCAACAACTCCACGGTGCCCCTGGATAACTTCTTCTGGCGCGACACACTGCCCACAGATGCGGTTCGGCTGGACAAGATCATCACCGGCACCTGGTCGGCCAAGCTCACGTATAAGGCCGTTTTCCGCACCAACGTCAACGGGGAATATCGCACACTGGCAGACAACCTGGACACCCAGCGCAGCTATACCTTGGATGCCTCGCCTGCCGCACTTGGGCTGGCCAGCAACGAGTATGTCACTGAGGTGATGTTCCTTTTCGGCCGGGTACCTGCGGGCTTCAAGCAGATGCAGACCCCGTATATCTATTGCAATGTGCTCTCCAGCGTCACCCACGAGTACCGGTTTGCCAACAAGACCGATGTAGGCGGTACATGGCAGGGCCAGTGGATCATGGCCAATGACCGGTGGGTAACCATCGTCTACCGGGGCGGCCCCACACCCACCCTGCCCAGAACGGGCTATTGATGTTCCAAAACACGCACGCTCGGGGGCGGCGGCTGTAAAGCTGCCGCCCTCAGACCATGAGGTGATATTCAATGTTAGATTGGATTTTTGAAGGCGCAGCAAATTGGGTGGCCAGCATCATGACCCAGATCATGGACGCCATCTCCGGCCTTTTCCTGGAGGCGCTGGGCACAGATATGACGGCGATGGAGGAGTATTTCCCCTTTGCCGTCAGCGCCTACACAGTGGTCCAGTACATGGCTTGGGCACTGCTGTTCCTGGTCGTGGCTTGGCAGTTGTTCCGGGCTTTTGGCGGGCCGCTCACCGAGGCGGAGAATCCCCTGCATCTTCTGGCCCGGGGCGGGATCTTCGCCATCCTGATCACTTACGCCAAGCCCATTTTCAGCCTGCTGCTGAATATTGCCCGCGCACCCTACACTGCTCTGATGGATACGTCCATGGCACCGAGCAATTTTACGTTTGCCGGTATCCAGCAGGTACTGAGCAATGGACTGACCACCATCGTATCGGTAGCCACCGTTGTGGGCCTTATTCTGCTGATTATCCTGATGATCGCCCTGGCCTGGAACTACTTCAAGCTCCTGCTGGAAACGGTGGAGCGGTATGTGCTGGTGGGCGTCCTCTGCTATACATCGCCGCTGGCCTACGCTATGGGCGCGTCCAAGGCGACCTCGCGGGTCTTCCAGTCCTGGTGCCGGATGGTGGGCTCCCAGTTGTTGCTACTGGTTCTTAACGTCTGGTTCCTGCGGGCCTTCGACTCCTCCGTGGGTCAGTTTATCGCCAACGGCGGTGCGCTGACCAGTGGGCAGGGCAGTATCTTCCTTTGGCTGTTCTGTGCGCTGGCGCTGCTGAAGATTGCCCAAAAATGTGACAGCTACCTGGCCGCACTGGGCCTTTCCGTTGCACAGACCGGCAGCAGCATGGGCATTGAGATGATGATGGCAGCCCGGGTCCTCACCGGTTTTTCCAAGGGCGGCGGGAGTGCGGCGTCCATGTTCGGCGGTGCGGGGAAAACCGGCGCCGCTGCGGGCGGCGCTGCCAGCACAGCGGCAGGCGGCGCAACAGGCGGCATCCTCTCAGGATTTGCCAGCCGGTATAAGCCCAACAGCTTTGTCCGTGACGCAGTGGTTGATGGAGGCTCCCGCATGGGAACAGGCGGCAGCGTGGGCTTTGTGGGCCGCGCCTTTGGCGGTATGGCCGCACGCAATGGCGCGACCCTCACCGCAGAGTCTGTATCCTCAGTGGCCAGCCGCCCACCCAAGGTCTCCGGTACCATCGCCGGCGACATCGCGGATCGCAGCCTGCCCAACTATATGCCGCAGATGGCCAGCGGGGCGGCAGGCAATATGAAGTATACCGATACGCAGATCACCGGCGGCCATATCAGCACCAAGGCTGTGGGGCCGGACGGGAAACAGGCCAATGTGGAGCTGTTCAGTGCCGCTCAGTATGATAGGCCGGACAGCCCGCATAAGCAGATCCAGGCTGCGGACGGGAGCCAGTGGTATCAAGTGGCTTCCGGCGAGGGACGGGACGCATTTTACGCCGCCCCCAACTTCACCGGCGACTCCTCCGAAGCGCCCCAGGTATCTGAAGCATTCCCCAGCGCCCCCCAGGATACGGTACTGCGCATGGTGGACGAAGGCACCATGGAAGCCAGCTACCCAGACGGCAGCAATGCCTTGTGGTACAGCAGCGCCTTCTATCAGGAGCCGGATGCGCCCCATGAGGTTATCCAAGGTTCCGACGGCCTGAGCTGGTACGCCATGACGCCCCATGCTGCACCGCCACAGTTTGACTCTGGTACTGGTCCCGCACCGCAATTTGATGCCGGAGCGGGTGCTGCGCCTCAGCCTGGCGTTGGGCCGGGTGCAGCGTCCTCGCTTGACGGCGGGGAAGGTGTGCCGCCCCCGTCTGGTGCCGGGGTGAACACTTCTGCTCCGCTTGGCGTTAGAGCAGCCCCAGTACCGCAGCCTGAAGCAGGCGGCGGTGCTGGCACATTGGGACACGCTCCATCCGGCACAGGCACTTACGGATTCTCTGCGGATGTGCCGGCTGGTCCCGGCAGTGCTGCCGCATATAACCAAGCGCTCTTTGGGCAGTTTATGCCCGGCTTTACCCAGGAGGTCACAACCGTGGACAGTTCCCGCACCTGTGACGGTGTGCTGGAGGTGCGCCACGCGGATGGGTCTGGGACCGCGTTCTATGACCGCACCAGATACCAGCCGCCCAGGGGCGACTACCATGTCTATGAGGACAGCGGCGGCGGGCAGTGGTATGCGATCCCTGGCGTTGCGTCTGTGGAGCGCAAACCCGTCTATCAGGACGGCAAGCCTGTCTATGACGGAGATATTCTGCGGACTGTCAATGTGGAGTCCGTACGCTACGCTTCCACGCCCACACAGTTTGCGCCTACCCCCAAGCGGCGGCCGGTCAGCGACCATAAACCGCCAAAACGCAAAACCTGACCGATGGCCCGCACAATCTGACCGGTGTGCGGGCCGTCCCATATTCCATAGGAGGTGGTTCCATGTCTGATGAACAGCAGCGCTTTGGCGATGGCCAGGACGATTATCTGAAAGGCGCACAGAAGGCGGCGGAGGCCGCCAAAAAAGCGGGTGCGGCCTCGGCAAAATCCGCAGGATCCGCTGCCGCCGGGGAGGCGACCGCCAATGCCGCTGCTGCGGTAACCAAAGCAGGAGTCACAGGCGGGAAGGCAGCCGCCGAGATTGCGGCGGGTACAGCCGCAGGCGGTCCCTGGGGTGCAATTTTGTCGGCGGCCTGGTCCTTGCGGCACACCTTGTTTAAGGTGCTGATCTTTATCTGTCTGTTCCTGCTCTTTATCATTGTGGGCATCGTATCGCTGCCCTCCATAGTTGTCAACAATCTCTTTCACACTGACCCCTCTACCGTTGACATCAATGCCCCCACAAGTATAACTGCCAGTTTTGACGATGTATCCGGCGTGGTTTCCGACTGCATTCAGAACGGCTATGATATGGCTCTGGCACAAGTGGAACAGATCATCGCCCAGGGTGGGTACGACCGTGAGCTGTCCATGGAGGCGCTGATCAACAACGGGCTGATCTCTGCCGACTACGATACCTGCTATACCCTGGCGGCCTACTCAGCCTCCATGCAGCAACGCGGTACCACCAAGGCGGACATGAAGGCCAAGCTGGATGCTGTTGCCGGGCAAATGTTCGCAGTTACCTATGAAGTGAAAGAAACCACAAAAACGGTGGTGCCGGAAGTCCAAGAAGGTGAGGAACTGGGAGCACCCGAGACGGTTACGGTCCAGTATGTGGTCTGCACCATCCACCCATTTGACCAATCTGTGATCTTGACCGCGTTTGGCATCGACACCTCCGCCCAGTATGACCAGTTCAATCTGACATACGGCGAGGCCATCACCAACATGTCCAACGCCTTGAAGATGACCATGTACGGGTCCCTGACCAGCGGCACAGTGCCGCCGATCACCGATGCTGAGCTGAATGCCTACCTGAACAGTCTCACATGCAGCGGCACCCGGAAGGAATTGATGCGGGCGGCCCTGTCCCTGGTGGGCCGTGTCCCGTATTTCTGGGGCGGCAAGAGCGCACCAGGCTGGAACGAGGCGTGGAACACGCCCCGGCTGGTGACCTCAGCGGGTTCCAGCAGCACCGGCACCATACGGCCCTACGGGCTTGACTGCTCCGGATTCACGGACTGGGTCTATAAAACGGCTCTGGGCATCAGCCTGCTAGATGGCTCCTGGAGCCAGTGGGATACTACCTACGCCATTACCGAAGCGGAACTGCTGCCCGGCGACATTGGCTTTATGGCAGCGCCGGGAACAGTGCCGGTCAATCATGTATTGCTCTACGCTGGCCGCAGCGCCGATGGCAAGCAGATGTGGGTCCACTGCTCCAGCAGTGCGGGCGGTGTGGCGCTCAACTCGCCGACCTATGTGACCCAGTTCCGCCGCAGGAAGGATATCGACCTGGAGGCAGACTTCACGCCTGCTCCCATAGAACAAGGAGTCAACGATGGCTGACGACAGAGAATACAGCAATATCTACACGATACCGCCCAACTACACTGACTCCGGCAAGCTGATGGGCGGGATGCTGGAGACCCGCAACACGGTAGAGGCCAGCATCCTGCTGGCCTTGGTGGGATACCCGGAGCTGATGTGGCTCCACCTGCCAGTGACGGCCAAGGTGGTGGTCATGACCATAACCCTGCTGCCGCTGGGCGTCTTTGCCCTGATGGGCCTGGGCGGCGACTCGCTGCTCCAGTACGTCTCCCACATGGTCATGTTTCTGGTGCGCCGGCGGCAGCTTCACTATAGGAGGATTGGATACCACTATGACACGAACACGCACAAAGGCAGCCCCCCGAAAAAGAGGACGGGCAAGCCCCCCGCCAAAAGAAAAGCTGGAGTTCGTTCAGGACTTCATTCCGATCAAAGAGCTCAAAAACGGCATCGTCGAAACCACTGATGGCCGGTTTATCAAGATCCTGGAGATTGAGCCCATCAACTTCCTGCTCCGTTCCGACGAGGAGCAGTGGGGGATCATCTCCACCTTCGCCAGCTGGCTGAAAATATCCCCCATGCGACTGCAATTCAAATCCGTGACCCGGAAGGCGGACTCCGACCAGTATGTAGCAGGCCTCCAGGCGGATCTGGAACAGGAAACGGTGGAGGCCTGCCGCCGCCTGGGAGAAGGCACCATCCAGTTCATCCGGGAAGAGGGCAGCCGCGAGGCGCTGTCCCGCCGGTTCTTTCTGATCTTCCAGTACGAGGCCCCCAACGGGCGGCGGCAGATGGATCCCGACTATGGCGAGATTTATTCCGCCCTCCAGGTGGTGACCCAGAACGCCCGTACCTATTTTGCCCAGTGTGGCAACAGCATCGTGCAACCCAAGGACGAAGACGCGTTCACAGCTGAGGTGCTGTATATGTACTTCAACCGCCGCTCCTGTGTGGATGACCCGTTCCAAAATCGGCTTAACCGGGTGGTGGTGGACGCCATGGCCGCCAGGAAGCGTGTGGTGGGTATCGATCCCGTCCCCCATATCCGGGCCTCCAATTTCATTGCACCACGGGGCCTTGACCTGACCCATCCCGGCTACCTGGTCATGGACGGCATCTACTATACCTACCTGTATGTTCGGAAGAACGGGTTCCCTCAGACAGTCCGAGGCGGTTGGATGTCGGCTTTGATCAACGCCGGTGAGGGTGTGGATGTGGACCTGCACCTGCGCCGGGAGATTCGGGGCAAGACCATTGACCGGGTTGCCCAGCGTATCCGGCTCAACCGCACCAAACTGCGGGAATTACAGGATACCTCTACCGATTACGAGGAGCTGGCGGGATCCATCCAAGCTGGCTACTACATCAAACAAGGTCTGTCCAGCCGGAACGAGGACCTGTTCTACATGTCAGTGTTCATCACCGTGTCCGCCGCCGGCTATGAGGAGCTGCAGTGGCGCAAGCAGCAGATGACCGACCTGATGAAGTCCATGGACATCCAAGTATCGGACTGTATGTTCCAGCAGGAAGCTGCTCTGCGCTCTACGATGCCGTTTCTCTACATAGATTCCAGCCTGGAGCGGAAATCCAAGCGCAATGTACTCACCAGCGGAGCGGCGTCCACCTATATGTTTACCAGCTTCGAGCTGTCCGACGACAACGGCATCCTGCTGGGCCTCAACCGGCACAACAACTCTCTGTGCATTGTTGACCCGTTTAATACAAAGGTCAACAAGAACGCCAACTTCACCATCTGCGGAACGTCAGGAGCAGGCAAAACCTATACCATGCAGGTTATGGCGCTTCGTATGAGGATGCGGGGCATCCAATGCTTTATCCTGGCGCCTTTGAAGGGGCACGAGTTCAAGCGGGCGTGCCATAAGGCAGGCGGTTCCTACATCAAGCTGGCACCTGGATCCACCGCCTGTATCAATGTCATGGAGATCCGCCCCACCATCACCCCAGAGATGGAGCTGATTGATGAACTGGACTACAGTGACATAGACTCCATGCTGGCCAGAAAGGTACAGCAGCTGATGATTTTCTTCTCTTTGCTGATTCCCGACATGAACAACGAGGAGGAGCAAATGCTGGACGAGGCGCTGATTAAGACCTATACCCAGTTTGGCATCACCCACGACAACACCTCGCTCTACACCGATGCCAGCCGGACAGTGATGAAACCCATGCCCATCCTGGGCGACCTCTATGAGAACTTGAAGGAAAATCCTCTTACCACCCGGCTGGCTACCATCGTCAGCCGGTTTGTCACTGGCAGCGCCCAGAGTTTCAACCGGCAGACCAACGTGGACCTGAGCAACAAGTACATTGTACTGGACATCTCAGAACTGAAGGGCAAGCTGCTCCCGGTAGGCATGATGATTGCGCTGGATTATGTTTGGGACCAGGTAAAGGCCGACCGTACCAAGCGAAAGATGGTGTTCATTGATGAGATTTGGAAGCTGATCGGCGGCGCTGCCAACAAGCAGGCGGCTGAGTTCTGCCTGGAGATTTTCAAAATCATCCGCGGATACGGCGGCGGAGCTCTGGCTGCTACTCAGGACCTGTCCGATTTTTTTGGCCTGGAGGACGGACGCTATGGACGGGCTATTCTCAACAACAGCAAGACCAAGATCATCCTCAACCTGGAACCAGACGAGGCTGAGTATGTCAAGGATGTCTTGAAGCTCACCCGCACAGAAATCCGCAGTATTACCCAGTTCGAGCGCGGCGAGGCGCTGATCTCCAGCAACAGCAATAAGGTACCGGTTATCATCAAGGCATCCAAGGAGGAACAGCAGATGATCACCACCGACCGGGCCGAACTGGAGGCCATGCTGACCGAAATGAAAGCAGTCGCGGACCTGGCCGAACGGAGCGGCATCCCGGCTGGCGAGGCGGACGAAGAAAACGCATAAGCTCCAAAAAACGTATTTACCCCAATTATACGCATGAAACGAGGTGAATCTATGCTATTGCAGGAAGAACAGTATATCATACACTGGCTGACTCAGTACGGGGCGCTTACCAAGACGCAGGTGGTCCGACTGCTGAAGGATAAGCCGCCGCAGACCGCTGAGAAGATTATCCGCGGCCTCAAGCGGGAAGTGATGCTCCATGACATTTCCGGCGGCTACTATCTGGGTGTTGACCCCATGTGCCAGCCGGAGCAGCGTATCATCCTGTCGGTGTGGGTGCTGCTGCAGTTTATCGACCATGTGGAGCCTATGGCCCACTATCCAGCCACTTATCCCTCCCAGATTTTCTTCCTCAAGGAGAATATGGGCTATGAGATCGTGGTGCTCTACGATGGGGAGCAGCACCTGGCCCGGCTGCTCCAGCCCCAGGAGGACCTGCGCTATATCTTTGTCCTGCCCAGAATCTCTATGGCCCAGGAACTGGTGCTGCCGAATGTCCCCTGCCTGTTCGCCACAGTGGACTACAACGGCCAGGAGGTCCCCACCGTCAAATTTTACACAGAGGAAGGAGGCGCACAGAATGGCTCAGACTGATTTTGGCCGCGTTCTGTCAAAAACGGAAGTGCAGTTCAAACGGGCCTCTGACGCTTTGACACAGACAAGACTCTTTTCGGAGCAGAGCAACCTGAACGCCGCCTATGAGGCGGCGTTTCGTTTTGAAGCGATCCTGGAGCAGGCCGTTCTGCTGGCGCGGGCGCTCCCCGCCTATACGGGACGGCCCAAGGCGCAGGAAGCGGTGGATGCTTTGATGGAACAGGCCATCCCCATTGAAATGGGCTACACCGAATTGGGCTGGTTTTGCCTGCGGATCCCAGCGCTTCTCCCCAAGAAGGGGAGTGGTTCCCCGGTCTATATCCAGCAGGCCCTCTATCCGGCTATGAACCGGTTCTTCAAAGGCAAGGTGCCCGCCAGCTATTCTGACTGTGTGCTGATCTACCGCCATGTCTATGACAGCGCCCGGCCAGAGCGGGCTTGGCGTGACCACGACAACATTGAACAGAACATGGTGACGGATATCATCACACTCTATCTGCTGCCCGATGACGCGCCTGCGCAGTGCGCCCACTTCTATTGCAGTGCCGCTGGCTCAGCGGACAGCACGGAGGTTTATGTTGTCCCCAGAGAACAATTTCCCACTTGGATCTATGCCGCATTTCACGACAGGCTGAAGGAGGTAACGCTCTATGAAAACCGGGCGTAATGGAGGAAAAAAGATAAGTATGAAAGGCCGGAATTTGCCGCCGTCCAATCACTTACAGTTCAAGCACCGGAAAATCCCTGAAAAACCAAGGGGCCGGCGGCGTGACGAGGGGCCGGATTGCGGCAAAGAGAGGAGGAGAGATGCCGCAAAGTTGAGTGAGATGGAGGCACAGGAATGATTACACTCCGCCCGGGCAGTCATGCGTATCGCCTCCTGCTTCTGTTATCTGCTGCTGGTGAATTTCCAACACGCTCTATGCGGCTTTTGGGAAGTGTTCGCTCTTTGGAGGCTCTGGTATACCGGCTGGAGCATACCCAGCAATTCCGAAATGAGTCTGGGGCGGACCTGGGCAGCTGTAAGATGCTGTCCGTCAGCGGTAAACGGGACAGGCGTACCATTCGTTTCCACAAAACCGCGCTCCCACTCCTGAACACACTCCATCCGGCGGCACTGGAACAGTATCTGGCCTTATCCGGCGGACACCGCTTTTCCAGCAGTACTGGACATGTGCAGCGAAATCATCGGGTCGCCGAGACGTTGGCAATGTGTATGGGGGCTGGGATCGAGTTCCGGCCCTATGCCCTGCCAGTCCTGCAAAAGCAGCGCATCGCCCAAGTCGTCCCCCCCGCTCCTGCACTTTACATCGCCAAATCACTCAAGCATCTGGACAGCACAGAGATGAATAAGACCATCTTTACCCGGCTGACGGGGGCCCTGTTTGCTCATGAGACCTGCTGGGCTGTCTACAACACCCGCAGCGCCGTCATGAAATGGAGCGGCATGGGTGAGTTCAAGACCGCGCAGCACCTTGCGGAGCTGGCTCGGATGAATGCCGGCATACCCCAGGCAGACCATGCGCTGCTCTTGGGTGAGTGCATAGACATTGCGCTGCGCACGATGGAGGAGTCGGATAAGAGCCGCCGTATGGAGCTTCGCTTTGACCGTATCTACCCCCACATTCATTTCATTCCGCTGAACTGGCAGGGCATCCGGCTGCTGAGGATCCTGACACTCCCAGACTGGAACGAACAGTTGCTCTCAGCGGTATTTCCTTCAGAATGGCGTGCCGCCAGTCCTGGCATCATAGAACACGACGCCCAGCGGGATGGGATATTCATCCTTTCCCACCTGGATGGGGATCTGGCACGGCTCCTGCGGCTGCGGCAGGCTTTGGAGCACAGCGAAACGCCCTGTGAGGTACTGTGTTTTCCCTGGCAGACGGTATTTGTCCGAGATTATCTGGGTGGCCGTGCAGGTCTGCGCGAAGTGACGATGGACGCATTGGAGGATGCCCTGGGTCTGACTGACCCAGAGGACAGTGATCCACACAAGGAGGTGCCGCCTTGAACAATAATCGTACCCGCACCATTGGTATCATCATCGCTGTCATACTGGGTTTGGCCGCGCTGCTCTATTTGGGCGGACTGGTGTGCCAGATGCTCACTGAGTATCAGGTTTGGCTGGCTAAAGGAGGTATGCAGGGGCAGGCCCAGATTGGAGACATCCGGTTTGGGCCGCTTTCCTGCTGGCGTCGGGCTCTTACCATATCCGGACTGAAGTACACGGGGCTGGTAGCCCTCATAGGCGGCAGCGTTTATGTTTTGGTCCGGCTCTATGACCGGTTTGGAAGCCGCGATTTTGATGACCGCAACTTTGCCCGCAGCCAGCGCGGAACTTACGGCACCGCCGGCTGGATGGGCGAGACGGAACTGCGCGCAGTTCTGGAAGTGGCCAGCCCGCAAAAGGCCCGGGGAATCATACTGGGACAGAGCGACCGTGGCAGTGTGATTTGTCTGCCTGAGGATACCAGGCTCAATAAGCACATCGCAGTATTCGGCGCCAGCGGCACCATGAAGTCCAGAGGCGTAATACGACCGGCGCTGTTCCAGAGTATCCGGCGCGGGGAGTCGGTAGTGGTCACAGATCCAAAGTCGGAAATTTACTCCGACACAGTGGAGTTGTTCCGAAAACACGGCTATACCGTCCGGGTCTACAACCTGCTCCAGCCCGAACTGAGCGACTCCTGGAACTGTATGTTCGACCTGGGTGGCGATACTCTGATGGCCCAGGTACTGACAGATGTCATTATCGCCAACACAAAAGGGGACGGCAAGGGGGACCATTTCTGGGACAACGGCGAGGCCAACCTGCTGAAAAGTTTGATCCTCTATGTGGATCTGGACTCCACACGTCGCCCAGAGGAACGCAACCTGCCCGCCGTCTACCAAATGCTCACTCAGAACACAGAAAAGCAACTCACTGCACTCTTCGACCGGCTGCCTCTGGACCATCCGGCCCGGGCGCCATACAGTCTGTTCAGCCAGGCCAGCGATACGGTGCGGGCCGGTGTGGTTCTGGGCCTTGGCACCCGGCTGCAGGTACTCCAAAGCGAGGCTGTCCGAAGCATCACCCGCCAGTCCGGCATCGACCTCGCTCTCCCTGGGCAGACCAAATGCGCATATTACATCATTTTGGACGACCAGAACTCCTCATTGGAATTTCTGTCGTCCCTTTTCTTCGCGTTCCTGTTCATCAAGCTGGTCCGCTACGCCGACAGCACACCGGAGCAGCGGTGCCCGGTACCAGTGAATATCGTCTTGGACGAGATGAACAACATCGGCGTTATCCCGGACTTCTCCCGGCGTCTGAGTACTATCCGCTCCAGAGCCCTCCAAGTTTTGATGTGCTGCCAAAACCTGCCCCAGATCCAGAACCGCTACCCCAACAACCTCTGGGCAGAGCTGGTGGGCAATGCGGACACGCAGCTGATGCTGGGCTGCACAGATGATGTGACAGCGGAGTATTTCAGTGCCCGGAGCGGCGATATGACGGTGGAGGTCAACTCCACCATGACGACCCGGCAGAGCATCGCCATTGCCCAAGTCATCCCCCAGTACCGTTATACGCAGGGGCTTGGCCGCCGCAGGCTGCTTACGCCCGACGAGGTGCTGCGGCTGCCCAATGATCAACTGCTGATCATCATCCGTGGCCAGAAAATCCTGCGGGCGAGGAAGTTTGACTACACTGGCCACCCCTATGCCAAAGAGTGTGTCAAAACCAGTATACGAGACTATCCACTACTCCAACGCACCTCCGCTGTGGACCCAAAGCCTGCCCCTGAAGTGCCGGAGGCTATACCTGCCCCAGCTCCAGAAGAACATGCACCGCCTGCGGAACCGGCGTCCGCCCCTGCGGCGGTGCCGGCAGAAACACCCAAGCGTGCCAGGCGGAGGCCGACCCTCTACGAGAGTGCGAAGCCGCCGTCTGATTTTTAGGCAACCACGTATTATTTTTATCAACTACAAGGAGGAAACAAATCATGGCACGTACGAAAAAGGAATTGGAAGATCAGGATCCTCTGCTCGGCAATGAGACTGTGGATCAGACCGCTGGCGCCGACGGTACCGGCCTGACACCGGGCGGTGAGCCTGGCGCTCCGACCCCGTCCGACCTGGAGCTGGCGGAGGGCGCACCGCTGGACCCCAACGCTCCCCAGACTGAGATGAATCAGGAGCCGGGAGGCGGACAGCCGCCCCAGACTGACCTGGAACCCGGCGCAGAACCGCCTGGCCTGGGCGAGCCGCCCGCTGTTCCCCATACTGGCTTGGAACCTGCCGGAGATGGGACGTTGGAGCCCGGCGGAGCCCCGGAATTTCCCCAGACTGACCTGGAATTATTGGAAGGCGCTGAAGGCCGGGCGGACGAAAAGGCCGGTTCCCAGACTGGCTCTGAAGTGCCAGATGATGAGGCTGCGGGCGAGTCTGGACCTGCCGCCTCCCAGACTGACTCCGGGCAGCCCAAAAGCCGGCTCAGAATGCCTGGCCGGCGCGGCCAGCGCGTGGTTTCCATTGACGCTGAGCGCACGGTTGAGACGGATACGGACAAGCTGCGCAGCGACCTGCTGGACCTGGTGGAGTCCCTGAAGGGCAAGAAGATCCTGACCGGCACCATCCAGGGCGTGGAGCGGCTGGCGGACAACCCGGAGATGTCTTACGCCGTCACCTACCACGGCGACTACAAGGTCATTATCCCGGTACTGGAGGCGGTGGAGGAACCGGAGGACTACCGTGGGCAGCCCAAGGGCGATGTCCTGCACTACCTGCTTAACAAACGGCTGGGCGCCGAGGTGGACTACATCATCAAGGGCATCGACCAGGAGAGCGGCATCGTGGCGGCCAGTCGTCTGGAGGCCATGGCCATGAAACGGAAGGAGTATTACTTCCGCACCGACCGGGACGGCAACTATCAGATTTATGCGGGCATCTGCGCCGAGGCCCGGGTGGTCTCTGTAATCCGGGCGGGTATCTTCGTGGACCTGTTCGGCGCGGAGTGCTACATCCCCCTGCGGGAACTGTCCTACCAGCGGTGGGTGGACGCCACCGCCCACTACCAGTCTGGACAGCGCGTGCTGGTAAGGGTGCTGGAGGTAGACCGGTCCGACCGCAGCAGACTCCGGGTGTCTGCATCTGTCAAGCAGGCAGGTGAGAACCCCTATGAGAAAGCGCTGAAGAAGTATGCGGTGGGCAGCCTGTATGTGGGTACAGTCAGTATGGTGGATACTACCGGAGTATTTGTCTCCCTGGACGGCGGCATCGACTGCCTGTGTACCTATCCCAAGCGGGGCCGGCCGCCCTGCGGCTGCCGTGTCTCAGTGCGCATCCTGGGCATCAATTACGAGAGCAACCGTATCTGGGGCGTCATCACCCATATGTCCACCGTGCGCTGAATGTCAGAAGGTCCTGATTTCAATCTTTCAGCTTGGACTCATGTACGGTGCAGCAGCATGGAAAGTCAACCCAGACCACATGCTTCTGAAAATGTATTGCTATTGTGCGGACATAGTGGTATAATATGAGGGAAACAGTTTGCCATCTACAGGAAGGAGTGTCTCACATGGCAAAGACAGCAAACCTCTACGCCCGCATTGAGCCGGAAGTAAAGGAACAGGCGGAAAGCATTTTAGCTGCGCTGGGTATCCCGGTCTCTAACGCGATCAATATGTTCTATAAGCAAATCATTTTGCAGCGTGGCATCCCCTTTGAAATGAAGCTGCCGCAGGCAAGGGTAGTGGATATGGGCAAGCTGACTGCACAGGAACTTGACCAGGAATTGGAAAAGGGATACCAAGATGTTCTGGCGGGCAGGACAAGACCGGCAAACAGGGTTTTTGACGAAATCCGAAAGGACTACGGTATATGACATATTCAGTCGAGATCGCGGCTCAGGCAGAACAGGACTTGCGCGGTATCTTTGAGTATATCGCCTACGAGCTGCAATCGGTCCAAAACGCTGCGGCGCAGCTTGCCAGACTGGAGGAAAACGTTTGCGCCCTCGACCGGATGCCGGAGCGGTATCGCCGGTATGAAAAGGAGCCGTGGTATAGCCGGGGCTGGCGGGTTATGCCGGTAGACCATTACTGTGTGTTCTATACGCCGGATCACGACCGCAAAATCGTGAACATCACCCGCGTACTTTACGGGGGGAGGGACATAGAGACCGTCCTTGCCGATCATGAAACAGTATAAATTCGAGCAAATTGATAGGATCCATGTTATCTTTGAACGGGCGGAGCTGGTAAAACGGCTCCGCCCTTTTGCTATCCATTGCAAAGGAGCGATAAACCGATGAATAGATCAAAAAAGCGAAAAAACCGGCTGTTTCCCATGCTCATAACCGTCATGGTGCTGACCGCCGTTTTAACCCCTGCCGCCTATGCGGATACCGACGGCACTGAGCCGAAAATTGTGCAGCAGCCCGACCAACTGGTCCTGCAGTTGGGAACGCGCTGGGCCGGGGTGGAGTTTGAGCTGCGCACCGACGCCGGTATCTTTCCTGTTCCGGTTGTGGTAGACGAGTATGGCGTTTTGACCATGGACCTGGGCGGCAGCACGACCTATACCTTGAGCTGCATTCACTCCACCGCCCCGATCCCTGACCCGGAACCCGAGCAGACCGACCCGCCTCCGCCCGCTGTATCCGACCCCGTGCCGGAGGCTCCAGTCAGCCCCCAGAAAGAGGGGAAGCAAGGCGGCCTTCCGATTCCAGCAGTCATCTTTCTGGTCGGCCTGGCCGTCGTGGCCGGAGTAATCGCCACGCTCCATATCACAAAGAAGCGCCAGGAATACGCCTATGACGAGTGGGAGTATGAAGACGACGAGCCGTAATACTGACTTCGCGCTCCCATACTCACTTTGACACAAAACTTGTGAATAAACCGTGTATTTTTGGGAATTTGGTTGACTTTTCAAAATGTTTATGGTAATATTTATCCATAGCAAGACACTGCGTTCAGGCTCTCGATACGCCGGGATAACCTGGCGTCAGACCTGCCGGAACTTAGCAGGGAATCGTTACGGATCTGCTGTATAGCCGGATCCACACGACGCAGGTCTTGTCTCATAAAATTGTAGCCGGAAGGCTGCTGAAATACAGTGCAGAGTCAATGGCTGGGTGCGACCCCACTATCCCAGCGCTTGGCTTTGCATTGTCTTTTTTCGGCAGTCTTCCGGCTCTTTCTGTTTTATTTGGAGGTTTTGAGCATGAAACGAAAATCAAATCGGGGAAAGGTATGGAACCCGCGAGGTACATCTGGACAGGTGCGGTGCCACTGCGGCTGTCCGGCAGTCCTGCGCAGTGCGGAGGGAATCTGCAGGACCTACCGACCGGGTGCTAAGGTGTATGTCTGCTCCGGCTATCCCGCGTGCGACTCTTTCGTTATGGCCCACCCGGGAACTTTGGAGCCGATGGGTACGCTGGCCCCTCCGGGGTTGAGACGGCTGCGGTATGAGGCCCACCAGCAGTTCGACCAGCTCCATAAGTCCGGCCTGATGACCAGGCGGGAGGCATACCAATGGCTGTCTTACACGACGCAGGCGCCCATGTCTCACGCCCACATCGGGCATCTGGGCGAGTATTACTGCCGGGTTGTGATCCGAGAGAGCAGGAAACTGCTGGCCCAGCGCACTGGGGCGGCGTGAACTTAAAATATCGGGAGGTGAATGGTATGCTGCCGCTTACAAAAGAACAGCGAGTAAAAGTAGAAGAAAATATGGGGCTTGTGGGCAAGGTAATAGGGGACTGCGTTCACACATTGGACAAGGGTTGCATCTATACCTATGATGATCTCTTCCAGATCGGGTGCATTGGCCTGTGCAAGGCGGCCCAGACCGACCAGCCCGGACACAAGGGCGCATTCTCAACCTATGCCTACTGCCTGATCCGCAATGAGATCTACACACAGATGGAGTACGCCACACGCCGCGGCCGGGAACAGGCCACAGACCCGGCGGAATTGCCCTGCGGCGTAGTGGACGACAGTCTGGAGGAGCGGGATGCCTGTCGGGAACTGATGGGGCTGCTGGACCGGGCTGAAGCTACAGCCACCGGCACCACGGCGAAAGGCATCCGGGCCATCCGGATGCGCATTGACGGATACTCCAGTAAGGAGATTGGTGTCAGCGCCAGTGATAAAATGTAAGAAAACGCCGAGGAAAAAATGTAGTTTAGTGGCGGAGGTGAAGGGAAAAAGATAGACTCCCAATCAGGGCGAGAAAGAGCCCGGAAAGGGAGTCAGAAAATGAAAGGAGCACAGTGGATGGATATCCGAAGCGACAGACAAAAAGGGCTGAGCTATGTGGAGCTGGGACGGAAGTACCACATGGACCCGCGGACGGCAAAGCGGTACGCGGAATCGCCGCAGAAGCCGGAGTACACATTGAGCGAACCCAAGCCAACAAAGATGGACCCGTACAAGCAGATCGTGGACGAGTGGCTGGAAGAGGCGCCGTATTCAGCGTTGCGGATACTGGAGAAGCTGCGGGAGATGGGGTTTGACGGAGGTTACAGTATTGTCAAGGCGTATGTGAGCAGCCGGAAGATGGACTTGAATGAGAAAGCAACGGTGCGGTTTGAGACGATGCCAGGAAAGCAAGGGCAGATGGACTGGGGATTCTTCGAGGATCACCTGGTATACGAGGACGGAAAGTGGAAGAAGCTGTACTGCTTTCTCATGATTCTGGGGTACTCAAGGATGCGGTACATCGAATTTGTCACAGATATGAGCACAAACACGTTGATACGGTGCCATCAGAACGCGTTTCGGTATTTCGGAGGCTACCCGGAGGAGATTCTGTACGATAACATGAAGCAGGTAGTCATCAAGCGGCTTTTGAAGCAGGAGGACTCCACACTAAACCGGCAGTTTGAGGACTTCGCGGGATTCTATGGATTCAAACCCATCCTGTGCCGGCCATATCGTGGTCAGACGAAAGGAAAAGTGGAGCGGACGGTGCAGTTTGTGCGGGACAACTTCATGGTCGGGATCAAGTACAACAGCCTGGCAGATTTGAATGGACAAGCCTTGGCTTGGTGTAATAAGGTCAATGGCAAAGTCCATGCCACCACCAACGAGATTCCCTTTGAACGGCTGCAAAAAGAGGGGCTGAGTCCTCTTTCCCGTGAGTACATCATCGACAAGATCAACCTTAGGCGGGTACAAAAAGACTGCCTCATCTCATACGCCGGGAATCAGTACTCCGTGCCAGCGGAGTACATCGGCAAAGATGTGGCAGTCGTGGCCCTCGACAGTATGCTGGCCGCCTACTATGAGGGAAAGCAGATCGCTCTGCATCGAATATCGTATCAAAGGAAGGACATGGTTGTCAATCCTCAGCACTATAGAAGGATTACGCTGAAACAGACAATAGATGCGGAAAATGTTCTGCTGGAACAGGGCAAAGTAATAGATTTCCCCTTGAAGCCCTCCGATTTATCCAGATATGACGAGGTGCTGTATGACTGAATTTACTATGGACAGGCTGAGGGAAAACCTGGAAGCCCTTAAAATGAAAAACACCCTGGAGATTCTGGACAACTACCTGGAACGGGCGGTGGCGGACAAGCTCAACATTGTGGAGGTTTTGGATCACATTTTCTCAGAAGAAGCCAAATCCAAGCGGAGACGGGCCTATGAGAAGCAGATCCAGATGTCTGGCTTTCCCATTAAGAAAACCCTGGACGACTTCGATTTCTCTTTCCAGCCCTCCATCGACAAGCGCCAGATCGATGAGTTGGCTACCATGCGCTTCCTGGAAAACGGGGAGAATGTGGTCTTCCTCGGCCCGCCCGGCGTGGGCAAGACCCATCTGGCCTCCGCTTTGGGCCTGGTGGCGGCACAGCACCGTTTCTCCACCTACTACATCAACTGCCACCAGCTCATTGAACAGCTCAAGAAGGCCCATTTTGAGAACCGTCTGCCGGACAAGCTCAAGGTTCTGGCCAAGTACAGGATGCTCATCATCGACGAAATCGGCTACCTCCCCATGGACATCCAGGGTGCAAACCTGTTCTTTCAGCTCATTGCCAGGCGGTACGAGAAAACATCCACCGTCTTCACCTCCAACAAAACCTTCTCCCAGTGGAACGAGGTCTTTGCCGACGTCACCATCGCCTCCGCCATCCTGGATCGTGTACTGCATCACTGCACCGTTATCAACATCAAGGGTGAGTCTTACCGCCTGAAGGAGCGCAAGGAATTTATGCGCCAGAAACAGCAAATCGTAAATACTCTTTTCCTGCAAGGAAATAACTGATTCTGTTACCCCCCCCCCCCGCCGAAAAACTACAAAATTTCTTCGGCGTTTTCTTACAATTTCAAATTGGCGTTGACAGTTTTTTATGGAAAGGATTAGATCTTTTCAGATTACCAGCATGACTATTTCCGGTTTTAAGTCCTATCAGGAGCCCACGGAGCTGGTTTTCGGAAATCCTACCATCATCACCGGCGGCAATGGCCGGGGAAAAACCAGCGTGGCGGACGCCATCGCCTTCGCTGTCACGGGGCTTCCCTTCTTCGGAGAGCGGGGCATCGACCGCCTGCACAACGAGGAAAACCCGGACGTGTACATCGCTATGCGCTTTGTGGAGGATATCGGCAAGGCCCATGAGCTGATTCGCACCCGGCAGAACAATAAAATGCGGATCACCTATGACGGCCATGAGATCCGCCAGCTGGACCTGAAGGACCTCTTTGGAGAGCCCGATGTATTCCTGTCCATCCTGAACCCCCTCTATTTCATTGAGGAGCTGGGGGATAAGGGCAAGAACCTTCTGGAAATGTATCTGCCGGAGCTTCCGGTGGAGAATGTCCTGAAACAGCTGTCTCCGGATTTGGCGCTGGCTTTGAAGGGGGAACCGCTTCTCTCGCCGGAAACCTATCTAAAAAAGAAGCGGGCGGACATTCGCAATCTGGAGGAAAGCATCCTCTACATGCAGGGCCAGCGGGATCAGGCGGAGGCCCAGGGCGAGACCCGGCTTCAAATGACCGAATCAGCCTCTAAACGGCAGGCCGCGCTCCAGGAGGAATTGACCGCTCTGGAAGAAAAGCGGTTTGCCGGGCTGGATGTGCCGGCCCTACGGGAGCAGCTGGTAGACCTCAGCACCCGATACGAGGAGGCCCTTCGGGACAACAGCGGCCGAGAGGAACAGAATCAGCTTCACGTCCTCCGGGGAAAAATCGTCGAGCGGCAGGCGGAGCAGTACCAGTCCAAGTACGCCCAGCCTCTGGCGGAAACTGCCGCCCAGGTAAAAAGTCTGGGGCTGCGCTACCAGCAGGAAGGGAAAAATTATCAGTTCCTTTCCGCCGGGAATCCCTGCCCCACCTGCCACCGCTCCATTCCGGCGGATATTTTGCCGGAGGTACAGGCGGAGATCAAAAAGGCCGCCGATGCCATTCTCGCCGAGGGTAAGGCAAGACAGGCCCAGCTGCAGGAGCTCCAGGGGCTGGACAAGCAAGCCGCCGACACCTTTGAGCGGTTCAAGGCCGATGACCTGGAGAAATGGTCTCAGGAGGCGTCTGAGCTGGAGGCCCAATGCCGGACCCTGGCAGGGTCTGTTCCCCAGGAGGCAGAGAACCTTCGGCAGGAGATTCAGACGGTAAGCGCCGCCATTGAGTACGGTAATCTCAGCCAGGAGGAGTTTGACCGTTTGAAGGAGTGCCGGGAAGAGCTGCGACAGTGCGCCGCTGATTTGAAAGCGGCGGAAAAGGCTGTGGCTGTAACGCCGGAGGACATCGACGGGCAGATCGAGCAGGCAAACCAGAAGATCGCGGTGCTGAAAAAGCAGATCTCCAACGCGGCGCAGTATGTTTCTAAGCGGGCCGAGATGCTGTTTTCTGCCTTGAAGATGAACCGGGTGGAGATTTCCCTCTACGATGTGGTAAAGACCACCGGGGAAGCCAAGGACGCCTTCAAATTCACCTATGCCGGGCGGCGTTACGACCGGCTGTCCCTGTCCGAGAAGATTCGGGCGGGCATGGAGGTCTCCGAGATGATGAAGCGCCTCACCGGACGGAATTACCCGGTCTTCGTGGACAATATGGAGTCTGTGGACGATCTCGCCAACGCCAGGCCCACCGGGCAGGTGATTTTGGCCAAGTGCGTACACGGCGCGGAATTGTCCGTAGGGCCCATGAGTCCCACCCCGGCGGCGGGGCAGCAGAAAGCCGCGTGATTGACCTGATTTAGAGGGGTAGGTGTACCGCTTGGTCTATGAGAAGATCCCCATCGTGGAAACGGCCCGGCGGTGCGGGCTGGTCCTCGACTCCCGGACGCTCAATCGTCTGGAGGTCGAGGCCAGCTGCCCCTTTTGCGGCGACCACGGGCCGGGGAAATACCACCTCAACCTCAACACAAATACGGACCAATACCGCTGCAGCCTCTGCGGGGCCCGCGGGAACAGCGTTTCCCTGTACGCCCGAATCAAGGGAATGAGCAACAAAGAGGCTTTTCGGGAGCTGTCCAGGGAGGTCAAGACCTACCCTTTTCCACAGCAGCCGGAGCCTCGAAATACGGAGCGGCAGCCGCTTCCTCTGGAGCAGCGCCATGCCGCCTATACGGATATGCTGGAGCATCTGACGCTCCTGGGCAGGCACAGAGACAACCTGCTGGGCCGGGGCTTTTCCCCGGAGCGTATCCAGGAGAACCAGTACCGCAGTATGCCGGAGACAGACCGGAGCCGGAGGCTCCTCGCGGAGCTTCTCCGAGCCGGCAGCCATGAGCTGTTTGGCTTGCCGGGTTTCCGTACATACTACGGCGAGTGGACCATAAGCGGGCCCAGGGGGTTCCTGATTCCCGTCCGAAACAAGGACGGACTGATCCAGGGACTCAAAATACGGCTGGACGACGCAGATAAACCGGACCGCAAATACCGCTGGTTCTCCAGCCGGGGCCTGCCGGATGGGACCCGCAGCTATTCCTGGATTCATGTCACCGGAAATACCGCCAGCAGGCGGGCCTTCATTACGGAGGGACCACTGAAGGGCGACGCCGCCAGTTTCCTGACGAACGACGCGCTCTTTGTCTGCATCGGCGGCGTCAACGCCATCCACGGGCTGAAGGATACCCTGGTTGATTTGGGTGTCCGGGAGATCGTGGAGGCTATGGACATGGACCAGATGACCAATGAGAATGTGTGCAGAGCCGTTCTCGAAATGCGCCGGGAGGTGCAGACCATCCCGGGAATCAGATATTACAAATATACCTGGAATCCGGCCTATAAGGGGGTAGACGATTACCTTTTAAGCCGGAGAGCTGCGACGATGTAAAGGAGGTGTGTTTATGGGCAGAACATTAGTAAAAGTCATTGCGTCGGAGTCATATATTGATTCCCAACTTTTTAGCTTGGAGCATAAAGCCTCTCCGCATTTTTATCTTCCCAGAGAGAAGTTTGAGGAATTGGAGCGGGACGAAATGGTTCTTTCTAAAAGCGTGAGCGGTGACGAACAGGAATCTTCTCTTTCAGCGTACTTTCATAGATTCCTTTGGTCAAGGGAGCTTTTTATCTGTTTTGTCTGGTCTGGTGCCGGGCAGCCGATTCGCAGTGATTCTATAAGGCTTCCTTATGATGATCTGGCGGCATTTGTTAAAGAGAGCCGGTATAAGGGCGCACAGGCTGAATGGAAAATGCTTTCGCTGGAGGAATTGGAATCCCCGCGTCTGGTGTTTTGTGATAAGCGGAATCTGCGTCAATGCCTGGTTGACAAGACCATACGGCATAAGCTGGTCCACTGCCTGCGGGACAAATTTCAGAGGCCGGACGTTCGGGAGATTCGGTTTTATGACCGGGCGACGCCATATAGCTTTACCTACCAGGAAATTTGTGATACGGACATCCGGCGAGTGGGTTCGATTACTCTACTCCACCAAGATGACCTTGAAAAGGCATATTACCTCGAAACGAGCCGCCCTGAAAGGAATCCTCTGTGTCCGGAGTGCTATCGTTCAATTGAGCTGCTTTCGTGCGATAAATAAAGGAGGAACAGCATGGATAATTTTTTTGATATGCGGGACTTTATCGGCGCCGCCGAGGGCGACAAGGACCATATGCTGGGGAAATTCCTCTACTTCTCCCTGGCGAATCTCCTGGTGGAGAAGGACGCCCTGGCCAAGCTCTGCGGAGATTTGGACATCCCCTATGCCGGCGGCAAGCGGCTGTCCGTTTCGGACGCCTTCCGTTCCGCCACCGGCGATATCCAGGAGCGCATCCCCGTCACCCGGATGGGAGAGTCCCACATCTACCTGGCCTACTGCCGGGACAACAAGCGTACATCTGAAATCCTCTCCCGGGAGCTGGTGAAGGAGACCTTGAACCAGCAGACCAACCAGTATGAGAAGCTGGCGAACATCAGCTACGACAAGCGGGACGGCTCGTTCCGCTGTGAGAATCTGGTGATGGACGACGTAGTGGACGTGCGGAAATGCTGCCGCCAGGCGGAGGAGCTGTTTGAACTTTACCAGCGCTGCGCCAACCGCAAGCAGGTGGAGACGATCTGCACCAATTTCCTGCGGTCCATTGAGGCTACCAAGCTCAGTATCACCGGATACCTCTACTTCGTTCCCCGGACCTTCATGGAGAAGGTGGACACCTTTGAGGCGTTTCTCAACTTCCTGGGAGAATGAAACCAGAAAGGGACCCCTCTGGTGGTCAACTCCTTCTACATTATCGACGATGAAAAACAGCGGGGCAGGATGACCGAGGAGTTCTACGCGGCGGTGAAGAAGGAGATTGCCGAATACCAGGAACGGGCGGACTACTTCATCCAGTCCGGGTGCCAGAGTCCGGCGGTCATGGAGCGCTGGGCCTTGAAGATCCAGGGGCTGGAGGAGCGCAAGCGGCACTATGAGCAGGTGCTTCGCCGGGAGCTGGACGGGCTGGACGATGAGTTCAGTACGCTGAAATTCCTGGGTCAGGAGCTTCAGACCCGGGCAAAGAACATACGATTTCAGAAAGCGTCATAACTAGAATTGAGGATCGGAGAGGATTTCCTCTCCGATCCTTCTTTTGGATGAAACACAGGTGGGTCAGAGAAAAGCTCTCCAATGGTATGGTCACACTATTTTTTGAAAGCAATTGCTTTGTTATATTATCCCATTGTGAGATTCTGTTATATATGGTATGATGTCGTTATCTGTTGAGAACTTCAATATCTGATACTTTTAATCAAAGAATCAAGTTTCGTCCTTTAAGGCAATAATTTCGGCTAACCCGCGGCTGTCGCCCAGGATTTCAACATCTTCATCATTTGATCGGTTGACTTTCATCTGTGTAGACCCACCGCCATCAAGCATAACGCCGGCATATCTGGAATTAACTTTACCGCCATCTGTAATATCGAAGTATTCCTGAATCGCTTTGCGAAAGTTTTTATAGTTACATGCATTTTCAGTTGCAATCAGATATACATAGTTGATATTCATATCCGCAACCAGTGCCGTTCTGGCCGCAACTCTATCGTCATACGCCTGGGCCGGTTTCTCCCCTCCATTACCAGTTGCAACCGCAGTATCATAATCGGAGTAACCCAGCCACAGAGAAATTCCACCTTGTGCCCACGTTCCCACTGCGCTGGTTCCAGCAATATTAGCCGCATCCGTGCTTGGCTTATTGAATAGAGCAGACAATTGTCTACCGTTCCAAACAATAATACCGCCGCCGTTCCAATTATTCGAGTTTCCGTCATTTGCGTTCGGCCCTACAACATGCCCGTCTACCTACGCCAGACTAATTACTCGCCGCCCATTAGTACCACCTGGCCAGTTGAAAAAACCGCCGTTTACACCATAGTAACCAGATTCTTTTAAGTTTTTGTAACAACGGAGATTCTTTAGGGTAATGTTGCGCGCCCTTGTGCGAATCATGTGCAGGAGTATACCATTATAGGTCCCTGTTTTATAGTTATGATTTGTCGCCATCTTTTTAACTCCTTTGTTGTTTTTATAATGTATTATTGAAAAATTACATTATTAGTGTATTATATTCCTCGAAATATTTTTGCGTATTTCAACAAGCAACTCGTCCCCCATTTTTCTGGTTGCGAAATATGAATAATCCTGTTTTATAAAACACAGGGGGGATTGCTGGGAGGTGAACTATTTGTTTTTGCCCATTACTCCATTAGAAACCAAAAGTGATCAGGATTTTTTAAAGGCGCTTTACGAATCATATCAAGCCCAAATGTATGCAACAGCCTCACGCTATGTGTCTATTCAACAGGACCGAGAAGACATTGTACAGGATGCCGTTGTACGTTTATGCGGAAAAGTCAAAAAGCTAAGAAGTCTGCCACAATATGCTTTGCCGATGTACATCATGTATACGGTTAGAAATACAGCAATTAATTTTCAAACGCATCAATCTGTTGTAAAGCGCCATACTACCCCTCTGTCTGTGACACCTGACCACTACCCATCTCAGGCACTACTTTCTGAAAAGGCACTGGAATACGCAGAAAGTATGCAGGATTTAAAAAGAGTCTGGCACTTGCTCTCTGAGGAGGACCGCGAACTGCTTTACCGAAAGTACATCTTGCAGGAATCTAATGAGGATTTGGCAAAGCAGTATCATTGCCAAAAGGACAGTGTTCGAATGCTGCTGTTCCGTGCGCGGCAAAGAGCACTGGATCTAATGAAGGGAGAGCAAGTAAATGACGAGACATGAAGAATTATTGGAAAAATATACTGATGCATATTTTGCGCTGTTGATGGAAGAAGTCGCTATAGATGAGGGCAGACGGCTGGATCGGGAAAACGAGATGTTGCGGCAAGATCCAAATGTGGCAGTGCCGGAAGCATTAAACCAGCGGTGCATTCAAATCATTGATCGCTATTTTGCAGTTCAACGGCGGCAGAAGACTTTGCAATCGCTGAAAAAAGTCATGTATCGGGTTGCAGTACTAGTTATGATAGCCAGCACCCTGTTTACAACGGCATACGCATTTTCCGAATCTTTCCGGATGCTGATCGGCAGGTTCGGTACTCATGCTCAATTGCGTCTGGAGGCGCCTGTCACGATTAAAAACACTGCAACACCTTATGACATTTCAGCGGAGTGGCTTCCTGACGGATATGTTTTTACAGAGGAACGCCGGAGCAGCCAAAGTATTTGGAAACAGTATGCTGCGGCAGATGCCCGTCTAATTGAAGTGAGTACTTATATAGATCCTAATGTCACAATAAGTTTGGACTCTGAGGACGCAGAAGTGAAGCCATTAGAAATTCAGGGAAAGTCTGCGCTAATGATCGAAAAAGAAGGAGACGTGCAGATTGCATGGGTCGATCCAGAAACAGGGGTGTTGTGGGAAATATTTGGAGAGGGGATAGCTGAAACTACTATTATTCAAGTAGCAGAACATGTAATTCTAAAATAACATACTTTGGAGGGTGCTATGAAAAATCTTGCTTTACGTTATTTTTCCGTTGCTTTTCTTTTGGCTTTCGCACTTGTTTTAGCTCCAACCAATATTGCAAGCGCTGCGGGCGATACAAGCACAGGATTTATTGATGAAATTGAACCCAGATATACTGGCATTTCTAAACTGGGGGCTAATCTCACCATCAATTCAAATGGAGCTGCGCAATGCTGGGGAGAAGTTCGGTCCCGCAGTGGTTACACGTCTACTCTTACAGTATCCTTGCAGCAAGACGGAACTACAATTAAGAGTTGGAGTGTTTACGGTGGCGGTCTTCGTACTGTTGATGAAAGCTACACTGTGGAGAAAGGCCACAGTTATCAGGTAATTGCCAGCGTTGTTGTGAAAGATTCAAAAGGAACCGTTGTTGACAGAACCTCCGAAGAGTCCCGAGTGCAGTCCTATTAATCTTTCTAAATCGTTCAAGCATTTCCCTTTCTGCCGGTATGCAGTGCATAAAAAATACAGCGCATAGGAGATAAGTTCATTGGTGCTTGTCAGAGATGCTCCAGACATCTCTAAGTACAATCAACGCTTTTAAGATAGCCGGTCTGCCGCAAAACGCAAGGCCGGCCATTTTCTTTAATGCTTATCAGGCGACCGATTTACCGCTGTTTTGTGGGATCGGCCGCATTTCTTTTACCCTCATTTCCTATGCCAGATGCCGGTCTCCGCCTGATAAATTTGCCGTTGAACGATTGATAATGCAAATTTGTTTGGAAAGGACCCTGTCATATGAACACAAATAAGAATATAGAAGCATATGTTGTCAATATTTTGGAAAGCTACCCGAAACGTGAGCTTCAAATTAGTCTTCTGCATTATGAGATGCAGCATACAGCTCATATTTCGCCGGAAGAGATGATTGAGGGGATGTCTTTTGCCCATGGTGACAGCACAGGCGGCCGCAAGGGCCGTATCTCCGACAAGACCATGTACATTGCTCTGAATTATCAGGAGCGGATGGACCGTATGAATGAAGATGCCGCTAATAAAATTGCCCGTCGCCTCTTGGAACTGGAGTCCGAGCAGGATCGGATTCGTTATTATGTCTCGCTTCTGGAAAAGCGGGAAAGTGTGGTAATACGGTTGACTTATTTTGAGGGACTCAGTCAAGAGGCTGTCGCTGAATCTCTCGGAATTGTTTCCCGTACCATGCGTAGGATCAAGAAACGTGCAATCGAAAAACTGGCAAAGATGTATGGTTTTGCGGAGAATCCCAAAAGGTGATTATCCATACATAACCCGTTAGTCACAGTGTCCGCTAATTGTCCACCATATGGGACTTGCAATGTCCTTTTACTCTGTGCTATGATTAGACTGTCAAGATAAAAGATGCTCCCCGGGCAACATAAGACCCGGGGAGCATCTTTTATCTTGACAATTATTGAGGAAAGGAAGTAAATACATGGTACGTACTCGGACAATTCGGGAAGCGGCGGCCTACTTCCAAGAAAGCGACCCTCAGACCTGCCTGACGGAGACCGCCATCCGCACGCTGCTCCGCACAGGAGCCGTTCCCAGCGCCCGCGTGGGCAGGAAGTACCTGGTCACTATTGAAGCCTTGGAGGCCTATCAGAAGGGCTCTGTGGGGCCGGAGAAGCCCAAATCCGAGGCGTATAAGAAAGACTTGCCCGGGAAGTGGCAGATCAAGTGAGGCATTTACTTTTCCCGGCGTAGAGAAATAAAATAATTCCTTGTGGATTTCAAAGGAATACGGTATAATTTTATTGCTCTGAATCACAAGGCATTATTGAAAGGAGAATGCCAAATGGCCTCAAAAGCCAAAAAGAACTACACCTATTTTACAAAAGCGGTCCAACTACCTGACGGAACGCGGAAATATCTCAGGGGCAAGACCCAAGAGGAGCTGGATGAAAAGGTTTTGCAAGTCCAGATTTTAGTCAAAGCTGGAGTGGATGTATGCAGTGAAGAAACTTTTGGGCATCTCGCACAGATGTGGTTTGACATTTACAAAAAACCCTATCTCCGTGAAAAAAGCCTGGATGCAATTCGATATGTGCTCAATCATCAGATTTTGCCCCAGCTTGGCGGCTACCGGCTCCAGGACATCAGTCCTATGCAGATTCAAGCGCTTATGGCTGGCCTTGCTGAAAAAAGCAATTCCTTGCAGTCAAAAGTTTTAATCCACCTGCGCAGCATCTTCACCGTGGCCATGGAAAATGGCCTCATCGCCAAGTCGCCTGTGAGCAGTATGCTGAAAGCTGGCGGCAAACGGGCAGAAGAAAAGACTGCCCTGACCCCGGAGGAAAGCAGTCTGCTTCTGGAACAGGTCAAAGACATCCGGGCTAGAACCTTCCTGCTGATTGCCCTCCACACCGGGATGCGTCGAGGCGAGATCATCGGTTTGATGTGGGAAGACATTGATTTCCAAGAAAAAATCATCCATGTCCGCCACAATGCCATCATCAAGGAAAAGGCAACCACAATCAGCGATGACCTCAAAACGAAAGCAGGACGCAGGGATATCCCCATGTCGGAGGAACTGGCGCTCTGGCTGGAAGAACAGAAACACAAAGCCCATTCCAAATTCGTGTTCACCATGAAAGACGGCAAACCCATGACACAATCTTCTTACAAAAGCATGTGGCGGCACATCAGCGCGGAACTTCCTGATACACACATCTCCGCACATATCCTCCGCCACACTTACATTACCCGTATGTTTGAGGCCGGATTGGATATCAAAGAAATCCAATACCTGGCTGGACACAGCACGGTGGACATGACGCTGAGGGTCTATACGCACTACGACCAGAGGTCCAGAAAGACAAAAACCGCAGAAAAAGTGCGGGAAGCATTGAGAACGTAAGAGAAAAATTTTGTTCAATTGTTGCAAATTTGCAACAGAGCGCCGATTGGGAAATGGCGGAGGGTAATTCTATGCCGCTTTTAATTGCCTGCACGGTCCAAAACCCCGCAAACCCTTGGGCGGCAATCGGTTCAAGGCTCAAAAAATTTGCAACACTTTTGCAACAAAATGACCGCAAATAGCCTCAAAACACGGTAAAACACAGGAAGCACAGCAGGGTAAAAATGGAAGCAGAAAAACCCTCAAACCGTTGCGGCTCAAGGGTTTCCTGTGGTGACCCGGCGGGGATTCGAACCCCGGACCCACTGCTTAAAAGGCAGTTGCTCTGCCAACTGAGCTACCGGATCATATTCTGCTGTAAACCGCCCGCAGGCGGAGAAAAATGGCAGGGACGGCTGGACTCGAACCAGCGGATGAGGGAGTCAAAGTCCCTTGCCTTACCACTTGGCTACGCCCCTATGTGGAAAGAGGGAACCGGGGTAACCCCGATCCCCTGCTTTTGTTGGGGTGGGAGATGGGACTCGAACCCACGACACCCGGAACCACAATCCGGTGCTCTAACCAACTGAGCTACACCCACCACATATAAACCATACGGAACGCCCGCTGACATTTCCCACGGGAGAGATGGTACGCCAGAAGGGACTCGAACCCCTGGCCTACTGCTTAGAAGGCAGTTGCTCTATCCAGCTGAGCTACTGGCGCGAATTTGATGGAGCAGGTGACGAGAATCGAACTCGCATCCCCAGCTTGGAAGGCTGGTGCCCTGACCATTGTGCTACACCTGCGTTCGCCCTCCCGGAAATTGTCAGCTGAGATAGAATACCACGAAACCGGGCGGCTGTCAAGTAGTCGGACGCATTCTTTTGAAAATTTTTGCGAAATTGGCAGCCCGGGCCAGAACCAACGGCGGTCAGTACTGGCTCACGGCGCCGGTGACGCAGTTTACATAGTAGCCCACCGTGTCGGTGACGATATGCCAGACCGGCGTCAGGGACATGGGGGCGGCGGTGGAGCTCTGGAGCTCGTAGCAGAGGGACATCTCCGTGATGGAGGAGGCCACGGCGCCGGTCTCCCGGCGCATGGCCAGGAAGGCGGTCAGGGCGGCCTGGGCGGAGAGGAGCTCCGGGTCTCCGGCGGTCTCCGCGGAGGTCTCCGGCAGCAGCGTGCCCCGGGCGGATACCACCGCGTCCTGCTCCAGGAGGAAGGTCACAGCGCAGTTGGCCACCGTCAGCCCGCCGTACTCCCGGAGGGCGGTGACGGTGCCGCTGCCGGCGTCGTCCAGCTGAACGGAGGTTACCGTGTAGTGAAAATCCCGGCAGAACCTGCGGCAGAAATTCTCCCCGCCGGAGGCGGCCAGGGTGCCGGCGGCCTCAAAGCTGCCGTTTTCTCGAAACAGCGCCGCGCCGCCCGCGCCGCTGTACGAATAGACCCCTCCCCGTTCGGAGTGGCGGAGGCTGCCCCCCAGCAGATTTGTGGCGGCGGAGCGCTCCAGAGCGGTATCCCGGGTCAGGATGCGGCAGGGCGGTGGTTCCTCGTCCGGAATGGCGGCGGGAGAGAGCTCCATGCCGTCGGCGGCGAAGAGCTCCACCAGCTGTTCGGCAGACCGCTCCCGGGCGGCCCGGGCCGCCGTGCCCCGGTAGGCCATGGAGCCCAGCAGGAAGCCGTTCACCAGGAGCAGGATCAAAATGATAACGTTTTTCAGCTGATACCGGTCCATCCGCGCGGCTCCTTTGTCTGAGATTTGAGCGTCCGTTTCATATCATGCAAAGTGCCGGATATTTTTCCGCCGCTCTGCAGTCGATTTTCTTGCCGGGAGACAGCCCGCCTGCGGAAATCTGCCTTCATTGGCGGAAAAATCTCTCGCCGTTGGGCAGCCTGCCCTTCGTCAAACAAGACCTAATCCGCCAGCCACCGGGCGGAGGCGGCGGCGCCGTCGTCCACGTAGCCGATGGAGAGCTCCGCGCCTACCTGCCGCACGGCGATGGCCAGGGCCTGGCGCAGGGGCAGCAGCAGCGAGGTCTCCCCGGTGTCCGCATACTGCCGGAAGCGGAGCATGAGACCGGTCACCACGCCGCCGGACAGCGTGACCTCTGCGGCGCTGCCGCCGTGGTCAAAGCGGATGGGGACGCCGCCGGACTGCCAGCCGAAGGTGAGGATGGCGGCGCGCTCCGTCTGGCGCACGCCTGTCAGATACAGCCCGGCCTCGCTGGTCTGACCGGCCAGCAGGGTGTTCAGCAGGGCGTTGGCCCCCATGACCGCCTCCGTCACCGTGGGCTCCTCTCCGGCTGAGGCAATGGTGAGGGCCGGGTCGCCGCCGCTGCGGTAGCGGATCGAGCCGTCAGGATTGAGGCGCAGGGTGCGGTCGCCGTCGGTGATTACCTCCACGCCGCCGGACTCCGTGTAGCGGGAGTTGGTGCGGGGATAAAAGCCCAAGGCGGACAGCAGCGCGCTGCTGTCCGGGAGGGCCGAGGCGGAGGAGAGAACCGGCAGCTCCGGAAGCTCCAGGGGGAAGAGGGAGCAGGGGGCCGCGCCGGCGCTGTCCGGCTCCCCGCCGTCCAGGGCGAAATAGGCGCCGTTGAGCTCGTAGCCGCTGACCACACTCACCAGCTCTTCCGCGGAGACGGCGGAGGTCCCCTGCCGGCAGACATCTCCCTCGCACCACAGGTACAGCATGGCCTCATCGGTCTCACGGGCGGAGACCACCAGCCGCCGGACGGACAGATCACTGTCCAGGGACGTGCCCACCAGTCCCGCCAGCACCGGCAGGGGCAGGGGCTCCAGGAAGTCGCAGTAGACGGAAGTGCCGTTCAGCGCCTCCAAAAACGCCTTGTTCTCGCAGAGGGTGAAGGACTGCACAGAGCGCAGCGCCTCCCGCAAAAGCCCGCCCACGGGCTCAAAATCCCCGCCGGCAGTGGTGAGCGTCACGCTGCCGTACCGCCCGCCGTACACGCCGGTGACCGCCAGGCGCACCGGGGCGGAGAGGCTTGTCAGGGCGGTCTGGGAGACGTCCGGCGTCTGGGATGAATTTCCCGCCAGATACTGGAGATATCCGTTTCCGGCGTCCAGACCCAGGCTGTACAGCTGGGTCTGGGCGATCAAAAACGCCGCGGACAGGGCCAGCAGAACGATGGCGATGTTCTGGAAAAAGTCCCGGCGTTTCCGCCTGCTCTCGTCCATGTCCGTTCTCCCCTTTCTTTAGGCCTTGTTTGAAAAAGTCAAAACGCCCAAACGGTGGATCTTTATCCGCTGCTCTGCGTTAAATTTTCTTGCTGGGCGTCAGCCCGCCTGCAAAAATCTGCCTTGATTGGCGAAACAATCTCTCGCCGCTGAACATTCCGCCATTTATCAGACAAGTTCCGGAGCCTGTTCAGCCGCTTAAAGATGTGCGCTCACTCTCCGGACAGGATCTTGGAGTCCGGTCCGCCCACGGGCAGCTCCAGGCGCACGGTGGTGCCGGGGCCCTCGTGGGGGGCCAGGGCCAGAACGCCCTGATGGCGCTGGACGATCTCCAGGGCGATGGAGAGGCCCAGGCCGGTGCCGCCGGACTCTCGGGAGCGGGCCTTGTCCACCCGGTAGAAGCGGTCGAAGATGTGGGACCGGTCCTTCTCCGGAATGCCGATGCCGTCGTCCGAGACCTCCATCCAGGCCACCCCGTCGGTAGCCCCGGCGGTGACGCGGATGTGGCCGCCGTCCGGCGTGTATTTCACGGCGTTGCCGATGATGTTCATCATCACCTGCTCCAGCCGGCTGCGGTCGCCCACGATGAGAGGAAGGCTCTCCGGCGGGTCGTAGACCAGCTCGTGGCCCCGCTGTCTGGCGTTGAGGGCGTTGGCCCGGACCACGCTCTCGATGGCCTCCTCAAAGGGGAAGCGGGAGAGCACCAGCTCCGCGTCTCCCGCGTCCAGGCGGCTGAGGGTCAGCAGGTCCTGGACGATGTGGGTCATGCGGTCCGTCTCGTTGATGATGATGTCCAGAAAGCTGTCGGCGGTGTCACGGGGGATGTCGCCGCCCGCCTCCCGCAAAGTCTCGGCGTAGCTGCGGACATTGGTCAGGGGGGTGCGCAGCTCGTGGGAGACGTTGGCCACAAACTCCTTGCGCCGCTCCTCATTGCGGTGCTGTTCCGTCACGTCGTGGAGGACCACCAGGACGCCGCTGCTGTCCTGGCCGGAAAAGGGGGCCAGATACAGCTCCAGCGTGCTGCCCCCCACCACCAGCTCCCCCTCGGCGTGGTCGGGGCGCTGGAGGGCCAGCACCTCCCGGAAGGGGTGGACGGAGCCAAAGAGGCTGTCGTAGGAGCAGTCTGTGTCCACGGGCCTTTGGAGCATGGCGGTGGCCGTGGGGTTGCAGTGGATCAGGCGGCCCCTGTGGTCAAAGGCCGCCACGCCGTCGGTCATGTGGAGAAAGAGCGTATCCAGCTTGTTGCGCTCGTTCTCCACGGCGGCCAAGGTGGACTGGAGGATGTCCGCCATCTCGTTGAAGGTGCCGGTGAGGATGCCGATCTCGTCGGCGGACTCCACCAGCAGCTCCCCGCCGAAGTCCCCGGCGGCCACCCGCTCCGCGCCGGCGGTCAGCTTCTCAATGGGGCCCACCATGGTTTTCGACAGCAGAAAGCTCAGCAGCACGGAGATCAAAAGGCCGATGACCAGAGCCTGCATAATAATCAGGAACAGCTGGGAGTTCAGTCCGGAGACCGTGTCCTTGTTGTCCAGAATATAGATGATGAAGGCGTTCTCCCCGCCCATGATCGGCACCGCCACGTCCATGAAGTCCGCGGTGATGTCGCTCTCGTCTCCCACCGCCGTCTCGTCCTGCCGGAGCACGGCGTTCCGGGCGGCAAGGAGGTTGACGCTCTGCTGCCGGGGCAGGACGGACTCGTCGGCGGAGCTTGAGATATAGGCGCCGGTCTCGCCGTCCAGCACAAAATAGTTTCTGGTCCGGTAGTCCACGCCCAGGGAGCCGGCCCTGGCCTCCAGAATCTCCGCCACGCGGCCGGCGGGGTCCTCCGGGTCCGCGGCGGCGCCCCGCAGGTCAAAGACAAAGCTGTTGTTCTCCCCGCCGAAGACGTCGCTCATCTGCTGGTAAAAGGTGTTGATGTAAAAGCTGGAGACGCTGACCGTGAGAAAGGCGCCCACCACCGCCATCAGCGACGTAATCAGCAGCAGCAGGATCAGCGTGAGCTTCATGTGAAGACTTCGGAACATGGCGGGCCTCCTTTCGCAGTCTTTTCCGGGTCACTCCTGTACGGAGAAGTAGTACCCCACGCCCCGGCGGGTGAGGATATAGGCGGGGCTGGCGGGGTTCACCTCGATCTTCTCCCGCAGGCGGCGCACCGTCACGTCCACGGTGCGCACGTCGTCGCCCACGTAGCCGTAGTTCCACACCTGCTCCATCAAATCCACCCGGGAATAGACCTTGTTGGGGTGGCTGGCCAGGAAGGTCAAAAGCTCGTACTCCCGCTGCGTCAGGTCAATGGCCTGGCCGTCCCGGAAGACCTGGCGGCTCTCCGTGTTGATGGAGAGGTTGCCGGACACCGCCATGGCGCCGGCGGCGGCTGTGGCCGCGGCGGGGGCCGCCATGGCGGTGCGGCGGATGTTGGCGCCCACTCGGGCGATGAGCTCCCGCATGGAAAAGGGCTTTGTGATATAGTCGTCCGCGCCGATCTCCAGCCCCAGGACCTTGTCCGTCTCCTCCTCCCGGGCGGTGAGGATGATGACCGGCACGTTGTCCCCCGCCTGCCGCAGGGCGCGGCAGACCTCAAAGCCGTTCATCCTGGGCAGCATCACGTCCAGCAGGATCAGGTCCGGCTTTTCGGAGCGGGCCTTGTTCAGCCCGTCCTCCCCGTCGTAGGCCTCCCGGGTCTGGTAGCCCTCCCGCTGGAGATTGAAGCGAAGAATGTCCACGATGTTCTTCTCGTCCTCCACGATGAGGACGGTCTTCTGTCTGTCCATAAAAACCTCCGGGTTACTGTTACAGGTTCAGGAGCACCTTGGCCCGCAGAACGGCGGCCACGGTTTTGGCGTCCTCGATCTCGCTGCTGACGCAGCGGTGCACCATCTCGTCAAAGGGCACCCGCTCCACGTTCAAAAACTCGTCCGGGTCCAGATGCTGGGCCTCCATCCGCAGTCCCCGGGCCAGGAAGAGGTGCAGCGTCTCCCCGAAGCAGCCGGGAGAGGGCAGCAGGCGGCCCAGGGGCAAAAACACCTCCGGCACCGCGCCGGTCTCTTCCGCCAGCTCCCGCAGGGCGCCGGCCGCCGGCTCCTCGCCGTCGTCCAGCTTGCCCGCCGGGATCTCCAGCGTGGTCCTGCCGAAGACATATCGGTATTGGCTCACCACCAGCACGTTGTTCCGCTCGTCCAGGGGCAGGACCGCCACGCCGTCGGTGTGGTCCGCCACCTCCCGGAGGGAGGTCTCCCCGTTGGGCAGCTTCACCGTGTCCACGTGGACATCCATCAGGATGCCCTTATATTTATCTTCCCTGCGCAGGAGCTTTTCAGTCAGATCCATGGGCTGCTCCATTATATACACCTCGCGTTTTATTTTTTGAAAGGGGATCTACCCTCTGGCAGTATAGCACATTCCCGGGAAAAAGCAAAGATTTCCTTGCGCCTCCGGAATATTTTCCCTGGCAAAACGGCAAAAGCGCGTCCGGAAAAATGCTCCGCCGGGTCTGGAACGCCGCTGCTCCGCATAATCCTGAAAAAAGCGGAGAAAATGGAACTGCAAATCCTTTTTCCAATTTTGCGCTTTGGAGGCGGTTATGCGGAGACGTCTGTTTTTCTGGGAGCTGGGGGGCTTTTTGTTCACGGGGGCGCTGGGGGCGGCGCTCCACTTTGTCTACGACTGGAGCGGGCGGAATCCCGCGGCGGCGGCCTTTTCCGCCGTCAACGAATCCACCTGGGAGCACATGAAGCTGCTGTTTGTGCCGGTGTTTCTCCTCTCCGTGGTCCAGGTATGCGTCCTGGGGCGGGACTGCCCCCATCTGCTGTGGAGCCGGGCCCTCTCCACCCTGGCGGGGCTGGCGCTGATACCGGTTCTGTTCTATACCTACACCGGCGTTCTGGGCTTTTTCGTTGACTGGGCCAACATCGCCGTCTTCTACCTGGCGGACGCGGGGCTGTTTGCCCTGGACAGCTGGCTGCTGCGCCGCGGACGGCGGGGAGCCCTTTGGCGGCAGGTGGCGGGACTGGCGGTGCTGTGGGGGCTGATGTTCGCCTTTGTCTTCTGCACCTTCCGTCCGCCCCATATCGCCCTGTGGCAGGACCCGGTGACGGGACAGTACGGCATACCGCGCTAAGAGCGCCCGAAGGGCGCTCTTAGCATTATATAACGCCCCAAATGCGGCGCGCCTGCAGTCCCCGGCGCATTGCGCGGGGGACAAAAATGCGCTATAATGGCGTTGATCTTTGTAATAAGGAGCGCCGCCATGTACATCGCCGACCTTCACATCCACTCCCGCTTCTCCCGGGCCACCAGCCGGGACTGCGATCTGCCCCATCTGGACCGGCAGGCCCGATGCAAGGGCATCGGCCTTGTGGGCACCGGGGACTTTACCCACCCGGCCTGGCGGGCGGAGCTGCGGCAGCAGCTGGCCCCGGCGGAGGAGGGGGTCTATGTCCTGCGGGAGGAGTACCGCCTGCCGGAGGCCCCGGCGGGGGTATCTCCCCGGTTTGCCGTCACCGGGGAGATCAGCTCCATCTACAAGCAGGACGGCAAAACCCGCCGGGTCCACAACCTGATCCTCCTGCCCTCCCTGGAGGCGGCGGAGGCCCTCTCCGCCCGGCTGGAGGCCGTGGGCAACATCCGCTCCGACGGCAGGCCCATTCTGGGCCTGGACAGCCGCCGTTTGCTGGAGATGGTTCTGGAGATCTGTCCGGAGGCGGAGCTGATTCCCGCCCACATCTGGACGCCCCACTTCTCTATGTTCGGGGCCTTCACCGGCTTTAGCACGGTGGAGGAGTGCTTCGGAGACCTCGCGCCCCGCATCCGCGCCGTGGAGACGGGCCTGTCCTCGGACCCGCCCATGAACTGGCGGGTCCCCGCCCTGGACGGTCTGACCCTGGTCTCCAACTCCGACGCCCACTCCCCGGCGAAGCTGGGCCGGGAGGCCAACCTCCTGGAGACGGAGCGGACCTATCCGGCCCTGGTCCGGGCTATCCGCACCGGAGAGGGCTTTGGCGGCACCATCGAGTTTTTCCCGGAGGAGGGGAAGTACCATCTGGACGGCCACCGGAGCTGCGGCGTATGCCTGACGCCGGAGGAGACGCTGGCCCGGGGCGGGCTCTGCCCGGTGTGCGGGAAGAAGCTGACCGTTGGCGTGGAGCACCGCGTGGAGGAGCTGGCGGCGCGTCCCGCCGGCTTCCGGCCACCGGAGGCCAAGCCCTTTGAGAGCCTGGCGCCGCTGCCGGAGGTGATCGCCGCCTCCACGGGTTTCTCCCCGGCGGGGAAGAAGACGGCGGCGGTATACGAGACGCTGCTGGGAGCGCTGGGGCCGGAGTTCCGCATCCTCCGGGAGGCATCCATTGCGGACATCGCCCAGGCGGCGGGGCCGCTGGTTGCGGAGGGCATCCGCCGCCTGCGGCGGGGGCAGGTGGAGCTGCGGGCGGGGTTCGACGGGGCCTACGGCGCCATCACCCTCCTGTCCCCCCGGGAGCGGGAGGCATTGGTGAAAAAGACGGATCATGTTTAGGGCCGCCCTTTTCAAAGGGCGGCAGGGCCAGGGCAAAGCCCTGGCGGGTCCGGGCGGAGCCCGGCGTTCCGCGCCGCGTCTGCAGGACAACCGCCCTCCGGCACAGCCGGAGGGCGGTTGTCGATTCAAAAGCCGTGCCTGTCGCCCGGCACGCATCGCCGCGGCCCAAATCGCCGCCGGCCGCGTTAAAAAATCTCGAATACACAAAGCGTTTCCGCGGTTCTCTCCCTGCGCCCGGAAAAATTCCCTCGGAATCCCCGCAGATTTGTCTTATGTAAACGGCCCCCTGTTCAGCCCCTCGACGTAGTTGACAAACTGCTGGGCCACCCGGCCGGAAAAGCTTCCGTGGCGGACCTCCCAGGCGTTGGCCAAGGCCAGCAGCTCCTTCTCCTCCATCCGGACGCCCTGCCGCCGGGCCAGGGCCAGGACGATGGACTGATACTCCTTGGGGGTGGGGGCGTTGTAGTTGATGGTGACGCCGAACCGGGCGGAGAGGGACAGCTTCTCCTCCACTGTGTCGGAGCGGTGGATGTCGCCGTGGTGCTCCATGTCCGTGCGGTCGTTCCAGGTCTCCCGGATGAGATGGCGGCGGTTGGAGGTGGCGTAGATCAGCACATTGTCCGGCCGGGTCTCCACGCCGCCCTCGATGACGGCCTTGAGGAACTTGTACTCCACCTCGTTCTCCTCAAAGGACAGATCGTCGATGAAGATGATGAAGCGGTAATTTCGGTTCTTCACCTGGGCCAGCACGGCGGAGAGGTCCCCGAACTGGTGCTTGTAGATCTCGATCATCCGCAGGCCCCGGCTGAAATACTCGTTGACCAGGGCCTTGACGCTGGTGGATTTGCCGGTGCCGGCGTCGCCGTAGAGCAGCACGTTGTTGGCGTGCCTGCCGTCCAGAAAAGCCTCAGTGTTCCGGCGGAGCTCCTCCTTCTGCTTCTCATAGCCCAGCAGGTCCTCCAGCATCACCCGGTCCACGTTGGTGATGGGCAGGAACTCCAGCTCCCGCCCGTGGCCCTGGATGCGGAAGGCCCGGTTCATGGCGAAGAGGCCGAAGCCGTACTGCCGGTAGTAGCTGGTCAGCAGGGAGAAGACGTCCTCCTCGTCCCGGGCCTGGGCCAGGGCGCGGCTGAGGACCCGCACCTGCCAGCTCACGTCCCGGTTGTACATCCGCTCCCGCTTGGGCAGGGCGCTGTAATGGGAGATGACGGTGAAGCAGTCGAGTCCAAGGTCCTTTTCAATGGGGGAAAAGTCGTAGCGGAACAGCCGGAGGAAGAAGGCAAAGTCGGCCTTGACAAAGCCGTTGACGGTGCCCTCCCGGCCGCCGGAGCGCTCGCAGGTGAGGGTGAAGGCGTTCCGGTTGGTCATCAGCAGCCATGTGAGGTAGCAGTGCCACAGGTTCTCGTCAAACCCGCAGACGGTGCCCAGCTCCAAAAGACGCTTGATCTCTTTGCTGATTCGCCGGACCAGCTCGTCCCGGTCAAAGCCGCCCCGCTCCCAGTCCCGGAGGATCTCCGAGAGGCGGAGGAGGATGCTGTCCTCCCCCAGATCGCTGTACATCAAAAGGCGCGCCACATCTCGATACATTACGCCACTTCCTTTATATGGATTGCCGCCGCCCGCTGCGGGGAGGCGTATTTTTGGGAATCAGCCCAGCACGGCTCCCCTGTCGGCGGAGGAGACCATTCTGGCGTACCGGGCCAGATACCCGGTCTTGATCTTGGGCTCCGGGCAGACCCAGGCGGCCTTCCGCCGGGCCAGCTCCTCGTCGGAGACCTTCAAAGTGATGGTGTGGGCGGGAATGTCGATGGCGATGCGGTCGCCCTCCTCCACCAGGCCGATGGGGCCGCCGGAGGCCGCTTCCGGGGAGACGTGGCCGATGGACGCGCCGCGGGTCGCGCCGGAGAAGCGGCCGTCGGTGATGAGGGCCACGTCCTTGTCCAGCCCCATGCCGGCAATGGCGGAGGTGGGGTTCAGCATCTCCCGCATGCCGGGGCCGCCCCTGGGGCCCTCATAGCGGATGACCACCACATCTCCGGCCGCGATCTTTCCGGCGTAGATGGCCTCGATGGCCTCCTCCTCGCTGTCAAAGACCCGGGCGGGGCCCTCGTGGACCATCATTTCAGGGGCCACGGCGGACTGCTTCACAACGCACCCGTCCGGGGCCAGGTTGCCCTTGAGCACGGCGATGCCGCCGGTCTTGGAGTAGGGGTTTTCGATGGGCCGGATCAGCGTCTCGTCCCGGTTCGCCACGCCCTCCAGATTCTCCGCAACGGTCCTTCCTGTGCAGGTGAGGCAGGAGGTGTCTAGTAGATCCGCTTTACACAGCTCCGCCATGACGGCGTACACGCCGCCGGAGCGGTCCAGGTCCTCCATATAGGTGTCCCCGGCGGGGGCCAGGTGGCAGAGGTTGGGGGTCCTTTCGCTGATCTCGTTGGCCATGTCGAAGCTCAGCTCGATGCCGCACTCGTGGGCGATGGCCGGCAGGTGGAGCATGGTGTTGGTGGAGCAGCCCAGGGCCATGTCCACGGTCTCGGCGTTGTGGAAGGCGGCGGCGGTCATGATGTCCCGGGGGCGGATGTTCTTCTCCACCAGCTCCATGATCTTCATGCCGGCGTGCTTTGCAAGGCGCAGCCGGGCGGAGTACACCGCCGGAATGGTGCCGTTGCCCCGCAGGGCCATGCCGATGGCCTCGGTGAGGCAGTTCATGGAGTTGGCGGTGTACATGCCGGAGCAGGAGCCGCAGGTGGGGCAGGCGTTGTTCTCGTACTCCTCCACGCCGTCCGCGTCCAGCTTCCCGGCGTAGTAGGCGCCCACGGCCTCGAACATGTGGGACAGGCACGTGCGGCGGCCGTCGTTCAGCCGCCCCGCCAGCATGGGACCGCCGGAGACGAAGATGGCGGGCACGTTCACCCGGGCGGCGGCCATCAGGAGGCCGGGCACGTTTTTGTCGCAGTTGGGGATCATCACCAGGCCGTCGAACTGGTGGGCCATGGCCATGGCCTCGGTGGAGTCGGCGATGAGGTCCCGGGTCACCAGGGAGTACTTCATGCCCACGTGGCCCATGGCGATGCCGTCGCACACGGCGATGGCGGGGAACTCCACCGGGGTGCCCCCGGCGGCTCGGACGCCGGCCTTGACGGCCTCGGCGATCTTGTCCAGGTTCATGTGCCCGGGGACGATCTCGTTATAGGAGCACACCACGCCGATCAGGGGCCGCTCCAGCTCCTCTTTGGTGTAGCCCAGGGCGTAGAGCAGCGAGCGGTTGGGGGCGGCGGGGATGCCGGATTTCACTACATCGGAACGCATAGGAAAAGCCTCCTGTATCCATTGTATTCTGTCAAATTTGTATTTCCGGGGGATGGCCTGGCTGCGATGATTTATTCGTCCGCCGGATCATCATCCTCCTCCAGGCTCTCCAGGGCCCATCTGGTGGCCGCGATCACGAAAGCGGAGAAGCTGGTTTCTGTGCCCTGAATCGCCTTCTCCACACCCTCAATTACCTCATTGGGGAACCGGATGTTTTTTGGCGTGGTCTTGGGGACAGCCGGTATCTTGAATTTTTTGGTCATATTCTCACCTGCAATACAAATTGTACTTTACATTGTGTTGCAGGTATTGTAGAATTTATGCACCACGAGTTGTGCGCCAATTTGTATGGAGGAAATGAAATATGGGCATTTTGCAGAAAAATCTTTCAGAGTTTTTGCGCGGAAGTCAAATCAAATTGGAGATCACCGGCTTTGATATGGACGGTTTTGAAAAAGCTATGCACCGGGATCTGAGCAGCCGCCTGACCGCCATACAGGGCATTGTCTATGAAGACGGGGACGTTCTGTCGGATTCCCAGAAGATCGAGGCGGTCAAACAGTACTTAGAGCAGAATTTATAGGAAGCAGGGTCCCAGCCGCCGGCTGGGACCCCGTTCGTTTGGCGTCAGTTGGAGGCGGTGTCGGGGTCCGTGTCGTTGCCCCAGAGCATGTTGCGCCGCAGCTCCGCGCCCACGGTCTCCATGGGGTGCTTGGCCAGCTGGGCCCGCTTGGCGTTGAAGAAGGTGCGGCCAAAGCTCTTGTTCTCCGCGATCCAGCGGCCGGCGAAGGTGCCGTCCTGGATGTCCGTGAGGACGGCCTTCATGTTCTTCTTGGTCTCCTCGTAGGGCAGGATGCGGCTGCCGGAGACGTACTCGCCGAACTCGGCGGTGTCGGAGATGGAGTAGTTCATCATGGCCACGCCGCCCTTGTTGATGAGGTCGATGATGAGCTTCATCTCGTGGATGCACTCAAAATAGGCGTTCTCCGGGGCGTATCCGGCCTCCACCAGGGTCTCAAAGCCCAGCTTCATCAGCTCCACCACGCCGCCGCAGAGGATGGCCTGCTCGCCGAAGAGGTCGGTCTCGGTCTCGTCCTGGAAGGTGGTCTCCATTACGCCGCCCCGGGCGCAGCCGATGCCGGCGGCGTAGGCAAGGCCGATGTCCGCGGCCTTGCCGGTGGCGTTCTGCTCCACGGCCAGCAGGCAGGGCACGCCCTTGCCGTTGACGTAGGTGGAGCGGACGGTGTGGCCGGGGCCCTTGGGGGCGATCATCAGCACGTCCACATCGGCGGGGGGAACGATCTGCTTGAAGTGGATGTTGAAGCCGTGGGCGAACATCAGCGCGTTTCCGGCCTCCAGGTTAGGGGCAATGTCCTGCTTGTACATGTCGGCCTGGGCCTCGTCGTTGATGAGGATCATGATGATGTCGGCCCATTTGGCGGTCTCGGGCACGCTCATGACCTTCAGCCCGGCGGCCTCCGCCTTGGCCTGGTTGGCGCTGCCGGGCCGCAGGCCCACGCACACGTCGCAGCCGGACTCCTTCAGGTTCAGGGCGTGGGCGTGGCCCTGGGAGCCGTAGCCGATGATGCCGATCTTCTTGCCGTCCAGCTTGCTGATGTCGCAGTCCTTCTCATAATACATCTTTGCCATATTCCGTATTCCTCCTAAAAAATGGTGTTTTGCAATCTATCGTGCTACGCCCTCGTCTGACGGCGGTAGTACCGGATGAATGGAAAAAGCCCGTGACCCTGGCCGGGTCACGGACTTTCAAAAGTTCGACTGCGGTTTCCGGCGGTTCCAACTAGAATGAGCGGGAACCGGGGCCCGTATTCGCTCTCTGCGCATGACCAGGCGCACTATTCTGTTTTCCGGTAATCAGAACCAGAGCCAGAATAATGTGAAGTACCAGAATGCTGTTGAGAGCGAACGTACCGGTCATGGGAAACCCTCCTCGATGCCTGTCTTGTTTTGCTATTATACCTGCCGTGGAGCCAAAGCGCAATAAAAAAATTTGCCGCCCGGCTGATTCTGGATGATTTCACGAATGTATCCGGGTCAAAAGTTCTCTTTATAGTAAAATGCGACAATAAAGGCGGGAGGGCGCCGGGGGCGTGAGCTGATAAAATTTTCAGACAACGCCGGGCGTGGTATGACCAGCGGACCAAAAAATCCCCAGGACGGGCCGGGCTCTGTCCCGGCCCGTCCGCCGGAAACCTGGCTCTTCGGGAAAACGGGCGGGGACAGAGCCCCGCCCCTGCCGCAAAACCAAAATTCCGGACGGTAAAATGCCCGGCCGGACGCTTCCGCCAAAAATTTGGGCTTGACAAACCGGGCGAAGTCCTGTAATTTATTAAAAAAGCAAAACGCACAGATACGATGACAGGGAAAAAGTCCTCCTGGAGCGCTTCAGAGAGCCGCCGGTCGCTGCGAGGCGGCGCGGAAGGGAAAAGGACGTCACTGGCCCTCGAGTATTCCCGCTGAGCCGTTGGGGTTAGGCGGGAACGGGTTTCCCCACCGTTACCAAAGGGGCGGGATTCGCGCGGCGGCGCCGTACCGATTCCGGGAGCGGGCAGTTTTTGCCAATGAGAGTGGTACCGCGGAAGTTTGGGCTTTCGTCTCTTCAAGTGAGAAGGGATGGAGGCTTTTTTGCTGTCTGTGCCGGCTTTGAACAATCGTCAGGAGGAATGATCTATGAGGCGCATTAAAATTTTTGACACCACCCTGCGGGACGGCGAGCAGTCCCCGGGGTGCAGCATGAACCTCCCCGAGAAGGTGGAGATGGCCCGCCAGCTGGAGAAGCTGGGGGTGGACATTATCGAGGCGGGCTTCGCCATCGCCTCCCCCATGGACTTCAAGAGCGTGCAGAAGATCGCCAGGGCTGTGAAGAGCTGCACGGTGGCAAGCCTCGCCCGGTGCGTCAAGGGCGACATCGACGCCGCCTGGGACGCGGTGAAGGATGCCGCGCATCCCCGCATCCACGTCTTCCTCGCCACCAGCGACATCCACATGGAGTATAAGCTCCAGATGACCCGGGAGCAGGTCCTCGCCCGCATCAGCGAGATGGTGGCCTACGCCAGGGCCAAGTGCGGCGACATCGAGTTCTCCGCCGAGGACGCCTCCCGGTCCGACTGGGCGTTTCTGGCCCAGTGTTACTCCAACGCCGTGGCCGCCGGGGCCACGACACTGAATGTTCCCGACACCGTGGGCTACTCCACCCCCCAGGAGATGGGGGACCTGATCCGCTATCTGCGGGAGAATGTCAAGGGCGTTGAAAACGTGGACATCTCCGTCCACTGCCACAACGACCTGGGCATGGCCGTGGCCAACACCCTCTCCTGCATCCAGGCCGGGGCCAGCCAGGTGGAGTGCACCGTCAACGGCATCGGCGAGCGGGCGGGCAACGCCAGCATGGAGGAGATCGTCATGGCCCTCCACACCCGCAGGGACTTCTACGGCGCGGAGAGCGGCGTCAACACAAAGCAGATCTACCGCTCCAGCAAGCTCCTCAGCAACATCACCGGCGTGCCCATCCCCCCCAGCAAGGCCATTGTGGGGGCCAACGCCTTCGCCCACGAGTCCGGCATCCACCAGCACGGCGTCATCGCCAACGCCCAGACCTACGAGATCATGAACTCCACCGACGTGGGCATTCCCCAGAACACCATGGTGCTGGGCAAGCACTCCGGCAAGCACGCCCTGCGGGAGAAGCTGGAGTCCATGGGCTACGAGCTGACGGACGAGGAGCTGGAGAGCGTGTTCACCCGCTTCAAGGTCATGGCGGATAAGAAGAAAAACATCACCGGCTCTGACCTGGAGGCCCTGGTGCTCCACCGCCGCAACAACATCAATCCCACCTGCCGCCTGGTGGGACACTCCATCAACACCAGCACCAGCGACGTCCTGCCCACCACCTCCTATGTCAAGCTGGAGCGGGACGGGGAGATGATGGAGGAGGTGGCCATCGGCTCCGGTCCCGTGGACGCCGCCTTCAAGGCCATCAACCGGATGCTGGGCATGGACATCAAGCTGGAGAGCTTCAGCCTCAACGCCGTCACCGACGGCGAGGACGCCATCGGTGAGGCCGTGGTGAAGGTCACCGACGGCAGCGAGTCCTATACCGGCACGGGCCTGTCCACCGATATTCTGGAGTCCTCCATCCGGGCCTATGTCAACAGCATCAACAAGATCATTGAGGCCGGCACGGCCCCCGACTAATGCAAGGAGTACGAGACGATGGGAATGACTATGACACAAAAGATCCTGGCCCGCCACGCAGGACTGGACAGCGTCCGCCCCGGGCAGCTGATCCAGGTCCGGCTGGACCTGGTGCTGGGCAATGACATCACCACCCCCGTTGCCATCAACGAGTTTGAGGCGGCGGGCTTTGACCGGGTGTTTGACAAGAGCAGGATTGCCCTGGTGATGGACCACTTCGCCCCCAACAAGGACATCAAGGCCGCCGCCCAATGCAAGCAGTGCCGCGCCTTTGCCCGCCGGTTTGACATCGACCACTACTACGACGTGGGAACCATGGGCATCGAGCACGCCCTCCTGCCGGAGCAGGGCCTGGTGGCCCCCGGCGAGGCCGTCATCGGCGCCGACTCCCACACCTGCACCTACGGCGCCCTGGGCGCCTTCTCCACCGGCGTGGGGTCCACGGACATGGGCGCCGCCATGGCGGCGGGGGAGACCTGGTTCAAGGTGCCCTCCGCCATCCGGGTGAACCTGACGGGCAGGCTGCGGCCCCACGTCTCCGGCAAGGACGTGATCCTGACCCTGATCGGCATGATCGGCGTGGACGGCGCCCTCTACCAGTCTTTGGAGTTCACGGGTCCCGGCGTGGGGGAGCTCACCATCTACGACCGGCTGACCATCTCCAACATGGCCATTGAGGCCGGGGCGAAAAACGGCATCTGGCCGGTGGACGACATCACCCGGGCCTATGTTGCGGACCGGGTACGCCGCCCCTGGGAGGCCGTGGAGGCCGACGGCGACGCGGAGTACGAGCGCACGGTGGAGATCGACCTTGACCAGGTGGACTGCACCGTGGCCTATCCCCACCTGCCGGAGAACGCCCGCAGCGCCCGGGAGGGGAGGGACATCGCCATTGACCAGATCGTCATCGGCTCCTGCACCAACGGCCAGCTGCCGGATATGGCGGCGGCGGCGGAGATTTTGAAGGGCCGCCGTCTGGCCCCCGATGTCCGGGGGATCATCATCCCCGCCACCCAGAGTGTGTACCGGGAGTGTATGCACCGGGGCTATACGGACATCTTCCTGGACGCGGGCTGCATCGTCTCCACCCCCACCTGCGGGCCCTGCCTTGGCGGCCATATGGGCATCCTGGCGGCGGGAGAGCGGTGCGTCTCCACCACCAACCGCAACTTTGTGGGCCGCATGGGCCATGTGGACAGCGAGGTCTATCTGGCCTCCCCCGCCGTGGCCGCGGCCTCCGGCATCGCCGGACATATCGCTCATCCTGAGGAGGTGCTGAAATGAACGCACACGGAACTGCCCATAAGTACGGCGACCACGTGGATACCGACGTCATCATCCCGGCCCGGTATCTCAACACCCAGAGCCACGCGGAGCTGGCCGCCCACTGCATGGAGGACATCGACAAGGACTTTCGGAGCAAAAGCAAACCCGGAGACATCATGGTGGCGGGGCTGAACTTCGGCTGCGGCTCCTCCCGGGAGCACGCCCCCATTGCCATCAAGGCCGCCGGCGTCTCCTGCGTCATCGCAAAAAACTTCGCCCGCATCTTCTTCCGCAACGCCATCAACATCGGCATGCCGATTCTGGAGTGTCCCGCCGCCAGCGAGGGCATCGGCGACGGGGACGAGGTCTCCGTGGACTTTGACACCGGCGTCATCACAAACGTGACGAAAAACGAGACCTATCAGGCGGAGCCCTTCCCGGACTTCATCAAGGAGATCATTGCCTCCGGCGGCCTGATGGCATCCTTGAAGGCAAAGGAGGCGCGGACATGAACAAGACCATTGCCGTGATCCGGGGCGACGGCATCGGCCCGGAGATCGTGGGGGAGACCCTGGGCGTGCTGGACGCCGTGGCCCAAAAATTCGGCCACACCTTCACATACAAGGAGGCCCCCATGGGCGGCTGCGCCATCGACGAGTTCGGCGTGCCCCTGCCGGATTCCAGCCTGGAGACCTGCCTGGCATCCGACAGCGTACTGCTGGGGGCCGTGGGGGGCCCCAAGTGGGACGCCCAGCCCTCCGCCAACCGCCCGGAGCGGGGCCTTTTGAAGCTGCGGGAGGCCATGGGCCTCTACACCAACGTCCGGCCCGCCCGGATGTTTCCCGACCTCTCCGCCGCCTGTCCCCTGCGCTCGGACATCGCCGCCCGGGGCATTGACTTTGTGGTGGTGCGGGAGCTGATCGGCGGCGTGTACTTTGGACAGCACACCACCGAGACGGTGGACGGCGAGCAGAAGGCCGTGGACATCATGAGCTACACGGAGCACGAGATCCGCCGGGTGGCCCATGTGGCCTTCCAGATGGCCCGGAAGCGGCGGAAGCGGGTCACCTCCATCGACAAGGCCAACGTGCTGGACACCTCCCGCCTGTGGCGGAAGACCGTGACGGCGGTGGCGGAGGAGTACCCGGACGTGGAGCTTCTCCACATGTACGTGGACAACGCCGCCATGCAGATCGTCCGGGACCCCAGCCAGTTTGACGTGATCGTGACGGAGAACCTCTTCGGCGACATCCTCTCCGATGAGGCCAGCCAGATCACCGGCTCCATCGGCATGATCCCCTCCTCCAGCATGGGGGAGGGCGCCCGGGGGATGTACGAGCCCATCCACGGCTCCGCGCCGGACATCGCCGGCCAGGACAAGGCCAACCCCATCGGCACCGTGCTGGCGGCGGCCATGATGCTGCGGTACAGCTTCGACATGGCGGCGGAGGCCGACGCCGTGGAGGCCGCGGTGGACGCCGTGCTGAAAGAGGGCTGGCGCTGCGGCGACATCATGCAGGGCGGCGGAAAGCTGGTGGGCTGCCGGGAGATGGGCCGCCTGATCCGGGAGCACATCTGAAATCCGCGTAAAAGATTCCCCGATATTTGCATTTGTAGCGGTAAGAAGCTATACCGGACATCAGCTGGCAAACTATCATTGTGCATTTCAAAATAAAACGAGGTCGCAGGTAATTTCCTGTGACCTCGTTCTATTTGAAATGCGTTGGTTTTGCATTGATTGATCATCCATACTCAAGTAAATATGAGTTCTCGCTTAGCAGCGGTCAGAAACGCGCAGTATCAGCCGTTTCTTGAGCTCTTCGCTGAAACACTCCAAGCGCTTTTGGACAAACAGATCGTAATCATCGGAGAAAATTCCCCAGCTTTGGGGATCACCAATCAAGTGCGTCTTCAATGCCGTTTCCAACTGTGGATTGGATTTTTGAAAATCAGCAATATACCGTGAAGGAGACTTATCTCTGATAGTTCGTTTATTCAGGAAGTCATCAACAATTGTAATGTTAGCAATGTGATTGATCCGAGACATATCTTTTCCCATTTTCAGCAGATACGCCTTGGGGAAAAAGTGGTGATAATTTTTGCTGTTGGCCTGTTTCAACCAACTATTATCGATAGTTACCAGCGCATTGTCCGCAAGAGACTGTGGCTGTTGATAGGCCAGCAGGCACAAAAAACCTTTGATGTATGCTGTTCCAGGAGAAAAGTATCCATGGTCACGGATGTAATCGGCAGTAATGTCCACCGGTTCTTCATATTCCGGCGGAACATCTTGCAATATTTTGTCAATCCGCCGTATGTCCTGCCCGATTTTTGTTTCGAGTGCGTTAGAAAATCGAGAACTGAGAACTACTCTCCAAAAGTAGTCCTGAAGGAAGTCCCGCTGTGTTCCAAGGGGCTTGTTCTTATGGTTATAAAAATAGTAAGTAAATGGTACAAGCAGGCCGTCATACGGAAGCAATTGCGAGACTGGAATTCGGAAAAAGGTTCTAAAGTAATCTACTGCCATTTCAAAAGCGTCTATCACATCATCCCAAATGTCAATGAATTTGTTTTTATCCAATTGCAGTATATGCTTTTTGTCGCATTCCTTCACAAGGCACACCGAAACGGCCTGCAGCACAGTGGATTCTGAGATTGTCTCGTAACTAACGCCCTCCAGCTTAGCAATCAGTTCTTCATATTTTTCGGATAAATCAAAATTACGGGCGGCATCATATGTTTTTGCCACCATAATTTCAAACACTGACAGCGGTTTACCGCCCACATTGATTCTAGTGAAAATCTCCGTAGCAATGTCAATAGGAGCATTTACAACAAGAATAATCGGAAATTGATAGGTTTTGAAAGCGCTGGAATAATCATCCAGCTTGTCGAGGTAATTAGGGTATTTTTCGCCAAGAGCATAGCCGCCATTGAGCAGATCGGTGAATTTTATAATCTCATCTGGATTTCTTCCAGAAACATCCGTAGTAACAACAGGCTCGTCCAAAGATGCTTCAAAGTCTACATATATTTCGCCGTAGTCAATATCTTTTCCATTGTCATCCGCTATTTTCGCACCCTTTAAGGACACATATAGACTCGTCATACGCTGCTGGCCATCCAAAACATATTGTACAAAACGGCCCTCCGGTGTGTCGGGTAGAGCGATGTTGCCAATATTGCGGATAGAGCGCAGCTTTTCACCCGTCTGCCATAAAATGAATGTGCCAATTGGATACCCTTTTAGAATACTGTCTAACAGGTTAGCAGTCTGTTCCAACGTCCATACAAATTTTCGCTGAAACTGTGGAATCTTGATAATCCCCTGTTCTATATCCGAAATTAGCATATTGTATTGAAGTGTGTTAGATCTTGGTTGCAGCATTCTGTCCCCTCCCATTACAAACTGATTGGCGAATTTTGTTTCGGCAAAAAGCACTATATCAAAAATTATAATGGGTTTCAATAGTTACAAAATAAAACATGGTATTATGGTAAAGATACACCATATCTCATCGTAGTGGGAGCGGCTGTTACCCCATCAGCGCCTGATGGACTGTCAGTGGAATTTTTATGGAGAGCAGACATGGTCTATAAGTGATAAGGTTTAGGGCTGTCCTCTCCGGGGTCCCCGCGCGAGCTGGGCAAAGCAGGCCGCACGGGGAGAGAAGGAAAGAGCAGAGGAGTTTCTTCCGACGGCGGCGGTGGGAGTGCGGGGGCAAAGCCCCTGCAGATCACGCCTCCGGCTCCTCAGGGGCGGGCGCCTCCTGCACGGCCTCGCCGCCGGAGATGTTGATGACGGTCTGGCCGTCCCTGCCGTCTCCCGCGGCGATCTTTCCGCCCAGCAGGCCGGAGAGAAGGGATTTGATGTCGATGCCCATGCCCTCGGTAAAGCCCTCGGTGATCTGGGTGGTGCCGTTGATGATGTCCTGGAGGAGTTTGGCGCTGTTGCCCTCGCCGTACATGGTGATCTTCTCCACCTTGGAAAGGGGCTCCGCCACGTTCCGGGCGATGTCCGGCAGGGCCTGCATCACCATCTCCACCATGGCGGCCTGGCCGTACTTCTTCATGGCCTCGGCCTTGCGGTCGATGCCCTCCGCCTCCGCCAGGGCCTTGGCCTGGATGGCCTCGGCCTCCGCCTTGCCCACGGCGGCGATGCCGGCGGCCTCCTGCTCCCTGGCGTACTTGGCGGCCTCGGCGGCCTTCTTGGCGGCCTCAGCGGCCTGCTCCTCCTCGTAACGCTTGGCCTCGGCGTCCTTCTGGCGCTTGAAGAGGTCCGCCTGGGCCTCCTGCTCCATGCGGTAGCGCTCGGCGTCCGCCTGGGCGCGGATCTCCGCGTCCAGCTTCTGCTTGGCGATTTCCACCTCCTGCTTTTTCAGCTCCGCATCCCGCTCGGCCTTGGCGATCTGGGCGTTGACCGTGGCGGTCTCAATGCTCTTTTGCTGCTCCTGCTGCTGGATGGTGTAGGCGGCGTCCGCCTCGGCCTTTTTGGTGTCGGAGATGATTTTCAGCTCCGCCTTCTTGATCTCCAGCTCGTTGTTCATCCGGGCAATCTCCGTGTCGGAGAGGACCCGGGCCTCGTTGGCGGCCTTGTCGGCCTCCGCCTGGGCGATGGCCACGTCCCGATCCGCCTGGGCCTTGGCGATGGCGGCGTTCTTCTTGATGAGGGAGGTGTTGTCCGCGCCCAGGTCCCGGATGAGGCCGTTTTCGTCGGTGACGTTCTGGATGTTGCAGGAGAGAATTTCAATGCCCAGCTTATCCATGTCCTTGGAGGCCTTCTGCATCACCTGATCGGAGAAGGAGTCCCGGTCGGTGTTGATCTCCTTGAGGGACAGCGTGCCGATGATCTCGCGCATATTGCCCTGGAGGGAGTCCTGGAGGTCCCGGGTGATGTCTGCGGCCTTTTTGTTCAGAAAGTTCTTGGCCGCCAGCTTGATGCCCTCCGGCGTGGGGGAGATGCGCACCTTGGCCACGGCGTCCACGTTGACGTTGATGAAGTCGTTGGTGGGGACAGACTGCTCCGTCTTGATGTCCACGGTCATCTGGCCTAAGTACAGCTTATCCAGCCGCTCGAAGAAGGGGATCTTGATTCCGGCCCGGCCGATCAAAACCTTGCCGTCCTTTTTCAGGCCGGAGATGATGTAGGCCTGATCCGGCGGGGCCTTGACGTAGCCCATCAGCAGCAGAATCAAAATAATGACCACTGCGATTACAACAGGCAGGAAAGTAAGAATGGCGTCAAGCATTTCAGGGACCTCCTCACAATTTGAATTTGGGGTTTCCGTACATTCTATGGGAAAACACGGGATGTTTGCCGCCGGTTTGGGACCTTCGGCAAAAATCGACATATCTCCCCTTTCTATGATACCACATCTCCCGCTCCGGCACAAGGGTCAGATTTCCCCGGCGCCGCCCCCCGGGCCGGGGGGAAGGGGCGGGGGCGCGGCGTCCTGGAAGGCGCGCCGCAGGCTGAACAGGGAGATCATCAGCCAGAGCCCCAGGATGCAGTACCCCGCCGCCAGGATCAAGACGGCGACGCCGGTGACATCGTTGGACGGCCCCGCGGGCAGGTAAGGCGCGAGACTGAACAGCGTCACCAGAACGGTCTGCACGGTGCGGCAGAGGAGGATCTGCCGGCTCAGTAGCCTCCCCTCCGGGTGATAAGTCTCCGCCAGGGCCGCCAGATCGGTGAGGAACTGGAAGAGGAAGTAGAGCTGGGCCGCCGCGATCACCAGGTCCAGGGGCGGGAAGAGGCCGTCCACGTCCCTCCCGGCCCAGGAGGCCAGCCAGTCCGCCCCGGTCCACAGCGCCATCAGGACGCCGAGGGGCTGCAGGAGGGCCAGGTCCCGCCGCTCCTCCTTCAGCTTCTCAATGGCGGAGAGGAACAGCAGCCACCCCGCGAACCGGGGCAGGATGCTGACATTGCCCAGGTTGAAGTCCACGCAGAGAAAGAGGTATCCCCAGGCCGTGCGGGACAGGCCCTCATACATGGTCTGCCGGTCGGTCATTGGAGGCCTCCTTCCACGGGGAGCAGCGTCAGCTCCCCGATTTTTTCTCCGTTCAGGTAGAAGTCCGCGGCATAGCAGTCCGGGGGCAGGTACTCCCAGGGCTCGCTGCCGCCGCTGCCCCCGCCGCCGCCTCCGCCCAGGGGGATCTCATTGCCGTGCATCGCCCAGTTGAAGGTGTCTGTGGTGCCCCACTCGCCTCCATCGCTGCTGGAGCCGGTGGAATATCCTGTCCCCGGGCTCCGCAGCTCCGGGCGCTGGTCTCCAAAAGACCACGGGGCGCAGGAGACGCCCACGCTGCGGATGGAGTCCCGGTCCGCCGGGGCGCCCTTGTAGACGGCGGTGAGGTCTGTGCTGTAATAACCGTTTATAAACTGCCCGCTGGGCTGGGGCGTGATGTCAAAAGTCCATGCGTTGGTGGGAAAAGCGCCCGTCCGCACCGATTTTACCTCTGCGTAAGCAACGGTCTGGTACCGCATCCGCAGGGTAAAGTCCCCGCATTGGGCCTCGTAGACCCAGGCGGGCAGGCCCAGGTTTCCGGTGGTTCGCTCATCTCCCTGGACCACCTGGAAGTCCCCCAGGGGCAGGATGACCCACCGGCCGCCCTGATTCTCCGCTCGGAGGGGCTGGGCGGCAAGATACCGGCTGTGTACGGTGCCGTCCCACTGGCCCAGCAGCGGCGACCACTCCACACCCACCGCCAAAAGCCCCTCGTAAGCGCCGTTTTCCACAGGGCGGAGGTTGTAGATCCGGTAGCCGTACTGGGGGTCGGCCTCCGCCTCCAGTCCGCTGCTCCAGAGCAGGCTGGAAGCCGCAAAGTGATAATAGAGATTGTTGCCGTCCGCAGCTGGCCGCAGCTCCGCCGCCAGAGTGTCCTGCTCCGAGAGGGGCGCGCACATGGCCCGGAATATGCCGCACTGGCTCAGCACCGCCTTGGCGTAGGCGTCAAAGGCCCCTGCATAGGTGGTGCAGGGCGTGGTGCGGGCGGAGGCCATAGCGGCATAGGCCCGCAGGCGCTGGGGGAGAGGGCCGCCGCCTGTGTAGACGCTCTGGGCCCGGGTGCCCACAAGACAGGGCCCTGCCAGCACCAGCGCCACGCACACGCTGGCCAGCGCCATGCCGGAGGGGTATCTCTTAAACCGGGCGATGGCCTCGATCCGGCGGCGGATGTTTTTTCCGCCGTTGGCCATGGAGGAGGTGCCGGGCGCGCGGGCGTACTTCTCGTTGGCCATGCTCAGGAGGATGCGGCCGTAGTCCCGCCGGTCCTCTCCCTCCAGCCGCTCCAACGCCCGCTGGTCGCAGAGGGACTCCAGGTCGTTCCCCGCCAGATCTGCGCAGTACCACAGCAGGGGGTTGCACCAGTGGACGCACCGCAGGAGGCAGATCAAAAGCCCCCAGGCGGCGTCGCGGTGCCGCAGGTGCAGCAGCTCGTGGAGCAGGACCTTTTCGTCCGTCTCCTCCCCGGCCGGCAGGGCCAGCACGGGCCGAAGCACCCCGCAGATGAAGGCGGAAGGAAGCCCCTCCACCTCCACGGCGGGGCAGACAGGCAGGCCGTACCGCTCCGCCGTCTCCCGAATCAGGGCGGCCCGGGCCTCCCCGGCGGGGGTTCCCCGCCGCAGGGCCAGCCGCAGGCGGAGGTAGGAGACGGCGTACCGGCCCAGGAAAAACACTGTGCCGGCCAGATACACGATGTAGGCCCACTCCGCTCCGGTCCGGGGAGGCCCTGCAAACTGAGGCAGGGGCACAGGGGCGGACACCCGGGTGAGGACGCCGAACTCCTCTGTGAGGAGGGAGCGCAGAAACTCCACCGCCAGAGGCCAGTTCAACAGGGCATACCGCCCCCCAAGGCCCGCGGGGACCGCCAGCACCAGGGCCAGCATCCCCCACGCGGCGAACTGCCACCGGGGGGACAGCTTGTCCCGCAGCATGGCCTTGACGGCCAGGAGCACCGCCGCCGCCCCGGAGGCGGTGAGGGTCTGCAAGAGAAAAGACCAAATATCGGACATAGAGACCTCCTAATCTGTAGGACCGTTTTGGACAGCGCCGCGCCGCCCGGCGGCAGGGCAGAGAGGTTGCCCATGTGCGTAACGCGCTGAAATTCTTTTTGGTTCTTTTTCAAGAAAAAGGCCTAGGCCATGTTTGAAAAAAGACAAAACGCCCAAACGGCGGATCTTTATCCGGCACTCTGCGTTAAATTTTCTTGCCGGGCGTCATCCCGCCTGCAAAAATTTGCCTTGATTGGCGAAAACATCTCTCGCCGTTGGGCATTCCGCCATTTTTCAAACAAGGCCTACACCTCCATCTCGTCCAGCAGGCGGCGCAGCTCCTCCCGCTCCTGAGACGAGATGGGGCTCTCCTTCAAAAACGCCGCCACCAGATCCCCGGCGGCGCCCCGGTAGACCCGCCGAAGGAAGGTCTCCCGCTCCCGGGCCTGGCAGTCCTCCCGGCTCAGGGCGGCCCGGTAGACATGGGGCGAGCCCTCCTTGCGGATGGACACCAGCCCCTTGGCCTCCATGCGGGTGAGATAGGTCAAAACCGTGTTCCGGCTCCAGCCGGTCTCCGGCCGCAGGGCCTCCGTCAGTTCCCCCAGGGTGCTGCCGCCGGAGGCCCACAGGGCGGTGAGGACCGTCCACTCCCGGTCTGATAAATTTGCCATGGCGCTGCCTCCTACAAGTGTAGTCATATCCGTATACTACACTTGTAGGAGGCAGATGTCAAGAAAAACCGCCCCAGCGGCTTGGCCGCTGGGGCGGTTCATGGGTCTTTGGAGTTCTCAGGCGGGGAGCGGGGCCGTCCGCCCGAAGAAGCCGGCCCGTTTCAGGGCCATCACCAGCAGGGGAATCAGCACAATGTGGACGATGATGCCGGGCACGGCGTTGAAAAACGCCTCCGCCATGAACATGGTCCAGGTGAAGGGCTCCCCGGACACGCCGCTCAGGACCGTGCGGACAATGCCCCAGACCACCCGGCCCGCCAGCATGGCTCCGATAAGGGCGGCGTAGATATTGGCGGGGCGCTTGGGCAGGTGCCGGTACAGCAGGCCGGCTACCAGGCCGTAGGCCGCCAGCTCGAAGCACATGGCCAGTCCCGTGGGAAAGATGGGGGGCTTTTGGAACAGGGCGAACCGCAGCAAGGGCGCCACAGCCCCCACCGCCATGGCCCACCAGGGGCCGCAGAGGAAGCCCGCCAGCAGCACGGGGATGTGCATGGGGCTCAGGGCGCTGCCGATCTGGGGGATCTGCCCCGTCAGGAAGGGCAGGACCATGCACAGGGCCAGGCAGACAGCCGCCGTGACCAGGTTCTTGGTGTTCAGATTTTTCATAGTTTCGTTCTCCCTTTCAAACAGATGTGTCTGCCGTCTTGAACGGGAGGCCGCGCCTTCATGGCGCGATTGGGTGCGGGGACATCTATATCAATCTCCGGCTTGGCCGGGAAATTACGCTCGATCAGGTCTCCGGGCACATGGCCCGCAGCAGCTCCACCGCCTCGTCCATGAGTTTGGAGAGGGTCATGGACTGGGTGCCCACCACCACGTTGTTGCAGTGGTTCACAGGCAGCAGCAGCTTCCGGGCGGGGCTCTGGCCCACGGCCAGCGCCATGGCGGGGGTCACCTCTCCCAGCAGGGAGTCGGCGGCCAGAATGCCGATGGGCCCGGCGATGACGTCCGCGTCCCGGCAGTTCACCACCACCGGGTTCTCCCCGGTGGCGCCGGCGTCCGCCCCGGCCTTGAGCATGGCGGAGGTGGCGATGGCGTTGGTGCCAACGGCCGCAATCTCACAGGGCAGGGCGGCGGCCCTGATCCGCTCAATGAGCACCTGGCCCATGCGGCCGCTCTGGCCGTCGATCACAACTACTTTCATCCGTCCACCTCCAGAATCAGATCGCAGCGGCCCGCCGCGTCCGTGGCGTCAAAGTACCGCTGCTCCAGGGGAATCCAGGCGCTGAAAAACCGCTCCCGGGCCTCCGGGTCGTTCCGCCTATGGATGCGGAGCCTTTGCAGCTCCGGGGAGATCCGCAGAAAGGCGGAGAGGCCGTAGCAATCCGCCAGGGCCGGGTGCATGCTGTACGCGCCCTCCACGATATTCAGCGCCCCGGGAGCCATTGGGACCGGTCCGCCCGCTGTCCGGGTATGGCAGTCATAGGGCCGGTATTGAACCGTCTCCCCCCTGGTCAGGGGCTCCAGAACCTCTTGGAGGAACCGCTCATAGTCCACATTCCCGCCGGACTCCGCCAGACGCGCCTCCGTCCGCTGCTCCGGGCGGAGGAAGAAGTCGTCCATATGGAACACGCAGCAGTCCGGGTAGATCCGCTCCAGCAGGGCCGCCAGGGTAGTCTTGCCCGCGGCGCTGCCGCCCTCCAGGGCGGCGGTGACCCGGGCCTTCTCCGCAAGCTGCCGGTCCAGGCCCGCCAGCAGGGGCAGGAGCCGGACGTACTCCCGCCGGATCACCCGGTAGGCCGGGGCATAGGCCCTGCGGAACTCCTCCGAGTGACGGCAGGCGGGAAATCCGCTCTCCCGCCACGATTCCACGGCCCGGACCGTGTCCTCACAGGAGAAGGGCAGCAGCCCCTCCCGGGCCAGGTCCAGGAGGCAGCGGAGCTTTTCCTCCAGGTCCGCCGCGTCCCCGGCGGGAGTTTTGGCGGACAGGGCGAAGAGACGGAACAATGTCCGGGGGGCAAGACCGCTCTCCGTCAGAAACCGCAGGTGCAGGCGGCAGAAGGGACCGTCCAGCATCTCCGGAGCGGGGCTGTACGCCCCGGCGGGAAGCGAAGTCAGCTCCTCCCGGAGCAGACGCAGGCCCGCCGCCTCGTCCGTGACGAAGTGGCCGCAGCCGAACACGCTCTGGTGCAGGGCCTTCAGCAGGTCCTGCGGGCGCAGGGCGGGGTACTGCCGGCACTGGGCCAGGAGAAATTCGGTTGTGGACCGGGAGTGATCCATAGGCTTCTCTCTTTCAGACACTGTATTTTTAATATTATACAACATAGAGCGGGGGCTAAGTCAAGAGCGGATCGCAAAAGGAAGTGTCCGGCCGCGCATTTTATGATCTGTGATTGAGGTTTTACGGCTGTGGCTTTGTAGGGGCGGGGCTCTGTCCCCGCCCATTTTCCCGAAAACGCCGGGTTTCCGGCGGCCGCACCGGGACAGAGCCCGGCCCCTGCATAAAATCTGCGAAGTGGACACTCCCTCGCAAAACGCCGCGCCGCCTGCTGTATTTAGAATATCGTACACCGCAGGCTGCGTTCTGTCAACAGTGCGCCGCGTCCATTGCCGGATGGGATTCTCTGGGGCGTTCCCATATGTCCTTTTTTAGAACCCGTTTTCATAACCGGGGGAGCGGGATGGGCGAGGATATTCCTCGCAGGACAAGAAAATTGCCCATGCAATCCGTCAGGATTGCATGGGCAATTGACGCCGTATGGCGGAAAAAGATCCACCGTTTGGGCGTTTTGACTTTTTTCAAACAAGGCCTAAGATGTCGCGGATATATCCATCAGGACTAGGGCGTAATAGGTATAGTTGGGATTGTCCATACCGGTAGATTCTCTGACGCCGTACCAGGAGATGGACCTGTCGTTCCAGGTGATGGAAACAGGGCTGCTGCTGTCAAAGCCCAGCGCGACGTATGTGGCTCCCCGGGTTGCCCAGATAAATTGGTTGCTGCTGTTGAATAGAAAGATTGCCATCGGCTTGTAGGCAAAGGTCAGGGTCTTCGGATTCGAAGCGGTGCCGCCGTTGGTGCCCTTGTAGGTGATGAACTGAAGCTGGCAGTTGCCCCGTTTGGAGACGGCCGTGTTCAGGGCCGCCAGGGCTGCCTCGTGGTTTTTCAGGGTTGCGGCGTGGGTTTTCATACTCTCCAAAGAGTCTTCGTGGGCTTTCAGCGCGGCTTCGATTCTGGCGTTGTCGCTGTTGAAATCCTCCATCTGGATGCGGTCGGGTTTCTCCCATTGGGAGAGCTTGTAGACAGCGGTCTGTTTCATAAATTTTCCCCTTTCAATAAGGTAATTCCAGGTCTTGTTTGATAAATGGCAAAATGCGCAGCGGCGGAAAAGTCTGTCGTTTTCGCGTTTTGACATTTTTCAAGCAAGGCCTAATTGAGCCGCCCTTTTTCGGAGGAGTTGCATAAAAACGTGCATGAAATCAGAAAAACATGTGAAGATTTGTTATGTGAAGATGCCACACGCGCTTTCCCGGGCTTGAAAAGCGCGTTGATTTAGTATACAATCGTAACGACTCGAATTTTGGGAGGGGTACATTTGAAGAAGAAACGGACTGCGTCCCTGTCGCTGACGGGGCCGCGTCAGGATGCGGCTGAGGCCGCGCTGTTTTCACTTGTCTTGTTCTTTGCTATGCACATTTGGTCGGAGCCCTTTGCCCTGGGGGCGGCGTTCCTTGCGTTCATAGTGTGTCTTGGAAGGAACCCCTGGCGTCTGGCCCAGGAGCGCTTCTGCGTCCCGGTGCTGGGGTTTGCCGTCTTTGTGCTGTTGTTTGGTGCGGCGGCGATCTATTCCCCTTTCGGCAGCTCGGCAGTCCGGGATTTCCGGGGGGCACTGGCCGCCTTTGCGGTGGCGGCCCTGGTGCTGTTCCGGATTGAAAAGAGGCATGTTCGGGCGCTGCTGTGGGGCCTTGCGGTGATCTGCGCCGTGGTGAGCCTGCTGTGTACCAGCTTTGCGTGTGAGGGCCCCCTGTATGAGATCTTCTGCTCCGTAATGGACCTCTTCGGACAGTCCTATATGTATCGGGGGGAGATTGAAAATACGATTGCCCGCGTCAACGGCATTTATAACGACGCCAATATCTCTGCCAGCATTTTGGCGTTGGGGACGCTGGTATCCCTCTATCTGGCCCGGACCGGGAAGAAGTGGTGGGAGAGGCTGCTTGCCTGTGCGCTGGTCAGCGCTTCCGCCTTGGGGATTTTATTGTCCGTCAGCCGCGGCGCCATTTTGTGCTTTGGGATTTCTCTTTTGGTGTGGCTGGCTGCCGCAGGGAAGGGGGAGCGCTTTCGTCTCTTTTTGCTGCTGGTGATAGCCGCAGGTGTGACGCTGGTTGTCTCGCTTCCGGCCGGCGCGGCGGTGGAGCCGGGGAACCCGCTTCCCAATGTGCTGGCGATTGTTTCCGGCGGGGCGATTTTCCTGCTGGATTGGTTTCTTGGGGATCGGCTGGCGCGGGGAGTGTATGGCCGCACCAAGGCTGTGGCGGCGGCTGTCGGCGCAGTCGCGGTATGCATAGTTGTGTTTGCTGTGGCGGCTCTCAACTTAAAAGGTGCATATGTATTTGGAGAGGGGGACAACCTGTATCGCGCATTGCCCCTGGAGCCCGGCGCGTATACGCTCTTTGTTGAATGGGAAGGCGATGAAAACTGCCGGGTGGTTATTTACAGCCGCTCGGAGCAGCAGGCTCTGACAAATAGCCAAACGGAATTGTATGATGGCTATGAAGATCAAATCACCTTTGAAGTTCCCGATGATGCGGTCCGGGTTTTTTTCCGTTTTCGGGCGCCTGAGGGCAATATCATACACAGTGCGACGCTCTCTGACGGCACGGAGATTCCCCTGTCCTACCGGCTGCTGCCTGAGATGATCGTCCGCCGTCTGCAGGAAAATCCCTTTGAGGACAACAGCTTCCTGATGCGGCTCCAGTTTGATAAAGACGCCTGGAAGATTTTCACTCAGAGCCCGCTTTTCGGGCACGGCCTGGGCTCTACGGATAATCTCTATCCGGCGGTCCAGCCCTTCTATTACACCTCGCGCTACGTCCATAACCATATTTTGCAGATCATGGCGGATATGGGACTTCTGGGTCTGGCGGCGTTTTTGGCTTTCCTGGGCGGGGTTTTGTGCCTGCTGATCGGACAGCTTCGAAAAGAGCGGGATATGCTGGCGGCTGTGCTTTTGGCATGCTGGGTGATGATCAATACCCACAGTCTGATGGAGGTCAATTTTTCAGTTCAGGCATATCAATGTGCCGCCTTTGTCCTGCTCCTGCTCCCGGCGGCGCTTTACGGCCGGCCGCTGTCTGAAAGCGCGGCAAAGGCCGGCGGCGCGGCAGTCTGTGCGGGATTTCTGACATATTTGGCGGTTTTCGGCGGCCTTATGGGCATGCGGCAGACTGTCTGGCGGGAGTATACCACTCGATATGCCAGCAATATTGATGAGGCTATATCCTGGCTGGCCGATTACGCAAAGCGCGACGTATTTGAGCCTGAGCGCTATGAGGTGGAGTATGTTGCCGCAACGGCACAGGATACAAGCGGGCAATACGGTGAGAAAATGCTGAACTTCGTTGAGAAGATTCGAAATTCTGGAAATTACCCGTCTTGCTCCGCGCTGCCGGAGATATATTACCTCCGGGTTGAAGATTTTGAGGGTCTGTTTGAATGCTCTCGGGTTTGTCTGCTTCAAAGAGCGTCCTATGCAACGGTATGGAATGAGCAGGCTGCTTTTTATAGGGAGCGGGTGCTCCTCGCTGCTGGAGTAGAGAATATAGATGTATTCCTGGAGGGGGTTTTGGCTTTTTATGATCTGTTAGAGGAGACGAATCAGCGTCTGACCCAGGACATCAGTTTAACAGGCGTGAATCAGGCTTTTGTAGAGCTGGCTCTGTCCGCAAGGGAACAGAATCTTTCCGGGGAAGCGCTGTATGATTATTTGATTTCCGGGAACTGAGGGAGTTTTGTCTGAATAAATTCTAGTCCGCCCCGCAAATGACCACTAAAACGGTGGTTATTTGCGGGGCGGATTTCTATGTATTTTTTAGAAAGTTCGAGAAAATACTTGCCTTCTAACTAAACGAGTAGTAATATGTTATGGAAATTTGCTATGCAAACGTAACTGCTTGGCCGTTAATGGACCATGACAGGGGGGCTCATGCGGACCGGAAACAACATCAGGCAACAAACAGATAGGCGCTATGAGGCCCGGTACATTAAGGGGCGGAATTCCCAGGAACATGCTGTATGGTTACTGCTATGGAAAAACATGAGAGGACGCCGCACAAAAGCGGAAAGAGGCAGTTTCGTGTTCTGCTTCTGCGAGTGAACTGAATTTGCTGATATCGGGGATGGGGAATCACGGCAGAGAAGTCCGGGAATTTGCGGAAAGTTTGCGGGTTTTTTGAAAATTGCCTTTTTGGATGATGAGAATCCAGAGGCAATCGGCCCCTGTAAAATACTTGGGCAATATGTAGGCGAGTATTCCGCCGTAATTCCAACGATAGGGAACCAGATGCTGCGGATGCGTTGGATCGGAGAACTGACACAGGCTGGCTTTATTCTGCCAGAGCTGATTCATCCAAAAGATGACATCATCCAGCGCGAAAATTGGCTGTGGTACAGCGGTCTGTGTACAAGCCGTCATCGGCGCTGGAGCAAACATTGGAAGGGGCTGTATTATTTCCAGCGGAGCCGCTGTTGACCGAGATATGATTCCGGATGGTATTAATGTAGGCTGCGGACAGGCGATTACTTCCAATATTCAAATTGTCCGGGAAGGGAGTGCTATATGGATAATCGGATCTTTTTGTCATCTCCAACGGTGTACAAGCAGGTATTTATAAAAAGTGCTCGAGGGACATTGTTTTAGGCCTTGTTTGAAAAAAAGTCAAAACGCCCAAACGGTGGATCTTGATCCGCCACTCTGCGTTAAATGTTTTTGCCGGGCGTCAGCCCGCCTGCAAAAATTTGCCTTGATTGGCGAAAAAATCTCTCGCTGTTGGGCATTCCGCCATTTTTCAAACAAGGCCTAGTATAAATTTGGTTTTTTAAGGATGGATTGTTGATGATATATCGCGCATATATTAAACGATTTTTAGATATTGTGTTAGCTTTAGTTGGGTTAATTGTATTGGGGATACCAATGGTTTTCATTGCAGTCATTGTAAGGCTAGATTCTCCAGGACCGATTTTCTTTTGGCAGAAGCGTATTGGAATACATAAGACCTGCTTTATGATGCCAAAGTTTCGATCTATGCGTGTGGATACACCGCATGATACGCCGACCCATTTACTTATGAATCCTGAGCATTGGATTACTCCAGTTGGCCGTATATTGCGAAAAACTTCTTTGGATGAACTTCCGCAGATATTCTGCATTTTAACTGGGCAAATGTCGGTGATTGGCCCCCGTCCGGCTCTGTGGAATCAGGAGGACTTACTGTCGGAGCGTGATAAATATGGGGCGAACGACATTCGTCCTGGACTCACCGGCTGGGCACAGATTAATGGTCGGGATATACTTTCTATTGAAGATAAGGCTCAGTATGATGGGGAATATGTAAAGAAGATGAGTTTCGTTTTTGATTGCCGCTGCTTTTTTGGCACGATTGGAAAGGTGCTTCGTCGAGATGGTGTGGTGGAAGGCAGTGTTGGTGAATTGAGAAAGCAGAAAGAGGAGTTACCTCAAAAATGAAGCAAGTACTGATTTTGCAAAGGTCCACGGTTATGTTGGAAAGAGTTTTTTGATCAATCATTTGTGGTGCCGATAGTCTTCTAGAGCAGTGCTGTTTATGCTTGAACGATGCCAGCGGTCAAGCATATGTGGAAAGAATATGGGAATATTAGGCCATGTTTGAAAAAAGTCAAAACGTCCAAACAGCGGATATTTTCCGTCATTCTGCGTTGATGTTCCTGCCATACACAGAGTATGACTGCGTTAAATCGCCTTGACTGGCAAAACATCTCTTGCTATTGCTCAGATAAGATCTGGATTTCCGACAAGGAGGGCCAAATGAAAAAAAATGTTTGGATTATAAATCATTACGCTGGAGGCATGCTGTTCGACCAAGGCGGCCGACATTATAATTTTGCAAAATATCTAAAACAACAGGCAGACTATGAACCGGTTATATTCTGTGCAAGCAGTGAGCATGGAAAGCCGCGGCAGTATTTTGATACGCAGGATCTCTGGCAGAAACACACTTCGGAGGAGATAGGAGTCCCTTGGGTGTTTGTAAGGGCTCGAACATATGTTGGAAACGGAAAACAGCGTGTTCTAAACATGATAGATTTTTACAAGAATGTGAAAAGAGCAGCCAAGAAGTACACTGCCAACCATGAGAAACCAGACGTCATATATGCCTCGTCTCCTCACCCGTTGACTTTAGTGGCAGGAATTCAGTTGGCAAAGTATTATCGGGTGAAATGTATTTGTGAAGTGAGGGACCTCTGGCCGGAGAGTCTCATAGTGTATGGGTTGCTGAAACGGAATTCCCTTCTGGCCAAAGCGCTATACGCTGGAGAGAAGTGGATTTATAAAAAGGCTGACGCGCTTATTTTTACCATGGCAGGGGGCTGCGATTATATTGTGGAACGGGGCTGGGATCGGAAAATCCCGCACTCTAAAGTACACAATATTAACAACGGTGTAGATTTGGAGGTTTTTGATTACAACCTGAACCACTATCATCATGAGGATTCGGATTTGGATAATCCAGATGTTTTTAAGGTTGTTTATGCTGGCTCGATCCGAAAGGCAAACAATTTGGGATTATTGTTGGATTCGGCGAAAAGAGTGCGTAATCCTCGTATTCGATTTCTGATTTGGGGTGATGGGGACGACCTTCCCTTTTTGCGGCAGAGAGTTTTGGATGAGCATATCGAAAATGTAACTTTTAAGGGGAGGGTTGAAAAAAAATATGTTCCTTCCATTGTCAGTAGAGCAGACTTAAACTTTATTGATGGAAATTATAGTGATCTTTTTCGTTTTGGGATTAGTCTCAATAAACTCTTTGACTATTTTGCTGCGGGAAAGCCCGTAATTATGCCTATGAAAGCCAACTATAATCCGGTGCAGGAATTTTCCTGTGGCTTGACCGCGGAGAGGGAAGAACTGCTGCCGCAGCTGCTGGAACAAGCCGCGACGCTTTCTGAAGAGGAATATCAAAGAATGTGCCTTAATGCTCGGAAAGCGGCGGAAGAATACGATTTTAAGAATCTCACCCAGAAGCTGATTCAGATATTGGAGAGCTAGAAAACAAATGGAATTTACCTATCGAGCCTACCGGGATCTTTTGTCGCTTTTGCGGGAACAGGGATATGCCTTTCGGAATTACCACAACTATGAAGCGGTCTGCCGATGCGTTATCCTCCGGCACGACATTGATAACAGTCTCTCCCAAGCGGTAAAGCTGGCGGAGCTGGAAGCGGATGCGGGCGTTTGTTCCACCTATTTCGTCCTGCTGCGAACGGATTTTTATAATGTTGCGGCTAAGGCGGGGCAGGAAGCCCTGCGGCGCATTCAAGCGCTGGGTCATGAAATCGGACTGCATTTTGATGAGGCATTTTATGGCCCGGCCCTGAAACCGGATGAAATTATCCAAAACATTATAAAGGAGAGCAGCCTTCTGGCCGCGCTCCTTGAGACCGCTGTCACGACCGTTTCCATGCACCGGCCGTCGCGGAGTTCCCTGGAAGCGGACTACCATATTCCTGGCATCGTGAATTCCTATGGGAAGACGTTTTTTCAGGATTTCAAATACCTCTCCGACAGCCGCCGGAGATGGCGGGAACCGGCGGAAGAGATTATCCGCTCCGGAGAGTATGAACGCCTTCACATTTTGACACATGCGTTCTGGTATCATGAGGAGGAAAAGGACATTTCTCAAACAGTGGGAGATTTTATCCGTCTGGCAAACCAGGAACGGTACCGTCAAATGGCGGAGAATATCACAGACATTGAATCTATTTTGGGAAAAGGGGAATTTTACTGTGAGAGTGGCCATTTATCAGCCACATTATTTTCCTTGGATGGGGTATTTTGACAAGATGGCCAAAGTGGATGTTTTTATCCTGTTGGGTTAGGCCATGTTTGAAAAATGGCGGAATGCCCAACGGCGAGAGATTTTTTCGCCAATCAAGGCAAATTTTTGCAGACGGGCTGACGTCCGGCAAGAAAATTTAACGCAGAGTGGCGGATAATGATCCACCGTTTGGGCGTTTTGACTTTTTTCAAACATGGCCTAGGTCCAGCTTGAGAAAAATTCTTTGATGCTGAGAAACCGGGTCCTGGATAAGAGCGGGGAAATCAAGTATAACACCATTTCTGTTCTTGATATGTTGTTCAATTGCGGCGTTGATATGAAGCGCCGTATCTTCTGGGAAAATGTGAAAAGCACCCATGAGTTTGACACTGTCCAGCAAGATATGTTTGAGTTCGAATATAATCCGAACTCCCGTGGGGCTCCCACAGGAAGAGATACTGTTTGCCACGTATACTTTTTCGGTATATGTCTGTTTCGTGAAAGGATAGCGGCCTGATGAGAATTTTTGAGCTTTTGGATTTCTTGGAGAAGGAGAAACTACCTTTTTCCTTCTCTGGAAATAGAGAGACTGCAGTAGAAGGATTTTCCTCCTTAGTTCACTACAAACCTGGTTCTTTTACTTGGATTAAGAGTACCGAAAATATTCCAAAGCATTTTGATCTTTCTCAGATTACACTGGCCTTTGCAGCAGAAACGCCGGGAGTCAGCTCTGTTCCCAATATCATCCGTTCTCCGGAAAGCAAGCGGGCCTTTTTTCACACAATAGAGCATTTTTACAGTCAGGAAGAACCGCGACCTACAGTTGGCCATTTTACCTATGTTTCTCCAGGCGTTAAGCTGGGGAAAAATGTTCGCATTGGCCATAACTGTACTTTGGATGGAGATATTTCTATCGGAGAGAATACAGTTATCTGGAATAATGTAGTAATTGTGAATCGGGTCCGTATTGGGAAAAATTGCTTTATCCATTCCGGTACGATCATTGGACATGATGATTATTCATATACTGAAGATTCCAGTCATAAAAAAACAATGATCAAACACTATGGCGGCGTCATAATAGGGAATGATGTTTGGCTCGGAAAAAATGTCTGCGTTAATCGAGGCACTATTGATGATACAGTATTAGAGGACGGCGTAAAAATTGATGATCTTAGCCAGATTTCACACAATTGTATTTTGAAAGAGAATGCTACGCTGGCTTATCCTTGCAGTTTGGGCGGTAGTACGTGTATTGGAAGAAATGGATATATTTCAGGTGCCATTATTCGCAACCAATGTACGATTGGAGAAGATGCTTTTGTAGGTATGGGGGCCGTGGTAGTGAAAAATGTTCCCCCTGGCGAGACCGTAGTAGGAAATCCTGCCAGACCTTTGGTAAGAAAGAAGGAATAAACTCATGCAGTTTATTGACTTGAAGGCCCAATACCAGGCCCTGAAAAGCGAAATCGACGCCAACATTCAAAGCGTCCTGGATTCTGCCCAGTTTATCGGCGGCTCCTACGTCAAAGAATTGGAGACTCAGCTGGCCGCCTTTGTGGGCCGCAGGCACTGTATTACCTGCGCCAACGGTACGGACGCGCTTCAAATTGCCTTTATGATTGCCGGGATAGGGGAAGGAGATGCGGTGTTCTGTCCGGACATGACGTTTATCTCCTCCACGGAGCCGGCAAAGATGTTGGGGGCTGCCTCTATTTTCTGCGACATCACGCCGGATACCTACAATCTGGCCCCCGCCAGCCTGGAGCGGCAGATCAGAGCTGTCCTGGCAGAGGGCCGGCTGATTCCAAAGGCTGTGATTGCGGTGGATATTCTGGGGAACCCTTGTGATTATGACGCAATCGCGCCCATCTGCGAACAATACGGTCTCACATTGATCGAGGACGCCGCCCAGAGCTTCGGCGCATCCTATAAAGCGCGAAAAGCCTGCTCCTTCGGACACATTGCCACGACCTCCTTTTTTCCCGCCAAGCCCCTGGGATGCTACGGCGACGGCGGTGCCGTATTCACCGATGACGACGAAGCGGACAACCTCTGCCGCTCCATCTGTGTTCATGGCAAGGGCCCTGGCGGGAAATATGACAACGTTCGCATTGGAATGAATTCCCGGCTGGATCATCTCCAGGCCGCCATACTGCTGCCAAAGCTCAAGGCGCTGAGGGAGTATGAATTGGATGCGCGGCAGACTGTGGCTGAACGCTACAACGCCGCTTTTGCGGGAAAGCTGGTCACTCCCTTTGTAGCTGAAGGGTACACGTCTGCCTGGGCGCAGTATGCCCTGCTTGCCCGGGATGGCACCCAGCGTGATAAGATTGTGGCCCATTTGACGGAAAAGGGTATTCCCAACATGATTTACTACCCTACCCCCCAGCACGCCCTGCCGGTGTTTCAGAAGGAGCCCGCTTATGGGGAGACATTCAAAAACGCAAACGACTACTGTGCCCGGACCTTCTCCCTGCCCATGCATCCGTATCTGACGGAGGAGGAGCAGCAAACGGTAATAAATGCAGTTTTGGAGGCGCTGTGATGGACAAGCCGTATTTTGTACACGAATCCAGCTATGTGGACGATGGCTGTGAGATCAAAGCGGGGACCATGATCTGGCACTTTTCCCACATCATGAAGGGGTGCAGGATTGGAAAACACTGCAATATTGGACAGAATGTGGTCATTTCGCCAGATGTGATTTTAGGAGACGGAGTAAAAATTCAGAACAATGTCTCTGTATACACCGGTGTGACCTGTGAAGACAGCGTGTTCCTGGGACCCTCCTGTGTATTTACTAATGTGATAAATCCCCGGGCTTTTATTGAGCGGAAGAATGAATATCGAAAGACTGTGGTAAAAAAAGGTGCCAGCATTGGAGCCAATGCCACTGTTGTCTGCGGGCATTCTATTGGCCGCTATGCTTTTGTGGGCGCAGGCTCTGTTGTGACAAAGGATGTACCGGACTACGCCATGGTCTACGGTGTGCCGGCTGAAATACGAGGCTATGTATGCCAGTGTGGAGAGCAGCTCATGTTTTCGGATTGGAAAGCCGTCTGTCCCGACTGCGGGCGAGCATACTGCATGGACGAAAACAACTATTCCATCAAGGAGGCCGATTGAGATGGCCATTAAAGAAGCATTGATTCAGAAGATCCAAAATAGAACCTTGGTCATGGGCGTCTGCGGCCTGGGCTATGTAGGACTGCCCCTGGCCGTGGATAAAGCCAAGCACGGTTTTAAGACCATCGGTTTTGACGTGCAGCAGGAGAAGGTGGATCTGGTCAACGCCGGAACAAACTACATCGGCGATGTGGTAAACGCCGATCTGGAAGCGTTGGTAAAGAGCGGGATGCTGCGGGCCACCTCAGATTTCAGCTTTGTGGAAAACGTGGATTTTATCGCCATCTGTGTTCCAACGCCGCTGGACAAGCACCAGCAGCCCGACATCAGCTATATCCGTGATTCTACAATTTCCATTTCCAAACACCTGAAACGGGGATCGATCGTCGTATTAGAGTCCACCACTTACCCAGGTACCACGGAGGAGCTGCTGAAACCCATTTTGGAGGAGGGAAGCGGTCTCAAGTGCGGTGAGGACTTCTATCTGGGATTTTCTCCGGAGCGCATTGATCCAGGCAATCTGTTTTACAAGACCAGTAACACCCCCAAGGTGGTGGGCGCTGTGGGAACGGACGCCACCGAGGTTATCGCCATGGTTTATCGGGCCATCTTAGAAGGAGATGTTACTACAGTAAGCAGTCCTGCCGTGGCTGAGATGGAGAAGATTTTGGAAAACACCTACCGAAATGTGAACATTGGTCTTGTCAATGAGCTTGCTATTTTGTGCAATAAAATGCACATCAATATCTGGGAAGTAGTAGATGCCGCCAAAACCAAGCCGTACGGTTTTCAGGCGTTTTATCCCGGTCCAGGCCTGGGGGGCCATTGTATCCCTCTGGACCCCTATTATCTCAGCTGGAAGGCCCGAGAGTATGGATTTCACACCAGTATGATCGAGGCCTCCATGATGATTAATGACCGGATGCCGGAGTACACTGTGGAACGGGCGGGGAAGATTCTGAACCGTTACCGGAAGTCTTTGAATGGTTCCAAAGTATTGGTTTTGGGTGCGGCCTACAAACAGGACATTGATGATTACCGGGAGAGTCCCGCTGTGCGTGTGATGGCGGAATTCCGTAAAACCGGCGCCCTGGTGGACTATTACGATCCCTATGTCCCCAAGTACCGGGACGGCGGCATGTGGTATGAAGGCATTCCTGCTTTGACGGAGAGAGCGGTAAAGGAACATGACCTGGTAGCCATTGCCACTGCACACACAGAGGTAGATTACGCTATGGTAGCAAATTGCGGCGTGCCGGTTTTTGATTGTAAGAATGTGTGTAAGGGAATTCAAAACCGGGAGAACATCGAGACGCTGTAATAGCAGGCAGTTGTCCATAGCATGATGCTGTGAGTATTGTTGGTGAAAGCGCCTTACAGGCAGAGACGACCTCCTTTTACACGTTGGAATTTCTAAATAATTACAAAAATGGGGGATCTGGTTGCTTTTCAATTCTTATATTTTTGTTTTACTTTTTCTTCCGAGTTGTTTAGCGGGTTATTTTGCCCTCAACCACTTCCGCTTTGAAAGAGGTGCCTCCTACTTTTTGCTGGGAATGTCTTTGTGGTTTTACGCGTACTTCAACATAAAATATCTGCCAATTATTTTATTCAGCATCTGCTTTAACTTCTTTTTTCATCGTCTGCTCTGCCATACCCGCCGGTTTTCTGTCCGGAAAACCGCTCTTTGTGCGGCGGTTCTGTTTAATCTGGGACTGCTGTTTTATTTTAAGTATTATGATTTCTTTTTCTCCAATGTGAATTTGGCGTTTGGTTCCAGCTTTGTTCTGAAACACCTTGTTCTGCCGTTGGGAATCAGCTTTTTTACCTTTCAGCAGATCTCTCTGGTAATTGACACTTATTGGGGTGAGACGGCGGAATATGGTTTTTTAGATTATGCGTTGTTTGTCTCTTACTTTCCACAGCTGATCGCTGGTCCTATTGTAACGCATCAGGAACTGATTCCTCAATTTCAAGACCCTGAAAAGCGCAAGCTGAATTGGGATAATTTCTCTCGCGGCCTTTACCTTTTTGCGCTGGGCATGGGCAAAAAAGTTATTCTGGCAGATACTTTTGGGAATGCGGTAAATTGGGGCTTCAACAATATCGGCAGTTTGGATACCATAAACGGCGGTTTGATTATGCTCTCCTATACCTTCCAAATTTATTTTGATTTCAGCGGATATTGTGATATGGCGTCAGGAATTGCAAAAATGATGAATATTGACCTTCCCTTAAATTTCAAATCGCCATACAGAGCCTTTACAATCACAGAGTTTTGGGAACGTTGGCACATTACATTAACCCGGTTTTTTACCCGATACGTTTATATTCCTCTGGGAGGCAGTCGGGGAAGTGCGCTGCGGACATACCGCAACATCATTTTAGTATTTCTCGTAAGCGGTCTCTGGCACGGAGCAAATTGGACCTTCGTCATTTGGGGCGGACTCCATGGTGTTTTTGTGGTGATTACCCGCCATTTTCATCAGTTTTTTGAAAAACTTCATCCTGCTTTGAATTGGCTTTTAACATTTGTCTTTGTTAATATTACCTGGATCTTTTTTCGGGCAAACTCCATCAGGCAGGCCTTGCTTTTCGGATATCAGATGGCGCTGTTGAATTTCAGCTCTATCAAAGATCAGATCCTGAACTGTTTTGCTTTGCCGGAGCTCCGGCTTATATTGGAGGCTCTCCACATCAATTTTGGAAACTTTTATAACAGATTCTGCCTATTGATCTTCTTTTTGGCCGCTTTGTGGCTCGCTGTGGGCGGAAAAAACGCCGTAGAGCGGACAGATGGTTTCCGTCCGTCTCTCTCCCGAAGCGCTGTGACGGTTTTTCTTTTGACCTGGTGCATCTTTTCTTTTTCCGGAATCAGCGCATTTCTGTACTTCAACTTTTGAGGGAGGTCTCGCTGGATGTTGAGTAAAGAGCAAAGGAGGTCCCTCCCGAGGCGTTTGACTTCTTCCAAAAGGTGGGCCCAATACACTCTGGGCGGACTGCTCTCCGCATTGGCAGTGTTGGGCGGAATGACAGCGGTTATTGATCCATATTTCCACTATCACAGACCGCTGGATTCGGTACAGTATATCATGAACAGGGGACAGGAGCGGTATCAAAATGATGGAATTCTAAAGAACTTTGATTACGATGCTGTTATCATTGGAACATCTCTGGTTGAAACTATGAAGACCTCTGAATTTGACTCTCTTTTTGGTGTGCACTCGGTAAAGGTTCCGTTTGCATCAGCAACCTATCGGGAAATCAATGAAAATCTGCGGCGTGCTTTTGACGCAAATCGAGAGATTCGTTATGTAGTCCGTTGTCTGGACTATGAAAAGCTGCTGGAAGAAAAAGACGCTATGGCATACACGACTTATCCGGAATATCTGTATGACAGCAATCCGTGGAATGACGTTAGATATTTGTTCAGCAAAGATATTTTCAAAGTAACCCTTCAGTTCTTAAACTATACATGGTCAGGCGGGTTGACGCCCACTTTTGATGAATATGCCAACTGGCAAAACGAATGCGTCTTTGGAAAAGCGGCGTTGGATGAAAAATACCAGAGGAAAGACCCTGTGGATGATCCGCCGGCCATTTTTACAGAAACACTTCGCCAGCAGCAAGAGGAGCATCTCACGCAAAATATTACTGCTCTTGCTGCGGAAAATCCAAATACCCAGTTTTATCTGTTCTTTTCCCCGTATCACATCTATTTCTGGGATGACCTGAACCAAACTGGACAGCTGGAACTATATTTAGATGCGGAGCAGTCAGCGATTGAACACCTTTTAACCTATGATAACATTCACTTGTTTTCGTTCTTTAACTGCCACGGCTTCATTTTTAATTATGATAATTACAGAGATATATGGCATTACAGTGAAGACGCCAATATCCAGATACTTCGATGGATGGCGGCTGGAGAGTATCGACTGACAAAGGACAATTACCTTGAATATTGCCGTAGGGAGCGTGAATTTTTCACAACCTATGACTATGATTCACTCTTTACAGCTTAGGGGCTGCCTGAAAATGTCAAAACACCCAAGCGACAGACCTTTTCCGCCGCTCCGCGTTGATGTTCTTTGCCATATATAAAGTATGGCGGTTTTAAATTGCCTTGATCGGCAAAAAAACTCTCGCTGTTGAGCATTTCGCTTCTCTGGAGACAGCAAAAGCCGCAGTGGGTTTCCCAACCCATCCACCACCGCATAGAATTTCGTACTCATTTCTCCCCGGCTGCGTCCGAGAGCTTCTTCGCCCCCTTTCTTGCGCCGCTGCTGGTGGACCTCGGCCGATGTCCTGGGCAATCAATTTCTCAAAACGTGTTCCCACACACCTTGCCGGTTCCACCGGCAAAACCGGGTGTACACGCTTTTCCAAGGGGCGGACCGCTCCGGCAGATCCCGCCAGGGTATCCTTGTCCTTGGCCAATACAAGATTCCATTGAGCATTACCCGGCTGCCCTTTTCGGGCGGCAGCACGTCTTTCACTTTATTCCATTGTTCGTTTGTCAATTTATGTCGTTTCGTGCCCCTTCTTTACTACTTTTTCTCTATCCTTTGTTTGAAGACATTTTCCGGGCTTAATTGGGAATTTGGGGGACAGCCGCGCTTTGTTAAATTCAGCCCTATTTTTATGCTAAAACATTTTACACAAATATAGAACGGTGAAGGAGAATGATATGGATTATGCCCTCATTGGCTGCGGCCGTATCGCGGTGAACCACATCAAGGCCGCATTAAATAACCACTTAAATATCTGCGCTGTCTGCGACGTGAAGCCGGAGGCCATGGAGACGCTGCTTGCCAAATATGGTTTGGAGAAAAATGAGAATATCCGCCGTTACACCGACTATCATGAACTGCTGAAGGCAGAGAGGTCTGTCCTCGCAAGCATTGCCACGGAGAGCGGCCTCCATGCCGAAATTGCCCTTGCGTGCATCCGCGCCGGGGTAAACGTCATCATTGAAAAACCCATGGCTATGTCTATGGCCGATGCGGATGAGATTGTCCGCCAAAGTGCAAAAACGGGTGTCAAGGTTTCTGCCTGTCACCAGAATCGCTTCAATATTGCCGTTCAGGAACTGCGCCAGGCTGTGGAATCCGGCCGTTTTGGGCGAATATCTCACGGAAGCGTCCATGTTCGCTGGAACAGAAACCGGGATTATTACAATCAGGCCTCCTGGCGGGGAACATGGGCCCAGGATGGCGGCTGCCTTATGAACCAATGCATTCACGGTATCGATCTGCTCCGATGGATGATGGGAGACGAAGTGGAGGAGGTATATGGGGTCACAAAACAGCAGTTCCATAGCTATCTGGAGTGTGAGGATATTGGAATGGCCGTAGTGAAATTCAGAAATGGCGCCGTGGGCACTATTGAGGGAACGACCAATGTTTACCCGAAGAACCTGGAGGAGACACTGTATCTTTTTGGGGAAAATGGCACGGTAAAGCTGGGAGGAAGTTCAACAAATAACATCGATGTGTGGGACTTTGCAGATGAGGGCGCGGCTGACAGTGAGAGAAAAGGCCTTCAGGAAGTTACCAGCAACGTCTATGGAAACGGGCATACCAGTCTTTTTGCGGACATGATTGAGGCGATTGAAAAAGATCGCCCTCCCTATGTAGATGCGGTAGCAGGGCGAAATGCCTTGGAGATGATCCTGGCTATTTATCAGTCCAGCGCTGCAGGCAAACCCGTCAAACTGCCGCTGTTGAACGCGGCCAGTACGGATTACAGCGGCCAGTTTGGCCGGTGAACACCGAGACCTTAAAATGATGATTTATTTTAATACCATAAAGGAAGTGACCGTATGTCAGCGAGTCTGATTCCCCTCTCAATCCCGAATTTTTCAGGCAATGAGAGAAAATACGTGGATGAGGCCATTGACACAGAATGGGTTTCCACCGCCGGTGCGTTTATTGGCCGGTTTGAAGTGGAGATGGCAAAGAAATTGGGCGTGCCGCGAGCCTGTGCCTGCCAGTCTGGTACGGCGGGACTGCATCTGTGTCTCCGCCATTTCGGTGTGGGGGCTGACGATATTGTGCTAGTTCCTACGCTTACCTTTATTGCGCCCATCAACGCTGTGATGTATCAGGCAGCTACCCCTGTATTTTTTGATTGTGACGACCATATGTGTATGGACCCAGATCAGGTAGAGGCATATCTGTCCCGCGAGTGCCGGATCGAAGGCGGCAGGACCATCGAAATTTCTTCCGGGAAAACGGTAAAGGCTATGCTTCCCGTCCATGTGTTCGGTGACCACTGTGATATGGACCGTCTGATGGAACTGGCAGAGGCGTATCACCTTTATGTGATTGAGGATGCCACTGAATCTGTGGGCGGCGTATTTTCCAAAGGCAAATATGCCGGCCTCCATACCGGAACTGTTGGACACGCAGGGGTGCTCTCTTTTAATGGGAATAAGATTATCACCACTGGCGGCGGCGGAATGGTAATCTCCCGTATTGCTGCGGCGGTAGACCATATGCGCTATCTGTCTCAACAGGCGAAAAATGATACGCTGTATTTTGTCCATGAGGAGTATGGTTACAACTACCGTATGACAAATCTGCAGGCTGCCCTGGGTCTGGCCCAGCTGGAGGAGCTGGATGGCTTTCTGGAAGTCAAGCGGCAGAATTATGCCAAGTACTGTGAAAAGCTGGCGGGCTGCCGTTACGGTGGAATGCTGCCCTTTGAAAGCGGAGCGGCATCCAATCACTGGTTCTACTCCTTTGCGTTGAACTCTCCAGACGCCGCCAAGCGGGACTGCTTGATCCGCTGCATGAATGGGCAAAATATCCAAGTGCGCCCCATTTGGAAGCTGAACCATACGCAGACCCCCTTCCGCCGATTTCGAGCGATGCAGTGCGGCAACGCACAGCGATTTTATGATAGTGTTGTTAATATTCCGTGCAGTACCAATTTGACTGGAGCGCAGCTGGATCGTGTATGCGATGTGCTGTTGGCATTTGAAACGGAAAATCATCTGTAAACGGCTGCTGGAAAGGAGAGCTAACACAATGGAGAAGAAACTGCTGGTCACAGGTGCCGACGGCTTTATCGGCAGCCATTTGACAGAGCTCCTGGTGGAAAAAGGCTATGAGGTCCGAGCTTTTGTCTTCTACAATTCCTTTAATACATGGGGATGGCTGGATTCTTTGCCTGCCTCCATTATGGATCACGTAGAGGTGTTTACTGGTGACATCCGGGACCCCAACGGCGTTCGGGAGGCCATGAAGGGCTGTGGGGCCGTCTTTCACCTAGCGGCGCTGATTGCCATTCCTTTCAGCTATCACTCGCCGGATTCCTACGTGGACACCAATATCAAGGGAACCCTGAATGTACTTCAGGCTGCCCGTGATCTGGGGACCGAGCGGGTCCTCATCACCTCTACATCTGAGGTGTACGGGACGGCGCGCTATGTGCCCATTGATGAAAATCACCCATATCAAGGACAGTCTCCCTACTCCGCCACCAAGATTGGCGCGGACCGGCTGGCAGAGTCGTTTTACCGCAGCTTCTCCCTTCCAGTCACCATTGTGCGCCCGTTTAATGCCTATGGCCCCCGTCAGTCTGCTCGGGCGGTGATCCCAACAATTATCACCCAGCTCCTCTCTGGCAGGACGGAGATTAAATTGGGGTCGCTGACGCCGACCCGGGATTTCAATTATGTGAAGGACACAGCCGGAGGATTTTATGAGATATTTCGCTCCGATTGTACCATCGGCGAGGAGATCAACATTGCCACACAGCGAGAGATTTCCATCGGTGCATTGGCGGAGGAGTTGATCCGGCAGATTAATCCCGAGGCGAAAATCATATGTGATGAGGAACGGCTGCGTCCGGGAAAAAGCGAAGTCAACCGTCTTCTGGGCTGTAATGAGAAAATCAAACGCATGACTAGCTGGGCTCCGCAGTATACGCTGGAGGAGGGGCTGGGAGAAACAATCGTATTCCTCCGCGAAAATCTATGGAGATATAGAGAGGACATTTACAACATTTGATTAGAATTGACGGAGGCCGATGATGGTTATGCCTATAGAGAGATTTAGAATCAACGCCAATGAGCTGAAATATTTTACTGCCTTTTTTGTATTCATTTGTTTACTCAGTGCCTGTCCTTACACAAATTGGCTTTTTCGCCCTGCCCTTGCAATTGTTTTGGCATATGGACTGATTATGCTTGTCCGCTTTTTTGGGCAAGGCAAACTCCTAATTAAAAAGCCTCTATTTATGCCGCTCTTTTTGTTTTCTGCAATTTACTGTCTGAACATCCTTTGGCATATTCGGGATGGATTATTTACTTTTGTCACAAACGGCGGCCAGATGACCCTTGCCTGCCTTTACTTTTTTATATTCTTTTTCCAGTTTTCAATGCTAGACAGCAAAGAGCGAGCCGAGATTCTGCAATTTTCTTTCAACATTTACATTTGGGGGGCATTGTTTTTTTCGGTAGTCTCGTTGGTTATGCTGCTGTTTCAGTATTCTAGCGCTTTTTCCATAAACGGAACAGTATACCGCATCGGAATGAACGGACGCGCCATTACAAATGGAGTCGTCAGCTATCAGCTTTTTGGAATTGGAACATCTTCCTCTATATTGGGCAGTATATGTTTAACAGGCACGTTGATTTCTGTGGTCTCCCTTTGGCTCAACGGTAAGAATCGCCAACGGTTTTATAGTATTTCAATTGTTATCTTTATGCTTACACTCTGTGCGGCAAACGCATTCACAAGTGTACTAATGGCAATGGTTTTTGCTGCTAGTTATGTGGGCTGCCACTATCTTACCTCAATCATTTCGCTCCATGGGGCTTGCCTTGTTAAACGCATCTGCAAGTTAATTATTATGGTGCTTGGTACGTTGATCTCCGTATATGTGCTCTATTATGCCGTCCAAGGTGCTGAAGCCAGTGTTGTCAATCTCTTCGAGAGAACCCGTGTAACGGTTTGTACTTTTATCGAAAAAATGGAGGAATCCATTTCTCATCCGACACTACCTGAAGTACCACCAGATGGGGAAGAGCCAAATGAATTCGCAAAGCCTGAAATCACTGAAAAACCTCCCATGACAATTGAACGAACTCTGACATCCTCTATTTACAGCGGGAGATTGACTATATGGGCTGAAGGATTTCAGAAATTTTTGCAACATCCGATTTTTGGTGTTACAAATGAAAATATTAGTGTGTATGTGAATGATCGTGATCGACAGTATGTAAATTTACACAATGCGTATCTGATGCTTCTTGTGGGAACGGGAATTGTGGGGGTTAGTTTGATCTTCTTTTTTGGATTATCACTATTGATTAAAGCTTTGCGCTTTATTTCCTCAAAATCTGGAAATATCGTAAAACATTTATCCATACTAGTATCTGCTTGTTTAGCAATTTTGGCAGGAGATTTCGTTAATGGAAATTTTGTGTTTGCTCCCAGTGAAAGCTACATTTTCTTGTGGATGTTTTTGGGAGAAATATATGGTATTACTTTTGCTCAATCGGAACCTGCATCACTCAAAGAAATGAGGCTGGAATCTTGAACTCAATTCAGATATTGAAAAATTGCTTTGCAAAGATTCCTTTCCGGGGAACTGCTTACGGTCCCTCTGTTGTGGCTCAGAAGTTATTTCTAGAGAAACTTCCTTCCCCGCAGGATGACTGGGAGCGGAGTTATTTGCAATATAAGTGTCAAACATTTTTGCAAAGCTATATTTGGTCGATTCTGTTAAACTGTGCAGCAGCAGTTCTATTTCCGATATACTGGATTCGTCTATGCAGTGTAAAACTGTCTGACCAACAGCCTTGTGATGCAGTTTTGCTCTTTTCCGGTCCACGCAATATTGTTCCCCGTTCTCTTGAGGAAGAATTCAGAATCCTCCAGATTGAAGACTTTCAAGATCATCTCTATCTGGATAAAGAGGATCAGGTTTATTTGCGTAAATTGCACCGCCGCTACCCCTTTTCATTTTATTTTTTATTAAAATGTATGCTTAAAATCGCCATGTACAGAGATGTAATCTCTCGTTATCAACCAAAGGCTATTATCTGTTCTGAGGAGTATTCGTTCACTTCGTCTGTGCTGACAGACTACTGCCTGAGACATCAAGTAGAACACATCAATTTTCAACATGGTGTAAAAATGTATTTTATTAGGGAGGCTTTCTTCCGTTTTGACCGATGCTATGTTTGGGATCAGCACTCTGCGGATATATTACGTTCTCTGCGGGCGGCTCCAGGGCAATTTGTTACTGAACGTCCTCTTAGCCTATGCTTTTCTGAACAAACCACTACTTTAGAGCGGGTAGACTATACGTACTATTTACAAATACCCACTCCCCAAGAACTTGAGACAATTATTAAAAACCTCACGATTCTGCAAAAACGAGGCGGTAAAATTGCCGTCAGGCCACATCCGCTGCATATTGATTTGGTAAAATCTCTCTATAAAGATTCGTCTGGATTACTCTTGGAAGATCCTCGTGAAGTCTCGATTGAACAATCTCTGCTGCGTACAGACTGCGCAATTGCCCTCTCTTCGGCGGCTCTGATTCAGGCTGTATATAATAATATACCGATAGTGATTGATGACATCACTATTCCTGGGCTCTATGATGATCTAACCGCTCGGCAATATATCTGCATGAAAAAAGAACATAGGCGGTTGTCTGAATTGCTGGCGAGCCTGGAATAATGGCCGAGGCCTTCATATTGAGGAGTCCTTGTATAGTTATACACTGTTGTTTTGAGAAAGCTTAGGCCTTGTTTGAAAAATGTCAAAACGCTCAAGCGGCGGACCTTTTTCCGCCGCTCCGCGTTGAGTTTCCTTGCCATACACAAAGTATGGCGACGTCAAATCACCTTGACCGGCGAAAAAATTTCTCACCCCTGCGAATTTCGCCATTTATCAAACAAGGCCTAACACTTTTTTAGATCATATTTGAATAAGTGAGGAATTGTATTCAGATGAACCATGTTTTATTGATTGCTGTTGGAAATATCGGTTTTCGTCATTTTCAGGCACTTCTCAACTGCAGCTCTTCTTTTGATCTCTACGTAGTTGATTTTGACGACAGCGCGATTACGAGAGCAAAGTTGTACGCCGCAGATAACGCAAATGGCAGATTGATTTATTATTATTCATCGTTGAAGGATATTGACGTTCCCACCGCTTTCCATACTGCTATTATTGCAACCTCATCTATCCCACGAAGAGCAGTTTTTGAGGAACTTATTTCTCTGCACACTGTAAAAAATATAATTTTTGAAAAGGTTCTCTTTCCGCGTGTTGAAGATTATTTGCACGTTCAGACGCTATTGGATAAAGGGGGGATCGCCGCCTATGTAAACTGTATTCGCAGGACAGCTGACGTCTATATTGCTCTGCGCGAAGAACTGGCGGCAGCAAAGAAAATCTTTTTCTCTATGCGAGGAGGGGACTGGGGGCTTGCCTGTAACAGCATTCATATTCTTGATCTTTTTGCGTTTCTCACTGGAGCCGAAAATCCCGCAGTTTCTTGCTCAGGCGCGATGCTGGAAGATAAGATTTTTGAGAGCAAACGTTCGAACTATATTGAATTTTACGGAAAACTAGTCGGCAAGCTCAATGAACAATCTCTTTTCTCTATTGACTGCATTCACGGGCAGTCGGCCGCAGAAATTGAAATCTATACTGATGCGACATACTATTGCATTTGCGAATCTATGGGGACGATCTTATCGCAGCCGCTGGACGGGTCAAAACCTGCTGATATACGCCGCTTTGATCTATTGCCTGTAAGTCAGACAACAAATCAAGTTGTTGATCAGCTCTTCAGCGGACAAATTCCTAAACTAACAGCTTACCGGGAATCAGCCGATTTGCATGTTCCTATTTTACAAGAATTTATCAAAAAACGAAATGCACTTATAGAAAAGGAGGAGGATTTGTGTCCAATTACGTAACTCCGCTTCTTTTAGTTGGCTGTGGGTATATGGGGGCGGAGTATGCCTCCGTTCTTCAAGCGCTGGGAATCAATTTCTGTGTTGCGGGCCGCAGTCAGCAGTCAGCAGAGTCATTTTTCCATAGGACTGGTATCTGTCCGGCGGCAGGTGGCTTAAAGAAGTATATGAAAGATCAATCTGTACCGCCGCAAGAAGCAATTGTGGCAGTGAGTTTTGAATCTCTCTACCCAGTAGTCAAGTTTCTGCTTCAAAATGGCGTAAGACGAATTTTGGTAGAAAAACCTGGCGGCATTCATTATGAACAAATTCAGGAGTTGTCTCAAATGGCGGACCAGGCAGGTTCCCAGGTTTTCATCGCCTATAACCGCAGGTTTTATGCCTCTGTCATCCAGGCAAAAAAATGTATTGCAGAGGATGGCGGTGTCAGCAGTTTTTGCTTTGAGTTTACAGAATGGGCTCACAAAATCAGTCTTTTGGATAAGCCGGCTATTCAATTGAACCACTGGTTTCTGGGAAACTCGACTCATGTAATCGACCTTGCCTTTTATCTTGGCGGCATGCCTGCGGTAATGAATGCCTACACTGCCGGTTCTCTGGACTGGTACAAAAATGCCAGCAGTTTTTCTGGCGCGGGGCTCACTGTGGATGGAGTGCCGTTTGCCTACCATGCCGACTGGGAGAGCGCGGGGCGCTGGTCCGTAGAAATTCTGACTAAAAAGCGCAAACTTCTTCTCTGCCCGCTTGAGGAATTGCGATTTCAGCAAAGAGGATCTTTGGTAGTTGAAAAGATGGACATTGAAGATGCGTTGGATGTTGATTACAAGCCTGGTCTTTACAGGCAGACCTCGGCGTTCCTTACAGACGCCTCCGCTCCGCTGCTGCCGCTTCGTGAACATGTGAAGCTGTGCAAATTCTATCGGCAGATAGAACTTGGAACCTCGCTGTAAACTTACCGGCCAGGAAATTCGTCCATGAGCCGCTTTCATAAAAGGAGAGTGTTCTGTGCAAAAGCTTTCCACCTCAGCTTTGGCGGTCACTTTATTGCTGATACTTTCTAAATTGCTAGGTTTTATACGGGAACTTACGTTGGCCTATCAGTTTGGAACATCCTATATCGTGGATGTCTACACCGCCTGCATTACACTGCCCAGTGTTCTGTTTGCCATGTATGCCTATGGGATTTCTGATGCCTATATCCCTGTATATATGCGGATAAAGGAGGAGCCGGACAGGGATGCTTTTTTCAGCAATGTACTATCTGTATTTTCCGTCATATCTGTTTTTGTCTCCCTCCTCTGCTTTGTTGGTGCGAAGCGGATATCCACTCTCCTCGCCCCAGGATTTGACGCACAGGCACAGGCGCTTCTGATTCACTTTATCCGGTTGATTTCGCCTGTTTTTCCGGTGCTGATGGGGCAGAGTCTTTTCTCGGCGCAGCTGCAGGCAAAAGAGCGCTTTGTCTTTACTAATTTTTGTGCTTTTATTGTCGTCAATATAGTTGAGATTGCTGGTATTCTTCTAGCGTCTAAGGCTGCTCCCGATATTATGATCTATGGCTATTTGCTCTCTGGCCTGACAGCGGTCATTCTTTTGAGCGGATATGCCATCCGTAAAACCGGGCTGCACTATACGCCATGCCTCCAGCTTCAAAATCCAAGATTTTTTCTTCTCTGCCGCATGGCTATCCCATTAGGTATTAGCCGGCTGGTTAATCAGTTGAACGGCGTAGTAGACCGTGTATTTGCCTCTACTCTGGGAGAGGGTGTTATCAGTGCGCTGAGCTATGCGGACAAAATTCAGCTGATTTTTTATTCTTTAACCACCTCTGTGTTTCTCTCTGTGTGCTATCCCAAAATTAACTCCTATTTTGCCAAAGGGAATATTGAAGGCGGACTGTACTTTATCCGGAAAGCGTTCATGTTGGCAGTCTATCTCTCGCTTCCGGTGATGGGAGGACTGTTCCTGTTTTCAAAACCATTAGTGGCGTTTTTGCTGGAGCGTGGAAATTTTTCTGCTGATTCTACTGCCATGACTGCCGGCTGTCTCGCCTTTTACGCTTTGGGAGTTCCTTTTTACGCACTGCGGCAGATTGGAACACAGGCGCTCTCCGCACATATGGAGCAGAGAAAGATTTTGAAAAATACCGTAATTTCTGTTAGCTGTAATATCTTATTGGATTTTTTGCTGGCATATTCTTTGGGTTATATCGGGCTTGCTGCGGCAACCAGTCTTGCCGGATTGATTGCGTCTATACTGGTACTTTTTGATCTTCGGAAGTTGGAAATGCGTGTGTTGGACCGAACGCAAATGCCGCAATTTTTGAAGATCATGACGGCATCGCTGATTAGCTTACTTCTGTGCTGGTGTTGTTATCATATTTTGTTGAATATTTTAGGAAACAGCTTGTCTTTGATGATCGCGGGCTGCACTGCGATTGTATCCTATATATGCCTCAGCGTTATGCTTCGAATCGAAATTTTTATTTGGCTATATGTCCGCCTTCCCGCCCGTTTTCAGATATTTTCTATGTTGAATCAATAAGTGGAACGAGAATACTCTAATCAAATAAATGTCGCTACTTCACCAGTTCTAAAATAGACCCTAGTGGAATTGTCCATTGCACTGGCTAAAAATTCATACTGGCAAAGGAGGCAGATGCACCATGAACCATTCCGAATTATGTGTATCCCACACAACGACAATCCGTGATGCTATGCGGCAGCTAAACAGCACGGCAAAAAAGATTATTTTTGTCTTAAATGATGACAAATTATATGGCACGCTAACTGATGGAGATATACGGCGCTTTTTGCTCGCTGGCGGCAGAATGGATGCGCTGGCGGCCGATGCAGCGCATCTCCATCCAAGAACGGCAGAGAATGCAGAACAGGCCCGCGCTCTCCTTCGCGGCGAGGGCGGAGATCTGACAGCAGTACCTGTTGTGAAAGCGGACAACACTCTGGTGGATATTTTGCTGGGACCGGACAGCGCTCAGACATCTCCGTTGCCTCAACTGGCTCTTCCTGTAGTCATTATGGCGGGGGGGATGGGAAAACGGCTGGACCCCTATACGCGTATTCTGCCCAAACCCCTGATTCCCATAGGGGATTTGCCGATTATAGAGCATATCATGCAGCGTTTTTTGCGCTATGGCTGCACAGAATTTCATATTGTGGTCAACTACAAGAAAGGACTGTTGAAGGCGTACTTCAACGACAGTCAACAGGATTATCATATTTGCTGGTATGACGAGGTGCAGCCGCTTGGCACTGGCGGTGGACTCTCCCTATTAAAGGGGCGTTTGGATAAGACCTTCTTTTTCACCAACTGTGATATTCTCCTTCGCTCGGATTACGCAAAGATGGCGGAATTCCACCAGACGAACCACAATGCAGTGACAATCGTAGGTGCATGTAAAAATATGACGATTCCCTACGGTGTCGTAGAGATGGGGAAAGGGGGTGTAATCACTGCATTTCGTGAAAAGCCAGAGCTGTCGTTTCTGACCAACACAGGGTTGTATCTAGTAGAGCCGGAGGTGTTGGAGGATATTCCCGAAGATAAGTCCCAGGGATTCCCGGATATTATTGAAGGCCAGCGGCAGAAGGGCCGTCGGACGGCGGTATACCCTGTCAGCGAGGAGGAATGGCTGGATATGGGACAGATGGAGGAATTGGAAAAGATGCGAAGACGATTTGGGGAAGGATAACAAAGCAATCAGACATATGAAAGACTTGACTTTGTTTGAAAGATGGCAGACTTCTAGGCCTTGTTTGAAAAATGGCGGAATGCCCAACGGCAAGAGATTTTTTCGCCAATCAAGGCAAATTTTTGCAGGTGGGCTGACGCCCGGCAAGAAAATTTAACGCAGAGTGGCGGATCAAGATCCACCGTTTGGGCGTTTTGACTTTTTTCAAACATGGCCTAAGTGCTGGCAGCATATTTTTGAATGAATTTGACAAATATATATTTTCCAGTCTATACAGTCATTTGTTGAAAGAGAAATCTCTCCTTGTGAAGACAGCCGTATTCCTTCATCGCCTGTCATGCAGAAGAGGTGGTATACTTGACTGCGCGACATGGCGTTTTTGCTTCCGGAATAGCTGTAATTGAAGTATAGAGGAGAAAAGTGCATGAAGGATATTGTTATTTTAGGTTCAAATGGATTTGCAAAAGATGTTTTGTGGCTTTTGGAAGCGCTGAACGAAGAAGATAAAAAATGGAATATTTTAGGATTTATTGATGAGGTATCAGGTGCTGAACCAGTTGCGGGATACGGTATACTTGGGAACGACGAATGGTTGCTGCAATATCCTCACCCCATCAGCGCAGCTTGTGGGCTTGGCGCACCGTCATTGCGGCAAAATGTGATGAAAAAATACAGGGGACACCAAATAGAGTTTCCTACCCTTGTGGCAAAACGTGCAGAAGTATCAAAGCATGTCCGCTTTGGAGAAGGCTGCATTGTTTGTCCGGGGGTACTAATTGCGCCAAATGTAGTTTTAGGAAATTTTGTCTCCTTAAATTTGGGTTGTACGCTTGGACATGATACTCGGTTGGAACATTTTATCATGGTTAATCCTGGAGCAAATATTTCAGGAAATGTCCAAATTGGCAGCGGCTGTGAAATTGGTACGGGAGCTTGCATTATCCAGGGAAAACAATTAGGTCCTAATACGGTTGTTGGGGCCGGAAGTGTGATTATTCGGGATGTCCCTGGTTATTGTACTATAGTTGGAAATCCCGGGAGAATTTTGGAGAGGTGAACTGCATTGAGTGTGTATATCATTGCCGAGGCGGGGGTTAATCACAACGGTAGTTTGGAAACAGCTTTCGCCTTAGTGGAAAAGGCGCAGGAGGCCGGTGCGGATTGTGTCAAATTTCAAACGTTTATTTCGGAAAATACGATTTGCCATCAGGCCGAGAAGGCGCCCTATCAAAAGGAGGCAACGGGCGGTGATGTTTCGCAGCTTGATATGGTGAAAAAATTAGAACTGCCATTTGAGGCATTTTTGAAACTGAGAGAGCGTTGTAACGAGATCGGAATCACCTTTTTGTCTACCCCCTTTGATTTGGACAGCATCATTTTTCTGGATACATTGGACATGCCCTTTTGGAAGATTCCCTCTGGCGAAATCACAAATCTCCCCTATCTGCTGGCCATTGCAAGGACCAATAAGCCGGTGGTGATGTCTACCGGAATGTGCGAAATGGAGGAGATCAGGACGGCAATTGACGTCTTGAAGGCCAATGGCACGCCTAAGGTCACTCTGCTCCACTGCAACACAGAGTATCCCACGCCCTTTTCGGATGCAAATCTGCGGGCTATGGAGACTATGAGGAGCTCTTTTAATGTGGAAGTCGGTTATTCCGACCATACTCCTGGCATTGAGATTCCGATTGCGGCGGCGGCTCTTGGAGCGTCGATCATTGAAAAGCACTTTACCTTGGATAAAAATATGGAGGGGCCCGACCACAGAGCCAGTTTGGAACCGCAGGAGTTGAAGGCCCTGGTGGAGGGAGTCCGCCATGTGGAGGCGGCATTAGGAGATGGTGTCAAACGGCCCAGTCCCTCAGAACAAAAAAATATCGACGTTGCCCGAAAGAGCATTGTAGCGCGGTGTGCTATTCAAAGAGGGGAAGTGCTGACAGAGAAAAATCTGGCTGCTAAGCGCCCGGGCAGCGGTATCTCTCCCATGCGGTGGTTCGAGGTGCTAGGCACTCAGGCTGTGAGAGATTTTGCGGCAGATGAGCTGATAGAACTGTGAGCAGGGGGAAGTCTTTGTGAAATATTCTGTGTGCGCTGTGACCGGCACCCGGGCAGAGTTTGGATTGCTGCGCCCGCTCTTGGAGAGGTTAGAGCTGGAACCATCCGTGGAGTTACAGCTGGCAGTAACTGGCAGTCATTTAAGCCAAACTTTTGGTGGAACCGTGTGCGAAATTGAGGAGGCCGGTTTTCTCTGCTGTGATAGGATTCCCATTTTACACGACGGAGACAGCAAAGTTGATATGGCCCAGATTACGGGAAAGGCGCTTTCTGCCTTTGCGGATTATTTTTCCCGGAAACGGCTGGATTTGCTGATAGTCCTGGGGGACCGGTACGAAATCTTTGCCGCTGCTTCTGCAGCTGCTATGCTGGGAGTTCCCATTGCGCATCTCTGCGGTGGAGAAACGACAGAGGGTGCTGTGGATGAGTTTTTCCGCCACTCAATCACGAAAATGAGTATTCTCCATTTTACCGGGTGCGAAGAATACAGGCACAGAGTAATTCAGCTGGGAGAGGCGCCAGAGCGGGTGTTTAACGTAGGTGAGCCCGGTGTAGAGAATGCCGCCAATTTAGCGGTTCTTACATCGGAGGATTTACGAATGGATATTGGCTTTCCAAGAGTGGGACGACCTTACGCCGTGGTAACCTTTCACCCGGTTACCATGGAAGATGGGAAAGCAGAAGAGCAGCTGCGAGAATTGATTCAGGCGATGGATGCTTTTCCGCAGCTAGATTATATCGTTACTTTGGCCAATGCGGATGCCGGGGGACGAATCATCAACCACATCTGGAAAGAAGAGAGTCGCTGCCACTCGAATTGGCTGGTGATTCCCTCTCTTGGTGCAAAACGTTATGTGTCTGCTATACGTTCTGCTGAATTTGTGTTGGGGAATTCTTCCAGTGGGATTGTGGAGGCTCCGTTTTTCCATACGCCTACTATCAATATCGGAGATCGCCAAAAGGGCCGCGTTATGGCGGAGAGTGTTCTTTGCTGTCAGCCCTCTGCCGGTGATATTGCGTTCGCCATGCGGCGGGTGATGACGCCCGAATTTCGGATAGCTGCGGCGCAGGCATCCAGTCCCTTTGGCGATGGGCATACATCTGAAAAGATACTTCCTGTGCTCTTGCGTTTTTTAGAATCGTCCAACAAGAGCCTGAAAAAAACGTTTTACGATGTTTCTTTTGAGGTATAGTTTATGAAAAATCTTGCCATTATCCCGGCTCGCAGTGGTTCCAAGGGCTTGAAAGATAAAAATATTCTTCCTTTGAATGGAAAGCCTCTACTGGCGTATTCCATTGAGGCGGCATTTTCCTCTGGCTGCTTTGACACGGTACATGTATCCACAGACTCTGAAGAATATGCCGACATTGCGCGCCGGTATAACGCGGATATTCCCTTTCTGCGGAGTACGGAAACGGCTGCGGATGATACGTCGTCCTGGGATGTTGTGCTGGAGGTTCTGGAAAAATATGCCCGTACAGAAAAATTTTTTGAAACAGTGGCTTTGCTTCAGCCCACTTCGCCGCTGCGGAAGCCGGACGACATTTGCCGCGCATATCAACTGATGGAGGAAAAACATGCCGAAGCGATTATTTCTGTTTGTGAGGTAGACCATCCCCCGCTCTGGTGCAATACCCTGCCAGAGGACGGTTGTATGGACGGTTTTCTCCTCTCTGAAAATCGTGGTCCACGTCAGATCCTGAGACCATATTACCGCATCAACGGCGCGCTGTATCTTCTGACAGTATCTGCGCTTCAAGCCCAAGGCGGTGTTGTGTACAATTCGAATTGCTATGCATATACCATGCCCAGAGAACGTTCCATTGATATTGACGTAAAACTGGACTTTTTGATTGCCGAAATGCTGTTGCGGCAATCCTGATCTTTTATAGAGCGGTTGATAGCTTGATTTTGCAGATGGCGCATAACCAGCGTACCAATATGACCAGGCGCTTTGCCGGGATTCCGGCGTATGTTGAGCGGCCTGGTTATAAATGGCGGAATGTATAGAAGCAAGAGATTTTTCGCGGGATAAAGCAAACGTTTATAGGAATTGTGGACTTGCATTTTCAATGAAGTCAGACCTCCCATTGGGCCGAGGATGGCGGACTTCAAGATTTTTTAACGTTGCACAGAGGAAAATTTCCGCTGTTTGAGACCATTTCCCTTTTCAACAAGGCCTGGACGGGTCTCCAGTGGAGTTCTGGAAATTTTCTTAACCCTCTTTTCAAAGTCAAAATATTGTGTTATATTATCATGCAAAGGTAACTTTGCGTTGCTTTTGCATGATTTCTGCTGTCTCCTATCGAAAAAGCAGATTACAGAAAGGCTGACTTTGTACTAATGAATCGTTTTCGGAATCTCTTTCTTTTTCTATGTGACGCCATAATTCTGGTGGGTGTGGCTCTTCCATTGGCCCTTTTTTCCCTGCGCTATTCTCTGTCGGACGCCGTAGGGACAGGAAATTTGATTCCACACCTGATTCTCCTCTATTTTTGTACGGTTGCATTTCAACTTCTGTTCCATACATACGATAGTCTTTGGCGCTACGCTGAGAGCCGGGAGTACCTCTCGCTGCTGATGGCTGCGCTCTGCGGCTTTGGTGCATATGAGGTCATCACCCACTTTGTTTTGAGCATTGGCGTTATCTTTTTCGTGCTCCTCACCGCCATCGCCGCGCTCTGGGTTCTTGGTATGCTGCTGGTTCGCTTTGTGTACCGCGTAGGCCGGGGACACCTCCAATACCGCCAGGGTTCACACCGGATCTCTATGGCCATCGTGGGCGCCGGCGCCGCCGGCGTGCAGCTGCTGGAGGAGGTCCAGAACAACCAGGACAGCCCCTACGCCGTCCAGTGTTTTTTCGATGATGACCCCGCTAAACAGGGCAGGCGCGTCCGGGGCGTACCGGTCAAGGGGCGTATCAGGGACATTCCTGCCCGGGTGAAGGCCATGGACATCCGGGAGATCGTGGTGGCCATTCCCTCTGTGACGGAGTCCCGGCGGCAGGAGATTTTGCAGGAGCTGTCCTCGCTGGACAAGGTGAAAATCCGGGTCCTGCCCAGCACCTTGGATATGCTGAGCCGGCGGCCTATTCGGGCCCAAATGCGGGATGTTCAGATTGAGGATCTGCTGGGGCGGGACCCGATCCAGTTGGATCCTGCTCCGGTGGATGCTTTCCTTGGCGGAAAGACCGTCATGGTCACCGGCGGCGGCGGTTCTATTGGTTCGGAGCTGTGCCGTCAGATTGTCAAGCATGCTCCCCGGCGGCTGGTAATCGTGGATATCTATGAAAACAACGCCTATGATATTCAGCAGGAGCTGCTGTACAAGTACGGCGGGCGGCTGGACCTTTCGGTGGAGATCGCCTCCATCCGAGATCAAGAGCGGCTGCGGCAGCTGTTTGCCCGATACCGGCCCGATGTGGTGTTTCATGCCGCCGCTCACAAGCACGTCCCCTTGATGGAGCAGAGCCCCCAGGAGGCGGTGCGGAACAATGTGTTCGGCACGCTGAACTTGGTGCGGACGGCGGACGAGTACGGCGTTTCCAAGTTTATCCAGATCTCAACCGACAAGGCGGTGAATCCCACGTCCGTCATGGGCGCTACCAAGCGGATGTGTGAGATGATCGTACAGTCTATGAAGGGGCGCAGCGAGACGGCCTTTGCTGCGGTGCGGTTTGGAAATGTGCTGGGCTCCAACGGTTCCGTGGTGCCCTTGTTCAAGCGTCAAATTGCCGAGGGCGGTCCTGTTACCGTGACGGACAAGCGGATCATTCGGTATTTCATGACCATCCCGGAGGCCGCCCAGCTGGTGCTGCAGGCCGGAGCCATGGCAGAGCAGAACGAGCTGTATGTCCTGGATATGGGCCGCCCGGTGAAAATTCTGGATCTGGCGGAAAATCTGATCCGTCTCTCCGGCTACACACCCTATCGGGATATTGATATTGTGGAGACTGGTCTGAGACCCGGGGAAAAGCTTTATGAGGAGCTGCTGATCGCCAGCCGTGATATTGAAAAGACGGAAAATGACCAGATCTTTGTGGAGCGTCAGCCTGCTGTTACAGCGGAGGAGCTGAAGGAAAAGCTGGCTGTTCTGGCGGCCGCCCTGGAAAAGAACGATCCCTCTGTGATTCGGGGGGCGCTGCACCAGGTGGTGCCCACGTTCCACGAGCCGGAGGAGCTGAACCGGGATCAGGGGCAGGAGGTTTACATTCCGGAACAGAGCCAGCAAAAGACGGGGAAGGTCTTGTCTTTCCGGCAGAGGGCGCACGGATAATTGGAGATTTCCCCGTAATTATGATGCACTCTGCGCAAAACAGAAGATCCGTCGTTTGGGCATTCTGCCATTTTTCAAACAGGGCCTAACTCCTAATGCAGGGATAGCCAGCAGGCTTCCAACCAGCCGAATCATAGATGACTGCTGAAGGATGGACTGACGCGACAACGGGTTTACAGCACTGAAAAATGTGCCGTACCCAGGGCGCACCCGTCCATGCTCCTGTTCTGATATTCAATATAGCCCTATGCTCGGGATTTGTCTACTGGGAACCTGCTGGCCAGGGCTTCTTTCCTATGCCAACTTGCCCTGTTCCTTAGTATAATTATACTAAGGGCGCACTTACTCACCACCAGCAAGCTGGCGGTGGTATGGCCTGCGGTCATCGTGCGCCCTCCGGGGGGCGGCTTCGCCGGGGGTTCTTCCCTGTCAGTATATACCAGCAGACGCCAACGGCGGCTTGTGCATCGGGCGGAGCTTCGCTGATGCACTGGGGGCTTGGGGGCCTTTAGCCACCAACAAGCGGCACAGGGTATATACATGTGCATTGCTTGCCACTACCATCAGCGTCCAAAAACAAGGGCTGAATATCGCCCATATCGATGCTATACTTTGCTCGCCACTACCATCAGCGTCCAAAAACAAGGGCTGAATATCGCCCATATCGATGCTATACTTTGCTCGTAACAATTCGACAAATCGGGCTGTTTGAATGGAAGGAAAATCACCCAAAATGACAGCGATACAGTTCAAGCGTCCCTTGACAGGTTTCCAGCTGAAGTTGATTGCCCTGGCAGCCATGATTGTTGACCATGTGGGTGCCGTCTTCCCCACGCTGGATGCTTTTTGAGTGATTGGGCGGATGGCTTTCCCAATTTACGCTTTTTTGATCGCAGAGGGATGCCGTCATACCAGAAACCGGCAACGCTATCTCGTTCGGCTGGGCTTGTTTGCTCTAATCAGTGAAATTCCATTCGATTTGGCCTTCGATGTCATTTTTAATGGGTGAGAGATTTCCCAAGGTGGACTTTCTGCGGCATACCAGCGTTTTCTACACACTGTTTTTTGCCGTTGCGGCCATTCACACCTACGAAACTCTGCGCTGCCAGCCTCGAAAGTTCTAGCTGGCGGGCGTAGCCTTCGGGCTCCTGGGGACATTCCTAGAAGGCTTGGCGATTGCGCTGACCGGAAACGCACTGATCTGCCTCTCTCTGGCCTACACATGGGTTTTGGGAACGCTGTTTCTGTACAGCAGACTGCCGGATGGTACACCCCAGCCGGACAGAAACTTCCTCTCATCCGTACTAGCGACAGTTCCTGTGTTGCTCATCAGCAATGGCGCTCTATTGCGGGCTTCCTGCATCCACTGCGCTATGGCTTCCGCCCTTGGTATCTAGTTTTCGCGCTGGCCGCTTCCGCGCTTGCTTTTTTCTACAACGGCCAGCGGGGCCGGAATTGTAAATGGCTCTTCTACTGGGCCTACCCTGTGCATATCGCCGTCCTTGCTGTCCTGCGGCTGCTACCTATTATGTGAACCATTTTCTCGCCGCTATTATTTTCAGTTTATCGGGGGATTTCATCTTTTGAGTGAAATCCCCCTTGACAAATGTTCTCTTGCTACAGCTTCTGAGAATACAAGCCAGAGCCCGCCGCCCCCGGCGGGTTTTTCGCTGTATGAAAAAATTTGCCCCGGCGGGCCGGATGTGCTATCATGGGGAAAACAGTCGAAACCAGGGAGGACAGGCCTTATGCTGCACATTCTCATCGGGCGGGCCAAGACGGGAAAATCGGATATGGCGCTCCGCCGCATCCGGGAGCTGGGGGACGGCGGGCGGCAGATTCTGCTGGTGCCGGAGCACGCCTCCCATCAGGCGGAGGTGGATTTGTGCAGGGCCTGCGGCCCTGCCGCCAGCCGCCATGCGGAGGTGCTGAGCTTTCGCCGGCTGTGCGAGCGGGTGCTGGCCATCACCGGCGGCGCGGCCCAGGTGACGCTGGACGCAGGCGGCAAGCTGCTGACGCTGCAAAAGGCCCTGCTGGAGGCGGCTCCGGAGCTGACGGTCTACCGCCGTCCCTCCCAGAAGTCCGCCTTTCTCCAGCAGCTGCTGGACCTCTTTGACGAGCTGCGGTGCTATGAGGTGACGCCGGAGATCCTGTACGAGCAGTCCCGGGAGATCGGCGGCGCCACCCGGGACAAGCTCCGGGACCTGAGCCTGCTGTACGGCGCCTATGAGGCCCGTCTCCGCCGTCCCGGGCTGGACGCGCGGGACCGGATGAGCAAGCTCTGCGACAATCTGGAGGACTCGGGCTACGCCCTGGGGAAGGACGTCTTCATCGACGGCTTCACCTATTTCAACGCCCAGGAGCGGCGGGTTCTGGAGGTGCTGCTGCGGCAGGCCCGGTCCGTCACCGTCACGCTGCTGGGAGAGCTGAACAGCCGGGAGGAGGTCTTCGAGCCCTCCCTCAAGACATTGGAGCGTCTGCGCCGCCTGGCGGAGCGGAGCGGCTGCGGGACGGAGGTCCAAGAACTTGCGGCGGAGGACGGGACCGCCCTGGGCCACGTGGAGCGGTACTTCTTCGGCGAGAACCGGACCTTTTCAGGGGACTGCGGCGCCGTCCGCCTCCGGGAGGCGGACACGGTGTACTCCGAGGTGGAGCGGACGGCGGCGGACATCCTGCGCCTGACGGCGGCGGGGAAGTGCCGCTTCCGGGACGTCACCGTGGCGGCCCGAAACCTGGGGGACTACGCCGGGACCATCGAGACCGTGTTCGAGCGGTACGGCATTCCGGCCTATCTGAGCCGCCGCAGCGACATTTTGGAAAAGCCGGTGGTGAGCCTCCTCACCGGCGTGCTGGCGGCCGTCGGCGGCGGGTATGAGTACGACGATATGTTCCGCTGGCTCAAGACCGGCCTTGCCGGCCTCACGCCGGAGGAGTGCGATTTGCTGGAGAACTACGTGCTCAAGTGGGAGGTCCACGGCGGAATGTGGCTGCGGGATGTGGACTGGGCGGAGAACCCAGACGGCTACGGCGCGCCCTGGAACGAGGCCCGGCAGGCCCGTCTGGACCGGGTCAACAGCCTGCGCCGCCGGGTGCGCCGGCCCCTGGCCCGCCTGGCGGAGGGCCTGCAGACCGGGGAGACGGCGGGGGAGAAGATCGCCGCCCTCTACGGCTTTATGGAGGAGCTGACGCTCCAGGACGCCCTGGAGGCCCAGATGCGCCTCCAGGCCGCCGCCGGACGGCTCCAGGACGCGGAGGAGACGGCCCAGCTGTGGGAGATTCTCTGCGGCGTGCTGGACCAGTTTGTGGAGATCCTGGGGCCGGAGCCCATGGGGCTGGAGGAGTTCACCCGGCTGTTCCGCCAGGTGATGACCCAGTACAGCGTGGGCACCATCCCCGTGTCGCTGGACCAGGTGTCCGTCAGCGAGATCACCCGGAACGACCGGCACACGGCAAAATACCTCTTCCTCCTGGGGGCCAACGACCACGTCCTGCCCTTCCCTGGCCAGGGGGGCGGCATTCTCAATGACGACGACCGGGACGAGCTGGCCCAGCGGGGTGTTGAGCTGGCCCCCGCCGGCATGGAGCGCATGGGCATTGAGCTCCAGAATCTCTACGCCGCCCTGGCCCAGCCCACCCATGGGCTGACGGTCAGCTACCCCACGGCGGACGCCGCCGGGGCGGAGCTGCGCCCCGCCTTTGTGATCGGGCGGCTGCGGACGCTGTTTCCGGACCTGCGGGTGGAGCGGGAGAGCGGCGGCCGGGAGTACCGCCTGACGGCGGCCGTTCCGGCGCTGGAGGCGGCCGTCCCCGGCGGGGCGCTTTGGCGCTACTTCGCGGAGCGGCCCGCCTTTGCCGGGCGGCTCTCGGCCATGGAGCGGGCCTCCCGGCTGCACCGGGGAAGCCTGTCCCCCGGGGCGGTGCGGGCGCTGTACGGCGAGCGGGCCGCCATGTCCGCCTCCCGGCTGGAGCGGATGCGCTCGTGCCACTTCGCCTACTTTATGGAGTACGGCCTGCGGGCAAGGCCCCGGACCCCCGCCGCCTTTGACGCGCCCCAGATCGGCACCTTTCTCCACTACCTGCTGGAGAACGTCACCCGGGACGTGCTGGCCCAGGGGGGCTTCGCCCGGGTGGAGCGGGAGGAGCTCCGGGCCCTGGTGCGCAGGTACATCGAGGAATACGCCGCCCGGGAGCTGCCGGACCTGGAGGGAAAGAGCGCCCGGTTCCGTTATCTCTTCGCCCGGCTGCGGAATACCGCCTACGCCGTGGTGGAGCAGGTGGCGGAGGAGCTGCGGAACTCGGACTTCATCCCCCTGGAGTTTGAGCTGTCCTTCGGGGACGGCGGGGACCTGCCCGCCGTAGTGATCTCCGAGCCCGACGGCGAGCTGCGGGTGGGCGGCAAGGTGGACCGGGTGGACGGCTGGGTGAAGGACGATAAGCTCTACCTCCGGGTGGTGGACTACAAGTCCGGCCGGAAGGCCTTCGATCTCTCCGCGGTGCGGATGGGACTGGACATCCAGATGCTGCTCTACCTCTTCACCCTGCAGAAGGAGGGAAGCGGCCATTTCGGCCGGGAGATCGAGCCGGCGGGCGTGATGTACCTCCCCGCCAGGGACGAGATCCTCTCCATGGAGCGGAACGTGGCTCCGGAGAAGCTGAAAAGCGAGCGGGAGAAGCAGCTGCGCCGCTCAGGGCTTTTGCTGGCGGAGCCGGCGGTGCTCCAGGCCATGGAGCACGACGCGCTCCGGGAGCCCCGGTATCTGCCCCTGCGGGTGAACCGGAGCGGGGAGCTCTCCGGCAGCATCGCCTCGGCGGCCCAGCTGGGCAGACTGGGGCAGTATGTGGAGCGCCAGCTGCGCCAGATCGCCCGGGAGCTGCGCCAGGGCAACATCGACGCCGACCCCTGGTGCCGCAGCGAGGACGACAGCTACTGCAAATACTGCCAGTGGGCCAGCGCCTGCCATTTTCAGGACGGGCAGGACGGCGACCACCTGCGCTACATCCTGCCGGTGAAAACAGAGGACTTCTGGCGGGAGATCGGGGAAGAGGAGGAATGACATGGGCGAGCTGAAACTGACGCCCCAGCAGAGGGCCGTGGTGGAGAACCGGGGCGGGAGCCTGCTGGTGTCCGCCGCCGCCGGCTCCGGCAAGACCAAGGTGCTGGTGGAGCGGCTGTTCCGCTATGTGACGGAGGAGCGCTGCAATGTGGACGACTTCCTCATCATCACCTACACCAAGGCCGCGGCGGCGGAGCTGCGGAGCAAGATCGCCGCGGAGCTGACGAAGCGTCTGGCGGAGAACCCAGGGGACGGGCATCTGAAGCGTCAGCTCCTGCGGGTGTATCAGGCGGACATCAAGACCGTGGACGCCTTCTGCACGGCGCTGCTGCGGGAGAACACCCACCTCCTGGCCCGGGAGGGGGACCGCCACGCCCTGACGCCGGATTTCCGGGTGCTGGACGAGAGCGACGCCGTTCTCCTCCGCCGGCGGGTGCTGAACCGGGCGCTGGAGCGGTTTTACGACGGGCTGACTCCCGGCGGGGAGCTCCTGGCGGACACCCTGGGGGCGGGGCGGGACGACTCCCGCCTTGCGGATCTGGTGCTGGAGGTCTACGGCAAGCTCCAGAGCCACGCCTACCCGGAGCGGTGGCTGGCGAAGAGCCGGGGGGCCTGGGCCGGCCTGGGAGCTGACTTTGACGGCACGCCCTACGCCGGGGAGCTGCTGGGCTTCGTCCGGCGGAAGGCCCTCCACTGGGCGGAGCTGCTGCGGCGCTCCGCGGCGCGGATTGAGGGGGACCCGGCTCTCTCCTCCGGCTACGGAGAGAAGTTCCTAGCCGCCGCCTGGGGCTTCCAGGCCCTGGGGGAGGCGGGGGCCTGGGAGGCGGCCCGCCGGGCGGCCCTGGAGATCGTTTTCCCCCGGCTGACCACGCCCAAAGGCCGCAGGGACGACCCGGAGGTGACCGCCCTGAAACAGGTCTGGGACGGCTGCAAGGCGGAGACGAAAAAACTTTTGGCCCTGCTGGATGTCAGCGGGGAGGAGGCCATGGAGGACCTGCGCTCCACAGCCCCGGCCATGGAGGCCCTGCTGTGCCTGACGGCGGACTTTGGCGAGGCGTACCGGACGGAGAAGCTGCGGCTGAACGCGGCGGATTTCTCAGACCAGGAGCATCTGGCCCTGGCGCTGCTGGTAGGGCCGGAGGGCGGCCCTACGGAGCTCGGGGAACAGATTGCGGGACGGTACCGGGAGATTCTGGTGGACGAGTACCAGGACACCAACGAGGTGCAGAACGCCATCTTCCGGGCCGTCTCCAGGGACGGGCAGAACCTCTTCACCGTGGGGGACGTGAAGCAGAGCATCTACCGCTTCCGTCTGGCAGACCCCACCATCTTCCTGGAGAAGTATGACCGCTTCAAGCCCTGGGAGGAGGCGGAGGAGGGGGAGGAGCGGAAGATCCTCCTGTCCAGAAACTTTCGCTCCCGGCGGGAGATTCTGGACGCCGCCAATTTCATCTTCGCCAACATCCTCTCCCCGGAGATGGGGGAGATGGCCTACGGGGAGGACGAGGCACTCCACTTCGGCGCGGCCTACTACCCGGAGCGGCGGGACTGTGAGACGGAGTTCCATCTGATCTCCGCCCATCAGCGGTCCGCGGCAAACGGCCGCCCGGTGAAAAAGCTGACGGCGGAGGCCCGGTTCATTGCCGGGCGCATCCGTGATCTGCTGGACGGGGAATACCCCGTCACCGAGGAGGACGGGACCTTCCGCCCCTGCCGGCCGGAGGACATCGTGATCCTCATGCGCTCCCCCGGCAGCCGCCTGGCCGCCTTTGCACAGGCCCTGGCGGAGCGGGACGTGCCCTGCTCCTTTGAGGAGAGCGAGGACTTTTTTGAGACCATGGAGGTCTCCGTCATGGTGGCCCTTTTGTCCCTGGTGGACAATCCCCGGCAGGACGTGCCGCTGATCGCCGTGCTGCGCTCGCCCCTCTTCGGCTTCACGGCGGACCGCCTGTCGGAGATCCGGGGCGCCAGCCGGGAGGGGGACTTCTACGACGCGGTGAAGGCCGCCGGCGGGGAGGACTGCGCCGCCTTTCTGGAGACCCTGGGGGAGCTGCGGCAGGCGGCCCGGGACATGGACGTCCACCGGCTGGTGTGGCACATCTACAACACGCTGAACGTCCTGGGCGTCTTCGGCGCCATGGACCGGGGCGCGGAGCGGCGGGAGAACCTCATCGCCCTGAGCCGTCAGGCGGAGCGGTTTGAGAGCGGCGGCTACCGGGGGCTCTTCGCCTTTGTCACCCACCTGCGGCGGCTGCTGGAGGCGGACGAGGCGCCCGCCGCCTCCTCCGCGGCGGCGGCAAACGGCGTGCGGATCATGAGTATCCACAAGTCCAAGGGCCTGGAGTTCCCCATCGTCATCCTGGCGGACCTGGACCACGCCTTCTCCCGGCAGGACTTTGACACGCCGGTGCTGGTCCACCCGGAGATGGGCCTGGGGCCCCGGCGGGTGGATCTGGAGCGGAAGATCCAGTATCCCACCCTGGCCCGGCGGGCGGTGGAGGAGAAGCTGCGGCGGGAGAATCTGGCGGAGGAGCAGCGGATTCTCTACGTGGCCATGACCCGGCCCAAGGAGAAGCTGATTCTGGTGGACGCCATGTACCACGCCGAGGGGCGGCTGCAGAAGCTCTGCGCCATGGCCTCCTGCCCGGTTCTGCCGGAGACGGCGGCGTCGGCGAAGTCCTTTGGAGACTGGCTTCTGCTGCCCCTGCTGTGCCGCCCGGAGGCCGCGCCTTTGCGGGATTTCGCCGCGGCGGAGACGGCGGCATGCTATGGGGGGGACGACGCCCCCTGGCAGGTGTTCGTCCACGACGGCGAGGACTTCCGCCCGCCCGCCGCCGGGACGGTTTTCCGGGAGGAGGCGCGGGAGGAGACCGGGGACTTTGACCCCGGCCTGCTGGAATTTGCATACCCCTATGGGCGGGAGACCCGCCTCCCCGCCAAGATCACCGCCACCCAGCTCAAGGGCCGGGCGCTGGATGAGGAGATTGCGGAGAACGCCGCCCATACGCCCTATCTCCGGCCCTTGTCCCAGCCGAAATTCCGGCGGGAGAGCTGCGGCCTGACCCCGGCGGAGCGGGGCACCGCCACCCATCTGGTGCTCCAGTACCTGGACTTTGGGAGCAGGGACGCGGCGGCCCAGACGGCGGCCATGGCGGAGCGGGCGCTGCTGACGCCGGAGCAGGCCGCGGCGGTGGACGTCCCGGCTCTGGAGCGGTTCCTGGCCTCCCCCCTGGCGGAGGAGATCCGGGGCGGGAAGAATGTTTTGCGGGAGTACCGCTTCACCCTGCTGATGGAGGCCCGGGCCTATGATCCTCAGGCCGCGGCGGAGGACGCCATGCTCCTCCAGGGCGTGGTGGACTGCTGCTTTGAGACGGAGGCGGGGCTGACGGTGGTGGACTTCAAGACCGACCGCGTGGAGACGGCGGCGGAGGTCCGGGCCAGGGCGGAGTACTACCGTCCCCAGCTGGAGGCGTACAGCCGGGCTCTGGAGCAGGTTCTGGAGAGGCCCGTGGCCCGGCGGGCGCTGTACTTCCTGCATCCGGGGACGACGGTGGAGGTGTAGAGATGGCAAGAGCGAAAATCACGGCGGAGCTGGCCTGTCCCCCGGAGCGAGTCTGGGAGACGGTGACGGACCTCGCCCGCCAGGGCTGGCGGGGAGATGTGGCGCGGGTGGAGGTCACCGGGGAGCGGACCTTTACGGAGTATGCGGCGGGCGGCTTTCCCACCGTCTTCACCGTCACCCGGCGGGAGCCGCCCTGCCGCTGGGCCTTTGACCTGGAGAATGAGAATATCAAAGGCAGCTGGGCCGGGGAGTTCCGTCCCGCCTCCGGCGGCTGCCGGGTGACGTTTACCGAGGACGTGACGCCGAAAAAGGCGTGGATGCGCCCCCTGGCGGGGCTGTACCTGAGACATCAGCAGCGGCAGTATTTGAAGGACCTGAAAAAAGCGCTGGACCTGTGACAAAAGCCCCCGGCGGACAAATCGTCCGCCGGGGGCAGTTTGTCAAAAAGTGCCGAAGAACTTCGTCAACGGAGAGGAAGGGTGTGCGCGGGAAACCCAAGAGGGGTTTCCTTGCGTCATATTCACCGTTCACACTTCCAATAGGCCACGCTGTAAGGGGGCAGCTCACTGCCGCCGCCGAAGTCGTGGAGCTTCCCGGTAAGGAGATCCACCGCCTGGCCGCAGCCGGCGTCAAAGTGGGCGGTGTAGGGCTGGCTGTCGGCGTTTACCGCCACCAGCACCCGTTCGCTATCCGTCCGGCGCTGGAACACGGTCTGCCGGTTGGTGAGCACCAGCTCATGGAAGTCCCCGAAGCACAGAGCCTCGCTCTCCCGGTGGGCCTTTATCATGGCGGCGATCCGGTCCGTCAGCTCCGTCCACTGGGGCGCGTCAAAGCAGGGCCGCAGGGCGTCGTCTCCCTGGGACTTGTCCCCCAGGGCGCCCCACTCGCTGCCGTAGTAGACGCAGGGAATGCCGGGCATACCGAAGAGAATACCGTACATCAGCGGCAGGTGGGCGGGATTTTGCAGGATGGAGGCCGCCCGGGTGACGTCGTGGTTGTCGGCGAAGCACAGCAGGTGCTTGCCCTTGTACAGCGTCCACTGCTCCGGGCCGAACTGCCGCTTGAGGCTGTGTACGATCTCGAAGAGGTTCATGGAGTTCAGGGCGGAGTACAGGCCCTTGTAGCACTCGTAGTTGGTGCAGGAGTGGAGCATCTCGCCGCCCACCCACTGGTTGTAGTCCCCGTGGAGTGTCTCGCCCAGCAGGAAGAACTCCGGCTTCAGTCCGTCGCAGAAGGAGCGCAGGCGGCGCAGAAAGTCCTTGTCCAGACAGTAGGCCACGTCCAGCCGCAATCCGTCGATGCCGAAACTATCCGCCCAGAACTTCACGCACTCCAGCAGGTAATCCGCCACCGCCGGGTTCCGCAGGTTCAGCTTCACCAGCTCGTAGTGGCCCTCCCAGCCCTCGTACCAGAAGCCGTCGTTGTAGTTGGAGTTGCCGTCGAAATTGATGTGGAACCAGTCCTTGTAGGGGGAGTCCCATTTCTTCTCCTGCACGTCACGGAAGGCCCAGAAGCCCCGGCCCACGTGGTTGAACACCCCGTCCAGCACCACTTTGATCCCATGGCTGTGGAGGGTCCCGCAGACTTTGGCGAAGTCCTCGTTGGTGCCCAGGCGGCAGTCGATTTTCCGGTAGTCCCGGGTGTCGTAGCCGTGGCGGTCGCTCTCAAAAATGGGGGAGAGATACACTGCGTCCGCACCCAAACGCCGGATCTGTTCCGCCCAGTCCCCGATTTTGCCGATGCGGCTGGCCAAGATGCCGTCATTCTCCCTGGGGGCCCCGCAGAAGCCCAGGGGATAGATCTGATAGAATACGCTTTTGTCCGCCCACATATAAAAAACCTTCCTTTCCGGCGTGATGCCGATAAATAACAGTATATCACAGATTGTTCCCCAGGTCGAGGGATTGGCAAAATCTCCGGCCGTTTTGCCGGATTTTGAAAAAAATTGGATTTCCAGAAGAAAAAGACTTGCATTTCCGCTTTCTCTGTGGTACACTTATTATCGCCTTTGTGAGGTGAAAGCTTTTCGGAGGTAGTCTGAAAGCGAAAGAGGTGAACGAGAGCAATGAAGGAAGGAATCCATCCCAATTATCAGCAGACTACGATTACTTGCGCCTGCGGTAATGTGATTGAGACAGGTTCTACCAAGAAGGATATCAAGGTGGAAGTCTGCTCTAAGTGTCACCCCTTCTTCACGGGTAAGCAGAAGCTGGTGGATACCGGCGGACGCGTGGCCAAGTTCAACAAGCGTTTTGGCCTGGACAAGTGAGAAGCGCGCAAAAGGGTCTGCTGCGGCAGACCCTTTTTCTTTGTGCGGGAGTGTCCGCTTCGCGGATTTTATGCGGGGGCCGGGCTCTGTCCCGTCCACCGGAAACCGGGCGTTTTGGGGAGAACGGGCGGGGACGGAGCCCCGCCCCTGCAAAGCCGAAATCGCGGTTGGACACCTCCTCTTTGCGCTTCGGTGTTTACTTTTTCCACCGGAGCGCATATACTGAATATGCGTTTATTTGAGAGGAGCTGGTAACTGTGAAACTGCACCCTGTGGACCCCAAGGAGCTGACCCCCGGATTGCTCCAGGCCTTCGGCACGAAGAACGCCCTGCTGACCGCCGGAGACTGGGAGCACTGCAACACCATGACCATCGGCTGGTGTCAGGCGGGCCGGCTGTGGAACCTGCCGGTGTGCACCGTCTATGTGCGCCCGGAGCGGTACACATATCAATTCATGGAGGATCAGGACTATTTCACGGTGTCCGTCCTGCCGGAGGGAGAAAAGAAGACCATGGCCCTCTGCGGCTCCAGAAGCGGCCGGGACATGGACAAAATCAAGGAGTGCGGCCTGACGGTCCGCTATGGCGCCGGAGGCGCCCCCTTCTTTGAGGAGGCGGAGGCCGTGCTGGTGTGCCGGAAGCTGTACGTCCAGGACATGGCGCCGGAGTGCGTCGTGGCCGGACAGGAGAAAATCCTCCCCTATTACGGCGAGAAGGGCGGCTGGCACCGGATCTACACCGGCGAGATCGCGGAGGCCTATTCCGCCGACTGAGAAGTTGTATTCACAGGCGTTCGGCACTTATAAATACAGCTTCTGGAAAACAGAAATTGGGATTGGGCGCGGAGTACGGGATAGATTCCAAAGGCCCCATTCCCGATCGATAAAGAGGTATTATGCGGCAAACAGAAGAGATTCGAGACAAAGTGGTGCTGGTGGGTCTGAACTCGCCGGTGCTGAAAAAAGAGGAGAACGCCAGCGAGGAGACCATGGAGGAGCTCTCCGCCCTTGTGGAGACCGCCGGGGGCGAGACGGTGGGCATCGTGCTTCAGAACCGCCCCGCGCCGGACCCCCGGACCTTCATCGGCGAGGGGAAGGTGGCGGAGGTGCAGCTCTACTGCGAGAATGTGGAGGCCACCATGGTCATCTTCGACAACGACCTCTCCCCCTCCCAGCAGCGGGTGCTGACGGACCTGCTGGGCGTCCAGGTGCTGGACCGCTGCGGCCTGATTCTGGACATCTTCGCCCAGCGGGCCCAGACAAAGGAGGGCCGCCTCCAGGTGGAGCTGGCCCAGTACCGCTATCTGCTGCCCCGGCTCACGGGCATGTGGACCCACCTGGAGCGTCAGGCGGGCACCAGCGGCAAGGGGCCCATCGGCTCTAAGGGCCCCGGCGAGACCCAGCTGGAGACGGACCGCCGCCACATCCGGCGGAAGATCGACAAGCTCCGGGAGGACCTGGAGGACGTGCGCCGGGTGCGGGGCACCCAGCGCCAGCAGCGGCGGAAGAACGAGATTCCGGTGGCGGCCATCGTGGGCTACACCAACGCCGGCAAGTCCACGCTTTTAAACCGCCTCACCGGGGCGGGCATTCCGGCCAACAACCGTCTCTTTGACACCCTGGACACCACCAGCCGCCTGCTGGCGGTGAACGACACGCTGGACGTGGTGCTCTCCGACACGGTGGGCTTCATCCGTAAGCTCCCCCACCAGCTGGTGGAGGCCTTCAAGGCCACGTTGGAGGAGCTGGAGTACGCCGATCTGCTGCTCCACGTCATCGACGTGTCCAACCCGGAGTGGCAACTCCAGGCCCAGGTGGTGGAGAGCTTGATCGCCGAGCTGGGGGCCGGGGAGCTGCCCCGGATCGACGTGTTCAACAAGTACGACCGGCTTCCCGTGGGGGAGATCATGCCCCACGGGGAGGACATCTGCGCCATCTCCGCCAAGACCGGCGAGGGTGTGGACAGGCTTCTGGAACTCATTGGCCGGAAGCTGGACAAGGGCGTCCGCCGGGTGGTGCTCCGGATTCCCTACGACAAGGGCGGTCTGGTGGACACGCTGTACCGGGAGGCCAAGGTGGAGAATGTGGAGTACGGCGAGACCATCGTTGTGACGGCGGTCTGCGGCCCCAGGACACTGGGGCGTATGGAGCCCTTCATTGTGGAGTGAGGGGGGGCCACCCTCGGCCCAGAGGAACGAGCCTCGGGAGACCCGGCGGGAGTATGCCGGGCTGGTCCCTTTCTGGTGCGGAAGCTCAGGACGAAGGCGTGGACGGCGGTGAACTCCAGGCACTTGTCCAAATCTTTCGGGACGGAGGGCGGCAGATCGTTTTTGACAAGGTCGAAATGAGAGCGGTAGTCCTCCGGCGGAACGGCGTCCAGCTGGAAGCGGATGAAGTTGGCGTGGAGCCAGAGCATGAAGCCGAACATGAAAAATCCCTCCAATACAGATGATGATTTCTGGTCAACATTAGGCCATGTTTGAAAAGAGTCAAAACGCCCAAACGGTGGATCTTGATCCGCCACTCTGCGTTAAATGTTCTTGCCGGGCGTCAGCCCGCCTGCAAAAATTTGCCTTGATTGGCGAAAACATCTCTCGCCGTTGGGCATTCCGCCATTTTTCAAACAAGGCCTAACTGTGTTTTTGCATGCTGCCAAGGGGGTCACATGGAAATTGGAAAAAGATTAAAAGCGCTTCGCAAGGAGCTGAAGGCATCACAGGAAAAGGCTGCCAGGGCAATTGATATTACCGCTCGCAACTATTACAGAGTTGAATCCGGAGAGGGGCTTCCGGTTCTCTGCGCCTTGGCGGATCGCTTTCAGGTGAACGCGGATTACCTGCTTGGCCGGACCGGCGTGCGGGAGATGCTTCCTTCCTCTGTCCAGGGGGAGGATGTCCCATGAGCGGCTATCTGGTGCCATATCAGGACAGCGAGAGCGAGTTTGTGGAAAAGCGTTCCCGCTTTATCAGCCAGCTCTGGCGGGTGGAGACCGAGGCGGAGGCCCGGGCCCATCTGGAGGCGGTCCGGAAGAAGTACTATGACGCCCGCCACCATTGCTGGTGTTACCTACTGAAAGACGGGGCCGTCCGTTACTCCGACGACGGTGAGCCCCAGGGTACCGCCGGCCAGCCCATGCTGAACGTATTCCAGCGCCAGGAGGTCACCAACGTCTGCTGTGTGGTGACCCGGTACTTCGGAGGAATTCTGCTGGGGACAGGAGGATTGACCCGGGCCTATACCCGGGGGGCCAGGGATGCCCTGGAGGCGGCGGGGGTGTGCCGGGTGAGCCTTTGGACGCTGTGGGACGTCCCCTGTACGTATCCGCTGCTGGAGCGGGTCAAGCTGGAGATCGCCGCCTGCGGCGGCGTGGTGCGGGACACGGTTTACGGCGCGGACGTGACGCTGCGGGCGGCCTTTCCCGCCGGGGGAGCGGAGGACTTCATCCCCAGGCTGACGGAGCTCTCCGCCGGTACGCTGGAGATGGCGGCGGCGGGAGAGGAGTACCTGCCCGGTTCCAGAGAAGAGGCGAAATAGCGGCGGCGCGTGCCAAAGGCACGCGCCGTTTTTTACTCTCCGTCCAGATGATCCCGCAGCTGAAATCCCAGCTCCTGGACCTTTTGCATAATCTGTTCCTGCCGGACGCCGGAAGTGTCATAATCCACCGCCAGGCACCCTCCACCGCTGACGCTGACGGAGGTGACTCCCGGCAGGGTATCCAGCTCCCGTTTCAGCAGCGCCGCGTCGTGTTTTCCGGCGGCGTCCTCCAGAGAAAAATAAGCGCTCAGACGAGCCAAAGCAATCACTCCTTTGAGGATAGGATGTCCCGCGGGAGCGAAAAGATGTAAATGAGGAGCGCGTGAAGCTGATATACTGTAACCGGTGCAATTGAAAAGGCGCAGTTGTTCTTCAACAGCGCTGACTATATTATATGAAGATTCGAAAGAAACAGCGGGCAGCGGAAAACCTAGGCTTGGTTCACAAAAATTTCCGGCAGAAAGAGCGGATATTCCCGATAGTTCGAGTCAAACTATGCAGGCGATACCCAATGGACCCGCACGCGAATCAACGAGTATGATTGATGAAAAGGAGAAATTGACTATGTCCAGCAAGAACAACAACAAGATCAATGTTCCCGAGGCCCGTGCCGCTATGGATAAGTTCAAGATGGAGGCTGCCGCTGAGGTTGGCGTCAACCTGAAGGAGGGCTACAACGGCGACCTCACCAGCCGTGAGGCCGGCTCCGTGGGCGGCCAGATGGTCAAGAAGATGATACCCATAAGAACTGCGAGCTTTGCGCGGGCGGACAGAACGGCTATAGGGCATCGGGTGATGGTTACATATCGGGCGGGACTATACCTGTAAAGTGAATAGAAAGAGAACTCACCCGCAGGGAAACAGCTCTCTGCGGGTGAATTGTGCATTTTCGATTGATTTTTCTTCTCTTGTCTGTTATGATGTTTCTAGGAACACAACAACATAAGAACTAATATAAGAAAAGTCTTACTTATCCCCTTTCTTTCTTATGTTCTTGCGGCTTAAATAAGGAGTGTGCTTATGCTGGAAGAAGAATTTGGAAAACTGCTTTTAAGAGTTCAGCAGCGAAATTGCGAGGAACAGACCCTGGAGGTCAAGGCCGCCAACAAGGGATGTCCGGAGCGGCTCTATGACACGTTTTCTGCCTTTGCCAACCAGAACGAGGGCGGGATGCTTTTATTTGGTCTGGATGAAAAACAAAGGTTTGCCAAGGTCGGGGTCTATGATGCCCAGGACCTGCAAAAGAAGCTGATGGAGGTGGGCGAATCCATGACACCGGTGGTGCGTCCTGTTTTGTCTGTCTATGTGGAGGGGGCTATGCTGTTTGTGGCGGCGGAGATTCCCCCCCTGGATCTGGCAGAGCGGCCCTGCTTCAAAACAGCCCGGGGCCGGCTCAAGGGTTCCTTCATCCGGGTAGGAGACGCGGATAAGCCTATGACGGAGTATGAGGTTTACAGCTACGAGGCCTACCGCAAGCGGAGCCGGGACGATCTGCGTCCGGTGGAGGGGATCTCATTGTCCGCACTGGATCCGGTTCAACTGGAGCAGTACCTGCTGAAGCGCAAGCTGGATCGCCCCAATTTTGCCTCTGTTCCGACGGAACAGCTCTATGAACTGACCGGACTGCAAAAGGAGGGACAGTTTACCCTCACAGCGGTCCTGCTGTTTGGCCTGTATCCCCAAGCCTATTTTCCGCAGCTCAGCATTATTGCATCCCGTGTGCCGGGTACTGAGATGGGTGAAGTGGATGAAACAGGGCAGCGGTTTCTGGACAGCAAACGCATTGAGGGCAGTCTGGTGGAAATGCTGGAGGGTGCGGTCAGCTTCCTGCGAAGTAATATGCGCATGGCTGTGCGCATTGATCCTAAAACAGGAAAGCGGCAGGATATGCCGGAATATCCCCTTGACGCCCTTCGGGAAGCGGTTTTGAACGCGCTGGTCCACCGGGATTACAGTACCCATACAGAAAATATGCCCATCCAGCTGATCATGTTTTATGACCGGGTGGAAATTCGAAACCCTGGCGGACTTTATGGGCGTTTGACGGTGGATCAACTGGGAAAGATCCAGCCGGATACCCGAAATCCGGCCGTGATCACCGCAATGGAAGCCTTGGGACAGACGGAAAACCGCTATTCCGGTATCCCAAGAATCCGCCGTGCCATGGCGGAGGCCGGCCTGCCCGAACCGGTATTCCGGGATGACCGCTGGGAATTTTCCGTCTGCCTCTATAACAAGGAGGCGGCAGAACAGCCTCCAGAACGCAAACCGGCGCTTTCCGCTGAAAAACTGCCCTTGGACGACCGCGGACTGCTTGACTTTTGCAGGACGCCCCGCACGCGAAAGGAAATTGTGCGTTTTTTGGGGATTGCCTCCGGTCAGTACGCTACCCGGCGCTACCTGGAGCCGCTGGTGAAATCCGGGATGATTTTGATGACCCTCCCGGACCGGCCCAAAAGCCCGAAGCAGACCTACCAGACAAATCCGGATATCCGGTGATCAATCATAAAAACCAGAAAGAGAGAACCGCTATGATTACAGGCGAACTGAAAAACAAGATCAACGCCCTCTGGGAGATCTTCTGGACGGGCGGCATTACCAACCCTCTGGACGTGGTGGAGCAGATGACCTACCTGATGTTCATCCACGATCTGGATGAGACAGACAATCTGCGCGCCAAGGAGAGCGCCATGCTGGGCTTGCCCTACAAGAGTATGTTCGGGGAGGAGGTCCAAATTGGGGAGCGGACTGTCCCGGGCAATCAGCTCAAGTGGTCGGTATTCCACGACTTCCCCGCCGGGAAGATGTACACCGTGGTGCAGGAGCAGGTGTTCCCCTTCATCAAGAACCTCCACGGGGACAAGGGCAGCGCCTACGCCAAGTACATGGACGACGCCATCTTCAAAATCCCCACACCGCTGATGCTGGACAAGGTTGTCACCGCCCTGGACGAGATCTACGCCCAGATGGCCCAGCTCCGGGACGGCGACGTGCGGGGAGACGTGTATGAGTTCCTTCTGTCCAAAATCGCCACCGCCGGGGTGAATGGCCAGTTCCGCACGCCCCGGCATATCATAAAAATGATGGTGGAGCTGATGGCCCCCGGTCCAGACGAGGTCATCTGCGACCCGGCCTGCGGTACGTCGGGCTTTCTGGTGGCGGCTGGGGAGTACCTGAAAGCCAACCGCAAGGAGGAAATCTTCTTCAACCGGGAGAAGAAAGCCCACTACATGAACGCCATGTTCCACGGCTTCGACATGGACCGCACCATGCTACGCATCGGGGCCATGAACATGATGACTCACGGGGTGGACAACCCCACCATCGAGTACCGGGACAGCCTGTCCGACCAGAACCCGGACCGTGAAAAGTACTCCCTCATCCTGGCCAATCCCCCCTTCAAGGGCAGCCTGGACGCGGATATCGTGTCCGCCGACCTGCTGAAGCTGTGCAAAACCAAGAAGACTGAACTGCTGTTTTTGGCCCTGTTTTTGAAAATGCTCAAGGTGGGCGGGCGGTGCGCCTGTATCGTTCCGGACGGCGTGCTGTTCGGGTCGTCCAAGGCCCACCGGGATATCCGCCGGGAGCTGGTGGACAACCACCGCCTGGAGGCGGTTATCTCCATGCCCTCGGGGGTGTTCAAGCCCTACGCCGGGGTGTCCACCGGGGTACTCATCTTCACCAAAACCGGCCACGGCGGAACGGACAAGGTGTGGTTCTACGATATGCGGGCGGACGGCTTCTCCCTGGATGATAAGCGGTCCCCCGTGGCGGAGAACGACATCCCCGATATCGTCGCCCGGTTCCATGACCTGGCCGGGAAGGAGGCCCGGGAGCGCACCGAGCAGTCCTTCCTGGTGCCCAGGGAGGAGATTGTGGAGAATGGCTACGATCTGTCCATCAACAAGTACAAAAAGACCGAGTATGTCCCCGTGGAGTACCCGCCCACCAGCGAGATTTTCGTCCAGCTGCGCCAGCTGGAAGCCGAGATTCAGAAGGGACTGGAGGAATTGGAGGGGATGGTGTGATGGCGAGATTGGGGGACATTTTTACAATATCTTCTGGTGGAACACCAGATAAAAGACAGGCGAAGTATTATGAAAATGGAACTATTCCATGGGTGAAAACAGGAGATTTAAAAGAAAAATATGTTTCACATATAAATTCTACAATTCTCCTGCCGATTACGCCCGTATGCGTGAGGTGTCAGACCGGCTTTGCCGGGAGTACGCTATTTCTGTGATAGAGAACCCCGGCGAGCGGGCCAAAAACTACGCAGAATGGCAAGCCGAGCAGAACGGCAAGCCCACCCACCGGGGCACCATCCGGGCCGACATTGACCGGGCCATCCTCGCCTCCACCACCGAGCGCGACTTTCTGCAGGTGATGGCTGGCAGTATCACCGCCGATATGAACCGGCTCTTTGCCGCCCAGGAGAAAGCGCAGAAATACTCTTTCTGATATTGTTATCCATGGCCAGACCCAGGACAGGGCGGCTTTTTTCATTCCTCAAGCAGCTTTGAAACGGGAACTTCGAGCGCATCCGCAATTCTGAACAGCGTCTTCATCGACACGCCAAAAGTCTGTGTCTTTGACGCTGCCTTGATGCTTTCCAATACATAAATTTATTGACACTCCTGATGTTCAACTATATAATGCAGATTTGTCCAGTCTTTTACTTGATTGGACACACAAAATGTTATTGGCAAAGGGGTACTCTTTGCCAGAATAGGAGGAAAATATGAATAAGCAGGAATTGATCGAACGTATGGCGGGCAAGACCGGGATGGCAAAAAAGGACTGTGGTATTGCCTTGGATGGTATGCTGTCTGCAATCACAGAGGCTTTGCAAAAGGATGACAAAATAAAGCTGACTGGCTTTGGCACTTTTGAGGTGAAGCACCGGGCCGCCAGAACAGGCCGCAATCCGCAAACCAAGGAGACTGTGGAAATTCCGGCGCAGAGCGTTCCGGTGTTTAAGGCGGGAAAGGTCTTGAAAGAAAGCATTCTTGGTAGCAGCGAGAAAAGAGTATTGTCAAAAGCTGCGCTTTAGTATATAATTCCTCTGTGAATAGGTGACAGGAGAAGTGGTTATTGCAGGGGGGAAGTGATTACACTGGATGACACCAAGACCCGGATCATCGTTGCCGCAATCAAGGCTGTACGGCAGTATGGCCTGGAAGGGGTGCGCATCCAGAACGTCAGCGAGCTGGCGGGGATTTCATCAGGAGCGATTTACCGCCACTTTGACGGCAAGGATCAACTGCTGGTGGAGTGCTTCACTTATGTGGACAAGCAGGCGGCGGCAATCTTTGAACATTTGAAATTCAACCCGCTGCTTATGCTCACTGACCCTATGGGTGCGGTAAAGGCGCTGTGGGTGCCCTATTTTCGGTTTTGGACATCCCGCCCGGACGAAACAGTTTTTTATCACCGCTTTCGGGACAGTACGTTTTTCCCCCAGTATGACAAGAGCCGGGATGTGACCTATTTCAAGACGTTTATTGGAATGGTTGACGTTTTCAAAAAGGTATTTCCAAGCCTGGACAAAATCAATCAGGATTTATTGTGGCTCCACGTCCTCACATCCACTGTTATGTACGCAAAGTATGTGGTGGAAGGGACGCTTCCAGACAATCAGGAAACCGAGGACACTGTGTTTCAGTTGTTAACCACTGGACTGAGCGGCTATTTGAAACCGGAGAAGCCTAAAAAATCAAGACGAAAATGAAAATGTGCCGCTGGAGGCGGTTCATTTTTAGTAGTTTGATAATGAACGTTCACTATCATACCGGTTAAAGGCACGCTCGGTTCTCAAATTTTTTTGGCGCTAAGGGGGGGTGAACATTCACTAACTTTGGAATAACCTTCTTTCTATTCGGAAAACTATCTGCATCGAATACAAAGGAGATTATTGCCATGTTCAGCCAGGAAGCAGCTTTCACAATTACCGCCGACCACATTTCCCAATATGCGGCGCACCTCCAGGAACAAGAGAGAGCCAAGAACACTGTAAAGAAATATGTTCATGACCTTAACGATTTCATGTTGTTTCTGAATGGGAAAGCCGTCACAAAGGTGGCCGTGATTGCGTGGAAAGAGCATCTGGCTGATACCTATACCCCAGCCACAGTCAATTCCATGCTGGCAGCGGTCAACAGTTTTTTCCAGTTCATGGACTGGCCGAAGCTGTCTGTCAGGCCGCTGAAAGTACAGCGTCCCCTTTTCTGTGATGAAAGCCGGGAAATGACCCGCGCTGAATATGTCCGTTTGGTGAACGCGGCCCAGCGGCAGGGAAATGAACGGCTGTCCCTGCTCCTTCAAACAATTTGCGCCACAGGCATCCGGGTATCAGAACTCCGATTTATCACCGTGGACGCTGTGACCCTGGGCCGTACAGTGGTCACGAACAAGGGAAAACGGCGAACTGTCTTTCTGCCTGGGAAGCTGTGCGGGCTGCTGAAAAAGTATCTGAAAAAACAAAAAATCACCGACGGATCGGTGTTTGTGACGCGGACGGGCAAACCCCTTGACCGCTCCAATATCTGGCGGGATATGAAGGCTCTGTGTGAAAGCGCCGGGGTTGAGCCAGACAAGGTGTTCCCCCACAACCTGCGGCATCTGTTCGCCCGGACGTATTACTCGCTGGAAAAGGATTTGTCCCGGCTGGCGGATATTCTGGGCCATTCCAATGTCAGCACCACCCGCATTTATACCGCAGAGAGCGGTTTTGTTCACGCCCGACAGATGGAACGGCTGGGTCTGATCCTTACAACATAATTTTTGTTATGTTGTTGTTTAGACCGCAACAGGTCAATATACATATCGCATTATACAGGAAAAACGGCTTTCTGACAAGTCCTTTTACAACTTAGGCATGAAGAAACTGACGGGATGCTCTCTATATTTATCTCGCCTGTCTTTTCTTGCACTTTTTTCAGATTCTCTGCGTCCTTACAGTGAAATTGGGGCGGTTGGGCTTCACTCTAATACAACATAACAAAAATTAAGTTGTTAATAGGCAGCTTGAGTTAAATATAGTGAGGGATATGAGTATGGAAAAAATATTGATCGTGGACGACAGCATTGTGCAGGCAGCACAGCTAAAGTCAATTATAGAAGATGAGTATGATATTACCGTCGCACAAACTGCGGAGGACGGGCTGCGTTTAGTGAGCGAGGGGGATTTTTCCCTCATTCTGCTGGATGTCGTGATGCCTGGAATGGACGGTTTTACGCTGCTGAAAATGTTGCAGGAGCAAATCGTGACTCAAAGCATCCCGGTCATCTTGATTACCAGCCTTGCAGATGTGACGAATGAGCAGCGTGGACTTGTTTTAGGAGCTGTGGATTATATTACAAAGCCATACATTCCCCTGATCGTTAAGGCAAGGGTCAACACACATATCAAACTCTACAAATATCGCAGACAGATTGAGCAGCAATCCATGACCGACCAACTGACAGGAATTGCCAACCGGCGTCGGTATGAACAATACAGCGCGACAAAATGGAGAGAAGCGATCCGCCTGCACGTTCCGTTCTCCATCTGTATGTTTGATATTGACCGCTTCAAAGTGTATAACGATACCTTTGGCCATCCTGCCGGAGATAAGGTGATCGCTTCCGTTGCTCAGACAGCGGCGTCCTATTTGAAACGCAGTACGGATTTTCTTGCCCGCTATGGCGGCGAGGAATTTGTGGCATTGTCCCTGGGCGACAGTTCGCAGCAGATTTTTGAACACTTGAAGAAAATCCGACAGGCAGTAGAAAACCTGCACATCCCCCATGATCCGTCTGTGGCTGAATGGGTCACGGTCAGTGTCGGAGGGGTCACGATTGTTCCTGATACGGAAAGCGCCTATGATTTTTACTTAAAAATCGCGGACACCATGCTGTACGATGCAAAGAAAAACGGCCGGAACCGGGTCGTTTGGGCCAATGAAAGGCTGAAACAGTTGTGGGAAAAAAGGTAGTCTGACTGACATCAAAATATCAATTCATATGGGAGGTATATTGTGAGCTTATTGGAGCTTTTCAGAAAAAGGGCAAAAGAACGGCCACCTCAAGAGGATAAAGATACAAATGGCACAGAAGAACTCGATATTTATTCGGGTATGCGGGTGGAAGTAACAACCGCCGCAGGACAGATACTCTTTGTGGCAAAGCTGATGGGCCTGCATGGGGACAAGGCGGAGCTGCACCAATATTCGGAGGCCGCGATTGTCAAGGATGTTGAAACCATCCATGCCAGGATCAGAGGATATAGCGACTATGAGCGCAAAGCGGTCTATATGGAGGGCATAATTACACCCGGCCCCAAGCATATATGGCAAGTGGAGGAGCTGACCATCGTCCGCGTGGGAAATGACCGTGCCTTTTTCCGCCTGACCACAAACCTTGACGCCACCGCCACCATGTTCAGCGGATTGGCAATGGGAGAAAAGCCCTGCAAGCTGCTGAATATCAGTGTGGGCGGGGCCAGCGTCAGCTCGGAGTACAGATACCACGAGGGAGACAAATTTCTGCTGAAGGTCAGGCTGTTGGAGGACAGGCCGGAATCGGCCATGTTCAGCCAAATCGTGCGCGTTGTAGAAAAGGACGAGGGAAAATTCGAGTACGGGTGCCGATTTTTGGAATTGACCGAAGTCGATCAGGAACAAATAACACGGAATATTTTTGCAGCCCAGCGCCAAAAAAGGGGACGTTCCTAAACATTCGTGAAAACATAAAGGAGAGTAGAAAATGAGTATGTTCTATCGCCATAATCGCGGCGGCAAGCGGCTCCAAAGAAAACCAAAGTCTGAAAACAATTCAGGAGCACGGCTTGCCGCGCTCCTTTTGTGTTTGTCCATGCTGATGGGCTTTCTCCCCGCGCTGGCATCTGCGGCAGACGATGAGGAAAAACTTTCCAGCATTGTGACGTTTGAAAGCATTTCCCTTCACTACGCTGGTGCTGACGGTCAGCCGGAGGCTGCTGCCATTCAAAATGGCGCATTGATCGGACGAGATAAACAGTTAGCTTTGCGTTATACATAGTGTAGCCAACATCCCGGCGATTCAGAAGCAGGCTCCGCTGATTGACAAGCTCCTCCATACCAACTAACTGGACGATGCGGAGATCTATGAGTTTGAACACATCCGGGAGAGACTGCGGGATCTGATCAAGTATATCCCGTGGAACTGGCTCATTATACCACTAATTTTGACGATGAAGTTTTGTCCATGGACTGGAAGAAGTCAGAGCTGGAGAACAATGATTTACAGAACTACAAAGCCAAAGCGGAGTTCTATGTCCGCCAGCACCAGGACGAGGTGGTGATTGCCAAGCTGAAAGGAAACGTCCCACTGACCCAGGAGGACGTTGGAGCGCTGGAGCGCATCCTCTGGAGCGAGGTGGGCTCCAGAGAGGACTATGAAGCGGAGGTCGGCGCCAAGCCCTTGGGGGAGTTCGTCCGGGAGATCGTGGGCCTGGACATGAGAGCGGCGAAAGAGGCCTTTGCGGATTACCTCAATAACGCAAATCTGGACAGCCGGCAGATTTACTTTGTCAACCAGATCGTGGAGTACATTGTGCGCAACGGTATGATGAAAGACCTGTCCGTTCTCCAGGAACCACCCTTCACCGACCAGGGCAGCGTGGTGGAGGTGTTCACCGACCTGTCCCTGTGGCTGGGAATCAAAGCGGTGATCGACAGGATCAACTCCAATGCCGCAGTGTGAATGTAACAATTTAAAGACCTGGGGCTGGATCACATTGATCAAAACCCCAGGTCTTTATACTTAATCACAGATCTGATTCGGTGAAACGTATTCCGGCTATTTGCTGTATTGATCTTTCAAACTCTGGTGTCCCTCCTGATCCTTCCGGATTAGTTCCTCCGCAGTCAAATACTGCCACTGTGGATCGTCACTCGGCTTACTGAGATCAAGGAGCATTAGCGATGAGGGGTATTGCCGCTCAGGGTCAAAGTCCAGATCGGCAGCTACCCGTTTTTGCCAAATGCTTTCCTCTGGCGGCAGCTCCTGCTTGAGCGTATCATAGCTGGTCAGCTCGTGAGTGGTGTCGATACGGCGCAGAAATTCTCTGGCCTCAATTTTTCCGGCCATATAATCCCGGCGTGCTTGACGGGCGTTTTTCTCCCACACATCGTACTGTATCACTGTCATAGGAATCAGCCGGTCCCGCTGATTCTCCGGCGCGTCCTGATAGCGCAGCATTCTGGCATACATCCGGTCCCGCAGCTGCTTGAACAGTTTGAGGGCATCGTCCTGCTCCGGACCTTTTTTGCGTTTGAGGTTGGCCCCCCGCTTTTTACAGCTTTGACCGTCAAAGATTCGGTCACAGTAGCGGGTTGCCGCCTGAGTTCTGGGGATGAAATAATTCCAGCAGTAATCACACCGGGCAATGCGCTGTTTCTCCTGCCGAAAGTACAGCAGAAGTTCGATCAGGCGAAGCTGGAACACAGAACCAACACAAAGTTGTAGAGGAGCATCCCCGTACCCGTCCAGATGGGCGGGGTCACAGAATGCGGCAATCTCAGGATACGCGTTATGCAGTTTCGCAAACCGCTCCTGCTGGGTGGCCCGCTCCGTCCCGTCGAAGGTCATCTCCATGATATTGCGAAGCCGGATCTGTGTGCGGATGGGAAGTTCCAAAACCTGGAGCAGGCGCTGTCCGGCCCGGAGGAGAAAGATGGGCGAACCGTCATCCTGCATCCGCAGCGCCTGATCCAGCAAGCTCCCCAGTACAAAAAAGCTGAGTGGGTCGATTTCCCGGAGCGTGGAGGGGAGCAGCAGCGCCTCAGCGGTCAAGTCCTCCAAATCCGATTCCGGTACATCCAGCCGTTCTGCAAAGAGCGGATGTTCCTCATACAGCCGCTGGATTTCCCGGCGGTAGGCTGTGTAGTCCATCTCCGCTGCGGCAACCAGGTCTTCCGCGGGAGTGATCAAAGGAAGGTGCTTCTCTGGTCCATACGCTCCGGACATCACAACACAAAATTTTCCGTCAACCCCGGTCTCGATCCAGAGGCCGGGGGATTTTTTGTCTGCCATACCGCTCCCTCCCCAAAGTCACTTCATGATGTAAAGACGGCTGAAATTATTGTAGCATGACAGCGAGGAAAAAGAAAGTCCGGACGAACCTCGACAACTGAATACCCGCCACCAGAGAGGATATGTCTCCGGCCCAAGTATCGCCACAACTCCGCAGACACGGACGAGCGTACCAGGAGAGAACACTACGCGGCAGGAAAGGCCCTGGCGCAGGAACAGGTATGGTGTGTGGCCAAAACAAATAAACAGAGGAGGAGCAAATTTGAACAAGCTGAAACTGCTCACCATGAGCGACATTCCGGCGGAGGAGGTGCGGTGGCTCTGGTATCCGTATCTCCCCAGAGGCAAGATCACGATTATCCAGGGTGACCCCGGAGAGGGCAAGACCACCTTCGTGTTGGCGCTGGCGGCTCTGCTTACACGGGGACTGCCAATGCCTGGCTGTACGGAAAGTAGACCGCCCATGAACATCATCTATCAGACGGCGGAAGACGGCCTGGCGGATACGGTCAAACCCCGGCTCACAGCGCTGGGAGCGGATTGTTCCAAAGTGCTGGTCATTGACGAGAGTGAGCGGGAGCTGACGCTGAGTGACCGACGTCTTGCCCAGGCCATCCAAGAAACGGATGCGGGACTGTTCGTCCTCGACCCCATCCAGGCGTACCTGGGAGACGGCGTGGATATGCACCGGGCCAACGAGGTGCGCCCCATCTTCAAACGGCTGGGGCAGCTGGCGGAGCAGACCGGATGCGCCATCGTACTGGTGGGGCACATGAACAAAATGCAGGGTGTCAAGTCCGCATACCGTGGGCTGGGATCCATCGACTTCCGGGCGGCGGCGCGGAGCGTACTGCTGGTGGGGCGCTCCAAGGATGACCCCGAAACCCGAGTGGTGGTACACGACAAGAGCAGTCTGGCTCCGGAGGGGGCGTCCATTTTGTTTTCTCTGCATTCAGATACAGGTTTTTCCTGGAGCGGGTTTTGCGATACCACCGCCAGCGAACTCCTCTCCGGCAGCGGCCCCGGTGTGACCAAGACAGAACAGGCGGAGCGTCTACTGTTGGAGCTGCTGAAAGGTGGTGAGGTCGCTTCTGAAGAACTGCTGAAACAGTCCTCTGCCCTTGGCATCTCTGAGCGAACACTGAAGATCGCCAAGCAGAACCGTGGCGTGATCTCCCTCCGAAGGGGCGACCGCTGGTATGCCAAGCTGCCGGACACAGGTCAAGAGGGTAAGGGGGTAACGTGTTAAAGACACTGCCCGGTTGCCCTCTTATGCAGCAGGCTGGGAGGAGCGAAATTTTCTCCTTTAGGAGAAAGCCAGCATCGCGTTTGTCTGGACGCCGGCTTCCGCCGCCGCCCACCAAATGCCAATGTGGGGCGCCGCCCCACACCCCGTAGAACAGGAGGAACAATGAACAAAGATACCACTTTCAGTATCCGGATTGCCTCCAGGGATTTGGATACCATCAAGAAGAAAGCAAAGCAGGCCCGACTGTCCCAAAGCGATTACGTCACTCGGTGCTGTCTGGGCCGCCAGGTGGTGGTGATCGAGGACTTAAAAGAGGTTGCCAAGCAACTCCGGGCCATTGGCAACAATCTGAACCAGCTGACCGCGCTGTCCAATATGGGCCGCGTCAGTATCGTCAACCTGGACGGCATGACACAGGAACTGGCCGGGATCAGTGCCGCCCTGCGGGAGATCCAGGAGCGTGGGAGGTGGAGCAGATAGCCATTATCCACTTTACCAACTATCCCAAGGGCCAGAGCCGCGCCTGTATGGGAGCGGTGATAAGGTACACACAGCAGGAGAAAAAAACACTGTGGGAAGATCGCCGGCTGGTCAGCGGAATCAACTGCCGTCCGGAGAGCGTCTACGATGACTTCCTGCGTACCAAGCTGCTGTACCACAAGGAGGGCGGCACGATGTTCTATCACATGGTGCAGTCCTTCCCGGCGGACGAGAAGGTTGACCCTGTCGTCGCTCACGCCGCCGCACTGGAGCTGGCCGAGTGGTTCCAAGGGCGGGAGGTGCTGGTCTGTACCCACGTGGATCGGGACCACATCCACTCCCACTTCCTCGTTAACAGTGTCAGCTTCGAGGACGGAAAGAAGCTGCACATTAGTGAACCGGAGCTGGCGGAGTTACGTCAGCGCAACGACCAAGTGTGTATGGATTTCGGTCTGCCGGTGTTCCAACCTCAGAAAAAGCGAAAGGGTAAGTCTATGTCCGGGGCGGAGTACCACACTGCCGTCAGGGGAGAGAGCTGGAAGTTCCGGCTGATGAACACCATCGACGCATGTATGCGGTACGCCCGCAGCAGGGAGGAGTTCATCACACTCATGCGTAGTGAGGGCTACGATGTCCGCTGGACGGACAGCCGAAAGAATATCACCTACACTACCCCCAGTGGCATGAGGTGCAGGGACGACCGACTCCACGACGAAAAATATTTGAAGGAGAGGATGGAGCTTGAGTTCAGAATCCGACAGGCAGTTATCCATGGAGGAGCTGCGCCGGCGGAATATGCAGAAGCCGCCAACAGAGACACTGCATCCCACAGCGGAGGAGTGGCAGAGGTTGACCGCTGCACTGACGGCAATGGGAGAACTCCTGGCGGAGCAGGTGCTTCTGCTGGAGAAGATAGCCGCAAGGCCCAATCCCTGGGCGACACAGGAACAGATGACGGAATTGATTCGAGAGGCAAGGGAGATACACCGCCTGTTGGAACAGGCTGGGAAGAAGAGAGAGCGGCGCTTTTCTCTGCCAACGATCCGACTTCCCCGTCCTTCATCGGAGTGGCTATTGATTCCGGCGGTGCTGGTGGGATTGCTGGCGCTGTGGTACGGTTGGGCCGCGCTCTGGAACGGTCTGACAATCCTGTTCCCATAAGCGACGCCACAACTGCACACAAGCACGCCGACAGCAAGACACTCCGCAGAGAGCGAGAAAAGAAAATTGCCCTCGGTCACAAAGAGGACGACCACGAAGATACGCAAACCTGGCAGCAGACCATGTGATGATGGTCTGCTTTTTGTTATCCCGTTGGTGCGGGAAGAAAGGAGAAGCCTATCGACAGCCGTATAAATCAGGTAAAATACGGAAATTATTTTATAGAATGGAGGGACAGTCATGTCTGAGCAAAAGTCCACTGAACAGCGCAGGAAAGAGACAGCGGCAAAGATCTGGCTGTCCTACTACAACCGGGTGCTGTATGAAAAGGGAGTCATCACGGAGCGGGAGCGCAACAAGATGGCGCTGAAAATCGACGGCTGGAAAATGACCATGAGCTGACAAACAGGGGGACCGCAATTGTTGCGGTCCCCCTTGCTTTGCTTCATATTCTGTGATATACTGCAAGATAAAAAATGATAAAACGAACTACAAAGGAGACGAGCCATGGATATACACAGCATTCGTCAGGCCTTGCGCACAAAATCCGTCTACGATATCCCTCTTCGGGTGACCTTCTACGCCCGGGTATCCTCCGAGAGCGACGAACAGCTCAACTCCCTGGGCAATCAGGTGAGCTACTACGAGGAGTTCATCCGCAAAAATTCCGCCTGGGAGTATGTGCCAGGCTATGTAGACGAGGGTCTGTCCGCCGCCACCACCAAGAAGCGGGAGGACTTCCACCGCATGGTGGAGGACGGTAAGGCGGGACTCTTTGACCTTATCATCACCAAGGAAATCACCCGTTTCGCCCGAAACACCTTGGACTCCATCCTCTACACCCGGGAGCTGCTCAGCGCCGGAGTAGGGGTGTTCTTCCAAAACGACAACATCAACACCTTTGACGAGGACTCCGAACTGCGCCTGACCATCATGTCCGGAATCGCCCAGGATGAATTGCGCAAGCTGTCGGGCCGTGTGAAATTTGGCCATGCGCAGGCAATCAAAAACGGCGTGGTGCTGGGCAACAGCCGCATCTTCGGCTACGTCAAGGATGGCGGGCGGTTGATAATCGACGAGGACGAGGCCCCTATGGTCCGGGAGCTGTTCGAGCTGTACGCCTCCGGGGACTACTCCATGAAGCAGATCGAGACGCTATTCTGGGATAAGGGCTATCGCAACCACAACGGAAAAAAGATTGCCCACACCACCATGTCGGGTATGATCTCCAATCCGAAATACAAGGGTTACTATGTAGGGAACAAGGTGAAGGTCATCGATCTGTTCACCAAGAAGCAGAAATTCCTTCCCCCGGAGGAGTGGGTGATGTTCAAGGATGAGAGCGGCGAGATCGTCCCGGCCATCGTCTCTGAGGAGCTGTGGGACAAGGCCAACGCCGTCCTGAAAAAGCGCAGCGAGGACGTGAAGGGCCGCCAGGGCATCTGCAACCACGCCAACCTCCTCACAGGCAAGCTCTACTGCACCCACTGCGGCGCGGCTTACTACCGGCGGGAGTCGGTAGACCGTCAGGGGAACAAAAACAGCAAGTGGGTGTGTTCTGGTAAGATCAAAAACGGGGCGGACAGCTGTCCCTCCTTTGCCGTCTATGAGGAGGAGCTGAAGCCCCTGCTCTTTGAGGTGTTCCGGGAGACCGAGGCAGACGCCCAGGCCCTGGTGGAGGAGTACATCGAGATGTACAAGGCACTGGGGGATGGGGAGGACACCGCCAAGCAGATCGCCGCACTACATCAGCAGATCGAGCTGGCCCAGAAGAAAAAAAGCAAGCTCCTGGGGTACAACGCCTCCGGCCAGCTCTCCGACCGGGATTTCCTCTCCATGAACAAGGACTGTGACCGGGAGATCAGCGAGGCGGAGCGGCAGATCTACGACCTGGAGCAGCAGCAAATGTCCCGAGAGGATTTCCGCAAGCAGATTGAGACCATCCGACGGGTGCTCCGGGAGGCGGCGCGGGATGCCGCTCAAGGGCTTATCAGCAAGGAGTTTGTGGACAGGTATATCGACAAAATCTTTGCCACCCCGGAGGAGGACGGTTCCCTGAGATTGCAAATCAAGGTTTTCACCGGCGAGACCACCGACAAATACCTTGCAAATCTCCGAAGTCGTACGGGTCACACGTTCAAGAGGATGATTGAGTCCTACGAGAAGTCCCTGTAACTTCCCGCTGGAATCAAAGGGCGGGCCGGCAAAAGCTGGCCCGCCCGCTTCGTTATGCTTCTGCCGCGCCCGCTGCCGGCTCCGCAATGGGATAGTCCTCCAGCACATCCAGCAGGCGGGAGTAGTCCTGGGCCGCCAGATGGGTATACCGGGCCCAGCGGTTGCGGCACTGGTTCCGGGCCTCCGCCAGCAGGGCCTCCGCCGCCTCCGGGAAGGTCCTGTGCAGGGAGTTGAACCGCACCTCGCCCATGAAGAACTCCCGCAGGTCGTATTTGGGGTCCGTGAAATCCAGGGTGAAGGGATTTTTCCCCTCCTTTTTCCGCTTGGGATCGTAGCGGTAGAGGACCCAGTAGCCGCTTTTGACCGCCAGTTTGGCCTCCTCCTGGGCCCAGGCCATGCCCTTGACGATGCCGTGGTTGATGCAAGGGGCATAGGCCACGATCAGGGACGGTCCGTCGTGGGCCTCTGCCTCCCGCAGGGCCTTAATGTACTGGGCGGGGTCCGCCCCCAAGGCGACAGACGCCACATAGACGTTCTGATATTGCGAAGCCAGCATCCCCAGGTCCTTCTTCTCCGTCCGCTTGCCCGCGGCGGCGAACTGGGCCACCGCGCCGAAGGGCGTGGCCTTGGAGGACTGCCCGCCGGTGTTGGAGTAGACCTCCGTATCCACCACCAGAATGTTGACGTCCTCCCCGGAGGCCAGCACATGGTCCAGCCCGCCGTAGCCGATGTCGTAGGCCCAGCCGTCGCCGCCGTACATCCACATGCTCTTTTTCACCAGCTGGTCCTGGGCTCTGCGGACGGCCTCGATCCGTTCTCCAGTCTCAGAGGTGGCCTTCAGGGCGGAGATCACCATATCGCTGACCTCAACGGTCCGCTCCTTGTTCTCAAAGTTGGCCTGCCAGGCAAAGAGGGCGTTTTTCAAATTCTCGTCCTTCGTTTCCTTCAAGAGCGCCAGGACCTCGTTCAGGAGGCGGAGCCGCTGCTGGCGGACGCTGAGGACCATGCCCAGGGAGTACTCGGCGTTGTTCTCAAAGAGGGAGTTGGACAGGGCCGGGCCCCTTCCGTTGGGCTTGGTGGTATAGGGGTAGCTGGGGACGCTGAATCCCCACGCCTGGGTGCAGCCCGTGGCGTTGGCAACCACCATGCGCTCGCCGAAGAGCTGGGTGAGGAGCTTCATATAGGGTGTCTCGCCGCAGCCGGCGCAGGCACCGGAGAACTCCAGCAGGGGCTGCTCGTACTGACTGCCCCTGACGGTGAACTTGTCCATGGGGTTTTCCTTGGGGGACAGGGAGAGGCTGTATTCCCAGTTGGCTTGCTCTGGCATCTGGCTTTCGATGGGCTTCATAACGATGGCCTTTTCTTTGGCGATGCAGGCGGAGGCGCAGGTGCCGCAGCCGGTGCAGTCCAGGGGATCGATCTGGATGCGGAAACGCAGACCCTCGAAGCCTTTGCCCCTGGCCGCCTTGGTTACATAGCCCGCCGGGGCCGTTTGAGCCTCCTCCTCATTTAAGAGGAAAGGACGGATGGCGGCGTGGGGACACATGAGGGAGCACAGGTTGCAGCCCACGCAGCTCTCCGGAAGCCACTTGGCCACATGGGAGGCGAAGCCCCGCTTTTCGTACTTGGAGGTGCCCATGGGGACGCTGCCGTCCGCTGCGTCCTTGAAGACGCTCACCGGCAGGCTGTCGCCCTTCTGTGCGTTAACCGCCCCCATGACCGTGCGGACATACCAGGGGGAGGCGGTGTCCTGGGGTTCCGGTTCATCGGGGAGTCCCGCCCAGGCGGCGGGGACGGGGATCTCGCGGAGTCCGGTGAGCCCCGCGTCCACGGCGGCGCAGTTCATATCCACCACCTTGTTGCCCTTGCGGCCGTAGGTCTTCCGGATGGCGGCCTTCATGTACTCCACCGCCTCCTCCACCGGCAGCACGCCGGAGAGCTTGAAGAAAGCTGCCTGGAGGACGCTGTTGGTCCGGTTTCCCAGGCCGATGGATTCGGCGGCGGCATTGGCGTCAATGGTGTAAAACCGGGCCCGGCGCTCCGCCAGAAGGCGCTTGACCTTGTTGGGAAGACGGGCCTCCAGATCTGCGGCGGACCAATTGCAGTTCAGAAGGAAGGTTCCGCCCTCTTTCAGCTCGTTTACAATATCATATTTGGCGATGTAGCTCTGGTTGTGACAGGCGATGAAGTCCGCCATGGTGACGTAGTATGTGGAGAGGATCGGGGTGTGTCCAAAGCGGAGATGGCTTTTCGTCACGCCGCCGGACTTCTTGGTGTCGTACTCAAAGTACGCCTGGACGTACTGGTCCGTGTTGTCGCCGATGATCTTGATGGAGTTTTTGTTGGCCCCCACAGTGCCGTCGGACCCCAGGCCCCAGAACTTGCAGCTGATGGTCCGGGCGTCCGCGGTAACCACGTTCTCCCCCACGGGCAGGGAGCGGTGGGTCACATCGTCGGTGATGCCCACGGTGAAGCAGTCCCGCTGCTGGCCGGCCATGTTGTCGTAGACGGCGATCATCTGGGCGGGGGTGACGTCCTTGCTGGAGAGGCCGTACCGTCCCCCCAGGACCCGGATCTGCCGCCCGCCCTGCTGGAGGACAGAGCACACGTCCTTATAGAGGGGCTCGCCGCCGGCACCGGGCTCCTTGGTGCGGTCCAGCACGGTGAGAAGTTTGCAGCTCTCCGGCAGGGCCGCCAGGAAGCGGCTGGCGCTGAAAGGCCGGTACAGCCGGACCTGGAGGAAGCCCACCTTCCGGCCCCGCTGATTCAAATATTGAACCACCTCCCGGAGGCAGCCGGATACGCTGCCCATGGCCGCTACAACCTGCTCTGCCTCCGGGTCGCCGTAGTAGTTGAAGAGCCGGTAATCCCGGCCCGTCAGGGCGGACATTCGGGCCATGTACTCCTCCACGATTCCGGGGACGGCGTCGTAGTAGGGGTTTACCGCCTCCCGCAGCTGGAAGGCCGTGTCCGGATTAATGACGGTGGAGCGCATGAGGGGGTGCTCGCTGTTCAGCGCGCCTGTCCGAAAGCGGTTTAGGGCCGCTTGGTCCACCATTTTGGCAAGATCGCCGTAATCCAGCACGTCGATTTTCTGGATCTCGTGGGAGGTGCGGAAGCCGTCGAAGAAGTGCATGAAGGGTACCCGGCTTTTGATGGCGGAGAGGTGGGCCACGGCCGCAAGATCCATGCACTCCTGCACGCAGGAGGAGGCCAGCTGGGCAAAGCCCGTCTGGCGGCAGGCCATCACGTCGGAGTGGTCGCCGAAGATGGAAAAGGCGCTGGTGCCCACGGTCCGGGCCGCCACATGGATGACGCCGGGCAGCAGCTGCCCCGCAATGCGGTACAGCGGCGGCACCATCAGCATCAGGCCTTGGCTGGCGGTGTAGCTGGCGGCGAGGGCTCCGGTTTCCAGGGAGCCGTGCATGGCTCCGCAGGCTCCGGCCTCGCTCTGCATCTCCATGAGCCGCACGCTCTGGCCGAAGATGTTTTTCATCCCGTTGGCCGCCCAGGTGTCCACGTGCTCCGCCATGGGGCTGGAGGGCGTGATGGGATAGATCGCCGCAACCTCGGTAAAGGCGTAGCTGGCGTAGGCGGCGGCCTCGTTTCCGTCCATAGTCTTGCGTTTCATATTGCTCCCCCTGTTCTGATTTTCCCGGAATCCGTATTCACAACCGTTGAACGCCGCCTGAATGGGAGCCCCGCCATACTGCGCCAGATCCCCCGTGGTCTGTCAGCCTCAGCGGACTTCAAAGCTCTTAGAGCAGTGTCCCAAAATACTGAGAAACGTTCGGCGGTCCGGAAGACGCATGACTGTATTGACGTCTTTGACGGGCGGCAGCCTGCCTGCATCCTCCGTCTTGTTCTGCGCGCCCCGTTCTCGCTCCCCTTTTTCTCGCGATTTCCGGGAACTGCGGGAAAGGCGTGAATCCCTGCGGAAAATTTCCCTGTCTGGCGGGAAAATTCCCGGTTCGTCCGGCATCTCTGGTTAGGCCTTGTTTGAAAAATGTCAAAACGCCCAAACGGCGGATCTTTTTCCGCCACTCTGCGTTAAATGTTCTTGTCAGGCGTCAGCCCGAGTGCAAAAATTTGCCTGGATTGGCGAAAACATCTCTCGCCGTTGGACATTCCGCCATTTTTCAAACAAGGCCTAGGAATACTGGTTCTCAGTTTCCGCGGATTGCAGGCTGTGTTATCATATGTCCATTATAGAAGTCTGACATCATACTGTCAAGGGGAAAAGAGCGCGTCAAGGGAAATGTCGGAGATATTTTACGCACAGTTCCGTACGGCTTGCGTAAGGATCAGCAAATTGTACAAAATAGATGGGGCGCTTTTTTCTGATTCTCCGAATTTGGAGAAATCGCTCAGTTTTTTCTTGCATCCTGCGCCTAGATGCAGTATTATAGTCACAAGGATTGGAAACGTTACCGGTAACGTTTCCAAAGCGCGTCCAGCCTTAAAACAATAAACAGGAGGAACATGAAATGAAGAAGAGACTCTTGACCCTGGCCCTGTGCGGCGCCATGGCGCTGTCCCTGGCCGCCTGCGGCGGCGGAAACAGCGGCAGCAACCCGCCCGCCGACAGCGGAAGCTCCGACGGTGGCAATTCCGCCTCCGGCTCCGTGTACTACCTGAACTTCAAGCCCGAGCAGGACGGCGACTGGCAGGCCCTGGCCCAGGCCTACACCGCCGAGACCGGCGTAGAGGTGAAGGTCCAGACCGCCGCCTCCGGCCAGTATGAGGCTACCCTCATGAGCGAGATGGCCAAGACCGAGGCCCCCACGCTGTTCCAGGTCAACGGCCCCGTGGGCCTTGCCAACTGGAAGGATTACTGCTATGACATGTCCGGCTCCGCTCTGGCAGGTGAGCTCTCCAGCGACGACTTCGCCCTGATGGACGGCAGCTCTATGTCCGGTATTGCCTACGTCATCGAGACCTACGGCATCATCGTCAACACCAAGCTGCTGGGCGACGCCGGCTACACCATGGATGACATCAAGTCCTTTGCCGACCTGAAGCGGGTGGCCGAGGACATCACCGCCCGCTCCGGCGAGCTGGGATTCTCCGCCTTCACCTCCGCCGGCATGGACGGTTCCTCCGACTGGCGCTTCAAAACCCACCTGGCCAACCTGCCCATCTACTTTGAGTATGAGGCCGACGGAATCGGCGACACCGACGCCATCAAGGGCACCTATCTGGACAACTACCGGGCCATCTGGGATCTGTATATCAACAACTGTACCTGTGCGCCCACCCTGCTCTCCGCCAAGACCGGCGACGATTCCGTGGCGGAGTTTGTCACCGAGCAGGCCGTGTTCTATCAGAACGGCACCTGGGCCTACGGCGACGTGGCCGACGTGGGCGAGGAGAACCTGGGGATGCTGCCCATCTACATCGGCGTGGGCGACGAGGCCAACCAGGGCCTGTGCACCGGCACCGAGAACTACTGGTGTGTGAACAAGAACGCCTCCCCGGAGGATATTCAGGCCACCCTGGACTTCATGTACTGGTGCGTCACCTCCGAGACCGGCCTGGAGTACCTGTGCTCCGGCGACCACATGGGCTTCGTCATCCCCTTCAAGGGCAACCTGGAGTCCAGCAACCTGCTGGTAAACATCGCCAACGACTATGTGGCCAACGGGACCACCAGCATCAAGTGGTGCTTCCCCACCATGCCCTCTGAGGAGTGGAAGAACGTCCTGGGTTCCGCCCTGACCAACTACGCCGCCGATCAGACCGACGCCAACTGGGAGACCGTGCGGGCCGCCTTCGTGGACAACTGGGCCGCTGAGAAATCCAAGTAAGAGACAATGCCATGTCGGGGCGGACGGAAATGATCCGCCCGCCCCGGCCGTTTTCGCCTCACTACACTCTGAGATCAAGGAGGCTGCGTAAGCCATGGAAAAATCAATCAAGCGCTATTTTCCCGTCTTCCTGGGCCCCACGTTTCTGGCCTTCATCATCGGCTTCATCGTTCCCTTCATCATGGGGCTGTACCTGTCGCTGTGCGACTTCCGCACAGTGACGGACGCCAAATTCGTGGGCCTTTCCAACTTTGCCAAGGCGTTCCAGGATGCGGAGTTTCTCCACGCCTTCCTCTTTACCGCTGCCTTTACCGTGGTGACGGTGGTGCTCATCAACGTTGTCGCCTTCGCGGTGGCCATGGTGCTGACCCAAAACATCCCCGGCACCAACATCTTCCGCACCACGTTTTTCATGCCCAACCTCATCGGCGGCATTGTGCTGGGCTACATCTGGCAGCTGATCTTCAACGGAATTCTGGCCCGGTATGACCTGGCGCTGAAAATCAGCGCGAAGTACGGCTTCTGGGGCCTTGTGATTGTGCTGTGCTGGCAGCAGATCGGCTACATGATGATTATCTACATCGCAGGGCTCCAGTCCATCCCCGGGGACCTGAACGAGGCCGCCCAGATCGACGGCGCCAACGGCTGGCAGCGGCTGTGGAACGTGACTATCCCCAACATGATGCCCTCCATCACCATCTGCACGTTCCTGACGCTGACCAACGGCTTCAAGCTCTTTGACCAGAATCTTTCCCTCACCGCCGGCGAGCCCATGAAGCAGACCGAGGGGCTGGCCCTGAACATCTTCAACACGTTCTACACCCGTGTGGGCTGGCAGGGCGTGGGCCAGGCCAAGGCCGTGGTGTTCTTCATTCTGGTGGTGGGGCTGGGACTGCTCCAGCTGCGGATGACCCGCTCCAAGGAGGTGCAGCAATAATGAAAGCAAAGAGAAAGGGCTGGATCGCCACCGCGATTCTCACCATTGTGGCGGTCTTCTACGTCTCGCCCCTCTTCATCGTTCTGATGAACTCCTTCAAGAAAAAGGCCTTCATCAATCTGGAGCCTTTCCATATGCCCAGTGAGAAGACCTGGATCGGCGGGGAGAACTACGCCAACGCCATCAACGACTACGGCTTTTTGAAGGCCGTGCTGTGGACCCTGGTCATCACTGTGGGCTCGGTGGTGGTGATTCTGATCTGCACGTCCATGTTCGCCTGGTTCATTACCCGGGTGAGCAACCGGACCACCAAGACACTGTATACCCTGTGCGTGTTCTCCATGGTAGTGCCCTTCCAGATGGTGATGTTCACCTTGTCCCTGGTCACCGACCGGCTGCGGCTGAACACCCCCTGGGGCCTTATCATCATCTATCTGGGCTTCGGCGCGGGCCTGGCGGTATTCATGTTCTGCGGGTTTGTGAAGTCCATTCCCATCGAGATTGAGGAGGCGGCCATGATCGATGGCTGCTCTCCCCTGCGGACCTTCTTCTCCGTGGTGCTGCCCATCATGAAGCCCACCTATATCTCCGTGGGCATTCTGGAGACCATGTGGATCTGGAATGACTTCCTGCTCCCCTATCTGACCCTGGACCTGAACAAGTTCAGCACCATCTCCATCGTCATCCAGCGGATGCAGGGCTCCTACGGCCGGGTGGACATGGGCGCCATCATGGCCTCTCTGGTGCTGGCCATCATCCCCATCATCATCTTCTACCTCAGCTGCCAGAAATATATCATCAAGGGCGTGGCGGCCGGCGCCGTGAAAGGGTGAGGCTTGCGTTTTACTAGCCGGTATGATATAATTATTGGCCGAATTATAAGGAGGGAGGGGATACGGTGTGACCATCAAGGATATTGCCCGGCTGTCCGGGTGCGGTGTGGCCACCGTGTCCCGGGTGCTGAACCAGCACCCAGACGTCAGCGAGGAGACGAGGCGGAAGGTGCTGGCTGTGGTGGAGGAGTACGGCTTCCAGCCAAACAACAACGCCAAGCACCTGAAACAGCAGAGCGGAACCGGCATCATCATCCTGGTGAAGGGCACCCAGAATATGCTCTTCGCCGACCTGGTGGAGCGGGTGCAGACGCTTTTGCAGGAGAACAACCGGGAAGCCGTGGTCTACTATCTGGACGAGGACGCCGACGAGGTGGGCTACGCCCTCCAGCTGTGCCGGGAGCGCAAGCCCATGGGGATTTTGTTCCTGGGCGGCGACGTGGAGATGTTCGGGGCGGAGTTTTACGGCATCAGCGTGCCCTGCGTGCTGCTGACCAACACCGCCGCGGAGCTGGAGTTTGAGAACCTCTCCTCCCTCACCACCGACGACGGCGAGGCCGCCGCCCAGGTCATTGCTTTCCTGGCGAAGCGGGGCCACCGGCGCATCGGGGTCCTGGGAGGCAACTGGGCCTGCTCCCAGATCAGCTACCGCCGGTTAAAGGGGTGCGAGAGGACCTTTGCCCGGCTGGGCCTGCCCTTTGACCAGGACCGCCAGTGCGAGCCCTGCCGCTACTCCATGGGGGAGGCCTACGCCGCCACGCTGCGGCTGCTGGGCCGCTGCCCGGACCTCACTGCCATCTTCGCCATGAGCGACGTGATGGCCATGGGCACCATCCGGGCATTGCGGGACCTGAACAAGCGGGTGCCAGAGGACATCTCCGTGGTGGGGTTTGACGGCATCTCCATGGCCCGCTACTCCGTGCCCCGGCTCACGACCGTCCGCCAGGACACCCAGAGGCTGGCGGAGCGGGGGGTGGACATCCTGCTTCACAACATCGAGCGGAAAAACCGCCCGGTTCATGAGGTGGTGCCCTTCCAGCTGATTATGGGCGAGAGCGTGGCCCGGCTGGACGGGGCCGTCTGATTTTATAGGAAAGGGGATTCCAACGTGAGAAGAGCCGGAATCCTGATGCCCATATCCGCCCTGCCGTCCCCTTACGGGATCGGGACGCTGGGGGCGGCGGCCCGGGAGTTTGTGGATTTCCTGGCCGATGGGGGGCAGTCCTGCTGGCAGATTCTGCCGGTGTGCCCCACCAGCTTTGGCGACTCCCCCTATCAGTCCTTTTCCTCCTTCGCGGGCAACCCCTATTTCATCGACCTGGAGGACCTGGCGGCGGAGGGACTGCTGGAGCCGGGGGAGTTTCGGGACCTGAACTGGGGGGACGACCCCGCCCGGGTGGATTACGGGCTGCTGTATGAGACCCGCTATCCCGTGCTGAGAGGGGCCTGCCGCCGCCTGCTGGAGCAGGACCCGCCGGACTTTGCCCAATTTCGCCAAGAGCACGGGGACTGGCTGGAGGATTATGCCCTGTTCATGGCGCTGAAGGAAAGGCACGGGGGCGTTTCCTGGTTCCAGTGGCCGGAGGAGGAGCGGCTCCGCCGCCCCGGGGCGCTGGCCGCCGCCCGGGAGGAGCTGGGGGAGGAGCTTGCCTTCTGGCGGGCGGTGCAGTACCTGTTCTTCCGCCAGTGGAAGAAGCTGAAGGCCTACGCCAACGGCAAGGGCATCTCCGTCGTCGGGGACCTGCCCATCTACGTCTCCGGGGACAGCGCCGACGTGTGGTCGCACCCGGAGCAGTTCCAGCTGGACGGGGAGGGACGGCCCACCGAGGTGGCGGGCTGTCCGCCGGACGGCTTCTCCGCCGACGGCCAGCTGTGGGGCAATCCCCTCTTTGACTGGGAACGGATGGAGGCCGACGGGTACCGCTGGTGGATTCGCCGGATCGCCAGCCAGTTCCAGCTCTATGATGTTTTGCGGATCGACCACTTCCGGGGCTTTGACGAGTATTACGCCATCCCCTATGGAGAGACCACGGCCCGGAACGGCCGCTGGCGGCCCGGCCCCGGCATCGGATTTTTCCGGGCCATCGAGGCGGCCCTGGGGCCCCGGGACATCATCGCCGAGGATCTGGGCTTTCTCACCGGCTCCGTCCGGAAGCTGCTGGCGGAATCCGGCTACCCCGGTATGAAGGTGCTGGAGTTCGCCTTTGACAGCCGGGACACCGGCGGAGGGTACCTCCCGCATTGCTACACCCCGCACTGCGTGGCCTACACCGGGACCCACGACAACGACACCATCCAGGGCTGGATGTCCTCCGCCCCGGCGGAGGACGTGGCCCTGGCAAAAGCCTACCTCCGCCTGAACGAGCAGGAGGGCTACCACTGGGGTATGATGCGCTCCGCGTGGGCCTCCGCGGCGGATCTCGCGGTGATGCAGTTTCAGGATCTGCTGGGCCTGGGCAGCGAGGCCCGGATGAATATCCCCTCCACCCTGGGAGGAAACAACTGGCGCTGGCGGACGCTGCCGGGAACCTGCGGCGGGGAGCTGGCCCGGCGGCTGCGGCGGGAGATGGAGATCTACCAGAGACTCCCGGCCCAATAGGCGCATGAGAGGCGTAAACGGACTGATTTTCAGATGTTTCTCTGAAAGTCAGTCCGTTTTTTGTTGACGGGAGCGGGTGATTGGCGGTATAATAACATGATTTACTATGTCAACCGTTTCTGCCGTCTCCGGAGAGGCGGCGGGAGAGAGAGGAAACAATATGTGGATTGCGGACAAGTGGGAGGACTATGAGCTGCTGGACTGCGGCTGCGGCGAGCGGCTGGAGCGCTGGGACAGCCGGGTGCTGGTGCGGCCGGACCCCCAGGCCATCTGGGAGACGCCGCGAAAAAATCCGGCTTGGAAGCAGGCGGACGGGCGCTATCTCCGCTCCCGCACCGGCGGCGGCCACTGGGAGAAGAAGGCTCTGCCGGAGAACTGGAAGATTCACTATGGAGAGCTGACCTTCCAGGTCAAGCCCATGAACTTCAAGCACACCGGCCTCTTTCCGGAGCAGGCGGCCAACTGGGATTTTGTCATGGAGAAGATCCGCGGCGCCGGGCGGCCCATTCGGGCGCTGAACCTCTTCGCCTACACCGGCGGAGCCACTGCGGCCTGCGCCAAGGCCGGAGCCAGCGTGTGCCACGTGGACGCCGCCAAGGGCATGGTGGCTTGGGCGAAGGAGAACGCGAAGCTCTCCGGCCTGGAGGAGGCGCCCATCCGCTGGATCGTGGACGACTGCGCCAAGTTCGTGGAGCGGGAGATTCGCCGGGGGCGGCAGTACGACGCCATCATTATGGACCCGCCCAGCTATGGCCGGGGGCCCGGCGGCGAGGTGTGGAAGCTGGAGGAAAATCTCTATCCCTTTGTAAAGCTCTGCGCCGGAGTGCTGTCGGACAGGCCACTCTTTGTGCTCATCAACTCCTACACCACGGGGCTGGCTCCGTCGGTGCTGGGGTATCTCCTGAATATTCTGGTGGCGGAGAAGTACGGCGGGAAGTGCGCCTGGGACGAGCTGGGGCTCCCCGTCACGGAGACGGGGCTGGCCCTGCCCTGCGGAGCCACAGGAAGATGGTTCAGCGAGTGAGGCCGGGGATGCGGGATGCTTTTTATGAGGGCGGCCGGCCGGTTTTGGAGGATTGGCGCCGCACCTTCGCCCCGGCGGAGATCATGGTCCGCTGTTTCAAGACGGGGAAGCAGGTGCGGGAGCCGTCCCTGGTGGCCGCCCAGGTCCGGGCGGAGGACGGGGTGATGGAACGGTGCCTCGCCGCCGGAGAGGCGGCCCGGACCTATGCGGATGTTCCGGGCGCGGTGGTGTTTTCGCCTCTGCGGGAGGGGCAGGTGGCCTGCTACGACGGGGCGCGGTTTTTGTTCAAGGCGCTCCTGCGGCAGATGGGGCCGCCCCTGCCCAAGCCCCTGGTCTGCGTCCGGGTGCAGGACCGCACCACCCAGGTGGAGGAGATCGCCCTCACGGACGCCCTGATCCAGGCGGGGGCCCGGAAGGTGCTGCTGTACCGCGGCCCTCTCTCCGAGGCGCTGGACCGGGCGGCGGAGCGGAAGGAGCTGCGGCACGCCCTTGTGATGCATATTGAATCCGGGATGTAGGATTACAGAGAGAAAAATTTGGGTTTATTTTTACCGTTTGTATTGACAAAAGCTGTCCGCCGCGCTGGCTGGATCCCTCTGGACATTCTGACGGCGGCCGATAGAAAGAGAGAAGACTGCCTATGCGTGTGATTCTCCAGGTTCTGGAGTACCTGAGGGGCATGCTGCCGGGAGCTGCGGCGGCGCTGGCGCTGTTCGTCTGCCTGCTTCCCTGGAGGAGGCGCTGTCTCAGGAGGCGGGGACTCACCAGCGGCGGGGCGCGGGAGGCGGGATTGCTGCTGCTGGCGATGTTCTCCGGCGGCATGGCGGTGCTGACGCTGTGTCCGCATCCGGCGTGGCTGCGGGCCGGGCTCCAGGGATATTGGTCGCCGTATTTCGGCGGCCGGGCTCTCCCGCTGGCTCACCGGGTGAACCTGATCCCCTTCTCCCAGGGGGACAGCCTTTTCAATATCGTCGGAAATGTGGTGATGTTCCTGCCCTTCGGCTTCCTGGCCGCCCTGCTCTGGCGGGGCTGGACCGGGCGGCGGGCGCTGTGCGCGGGACTTGGAATCACGGCGGGTATCGAGTGCTGGCAGGTATTGGTGGGCCGTTTTTTTGATATTGACGACATCATTTTGAACGCCCTGGGCGTGTTCTGCGGCTTTCTCCTCTGGAGAGGGCTGAGGCGGCTGGCTCCGGGGTTGGCGGGGAAATTCCATGTGGATTTGAATGAGGAAAATGTCCATGAATGAGATGATCGAAACTGAGAGCCTGCGCTTCGCCTACCCGGCGGACGAGGGCGGGGAGCCGGTGTTCGCCCTGCGGGGCGTGGACCTGGCCATTGAAAAGGGCAGCTTTGTGGTGGTCCTGGGCCACAACGGCTCCGGGAAGTCCACCCTGGCCAAGACCTTCAACGCCGTGCTGCTGCCGGCGGGGGGCAAGGTCTACGTGGAGGGCATGGACACCCTGGACGAGAGCCTCCTGCTGGCCATCCGCCAGCGGGTGGGCATGGTGTTCCAAAATCCGGACAACCAGATTGTGGCCAACGTGGTGGAGGAGGATGTGGCCTTCGCCCCGGAGAACCTGGGCGTTCCCTCGGAGGACATCCGGCGGCGGGTGGACGAGGCGTTGAAAACGGTGGGCATGTATGAGTTTGTCCGCCACGCCCCCCACCTTCTCTCCGGCGGGCAGAAGCAGCGCATCGCCATCGCCGGGGTGCTGGCCATGGAGCCGGAGTGCATCGTTCTGGACGAGGCCACGGCCATGCTGGACCCCGTGGGGCGGAAGGAGGTGCTGAGCACCGTCCACCGGCTGAACCGTGAGAAGGGCATCACCGTGGTGCTCATCACCCACCACATGAACGAGGCGGAGGAGGCGGACCGGGTCATCGTTATGGACGACGGAAAGGTGGCCATGGACGGCGCCCCGGCGGAGGTGTTCACCCAGGTGGCGGACCTGCGGCACATGGGCCTGACGGTGCCGGACACCGTGGACCTGCTGGACCGCCTGCGGCGGGCCGGGGTGGACGTGCCCCTGAACGCGCTGACGGTGGAGGCGTGCGCGGACGCCATTGCGGCGGAGATTGGAAATTTGAAATAGGGGGAATTGAGAAATGAAGCGATGGATGCGGGCCGGTCTGCTGCTGGCGCTGGTTCTGGGTCTGTGCGGCTGTTCCCAAAATCCGGAGGTCACGGTGGTCAATACGTTCGCCGCCACGCCGGAGGAGCTTGTCTCGGAGCGGATCGAGCAGGGCGAGGAAGTTACCACGCAGACCTACTACGAGCTGAGCGACGGCACCTGGAAGACGGATGACTGCGCCTATCAATACAGGCTGGTGGTGACGGGGCGGCTGCATAACGCCGTGAGGGACACCAGCTACACGATTCTCAGCAACATCGAGGAGATTACCTTCGACCAGGCGTGGAAGGCCAGCGGACTGAGCAGCAATTTGGAGGACTACTTTCAGGCGGAAGACGCGGTTTTTGTGGCCATCCAATAGGAGGCGCGGGAACTTTTGGAATATCAACGCGCAGGGGACACCCGCGCGGGAAGGGAAGAGACTGCCTTGGAGACCATGCAGCCCATTTTACAAGTGAAAAACCTGACCCACACCTACGGCGTCGGCACGCCCTTCCAGCGCAGCGCGGTGGAAAACCTGAGCTTTGACGTGCAGGCCGGGGAATTTCTGGGTATCATCGGCCACACCGGTTCCGGGAAGTCCACCCTGATCCAGCACCTCAACGGCCTTCTGCGCCCTACCTCCGGCCAGGTGCTGCTGAACGGCAGGGACATCTGGGCGGAGCCCAAAAAGATCCGGGACGTGCGGTTCCAGGTGGGGCTGGTGTTCCAGTACCCGGAGTATCAGCTCTTTGAGGAGACGGTGTACAAGGACATCTCCTTTGGCCCTGCCAACCAGGGAAAGACCGGGGCGGAACTGGACCGCGCCGTCCGGGAGGCCGCGCGGCTGGCGGGCATCCGGGACGAGCAGCTGATGAAGTCCCCCTTTGAACTCTCCGGCGGGCAGAAGCGCCGGGTGGCCCTGGCGGGGGTGCTGGCCATGGAGCCAGAGGTGCTGGTGCTGGACGAGCCCACGGCGGGCCTGGACCCGGCGGGCCGGGAGAACCTGATGGCCAACATCCGGGACTTCCACCGAAACCGCCGTACAACCGTGATTCTGGTGAGCCACAGCATGGACGAGGTCGCCCGGAATGTGGACCGGATTCTGGTTTTGAAATCCGCCCATGTGCTCATGAGCGGCACGCCGGCGGAGGTCTTTGCCCAGGCGGACGCGCTGATGGCCGCAGGGCTGGACGTGCCCCAGGTGACGAGGGTTGCCATGGCATTGAAGGCCCGGGGCCTGGACGTGGACCCGGCGGTGTACACCGTGGAGGACCTGGAGCGGCAGCTGCTGGCGCTGCGGAAGGGAGGGGCCCCATGCTGAAAGACATCACTCTGGGCCAGTACTTCCCGGGCGATACCCCGGCCCACCGGCTGGACCCCCGGACGAAGATCCTGCTGGTGCTGCTGTATATCATCGCGCTGTTCTGCGCCAAGGGGGCGGCGGGCTACGGCGTGCTGGCTCTGACGCTGGCGGCATGCGTCCGCGTTTCCAAGGTGGGCCTCAAGGCGCTGGTGCGGGGGTTGAAGCCGGTGCTGTTCATCATCATCTTTACGGGGCTTTTGAACCTGTTCTTTACGCCGGGCACCCGGAACCTGGCGGAGTGGGGGCCGGTGCGCATCTCGGACACCGGCGTTCACAACGCCGTCTTTATGGTGCTGCGGATCATGCTGCTGATTATGGGCACCTTTCTCATGACCTACACCACCAGCCCCATCAGCCTCACCGACGGGCTGGAGCGGCTGCTGAACGGCCTGAAACGGCTCCGTGTGCCGGTCCATGAGCTGGCCATGATGATGTCAATCGCCCTGCGGTTCATCCCCACGCTGATCGAGGAGACGGATAAGATCATGTCCGCCCAGAAGGCCCGGGGGGCGGACTTTGAGAGCGGGAACCTGGTCCAGAAGGCCAAGGCCCTGATCCCCATTCTGGTGCCCCTCTTTATCAGCGCCTTCCGCCGGGCCGACGAGCTGGCCACGGCCATGGAGTGCCGGTGCTACCACGGCGGCGAGGGGCGGACGAAGCTCCATGTGCTCAAATACGAGGGGCGGGATTATATCGCGCTGGCCATGGGGGCCGTCATTCTGGCGGGGGTCATCGTCCTGGGGCACTTCGGCATCTGAGTCCCTCAGTCCCGTGGGGGCTGGTGGAGGGGCTGCAGCAGAGAGAGCCCCAGGCAGAGTCCGGTGGAGAACGCCGCCGTGGACCAGCGGAGGTAATAGCTGGATAACAGGTCGCAGACCTCGAACTGACTCCCCTGGTCCAGGGGCAGCTTGTGAGCTGCCAGGATCTCTGCCTTGTCATATATGCCCTGCTCCCGCAGGACCGTGTCGCCATAGGTGTTAAACAGCTTTTCCAACAGAGATTTCATGAAAATTCCTCCTTTGTGTGGCCGTTGTTCCGGAGTTGATTTTGTGATAAGGTATTTCGAGGAAGATCGATGATAACCATTATGCAACGTGAATTCTCGTAAATTGATAGAAAATACGATAATTCGCGTAAAATTGGCAAGCGTACAGACAGGAGGGCGGTTTCTGATGGATAATGCGCGTTCTGCCGCGCTGATTAAGGCTCGCTGCAAAGAAAAAGGGATTTCTGTCAGTAGGCTTCTGGCGGAATGCGGCGTCCGAAGGGGCTTGATTTACGATATGGAGAGGCGGGACTGGACGCCATCTCCCGCGATTTTGGAAGAAATCGCCGACTATCTGGACTGCTCCGTGGACTACCTTCTGGGCCGTACGGACAATCCGGATGTTAACCGCTAGAAGAAACCCGCCGTTCCAAACGCCAGAGAAAGACAGCGGGGAGAGAGGTAAACAGAGTCCGGTACCTCCCGGGCCCCAGGGCCCCCCAAGGCCACCGTGTCCTTGCCTTACTCCCATGCGGAACAGCCAGCCATCCTCCACCGGCGGCCGGAGGTACGCGCCTGGAGCGGACGACCCGTCGCAGCCTTTTTTCACTGGCCGACAGCCGCTTTTCTGTTTCACGAAAAAGAAAAGCGGGGGGCGGATTCCCTCCGGGAATCTCGGAAGAGTAGGAGACGCTTATGCGCAACATCGCACTGAAACTCATGTACAACGGCACCGCCTACCACGGCTGGCAGGTACAGAAAAACGCCGACTCTGTCTGCGAGACGCTGCAAAAGGCCCTGGAGAAGATCACCGGGGAGAAAGTGCACCTCACCGGCTGTGGCAGGACCGACGCCGGCGTCCATGCGGAGCGGTACATCGCCAACTTCCGTACCGAGAGCCGCATCCCCGTGGACCGGCTGCCCTTCGCCGTCAACACCCACACGCCGGAGGACATCGCCGTGGAGTCGGCCTACGAGGTGGCGGAGGATTTCAACGCCATCGGCTCGTGCCTGAAAAAGGAGTATACCTACCGCATCTACAATTCCCGGTTCAAAAACCCCTTTTATGTCAACCGGGCCTACTTCTACCCCAAGCGGCTGGACGAGGAATTTCTCAACCGGGCGGCCCATATGTTCGTGGGCACCCACGACTTTCGGGCGGTGCGCTCCGTGGGGACAGAGACCAGGTCCACGGTCCGCACCATCTATTGGTGCGACGTCGCCCGCAGCGGGGAACTTTTGGAATTGAAGGTCTGCGCCAACGGATTTTTGTATAACATGGTACGGGCCATCACCGGCACCGTGCTCTACGCGGCGGAGGGGAAATTCACCCCGGAGGACATTCCCGCCATATTAGAGAGCGGCGACCGGACCCTGGCGGGGCCCACGGTGCCGCCGGGGGGACTGTACCTCTCAAGACTTTGGTATGAGGATGAACGGCTCAATGGCTAACAGGACGAGGGACATCTGGAATGACGACGACGGCGCGGGGAAGGCGGAGCGGCGCTCCGGACCTCTGCGGCGGTTTCTCATTTTTTTCCTGGCCCTGGCGGCGGTGCTGGCGGTGGCGCTGGCGGCGGCCTACCGGGACGGCACCGGGTTTGACGTGCTGCGCCGGTATTTGAACTACGGCGGCTCCGCCAGCTCCGGCGAGGAGCGGTACCGCTACGCCGCCTCTCCAACCAGCCGCTTCGCGGTGCTGGGGGACCAGCTGGTGGTGCTGTCTGAAAACTCCCTGAGCCTTTTGAACCGGGACGGCGGAGAGACCTGGTCCGCCCAGGTGAAGATGTCCGTCCCGGCCCTGACCTGGGGCGGCGGCCGGGTGGCTGCCTATGACGTCGGCGGCAGGTCGCTGTACGTTCTGGACCAGAAGGGCGAGGTGTTCCACCTGGAGACGGAGGAGGATGAGCCGCTGATCTCCGCCACGCTGAACGGCAAGGGAATTCTAACGGTGACGGCGGAGCGGCGGAATGCCAAGGGCGCCGTGTACGCCTATAACGCGGACATGACGCGGGTGATGTTTGACATGACCTCCGGCGAGCGGTTTGTCACCGAGGCCCGGGTCAGCGACGACGGGAATACCCTGGCGGCAGTGCGGCTGGGGCAGGAGGACGGCGTGTTTGTCAGCAACGTGGTGCTCTACGACCTGCGGGAGGCGGGGGAGAAGGAGCCCCTTGCCAGTTACAGCATACCCAATGGGATGGCGCTCGCCTCCGGCGAGCAGGATGGCAGCCTTGTGGCCGTGACGGACACCTGCGTGGCCTGCGCCTCCTATTCCGGCAGGCTGGAGGCCAGCTATGACTACGGCGGGGCCTACCTGCGCAGTTACAGCCTGGGGGAGGAGTTCACTGCGCTGCTGCTGAACCGCTACCAGGCCGGAAACGTGGGACGGCTGGTCACGGTGGACGCGGAGGGCGCGGAGCTGGGCAGTCTGGAGATCCACGAGGAGGTCCGGAGCCTCTCTGCGGCGGGACGGTATCTGGCGGTACTGTACACGGACCGGCTGGTGGTGTATAATGAAAACCTGCAGGTATATGCCTCTCTGTGGGGGATCAGCGGGGTCTCCTCGGCGCTGATGCGGCCGGACGGCTCGGCGCTGCTGCTCTCGTCGGAGTCCGCCAGCCAGTTCCTCCCATAGAAGCGAAAAATTTGCGGTGAGTTCACAAAACGTTTACAGCGTGAAAGGTAGGAAAATGTGACGGTACCTGTTATAATAGACATCATTGCGGCGGCCCTGCTGCTCGGATTTACGCTCTATGGGGCGAAACGGGGACTGTTTCGCGCCCTGGCGGGACTGCTGATTATAGTGCTGGCCCTGGTGGGCGCCCGCTTCGCGGCGGAGACTTTGGCGCCAGCCGTGGCAAGGCTGGCAGCGCCCGCCATTGAGCGGCACATTGAAAAGCGGCTGGACGAGGCTCTGCCGGACACTGCGGGCCAGATGCCGGAGGCGGCCCTCCCGGAGGAGCTGCTGGGCCTTCTGGGAATCACGGGCGGCCGGTTGGAGGATCTGGCGGAGCAGGCCCGGGCGGGCGTCCGGGAGACCGGGGTGTCCATCCTGTCCGCCGTGGCCCGGAGCGTGACGGAGTCCTTTTTCTACGCGGCCCTCTACATCCTGGCTTTTTTACTGCTGGCGGTTTTGCTGAATCTGGCCGCGAAGGCTATGGACCTGGCGTTAAAGCTGCCGGTGCTCCACGGCGCCAACGCCCTGGGCGGGGCGGCGGTGGGGCTGGCGGAAGGCGCGCTGGCCGTGTTTTTGCTGGTTCTGCTGGCGCAGAGACTGGGCGTCTCCCCGGAAGGGAGCTACATTTTACAATTCGCGTCCCGGATCTGACGGACGGGATGCCTTGCAACCTCAGCGGCGTGGCCGCTGGATTTTCTGGAGGTATACGATGCAGCCTACACTTTGTTCAAGATGCAAGAAAAATGTCGCCGTGGTGTTCATCTCCAAGCTGGACGGCGATAAGCCCATCAACGAGGGACTGTGCCTCAAGTGCGCCAAGGATCTGGGACTGCCCCAGGTGGACGACATGATGAAGCGCATGGGCATCTCCGACGAGGACCTGGAGACCATCAACACGGAGATGATGCAGGCCTTTGACGGGGTGGAGAATATCGAGGACCTGCCCGGCGGCGAGGAGAGCGGCGGGGAGGAGGAGGACGGCAAGACCGCCACCTTCCCGTTTTTGAACCGTCTGTTCTCCTCCGGCGAAAAGCCCGCCAAGGAGGAGCCCGCCGAGGAGGGCGGCTCCCGGGGCGGCCGGGAGAAGAAGGACGCCAAGAGCGGCAAGCGGAAGTATCTGAACAGCTACTGCATCTCCCTCAGCGACAAGGCCAAGGAGGGCAAGCTGGACCCGGTGATCGGACGGGCCCAGGAGATTGAGCGGGTGGTGCAGATCCTGAACCGCCGGCAGAAGAACAATCCCTGCCTTATCGGCGAGCCCGGCGTGGGCAAGACCGCCATTGCCGAGGGACTGGCCCAGCGGATCGCGGAGGGGGACGTGCCCTTCAAGCTGCGGGAGAAGGAGGTCTACCTTCTGGACCTCACCGCGCTGGTGGCCGGCACACAGTTCCGCGGCCAGTTTGAGAGCCGCATGAAGGGCCTCATTGACGAGGTGAAGCGGCTTGGCAACATCGTTTTGATGATTGACGAGGTTCACAGCATCGTGGGCGCCGGCGACGCCGAGGGCAGCATGAACGCCGCCAACATCTTAAAGCCCGCCCTCTCCCGGGGGGAGATTCAGGTCATCGGCGCCACCACCTTCAACGAGTACCGCAAGTCCATCGAAAAGGATACCGCCCTGGAGCGGCGCTTCCAGCCGGTGACGGTGAACGAGCCCTCCATTGAGGACTCCGTGGAGATTTTGAAGGGCCTGGCCCCCAACTATGAGAAGTTCCACGGCGTGAAGATCTCCGACGGTATCCTCCGCCAGGCGGTGGTGCTCAGCGAGCGGTACATCACCGACCGATTTTTGCCGGACAAGGCCATTGACCTCATTGACGAGGCCTGCTCCGACCTGAACCTGAAAGACCCGGACATCTCCCGCAGAATGCAGATCCAGCGGGAGCTGGACGACTATGAAAAAGAACGCATTATGCTGGAGGAGAAGGAGGAGAAGATCGAGGGGGACTACGCCCGCATGGCGGAGCTCAAAAGCCGGGAGCTGCAGCTGAACACGGAGCTCACGGCCCTGTGCGAGAAGGGAGACCCGCAGCTGTCCATGGAGAATTTGGCCCACGTCATCGAGCTTTGGACCAAGATCCCCGCCTCCCGCATCCGGGAGCAGGAGTTCCAGCGCCTGAGCCAGCTGGAGCAGCGGCTCAAGGGCCACATCATCGGCCAGGACGAGGCGGTCTCCGCCGTGTCCGCCGCCGTGCGCCGTAACCGGGTGGGCATCTCCCCCAAGCACAAGCCCGTCAGCTTTATCTTCGTGGGGCCCACCGGCGTGGGCAAGACGGAGCTTGTCAAGCAGCTGGCCAGCGATCTTTTCAACACGCCGGACGCCCTGATCCGGCTGGATATGTCCGAGTTCATGGAGAAGCACTCCGTCTCCCGCATCGTGGGCTCCCCCCCGGGGTACGTCGGCTATGACGAGGCGGGCCAGCTGACGGAGAAGATCCGCCGCAAGCCCTACGCCGTGGTGCTCTTCGACGAGATTGAAAAGGCCCACCCGGACGTTTTGAATGTCCTCCTCCAGATCCTGGACGACGGCGAGATCACCGACGCCCACGGGCGGAAGGTGAACTTTGAGAACACCATCATCGTCATGACCTCCAACGCCGGCAGCGCCACCAAGGAGGGCACCGTGGGCTTTGGCCGCACCCAGCAGGAGCAGGACGCGGACCGGGCCATGAAGGCCCTCCAGCAGTTCCTGCGGCCGGAGTTCATTAACCGGGTGGACGCGGTGATTACCTTCAACCGCCTGACGGAGGAGCACTTCCAGTCCATTGCCCGGATCATGCTGGAGGAGCTGGTCGCCTCTCTGAAAGAGAAGGCCGTAACGCTCACCTATGACGACGCCCTGGTGGAGCTGCTGACCCGCAAGTCCTACTCCAGGACCTACGGCGCCCGGAACCTCCGGCGGACCATCCAGAAGGAGCTGGAGGACCCCATGGCCACACGGATCATCGACAGCTATGAGAGCCCCATCACCCAGATCCGGGCCACAGCTGAGGAGGAAGCGGTCAAGCTGTACTGCCTGTAATTTTGATTTTGAAAGGGAAGCGTATATATGCTGTTTCGCAGGGATATGGACCCCCGGTGCGCCTACTGCCAGCGGGGGCAGCAGATCAACGAGCGGGAGGTGGCCTGTGTGAGGCGGGGCATTGTGCCGGTGGAGAACAACTGCCGGGCATTCCGCTATGACCCCATGAAGCGGGTGCCGCCCCGTCCGGCGGTGCTGGAGACCGAGCGGCTGAAACCGGAGGATTTCGCCATTTGACCGTGGTTTTCCGGGGAGAGGAGAAGCGAGATGGAATTGAAAAAAGTCTGGGCGGTGTATTACAGCGCCACCGGGACTACGGCCAAGGTGGTCCGCTCCATGGCGGAGGCCCTGGCGGAGCGTCTGGGCCTGCCCATGGAGGAGCGGAGCTTCACCCGGCCCAAAGAGCGGGCAGAGGCGCTGGCCTTCACGGCGGCGGACATTGTGGTAGTGGGTTCGCCCACCTACGCGGGGAAGCTGCCCAACAAGCTCCTGCCGGATTTCCAGGAGAAGCTCCGGGGAAACGGGGCGCTGGCGGTGCCCGTGGTGCTCTTTGGCAACCGAAGCTATGACAACTCCCTGGCGGAGCTGCGGGCGGTGCTGGAAGCGGGGGGGTTTTGCCCCGTTGCGGCGGGGGCCTTTGTGGGCCGCCACGCCTTTACGGACGAGCTTGCCTTCGGCCGCCCCGCCTGGAGTGATTTGGAGGAGATCAAGGACTTTGCCGGGAAAATCGCGGAGAAAGCGGGCAATCCCGCGCCGGTCCAGGTGCCCGGGGACCCGGCGGCGCCGTACTATATCCCCAAGGGATTGGACGGGGAGCCAGTAAAGTTCCTGAAGGCCAAGCCCAGGACAGATCTTGCCAGGTGCAGCAACTGCGGGGCCTGTGCCCGGGCCTGTCCCATGGGCGCCATTGACCTGGAAAACACGGCGGAGGTGCTGGGGACGTGCATCAAGTGCCAGAGCTGCGTGCGCAAGTGTACCCGGGGGGCCAAGTACTTCGACGATCCGGCGTTTTTGTCCCATGTGGCCATGCTGGAGCGGGATTTCCGGGAGCCCAAGGAGAATCAGGTGTTTTTGTGAGAAAAGGCAGAGGGGGCCGGACGCAAATGCGTCCGACCCCCTTTTTTGAGTGCGGTTAAAATTGGAAAACGCCTGGGCCTCGCCCAAATCCGCAGGGGCTTTGCCCCCACCGCCCTTTGAAAAGGGCGGCCCTAAACTTTATCGCTGTTACTGCCACCCTCGGGCGGCGGGGTCCAGCGTCTCCGTGGCGGCGTACAGCAGCGCATTGCAGATGGCAGCGGCCACGTTGCTGCCGCCCTTCCGTCCCATGGCCGCGATGGCGGGAACGCCGCGGGCCTCACAGGCGGCGAAGAGGATCTCCTTGCTCTCTTCCACATTCACAAATCCCACTGGCACGCCGACGACCAGGGCGGGCCGCAGGCCCTCCTCCATCAGCTCCGCAATCCGCAGCAGCGCCGTGGGTGCGTTGCCCACCGCCAGAAGGGCGCCGGGGTGCTCCCGCGCCGCCCGTTCCATGGAGACCGCCGCCCGGGTGAGGCCCCGCTCTTTGGCCAGTTTTGCCACCTCCGGCTCCGCTATGAAGCAGTGGAGCCCGCAGCCCAGCTTTTCCAGGCTGGGTCGGCTGATGCCCGCCTTTGCCATGTTGGTGTCTGTGACGATGGGGACGCCCCGCCGCAGTGCGGCCTGACCCAGCTCCGCCGCCCCGGGGGTGAAGCGGAGATTTTTCGCATAGTCGAAGTCCGCGGTGGTGTGGATGACCCGCTTTACCACCGCCTCGTGCTCCGGCGGCAGGACGATGCCCCGCTCCGCAAGCTCCGCAGCGATGATGGACATGCTGGTCCGCTCGATGTCCCCGGGCAGGGTGTGGCGTGTGTTCATGGCGACATTCCTCCTGTTCCGTATCGGGCGTACCGCTCCATGGCCTTGTAGACGGCGGTCATGTCCAAGCTGGAGCGCACGGCGTCCGCCAGCAGGTCGTACTGCCGCTCCTGATAGGCCAGGCGGCTCTCCACCGCAGTCTCCGATGGGGAGAGGCCTCTGCGCCCCAGGAGCCAGGCGGCCAGCCGCTCCGTCAGCGCGCCGCTGTCAAAGAGGCCGTGAAGATAGGTGCCGAACACGTTCCCAACGGCGGCGCCGTCCTCCTGGCCGGTTTCCAGGCGGCAGAAGGGAATGCCCTCCGTGCGCCGGGTCAGGCCCATGTGAATCTCGTACCCGTCGATTTCCACCCCGGCGAAGGGGCCCGCCGTGACGGCGGCGGCGATCCGGGTGCGGGTCTTTTGGGGGGAGAACACGGTCTTGCAGGGGAGCAGGCCCATGCCCCGCAGCTCGCCGCCCCGCTCCACGCCCTCCGGGTCGGAGAGGGTCTGACCCAGCATCTGGTAGCCGCCGCAGATCCCCAGCACCGGCACGCCTGCCGCCGCCAGCTTCAGGACGGCGGCCTCCAGGCCGCTCTGCCGCAGCCAGAGGAGATCGTCCATGGTGCTCTTGGTGCCCGGGAGAATCACCAGGTCCGGCGTCCCCAGGGAGGCGGCGCTGTCCGCGTACCGCACCCCCAGGGCGCCGTGGCTCTCCAGGGGGGAGAAGTCTGTGAAGTTGGAGATGCGGGGCAGGCGGATCACGGCAATGTCCACGGCCCGGCGGACCCGGGTCTCCTCCAGCCGGGGAGAGAGGCTGTCCTCGTCGTCGATGTCCGCCCGGGTGTAGGGCACCACCCCCAGCACCGGGATGCCGGTTTTCTCCTCCAGCATGGCAAGGCCCGGCTCCAGCAGCGCCGGGTCCCCCCGGAACTTGTTGATGACAAGGCCCGCGATCCGCTCCCGCTCCCAAGGCTCCAGCAGGGCGGCGGTGCCGTAGAGCTGGGCGAACACGCCGCCCCGGTCAATGTCCCCCACCAGCAGGACGGGGGCGTTCACCAGCTCCGCCAGCCCCATGTTCACAAAGCTGTCTCCGTCCCGCAGGTTGATCTCCGCAGGACTGCCGGCCCCCTCGATGACGATGACGTCGTACTGGGCGGCAAGGCTCTCATAGGCCGCCAGTACCTCCGGAATCAGGCTCTTTTTCATCCGGAAGTAGCCGGCTGCCTCGTACTGGCCCTGCACCTCCCCCAGGACGATGAGCTGGCTTCCGGTGTCGCTGGAGGGCTTGAGGAGCACGGGGTTCATCCGCACGTCCGGCTCGATGCCCGCCGCCTGGGCTTGGACTGCCTGGGCCCGGCCCATCTCCAGGCCGTCCCGGGTGATGTAGCTGTTCAAAGCCATGTTCTGGCCCTTGAAGGGGGCCGTCCGCCAGCCGTCCTGGCGGAAGATGCGGCACAGCGCCGCCGCCAGCAGACTCTTTCCCGCGCCGGACATGGTGCCCTGCACCATGATGCACCGCGCCATTTACAGCACCTCCTCCATGATTTTCAAAAAGAGATCGTTTTCCGCCTCTGTGCGCACCGCCGAGCGGTACCAGCCGGGGCCGAGACCATAGTAATTGGAGCAGTTCCGGATCAGAACGCCCCGCTCCGCCAGCCGCCGGGGCAGATCGGGAACGCCGCAGAAGAACAGCAGGTAGTTGGCCTCCCCAGGGCAGACCCGGCAGCCCAGGGCTGCCAGCCCTGCCGAGAGGCGCGGCCGCTCCTGCCGGATCAGCCGCCGGAGGGCCTCCGGACCCGCTGTGTCCGCCAGGGCCGCCATGCCCGCCGCCTGGGCAGGGGCGGAAACCGACCAGGGCGGACCGCCGCGCCCCATGGCCTCCAGCAGGGCGGCGTCCTGGCTGAGGGCGTACCCCAGCCGCAGGCCCGCAAGACCCCGGCTCTTGGTGAAGGCCCGCAGGATCAGCAGGTTCTCATAGCGCCGGAGGGATTTCAGCAGGGTATGCGCCTCCGGGTCGGCCAGAAGATCGTTGAAGCACTCGTCCACCGCCAGGAGCGTACCGCAGGCGGCGCAGTGCTCCAGAATCCGCTCCAGCAGCGAAAGGCCTGTGGTGCGGCCTGTGGGGTTGTTGGGCTCGCACAAAAACAGCAGATCCAGCCCGGGGACGATGGCGGTGAGGATGTCCTCTGTGACGGCAAAACCGTTCTTCTCATACAGAGGAAATCGGGACACGCGGCACTCCCACAGGGTCAGGGCGTTTTCGTACTCAGAGAAAGTGGGGGCGGTGACCAGAGCCCTTCCGGGCCGCCGGGCCGCCGCCAGACGGTAGATCAGATCCGCCGCCCCGCTGCCGCAGAGAATCCAGTCCGCCGGTACGCCGTGGTACGCCGCCAGCTTTTCCCGCAGGGCGCGGCACAGGGGGTCCGGATACCGCCCCGCCTCCGCCAGAGCCGCCTCCGCCGCCCGCCGGACGGGCTCCGGCGTCCCCAGGGGGCTGACGTTGGCGGAGAAGTCCAGAGGCGTACTGCCGTATGTTTCTGCAAAGCCGGCCCAGTCGCCGCCGTGGTCCGTCATAGGCTCACTCCTTTGATGATGAGTATCCGCAGTGCGCACAGCAGCGCCAGACAGAGAACGCTGGCGGCGTACAGCATCCGATTTGCCCGGAGAATGTCCCGGGGCTCCGCTTCCCGCAGGGCGTCGCCGATAAAGGGCTTGCCGTGAATCTGCCCGAAGTAGGACGCGGGTCCGCCCAGCCGGATGCCCAGGGCCCCGGCCATGGCGGATTCCGTCTGGGCGGAGTTGGGGCTGGCGTGGCGCCGGCGGTCCCGCCGCCAGATCCGCCAGGCGCCGGGAAGGCTTTCCCCCGTCAGGCCCGCCGAGAGGACCAGCAGCAGCGCCGCCAGCCGGGCGGGGAGGAGGTTGACGGCGTCGTCCAGCTTCGCCGCGGCGCGTCCGAAGTGGAGATACCGGTCGTTTTTGTAGCCCACCATGCTGTCCATGGTGTTGACGGCCTTACAGCACAGGGCCAGGGGCGCGCCGCCCAGGAGCATATAGACCATGGGGGAGGCCACGCCGTCAGCGAAGTTCTCCGCCACCGTCTCCACCGCTGCCCGGGTCACGCCCTGGGGGCTGAGAGCGCCGGTGTCCCGCCCCACAATGCGTCCCACCGCCCTCCGGGCCTCCTCCAGCGTGCCGCCGGTGAGGCTCCTGCGCACGTTTTCGCTCTCCGCCGCCAGGCCCCGCACGGCCAGGGCCTGCCAGCACCAGACGGTTTCCAGCGTGAACGCCAGGACGGGGTGGATCAGGCGGCAGAGGTGGAGCAGGCCCAGGGAGAGGGCCAGGGTTCCCAGGGGCAGCGCCGCCGCCAGGACCCATCCCGCGGCCCGCTCGCCGCCCGGCGTCCCGGGGAAGAGGGCCCGCAGGCGGCGCTCCAGGAATGTGATGCACCGGCCCATCCCCACCACCGGGTGGGGCATCCAGGCCGGGTCCCCCAGCAGCAGGTCCAGCGCGAAGCCGCCCAGAGCGGCATAGATGATCTCCATAGTCTCAATCCCTTGTAAACCGTACTTCTTTGATGAGCTCCAGCCGGCGGTGATCCCGCCAGGGGGCGGCGTCCAGCAAAAAACCGCCGCCGCAGGGGGACTTCCAATCAAAATATCCCCGGGGCGGCAGGGCAAAGCGTTCCAGCGCCGCCATCTGGGTGCCGCTGTGGGCTACGATTACAAGACGCTCCGCGCAGGAGGCAAGCTCCTGGTCCACCAGCTGGGCAAATGCTCCGCAGACCCGGTCTGAAAATTCCACGCGGCTCTCCCCGCCGGGACAGGGGCCCGTGCAGCCGCTCTCCACCCAGGCCCGGTAATCGGAATCGCGCTCCATCTCCCGCCAGGTCCGGCCCTCAAAGACGCCGAAGTCCATCTCCGTCAGGGCGGGGACGGGAATCCGCGCCGCGCCGGAGAACAGGGTTGCGGCGGTCTCCGCCGCCCGGGAGAGGGGGGAGACATAGACGCTCTCCGGGGAGAAGTCCGCCGGCGCCAGGGCCGCCCGGCCCGCGGGGGAGAGAGGAATGTCGCTTCGGCCCTGGTAGCGGCCCTCTGCGTTATAGGACGTAGCGCCGTGGCGCAGAAGATAGATCAGCACGGGAGATGTCCTTTCAGCACCTGGGGCAGGCCGCAGCAGACCCGGATTACCGTGTCCGCCCGCTCCGCCAGGAGGCAGCTGAGCCGCCCTGCGGCCTCCCGGGCGGCCCGTTCCGCCGGGTCCGTGGGCACCAAGCCGCCGCCCACCTCTGTGGCGATGACAATCTCCCGCCGGGAGAGGGCCTCCGCCAGGGCGGGGAGGTCCGGGGCCGCCGCCGCCAGTTCCTGCACGTCCCGCACGGCCCGCCGGGCGAATTCGTCCGGCGAGATGCCCAGGGCGGCGCAGATGCAGCTCTGTTTGCCCGCCAGCAGCGGGCCTGTGACAAAGATCATGACAGCCTCCTCAAAAAAGGTTCCAGATACTGCGCGGCGCAGGCCGCGGCCAGCATCCACAACTCGGCGGTCTGTAAAAACCAGCCCGCCAGATCCCCGGAGATCCCGCCGAAGGTGTTCCGGGCCATGGAGCGGTAGAAGAGAAATACGCCCAGGGCCGCCGCCGCCATGGAGATTCCCGCTGGGCCCCGCAGGCACAGCAGTGCAGCCAACAGGGCAGAGAGCGCCGCCAGCAGGGCGCGGAGCCGCCGCCGGTCCGCCGCCGCGGCGAAGGTGTGGGCAAGGCCAGTATCCCGGGCCAGGGGAAAGGCGGCGATGGCCAGTCCGGACAGGGCCCGGGACAGGCAGAAGGACAAAAGGAAGGCAGGGCCCTCGTACCGGGGCAGGGCCGTCCACAGCGCGAAGGAGGCCAGGAAATAACAGCACAGCCGGATGGCGGCAAAGGCCCCCAGATGGGGGTCCTTCAAAATCTCCTGCCGCCGCTGGGGGGAGGCGTGGCTGGCCAGGGCGTCGCAGGTGTCGGCATAGCCGTCCAGGTGGACGCCGCCGGTGATGAGCGGAGGCAGCAGGCACAGTCCCGCCCCCCGCAGGATGGCCGGCAGGGTCAGAACGCCGCACAGGGCGTCCCAGGCCCAGCAGGCTCCGCCGGAGACAAGGCCCACCAGGGGAAAGGCCGCCAGCATCCAGCGCATATGCTTTTCGTCCCAGGGTACCTGGGGGACGGGCAGGGCCGAGAACATGGAAAACGCGGCGGCAGCGGCGCCCAGAACGGTTTTCACGGCAGGGGCCCTCCCTTCAAATAGTTGGGCAGTCCGCAGATCACCTCCGCCACGGTGTCCGCCCGGGCCGCGAGAAGGCGGTTGATCCGTGCCAGGGCGCGCAGGTAGCGGAGGGTGTCCTCTTCGCAGGCCGTGCCGCCGGAGAATACCTCGTTGGTGACCACGGTCAGATGGCCGCACCGGGCCAGCAGGGCGTCCACGCCCCGGAGGACCGCCTCCTGGCCGCCGCCCTCCGGGTCATAGAGCTCGTTGGCGGTCAGGTTGCTCATGCACTCCAGCAGGACGTTGGCCCCTGCCGGGACCTCCGCCCCCGCCAGGTCCGTGTACCGCTCCAGGGTCTCAAAGCCCTTATCCTGCCGGAGACGGCGGTGGCGGGCGATGCGGGCGCGGCACTCCTGATCCCAGGGCCGCATGGTGGCGAGATAGATCCGCCGTCCGGGCAGGCGTACGACGCGGGACTCGGCGTACTCGCTCTTGCCGCTGGCGGCGCCGCCGATGACCAGTGTGAACATGAGCGCCTCCTTATTGCGGGACGTAGGCGTCAATGCCCAGACGTCCGAAGGTCTGGCCGCTGCGATAGACTGCCAGGGCCATGTCCAGCAGGGGAAGGACCGCCGCGGCCCCGCTGCCCTCTCCCAGGCGCATTCCGGCGGAGATCAGGGGACTGAGACCCAGGGCCTCCAGCATCAGCCCGCCCGCTGGTTCGGCGGAAACGTGGCTGGGAAGCATGGCGAACTCCGCTCCGGGCCGCAGCCGGGCAGCGCACAGCGCCGCCGCGCCGCTGATGAATCCGTCGATCACCACAGGAACGCGGTACAGCGCGCCCCCCAAAAACACGCCGCACAGACCTGCGATGTCCAGCCCGCCCACTTTGGAGATGACGTCCACAGGGTCGGAGGGGTCCGGACGGTTCAGTGCGACGGCCCGCTCAATGGCGGCGATCTTCCGGGCAAGCCCGGCGTCGGACAGGCCCGCCCCCCGGCCGGTGACCTCCCATGGGGACTTATCCAGCAGGACGGATGCCAGGGCGCTGGAGGTGGTGGTGTTGCCGATGCCCATCTCCCCGGTGGCGATGATGGACGCGCCGCTCTCCCGGCACTTTCGCACCAGCTCCGCCCCCAGCTCAATGGCGTGGACGCATTCCGTCCGGGTCATGGCGGGGCCCTGGGTGATGTCCGCCGTGCCGTTTCGCACCCGGCGGTCCCACACGCCGGGTGTGGGGGAGAAGTCCGCCATCCCCATGTCCACGGGAACGACCCGGCACCGGGCGCACCGGGCCATGTGGCAGACGGTGCTCTCCCCTGCGGCCAGGGCCCGGGCCACGGAGGCGGTGACGGAGCTGCCGCACTGGGTGACCCCCTGGGCCACCACGCCGTTGTCGGCGCACAGCACCAGCAGCGTCCGATGGTCAAGGGTGATGTCCGGGCTCCCGGTCACCGCCGCAATCCGGGCCAGGGAGTCCTCCAGCAGTCCGAGACTCCCCAGGGGCTTGGCCAGGCCGTCCCATTGGGCCAGACAGGCGGCCCTGGCGGCCTCGTCGGGGCCGGTGATCTGCGCCAGGATTTCCGAAAGCGTTTTCATATGTGTTCCTCTCTCCAGCGGGCGGCCCGGTCCGCAAAGCGCCGGGCCAGGGGCAGCTGGCCGTTAAAGTGCAGGTGAGGGAAGGCGGCGTACAGGGTGGGGGAGGCAAAGCCGCAGCGCCACGCGGTCTCCCGGCCCGCCTTTTGGGCCGCCAGGGCCGTGCCGTTTTCCGTGCAGTCCCAGTAGTGGAACTCGTGGGCGGGGACCGTCTCGCCCCGGCGCAGCAGCAGGCTGTCGGAATCCGCTGTCAGCGTCAGGTAGCCGAAGCGCTGCAGGCGCCCGGTTTGGAACCCTGCGCCCGCCAGCGCGCCGGCCATGGGCCAGGGGGTTCCGGCGTCATCCTCCAGCGTCCGCTGGAGATAGAGGAAGCCGCCACACTCCGCGACAGTGGGCAGGCCCACCGCGACGGCGCGCCGGATACTCTCCCGCATAGCTGCGTTTTCGCTCAGGGATCGGGCGTGGAGCTCCGGGTATCCCCCCGCCAGATACAGCCCGTCGATGCCGGAGGGCAGTTCCCGGTCCCGCAGGGGGCTGAAAAAGACCAGCTCCGCGCCGCTTTGACGCAGGGCGTCCAGATTGTCCTCGTAGAAAAAGCAGAATGCCTCATCCCGGGCTATGGCGATCCGGCAACGGGCCGGGGCGGGGACAGGGGCGGTAAACGGGTCAGACGCGGCCCTTGCCAGAGCCAGCAGAGCGGGAACATCCACGGTCCGCTCCAGCTGAGCGGCCAGGGCCTCGATCCGGGCGGAGAGGTCCGTGATCTCCCCGGCAGTCAGCAGGCCCAGGTGGCGGCTGGGAAGGACCGCCTCCTCCATGGGGGGCAGAAAGCCCAGCACCGGCAGGCCCGTCTCCCGCTCCAGGATGGGAGCCAGGTGGGTGTGGAGAGCGGGCCTGCACGCATTCAGCAGCACTCCTGCCAGATGGCTGGGAGTGCGGAAGGACTGGAGTCCCCGTATCTGGGCCGCCAAGGTCAGGCTGGAACCGGCGGGGCGCACCACCAGCACCGCCGGAATGTCCGCCGTGTCCGCCGTCTGCCAGGCGCTGGATTCCGCGGTGCCGGCTACGCCGTCGTAAAACCCCATGGCTCCCTCCAGCAGGGCCAGATCCGCCCGCTGGCAGGCCAGGGTGCGCCGCACGCCCTCCGGCCCCTGTAAGAAGAGATCCAGGTTCCGGCTGGGGGTGCCGAGCGCCTGCGTGTGAAACATGGGGTCGATGTAGTCCGGGCCGCACTTGAAGGACTGCACGGAGATTTCCCGCCGTTTCAATGCTGCCAGCAGGGCGCAGGCGACGGTGGTCTTTCCGCTGCCGCTGTTCATAGCGCTGAGCATCAACCGCCTCAAGGCCGCACCCCCGTGATGAGGAACACCGGGTTCTGAGCTGTCAGCAGGTGAAGCGGTCCCGCCGGTTTTCCCCGGGTGACGGCGATTTGTGTGACCTCCGTTTCCCAGTCCAGAGCCGTGAGAGTCTCCAGAGCGGTGTGCAGCGTCTCCAGGGCGATGGCGGAGACGCAGACCCGGGCGTTGAGGTTTGCGTCATGGACGGCCTGCAAAATCCGGGGCAGTTCGCCGCCGCTGCCTCCCACGAATACCGCGTCCGGTTTGGGCAGAGCGTCCAGGGCCTCCGGGGCTGCGCCCTCCACCGGGCGCAGGTTCCAGGCGCGAAACCGCTCCCGGTTGGCCCGCAGCAATTCCAGGGCCTCCGGATTTCGCTCCACGGCCCAGACCGCCTTGGATTGCAGAGCCAGCTCCACACTGACGCTGCCCGTGCCCGCGCCGATGTCCCAGCACACATCCTCCGGGCCCGCCGCCAGCTTTCCCAGGGCGGCGGCACGAATCACCTGTTTTGTCATGGGAACCCCGCCCCGCAGAAACGCCTCGTCGGGAAATCCCGGCGTCCGCCGGGGAAAGGTGGGGGCGGCCTCTGCCAGAAGTACGCTCAAAGGAGCGAAGTCCCGCCGGGCGAACTCCGCCGCCGTGCCGGATTCAATATGTTCCTCCGGGTAGGAGATATTCTCTCCCACAGTCACGGACAGCGTTCCCAGCCCGGCCTCCGCCAATTGGCGGCACAGCGCCGTGGGGCCCAGGGTCCCGCCGGTGAGGAAGCAGGCGGGCCTGCCCCGGCACACCGCCTCCACGGCGTCGCACTCCACCCCGTGGGCGGAGCGGAGGACCCAGTCCTGCCAGGGGCGGCCCAGCCGCGCGGCCAGGTACTGCACGCTGGAGACGCCGGGGAGAACCCGGGCCCCGATGCCCCGCTCTGCCAGCAGGGGCAGGAGACTCCGGGCGCCGGAGTAAAAGCCGGTGTCCCCGCTGTACAATACGCAGGCGTTTTCACAGCCGGAGTCCAGCAGCAGTTGTACGATCTCCCGAGGCTTGACGGCGCTCCTGCGCCGGGGGGTGATGCCCTCCGGCAGATGGTCCAGCAGCCGCTCCGCGCCCACCAGGAAGTCCGCCTGGGCCAGGGCCTCCCGAACCTCCGCCGTGACCGTGGCCGCCGTTCCGCAGCCAAGACCCGCCAGTGTCACCTGCATAATAATTCCTCCTTGATCCAGGATAGAACCGCCTCCAGACCGACGCCGCCGTCGGCGGGACGTTCCACCAGCACCAGACGGGCGCCCGTGTTTTGCGCGGCGGCCAGCTTTTCGCCAAAGCCGCCGGGGCCGCCGCCGTCCTTGGTCACAAGCCACATGATGCGGTACTGTTCCAGCATGGCCTCGTTCAGCTTTTGCGTGAAGGGGCCCTGGAGGGCCAGAATGTTCCGGTGGGGCAGGCCCAGGGCCTCACAGGCCGCGATGCTCTCATGGGTGGGAAGCACCCGGGCGTAGAGCCGCTCCGGCGGCAGGCGCGAGAAGGCCGCAAGCTCCTTAGAGCCGGTGGCCAGCAGGATATTGCCGGTCTGCTCCGCCAAAAAGGCGGCGGCGCCGGCACAGCTGGACACCCGGACCACGTTCTCCGCGGGACTCGCAGGCCGCAGGAGCCGCCGCAGGGGCGTATTCGTGTTTTCGCAGGCCGTCCGGACTGCGGCGGTGACGATCTTTGCGTAGGGGTGGGTGGCGTCTACGCAGCAGTCAAAGCCCGCCAGCAGAGATTCCATGGCGCTCTGGTCCAGCCGTCCCGTCAGCACGCGGACGCCGGGCAGTCCCGCCAGCTCCTCGGCTCCCAGGGGCGTCGCCACGCTGACGGCGACCTCCGCCCCCAGGGCGGCGGCCCGCTCCGCCAGGACGCGGCCCTCGGTGGTACCGCCGAAAATCAGCAGCCTCATGCCTTGGCCTCATAGCCCCGGGGGGTGACCATCCGGCCGCTCACCGTCCGGGTGGCGCTGCTGCCAATGAACACGGTGGTGAACATATCCACCGTCTCCTCCCGCAGCTCGCTAAGGGTCAGCACCCGGCGCTCCTGTCCCTCCCGGCCGATATTCCGCACCCAGCCGCAGACGGTCTCCGGGCCCTTCTCCCGCAGCAGGATGTCACAGGCCCGCCGCAGATAGTCCGCCCGCTTTTTGGAGGAGGGGTTGTACAGGCATATGGAAAAATCCCCCCTGGCGGCGCAGAGAAGGCGGCTTTCAATGGTCTCCCAGGGGGTCAGCAGGTCCGACAGGGAGATGACGCAGAAGTCGTGCATCAGCGGCGCGCCCAGCGCCGCCCCGCCGGAGAGGGCGGCGGTGACGCCGGGGACCACCTCCACCTCCACCTCCGGAAATTCCGGGCAGAGCTGGAGAAGAGGACCGGCCATGCCGTAGACCCCGGCGTCGCCGCTGCACAGCATAGCCACTGTCCGCCCGGACCGGGCGGTCTCCATGGCCCGCCGGCAGCGCTCCCGCTCCCGGGTCATGGGGGTGGTGAAAACCTCCTTGTCCGGGTACAGGGGCCGCACCAGATCGATATACACCGTGTAGCCGCACAGCACCTCCGCCCGGTCCATGGCCTCCCGGGCCTGGGGCGTGATCTGGTCCGCTCCGCCGGGACCGATGCCCACCACATACACCTTATTCATCCCGCCATCTCCAATCCGGGGAGAAGGGCGCCAGGGCCGCCGCCATGGTCACGCCGTCTCCCGCCTGTTTTTTTACAATCAGCGCTCCGCCGCTGCCCAGAACCGCGGCCCGCTCGCACACGTTGTCCACCCCGGTGACGCTCTGTACGAAAGCGGAGGGGGAGAAGCGGCCCTCCACGTCCCGAAGCGCCTGGGCGGAGAAGGTCTCAAGGGGGAGGCCGCGGTTTTGGCAGAAGGCCAGAAGTCCGGGTTCCTCCCGTTTTAAGTCAATGCTGCACGCCTTATAAAAGGCCAGCGAGTTCAGCCCGCTCTTCTCCAGAAGCGCCGCAAAGGCCCGCTCCAGGAGCGCCGCGGGCGTGTCCCTCCGGCACCCCACTCCCAGCACGGCGATGATGGGAATCAGGCGCAGGGCGTCCCCGCTCTCCCGGCGGAGAGTGAGCATGGCGTCGCAGCTGTGCTCCGCCGCCGGGGCCGTATGCTCCGGCGGCCGGCCCGTGATGGGCCAGGGGCTGTAAATGCCGGCGGTCTCGCCGGCGAGCACCTTGGAGGAAACGCGGACAATGGCCTCCGGATTTTCTACCCGGCAGTTCTGCCGCCTGGCCCACTCGTCCACGGCGAAGAGGCCCCGGACGTCCGTGGCGGTGGTGATGACCGGCACCGCGCCGCACTGGGCGGCGATCCTCCGGGCCAGGTCGTTGGCCCCGCCCAGATGGCCGCTGAGGATGGGCACCGCGAAGCGGCCCGCCTCGTCCACCACCACCACCGCCGGGTCCGCGGCCTTGTGGCAGACGTGGGGGGCGATGGCCCGCACGGCGATGCCCGCCGCCCCCACAAAGACCAGGGCGTCCGCCTGGGCAAAGCCGTCGGTGGTCCAATCCGCCAGTCCCAGGGGTGCGCCGCAGCGGGCGGCCTCGCCGCCCAAGGCCCCGGCCAGCGTTTGGGCCAGGGCGAATCCACGGGCCGTAAAGGCCAGCAGCCGAAGGGTCATTGGGAGGCCTCACGGAATCCCGTGGTAAAGGATGGATCGTAGAGTTTGCTCCGCTGGTAGTCCGGCTCCAGAAAATCGCCCACCAGCACCAGGGCCGTTTTGGTGATGCTGTGCTCCCGCCCAGCCTTCGCCAGGGTGCCCACAGTGCAGCGGACCACCTTCTCCTCCGGCCAGGTGGCCTTGTACACCAGGGCCGCCGGGGTGTCAGAGGTATAGGCCCCTTTCAGGAGCTCGGCCTGGAGTCCCTCCAGCATCCCCGCCGAGAGAAAGACCGCCATGCTGGCCCCGTGGCGGGCCCAGGCGGCGATGGACTCCGCCTCCGGCACCGGCGTGCGTCCGGCCATGCGGGTGATGACCACCGACTGGCTCACGCCGGGCAGGGTGTACTCCGCCCGGGCGGCGGCCGCCGCGCCGCAGAAGCTGGAGACCCCCGGCGTATCGTCGTAGGGGATGCCTCGGGTGTCCAGGGCGTCCATCTGCTCCCGGATGGCTCCATAGAGACAGGGGTCGCCGGTGTGGAGACGGACGGTGGTTTTTCCCGCCCGCTCCGCCGCCTCCATGACAGAGAGAACCTGCTCCAATGTCATCTCCGCGCTGTTATGAATCTCACAGTCTGCCTCGCACAGCTCCAGCAGGGCGGGGTTCACCAGGCTGCCGGCGTAGATGACCACGCCCGCTGCTTTTAAGAGCTCCGCGCCCCGGAGGGTGATGAGGTCCGGCGCGCCGGGCCCCGCTCCAACAAAATGGATCATAGCTTACTCCTTTACGATGACGGTTGCAAAATACCCCGTCTCCTCTGGCAGCCGCGTGAGATCCCGGCAGACCTGCTCCGTGGGCAGGCCGCAGTCCCGGACCATGGCGGCTTTCTCCAAAAGCCCCTTTTGCCGCAGGACCTCCGCCGCCTGGGGGAGCTGCCGGCCGGATTTCATCAGCACCTTGGTCCCCGGCAGGTCCAGCTGCTCCGCCAGGGAGCTGCTGCCGCCGGGAAGAATGTGAAGGGGGGAGGAGACGGTGGTGAGGCTGGCGCCCAGGCGGGCCGCCACGGCGCAGAAGCTGGGCACGCCGGGGACCATGACAGCCTTGTACCCTTCTCCGGTGAGCATGTCCATCAGGTAGCCGAAGGTGGCGTAGATGGACACGTCCCCCAGGTTCAGCATGGCTACGTCCTGCCCCGCCGAGAGGCGGGCCGCGATGGTCTCCGATGCCCGCAGACGGGAGGCGCGGAGAACGGCGGGGTCCCGGGACATGGTGAACTCCAGGGGAAGGATGGTCTTGCCCTCCAGGGGCATGGCCTGCCGGACGATGTCCAACGCCAGCATCTCGCCGCTCTTTGTCCGGGGCGCCGCGATCACCGAACAGCGCTCCAGTGTCCGCAGGGCCTTGGTGGTCAGCAGCTCCGGGTCGCCGGGGCCCACGCCTACGCCGTAGAATACGCCTTGTCTCACTTCCATGCCTCCATAATCTCCTTTACAGCTTCCGTCTGCCCCAGGGGGCCGTATTCGTTGGAAAATAAAATGACGCCGCTTTGGCAGGCCCCGCCGGTCCGGCGAATCAGATGCCTCTGGATGGCAGAGAGCATCCGCTCCAGCACCGCCTCCCGCAGGTCTGCTCCGTCCAGAATGGCGATGCAGGCGTCGGAGGAGACGGCGTCCATCAGCGCGCGGCACACCTCCGCGGAGGCCCCGCACACTGCCGCGTGGGCGCAGAACAGCTCCGTGCGGCAGTCGGCAAAGCGGCTGTGGGTGTTCATGATGCCGCCGGAGAGCTTTCCCAGCTTGCCGATGTGTCCCGCCAGCAGGACGGTCTCAAAGCCAGACCCGGCGCAGGCGTCCAGGGCGTCGCCAATGAAGTTGGAACATTTTACCACGGGAACGCCCAGCCTGTCCAGCCCCTGCGCACTAAGGAAGTCCAGCCCGAAGTTCCCGGGGGTGAGGATGATATGGCGGCTTCCCAGGGCCGCGGCCTGACGGATCTCCAGGGACACGGTGTCCGCCAGGGCCCGGAGGCTCATGGGCTCCACGATGCCGGAGGTGCCCAGGATGGAGATGCCCCCCTCGATGCCAAGCTCCGGATTGAACGTCTTTTTCGCCGCCTCCCGGCCGCCGGGGACGGAGACAGTGATCCGCAGTCCGCCGCCGTACCCCAGCTCGCCGCACACCGCCGCCGCGGCCTCCCGGATCATCTGCCGGGGCACGCGGTTGATGGCGGCGGCCCCCACCGGCTGGTCCAGACCGGGTTTTGTCACCCGTCCCACGCCCTCGCCGCCCTCGATGACGGTGCCGGGGGCGTCCTGCCGCTCCGCGTGGGCGAAGACCAGCAGTCCGGCGGTGGCGTCAATGTCGTCTCCGCCGTCCTTGCGGACGGCGCAGGAGGCCCTGCCGCGCTCCAGACTGCAGGACTCCAGGGGCACCTCCACGGTGATTCCCCTGGGGGTCTCCAGGGAGACGGAGGCCGGCGGGGCGCCGGTGAGCAGCAGCCGGACGGCCCCCGCCGCCGCCAGAGCGGCGCAGGTGCCGGTGGTGTAGCCGCACCGGAGACGCCTGCCGCCGGAGAGGACGTAGTGTTCAAATCCCGCGCTCATAGAAGCTTCCCCGCCTGTTCCGCCAGCTCCCGCAGGAGCCGGTTTTTTTCGTTCATGGGCCCGAAGGCGGAGAGGGGACAGAGAACCTTGGCGCAGGACGCCATCCGCTCCGCCGCCAGACGGAACCCCTGGTCTCCGATGGGGGTGAAGGCCGCCTCGGAGATCACCTCCGCCGCCAGGGACTTCGCCACCGGGTAGTCCAGATCGTTTTCATGGAGGACCCCGGCGGCAAAGGGCACGCCCTGCCGTTGGAGGCGGCGGTACACCGGAATGCCGCTCCCCCCGCCGCCGATGACAAACACCTGGGGAGCTCCGGCGGGGGGCTCCAGCTCCAGACAGCCGAAGGCCGGGTTGTAGCTGCCCCGGGCGGCTTCGTACAGCTCCAGGATGTATTCGGCGGTGAAGATCTCCTCCGGCGCCCCGCAGCGCTCAATGGCGTGGTTGTGGACGCAGGCCACGCGGTCGGAGACCTTCTGGGCCAGGTCCAGCTCGTGGAGGCTCATGAGCACCGCCAGATTGCGGCGGCGCACCATGTCCTTTAGGATGGAGAGCAGCTCCAGCTTGTAGCGGATGTCCAGAAAGGAGGTGGGCTCGTCCAGCACGATGACCTCCGGCTCCTGACAGAGGGCCCGGGCCAGCAGGACGCGCTGGCGCTGTCCGTCGCTGATCTGGGAAAAATCCCGGTCTGCCAGATTCTCCCCGTGGACCAGGGCCAGGGCCTCGTCCACCTTCTTCCAGTCCGCCGCGGTCAAAAGACCCAGCTTTCCGGTGTAGGGGTAGCGCCCGGTGGCCGCCACGTCCCGGCAGGTCATCAGCTCCGGATGAACCCGGTCTGTCATCAGCACGGAGAGCCGCCTGGCAATGTCCAGGGCCGTCATACGGTCCATGGGGCGGCTGTCCAGGTACACCGCGCCCCGGATGGGGGCCAGCTGGCGGATGACGCTGCGCAGAATGGTGGACTTTCCCGAGCCGTTGGGGCCGATGAGGGTCATGATCTCCCCCCGGCGCAGATGGAGGCAGATGTTTTCAATCAGGGCCTGGCCGTTGTAGCCCACGGCCAGATTCTCCGTGTACAGATAGGCCTCCATCCGGCATCTCCTCTCCGTTATATTTGCAGTCAGTATTACAGCTTGGGTTTGCCCCGCTGGAAGGCCATCATGTAGATCACAATCGGCGCGCCGAAGACGGCGGTGACGGAGCTGATGCTGACCTCCGTGGGGGCGAAGGCAGTCCGGGCGATGAGATCGCAGAACAGGCAGAACACCGCGCCGCCCAGAAAGCAGGCGGGGATAATCAAAATGGGCCTGGCGGTGCGGAAGAGGCTCTTCACCAGATGGGGCACCGCGATGCCCACAAAGGAGATGGGCCCGGCGAAGGCCGTGACGCAGGCCGAGAGGACGCTGGAGAGCAGAATCAGCGCCAGCCGGAAGGCCCGAATGTTGACGCCCATGTTCCGGGCGTACACCTCTCCCATCTGATAGGCCCCGATGGGCTTGGAGAGGAGGAAGACCAGGGCCATGGCAATTCCCACCACCGCCGCCATTACCTGCACGCTGTCCCAGTAGATACCGGAGAAGCTGCCCATGGACCAGTTGTGGAGGTTGACAATGTTGGAGTCCTCGGCAAAGGTGACGGCGAAGTCCGTGATGGCGGAGCAGATATACCCGATCATCACGCCGCAGACCACCAGCATGCTCATCCGCTTTACCCGCTGGGACACAGCCAGGATAAAGCCCATGGACAGCATGGCTCCTCCGAAGGCCGCGCCGATCAGCGCCGCTGAGCCGGCGACGGCTCCCCGGCTCAGCAGGAGGATCATGGTCAGGGACACCGCCAGCTTGGCCCCGGAGGAGATGCCCAGCACAAAGGGACCGGCGATGGGGTTGGCAAAAAAGGTCTGGAGCAGAAACCCGGAGACGGACAGCCCGCCGCCCAGAATGACGGCGGCGCAGATCCGGGGCAGCCGCAGGGTGCGCACGATGCCGTACTCCGTACTGCCGTCAGGGGAGCTGAATAAAATACGTAGGATTTCCGTCCCGGACAGCGGAACGCTGCCGGCGTTGATGTTCCAGACCACCAGCAGCGCCAGAAGTGCCAGCAGCAGCAGGAATGCCCCCAAATAGCGGGAGCGGACTTGTTTCATGGGTTCGCCTCCTCCGGGGCCTGTTTGCACAGGCCCTAGTCCAGATGGTGCAGGTACGTCAGGGGAGCGTCTTCCCCGGAGAGAACGGTGTGGAGATCCGCAATCAAGTCCCCCAGGCCCAGGCTCTCCTGGAAGAGATTCTTCCCGGTGCACCAGACATTTCCCTCCTGTACGGCCTTGAAATCCGCCAGGACGCCGCTCTTCTCCAGCAGCTGGTCCACGGTCTGGAGCTCGCCGTCAATGGCACTGTTGTAGATCAGGATGTCCGTGTTTCGTGCGCCCTCGTAAAAGGACTCCATCTGCATGTTCATGGTGGACTTGACCCCCTCGCCGCTCTCCAGGTCCGAAAAGGCGTAGACGCCGCCGGCCAGACCGATGGACTTGGCGATGTAGTCCCCGGAGCGGCGCACATTCACCGCCCCAGTGGAGGTGATGTAGAAAAAGGCCACGGTCTTTCCCGTGTTCTCCTGCTCCAGGATGGGGGCCAGCCGCTCCATGAGGCCGTCAAAATAGTCCGCGGCCTCCGCCTCTTTTCCCAGCAGCGCGGCGTAGAGCTTGATCCACTCCATGCGGCCCAGGGGATGGCTCTCATAGCTGGAGCGCTCCACCAGCACCGGGATGCCCAGCCGCTCCAGCTGCTCCTTGACCTCCGGGGTGTGGTAGATCATGGTGGACTCCACCGCCAGATCGCACCCCAGGTCCAGAATACGCTCGTAGTCCGGGGCGCCGTACTTTCCAGCGAAGACCATGCGGCCCGCCTCTATGGCCTCCCGGGCCTCCGGGATATACCAGCCGCCGGCGTCTAGGCCGGCGAGGGTGATGGCGTCAATGGCGTCCAGCTGCCGGAAGAGGTCCATAGCGGAGGTGGCCACCAGATAGATGCTGTCCAAAGGCTGGTACAGCACTGTGACCTCCTCTGGAATGCCGGAGGGAGCGTTTGCCCCCTCCGGTACCACCAGATAGCGGTTGCCGTCTCCAATGGCGATCTTCTGATAACCATTAGTATAATAATCGACAGAAAATTGCTCGGCGTAGAGAAGATCCAGACTGCGCTCATACTCCAGCGCGTCCCAGGAGAGGGTCTGGGGCGCCTCCGGCTCCGGCGAAGGGAGCTGTTTAGCGCCTTGGACGCAGCCGCAGAGAACCAGCAGGAGCGCCAGCGCCAAAAGACCCCGAAGGGGCAGGCGGTTTCCCGTGGTCATGACGCGCTTTCGATAGAGGCGGAGTCGAAGCACAATGTGTACTCGATCTCGTGGGGAGTGCTCATGGCGGTGGTGTCGGCGTAGACCACCAGCCTCCGGTCGAAGTACTCCACCGGGATCTCAAAGGAGGAATTGCCCTCGGCATTCAGGGGGAGGAACTTCTCCTCGCCGATTCGCATATAGTCATAGTTGGAGCTGCTCCAGATAATGGTGGCAAAGGCCCTGCCGCCCTCCACCCGCAGGGCGGCGGGAGAGTCCACCTTGGCCTTGCCGGAGCCGCCCTCCAGCTGGACGGACGCGGTGTAATTCCCGTCGGCCAGTCCCAGGCTTTCCGCCGTGGCGAAGGAGCCCTCCTGGAAGGCCTCGGTTGGCAGGGAGTCCGCCCTGAAGACCAGAGTGCGCTCGTACCACAGTTCCTTCTTCTTGCTGTACGCTGCGCAGTCTACGCCCATATCCAGGGCCTCCACGGGAAATACGAAGGTGTGGGCGCCGTCTTTGTCCTGGGCGTAGGGAATCAGGGCGCTCTCTTCCGCCTGGGCGGCCTCTTCGCCGGTGCCGGGGAAGACGTACAGATAGCCCGTGCCGCCCATGTGCATTACGGCGGTCATTTTACCGCCGGCCACTGTCAGCTCGCAGGCGGTGATGTTGAACATGGAGGAGCTGGAGTCCACTGTGACGTCGTAGGTGCCGTCCTGAAGGGCGTCGGCGTAGACGGGAACCAGGTCCGGGTCCACCACATTCTCCACCGGAGCCATCTGGTCAGCGGAGGCCACCTTGGGAGCATCCGGGGCTTCCGGCTCCGCCGCCGGAGGCGGTGTCTCCGGCTCGGAGGGAGCGTCGTCCGGCGCGGCGCCGCAGCCGGCGGCCAGCAGGACTGTCAGAATCAGGGAGAACAGCAGAAGAAGGGACTTTTTCATGATTTTAACCTCCGTGTTTTGCACGGCAGACCGGAGCGTGCTTCCGGTCTGCCGTGTGATAGTGATGTATGGGCTTTGGGACGGGGGTTTCAGCCCAGCGTGTCAATGGCGGCCTGCGCGTGGGCAGCCAGCAGGTTCTGGATGGCCTCGTACTCACCCAGACCCTTCAAAACACATACCACCTCATAGCCGGCGTTTTCAAATACGGTCTTCCAGGAGTCCTCGTCGTCGCCGGCCATGTCGTTGTTGGCGTGGTCGCCGGAGACGATCATCATGGGCTGGAGCACCACCCGCTCATAGCTGCCCGCCTGGACCATGGCCAGCACGTCGTCCAGGGTGGGAGCGGCCTCCACGGTGCCGATGAAGTAGTTGGCGTATCCGGCGTCGGTCATCACCTGCTGCATTCTGGCGTAGATGACGTTGGAGGCGGCCTCCGTGCCGTGGCCCATGAAGCAGATGGCGGTCTTGCCGTCGTCGTACTGGGCGGTGGCCTCTGCCATGGTCTTGGCGACGATCTGGAAATCCTCGTCAGAGGTCAGCAGGGGCGCGCCGATGGCCATGACCTCAAAGGCGTCGGCGTACTGAGCGGCCTCGTCGACCACGTCGTTGTACTCCAGGCCGTCCATCAGGTGAGTGGGCTGGATCACCAGGCGCTTGACCCCGTTTTCCACGGCCCGGTCCAGCGCCTGACCCACGTTGTCAATGACCTCGCCGTCCCGGCGCTGGACGCGGTCGATGATGATCTGGGCGGTGAAGCCCCGGCGGACGGACCAGTCCGGGAAGGCCTTCTCCATGGCCTCCTCAACGGCGCCGATGGTCAATCGGCGGTTGTCGTTGAAGCTGGTGCCGAAGCTGACGACCAGCAGCTCGTCCTCACCGATGCCGTCCTGATTCCGGGGATTGTCCAGAGAGGCGTCGCCGGTGGTGTAGTCCTCGTCGTCGTCCTCAGCGGGCTCCGGCGTTTCATTTTCCGCGGGAGTATTTTGGGCGGGGGCGGGGTCCTGGGGGGCGCCGGGGGTCTTGGTTCCGCCGCAGCCGGCCAGCAGTCCGGCCGCTATGACAGCCATAACCAGCAGGGAAAGCAGTTTTTTCTTGTTCATCTGTGTATTCCTCCTTGTGTTTTCGAGGCGGGGTATCGTCAACACATTTGAAAAGAATCAGAATGATTCTTTTCAGCCTAGCGGCAGTTTTACTGCCGCCAGGGACCATGTAAACGGTCATGTGTTTGACTTCATAGGTGAAGTGGGCAAAGCCCGTCCGGCGGATCAGAGACCCGCCAGTTGAAAATCCGCAATTTGCGGATTTTCAAGTGCTTCAACCATATGTGTCTCCGCCCCTCTGATGTATGGTGAAATTTTACATCAGCAAATTCAGGGTACAGGAATACACAGGACAAAAAAAGCGGTCATCTGAATCAGATGACCACAAGCGCATGCCCTTAAAGGGGAAGCGGTACAATCAAGCCCTCGTGATCTGGAACACCGGACGGTATTCCTGTACCAGCAGGCGGCAGGTTTCCTGACTCGTAAATCATCGCGCGCCATCGCCTTCCCGGCTTTCGCCAGTGGCTGTCCTGTTTCGACTGAGACAGCGCGCTCATTACATACAGTGACGAGATCGTACAGGCCTTGCACCTGTTTCCCTATTACCCGTTCCCCAAGGGGAGAACGGCTCCGACTGCTTTGCGATATTTATTTTTCGACAGTATTATACTACGCTGCTTCTGAAAACGCAAGCCCCCGCCGGCGTTTTCTTTACGTCTCTCGGGACTGCTTCGACGCCGCCTTCGAGAACTTCTGGATGATATAACCATAGTTCTCCGGCCGGTGGGGGATGGTGCAGCCGCTGCAGTCCTTGATGCCGGAGGCGGTGTAGGTGAAATTTCCGCCGCACTGGTCCCCCATGAGGTACAACGGGCAGTAGCAGAAGAGGCAGTTGAAGGACGCCTCGTCCACTCCCTGGTGGCAGGGGAAGAACTCGCACTCCCTGTGGGAGAAGTGGGAATAGTTTTTATCGCGCCAGGACTCGTCCATGGGAAAGCTCCTCTCTGTTTGAAATTGCGGATGTCACAGCGCCACGATGGCGGACACCAGCAGGGGCACCGCCAGTGAGAGAACCATGCCGCTGGTAAAGGAGTAGATGGTAATCCGCTCGTGTGTGGCGCCGATCACCACGGGGAGGACGGTGTCCATGGCCGCCGCCCCCGGCAGAGCCACGCTCTCCACAAAGCCGACGCGCCGGGCCACCAGAGGAATGGCCAGGATGGCGAAGACCTCCCGCATGACGTTGGACAGGAAACACACGGCGGACACCGGGAGGGAGTAGGGAGCCAGCAGGCTGGGGGCCAGGGAGTACCACCCCAAGCCGGCGGCCACCGCCATGGCGTCCTTGGGGCCGATCTCCAGCGCCAGACCCACCAGGGCCGCCGCCGCCAGAGAGCCGGCAGCCACCGCCACGGGAATCAGCAGTACCTTGAAGCCGGCGGCCCTGATGTCGGAGACCACCGTGCCCTGCCGGCCCATGTCCATGCCCACCAGAAACAGCAGCAGGTACAGCCCCAGATCGATCACCTGCCCGCAGTAGGCCACAATGGCATCCGGCACCAGGAAATAGCCCGCCAGCATTCCCAGGGCCACCGCCCCCACGATCCACTTGGTCAGGGAGTTGTCGGCCTTCTGACCACCCTCGCCCCCTGCCTCAGCGGAGGCGGCGCCGCCTGTCGGCAGGCCTTGGTCATCCAGGCGCAGCACGAAGCGGCGCAGAAGCCACAGGGCCAGGACGGACCCGGCCATGGCGGCCGCGGTAATCAAAAAGGCGGTCCAGCCGATCTGTCCCAGAGAGGCGATGACCTCATCGTCCGCGCCAAGTTTCACGCCCAGGGAGACGATCAGGATCATCAGCGCCGCCAGCTGGAGCTTTCCCAGCCAGGGAAGAGGCCGTGTGCGCACGCCGGAGCGGGAGCCCAGCCACGCGCCCAGAGCCACCGCGGCGATGTAGCCGGCCAGATTCCAAAGCGTGCCAAGAGCGGTATTCATGTGATCACTCCGTTTTCCGATTTTTCTCTCTTTGAGTATACATGGGTTGCGGCGTCTGCGCAAGTGCAGAATCGTGATGGTATCCATCCGGAAAAGTCATGACGTGCCGAATGGCGCCGCCGGGACCGTATACCGTATTATATATAATGTATGCGCCGCAGTCAGAGAGAGCTCTCCAGCCACTGGAGGGTGAAGTCCCGGAAGCGGCGGATCAAGGGGGACACGGGCCCGCCCCGGCGGACCGCCAGTCCGATCTCCCGGTAGCGGGGCCGCTCCAGGGGGATGGCGGTCACATTCCGCTGGCTGCCGCGCACCACCATCTCCGGCAGAATGCTGATGCCCAGGCCCTGCTCTACCATGGCCAGAATGGCGAAATCGTCGTTGACGGTGTACTGGATGTTGGGCCGCAGGCCCTCGTCCTGGAAGATGCGGGAGAACTCCATGTCCCAGTGCTCGTGGATGCGGATATAGGGGTCCTGGGCAAACCGGGCCGCGGGATAGCACTCCGCCCCCGCCAGGGGATGATCCGGAGGGAGTACCGCCAGCAGGCGGTCCCGCCGCAGAAAGGCGGTCTCCAGCGCGTCCCCCGCAGGAAGGGCCAGAAAGCCGCAGTCCACCTGGCCCCGGCGCACCAGCTCCTCCACCTCGGCGAATTCCCACTTGCTGACCAGGTCGAACCGGATGCCGGGATAGAGGGCCAGAAACTCTTTCATGATCCCCGGAAGCCAGTGGATGGAGACGCTGGTGAAGGTACCCACCCGCAGGGTACCGCGGGTGAGACCGTGAAGGGCGGAGACCTGGGTTTCCAGAGTCCGCTGGGCGTTGCACAGCGACTGGATGTCCGGCAGCAGGGACTCCCCCTGGGCGGTGAGGACTACCCCGTCCTTGTTCCGGGTCAGCAGTGTCACGTCCCACTCCCGCTCCAAGTCGGCGATGGAGCGGCTTACCGCCGACTGCGTATACCCCATGTCCTCCGCCGCCCGGGTGATGCTCCCCAGCTCCACGGCTTTCAGGAGAATCTGACACTTGATTGTGTTCATTTAACCATTCCTTTAACTCATATAAAACATGAAAATTATTCGTTTGTGTAATGTTTTGTGTTAGAGTATACTGATTACAGAAACAAGAAAGGAGCATACAGCTATGAAGAAGATCAATGAGTTTGCCGCAGTGAAGAAAGAGATGGGACTGAAGTACCTCGCCGGTGTGCCCGCCGCCGAGAAGCGGCTGTATTGGTCCGAGAGTCCCTGGGCCGCCTTCCGCGTCCTCGTCCGCTGAAAAAGGAAATGCCGCCCCACTCCAGACGGAGTGGAGCGGCAAACGCGTTTGTCAGAAGATTTGTCCCTCCCGGGGTCAGGCCGTCTTCTGGGACTCGGTCACCTTGCCGACGATGAGCATGGTGACGATGGTGGAAGCGATGGCGATGATCAGGCAGACGATCTCAGGCACCACATTGATCAGGAAGCCGGTGATCACGTAGTTCACGAAGGAGATGGCCGCCACAGTGACTGCGTAGGGCATCTGGGTGAGCACGTGATTCAGGTGGTAGCACTGAGAGCCGGAGGAGGCCATGATGGTGGTATCGGAGATGGGAGAGCAGTGGTCGCCGCAGACCGCGCCGCCCAGGGTGGCGCCGATGCCCACCATGAGGATGGGCACTTCGTTCAGGGCGTCAGCGGTCAGGTTGGCGAAGCCGCCGGGGGTGAACACGTCCAGCACGATGGGCAGCAGGATGCCGAAGGTGCCCCAGGAGGTGCCGGTGGCGAAGCCCAGGAAGCAGGCGATCAGGAAGATCACGGCGGGCAGCATGTTGCGCAGAGTGGGACCGAAGGACTTAACCAGCCCGGCCACGAAGTCGGGAGCGCCCAGGCCGTAGCGGGTCACGCCGCCGATGGTCCAGGCGAAGCACAGGATCAGGATGGCGGGAACCATCTGTTTGAAGCCCTCGGGGATGCAGTCCATCAGCTCGGTGAACTTCATGGAACGGCGGAAGGCGAAGAAGATGAACGTGATGATCAGAGCGACGGTGGAGCCCAGAGGCAGGCCCACAAAGGCGTCGGTGTTGGCGAACATGCTCAGCAGGTTGGTGCCGCCGTTCAGGTAGCCGGCGTAAACCAGGCCGCCCACGCAGCCGATAATCAGGATAATCACGGGGATCACCAGGTCGATGACCTTGCCGTTGGGATTGAACTTCATCTCCTCAACGCCGGCGAAGGGACGCTCGGGCGTGGTGTAGATGTCGCCCTTTTTGGCGTTGTCCTCGTGGGTCTTCATGGGGCCGAAGTCGATGTCCCGTGCGATCATCACAATGATGAACACGATGGTCAAAATCGCGTAGAAGTTGTAGGGGATGGCCCGGCAGAAGATTTGGAAGCCCAGCTCCTCGTTGTCGATGACGCCGGTGACGGCGGCGGCCCAGGAGGAGACGGGCATCATGATGACGATGGGGGCGGCGGTAGCGTCGCACATGTAGGCCAGCTTGGCGCGGGAGATCTGGTGCCGGTCGGTGACGGGACGCATGACGTTGCCGGTGGTCAGGTTGTTGAAATAGTCGTCCACGCCCAGGATGGCGGCCAGGATAAAGGTGGACCAAAGGGCGCTCTTCTTGGTCTTCAGGTGCTCCACGGCCCAGTCACCGTAAGCCTTGGAGCCGCCGGCGCGGATCATCAGGGCCACCATGGTGCCCAGGACCACCAGGAAGATCAGGATACCGGCGTTGCCGCCGATGTTGTCGCCCAGGTCGGCGATCAGCGTGGTGATGGCGGCCACGGGGTTGAATTCCATCTGGATCAGGTAGCCCACCAGGATGCCCAGGAACAACGAGGAGTAGACCTCCTTGGTAATCAGCGCCAGAACGATGGCCACGATGGGGGGAATCAGGGACCAGATGGTGCCGTAGAACCTGCTCTGGCCGTCCTCAGCCGCCAGGGCGAAGGTGGTCATGAGGGGGACCAGTGCGTACATGACCAGCAGAACTTTGCCGAGTCTGTCCTTCCAGTTTTTCAGGGATTGCATTGCGAAACCTCCTTTTCTCTCTTGGACCTCCGGTTCTCTCAGCCGGGGCCCGCGCGGATGAATGCGCCGGGGGGATGGGGGTGCCTCAGAGCAGATCCCAAAATCAATTGTGAGTGGAAAATTTTGGGATATACTCCCAATCAGCCGTCCTGTCTCAGTTACCTCCCTTCTTTTACAAATGGATACCGCCGGGGCCGGGAGCGGTTGAACTCCCGGCCTTTCGCGTTTGCCTCAGACAGGACGGACGGATCACTTGTTCAGGCGGCGGACCAGCTCCTTCGAGGTGAAGGTGGCCACGTCGTCGGCGTAAGTGCCGGCGCCAAAACCGGCGTCATAGCCCAGCTCCTTGGCCAGGGCGTGGGTGACGCGGGCGCCGCCGCAGCAGAAGATGTACTTCTCACGAACGCCCTCGGCCTCCGCCAGCTCGATGAGCTCGGTGAGGTTCTGAATGTGGACGTCCTTCTGGGTGACGGTCTGGGAGACCAGCAACACGTCGGCGTTGACCTCGGCGGCCTTGCGCAGGAACTCCTCGTTGGGGACCTGGCTGCCCAGGTTGTAGGCCTCTACCATCTCATAGCGCTCCAGGCCGTAGTGTCCGGCGAAGCCCTTGCGGTTCATGATGGCGTCGATGCCCACGGTGTGGGCGTCCGTGCCGGTGGACGCGCCGATGACCACCATCTTGCGGCCCAGGCGCTCTTTCAGGAACTCGTCGGTCTCGTGCATATCCATCACCTCGTCGGTGACGGTCTGGACCACGATCTCGTTGTAGTTGACGGTGTGGGTCAGGGAGCCGTAGACCACGTAGAAGGTGAAGTTCTCGTCCAGCTTCTGCCGCAGGGCCACGTTGGGCTCCGACAGGCCCATCTTCTGGGCCACCAGCACGGCGGCTGCCGCGCCCCGGTCGTCGTCCTTCACCGGGAGTGTGAAGGAGGTCTGCACCTTGCCGTCGTTCATGGTGTCGCCGTAGGGCTTCAAACGGGTCAGGTCCAGGGTGGTGTCCAGGTTTTTATCGCGAATCTGATACAGTCCGGAGCTCATTTAGCGGCACCCCCTTTCATCATGGGTTCCAGGAACGGGTTGAAATAGCCCGGCGTCTTGCTGACGACGCCGTCCAGGCCCTTGCCGCCGTCGCGGGGGCGCTTGATGTCGGCGAAGATGCCCCGCTCCAGCGTCTCGAAGATGCCCAGCTGCTCGATCTGGCCCAGCAGGTCGGTGGCCTTTTTCAGCACCTCGTTGGCACGGGTCTGCATAATGCCGCCGTCCTTGAACACAATCTCGCCGCCCAGGTCCTGCATGGTGCGGAAGATATACTGGGCGTTCTGAATGGCCAGGAAGCGGTCGGACAGGAAGGGCGTGTGGATGGCCTCGGTCATCATGCCCAGCAGGTGGATCTTCTGGCCCGTCAGGATGGTCACCATGTTGAAAAGGGCGTCCTGCACGTGGCCGCGGAACACGTTGCCGGTCATGAACTTGGTGGGAGGCATGTATTTCAGCGGCGCGTTGGGGAAGATCTCCCGGGCCATCTCGGCCTGCGCCAGCTCATAGAGGAAGCCGTTTTCCACGTCGGGGTCGATCTCGAAGGCGTGGCCCAGGCCCATCTGCTCCTCGGGCAGGCCCGCCTTGAGGGCGAAGGCCTCGTTGAGGAACTGGGAGGCCAGCACGGTGTGGGCCTCCTCCACCGCGTCGGCGGTGGTGAGGTAGTTGTCCTCGCCGGTGTTGATGACGACGCCTGCGTAGGCGTTGATCGCCCGGGAGAAGGACTGGTCCACCAGGGTGCGCTGCATGTTGATGTCGCGGAACAAGATGCCGTAGAGGGCGTCGTTGAGCATCACATCCAGGCCCTCGAAGGCGCCCATGGCGGCGATCTCGGGCATGCACAGACCGGAGCAGTAGTTGCACACCCGGATGTAGCGGCCCAGCTCCTCGCCCACCTTGTCCATGGCCTCCCGCATGAGGCGGAAGTTCTCCTGGGTGGCGTAGGTGCCGCCGAAGCCCTCGGTGGTGGCGCCGTAGGGCACGTAGTCCAGCAGGGACTGGCCGGTGGTGCGGATGACGGCGATGACGTCGGCGCCCTGGCGGGCGGCGGCGGTGGCCTGGACAATGTCCTCAAAGATATTGCCGGTGGCCACGATCAGGTAGATCCACGGGCCGTCCTTCTCGCCGCCGTGGGAGGCGATGAAGTCCTCCCGGCGCTTGCGGCGGGTGCGGATTTTTTTCAGGCTCTCCTCCACAATGGGAGCCAGGGCGGCGTGGATGTCCGCCTCGGCGTGGGCGGGCAGGGCCGTCAGGTCCAGCGTGCCGGCGGCGACCTCCTCAGCCAGGGCCTGGGGGTTTTTGCCGGTCTCCACCATGGCGTTGCCCAGCCAGAAAGCGGCGCCCTGGGACAGCGCGCCCTTTTCCATCAGGTGGTCTACCACCACGCTGGGCAGGGGCACGCCCAGACTGTTCTCGCCGGTGATGTCCAGGGCCTCTCCACCGCTGACGCCGTCGATGCCAAGCAGCCGGCAGATGGTGCGTTCCACGGCCACGGTGGTGTAGCCGTCAATAAACCGCTGGGTCTCGTCGGCTACCTGGGCGGCGTGGGCGCGGGCCTGCTCTACCAGCTTAAAATCAAGGTTCAGTTTGGATTCCAAATACGCTCACATCCAATCATCTGTTTATTGGGATACGCATACCGGACTGCGCCCGGGGACCCGCCAAGGCGGGGCCCCGGGTAGACCGGTGAAGGTGATTACTCGTGGTGAGAACGCTTGTGGCGCTCCAGGTTGGCGGGCTCCATGGAGAGGGCCTGGCCCCGCTCCAGTCCGGCGACGCCCATGAGCTCCGTCTTGCGCTTGCCCTCACGCTCGGCCCGGCAGTATTCGCACTGGCAGGTCTCCTCATAGTGCTCGGGCTCGGTGTAGGTGGTGATGACGCCCTCGTAGTTGCGCAGGATGACTTTATGAGGCGTCTGGGAGATGATGTACTGGGGCATAACGGGGGTCTTGCCGCCTCCGCCGGGGGCGTCCACCACGAAGGTGGGCACGCAGAAGCCGGAGGTGTGGCCCCGCAGAGCCTCGATGATCTCGATGCCCTTGCTGACGGGGGTGCGGAAGTGCTCCAGACCCATGGACAGGTCGCACTGGTAGATGTAGTAGGGGCGGACCCGGATCTTCACCAGCTCGTTGACCAGCTTCTTCATGGTGTGGACACAGTCGTTCACGCCGGCCAGCAGCACGCTCTGGTTGCCCAGGGGGACGCCGGCGTCAGCCAGCATCTGGCAGGCCTTGGCGGACTCGGGGGTGATCTCGTTGGGGTGGTTGAAGTGGGTGTTCAGCCAGATGGGGTGATACTTTTTCAGCATATTGCACAGCTCGGGGGTGACACGCTGGGGGCAGACCACCGGGGTGCGGGAGCCGATACGGACGATCTCCACGTGGGGGATCTCCCGGAGCTTGGCGATGATGTACTCCAGCCGCTCGTCGGAGCAGAGCAGCGCGTCGCCGCCGGAGAGCAGCACGTCGCGGATGACGGGCGTCTTGCGGATGTACTCAATGGCCTGATCCACCTGGTCCACGGGGAGACCCGCGTCCTTCTGGCCGGCGAAGCGCCGGCGGGTGCAGTGGCGGCAGTACATGGAGCACTGGTCGGTAATCAGCAGCAGGCAGCGGTCCGGATAGCGGTGGGTCAGACCGGGGGCCGGGGAGTCCTCGTCCTCATGCAGGGGGTCCAGCAGGTCGGAAGCGGCCTGGTGCAGCTCGGACCCGGTGGGGACGGCCTGCTTGCGGACGGGGTCGTGGGGGTCGTTGGGATCGATCAGGGAGAGGTAGTAGGGGGTGATGGCCATGCGCAGCGTGCCAAGGCACGCCTTGACGCCCTCCTCCTCCTCGGGAGTCAGGGAGACGTATTTTTTCAGGTCTTCCAGGGTCTCAACGCGGTTTTTGATCTGCCATCTCCAGTCGTTCCACTCGGCGTCGGTGACGTGGGGGAACAGCTCTGCGCGGCGGGAAACTTTCATTATGGATTACCTCCACTTTTAATTTCGCGGGACAGGCCCGATTCCATGGAACAGGATCAGACGTACTTCTCCTCAAACAGCTTGCGGAGCTTGGCGTTCTCGCGGATGACGCCCAGGGTGATCTCGGCGTGGTCCTTGGTGTAGCCGTTGCCCACAATCATGGTGACGTCCTTGCCGATGCCCTCGGCGCCCAGGGCCGCCTTGGTGAAGGAGGTGGCCATGGAGAAGAAGTACACCAGGCCGTCGTCGCGGACGGGCAGGATGGCGGACATCTCGCAGCTTTCGATGTTGACGCAGCAGATGGAGATGTCGTACTCCTTGCCGCCGTTGGCGGCCAGGGCGGCCTCCATCACGTCCACGGGACGGGTGCAGTCGGCCACGACGATGTCGGTGTAGACGCCCAGCTCCTTCAGGTCGGCCACCTGCTTGGGGTTGCGGACGACGCCGATGACCTTGCCGTTGGGGCCGACCTTCTTCATGGCCTCGTAGCCGCACAGAACGCCGGACTTGCCGTTGGCGCCCAGAATCAGGACGCTGTCGCCCTCCTTGGGGAGCTTGCGGGCCTGGGCGGGAGCGCCGGCCACGTCCAGAGCGGCCAGGGCCAGGGGCTCGGGCATATCGTCGGGCATCTTGGCGTAGATGCCGCTCTCAAACAGGATGGCCTGGGCGTCCACGTCCACGCGGTCGATCTCCTTGTGGATGGCCTTGATCTTGTTGATTTTCAGGGGGGTCAGGGACAGGGAGACCAGGGAGACGATCTTGTCGCCCTCCTTGAGGTCGATCTTGCCCTTGAGGTCGTCGCCGATCTTGGCCACGTTGCCCATGAACATGCCGCCGGAGCCGGTGACGGGATTCTGCTGCTTGCCGCGCTCGGCCACGATGCCCATAATCATCTCGCCAATCTTGGTCTCGTCGCCGCCGCAGGCGTCGGCGATCTGGGTGAAGGAGGCGGAGTCAATATTCAGAGCAGTGACGTTGCACAGGATTTCGTTGGAGTAGATCTCGTCCATATTGTTGTCGATCTTCTGGGCGGCCTGGGTCAAAACGCCCTTGGGCTCGATAACGCGGTGGGTTCCGTACTTGTTGCCTTTCTTCTGCATGGTGGTGTTCCTCCTCAAAAAAATTTGTATGGTAAGATTTGTGGTATGAACAAAATGATGAAATGGAATACTTGAACCGTCAAGAAGCGGCCGCCTCTTACTTGGTCAGGGAGAGGATTTTGCGGGCCTCGTCGGGAGTGGCGATCTCACGGCCCAGGAGCTTTGCCAGAGCCACGACCTTGGCGACCAGCTCGCCGTTGGAGGCGGCCTTATGGCCCCGCTCTAAGTAAATGTTGTCCTCAAAGCCCACACGGACGTTGCCGCCCATGACGATGCCGGCGGCGGCCATGGGCCACGCGCCGCGGCCCACGCCGGTGACGGTCCAGGTGGACCCGGCGGGGATCTTGTTGACGAGGTAGTCCAGGTTGCCCAGAGTGGCGGGGGTGCAGCCGTTGACGCCCAGCACAAAGTTGAACTGCATGGGGGCGGCGGGGACCAGACCCTTGGCGGCCATGTTCAGCACGGTGTCCAGGTGGCCGATCTCAAAGCACTCGTACTCGGGCTTGATGTTGTTCTCCAGCATCCGCTTGCCGAAGGCCCGCATGGTGGGCATGTCGTTGACGAAGATGTCGTCGCCGAAGTTGCAGGTGCCGCAGTCCAGGGTGGCCATCTCGGGGAAGAGCTCGGTGGGCTGCAGGCGCTCCTCCGGGGTCATGCCGGTGGCGCCGCCGGTGGAGGGAATCAGGATCACGCCGGGGCAGGCCTCCTTGATGGCGTCCAGAACCACGCGGAAGCGCTCCTTGTCCTGAGTGGGGGTCCCGTCGTCCCAGCGGACGTGGACGTGGATGACGGCGGCGCCGGCCTCAAAAGCGCTTTTGGCCTCCCGCACCATCTCCTCCACCGTGTAGGGAACGGCGGGGTTGTGCTCCTTGGTGACCTCGGCTCCGCAGATCGCTGCTGTGATGATGAGTTTCTCCATTTCGTACCTCCTGCTAAAAAAACTTGGAACGCTATCCTACTCCGCATACCTGTGTACGCGGAGTAGGATAGCGCTCCATCAACATAAGGGGGCTATTTACACCCGACAGGAACACCACATACCGGCCGCTCTGCGCAGGCGTAAATAGCACTCCATGCTTTCCATGACAAACCGTACGCGCTGGGCGTACAGGTCCAAGAGGGGTGACGGCATTGCACACTCTCTTTCGGCGGTACGGACATTCACAAACCTCCTCGGACTTGCCTGTCCTTTACATCGGTCTGCTACCTTGCGTTCCGCGCCTCTATCCACACTTTATTCAGTTTGCCTAAAAACAATATACTCTAAACGGCGGCTTTTGTCAAGTTTTTTGATATAGCGGTTTTGCATAATTTTTCCATGCAATTTTTTACAGCCATTTTTCCACTTTAAGGCGTCAAAGATCCGCCTGAAACAGTGCCATCAGAGCCGGTTCCAGGTCCAGAAGGCGGCAGACCCGCAGGGCGTCCCTGGGGCAGGGTGCGCCGGGGGGAGCGCTCTGGAGCCGGTAGTCCATCCGCCGGGCGATGCGGCTGCGGGGGTCGTCGTTCTCGTCGCCCTGGATCTCCCGGACCAGCCCCGCCACCTGATAGTGGGCTCCCGCTACGTCGGAGACGCCGTCGTAGTGGGTGGTCATCAGGGCCACGCAGTCCAGGGTGCCCAGATACTGCACCAAAGCCCGGGCCAGGGCGGCACCCTCCTGGGGATTGGTGCCCCGGGCGAACTCGTCCAGGGCCAGAAAGAACCGCCGGCCCCGGGTGCGCTGGAGCAGACGGTCCAGCAGGTGAACCTCCCGTCCGAAGGAGGAGAGGCCCCCGGAGCCGGGACCGGTGTCCGCCAGAATCAAAGACACCTCGTGGAACAGGGGCAGCGCGGCGGAATCGGCAAAGACGAAGAAGCCGCACTGGCACAGCAGCAGGCTCAGCACCGCGGAGCGCAGAGAGACGGTCTTGCCGCCCATGTTGGCTCCGGTGATGACGGTACAGCCGGCGGAGAGGTCCAGGTCCAGCCGGGTGAAGTCCTCTCCCCGCTGGGCCAGCTCCTCGGCCACCTGGGGGTGGCGCAGGCCTTGGAGGGTGATTTGGGCGCCGCCGGACAGCGCGGGCCTGACGCAGTTGTACCGCTTGGCCAGCTTTGCCTTGGCCAGAAACAGGTCCATCCGGCCCAGAGCCTCCATGTTGGCGAGGAAGTCCGCCCTGCGGACCATGAGGCGGCGGGTGAGGTCCCGCCGGACCTCCAGCTCCAGCAGGTCCTCCTGCACGGTGAGGCGGTGGCGCCGGTCCAGAAGCGCGGCCTTCTCCTCCTCGCCGGCGGCACGGATGGACCGCTCCAGGGCGGCCTTTTCCGACCGCAGAGGACCCAGGTCCGGATGATAGGTCTCCGACACGGAGAAGGCGGGCAGGCGGCGTCCGTCCGGGTCCAGCAGATTCAGGGCTTCCTCCATGGGCACAAAGGCCAGATCCCGAAAGGGAGGCAGCTTGGCGTAAGCCTCGGTCAGCTGCTCCAGCGTCACCAGAAAGTGCTTGATCTCAAAGAGCTCCACCAGGTCGAAGGGGTTTTCCGGGTCCCGGTCCAGGGAGCCCCGGATGTCGTGAAACAGGGGAAGGCACCGGGTCACACCCCGGAGAATGGCGGCCATATCCTTCAAAGAGGCCGGGTCCAGCCGGGGCGCGCCGCAGCAGCAGGGCTCCGGCTCCGCAGGAGCGGGCCCCGCGGCGTTCCAAAACTCCAGCGCCAGGGCCACATTGTCCAGCTCGGCCGTAAGCGCCGCCTCCTCTCCGGGGGCGTACCACCGCAGAGTCCGGGCGGCGGCGCGGCCAAAGGGCGACATGGGGGTCAGCCGCTCCAGCACCCACTGGAGACCGGATTCCTCCCGCAGTTCAAGGGTCAGTTCCATGGTCAGTCCTCCTTTTCGTTTACGTTCACCACCGGTACCGTCAGCGTCTGCCGGAGGGCCTCTTCAAATTCCCGGGGCTGGAAGTGCCAGCCGTAGGCCGACCAGGGGTTGGCTCCCACGGCGGCGATGGACAGCTCCCGCCGGACGACCAGCTCTCCGCCGGCCCGGGTAAAGAGCTCCAGCACGTTTCGTCCCGCCAGGACGTGGGTGGCGTCCGCCGCCGCCAGGGTGATGGGCGCGCCCCGGCGGGCCAGGGTCTTGAGCAGCGGGTCGGTGACGCCGCCGGCTACCCAGAGAGCGCATTTCTCCCGGGGGAGCTTGTTCCAGCGGGGCAGGCCGTTTTCGTCCAGAGGAAGCTCCCAGAGCTCCCCGCCGGGGCCGAAGAGGGCGAAGCGCTCCTCACAGCCGTCCAGTGCGGCGGCCAGACCCGGGGATGCGGGCCGCCTGCTGGCAAAGAGGCGGCAGATATGGGCGGTCTCCGCCACTACCAGGTCCATGTTCCGGTCCAGAGAGGCCCCGGTGCACAGGAGGGCGGTGCCCTCCACCCCGGCCCCCGCCAGGGACTTCCGCCCGGCGGCGCCGTCAATGAGCACCCGGTCCGCGCCCAGGGCGTTGAAGCTGGCGCACAGGGGTTTCAGCTGCCCAGCGGCGGAGGGGCCCGCCAGCTGGATATAGCCGTCGGACAGGGCGCGGAACACCGCCACCTCCCCCAGAGGGGTCATGACGCCGGTGAGGGCCGCCGCCTCCAGGGTGACGTCGCACAGGCTCATCATGCCCCGGGCGGTGGCGAACAGGTCCCCTCGCTTGATGTAGAGATCCGGCTTCTCCGTGCCGGTCACCAGGTCCGTGGCCTCGCCGTCCCGGCCCACGGAGGTGAGGCCCAGGCACTCGTCCTCCAGTTCGGCCATCAGGCGGCGCAGGGCCGTGGTCTTGCCTGCGTTTTTGCACAGGCCGATGGCCGTCACCATCGGCGCATTCCCCACCAGGGGGGCCAGAATCTTTTTCAAAGAGCCGCACCTCCGTTGTCCGCGGGATCGTCCCCGCTGTTTGCAGTATTGCCGCCTTCGGCGGAGAGGGAATCGCACCACCGGCCCAGCTGGTCCAGAATGGGAATCAGGGACCGGCTCTGCTCCGCAATGTCGTACTCCACCCGCACAGGGACCTCCAGGAACTCCCGCCGCACCACCAGCCCGTCGACCTCCAGCTCCCGCAGGGCCCCGGCCAGCACGGTGTTGGACACGCCGTCCAGGGTCCTTTTCAGCTGGTTGTACCGGGTGGGGCCGTTGTTGTGGAGGGAGCAGAGGATCTGCATCTTCCACTTGCCGCCGATCAGCTTCAACGCCCGATTCAGCGGGCACTGGGCCATGCAGGGGCAGTTTTCATGGCTGGACATGGTCAGCGCCTCCTTACCAGGTAGCAAATTTCTGCGCTCTTGCGCGGCGGCGGGATGTGTGATATGGTCAGGTCAAGACATACGGGAGGGATGTTTCTATGGGTCTTTATTTGCAGGGCCTGGCCATCGGGCTGGCCTATGTGGCCCCCATCGGGATGCAGAATCTGTTCGTCATCAACGCCGCCCTGACCCAGCCCCGGCGGCGGCTGGTCCCCATCGCGCTGATCGTCATCTTCTTTGACATCAGCCTTCTGCTGGCCTGCTTCTTCGGCATCGGCGCACTGGTGGAGCGGTTCGCCTGGCTCCAGATGATCGTGCTGGCGGCGGGCGGGCTGGTGGTGTGCTGGATCGGCGCGGGGCTGATCCGGGAGAAGCCGTCCATGGATCACGGCGTAGACATGGACATCCCCCTGGCCAAAATCGCAGGTAAGGCCTTTGTGGTCACATGGCTCAATCCCCAGGCTCTGATCGACGGGACGCTGCTCTACGGCAGCTTTCGCGCCGGCCACCCCGGGGCGGACGGCACGCTGCTGGCGCTGGGCTCCGCCACCGCCTCCTGCCTGTGGTTTTCCGGCGTCACGCTGGTGATCTCCCTTTTCTCCGCCCGGTTCAACGACCGCATTCTGCGGCTCATCAACATCGTGTGCGGCAGCGTGATTCTGGTCTACGGTTTGCGGCTGATTCTGCAGTTTATCCGCTCCATATAGGGCAAAAGATGTTATTTTTGTGACAGGATTGACAAATACCGGAAAAAAGCTTACAATGAAATTCGTCAACCCGAACAAGGGAGGATGCGGAGCGATCCGCAAATAAAAAACAGGAGTGATTTTGACATGGAAGAGAAGAAGTACACATCGCTGATCCGCCTGCGCATGTCCGCCAAGGATGCCCACTACGGCGGGAACCTGGTGGACGGCGCCCATATGGTCCATCTCTTCGGCGATGTGGCCACCGAGCTGCTGATTAAGACCGACGGCGACGAGGGCCTGTTCTGCGCCTACAACAACGTGGAGTTCAAGGCGCCCGTCTATGCCGGCGACTACATCGAGGCCTACGGCGAGGTCACCCATATCGGCAACACCTCCCGCAAGATGCGCTTTGAGGCCCGCAAGGTCATCGCCACCCGCCCCGACATCAACGCCTCCGCCGCGGACGTTCTGGAGGAGCCCGTGATCGTGGCCATCGCCGAGGGCACCTGCGTGGTCCCCAAGGAGTTCAGCCGCAAGAAGCCCTGAGTTTTGTGAAATTCAGTAAACTGCCGGCCCGGCGCCCAAGCGCCGGGCCGTTTTCCATAAACGGCCGCAGGCGCCATCGCTTGACAAGAGGCAGCGGACAGCCGCCCCGGATGCTGTCTCTTGTCAAACCATGGAACAAAAGGAGGAACAATATGCACTTTTACATTGCGGACGCCTTTACAGTTCAACGCTTTTCCGGCAACCAGGCGGGCGTGGTCCCACTGGGGGAGGACCCCTTTCCGGAGGAGGCGCTGATGCGCGCCCTGGCTGGGGAATTGAAGCACTCGGAGACCGCCTTCGTCCGGCGGACCGGGGAGGAGAGCTTCCACATCCGCTACTTTACCCCGGCGGAGGAGGTGGACCTGTGCGGCCACGCCACCATTGCCGCATTCACCGTCCTGCGCCAGACCGGAGAGATCCCGGCGGGGCAGTACGCTCTCCACACCCGCTCCGGGGATCTGGAGGTCTCTGTGGAGCCGGACGCCGTGTGGATGGACATGGCCCCTCCGGCGGAGGGCCGGACCTTTTCCCCGGAGGAACAGGCGGAGCTGTATGCCGCCTATGGCCTGACCCCGGCGGACCGGCCAAAGGGGCTGGAGCCCCAGGCGGTCAGCACCGGCCTTCTGGACATTCTGCTGCCGGTGCGGGACATTACCGTTTTGAACCGGGCCCGGCAGGACGAGGCGGAGGTTTGCCGCCTGTCGGAGCGGTACGGCGTTGTCGGCGTCCATATGTTCTGCTCGAAAACGGAGGGGCTCTGCCAGGGGGCTTACTGCCGCAATTTTGCGCCGCTGTACGCCATCCCGGAGGAGGCCGCCACCGGCACCTCCAACGGGGCGCTGACCTTCTACCTGTACCGCCGGGGATTTATTTCCCCCGGAAGGGAGAATAGCTTTATACAGGGAATGGCGATGGGCAAGCCCTCGGAGATTCTCAGCCGCCTCTCGGAGGAGGGCGGCGCTGTCCGGGTCCGGATCGGGGGACGGGCGGTGCTCACGCTTCGGGGGGAAGTGCTGTAACGGCTTTTCCAGGTTGAAAGATGGGAGCCCCGGCATTTGGCCGGGACTCCCATTTTTGCAAAATGGGTGAGATTACTCTTCCTCCATGGGCTTGAGGTCGGGGCTGACGATGAGCTCGCAGCCGGTGGCGGCCTTGATGTCGTCCAGGGAGTAGTCGGGGTGCAGCTCCTTGAGGACGATGCCCTCGGGAGTAACCTCCATCACGCCCATCTCGGTGATAATCATGTCCACCACGCCCACGGCGGTCAGGGGCAGGGTGCATTCCTTGAGGATCTTGTGCGCGCCCTTCTGGGTGTGCAGCATGGCCACGATCACCTTCCGCGCGCCCACCACCAGGTCCATGGCGCCGCCCATGCCGGCCACCATCTTGCCGGGGATGATCCAGTTGGCGATGTTGCCCTTCTCGTCCACCTCCATGGCGCCCAGCACCGTGGCGTCCACGTGGCCGCCGCGGATGATGGAGAAGCTCTCCTCGGAGCCGAAGAAGTTGCCGTAGGGGGCGTAGGTGACGTAGGCGCCGCCGGAGTTGATGACGTCCACGTCCTCCTGGCCCTTCTCGGGGGCGCCCAGCAGGCCGGTAAAGCCGTTCTCGGAGTGCAGCACGATGGTCACGCCCTCGGGCAGGCAGTTGGCCACCATGGTGGGCAGGCCAATGCCCAGATTGGCGATGTCGCCGTCCTTAAATTCTTTCGCCGCACGCTTGGCGATTCTCATCTTCAGATCTGCCAAGGCTGCTCACCTCCTACGATATAGTTCACATACACGCCGGCGGTGGTGAAGGTGTCCACATCCACCTCGCCGATCTCCACAACCTTCTCCGCGCCGAGGATGACGGTGTCCGCCGCCATGGCCATGACGTGGTTGAAGTTCTTGGTGGCCTTGGCGCAGCTGAAGTTGCCGAACTTGTCGCAGATGCTGGCCCGGCACAGGGCGAAGTCCGCGCGGAGGGGCAGCTCCAGCAGATACTCCCGGCCCTCGATGGTCAATGTCTCCTTGCCGTCGGCGATGATGGTGCCAACGCCCGTGGGGGTCAGCACGCCGCCCAGGCCCGCGCCGGCGGCGCGGATCTTCTCCGCCAGGGAGCCCTGGGGCACCAGAGTGCATTTCAGGGTGCCGTCGTTCATGCCCTTGCCGATGATGGGGTTCATGCCCACGTGGGAGGCGATGATGTGGTCGATCATACCCGCGCTGAGGAGCTTGGCCACGCCCCGGTCCGTGGTGCCGGTGACGGAGGCGGGCAGCCCGCCGTCGTTGGCGATGACGGTCAGGTGTTTTACGCCCTTTTCCACCAATGCGTCGATCAGGATCTCCGGCGTCCCGGTCCCCAGGAAGCCGCCCACCATGACGGTCATCCCGTCCTGGATTCCTGCAACAGCTTCCTGGGCTGTTCTCATTTTGTTAATCATAGTTGTTTTTCTTACTCCCTTCGCCGTGCCAATGCCGTCCGGTACGCCGGACCGCCGTCTGCCGCGGTGGCGGCGGCGCTTCCGGCGCCGGAATTGGTCACGACCGTAATTTTAGGAAGGACCGGCGGAATCTGCGTGCGCGGACCGGCCCGGCGCTTCCCATACCCTGCAGCAGACTGCGCTTTGCTTCAAACCTCCTCATGCTGAAATGCACCGTTGAGCATAGGACCTGCTATCCGTCTGTTCGGCATGTGCTTGAAGCTATCATAGCCCAAATTTTAGGGATTGTCAAGTTTACTAAACAGGGGAATCAAAATGCTCTGAAACCCGTCAGGATACCCAATGCGGAAGGAGCTCCGCGCGGTTGAAAAGTGGATGCGGTGCATAAGAGCGGGGAAGGCCTGCGTTGGGCGGCGGGAGAAATTTTCGCGGATTGTGTCATGAAATCAGAGCAGGTAATCGTATACCTGTCCGGCAGATGAAAGGCGCAGTTTCTGCGGCCTTTTTTCGGGGCCCGGCGCGGGGATGGGTCACATATTATATATATACGGCAGGGTGTGGATAGAGAGGGAGCGGGGCCGCCTGCCGGGTTCGGTCTGGAGCTGGCTTCGCTGGGAAAAATTGAAAAAATTTGCCGCTTGGCCTTGCAATTGCGGATGAATAAGCGTAGAATGAAAACGGAAGTGTATAAGGCGCTTTCAAAAGTCTGTCAGGGGGAATGTGAATGGGGAGCGATCCGCCGGAGAGAGCGCCCGCCGCCGATGCGCCGTTGGCGGCGGGGAAGACCGTAAGGCGAGGGCAAACCATGGGAAACTGCGGGGCGCAAAGCTATGGGGACTACGACGGTAAAACAGGTACCTGTTTTAAGTTTGCGGCATGCCGCAAACTTAATCCGTTATGTCAGCCCGGCTGCTGGAAAGCTGGATCTAGTAAACCGTCTGAAAGGGCGGGACACAAAGCCACGGGGCCTAACGCGCCGTCCCCTGCGGGGGAGGGGGCCATGGCAGCCCAGCCGCCGGACCCTTTGCGTCCGAAATAGCAAAGAAAGGAAAGAATTGCTTATGAGAATTATGAGAAAACTCCTATCCGTCGCAGTAGCGCTGTCCCTGTGCGCCAGCCTGGCGGCTCCGGCGTTGGCGGCCTCCTTCGATGATCTCCAGGATGCCATTGACGGTAATACTGAAACTGGTGAGCGCATCGAATCAGACCGTGAGGATCACTATGGCTACGACAAGGATGAAGACGGCAAGTATGGCGTCGAGTCCTGGAAGAACGATGGTGGCGGACGGGATGTCCAGATCAATGAGAAGGTCGAGTACGACAGCGAGAAGGACGAAAACACCACCATTACTGTTAAGGACGATGTCACCATCGATCTGAATGGCAACGACATCGACGGCGGCTACAAGGCTGGCGAAAGTGACGGCAGCAAGGACAGTGTCATCACCGTCACAGATGGCGCCGATCTGACCATTAAGGACTCCTCTGAGGACCAGAGTGGAACGATCACCGGCGGCAACGCGGTTGGTACTATACATGAGAACAAGGCCGGCGGCGGTGTCTATGTGGCTGACGGCAGCCTGACTTTGGACGGCGGCACGATTTCCGGGAATTACGCTGAGGACAACGGCGGCGGCGTATATGTCGGAAAAGGCAGCTTTACCATGGAGGACGGCAAGATCAGTGATAATGCCACCGGCAATGCCGGCGGCGGCATCTATCTGAACACGGAGCTGAGCGCGCGGGACGATCAAGAGGCCAAATTCGTCATGAATGGCGGCGAGATCTCCAACAACACAGCGGGTTCAACTACGGCTGGCACCGGTTCCGGCGGCGGCATTGGCGCGGTAACATACGAGGAGAATAAGGATCAGACCCAGGCGTATGATACCATTATCATCAATGGCGGAGCCATTACGGGCAATGTTGTCGGCGGAGAAGGCGGCGGCATTGCCAGCACCAACGGAACCGTTGTAATCAATGGTAAAGACGACGCTAAGGTTGAAATTTCCGGCAATACGGCCGGCAATAATGGCGGCGGTATTTACAGTCATGACTCGAAAGTGACGATCAACAACGCGAACATTTCCGGGAATCGTGCAGAAAGTTTCGAGGATGAGGATCGTAATACCAAGGGCGGTGGCATCTATTCCCAGGGTGGGAGTACTGTAGAGGTGCGCAATAGTACCATCTCCGGTAATGAAGCCAAGTATGGCGGCGGTATTTTCAACTACCAGAGCAACCTCACGATTCGCCAAACCAACAAGATGTTCAGTAATACTGCTACCGGTCACAGCGATGATCTGTATAACAATAATTCAGGGACAGATTTTAAGTTGACACTATATGTCGTTACTGGCATGGATGCCACACTTGAAAAGGATGGAAAGCCTGTTACTGGTTGGTATACAGATGGCAGTACCCGCTGGGGTGATGGATATACGGAATTTGTTCTCGCATATCAGCCGGGTACAGTCTATAAGGGCGGTATTCTGTGTCTCAAGGCGGCCCACGATGAGTATTTCGATGTGGAGTACATTGATGGTTTGGGCGGAGCCCTGTTTGAAAACCAGACGTACGAGGTGGAGAACAAAAACCCCATTCCTGTGTTTGGCGGCGAGATTCCCGTCCGTCCCGGCTACACCTTTGCAGGTTGGCTCGTTGATGACGAGAATTTCGATCCCGAGAGCGGAATTGTTACCGGGACTTTGACCCTGGTGGCTGCTTGGATTCCCGTTCCCGAGGAGCCCGAAGTTCCCGTGATTCCCGAGGAGCCTGTGGTTCCTGAGGAGCCCGTGGTCCCCGAAGTCCCCGTGATCCCCGGCGACACCGATGACACGGATGCCGCGGACGACGGCACCACCATCGATGAGACTGCTGTGCCTCTGGCCAGCGGTCCCGTCACCCGCGCGGAGTTCGTGGACTATCTGTGGCGTCATGAGGGCCAGCCGGCCCCCGTGGCTGACAGCGGCCTGTTCGAGGACGTGACTGAGGAGCACACGTACTCCCCGGCTATGGCCTGGGCCAAGTCCATCGGGATCATCAAGAGCTACGAGGACGGCACATTCGAGCCTGACGAGCTGGTGACGGTGTCCGCCGCGCGCGGAATCCTCACCCGCTACGCCGCCTATCTGGGCATCAAGATGCCCGAGCTCACCGCTCTGGTGGGCGAGGACGACGAGCTTGTGCTCAACTGCGACGAGGTAATCAGCGAGTTTTTCGGCGAATAAGAACCATTCTTTCAACCTGACAGACAACCCCCAGGCCGGACGCGAGAGCGTCCGGCCTTCTTTGTGCGGCTCCGCAGGCGCCGGGCTCTGTTCCGGCCTGTCCGCCGGAAAGCTGGTGTTTTCGGAAAAACGGACGGGGACAGCGCCCCGCCCCTACAGAGCCGCAACCCCCAAATTCTAGGCCCTGTTTGAAAAAATTCAAAACGCCCAAACGGTGGATCATTATCCGCCGCTCTGCGTTAAATTTTCTTGCCGGGCGTCAGCCCGCCTGCAAAGATTTGCCTTGATTGGCGAAAAAACTCTCGCCGTTGGGCATTCCGTCATTTTTCAAACAAGGCCTAGATGGTATAGTCGAAGCACTTGAACATCCGCAAATTGCGGATGTTCAACCAGCGGGTCATCGACCCGCTGGACGGGCTTTGCCCGTGTGCTTTACCTATGAAGTCAAACACACGGCCGTTTACACGGTCCCTGGCGGCAGCAGAACTGCCGCCAGGGTGAAAAGAATCGTTCTGATTCTTTTCAAGTGTGTTGACTATAAAATGCCCGGTTGGCCGCCGCCTCCTCCGGAGCGGAGGTTGACAGAAAATTCCTGTCATGATATACTTTTTCAAAAATGATACAGAGTTTCAAGCGGCGAGAGGAGGCGGGCCCATGGGCGGAAAGGTGAAAAAGCGCATTGCGATCCTGGTTGTCTGCGCGGTGCTGGCGGCGGGAATGATGGCGGTGGCCGCGTCGCTGGATATGCCCAGTGAGATGATTATGCGGTGGTTCGGAGCTTCCTATGACTCCCTCTCCACCATGATCCTCTTCGTCCTCTTCTGCGGCGCTCTGGGATTCCCGGTGCAGATTCTGGTCAAAGCGTTTCCCCGGGCGCTTTTAATGCTCCAACGGATTTCCATGAGGCGGGCAAAGATACTGCTGGCGGTGCTGGATACAGCGGCCCTCTTCCTCATCATGGCGCTGGTGGACCGGCTGATGAGCACGGTGCTGGTGGGCTATGTGATTTTGTTTCTTATTGCGCTGGTGATGGCGGTGCTCTCCATGGATGATCTGGAGGGCTGGGAAAACCGATAAACGACAGGCGGGAGGCGTGTTTCGGCGCTTCCCGCCTTTATAACGCCCTGAGACGGGGCGAACGGAGGAGACGGGTTTGTCAGACGGCGGAAGATGTGGTATAGTTGAAGCACTTGAGCATCCGCAATTTCCGGATGTTCAACCAGCGGGTCGGTGACCCGCTGGACGGGCTTTGCCCGCGTGATTCACCTATGAAGTCAAACACACGACCGTTTACACGGTCCCTGGCGGCAGTAGAACTGCCGCCAGGGTGAAAAGAATCGTTTTGATTCTTTTTAAGCGTATTGACTAGGCCCTGTTTGAAAAAAGTCAAAACGCCCAAACGGTGGATCTTGATCCGCCGCTCTGCGTTAAATGTTCTTGCCGGGCGTCAGCCCGCCTGCAAAAATCTGCCTTGATTGGCGAAAACATCTCTCGCCGTTGGGCATTCCGCCATTTTTCAAACAAGGCCTAATACCAAAAACACGAGGGAGGAACGGCCCTATGAAACGCTGCTTTGTCTTTGCCGCCGGCGCCTTTTACGGCCTGCGGGAGCGTCCGGGCGAGCCCGGAGATCTCATCATCGCCGCCGACGCGGGTTATCAGATCTGCCTGCGGGAAAACATCATTCCCGATCTCCTGTTGGGGGACTTCGACTCTATGGAGCCGCCGGCGGACTTTCGCCATATCTGCCGCCTGCCGGTGGAAAAGGACGACACCGATACCCTGGCCGCCCTCCGGACAGGGCTGGAGGCGGGCTGTACGGATTTTTGGATCTACGGCGGCACCGGCGGCAAGCGGCTGGACCACACTCTGGCCAACCTCCAGTCCCTGCTGTTCCTCCGCAGGAGAGGGGCCCGGGGCTGGCTGTACGGCGACGACTTTCTCTGGACCGTGATCGAAAACGAGGCCCTGGACATTCCCAAGACGGTGGAGTGGGGCCTGTTCTCCGCCTTCTGCCTGGGGGACCGGGCGGAGGGGGTGGACGAGACCGGCTTTCAGTATCCCCTGAAGAGCGCCGTGCTGACGCCGGATTTTCCCGTGGGAGTCAGCAACCACATTCTCGAGCCCATGGCCCGGGTTTCCGTCCGGAGGGGCGTCCTGGCGGTGGGCTGGGAGCTGCCGCCGTTGGACTAAAAGTAGAATAACGAATTGACAAAAGTGTGGTTGCGTATTGTTCTCATTTCAGGTATAATGTACAAGAAAAGAAAGGTCGACCTTTTCGGAAATTACACATGACCGTGGGACCGAGGGCGGGCACGGGAACAAGGAGTCTTTTATGGCAACGTTTCGCGTAAATGGCAAGACTGTGACTGTGGGAAAAAACCAGAAGCTGCTGCGGTACCTGCGGGATACCTTGAGGCTGACCTCCGTGAAGGATGGGTGCAGCGAGGGCGCCTGCGGCACCTGCACCGTCCTCGTTGACGGCAAGCCCACCAAGGCCTGCGTCCCCCAGACCGACAAGCTGGAGGGCAAGGAGGTCCTCACCGTGGAGGGTCTCAGCGAGTTTGAACGGCAGGTGTATACATACGCCTTCGGCCACGCCGGGGCGGTTCAGTGCGGCTTCTGCATCCCGGGGATGGTGATCTCCGCCAAGGCCCTGCTGGATAAGAACCGGAACCCCACCCGGGAGGAGGCGGCCTTCGCCATCCGCAACAACATCTGCCGCTGCACCGGGTATGTGAAGATCATTGACGCCATTTTGCTGGCGGCGGAGCTGTTCCGGGCCGGGGAGGTCCCCCAGGCGGCGGAGAACTGGTCCCTGGGGGCCCGGGTCCCCAGGATCGACGTGGAGGAGAAGGTCACCGGCACGGGCGTTTACCCCGACGACATCTATATGGACGGCATGATCTACGGCAGCGCCGTCCGCAGCGAATATCCCCGGGCGCGGGTGCTGGCCATTCACACCGAGGAGGCCAGGCGGCTTCCCGGCGTGGTGGGGGTGTTCACCGCCGCAGACGTGCCGGGCAGCAACAAGGTGGGCCATTTGAAGCGGGACTGGGATACTATGATCGCCGTGGGGGACATCACCCACTACCTGGGGGACGCCATCTGCCTGGTGGCGGCGGAGACGCCGGAGATCCTGGCCCAGGCCAAGGCCCTGGTAAAGGTGGACTACGAGGAGCTGCCCTGTGTCCGCAGTCCCCGGGAGGCCATGCTGCCGGACGCCCCCCTGGTCCACCGGGAGGGGAACCTGCTGAGCCACAAGCACATCCAGCGGGGCAACCCGGCGGAGGCCATCGCCAAGAGTAAGTACATGCTGACCCAGCGGTTCTATACGCCGTGGACGGAACACGCCTTCCTGGAGCTGGAGTGCGCCGTGGCCTATCCCGACGGGGACGGAGTTATGGTCCTCTCCACCGACCAGGGCGCCTACGACACCCAGCACGAGATCATGACCATGCTGGGATGGCCGGCGGAGCGGGTGAAGGTGCGCAACTGTCTGGTGGGCGGCGGCTTTGGAGGCAAGGAGGACGTGACCGTCCAGCACCACGCCGCCCTGATCGCCTGTCTGACGAAGCGGCCGGTGAAGGTGAAGCTCACCCGGGCGGAGAGTCTTTTGATCCACCCAAAGCGACACCCCATGGAGATGGAGTTTTCCCTGGGCTGCGACGAGAACGGCATCATCCAGGGCGTGGCCGCCGAGGTCATCGCCGACACCGGGGCCTACGCCTCTCTGGGCGGACCGGTGCTGGAGCGGGCCTGCACCCACGCCGCCGGACCCTATAACTATCAGAACTTTGAGATTGACGGCTGGGCCTACTACACCAACAATCCCCCCGCCGGGGCCTTCCGGGGCTTTGGCGTGACCCAGACGTGCTTTTGCATCGAGAGCCTCCTGAACCGCATGGCGGATCTGGTGGGCATCACCCCGTGGGAGATCCGCTACCGCAACGCCATCCGCCCGGGGCAGGAGCTGCCCAACGGCCAGATCGTGGATGAGTCCACCGGTCTGGTGGAGACGCTGGAGGCGGTGAAGCCGTACTACGACAAGGCCAAATACGCGGGTCTTGCCTGCGCCATGAAGAACGCCGGCGTGGGCGTGGGCATCCCGGACACGGGCCGGGTGCGGCTGACAGTGGAGGGCGGCAAGGTCCATATCTTCGCCGGGGCCTCCTGCATCGGCCAGGGCCTGGGCACGGTGCTGACGCAGATGGTCTGTGACCAGACGGGAATTTCACCGCAGAACGTGGTATACGAGCGGTCCAACACCTACTTTGCGCCGGACTCCGGCACCACCTCCGGCTCCCGGCAGACGCTGTTCACTGGCGAGGCCTGCCGGCGGGCCTGCCAGGACCTGAAAGCGGCGCTGGCGGGCGGCGGCCTGGAGACCCTGAACGGCCGGGAGTTTCGGGGAGAGTATTTGGGGAAGACGGACCCCCTGGGGGCCAATGTGCCCAACCCCGTCAGCCACATCGCCTACGGCTACGCCACCCAGCTCTGCATCCTGGACGAGGACGGCAGAATCCAGCAGATGGTGGCGGCCCACGACGTGGGCAGGGCGGTGAATCCCCTCTCTGTGGAGGGACAGATCGAGGGCGGCGTGGTGATGTCCATGGGCTTCGCCCTGACGGAGCGGTACCCCCTGGTGGACTGCAGACCCACCGCCAAGTACGGCACCCTGGGCCTCTTCCGGGCCAACCAGATTCCGGAGATCACCGCCATTGTGGTGGAGAAGGAGGGGCTGGACGTGGCCTGCGGCGCCATCGGCGTGGGGGAGATCACCTCCATTCCCACGGCCCCGGCCATTGCCGACGCCTATTACCGCTATGACGGCAAGTTCCGCACGGCGCTGCCCCTGGAGGACACGCCCTATACCCGGAAATGACGCCTTCGGGAAGGGCGCCGGAGGACATCTCCGCACTTCTGGGGGCGGGATGCTGTGCAGTGTGCGCGGGGTTTTGCGGCGCGGTGGAAAGACAATTTGGAGCGGAGGCCCTGTGGAGCAGCGGCGGAATACGTTGGAAGTACGAATGCCAATACCGCTGGAGGGGAAGGCGTCTTTGCACGCTGTATGTACGGAGAAGCTGTGCCGCCTTGCAGATTGTATTCAACAGGGCGGAGCAGGCGAGGTTTCAATCGGAGAGGGAGACATATCATCCGCGGATACGGCGGGCCTTCGATATTGCGGAGACTTACCCGGATGGAAAGCGCTTTTTGTTTGGCCTGGCAGATGAGCTGTTATTTCCGGAGTTTCTCCGTCTGTTGGAATACAAACGAAAATAGAGGAGACGGCTGGCCGTCCCCTAACGTATTTTCTGGCTTCGATTTTGCATTTTTTCCAGCGCCTCCGCGGTATCCACGTCCGCCAGCTCCTCCTCCGGCACCTCCAGGAGCCGCAGGTCCTCCTCATGCCTCCGGATGACGGTGTTGCCGCCGTGGTCCTCCGTCAGCTCCAGCAGCTCCGGGAAAAACCGGGCGGGGAAGACGCAGGGATTGCCCCGGACGCCGCCGTGGGCCAGGGCTGCCAGCTTGTCCGGCTGCTCCTGCCAGAAGCGGGCCAGGGCCGCCACGCTCTCCCGTCTCAAAAGGGGCTGGTCGCTGACCAGGAACATCACGCCGCAGCAGTCCCGCAGGGCGGTCAGCCCTAATGCAATGGTGCGGCTGATGCCGTGGTCCGGGTGGGCGTTGTGGACGGCGGAGAAGTGAAACTCCCTGGCCAGGCGCATGATCTCCGGATACTGGGTCACCACCACCACATTCTCAAAGGCCTCCGCCGGCACGGCCTCCAGGGCCCGAAGGATCAGACTCCGCCCCCGCAGCTGGGCCGCCAGCTTATTCTGGCCGTACCGCCGGGCATTGCCCGCCGCCATGACCACACAGCCTAATTTCAACACAGCAGATACCCCCGTTTTTATCATTATTATCAGGATTTGGAATTGGAAAGAGGCCAAATTCTGAATTCTTGATTGAGGATAGTATATCCGATTTTTCCAATTCATGCAAACGAAAAGGAGGGATTCTCTATGAGCAAGAGCGTCGGCAGAAGCGTCACACGGGTGGACGCCTATGACAAGGCCACAGGCCGGGCCAGATACATGGACGACCTCTGCGGCCGGGAGGCGCTGGTGGTGAAGATCTGCCACTCCACCATTGCCCACGGCTTTGTGAAGTCCATCGACACTGCGGCGGCGGAGGCGGTTCCCGGCGTGGTGAAGGTTCTGACCTGCTTTGAAGTGCCGGACATCCCCTTTCCCACGGCGGGCCATCCCTGGTCCACGGACCCCGGCCATCAGGATGTGGCTGACAGGCTGCTTTTGAACCGCCACGTCCGCTACTACGGCGACGAGGTGGCGGCGGTCATCGCCGAGAACGAGGTGGCGGCGGCACAGGCCGTCCGGGCATTGAAGGTGGAGTACGAGGAGCTGCCCTTTGTGCTGGATGTGCAGGAGGCCATGAAGGACGGCGCCCCTCAGCTCCATGAGAAGTACAAAAACAACATCTTGGGCCACTCCGACGTCCGCAGGGGCGACTACGAGACCGCCCGGCGGGAGCCCGGCCTCATCAAGGTGGAGGGCTGGTACGACACCCCCACGGTCCAGCACTGCCACATTGAAAACCACGGGTGCTTCGCCTATGAGGAGGCGGGGCGGATCGTGGTGGTCAGCTCCACCCAGATCCCCCACATCGTCCGGAGAGTGGTGGGGCAGGCCCTGGGGATTCCCTGGGGCAAGGTGCGGATCATCAAGCCCTACATCGGCGGGGGCTTCGGCAACAAGCAGGACGCGCTGTACGAGCCCTTGTGCGCCTGGTGTTCCACCCAGGTGGGGGGGAGGCTGGTGAAGCTGGAGTGCAGCCGGGAGGAGACCTTCGTCTCCAACCGGGTCCGCCACGCCATCCGCACCCATATCATCTCCTACGTCCGGCCCGACGGGACGCTGGCGGCCCGGAAATTCCAGTCCTTCTCCAACCAGGGGGCCTACGCCTCCCACGGCCACGGCGTCAACGCCAAGGGCATGAACGCCTTCCCCCAGCTCTATCCCTGCCCGAATGTGGAGTGCGACGCCTGGACGGTGTTCACCAACAAGCCCGCCGCAGGCGCCATGCGGGGCTACGGTATTCCCCAGGCCATGTTCGCCGGAGAGAGCCACATCGACGACATCTGCAGGGCCATTGGTATGACGCCCCTGGAGTTCCGGCGGAAAAATCTGATGCCCGTGGGCTATGTGGACGGCTTTTCCAAAAACGAGCTGTACCACGACACCTTCAACCAGTGCATGGACAAGGGAATGGAGGCCATTGATTACCTGCGGAAGTTCACGGAATACCAGAATCAGACCGGCCCCGTCCGCCGGGGCGTGGGTCTGGCGGTGTTCTGGTACAACACCGCCGTGTGGCCCATCTCCCTGGAGAGCTCCTCCTGCCGCATGGTGCTGAACCAGGACGGCTCCCTCCAGTTCCAGACCGGCGAGACGGAGATCGGCCAGGGCTGCGACACCGCCTACTCCCAGATGGTGGCGGACGCTGTGGGGATTCCCTTTGAGGATGTTCACGTGGTCTCCGCCCAGGACACCGACGTCACCCCCTTCGGCACCGGGGCCTATGCCTCCCGGCAGACCTACATCGGCGGCTTTTCCATTATGCAGACGGCCCTAGCCCTGCGGGAGCGCATTTTGAACGCCGCCCATGAGCAGACCCGGATGCCGGTGTCCAACCTGGACCTGGCGGACGGGCAGATTATCCGCAAGTCCGACGGGCGGATTTTGAAGTCCCTGGGAGATCTGGCCACGGAGAGCCTCTACTCCCTGGAGCACAGCCAGCACATCACCGCCGAGACCACGGCACAGATCAAGTCCAACGCCTACTCCTTCGGCTGTTCCTTCGCCGAGGTGGAGGTGGACATTCCCATGTGCAGGGTGAAGCTGCTGCGGCTGGTGAATGTCCACGACTGCGGTACGCTGATTAACCCCGCTCTGGCGGAGGCCCAGGTCCACGGCGGCATGTCCATGGCCATCGGCTACGGTCTTTCCGAAGAGCTGAAATTTGACGAGAAGACCGGCAGGCCCCTGAACAACAACCTGCTGGACTACAAGCTGTCCACGTTCATGGACCACCCGGAGCTGGAGGCGTTCTTTGTGGAAAACCCGGAGCCCACGTCCCCCTACGGCACCAAGGCCCTGGGCGAGCCCCCGGCCTGCTCCGGCGCTCCCGCCATCCGCAACGCCATTTTGAACGCCACCGGCGTGGCTATCGACTGCTGTCCCATCACGCCCCACGTCCTCTACCGCGAATTTAAGGCGGCTGGACTGATTCAGGATTAAAGGAGGGAACCGCGTATGTATGACATGAAAGCCCTGTATCAGGCGAAGAGCGTCGCCGACGCCGTGGCCCTCCGCCTGGCCCATCCCGAGGCCCAGATCATCGCAGGGGGCTCCGACGTGCTGGTGCAGATGCGGGAGGGAAAACGGGCCGGCGCGGAGCTGATCTCCATCCAGACCCTGGACGAGATCCGGGGCGTGTCCGTGGATGACGACGGGACCCTCCGGATCGGCTCCCTCACCAGCTTTTCCCACATCACCCGGAACCCGCTGATTCAAAAGTATATCAACGTGCTGGGAGAGGCCGTAGACCAGGTGGGGGGCCCCCAGATCCGCAACATCGGCACCATCGGCGGCAACACCTGCAACGGCGTTACCTCCGCCGACTCCGCCTCCACCCTCCACGCCTGGGACGCCGTAGTGGAGCTGACGGGTCCGGAGGGCGTCCGCCGCCAGCCCATCCGCGACTTCTACATCCGGGCGGGCAAGGTGGACATCCGGGAGGGGGAGATTCAGACCGCCATCCTCATTCCGAAGGAGAGCTACAAAAACTGCTTCGGCCACTACATCAAGTACGCCATGCGCAGCGCCATGGACATCGCCACCCTGGGCACCTCCGTCAACGTCCGCCTGTCCGCCGACCGGAAAACGGTGGAGCGGGCCCGGGCTGCCTTCGGCGTGGCGGGACCCGTGCCCCTGCGGGCGGCGCACGCCGAGGCGCTGGCGGCGGGCCGGCCGGTCTCCATGGAGCTGGCGGACGCTTTTGCCCAGGCGGTGAAGGAGGACATCAATCCCCGGGACTCCTGGCGGGCTGCAAAGGACTTCCGCCTCCATATCGCCGTGGAGAGCGCCCGGCGGGCCTTCATCGAATCTGTGAAACTGGCGGGAGGTGAGCTGTAATGGAGAGGCATCAGATCCAGTATCAGACCGTTCATTTCAACCTCAACGGCAAGGACGTGGAGAAGACAGTGGACGTCCGGGCCAGCCTCACGGACATGCTGCGCAACGACTACCACACCCTGTCCGTGAAAAAGGGCTGCGAGGTGGGGGAGTGCGGCGCGTGCAACGTGCTGATCGACGGCGAGACCTTCAACTCCTGCATTTACCTGGCCGTCTGGGCCGAGGGTAAGCAGATCCGCACGCTGGAGGGTCTCATGGGACCGGGCGGCGAGCTCAGCGACATCCAGCAGGCCTTTATCGACGAGGCGGCCATCCAGTGCGGCTTCTGCACGCCGGGCTTCATCATGTCGGCAGTGGAGCTGCTGGAGAGCGGGAAGGAGTACACGGACGAGGAGATCCGCAAGCTCCTCTCCGGCCACCTGTGCCGCTGCACGGGGTATGAGAACATCCTCCGGGCGGTGAAAAAGACCATGTACAGGCGGCTGGGCAAGGAGCTGGGCTGACGCGGCGGCATCCGGGATGTCAATAAAACGGGAGGCGTCAGCCTCCCGTTTTCGCGTCTTCCATGCAGCAGCCGTCAAACTCGAATGTCCCAAATTCGGCGGTGTGGTGCCGCTGCTCGGCACTTCACAGCTCCTCGTCCAGGGTTCGGTAGAACCCAAAGGACGCCTCAAATCTCTCCCGGGCATAGCGGTCCACATCGGTCTGATACGCCCGGTATGCCGCCAGCAGCCGCTCCGCCTCCGGGGTCAGCACCGCGCCGCCGCCGTGTCGGCCGCCGGTGGTGGAGCGCAGCATCTTGCAGCCAAAGACCTCCTCGGCTGTGCGGATGATGCGCCATGCCTTGGAGTAGGCCATCTCCATGGACGAGGCCGCTGCCCGCAGGGAGCGGCGCTCCTGCACCCGCTCCAGGAGCGTGGCGATGCCGGGGCCGAAGCAGCGCTGGTTGTCGTCGGTATAGAGACGGATGGTCAGTTTCAGGTGCAGTTCCCTGTCCATGGGTTTTCCTCGCTTCCCTCTTTTTGATATTTCTGTTCTATCGTTAACAGACTTGAAGCGTATCAGACATACGGCTCCGCAGTGGGCCTTTGGCGCGCTGGTTTTCAACTTTGTTCACTATATCACACTTTCCGCAGTTTGCAAACCCGGCAAAGTATGATAAAATCAGTTCAGGAAAAATCTCCGTCCGATACGGAGAAAAAGCAGGAGGAAAGAGATATGGAAAAGATCCGGCTGGGCCGCACGGAGCTGTACGTCACCAAAACGGCCTTTGGCGCGCTGCCGATTCAGCGCATCTCCAAGGCCGACGCGGTGAAGCTGGTCCGCAGGGCCTACGACAGCGGCATCAACTACTTTGACACCGCCAACATGTACACCGACAGCGAGGAAAAACTGGGCGAGGCCCTCCACGATGTGCGGCAGAACGTGGTGATCTCCACCAAGACCGGCGCCGTGGACAAAAAGACGGCCCTGGCCCACATGGAGCAGAGCCTCCGCAGCCTGCGGACAGACTACATCGACCTCATCCAGTTCCACAATCCGGCAAAGCTCCCCGACATTGAAGACCCGGACGGCGCCTTTGCCGCAGCGCTGGAGATGCAGAAGAAGGGCTATGTCCGCCACATCGGCATTACCAACCACCGCCTGGGCGTGGCGCAGGAGGCCATTGTCTCCGGGAATTTTGAGACGCTGCAGTTTCCCTTCTGCTACCTGACCACGGAGAAGGAGCTGGACCTGGTGGCCCAGTGCAAGGCGGCGGACATGGGCTATATCGCCATGAAGGGCCTCTCCGGCGGCCTTTTGAACAACGCGGAGGCGTGCTACTGCTTCATGCGGCAGTTTGAAAACGTGGTGCCCATCTGGGGCATCCAGAGGGAGGAGGAGCTGGATGAGTGGCTGGAGCTGGCGGAGCGGAACCCGGAGATGACCCCGGAGCTCCAGGCGGTCATCGACCGGGACCGGAAGGAGCTGGCGGGAAACTTCTGCCGCAGCTGCGGCTACTGTCTGCCCTGCGCCGCCGGGATCGACATTCCCCAGGCCGCCCGGATGTCGGCGCTGCTGCGCCGCTCCCCCTACCGGCCCTATATGAGCGACGAGTGGCACGCCAAGATGCACAAGATCGAGGAGTGCGTCCACTGTGACGCCTGCAAGAGCCGCTGCCCCTACGGCCTGGACACCCCCGAGCTTTTGAAGATCATGCTGGCGGACTACGACCAGTTCTACGCCGAGCACCACAACGACTGAGGGGGGGATACCATGCTTTTCAAAAACGAGGACGTGAGCCTGGAGCTGCGGGTTATCAACTATGAGTTTCCCGCCGGCGGCGGCGACCCGGACAGCGACGACCGCAACTGGCTTGTCCTGCGCTGTACCTGGATCAACGAGGAGGGAACCATCGTCAAGGACTCCAACAGCTGCCTTCTAACCTACGAGCTGCGGGAGCTGGCCGCCGGATTGAAGGTGATGAACGCCGGCGTCAGGGACAGCTACGCCAGCGACTTCGTGGACCCCTACTTCGAGGTGGCGGCCCAGACGGAGGGAGAGGCGTTCCGGGTAGATGTGTCCTTCTACCTGCCCAACACCATGGACGGCGACGACACCGCCGAGGTGGAGGCCGTGATGACGAAGGCGGAGATGAAGGCCCTCATTGACGAGCTGGACAGCCTGTGCGAGAAATATCCGGACAGGGAGTAAATTTTGCCGAAAAACCGGGCGCAACCGCCAAAAGTTGCGTCCGGTTGGTTGATTTCAGAGACTTTTTCGGGGTATCCTGAATGAAAATCAGGAATGGAGGAACAATCCATGACCTATGGAGAACAGATCAAGCGGGGGAGAGAGGCGAAGGGACTGACCCAGGAGCAGCTGGCGGAATCGCTGGAGGTCAGCCGGCAGGCGGTGAGCAAGTGGGAGATGGACCTCTCCCGCCCCGCCCGCGGGAAGCTGGCGAGGCTGTCGGAGGCGCTGGAGATCCCGGAGGAGGCCTGGACGGCCATCGACGCTGAGATGGAGGCGGCGCGGCGCCCGAAAGACGCCGCCCGGCCCTGGAAGATCGCCGTTGCGGTATTGGCGGCGCTGTGCCTGGCGCTGGGGGGATTCCTGGCGGCGGGGTGGTGGGCGTATGCCAACATCCGTGTGCCCTCGGAGAGCACCCAGGCCCCTGTCCCGGCAGGGAGCTCCGGCGCTCTGGAGGAGGTTTTTCCGGACCTGCTGCCCCTGAGCGGCCATCGGGACTTCGATTTCGGCGATCAGCCTCTGGGGGAGTACGACCCCGCCTGCGTGTCCTTTTTGAACGACCCGCTGCGGCTGGAGGATGAGAGCCTTTGGCAGGGCAGACTGGAGGGCGGCGGCTGGCTCCAGGTGGTAAAGACCGATCCCCGCCACGAAAGGGGGGAGTCCGGCGATATGGTCACCTTTTATAACCTCTATCTGCTCCATGCCCTGGAGGCCGGAGACGGCCCGCTGGAGTGGAGCGTCCTGACGCGCCTTGTGGAGGAGAACGTCTATCTGGACACATTCGCCGCGGAGAGGTTTGCCAACGTCCTGGGCCATGACGGCTGGAAGCTCTCCATTACAGTGGGGGCCTCTGCCGGGGCGCTGAATTTCTACTTCTCCCAGCGTCCGGACGGCACGCCCTGCCTGCTGACCGTGGGCAATAACGCCCTGGAGGCGGACGTGGACGAGGACGGGGAGCTGGAGATCATCTCTGTGGACGATGTTCCCTTTTATGCGGAGATCATAGACACGGAGGAGGACCAGGAGGGGGCCATGGTCTACACACTGGACCCCTATAATGGCGGCTTTGCCAATGTGGGCCTCTCCTTTGCCCCGGAGAAGGGCGGCTTTGTGGCGGCGGACTCCCACAATGCGGTCCTGGCCCGCTATGTGCTTCGGGACCGCGGGCTGGAACGGGTGCCGCTGACGGACTTCACCGTCCTGGACTACCCGGACGCGGCAGGGACGCGGATCGAGTTCCAGACAGACGTGGAGGGCCTCTCCGACGGCCTGGACCCGGACGACGTGCTGTACGGCACCCAGTACCGCATTACCCACCGCCAGCAGGCGTATCTGGCCCTCCAGGAGCTGTATGAATTGACGGGCTTGAAGGTGGACTTCTGTTACTGTACCGCCAACGAGTACGGCGTGCTGTTCTCCCTGCTTCCGGAGGGGTTCAACCAGCGGAGCTTTTTCACCGCGGACTTCGGCGAGAACTACGGCGGCCGGGGGGTTCCCCAGTTCCGTATCGCCTGGCGGGAACTGGACAACGACTGGTCCCCCCTGTCCCTGGCGGAATCGGCTATGCCGGGGTCGTGGGTCCCGCCGGAGACAGTCCTCGGCTGGTACTATGACCGTTTGAGCATCTTCCGCACCGGCGAGGCGGCCGTGGAGACGGATGGGGACTTTTCGGAAGAACGGAAGCTGTACCTGGAGAACGGAGACCTCTTTGTGGGGACGCTTTGGGAGACAGACTGGGGCCCGGCTTTGGTGTGCCTCATCGGTCCCTACCCTGACGGTGAGATCAACCACTGAAAAAAGCGCGTCATTCCCCCAAGGGAATGACGCGCTGAACTGCTAAAAAGGCCTTTTTACAAGCTGACTGCAATTTTCGGAACGTTTTAAGACGCTGAAAACATTTTCCGTTTGCTCAAGACCAGATAGAGATACGGCGTAAAAAGGCCGGGAATCGCCAGTGGCACCGAAACCGTGTCAAAGATGCGGAATAGCAGCTGGTCCACCCAGGTCTTTCCATCTGCCAGGGCGTAGAGCCGGTAGATCCATATGGAATAGCCGTCCATGGCCTGGCTGAGCTGCTCCGCCGCCAGCAAAACGGCGTAGACGATAACCACAATGGTTGCGGAGGCAAAAATCTCCCGCCGGGTCAGTCCCCGGACAAAACGCCAGCCGGCCCACCAGAACAGCAGGAAGGAGAGCACGGCGATGATCTCCGTCACATAGCCGGTGGTGAGGACGAAGGTCCCGTCCGGACCGGGGCCTCGCGCGATCTGTATGCGTCCCCAGACAAGGCCCAGGAGGTACGAGAGCATTCGGCAGAAAATACCGACGCCGCTCAGGACCAGGGGGACCCGCCAGATGGGCCTCTTCCAGCTTTCCATCAGAGAACCTCCTTTTGAGCAATAGAGGGCAGACCCAAGGGTCTGCCCTCTATATGAAGCGATGGTGCGGTGCTTACAGGGTGTTGGCCTCGTCCACTACCTTCTTGATGGCGGCGGCGGCGTCGTCAGGCAGCACGTTGAAGCCGCCCTCGGCCTCTTTCAGGCCCTCCACATAGCTCAGGCGGTCCTGCATCCGGGCCTTCAGCTGAGCCACATAGTCCTTATCGGTCAGGTCGGGTACAAAGCCCTCCCACTCGAAGATCTCGATGTCCTCGAAGGGGCCCCACTTCTTGAACTGGGCCTTGCCCTCCACAACGGCCTCCAGGACGCCCAGGGTGTCCTCCTTCTGGACCTTCTTGCCCATGAAGTCGCCGGTGTTGATGATATAGCAGGCCACGTCCTTCTCCGCCACCAGTTTCTTGAACTTCTCATAGTCGTTCACCAGAGGATAGGTGCGGAAGGGGTTGGCGTAGGGCTCCACCACCAGGGCGTTGGGGTCCACGCCGGCCTTGAGCCGCTCGGCGCTGGAGCGCTTGGTGGCCAGGGTTGCGCCCATGACGGAGGCCAGGGAGGCGCCCTTCAGGCGGACAATGGGGGGAATGGTGGGGTCCTTCATGATCCAGAAAATGGCGTTGACGGGGGAGTCGATCTTGTCCACGCGGTTGGGGGACCACAGCTTGCTCTTGATGGCCCGGCCGTTGCCGTTGCGCACGTCCTCGGTGACCAGAACAATCTTGCCGTCCTCGTCCAGAGTGGCGGAGCAGTTCTGGGCAGTGAGCAGGTACTTGTTGTCCTCAGAGGGCACAGGATAGTCGGCGGTCTTGTCGAAGTAGGTGGGCTCCAGGGCAATGGAGGCGCAGGTGTCGGAGTTGATGATGAAGGCGTCGTCGTGGAGCACCTTGATGGAGGGGTACTTGCCGTCGTGCTTGGCGTGGGTCAGGGTGGACTTGCCGGAGCCGGACAGGCCGAACACCGCCGCCACGTACTTGCTGCCGTCGGACAGCGTGTACTCCTTCTGACCGCCGTGGCAGGAGGCGTAGCCGTTGCGGTTGGCGATGGCCCAGGCCAGGGTCAGGGTGCCCTTCTTGTGCTCACCGAAGTAGCGCATACCGAGAATGGCGGCGCAGTTGGTCTCGGTGTTGAAGTAGCAAAGGCACTTGGGATCGCAGATGTCCTCGCGGCCCGGCGCGCCGGTCCACTGGGGATCGGAGAAGATATAGATGTCGGCCTCCTTGCCGTCTCCCACGGGCTTGGACTTCTTGTACATCTTCACGTACTCGTCGGACTGATACTGGAAGTTCAGCATCCAGTTGTAGAGGAGGTTCTCCTCCCCCTCGGGAATCAGGAGGTGGGCCTTCACCATGAACTCGGGGTCCAGGCCGATGAAGACCTCGGCGTGATACATGGTTTTCCAGCGGGTGTCATAGATGGCGTCCATGACGATCTTATCCAGCTCGGTGGTGTTCACGCCGGGCTTGCCGGTGATCCGGCGGGCGGGGGCGTAGCGGCCGGTGATGGAGCCGTCGTTGAACAGCAGGACCTTGGCGTCCGGCTCCAGGCCGAACTCCTCGCCGCGGTAGACGGGCATGTCGGTGACCACGGTGCCGGGGGAGTTCTTGGCCATGTCATAGGCCTCCCGCAGGGAGTTGATCTTTACCACATTGTTGCCGTAGAACGGCGCTTCGATGATGGAGCGGGTCTTGGAAAAACCGACCTTTCCAGGCCCGATTTCAGTTCTGGGGTAGTAAGCTCTTGTGGACATAAAAAACTCCTCCTGTTGAATTGGTTTTCTATTCTGGAAAATGGCGCCGATTTGGCTATATCATACCGCACTCTTTTGAAAAATGCAAGGGCGAAAACGATTAAATGCGGGGTTTTTCCCGGAGCGCCTCCGCCAGGGCGGCGAAGTCTGAAAGCTTCAGCCGCTCTCCCCGCACGTCCGGCGGCAGGCCGCAGCGCTCGATGGCGGATTGGAGGGCCGGCTTGTCCCATCCCGGCAGGGCGGCGGAGAGGCTGTTGACCAGGGTTTTCCGCCGCAGCAGGAAGGCCCCCCGCAGGACCTTGAAGAAAAACGCCTCGTCGGAGACCTCCACGGCGGGACGGTCCCGCCGGACACACCGCAGCACGGCGGAGTCCACCTTCGGCGCGGGGAGAAATTTGTCCCGGGGCACCTCGAAAAGCGCCTCCACCTCCATGTAATATTGCAGAAATAGGGAGAAGGCGCCGCCCTCCGGAGAGCCTTGAGGGGCGGAGAGCCGCTGGGCAACCTCCTTCTGGATCAGCACCGTGACGGATTGGAAGCAGGGAGTTTCCGCCAGCTTCTGGAGGATGGAGGAGGTGATGTTGTAGGGCAGGTTGGCGCAGACGATGGGCGTCAGCCCCTGAAACTTCTCCGCCGCCAGGGCGGCCAGGTCCAGCCGCAGGGCGTCGCCCTGGAGGATCTCCACGTTGGAAAAGGAGGCCATGGTCTCCGCCAGCACCGGCAGGAGGGTCCTGTCCAGCTCAACGGAGACCACCTTCCCGGCCCGCCGGGCCAGCTCCGCCGTCAGGGGGCCGATACCGGGACCGATCTCCAGCACGCCGCAATTTTCATCCGCGCCGGAGGCCGCGGCGATGTCCGCCGGGATCTGAGGATCGATGAGGAAGTTTTGCCCCATGGACTTGGAGAAGCGGAAGCCGTGCCGCTCCAGCAGGGCGCGGATGGTGTCACGGTCACAGAGGTTCATAAAAACGCCGCCTTTCGGGAGATGTGGTTGTGCGCCTTGATTTTTTCGGAAAACGGCCCGCCGTAATTCCATGTTCAGATTGGCGGCATGCGGAGCCGCGCTGCGGGATATTCGCCTTCAATGGCGCGGTCATTTTTGCGGGGCATGTCTGATGAACAGGAAATCAGCGTTTTCCGGTCTTGATGAACGCGATCAGCTGCTCGGCATCGTCAAAGTCGTCGTAATCTCCAACGATTCCTTCGCGGTGATAGACGACGCCCCTGCCTTCATTTTCTTCAAGGCAGTCCAGCAGTCTGTCCATACCGTAACGCTTGACAAACAGTGTGAAAGCATATGGTTTTATCTTGCTTAATAACCCTTTTTTACAGTCCTTCTCGCAGGCGAAACAATGCGAAAGCCCTTTTTCGGCAGAGCATCTCCTGTTTTCACATTGGGTGATGCCGGGGCAGCTGTCTGAATGGCAGCCGCCGCATTCCGCATTTTCTGAGCACAGGCAGCAGGCAAGCCCGCAGCGGGCGATTCCCAATTCTCGTCTCATCATACCATCCCATTCTCTGTGCCGATTCCGGCTTATCGCTCCAATTCTACCACAGGATCGTGTTCGATTCAATCTGTCTTTTTGAAATCGCCAGAGCTTTCGGATAATGCTGTCATTTGGAAACAGAACCCCGCAAAGCCCGGTTGACCGAAATCCCATGGACTGGTATACTGGATACAAAAGTGCGGAACGGAGGCGGCAGATGATACGGGTATTTCAAACGGGAGACCTGGAGCGGGTGGCGGAGATCTGGCTGGAGGCCAACGCCCAGGCCCACAATTTCATCTCCAGGCAGTACTGGGAGGGACAGCTGGAGACGGTGAGGGCCCTGCTTCCCCGGGCGGAGCTCTATGTCTGGCAGGACGGGGACGGCGCGGTTCATGGGTTCATCGGTCTGAGCGGGGAGCATATCGAGGGGATTTTCGTCTGGCCGCCGGCCCAGTCCCGGGGCATTGGAAAGGCGCTGCTGGACCGGGCCAAGGCCGCCCATGGCCGCCTGAGTCTGAACGTGTACCGGAAAAATGACCGGGCCGCCGCCTTTTACCGCCGGGAGGGCTTCCGGGTGCGGGAAGAGGGCGTGGACGAAAACACCGGGGAGCCGGAGCGCCGGATGGTTTGGGAGGCGGACGGAATATGCTGAAAACAGTCTTTTTGGATCTGGACGACACCATTTTGGATTTTGCCCGGGCGGAGGCCGCGGCCCTGCGGCGGGCGCTGACGGAGGCGGATGTGCCGGTGGACGGCGCCGTTCTGGCCCGCTACCATGCCATCAACGCCGCCCAGTGGGAGCTGCTGGAGGAGGGGGCGCTGACCCGGGAGCAGGTGCTGCTGGGCAGGTTCGACATCCTCTTCGGAGAGCTGGGGCTGGTCCGGCCCGCCGGAGAGATCTGCCGGCGGTACGAGGAGTATCTGGGGGAGGGGCATTGGTTCATCCCCGGGGCGGAGGCCCTGCTGGAAGCCCTGGCGCCCCGGTACGACCTGTATCTGGCCTCCAACGGCACCGCCGAGGTGCAGTACCGGCGGCTGGAGAGCGCGGGGATCAGGCGGTATTTCCGTGGGATCTTCATTTCCCGAGAGCTGGGGGCGGACAAGCCCAGTTCGGTCTTTTTTGAGCGGTGCTTTGCCGCTGTCCCCGGCTTTTCCAGGGCGTGCGCCGTCATGGTGGGGGACAGCCTGACCTCCGACATCCGGGGCGGCAGAGACGCGGGGCTCCGCACCTGCTGGTTCAACCCCCACGGGAAGCCGACCCGGGCGGACATCGTCCCGGACTATGAGGTCTCCGCACTGGAGCAGCTCCCGGCCCTGCTGGAGACGCTGTAAGCCCTTTTTTCGGACGCTGCAAACGCGATGCCGCACGCCCCGGCGCACTTTTGTGCGCCGGGGCGTGTGCTTGCCGCCGGTTTTCAAACAGACTCTAGGGCCTCTGTGAGCAGGTCCCAGGGGCCGCGCGGTTCAAATCGGGGATTTCCAAAACCCGTGAAGAACGCTGAAAACCCGCGGCAGCACGCCGAAAGCCCTCTCAACACGCCGCCGCCCCGGAGACCGCGGTCTCCGGGGCGTTTTGTGCGCAGATCCATTCAATTTCCCGGCAGACCTCCGGCGGCCGGCGGCGCGCACCGCTCCCGCTGAGCGGCGATGGTCTCCAGCGTATCTCCCAGCTGGGTCAGGATCGCCGCCGTCAGTCCCAGGTCCGCATCGTTCAGCCGGGAGGCGATGGCCACCGCCAGGGTGTTGACGGAGGTGGTCAGGGCCAGGGGATCACAGCCGCTGTTATTCATAGTATCACCCATGACAGGATATGAGAGAACGGGCCGAAAGGTGCAGGGGACAGTCACGGCGTTCTCTTGTTCATAGGAAATACCGTCAGCTTCTCGTTTCCGTCCCACACCGCCAGAAAGACCTCCTCCTCGTTCTGATACCCCTGGCGGATGAGGGAGCGATGGACCCAGGCCTCCTCCTTTCCCGCCTGGCGGATGTTGTCCCGCAGCAGCTGCCCGTCCATGATAAAGGGCGTTTGCAGATTGGACTGTTTGGGGGACAGGTCCAGGTCCGTGGGCGTGGCGGGACGGTCCTTCTCCTTGGGCAGGAAGCTGACAGAGCCGTTGTGTTCCAGCACCGCCGTCTGGAGCTGGCTCAGGTCGAACCAGCCGCCGATGCGGCAGTAGGTCAAAAACTCGTTCAGGTCCAGCTTGGCCTTTTTCAGATTTTTTCGGTAGATAACGCCGTCCTCCAGCAGCACCAGGGGCTTTCCTGTGATCCAGGCCCGAAGCTTCAGGGATTTGCAGGTGATGATGGAGATCAGCACGGCCACCAGCCCGTAGACCACCATGGCGGTGAGGGGCTTGACCGGCTCCTCCAGCTCCGTGGCCAGTTCCGCCGCGATGGAGCCCACGGTGATGCCGGTGACGTAGTCGAACATGGTCATCTGGGACACCTGTTTGGTGCCCATCAGCTTGGTCAAAAGGAACATCACCACAATAGACAGCAGCGCCGTCAGCGCGGTGAGCCCCGCCTGGGGCAGGATCTCTGACATAAAAAAACCTCCCGTGGCATGTTTGGGATAGTGTGCCGCGGGAAGTGCCATTTTATTTCCAAATCAAAGATTTTCCCCGCGGCTTTTTGAGGCGGCGGACCGTACGCGCTTTTTCAGTGGAGCCGTTTGCGTAAGACAGACGTGCGGATTTGTGGGCGATTTTTCACCGTGCCGGCGGAGGGAAATGCCAGGGCAAATCAGAGCAGCTCCCCAAATACTGAGAAAAGTTCAGCAGTCCGGGAATTGCATGACTGCGTCGCTGTCCTCGATTCCTTTTTTCTCATTATCTTCGGGAACTGCTCCAAAAGAAGGTTATGCAGCCCGGGGCTGGAGCACGGACGGCGCCGTTCAAAGGCTCCCCGCCGAGGGAGAACGTGGGGGCTTTTCAAAATCAGAGGCGGGGGCCTTGCAGAAATGTGTACATTTCCGCAAGGCCCCCGCCTCTATCAGTTTATTATTGATGATAGCACAAAAGTTCCGAAATTTCAACACTTTGACGGAGAATTTTTCCTTCCGCACCCGCCTTGCGGAAATGTACACATTATTGCGGGCGTCCGTTTTTCAGATAGGACCGGGAGGTGTTGGAATCATGGGGCGAAAGAGCCTGCCCAGCCAGTCTGCGGTCCAGAACCGGGTCTTTTCCGGTCAGGCGGAGGCCGTGGGCGAGAAGAGCGGGGGCCACAGCCGAAAGAAGATCGACCTGACCGGCCAGCGGTACGGAAAGCTGACCGTGCTGGCGCCGGCGGAGAACGTGGGCAGCCGGACCGCATGGCTGTGCCGGTGCGACTGCGGGCAGGAGACAGTGGTCCGCACCAACCGTCTGCGCAGCGGACACACCGCCAGCTGCGGCTGTCTTGCCGCCGGCAGGGCGGAAGGGCTGCCGGGGCTGACCTATGTGGACGGCACCTGTGTGGAGATGCTGGCGGCCAAGACCGTCCGGAGGAACAACACCAGCGGCGTGCCCGGCGTGGACTGGCTGGCCGCCAAGCAGCGCTGGCGGGCCATGATCTGCTTTAAGGGAAAGCGGCACTATCTGGGCAGTTACGCCCGTTTTGAGGACGCCGTGAAGGCCCGGAAGCGGGCCGAGGAGGCGCTGCACGACGAATTTCTGCGGGAGTTCGGCAAGGGAACGGAGAAGGACGGATAGCGGGCGTGTGGAGGTGTTGGCTGTGGCGGAGGAGATTTTGACGCCGGAAGTCATTGAGGAATTTCTGACCAGCCAAAAGCGTCGGGGGATCGGCCCCGCGTCCCTGGAGGCATACCGGCGGAATTTGAAAAAGCTTTATGACTGCCTTCCGGAGGAGAAGCGGCTCACCCCGGAGACGGGCCGGATGTGGAAGGAGCGGATGGAGGCCCAGGGGGTCTCCCCCCGGAGCGTCAACAGCCGGCTGTCGACATTGAACAGCCTGTGCGACTTTTTGGGCCGCCGGGAGTTTCAAATCTACGACTTTCTGAAAGAGCAGGAGATTGTCCAGCCGGAGCTGACCAGGACGGAGTATCTCCGCCTGCTCCAGGCGGCGAAGACGCAGGAGAAAGAAAAGGTTTACCTGTTGGTCAAGGTGCTGGGCGGCGCGGGCCTGCGCATTCAGGAGCTGCCTCAGCTGACGGCGGAGGCGGTGCGGGCAGGCGCCGTGGAGTTGCGCTACCACAACGACCGCTGCCGCCGCGTCCTGCGCATTCCCGCAGAGCTCCAAAGAGAGCTGCTGGCTTACATCCGGCGGGAGGACATCGCTGACGGTCCCGTCTTTCGGACGGCGGCGGGCTCGCCGATTGCCCGGACTTACGCCGTGAAGCTGCTGCGGAGCGTCAGCGGCGCGGCGCATGTGGAGGCGGAGAAGGCCACGCCCCGGTGCCTTTGGAATATGTACTGCGCCACGCGGGAGACGATTCTCGGCAGCATCTCCGTTTTGGCGGACCAGGTCTATGACCGGATGCTGGAGCAGGAGCAGCGGACAACCGGCTGGAATACCTGACACGCGCTGTCCGGGGCTGTGGGGCGATGAGGACAGGGGCGCGTCTCCGCGTTGAAAGCCGGCTTTGCGGGCGGCATGTTGCGCCAAAGGAGGAGCGTTCTCTTCGCAGATTTTATGCAGGGGCCGGGCTCTGTCCCGGCCTGTCCGCCGGAAATCCGGCGTTTTCGGAAAAACGGGCGGGGACAGAGCCCCGCCTCTACAGAGCCGCATCCGAAACCAAAATCGCGAATGATTAGGCCATGTTTGAAAAGAGTCAAAAGGCCCAAACGGTGGATCTTGATCCGCCACTCTGCGTTAAATGTTCTTGCCGGGCGTCAGCCCGCCTGCAAAAATTTGCCTTGATTGGCGAAAACATCTCTCGCCGTTGGGCATTCCGCCTTTTTTCAAACAAGGCCTAAATGCGCGGCCGGATACTTCCCGCCAAAGGGTTTACCTTGACTTTCTCTGGAGGATATGGTATACTTTTCCCTGTTGAAAATCCGCGGTTCCAGCGGAACGGCGGGAAAATCGAGAAGATGGGAGAATCACCATGGAGAGAATCAAGACCCTTGAGACCCGCAGCCTGTGCGAGAGCGCCAAAAAGGGCGGCTGCGGCGAGTGCCAGACCTCCTGCCAGTCCGCCTGCAAGACCAGCTGCGGCGTGGCCAATCAGAAGTGTGAGAATCAGTGAATGCTGAGTGAAAAACGCCGCCAGGAGGCGGCGTTTTTCTTCGTCGGTCTGTGAGCGGGGATGGCCTTCGCGGAGGGCCGCCTCCCCTGGACAGTTTGGGAGGGGACGCCGGCCTGCAAAGTGGAATTGACTGCCGGCGGGACCATAGCGGTTTATTGTGGGGGCCGCCCCCTTTTTCTCCCCCTCCCGCGCTCCCATCTGATCTACATCTGACAGGAGGTCAACATGGTACATCAATATCAGCTGAACGGATACAGCATTGTTCTGGACACCTGCTCCGGGGCCATTCACGTGGTGGACGAGGTGGCCTATGACGTCATCGCCCTGTTTGAGACCCGCAGTCCCGACGAGATCACGGCGGAGCTGACGGAAAAGTACGCCGCCCGCCCGGACGTGACAGAGGCGGAGCTGCGGCAGTGCATCGCGGATGTCCAGGCGCTGAAGGATGCCGGCAAGCTCTTCACGCCGGACACCTTCGCTCCCCTGGCGGGTACCTTTAAGGAGCGTTCCGGGGACGTGGTGAAGGCCCTGTGCCTCCACGTGGCCCACACCTGCAACCTCAACTGTGCCTACTGCTTTGCCAGCCAGGGCAAATACAACGGGGACCGGGCCCTCATGAGCTTTGAGACCGGCAGGCGGGCCCTGGACTTCCTCATGGACCACTCGGGAAGCCGGCGCAATCTGGAGGTGGACTTCTTCGGCGGCGAGCCGCTGATGAACTGGGATGTGGTGAAGGAGCTGGTGGCCTACGCCCGGGGCGTGGAGGAGGAGCGGGGCAAGCACTTCCGCTTCACCCTGACCACCAACGGAGTGCTGATTGACGATGATGTGATCGAATTTGCCAACCGGGAGATGGACAACGTGGTCCTCTCTCTGGACGGGCGGCGGGAGATCCACGACGCCCTTCGGGTGGACTATGCCGGAAACGGCAGCTATGAGCGCATCGTGCCCAAATTCCAGAAGCTGGTGGAGGCCCGGGGCGGGAAGAACTACTACATCCGGGGCACCTTCACCCACCGGAATCCGGACTTCACCCGGGACATCTTTCACATGGCGGACGATTTGGGATTCACCGAGCTGAGCATGGAGCCGGTGGTCTGCGCCTCCGGCGAAAGCCCTGCCGGCAGGGACCCGGCGGCCCTGACGGCGGAGGATCTGGAGGTTGTGAAGGAGCAGTACGAGATTCTGGCAAAGGACATGCTCCGACGGAAAAAAGAGGGACGGCCTATTACCTTCTACCACTACATGCTGGACCTGGAAAACGGGCCCTGCGTCTATAAGCGGATCTCCGGCTGCGGCTCCGGCACGGAGTACATGGCCGTCACCCCCTGGGGGGACCTGTACCCCTGCCACCAGTTCGTGGGGGAGGAGTCCTGCAGGCTGGGGAACATCTGGGAGGGCGTGACGAATACGGCTTTGCGGGAGGAGTTCCGGGCCTGCAACGCCTACGCCCGCCCGGAGTGCGCGGACTGCTGGGCCCGGCTCTACTGCTCCGGCGGCTGTGCCGCCAACGCCTTCCACGCCTCCGGCTCCATCCGGGGAGTGTATGAGGCGGGATGCCAGTTGTTCCGCAAGCGCATTGAGTGCGCTATCATGATGAAGGCGGCGGAGGCGGACCTGTGATGGACACGCCGGTCTGGGACTTTGTGCAAAGCTACCGGCAGGCGGGGCCGCGCCGCTTTCACATGCCGGGCCACAAGGGGACCGGCCCTCTGGGGTGCGAGATGTGGGACATCACCGAGGTCCAGGGAGCGGATTCCCTCTATGAGGCCTCCGGAATCATCGCGGAGAGCGAGCGGAACGCCGCCGCCCTCTTCGGCTCCGGCGCCACGTTTTATTCCACTGGGGGCTCCAGTCAGTGCGTCGGGGCCATGCTGTACCTGTGCCTGACAAACCGGCCCGCCGGAGCGGCTCCGGCGGTGCTGGCGGCGCGGAACGTCCACAAGTCCTTTGTCCACGCCGCCGCCCTGCTGGATTTTGAGCCATTGTGGCTGTGGCCGGAGGGGGAGAGCAGGTCCCTGTGTGCCTGCCCCGTCACGGCGGAGGGGCTGGAGAAGACGCTGAACGCCCTGCCCGTCCCGCCCGCCGCCGTCTATGTCACCAGCCCGGACTACCTGGGAAACATGGCGGACATTCCGGCCCTGGCGGCGGTCTGCCACCGGCATGGAACGGTTCTGGCGGTGGACAACGCCCACGGTGCGTACCTGCGGTTTCTTGCCCCCTCCCTGCACCCGCTGGACCAGGGGGCGGACTTGGTCTGCGATTCCGCCCACAAAACACTACCGGTTCTCACCGGGGGGGCGTATCTGCACATTGGGCGGGCGGCCCCGGCGGCGTTCCGGGAAGGCGCCAGGGCCGCCCTGGCCCTTTTCGGATCCACCAGCCCCTCGTATTTGACCCTGGCGTCACTGGACTTGTGCAACCGGTATTTGGCGGAGGAGGGGCCGGAGCGCATCCGGGCCGCCGCCGGGAGGCTGTCCGCTCTGAGAGGAGACCTTGCCGGATGGGGCTGGGCCTCTGCGGGGACGGAGCCGCTCAAGCTCACCCTGGACGCCGCCGCCTGCGGCTGGACGGGTTTTCAGGCGGCGGAATATCTCCGCGCGGAGGGCGTGGAGCCGGAGTATGAGGATCGGGACTATGTGGTGCTGATGGCCTCCGGCTCTACGGGCGAGGAGGCGTTTGAGCGTGCGGCGGACGCCCTTCAAAGCGCTGTCTCAAGGCGGCCTGTTTCCCGTCCGGCCCTGCCCCCGGCCAGGGGGGAGCGGGCGCTGTCCGTTCGGGAGGCCCTGTTCGCCCCCCGGGAGGCCGTTGTGGCGGAGGAGAGCCTGGGACGGATCTGCGGCGCGCCCACAGTGAGCTGTCCCCCGGCGATTCCTGTCGCCGTGTCGGGGGAGCGTATCGGGCCTGAGGCCCTGGCGCTGTTCCGGCACTACGGGGTGGAGACCGTGGATGTGGTGAGGGAGGAACGCCTTTCCGTTTCCTGATGAAAAATGGTTTTTGTGTGGCGCGCCCCGGGGACTTTTCAGAAAAAGTCCCCGGGGCGTGTTTTTCGATTTATAGTCAGCACACTTGAAAAGAATCAGAATGATTCTATTCACCTGGCGGCAGTTTTACTGCTGCCAGGGACCGTGTAAACGGTCGAGTGTTTAGCCCGTCCGGCGGGTCAAAGACCCGCTGGTTGAAAATCCGCGATTTACGGATTTTCAAGCGTTTCAACTATATGGCAGCGTCTGGCGGAAAATTCATAAGGGGGCCTGAGCGCCGCTGCGGCAAGAGATCAAAAGAGAACATTGCCGAATTGACAGCCGCTTCATTATGCCGTTCATTGTTGCTTTGAGCCTGTCGGTGGGATTCCTTTTGTTCGATCTGCTGGTGTGGCACGTGATACGGCGCAGGAACAGAAAAGGGAAATCGGCATGCAGATGAAGACCGTAGCCGTCTCTCTGCTGCCCCTTCCGCTGATACGATGCGGCAGGAGGACCGTCAGACAAGGGGCGGGCGCAGGAAGCCGATGAGGGCCAGCAGGGCGAAGTGGGCGGGATAGAAGGCATACATGAAACGCTGGAAGCCCCGCCCGGCGTCCCCCTTCTCCCCATTATAGGCCAGGGAAACCAGCATTCCCAGGTAGTTGCCGCCCACGTTCAAAAGGCAGTTGCGGATGGGGCCGGCGGTGAAGTCCTCCAGCATCCACTGGACCAGCCCCCAGCGGGAGAGGATTACCGCCGGAATAAACCACAGCGCCCGCTGCCAGCGGGGGCGGTTTCGGGTCAGGTAGAAGGTGAAAATCAGCAGGATGTACCCCTTGCCGCCCTCCATGTGGAGGAGAAAGGCGAGAAGAGTGGCGGCGGCGCACACCGGCGCCCAGGCGAGGGGATGGCCCCGCTCCGCCAGACGCCGGTACACCGCCAGGGCCGCAAGGCCCAGGGCCAGGGTGAAGCAGATGTTCAGACCCACCTCCCGCCAGGCCCACGCCTCCGTCATGCCATACAGGCGGCGCTCCGCCAGATCAAAGAGGGCGTAGGGGACCTGGGCAGCGAGGGCTGTCAGCAGGATTCGCCTGAAATAGCCCTTCGCGTCATGGGTGCGGAGGAGGCCCTGGGCGATGCAGAAGAGGAAGATGGGCGCGGCCAGGCGGCCAATCAGCATCAGCCAGGATGTCAGGCCATCCAGAAGCCAGTCGGCTGCGGCGTCATGGCCGCTGGACCAGAGCCAGTCCGCCAGGGGGACGAACATCCGGTACAGGGGGAAGATGCGGACCACATGGTCGAAGACCATGCAGAGGACTGCGAGGATTTTCAGTTGCTTGTAATTCATGGGGAACCCTCCTTCTGTGAGGAGAATAGCACCCGATTCTTACAAATTACTCGACAAAAATCTTACAAAATTCTTACGATTTTTCCCGCTGGGATGGAGGTCTCAGCTCCGGTTCCCGGAGCTGGTGGTATCCTTCAAAAGCACGTCATGGGCCCCGCCCTCCACGATGGAGACGGAGCTCACCAGGGTCAGCTTGGCCTTCTCCCGCAGCTCCGGGATGGTCAGCGCGCCGCAGTTGCACATGGTGGAGCGCACCTTGGCCAGCGTGGTGGCCATGCCGTCGGACAGCGCTCCGGCGTAGGGGACGTAGGAGTCTACACCCTCCTCAAAGCTGAGCTTGGACGCGCCGCCCAGGTCGTAGCGCTGCCAGTTCCTGGCCCGGGCGCTGCCCTCGCCCCAGTACTCCTTCATGTAGCTGCCGCCGATGAGGATCTTGCTGGTGGGGCTCTCGTCGAACCGGGAGAAGTACCGGCCCAGCATGCAGAAGTCCGCTCCCATGGCAAGAGCCAGGGTGATGTGGTAGTCCTGGACAATGCCGCCGTCGGCGCAGATGGGGACGTAGATGCCGGTCTCTTCAAAGTATTTGTCCCGGGCCTCCGCCACGTCGATCACCGCCGTGGCCTGGCCCCGGCCGATGCCCTTGGTCTCCCGGGTGATGCAGATGGAGCCGCCGCCGATGCCGATCTTCACAAAGTCCGCCCCGGCCTGGGCCAGGAAGCGGAAGCCCTCGCCGTCCACCACGTTGCCCGCGCCCACCTTCACGGTGTCGCCGTAGCGGTCCCGAATCCATTTCAGCGTCCGGGCCTGCCACTCGCTGTAGCCCTCGGAGGAGTCGATGACCAGCACGTCCGCGCCGGCCTCCACCAGGGCGGGAACCCGCTGCTCGTAGTCCCGGGTGTTGATGCCCGCGCCCACCACGTAGCGCTTCTGGCTGTCCAGCAGCTCCAGGGGGTTGCCCTTGTGGGAGTCGTAGTCCTTGCGGAAGACGAAGCTCACCAGCCGCCGGTTTGCCGAGACGATGGGCAGGGCGTTGAGCTTGCGGTCCCAGATGATGTCGTTGGCCTCCTTGAGGCTGGTGCCCTCGGGGGCGTAAATGAGCTTATCAAAGGGGGTCATGAAGTCCGTCACCGGCGTGGAGGGGTCCATACGGCTGACGCGGTAGTCCCGGCTGGTGACTAGGCCCAGCAGCTTTCCCTCGGCCGTGCCGTCCTCCGTGACGGCCATGGTGGAGTGGCCGGTGCGCTCTTTTAGGGCAAGTACGTCCGCCAGGGTGTCGGCGGGGCGGAGGTTGGAGTCGCTGGAGACGAAGCCCGCCTTGTAGTTTTTCACCCGGCGGACCATCTCCGCCTGCTGTTCCACGGGCTGGGAGACATAGATGAAGGCAATGCCGCCCTCCCTGGCCAGGGCGATGCCCATCTTCTCGCCGGAGACAGCCTGCATCACGGCGGAGACCATGGGCACATTCATAGTCAGGGGGCACTCCTCCCCCTTTTTGAACTTTACCACCGGAGTTTTCAGAGAGACGTTGGCGGGGACGCACTCCGAGGAGGAGTAGCCGGGGACCAGCAGGTACTCGGAGAAGGTGCGGGAGGGCTCAGAGAAGAAATAGGCCATAGTACACCTCGTTCTTTCAATAAAATTCAAAGCGGTTTATGGGGATGGGGCTCTTCCGTGCAGGGGCCGCCCAGAGGGCGGCCCCTGCAGCCGATTAAGAGACAGCGCGGGGGTCCCGCAGACGGTGGGGAGATTTACAGGTCCAGCTGCAGATAGATGGTGGATGCCAGGGGGCTGTCGTTGTAGCGGGGAATGTCGTAAAACCCAAAGCGGCGGTAGAGACGGAGAGCGCTGCTCAGGGAGGGAAGCGTGTCCAGCAGAACGGCCCGGCAGCCCATGGCGCGGGCGTCCTCCAGCAGGCGGCGCAGCAGAGCCTCCCCGATCCGGCGGCCCCGGAAGGCGGGGCGGACGTAAAGACGTTTTAATTCACACCGTCGGCTGTCCAAGCTTCGCAGGGCGCCGCAGCCCGCCGCCGCGCCGTCCCACCGGGCCAGGTAGAGACGGCCCTCCGGCAGGCCGTACTTGCGCTCCGGGTGGGCGGTCTCCTGGTCGTAGTGCTGGAGGTCCAGGTACTGACGGAAGGCGGGCTCGTTTGCCAGCAGCAATTCCGTGTACTCCTGGAAGAGGGACCGGATTTCCTCCGGCTCCTCATAGGCGTATGTGAGTTCCAGGCACATGGCGGCGCCTCCTCACAGGCTGAAATAGCCCCTGGCGGCCTCGAAGAGGTTCAGGCCGTACTCCCCGGGGACGTTTTTGTACAGGTTCGGGCCGACGCGCTCGCTGTGGCCCATCTTGCCCAGAACCCGCCCGTCAGGGGAGGTGATGCCCTCCACAGCCCACGCGGAGCCGTTGGGGTTGTAGTCCGGGTCCATCGCAGGCAGGCCGGAGAGATCCGCGTACTGGGTGGCGATCTGGCCGTTTTCCGCCAGCGTTTGCAAAAGCTTTGGCGGGCACAGGAAGCGGCCCTCGCCGTGGGAGATGGGGACGCTGACCACATCGCCCACGTTTGCCCTGGTCAGCCAGGGGGAGCGGTTGGAGGCGATCCGGGTGCGGACGATTTTGGACTGGTGCCGTCCGATAACGTTATAGCTCAGGGTGGGACAGGTTTCGTCCGTGTCCCGGATCTCGCCGAAGGGGACCAGGCCCAGCTTGATGAGGGCCTGGAAGCCGTTGCAGATGCCCAGCATCAGGCCGTCCCGGTTCTGGAGCAGGTCGTGAATGGCGTCCGTCAGCCGGGGATTGCGCAGGAGGGAGACGATGAACTTGGCGGAGCCGTCGGGCTCGTCGCCGCCGGAGAAGCCGCCGGGCAGGAACACGATCTGAGTGCGGCGGATGGCTTCCTCCAGCTCCCGGGCGGAGGACAAAAGCGCCTCCGGCGTCACATTTCGGATGACCACGGTCTCCGCCTCCAGCCCCGCCCGGACCACGGCCCGGGCGCTGTCGTACTCGCAGTTGGTGCCGGGGAAGACGGGGATCAGAACCTTGGGCTTCGCCACGCCGACCTTGGGAGCCGCGCGCTGAAACGCCGGGGCCTCCAGCACCGGGGCCTCCAGCACCGGGGCTTCGCCTGCCGCCGGGGCCCGTGTGGGGTACACATCCGCCAGGGCGGCCTCGTTTAGTGATAACAGTTCGTCGATTGGGGCGGAATCATTACCAATTGTAATTACCGGCTCGGCGGTGGTCACACCGACGCGCCAGACGCTGATGCCATCAGCCACATCCTCGTCCACGGTCAGTTCCGCCAGAATCGCGCCGCCCCACGGCCCGGTGCTGTTCCAGTAGGCGCTTTCTCCCACCCGTTCAGCCGTAAAGCCGATGCGGTTACCGAAGGACATCTTCATCACGCCCTCGGCCAAGCTGTGCTCCACCGCCCAGGCGGCCTTCACTTTGCCCGCCTGGCACAAGGCGTGGAAGGCGTCCCAGGTATTTCCCCGTTCCTCCGCGGAGCCGTCCATAGAGCTGTCAAAGAGGTATACCGGATGCTCCGGTCCCTTGAACTCCGGGGAAATGACTTCGCCGGCCCTGATGGGGGCGATGGCGAAAGAAATCAGAGTAGGAGGTACGTCCATGTCCAGGAAGGACCCGGACATGGAGTCCTTGCCGCCAATCGCGGCCGTGCCGTAGTCCAACTGGGCGTCCAGCGCCCCCAGAAGGGCGGCGAAGGGTTTGCCCCAGCGGGCGGGGTCCTGGCGGAGCTTTTCAAAATACTCCTGCAGGGTCAGGTAGGCGGCTTTATAATCCGCGCCGGAGGCCGCCAGCTTTGCCAGGGAGACGGTCACGGCGTCGTAGGCTCCCCTGTAAGGGTTTGCGCTCATGGCCTCCGGGTCGCAGCCCCAGGCCATCACGCTGGCCTGTTCCGTCTCCTGTCCCGGCAGGACCGGGAGGAGGGCCGCCATGGACTGGGCGGGGGTGGTCTGGGTCTTGCCGCCGAAGGGCATGAGCACAGACCCCGCGCCGATGGAGCCGTCGAACCGCTCCACCAGCCCCCGGCGGCTGGCGCACTTCAGGCTGGCCGCCATTTCCCGCAGAGGGGAGGGTCCGCCGTCCGCCGCGAAACGTTCCCCCCTCGCGCCCACGCGGACACCGGCCCGCTTCACCGCGCCGTTGGAGTTCAGAAACTCCCGGCTCAAGCTGACAATGGTTTTCCCTTGCCAGCGCATGACCATGCGGGGCTCCGCCGTCACCACCGCCACGGGATAGGCCTCCAGATTCTCCCGCTCCGCGGCGGCGATGAACTTGTCCGCGTCCTGGGGGGCCACCACCACCGCCATGCGCTCCTGGCTCTCGGAGATGGCCAGCTCCGTGCCGTCCAGGCCGTCGTACTTCTTCCGTACGGCGTCCAGGTCGATCTCCAGCCCGTCGGCCAGCTCGCCGATGGCCACGGACACGCCGCCGGCGCCGAAGTCGTTGCACCGCTTGATGAGCCGGGTTACGTCTCCGTTCCGGAAGAGGCGCTGAATTTTCCGCTCCTCCGGGGCGTTGCCCTTCTGGACCTCACTGGCCATGGTCCGGAGGGACTTTTTGTTGTGGCTCTTGGAGGAGCCAGTGGCCCCGCCGATGCCGTCCCGGCCGGTGCGGCCTCCCAGAAGGATCACCACGTCCCCGGGCGCGGGCCGCTCCCGCCGCACGTTTGCCGCCGGGGCGGCGGCCACCACCGCGCCGCACTCCAGCCGCTTGGCGGTGTAGCCGGGGTGATAGAGCTCCGCCACGTGGCCGGTGGCAAGGCCAATCTGGTTGCCGTAGGAGGAGTAGCCCGCCGCCGCCGTCTGGCACAGCTTGCGCTGGGGGAGCTTGCCCTCCAGAGTCTCGGTGAAGGGGGTCCGGGGGTCCGCCGCGCCGGTGACGCGCATGGCCTGGTGGACGTAGGCCCGGCCGGAGAGGGGGTCCCGGATGCACCCGCCGATGCAGGTGGCGGCCCCGCCGAAGGGCTCGATCTCCGTGGGGTGGTTGTGGGTCTCGTTTTTGAACATCAAGAGCCAGTCCTGCTCCTCGCCGTCCACCACTGCGGGGACGTGAATGGAGCAGGCGTTGATCTCCTCGCTCTCGTCCAGCTCAGGCAGGAGGCCCCGTTTTCTCAGGACCTTCGTACCGATGGTGGCCATATCCATCAGCGTCTGGGGACGCTCTGCCGCCCGCTCCTCGCCGTAGACCTCCGCCCGGGCGGCCAGGTAGCGCTCATAGGCCGCCCTCACGGCTGGGTCGGCGATGTCGATCTCGTCCAGATGAGTGGAGAAGGTGGTGTGGCGGCAGTGGTCGGACCAGTAGGTGTCCACCACCCGCACCTCGGTGATGGTGGGGTCCCGTTTCTCAGTGTCCTGGAAGTAAGCCTGCAGGAATTTCAGGTCGTCCAGGTCCATGGCAAGGCTCAGTCGGTCCAGCAGGGCGGACAGAGCGTTTTCATCCATAGCGGCGAAGCCCTGAATGGTCTCCACGTGGTCCGGGATTTCATGTGTCCGGGCCAGGGTCTCCGGCTTCTCCAGCGCGGCCTCCCGGCATTCCACGGGGTTGATGAGGTAGCCCCGAATCTTTGCCAGCTGGTCCGCCGTCAGGTCTCCCGACAGCAGGTAGATTTTCGCACAGGCGATCAGGGGCCGCTCCCCGCCGGCCATCAGCTGGACGCACTGGGCGGCGGAGTCCGCCCGCTGGTCAAACTGCCCCGGCAGGGGCTCCACTGCCAGGACGGTCCAGTCCCCCCGGGGCAGGGATTCCGCGGTGTCGTCCACCTGAGGCTCGGAGAACACCGTGTCCGCGGCCCGGCGGAAGACGGCCTCGTCCAGGCCCTCCGCGTCGTAGCGGTTGATGAGCCGCAGGTCCTCCAGGGCGGCGACGCCCAGCGCCGTCCGTAGCTCGGTGAGGAGCCCCGCGGCCTCCTGCCGCAGGGCGGGTTTTTTCTCTACATAAATTCGCCGTACCATATTATCCCTCCAGGGCGGCCAGCGCCCGTTTTCCGATGTCAGTCCGCAGGTATCTGCCGGCGAATTTCACCGCTCCGGCGGCCTCGTAGGCGTCTTCCAGGGCCTCTTTCAGGGTGGAGGCCGACGCGGTGACGCCCAGCACCCGTCCGCCGCTGGTCACAAGCCTTCCGTCCTCTGTCAGCTTGTCCCCGGCGTGATAAAGGGTGACGTTGGGTGGAAGCCGCTCCGGCAGGGTGATGGGGATGCCCTTTTTATACTGCTCCGGGTAGCCGCCGGAGGCCAGAATGACACAGGCGGCGGCCCCGTCGGACCACTCCACGTTCAGGTCCCCCAGGGTCTCGTTTTCCACCGCCTGCATGATGGAGAGAAGGTCTGTCCTCAGCAGAGGCAGCACCACCTGGGTCTCCGGGTCGCCGAAGCGGCAGTTGTACTCGATGACCCGGGGCCCCTCCGGCGTCAGCATCAGTCCGAAGTAGAGACAGCCCTTGAAGGGGCAGCCCTCGGAGCGCATGGCGGCGAGCGTCGGCAGGAAGATGGTCTCCATGCACTCCGCCGCGATTTCCGGCGTGTAGCAGGGGTTGGGGGCCACGGTGCCCATGCCGCCGGTGTTGAGGCCGGTGTCGCCGTCCCCGGCGCGCTTGTGGTCCATGGAGGAAACCATGGGAGCGATGCTCCGGCCGTCGGTAAAGGCCAGGACGCTGACCTCCGGCCCGGTCAAAAATTCCTCAATGACGATCCGGCTGCCGGAGTCGCCGAAGGCCCCCTCCTCCATGATGGCCCGGACGGAGAGCTCCGCCTCCCGGAGGCTCTGGGGAATCAGCACACCCTTGCCCAGGGCCAGTCCGTCGGCCTTGACCACAATGGGGAAGGACACGCCGGGGCCGCGGAGGTAGTCCAGGGCCGCGCCGGGGTCGTCAAAGACCTCGTACCGGGCGGTGGGGATGCCGTACTTTTTCATCAGGTTCTTGGAAAATACCTTGCTGGCCTCGATGCGGGCGGCCTTGGCGTCCGGCCCGAAGCAGGGAATGCCGGCCTTGTGGAGCCGGTCCACGCACCCCAGGGCCAGGGGGTCGTCCGGAGCCACTACGGCGAAATCAACGGCGTGGGATATGGCGAAGTCCACGATTTTGTCAATGTCCTTGGCTCCGATCTCCGGCACACACACGGCGTCGGCGGCAATGCCGCCGTTGCCGGGCAGGGCGTAGATCGTTTCAACCGTGGAATTTTCCCGGAGTTTTTTGATGATCGCGTGCTCTCTTCCTCCGCCGCCTACAACGAGAAGGTTCATAAAAACATCCTTTCTCTCTCAACTCAGCGTTATAACGCTTCCCAATCAATACAGTCCGGACAGTCCTGGGTGTGAAAGAAGGCCAGGGCGCACTTCATGGCATCGTCTGCGGAGATGACCTGATAGGCGGCAGTTTCATACTGTCCGCCGCAAAAGCTCACAACACCGGCCGCCCCCTCGTCTCCCAGGGAGGCGGCCATGTCGCCGCCCTCCTCCGCGAACCAGTTCACCACGGCCTGCCTGCCGTCAGCGAGAATGGAGAGGCAGGGATACCCGCCCGCCTCCAGGGCGCACCAGATTTCACTGCCGGCCTCGGAAGCAAAGCAGGCTTTCAGGCAGGACTCGTATTCCTCAAAGGAAGGACAGGAATAGGAACCGGCGCTGCTGCTGATCTTCATAGAAAGCATCTCCTCAGTGGTGGAACAGCCGCATTCCCGTAAAGCACATGGTCATGCCGTACTTGTCGGCCGTCTCAATCACATTGTCATCCCGAATCGACCCGCCGGGCTGCACGATATACCGCACGCCGCTCCGCCGGGCCCGTTCCACGTTGTCTCCGAAGGGGAAGAAGGCGTCCGACCCGCAGGTGACACCGGTCATCTGTGCGAGCCACTCTTTTTTCTCCTCTGCCGTCAGGGGCTCGGGCCGCTCCCTGAACGTGGTCTGCCAGTTCCCCTCCGCCAGCAGCCACACGCTCTCCTCGTCCGAGAGGTAGCAGTCAATGGCGTTGTCCCGGTCCGGGCGGCGGATACCGCCGATGAAGGGCAGGGAGAGCACCTTGGGGTGCTGGCGCAGATACCAGCTGTCGGCCTTCGTGCCGGCCAGACGGGTGCAGTGGATGCGGCTCTGCTGGCCGGCTCCCACGCCGATGGCCTGCCCGTCCCGCACGTAGCACACGGAGTTGGACTGGGTGTATTTCAGCGTGATGAGGGCCACGATCATATCAATTTTCGCCGCCTGGGGCAGGTCGCGGTTTTGGGTGACAATATTGCCCAGGAGGCTCTCGTCAATTTTGTACTCGTTGCGCCCCTGCTGGAAGGTGACGCCGTACACGTCCTTGTACTCCACGGGGTCGGGCACATAGGCGGGGTCGATCTGCACCACGTTGTAATTGCCCTTCTTCTTGGTTTTCAGGATCTCCAGGGCCTCGGCGGTGTAGCCCGGGGCGATGATGCCGTCGGAGACCTCCGCCTTGAGGTAGGCGGCGGTGGCGGCGTCGCACACGTCGGACAGGGCCGCCCAGTCGCCGTAGGAGCACAGCCGGTCCGCCCCCCGAGCCCGGATGTAAGCGCAGGCGATGGGGGAGAGGTCTTTGTCCGTCTCCACAAAGTAAATTTTTCGCTCGGTCTCGCTTAGAGGCAGGCCCACAGCGGCCCCGGCTGGGGAGACGTGCTTGAAGCTGGCGGCGGCGGGGAGGCCTGTGGCCTCCTTCAATTCCCGGGCCAGCTGCCAGGAGTTCAGGGCGTCCAGAAAGTTGATGTAGCCCGGCCTGCCGTTGAGCACAGTGACAGGCAGATCACCGCCCTGGCGCATGAAGACGCGGGAGGGCTTCTGGTTGGGGTTGCAGCCGTATTTCAGTTCCAGTTCCGTCATAGTTCGCGCTCCTTATTGCAGGAACAGCTGTTCCGCATATGTTTTTAGGTTTTCTGCCGCCGGCTTTGAAATCTCCAGCAGGGCGGCCCGGTCTCCGCCGCCGTCCAGGTCCATGGAAAAGGACAGGTAGTCCAGGGCGATGACGGGACAGCGGTCCTCGTCGGGCATATTGGACAGGTCAAGGCAGTAAAGGGCGTCGCCGCCCTCCTCGTTCTCTCCCCAGCCCAGGGGAACGAGCCCCGCCTGAAACAGGGCGGGCTCGGCCAGAGTGCTCCGAAATACCGCCAGAGGGTCGTCGGGCCGTACGTCGAAGAAGCCGGGGGTGTTCAAAAAGTGGCAGTCCGTGGAGAGAAACGCCCGCAGCAGAGGCGGCAGGGATACGCCCCATTTCCGCTCCAGGGCGTCCAGGTCCTCTGCCCGGGTGGGGGCCGGGATCAGCTTCCACTGAAACCAGCCCCGCCCGTCGGTGAGGCCGGTGCGCATCTCCGGCGGGACGCCGGGGAGGAATGCCCCGGCGGACTGGGCCTGCTTTTCATAGGCCGTCTCATAACAGCGGCGGACAAAGGCGGCCTGTTCAGCCTGCGTCATGCCTTGCCCTCCTACGCCAGTCCCCGGCACACCAGCTCCGCCGCCTGGGGCAGGAGAATCCACTCCGCCTGCTCCATCACCCGGCGCTGCAGGGTCTCCGCCGTGTCCTCCGGCAGGACCTCCACCGCCTTTTGCAGCAGGATCCGCCCGCCGTCGGGGATCTCGTTCACCAGGTGCACCGTGGCCCCGGTGACCTTCACGCCCCGGGCCAAAGCCGCCTCGTGGACCCGGAGGCCGTACATCCCCTTCCCGCAGAAGGCGGGGATCAGGGAGGGGTGGACGTTCAAAATGCGGTCCGGCCAGCGGCTGACAAACTCCTCCGATAAAATGGAGAGGAAGCCCGCCAGGATGATGACGTCCACCCGGTAGGCCGCCAGCTTGATGTTCAGCGCCGTCTCAAAGGCGGACTGGCTCATGGCCTTTCGGGCCACCGCGGTGGCGGGAACGCCGTGGTTCCGGGCCCTCTCCAGGGCGTAGGCCCCCTCGTTGCTGGCGCACACCAGCACAATCTCCCCGTGGGGGATCTGCCCCGCCTCCTGGGCGTTCAGCAGGGCCTCCAGATTCGTTCCGCCGCCGGAGACCAGGACGGCGATTCTCGCCTTGCTCATACGCCGTCAAACGCCACGCCCCGGGGGTCCTTCGTCACGCTGCCGACGCAGACGGCGTCCCGCTCCCCCGCCGCCGCCAGCAGCTCCAGGGCCAGCTTCCCCTGTTCCAGGGGTACCGCCAGGACCATGCCGAGGCCCATGTTGAAGGTGTTGTACATGTCGTGGTCCGAGATGTTCCCCCGCTTTTGAATCAGGTCGAAAATGGGCTGCCTGGGAATGACGTTGGGCACAATCCGCACGCCCAGGCCCTTGGGCAGCATCCGGGGGAGGTTTTCAAAGAACCCGCCGCCGGTGATGTGGCTGGCTCCCCGGAGGTCAACGCCACCCTCCAGCAGGGCCTGCACGGCCTTGACGTAGATTTTGGTGGGAGCCAGAAGCGTCTCCCCCAAGGGCTTCCCGTCCAGCTCGTCCATGGGAGTGGTCAGATCGGCGTTTTCAATGTCGAAGACCTTCCGAACCAGGGAGAAGCCGTTGGAGTGGACGCCGGAGGAGGTGAGGCCGATGAGGGCGTCTCCCTCCTGAATCCTGCTGCCGTCGATGATTTTGGACTTGTCCACCACACCCACGGCGAAGCCTGCGATGTCGTAGTCCTCTGGGGCCATGACGCCGGGGTGCTCGGCGGTCTCGCCGCCGATGAGGGCGCAGCCGGAGCGGACGCAGCCCTCCGCCACGCCGGAGACGATGGAGGCCGCCTTCTCCGGCTCGTTTTTGCCGATGGCGATGTAGTCCAGGAAGAAGAGGGGCTTTGCCCCGCAGCAGATGATGTCGTTGACGCACATGGCCACGCAGTCGATGCCGATGGTGTCGTGCCTGTCCAGCAGCTGGGCCAGGCGCAGCTTGGTGCCCACGCCGTCGGTGCCGGAGACGAGAACGGGTTCCTTCATCCCGGCCAGGTCCGGGGCAAAGAGACCGCCGAAGCCTCCGATGCCGGAGACTACGCCGGGGATCATGGTCCGGGCCGCGTGCTGCTTCATCAGCTGCACGCCCTTGTACCCGGCCTCGATGTCCACGCCGGCGGCGGCGTAGGCGGCGGAATAGGAGTTTTCCATGGTAAACCTCCGTTTTGAATTTGGAAATATTTCATGCGGGGACCGCCGCTCCCGGCGGCCTCCGCGTCATTCCTTACCGGTCCAGCAGTAAGTGCAGATTTTCTCCCGGTCAATGCCGATGGACTCCAGCAGCCCCTCCAGGGACTGGTAGCCCAGGGTGTCGAAGCCCAGCTTCTCGCAGATGCGCTTGAGCAGGCACTGGCCCCGGCCGGTGGATGCGTCGGCGTACTCCTCCAAGTGCTCCTGGCCCTCGTCCCCCTCCAGCTCCTGAACGATGCGCCGGGCCAGCAGGTCCATGTCCGAGTTGCCCCGGGAGAAGTTCAGGTATTTGCAGCTGTACATGATGGGGGGGCAGGCGGAGCGCATGTGGACCTCTTTGGCCCCGGATTCGTAGAGGAACTCCACCGTCTCCCGCAGCTGGGTGCCCCGGACAATGGAGTCGTCCACGAATAAGAGGCGCTTGCCCTGGATCAGCTCCGGCACGGGGATCTGCTTCATCTTGGCCACCTGGTTGCGCACGTCCTGGTTGGCGGGCATGAAGGACCGGGGCCAGGTGGGGGTGTACTTCACGAAGGGGCGGGCGAACTCCATGCGGCTCTCGTTGGCGTAGCCGATGGCGTGGGGCACGCCGGAGTCCGGCACGCCGGCCACGTAGTCCACTGCCGGCAGGGTCCCCCGGCGGCGCTCCTCCCGGGCCATGATGGCGCCGTTGCGGCAGCGCATCACCTCCACGTTGACCCCCTCGTAGTTACTGTTGGGGTAGCCGTAGTAAGTCCAGAGGAAGGCGCAGATTTTCATCTTCTCGGCGGCGGGGGAGAGGGTCTCGTACCCGTCGGGGCGGATGCGGACGATCTCCCGGGGACCCAGCTCGTAGTCCACCTCGTAGCCGATCTTGTGGCAGGCGAAGGACTCAAAGGACACGCAGTGCCCCTGGTGGTTTTTGCCGATCAGCACCGGCAGCCGGCCCATCCGGTCCCGGGCGGCGATGATCTCGCCCTCCTCGGTGAGGATCAGCAGGGTGAGGGAGCCGTCGATCACCTCCTGGGCGTGGAGGATGCCAGAGACCAGGTCGTCCTTCTGGTTGATGAGGGCGGCGGCCAGCTCGGTGGAGTTGACCTTGCCGGAGCTCATCGCCATGAACTGGTGGCCGTGGTCGGAGAAACAGCGATCCACCAGGACCTCGGCGTTGTTGATGATGCCCACGGTGGTGATGGCGTACAGCCCCAGGTGGGACCGCACCAGCAGAGGCTGGGGGTCCGTGTCGCTGATGCAGCCGATGCCTCCGCACCCGTGGAACTCCGCCAGGTCCCGCTCGAACTTGGTGCGGAAGGGGGTGTTTTCGATGGAGTGGATCTGCCTCTGAAAGCCGTCCTTTGGGTCGAGGAGAATCATGCCGCCCCGGCGGGTGCCCAGGTGGGAGTGATAGTCCACGCCGAAAAAGATGTCCAGCGTCACGTCCCGCTGCGAGACGGCGCCGAAAAAGCCCCCCATCAGAGGGCCTCCGTCATGCGGCGCATGACCTCGGCGTATGCGTCCTCCACGCCGCCCAGATCCCGGCGGAAGCGGTCCTTGTCCAGCTTCTCGTGGGTCCTGCTGTCCCACAGGCGGCAGGTGTCGGGGCTGATCTCGTCCGCCAGGACGAGGCTGCCGTCGCTCAGGCGGCCGAACTCCAGCTTGAAGTCCACCAGCGTCACGCCGCAGGAGGACCAGAAGTCTTTGAGGAAGTCGTTGACGGCGAAGGCGTACTTTTTGATGGTCTCGATCTCCTCCGGCGCGGCCAGCTTCAGCGCCAGGGCGTGGTATGTATTGATTAGGGGGTCGTCCAGCTCGTCGCACTTGTAGGAGAACTCGATGGTGGGGGCGTCAAAGACGATGCCCTCCTCCACGCCGTAGCGCTTGGCGAAGGAGCCGGCGGAGATGTTGCGGATGATGACCTCCAGGGGCACAATGGAGACCTTCTTCACCACGGTCTCCCGCTCGCTCAGCTCCTCCACAAAATGGGTGGGGATGCCGGCCTTCTCCAGCTTTGCCATGAAGCGGTTGGTCATCTGGTTGTTGATGACGCCCTTGCCGGTGATGGTGCCCTTCTTGGCGCCGTTGAAGGCGGTGGCGTCGTCCTTGTAATCGACAATGACCAGATTGGGGTCTTCGGTGGCGAAGACCTTCTTGGCCTTGCCCTCGTAGAGCTGCTCCAGTTTCTGCATGGTAATAACCTCCGGTTTTGATTTTGGGATCGGGGATTTCCGCCGCCGTCAATTGCCCAGCTCCTCCTGGAGCTTGGCGTCCTTGGCGGCGATCTGGTCCGCCATGTCCGCCCGGGCGGCCTCCAGCCTTTCCGCCAGGGCCTCGTCGGAGACGGCCAGGATCTGGGCCGCCAGCACGGCGGCGTTTTTGGCGCCGTTGATGGCCACAGCGGCCACGGGGATGCCGCTTGGCATCTGCACGGTGGCCAAAAGCGCGTCCAGCCCGTCCATGGCGCCCCCCTTCATGGGGATGCCGATGACGGGCAGGACGGTGTTGGCGGCAAAAGCCCCCGCCAGATGGGCCGCCATGCCGGCGGCGCAGATGATGACGCCGAAGCCGCTCTTACGGGCGCCCCAGGCGAACTCCGCGGCGGCGGAGGGGGTGCGGTGGGCGCTGAGGATGTGGGCCTCAAAGGGGATCTCCAGCTCCCTGAGCTGGTCGCAGGCGCCCTTGACAACGGGCCAGTCGGAATCGGACCCCATAATGACCGCGACTTTTTTCTGCATAGACAAAACCTCCATATTTAATATGCGCAGGGCGGGTGTGAATGGTCCGCCTTTTTGTGAATACCGGATTTTCAATCAGGGAATCGGCAAAAGACCGGATCTTCCGCGGGGCGGGCGGCTGACAGCCGCCCCTGCGGGGAAGATCACAGCTTCTTCCGCATGACCGCGTGACGGAAGTAGCCGTCCACAAAGTACTCCATGGAGCAGAACACCGGGTTTCCGTCGATGTCGTAATCCACCTCGTCCATGTTCAGCAGGGGTGTCCCAACGGGGATCTGAAAAATTTCCGCCAGAGTTTCATCCGCGGCTACGGCACGGATGTCCGCCAGGTCCAAATAGGGGTACACGCCGCAGAACTCCTGGAGGAAGTGGAAGATGGGCTGTTTGAGGTCGCTCTCCGTGTACGCCGCCTGTACCAGGGACTTGTCCACCACATCCTCGCAGTAGATGGCGGGGACGCCGTCGGCGGTGCACAGCCGGGCCGCCCGCAGAACGGGAGCCCCCTGGGCAATGCGCAGCTGGGCGGCGGTTTTGGCGTCCGCCGCGCCCTCGGACACCCGGACGTAGGCGATGGCCGGCTGATGGCCGTTGCGGCGGATCATGTCCAGGAACTCCACCTCGATGTCCATGCGGGTGTGGACATTGAGCACATGGCGGTTGATGATGGTGCCCACGCCGTGGCGGCGGGTAATGTAGCCCTCCCGCTCCAGGGAGGCCAGGATGTCCCGCAACTGGGTGCGGCTGATGCCAAGGGTCTCTGCCAGCACGCTCTCCCGGGGCAGCCGCTCGCAGGCGGCGTAAAGCCCGTCCCGCATATCGGACAGCAGCTGGGTGCGGATGGTTCTGTTCTGGGTCGGCTGGGTGCTCATTCCGCTCACCTCGATGTCAGATTGAAAATAGGTAATACCCTCCGAAAAGGTCGTACCTATTGTATCGAATTTCCCGCCGCCCCGCAATAGACAAAACTGACAGTTTCCAGCCTCCTTTTTCCAAAAGAGTTGTCATGCCCCACCAGAGGCGGCGGCATTTTTGGTGGTTGTATTCCCGCACGGTTTGTGTTAAACTGTGAAAGATTATAATAGTATCATTATGTGCGGAGCCGTCTGCTCCGGATGGAAAGGATGAGTGACGGTGAAGATCGTTGTGCTGGCGGGGGGGCTCTCTGCGGAGCGGGCTGTCTCCCTGGTGACGGGCTGCGGCGTGTGCCGCGCCCTGCGGGAGAGGGGACACCGGGCCATTCTGGTGGATCTGTTTCTGGGCATGGAGGACGTGCCGGCGGATCCGGAGACGCTGTTTGACGCCCCGGACGGCCTGTGCCCCCAGGCGGAGATCAAGGCGCAGGCCCCGGATCTGGAGGCCGTCCGCCGGAGCAGGCGGGACCAGGGCCCCAGCCGCATCGGTCCCCATGTGATCGAGCTGTGCCAATTGGCGGACATCGTGTTTATCGGCCTCCACGGCGAGGACGGCGAGGACGGCCGGGTGCAGGCCATGCTGGACCTTTTGGGCGTGCCCTACACCGGCAGCGGATATTTGAGCTCCGGCATCGCCATGGACAAGGCCGCGGCCAAGCGGATGATGGAGCCTGCCGGGGTCCCCACCCCAAAGTGGCGTCTGCTGGAATACGCAGAGGAGGAGGCGGGGGAGCTGGCGGAGACTCTGCCCGTGCCCTGCGTCGTCAAGGCCACGGCCGGCGGGTCCTCCCTGGGGGTGTTCCTGCCGGAGGACCGGGAGGCGCTGCGAAAGGCGCTGCAGGAGGTACGGCGCTTCGGCGGCCGGGTGATGTGGGAGGAGCGGATTTTCGGCCGGGAACTGACTGTAGCCGTCCTGGGAGACCGGGCCCTCCCCCCCATTGAGATTCTGCCGGCGGAGAAGGACTTCGACTACGCCGCCAAGTATCAGGCCGGGGGCGCCCGGGAGCTGTGCCCCGCCCCGGTGACGGAGGAGGAGGCGAAGCTGGTCCAAAACCTTGCCCTGCGCCTGCATAGGGCCCTGGGCCTGGAGGTCTACTCCCGGGCGGACTTCATTTTGGACGGGGAGGGCCGGGCCTGGTGCCTGGAGGTGAACTCCCTGCCGGGCATGACCCCCGGCAGCCTGATCCCCAAGGCCGCCGCCGCTGTGGGGATGGATTACCCCGCGCTGTGCCAGGAGATCGTGCAGCGCTCCCACCACTTGAAGAGGAGAGGTTGAGCCTATGCAGCCCATGACCGTGCAGGAGATCGCCGCCGCCGCGGGAGGCGTGTGGCAGACCCCCCGGGCGGATGCGCCCGCCGTCTCCGCGGTGTCCACGGACAGCCGGAAGATCCAGCCCGGCTGCCTGTTTGTCCCCTGGGTGGGGGAGCGGTTTGACGGACACGACTACATCGACCAGGCCCTGGAGGGCGGCGCGGCGGGGTGCCTCTGCGCCCGATTGCCGGAGACGCTGCGCCCCGACAAGTTCTACATCCAAGTGCCGGATACCCGCCTTGCCCTGCGGGCCCTGGCCTCCGCTTACCGGGACCGGTTCCCCATCCCCTTTGTCCAGATCACCGGCAGCGTGGGGAAGACCACCACCAAGGAGATGATTTCCGCGGTGCTGGGGGCCCGTCTGCGGGTCTACAAGACGCCGGGGAACTTCAACAACGACATCGGCACGCCCCTGACGCTGCTGGGCCTTGCCCCGGAGCATCAGGCGGCGGTGATCGAGACGGGCATGAACCACTTCGGGGAGATCCGCTACCTGGGGGAGATGGTGCGGCCGGACATCGCCGTCATCAGCAACATCGGAGACGCCCACGTGGAGTTTCTGGGGAGCCGGGAGGGCATCCTCCAGGCCAAGTGCGAGATATTGGAGAACCTGAAGCCGGAGGGGCTGCTGGTCCTCAACGGGGACGACGCCCTGCTGGACACGGTCCAGACCCGCTTCCGCACCGTGCGCTGCGGGCAGTCGGAGCACTGCCAGGCCCGGATCACGGAGCTCATTGACCGCGGCGTGGAGGGCATCACCTGCACCGTGACCACGGAGAAGGATGTCTACCGCCTGTCCATCCCCGCTCCGGGGGAGCACATGGCCTACTCCGCCTCCATGGCGGTGGCCGTGGGCGAGGAGCTGGGATTGAGCCGGGGGGAGATCGTCCGGGGCGTGGGGGCCTACGAGCCCGCCGGGTCCCGCATGCGGGTGGTGCGCCTGCCGGACAGGCGGCTGATTCTGGACGACTGCTACAACGCCAATCCCCAGTCCGTCACGGCGGCGCTGGAGGTGCTGGCCAAGACCGAGTGCGGCCGCAAGGTGGCCGTGCTGGGGGATATGGGAGAGCTGGGCGGTCTGACGGATCAGGCCCACTACAACGTGGGCGCCCTGGCGGCCATGCTGGGGGTGGATTTTGTCGCCGCCATCGGCGAGAAGGCCGCCCGCATCGCCGACGGCGCCGCGGAGAGCGGCGGGTCCGTCCTGCATTTTTCAACGATGGAGGAAGCTGCCGCCGAGCTGAGAGAGCAGCTGGGACCGGATACCGCCATGCTGGTAAAGGCGTCCCACGCCATGCACTTTGAGAGGATCGTGGAGCAATTGAAAGAGGCTTATGATTGAGATACAGGTAAACGCCCTGGTCAAATCCTTTGAGGTGGGACACAACGTTTTGGACGGCCTCACCTTCCAGATCGACCAGGGGGAGCGGGTGGGTCTGCTGGGCAAAAACGGCGCGGGCAAGACCACGCTCTTTAAGATATTGACCGGGGAGCTGGACCACGACGAGGGCGCCGTCACCGTTGGCCAGGGCCGGCGGGTGGGGCTCATCTCCCAGATCCCTGTGTACCCGCCGGGCCACACCGTGGAGGACGTGCTCCGCTCCGCCTTCGCCCGGCTTACGAAGCTGGCGGAGGAGATGGAGACCCTGACAGAGCGGATGGCGGCGGGGGAGAGTGACCTGGCCCTGCTGCGGCGCTACGGGGCGCTGAGCGAGCGGTTCGAGGTGTTCGGCGGATACGACACCGATGTGGCCGTGAACAAGATCGCAAACGGCCTCTCCATCTCCCCGGAGATGCGGAGCCAGCTCTTCGACAGTCTCTCCGGCGGGGAGAAGACCCGGGTGAACCTGGGCCGCCTCATCCTGGAGGACACGGACATCCTGCTGCTGGACGAGCCCACCAACCACCTGGACCTCCATGCCACGGAGTGGCTGGAGGAGTATATCCGTTCCTTCCGGGGCACGGTGGTAGCCATCTCCCACGACCGGTACTTCCTTGACCGGGTGGTGACCCGGGTTATCGAGATTCAGGACGGGAAGGCGGAGTTTTACAGCGGGAATTACAGCTTCTACGCCGTGGAGAAGGAGCGACGCTACCAGGAGCGCATGAAGCAGTACCAGAAGGAGCAGGCCAAGATCCAGCAGTTGGAGAGGGCGGCGGAGCAGCTGCGCCTCTGGGCCTTCATGGGCATGGACAAGACCTACCGCCGGGCCGTCAACATCGAGCGGCGCATTGAGCGGATGCGCACCACATCAAAGCCCACCAAGGCCAAAAAGATGGACGCCCGCTTTACAGCTGCGGAGTTCCACGGCGACGAGGTGCTGAGCATCCGGAGCCTTGCCAAGTCCTACGGGGACAAGCGCCTCTTTGAGGGCATCACATTGAAGGTGGAGGGGGGTGAGCGCATTGCCCTCATCGGCGACAACGGCACCGGAAAGTCCACCCTCATTAAAATGATCGTAGGGGAGCTGTACCCCGATGACGGGCGCATCCGGACAGGTCCCCAGGTGAAGCTGGCCTACCTGCCCCAGATCATCCATTTCGACCATCCGGATTGGAATCTGGTGGAGACCATGATGGGGGCAAAGCGGGGCATCTCGGCCCAGTCCGCCCGGAACCGCCTGGCGGCCTATGACTTCCAGGGGGAGGATGTGTTCAAGCCGGTGTCCGTGCTCTCCGGCGGGGAGCAGAGCCGTCTGCGGCTTTGTATGCTGATGGACGACGAGATCAACCTTTTGATTCTGGACGAGCCCACCAACCACCTGGACATCGCCTCCCGGGAGTGGATCGAGGAGGCGGTGGAGGCCTACGACGGGACGCTGCTGTTTGTCAGCCACGACCGGTACTTCATCAACCGCTTCGCCACCCGGATCTGGGAGCTGGCGGAGGGGACGATTACAGATTATCCCATGGGCTTTGCCCAGTACCGCCAGGAGAAGGCCCGGGAGGCGGCGGAGCGGGCGGAACCCGTAAAGCCCGCGCCGGAGAAGAAGGCGGCGGAGCGCCCCGTCCGGGGCAACCGGGCCCAGCAGAACGCCAAGCGGCAGATGACCATCTGCGAGCGGGACATCGCCAAGGCGGAGGAGCGGATTGCCGCGCTGGAGCGGGAGATGGAGACCGCCGCCTGCGATTATGAGAGGCTGACGGAGCTGACGGCGGAGCAGGAGGCCGCCCAGGCGGAGCTGGACGCGCTGTATGAGAAGTGGGAGCGGCTCAGCGAAGAGGCCGGAGAGTAAAGTTAAAATGTTTCGGTCAAGCCTTTTCAAAGGCTTGCGGGGTCCAGGGGCAGAGCCCCTGGAAGCGTTGGGGCGAACCCGATGCCTCTCCCGGAGCGCCAAAATAGAAGAACCAACAAAAGGCTGTAAATAGAAAAAACATGAAGAAAAAACCACAATATATTTTCATCGCGGTCCTGGCCCTTCTGGGGCTGGTCCTGATTACCATTCCCAACGGAATGCGCTTCACCGGCTTCGTCTTCCTGGGCGCCGCCGCCCTCTGGGCCGCCGGCCTTCTCCTGTACCGCTGGAGGAAGAAGTCCCGCGGAGCCCTCTGGCTCTATCGGCTCTTCCTCGCCGGCACGGCCCTGATGCTGACCCTTCTGCTCTCCATTGAGGGCGTCGTGGTCTTTCACGGCGAGGCGGACAACTCCGCCGTCCCCGTGGACGCGGTCATCGTCCTGGGGGCCGGGGTCAACGGCGAGACGCCCTCGGCGGCGCTGTGGAGCCGCATCACGGCGGCGGCGGACTATCTGGAACAGCACCCGGATGTGCCGGTGGTGCTCTCCGGCGGCCAGGGCCCCGGGGAATATATCTCCGAGGCGGAGGCCATGCGCCGGGCACTGTGGACCAACAGCGAATCGTGGAACGAGCGGTATCTTCTGGAGGACCGCTCCACCAGCACGGCGGAGAACTTCAAGTACTCCAAGGAGCTTCTGGAGGAGTACGGCCTGGACACGGACACGGCGGTGATCGCTGTGGTGACCAACGACTTCCACTGCTTCCGCACGCACCTGATCGCCCAGAGGCAGGGGCTCCATATCGTGGACGTCCCGGCGGAGCTGCCCTGGTGGTGGCTGACGGCGAATTACTATGTCCGGGAAGCCTTCGCGGTGGTGAAGACGGCGCTTTTCGACAGATAGCCCTCCTTTTTTGCGGGACAGATTCTCCCTGCGGAGCAGGCATCCCTTTGGGGGAATGGCCTGTGCCGCTGCCGCTAAGATAAGACCAATTTCCAATAATGGGACCTCGAAATGTTCTTTGATTGCAGCAAAGCGGGTAGAATCCAAAACATTTCCGCACCCTACTATTTGGCGATTTCCTCAGCTGAATGACATTGCGCCCTGTACGGAGAATTTTCCCGGATGAGGAGACATTTTAGATTAGGAGAAAAAGCATGGCCTGGAACAACGTATTATGTATGTATTATTCCCGCACAGGCAATACCAAGCGAGCCATGGAGGAGATCGCCAAGGCCCTGAATGCGGAGCTGGCGGAGATTCAGGACGGCGTGGACCGCAGCGGCGCCAAGGGATGGCTGCGCAGCGGGCTGGACGCCGTGCGGCGCAGCAGTCCCAAGGTGAAGTTCAAGACCAAGTGGCCTTTGTCGGACTATCGGCTGGTGATCGTAGGCACACCGGTGTGGGCCGGGCGGTGCAGCGCCCCGGTGCGGGGATTTTTGAAGCAGAACGGCAGGGACATCCGCAACGCCTCCTATGTCGTCACCCGGGGCAGCGAGGACAAGAATGAGGAGGTCTTTCAGCAGATGGATCTCTACGCCCCCTGCGGTCACCGGACGGCGGTGTCCCTGCGCGTCGGGTCCGTGGGCTACGATTTCTGGCAGGAGGAGTTTCTCCGCCAGACCCAGGAGTTTTTGAAGGAGGGCCGGTGGCGGCCTGAGAATTGAGAGGAGAGGGGGGACGCCTGTGCTGGAAAAACTGAAAGGGCTGGCTTTGCGGTATGAGGACCTGGAGGCCCAGCTGGCGGACCCTGCCGTCTACGGCGACGCCGGGCGGCTCCGGGACGTGAACCGGGAGCTGAAGGAGCTGGCTCCCATCGCGGAGGTGTGGCGGGACTGGGAGGCCGCAGAGCGGCGGCGGGCCGACGCGGAGTCGTCCCTCCGGGACCCGGATCTCCGGGAGCTGGCCCAGGAGGAGTTGTCTGAGGCGAAGGCGGAGCAGCGGCGGCTGGAGGAGCGGTTCAAGGCGCTGCTGCTGCCCGGCGACCCCGACGGCGGCCGGGACGTGGTGCTGGAGCTGCGGGCCGGCGTCGGCGGCGAGGAGGCGGCCCTCTTCGCCGGGACGCTGCTGCGGATGTACACCCTGTACGCCCAGAGCCGGGGCTGGAAGCTGGACGTGGTCAGCATGAGTGAAACGGAGCTGGGAGGCGTGAAGGAGTGCAGCGTCCTCATCGAGGGGGCGGGGGCCTTCTCCCGGCTGAAATACGAGAGCGGCGTCCATCAGGTCAAGCGGGTGCCGGAGACGGAGTCCAGCGGGCGCATCCAGACCAGCACCGCCACGGTGGCGGTGCTCCGCTCGGCGGAGGAGGTGGATGTGGAGATCGACCCCAGAGATCTCCAGATCGACACCTACCGCTCCTCCGGCGCGGGGGGACAGCATGTGAACAAGACAGAGTCCGCCATCCGCCTCACCCACCTGCCCACGGGGCTGGTGGTGACCTGCCAGGACGAGCGTAGCCAGCATAAAAACAAGGACAAGGCCATGAAGGTCCTGCGGTCCCGGCTCTACGAGATGGAGCGGGAGCGGCAGGAGGCCGGCACGGCTATGGAGCGGCGCAGCCAGGTGGGCGGCGCGTGGCGAAGCGAGAAGATCCGGACGTACCAGTTTCTCCAGGGCCGGGTGACGGACCACCGGGTGGGCCTGACCCTGTACAAGCTGGACGCGGTGCTGAGCGGCGGGCTGGACGAGTTCATCGACGCCCTGGCGGCGGCGGATCAGGCCGAAAAGCTCAAAGGCGGTGGAGGATGATGCTGCGGAAGCTGGGGCTGGGAGCGCTCGGGGCCCTGACGGCGTGCCTGACCGTGCTGGAGGCCCTGCTGGCCTGGACCTGGCTGCGGGGGATGCGGTATGTGGCGGAATACGGCGCGGAGGAGAATCCGTACGCCGCCGAGGATATGGAGATTGCGGGGATCTGTGCCCTGATCCTTCTGCCGCTGTTTCTGGCGGCGCTGGCCTGGGCTGTTTGCCGGATCATTCTGTGGAGTAAAAAGCGGGCGGGAGCCCGATCAGAGAGATAGGGGCGAAGCGTATGCATACCTTATATTTTGACCTGCGGGACACCAAGGGACAGCAGAAGACCATTGAAGACAACATCTCCGCCGCCGCCCGGCTGCTGCGGGACGGGGCTCTGGTGGCCATTCCCACGGAGACGGTGTACGGCCTGGGAGCCAACGGCCTGGACGAGGCCGCCGTCCGGCGGATCTTTGAGGCCAAGGGGCGGCCCCAGGACAACCCTCTCATTCTCCATCTCACCGGGCCCCAGTGGCTGCCCCGGTACTGCCGGGACATCCCCCCCATGGCCTATGTGCTGGCCCGGAAGTTCTGGCCCGGCCCGCTGACCATCATCCTCAAGCGCGGCGAGCTGGTGCCGGACGTGACCACCGCGGGACTGGACACCGTGGCGGTCCGCTGTCCGAACCACCCGGTTACATTGGCTATTCTCCGGGAGGCGGGAGTGCCGGTGGCGGCTCCCAGCGCAAACCTCTCCGGCCGGCCCAGCTGCACCAGCGCACAGGATGTGCTGGAGGATATGGACGGCAGGATCGAGGGCGTGGTGGACGGCGGTCCCTGCGTGGTGGGGGTGGAGTCCACCATCCTGGACATGACCTGCGAGCCTCCCCGGCTGCTGCGCCCCGGCGGGCTGCCGGTGGAGGAGCTGGAGCGGCTCATCGGCCCCATCGCCGTGGACAGGGCCGTCACAGGAACAATGCCCGAGGGGGAGCGCCCCCGGGCTCCGGGCATGAAGTACCGCCATTACGCCCCCAAGGCCCCTGTCACGGTGGTCACCGGCGCGCCGGCCAAGTCCGCCCAGGAGATCAAGCGCCGGGTGGGCCCCACCTCCGGCGTGATCTGCTTTGACGAGTATGCCCGCATGTTCCCGGACCAGGTGGTCCACCCCATCGGCCCGGTAGACGACAAGCTGATCCAGGCCCAGCGGGTATTTGAGGCCCTGCGGGCCTTTGACGCCACCAAGGTGACAGAGATCTACACCCAGTGTCCCGACGGCCAGGGCCTGGGTCTGGCGGTGGGGAACCGGCTGAAAAAGGCGGCGGGCTTCCGCGAGGTGGAGGCCGACAGCGAGAAGATCGTCTTAGGTCTCACCGGCGGCACCGGCGCGGGCAAGAGCAGCGCCTTGGCGGTGCTGCGGGAACTGGGCGCCGTGGTGCTGGACTGCGACAAGGTCTACCACAAGATGCTGGCCGGGGACGAGGAGATGCAAAAGGCCATCTCCAAGGCATTTCCCGGCGTGTTCCGGCCGGACGGCACCCTGAACCGGCAGAAGCTGGGCCAGGAGGTCTTCATGAAAAAAGAGCAGCTGGAAAAGCTCAACGCCATCGTCTACCACTTTCTGGTGCCGGAGATCCAGCGGCGGCTGGACGAGGCGGGGGACAGCATCTGCGCCATTGACGCCATCAATTTGCTGGAGAGCGGGCTGGACATCGTCTGCGACCGGACCATTGCCATTACTTCCCCCACGGAGCTGCGGGTGCGGCGGATCATGGCCCGGGACAAGATCACAGAGCAGTACGCCCGGATGCGGATCACCGCCCAGAAGCCGGACGAGTACTACCGCAGTAAGTGCAGCTGCGAGCTGAACAACGACGCCGACACTGCGGAGGAGTTCCAGCGGATCGCCCGGCGGTTTTTCAGCCGGATGATCCGGGCCGTCCGGGAGGAGAAGCAGAATAAAAAGATCTGAGGACCTGCCCCGGCTGAGAATAGACCTGCCGGCGGACCGGGAAAATAAGAACCATCATACCAAAAGGAGTGCCGAACATGGATAACAAAGAATTCAAAGAGCTGAAAAAGCGGCTCCTGTCCACCAAAAAGAACGGCTATGACCGCCCCCTGGACGAGGCGGCCATGGAGGCCTACTGCGAGGGATACAAGGCCTTTCTGGACGTGAGCAAGACGGAGCGGCTCTGCGCCGCGGAGGTGGTCCGCCTGGCGGAGGAGCAGGGCTACCGGCCCTATGTCCGGGGCATGGCGCTAAAGGCCGGGGACAAGGTGTATCTTGGCAACCGGGGCAAGGCGGTGCTTCTGGCCCGCATCGGAGAGCGGTCTTTGGCGGAGGGCGTGCAGATCGCCGCCGCCCACATCGATTCCCCCCGGCTGGATTTGAAGCCCAATCCCCTGTATGAGGAGGCGGAGCTGGCCTATTTCAAGACCCACTACTACGGCGGTATCCGCAAGTACCAGTGGGTGACCATTCCCCTGGAGCTCCACGGCGTGGCGGCCCTGCGGGACGGGACCAATGTGCAGGTGAACATCGGCGGCGATTCCGGTGATCCCCGGCTGGTGATTACAGACCTGCTGCCCCACCTGGGAGCGGAGCAGGCCAAGAAGCCCCTGGCCACCGCCATTCCCGCCGAGACGCTGAACCTGCTGCTGGGCAGCCGTCCCATCGGCGGCGAGGAGGACAGCGGCCGTGTAAAGCTGGCGGTGATGAAGCTGCTGAACGAAAAGTACGGCATCACAGAGGACGACTTCACCTCCGCAGAGCTGGAGGCCGTTCCGGCGGGGAACGCCTGCGACATCGGCCTGGACCGCAGCATGATCGGCGCCTACGGCCACGACGACCGGGTCTGCGCCTACGCCGCGCTCAAGGCTCTGCTGGACCTAGAGAAGACCCCGGGCCGCACCGCCGTGTGCGTGCTGGCGGACAAGGAGGAGATCGGCTCCGACGGCGTGACGGGGATGCAGTCCGCCGCCTTCGACACCTTTATGGAGGATCTGTGCGAATCCCAGGGCGTGCCGGTGCGGGCCTGCTTTGAGAAGTCCTTCTGCCTCAGCGCCGACGTCACGGCGGCCTACGACCCGGACTACGCCGACGTGTATGAAAAGCGCAACGCCGCCTACCTCAACTACGGCGTAGGTCTTTGCAAGTACACCGGGGCCCGGGGCAAGTCCGGCGCCTCCGACGCCGACGCCGAGACCGTGGCCTACGTCCGCCGGATTTTTGACGACGCGGGCGTTGCATGGCAGATCGCGGAGCTGGGCAAGGTGGACGCTGGCGGCGGCGGCACCGTGGCCATGTATATGGCCAACCGGAACATCACCACCCTGGACGCCGGCGTGCCGGTGCTGAGCATGCACGCCCCCTTTGAGACGGTGGCGAAGCTGGACTGCTGGGAGACCTACCGGGGAATGAAGGCTCTGTACGAGGCTGAGAAGTGAGATCTGAGAACTGATAAACGCCGCGGGCCCAATGGCCCGCGGCGTTCACTTCGCGTTCAGGGGTTATTTGCAAGAGCGAATGCACAGTTTGTAAGGTCGATATTGATTTTCGCCGTACCGCTGCCGTCTGTGAAGCTGTAAGTGGAACTGCCGTTGCGGCACACAGGCCAGCCGCGCGGAAAGGCGACAGCGCTGGAAGTAAACGCTGCGCTGACAGAGAAATCCGTCGCGCCGTTCATCGCCAATGAGCCTGAGCCGGAATTCCCGGTATAATTTACGGTTTTGGTAAAGTTTGCCGGGAGTTTTACGGACAGCGCGCCCGCATGATTTGCTGCGTTGATGTTGGCGTTGACCTGCGGCAGACTTAACCCGCCCTTTTCCAAACGCCAGTAATGAGAGCGTAGTCCTGATTTGGAATGCGGACGGTCACACGGTTGTCCCAGCCCGATGTGACGCCCGGTTTGGCGGCCACCTTGATTTCAAAGGTCGAGCCGTTTGCGGCGGCGGTCACGGTGTATGCGTCTTTGTCATAGTCATAGTCATAGCCGTACTGTCCGTCGGCGGCCAGCTGAACGTCCACATTGGCGTTTTCGGCGGTAATTTTCAAATTGCCCGGCGTCTGTACCGCTTCAAGAATGAATTTGCCGGAGGCGGCGACGGTCACGGTTTTATCTGGATGAGAGCCGTTGGAGCCGGTTATGGCGCTTCCCGCTGTTGTAAAGCTGCCGCGGCCGAAATGGTTGACAATTCTGGAGCCGCCGGTTTTTGTGACGGTACCGTTCAGCGTAAAGGCTTCCTCGGCAGGCAGTCCCAAAACCACCGTCCCGGAGGCGCTGCTGACAAAGAGGTCTCCGCTGAGGTAGCTGAGAGTGATTGCCATGTGTGTGGATTGGCCGCTGTTTTTGATGCTTCCGCTGACGGCGCTGTTGGAAACCGTAATTTTTCCGCTGAAATCAACATCCAATGCGGCTGAGGTATCCGTAATAATAAGTGTTCCGGCGCGGGGACAAGAGGCCTTGATCGTTTTTGCGGCCACATGGCCCACCCGGATCTGTCCCAGGGCGCAGGAGAGATCGTACGCGGCGCCGCCTGTCATGCGATACAGGCTGATCGAACCGCCGCCGCTGTGTACAGATACGGTTCCGGCATAGCTTTCCGGCAGCAGCAAAACCGTATGCGAATTGCAGGCGTGGCCGCTTGGACGGCTTCCCTGTGTGAAGTTCAGCTTGCCGCCGCTCAGCGCCGCCGCCGCGTAATAGCCGGCGTTGTCCTCGGTCAAATACTCATTTAAGGTGATTTTGCCGTCAGCCGCCGGCTCAATGGTGATAAACTCGCCTTTGGCGTAGTTCAGTTCAATTTTCGTCACGTCCGACGCGGACCACGAACGACTGCTCATGAGCGGCGGTCTGTCTGCCGCTTCGGCGGAGGGCTCCTCTGCGATGCCCTCCAAACCGGCCTGCGCCGCAGAGGCTGACGCCATCATAAATACCATGCAGCAAACAACTGCAATTACCCTTGTCAGCACTTACATCGTCATCGCCCTATTTGATTTGATTGCCCGCTTTGCCGCACCTATTATAGACCTTTCCCTGACGGAATGCAAGTCCCCTGGAGAGGGTCTGCCCTGTCTCCGACTCCTGGCAATCTGCCCACTGTAAGCGGACATTTTGGGAGAACTTTCCCCGTTTCCCACAAAGGAGTTTTGCCGGTTTTGGTTGCTTTGACGGGGAAAGTGTGATACGATAGACAGGATAAACGGACAAATGACCGTAGGAGGCGGACGGAATGGGCAAGACCATCAAATACTACATCGTGGCCGCGGACGCGCTGCCGGAGATTTTTGTCAAGGTGGCGGAGGCCAAGCGGATGATGCAGGCCGGAGAGGCGGACACTGTGGGCGAGGCCACCCGCCTGGCGGGCATCAGCCGCAGCGCGTTCTACAAGTACAAGGACGCGGTGCGGCCCTTCAACGACATGAAGTCGGAGCACATCATCACCTTCCAGGCCATGCTGAAGGACGCCACCGGCGTGCTCTCCCGGGTGCTGGCGGTGTTCGCCGCCTCGGGAGCCAATATCCTCACCATCAACCAGAGCATCCCAACCAACGGCTGCGCCGCCGTGACCATCTCCGCCGAGACCAGCGAGATGGCGGAGACGTTGGAGCAGCTGGTGGCGGACGCGGGGAATCTGGACGGCGTGGTGAAGTTTGAGATTCTGGCGGGCTGAGATTCTGGCGGGCATAAGAAGCGGATTCTGCCGGAGGCTGACTGGATGGGAATCCGTCCGGCGCAAAGCGGTCCCGCATATTCCCGCGGGGCTGCCGGGCGCTGTCTCTTCGGCGCAGTGCCCAAAGGAAAAATTACCGGGAATACCCTTGTATCTCAAGGGATTTTAGCGCGGCATAGCGGGAGAATATCCGCCGGTTGGGCATTTGCCATTTTTCAAACATGGCCTAATTTGTGGAAAGAGGGAGAACATGATACAGATTGCGATTCTGGGCTTTGGCACCGTGGGCACGGGCGTCGCCAAAGTGATTACGGAGAACGCCCGGCAGATTGAGCGCAAGCTGGGGGAGCCCCTCCAGGTGAAGTCCATCCTGGTGCGGCATTTTATGGACGGTCCCTTCCGCCAGCTGATGACGGATAATTTTCAAACCATTGAGGAGGACGGGGACATCCGGGTGGTGGTGGAGGCCATCGGCGGCGTGGAGGCGGCCTATGACTACACAAAGCGGGCGCTGAACGCCGGCAAGCACGTGGTCACCGCCAACAAGCAGCTGGTGGCGGAGCGGGGCTGCGAGCTGCTGGCCCTGGCGAAGAGAAAGAATGTCAGTTACCTCTTTGAGGCCAGCGTGGGCGGCGGCATCCCCATCCTGCACCCTTTGACCCAGTGCATGGCCGCCAACCGCATCGACGAGGTGTACGGCATCTTGAACGGCACCACCAACTATATCCTCACCCGCATGGTCCGCTCCGGGGCCTCCTTCTCCGAGGCCCTGGGCGAGGCCCAGGCCAAGGGCTATGCCGAGGCGGACCCCACCGCCGACGTGGAGGGCATCGACGCCGGGCGGAAGATCTGCATCCTGGCGGATCTGGCCTTTGGCAGGCAGGTGGACCCGGAGAATGTGCCCATGGAGGGGATCTCCAAAATCTCCCTGCGGGATGTAAAGGTGGCCCGGCGTGCGGGTTACCGGGTGAAGCTCCTGGGCCGGGCGGTACGGGTGCCCGGCGGCGGGCGCACCGCCTATGTGGCCCCCCACCTGATCCCGGAGGAGAATCCCCTGGCCGGGGTGGAGGACGTATTCAACGCCGTGGTGCTCCGGGGCAACGCCACCGGAGAGGTCATGTTCTACGGCCGGGGGGCCGGGGAAATGCCCACCGCCTCCGCCTGCGTGGCGGACGTGATGGAAGCGCTCCAGTCCAGCCCCCGCCGGGAGGAGATCGGCTGGTCGCCGGAGGGCGATGGCTTTACGGACCCGCTGGAGCTCCGGGGCCGGCACTACTTCCGCGTGGAGGGCAGTCTCTCCGGCGCGGCCGCGGCCTTCGGCCAGGTGGAGGTCCTCAGCGAGGACGGCGAGACCGCCTTTTTGACGGACGCCATGACCGGCCGGGAGGCCCTGGAGCGGTCCGGCGGCCTGGAGGTGCTGTCCCATATGCGGGTGCTGGAGTGACTGCCAGAAACCGGGCCGGACGCGTATAATAGAACAGGCGGGGCGTCATCCGCGCCCCGCGTACATCCCCAATTTGAGGTAAAGAAGGAAACGCGAGTATGAGTTTAATTGTGCAGAAATTCGGCGGCAGCTCCGTCCGGGACGCCCAGCGGCTGCGGAACGTGGCGGGCATCATTGCGGAGACGTATCTGGAGGGCAACGACGTGATCGTGGTCCTCTCCGCCCAGGGGGATACCACCGACGATCTGATTGCCAAGGCGGAGGAGATCAACCCCCGGGCCTCCAAGCGGGAGATGGATATGCTGCTCTCCACCGGAGAGCAGATCTCCGTGGCCCTGTGCGCCATGGCGCTGGAGAGCATGGGCCTTCCCTGCGTATCCCTGACGGCGTGGCAGGTGGGCATCCAGTCCACCACCGTCCATGCCGACGCCCGCATCAAGAAGATTGACCCCGAGCGCATCCAGTCGGAGCTGGACCAGCACCGGATTGTGATTGTCACCGGCTTCCAGGGCGTGGACCGCAACGGCGACGTCACCACCCTGGGCCGGGGCGGGTCCGACACCAGCGCCGTGGCTCTGGCGGCGGCCTTCCGGGCGGATTTGTGCCAGATCTACACCGACGTGGACGGCGTGTACACCACAGACCCGCGGGTGGTCCCCAACGCCAGGAAGCTGGCGGAGATCACCTACGACGAGATGCTGGAGCTGGCCAGCCAGGGCGCCCAGGTGCTCCACAACCGCAGCGTGGAGCTGGCCAAGAAGTTCAGAGTGAATTTGGAAGTGTTGTCGAGCCTGGAGCGCAAGCCCGGCACAAAAGTTAAGGAGGTCGCAAAAGTGGAGAAAACCAACATCGCCGGCGTGGCGAAGGACACCAGCATCGCCCGCATTGCCCTGATCGGCCTGGAGCACAACCCCGGCGTCGCCTTCCAGGTGTTTGATCTTCTGAGCAAGCATAACATCAACGTGGACGTGATTCTCCAGTCCATCGGCCGGGAGGAGACCAAGGACATCACCTTCACCCTCCACCGCAAGGACCTGGAGGAGGCGGAGGAGGTGCTCAACGAGCACAAGGCCGCGCTGCGGTTTGACCACATTGAGACGGATGCCGGCATCGGCAAGGTGTCCATCGTGGGCGTGGGCCTCATCAGCAACTGCGGCGTGGCCGCGAAGATGTTTGAAGCCCTCTACGAGGCGGGGATCAACATTCAGATGATTAACACCTCGGAGATCCGGGTGTCCGTCCTTCTGGATGAGGAGGATGTGAACCGGGCTGTAAAGGCGGTTCACGCCAAGTTCTTCGACGAGATTTGATTCATACGGCCCGCCCTCGGTGAACGGAACGGGGGAGCTGATTCCCTCAGAATCCGCCCTGAGAGGATGCCCCGTCTCCGCGCCCGCGGCGGGCCGGCCCATTTTTCCACCGGTGTGGAGATTACAAAGGAGGACAATCTATGAACGCCATCGTCACTGTCGTCGGCCGGGACCGCGTGGGCATCATCGCCGCCATCTGCAGCCGTCTGGCAGACCATAACGTCAACATTCTGGACATCTCCCAGACCATCCTGCAGGGCTCCTTCACCATGGTCATGGCCGTGGACCTCGGCGCCGCCGCCGCGCCCTTCGGCGAGCTCTCCGCCTCCCTGGCGGAGTTGGGAAAAGAGATGGGTCTTTCCATCCGCATCCAGCGGGAGGAGATCTTCAACGCCATGCATACTGTTTAAGGAGGAGAGGCCATGCTCAGTCAAAAGGAGATCCTCTCCACCATTGAAATGATCGACCAGCAGCATCTGGATATCCGCACCGTCACCATGGGAATCTCCCTGCTCTCCTGCTGCGACCCGGACCCGGTACGGGCCTGTGATAAGATTTACGGGAAAATCTGCCGCTGCGCCGAGAAGCTGGTCCGGACCGGGCAGGACATTGAGGAGGAGTTCGGCATCCCCATTGTCAACAAGCGCATCTCCGTCACCCCCATGGCCCTGGTGGCAGGGGCGTCGGAGACGGAGGACTATGTTCCCTTCGCCCTGGCCCTGGACCGGGCCGCCAAGACCTGCGGCGTGGACTTCATCGGCGGCTACTCCGCCCTGGTGCAGAAGGGCTTCACCGAGGCAGACCGGAGGCTGATCCGCTCCATCCCCGAGGCCCTGGCCCGGACGGAGCTGGTGTGTGCCTCCGTCAACGTGGGCTCCACCCGGGCGGGGATCAATATGGACGCCGTGGCCCTCATGGGCCGGATCGTGAAGGACACCGCCGCCGCCACCGCGGACCGGGACGGCCTGGGCTGCGCGAAGCTGGTGGTGTTCTGCAACGCCGTGGAGGACAACCCCTTCATGGCCGGGGCCTTCCACGGCGCGGGGGAGGCGGAGAAGGTCATCAATGTGGGCGTCTCCGGCCCCGGCGTCGTATACCATGCCCTCCAGGCGGTTAGGGGCAAGCCCTTCGACGTGGTGGCGGAGACGGTGAAGAAGACCGCCTTCCGGGTCACCCGCATGGGCCAGCTGGTGGCCCAGGAGGCCAGCCGCCGGCTGGACACCCCCTTCGGCATCGTGGATCTGAGCCTGGCGCCCACCCCCGCCATCGGGGACAGCGTGGCCCGGATTCTGGAGGAGATGGGCCTGGAGACCTGCGGCACCCACGGCACCACGGCGGCGCTGGCACTGCTGAACGACGCGGTGAAAAAGGGCGGCGTCATGGCGTCCTCCAGCGTGGGGGGTCTCTCCGGGGCATTCATCCCCGTCAGCGAGGACGAGGGCATGATCGCCGCCGCCCGGGGCGGGACGCTGTGCCTGGATAAGCTGGAGGCCATGACCTGTGTGTGCTCCGTGGGGCTGGATATGATTGCCGTCCCCGGGGATACCCCGGCGGAGACTGTGGCGGCCATCATCGCCGACGAGGCGGCCATCGGCATGGTGAACAACAAGACCACCGCCGTGCGGCTGCTGGTGACCCCCGGCAAGACGGTGGGGGACACCATCGAGATGGGGGGCCTGCTGGGCAGCGCGCCGGTGATGCCGGTACACCGGGAGTCCAGCGCGGACTTCATCGCCCGGGGCGGGCGGATTCCCGCGCCGCTGCACAGCCTGAAAAACTGAGCGATAAAAGTTTAGGGCCGCCCTTTTCAAAGGGCGGTGGGGGTGCGGGGGCAAAGCCCCTGTGGGTTTGGGTGAAGCCCAGCAGCGCTCTTTTCGTCTGCGCTTACAATAAAAAGAAATTTTGCCCGGATTGTACAACAGGGCCCGGGAGGCATTGCCTCCCGGGCCCTTGCTGCTTTATTTTGCGGCTTCCGCGTTTTTCACGCTGATGTGCTCCGCCATGTAGATCAAAACGTCTTTGTCCAGCGGGGCCAGAAGGCGGAAGGTGATAGCGGTAGCCATACTCACAACCTGTAAATGCCGGAACTTCTCCCGCCTGGATTGCTTTTGTCATTTCGGCGAAATACTCTCCGCCATACGGATCATCGTGTCCCGATCAAAGGGGGCCTCCAGGCAGAAGTGGATCTCCGTCTCCGGGTCCGTCCAGAGAAGGGGCCCCAGCTGATCCGCGGAGGTGCTGACCGCGGTCACCGTCCCGCTGACGGAGGCGGTGTTGCTCCGGGCATCGAGATCCCCCGGCCAGTATTGGGCCTGGACGCCGTTGACCTTCACGCTCTCCGGCTGTGTGCTCCTGGGGCCAAACAGCGCCTCCCGGGAGTAGGTCCAGTAGAACATGTCGGTGCTCGTGGGCGGGCCCTGGGTCTTCTTGGCCCAGGTCTCCTCCACGATGGCGGGCATGGTCAGGCCGCCCTCCGTGTCCAGAGTGAACCCCTCCGGTATCCAGCCAAACGTTAGGGCGGGGAGGGGGTCGTCCTTCACATCCCTCACGCTCTCCGCGATCCTCTCGCAGGTGGCCTGGTCCTGGGTGCCCTGGAGCCAGAAGAGGTTTCCGGCGGCATCCTCCCAGACGAGGATGTTGCAGGTGCCGTCGTCATAGATCTGGTAGAAGTCTGCGGGACGGCCCTGGACTCTTGCATCACACCGCAGCACCGCGGTATCGAGTCCGACCCCGAAATTAGAGCCCCGGGAACGGTTGGTAGGACGGTAGCAGGTGAACGTGATCTTGCTTCCGGACGTCTCGTCTTTCACATAGCTCCAGGTGACGGAATCGTTGCGTACGCCCCCTCTTCCAACGCCGGCGCCCAGAAGCAGATAGCCCTCCGGCAGCCAGGTGGGCCGAAGCGTGGGGGGAGCGTCGTAGTCCCGCACCTCCTTGGGGCTGGGCCGGGTGTAGTGGATACCGCCGTCTTCCCCGCCCAGCTCCCGCCGCCACTGGCGGCCGGAGACGGTCTCCGCCGTGGACGCCGGTTCTGCCGTTTTCCCCGCCGGCTGGCCGCCCAGGAGGATGGTCTTTGTGGCGGAGTCGTAGCCAATCTCCACCCCCAGCAGCTCACTGACGGCCCGGATGGGCAGGTAGTTGGTCTTGCCGCCCGCAGCATCGGTGAAGAGGATGGTGCCGGGGACCTTCTGCCCATTGGCGGCGGTGATGTCCGCTCCGGCGGCATTCTTCGTTTCCCCGTCCAGAGCGACATTGGCGAAGTTGTAGCTCACCTTGCCGCCGGCCGCCAGGGCCGTGGCGCTCAGGGCCAGCAGCAGTACTGCCGTGAGAAAGCCCGCGGAAAAAGATGTGATTCGTTTTTTCATAGCGCTCTTCCTTTCTGTTCTGGCGGGAAAGTCCTCCCGCCTCGTTCTGTCAGGTAAACGGAGGGGGAGGGCGGAGTGTTCCGTTTTTACAAATGTTCAGGGGGATTTTCTTGTCACGCTCTCCGCCGTCCGGAGGAGTTCCTCTTTTTCCGCGATCCCGCTGATGCGAAAGGCGGTGTTGGTCTCCGGATCCTCCCAGGTAAGAACAGCGGCTTCCTCAGTGTCCCAATTCATAAACGAATTGGGATCATCGGAGCATTCCTCCGCGACCCTGGCGTCCCACTCCTCTCTGGAGAAGATGCTGGGCCAGAACAGCCCTGGCAGGCCGTTGACGGTGACCTCCTCCGGCATCCGGCCGGGCGGCACTCTGAAGGGACAGATGGGATCGTTTACATAATAGAGCTCCAATAGGGTGTGGTTCCTGACCCAGTACCACGTTCCCACGCCGCTGGAAAATAGAGCCGCTGGATCTGTGTATCCCTCCAGCGCCCAGCCGACCTCATATTCCGCCGGAGTTCCGGTCCAGGGCGCCGCGCTCTCCGCGGCCTGTTCCAACAGGGCGCTGCCGTCCGGGGCGGAGACATACAGCAGAGTTCCATCCGCCGCCTCCCAGACCAGCTCATCGGAAAACGCTCCCTCGTAGCGGTCCGCGGGGCGGCCCTGGACCTCGGTCCGGCCCTTGAGGGTAAGGCTCGAGTCTGAGGTAGTAAAGAACATGCCCCAGGAGTCGGAACTGATGTAATCAAATGAGAGTACCTCGGACCAGCCATCGTCTTCGGTTATATAGAAAAATCAGTGCCCGCCGTTTTCGTCGATGTGGGGGCCCTCCATGGTCCAGCCCTCCGGCAGTCCACTGATCCGCCAGGGGAGCGTGAGAGCGGTCTCATTGGGATCGCTGGGAGAGTATTGAATTTCTACGGATTGACTGTTCCGAGTGATCTGCCGCAGCCATGTGTTCACCGCCGCCCGCACCGTGGGGCTGGCCGCCATCAGCGCCCCGAAGGCCAGCGTGCAGGCCAGCAGCACACAGGCCGCGGTGCGGCCCACCCGCTTCCACACGGGCTGTGCCCGCCGCCTCATCCAGGTCCGGGGGTTGGCCAGAAGACGCTTCCGCCCCCGGCGGTATTTGGGCGAGAAGTCCGGATTCCAGCCGGGGAGATTGTCCAGCTCCGACGTGTACTCAATCAGGTTGGCCTCCATCAGCCCCTGGCGGAGAAGATCATCAAACGCTTGCATAGTGGTATCCCTCCTTCTCTAGGCGCTCTTTCAGCATGTTCCGGCCCCGCAGAACCCGGCTGGCCACCGTGGACTTGTTCATTCCCAGCAGCTGGGCGATCTCCCGGCTGCTCCAACCCTCCACCAGCTTCAGCTCCAGAATCCGCCGGTAGTCCTCCGGCAGGGAGCGGATCAGGGAGACCAGATAGGCGTACTCGTCCTCCCGCTCCTCCCGGGCGGGCGGGTCCCAGTCCTCGGGAAAGGCCACGGTCCTCCGCTCCGTCCGCAGAATGTCCAGGGCGCAGTTCTTGGCGGCGGTGACGGCGTATCCCTCGGTCTCGTCCCAGGGCAGGGCGGACACCCGCTCCCAGCGGCGCAGCAGCTGGAACCAGGTCTGCTGGGCGGCGTCCTCCGCCCTGGACTGGTCCCCCAGCACCCGCAGGGCCACCGCGTATACTGTTTTCTCGTATGCCTCGTAGAGCCGGATGAACCGCCGCTGGTCCGCCTCCGTCTCCAATATGGCAAGGCAGGCTGCAAGCATGGAAGCGCTCCTCCTCTGTGCCGGCGTTTCCGCTGTTTCTGCTCAGTAAACGGTGGAGAAGGGCAATAGTATTCCAATATTTCAAGAAAATTTTTTCTTTTTTCATCATGCCACAGACCGGTTCCCGGCGCAAAATACGGCCCCAACGGGGCTGATTGACCTCCGGCGCGGGGAAAATGCCGGTCTGCTCCCTTCTTTTCGACAAATTTTGACAAAAATCAACACTTTTCTCTTGAAAAATCTGAAAACTTTTTGTAAACTTATGTAATAAAACACAAGGCCGTCGGCGCGCGTCCCGCGGCAGCGCGGAACAGGGGGGGGGGTGAATCGCCCCCTGTTTTGCCGTGCGTTGCCCGTTCCTCCGCCGGCTGGAGAGACCGCGCGGCGCTCATATTTGTGATGGAGAGGATGTTTGATTTGGCATTCAACACCGCCTCGTTTTTGTTCTTCCTGTTTCCGCCGCTGTTCTTGCTGTATGTCCTCGTTCCGGGGCGGCGGGGGAAGAACGCCTTCCTGCTCATCGCCAGCCTGATCTTCTACGCCGCGGGACAGTGGCAGGGCCTGCCCTTTCTGCTCTTGACCGCCGTGCTGAGCTGGGGGGCGGGGGCGCTGATTCCCCGGGTGCGGGCCAGGCGGGCCCTGCTGGCCCTGGTGCTGGCCCTGGAGCTCTCCATGCTGGGCGTGTTCAAGTATCTGAATTTCCTCACCGGCATCGTAAACGGCCTGACGGGGCTCTCTCTGCCGGAGGCGGACCTCCTCCTGCCGGTGGGCATCTCCTTCTTTACGTTCAAAGCCATAGCCTACGCCGTCGACGTCTGCCGCAACGAGTACGCCGCCGCCCGCCGGTTCTCCGACGTGCTGCTCTACATCTCCTTTTTCCCCCAGGTCACCTCCGGACCCATCTCCCGCTTTGCCGCCTTCTCCGCCCAGCTGGAGGAGCGGACGCCCCTCAGCGCCGCCCAGTCGGCCCGTGGCCTGCGGCGGTTCACCGTGGGCTTTGCCAAAAAGACCCTGATCGCGGGTCTGGCCGCCCCGCTGGCGGATGCCGCCTTCTCCCTGGGAGCGGGGCTGGACTGCCGCTTGGCCTGGCTGGGGGCCGCCGCCTACACCATTCAGATCTACTTCGACTTCTCCGGGTACAGCGACATGGCCATCGGCCTGGGACAGATGCTGGGCTTTCACACGCCGGAGAACTTCCAGTACCCCTACGTCTCCGCCTCCATCACCGAGTTCTGGCGCAGGTGGCACATCTCGCTGTCCTCCTGGTTCCGGGACTACCTGTACATCCCCCTGGGGGGCGGCCGGTGGGGCACGGCCCGGAAGTGCCTGAACAAGGCGGTGGTGTTTTTGCTCTGCGGCCTCTGGCACGGGGCCAGCTGGACCTTCGTCCTCTGGGGGGCGTGGCACGGCCTCCTCTCCGCCGTGGAGAGCGCCCTGCCCCTGCGGCGGTGGCAGCGGCACTGGCCGGTGCGGCTGCTGGGCCATGTCTATACGCTGCTGGCGGTATCCTTAGGCTTTGTGATGTTCCGGGCCGCCACGGTGGGCGAGGCCGTTACGGTGTTCCGGGCCATGTTTACCGGCGGCGTGACTGCCGCCTCCACCCTGGCCCTGGAGCGGATCAGCCCCGCGGCGTGGTGCGCCCTGGCGGCGGGAGGGGTGTGCAGCACGCCCCTGGGTTCCTGGCTGTGGCAGAAGCTCTCCGGCAGGACCTGGGCCGCGGCCTTGTCGTACCTGGCGGCGGCGGGGCTGTTCGCACTGTGCCTGCTGGCCATGGCGGGCGGCGGGTTCCAGCCCTTCATCTACTTCCAGTTTTGAGGTGGCGTCATGGGAAAGAAAGCTGCGTGCGCCCTGTTCACGGCGCTGATCCTGCTGGCCTGTCTGGTGCCCTCGGCGGGGATGCTCCTGCCCCGGGAGGAGAGCGCCGGCGGCAACGAGACCCTGGCGGCCCTGCCCGGCCTCTATGACCGGCAGGGCAGGTTGAACACCCAGTACCTCTCCCAGCTCCAGCGCTACGCCGAGGACAACCACTGCCTGCGCCAGAGGATGATTACCCTCTGGTCGGAGCTGAATGTCCGGTATCTGGGCGCCTCCATCGCGGAGGATGTGGTATTGGGGAAGGACGGCTGGCTCTACTTCGGCGACACTCTGCCGGATTACGCCGGGACGGCCCCCATGACGGACCGGGAGATCTTCTCCGCTGCCCGGAATCTGGCGCTGATTCAGGAGTACTGCGGGAGCCGGGGGGCGGAGTTCCTCTTCACCGTCGCTCCCAATAAAAATTCCCTCTACCCGGAGCATATGCCCGAAATCACCCCGGCTGCCGGCACCGGAAACGCAGAGCGTCTGGCGGCGGAGCTGGAGCGGCAGGGCGTGAACTATCTGGACCTCTTCGCCCTTTTCCGGAGGCGGGAAGAGACGCTGTACTTCGCCTCGGACTCCCACTGGAACGCCCGGGGCGCGGCCCTGGCGGCGGACGCGGTGAACGGCGCGCTGGGACGGTCCTCCCGGTACTTTGAGGGGGCCTTTGAACCGGCGTCCCACAGGGGGGACCTCTATGATATGCTCTATCCGGCCGGGACGGCGGAGGAGGGCGACTTCGCCTGCCCGGACCTTCGCTTCACCTACGACGCCCCCATCCGCTCGGCGGAGAATCTCACCATCATGACCTCCGGCCAGGGGGAGGGGTCTTTGCTGATGTTCCGGGACTCCTTTGGGAACAACCTCTACCCTTATCTGGCGGACAGCTTTGCCTCCGCCCTATTCTCCCGGGCCATGCCCTACCGGCTGGACCTGGCGGCCCAGCAGGAGGCGGACTTCGTGGCGGCGGAGCTGGTGGAGCGGAATCTGCGGTATCTCATTCAGAATGTCCCCGTGATGCCCGCCCCCCGGCGGCGGGCCGTGGAGAGCGCCCGGGGAGAGGGCTTCATCTCCTTGGCCCGGGAGGCGCCGGAGGCGGGGTGCGTGCTGTCCTCCGGGACGCTGCCCGCGGCTCCGGACGGCGGTTCTTCGGTGCTGGTGAACACGGCGGACGGCGGCTGCTATGAGGCCTTTTTGCTGGAGGACGGCGGGTTCGGGCTGTACCTCCCGGAGGACGCGGAGCCGGAGAGCGCGGTGTTTTATGCCGGCGGCAGGGCTGTCCGGCTGCCGCTGGTCTGGCAGAGCGCATTTTGTCTGACGGTAAACCCGTCTCCCGCGGGGAGATGAAAATAGAGAGGAAGAGATTGCAATGAAAAAAAGAGGAATCCTGATCGCGCTGGCGGCGCTGCTGGTCTGCGGCGGCGTGCTGGCCCATGCCGTGTGGCAGGGCGGCGGACAGAGGGTGGAGGATGCCGCCGTCCCCCTGGCCGCCGCGCTTTTGCCAGAGGCGGATGCGGCGGAGATGGAGCCGGAGGCCGCCGCGCCTCCGGCGGGCGTGACGCTGGTGACGGACAGCCATATCCCCTTCGCCTTCGGCGACGGGGCGGAGCTGCCGGCCTTCAAGCCCTGGCGGGAGATCACCCGGGCCCAGGCGGCTCAGATGCTTCTGCGGCTGCTGCCGGAGGGGATGCCGTCGGACGCCGTTTACGCGGACGTGCCGGCGGACGCCTGGTACGCCCGGGCCGCCGGCACCATGGGCTCCCTGGGGGTCATGCGCCCCGGCGAGGCGGAATTTCTGCCGGAGGAGCTGGTGACCCGGGGGGAGTTTGTGCGGTGCGTGGCCAGCTTCTTCCCCCTGCGCCGGGACGCGGAGCTCTTCACAGATGTTCCGGCGGACTCCCCGGACGCACCCTATATCCGCTCCGCCCGGGCGGCGGGCTGGGCCCGGGGCAAGGAGGACGGCACCTTCCGCCCGGAGGAGAACGTCACCCGGGCGGAGGCGGCGGTGCTCTTGAACCGGGCCCTGGGCCGTGAGGCGGACCGGGACTACATTGACGCCGTCCGCCCGGCCTTTTACGTGGACGTGTCCCCCAGCCACTGGTTCTACTACGATGTGATGGAGGCCTCCGTGGCCCATGAGCACGGGGATGATCCGGAGCGCTGGACCACCCACACGCCCCGGGAGAGCGTCCCCGCCGACGGCTTCCACCTGGCGGACGGCTGGCTCTACTGCTACGACAGCCAGCGCGGAGACATCCTGCGGGATGAGAGCCGGGGGAATTTCTCCTTTGACGCCGCCGGGCACTTCACCTCCGGCAGCGCCGAGCTGGACGGTAAGCTCCGCGCCATTGTGCTGGCAGAGACCAACGGCTCCATGACCCGGGAGGAGATGCTCCGGGCTCTGTATCTCTACACCCGGGACTCCTTCACCTACCTGCGCCGCCCCGCCTATGCCTTCGGCGCCACGGACTTCATGCAGGAGGACGCCCTGCGCATCCTCAACACCGGCTACGGCAACTGCTACTGCTACGCCTCCCTCCTCTGGTACCTCACCCGCTGGATCGGCTATGACTCCGTGATCTACAGCGGCACCGTGGGCTCCAACCGGGCTCCCCACTCCTGGGTGGAGATCGCCTTTGATGGGAGGTACTACATCTTCGACTCGGAGCTGGAGATGGCCTACCGCAGAAAAAAACGTTTTGACATCGACCTTTATAAGTTTTATGATTATAACGACAGCTGGCAGTACCGGCGTCCGGCGCCGGCCGTCTGACAAAGGAGAGAGAACTATGAAAAAGATTTTATTGCTTACGCTTGCCTTTGCGCTGCTGTGCGCCCTGTGCGCCTGCGGCGGTCAGACTCAGGCGGCGCCGGAGGCCCCCTTGGAGAATCAGGCGGCGGAGCCCTCTGTCCCTGCCGCCCCCGCCCCGCAGCCGGAGCCCCAGGCGCCGGAGGAGAATGAAAAGGACCCCGTGTCCGCGCCGGAGACGGAGGATGCGGCGGAGCCCGATGCCCAGGCGGAAGAGCCGGCTTCTCCGCCGGCGGAGCCCGCTCCGGAGCCTAAGTCCGGCGCAGCCGCCGTCACGGCTGACCTGCCCGCGGACAAACCGGCCCCTCCCGCCGAGGAGCCCGCCGACCCGGCGGAGCCGGAAAAGCCGGCGGAGGCGCCCGCCAAGCCCGCCGGGGACCCCAAGACCATCGCCCAGGGACTGGTGGGCCGCCCGGTCAGCGAGCTGTACGCCGCCATCGGCAAGCCCCTGTCCTCGGACTACGCCCCCAGCTGCCTGATCGACGGCGACGACGGCGAGCTGACCTACGACGGTTTTGTGGTCTACACGGAGCGGGGAGCGGATTACGAGACGGTGTACGCCGTCATGTGACAAGAGACCGCCAAACCGGCATCTCCATCAATTTTTCGGGAGGGATCTCCTATGAAGCACACGCGCTGGCTGATCGCGCTTCTCATGGCCGCCCTTGCGGCGGCGGGCGTCCTGGCTGCGGCCTATTTCATCACCCCCGGTGTGAGGCGCCCCTCTCTGGCGGAGGGGGACATCCTGGTCTGCATGGAGGCGGACGGGTCCCTGGCCATCGCCTGGCCGGACGCCGGGGCGGGCAGCGTCTATCTGGTGGAGCTCCACGCCGAGGGGCAGAATCTGCGGCAGCACACGGAGAAGCCCTCGCTGGCGGTCACCGGTGTGTCCGCCCCCTTTCAGGTGCGGGTGCAGGCGGCGGCCTTTGGGAAAAACCTGTTGGGCATGGACCGGGAGCTGACCAGTCTGACCAGCCTGAAAGCGGAGGTGGCCTCCGCTGTCCTGGAGACTCCGGTCCTCACCGCAGAGCCGGAGGAGGGGGCCGTGACCTTCTCCTGGGAGGGCGGAAAGAGTCCGGTGTACGCGGTCTGCGCGCTGAGAGACGGCGTGTACCTGCCGGTGGCCTCCTCCAGCGGAACGGGGACCCATCTGCGGTTTGACGGAAAAGAGGGGCCGGCCATGCCCGAGCACGGCCAGCCGCTGGAGCTGACGCTGCGGGCAGGGGTTCCGGGGGCGGGGTACGTCCTGTACGGCCCGCCCTCCGCGCCCGTCACTGTGGAGCGGGGAGAGCTGCTGGGGGACGAGCTCTCCCTGTCCGTCCAGGAGGCGGAGCCCCGGGTGTACGACCTGGAGTGGACCGAGGCCCGGGGCGTTGCGTACGAGCTGCGGGAGTGGCGGGACGGCGCCTGGGTGACGCTGGAGCAGCCAGAGCCGGCGGAGAGCTTCCGCTGCGACCTGGGCCGCCTGGCCTCCGGGTCCTATCACCGCTATCAGGTGCTGACCCGTGACCGGGCCGGCGAGCGTCAAGTGGAGGAGGAGGTCTCCTTTTACGCCTCCGTCTCCCCGCTGTACTGCACCGTCTGGCCCATCATCGACCTGGATTTCTGCGAGAGCGCCGAGGAGAGCCAGTCTCTGGGCCGCATCCCTGCGGGAACGACCCTGTGCGTGCTGGAGGAGGACGGACAGTGGTTCCGGGTGCGGTACAAGGACCGCTATGTCTATGTGGACAGCCGCTACTGCATGGTCAATCTCTCCGAGTACACCGGCGACTACTGCGCCTATGACATCACCAACAGCTACGAGTCCCTCTTCAAGGTCCACAACAGCCCCATGGCAACCATCACCGCCCAGGTGATCCCGGGGTTTGAGCATATGCTGACGGAGGAGGAGGGCTTCCTGGTGCCCTATCTCTACCCTTGCGCCCAGAAGCTGCTCACCGCCGCCCAAGCCGCCCTGGAGGACGGCTACCGGCTGAAAATCTACGAGGCATTCCGGCCCAACGAGGCCACCCGCTACCTCTACGACACCGCAGCTGCGAAGCTCACCGACCCGGCCCTGGTGCTGGATGAGGAGGAGAACGCGGTGGACCCCGTCACCGGCTGGCGGGTGGACCTGGCCAGCGGCTTTTTGGTCGACCCGGAGACGGAGGAGTTGATCGACCCGGCGTCGCTGCTGCAGCCGGAGGAAGAGCCGCCGGAGGCCGGAACGGAGGGGGAGCCCCCGGAGGACGAGAGCGGTCTCCAGGAGGAGGGCGAGGACACGCCGGCGGAGGCCGGGGAGCCCCCTGAGACTCCGGAGACCGGGGAGCTCCCGGCGGAGGCCGGGGAGGAGCCGGAGGAGATCCCGGACTATCCCACCTACGGCGCCATCATGACGGACAACGGCCGCTTCCGCCTGGGCAGCTTCCTGGCGGCGGTGACCTCCGCCCACAACCGGGGTATTGCCCTGGACCTGACGCTGGAGACGGCGGATTTTCAGGCGGAGCTGGAGATGCAGAGCGCCATCCACGACCTGAGCTGGTATTCTGCCGTCTACCTGAACAACGACAACGCCGAGCTGCTGGCGGAGTATATGACCGGCGCCGGCATGGCGGGCCTGAGTTCCGAGTGGTGGCACTTCCAGGACAACGAGACCCGGGAGGCCATTGGCCTGACCAGCTACCTCTATAAGGGCGTGGACGCCGGTGGCTGGACGAGGGACGACCGGGGCTGGCGCTACCGGGACCCTGACGGCAGGTATTACCGAAATACCACCGTTACGGTGGACGGGAAGAGATATACGCTGGACCGGGACGGCTATACCAGCCAGGCCCCGGCGGAATAATCCGGATCAAAAGGGGACCGGCGGGGCACAGGCCCTGCCGGTCCTTTTGCGGGGACTGGGCCTTGCTTCAGAAGCTGTACCAATAGACGGCGGCGTTAAAAATTCCTGAAATCTATAGAGTGACCCAGTGATTTTTCCCCTTGCCCAGGGTGAACCTCTCCCGCCGTCAGGCGCTTTGTCATGGATTATACAAGGCCCGGGTTTCAAAAATAGCGGAAAAAATCAGGGGAGGGGCTATCCAAAGCCCTGGGAATGTGGTATTATATATCAATTAAAGTATACCTGCTTGAGCGAAGGGAGACGGGATTGTGAGCCGCTGGATACGGACGATTTTGACGATGTGGACGCTGGCGCTGCTGCTGGCCTGCGCCTCCGGCTGCGGCGCGGGGTTTACCCTCAACTCCCAGGACCTGTACAGCCTGCCCAAGCTGCCGGCCAAGTACACGGAGCTCAACAACCGCCTCAACGCCATTCTGGGCGGCGGCGCGGAGTATGCCGCCCCCGTCTCCGGCGCCAACCTCCAGCCGGTGCAGCTGGCAGATTTGGACGGGGACGGCCGGGAGGAGGCCGTGGCCTTTTTTCGAAACGCCGGGGACGAGAAGCCCCTGAAAATCTACATCTTCAATGCCCAGGAGGACACCTATGACCTCTCCGCCGTCATCGAGGGCAGCGGCACCGCCATTTACAGCGTGGCGTACAGCGACCTGGACGGGGACGGCCGTACGGAGCTGGCGGTGGGCTGGCGGGTCAACGCGGACCTGCTGGCGCTGACCGTCTACGCCCTGCGTACGGAGGGGCCGGAGGAGCTGGTGCGCACCGACTACGTGCGCTATGCCATTGTGGACATGGACCGCAACGACCTCCAGGAGCTGGTGGTGCTCCGGGCCAACCAGGAGGGCGAGGCCATCGCCGACTACTACGGCTGGCAGGACGGGGGCCTTGCGGTGAAGTCCTCCGCCCGGATCTCCATCACCATGGCGGAGCTGAGCCAGCAGGGCCGGGTCAGCCCCGGCACCCTGGGGGACGGCCTGCCGGCCCTGTTTGTCACCGGCGTGACGGAGGTGCCCCGGGCCATCACCGACATTCTGACGCTGCGCAACGGGGAGCTGGCCAATGTGGCGGTGTCGGACACCACCGGCGTCTCGGCGGAGATCGCCCCCTTCTGCTCCCTCTATCCTGCGGACATCAACGGCGACGGTGTGACGGAGGTGCCCCGGCCGGAGCCCCTGCCCAACTGGTACGAGGGGGACCAGCCATACCAGCGCATTGACTGGCGCAGCTACGACAGCCAGGGCGAGGTGACGCTGGTCCAGAGCACCTACCACAGCATGGAGGACGGGTGGTACCTGCGGCTGCAGGAGGAGTGGCGGGATCAGATCCTGGTGAGCCGAAGCCTCTCCCAGGACGAGGTGTCGGTGACCTTCTTCATTGCCGGGGGGCGGGGCCAGCCGCCGGAGCCCTTTCTGCGGATCACTGCCATTACCGGCGCCAACCAGGAGAGCCGGGCGGTGCGGGGAGGCCGCTTCAACCTCAGCCGCCGGCAGGAGACCTTTTACGCCGCAGAGCTGCTGGAGGCCAACGCCGCCTGGGCCTACGGCGTGACGGAGGATGAGGTCCGGGAGGCATTCAGCCTCATCGCGGCGGAGTGGTCCGTGGGCGAGAATTGACAACGATGGGAGAAGTGACCTATGAGAAAAGTGCTGGTTTTGGAGGACGAGTCCAGCATCCGCAGCTTTATTGTCATCAATCTGCGCCGGGCGGGCTATGACGTCATCGAGGCCGAGACCGGCGAGGAGGCCCTGGAGCAGCTGCGGGAGCATCCGGATACCACCGTGGCCCTGCTGGACATCATGCTGCCGGGAATCGACGGCTTTGAGGTCTGCCGCCGCATCCGGGCCACCAATACCCGGATCGGCATCATCATGCTCACCGCCCGCTCCCAGGAGATGGACAAGGTGACAGGCCTGATGACCGGCGCGGACGACTATGTGACCAAGCCCTTCTCCCCGGCGGAGCTCACCGCCCGGGTGGACGCCCTGTTCCGCCGGGCCGGCGGGGAGGAGCCGGTGCTGACCGGGGAGATCCGCCAGCCGCCCTTCCTGCTGAACACCCAGAACCGGACGCTGGAGAAGAACGGCCAGCGGGTGAAGCTGACGCAGGTGGAGTACTCCATCATGAAGGTGTTCATGGAGCACCCCGGCAAGGCCCTGGCCCGGGAGGAGATTCTGGACAAGGTCTGGGGCCGGGACTACTTCGGTGAGCTGAAAATTGTGGATGTGAACATCCGCCGCCTGCGGCTGAAAATCGAGGACAATGTGCAGAACCCCACGTATATTACAACGGTTTGGGGGTTCGGCTATAAGTGGGGGCTGTAGCAGGGCATTGCGAAGGATTTGGGAAAGGAGGCTCTCCAAATGGAAGAAAAACTCCCTTTTCGGAATTGTGTACCCATGAAAAACGGGCTTATAAATATACATTGCAAGCAGCAGATGCATATTTTATAATCGAATATATAAATTGAAATTGTGCTGGAGGTACAATAAAGTGATTTCATTACATGAGATAGATTTTTCTAATCGGAATTTTTGGGTAGGTTTCATTGCGACTTCTTTTCCGACTGCTTTGGAGGAGGAAACAGATATGTCATTGACCGAACTTATGATAGAGAACGGAATGTGCGATACGAGTTGGTGGGACAATTTCACAAAATATTATGACGGAGTTTTAGAGGAATCAGACGGTTATGTTGATGAACCGGAAACAATTATTTGCGAATTCGTTCCAACTCAAATCTTAAAAATAGAATTTCACCCGGGGGATACAGTATATTATATCAATGATAAACAAATTGCCTGTACAGGAGGGCATTACAATATTCAAGTGATTCCATTCAAAGAGTTATTGAACTCTATAAAAGACAGACAAATATTTCTTTTATTATTGCCTTTAGCGGTTATCGACAGTCCGGATAAAGACGAAGCAACACAAATCATATCAAATGTTTTGCAGGGAATCTTTGATAAACGCTTATGCGGTCAATATGCAAATTGTATTGTAAATGGCTTAATGTCAGAATGACAGCTTTCAGTTTCAAGAAATGTCAGGTGAGTGCAAATTCAGTAATCATATCTAAGAATATGCATTTTATTTCAAATTTTAAGCAGTGGGAACACTTTTCCGAAAAGGGAGAAGAAAAACTGCAAAAGGGAAAGAGCCTCCGGGTGCGGGGCCTGCGGCAGCGGTGGCTGCTGAATACCGTGATGCCGGTGCTTCTCCTGCTGCTGCTGACGGTGGTGCTGTTCTCCGTGGGTGTGTCCAGCTACTACTATATGAGTATGCGGGACGGCCTGGAGAAGCAGGCCCAGGCCCTGTCCGGCGCCTTTGAGGAGTATTTCATGGACGGGGGCTACACCAGCTATATCAAAAAGGCCCAGCAGTCCACGGACACCTTTGAGGACAAGGAGCGCATTGAGCTCCAGTTCATCAGCACCAGCGGCCGCATCCAGGCCTCCTCCACGGGGCTGACGGCGGGCACCTTCCCCGGGACGGAGGACATCACCCGGGCCATCACCCAGAACCGGATGGACTATTTCCAGGGCCGCGACCCGGAGACCGGGGAGAATATTCTGGCGGTGTCCCATCCCCTGACCTTCAACGGCCAGGTGAAGGCAGTGGTGCGGCTGGTCACCTCGCTGCGGCTGGTGAACCGGCAGGTGATGCTGGCGGTGCTGTTCATCTGCCTGGTGGCGGCGCTGTGCATGGCTCTGGTGTTTATCTCCAATCTCCTCTTCATCAACAATGTGGTGGAGCCGGTGGCGGTGGTGTCCGAGGCCACCAAGCGGATTTCCGCCGGGGGCTACGGCGTCCAGGTGGAGAACAAGTACGACGACGAGCTGGGGGAGCTGGTGGAGAATATCAACAATATGTCGCTGAAAATCGGTCAGAATGAGAAGATGAAGAGCGAGTTCATCTCCTCTGTTTCCCATGAGCTGCGCACTCCCCTCACCGCCATCAACGGCTGGGGAGAGACGCTTCTGGAGGACCTCACCGGCGACCCGGAGCAGCTGCGTCGGGGCATCCGCATCATCCTCAACGAGTCCAGGCGCCTTTCCACCATGGTGGAGGAGCTGCTGGACTTCTCCCGGATGGAGGACGGCCGTTTTACCCTGCGAGTGGAGCAGGTGGACCTCCAGGCGGAGCTGGAGGACGCCATTTTTACCTACCAGGAGCTGTTCCGGCAGGAGGGTATCGAGCTGGTCTACGACATGGGGGAGGGGGACCTGCCCCTGATCTCCGGCGATCCGGAGCGGCTAAAGCAGGTGTTCTGCAACGTGCTGGACAACGCCGCCAAGCACGGCGGCGCTGGAAAACGGATCACCGCCTCCGTCGCCCAAGAGGGGGAGTCGCAGGTGGTGCGTATCCGGGATTTCGGCCCCGGCATCCCGGAGGCGGAGCTGCCCTTTGTGAAGCAGAAATTCTACAAGGGCACCTCCAAGGCCCGGGGCAGCGGCATCGGTCTTGCGGTGTGCGATGAGATCGTGGGTCTCCACGGCGGCACCTTCACCATCGGCAACGCCGCCGGCGGCGGAGCGGTGGTTACCATCTGCCTGCCCGGACCGGAATAGGGAAGAAAATAGAACAAATGTTTGACTTTTGAGAAAAACCCTGATATGATGGGAACACAGAAAGGATATTTGATGGCAGAAGAGAGGAAATCCTGCGCCTTCCGCACCAGCATCGGCGGGCAGGCGCTGATCGAGGGCATTTTGATGCGGGGGCCGGAAAAGCAGGCCATCGTGGTGCGGGACCAGGAGGGGAACCTGGTGGAGAAGGTGGAGGAGCTGCGGCTCATCAAGGACCGCTATCCCATCCTGGGCGTTCCCCTGATCCGGGGTACGGTGAACTTTCTGGACTCCATGGTCAAGGGCGTCAAGGCCCTGATGTACTCCGCCGACTTCTACCCCGAGGAGGAGGCGGCCCAGCCCTCCAAATTCGACCTGTGGCTGGAAAAGCACCTCTCCAGCAAAAAGCTGGAGAGCGTCATCGTCACGCTGGCGGTGGTGATGGGCGTGGGACTTAGCGTGTTCCTCTTCATGGTGCTGCCCACCTTCCTCACCGGCGGTATCCTCCACTTTTTTCCCGGCTTTCCCATGTGGGGCCGGAACGTGGTAGAGGGACTTTTGAAGATCGTGATTTTCCTGCTGTACCTCATTGTCTGCTCCCGGCAGAAGGACATCTACCGGGTGTTCCAGTACCACGGCGCGGAGCACAAGACCATCTTCTGCTACGAGGCGGGCCTGCCCCTGACGGTGGAGAATGTCCGCATCCAGCCCCGGCATCACCCCCGGTGCGGCACCAGCTTCCTCTTCGTGGTGATCTTTGTCTCCATTCTCTTTTCCAGCGTGGTATTCGGCATCTGGCCCATCACCAGCGTCTGGCTGCGGACATTGGCCCATCTGCTGCTGCTGCCCCTGGTGGTGGGGGTGACCTACGAGTTCAACCGCTGGGTGGGACGGCACGACAACCCCGTCACCCGGGTGCTCACCGCCCCGGGCATGTGGCTCCAGAACTTTACCACCAATGAGCCGGACGACAGCATGATCGAGTGCGCCATCCGGTCTCTGGAGCTGGTTCTGCCAGACGAGCAGGGCAAAGACAAGTGGTAAGGAGGAAGAGCCATGGGATTGTTGGATCGGCTGCGGAGGGAAGAGCGCCCCACACTGCTGGGGGACATCTCCAAGGCGGAGGCATGGCTGGTGCAGAATATGAACGCCGCGGGATACCCGCTGGACGGTACGATTGAGAGTTTCCGGGAGCTGGACCGCTTCTTTGACGAGCAGAGCCGCCCCGGCGGCCTGCTGGCGGACGGAAAGCCGGGCAGCAAGCTCTTTGCCGTGGGCAGCTACATGGGACAGGTGTTTGTCCGCCGTTTGGGCGGCGTCTGGGAGACCGATGACAGCGATCCGGCGGGAGAGGTCAATATCGCCGTGCGGCTGCCGGACGGCTCTCTGGTCTGGCCCGTCCAGCGGGCTATGAAGCGCCTGCGGAACGGTGCGGAGGACGGCCTGTATGTCTATGGCCGCTTTGCGAAGGAGCGGTCCGCCCAATAAGTTATAACGAGGTGGAATATGGCCGTCACATATAACAATTTGTATTTGGATATTCGCCAGCAGCTGCGGTGCTTCGGTGTAGAGGCTGCCACGCTGGAGGCCCGGGAGCTGGTGTGCTTCGGCACCAACAAGAGCCGGGAGGAGCTCCAGCGGGACGGGGGGCTGTACGCCTCTCCGGAGCTGGAACGGCAGGTGCGCTCGCTGGTGGACCGGCGGCTGGCCGGGGAGCCGGTGGCGTATCTCATTGGCGAGTGGGAGTTCTACGGCCTGCCCCTGGATATCTCCCGGGACGTGCTGATCCCCCGCCCGGACACGGAGGTGCTGGCGGAGGAGGCCATTCGGTACTGCAAGACCCTGGGGGAGTGCCGGGTGCTGGACCTGTGCGCCGGCAGCGGCTGCGTGGGCCTGGCGGTGGGAGCTCAGGTCCCCCAGGCCAAGGTGGTGTTGGGGGAGATCTCCGACGCCGCGCTGAAAATCTGCCGCCAGAACATCCGGCGGAACGGCCTCTCCGGCCGGGTAGTACCCCTGCGGATGGACGCATTGGACAAGCCGGACAAGACCCTGGGAGAGTTCCAGTGCATCGTCAGCAACCCGCCCTACATCCCCCGGGGAGACATCGACGGGCTGGACGGGTCCGTGAGGGACTACGAGCCCCGGCTGGCTCTGGACGGCGGCGAGGACGGTCTGGACTTCTACCGCGCCGTCGCGGAGAAGTGGCGGGACTGCCTGATTACCGGCGGGCGGCTGTACTTCGAGGTGGGCATCGGCCAGGCCGACCAGGTGCTGCGGATCATGCGCTCCCAGGGCTTTGGCGACATCCAGATCGTCAAGGACACCCATGAGATCCCCCGGGTGGTGTTCGGCACCCTCTGCGGGGAGATTTGAGAGGAGAAGGCCGATTGTACAAGGCCCGCCAGGGCAGGACGCTGGAGGGCGTCTGCGCCGGCATTGCCGATTGCTTTGCTCTGGATCCCAGTCTGGTGCGGCTGGCCTGGGTGGCCTTTACCGCCATGGGCGGCAGCAGCATCGTCGCCTACATCATTTGCGCCATCGTGATCCCGGAGGAGCCGGAGAGATAACAGAAAAGAATTTTACATACACGGAGGAGATACCTATGGCAAAGGAAAAAGCGCCCCTGCCTACCGCGGCCCCGGCCAACGACCGGAAGAAGGCCATCGACACGGCCATGGCTCAGATCGAGAAAATGTACGGCAAGGGCTCCATCATGCGCTTTGGCGACAAGGCGGAGATGAACGTGGACTTTATTCCCACCGGCTCCCTGGCCCTGGACGTGGCCCTGGGCATCGGGGGTCTCCCCAAGGGGCGGATTATCGAGATCTACGGGCCGGAGTCCTCCGGCAAGACCACCCTGGCCCTTCACGTGGTGGCGGAAGCCCAGAAGCGGGGCGGAGAGGCCGCCTTCGTGGACGCGGAGCATGCCCTGGACCCCACCTATGCCCGGGCGCTGGGTGTAAAGGTGGAGGACTTGCTGATCTCTCAGCCGGACACCGGCGAGCAGGCCCTGGAGATCACCGAGGCGCTGGTGCGCTCCGGCGCCATTGACGTCATCGTGGTGGACAGCGTGGCCGCCCTGGTGCCCCGTGCGGAGATCGAGGGCGAGATGGGCGACAGCTACGTGGGCCTCCAGGCCCGGCTCATGAGCCAGGCCCTGCGGAAGCTCACCGGCGCCATCGGCAAGACCAACACCATCGTCATCTTCATCAACCAGCTTCGCGAGAAGGTGGGCGTTATGTACGGCAACCCGGAGGTCACCACCGGCGGCCGGGCCCTGAAATTCTACTCCTCCGTCCGCATCGACGTGCGCCGCATCGAGACGCTGAAAAACGGCTCCGAGATGATCGGCAACCGCACCCGGGCCAAGGTGGTGAAAAACAAGATGGCCCCCCCCTTCCGGGAGGCGGAATTCGACATCATGTACGGCGAGGGCATCGCCCACGCCGGCGAGCTGGTAGATTTGGGCGTGAAGCTGGATCTGGTGCAGAAGGCGGGCTCCTGGTTCTCTATGGGGGAGACCCGCATTGGCCAGGGCCGGGAGGCCGCCAAGACCTACCTCCACGACAATCCGGACATTGCCGAGCAGCTGGAGGCGGACATTCGGAAGAACTTCGACAAGCTGCTGAGCAATCAGGCCCGGGCTGCCGCCAAGGCCGCCGGACGGGCGGTGGACGTCAGCGCCGACGACTTTGACGATGCGGATTGAGCGGATCGAGGCGTCCAGACACAGGCGGGGTCGGGTGTTGGTGTTTTTAGAGGACGGCGCCTGCCTGAAAATCACGGAGCAGGAGCTTCTTGACTTTGGCCTCCGGACCGGGGATATGCTGGACGGCGGCACGCTGGAGCGATTGAAATCGGCCGCCGGAATTTCCAACGTGAAGGTCACGGCGGCGGATCTGGTGGGCAAGCGGGCCATGAGCCGCCATGAGCTGGAGAAAAAGCTGACTGAAAAGGGCGCCAGTCAAGCGGAGGCCCGCTATGCCGCGGAGTGGCTGGAGGCCATCGGTGCAATTGACGACAGGGATTACGCCGCCCTGCTGGTGCGGCACTGCGGACAGATGGGCTGGGGCCCTGCTCGCGCCCGGGAGAAGCTGCGGGAAAAGGGCGTTCCCCGGGAGCTGTGGGACGAGGCTCTGGAGGAGCTGCCGGAGGCGGCGGGGGAGATCGACGTCTTTCTCGCCGGAAAGCTCCGGGGCCGGACGCCGGACCAGCGGGAGAAAAAACGCCTCACCGACGCCCTTCTCCGCCGGGGCTTCGCCTGGGGAGACGTGAAGGCCGCCTGGCACCGCCAGGGGCAGGAGCTGTCGGAGGCGTGAGGCGCCCGCGAGATATGGAGGGATTACATTGGGTTATCAAATCGCGTTCATCTCCTTGGGCTGTGCCAAGAACCAGGTGAACTGTGAGCAGATGATGGCCGCTGCTGCTGCGGCGGGGCACGCTGTCCAGGCATCCCCGGAGGGGGCTGACGTGGCGGTGGTGAACACCTGCGGCTTTTTGGCCTCCGCCTGTGAGGAGGCTATCGAGACCATCCTGGAGATGGCGGAGCTGAAACGCGCCGGCCAGGTGGGGAGAATTCTGGTCACCGGCTGCATGGCCCAGCGGTACAAGGAGGATGTGCTGAATGAGCTTCCGGAGGTGGACGGCGTCCTGGGCACCGGCAGCTACGGCGACATCGCCCGGGCCATTGAGGAGGTTATGGACCAGGGTCTCCGGCCCTGCCACATGGGGAATATTCACACTGCCAGGCAGGGCGGCCCCCGCATCCTCTCCACGCCCCCCTGGTACGCCTACCTGCGCATTGCCGAGGGGTGTGACAACCACTGCGCCTACTGCGTCATTCCCTCCCTGCGGGGGAGATACCGCAGCCGTCCTATGGCGGAGCTGCTGGAGGAGGCGGAGGAGCTCAGCTCCGCCGGAGTGCGGGAGCTGCTGGTCATCGCCCAGGACATCACCCGGTACGGCACGGACCTGGACGAGGGGCGCCGTCTGGCGGATCTTTTGAGAGAGCTGTGCCGTCTGGACTTTCATTGGATTCGCCTCCATTACCTGTACCCAGATGAGATTACTGATGAATTGATTGATATAATAGCAAAAGAGAGCAAAATAATACCCTATTTGGACATTCCAATCCAGCATTGCAATGACGGCGTGCTGGCGGCTATGAACCGCCGGGACACCAAGGCGGAGCTGAGGGCTCTGTTTGAAAGGCTCCGGGCACACATCCCCGGGCTGGTGCTGCGCACCAGTATCATCACCGGACTTCCCGGCGAGGGCGAGGCGGAATTTGAGGAGCTGTGCGCCTTTTTGCGGGAGGTGCGGATCGAACGGGCAGGGGTGTTCCCCTTCTCTCCGGAGGAGGGCACCCGGGCGGCTCAGATGGACCACGTGGACACGGAGGAAGCGCGGCGAAGGGCGGAGCTGGCAGTGGATGTTCAGTCCAATATAATGGACGAATACAACGAATCGGTGCTGGGAGAGACCCGGGAGGTTCTGTGCGAGGGCTTTGACGGCCAGACGTTTTATGGCCGCAGCTATGCCGAGTCGCCGGAGATCGACGGCCGCATCTACTTTGACGCGGACCGGGAGGTAGCTCCGGGCCAGTTTGTCACCGTCCGCCTCACCGGTACCATGGACGGCGAGCTCACCGGGGAGCTGGCGGAATGAGGAGTCCCCTGGAGGAGATCCCTGGCGTGGGGAAAAGGATTGCCGCTGTCATGGAGGCGCTGGGTATTCGTCAGATATCCGACCTGCGGGGCCGGGACCCGGAGGAGCTGTACCTCCAGGAGTGCCTGATGAAGGGATACCGCGAGGACCGCTGCGCCTTGTATGTCTGGCGGGCGGCGGTGTACTACGCCGAGAATGAGAAACGGGACCCGAAGATGCTGAAATGGTGGTATTGGAAGGACAGACCATACCGGGCGAAAGGAGCGGAAAAACATGAATTTGCCGAATAAATTGACTCTTATGCGCATTATATTGACGCCCGTCTTTATGGCGGTGCTGTATTGGGGCTTCCCCGGGGCGGACTATGCGGCCCTGGCGATTTTCATCATCGCCAGTCTCACGGACCTGCTGGACGGGAAGATCGCCCGGAAGTACAACCTGGTCACGGACTTTGGCAAGTTCGCCGACCCCCTGGCGGACAAGATCCTGGTAACCGCCGCCATGCTGTGGTTTGTGGAGGTGGGCCGGATGCCCGCCTGGGCGCTGCTGGTGGTGCTGCTGCGGGAGTTCGCTGTCAGCGGTCTTCGGATGATTGCCAGCGACAAGGGGCGGGTCATCGCCGCCGGGTGGTCCGGGAAGGTGAAGACTGCCGCCACCATGGTGTGCGTGGTGGTGATGCTGCTGCTGGGACCGGCCCTGGCCGCTTACCGGTCCGGAGCCTATCTGACCGCCGTGCCCTGGGACCGGTACATCTCGCGGGCCGACACGGTCTGCGTGTGGGTCATTGTGCTGACCACTCTCTACTCCGGCGTGGAGTACTTTGTGAAGAACAAAGATGTCATCGCCTCGGCGTGACGGGACAGGAAAAACCCGGCTGTGAGTTTCTTCACAGCCGGGTTTTTCCGTCATTGTTCCGCAAACTTCTCCCGGTCGCGCCGGATCTGCTTTTCATAGCGGTCCTCCTCCGAGAAGACACAGCCGCAGTACTTCTGCATATAGAACCCCAGCTCCCGGGCCCGCTGGTTCCCCGCCCGGAAGTTGGGACGAAAGTCCCGGTAGAGGAACTCTACGCCATACCGCTTTGCGCAGGCCTCTGCCGCCCGGACGATGCCGTCGTGGTCCTGGTAGAGGCTGGCCAGAAGGGTGGTGGTGAAGGCGGCAAAGCCGTGCTCCGCGGCGTATTTCGCCGTCCCCTCCAGCCGGTGGGTGTAGCAGTAGGCGCAGCGGTGATCGATGTCGCCTGTCACCTGGCGGACAAACTCCCGCAGACCGTAGTCCTCCCATACCCGCACCTCCATATTGATGGCGGGGGCATATTCCAGCAGGCAGTCCCGCCGGGCCTGGTACTCCTTCCAGGGGTGGATGTTGGGATTGTACCACAGGGCCACCGGCTCAATGCCCTCGGCCCGGAGGGGGTCAATGCAGGAGAGGGAGCAGGGAGCGCAGCAGGCGTGCAGCAGGACGGTTTTCATAGGGCGGTTCCTCGTTTCTGTCGAGAGTTCTGAATAGGACAAGTATATCATAAGAAAGAGAGAAGGCAAGCGGATATTTTATAAATTTCTTAACAGTTTTTTTACACTCTTTACAGATTTTCGCGATTGCATATTTTGTCGGAAAAGAGTAAAATACCAGAGAATATAAAGATTGCGATACTTGGTCAAAAGGACCGGCGCAACCGTTTTCCTGAAGGAGGAACCAGCCTTGAAAGTGGGTCTTGACGTGGGTTCCACCACCATCAAATGCGTGGTGCTGGACGACGCCGGAAACATTGTTTACAGTACATATGAACGGCATTTCAGCCATATTCTTGAGAAGTCTGGAGAGCTGCTGCGCCGGGTGGCGGCGGGGTACGTTCCCGGCGGGCGGGCGGAGTTCGCCATTTCCGGCTCTGCGGGCATGGGCATGGCGGAGGGGGTGGAGGTCCCCTTTGTGCAGGAGGTCTTCGCCACCCGCGTGGCGGTCAATCGGCTGGCTCCGGGCACTGACTGCGTCATTGAGCTGGGGGGAGAGGATGCCAAAATCCTCTTCCTCACCGGCGGCGTTGAGGTGCGGATGAACGGCTCCTGCGCCGGCGGCACCGGAGCCTTTATCGACCAGATGGCCACGCTGCTGAAAATGACCGCCGACGAGATGGACGAGGCCGCGGCGCGGGCGGAGAAGACCTATACCATCGCCTCCCGGTGCGGCGTTTTCGCCAAGAGCGACGTGCAGCCCCTCATCAACCAGGGGGCCCGGAGCGAGGACATCGCCGCCAGCATCTACCAGGCGGTGGTGAACCAGACCATCGCGGGTCTGGCCCAGGGGCGGCCCATCCAGGGCAGGGTCCTCTATCTGGGCGGGCCTCTGACCTTTTCCGGGTGCCTGCGGGAAAGCTTTGACAAGACCCTTGGGGTCCAGGGTCTCTGCCCGGAGAACAGCCTGCTGTTTGTGGCCCTGGGAGCGGCGTTTTACTCCGATAGGGAGTTTGACCTGGAGGAGGTGTGCGGCCGGCTGGAGGCGCGGGGCGCCTCTGAGACCTACCGCAGTCAGCCGCCCCTCTTTGAGAGCCGGGAGGAGTACGAGGCCTTCACGGCCCGCCACGCCAAAGCCTCTGTGCCCCGGGCCCCCTTCGGCCCGGACTACGCCGCGCCGGTTCACATCGGCATCGACTCCGGCTCTACCACCGTGAAGCTGGCGGTGATCGACCAGGAGGCCCGGCTTCTCTTTACGGACTACCGGCCTAACCTGGGCAATCCCGTTCCCCTGATCCGTGCGGCCCTGGAGCGGCTGTACGACGAGCATCCGGCCCTCCATGTGGCCTCCGTCACCACCACCGGCTACGGCGAGGAGCTGGCGAAAAACGCCTTCCACGCCGACTACGGCGTAGTGGAGACCGTGGCCCACTTCACCGCCGCCCGGTACTTTCTGCCCAATGTGGACTTCATCATTGACATCGGCGGCCAGGACATGAAGTGCTTCAAGATTGAAAACGGGGCCATCAGCAACATCTTTTTGAACGAGGCCTGTTCCTCCGGCTGCGGCAGCTTCCTCCAGACCTTCGCCCAGGCCCTGGGGTACGACGTGAAGGAGTTTGCGAAGCTTGGCCTTTTCGCCAACCGTCCGGTGGACCTGGGCAGCCGCTGCACGGTGTTCATGAACTCCAGCGTGAAGCAGGCCCAGAAGGACGGGGCCACCATCGAGAATATCTCCGCCGGCCTCTCCATCTCCGTGGTGAAAAACGCCATCTACAAGGTCATCCGCGCCGCCTCCCCGGAGGAGCTGGGACGGAACGTGGTGGTTCAGGGCGGCACGTTTTACAACGAGGCGGTGCTTCGGGCCTTTGAGAAGGAGATGGGCGTGGAGGTCATCCGGCCCGACGTGGCGGGGCTCATGGGGGCCTACGGCGCGGCGCTGTACGGCCGTGGCAAGGCCGCGCCGGAGCAGACCAGCGCCCTTTTGGACCGGGCAGCCCTGGCCGCCTTCTCCCAGGAGACGGAGAGCCGGGTGTGCGGATTGTGCGGCAACAACTGCCAGCTTACCGTCAACACCTTCGCAGACGGCGGCACCTTCATCAGCGGCAACCGCTGCGACCGCCCCGTCACCGGCAGAGAGGACACCGGCGAGCGGAACCTGTACGCCTATAAGCGCAAACTGATTCTGGACTACAAGCCTGTTCCCGGCAGACGGGGGAAGATCGGTCTGCCCCTGTGCCTGAACTTCTGGGAGCTGCTGCCCTTCTGGCACGCCTTTTTCACGAAGCTGGGCTTTGCCGTGTACCACAGCCCCCTCTCCAGCCGGGATTTGTACTTAAAGGGCCAGGGCACCATCCCCAGCGACACCGCCTGCTTCCCGGCCAAGCTGGCCCACGGGCATATCCGGTTTCTCAGCAGACTGGGGCTGGACGCCATTTTCTATCCCTGCATGACCTACAATATCGACGAGGGCCTGGGGGACAACCATTACAACTGCCCCGTGGTTGCCTACTATCCCGAGGTCATCGCCGGCAACTGCCCCGAGGTCAAGGAGACCAAATTCATCTATGACTACGTGGGCCTCCACCGGCCCAAGGACTTTTCCAGGAAGATCTTCGCCATCCTGCGGCGGTACTTTCCGGACATCACCCGCAGCGAGGTGAAAGAGGCCGCCGACGCGGCCTATGCCGAGTACGCGCACCACATGTCCCTTGTGCGGAAGGAGGGGGCGCGGATCATCGATCAGGCCCGGGCGGAGGGCCGCCGGATCATTGTGCTGGCGGGCCGTCCCTACCACGCGGACCCGGAGATCAACCACGGCATCGACACCCTGATTACCCGCTCCGGCGCGGCGGTGGTGACGGAGGACTCCATCTCCAACCGGGTGGAGAAGTTCCCCACCACGGTGCTGAACCAGTGGACCTACCACTCCCGGCTGTACGCGGCGGCGAAGTACTGCTGCTCCCAGCCCGATATGGATCTTGTGCAGCTGGTGAGCTTTGGCTGCGGCGTGGACGCCATTACCACCGACGAGACCCAGGAGATCCTGCAAAGCGGCGGCAAGCTGTATACCCAGCTGAAAATTGACGAGATCACCAATCTGGGCGCGGTGCGCATCCGTCTGCGGAGCCTTTTCGCCGCCCTGGATGAGAAAAAAGCAACCTGAAAGGGGCGCGAAGCGCAGGGAGAGTTCTGCCGGCCTCGTATACCCCGGACGGGGTACTGCAAAGGCTTTGGGGCGCAGGGGCGGAGCCCCTGGCCCCCCTGCAGACCCAGGGACAAAGGTTCCAAAACTTCGCCGCTCCCCCGAAAGGAGAAATGTTGACATGGAGCTCCAGAATTATCCGAAATTCACTTCGGAGATGAAAAAGACCCATAAAATCCTGATCCCCAACATGGCCCCGGTGCAGTTCCGCATTCTGGCGGCGGTGATGGAGCAGGAGGGCTACACCTGCGAACTGCTGGAAAACTGCGGCAGTCAGGTCAGCGAGCTGGGCCTTAAATACGTCCACAACGACACCTGTTATCCCGCGCTGCTGGTCATCGGCCAGTTCCTGGACGCCCTGGGCTCCGGGAAGTATGACCTGGACCACACAGCCCTCATCATCACCCAGACCGGCGGCGGCTGCCGGGCCTCCAACTACATCCACCTGCTGCGCAAGGCCCTGGTGAAGGCGGGGTGGCCGCAGGTGCCGGTGGTGAGCCTGAACTTCTCGGGCCTGGAGAAGGACTCCGGCTTCCCCTTGACGGTGCCCCTGCTACGCAAGCTTCTGGCGGTGATCTACTACGGCGACCTGCTGGTGGCGCTGAGGGCCCAGACGGAGCCCTACGAGGTGGAAAAGGGCGCGGCGGAGTCCTGCCAGGAGAAATGGCTGGACACGATCTGCGGCTGGGTCCGCCAAAACAGGGGATGGTCCAACCGGGAGGTCAAGGCCGCCATGCCGAAGATCGCCCGGGACTTCGCCGCCATTCCCGTCCACCGGGTGCCCAAGGTGAAGGTGGGCGTGGTGGGGGAGATCTATGTGAAGTACTCTCCCCTGGGCAACAACGACCTGGAGCGGTTTTTAGCCTCTCAGGACTGCGAGGTGAACCTGCCGGGCCTGATGGGCTTCGTGCAGTACTGCGCCTACAACCCCTCGGAGACCGCCCGCCTCTACGGCGGCAGCTTTCTGGAAAAGCATGTGTCCGACTGGATTCTCAAGTACATTGAGGGCATGGAATCTGTGATGATCCGGGTTCTGAAGGACAACGGCTACCACGCGCCCCTGCCCTTCCGGGAGCTCGTCAAGCTCACCGATGGCGTCATCGGCATGGGAGACAAGATGGGCGAGGGCTGGCTTCTCACCGCCGAGATGATCGAGCTGGTGCGGGCGGGGTACGAGAACATCGTCTGCGCCCAGCCCTTCGGGTGTCTGCCCAACCACATCTGCGGCAAGGGCATGATTAACAAGATCCGGGAGCTGTATCCGCAGGCCAACATCACGCCCATCGATTACGACCCCAGCGCTACCCGGGTGAACCAGGAGAACCGCATCAAGCTGATGCTGGCGGTGGGCCGGGAGCGTCTGGCGGAGCGGCAGACGGAGGAGCCGGTGCTGGAGCGGCCGGAGCGGAGCGCGGGGCGCCCCGCCCCGGCGAACCGTCGAAAGGAGACGGCCCACGCCGCAGTTTGACCGTTGCTGAAAAGGGAATTGATATTCATTATACAGGAAGAGGAAGCGCCGCATTATGCGGCGCTTCCTCTCTATTTTTCGATCTTGAATTTCAAAAGAAGATACGGCTCTATCTCCAAAACCGTTGCAATATTGAATAGCAGCTCCAGAGATAGCCCCCTGTGCATTTTTGGAGCTTCGACAGATGCCAAATGCTGACGGCTGATTCCGAGGAGTTCTGCCAGCTGTTCTTGCGAATAACCCTTCTCTTTCCGATAATAACCGATCGCATAGGACAGACATTTTAAGCGCTCTGTGTTATCAAATTGCGGTTCCATACGATCACCTGCCTTATTAGGATTATTTTACCTAAAGCAGGCGATCTTAAAAATAATTTGAAACACGCTATTGACGTGTTATAGGATATAATTTATAATTAAAACAAGACAAAGGGGCGGAGTTTTTGCGTCTATTATAGCAAGCATCAGAATTTCTGACAAACGGGCGGCGGCCCGGTGCTAACAATTTTGCAGATTGCTATAGGAGAAAGGGGATATATTGAATTGTCGATGCAAATCAAAGCCCGAGCCTGCACATGGATAAAATGCACCGCATCGTTTATGGTTCTGACGCTCTTCTTTCTATCCGGCTTTTGACTGCGAGGAATTGCTGCGGAACAGGAGATTGCCGCCTGGCAGACAATTTTCCTGACACCGGAGCCGGATCTCTGTGCCCTGTGCGGATATGGCGGCGGCCCGCGGTACCACGCCCCCTGCTCTGTGAATCTCTCCACAGGTGAGGTCGGCGAGATGCGGGTCTATGACCCGGACCCTGTGCGGGTCTGGGAGGTCAGCGGCGTACAGCAGACGGGCACATTCTCCATGCTCCGCTGCGCTGGAGTGACAGCGGCACGGAACACCGATGCGCATACCTGTACGGCAGAGCTTCCGCGGAAAGCGGATGAGCTGATTCCGGCGTATTTTTGCCGGGACTGCCGCGGGCGCATTGCGGAGGTTTCCCGCCGGGGCTTCATTCTTGCGGATCTCTACGATTTGACGGACATTCAAACGTACGCGCTCTTTGGTGAGGCGTCCTACTCCATCCGCGGCTATGATGTCTCGGTCAGCCGCAGGGGAGGAGACAGGCTCCTGCATGTCGAGATCACAGGCGGGCTATAGCAGCCCGTGGACAATCTCCGCGCAGGCTCGGAACTCCTCCGGGTCCGTCCGCCAGACCTCGTACTCCGACAGGGACGGAAGGCCCATGGAGACGCCGGCCTTGCGGTAGATCATGCCGCTGTCCAGAGGCGCTCCGCGGCCGGTGGTGTGGAAGGAAGTGATTCCCGCGCCGTCATAGAGGCGGCGGATGTTCTCCTTTTTCACGCCGCAGCCGGCCATGATGTCGATCCGGCCCGCCGCCCGGACACGGAGCGTCCGCAGGACCTCCAGTCCGGCCAAGGCGCTGGATGCCTGCCCGGAGGTGAGGACGGTCCGGCAGCCCAGGGACGCGGCGGCCTCCAGGGTTTCCATCGGGTCTCGGGCCATGTCAAAGGCCCGGTGGAGGGTCACTTCCATATCGCCGGCGCAGTCCATCAGACGGCGCATGCTGTCCACGTCCAGCGCTCCCTCCGGCGTCAGCGCGCCGATGACGACGCCGTTGGCCCCCAGGGCCCGGAAGGCCTGGATTTCCGTACACATCTCCTCCATCTCCGGCTGGGAGTAGAGGAAATCGCCGAAGCGGGGACGAATCAGGACGTTGATTTTCACATCGCAGTCCCGCTGGACCTGCTTGAACAGAGCGGGGGAGGGGGTGGTGCCGCCGATGGCCAGATTGGCGCACAGCTCCAGCCGGTCCGCGCCGCCTGCGGCGGCGGCCATGGCGGAGGCGTAGGAGTCCACGCAGCCCTCGATCAGTGGTTGGTTCATAACAGAGCGCTCCTCTCAAAAATCGTTTTCGGACGTCACAGATGCCGCCCGGCCAGCAGGCCGGTGAACTGCCCCTCTTGAATGGCGGGGACGCCGTTCACAAACACCCAGTCCATGCCCTCCGCCAGCTGCTTTGGGCGCTGCCAGGTGCCGGTCTCATGAAGGTTCTCCAGGGCGAAGAGGCAGAGGTCCGCGTCTGCCCCCGCCTCAATTCTGCCCTTTTCGGTGAGGCCGAACCGGTCCGCCGGCTGGCGGGTGAGCTTGCGGACGGCCTCCTCCAGTGTCAGCACGCCCCGGTGCCGCACATAGGTTTCCAGCAGCCGGGGAAAGGCCCCGTATACCCTGGGGTGGGGCAGTCCCTCCGGATAGGTGGCATCGGAGATCACGCCGGAGAAGGGAGCGCGGAGGATGTCCTCCACATCCGCCTGGTGGGCGATGAAGTCAATCATGGACGGGCCGCACCGTTCCGCCGCCAACAGGTCGAACAGGGCGTCGTAGGGGTCCTTGCCCTGGCGGGCGGCGATGTCCGCCAGGGTCCGCCCCTCCCATTCCCTGTGCTCCGGCAGGCGGAGGGAGGCGGCGTGGATGTTCTCAAAGCCCACCAGGGCCGCGATGTTCTCAAAGTCCGTGCCCGTCTCCATTCTCCGGCGCATCCGCCGGCGGCACTCCGGATCTTGAAGGGCGGCGGTGAGGGCCTCCACGCCCCCGGCCTGAAACTCCGGCGGCAGGACGTGGATCAGCTGGGTGGACCCGGCGGGGTAGGGGTAGGCGTCGCAGGTCACGTCCAGCCCCTCCGCCCTGGCGGCGGCGATCATCTCCAGCATTTGAGGCACGGCCTTCCGCCAGTTCCGCCGGCCGATGGCCTTCAAATGGCTGATCTCCACCGGGGTCTCCAGCGCCCGGGCCACGGCCAGCATCTCCGCGAGAGCCGCAGTGACGCCGTCCCCCTCCTGGCGCATGTGGACGGTAATCACCCGCCCGGACCGGCGCAGAGGGGCCAGGGCCCGGATCAGCTGCTCTGTGGTGTAGAAGCACTCCGGGGCGTACCCCAGCCCCAGGGAGACGCCCAGGGCTCCGTCGGAGAGGGCCTCCTCCAGGGCGCCGTGAATCAGGCGGTACTCCCCGCCTGTCAGCGCACTGTCCCGGAAGCCCGCCGCGCAGGCGCGGAGAGTGCCCATGCCCGCCAGCATCCCGGCGTTCAGGGGCAGAGGCGTCCCGTTGGCCTGGCGGCGGTAGTCCGCCAGCCGGGGAAAGTCCGCCTCCGCCCGCCCCACGATGGGGGCCAGGTAGTCCAGCACCGTCTCCCGGAAGGGGCCGGACACCGGGGCCAGGGATAATCCGCAGTTGCCGTTTATGATGGTGGTGAGGCCCTGGGCCAGCTCCGCCCGTCCGAAGTCCGGACGGAGCAGGGCCGCGTCGGCGTGGCGGTGGATGTCGATGAACCCCGGCGTCAGAAGACGGCCCCGGCCGTCGACGGTGTGGGCGGCCTCCGCGCCGGAGAGGTCCCCCACGGCGGCGATTTTTCCGCCGGAGAGGGCGGCGGAGCCGGAATAGGCCGGAGTGCCGGAGCCATCCAGAATCCGGACATTTTGAATCAGGCAGTCAAACATGAAAAGCGCCTCCGCTGCTTGTTTTTGGTGATTATACCACAGGCGAGGGAAAAAGGGAAGCGGCGGTCCGCAAAGGCCGCCGCTTGAAGCGTAGGTGCGTTGTCCGAAGAGGAATCAGTCCTCCTCGTAGGCCAGCTCCGTAGTCTGGTTTTTGGGCGGGAAGACCTTGGAGAACACCAGGAAGAACACCAGCGCCACCACCAGGCCGGGAACGATGGGCTGGCTGACCTTCATGCCGAAGAGCACGTTGCCGGAGATCTTCTCCAGGTACACCACGATCACGGTGCCGGAGATCAGGGAGGCGATGGTGCCCGCCAGGGACGCGCCCTTCCAGTAGTGTCCCAGCACATAGGGAAAGAAGGCGCCGGCGGCCCGGAGGGTGAAGCAGAACATCAGGATGGAGACGATGCTGGAGGTGTTGAACAGGGCAATGCACCCGGCGGCCACGCCCACGATGGCCATGGTGACCTGAGTGACCCGCATGACCTCTTGGCTGGAGGCGCCGGGCTTGAGCACGGCGTGGTAAATGTCGTTGGCAAAAATGGAGCCGGCGCCCAGCAGGTCGGAGTCCGAGGAAGACATGGTAGCGGAGATGATGCCGGCGAAGAGCAGACCGCAGATCACGGCGGGCATGACCTCCATGGCCAGCACGGGCAGGGCGTAGCGGGCGCCCACGGAGGCGAACTCCTCAGAGCTGAACTTGCCCATGTTAATCAGGGCCAGGGTGATGATGCCCAGGATCGCGGGGATGAAGGCGTAGATGAAGTTCACCAGGGCCGCCAGAATGGAGCCCTGCTGGGCGGCCTTGCCGTCCCGGGCGGCGTAGTAGCGGGAGACGGCCTCCTGGCCCACGGTGAAGGTGGCCACGTACATAACGGTCAGGGAGATCACCGCCATGGGGCTGTAACCCTTGAACATGTCAAAGGTCTCTGCGGGGACGTTGGCCACAACGCTCTCCCAGCCGCCGGCCCGGTTCAGGGCGAAGGGAACGGCGATGATCATGCCAATGACGATCAGGAACACCTGGATGAAGTCCGTCAGGGTCACGGACCACAGTCCGCCCATGATAGAGTAGGCGGTGACCACCACCACCACCACGATGACGGCGGTCTTGTAGCTGATGCCCAGCATGGTGGAGAGGATCACGGAGGAGGCGATGAACTGGCTGGCCGTCACGCCCACCAGGGGCAGAAGCATAATGACGGCGGTGACGATGCCGGCGCTCTTGCCGTAGCGGCGGCGGAAGTACTCGGGCACGGTCTTCACCGTTGCGGCCCGGAACTTGGGGGCCAGGAAGGTCAGGATTACGAAGGCCAGGCCCATGGTGATGATGTACCAGGCAGCGGAGAGGCCGTGGCTCTCCATGCCCTGCTGCACAACGCCCAGGGAACTGCCGCCGCCGATCTCCGTGGCGGCCAGAGTGCCGGCCATCAGGAGGGGGCCCAGGCGGCGTCCAGCCACCATGAAGTCGGTGTTGGAGGTGATCTTCTTGGAGGAATACCAGCCGATGAACAGCATAATCAGCAGGTAGATCACCACGATTGCCGTGACGACAGGATTGAATTTCATGTTGGTTCTCCTTCTCTTTTCATTCTCTTACGCGGGGAAAAAGATCGGGGGGACCAGACCCCGGTTGAACGACACCTCCTCTTCCGGTATTTTCCTCATCTTACATGATTTTCCGTCGGATGTAAAGACCTCATAAAGAAAGCCGTTTTCAGAAAAGATCAGCCGGCTGAACGTTTCCGCAGCGGCATGTGTGGCGATTGATGTTAAAGGAGTGCCGGCGCTACAATCAGGGCGATAAATCTCATTGCTGATAATACGAACATCATCTGTGATGACTGCTTGCAAATATGAACTGTTTTTATCGCAATGTTACAGTAAGAGTTTTATTTTCAGGGGACTTCGTCAGCTTTGCCGTTCTGCCGGAGAATCGATCGGCAGACATGGATGATTCTCTTTGCAATGCTGGCATTCTCCAAAAGAGGGATAGCGGAGCAGCCGTTTCTCTTTATAGACACTGGTGCAGCCCATGTGCTGTCTGCCCTGTCGGGTTCACAGCTGATCTCGCCAAATTCAATGCCGCCATATGCGTCACAGCCTGCGGGACAACAAAGCAGGCGTATCTGGCCCTGCAAAACCAACCTGCCTGAAAAAGTGCGGAGAATAGAAGTGAAGCCACGGAAATCAATTGGATTTCCGTGGCTTTGGTGCGTTCTGAGGATTTCGCCTCCGGTCATGGCAAAATAGTTCACGCAGGGTTCAAATCCTTCCCTGTCAGTCCGCAGGTGTTCAGGAAATCCTGATAGGGCAGGCAGGGATAGGCGGGATAGAGCTCCCGGTTGAACAGGGCGTGCAGAATCTGGTCCAGGGCTTCCTCACCGCCCACAAGCTGTTCGGCCCTTAAAATTTTCAGAGGTAGGATGCGGACAGGATTTCCAAAGCGCAGCAATGCTTGCCGCGGATTCCCGTATGATGTAATATAAAAACAGACGGCACGGTCCGGTTGCGCTGTCAAACGGTCCAGTTACGTCAAGCGGCCTTATTTTCCGGGCCGTCTGAGCGAGTAAACACATAGGGGAATATTGGTATGATTAGAACGGCAATTTGTGATGATGAACCCCGGACCCGCGCCTATCTGAAGGCATTGATTCAAGCGCAGCCCTGTCCCTGTGAGATTGTGGAGTACACATCCGCCGGCGAGTGTCTTGCGGACGGACGGGAGATCGACCTGCTCCTCTTGGATATTGAGCTGGACGGCGCCGGTCCAGACGGGATGGCCCTGGCCGGCCAGATCAGAGGGCGGCCGGCCGCCGCCCAGCCTGTCATTATATTTGTAACCGGCTATGAGCGGTATGTGTTCGATGCCTTTGACGTGGGGGCGTTCCAATACCTGCTCAAGCCGGTGGACGAGGAAAAATTTGCCCGGGTCTTTGCCCGCGCCGCCGCGCAGATCGAGGCCGGACGGGCAGTCAAGGTCCGCACGCTCACGGTTCAATCGGCGGGCGTCAGCCGGACTGTTCCGCTGGACAGCATCCTCTACATCGAAAGCAGCAATCACAAGGTTGTACTGCATTTGAAGGACGGGGAGTTTTCCTGCTACGGGAAGATCCGGGACCTGGAGGTGGAGCTGGGAGAACAGTTCTGCCGCATCCACAAGGGGTATCTGGTCAACCTCGCCTATGTGGAGGGGTACAGCAAAAAGGAGCTGACGCTGGCCGGCGGAGAGATACTGCTGATTTCCAAGTATAAATATCAGGATTTTGTGAAAGCGCATCTCCGCTTCCTGAAAAAAGGAGCCGCCCTATGAGCGAGACGGGATTTCGGATGTTCAACCAGGCGTTTTCAATCGGTGCGGAGCTGCTGTATGCCGGTTTGCTCACCGCCTTTTTCCGCCCGTTTATACCACAGGACGGAAGGCTGCGAAGGCTGCTCCTTGTCTTTTCCGTCGATCTCCTTTTTGAACTGGTCTGCAATTGGGCGGCGCTTCCCCAGGGCTCCTTTGGCGTGATTTTGACGGCAATGCTGCTGGCAGTTTCCGGGTGCATCCGTCTGGAGAGAGCCCTGGCGTTCCTCCTGACACTGCTCTATTTCAACGCCAGGATTTCCAGCGGCCTGATGGTGGAGAGCCTGTATTTCATCCTGGAGCGGTCGCTGCCCCTCCCCGCGGAACCGCTGGAGGCGGTCTTTTTCCGAGCCGCTGTTCTGGTGACGCTGTTCCTGCTGTCCCACGCCGTCCTGTTTGCCGCCATGCTGTACGCTCTTCAGCGCCGGCTCCAAAAACGGCAGATACACCTCCGATGGAGGGAGCTGTGCTGCCTCGGCCTGGTGCCGGCGGCGGGGATTCTATTTGGACAGGTGATTTCCCGGCTGCTGATTGAGTTTAAGGACGGTGTTCTGCTCCAGCTCTATGATAGGCACCCGGCGTTTTTGGCGGTGGTGCCGGTGCTGGCCCTGCTGTTCTATGCAGGGGCCTATCTGACCATTGTCTTTCAGCAGGGAATGGCGGAGCTGCGGGAGGAACAGGCCGCTCATTATGTGGAATACCGTCAGACGCAGGCGATTCGGGCGCGTATTCATGAGGTGGAACAGTTTTATTCCCAGGTTCGCGGACTAAAGCATGAGATGCGGGGCCACTTGACCAACATCAAGGGATTGGTCCGGAGCGGCGAGTACGCCGGCCTGGAGGAGTATATCGCCAAACTGGACAAGAGCATGAGCGGCTTTGCGCTGACGCTCCAGACGGGAAACCCGGTCACAGATGTGATTGTCAACGATGCGCAGCGGCGGAGCCTGGATCTGGGAATCCGTTTTCAGGCGGATTTCCGTTTCCAGCCGCTGGGAGCCTATGACGCCTTTGACGTGGGGATCATCCTTCAAAACCTGCTGCAAAACGCGGTGGAGGCCTGCGAGAAGGTGAAGGAGGGAGAGCGTTTTATTGTGCTGGCAGGAAAGAGAACGGGGCGCTTCTTCCTGATCGAGGTCAAAAACTCTTTTGCGGGCGAGGTGGTGTTGGGTCAGAACGGCTTGCCTGTCTCAACAAAAAAAGAAGATGTTTCCATGCATGGCATCGGCTTGTCCAACGTGCGCCGGGAGGCGGAGAAGTACATGGGAGAATTGGAGCTGAAAACAGAGCGGCAGGTATTTTCCGCAGCTGTTTTACTGCAGGAGAGAAGCGGTTTATGAACAGGATGATTCAACCTCATTATAGAACAGGACTATACAATATCCTCACAGAGGCCTATGAAGTAAAGCGGCCTGGGACACAGGCCGGCAGTTTCCTCGATTTGGCGGCGCAGACCGGCAGAGGCGCGCCTGATGCGCCGGAAATCAGCGGCAGGCCGGAAATCACCGGCGGCTGCGGCGATTCCCCGGAGCGTGTGGCCGAGGTAAACAGAATCAATGCCGAAAAGGCCGGGAAAAAGGCGGAACAGCAGCGGCAGTATCACGAGCAGTCGGCAACATGGCGCAGGGGCATTGCGGGAATGTACTGCAGAAACGGCGGCGCCGGGGAAGACCTTCTCCAATATTGGCGATTTGCTGAAAACCCGGCTGGCATCTGCCTCCGTGGTTACACAGGAAGCTTCTTTACCAGTGGGCACGAATATGTTTTTCCTCAATATGTGATGAAAAAAGGAAGGGTGAAACAATGAGCAATACCATTCAGCCAAGCTTCGGAACGCAGACATGCGGCGCCCCCGCAAAGGCCCGCGAAACAAAGCGGACCGGGGCAAAACCCGGCAGCTTTCTTGATCTGGCAACGCAGGCCGGCCGGGGCAGGACCGACACGTTTACGGCCGGCCCGGGCGGGATTACAGGCGTGGCGGATGCGCCCGCAGGTTTGATGATGGATTCAGCGGTTCGGTCCGGCGGGCAGGTTCGGACCGAGGGCGTGGAGGCGGCGGAGGCTCCATCTCTGGAAACCATGCTGAAAGCGAAATATCCCAACATCCATTACCATGTTTTTGACGCCGGCAGCGGCTATTGGCGTACCAGGAACGACTATCCCCACTATCTGCTGTATCAGGACGGGGACAAGGCGAAAGAAACGCTGGAGAACTGGCAGCCCGCCGGGGCCAATCCCTTTTACGGTTCCATAGACGGCAGGTTTATTGCCCCAAAGGAGATTCGCGCCCTGGGCAGCGTCCCGCCTGGGAGCAAAGCCGTGGTCATTCATCCCAAGGTGCAGGAGCGCATGGAGCAGGACCCGGCCTACGCCCAGGAGATTTTTGCGAGGATCGACACCTGGTTTGCCTTTGACAAGGCGCGGAACGAGGCTATCATACCTGGAAGTACATGGGATATGTCCCAGGCCGTTGCCATCGGTGAGGACGGCAATATCTGCAACGCCTGTTCTTCCAGCGGCGGCGGTGAGATCACGTTCTCCAAGAGCGGCTCTGACGATGAAGAGAGCTGGTGGGATTTGCGTATGGCCCGCCACGCCGAGTTTATGAAGCTGTTGGTGGAAAAGCAGATTCAACGGCATATTCAGGCTTCTGAGGCGGCCGCGTCCGCAGCGGCAAAGTCCCAGCTTGCCTCCATGCTGAGCGGCGGGAGGCTGCAGGAGATTTTCGGAAGTGAGATTGCCGGGGTCCCGACGGAGACAGTGCTGGCGATCACGCAATCCCGGATTTGGAGCGGTGGTGCGATCTTTTGATGACTCCGCGCAAGCAAAGCGGAAGGACAAGGCTCAGTTGAGCCTTGTCCTTTTTTATGCGGGTGATTGTTGGTGCAGCGACCGGATAGAGGCGCAGCGCTTTGCCATTTATCAAACAAGGCCTAATGACGAAATCCGGGACCGGATAAATCCTGTTTTGCAGAATGACCGGGCAGTCTCCATCTCGACTTTCGGACTGGACGCTTACATTGCCGCCTATACCGGCGGAGAGGAGTACATAGATCAGCTGGTCCGTTATCTGGAAGGAAATATCCGCTATCTGGATGGCGTCTTAAAAGCGCATATGCCTAAAATTCGGCTGATTCAGCCGGAGGGAGCTTACCTGATGTGACTGGACTGCCGGGGACTTGGTCTGGATAGTGAGCGGCTGGACGGCTTTTTTACCAATGAAGCGGAAGTGGGCCTGGACAAAGGCTTCTGGTTTGGTGAGGAAGGGAATGGGTTTATGCGTATGAATGTGGCCTGTCCGCGTTCAACGGTTGAGGAGGCTTTACGGCGGATTCAGTGCGTTTATCATACCCGTTTTCCACATGAGGCAAGAGAGGAAAAGCATAAACCGATTTAATTTTGAATGACCCCGCCCAATCTGAACAAGTTGAATGAAACTTGTCGCCTGGGTGGGGTCATTCTATGCGTGAGAGCTCTGTGTACCAGGGCTTCCGCGCAGGTTCTGCCAGCGGACCGGGGCTATGAAATAAATGACATTCTGGCCTATGCAGCTTCAGCAGGTATGGAGACCGTAATGCCTCCCAAAAAGAACCGCAGGGAACAGCGCTGGTCAATAGCCGATGGCCGGAAGCGGGATGATCCATTGGAGATTTCTAATATGGACTTTTATCAATCATAATTGTATGATGGGATTCGGGGGGGATGTGCCCGAATGTCCGCCCCCGCCCTGGCTCAGATCTCAATCTTCTCCTCCAGCTGATAAAACGTGAAAGTCCCCGTGCCCAGCAGATTGCCGTTCTGGTCCGTGACCCGCACGTCGTAGACGCAGATGGTCTTACCGGCCTTCACCTCCGAAGCCTCGGCGGTGACGACATCCCCCGCCGCAGCGCTGCGGAAAAAGTTGTAGTTGGCGCTCATGGTCACTGCCGCGTAGCCCCTGGATACCATGGCGGAGCCGGCGGCGGAGTCCGCCATGGTGAAATATACCCCGCCGTGGGCCCGGTTCAGGGGGTTCAGGTCGTCCTCCTCAATGGTCTTTACAACCCGGGCGGAGCCGGGGGAGATGGACTCCACCACGATGCCCAGCTTGCGGGCGAAACGGTTGCGCTTGTTGCGGTACTCTACGATCTTCTCAAAATCCAACACTGCAGGCTGCCTCCTTTTCCGCCTATTGTAGCACAACAGGGAGAGCGGTGTAAAGGTCCGCCCCCCTGAAAAGCGCCCAACCGGGCATTTTATCATCCGCGATTTTGGCGCTGCGGCTCTGTCCCCGCCCGTTTTCCCGAAACCGCCGGGTTTCCGGCGGACAGGCCGGGACAGAGCCCGCCCCCCTCCCGCCGGATTGGGGCGTTATATGACATTTTTCAAACAGCGCCCGGCAAGGTCAAAATTACAAATCCGGGAGAACCTTTCCCAGCCGTTTCTGACTTGATGGGTGAAAGGCCTTTGATACTGTCTGAGAGGAGATGATCGGAATGGACGACAGCCGCATCGTGGAGTTGTACTGGCGGCGCAGCGGCGACGCCATCGCGGAGACCAGCCGGAAGTACGGCGGGTACTGCTACGCCATCGTCTACAACCTGCTCTCCAGCGCCCGGGACGCGGAGGAGTGCGTCAACGATACCTGGCTGGGGGCGTGGAATTCCATGCCGGACAACCGGCCCCAATACCTGGCCCCCTTCCTGGGGAAGATCGCCCGGAGTCTTGCCTTCAACCGCTTCCGCGCGGGCCGCGCCGAGAAGCGGGGCGGGGGAGAGCTGCCGCTGGTGCTGGAGGAGCTGGGGGACTGCGTTCCCGCCGCCCCCAGCGCCGCCCAGGCGGTGGAGGACGGGGAGCTGGAGGCGGAGATTGGCCGCTTTCTCCACACCCTGCCGCCCCGGGACTGCGGCATATTTCTGCGCCGGTACTGGTACGGCGAGTCCCTGGCGGAGATCGCCAAGCGCTATTGTCTGAAGCTGAACACTGTGAAGACCAGCCTCTACCGCACCCGGGAGAAGCTGCGCCGTCACCTGGAACAGGAGGGATATGCCCTATGAGAAAAGAGGAACGGCTGTTTTTGGCCATCGGCGCCGCGGACCCGGCGCTGCTGGAGCGGAGCGAGCGGAAGGAAAGACCCTCCGGCCTCCGCTGGGGCGGCCTGGCCGCCGCGGCGTGTCTGGCGGTGCTGTGTACTCTGGCGGTCTATGCGTCCCGGCGGCCTGGCGCGCCTGTGACGCCGGATGACGCTCCCCCGCCGGACGCGGTACAGACGGTCCCGGAGGTCCTGTCCCTCACCGGCGGGGACATCGGGGAACTGCATCTGGTGGCGATCCACTACGGCCCGGGGCGGGACGAGGCCGCGGATAACTTCGTCCTCTATATCAACGAAGAGCGCTACTGCGGAACCTGGGAGGGGGGCGGCTACACCGTGCGGCCCCGGCAGCCCCTGCCGGAGGAGTTGCCGGAGTGCAGCTTCACCATCTCCCATCGTCGGAACACCTCCTTGGAGGCGGTGCTGGCGGAGACCCGGGCGGCCCTGGAGGCGGAGTTTGACATGGTGGAGGACCAGCCGGGGACGGCGGGCCGGGCGGCCCTGAACGCCTGGGTGGGGGACGAATCCGGTGCGGAGTGGGACGCGGCCAACGCCGCCGTCACCCTGGCGGACGACCGGCAGGGGGGCGTCTTCGTCCTTACCGCCCGGTATTTCACCGAGGCCGCCGAGGGCTATGGGGCGAACTTCGCCGACATGGCGGCGTCCTTCCAGCCCGTCACCCCGGACGTGGCCGTTCCGGGATGGATGACGGCCCTGCGGGAGACGGTGGATACCCTGCTGCCGGCGGTGTTCTCCGATGCCTGGACCCCGGAGACCAGGGCCCTGCTGGCGGAGGGGGCAGCGGTGGACCTCTATGACGAGGATGTGTCCGGCTATGTCAGCATCGCCGGGGTGGACATCACCGCCGACGACGACCAGTCCCCTTCCTCCGCCGTGGTGTCCGTCCGGCACCGGATCAGCTCCGAGGATTCCATGACCTATGTGACCATGTGCCTGCGATACGCGGAGGGCCGCTGGCTGGCGGAGTCCATTGGGCTGGAGAAATAAAAAGTGAATAAAATCGGGACCCCGGTTTTCCGGGGTCCCGGTTTTTTCGCCGTTACGAGAGGGGGATCTCCACGTCCCCCACCAGAACGGCCTCTACCTCCGCCGGGTCCATCAGCTCCCGGAAGACCACGTTCAGCATGATCCGGCCGCTGAGGCGTCCGCCGTCGCGGTGGGTAAAGCTGGCGCTGGAGGAGGAGCTGCCGCCGGAGAGCTGGAGGTCCGCCCAGGAGAGCTCCGTACCGTCCCGGAGGCGCAGGGCCAGGGAGGATTCGACCTCCCGGGAGACGGACTGGTCACTCATATTTGGCAGATCCTCCCCCTTCATGCGTACCTGGACGGACAGGGGTGAGACCTCCGCCGTGTAGGCGGCGCCGTCCGCCGTCGCCTTCCCGGCGACAGTGTCCGCGTCGAAGGAGGGGCGGAAGGTGACGACGGCGGCGTGGTCCGCCAAGAGGGTGTCCTCACCGTCCAGCTCCAGCTCCGGCGGCCATACCAGCAGGGTGATGGTGGGATTCAGCAGCGTTCTCAGGTCCCATCCCTCCTGGAAGCTGGCGCTGAGCATACAGGTCAGAGAGCGGGTCTCCGGGTCAAAGCCCAAGGTTTGGGTGGACTGGCCGGAGACACTGCCGATTTGGACATGCGCATACGCTTCCTGCTGCTCCTCCAGGCTCATGTCCCGGATGTCCTCCCAGGCAATCTCCCTTCCTCGGAGCGTAGCGATTCGCAGGGGCGGCAGGTGCTCCGCCGCCGCGACAGCCTCCAGGTCCGTGTCCTCCGGCAGCTGGCAGTCCAGCAGGACATAAAGGTTTTTCCGGTCCCCGATGGCCTGGCGCACCGTCAGCGTCACATCGCCGCAGACGCTGACGGCGTTCATGTCCCGAAATACGCCCTCTGCCCCAGGGACCTCCGGAGATGCCAGCCCGAACCGCTCCAAAAACACCGGGTCCCACGCCACGGTCTCCAGGGCGGCTCCCGCCGTGACCAGCAGTCCCGCCGCCAATACTGCCGCGAGCAGTGCTTTTTTTCCAATGCCCCAGGGGCGGAAGACCCGCCGCTTCTTCGGCTCCGCCGCCAAAACTGCCATGTTCAATCGCTCCGCCTGTTCCGCCGGGACGCGCAGTGTCTCCATCATCGCCTGATACCGGTTCATAACGTATCCTCCCATTCTCTCCGCAGGGCCTCCCGGCCCCGTTTCAGCCGCATCTTCACCGCGGAGACGGTGGCGCCCAGGATCTTCGCCGTCTCCTCTACGCTGTACCCCTCGCCGTAGTGGAGGTGGATGGCCGCCCGGTGCTTCTCCGGCAGAGCCGCCACCTGCTCCCACAGGCCCAGGTACTCCGCCGCCGGGGCGGGAAGGGTCTCGTCCAGGGGCAGGTCCCGTCTGCGGCGGCGCCTGTGTTCGTCCCGGCACTGGTTGGCAGCCACCTGGAACAGCCACTGCCGCTCCTGCTCCGGCGTCACAAAGTCCGGCGCGCGGTACAGCCGTTTGCAGAACACCTCCTGCAGCGCGTCCTCCGCGTCTGCGGGACTGCCCAGCTGCACCAGGCAGAAGCGGTAGAGCGCCGGACCGTATGCCGCGTAGGTTTTTTCAAAGGTCTCCTCCGCTGTCAAGGCTGTCTACTCCTCTCCTGGTTTTCTGACTGTATAACGATCTGCACGCGCAGAAGGTCACTTTTTATCATACGACATTTGGAGTGGAATTGAAATGAAAAAAGGGGTTTGCAAATCCTGGAGAATCGCGCTATCATAGGACCGATACAGTAATACGGCGACTGAGGTGACGAATGTGGTATGATTAGATTACAAAGTGAGTCCCGGGCCATGGTCCGGGTGATTTTGACCCTGGCCTGGCCCACTATGCTGGAGCAGATCAGCCAGTCCGCGGTCCAGTACATTGACACCGCCATGGTGGGGGCCCTGGGCACCCAGGCTACGGCGGCAGTGGGGGCCACCAGTACCGTGGGGTGGCTGGTATTTAATTCGATCACTGCCTTCGGCGTGGGCTTTCTGGGCATCATCGCCAAGGCCTGCGGGGCGCAGGACGCCCGGATGGCCCGAAGGGCCGCCGCTCAGTCGGCTCTGGCTGTGCTGGTGATCGGCATACTCTCCACGGTGCTCGTCACCTCTCTCAGCGGGGTGATTCCTGTCTGGATGCAGGTGGAGCCCCGCATCCGCCCCACGGCCTCCCGGTATTTCCTGATCCTGTACCTGCCCCTGCTGCCCCGGACGGCCAGCATCATCTTCGGCACCGCCCTCCGGGCGGCGGGGGACACCAGAACGCCCATGAAGGTGGGCGTGTGGGTGAACTGCATCAACGTGGTTTTGAACTTCCTGCTGATCTATCCCACCCGCACGGCGGTGCTGTTTGGCCGCGCCGTCACGGTGCCCGGCGCCGGAATGGGCGTCGTGGGCGCGGCCGCCGCCAGCGCCGCGGCCTTTACCTGGGGCGGCATCCGCATTACGTGGGCGCTGTGGCGGCATCCCGTAATCTCCCCCAGAGGGCAGACCCTGCGGCCGGACCCGCTGATTCTGCGGCCCTGCCTGCGCGTCGCCCTGCCCAATATGCTCCAGCGGTTCGGCACCTCTCTGGGCTACGTGGCCTTTGCTGCCATGATTAACTCCCTGGGAGAGGCGGCCACAGCCGCCCACACCATTGCCAACACCGTGGAGTCCGCTTTCTATATCCCCGGCTACGGGATGCAGACCGCCGCCGCCACCCTGACCGGCAACGCCTACGGCGCCGGGGACCAAAAGCGCATGAAGGCGCTGACCGCCATGTTTTTGCCGGTGGAGGTCTGCCTGATGTGCGTCACCGGCGGGGCGCTCTTTGCCACCGCGCCGCTGCTGATGGGGATTTTCTCCAGCAGCGGGGAGGTTGTCACGCTGGGCGCCACAGTGCTGCGGATGGTGGCGGTTTCGGAGCCGCTGTACGGTGTGTCCATCATCGTGGAGGGCATGATGATGGGCGTGGGCAAGACCAAAACGCCCTTTGTCTACAACATCATCGGCATGTGGTGCGTCCGCATTGTGGGGACGTTTCTCTGCATTCGCCTGCTGGGGCTGGGTCTGGTGGCCGCCTGGGGCTGCATGATCGCCCATAATGTGCTGCTCTTTGCGCTGTATCTGATCTCCTTTGTCAGAGGGACATGGAACCCTCTGAGGGAGCGGGACCCGCGGCAGACGGAGCGCTCTGGCTGAGGGCCGGCGGCGCGGCGTTTTCTGCGGGCTGCCATGGCCTGCACGTTATAGATACGAAATGTATATTTCGATACTACAAAGTGCGAACATGAGGGGACGCCGGAAACACGCGGCATAGGCGTTCAGAAGTTGTTAGAAGTTGGAAAAAACCGGTTATTTTTTCCATAATTTGCTTATTATCAGGAAAAAATAACCGATTGCTACTTGAAAATATAAAATGGACTGTGCTATAATTGCACCTCAGTGCGCATACCTTATAAAATTGTGAGATACAGAATATAAATTTCGTATCTTTCGGAGGCGCGGTGTCACAGGGGTTGCAGGTTTTTCGCCGTATGACAGAAAAGAGAAAAAAGGAGATTCAAACCTATGCAGCAGGCTTTGTGTGTTACTTTTTTCGGAGGATTTACCGTTTCCTGTCCGGAAGGGGAGCGTGTCATCTCGGAGCAGGAGCGGGCCTCCCAGCGGCTGTGGAGCTTTTTGGAGTATCTGTGCGCATTTCACCAGAACGGCGTGGGCCAGGAGGAGCTGATCGGCGCTATCTGGGAGGACGGCGAGGAGGCGGCCGATCCGGTGGGAGCCCTGAAAACCACCCTGCACAGGGCGCGTGCCATTCTAGAGGAGCTGGGCTTCCCGGACGGAAAACAGGTCCTGCTCTACCGCCGGGGACGCTATTTCTGGGCTCCGGAGCTGGAGGTGCGCACGGACGCGGAGGAGCTGGAGGAGCTGTATGCCGCCTTTTCCGCCGCGCCGGACAGGACGCTCCCCGCGGTCCTGGAGTTCCTGCCCCGGTACCAGGGGGACTTTCTGCCCAACGCGGCGGGGGCCGCCTGGACGCTGCCCCTGCGTACATACTATCACACCCGGTATCTGCGGCTGTCCTACGGCGCGGCCAACCGCCTGTGGGAGCTGGGACGGCTGGACGAGGCCGTCGGCGTGTGCCGTCAGGCCGCAACGCTGGACCCCTATGACGAGCAGTGCCAGCTGCTTTTGATGCGGCTGTTCCACGCCTCCGGGGCCACCCAGACGGCGCTGCAGCATTACAGCCAGGTGTCAAAGCTGTACATGGACCAGCTGGGCGTAGCCCCCTCGCCGGAGCTGGTGGCCTTTTACCAGGAGATTGCCCGGATCGACGCCTCCGTGGAGCTGGACCTGCGGATCATCCGCAGGCAGCTGCTGGAGGAGGAAGCGGCCGGGGGCGCGCTGATCTGCGAGTACGCCGTGTTCCGGGACATCTACCGCCTGATGGCCCGGGGGATGTACCGCTCCGGCCGGGTGGTGCAGCTGTGCCTGCTGACGGTTTTGGAACGGGACGGCGGATACCCGGAGGCCAAGCGGAGCGCCGCGGTCATGGCGGAGCTGGAGAAGTCCTGTCTGTCGCGGCTGCGCTCTGAGGACGTGGCCGCCCGGCTGAACGCCAACCAGTACCTTCTGCTGCTGCCCACCGCCAGCTATGAAAACGCCGAGCGGGTTCTGCGCCGGGGCCTTGACGCCTTCAAAAACACGCTGCTGGGGCGGACGGTGGCCGTGCGGACCAGTCTGCTGCCCGTGCTGCCGTCCAGGGAGACCGCGTCCAGAGGGGCGCCGGCCCGGGAGATGCCGACTAAGGCAGAGTGGCGGGAGATTTGAGGAGCTGTCACCAATCTGTAACCTTTTTATGGTAAAATTTGACGGAAACTGGTAGAGGCTTTGAAAATTGGAATGAGAAATTTGGGATTAGGCCTTGTTTGAAACCGTCAAAACGCCGCTTTGAGGCTTCTATTCCCGTCAGGACTGCGTTGATTTGACTTGAAATCCGTCAGGATTTCTTCGACGATTGAGAATTTCAAAAAGCCGCTGTGAAGGAGAGTGATTGTTTGGCGGAGAGCGTGCAATACATGGCCTGCGGCAAGAACACTGTCACTGTGCGCGTCGTGTCCTATGAGGACCGGCGGCCGGTGGGGACGCTGAGCGGTCCTCAGATGCCGAAGCCGCTCCGGTTTTCCAGTATGGCGCAGCTGCTGTTTTTTATGGAGGAGCTGATGGACCGGGAGAACTCCCCCCAGCGGGAGACGGAGGCCCGGGAGTTCTGCCCGGTGGAGGCCCGGCCGGCCCTGCGGTCCCAGCCCGGACGGGAGAAGAACCTGGCGGTTTTTGAGATTCGGGTCCTCTTCCGGCAGAACGCCAGCTGGCAGGGCTCCCTGCTCTGGCGGGAGCGGAAGCTGGAGGGGCATTTCCGCAGCGTTTTGGAGCTGATGCGCCTGATGGACAGCGCTCTGCTGGCGGAATGACAGAGCGGAATGAGGGAGGAGGCGCGAAGCGTTGAGCGGTAAATTAGGGCGTGCGCTGGATGCGCTGTTTGACCACTATGTCTTTGTCCTGCTGATCCTGGCCCAGGCCGCGCTGGTCCAGTTCGGCGTGGCCAACGCCCTGAGCACCGGGATGGTGGGCATTCTGCTGTGTGCCGCGGGGCTGGGCCTCCGGCGCTCCGCCCGGGTCGACCTCTGGATTGCCGTGCCCATGGCGGCGTATCTGGCTTTGGGCATGGCGTCCGCCTATATGACCTTTGGCAATACGGTGCAGGGATACCCCTCCACCCATGTGATTTTTTTTGCCATCTATTTTATCATGGCCTGCATGAACGGCGGCGAGCTGCGGCTTTTGAAGCGGCTCAACGCCCTGTGGGCCGGGGGCGCGGCGGCTGTCAGCCTGGGGATGTTTCTGCTCCAGGCCCTGAGCGGGACGGCGGGCCGCCTGGGCGGACTGCTGCGCAACCCCAACGCCCTGGGCATCTTTCTGGCGGTGGGGTGGTTTGCCATCACCGCCTGTCTGGAGGAGGACGGGGAGGAGGACGCGCTGAATCGCGCCCTGCGCCGTGCGGAGCCCCTGGTGCTGGCCGCGCTGGCCATGACGCTGTCTATGGGCAGTTTTCTCGCCATGGCGGCGGGTATTTTGGCGCTGCTGCTGGAGAAGAAACGCCGCGCCTCCTGGCAGGAGGTCTTCGGCTATGGCTTCGTTGTGCTGGCCAAGGCCAGTTTGTGCTTTGCCGCCGGAATTTTGATGTACGTCACCGCCCGGCAGACCCGCATTCCCTGGTTCTGTCTGTTTCTGCTGGCGTGGCTGCTGGCTCTGGCGGCCAGCTGGGGGACCTTTGAGCGGTTTCTCCGGACTTACCGCTGGGCGGCCATGGGCCTCTCCGGCGGGGGAATCGCCGTGGCGGCGGCCGCCGTGGCCATCCGGCCCAGCGCCCTGGCCACCTTTGCCGAGCGGATTGAGATGATGGAAAACGGCCTGGGGTATCTCCTCTTCCACCCGGTGCTGGGCCTGGGGCCCGGCCAGTGGCGGGAGTGGAACCTGTACGACGGGGACAAGTACTTCGGCACCTGGCACATTCACAATTTCCTCATCCACATCGGCGTGGAGCTGGGCCTGATCGCCATGGCGATGCTGGTGATCGTCATCGTCCGGCACTTCCACAAGACCGGGGCCCCCGGGGCCGCCGCTTTTCTGGTCCACAATCTGATGGACACCAGCTTTTTCTATTGCGGCATCACCTCCCTGACGCTGGTATCGGCGGGAGAGCCCCAAAAGGGCGGCAGGACTCTGGGCATAGCCGCCACCAGGGCGGTGTTTGTCTTGCTGGCGGCCCACTTCGCGTGGTGCTGCGTATATATGGTTTACACCTATTTCCTTTGACGGCGGAGGGCGGAGATGGAGACGAACAGACAGGAGTTCCGGCGCGTATGGCTGCTGCTGGCGGTGTTTGCCGCCTCGGCGGCCATTGTTCTGTCGGCATGGCGCTTTGCCGGGACGGGAATCCCGGAGAACGCAGGACGGCCCCTGACGGCGGCGGAGCAGACGGAGATCATCGCCCGCAACAGCCCCCTGACGGAGTATGTCTACCTCAGCGTCAACGCCGATTTCCCCCGGGAGGATGCGGTCAAAAAGATCACCATCCACCACATGGCGGACGACATCCCCCTGGAGCGGCTGGGGGAGGTGTTCGCGCAGCCGGACCGGCGGGCCTCCTCCAATTACGCCATTGACACCGAGGGCCGTGTGGCCCTCTATGTGGAGGAGGGGAACCGGGCCTGGACCTCCAGCAGCCCGGAGAACGACCATCAGGCGGTGACCATCGAGGTGGCCAACGACGAGATCGGCGGGGAGTGGCATGTCAGCGACGCGTCCTACGAGGCTCTGCTCCAGCTGTGTACGGACATCTGCTGGCGCAGCGGGATTCAGTCCCTGGAGTACACCGGGGACGAGACCGGAAACCTGACAATTCACAAGATGTTCTCAGATAGAACGGAGTGCCCCGGGCCCTATCTGGAGGGGAAGATGCCGGAGATCGCGGAGGAGGTCAGCCGGCGGCTGGAGATTTTGCGGGAAGTCCTTGGAAATTGAGGGAGCTGTCACCTTGCTGTAACCTTTTTGTGGTACTGTATGGCTGTAAACACAAGGGGCTGTGCCGAGCGGCCCCACCCAATACGGTATTCAAATTATTTTGATATACGAGAAGGGAGCACACAACATGAAGAAGAATTTAAGAAAGCCGATGAAAAGTCTGATGCTCACGGTAATGGCCCTGCTGACGGCCACGGCTACGGCGGTAAACGCCACATCCTACGTGACGATCAAGGTGGAGCACATCTGGGAGGACAACAATAACGCATACGGCACCCGGCCGGACGAGGTTAGTGTGAACATTAGTCAGGTGCAGGGAAAAGACGAAGAGAAGAACGATATAGTGACGGAGGAAAACTTTACCGATATTTCTGACAACGGTTCCACAGCCGGCGCGCAGGCTGGCGCGGACGTCGCTGACAAGTCCAAAGAGGATTTGCTGGAGGAGGTCAATCAGAAGGGCCAGGAGGCCGGCGTGCAGGCTGGTGCGGACGCGAAGGACCGGCTGGATACATTGGGCGTCACGGACCCGGAGAATTTGACGAAGCCCGGTGACCTCATGAATCCGGACGATCTGCCGAAGGTCGAAGATTTGAAAGATTACACGGGAGAAGACGGCAGGCAGTACCAGTACAGCGAGGACGAGAAGAAGGCGTACCAGGACAAACTCGACGAATATCGAAAGGCCTATGAGGCGTATCAGGGTTCGGAAAGTGAACCGGGCGCGTATGAGACCTATCAAGAGGCCTATAAGAACCTGCTGGACTATTTGAAGGAGTATTCCAAGGCCGAGAATTCCGCTTCCCGTCCCAGCGGCAATGATGACGGCTTTATGAGCGGCTTTTTGGGAAGTCTCGGGGACAGCGGACTGACGGCGGATCAGCTCAAAGAGGCATACGAGAACGGCTTTAACCAGGGTTATGACAGCGGTTACAGCGGCGGGGAGTCCGCTCCTGAGATTAAGGACGATGAGCGGGATAAGCTCGTAGCGGAAATCGGAGACAAGATTGACCAGCTGGTTGAGGGAACAGGTACGGACACGGCTGAGGAAATCATTGACACAGTCAACAAGATTATCAGCGGCACCGAGACCGAGAATAAGTGGTTTGAGGAGGAAAGGCTGGAGGCAGGAGACGAAAAGAACGATAACGGCGCCCTCAATTACCGGGCTGACATGGATAACACTCCTGTGGAGGCAAAAAAGGACTTCTTAAAGGATACCCTCGGTCTGGACGATGAGACGCTGGAAGGCATTGGGTATACCACGACGCAGCTCAAAATTGAGATTACCGTTGTTAAAGGCAACAATGAGGAAGAGCCGAGAGTTTATGTCTCTGTGGATGGAGGAAAGACCTTCACCGGTGTGAATACGGATCAGGAGTATAATGAGACAGCGGATATTCTGGAGGAGGTCAAATTTACCTTCCTGCACACGCTCAATGTACCGTATGCGCCGCCGGCGCCTGAGGAGATCGATGAGCCGGAGGCTCCCGATTCTCCCAAGCCCGCCCCCAAGGAAGAAGGCGGCGATGACAATAGTAGCGACAATAGCGGCGGCGATACCCCCACCGATTCCATCCCCGAGGACGGCGTTCCCCTGGCCAATGTGGAGGAGGAGCCGGAGGAGTCCATTCCCGAGGAGGAGGTTCCTCTCACCGACGTTCCCAAGACCGGCGACAGCAGCCTGATCTGGATGTGCGCCGCCATGTTCTCCGGCACAGCCCTGCTGGCTCTGCTGAAAAAGGAGAGAGAGGCCCGGGAGGCCTGACAAAAACCGATCACAGGCCCGGACGAAACGTCCGGGCCTGCTTGAGTGAGGAGGACCCCATGAAAAAACGGACGCGCCGGATTCTGATCGCGGCCCTGGCGGCGGTGTTTGCCGTCAGTCTGGGGGTCGTGGCCTACCAGCAGCTGCAGTACGGAAAAAACGATCGGGCCATCGACGACGCCCGCCGGCTGGCCGGTGTGCCGGCGGTGGGCAAACCGGTTTCCCGGCGGCCCCAGTCCGCCCCGGCGGACACGGATGAGCCCCCGGTGGAGGAGCCGGACCCCTGGGCGGACATCGACCTGGAGGCCCTGCGGGAGGTCAACGAGGACGTGGCTGGCTGGGTGGCCATCCCCGGCACGGACATCTCCTACCCACTGATCCGCCCCCAGGACAACGAGACCTACCTGACCCGCAGCTGGGACAAGACCCCTACCTCCGCCGGGTCCATCTTCCTGGACTACCGGGTGGCCTGGGAGCCCCGGGGCTTCAACACCATCATCTACGGCCACAATATGCGTAACCGCACCATGTTCGGTTCCCTGCGCAACTATCGCAGGGACGGCTACTGGGAGCAGTGCCCGGAGATCTGCCTGATCGACGACGAGGGCGTCCACTATTACGACATCTTCGCCGCCTGGGAGCCCCGGGTCACGGACCCGCCCTTCTCGCCGGAGATCACCACAGAGAAGGGCCGCCAGTCCTTTATTGATACCGCCCTGCGGCGCTCTGTCATCCACACGGGAGTGGAGCCCACAATTGGCAGCGAGATCCTGACCCTCTCCACCTGCACCGGCGTGGGCCACGCCACCCGCTGGGTGATCCAGGCGGCCCTGCGGACAGAGGCGTAGACGCAAATGCCCCCATCTTCGGCATTTTCCGAAGATGGGGGCTCTTTTCAGTCTCACGCGGAGGCAAGGGACCGGAACCACTCCCGGTTGTGGAGAACCGCCGGAGAATCCGGCTTGTAAGATGCCGCCAGCTCGTTGAAGGACTCTGCCCGCTCCTGATCTCCCAGGCGGCTGTAACAGACGCACAGCTGGATGCAGGGCAGATAGCCGTAGCAGTCCGGGGAGACGAAGCCGCCCCGGCGGTCGTCCCGGGGGCAGGTCAGAGCCAGGGCGTACCAGTAGGCGGCCTGGCCGTGCCGCTCCCGGACGAAGAACCAGCGGCCCGCCTCACAGCAGACCTCGGCCCTGGGCCGGTCATAGACAAAGGCGCGGAAGAGGGACGCCAGCGCCGCCTCATCCCGGCCCAGCGCCTCCTGGCAATAGGAGCAGAGGCAGCAGGCGTCGATGTTGTTCTCCAGCCAGCCCCGGCCCTCCGCAAGAAAGCTCTCCAGTACCGCCAGAGCATCCTCATAGCGCTGGTGGTAGTAGAGCTCCCGGCCGTAGTAGAGCTGCTGGCGGGGGTCCAGCGTCTTTCCGGCGGCCAGTTGGGCCTCGTAGATCCGCAGGTTCCGGTCCGGGTCGCCGGGACGGGTTTTGCGGTGGGTGACGGCGAAGTCCCCATAGAGGATCTGCCCCGCCGGGGCGACGGCCTCGTGGACGGCCCCCTCCCAGCGCATTCCGGCGCGGTTTTTGATCAGCCGCTCCCGGTAGTAGGAGAAGGTGACGCGGCCGCCCTCATCGAAGCCGGTGTGGTAGGGGGCCATGACCACCGACACGGCGGGGTCCAGGGTCTCCTTCAAAGCCAGGAAGGCGGACCGGTCCGCCTCCAGCAGTATGTCGTCCGCGTCCAGCCACAGGCAGTAGTCCATGGACGCGTGGGAAAAGGACTCGTTCCGGGCGGCGGCGAAGTCGTCCGCCCAGGGGAAGTCGAAAATCTGATCCGTAAAGCGGGCGGCGATCTCCCGGGTGCGGTCGGTGGAGCCGGTGTCCACAATGATGATCTCGTCCGCCAGACCGGCGGCGCTCTCCAGGCACCGCTCCAGCACATCCTCCTCATTCTTGACGATCATACATAAGCTGACGCTTACCATGGGACGCTCCTTTCATTTGGGGGAGTTTTGCGGGGGAGGCGGCAGGCGCCTCCCCCTGGGTTCGGGCAGTGTTCAGCTCAGCCGGATGATGGTCAGGGAAGCTCCCGCTCCGCCGCCCACCAGGATGGCCGTTCCGGCCACAACGGGCGGATAGATCTGGAGGGTGATGGTGGAGTTCGCGGGCAGGGTGACCTTGATCTGGTTTTGGAAGTGGGACGTGGACACCACAGGGGCGATGGTGGAGGCGGTGTTGTTCACGCCGTTAATCACCAGCCGGGTCCCCATCAGCAGGGACAAGGTGGTGTTCACATGATAGGAGATCTGGTAGGTGCCCGCCGTGGCCACGGTGAACACCGTGCTTCCGGCATTGGCGGTGATATCCGCAGACAGCACCTGGGCATTGGGCAGGGGGATGGCCGTGCCGCCCAGCGCCGCCAGAATGGTGCTGCCCTGGGTGTTGGCCGCGAAGGCGGCGGTGCTGGTGGGATTGGGCCCCGGTGCGCCGGGAACGCCCTGGGGTCCGGTGGGTCCGGTGGCTCCGGAAGCTCCTGTGAGCCCGGCGGGCCCGGTAACGCCGGGAGCGCCGTCCGGTCCGGTGGGTCCGGTGGGACCGGTGACGCCGGCGGCACCGTCCGGTCCGGTGGGTCCGGTGAGCCCGGCGGCGCCGGAAGCGCCGTCCGGCCCGGTGGGTCCGGTGGGCCCGGTGACGCCGGGGGCGCCGTCCGGCCCGGTGGGCCCAGTGGGCCCGGTGACGCCGGGAGCGCCGTCGGGTCCGGTGGGTCCGGTGGGTCCGGTGACGCCGGGAGCGCCGTCGGGTCCGGTGGGCCCGGTGGGCCCGGTGACGCCTTGGGCGGGTCCCTGGGGCCCCGTGGGACCGGCAGGCCCCGTGGGGCCGGGAGCGATGGGCGCGGACAGAGCGGCGGCCAGCTTGGAGGAGAGCAGCATCTGCTGCTCCACAATACCGGACAGGGTGCTCTGCACGCTCTCATTGACCTTCATGACCTCGTCCAGGGCCGCCGCCTCGGTGAGGCCCGGCAGGGTGCCCAGGACGTATTGCAGCTTCTCGCCCTCGGCGTTGAGGATGTGGCTCAGGCTGAGCTCCTCAGCGGCGATGGAGGAGATGATCTCGTTCAGGCTTCCCTCGCGGGTCAGCGGGGGATCAATCTGGGGAAATGTGGGCTGTGACATACGGCAACCCTCCTCAGCTCAGGCGGACCATGGTCAGCGACGCGCCGGCGGAGCCGGGCAGCAGCGTCGCAACAGACGCAATGCCGAACATCTGCAGGGAGACTGTATCCCCGGCGGTCAGATCCAGCAGGATCTCGTTGGAGAAGTGGCTCAAAGACACCAAAGGAGCCACCGTGGAGGCCGTGTTGGCCACGCCGTTGATCAGCAGCCGGGTGCCGCTGGCCAGGGACACGGTGGTGTTGATGTCGTAGGAGAGCTGGTACCGGCCGGAGGTGTTGACGGTGAACACAGTGTTGGCCCCGTTGACGGTGATGTCGGGGGACAGGAGCTGGCTGTCCGGCAGGGGCACCAGGGTGCCCGCCAGGATGACGGTCAGCACAGTTCCGCTGGTGTTGGCGGCGTAGGCGGAGGTGGCGGTGACATTGACGCCGGTGGGTCCGGTAGGACCGGTGGGACCGGTGACGCCAGTCGCGCCGGTGGGACCGGTGACACCAGTTGCGCCGGTAGGGCCGGTAGCGCCGGTGGGACCGGCAGGGCCGGCGGCACCCGCAGGGCCGGTGGTGCCGGTAGGGCCGGTAGCGCCGTCAATATATGCACAACATAGGAAACCCCGCAATTATGCGGATTGTTCATATCTTAAAGACAATTAAACAGCCCTTATAATTACACCAAAAACGCCGTAGCAAGGTTGGACAAGCCTTGATATGGCGTTTTTAAGCGGTGGATTGTCTGCGCCGTAGGTTTTCAAAATCTGCGGCGTTTTTTCATGTCCAGACACCGAAAGGAGCGGAGAACCATGCCAGTATTCCGCGTGGAGAGGAACAAGGGGTACACGGTCATGTCCAACTACCACTTGCGGGACAAGTCCCTGTCCCTGAAAGCCAAGGGCCTGCTTTCGCAGATTTTGTCACTCCCGGAAGATTGGGATTATACCCTGTCCGGCCTGTGCTACATCAACCGGGAGAGCAAGGACGCTATTCGTTCCGCCGTCAACGAATTGGAGCGGGCCGGGTACATCGAGCGCCACCAGACTACGGACGAGGGCGGCAAGTTCAGCAGCAACGAGTACATCATCCACGAACAGCCTGTTTCTTTGCCGCCGTCGTTGGATAAACCGTCGTCGGAAAACCCGACAACGGGAAAACCGGCGTCGGAAAATCCAACGCAATTAAATAAAGATAGAGAAACTAAAGACCAATCTATTACTGACCCATCAATTACCCATTCCCTTCCCTCCCTTTCGCCCCCTCCCCTCGTCGGCACAAGCTCCGCATCCCTCGCTTCGCCGCAAGCGGCAAAGCTCACTCGCTGCGCTGTGCCTCCTCTCCCCACGCAACCCGCTTCGCTGGGCTTGCGCGGGGGCCCCGGAGTTGCGGCTTCGCCGCCGGAAAGGAAAAGAACGGAAGCGGCCACGCAGAGCGCGGTTGAGATTTATCGGGACATCATCAAGGAGAACATCGAGTACGACCACCTCCTGCGCCACTCCAAGATCGACCGGGAGGAATTGGACGGCATCGTGGAATTGCTGGTGGAAACCGTCTGCACAGCCCGCAAGACAATCCGTGTCGCCGGGGACGACTACCCCGCCGAGCTGGTAAAGGCCAAGCTGCTGAAACTGAACAGCGGCCATATCGAGTTCGTCATGGACTGTATGCGGGAGAACACCACGAAAATCCGCAACATCAAGAAATACCTGCTGGCGGTGCTGTTCAACGCCCCCAGCACCATGGGAAGCTACTACACCGCCCTCGTCGCCCACGATATGGCGGAGGGAAAAATCTGACAAAGGAGGCCCCGACTATGAAACAGGGCGCATTGATCTTCGACGAGCGGACAGACCGCTACGACATCCGCTTTGATCTGGCCGACTATTACGGCGGCCTGCACTGTGGACAGTGCTTCGATGTGATGGTGGGCGGCAGATGGAGGCCCACCCGCATTGAGTACGCCGCCGACTGGTATCTGGTAGGCATCCGGGCCGACGATCTGACCGGCCTGCGGGTGAGGATTTGAGGTGTATCTATCTGCGGCGGCTGGTGGTTCCACCGTAGCCGCCCTTTTCGACTTCTGGCAAAGGAGGTATGACGCTTGCAGGAGGAAGTTACTCAAAAGACCATCGCGTTATCCATGAAAACCGGGAAGCTGACGGCCCAAGTGCTACAAATGGCCCTGAAAAAGTTTTTGGAGGCCCAGAAGCACGGCCCCAAGCTCCATCAGGGCCAGCAGAGCCTAAAGCAGTTGAAGCAGCACGGGGCGGCGCTGTCCAACATTGAGATCACCGACGCCAACATCGCCGCTTTCAAGCCATGCGCCAAGAAATACGGCGTGGACTTCACTTTGCGAAAGGACAAAACCACCCAGCCGCCCCACTACATCGTGATCTTTAAGAGCCGGGACGCCGACAATCTGGAACAGGCTTTCAAGGAGTTCACCGCTAAGAAGCTGTTGCGGGAGGCCAAGCCCTCCATCCGCAAGGCGCTGTCCGTCCTGCGGGAAGCGGCTGGCCGGAATGTCCAGCGGGCCAAGGAGAAAATCAGGGAAAGGGGGATGGAGCTGAGAAGCCGGATGTAAAGAAAATCATCATCACGAATTTGCCATATCTGTTGTTCGTGTGGCTGTTCGGCAAGATGGGCGAGGCGTGGCGGCTGGCGGCGGGGGCGGATGCCTCCCAAAAGATGCTCCACTTCATGGACAGCCTGGCGGCGGCGTTTGCCAACGGCCTGCCCAGCTTCCACCCCTTTGACCTGTGTATCGGCATCGGGGGCGCTGTGCTGGTGCGGCTGGCGGTGTACCTGAAAGGCAAAAACGCCAAGAAATACCGCCACGGCATGGAGTACGGCAGCGCCCGTTGGGGCGGGCCAAAAGATATAGCCCCGTATATCGACCCCGTATTTGAAAACAACATCCTGCTCACGCAGACCGAACGGCTGACGATGAACGGTAGGCCCAAAGCCCCCAAGACCGCCCGGAACAAAAATGTGCTGGTGATCGGCGGTTCCGGCAGCGGCAAGACAAGGTTTTTCGTCAAACCGTCGCTTATGCAAATGCACAGCAGCTATGTTGTCACAGACCCGAAAGGCAGCCTCTTGATCGAGGTGGGCCAGCTTTTAAGGCGGGGCGGATATAAGATAAAAGTGCTGAATACCATCAATTTTTCCAAATCCATGCGGTATAACCCGTTCGCTTACCTGCACAGCGAAAAGGATATTTTGAAGCTGGTAAACACCATCATCGCCAACACCAAAGGCGACGGGGAAAAATCCGCCGAGGATTTTTGGGTGAAGTCAGAACGGCTTTTCTATACCGCCCTGATCGGCTATATCTGGTACGAGGCCCCGGAGAACGAGAAAAACTTTACCACCCTGCTTGAAATGATTAACGCTTCCGAGGCAAGAGAGGACGACGCCGAATTTCAAAGCCCCGTGGATGAAATGTTCGCACGGCTGGCAGAAAAGGAGCCGGAGCATTTCGCCGTCCGACAATATCAAAAGTTTCTGCTTTCGGCTGGCAAAACTCGTTCCTCGATCTTGATCTCCTGCGGGGCCAGATTAGCGCCCTTTGACATCCGGGAAGTCCGTGAGCTGATGGAAACCGACGAAATGGAACTGGACACCCTGGGCGACCGCAAAACGGCGCTGTTCCTGATTATGAGCGACACAGACACGACATTCAATTTCATACTGGCGATGCTGCAAAGCCAGCTTATCAATCTGCTGTGCGACCGGGCCGATGATGTGTACGGTGGGAGGCTTCCTGTCCATGTGCGTCTGATACTGGACGAGTTCGCCAACATCGGGCAGATACCCAACTTTGACAAGCTGATCGCCACCATCCGAAGCCGGGAAATCTCGGCTTCTATTATTTTGCAAAGTCAATCGCAGTTGAAAAGCATCTACAAGGACGCCGCTGACATCATCAGCGACAACTGCGACTGTACTTTATTTTTGAGCGGGCGGGGGAAAAACGCCAAGGAAATCTCCGACGCGCTGGGCCGGGAAACCATTGACAGCTACAACACATCGGAGAACCGGGGCAGCCAGACCTCCCACGGACTGAATTATCAAAAATTGGGAAAGGAGTTGATGAGCCAAGACGAAATCGCCGTGATGGACGGCGGAAAGTGTATTTTGCAGGTGCGGGGTGTGCGTCCCTTTTTCAGCGAGAAATACGACATCACTCGGCATCCGCAGTACAAATACCTCTCCGATGCCGACAAGAAGAACGCTTTTGACGTGGACGGGTATCTTGCCGCCATGCGCCGCAGGCAGCGGCAGGTGGTGACGCAGGAGGAAGTCTTTGACTTCTACGAAATCGACCTGTCGGACGAAGAAACCGGCGAAGCCGACGCCGCCGAAGAATGAGGCGGTAAATTCAACAACAACATTTCTGAAATTATGGAGGTAAATTTATGGAGTTTTTTAACAGCGCGATCGAAGTTTTGCAGACCCTCGTTGTCGCCTTGGGCGGCGGCCTGTGCGTGTGGGGCGGCATCAATCTCCTGGAGGGCTACGGGCAGGACAACCCCGGTTCCAAATCGCAGGGCGTCAAGCACTTGATACCTAAATTGATGTAAAGACAAATGCGTTGTGTATGCCGCAGTTTTTGGAGAAGAATTGCAACAGTGCATTGTGTTTTCTCAATGAGGGCGGTATAATGATTGAAAGGCCATAGGGCCGGGGTCGCTCCTGCTGTCCCCAGCCCGGAAAGGTGGAATAGGATATGAAAATCAGCTATAAACCGCTCTGGAAAACACTAATCGACAAGAACATGAGCAAGAAAGATTTACGGCTTCAGGCGCATTTGACAACGAACCATATCGCCAACATGGGCAAGGGGGAGCATATCTCCATGCCCACCCTTATCAAGATTTGCGAAACGCTGAATTGTGACATTTCTGATGTGATTGCGCTTGTGCCGGATGATGACCCATAAGTGAGAAAGGGCAACTCACTGTTCTTGAGAATTTCTTGAGATTTGCATGATAAGATAAGTGCAATGCACACCGAGGAGGTGTCAAAGCTGAAAGAAAGAATATTGATTGTGGATGATGAACGCGGCATTGTTGACACGATGAAAGCCTACTTTTCTCCACAATATGAAGTTTTGACCGCTTATAGCGGAGAAGAAGCAATACAAAAAGCGGAAATGCAGCCGGATTTAATCTTGCTGGACATCAATATGCCGGGAATAGACGGCCTGACCGTCTGCCAGATCATCCGGGAACACATTGCCTGTCCAATTCTGTTCCTGACGGCCCGTATTGAATCCACTGACAAGATCAACGGCTTTCAGGCTGGGGCCGATGATTATATCGTGAAGCCTGTTGACCTGGACGAACTGGCGGCAAGGATCGCCGCCCATTTGCGGAGGGAGCAGCGGCGGCACAACCAATCCATAGTACGTTTCTTTGGAGAACTTGCAGTTGATTACTCTGCCCGAACTGTGACGATTCATAATGAACCTGTCATACTGTCCAAGCGGGAATTTGATATATTGGAGCTGCTTTCTTTGAACACGGGGCAGGTATTTGACCGGGAACGGATTTATGAAGCGGTATGGGGGATTGACGGGGACGGAAACAGCGATACCGTTATGGAGCATATTCGGAAAATCCGGGCAAAGCTGGCGGCGCATACACTTCATAGCTACATTGAAACAGTTTGGGGGTGTGGTTACAAATGGAACGCCTAAAGAATATGGGTTTGAAGAAGTCATTTTTCTTTCTATCCGTATGGTGCATACTGCTTTCTCTGTTGTTGGTCTTATTGGTGTTTTTCATATGCAGCACGATAAAAAGCGGCTATCCTCCCGGCGGTATCGAAATAGGGTCAGATGGTGTTATAATACCTCTGGAACAGCCGACAACAGCCCAACAACGCGTGATAACCCTGCTGACGTATTTTCAATGGCTGTCCTGCATTATACTCCCTGTCAGCGGCTTAGGAGTTGCCGCCGTCTTATTCTATCGTATCAAGCTGAAAAAGCCGATTAAGCTCTTGCAGGCTGGTACGGAACATATCAGAGCAAACGACCTCGATTTCTCCATTCCGGCAGTATCAACAGACGAACTTGGACAAATTTGTGCGGCCTTTGAAACCATGCGGCTTGAACTCTTGAAAACAAATCAAGCGTTATGGCGGCAGGCCGAGGAACGCAAACGGCTGAATGCCGCATTTGCCCATGATCTGCGAAACCCTATTACAGTCTTGAAAGGCAGCTTGAAATTGCTGCGGAACGGTACGGCGGATGAACAGGCCATTGACCGCCTGGAAAGCTATACTTTAAGAATCGAACAGTATGTAGAGGCTATGAGCAGTATCCAGCGAATAGAGCAGATGCCTGTGCGGGTCAGTGAAGTTGTCGCCCGCACTTTGCGGACGGAGTTGGAGGAAACAGCCAGATTATTTGCCCCTGCTTTGGATATTGCGCTTTCTGTGCCAGACATGGGGGCGCTCCAAATTGACCACGGAATATTCCTGAATGTGGCGGAAAATCTGATTGGAAATGCAGCGCGCTTTGCTCGAACAAAAGTAGAAATCACTCTTGCCATAGAGAAAGACATCCTGTTCCTTTCGGTTGTAGACGATGGCCCCGGCTTTCCTGCTGGACTGATCAAAAGCGGGCCAAAACCTTTTGGGAAAGTGGAAGAAAACTCTGAACATTTTGGCATGGGATTGTATAGCAGCAGCCTCCTGTGTCAAAAGCATGGAGGAAACCTCCGGCTGGAGAACAGTCCAGCCGGTGCGATTACTACCGCATCCATTCAAATAAATTTCAAACCTTGAGCGTTTCTTGAGATTTGTGTTGTAAGCTCTCCTTATCAACGATAAGGAGGGCTTTTTTATGAGAATTGAAGCCAAAGATTTATCCAAAGTTTATGGCAGCGGTGAAAACCAGATCGTCGCTTTAGACAAGGTCAATCTGGAAATTGATGTGAGTGATTTCATTTCCATCATGGGGCCGTCGGGCAGCGGCAAAAGCACACTTCTCCATCTTTTGTCCGGGTTGGACAGGCCGACCTCCGGCACCCTGACTTATGACGGCAAAGACATTTACAGTTTCAGCGATAAGGAACTGTCCAGCTTTCGCCGCCAGCGCATCGGTTTCATCTTCCAGCAATTTAATCTTTTGCCTGTCTTGACGGCAAAAGAGAACATTATCATGCCCCTGCTTCTGGATAAGAAACAGCCGGATGAAGCGTATTTGGAGCAGCTTTCGCAGATGCTTGGCATCCATGACCGCCTGACCCACTTGCCCCACGAACTTTCCGGCGGACAGCAGCAGCGTGTGGCGATTGCCCGTGCGCTGATTGCCCGGCCCGATATTGTCTTTGCAGACGAGCCGACCGGAAATCTGGACAGCAAAAGCGGCAGTGAGGTGATGGAGCTACTGCAAAATATTTGGAAAAAGATGGGGACAAAGCTGGTTGTCATTACCCATGACAGCCGAGTGGCGCAGATGGCCGACCGCCAGTTTGTAATCGTGGATGGCGTTCTTTCGGAGGTGACAGCGAAATGAAGTCCTATCGTGCATTGGCACTCAAAGAAATCAAGGCGCAAAAGATGACCTTTACCCTGATTCTAATTGCCATTGTCCTTTCAACTATGATGACGGCGGTAATTGGACAATCTGCCGGGGTACTGTCTGCCATGCGCCAGCAGCAGGCCATTACTTTGGGTGGCAATCGCTATGCAACATTTTTGCAGATGAATCAAGAACAGGTTGCGGCTTTACAAAATGACTCGCGATTGTCTTTTGTTGGAGAATATGTCACTTTGGGAACAACGGAGCTTAATCCGTCCCTTTCCTTGGGGCTGAATGAATATCAGGAAGATGTTGCCGCAATCTATCCTACAATCTCCCGACTAAAGGAAGGCCGGTTGCCGGAAGCACCTATGGAAATAGCGTTACCGGAGGATGTGCTGCAACACCTCGGTCTTGAAGGTAATTTGGGCGATCCGGTATCACTCTCACTATCAAAGGCCCTCCGTCACAGTATTGAGATTTACTCTTATGATTTTACTGCGGACTTTACATTGGTAGGCATCTTGGAGAGCAATTATCTGAATTATATCTCTGGCGGCGTCACCGGCGTGGTGGGCAAGGGAACGGCAGCAACGCTGTTGCCGGAGAACTATCTCTACTACAATGTGGATATTCGGACAACCGATAAAAATACGTTTCAAGAGACTGTGAATGACCTGATTTCTACACTGGGTGTCCATGAATTGGATACTCTATATAATGTCCCCTATCTGGACGCTTTGGGTATCAGCTATGATGCTGGTGGGTCTGATACATCCAGCCAAGGATTCTCCCTTATGCTGGTAGCGGGGATCATGGTCGGACTGTTGCTTCTGTTGGCGGCGGGATTGGTGATCTATAATATCTTGAAAATCGCAGTAGTACAGCGAATCAAGCAGTACGGAACTTTGCGAGCCATTGGTGGAGAGAAACGACAACTCTATTTCCTTGTGACGGGTCAAGTGCTTTTGCTCTGTGTGATTGGTATTCCGATTGGACTTCTGCTGGGAACTCTGTCAGCAAAAGGAATCCTGACTGCCGCAACCAGCTTGGTTTCTCCAGAAATTTTTTTGGTGCAGAACAGAGATGAATTAAATCTTCTGATTGCAGAAAGCAACTCTGGCAAAGGCATTTTCCTGTTGGCAAGTGCGCTCATTACACTATTTTTTGCGTTTGTAGCAGCCATCCCGGCAGCTCAATATGCCGCAAAAGTATCTCCTACCGTGGCTATGGCGGGACGAAGTATCAAAATCAAACGGAGAAATCGGAAAACGAAGAAAATCCGTAATTTCGAGGCATTTTATGCCCGGCTTAATCTAAAGCGTAACCGTGGACGCACGGCAATTACGATTTTGTCCTTGGTTATGAGCATTACGGTCTTTATCGCATTACAAAGTTTCAGTTCTTTACTGGATGCTTCTTCCGCAATGCCAGATCATCTTGGCGATTACTCGGTTGTAAATGAATACGGCGGCATTTCTTCCAGTGAACTTGCCGCACTGGAGGCAAATGAAAATGTATCCGCTGTGGCAGCAGAGCAGTTTTCACTCTACCCCTTGGATGAACAGTACCACCCCATTGGCATAGAAACCAGCATTACTTTAGGTGTTAGTGAATGCTTTCAAATCGTTGGCTTGAATGACCGCTGGATAGAGGATGAGTTCGCACAGCGCCTATCGCCGGAGCAGATGGAGCAGTTGAAAGCCGGAGAAGGCTGTGTGATACGCAATCCAATTCCCGTACAGGTTGGAGAGGAACAAATTGGCACTACCCAAATCGAGGCAGGCACACACATCACTGTTGCGGGAAAAGAATTTTTGGTATTGTTATCGCTTGATGGGTATGACACTTATTTTAGCGTAGGCAATAACGGATTTACAAACGGTGTTCAAGTCTTGGTTAGTGATCGTCTATACCCTCAACTTACCGGGATTGAGACTTACGCGGAACTGCGGCCAATCCTATCGGCAGATGCTGATCGGGACGCATTTGACGAAGTATTAGACCAGTTATGCCAACGGTTTCCTGGCAGTACAGTTATATCTTATGAGCAGACAGACCGCCAGCTTACAGAGAGTTTCGAGCAAATTCGATTACTGGCCTGGGGACTGATTTTGTTTGTCGCTCTGATTGGTTTGCTGAACATCATCAATACTGTCTATACAAATATCCATACCCGTATTGCGGAAATTGGTATGCAGCGCGCCATTGGTATGAGTACAGAAAGTTTGTTCAAAGTGTTCTTATGGGAAGGAGCCTATTACGGCTTATTTGCGGCAGTGATTGGAAGCGTAGCCGGATATATTTGCACTATTTTCGTAGAGGCCGCAACAACAGATGTTATTCAGTTAGTTACTATTCCCATTATCCCGATTGCAGAGGCAACAGTTTTTGCGATTGGAGCCTGTTTACTGGCAACGTGTATTCCATTGAGAAAAATTAGCAAAATGAGTATTGTGAATTCTATTGAAGCGGTTGAATAAAAGAATTGATCTGCCGGACGACGGCAAAAGAAAAAAAGCCGTCGTACAGCACAACTTGTCACGCTCTGAAATGACGGCTTTTGAGAAATCGAAAGCCGTCATTTTTGTATTCAAAGGCGGTATATAGGAGGATGCCGCTATGCAGATAAAGGTGGATAGGCACTTGTCAAAAAAAGCCTGCCTCCCGTAGCGGCATCCCCTACCCATGTTTGCGAAAATAGTCGTTTTCTGACGGCTCATACTGTTATGTCCCGCGCCCGAATGGTCTTGCACCATGCGGGCGCTTTTCTGTTTCTGGGCCAGCGATGCCAGCCTCGCTGCCGCTCTCCGCCCCCCTCCGTTCAGACCTCAAAAATCTGAACGGAGGAAAGGACGATGGAAATTACCATCAAAATCAACGGGCGGTTCATGTCCGTTGAGGTCAGCGCCGAGGTTGCTGACTATCTGGAACAGGCCAAGCGGAACAATCGGAAACTCTACCGGGAGCGTCAACGGTATTGGGATGGGCGCGAGTGTGACGAGTACATAATCGCTACCGAGGGCCGCTTGCCCTATTGCGCCACCCCGGAAGAATTGGTCTGCCAGCGGGAAACGCTGGATGAAATTCTGGCAGTGCTGGCACTTTGCACCGATACCCAGCGGGAGCGGTTCTTGCTCTATGCGCTGTACGATTTTAATTGTGCCGAGATTGGGGAAATGTGCGGATGCTCGAAACAGGCTGTGCAGTTGAGCATTGAGGCCGTCCGCAAAAAGTTTTTCAAAATCTTTCGGTAAACACCTTGTCGGTAGACCTCCTAAGTGGGCTATAAGGTGAGGGGCATTTGCTCCATCACCGGGAGGGACAAGCAGTTTCGGCTGCTTGTCCCTCCCGTCATTTAGGAGGTCAAAATGAAAGTCATCAATTTGCGGCTCTACTACCCCCACTATGAGCAGGACAAGCTGGTGGAGGTCAGCGAGGAAGTCTTTGACGTGCTGTGCCAGTCTGTCCGGGAGATGCGGAACTATGAGCGCCGCAAACGGTATCACCGGGCCTATTACTCGCTGGACGCTTTCGACTGGATGGAGAACTATGCGCTGGAACACAGCCCCTCCCCGGAGCAGCTTGTCATGCTGGCCGAGGAACGGGCCGAGCATGACCGGCTGGCCGCTGCTTTGCGGGAGGCTCTGGCCTACGCCACCCCCACCCAGGCCCGCCGTCTCTGTGCCTACTACCTGGGCGGGCTGACCCAGCAGCAGATCGCAGACCGGGAGCGCGTCCACAATAGCAACGTGTGTCTGTCTATCCGCCGTGGCCTGTGCAACCTCCGCCGCTACTACGCAGACCACCTCCAAGGAAAGTGAGGGCGGCATGGCAATCATCAATTTACGCAAGCACTACTACCCGCTCTACACAAAGGACACGTTTGTGGAAGTGCCGGACGAGGTTGCCGCCGTTATGGAGGAATGTCGGCTCTACGAGAACCGGCAGGAGGGCCGGAAAAGTTACTATCACGTTTATTCCATAGATTGCAGCCCCGGCATCGAGAACCACGCCATGTTTTTGGTACAGTCCCCGGAGGATTTGATTATTCGGGAAATCGACGAGGCCGCTGAAGAACTGCTGTTGGAGCATTTAGCGGAGGCTATCACTCACCTGTCCCCCACCCAGGCGCGGCGGCTCTATGCCCGGTATGCCTTGAAGAAAAAGTTTCGAGAGATTGCGGCGGACGAGGGCATCAGCGGAAGCTGTGCCTGTGACAGCGTGACCGGCGCACTCAAAAAATTACAGAAGATTTTTGCCAAAAATGGCTGGCTGGAAAAGGAGGATTGACAGCTATGGGCAAGCCCCAGGAGGAACAGGAGGTCGAAAAGAAAATCGGCCAGTTGCGGAACCGACAGAAGATTTTGCTGAACCGAAAACGGAGTGAGGAACACCGGGCGAGGACGCACCGGCTGATTGGCCGAGGCGCTATTTTGGAGGCCGTCTTTCCCGCTGTCGTTGATATGGAGGGTGAGGAAGTCAAGGCATTTTTGATTGCCCTGTCCCGTCTGCCGGGAGCGAGGGAACTTGCAGAAAAACCACCGGAAACTGGGGGTGAGAAGTAATCCCCAGTCCGAATGGCGCACTTATACACCGTCCCGGTGTCGTGCGCCCTGCCGGGGGCTGTTGCGTCCTTCGGACGCGATGGGGGTTGACACCCCCAAACCCCCGCACCCCCGCCAGAAAGTGACACCCGCTGCGCGTCTGTCACTTTCCGGCGGGGCCAATATCCAGCACTGAAAGGAGGTGCGTTTTTACGGCAATTTTTCATTGTCCTATCCAGATAATTCAACGGAGCCAGGGCAAGTCCGCCGTGGCCGCTGCCGCCTACCGGAGCGGTGAAAAGCTGGTGAACGAGTGGGACGGCATGACCCACGACTACACCCGCAAGGGCGGCGTTGTCCATACAGAAATCATGTTGCCCTCTCACGCCCCGCCGGAGTTTGCAGACCGCTCCACTCTCTGGAACAGCGTCGAGCAAATCGAGAAATCCAGCACCGCCCAGCTTGCCAGGGAAATTGAAGTGGCCTTGCCTATTGAACTGTCCAGGGCGGAGCAGCTTGCCCTTGTCCGCTCCTTCGTGAAAGACAATTTTGTTGATGCCGGGATGTGCGCTGACTTCGCCATCCATGACAAGGGAACCGGCAACCCTCACGCTCATATCATGCTCACCATCCGTCCGCTGAAAGAAGATGGGACGTGGGGCGCAAAGTGCCGCAAGGTTTACGATCTGGACGGCCAGGGCCAGCGCATCCCGGACGGCAAAGGCGGCTGGAAAAGCCATCGGGAGGACACCACTGACTGGAACCGGCGGGAGAACGCCGAGAAGTGGAGGGCGGCGTGGGCGGCTTACACCAACCGGGCTTTAGAGGCCGCAGGCAGGCCGGAGCGCATCGACCACCGCAGCTATAAGCGCCAGGGCGTTGATAAAATCCCAAGCGTTCACATGGGGCCTGCCGCCAGCCAGATGGAACATCGGGGCATCCAGACGGAGAAAGGCAATATCAACCGGGAAATCGCCGCTGACAACAAACTGCTGAAAGAAATCAAAGCCCGCATCACCCGCCTTTACAACTGGAGCAAAGAGCAGTCGGCCCAGCCCCATGGCCGGGAGAGTATCATGGATTTTCTTTTTCAGGCGAGGCAGGACACCGCTCCGACTTCCCGCTATGGCAAGGTTAAAGCACTCAAATCGGACGCAAAACTTTTCAATTTTCTGATGGAGAACGGCATCAAATCCATGCCGGAATTGTTTGACAAGGTTGCTGCTATGAACGGCGATTATTACGACTTGCGCGGCAAAATCGTAAAGGCGGAGCGGCGCATTTCCGTCCTGACCGAACGACTGGAAATGTGGGCACAGTATCAGAAATACAAGCCCGTCCGCCAAAAACTGGACAAGGTTGCCCCTGCCAAGCGGGAGCAATTCAAGCAACGGCACAGCGCCGACCTTGCCCTGTTCGATGCCGCCGTTCGCTATCTGGACACGCTGAAAGCCTCTGGCGAGGCCATCACCCCCAAGGCGTGGAGGGCCGAGTCACAAAAGCTGACCGCCGAGAAGGAGGCTGACTATCTGAAAATGCGGGCCATGCGGGAGGACATCAAGGCGGTTGAGACTTTGAAAAAGACCGCCGACCGGCTTGCCAAGGAGGGCCAGGCCCAGCGCAGGGAGGAACAGGAGCGATGAGCGACCGCATACCCCACATGACCTATCCGCAGTTTCGTACCGTTCAGCGGCTGGTACATAGCTGCTGCAACTACCAGGACGGCAACTGCCTCCTGCTGGATGATGGGGAGGAATGTGTCTGCCCGCAGAGCATTTCCTATTCCCTGATCTGCCGCTGGTTCCGGGCCGCTGTCCTGCCGCTGGACGGGGAATTGCACGCCGCCCTGCTACCGGCCCCGGCTGTTGGGCGGCGGCGCTGCCGGGAGTGCAAGCGAATTTTTACCCCGCCCCGGCACAACACTCTGTTCTGCCCTGATTGTGCCACGAAACGGGCCAAGCGGAGCAAAAGGGATTGGGCCAGAAAAAAGAGGGCTGGTGCGTAGAAAAAGTACCCTCTGAAAACCCGCTTATATCAAGGCTTTCAAAGCCGCCCTCGATAGGGGACCTGTATGTTTCCATTCTGAACCCCTAAAACGGCCCTCTAACGGCCCACAAATCGGGAGGTGAACACGATTGCTGACCACATGACAGCAGACACAAAAATGCCGCCTTACCTACCCTTCCCCCGCTTTCTGATGGAGGCGGATTTGGCACTGGCTACCAAGCTGGTCTATGCCGTCCTGCTGGATAGGGCGCAGCTCTCCCAGGCCAACGGCTGGGCCGATGCCAGTGGCCAGATTTACATTGTTTTTCCCATTGTCGAGATTGCCAACGCCATTGACCGCAGCCCCATGACCGTCAAGAACGCATTGAACGAACCGGAGACTGCTGGTTTGATTGAGCGCAGACGGCGGGGCCAGTCCCAGCCGAACCGCATTTTTGTAAAGATACCTGATGGACAGGATATTGTCCGCTTGATGGACAAAAAATTATCCCTCAGACGGACAGAAAATTGTCCTCCTGATGGACAGAAAACTATCCCTTTGATGGACAGAAAATTGTCCACTAATAACCTTACGAGTAACCTGAGTGAATTACCTGATGTGAGAGAGGGCGCGTGCGCCCGCGCGCGAGGCCGTTATGAGAACGTCTTTCTGACCGAGGCGGAGGTTGCCGAGTTGCAGGCCGACTTCCCCACCGTCTGGCAGGAGTACATCGAAAGGCTGTCTGAATATATGGCCTCCACCGGCAAGACTTACAAGAGCCACGCTGCCACCATCCGCCGCTGGGCCAAGGAGGACAGGCGCAAGGGTAAGGGCGGCATATCCGACTATTCGTGCAAGGAGGGCGAAAGCCTATGAGTGACTTTGACAGCATCATCAAGCGTATGACCGTGACCCGGCTGGAACCGGGGGACTACACTGGCGAGGACGGCCTTTTGTACTGTGGGAAGTGCCGTACCCCGAAACAGTTTCGCATGGAGGCCCCGCCGCTGGAGGGCCGCTTGCTCCCCCATCCCTGCCGCTGTGAGCAGGAGAGGCTTGACCGGGAGGCAGCGGAACAGGAAGCGAGGCGTCACCGTCAGGCCGTAGCGGATTTGAAACGCCGAGGCTTTACCGACCCCGCTATGAGGGAGTGGACATTTGCCAACGACAACGGCAAATGCCCGCAGATGAAACACGCCCGTTTCTATGTTGAGCATTGGGACACCATGCAGGAGGAAAACATCGGCTATCTGCTTTGGGGCGGTGTCGGTACTGGCAAAAGCTACTTCGCCGGTTGCATCGCCAACGCCCTGATGGAGCAGGAAGTGGCCGTCCGCATGACGAACTTTGCCCTGATACTCAACGACCTGACCGCCAGCTTTGAGGGACGCAATGAGTACATAAGCCGCCTGTGCCGCGCCCCGCTGCTTATCCTTGACGACTTCGGCATGGAGCGCGGGACGGAGTACGGTTTAGAGCAGGTCTACAACGTGATTGACAGCCGCTACCGCAGCCGCAGGCCGCTGATCGTCACCACCAACCTGTCCCTCCAGGACTTGCAACACCCCCAGGACACCGCCCATGCCCGTATCTATGACCGTCTGTTGGAAATGTGCGCCCCTATCCGTTTTTCGGGAGAGAACTTCCGCAGGGCAACGGCGCAGGACAAGCTGGCACGTTTGAAAAATTTGATGGACTGAAAGGAGCCGCCTATGGCAAAAGCAAAGGAGCCTGTTATTACCGTCAGCACCGTGTTCGCCGGGAGGCAGACCGACAGGCAAGCCTTTATTGACTTAATCATACAGAAAAATGAGATTGTGAAATCACAACTTTCCCTTGACGCCGGACGTGCGGCAGGGTATAATGAAATTACTCCAAAACGCGGCATACACAGCGGGATGGAGGTCAAAAATGAGGACTGACACTGTGTATGCTGAACCCTATCCCCAGGAGGTGAGAGCAGCTATCTATTGCCGCTTGTCCAAGGACGATGATTTGAGCGGCCCCAGCGCAAGCATCCAGAACCAGCGGGAATTGTTGTGCCGCTACTGTGAGGAACAGGGCTGGCGTGTGGCAGGGATTTTCCAGGATGACGGGTACACCGGCCTGAACATGGAGCGCCCCGACTTTCAGAAGATGCTGGCGGCGGTTGAGCGGAAAATGTTCGATGTGGTCTTGACGAAAGACCTCTCCCGGCTGGGCCGGAACTATTTGCAGGTGGGCCAACTGCTGGAAGATTTTTTTCCACGGCAGAAGGTACGGTATATCGCTCTGAACGACGCTGTTGACAGCGAGGTTGAGAATGAGATAACCCCGTTTCGCTCGCTGCTGAACGAGATGTATAGCCGGGATGTGAGCAAGAAAGTCCATTCGTCCTACCTGACAAAAGCTAAGTCCGGCAAGTTTACCGGCTGTCTGGCCCCCTTCGGCTACCGCAAAGACCCGGAGGACAAAAACCATCTTCTCATTGACGAGGATACCGCATGGATCGTCCGCAGGATTTTTGAGTGGGCGAAGAATGGCAGCGGCCCCAACCGCATCCGCCGCAGGCTGGAAGATGAAGAAATCCCCTGCCCCGCATGGTGGAACCGGCAAAAGGGATTGCGCGACCATGTAACCAAGTTTGAACGGGAGAACCCGGAGCGAGGCCGGTTTATCTGGGACTTCACTGCTATCCAGGGTATTCTGGCAAACCCGGTCTACATCGGCGCGATTGCCTCTCAAAAGGTCAATTACCGTTTCAAAATCGGCTGGATGGGCGACAAGAAGCGGGAGGACTGGATTATCGTTGAGGGGATGCACGAGGCCATCATTGACCGGGATACTTACGACATTGTGCAGGAGAAAGTCAAGAGCCGGAAGCGCCCGGACGCATGGGGGAATTTCAGTCTGTTCGCCGGTCTGGTAAAGTGCGGACAGTGCGGCAGCACCCTGAACATCCGCCGGGCCAATCAGAAAGGCAACGAACGGATTTACACCTGTTCCCGCTACAACAAGTATGGCGTGGCCCACTGTACCCAGCACCGCATCAAGTATAATACACTCTACAACATCGTGCTGGAACAGATTAGAGCCTGTGCGAGAAAGGCCCTTGCCGATGAACAAGAGGCAGCGGCCCAGCTCCGGGAGAACTGCCAGGCGGACGAGCAGGCCGAGCGCGAGGCCATCCAGCGGAGCATTGACGAGGACAGCGAACGCATCACCGCTCTGGAACGTATCATCAGCCGGGTCTATGAGGACATGATTGCCCAGCGCATCAGCGAGGACAATTTCAACCGCATCCTGGAGAACAGCCAGACGGAGCAGGCCACGCTGAAAAACCGTGTCATGCTGAACCGGGAACGGCTGGCCCAGCAGACCCAGGAGCAGGAGGACAGCACACGCTGGCTGGAAATCATCAAGGACTATGCGGACATTCAAGAGCTGGACGCTGTGACGCTGAACAGGCTTGTTCAGAAAATCGTCATTCACGAGGACATAGACGGCGAGACTGTTCGCCAGACTGTGGAAATCCATTTCAATTTCAACGATAAGGCGGATAAACGCAGGATTATCCGCGAGAAATAACTGAATACCGCAACATTAGGCCCGGATAGTAGAGGAACCGGGGTGATGCTGACCGAGGATGCCGCCGCCCGCCGTGGGCTGTTTCACCAATTTTGGAATGAAACAGCTTGTCGCCGGTGGAGGCGTGGCCCTGATCGGCATTACCCTGGTTCCCCTGCTGTCCGGCCTGCTGGGCTGATGCTTCCCGCTAAATCCCCTTGCGGCCTCCCGCCCCCGGCGGGGGCCGCGGGAAAGGAGGTGCTTGACCCATGATACTTGACTGGCTGGAAGAATGGTTCAAGGGTGTGCTGATCGACGGCATCACCAGCAACCTCACCGGCCTTTTTGACACGGTGAACGGAAAAGTGGGCGAGATCGCCGCCGACGTGGGAGCCACACCGCAGGACTGGAACAGCGGCGTGTTCAATATGCTCCGCAATCTGTCGGAAACGGTGATCGTCCCCATCGCCGGGGCTATCCTCGCCCTTATCATGTGCTACGAGCTGATACAGTTGATCGCGGAACGGAACAGTATGCACGACATGGACAGTTGGATGCTGTTCCGCTGGGTGTTCAAATCCGCTGCCGCTATCATTCTCGTGTCCAATACCTGGAACATCGTCATGGGCGTGTTCGACCTGACCCAAAGCGTCGTCAATCAGAGCGCCGGGGTGATTATCGGCAATACCAGCATTGACATTACCAGCGTTGTCACCGACCTGGACACCCGGCTTTCGGCTATGGACATCGGCGGTCTGCTGGGGCTGTGGTTCCAGTCCCTTTTCGTGGGGCTGACGATGAATATTCTCTCCATCTGCATCATGCTCGTGGTCTACGGGAGAATGATTGAAATATATCTCGTGACCTCGCTGGGGCCTATCCCCCTCGCCACCATCGGCAACAGCGAATGGCGGGGCATGGGGCAGGGCTACTTGAAATCCCTGTTCGCCCTGGGCTTCCAAGCGTTCCTGATTATGGTGGTGACGGGCATCTACGCCGTCCTGGTGCAGAGCATCGCCCTCTCCGACGACGTTTCCGGGGCGATATGGGGCTGTATGGGCTATACGGTGCTGCTGTGCTTCTGCCTGTTCAAGACCGGGAGCATTGCAAAAGCTGTTTTCGCTTCGCATTAAGTATGTTATAATACATTAAAGGAGACGGATAGAAATATGAGTATCAAATCGTTTATTTCAGCAGCTAAAATGTTGTACGCAGAGGGCTTTTATGAAGAAGCTCTTTGCCTAACTTGCAATGCGATAGATGCGTGTTCGGCACTCACATATCCAAATAAGGGGGTAACAAACAGATATAAACTATTTTTGAAAACGCATTTTCGCACAATTTCCGAAATGGGATTTCCAGGTATTTCGGCAAGTGGAATTAGAATTAAAGTAAATGCCAAAATTCCAGAATTGAAAACTGACAATGATGGCTTTGTTGACATGGAGCAAATCATTTATCATGTTGTGCGGTGTGGTTTGGTACATAGTTGCAGCATAAATACTTCAATAATTTTTACAGAGCAGACCATGATTGGTGATTGGAACGCAGATAAATTTTATCTTCCCAAGGCCCTTGTTTGGGGACTAATTGCAGCAGTAGAACAAGATATATAAAATTTGGAGCTGTAAAAAAACTCCCTATTCTCCAAAAGCACTTTTTCTAAAAGTTAAAGAAATTCCGCAGAAGGTCTCATTCAGAAAACCTTCTGCGGAATTTCACTACCCTGGATTTTCAAGTTTTCGAGTTTTTTTACAGCCCCATTCCATTTGGAGGTGATTTTATGGCCTATGTGTCCGTCCCCAAGGACTTGACCCATGTAAAAAGCAAAATGCTGTTCGGCCTGACGAAACGGCAGATCGTATGCTTCGGCGCGGCGCTCCTGATGGGCTTGCCGCTCTTTTTTATGCTCCGGGGCAGCGTTCCCACCAGCGCCGCCGCCCTGGTGATGATCTTCGCCATGCTCCCTGGCCTGCTGTTCGGGCTGTACGAGAAGCACGGCCAGCCGTTGGAGGTGGTGATCGGGCAGATCGTCCGCAACCGCTTCACTATGCCGAAAGTCCGGCCCTATCAGACCAATAACCTTTACGCCGTGTTGGAGCGGCAGCGTCAAATGGAAATGGAGGTAAAAGCGGTTGTCCAGAAAGCAAAACGGCGGCAGGCCGGTAAAGCTGTCCCGCTCCGAAAAGCGGGAAATTCAGGCCATCATCCGCAGGTATAAGGGCGACGGCAAGCCCCATACCGCCCAAGAGAGCATCCCCTACGAGGTCATGTATCAGGACGGCGTTTGCAGGCTGAACCAGCGTTCTTTCTCCAAGTGCATTGAGTTTTCCGATACCAATTACCAGCTTGCCCAGCCGGACGACCGCACGGCCACCTTTGAATACCTCTGCGACCTCTATAACTATGTGGACGCCTCCATCCATGTCCAGTTTTCCTTTGTCAACCGCAGGACAGACCCGGCGCAGTACGCCCGCAGCTTCGAGATCGCCCCGCAGGGGGACGACTTCGACGACATCCGGGCCGAGTACACCGGCATCTTACAGCGGCAGTTGACGAGGGGCAACAACGGCATTGTCAAGACCAAGTATCTGACGTTCACCGTCGAGGCGGACAGCCTGAAAGCGGTGCGGGCGAGGCTGGAACGCATTGAAACCGACCTGCTGGGCTACTTCAAAATGATGGGAGCTGCCGCCCGTGTGCTGGACGGGGCCGAACGGCTGGAAGTGCTGCATGGCGTTTTCCACCCGGACGGCGAATTGTTCCGCTTCGACTGGAAATGGCTTCCCACGGCGGGGCTGTCCACCAAGGACTTCATCGCCCCGTCCTCCCTCCGCTTCGGCAACAGCCGGGTATTCGGCATCAGCGGCAAGTACGGCGCGGTGAGCTTTCTGCAAATCCTGGCCCCGGAGCTGTCCGACGAAATGCTGGCGGATTTCCTCAATACGGAAAACGGCATCGTCGTCAACCTCCATGTGCAGGCCATTGAGCAGACCGAGGCCATCAAGCGGGTAAAGCGGAAGATTACCGACCTGGACGCCATGAAGATACAGGAGCAGAAAAAGGCGGTGCGCTCCGGCTACGACATGGACATCCTGCCCTCCGACCTTGCCACCTACGGCACAGACGCCAAGCAGCTTTTGTCCAAATTGCAGACCCGGAACGAGCGCCTTTTCATGGTGACGTTCCTTGTTCTGAACATGGCCGACACCCAGCGGAAGTTGAGCAACGAGGTATTCCGGGCCGCTGGCGTGGCGCAGAAATATAACTGTGCCCTGGTGCGGCTGGACGACCAGCAGGAGCAGGGCTTGATGTCCTCTCTCCCCCTGGGGCAGAACCATATCAACATCCAGCGGGGCCTTACCACGTCCAGCTCCGCTATCTTCGTCCCCTTTGTGACGCAGGAGCTTTTTCAGGGCGGCGGGGCCATGTACTACGGCGTCAACGCCAAGACCCACAACATGATAATGCTGGACAGGAAACGGGCGCGGTGTCCCAACGGGCTAAAGCTGGGTACGCCCGGCAGCGGCAAGTCCATGTCCTGCAAGTCCGAGATCGTCAGCGTGTTCCTCACCACCCCGGACGATATTTTTGTTTGCGACCCGGAGGCCGAGTATTTTCCCCTGGTACAGCGGCTTCATGGGCAGGTCATCAAGCTGTCCCCCACCAGCAAAGACTATGTGAACCCGTTGGACATCAACCTGAATTACAGCGAGGACGAAAACCCGCTGGCGCTGAAAAGCGACTTCGTGCTGTCGTTCTGCGAGCTGGTGATGGGCGGCAAGAACGGTTTGGAGCCTATCGAAAAGACAGTGATCGACCGGGCCGTGCAGGTGATCTACCGGCCCTACCTGGCAGACCCCTCCCCGGAGAAGATGCCTGTCCTCTCCGACCTCCACACCGCCCTGACCGCCCAGCATATCCCGGAGGCCGACCGTGTGGCGCAGGCCCTTGACCTCTATGTGTCCGGCAGCCTGAATGTCTTTAACCACAGGACGAATGTGGACATTGAGAACCGGCTTGTGTGCTTCGACATCAAGGATTTGGGCAAGCAGTTGAAGAAATTGGGGATGCTCATTGTCCAAGATCAGATTTGGGGCCGCGTTACCGCCAACCGCAGCATGGGAAAGGCGACTTGGTATTTTGCCGACGAGTTCCATTTGCTTCTGAAAGAAGAACAGACGGCGGCATATTCCGCTGAAATCTGGAAGCGTTTCAGGAAATGGGGCGGCATCCCCACCGGGGCCACGCAGAACGTGAAAGACCTGCTTTCCTCCCCGGAAATCGAAAATATCCTGGAAAACAGCGACTTCATTACCCTGCTCAATCAGGCCAGCGGCGACCGCAGGATTTTGGCCGAACGGCTGAACCTGTCCCCCGACCACCAGAAGTACATCGACAACTCCGAGCCGGGGGCCGGGCTTCTGATTTTTGAGAATGTCATTCTGCCCTTTACCAACCCTATCCCCAGCAATACCGAGCTGTATAAAATTATGACGACCCGGCTTTCCGAGGTAGTGGAGGGCGGCGCATGAGCAGAAAGCACCTGAAACCCCGTGACAAGGTGACACAGCGCATGACCCGTGACGGCGTGGTGCTGGAAAATCAGACTACCGGCGAGGAAATCAATATCTCTGACCGGGAGGCGGAACAGGACTTCACTCCCGCCGGGGCCACTGGCAGGGCCGAAAAGGTGCTGGAACGGGCCGACCAAGTACGGGAGCGCCGGGCCGGGAAGCGGACGGCGAAACAGGCCGGGCAGGTGGAGGCCGACACCGGCCCCCGCCCCTCCGCCCGCCTGCAATTCTCCGAGGAAGAACGCTCCACGCCGGAGCTGAAGAAGTACATCCGCAAGTCCGACCAGCGGGCTGACCGTCTGGATGCGGCAAGGGCCGCTATTCCAAAAGAAACCGTCAAAATCAAGGAAAAAGTCTTTGACGAGGCCAGCGGCAGGGCGAAAACCCGTGTGCGCCGGGAAACGAGGGACAAGCCGCCGACCGCCATGAAGCCCAACCCGGCCAGCCGCCCCGTTCAGGAGGTCTTATTGTTCACCCACGGCAAAATCCATGAGGTGGAGCATGAGAATGTGGGCGTGGAGGGCGGTCACAAGGGGGAGGAATTGGCCGAGCGGCAGGCGGGCCGGGCCGTCCGCGGCGCAATCCGCCGCCACCGCATGAAGCCCTACCGGGAGCTGTCCAAGGCCGAGCGTTTGGCGGAAAAGGCCAACATCGAATATTTTTATCAAAAGGCCCTCCATGACGATCCCCAGCTTGCACAAGCGGCCAGCAACCCCATTTCCCGGTTCTGGCAGAAGCGGCAGATCAAGCAGCAGTATGTCAAGGCGGCGAGGGCGGCGGGCCAGACGGCGGCGCATGGGGCCGGAGCCGCGCAGGGAACAGCGAAAGCGGCCAAGTCCCCCGGCAAAGCCGCAAAAGAGGCTGTCAAGGAGAGCGAACGGCTGGCTTCCTTTGCCGTCCGGCACTGGAAAGGCTGTCTTGTGGCCCTGGCCCTGCTGATTATGACGGCGTTCCTGATGGGCGGTTTACAGTCCTGTTCCTCCATCATTGGCGGCTTCGGTTCCGGCTTCACGGCCACCTCCTACCTCTCCGACGACGCAGACCTGATCGCCGTGGAAAACGCCTATGTGGGCATGGAGAACGACTTACAGCGGCAGATCGACAACATCCCCAGCACCTACCCCGGCTACGACGAATACCGCTACGATCTGGACGAGATCATGCACAACCCCCACGAATTGGCCTCTTTCCTGACCTCCATATTGCCGCGCTATACGCTGGCGGAGGTTCAGACGGAGTTACAGCGGGTATTCGGCAAGCAGTACACCCTTACCACCACAACGACAGTTGAAGTCCGCTACCGCACGGAAACCCGGACGGACAGCGAGGGCAACAGCTACACCGTCCAAGTCCCCTATAACTATTACATCCTAAATGTGAAGCTGACCGCCCGCTCTATCGTGTCCATCGCCCCGGAGCTGTTGACGCCGGAGCAGTTGGAAATGTTCAACATCTATCTGCAAACCAGCGGCAACAATCCGCTGGTGTTCGGCGGCGGTTCCCCTGACATCAGCGCGTCCGAGGACATCAGCGGCGTTCACTTCGTCAACGGGACAAGGCCGGGCAATACCGCTGTGGTGGACATTGCGAAATCGCAGGTGGGGAATGTGAACGGCCAGCCCTATTGGAGCTGGTACGGCTTTGACAGCCGGGTAGCCTGGTGCGCCTGCTTTGTGTCCTGGTGCTACAATCAGGCGGGGCTTTCGGAGCCGAGATTTTCCGGCTGCACGACCGGGGGCATGGCCTGGTTCCAGTCACGAGGCCAGTGGGCCAACCGGGGGTACAGTGACATCGCCCCTGGCGACGCAATTTTCTTCGATTGGGACAACAGCGGCAACGCCGACCATGTGGGCATCGTGATCGGCACGGACGGTACGAACGTCTACACTGTGGAGGGCAACAGCGGAAACGCCTGCAAGATCAAGAGTTATCCCCTGAACAGCAGCGTTATCCGGGGCTATGGCCTGATGAATTGGGACTAAAAATTGGAAAGGAGTTTTGACTATGGCGAACAAACTTGACCGCATCGAAAAGGACATCCAGAAAGTGAAGTCCAAGATTGCGGAGTACAACAAACAGCTTCGGGAGCTGGAGGGGCAGAAAACCGAGCAGGAGAATTTGCAGATCATCCAGCTTGTCCGGGGCATGAACATGACGGGGGAGGAATTTGCGGCGTTCCTGCGGGGCGGGGCCTTGCAGACCGCCCCCACCCTGACGCCCTATCACGAAAAGGAGGACACCGGCCATGAGGAATAAGATCATTTCCCGTTTTCTCTCTGTCATTTTGGCTGTGGGCCTGTCTGCCGCCATGTTCACCACAACGGCCTTTGCCGGGGGCGGCGACGAGGAAGGGGAGGTCATACCCACCCAGCCGACCGGGGAAGTGGTGTCCACGCCTGCCCCCACGCCCCTGACCCCGGAGGGCAATCTATCCCTGGTGGACGACATCGACGGCGAGGTGTCCGAGGATAAACAGTTTATCACCGTCGTTTCCAAGACCGGCAATTATTTTTACATCATCATCGACCGGGCCGGGGACGGCGAGAACACGGTGCATTTTCTCAATCAGGTGGACGAGGCTGACTTGCTGGCGCTGATGGAGGTGGAGGAAGAACCGCCCGCCGTCTGTTCCTGCACAGTGAAATGTGAGACCGGGGCCGTCAATACCGCCTGCCCTGTCTGCGCCAACAATATGACCGCCTGCGCCGGGAAAGCACCGGAACCGCAGGAGCCGGAAGAACCCGAACCCCCGGCCAAGGAGAACAAGGGCGGCATGGGCGGTCTGCTGGTGCTGCTGATCGTGGCCCTAGCTGGCGGCGGCGGGACGCTGTACTACTTCAAGCTCCGCAAGCCCAAGGCCGATGTGTCCGGCAGTTCCGACCTGTCCGAATACGACTTCGACGACGAGGACGAGCCGGAGGATGAAGAAATGGAGGACGAGGAAGTGGAGTAAGAATAAGCGGCCCCGGAATAAAATCCGAGGCCGCTATATCTATTCTTCGCTTTGAGGAATAGACATCGGAAGAATGCAGGTAGAATTTCCGAGCAGATCATTGACCTGATGCAATGCGGAGTTGCAAATCCGATATTTCCTGCTGGGTGACACATCGAAAAGAACATAATTCGTTCCATCAGGGTTTAGTGAGCTACGAAAAGATAATCCGTCAAACATAGCTTGTCCATCTGGCTTTTTCATGTGTTTGATATACTCGCTGATATACTGTGTTGCTAAATAGTACGATTTTCCGCCATAATTTGGTGCAGCAAAACATTTAGATATTTCATCATAATCAATACAAGAAAGCCAGTTTTTTCCCTCACTATCCATTTCTATTGGTTTTACAAAACTATAAATGTTTATATCCTCAACAACTTCGATTTGTGCCACGCTAATATATTGTGTTGGAACAGGGCGAACCTCCAAAATTGCAGTTCTTATATCTTCTGCTGTATATAGATAACTAATGCCATCAGGATTAATTCTACCGGGGGCTGGTCGTCCTGGGGGTGGAGCATCAGACCCATCTTTGTCATATCCCCAAAATGATGGCTTGGAGTAGTGTTCTACGATTGGCTGATATGCTTTCTCCAATTCGCAAAATTCATTTGGGTGCTGGCTAAAATAGGCAGATAATTTTAGCCACTCTGTCATCCCCTCCATTCCCGCATTTTCGTCAAAGGTCGGTACGAATTTTTTTATAAGTAAAACGCATTCGTCCATTAGTGGTTTCAAAAAGTTACTTTCTCGTTCCTTATCAATCAAACGGCATCGAAACAATTTTGTCCCTCGCTTTATTGTCAAGGTAGAGATGTCAGATAAGGATTGAATAGTTTCTATTAGTTTACTATCCGTGAAAAATCTATTGGAGAGACGCAATTCTTTATCCAATTCGTAGAGCAGTTTGCCGGTTTCCTCTTGTTTCCAAAATTGTAAAAATAAAATTGCGTACGCAAATTCTTCATTATTGAAATCAAAAGTATTTTGTTGGTCGTTCATGTGCATAACCCTTTCACCGAATTAGCACTCATTATAACAAAAAAGGCTATATTTTTCAAGGAGGTATCCATTTGAAATTAGTTATTGCGGAAAAACCCAGCGTGGCCCGGAGCATCGCCGCCGTGATTGGCGCGACCGACCGGCAGGAGGGCTACTTGCAGGGCAACGGCTACCTGGTGTCCTGGTGCATCGGGCATCTGATGTCCTTTGCCGACGCCGGGATGTACGACAAGCGTTTCAGGAAGTGGCGCTATGAGGATTTGCCCATCATCCCGGAAAACTGGCGGCTGACCGTCCCCCCGGACAAGCGGGAGCGGTTCGACACCCTGCGGACGCTGCTTCGCTCCGAGGAAGTGAGCGAGGTTATCAACGCCTGCGACGCCGGGCGGGAGGGCGAATTGATCTTCCGCACGGTCTACCACCTGGCGGGCTGTACCAAGCCCATGAAGCGGCTGTGGATTTCCAGCATGGAGGACAGCGCCATCCGGGAGGGCTTCGCCCACCTGAAACCGGGCTGGGACTATGACCCCCTGCATCAATCGGCGCTGTGCCGGGCCAAGGCGGACTGGCTGATTGGCATTAACGCCACCCGGCTTTTCTCTGTGCTGTACCACAAGCCCCTGACCGTGGGCCGCGTCCAGACCCCCACCCTGAAAATGCTGGCGGACAGGGACGCCAAGATCACCGGCTTCCAGAAAGAGAAATATCACATCGTCCATATCGCCGGGGGCGGCATGGAGGCGGCAAGCGACCGTTTCCCTGACACTGCCGAGGCGGAGAGCGTCAAGACGGCCTGCATGGGAGCGCGGGCCGTCTGCGCTTCCATCCAGCGGGAGAAGAAAACAGAACAGCCCCCTAAGCTCTACGACCTCACCACCTTGCAGCGGAAGGCCAACCGGCTTTTCGGCTTCACGGCCAAACAGACCCTTGACTACGCCCAAACGCTGTATGAAAAGCGCCTGCTGACCTATCCCCGGACGGACAGCCGCTTCCTCTCCGACGACATGGAGCAGACGGCGGCGGGCATCGTGGCCGGTATCATCCCCATTCTCCCGTTCATGGAGGGAGCGGCGTTCTCCCCGGAGATCCGCCGCGTCCTGAACAGCGCCAAGGTGAGCGACCACCACGCCATCATCCCCACGGCGGAGTTCGTAAAACAGGGCTTTTCCGGGCTGGCAGACAGCGAAAGGAAACTGCTGTCCCTGGTGTGCTGTAAGCTGCTGTGCGCCGTTGCCCCGGCCCATGAGTATGAGGCCGTCACCGCCGTTTTCACCTGCGCCGGGCAGGAGTTCACCGCCAAGGGCAAGACCATCCTGGCCGCTGGCTGGAAAGACATCGACCGCCGCTTCCGGGCCTCCCTGAAAACCGACGCCGACGAGGACGGCGAGGCCGCGCCGGAGCTGCCCGCCATCACCGAGGGGCAGGTTTTCGAGGATGTGGCCGCTTCCGTCACCGAGCATTTCACGTCGCCCCCCAAGCCCTACACCGAAGATACCCTGCTGTCGGCTATGGAGCGGGCCGGGGCCGAGGATATGCCTGATGACGCCGAGCGCAAGGGCCTGGGTACGCCCGCCACCCGCGCTTCCATTCTGGAAAAGCTGGTGCAGATGGGCTTTGTCCAGCGCAAGGGAAAGCAGCTTCTTCCCACCAAGGACGGCATCAACCTGGCGGCGGTTCTGCCGGAAACACTGACCTCCCCGGCCCTCACCGCCGAATGGGAAAGCCGCCTGTCCGAGATCGCCAAGGGGGAGGCCGACCCAGACGAGTTCATGGCTGGTATCGAGGCGCAGGCCCGCGGCCTGGTGACGGCCTACGCCCGCGTCAGCGAGGACAAGCAGAAATTGTTTCAGACCGAGCGTGTGGCCGTTGGGACGTGTCCCCGGTGCGGCGAAACCGTCTACGAGGGGAAGAAAAACTACTACTGCGGCAACCGGGCCTGTCAGTTCGTCATGTGGAAGAACGACCGCTTTTTTGAGGAAAGGAAAAAGGCGTTCACTCCGAAGATCGCCGCCGCCCTGCTCAAACATGGAAAGGTGAAGATCAAGGGCCTGTTCTCCCCCAAGACCGGCAAGACCTACGACGGCACGGTGCTTCTGGCCGATACCGGCGGCAAGTATGTCAATTTCCGCATGGAGCGGAAGAAATAATCGGATAAATACATCATTTCCCCCGTCCGGCAGGGCGGGGGAACATCTTTTGAACAGAAAGGAGCGACCGAGTGAGCGAAGTATTTTCCATACAGTTGAGCAATCACACCACCCAGCCGGACGGCAAAACCGGCGTCTGGCTGGACTTGCCCGCCACAGCGGAGCAGGTGCGGGCGGCGATGGGGCAGATCGGCGTCACGCAGGATAATCCGTGGGACTATTTCATCAGCGGCTTTTCCTCCACGGAGGGCCGACACCTGGCTATCCCCTACGACCTGGCGCTGGCCTCCGGCGTGAACGAGCTGAATTTCCTTGCCGCCCGGCTGGAAAAGCTGGACGCCTACGAGATCGGCGCACTGAACGCCGCCTTGCAGCAGAAGAACACCGAAATGCGGACGATTGGCCGCATCATCGACTACGCCGACAATCTGGATTACTATGTCAATCTCCCCGACATCCATACCGTGGCCGCGCTGGGGGACTACTACCTGAACCGTTCCGGGATGGTGGATATGCCCGAAGCCTGGAAGCCCGCCATTGACACGGCGGCGCTGGGAAAGCACATCGCCGGACTGGAACAGGGGGCCTTTACCGAGTACGGCTATATCGTCAAAAGCGGCGACCAGTGGCAGCGTGTCTATGAGGGCCAGCCCATCCCGGAAGAATACCGAGTATTGTCCTTCCCGCCCCCGCAGGTGGAACGGGACGAGGCCAGCCGCCCCCAGCCCCAGCCGGAGCAGACCGCCCCGGCCTCCCAGCCCGTCATTCCCATTGTGCTGACCGGCAAAAACAACGCCGAGCGCATGAAAGAGATCACCGACAAACTGGAAGCCGGTATTCAGGCCCTTTTTGAGAGCGAACAGTATAAAAACTACCTCACCGCCATGTCCAAGTTCCACAATTACAGCTTCAACAACACCCTCCTGATTGCCATGCAGAAGCCGGATGCCTCCCTGGTGGCGGGCTACAACAAATGGAAGGACGAGTTCGAGCGCCATGTGAAGCGGGGGGAGCGGGCCATCAAGATTTTGGCCCCGGCCCCCTACAAGGTGCGGCGGCAGGTGGAAAAGCTGGACGCCAGCGGCAGGCCCATCCCCGGCCCGGACGGGAAGCCGCTGACCGAGGAACAGGAAGTGACCGTTCCGGCCTTTAAGGTGGTGTCCGTGTTCGACGTGTCCCAGACCGAGGGCCGGGAGATACCCGACATCGCCGTGGACGAGCTGACCGGCAGTGTGGAGCGGTATCAGGACTTCTTCACCGCCTTGGAGCGGACTTCTCCCGTCCCCATCGCCTTTGAGAACATTGAGAGCGGGGCGCACGGCTACTACCACCTGGAGGAAAAGCGTATCGCCATTGACGAGGGCATGAGTGAGCTGCAAAACCTGAAAACGGCTATCCATGAGATCGCCCACGCCACTCTCCACGCCATTGACAAGGACGCCACGCCGGAGGAATTGGCCGACCGCCCCGACCGCCGTACCCGCGAGGTGCAGGCCGAGAGCGTGGCCTATGCCGTCTGCCAGCACTACGGGCTGGACACATCGGACTACTCTTTCGGTTATGTGGCCGGTTGGAGTTCCGGCAAGGAGCTGTCCGAGCTGAAAGCATCCCTTGAAACCATCCGAGCCACGGCCAACGACCTGATTACCAAGATCGACGGCCACCTTGCCCAGCTTCAGCAGGAGCGGGAAGCCCGGCAGGTAGAGGCCCCGCCCATCTGGAACGGGCTGGACGGGCTTATCAATGACAAGCCTTTCATGCCGGGGGCCACGCCGGAGCAGCAGGCCAACGCCCTGATCGACTTTGCCGAGCGTGACGGCCAGCGGTTGGGCAACGGGGAACGCCGCCTGATCGTGGACTACGCCAATGTTATCCGGGACTATCACAAGGTTGCCGATCTTATCAATGAGTTGTGTGAAGATGGCTACGAATTACAGCATGGCGGCGTGGATATTGCGGTGAAAATGCGGGTGGAGCGTGAGATCGCGGACGCGCCCCCAATTTTCCTTGATCCGGACGCCGAGCCGCTGGTGACAGTCATTTGGAGCGAGAGCGCCGACCTGCGGGATGGGGAACAGATGCCCATTTCCCAAGCGGATGTCGTTTTCAAGGCAATGGACGACGCCATGAAGAATGAACCGGGCTATGACAAGACCAAGTTCCGCATCGACTTCACCATGAACGGCAAAGCGGATAACTACGAGGGACGGCAAGATTTTGGCGATGGGGACGGTTCCCTGATCGAGCATATCCAAGGCTACCACGAGTATTACGCACAGTCTGAAAGCTGGAAAAGGAGCGTCATTGAACGGACGGGCATAGAGGGCTGGGAGCAGGAAGTGGCTGAACGGGACATGATTTTGGGCGAGTTCGTCCCCTACCTGAAACTGCACTGTAACCTCTCCGCTATGGAACGGGAAGCCCAACGGCCCTTACAGTCCGGGGAAGCCCTCCCCCCGGAGCAGACCGCCTACTTCAACGCCGTTCTGGACTATGTGCGCCAGTGCCGTCCGCTTCTCAATCAGGGCCAGTATCAGTTGCCGGAGCCGCCCCATCTGGCCGACTTCGATGTGGACTTGCAGGAGTACAAGGCCCATGTGATGGATGAAATACAGCGGGAAGCCGCCGCAGCCGGTATGACGGTGGAGGAATACGCCGCCAACGGCTACGAGCCAGCCCCCCAGCCGGAAGCGTCGCAGACCCCCGACACGCCGGAGCAGGCGGAGCCTCCCGCCCCGGTTCTGACGGAGTTGGAGAAAAAGGCCGTGGAGATCGCCAAGGGATATGAAAAGCTGCTCTTGCAGGACAGGATAGATGTGATCGCCCGGACGTTCGGCTGTACCACGGGCAAGATCGAAACCTCCCCCTGTCGGGGTAAGTGGCGGGGGACAAGCGATATTTCCATCCGCTTTGACAACGGCGCTTCCCTGGCTATCGGCAATTACCGTACCCCGAAAGCCAAGACGGTCAAGGTGCAAAGCGAGTGTGTCAACGCCGTTCTGGTGCGGTATAACCCGGAGATCGTTCAGGCCACGAAAGAGGCCGCTGTCGCCGCCCTGCTGCGGAAAGAGGTAAAGGACAACGCCATCGCCGCCCAAAGGGGCTTGAAGCCCTACACGTTCCTCAATGTGGAGCTGCACGACGGTGCGGACAACAAAAGCGGCTACATGGGCTGGTACTATGTGACCCTGGCCGTTGACGGGAAAATCTGTACCCACCTGGAAACGGGACTGGCCCACGACATCGCCAGCGGCAAGGTGAGCGATACCCCCACAAGGGAGAATTATTTTACCGCCGGGGCCTTGAAAGAAGATCAGGTTGACTATGTGATGAACAATGTGGGCTTTTCCTCCACCTCCGACCTATATTCCCTGCCCCTCCATGACGACGTGCGGGAGCGGGCGGAACGGACGCTGGCGGAACGGGAGGCCCAAACCGCCCCGCCCACCGTGGAGCCGACGCCGGAGGGCATTTCCGCCGAGCTGTACGACCTGATGTGCGCCTATGACCCGGAGTTTATGAAAAACTATGAGAACCGGGAAGATCAGATCGGCGGGACGATACGAGAAATGCAGGCGGTCGGCCCCACGTCCTTTGAGCTGGTGATCGTGGGCATCCGGGACGACGAGCAGGCCCCCGCCGCCCTCCGGGAACGCGCCGCCGCCCTGATGGACACTATCGACCGCTACAAAGAGCTGAACAACACCTTTTCCATCTATCAGATACGGGGCGGGCCGGAAACACGGGATTTCCGCTTTGAGCCGTACTACCGCCTGCTGGCGACCGGGCGGACGGTTGACCCGGCGAATTATGACCTGGTATATACCGCCCCGCTTCGGGACATCGACACGCTGGAAAGCATCTACCGCCAATTCAACACCGACCACCCCGCCGGCTTCACGGGACACAGCCTTTCCGTTTCTGATGTGGTGGTGCTTCGCCACGGCGACCGGCAGGAGGCCCATTTCTGTGATGATGTGGGGTTCCGGGAAGTGCCGGAGTTTTTGCGGGAAAATCCTCTGCGTACCGCCGAGCTGTCCACCGAGCAGAACGAGAACATGATCGACGGTGTTCTGAACAATACCCCGTCCCCCGGTGAGGTTGCGGCCAAGGAGGAAGCCGGGGAACCGGTTGCCGATCAGCCGCCGCAGGCCGACGCCCCGGAGCAGGCCCCCGTTCATTATTACACCATCAACGAGGGAGCGGCCCGCCGTGCCAAGACAGCCAATAGCTTTGACGACTACCGGCCCGGCAGCGCCACGGCGGAGTATCGCCGCATGGTGGACAAGGCGGTGGAGATCGCCCAGCGGCAGAAAAAACGGGTTGACCCGGAATTTCACGATAAGATAGACCAGCTTCTTGACACCTATGCCCGCCTGCTGGCACAGAACATGAATAAAGGCTACGAGATCGCCGCCCGCGTCCCCTCTGTGATGATCGCCGGGCCTGCGAATTTCCCGGTGAAGAAAAAGCAGAAACAGAACGCCGCCGATGATAAGAATATACGGGAGTGGCAGGAGATACAGGGCTTGCTTGATAAAATCCGCAGTACGGGCATGGGCGGCATCAGCGCCGACGACCCCAACGCCATTGAGAAGCTGCAAGCCAAGCTGGAAAAGCTGGAAGCCACGCAGGAAATGATGAAAGCGGTGAACGCCTACTACCGCAAGCACAAGACGTTGGAGGGCTGTCCCCACCTGTCCCAAAAGAGCATTGAGGCGTTCCAGTCCGGCATGGCCGGGGGCGGCGGGGAACCTCCCTTTTTGCCCTGGCAGTTGTCCAACAATAATGCCAACATCCGGCAGGTGCGCAGCCGCATTGAGCAGTTGACCCGCCAGCGGGAAAATGTCTTTGTGGGCTGGGAGTTCGACGGCGGCACGGTGGAGATCAACCGGGAGGCCAACCGCCTGCAAATCTTCTTTGAGGGCAAGCCCGACGAGGCCACCCGGAACATCCTGAAAGAAAACAGCTTCCGTTGGTCGCCCAAGGCCGGGGCGTGGCAGCGCCAGTTGAACGACAATACCTTTTGGGTGGTTGACCGCATTTCGTTCCTGCGGCCCCTCTCCGGGGAAAAGCCCAGCGAATTGCAGATCAAAGCCCGGCAAGCACAACAGGAAAAGCCCTCCATCCGGGCGCAGTTGAAAGCGGCCAAGGAGGGCCAAAAGCAGAAGCCCCCCACCAAGGATAAATCGCAGGATTTGGAGGTGTGACGATTGCGAAAATATGAGGATGTGGACATCATCGCCTCCCTGGGGGCTGTGATGGAGCTGAACACCGAGCATTACAAGAGCGATTTCCGCTATGACATGGAAATGTTCATGGAGGCGACACGGCATCCCACCGAGGAAAATACCCATTTGCTGTGGCTGTCCCGCCGCTGTGGAACCGAGTGCTTCCGGGAGCGTGACGCCTATCTGAAAGAAAGCCAGGCAAGTCATACCTGGGCGTTCCACGCCACCACGGGGGACAGCATTTTGGCCTACGCCGTGGAGATCACCGGCTTGCAGGACGGCCAAGTGATGGGCAATCTCTATGAATTGGACTTCCGGCAGCACGCCGCCAAGCTGGGGCAGCAGGCGCTCCCCATTCAGGAAGTCAGCCTGAAATTTGAGGATGGAACCGAAACCCGCTGTTCCTATGAGCAGTACGATCACGGTATCTATGGGATGGTGGCGGAGCATGGCAAGGTGGTGAGCAGGCACTATGAGCCGGAGAGTGAGGACGCCTTGCGGGGTCTGCTTTCCGCCGCCCGCCAAGGCAGGCAGAAGAACCGTGCGGCCACGTTCAAGATCAAGATTGGCCGCAAGCCCTCTATCCGCAAACAGCTTGCCGAGGCCAAGAACGCCGCCGCCCCGAAAAAGGCCCCGGCCAAAACGAAAAATCAGGGATTGGAGGTAGGATGATGGTACATTTCACGGTTGAGGAAGAAAACCTGGTCTGTGTCTACTACAAGGCCGACCGGCGCAGGACGATGGGCCGCATGACCGCCGCCCTCCCCGATATGGACGGGGATATGCAGGCGTTGGCCCGGCAGACGATCAGGAAGCTGGAGGCCATGACGGACGCCGATTTTGAGGATATGCGCTTTCTCTTTACGGACGAGTAACAGGGAACCGGCGCGGCAGGTTAGACGCTGACAGGCAGCAGAATGGGTAACAAGACCTGCGGAAAAGGTGCAGACGCGGAGCGGATGCACCTTTTCCGCAGGTGCCGCAAGCGGCCCGCCGGAGGTGGGGCGCTTGCGTAAACGGTAGACGCTGGGGGTATCAGAAAAGCAGGACGTGGAGCCGGTAGAATGGCCCCGCGTCCTGCCTTATTTTTTGCCGGTTTTCTACGCATTTAGAACGCCGTTTCAGCGGGTATTTGATAAATCATTCAGCCACCCCAACGACCGGCCTTTGAAAGCCTTGAAAACAGCGGGCTTTTACCGCTCTAAATGCGTAGGCTATTTGGAGCGAATATGCCAATCTAAAACCATGTTAGCATTACATTTTAATCTTGCTTTAATTTCATAATTCTGAAATTTTCTGTTGCATACTAATAATTTTATGAATAGAGTTTTTATCAATTAGCACTCCATAGGAAATATGTATCGTATTTCCCCCAAACGGATCGAAGTTCACACATGGCCCAAATATGTTTCGATTCCGTTCTCCAAACATTTTCCTTATATTTTCTGGCAATATTTTATCCATTGGGCACGATATTTCAAGAGTATAGAATCCACTTTTTATAGGGCTTCCTTTATCGCTAAACCACTCACTTATCGTACTGTTACTCCCTGCTACTTGTTTGCTTTGAGCTTTATATTTTTTCCCCTGTAACGTAAATATTAGTGGTGTTCCCTCTGGAATATTAGAAAATGCTTGGAATCTTATCTTCCCATTATTCATTTCGGCAGTCAAAGATGCTTCAATCTTCAATTCTTGACCCTTAATGGGAGATTTTGGTTTCAACTCTTCTGGCAATGGTAATAAATCCCCCATCTCAACGTAGTGGTCTTTATAATACCATCTGCCATATTCTTGTCTAAAACCCCATGCAGACAGGTAATTACTATTTATCTGATCGATGGTGGCATCAGAAAAATTATATCCCTGTTTTTGATAATCCACTCTCGAATATGCCCGTAAAATTTTAATGATTGGTATGTGATATTTATTATAAGCGTCTACATATGGCAGGCATTCAATATCATAAATATCATCAGAAGAATCCTCGTATGATTTTTGACGTAAACGTATAAACTTGTATATTTCATCATCAGTAATCTGCACATTAACCGGCTGGGGGACAACAGAAAAATAGAAATCTCCTATGAGTGAAGAATACTCCCAAGAAAGTTGTTCTTTACCATATTGGCTGATTGATATTTCCGACACTTTATTTCGAACTGCCTTAAACATTTCCTCTATTTTCAAATTAGGAATTAACATTGCATCCTTTAGTACTTGAGTATACAATCCGTTACTACATAATCCATCAAAGGCTCCACAGTCAGAACTTGTAGAATATGCAATAATAGTCCCTTTTGGCGGGTTAATAAATGGAGCAAAACCAGTGGCCAGTCCCCGTTCCTGTGCGAATGGATTATCTCGACACGCATCTAAAATACAAATTATAGTTTTCCCTTTGTATGCTGAAATGCCATCTAAAAAAGAATTTAAGCAATAACACGATACAATGGTCTTGCTCTTATCTCCTGATGTAAAATCAACAGGAACAATGTAATTTTTCCCGTCAATTTGCATACCATGTCCTGCATAGAATAATAATCCAACAGCGTTTTCATCCAATGCTTGTAGGAAAGTATTAACTGCCTGTTGGATGGCTATTAAATTTGCATCTATTACTTTTGTAACATCAAAGCTAAGTTTAGACAAAACCCTTTCAATGTCATTTGCATCGTTCTCAGGATTAGTTAATGCGTTTCCATTTTGATACTTAGAATTACCTATTACCAATGCAATTCTATCCATTGCTTTTACCTCTATATCTACTGTTTATCGATTGTCGCCATAAAGCAAACTAAATTTTGTCTAATTATATCATAGTATGGTTGGCGAATCAACCCAATATCGCCGGGGTTCTTCAAGTTAATGTATGGGGCCGATGGTATCTTTTCCTCTGCCGCTCGGCCTCCTGGCGGTGGCGCATTTTCTTGGCGCAGATGGGGCAGTATTTCGCCCGGTTGGACTTCGGCGTGAAGCTGGCCCCGCACTCACAGCACCGTTTCAAATAATCGTGGCCCTTTGTGATCTCGGCGCACAGAACAGCGTCCAGCGGGAGGACAGCCACCCGGAACCAGCGGCACAGCAGGGAGTAGGAAATACTCTGAACGCAGATACATTCCTCCCCATCGTCCAGCAGGAGGCAGTTGCCGCCCACATTGTTGCAGCACTCCCGCGTTAGCCTCCGGGCCTTGCGGTACTGCGGATAGTTCATCTTCGGTATGCTCACAGTTCTTGCTTCCTTTCCTGTTGCCGGGGCGTCACCCGCAAAATCCCGTCCACATTCTGCTTGATGATGCCGTACTCTTTCAGTTCCTTTTTCACTTCGCCGTACCTGGCGTACAGCTGTTCCTTTTCCTCCGACAGCCGGGCATACTCCGCTTTCAGCGCGGCCAGATCGGGCAGCTTTGTCACGCCGCCCTCCCGCAAGGCACGGCCCGCCGCCTCGTACAGTATCAGGGCACTTTCATGCTCCTGCCGGAACCAGGACTTGTCCGCCGTCCGGCGATACTCCACCGCCACGGGCCGGGTCTGCTTGTAGGTGGTGACGTTCTTTATCAGCACGGCCATTTCTCCCAAACGCCGCTCCGCCGTTTTCAGTGCGGCGGCAGCTTCCTCGCTGGCGGCGCTGATCTCCGCCACCCGGCTTTCCAGATCAGGATAGGCGTCGATGCCATGCTCCGTCAGGAAGTTCATGGTCTTTGCCGCCTGCTGTAAATTGTGTATCTTTGCCCAACGGGTATAGCCCGCCGACTGCTGGGCCTTGATGCTGTTCTCGATGTCGATACGCAGGGAGATACCCTTGCGGACTTTCAGCCTGCGGGCGGCAATGGCCCGGCCCTGGATGCGCTCGGTGATGGCTTCCTCGGTGTAGGCTTCGCCCAGCGTCTTGCACCTGGTAAATCGCTCCTGGCCGGGGGCGCGGAACGACACGAATTTCCCCCGCTTAATCTCATAGCCCTGCTTCTCCATGAGCCGCAGAAAATCGTCAAAATCCTTTGCCTGGGGGATAGCGGCGTCGATGGCGACTTTCAGCTTCGCTTTCCAGCTCCGGCCCCGCCGCTGGGCGTCCCACTCGGCATAGGACTGGCCCCTGTCCTGACCCGGCTTCACCACGGACAGCCCTTGTTCCCGGCACAGCCGGTCGCTGGTACGCCGGATGAAAGAATAGCTTTGCTTGTTGGAAACATACTTCCGGCAGTTCACCATATCCACGGCACAGAAAATGATGTGATTATGGACATGGCCCTTGTCGATGTGGGTCGTCAGCACATAGGGATATTTCCCCTGCAAAACCTCGTCGGCCAGCCACCGCCCGATCTCGTGGGCCTGCTCCGGCGTGGCCTCGCCGGGGGCAAAGGACTGTATCAGGTGGTGGGCCAGATTGTTCCCTTTCTGCATCGCCTGGGCCAGCAGCATTTCAAATTCGATGTCCGCCGTTTCATAGGAACAGCCAAAGGAGGACACCAGCATTTTCCCGTCCGTCTTGTCCGGGTTCTCGATGTAGTCAAGGGCCTGTTTCAGCGTTGACTTGATAGGATGTATCTTTGTAACTGCCATATCTCCGCCAGCACCCCCTTGATGTCCTCTATGTCCTGCGCGTACACTGTGCCGGTGCTGTTCACCCTGCGGGCGATCTGATTAACATTGACGCCGATCTTCTGTATCTCCGCCGTCTGCGCCCGGATGTCGCTGGTGTCCACGTTGACGATGTAGCCGTCAATCAGCATCTTCCGGGCGTAGGCCGAAAAATTGGCCGTATGGAGCAGGGCCATTTTCTGCTGTATCAACGCCTGTTCCTCCGCCGTCACCGGGACACGCAGCACGATCTTCCGCTTTCTGTTCGCCATGCGTCACCTCCGTTCTGCATAAGGGTTTGGGATTATCCCAACAAGCGAAAACGGACACGGCCCGGCGGGGGCGGGGCGGGCCGTTTTCCGGGAGTGTGGCTACACTCCCTATGCTTGCTACGTTACCCCTCCCCCCGTTCCGCTTCCCCCGTCCTCCGTACTAACAAGACACCTGGAGAAAGCAAAAATGCCCACCAAAGGCAGGCATTTTCGGGAAAAGAGCGCAAAAAATAGAGGTCGCTTCGCTCTCGCAAAACGGCCCCTATTCGTCTAATTTGATTGCTCCGTCAATGGTGGCCTCAACGATGGGCAGATACTTTTCCGGGCATAGCTGCAACTTGTGGCTGACACGCTGACGCTGGGCGCTGACCTCCCCGAAAAGTTCAGGATTGAAATAGCGTTCCATCGGCAGACGGCAAATCCGTACCAACTGCAAAATTACCGGGATACTTGGAATGGTAGGCTTCAATTCGATTTCCGAAAGATACCGCGGGTCAACATTTATCTGCTCCGCCAATGCCTTAATCGTAAGCCCCAATGCCTCCCGTGCGGCCCGTACATCCACGCCAAAAGTTTCAAAGCCGGGACAGTCCTTGATTTTCGCCATATCACATCACCCTACTACAGTATATAGTTCATATAGTGTCCTTTGGAATGATGCAATATGCGTCTATTCGCGGTTTATAATTCATATATCTTTTTGGGAAAATCTTTATGAAATCTTCAAAATTACAGGATATGCTATCGTTACAATCAAAAAAAGGGGTGGGTTATATGGATATGATCTTAAAAACAACTGCCCTCTGCAAAAGCTTCAAAGGGCAGATGGCCGTGAACAATGTGTCACTGAATATTCAGCGCAACTCAATTTATGGGTTGCTTGGGCCGAATGGTGCGGGGAAATCTACCATCTTGAAAATGATTACGGGTATTCTCCGTCCCACCTCTGGCGCGATTGAATTTGACGGCCATCCGTGGAGCCGGGCAGATTTGGAAAACATTGGTGCTTTGATCGAGATGCCTCCGCTCTATGAAAATCTCTCGGCCTATGAAAACCTGAAAGCCCGTACTCTGGCCCTGGGGCTTCCAGAAAGCCGCATCAAGCAGGTGCTTGGTATTGTGCAACTTGAGAATACTGGAAAAAAACGGGCGGGCCATTTTTCGCTGGGAATGAAACAGCGGCTTGGAATTGCCTTGGCTCTGTTGTCACAGCCCAAATTGCTTATCTTGGACGAACCGACAAATGGGTTAGACCCGATTGGTATTCAAGATTTGCGTGAGCTTATCAGAAGTTTTCCGCAAAAAGGGATCACCGTCATATTGTCCAGTCATATACTCTCCGAAGTTGAGCAAATTGCTGACCACATTGGCATTATATCTGCCGGACATTTAGGCTATGAAAACGAAATCCATAAGAACCACGATCTGGAAAGTATTTTTATGGATGTTGTTGGCGCACATAGGGAAAGGGGTGAGAAATAATGTTCGGGATTGTACGTTCGGAACTCCTTAAAATGCGGCACAGCTTCTCAATGAAATTGATTTTTGGTGCGCCATTGGCAACTGTACTTGTCGGCTTTTTATTGAGCAGTCATGCAGTACAATATTCGGCTTACAACTGGTGGTACACTATGCTTCTTCCTGTTGTAATCGCACTGTGGGCCGCGGGTACTGTTATCCGTGAGAAAAATACAGGGCTGCAAAACATTGTTTGTTTGCCGTTCCCTTCTGCGAAAATATGGATTGGCAAAGGACTTGCCCTGACTGCTATACTTTTTATCAGCAATCTGCTCATGTGGTTATTTACTACGGGAATTGCCAGTTTTACGACTATGAACATTTCGCCGCTGGACAGCATAATCGGCTGTATGCTGCTGTTCCTTACTTGCTTGTGGCAACTTCCTTTTGTTATGCTGATTGCAAGCAAAACAGGGTATCTTCCCTCTGTGCTAATAACTTTTGTGGCGAATATTGTTTCATCTACTATTGGCGCAGAAAAAGCGTGGTTCTTTCTTAATCCATACGCTATTCCGGCCCGTGTAGTCTGTCCGTTTTTCAAGATACATCCTAACGGACTTCCCATTGAGGACGGTTCTCCGTTATTGGCTGTTGAGCATATTTTTCCCGCTCTTGCTATTAGCTTGGCATTAGCTGCTGCCGCTTTTTGGATTTGCTCTAAATTGCTTGGAAGTGGGGGAAAGTCCAATGGCTAACTATATCTGCTATTTGAAAAGTGATTTATACAAATTGTATCATTCCTGCTTTTTCCTTCTGCACGTTATTTTTGCCGTATGCGGGGCGGCTATGATGTTACTATATGCGGGCGTTTCCCAAAGCGATGACATCAATAAACTGGCTGCTTATTTTCAGATCATGGCCGTTGCTTTTCCCTTTGCAATCGGGATTGTCTGCTATGTTGCAGCAGAACAGGAAGCAAAAGCAGGACATTTTCAAAATATATTGACACTTCCATACAGACAGAAAGCCGCTCTTTCCAAATTGACTATTTTGCTTGTGACTGGACTTTTGGCAACTGTATTGAGTAGTGTACTATTTGGTGCGCTATTTCCATTGGTTGGTGGCACAACAGAAATTCCTTCCAGATTTTATATAGTAATTCCACTTGTCCTTTGGGGCAGTAACATTTTGCTGTATGGTATTCATTTCGTATTAGCAATTCGATTTGGTAAAAATTTGGGAATAGGGATTGGAGTATTCGGGAGCCTTTTGGTTGCGCTTCTCCAAACAGGATTAGGCACGGGCATCTGGTTTATCATCCCCTATGGTTGGGGTATTCGTTTTTCTTCTTACGTTCTGGAAACGACTTTTGGCCTAATGCCGCCAAACAGAATAGGTATGGATTTTGGCATCATCTTTTGCATATTGTCAACTTGTGCTATAATAGGAATTGCGGTCCTTTGGTTTTCCAGATATAGCGGAAATCGGTCAGCCGATTGAGAGTGGAGGTAGAACTGATGAATTGGTTGGGCAATATTATTTGGTTCTTGTGCTGCGGACTGTGGCAGGGAATTTCTTGGCTGGTTGCCGGTGTTTTATGGAGCATTACCATTGTCGGTATTCCGATTGGCCGTCAATGCTTTAAGTTTGCGTCACTTGCTTTCTTCCCTTTTGGAAAAGATGTGAATTATGGCGGCGGTGCTATGTCTGCGATTGCCAATATCTTGTGGCTGCTTATCAGCGGTATCCCTTTGGCATTGGTGGCGCTGCTGAATGGGTTGCTTTTGTGTTGTACGATTATCGGTATTCCTTTCGGAATACAGTGCTTCAAAATGGCAAAACTGGCACTGATGCCTTTTGGCGCAACAGTAATGTAGATGTCCTTGGAGTGCAAATATATAAATCAGAACAAAGAGGTGAGATAATGGCGCATATATTGGTAGTGGACGATGATATTGCTATGCTCCAGCTTGTCAGGCGTGTTTTAGAAAAAGATCAGCACTTAGTTACACTACAATCAAATGCCAAGGCAGTCACAGAAATGGATTTTTCAAAGTTTGGCTTGATTTTGCTGGATGTTATGATGCCGGAAATTGATGGTTTTGACCTTTGCAATCAAATCCGTGACCGTGTAGATTGCCCGATCATTTTCCTTACTGCAAAAACGCAGGAAAGTGAAATTGTTCAGGGATTAGGACTTGGAGCAGATGACTATATCACGAAACCGTTCGGGACAAACGAACTTAGAGCGCGGGTAAATGCTCACTTGCGGCGTGATGTAAGAGAAAAGAAAAACAGCTTTTCAATATCCGGCGTCATTTTCCGCCTCAATGCGAAAGAAGCTGAAATCAACTCAAAAAAGGTTCCGTTGACAAAAAGTGAGTACGAAATATGCGAATATCTGGCGCGGCATCATGGACAAACATTTACGCGGGAGCAAATCTATGAGGCGGTCTTTGGATTTGACGGAGAAAGTGATAGTTCTGTTATCTCTACTCACATTAAGAATATACGTGGGAAGTTAGCTGAATTTCACTTGTCAACGATTGAAACAATTTGGGGGGTTGGCTATAAATGGGTGTAAGAAAACTGCGTACTGTTTTTATGAAGTATGCGATATTTCTTGCGCTTGGTGTCTTTCTGGTTGCTTTTGTCAACATAGCCTTCTATCTATTTGGCGTTGAAATTGGATTTATATACCCAATAAATAGAATGAGCGCAGAAATAGAAAATGCGAGGGGAAGTTTACAATCCACAGATCGGATTACAGAAAATGAAATACCACCTCTTTGTGAATATGCCCTTTTCACAAAAGACGGAAAGTATATTGGCGGTTCGCTCGATCTGGAAGAAACAGCTTCCGTTTGGAAAATGTGTATTGTGAACAATCAGACAAGCAGCAAGCCTTATCTGTATGCTGTGATAGACAGGACTGACGAAATACTGATTTTAAGGTATAGAATGACCGCCCAATTCAGCAATCCACTGCTGCATAGAATATTTTCTTCGGCAGATTGGGTTTTAATTGCTGTCATTATATTGGAAATTCTGCTTTTCTTGATTGTTTTATCATATCTATTCGGGAAATACCTTGGGAATAAAATGGATAAATTGCTGACTGCTGTAAAGAAAATTGAGCAGCAGGATTTGAATTTTGAGGTTGAAAAAAGCCGTTTATATGAAATCGACTTAACTCTTGACGCACTCAATCACATGAAATTGGCACTAAAAAAATCGCTTACAGAACAATGGCAGGCCGACAAACTGCGGCAAGAACAGATTTCTGCATTAGCCCATGATCTCAAGACACCACTAACCATCATCCGAGGCAATACGGAATTGTTGTACGATACTGACTTAACAATAGAACAACAGGAATGTGCTGACTACATCACAGACAGCTATACGCAGATGCAAGTTTATGTTAAAACCCTGATAGACCTGTCTACGGCTTCAACAGGGTATCAGCTTAATAAAGAAATCTTTAATCTTCCTGATTATCTAAAGCAAGTGAAAGTATCAATAGATGCTTTGTGCAGGACAAAAGAAATTCATTTGCGAATGAGTATGTCCGACATCCCGATGCAACTAACCGCAGATAAGGTTTTGTTAGGACGTGCCATTCAAAATGTGGTAAATAATGCGTTGGACTATTCCCCGCAAGATGGAACACTTCATATAGATGTCTGCGGAAGAGACAATTTCGTTGAAATTTCAGTCACGGACGAGGGGGAAGGATTTTCTAACGAAGCGTTGCGGCACGCGCAAGAACAATTCTTTATGGACGACCAAAGCCGTAATTCAAAGATGCACTTTGGTATGGGCCTATATATTGCAAAATCCATTATGGAACAACATAGTGGTGAGCTTGTCTTAGAAAACTCCAAAAGTACAGGCGGTGCAAAAGTAATTTTGAAAATTCCATTTTGATAGGATGGGTGGCTTTTATAGCCACCCATTTTTTGCAAATCTTTATGAAATCTTCAAAAACTTCTCTTATTATATCTATAAAGCAAATGATCTGCCCAGCGGCAGAAAAGAAAAAAACCGCTGCTGGGCAGACCGATTTTCCATGCCTACATTTGCCTTATGCGGCGGTTTTAAGAGATTAAAGCCGCCGTTCTTTTATCCCCCAAAAGAATGACGCGGTAACGCTGACAGATACGGCGGCTGACAGGAGGCAGCCGCTATGAAGCGCATAACCATTCGACAAAATCTGATGAGGCTTGACACGTCAAAAAAAGCCCGTCCTCCGCCTGGGGACATTCCGGCCACGCGCATGAACTATACACAGCTATAAAGTGCAATCTTATTCCCAAATCCCGCCCGGTAGGTCTGCGACCTGCCGGGCAGTTTTTGTCGTTTCCTACGGTCTGCGCCGATCTGGAAAAATTATTTTCGCAAAGGGGGCTTTTAGCGGGTAGCAGACGGCGTTGCCGGTGTCATGTTAGCGGAAAGGGAGAGAACCACCACCATCCCCAAGGAAAGGGGGTGAGAAGATGGAAGCTATCCCCCGCAACTATGACGAGTGCCGGTTTGACGCCTTTTGCAAGTCGGTACTGCGGAACGAGGCCCATAACTACCGGCGCGGCTTAAAGCGCCAGCGTGACCGGCAGGTGTCAATCAGCGCCTTGTCGCAGGCAGATATGGACAAGCTCTCTACGGTAGATCACTACCCCAGCGACAGTTACACTTTTTCGTCGCACGGGTATGACCTGCATATCGACAACGAGCTTGTGGCCGATGCCTTTGCCAGCCTGTCCGCACAGACGCAAAGCATTTTGATTTTGCGTTTCGTGCTGGATTTGGGCGACGCCGAGATCGGCAGCCTTGTGGGTATGTCCCGCAGCGCCGTCCAACGGCACAGGAAGAAAACACTGGACGAACTGCGGAACAAATTGACGGCGTTGATGCCAAAGGGAGGTTGAGCGCGGATGATGAACCCCAGCTACAAGGGCCGGGCGCTTCTCCCCATGCCGGTGATCGAAGCCGCCCGCGCCGGGGATGCCGAGGCCGTGGAACGTGTCTTGCGGTACTACGAGGGCTACATAAACAAGCTCTGTACCCGGACGCTGTATGACGAGTACGGCAATCCCTATGTCTGCCTGGACGAGTGGATGAAGCACCACCTGGAAAACAAGCTCATTCAGGCCATCGTCGGTTTAGGCTGACGGCAACCGGCCCGGCAGGGCAGGCGGAACACCTTACCCTTTCCATGTTCCCCCACCTCCGGCCCGGCGCTGCACCTTGACAAAGAAAGCCCGCAAGATAACGGCGGCGCAGCATAGGGCAACGGACACATTCTGTATGCGCTGTGTCGGTGGGTGCGCCATGACCCCGCATCCTGCGGGAGAGCGAGAACCGCCTACACCGAAAAGCTGGCAACTTATAATCAGCGGCGCATACGCTAACGATACTCCCTTACAGCCACAGTCCGAGCGTTCAAAGCGTCGCAGGCAATGGGTAGGGCCGCGTGAGAACCACGCGGGGGTGAAAGTCCCGTGGTGCTGGTCGCCGCCAGCCGTCCGATTTATGCCCCTTTTCTCATAACGTACAAGCCGGAGCGCATATGGATTGTATGACGCTATGCCGGAAAGGGGAATAAAGATGATTAGCCAATCACAGCTTCAAGAAATGAGAAGCGTGGATATAACGCAGGTTGACCGCAGCACTTTAGTTGATATTCGCAACATTCACATTGACACTGCGCTGCCAGCCGTACAGAAAGTGCAAAGCTACCTGGAACAAATCGGCAATCCGTACTGCTTTCTCTGCGGTGATACGCCGGTCAAAATCCGCTTTGTATCAGAACACAAGACCTTAAAACAATCCCTATGCGATTACTTTTTAAGCCTGAAATAAACTACCGACTTTCCCGTTGCCATTTTTGACAAAGACCTTGTGATTATGGGGCGAAAATGGTATAATAGGCCTGTAATTATAAGGGGAAAGGAGGTATCATGCCCCGCACACGCAAAACCAGAACGGCACGCGCCAGCGTGGAGCCGTTTTGGAAAATAGGGCTTTATATCCGATTGTCCAGAGAGGACGACAACGAGGACGACAGCGAGAGCATCATCAATCAGGAAAAAATTCTGCGTGACTTTGTAGACCGTTACTTTGAGCCGGGGAACTATGTGATTGTAGACGTATTTGCCGATGACGGGCTGACAGGTACAGACACAGCACGGCCAAACTTCAAGCGGCTTGAGGGCTGTATCGTTCGCAAGGAAGTAAATTGCATGATTATCAAGTCACTTGCACGCGGTTTCCGCAATCTTGCAGATCAGCAAAAGTTTCTTGAAGAATTTATCCCAATCAACGGCGCAAGGTTTATCTGCACAGGTACACCATTCATCGACACCTATGCAAATCCACATTCTGCAAGCGGTCTTGAAGTGCCGATCAGGGGAATGTTCAACGAACAGTTTGCCGCTACCACTTCCGAAGAAATCCGAAAGACTTTCAAAATGAAGCGGGAGCGCGGCGAGTTCATCGGGGCATTTGCCACATACGGCTACAAGAAAGACCCCAACGACAAAAACAGCCTCTTGATAGATGAAGAAGCGGCGGAAGTCGTGAGAAGCATTTATCATTGGTTTGTCCATGAGGGGTACAGCAAAATGGGGATTGCCAAAAGGTTGAACAGCATGGGAGAGCCGAACCCCGAAGCCTATAAAAAGAAAAAGGGGTTCAAGTACAATAATCCCAATTCCAGCAAAAACGATGGCTTATGGTCTGCCAGTACGGTTGCAAGGATATTGCAGAATGAAATTTACACCGGCGTGATGGTGCAGGGACGGCATCGCATCATCAGCTACAAAGTACACAAGCAAATCGCTGTCCCCGAAGATGAATGGTTTGTTGTCCCCAACACCCACGAAGCAATCATTGACCGGGAAACCTTTGAAAAGGCACAAGCCCTGCATCAGCGCGACACAAGGACAGCACCGGGCCAGCAGGAAGTCTATCTATTGTCCGGCTTTGTCCGCTGTGCTGACTGCAAAAAGGCTATGCGGCGAAAGACCGCCCGCAATCTCGCCTACTATGCCTGTCGTACCTTTACCGACAAAAAGACTTGCAGTAAACATTCTATCCGGCAGGATAAGTTAGAGGAAGCGGTTTTAGCCGCCCTGCAAGTGCAGATCGCGCTTGTAGACAAACTATCAGAAGAAATTGAACGGATAAACAACGCACCTGTTATCAATCGGGAAAACAAGCGATTGACCCTTGCTTTGAAACAGGCAGAAAAACAGCTCAAGCAATACAATGACGCTTCCGACAGCTTGTACCTTGATTGGAAAAGCGGCGATATTACCAAAGATGAATACCGCCGCTTAAAGGGCAAGATTGCGGAACAGATTGCCCAGCTTGAACAAAACATTTCTTATCTGAAAGAGGAAATGCAAGTGATGGCTGACGGTATCGACACCGACGACCCCTATCTTACTGCTTTTCTAAAGCACAGGAACATTCAAACCCTTAATCGCGGCATCGTGGTGGAATTGGTTGATACGGTTTGGGTGCATGAGAACGGGGAAATAACGGTGGACTTCAATTTTGCCGACGAGTATCAACGCATACTTGATTACATCGAGAACAATCACAACATACTTACGGTGATAGAGCGAAAGCCCGCGATGTAGCAGGCTTAATGCCCCATCACCAAGCAAAAGTTACTGTTGTGCATAAATAAGCGGCCCTGTTGCGCCCGTGGCGCCGGCAGCGCCGTCAGCGCCGGCAGGGCCGGCAGCGCCGGTGGGACCGGTGACGCCTGCGGCGCCGGCAGGGCCGGTTGCGCCCGTGGCGCCTGCAGCGCCGTCAGCGCCGGCAGGGCCGGTAGCGCCTGTGGCGCCCACAGCGCCCGCAGCACCGGTAGCGCCGGTGGGACCAGCAGGACCGGCAGGGCCGCCGGCAGGGCCGGTGGGCCCGGTGGGCCCGGTGGGTCCGGTGGCCCCCTGCATGGGGGAGGCGTCCAGCGCGCCCTGCATCTTCGCCTTCAGGAAGAGCTGGTTCTGGACGGCGGTCTCCAGCAGGCCGCGGACGCTCTCGTTGGCGGCCAGCACGTCGCTGACTGTGGCGGCAGGACCGCTGAGGCCCGGCAGGGTTCCGAGAATATATTGCAGCTTCTCGCCCTCGGCGTTGAGGATGTGGCTCAGGCCGAGTTCCTCCATGGCGATGGAGGAGAGAATCTGGTTGACCGCGTCGTCCCGCTGAATGGGTGGGTCGACCACGGGAAAGCTGGGCAGAGACATAAGTGAATCTCCTTTCAAACTTGAGGCGTCTGCCGGGGCAGGGGAGTTGGCGAGACGCCCGGGGTATTCTATGCGCCTCCGCGGCGGCATGTTCCGGTGGAACCGGACCGTTTCGGAGGGCATAGAATGGAGCGGCGGCCCATGCCGCACACCGCCGCCCCGGCCTTGGGCCCCGGCGGCCTATGGAGATTTTGATATGTCTATGCCTTCCTTTCCGCCCAATGGCGCGGATATGACACGGGAGGAAGCCCTGACCATGATTATCGCGTCCATTGCCATGGAGGAGCTTGCCCTGAGCCACATCCTCAACGCCGAAGGCGAGAAGCTGCAGTACATTCTGGGGACCCTGCCGGGGACAAAGCCCTGCGCCGGCCCTCAGGAGGTGCTGGCAGTCAATAAAAGCGTCGCCGCTCTGCTGGAGGCGGTGGCCCAGAATCAGATTCTGCTGAAAAGCAAGCTGGAAAAGGTGCTGGAGGCCTGCCTGCCCCCGGCGCCGCCCTGCCCGCCGCCCTGGGGGCCCTGTCCCTGTCCCGGGTCTTGCCCCAGGCCCTGTCCCGGGCCGTGTCCGGGCGGGCCGGAGCCCCGGGAGAAAAGCGCCCTCCAGCTGGCGGGCCAGCGGGAGGGGATGCTGTGGAACCGGGGATGCCGCCTGCCCTGGCGGCGGCGTGTCCTGCGGGGAGACGACATCCACTGGAGCGAGGAGGCCCCTACCCAGATCCGGCTGAATCCGGGAAAGGCCTATGCCGTCCAGTACACACTGAACGTCTGCGCCATGCACCCGGCGGAGGAGACGGGGACCATTCTGCTGCGGCAGACGCCCTGCGGCGCGTTTACGGAGACGCTGCCCCTGCGTTTTTCCATGGAGCGGTTTTCCGGCAAACCCCAGACCCTGCGCTACGCCGCCGTGCTGTACCCCTGCATGGAGAACGGAGGCGAGGCGGAGCTCTCTCTGGTGCTGGACGCCAAAAGCCCCCTCTGCGTGGAGCGGGCGGCCATGGACGTGGCGGAGCTGTAAATCCGGGAGATCAACAAAGGGCGCGCCGGCCAGACCGGCGCGCCCTTTCCGGCCTTGTGCGTGAGCTGTGCGGAAAAATTAATTTTGTACAATAAAAATTAAAAAAAGCCGCTTTTCGAGTTTTTGAGAGGCATAAAAATACATGTTGAAATCTCTCCCTGTTTTCTATATAATGGTGTCGGATTCCTACACAAAGGGGCGGTTTGCCTGAGAGCCGGTTCAGTATCTCAACGTGTGCGGAATGGCGGGCGGTTTTTTTGACCTGCAGGGCAAAAAGCCGCGGTAATTCTGAAGGATGCAGAGATTTTTAACGCAGTCAAAGCGAAGAACCCGCCGCCAAGCCGTGCGCGGGGTGATACTGGACAGGCTTAAAAACGGCGGGCCCCCGTGCAGAGAGGGGAGACAGCGCATTGGAAGAGTTCTTGAGAATGGAGCATGTCAGCAAGCGGTTCGGCGATTTCTACGCCAACAAGGACATCAATCTCACTGTCTACAAGGGTGAGGTGCTCACGTTGCTGGGGGAGAACGGCGCGGGAAAATCCACGCTGATGAACGTCCTAATCGGCCTCTACCAGCCCACGGAGGGCAGTATCTGCTTAAACGGAAAAAAGGTCCGTATCGACTCGCCGGCCCAGGCGGTGCGCCTGGGTATCGGCATGGTGCACCAGCACTTCATGCTGGTGGAGGCCATGACGGTGTTTGAGAACATCATCCTGGGGGACCGGAATACCAAGGGGATCTTCATTGACCGGGAGGCCCGGAAAAAGGAGATTCTGGAGCTCTCCGCCCGGTACGGCCTGGACGTGGAACTGGACCGTCCCATCACGGAGATCGCCGTAGGCGCCCAGCAGCGGGTGGAGATCCTGAAGGCCCTGTACCGGGGCGCGGAGCTTTTGGTGCTGGACGAGCCCTCCGCGGCATTGACGGACATCGAGGTGGAGGGCCTCTTTAAGATCATGCGGAAGCTGACGGAGGAGGGCAAGAGCGTCATCTTCATCAGCCACAAAATGCGGGAGGTGCTGCACATCTCCGACCGCATCACTATCCTCCGCTCCGGCGAGGTGGTCACCACCCTCAAGCGGGAGGAGACGGACGGACAGGCCCTGGCCAACCTGATGATCGGCCGGGAACTGGCTCCCTCCCAGTACATAAAGGTGGAGCAGGCTGGGGAGGCGGTCATCCAGCTCAGGGGCGTGGACTTTCAGAAGGACTCCAAGCACAACGGCCTCAGCGGCGTGAGCCTCACCGTGGGCCGGGGGGAGATCGTGGGCATCGCCGGCGTGGACGGCAACGGCCAGAGCCAGCTGGCCCAGGTGGTCACCGGCGTGCTGACGCCGGACGCCGGCACGGTGGACATGAAGGGGTCCCGGGTGGCCCAGTTCACCCCCAACGGCTTCATTCTGGAAAACGTGTCCCACATCCCAGAGGACCGCAACAAAATGGGTCTCATCGGGGAGATGTCCGTGAAGGACAACATTGTGCTCAAGACGACGGAAACCCAGGCCTTTTCCAGCGCCAAGGGCCTGGTATTGAAGAAAAAGGCCATCCGGGACTACGCCCTGGAGATGCAGAAGAAGTACGACATCCGCTGCACCTCCGTGGAGCAGGAGGCCCGGAACCTCTCCGGCGGCAACCAGCAGAAGGTCATCCTGGCCCGGGAGCTGGAGGGGGACCCCGACCTGCTGGTGGCGGTCCACCCCACCCGGGGCCTGGACATCGGCGCCACCCGCTTTATCCACGACACCATGATCGAGGCCCGGGACCGGGGCTGCGGCGTGCTGCTGGTGTCCGCGGACTTTGACGAGATTCTGGAAGTCTCCGACCGCATTGTCGTCATGTTCGAGGGGCAGGTCATGGGCGTCTACTCCGGTAAGAATCCTCCCATTGAGGAGATCAGCCTGGCTATGGCCGGCAAGTGAGGAGGGGGAACGATGAAAAATAAATTCGTCAATATCCTGGTGCCGCTGATCTCCGTGCTGCTGGCCTTTGTCGTCGGCTGCATCGTCATGGCGGTGCTGGGGGCCAATCCCTTTGTGGCACTGCAGGCTCTGTGGACCGGCGCCTTCGGCAGCATGCGGAACGTGGGTACCACCCTGGCCCGGGCCACGCCATTGATCTTCACCGGGCTCTGCGCCTGCTTCGCCTACCGCTGCGGCGTTTTCAACCTGGGCGGCGAGGGACAGTTCATCATCGGCGCGGTGGTGTGCTGCTTCATCGCCACCCGCAGCGGCCTGGAGGGGCCTCTTGCCATCGTGCTGTGCCTGATCGCCGGCGCCCTGGCCGGCGGCCTCTGGGCGGCCATTCCCGGCGTTTTGAAGATCTACCGGGGCCAGAACGAGATGATTATCTCCATCATGCTCAACTATGTGGCGACGCTCTTCATGGGTGTGGTGTACACCAACTGGCTCCGGGACGGCACCGTGCCCCAGACGGCCCCGGTGCCTGACGCCACCAAGCTCAGCCGCCTCTTCGGCCTGCGGGTGACCACTGCCTTCATCCTGGCGCTGGTCACGGGCCTTCTGATCTACTACTTCCTGTTCTACACCTCCAAGGGCTTCCAGCTCCGGGCAGTGGGACTGAACATGACGGCGGCCCAGTTCAACGGCTTCGCCGTCAAGCGCTATATCCTGATGAGCTTTATCGTCTCCGGCGCCATCGCGGGCCTGGGCGGCAGCGCGGACCTGATGGGCACCCAGTACCGCCTCATCAACGGCTACGCCAGCGGATACGGCTTTGACGGCGTGGCCATGGCCCTCATCGGCCAGCTCCACCCCCTGGCGACCATCCTGGTGGCTATCTTCTTCGCGGTGCTGCGGGTGGGCTCCACCACCATGCAGGCCGCCACCGGCGTCCCCACCAGCGTGTCCGACATCATCCAGGCTCTGGTGATCGTGTTCACCGTGGCGGGCCTCGCCATGGTGAAGCTGCCCCAGTTCAAGGCGGCGATTGCCCGGATGACTGAGAAAAAGGAGGCCGTATAATATGGATTCTGCTTTTATCACCAACCTGATTCTCGCCAGCGTCCGCATGGCCACGCCCTTGATCTTCCTGTCCCTGGCGGAGCTGTACTCCCAGCGGGCGGGCCTGGTCCACATCGGCCTGGAGGGCCTTGCGGCCATCGGGTCCCTTGCGGGCTTTTTGGTGAGCCTCATCACCGGAAATCCCCTGCTGGGCGTGCTGGCCGGCGCGGCGGTGGGTATCCTGGTGAACATGATCTACGCCTACGCCACCATCAACCTCTGCGCCGAGCAGATCGTCTACGGCATGGCCATCAATATCTTTGCTCCGGCCCTGGCGGCCTTCATCTACCGGGTCTACTTCGGCGCGGGCTCCGAGCTGGTGCAGGTGGGGCTGATGACCACACTCTCCGGCCTGCTGGGCATTGCCTCTGACAACTTCCTGGTGCGGCTGCTGCTGGACCAGACCCCCATGGTATACCTGGCCTACAGCCTGGTGATTTTCACCGCCGTGTACTTTAACAAGACCAAATCCGGCCTGAATTACAAGGCCGTGGGCGAGTACCCCAAAGCCGCCGCCACCCTGGGCATCAGCGTGGTGGGGGTGAAGTACGCCGCCAGCGTCATCTGCGGCGCTCTGGCCGGCATCGGCGGGGCCTATCTCACCACCTGCTACTCCACCACCTACACCGACGGCAATGTAGCCGGCCGGGGCTTCATCGCTCTGGCGGCGGTGATCTTCGGCCGCTGGAGCGCTGGCGGCGTGCTGCTGGCCTGCCTGTTTTTCGGCTTTTGCGACGCGCTGCAGATCCGCCTCCAGGTGGGCAGCTACGGCATCCCCTACCAGTTCTTCCAGATGATCCCCTACATCGCCACCGTGGTGGTGCTGACGGTCATCGGCATGAAGAAGGCGGGCCCCAAGGGCGTGGGCAAGCCCTATCTCCGGGAGGAGCGCTGAACCAAGTGAGAACGGGTATTCACCTGTTTTCATATAGAAGCACAAACGCGACAAAACAAGGAGGAATTTTGGAATGAAGAAGATCTTTGCACTGATCCTGACCCTGGCTATGGTGCTGAGCCTGGCCGCCTGCGGCGGAGGGAACAGCGGCTCCGGCACATCTGGTGACGGCGGCAGCACGCCTCCCGCCGACGGCAGCGGCGACGGCAAGACCTACAAGGTCGCCATGATCTGCGACTCCAGCGTCTCTGACGGCGGCTGGGGCATGGCCTGCTACAACGCCATGATCGATGCCGCTGCCAAATACGGCTGGGAGACCGCCTATTCCGACAGCATTGCCCAGTCCGCATATTACGAGAGCATCGTCTCCTTCTGCGATCTGGACTATGACCTGATCTACGCCCCCGGCAACCAGTACACCGACGCCATTCTCCAGGCCGCGGAGGAGTATCCCGACATCGCCTTTGCCCTGCTCAATGGCGGCGCGGACACCCCCGCCAAGGCCGCCAACGCCAACGTCACCTCCCTTCTGCCCGACGCCCAGCAGGTTGGCTGGATTGCCGGCATCCTGGCGGGCCTCATGACCGAGACCGGCAAGGTGGCCTTCATCGGCGGCATGGAGATCGACACCACCAAGGGCAAGTACGCCGGCTTTGTGGAGTCCGCCGAGTACATCGGCCAGCAGGAGGGCAAGACTGTGGAGGCCCTGGACGTGGTCTACTCCGGCGACTTCAGCGCCTCCGACAAGGGCATTGAGTTTGCAAAGGCTATGATGGACCAGGGCGCGGACGTGTTCTTCGGCGACGCCTCTGCCGTGGACTCCGGCGCCCGTCAGGCCATCGACGAGGCCAACGCTGCGGCCGGCTCCGTGAAGGTCTATGACATTGCCCAGCCCGGCGACTTCCTGGGCCAGAACGAGTGCATCATCGGCAGCCAGGTCACCGACAACTCCGGCCTGGTGGGATTGTGCATGGAGGCCGTGGAGAACGGCACCTTCGGCGGCGAGACCATCTTCGGCACCATGCAGAACGGCGTGCTCTCCGCCGGCGCTGTCAGCGACCTGGTGCCCGCTGACAAGCAGGAGAAGTACCAGAGCTATCTGGACCAGGTGATGGATGGCACCTTTATGCAGTGATGCCCGTCCAGCGGGTCCCCGACCCGCTGGTTGAAAATCTGCAAATTGCGGATTTTCGAGTGCTTCAACGATATCAGGGAAATGGAAGGGCCTGCCGGTGTTCGGCAGGCCCTTCCGCCTTTTAATTGTTGGAAATGGCCCGCAGAAGCAGATCTGGGAAAATATTCCTGAATATTTCCTGTTTTTGAATTTTTTACAAAAACAACAAATTATTTGTGAAAATTATACAGATTATCGGGGATATGGTTGACGTTAACAGATGTCATATGATAGAATAAAAACCGCTTTTTGGGCCTGGCTTTCCGCCTTGTGTCACAGTGTGGCAAGCGGGGGCGCCCCCGCTTTGTTCCGCCGGTTTCACCGGCGGAAAACAGGCTCTGAAAGGCATTTTTTAGAATCAGAATAAGAAGGAGAAAAGAAGCTATGAAAAAGGTATTCGCGCTGATCCTGACCCTTGCTATGGTCCTGTCCCTGGCCGCCTGCGGCGGCGGCGACGCTCCCGCCAGCAACAGCGGCGGCGACCAGCCCAGCCAGGGCGACGCCGCCCCCGCCGGCGGCGACATTGAGGTTGCCGTCGTCCTCAAGACCCTGGCCTCCGAGTACTGGGGCTATGTGAAGGCCGGCTGCGACGCCGCCGCCGCTGACCTGGGCGTGAAGGTCACCGTGGTGGGCCCCGGCGCCGAGAGCGACATCGAGGGCCAGGTCTCCATGATCGAGCAGCAGATCGGAGCCGGCTGCAACGCCATTGTCTGCGCTCCCAACGATGCCGGCGCTGCCACCGCCGCGCTCCAGGCCGCCATCGACCAGGGCATCCCCGTACTGGCTGTTGACACCAACGTAGGCATCGGCGGTCAGACTTCTTTCGTGGGTACATCCAACGTAGACGCTGCCAAGGAAGGCGGCCTGTGGGCCGCCCAGCAGGCCGGCTCCGGTGCTAAGGCTGTTATCATCTACGGCCAGGAGGGCGACAACACCTCCAATATGCGCCGCGAGGGCTATGAGGCCGCCTGCAGCGAGGCCGGCGTGGAGGTCCTTGCCGCTCTGTCCGGCCAGAACACCACCGACGGCGCCACCAAGACCATGGAGGACCTGCTGAACGCCTATCCCGGCCAGATCAACATCGTCCTTTGCCACAATGACGACACCGCTATCGGCGCTATGAACGCCTGCAAGTCCGCCGGCGTCAGCGACGTCATCATCGTGGGCTTCGACGGCAACGAGTCCGCCGTGAAGCTGATTATGGACGGCGAGCTGGTGAAGGCCACTGTGGCCCAGCAGCCCTACGAGATGGGCTATCAGGTGGTTGAGGCCGCCGTGAAGGCCATCAACGGCGAGAGCGTGGATGAGGTCATCAACGCCCCTGTGCAGGTCGTCACCGCCGAGAACGGCCAGGCTTACCTGGACAATCTGGCCTCTATGAGCTGATTGGCCGACAGAATTCCATAAACATCCGGAAGGGCGGGGTGGTCGATCCGCCCCGCCCTCCGGCAGACTTTGGGGCCTGTTCCGAGCCTTTGGCGGGCCGGAGGGCATCCGGTGGAGGCGCGAAAGGACCGGAACAGGGCCTGAGAGAAATCTGGAATACAGAATCGAGGTAATTGCATGGGCGAGTACGTCGTCGAACTGAAAAATATTACCAAGCGTTTCCCAGGCGTCATCGCTTTGAAGAATATGTCCATCGGCATCAGGCCCGGGGAGATCCACGGTCTGATCGGCGAGAACGGAGCCGGCAAGTCCACATTGATTAAGGTGCTCACCGGCGTACATAGCCCCGAGGAGGGCGAGATCTTCGTCGATGGCGAGAAGCGGACCTTCAAAAATCCCGTCCAGTCCCGGGAGGCCGGCATTGCCTGCGTCTACCAGGAGCTGAACATCGTTAAGCAGCTGCCCGTGACGGACAACGTATTTATGGGCCGCGCCGTCAAGAAGGGCATCCTTCTGGACTATCCCCAGATGCACCGGGAGGCCGAGGAGGCGCTGAAATCCCTGGGCCACCCCGAGATCGACGTCCGCATGGAGTGCGGCAAGCTGGGCGTGGGCCAGCAGCAGATGGTGGAGATCGCCAAGGCCGTCTCTCTGGACGCCAAGCTCATCATCATGGATGAGCCCACCTCCTCCCTGGGCAAGGAGGAGATCGCCCAGCTGATGGAGACCGTCCGGGGCCTCAAGGCCAAGGGCGTGGCCATTCTCTTTGTCTCCCACAAGCTGGAGGAGCTCTTCGAGCTCTGCGACCGTGTCACCGTCATGCGGGACGGCGAGCATATCATCACCAAGGACACCAGCGAGCTCACCGAGGACTCCCTCATTACCGCCATGGTGGGCCGGACGCTGGATAATCTCTATCCCAAGGAGTTCGGCGTCAAGGGCGACGTGTGGCTGGAGGTCCGGAACCTCAATGAGGCCGGCGTGCTCCACGACGTCTCCTTTCAGGCCCATGCCGGGCAGATCACCGGCTTTGCCGGCCTGGTGGGCGCCGGGCGGACGGAGACCATGCGGGCCATCTTCGGCGCCGACAAGCTGGATGGCGGCGAGATCTATGTCAAGGGCGAGAAGGTGACCATCAAGACGCCCAAGGACGCTATTAACCGCAAGATCGCCTTCCTGACCGAGGACCGGAAGGGGCAGGGCCTGGTGCTCTCCCTGGACGTCCGCACCAATTTGATCCTGGCCAATATGAAGGGGTTCAGCAGCGGCCCCTTCCTGAACAAGGCGCAGATCGAAAAGTCGGGGCAGGAGAACGTGGAGGCGCTGAAAATCAAGACCCCGTCCCTGGACGAGGTCACGGCCCAGCTCTCCGGCGGCAACCAGCAGAAGGTGGTCATCGGAAAGTGGATGAATATTGACGCCGATATCTTTATCTTCGACGAGCCCACCCGCGGCATCGACGTGGGCGCCAAGATCGAGGTATACCGCGTGATGAACGACATGGTAAAGGCCGGAAAATGCGTCATCATGGTCTCTTCGGAGCTGCCGGAGATCCTGGCCATGAGCGACCGCGTGGTGGTTATGCGCGGCGGCCGGGTCATGGCCAACGTGGAGCGCGGCTCGGAGCACTTCAACTCCGAAGATATTATGAAAGCGGCCTGGGGAGGAGAGTTAAACTGATATGAAAAGCAAGAGTACTGTGAAAGAGCTGCTGGAAAAGCTCGGCACCGTTGTGGCGCTTTTGATCCTCATTGTGATCTTCTGCATCGTCATGCCGGATAAGTTCCCCCGCATCGGCAATATCATGAACATCTTGAAGCAGGCGTCCATTAACTGCCTGATCGCCTCGGGTATGCTGTGCGCTCTGATTACCGCCGGCATCGACCTGTCCGTGGGCTCCAACTGCGTGCTGTGCACCTGCACCATCGGCGTGCTGGTCCAGAACTTCGGTGTGACCAACGCCTTCATCCTGGCTGTCTGCGGCCTGGCGGTGAGCACCTTCGCCGGCTTTATCAACGGCACCCTGCTGACCCGCCTGGACCTGCCCCACCCCTTTGTGTCCACCATGGGCATGAAGAACGTGCTGCTGGGCATCGCCCTGGTCATCACCGGCTCCAAGTCCATCGGCTTCACCAACACCGGTGTGGACGCCCTGATGTGGATCGGCGGCGGCTCCGTGTTCAGATTCGGCACCTTCCCCGGCATTCCCGTCAGCTTTATCCTGGTCATCCTGGTGTTTATCCTCTTCGACATCTTCCTGAAGAAGTCCGCCCTGGGCCGCCAGATCTACTGCTGCGGCGGCAACCCCGAGGCGGCCCGGCTGTCCGGCATCCCCTCCAAGAACGTGCTGACCTTTGTCTATGCCCTGTCCGGCTTTATGGCGGGCATGGCCGGTGTGGTCTCCGTGGGACGTCTGGCCTCCGCCAATGCCAACGCCGGCACCACCTATGACAACGACGCCATCGCGGCCTGCATCGTGGGCGGCGCCTCCTTTACCGGCGGCAAGGGCACTATCTGGGGCACCCTGATCGGCGCTATGATTATGGCGGTCATCCGCAACGGTCTGAACCTGATGGGCGCGTCCAACGATTTGCAGTACATCGTCATCGGCGCCGTCATCATTCTGGCGGTCACCATCGACGTGGTCCGCAACAAGATGGAGGCCAATGCCCGGAAGATGGCTGCCCAGTGATGCGAATTCCTTAATACAGAAAAGTACGAAACAGCAGAGGCGTACCCGCGGTTATGCGGGTACGCCTCTGCTTCGCTGCGTACCGGTCCGCCGGGACCGGCGGGTCATCCCCCGTCCTTTTTGTGGTGCCGCCTGCGGTATTCGAGAGGGCTGATGCCCTCCAGCCGCCGGAAGCTTTGGGAGAAATAGCTGAGGGAGGAGAACCCCAGGATCTGTGCGATCTGGGAGATGCTGTGGTCCGTCTCCCGCAGAAGAAAGCGGCTCTCCTGAATCCGGCGGGTAATGAGATAGCTGATGGGGGAGGTGCGGAACTCCCGCTGGAAGGTGTGGGCCAGGTGGTACTTGTTGATGTGGGCCATCTCCGCCAGCTGGTCCAGGGTCAGGTTCTCCTTGAAGTGGTTGTCGATGTAGCGCCGGACCAGGTCGCACTCCCGGCTGGAGCGGGGACCAGCCGCCTCGCCGGAGAGGGCAATATCCCGCTGGCGGCCCAGGCGGATTACCACCACCTCCAGCAGGTTTTGGCACACCGCCTCGTGGCCCGGCAGAGCGCCCGCGGCCTCCTGGAGCATCAGCCGCAGGCAGAGGACCAGCTCCTCCCATCCGGTGTGGAGGTGCAGCATGGTGTATCCCTCCGCGCCGGCCAGGGCGCCCAGACCCTCCACGCCCAGCACGGTGTACTCCAGGGGGCTCTCCAGCTGACTGACCTCGGTGTGGGGGACATTGGCGTTGACGATCACCACGTCCCGGATGGTCACAGGGATGTCCCCCTGCTGGGTGCGGAAGCGGCCGTGACCCCCGGTGATGAAGAAGACCTCGGCGCAGCCGTGGGTGTGGAGGCTGGAGTTCCAATCCTGGCTGTACTGGGTGTGCGAGGCGTAGAGCAGCCGTCCCGGTCCGCCCGGGCGTGCCGGGGCGCCGGAGGAGTCCCCTTTGGCGCCCTCCCGAAAGGTGTATTGCTGTGTGCCCAAGGATTCCGCCTCCCTATTCTCCGCAATTTTTTGAAAACTCAGGGAGCAATGATCTGATAGACAGTATAGCACATTTGAGAGCATTGTGCAACTTTCGAAAAAAACGATTTCTGAATTGCCTGGGATTTTGTCCCGATTTGAGGAATATTTGTCCGGACAGATCGTGAAATTATAGATTATACATAAAATGCGCAAAGGAGATTCAGAAAAATTGTGCGAAAATGCGAATAGGACAATATCTATAAAAAGAAGCGCAAGAAACGGATTGTTTTTCCAGCGAAAAACCAGCTATACTTGATGTAACAAAGGCCGGAACGCCGGCCGCCCGCGTTTTCCAAATTTGAAGGAGGTAGAACCATGAAGAAGTTTTTCAGTCTCTTGCTGGCGCTTGCCCTCGTTCTCTCCCTGGCCGCCTGCGGAGGCGGCAGTACGCCCGCCGCCGACAGCGGCACCACGCCCCCGGCGGATGCCGGCGATCCGGCTCCCGCCGACGTGACCATCACCGTGGCCGCCCTGGCCTCCGGCTATGAGGAGGCCTATCCCGGCATGTGGCAGGAGGTCTGCGACGCCTTCACCGCCGAGACCGGCGTGAAGGTCAACCTGATCTGTGACAAAAACCTGGAGGATGTGATTGGGCCCTCCATGCAGGGCGGCGACTTCCCCGACGTAATCCATCTGGCCACCGGCCGTGAGAAGGGCCTCACGGAGCAGTTCATCAAGGACCGCAACATCGCCGACATCACCGACGTGCTCAGCATGACCGTCCCCGGCGAGAGCGTGAAGGTCTCCGATAAGATCGTCGGCGGCTTCACCGATACCTCCGTCACCAATCCCTACGGCGACGGCGTTACCTATCTGGCCCCCATGTTCTACTCTCCCTGCGGCCTGTTCTACAACGCGGGTCTCTTCGAGGAGAAGGGCTGGAGCGTCCCCGCCACCTGGGACGAGATGTGGGAGCTGGCTGAGAAGGCCGAGACCGAGGGCTGCTACCTCTTCACCTATCCCACCACCGGTTATTTTGACGCCTTCCTGTACGCACTGATGTACTCTGTGGGCGGCGCCGACTTCTTCAACAAGGCCACCACCTATGCCGAGGGCATCTGGGACACCCCCGAGGCCCAGCAGTGCTTCGACATCATCGCCAAGCTGGCCGGCTATACCAACCCCGTCACCCCCGCTCAGGCCAACGATCAGGACTTCACCCAGAACCAGCAGCTGGTGCTGGACAACAAGGCCCTGTTTATGCCCAACGGCACCTGGATCGTGGGCGAGATGGCCGAGGCTCCCCGGGAGGAGGGCTTCAAGTGGGGCATGACCGCCCTGCCCGCCGCCAAGGCCGGCGGCAACGGCGCCAGCTACTGCTGGCTGGAGCAGGCATGGATTCCCGCCGCGGCTCCCAATCTGGACGCCGCCAAGCAGTTTGTGGCCTTCCTGTACAGTGACGCGGCCTGCGCCATCTTTGCCAAGGGCGGCGCTGTGCAGCCCGTTCCCGGCCTGACCGACAATCTCGAGGGCGACAACAAGCTGTTTTACGCCATCTATGACAACGGCGCGGACGCCGCTATGGGCAACTTCGCGGCCTACGAGGCCGTGGCGGGTCTGGGCACTGTCCGCGAGGTCTTCCTGGACCCCGTCAACGGTCTTGTCAACGGCACCGTCACCGTGGACCAGTGGGTCAGCGACATCAAGGCCGCCAGCGACCAGATGCGGGCGAACCTGATGGGCTGATTGCTCCGCAGAAAACCGCATAGTCCGTAACATGGCGGCGGCGAGCAGGAACCTGCCCGCCGCCGCTTCAAAATTCGCCGGTCCGCCACACGGTCCGAAAGGAGTGATTTTATGCGCCGCAGCAAACACCGCAGCCGATTTCTTGCCCTGTGCGTCGCTCCCGCGTCCATTCTCTTTTTCATCTTCATGATCCTGCCCACCCTGAACGTCTTTCGTATGTCCCTCTTTGAGCGGGGGGCCTACTCTCCCATGGAGACCTTTGTGGGTATGGCCAACTTCAAGGCGCTGTTCAATGACGCCAAGTTCATCACCTCCATGCAGAATACCATTCTTCTGATCGTGACGGTGACCATCATCACCTTCTTCTTCGCCATCGTCTTTGCCGCCATCCTGACCCGGGAGAAGATCAAGGGACAGAACTTCTTCCGCATCGTCTTCTACATCCCCAACATCCTCTCCGTGGTGGTCATCGCCGGTATCTTCTCCGCCATCTACAAGCCGGAGAACGGCATGCTCAACAGCATCCTCTCCGCCGTCTCCGGAGAGACCGTCATGGTTCTCTGGAAGGACCAGCCGATGGTGATCATCAGCGTCATCATCGCCATGGTCTGGCAGGCCATCGGCTACTACATGGTGATGTACATGGCCTCTATGTCCGCTGTGCCCGAGAGCCTCTATGAGAGCGCGGGACTGGACGGCGCCGGGCGGCTGACCCAGTTCTTCCAGCTGACCCTGCCTCTGATCTGGACCAACATCCGAACCACGCTGACCTTCTTCATCATCTCCACCATCAATATGGCCTTCCTTTTCGTCAAGGCCATGGTGGCCAAGGGCATGGCCGACGTGGGCCTCAGCTTCATGTATGCCCAGAAGGACGCCGGGCTCTACGGCTACTCCATGGCCGCCGGCGTTGTGATCTTCCTGTTCTCCTTCCTGCTCTCCGCCCTGGTGAACCGGGTGACGGCGCGGGAAGTGCTGGAAATGTAAGGGGGTGGGACCATGACACAGGAGAAAAAAGGCATCTCCGGCGAAAAGCTGTACAAGATTTTCATCTATGTGGTGCTGCTGGCTCTGGCCGTTACCATCATTGTCCCCGTGGCCTGGGTGTTCCTGGCCTCCGTCAAGCAGAACAGTGAGTTCTACGGCAACCCCTGGACGCTGCCGGCGGGATTCTACTGGCAGAACTTCACCGACGCCTGGAACGCCGCCAGCATGGGCAGCTATATGCTCAACTCCGTGCTGGTGACGGCGCTGTCCCTGGCGCTGCTGCTAGTGATCGCCCTGCCCGCGGCCTATTGTCTGGCCCGGTTCCATTTCCGGGGCCGGAACTTCCTGAATACCTGCTTCATGGCGGGCCTTTTCATCAATGTGAACTATATCGTGGTGCCCATCTTTTTGATGCTGCGGGATGGCGACACGTGGCTGAAAAACGTGATGGGGAACGGATTTCTGCTGAACAATCTGGTAGTGCTGGCGGTGGTCTACGCCGCCACGGCCCTGCCCTTTACCATCTACCTCCTCTCCGGCTACTTCGCAACGCTCCCCCACGACTTTGAGGAGGCCGCCTACATCGACGGCGCGGGCTACGGCCAGGCTATGATCCGCATCATCTTCCCCATGGCCCAGCCCTCCATCATCACCATCATCCTCTTCAACTTCCTCTCCTTCTGGAATGAGTACATCATCTCCATGACGCTGATGAGCAGCGCCCAGGGGCAGAAGACCCTGCCGGTAGGCCTTTTGAATCTGATGCAGGCCCAGCAGTCCTCAGCCCAGTACGGTATTTTGTACGCGGGCCTTGTTCTGGTGATGCTGCCTACGCTGATTCTCTATATGTGCGTGCAGAAGAAGTTGACCCAGGGTATGACCGTGGGCGGATTGAAGGGCTGACGCCTTCGGCGGCGGCCATAGATCGGGTTTGACGAGAGGAGAATATTATGAATTATTGGAAAGAGCATGCCAGCCTCCGGGCGGTTTTGATCGCCCTGTTTTTCCTGGCGGGTCTGGCACTGGTGATCCATGGCTGGACCATGACGGGCCGGCTCTCCGGCCTGGGGCTGATGATCGTGGGAGTGATCCTGCTGCTGTCCGCCCTGATGATCTACAACAAGCCCTTTGAGGGCGGCAAGGGCCCCGGGCTCTGAGAGGGGGCGGAATATGACTGACTTACAAAAGGGCCGGGTGACCATTCCAACAGATGTGGACGTGGTCCCAGAGACGCTGGAGCTGCTCCGGCGCTGGGGGGCCGACGCCATCCGTGACTGTGACGGCACGGATTATCCGGAGGAGTTAAAGTCCGTGGACGCCAAGGTCTACTCCACCTACTACACCACCCGGAAAGACAACGAATGGGCCCGGGCCAACCCGGACGAGGTCCAGCAGTGCTACATCATGACTGGCTTTCATACCGCCAGAGGCGGGCCCCTGTCCATCCCCCTGATGAAGGGGATCAGCGCCGAGTTGATGAAGGTCAACGACCAGGACGACATCAAGCGCTGGTGGGAGGTGGTGGATCGCACCACCGGCCGGCCCCTTGCCCCTGAAGCGTGGCGCTGGGAAGCGGAGACGGGCTGTGTGGTGATTGACCAGCCGGAGCTGTTCTACGACTACACGGTCAGCTTTCTGGCCTACCTGATTTGGGACCCGGTGCATATGTACAACGCCGTTACCAACGGCTGGACCGATTTTGAGCACCAGATCACCTTCGATGTCCGCCAGCCCAAGACCCGGAAGTTCACCATGGAGCGGCTGCGGAAGTTCATTGCCGACCACCCCTACGTGGATGTGATCCGATACACCACTTTTTTTCACCAGTTCACGCTGATCTTTGACGAGCTGAGGCGGGAGAAGTATGTGGATTGGTACGGCTACTCCGCCTCCGTCTCCCCCTATATCCTGGAGCAGTTTGAGAGGGAGGTTGGGTACAGGTTCCGGCCGGAATTTGTAATCGACCAGGGTTATTATAACAATCAGTATCGGGTTCCCTCCAAGGAATTTAAGGATTTCATGGCCTTCCAGCGCCGGGAGGTGGCCGCCCTGGCAAAGGAGATGGTGGACATCACCCATGAGCTGGGCAAGGAGGCCATGATGTTCCTGGGGGACCACTGGATCGGCACCGAGCCCTACATGGAGGAGTTCAAGTCCATCGGTCTGGATGCGGTGGTGGGCAGCGTGGGCAACGGGTCCACCCTGCGTCTGATTGCCGACATCCCCGGCGTGAAATACACTGAGGGCCGCTTTCTGCCCTACTTTTTCCCCGATACCTTCCACGAGGGGGGCGACCCTGTCCGGGAGGCCCGGGAGAACTGGATTACCGCCCGCCGGGCCATTTTGCGCAAGCCCATCGACCGTATCGGCTACGGCGGCTATCTCAAGCTGGCCTGCCAGTTCCCGGAGTTCATCGGCTACGTGGAGAGCGTTTGTAACGAGTTCCGGGAGCTGTATGAGAACATCAAGGGGGCCGGGCCCTACTGCGCAAAGACGGTGGCCGTCCTGAACAGCTGGGGCGGCGCCCGGTCCTGGGGCTGCCACATGGTCCACCACGCCCTGTATCAGAAGCAGAACTACTCCTACGCCGGGGTGATCGAGGCCCTGTCCGGCGCGCCCTTTGACGTGCGGTTCATCAGCTTTGACGATCTGAAAGAGGACCCCTATCTGTTGGATCATGTGGCGGTGCTCATCAATGTGGGCGACGGTGACACCGCCCACACCGGCGGGGCAATTTGGGAGGACCCGGAGATTTCCTCCCTGATTAAGCACTTTGTCTGGAGCGGCGGCGGCTTCATCGGCGTGGGCGAGCCCTCGGGCCACCAGTATCAGGGCCGCTACCTCCAGCTGTCCGGCGTGCTGGGGGTGGAGAAAGAGACAGGCTTCACCCTGAACTACGACAAGTACAACTGGGAGGAGCACCCGAACCACTTCATTCTGGCGGACTGCACGGGCTCCGTGGATTTCGGCGAGGGCAAAAAGAGCATCTACGCCCTGGAGGGGGCGGAGGTCCTGGTCCAGCGGGACCGGGAGGTCCAGCTGGCGGTGAACGGGTTTGGCAAAGGCCGGGCGGTGTACATCTCCGGTCTGCCGTACTCCTTTGAAAACAGCCGCCTGCTGTACCGGGCCATTTTGTGGTCTGCCCGCGGGGAGGAGGAGCTGCACCGCTGGTTTGCCACCAACTGCAATGTGGAGGTCCACGCCTATGTCCGGAGCGGAAGGTTCTGCGCGGTGAACAATACTTATACATCTCAGACCACCACGGTGTACCGGGGAGACGGGACGGCTTTTTCGCTGGACCTGGCTCCGGGGGAGATCCGGTGGTTCGAGATCTGAGAGCGTTTTCGGAAAAACTGCACGGCGAAAAAGCAGGCCGCCCCACAGGGCGGCCTGCTTTTCGTCTCGGAAGATGTGCTCCTGAATTCAGGCGGCGATTGGTCCTGCGTTATGATCCCCAGCAGCCCGCGCTTACCGTTTTCGCGAGAGACTGCTCCCCTGCGCGAGGGGTAAGCCATGGTTCATTTCTTCTGTATTTTATTGATGGATTTACCCGCTTCTGGAGAGGGAATCGCAGGCGGACCATCCTATGGTAACCGGAACAGCAGGAAGGCCACAACGGCCTCCACGATCACAATGACCAGGCTGATCTTGGGCATCTGCTTTTTGCTGAGCATCACGCCGAAACACCCCAGGGCCGCCGCGAAAAGAGCCAGGGGCAGAAGGAGGGTATTGCCGACAGAGGCGGCAATGATGCCGCAGAAGCCGCAGAGGCCGGCGGCAACGGCGTAGTTGCCGCACTCGTCCTCCAGGCGGGTCTCCTCCAGATCCTCCGAGGTGAGGCCGCAGGCGGCGAGGGCCAGCTTTTCCGTGAGATCCATAGCCTTGGCGCAGGCCCCCTCCTGGAGGAAGTCGAAGGGGTAGAATTTATTCCGCTGGAACTGCAGCGGCTCCAGCACCATGACGATTTTGTCCAGTCCCAGCTCCGGCTTCAAGGTAAAGGAAACCGTCAGCTTTTTGCCCCGCTTTCCGGCGAGACTGACCCGCTGGATCAGATCCCGGGTCAGAGGGACGGGGTCGCCCAGCTCGTAGCCGCGGGTCTTCTTGTCATAGGAGAAGGGGAGGACCCAGAGGCAGTCCGCGTCCGCCACAAAGACCTTGTAATAATAGGTGTAGGTGGTGACCCGCATCCGGCTGCTGCCGGAGGTGTGGCTCTCCACCTGGAGGGAGAAGACAACATTCTGGTCACTGGCCTGGGGCAGGCGCTGGCGCACCCGCTCCACCAGATCCCGCCGGGAGGCGTCGTCCTCCAGAGCCCGGGCCCTGCCCCGGGAGCGCCGCATCCAGATGACGGGACCCATGTTATAGCGCCATCCCGCCACGGTAACAGCAATTGCCAAAACGACTATGTACCACAAAATACCCAAAAATTTGTCCATAACAATGTTCCTCTCTTCCGCGCATGCGGGCGCAAAATATGGTGATTCCGATCAGCGGATCTCGGGGTCGTAGCTGGGCCGGGCGGCCGGGGCCTCCTGTGCCGCTCTGGCCGCCCGGGCCTCGCGTGCCCGGCGGGAGTTGGCGGTGGACTTGCGCCAGTAGCGCACCAGCAGCACTGCGCCCAGCAGGAACAGCGCCCCGCCCACGCCGCAGAAGACCCGGATTGTCCCGAAAGCCCGGGGTTCTGCCATCAGCAGCGGACCCATGGTGTCAATGTCCGTGTCCGAGAATCCGTAATCCTCCCGCAGCGTCTGGCGGAACATCTCTGCCAGCTCCTCTTCCATTTTTACAACGCGGGTGTCCAGCTCCAGCTCCGCCGTGGGCGCCGCCCCGCCGGAGAGATAGCCGTAGGTCTGGTCCACCAGCTTGTTGGCCGGAGAGAAATTGGAGGAGTGGACCGTCAGTCCCAGATAGCCCCGCCCGCCGGGCAGGACGTAGTACTGGGAGGAGGTCTTTTTCGCTGTTCTGGAGTTGTTGGAGCGGTTCTCGGTCCAGGTCTGCATACTGGCGAAGCTGTCCAGCAGGTAGGGCACCCGGCCCGACACATGGTCTCCGGCAGACACGTCCCCTGACAGCACGTCGTCAAAGCTTCTGGCGGGTTTGAAGGAGATCACCGTGTCCCGCAGGGAAAAGCCCAGGAGCACTGTGCCGATGAGGAGCAGAACCAGCCCGGTCCCGCTGATTTTATTAAACAGACGTCCTAACATGGTATCCCTCCCGTTCTCACGTCTCCGGCTGAGCGGGCTTGAAGGTCTCCGTCACGCACTGGGCCCCGTCCCGGGTGAAGCCGCTGATGGTGGCGCTGAGGCTCAGGTGCCCGTTGGAGCCGGCGGTGGTCTGCTTGTCAATCAGGCCCATCTGCACCAGAGTGAAGGAGCTGGCGGTCTCCATGTCCACGCCCAGGCGGCTGATGAGCAGGTCGCCCTGAACCTCGCCGTGGGCGAAGATGCCCTCCAGGGTCTCGTAGGGGGCCTCAAAGGCCTGAATGACCGCCTCCATGTCCTCCAGGGCGTACTGACTGGCCCCGGAGACGCTCTCCGTCCGGATGATGGCCACAATCTCATCCCCCTGGGCCGCCAGGACCCACACGGTGCCGTCGGGGAAGGTGCAGGTGGTCATGGAGGCGTTCAGGTAGGATTTCAGCCCGCCGCACAGGGCGGTGAAGAACTGCCGGTTGGTGTTGCTGTCCATCACCATCGCTCCGTCCCGGTTGCCCACATGGAGCTCCCAGGTCTCCTCCGTGGCGCCGCCTTCGCCCTCCAGGGCCTTGGACATCCAGCCGGGCATGTCGTAAAAGGCGCCGGAACCAGTTTCCACGTCCTCCTCCAGGGCCGCCGCCATGGCGGCGTGAAAGGCGTCGTAGTAGTTGGGAGCGGCGAGGGTGACCTCCACCGTGCCCCAGGTCTCCTTGCCCTCCACCGCCTTGGCGGCACAGGTGAGGGCGCCGGTTTTCTCCAGACAGGCTTTATACACCGGGGCCATCTCTCCGCCCACGGCCTCGTCCGTACCGGAGAAGAGCTGGTGGAGGGGGTTGTCGTCGGATATGTAGGGCTTGATTCCCTCGTAGTCCCCCTGCTGGAAGGCCTGGATCAGAGTGTTCACGACTTCCTCGTCGGAGAGCTCCTCCGTCTTGGCCATAGGGCCGCAGGCGGTCAGCAGAAGGCACAGAACCGCCGCGGCTGTAATCAGATATTTTTTCATCAATATTCTCCGTCCTTTGCGTGTTTTATTGGACCATGTGTGATAAATGGCAAAATCCTCAACAACGAGAGATTTTTTTGCCAATCAAGGCGATCTGACGCCGCCGTCAGGGGGCCAGGGGCTCGATCTCCGGCAGGGTCAGCGCGTAGGCGCTGCTGAGCTCCAGCCGCAGGGCGGGGTAGTCCTCGTCCATCTGCTCCGGCAGATAGGTGATCTGCGCAGAGAGGTAGTAGCCCTCCTGCTTGCAGTCCGCGTACAAGATGGCGATTCTGGGAGCGCCGGCCTCCAGATACGCCGCCTGCTTCACGGCGGTGTCATACTCCGGGAAATACGTGGTGTCCGACACGCTCTCGGGGTAGAGGTCCGCGCCGGAAGCCTCCAGCGCGGCATAGGCCTGATCCACCACGTCTCTGGCGTCTTCGCCGGCGGCGATGGTGACGGTGGCCTCCATGCCGTGGGCCGCGGAGCGGAGCGTATAGCCGTCGTCCAGATAGACGGGGGAGCCGAAGGGGACATGGGCGTCCACAAAGGCGTCACGGCCGAACATATCATGGGGGGCCTTGATGTACCCCGCGGCGGTATATTGATAGTCCAGCTCCTCCGCCAGGTGGAACAGGGACTGGTAGTTTTCCTCTGTAATTTCCACCTGGGCGGAGCCGGTGCGCTGGAGATTTTCCAGCATGAAGAGGATGGTCCCCCGGACATCTTCGCTCTTTTTGCCGCTTCCGCCGCTCTTCTGCCGGGCCTCTACCGTCACCAGCAGACCGTCCTCCGCCAGGGCCGTGCCCACATGGACGGCGCTTCCGTCCTTCAGGTACAGCGTGAGGATCTCGTATCGGTACTCCGTGCCGTCCGCCGCCGTCAGGGGCACCAGGGTCTCCTCCGCTCCGGCGTGGGCGAACTGGAAGTAGTCATACTGGGGTGAGGTGCGGTAGTCGCTGATGGGCTGGAGCAGCGTGTCAACGGCCGCGTCCTCGTCCGCGCCCGTTTGGACGGTCAGCGTGAAGTCCGTGTTTGTGACGGAGTCGTGGAAGGTGTTGATGTCGGTGACCTGGAACGCGCCGTCCACCAGGTAGTACACGCCGTCCGTCTCATAGCGGTGGACCTCGCTTTTCGGCGTGCGGGCGGTCACAGCGGCGGAGCCCGTCTGACCGGCGGACCCTGTCCGGCCGGGGGAGGCTGCGCCGCCGGAGAGGGAGCCGTCCAGCAGGGCCCCCAGGCCGTATCCGGCGGCGCCCAGCGCCAGGGCCAGGACCAGCGCCAGGACGCACAGTCCCCAGCGCCAGGGGGCCGGCTCCTGGGGAGGCTCCAGACCGTAGACCGGAGCGAAATTGGGATAGACCTTGGCGATGCGGATTTTCTTCTGCCGCCCGTTTTGCAGGGAGTACTGCCCCTGCCAGCTCCACTGGTCCTCCTTGATAAGCTCGAAGTCCGTAAGGGGGCGCACCACCAGGCTCAAAGAGCTGCCCGGCAGCACCTGACCGCTGGTCAGCAGAGAGACGGCCCGGAGGATGGAGGCTTTGGCCCGCTCCTGCTCCGTCTGGGAGAGGTTTTCCCATCTCAGGGCCCGGAGGCGGGCGGCCTTCTCTGTGAAGCGATATGTATCCATGACGTTGAGGGCGTTGAGATTCACCTGCCAGAGGTGTCCTGCCGTCCGGACGAAGAGGAAGGCCTCTGCCTGATTGATCCGGCTGATGGGCAGGGCGAAGATCATGGCTACGAAAGAGCTGAGAATGGCCAAGAGGGCGGCCATAGTCAGGGGAATGGGGGCGTCCCGTCTCACGGCGATTATCAGCAGCGCCACACCCACCGCAAGCCCTGGCAGCAGGGCGAAAAGGAAGCTGAACCGCAGGGGCCGCAGCCACCCCTTGCCCGCCGGGTAGAAGTCCGCCTCGCCCGCCGCCGCAGATGCCTCCGGAGAGGCGGGAGGCGGAGGAAGCTCCGGCGCGCCGGTATTCCGCAGGCCGCCCAGGATGGTGGGCACTGCGCCCAGCAGGGTGAAGAGGTACAGCATGACCAGGTCGCCCCAGTAGGCGGCGCTTTTCAGCATCCCCCGTTCCAGCAGGAAGGAGATGGACCGGTATGCCTCCAGAATCCCCCAGTCCAGCTCCGAGGAGACGGCGATGGCCCAGGTGAGCCTGTGGGCAAAGAATGTCATCAGCAGGATCAGGACGGAGGAGACCGCCGCGCCCTTTTTGCTCAGCATGCCGCCCAGCATCTCGTAGCCCTTCAGGGCACAGACCGCCATGACGAGTCCGGATATAGAGGCCACATACCCCATCTGTCCGATAATGACTGTGCAGACGACGCCGATCAAAGAGCCCAAAAAGGCGCCGACTATGCCTGCCGCCACATTTTCCCGTCGTTTTTTCTGTTCCACATGAACAGCTCCTTTCTAAAAAATCTGTCTCTCTATATTCAATGAGGCTGAGAACCTGCAGCTATAACCGGAGAACGCCGGATTGGCAGGGAACGCTGCCGTCAGCCGAGGCTGTTGGACTTCAAAAATTCAACTGCGGGCGGCGGCAAAGGGTCTTCCAAAACGGTGTGCAGCGGCTGTGAACAGGCCCTAGGACCCCATGATTACGCTCTCCGCCATCTGGATAAACTCCTGGGCGGTCAGGGGACCGGAAATCCAATAGAGATCGCCGAAAGGGTTGGTCCAGACCAAGTGGCCGGTGCCGTCAGGCTGCCGATACAGCTGGGCGGGAAGGCCGTTAATCAGGACCTCCTCTGCCACAAGACCCGCCGCGGCCTCTGTGATCTCGGCCCAGGACTTTTCCCGGTCGGCGGAGCCGGCGGTGGCGTATGTGTAGCAGAGCCTTCCGCCGTCGTCATTGGTGCAGAGAATCCCGATGCGGGAGATGCCGTCGCCGCTGTTCAGCAGGGTATAGCTGTCCGGAAACCAGAGGGGGCGGTTGGGCGGCTGTTCGCCGGAGACGGGCCGGATGCTCTCCGCAATGCGGAGCAGGTCCTCCCGGGGCAGATCGGCAAAGATGGACATCAGCAGCTCCGCCTCCGTATCTCCCCAAACCAGACCGTTGGTATTTCCTTCCACCAGGCTGAGATACAGGTCCGCCGGATTTCCCCGGACAGTCACGGTCTCCGACGGGCCCTCCATATAGATGGAAAAAGCGCCGGAGGAGGTCGGGAAATACTGGAACACGAGACCGTATCCGTTGGCGGTCTCATAGAGCAGCGAGACTGAGGCGCCCTGATCGGAGATATTGGTCAGCCGGCAGCCCTCCGGCACCCAGGCCGGGCGGTATATGACAGCCTGATTGTCTGTGCCGGCGGCTTCGTCGGAAGATGCGTAGCGGTATTCGAGGTGGTCCCCGCAGATCTCCCGGACCCATCCTGAGAAAACCGCCCTGGCCTCGGGGCTGAAGGTCAGCAGCAGGCCGCCGCTGAGGAGCAGGCACAGCGCCAGACACGCCGCCGTCCGGAGAAGCCGATACCATATGGGATGGCTGGCCTGCCGGGCCAGCCGCCGCATCCGCCGGCGGAGGGAGGGAGACGGGGCGGGCCGTGGCTGTACAGCCACGGCCGAGGCGCTGGGCGCCTCGGCGCTTTCATAAAGGGAGCTGCCGCCGGCAAAAGGGCGGTATTTCTCCAGAAATTCTGCCCAGGCCCGATCCGCGCCGCCGTCGCCCTGCCGGTGCTGCCGCGCCGCCAGAATCTCCGCGGCACGGAGGATCTCGTCCATCTCCGTCTCGCCGGTCTCCTGAGACTGGAAATCCAGCAGGAGCAGCGCCTCCAGGTCGGCGGAACTGGTCCGCTCAAGGGCTTTCAGACGTTTTTGCCGCACCTTTTCAGACTGTGTCATCCTGAATCCCTCCTCTCAAACAGACGCGCCGCGTCAAATGCAGGCCTCGATTTTTTCCTGTAACCGCTTTCGGGCCCGCTGGACCCGCTTTTTGCAGCTCTCCACAGAAATCCCCAGTTCCTCCGCCACCTCCAGCATGGTGCAGCGGTCCAGGGCGATGCGCTTGAGCAGCCGGAAGTCCTCGCTGTCCGACAGATCGCCAAACAGAACGTCCACGCTCACAAGGTCCGTCGTCCCGGCGGCCAGGCATCTGCCGGGATCCAGGGACAGCAGGAGCTTTTTCAGCCTTGCCTGGGTGCGGAGCATGTTCTGGCAAACGTGTTTCAGCGTACACATGATCCAGCGACGGGGGTCGGAGCTGGCGAGGAACTGTTCCCGCTTGGCGCAGGCGATACAGAAGGCGTCCTGAATGGCCTCCTCCGCCAGGGCGGATTCCCCCAGGACCCGCAGGGCGTAGATATGGAGCGCCGGATAGAGCTCCTTATACAGTTGTTCCACCGCGGCTTCCCACGTGTTCCGGTCCTCCATTGCCTCACCTCCTGCCGGACTGTGCGGGCCTGCTTTACATAATTCGGCCGTCCGTAATATATATGTCGAAAGAGCGTTGCCTGGGGACACCTGAATGAAAATTTTTCAAGGGGCCAAGGGGCGGGTTCTTAACTTAATCTTATAACCTTTACCGCGAAAGTCAAGGGACTATTTTGCCGTATTTTTCGCGCTTTGCGAAAAATACTATTGGCATTTTGTTCCGTCTCCTTTATGTTCAATAGTAACTATATTGAGGAAATCAGTCGTTTTAGACCGTGCCTCAACAGGAGGTGGAGAACATCGCGGCATCAACTTACGGATACATCCGGGTCAGCACAAAGGAACAGAATGAGGACCGGCAGCTCATCGCCATGCGTGAGCTGTCTGTCGCAGAGAAGAACATATTTATGGACAAGCAGTCGGGAAAGGATTTCCGGCGGCCGCAGTATCAGAGGATGGTAAAAAAACTAAAGCCGGACGATCTGATCTACGTCAAGAGCATTGACCGGCTGGGGCGCAATTACGAGGAGATCCTGGAGCAGTGGAGGATTCTCACCCGGGAGAAGCGGGTGGACATCGCCGTTTTGGATATGCCGCTGCTGGACACCCGCCGGGGCAAGGATCTGATGGGGACGTTTCTCAGCGACATTGTTTTGCAGGTGCTGTCCTTTGTGGCGGAGAATGAGCGGAGCAATATCCGACAGCGTCAGGCGGAGGGCATTGCAGCAGCCAGGGCCAGGGGCGTTCGGTTCGGCAGGTCGCCGCATCCCCTGCCGGAGAACTTCCGACAGATCCACCGGGACTGGAGGGGGAAGAAGCTCACTCTGAAAGAGGCTGCGGACGCCTGCGCCATGCCGGTGGGAACATTTTACGCCAAGGCCGTCCGGCTGGAGAACGACAATTGAACGGTTGAAAACCGCCGGTTTGTAAAAGTACACCATTGCACATTTAACGGATGGAGGCGCGGGGATGAAAGAGTATACCACCGTCAAGCTCCGCCTCCATCCCACCGCGGATCAGGCCGTGCTGATGGAGAAGACCTTTGGCTGCTGTCGCTGGCTCTGGAACCGGATGCTGGCGGACGCGGGGGAGTTTTACGCCGCCTCGGATCTGCAGTACATTCCCACGCCGGCCCGCTATAAAAAGGAGGCCCCTTTCCTGCGGGAGGTGGACAGCCAGCCGCTTTGCTGCGTCTACCAGAATCTGCGGCAGGCCTTTCTGTACTTCTTCCGGAACCCCGGGGCCTTTCAGTGCCCGCGGTTCAAGGCCAAGAAGGACCGGCGGGACGCCTTTACCGTCTATTGCCGTCAGTACTGCACCGGGCCCTCCATCCGCCTTTTGAAGGACAGCATCCAAATGCCGAAGCTGGGCCTGATCCCGGCTGTGGTCCACCGCAGGCCCCTGCGCCAATGGAAGCTGACGTCCGTGACGGTGACAAAGTCCAGGACCGGGAAATACTTTTGTTCCATTGTCTTCGGCTATGAGGCGCCGGAGCGGGAGACGGCCGTGCCGGCCGCGGAGCGGACCCTGGGTCTGAACTGCTCTCCGGCCTGATTGTATGTGGACAGCCGGGGCGGCAGTCCTGTCCTGCCGGATCTGGCAAAGTCTCGGGAGAAGCCGGCCCGGATGCAGAGCAGGCTCTCCCGTATGGAGTCCGGCTCCCGGAACTATGAGGAACAGATGCAGAAAATCCGGCTCCTGCATGAGCATATCGCCAACCAGAGAAAGGACTTCATTCACAAGGAATCCCGGCGGATAGCCAACGCCTGGGACGCCGCGTGCGCGCGGGACAGCGACCTGGTGGAGTTATCCCGGAGACTGAGGGGAGCGGACGTGATGAGCGCCGGCTTCGGGATGTTTCGGGACTGCCTGAAATACAAGCTGGAGCGGCAGGGAAAGGCATACATCGTGGTGGACCAGTACGTCCCGCGGCAAAGACCTGCCATGTCTGTGAATGCGTCAACGAACAGCTGTCCGCCCGTGCGCGGACCTGGGCCTGCCCCGCCTGCGGCGCGTCCCTCACACGGAAGGTCAACACCGCCCGGAACCTCCGGGAGTTTGGATTGAAGGAGATTGGCGCTTTGAGCGCTGTTTCATAACCCTCAGCATGTGCTGGCCGGGACGCCGGTGAACGCCCAGGAGCGGCGGGAAGCGCTGATTTGACCGGCAAGCCTCTTTGCCTGTGAAATCAGCGCTCCCCAAGGCCGCGAAATGGGAACAAGAGAGGGCGGCTCCCTTCGGGGACACAGCCTGAATCTCGCAAGAGAGGTCCACTCAGCATAATATTGTGACTTTGTCACACCGGCGCAGTCAGGAGGACGCGCCGCGAGAACGGTTTAAGGAGATTTCTATGCTCTGTATTTCCATGAAGCCCGGCGAGTATTTCACCGTGGGTGGCAGCACCGTGGTCCAGCTGGACCGCCTGACGGGAGACCGGGTCCACCTGACCGTCAACGCACCCAGAGAGGTCCCCATTCTGCGGGGGGCGGTGCTGGAGCGCAGTGGCGGGGAGCGGCCCGCCTGCGTGTTCGATCCGCCGGCCCGGCCTGTGCGCCAGCTCCCCTGGAACGGCGCGAAGCGGGCGGCCCTGGCGGACCTGCGCCGGACGCTGGAGGGGATGGAGGACGCCCCGGAGGTCCGAATCCTGCGGGAGAAGCTGGACCTCATTTTTTCCTGGCCGCCGGAGGGCGGCGGGGAGTGACTGATTTTTGGTTTCGACCGGCTGACGAGCCGGCTGAAATATAGTCCCTGCGCTGAAAGTTCCGGGCATCGTGGCCACATACCCGGGGCGGACGGCGCGATTGAGAACTGTGCTCTGGTAAAAGGATGCTCCGGGGCACATTAAAAGACTGAAAGGAGTCAACTACTATGCGTATCCAGCACAATATTATGGCATTGAACGCCTACCGCAACTACAACACCAACACCTCTGCTCTGAGCAAGAACCTGGAGAAGCTGTCCTCCGGCTACAAGATCAACCGCGCCGGCGACGACGCCGCGGGCCTGGCCATTTCCGAGAAGATGCGCGCTCAGATCACCGGCCTGAACGCCGCCCAGAAGAACGTCAAGGACGGCATCTCCCTGGTGAAGACCGCTGAGGGCGCCATGCAGGAGATCCAGGACATGCTTAACCGCATGGACTACCTGGCCACCCAGTCCGCCAACGGCACCTATGACAACGAGGTTGACCGCGCCAACCTGCAAAAAGAGGTTGACCAGCTGCTGGACGAAATCGACCGTATCGCCGAGAGCTCCAACTTCAACGGCATCAAGCTGCTGGATGGTTCTCTGGATACCGGCGCCAAAGCGGCCAGCACCACCTGGAGCGATCCCGCTGACGTGTCGATTGGCAATGCGGGTCAGGCTCACCAGCTTGCGACTACCGCCGTTGGTCATGCGCTGCGCACGGACGGCGTGGATCGGCAGGATCCTACCTTCACCGTAGATCTGACCAATGTGGAGTTCAATGCGGAAACCGCTAATGGTTTTACGATTAATATTGGCGGTGTGGATATTGATGTTACCAAGGGTGCTGACGGCACTACCGCGTTGAAGAAGGGTGACAAGCTCTCTGGTGAAAATTTGGCAAAGGCCATTGCTGCGGCAGTCAATGCGACCGCAACCACTGTCAAAGGGACAAAGGCGGCAGACGCAACCGAGAGTGCGGTGTTGAATGGTCTGGAAATTGATGGTCTGGTCTATAAAGCAAGTGTGGAAGGCAGCTCTGTGAAGTTCGAGCTTCAGACTGCCGATAAGGATGGTGCGGCCATTCTGGACCAGGAGCTGAAAAATGACGGCACCGCCACCATTGAGCAGCAGGGCGTTACCATCACCGATAAGGCTGGCGATGGCACTGATGGAACGTTCACCGGCCTGGATGCTATGGGCCATGCCAATACCAAGATTAACATCGGTGTTGCTGAAAAAGCCGGAGATCTGGCCCACGCCACCATTGACCTGACCGGAAAGATTAAGGACGGCACAAAGCTGACCATTGGTGACAAGACCTATGTGTTCCAGGTTGGCAAGGATAGCAAGGTGACCGAGGCCGGCGACGGCGAGGTCCTCATTGACATGAAGGATGTGGAGGCCGATGATGCCCAGCTGGTGGATAAGGCCATTGCAAAGCTGACCAATCAGGAGAATACCTGGTTCCGTCTGGAATCCGGTAAGACTGGCCTGCTTACTGCCGTAGAGAAAGTTGGCACCGATGGCAAGCCGGTCTACGCGGGTACGGGCGACATCACCACCACCGCTGGACTGCAGTCAAACTTCCAGATTTCTCAGATGACCTATACCGCAGCCGATCCGGGCGATGCGTCTAAGAGTCTGCAGCTGCAGATCGGCGATACCAGCGATTCCTACAACCAGCTGCAGGTCAAGGTGGGCGACATGCACAGAACCGCTCTGGGCCTGAACGGCCTGAACATCGGCACTGCGCAGGACGCCTCCAACGCCATTCAGAAGATTAAGGACGCCATTAACCAGGTCTCCTCTGTCCGCGGCGATCTGGGCGCCACCCAGAACCGTCTGGAGCACACCGCCAACAACCTGAGCGTCATGGCGGAGAACATCCAGGACGCCGAGTCCACCATCCGCGACACCGACGTTGCCGAGGAGATGATGGCCTACACCAAGAACAACATCCTGGTTCAGTCCGCCCAGGCCATGCTGGCCCAGGCCAACGCTGTTCCCCAGGGCGCGCTGCAGCTGTTGGGCTAATCAGCACGGATTGTTTTTGGAACAATCCCATAGGACCCAAAAGAGGGACGGCCCATCGGGCCGCCCCTTTAACACTTTTCAATCAGCACAAACCACCCCAGATTCATCAGCTCGCTGCTGGATTCGGCCCGCTCCGCCAGACGGTCCATGATGCGGTTGGTTTCCTTTATTTGCAACAGATCGAATTCGCGGATATGGTCTCCTGTGTGTCGCTTGTATACGTACGCCGCGCGCTCGAGCTCCAGCTGTATGTGCCTGAAATAGTTTCCGTTTGCACACATTTCCAGTATTTTCATACCATACCGGAGGCACATTTCCTCGTACCAATATTTATTGATGCCTGGATAGTAGTGATAGGGGGCAAAATGCGTCACGCTGGTAAACGGGGCGGAGAGGATCAGTCTTCCGCCCTTTTTCAAAATCCTTGAGAGCTCTTTCATCGCCAGCTCCGGATTGGGGATGTGCTCAAAGACCTCTGTACAGAGTATATAGTCAAAGCTCTCGTCCGGTACCGGAATATCAATAATATCCGATATGATGTTTATCTGGCTGACATCCCATTCCTCGGTTTGAAGCCCTTCGCCGTTTCCTGTCCCGTCATATTGGCAGAGATCCTGTGAGACATAGCGGAGATGGGAGCAGTACTTTTTGTACCGCTGGTCGCCCGCGCCCGCATCCAGCAGAGACTTTCCCGCCTCGCACTGCTCCAGCTGCTTTTTTACCCACAGATCCCGCATGAGCTGTTTGCCGAAGTGGGTGTAATCGTCTATTTCGCATAGGTTGGCCTCACTCAAAAAGCGCTTTGCCAGCTGGTAGTTTTCCTTGTATTTTGCCGCTAACGCGTCGGGCAGCCGGGAAAAGCATATTTTGTCTTCCGGCATGTGGTAAGCTTGAATGGTCTCATAGATCTCCGCAGAGTATATGCTCGCCACATAGATGACATCGTATTCTGTGCCGATATGGCCGGGGGTAAATATGGGCTTTCCGCAAAAAGTAGCTTCTGTTGGCGGCGATGATTTTATAAATCCTACAATTTCTCCATAGATACCGTTTTCGAGGACCGCTTTTGCTGTATTGCCGGTTCCCCAGATCAAAATCTTCATCAATACCTCATTTCTATCGTGTGGACAAAGGGAATTCGTTGTTTCCTTTGGAAACAACGACCCACGGCCGTGGGTCGGAAATTTTTTTAGCCCTCTCTGCCGCGGCTTGCGGGCGTGTCTATCCTTGCGGACGTTTCATAAATGCCGCCTTCATTTCCTGTTTTGGGATTGTCATCTCCTCCCTCATCCTTGCAGACGCTCCATAAATACCGCCTTCATTTCCTGCGGCGTTGTAGTGGGCCGCCCCAGATCGTCCCTGGCTCCCATGGCGCACTTCACCTCGATCAAACAGAGCGCCCGCCGCGCTTTTGCCCTTGCCAGCGCGGCGTCTAATGCCGCAAGATCATTTACACATTCTGTATAGGGGTATCCGCAGGCCCGCGCGATTCCCGGCAGATCGATGCCGTTTGCCGCCGTCGGCATACCGCCCACGGTTTCATGGGCGCCGTTGTTCAGCATGATATGGATCAGGTTGCCGGGGCGGTTGGTGCCGATCAGCGCCATCGCGCCCATATGCATCAATACCGCGCCGTCGCCGTCTATGCACCAGATCTGTGCCTCTGGGCGGTGCAGGGCAATCCCCAAGGCGATGGAGGACGCGTGTCCCATGGCTCCGACGGTCAGAAAATCCCGTGCATGGGTCTGGCCCTTGGCGGTGCGGTACTCAAACAGTTCCCGGCTGGCTTTTCCTGTAGTGGAGACAATGAAGTCCTCCCCGGCCGCCTCCGCAATATGACGTACAGCCGTTTCCCGGCTTATGTGATAGGCGTTTTGGTAATCGGCTTTTTCACGATTGACCAGGCCGCCCTTGCGGATGATAAACGCGGCGCTGCTTCCTTGATTCAGCAGGGGCCTGAAACGCTTCATCGCCTCTTGAACCGCAGCTTCCGGCGTCTGCGGGCCTATAATAAAGCTGGGGATTTCCAGATCCTCCAAAAGTCTTTTGGTAATGGCGCCCTGATAGATGTGCTGCGGCTCGTCATGAATGCCCGGCTCGCCGCGCCACCCTATGATGAAAAGCACGGGAATGCCGTATACCTGCCGGTGCAGCAGGGACGCCGCCGGGTTTATGAGGTTGCCCTCTCCAGAGTTCTGCAGATAGACGGCCGGTATTTTTCCGGTAGCCAAGTGGTATCCCGCCGCTATCGCGGCGCAGTTCCCCTCGTTGGCTGCAATTATATGATGTCTGGCGTCCACACCATAGGTCTTCATCAGATAGTCGCAGAGCGGTCTCAGCAGAGAGTCCGGGACGCCGGTGTAGAACTGGGCCTCTAGAATTTTCGCAAATGCCTCTGCCTGCATTCAGCAGCGCCTCCTTTTGATAATATTTGGCGGTACAATGCAAGAATGTCCTCCATTCCTGGAACAATGGGGGTGTTTTGCAGGCGCGCCGGATTGACTGAATTTTGTAAGATCAAAAAATCTTCTGGCCGGGGGATTGGCGTTTCCAAATGCAGGCTGCTCAGAAGCCTCTCAAATTTTCCAATGGATTCCGGAATAGTTCCGCACCCCATAGCGGCGGCAAGCTCGGATAAAGTATCCTCCAGCTCCGTACCCCGGCTCCGTTCCGCCAGATAGGGCCATAGCTTGGAAACACAGAGCGCCGCCGCGTGACCGTGGGCGATCCTGTACAGGGTGGTAAGCTTGTAGCACATGGCGTGGCCGGCGGTGGTCTGCGTCAAATCGATGGCCTTTCCGGCCAGATATGCCGCCTCCAGCATCCCGGCATTGCCTTTTGGGTGGTTTTGCAGGTACAGCTCCAGATTCTCTAATATTCCGCAAATCGCTCTCCGGGAGAACTCCCGGCTTTTTTTCGCGGCGTGGACGGACCAGAAGGATTCAATTCCGTGGCAGAGAGCGTCCAGCATGGAAGCTTTACGGTGATAGTCTGGCAGGGACTCCAATAGAGACGGGTCCAATAAAACGGCAGAGGGGATGCACTCCTCACAGGAGAGCGACTGCTTTTCGCCGTGATAATAAATAACGGCGTACCGCGTGGCCTCGCTGCCAGTTCCCGCCGTGGTAGGGACCGCCAGCAGCGGAAAATCATTGGGATATGGTGTTTGATTCAGGAAACCATCTTCCGCTCTCAGCGCCGCCCAGAGCTTTACGCATTTGGCAATATCCATGGCGCTTCCGCCGCCCACAGCTATGATTGCGTCGCAATTCGATCTCCGGAAAGCCTCCACAGCCCTCACGGCGTCCTCATACTTTGGATTTGGCGTAAAGCCGGAAAAACGGATGACCGGGATTCGCTTGTTCAGCGCATCAAAACAGCCGTCGACGCGCAGCTTTTGAATCGAGCTGCCGCAGACCAGAAAAAGGCGCCGGGTTCCGATTTTTTGAAGATACTCTTCCAGGACCCGGTAATCTCCGTAAGTCCGCATCATTGTCTGTTCCATATCATCTAAAGCTCCGCTGGAATCATCCGGATAATTTCCTGGAATGGCATCAGAGTCTCGTCGGCTTCCAGAGCCCGGTGGTGTTTCAAAATTGACTCCGCTGTTCGCCGCATAGCGGGAACCTGGCTCCGCATCAGCTGGTTGGCGTAAATTACGACGTTTACGCCCCGGCGCTTGAACTCCGCCTCGGTGACAGCGTGAAAAGAGGTTGGAACAACCACCAGCGGTGTGTGTCCGTCCTGTCTGCGGAAACGTTCCGCAAACTCGAAAATCTCATCTGGCTCCTTGCGGCGGGAGTGGATCATGATTCCGTCTGCCCCGGCTTGAACGAAGGCCGCGGCCCGCGCCAAAGCGTCCTCCATGCCCTGCTCTAAAATCAGGCTCTCGATCCGGGCGATAATCATAAAGTCTGCGGATTTCTGCGCCCGTTTGCCGGCGGCAATCTTTTCGCTGAAGCTGGCGATGGAATCCTGCGCCTGAGCCGCCTCTGTCCCAAATAGCGAATTCTTTTTCAGCCCCTGCTTGTCCTCAATAATTACTGCGGAAACCCCCAGCTTTTCCAGAGATCGGACCGTATAGACGAAATGTTCGGCCAGTCCGCCGGTATCGCCGTCGAAAATGATCGGTTTTGTGGTCACCTCTGTCAGGTCGTCAATCGTTCGGAAGCGGGAGGTCTTGTCTACCAGCTCCATATCCGGCTTTCCCTTAGCAGTGGAGTCGCAGAGGCTGGAAACCCATATGGCGTCAAAGGAGTAAGACCTTCCGTTTTCATGTACGGCTGTATTTTCCACGATCAGCCCGGAGAGGCCGTCATGGGCCTCCATAGCGGTAATCAGTCCCTTCATGGCCAGCAGCTTCCGCAGCCGGCCCCGGCGGTTGTCCGGAAGAGAGAGCTCTGCCCGAAACCGGCGTTCCAGGTCCTCATACCGCGTCTCCTTAGAGTATGGAAATTCCACAAGCCTGCCGCCGTACGAGTTCAGTACGTCCAGTACCTCCTCGCGCAGAGGCCGCTGGAAGCCCTCCCGCCAGTCGTCCCCGTGGACGACAATATCAGGCTTCCATTCCAGCAGGATCTTTTTATAGCTGAGTTCCGGCTGCTCGATTACCCGCTCTACGCCCTTTATGCTTGCAAACAGGGCTTTCCGCTCCCGGCAGGGCAGAAGAGGGAAGCGCTTGTAGGAGGCGACCGCCTCGTCGGAGAGGACGCCCACGGTCAGCCTTCCCAACCCGGCGGCACGCTGGAGAATGGACATATGGCCGCCATGGAGCATGTCCGTGGAAAAACACATATAGACGTTTCGGTTTTCCGCCGCTTGAAGCCTGGCGCGCATGACCGCCAGATCCTCCGGCTGGTCCACCTCTCCGCAGAGCATATTCCGAATATCCAGCGGACGGAGCGCAATGTCTTTTGTGATCCTGTTCAACGCTTTTTCCGCATAGCAGGTCACCTGGCCAGTCTGGCAGAACCGGCTGATTTGTTCCAGCCATACCAGCCAGTCGCCCTTTTTCAGATAGTACAGGGGCTGTGCGGCCAAAGCGCTGTCAAAAAACTCTACCCCCACTTTTTCGACGCGGTTTTCGAGAATTACCGCCTTAAAGTCCTTCTCCGGCAGCGGCGCCGTGGAACTGGTGACGATACAGCTCTCCCGACTTTCCAATACCTGCCGCAAGACCTCCTGTTCAAATATCAGATCTCCGTGAAGCAGGAGAATATCGTCCTGCAAAGCCTCCTGCGCCAGGTAAATCGAGTATATGTAGTTTGTCGTCCGGTAGTCCGGATTGGATACAAACGTATATTGCAGCGGCAGTTTCAGCTGGGTGCAGTATTCCTCCAGCACCCCTGGAAAGGGGCCGGTAGTGATGACCGCTTCTGCAATCCCCACAGCCGCCAGCATTTGCAGCTGACGGCCCAAGATAGTCGTGCCGGGAGATAATTCCGTCAGGCATTTGGGCTGGCGATCTGTCAGCGGGGCCATGCGGGTTCCCATGCCGGAATTCAATATCAGCGCTTTCATCGCGTTATGCCTCCTGCGTCAGATCAATTGGCCGATCATAGTTCCGTGTGCGCGCAGGGCGGTCCGGCAGGCCTGCGGCCTGCCGGATGAAAAATGGCAATTGCCATTTTTCAAGTTCCCTGACGCATCATTCCTGCGTCGATTTGAGGTATTCATACAATTTTCTGGTGTGTTGAAACCGGTCAAGCTGATAAATATCCAAAAAATTCGTTCCGCATTTTTTTTGCAGCTCCGCCCGCAGACGGGGATCTTCCAGCACGGCCGGCTCCTCCGTCCCATCTTCCGCATAGCGGAAAAAGGTCTCCTCGCCCAAAGCGTTGACCGTATACCGGCACGTGTCATTTAAGACGCCCCGGATGGCGAGTCCCTCTTTTGGTATTCCATGGCGGATAAAGAGGCTGATGCGGACCGGGTTATAAAAATCGGTGTCCTGAAAAATGACTTCGTCCGCGCAGGCGTCCTCCAGTGGGTATTTCTCCGGTTCCACCAGCCATTTTGCAAAGCAGTCAAAATTCCGATAGGGGAAGAAGCGGGAGACGGTCCTTTCCGGGATATTCTTCCCAAGCGCGAAGCAGTAGGCGTGCAGCCGTTCCTCCGACCAGTTGGGCAGCGGAAAGATATATTGTCCGTGATCGCTGAGAAATACCTGGACAGTATCGCCGGCCATTTCGCTATAGAGCGCCAGGCACTGGTCCAAATAGGCCAGCGCGGTCTGCCGCTGCCGCTCCTGCAGGGGGCTTTTGAAGCGGGTGTCGGTAAAGGCTTGTAAATCCGGGGAGATGTTTGGCTCATGGGACTCTTCCAGAATATGAAAGATATAAAAGCAGGGCTTTTCAGAGCTCAGCCAGCGTTCCAATCCAGCCCACCATTTGACATTGCAGGAGGCGGACAGAGACGTTTCCAAAAAATAGCGGGAATCCATGGAGCTTTTGAGGTGCGCGATGAATTTTATATCGTAGTCCCTGTCCTCCAGATATTGGATCAGAGGGCTGTTTTCCCTGCAGACCGGCCCTTTTGCCCGCTCATAATCGTCTATGGGAAGCATCTTTGTGAATATGGCGCTCAGGCTCTGATGGGTAAAGGGCGTATGCGTATAGGCGCGCCGGAAGAAGCAGCTGTGCTTGGATTTTTCCAGCATCAGCGGCATCTGCGGCAGCAGATAATAGGAAACCGCATCGGTCCAAAAGACCATCACATCCTTTTGCTTCCGATCCTGAATCCGCCTCCGGATTGTCTGGAGCAGGTTTTCCGTCTTGGCCTGCACTTCCAGGAGCAGAGGATCTTTTGGGGCGGCGTTCTCCGCGCAGATCCTGCGGACCATCACAAAATCCTTCAGTTCCACAGCGGCCTGGAGTACGTCGTGGAGCGCCCGGTTCCTTCCCGGTCCATCCCGGCTTTCCAAATATTTTCGATAGAAATGGTTTAATGTCAGCGAACTCTCCGGGCTGTATTGGTCAAGGGGGGCGATCAGCTCGATCCCCTGTTTCTCCAGTTCCTCATAGGGATCGATGATACGAAGTCCAAGGGGACGCAGTTCCGCCAAAATCTCCTCCCGGTAATAAAAGGACGAGAGAATTACAACGCCGCATCCCGCGTTCGGCAGTTCCTTTGCCGGAAAACACGGGTATCCGCACTGGGAATCCATCGTCACCTGCCGGTCGAAGATGCCTGTGATCTGTTTCTGATCGAGTGAAAAATACGCAAACAACACATTGGTGTGATCGCCTCCGCCGCGAATCGCAGTCCGCGCGTCTGGCGGAATGGCATCAAGCGCCTCTTGAATGGTTGTTCGTATGTTTTCGCAGAATGACTCACACAAGTTCCCTGTGCCGAAGACGTCATGAAGTTCACGGTACAGCGCTAAAATCTCTTCCAAAATTGGTCTCTCCTTTGTTTGACTATTGATCCAGAAAAACGGCTTCCACCGCTTTCAAAACTTCCGGGGATGCTGTGGCATATCGTATTTTCTCCGGATCAATCCCCATTGCAATCAGATCCTGCTTGATCTGTTCGCAGATTTCCTCATTGACAAGGGCTGTGACGACCACATCATATTCCTTGCTTTGCAGCGCCTGCACCGGTTCTGCCGGCAGCCCGTTCATTCGGGCGGATTCATAGTCCCTGTCAACCCACAGAGTAATTCGATTGGGAAACACCTGCGATGTTTTGCGGTAGATTTCCTGCCCGAATCGTCCCGCTCCGTACAGTGCGACGCGGCGGCCATCCAGGCTGCCAAAGAGGACATCTGAAAATCTTCCTGTCAAAAAGCGCTCATACCGGTTCAGCAAAACCCGGTCCATCAAATAGCGGGATAAGCGCATCCGGTAAAGGCCGGTCAATGGGCGCTTTGACAGGGCCGCATGCAGAGAGCGGAATAATAATTGGTGCTCCTGGTAAGGCCGGCCATGATCTGTTCGCGCCAAGGAATCAGTGCGGAACCGATAGTGGTATGGCGCAAAATCCGTAACCATGACCGAATGAGCTGAAAATAGCGTATGGACGGTGCATACCAAATCCTCGCCCTCTGTCAAATCGTCCGGAACTGCCATTTGGCTTCGTTTCAAAATATTCCGTTTGAAAACCTTGCTCCATACGCCGGAGTAGATATACAGCTGAGGCGCCTGCAGGGCAGGGCCGCGTCTGGTTCTGTCATGACCGTTGGCGCGCCAATATCCGGGAAGCAGTTCCCACTGATAAGGGAAACGGATTTCCAGGAGATGCGGATAAATTTCAGCGGCGATACCGTTTTCGTCATAGTAGCCGGAGGGAAGTCCGTATTGGCACACAACGCCCTTATCCGCGTATTCTCTTATAAATCCATGGACCAATACATCCGGCGATTGATCGCCCATGGACTCCAGTATTCTTTCATAGGCGTCGGCGTCGATCCAGTCGTCGCTGTCAACATAAGCCACATATTCTCCATTTGCGGCTGCGACGCCGGCTTTTCTGGCGGCAGGAAGCGTTTCATGCGGGCGGTGAAGCACTTTTATCCGTGCATCTTTTTCAGCGTATTCCTCACAGATTTCCGTGCTGTTATCCGTGGAACCGCCATCCGCCATTAAAATGATCTCCAGGTTCTCATAAGTTTGATGGAGGATACTGTCGACACATTCCCTCAGATGCGGTGCGGCATTATAAACCGGAACGATTATGCTCAGCAAAAAATTTCCACTGTTCATTTCCATTTCGCTTTTCAGTCCTTGGTCTTATTCAAGCGATTACGCTGTTTTTGCAAAATCCGCTTTGTTGCATCCAGCAGCTCCAAAGAGACGGAGACGTACCGGATTTTCTCGCCATCAACTCCGACAGCTGTCAAGTGTTTTTTAATTTCTTCGCAGAGCGCCTCGTTTATAAGTGCTATAACGACGATGTCGTATTCCGCCTCAAGGAGGCGGCTCACCGGCTCCACCGGCAAATCCGCAGCCTGATAGGTTTTATAATTTTGGTCGACCCATAGTGTGATCCTGTCGGGAAACAGAGCCTTGGTTTTTCGGAAAATCTCCCGCCCGAATTTCCCTGCCCCGTACAGCGCCATACGGCGCCCGTTCAAATTCCCGAATGGGAAATTGGAAAACTCGTCCTGCAAAAACGCCTCGTACTGTGTAAGCAGCACATAATCAAGAAGCACAGCATACAACTGCATCAAATGCGTCTCCCGCATGGGGCTATTTTGCAGGGCGGAGTCAGCGGCCTCAAACATTGCCTGATACGGCTGAAACGACACATTGCTTAAAGACGCGGAATCGTCCCGCATTTGATAGTGATAGGGGGCGTAGTCCGTAACCGTGACGGAGCGGGCAAAGAGCAGAGTATAGACTGTACAGACCAGATCTTCACCCATTGTCACATGGTCCGGGACCATTTCCTGTGTTTGCCTCAAAAGCTCCCGCTTTACGAGTTTGCTCCACACGCTTGAATAAATCTCCGGCTGATGGCAGCGTCTGAAGCCCTGTCCGGTTTTCACAGCGGCATCATAGCCGGTCCCGGGTGAGACCGCCAGCTGGTCCGCATACCGCAGGCTCAGCAGGCGGGGATATACTTCCCGCATCATTCCGTCAGCGTCGTAATATCCGGCGGGAATCATGCACGGGCATACAAACGCCCGGTTTTGATACTCCTCTATGAACCCATAGATTCACACGTCCGGCTCATGATCCGTTACAAGAGAAAGCAGTCTCTCATACGCGTCCGCGTCGATCCAGTCATCACCGTCCACATAGGCAGCATACTGACCGGAGGCGGCTGCGACGCCGGCTTTTCTGGCAGACACAAGCCCCTCGTGAGGACGGTGAAGCAGCTTTATCCGTGCGTCTTTGGCGGCGTACGCCTCGCAGATTTCCGTGCTGCCGTCTGTGGAGCCGCCGTCCGCCACCAGTATAATCTCCAAATTCCGGTATGTCTGGCAGAGAATACTGTCAAGACACTTGTGCAGATATGGCGCGACATTATAAACGGGGACGATCACACTGAGAAGGAGGTCGTTTTTCATGATGCTTTTATATCCCTTTCCTGTTTCATAGAGCTGGATTCCATAATCGTTCCAAGCGGTCTTTTATCAGCAAAAAGAGTGAATAATTCAGAACGCCGATGCGTTCCATCTGCTCAATGATTTCTGCCGACTTGCTGTAATCGACTGCGATCATTACGTTGTACAGATGCTGGAGGTCTTTCACCCGTTCCGCTGAAATGACCGCAATTCCATCGACTGTTTGTCCGTACTTCAAATTATCCGCAAAATAGGACACCCGTGTCCGTCCAATCATCCTAAGCGCCTGCTGTCCGATCACTCCGGCGCCGAAGATAATAAACTTTTTGTCCGCGTCAAATGCGCTGTGGCTTAAAATTTTTGCCGCGTCATACTTTAAGCCGCGCCGGAAGGCGATCTCCTCAATTTTTGGACCCGCGTCCGGCTTGTTCAATAAAAGTCCTGTGCAGTACAAAGAAAATTCACGCGCGCTCAAATGCTCCGAGATCCTGTCCAGATATTCCACACGGAGATTGAATACGTTGTCCGCAATCTTTTTCTCATAGACGGAGGTCATGTTCCCGCTGTGGTGCCGGTAGGAATACAGAATTTGGGGAATCCGTTCAACCGGGTACTGAAAGCTGATTCTCAGCCAATAGTCATAATCCTCCACCAAAAATTTGTCGGGATCATAGCCGCCGACGGTATCCGCAGCCTCTCTGCGGTACATAAAGCACGCGCCGATGCAGTTGCTTAAATAAAAATTATGGCTTGTATTTTGCGTGTTGGAAATTACGTTTCCGTCTGCATCGATGTAATCCATGTCGCAGTAGACCATGCCGCACTGCTCGTGGGCGTCCAGATAGGAGGCCATCGTTTCCAGCGCCCGGCTGTGGAACAGATTGTCGTCGGATGTCCAAGTAAAATACCTGCCGGCCGCATTCGCAAACCCGATATTTAATGAACGGGGAAGCCTCTGGTTTTCGCTGTTGCTGAGTATCCGAATCCGGCGGTCCTTTTGCGCGTATTTTTCCGCGATTGCGAGAGAAGAATCCGTAGAGCAGTCATTTACAATAATCAGCTCCCAATTTTGGTATGTCTGCGCCAGAATGCTCTCTATGGACAGCGATAGATATTTGCTGCCGTTGTACACTGGCAGTACGATTGAAATATCTGTCATTTTTCCTCCTCCCGCGGCTGCCGCCGTCTATGACAATGCCCTGCTTAACGTCCGCATCATGAGATGGTTGAAGATCAGATGAATGTCCTCCGTAATCTGCATGCTCTCTACCGGAGCGTGGAGGGAAATGTCAGCCAGCTCCTTCAGTTTTCCGCCCCGGAAGCCCGTCAGGCCAATTACCTGGCTGCCTTGCTCCTTTGCGTATTCTACCGCGTTCAGAACGTTTTTGGAGTTGCCGCTTCCGGAGATGGCAAGGATCAGGTCGCCCGGTTTCAGGTGGCCCCGCAGCTGAAAGCGGAAAATTTCGTCATATCCGATGTCGTTGGCCACCGCCATGACGGTAGCGACATTGTCGTTCAGGCACAGGAAGTTAAACTTTTTCGCGGTGTGCTCGGAGACGCCCTTGTTGAAATCATTTTGGAAGTGAGAGGCTGTGGCGGCGCTGCCGCCGTTTCCAAACACGTACACGGTGTTTCCGTTTTCAAAAGCCTCCATCAGCAGGTTCAGCGCCTGATTGAGAGACTCCACATCCAGCGCCCGAAGCGTGTTCATTTCATCTTCCAAGTATTCGTGAATCGCCTTTGTAAAGTCCATCATCAAAGCCCCTTTCCCAAAATCCGTTCTGCCGCATCCAGAATATCCGCACAGATGAGATCTGGCTCCGCGTTGTATTTTTTGTCCCGGCCCGCATCGCCAGTTAATACCAGGGCGGTTTTTGTCCCGGCATTTTTGCCTGTCTGTATATCTACCGTAGTGTCGCCGATCAGCCAGGAATCCGCCAGACTGATATTGTATTTTTCCGCGCAGTCCTCCAGCATCCCAATATCCGGCTTCCGGCAGCGGCACGGGATTTTATACGCTGGATTTTCCTCCGGGTATCCTTTGTCGGGATGGTGCGGACAATAGCGGACGGCATCCAAAAATACGCCCTCCCGCCCCAAAAGCGTCTGCATTTTTCGGTGGATCTTCTCAATTTCCTCCACGCCGCACAGTCCCCTTGCCACGGCGGGCTGGTTTGTGACCACAATCGCAAGATAGCCGGACTGGTTGATCTTTCGGATGGCCTCCGCCGCGTTTTTTTCCAATTCAAACTGTTCTGTGCCGGAGATCAAGCCCTTTTTGACATTCACGGTGCCGTCGCGGTCTAAGAAGACAGCCCGCTGAGGGCGTTTGAGATTCCGCGCCGCAGCAATGCCGCTTTTTATATCCGCTTCCGCCGCCCGAATGCGCTCCACGGTCCCGATGTCTTTGATGTATTCAGGAGAAGGATAGGCGTAAATCGCGCCTTTTCGCCGGCAAAGCGGCATCAGTACATCCGCCTCCAAATCGATGCGCTCCTGATCCGGCAGTTCATCGCAAATGCCGCGGTCCATCAGGTACAGCCCGGCATTGACGCAGTTGTCGTACCAGCCGCTGCGCAGATTTTGCTTGGAGTCAAACCGCAGTACCCGCTGTTCCGCGTCCATTTCCACCAGGTCGGAGTCAAATGGATGGGAATTTGGGTGGACAAACAGGGTTGCGGCAGACTGCTTTTGACTGTGAAAGCGTTCCATGCGGGACAGATCGATGTCAAAGAGCACGTCGCCGTAGATCAGGAAAAAGGTCTCCTCCAGCATCGGGCGGATACGGGCCAGCGCGCCCGCGGTTCCCAGGGGCACTTCTTCGTGATAATATTGAATATGCAGGCCGAATGTTCTGCCGTTTCCAAAGTAGTTTTGAATCACGTGGCCCAGATGTCCAATTACCAGGAGAATATTTGTGATGCCATGTTGTTTCAAAGCGTCCATTTGCCATAGAAGCAGCGGTTTTCCCAAAATCGGAACCATAGGCTTTGGAATTTCGTCTCTGGTCAGACCGGACAAACGGGTTCCTTTGCCCCCGGCCATAATCACTGCCTGCATGATAAAATGTCCCGTACCGTCTGCGTTACCGCTTCATCGCTGGTCATTGCGGCGCTCCAGCCCGCGCTGTGGATTTTAGAGAGGTCATAAGCAAATATGGGCACGTCGCCCTTCCAGCCTCCCCGCCCGCCGGTATAGTGAAATGCTACATCCGGCAGTCCCATCTCCCGGCACACGATTTCGGCGATTTCCGAAACCACGCTCTGCGTTTCGCCGCCGACGTTATACAGTGTAACGCCTTCCGGAAGATTTTCCGTGAAGCGAAGAATGCAGTCCACCAGATCCGCAACGTAGAGATAGGGCTTGCGCTGCTGTCCGTCGCCAAGGATTGTAAGCGACTCTGAATCTTCCCGCAGACGATTGACAAAATCAAATATGACGCCGTGGGTCAGCCGGGGGCCGATGACATTCGGAAATCGAAACACCAGGGAGTGAAAGCCGTTCATGTGGGAAAACGCGCTGATTAACCCCTCACAGCCCAGCTTGCATGCACCGTAATAGGAAATTGGCATCAGCGGCGCGTAGTTTTCGTCTGTTTTCTTCCCCTGCGTATCGCCGTATACCGCGCTGGTGGAGCAAAAGAAAAGGTTTTTTACACCGGATATGCGCATGGCTTCCAAAACGTTGAATGTTGTCGTGTATGTGTTCCGGTACTCCACTTCCGGCGCTTTTGCGCTGGCCTGAATGTCCGAATTTGCCGCCATATGAAAGACAAAATCAACCGGCTCCTTTTCAAATATGTGTATCAGCGGTTCTAACTCGGACAGGTCCTGCTCATAAAACTGAAATCGCGGATGGTGCTCCAGGTGCGCTATATTTTGCCTGCTTCCAATAAAAAAGTTGTCGATACAAATAACGCTGTGTCCCGCCGCGAGCAGCGCGTCGATCAGATTGCTTCCGATAAATCCCGCGCCGCCGGCCACCAGTGCCCTCATAGATGATCCTCCTTTAACGCCAGTATTTGTCCCCGATAAAGACGACGGAAGCGCCGTCCTGCTCGAAACGGAAGTGAAACGGCTTTAGCGGCAGCGCGTTTTTCAGCTCTTCCTGCCGCTCTTCGGGACAATAAAACAGCAGAAATCCACCGCCCCCCGCGCCAAGCAGTTTTCCTCCGGCCGCGCCGTGTTCCAGGGCGGTGGAGTATAACTCGTCGATTGCCGGATTACTGATTCCGCCGGCCAGCTCTTTTTTCAGCTGCCAGCCCTTGTGCAGAATTTCTCCAAAAGCGGAGAGTTCGCCCCTGAGCAGGGCTTCCCGCATCTGTTCTGCGAGCGTGCACATTTCCTGCAGGTTTCGCCTTTTTGCCGTCTCTTGAATGCTTTGCTTCTGCTCCGCGAGAATAAGATTTGCAGAACGGGTCTGCCCGGTATAGAACATCATCAGACTGCGCTCCAGCTGCCGGTATGTCTCCACGGGCATCATCACCGGCTCTACTGTCACGGAGTCGTCCCGGTTGAAACGGATAAAGTTCAGTCCGCCATATGCCGCCGCATATTGATCCTGTTTTCCAATGGGGTTGCCCAGTTTTTCAATTTCAACCTGACAGGCCAGTTCCGCCAGCTTTCCTTTGGAGACGTATTTTCCCTGGTAGCAGAATAGGGTGTGCAGAAGGCCCACCGTAAACGTACTGGACGAGCCCAGGCCCGTACCTCCAGGCACATCGGCGGTGGAGCTGATTTCCACACCGTGAATCCCCATGTCCGTCAAAACCTGGCGGAAAATTGTATGACGGATTTCCGAGGGCGCGCCGACCAGCTCGTTTTCCGAGTATTTCAGCAGCGTTTTTGCCTCGTCAAAATAGGGGTGGATGGAGATGTACATATACTTGTCGATGGATGTACTCAGCACGCACCCGCCGTATTTCTCATAGAACGGGGCCATGTCGCTGCCGCCGCCCGCGAAGCTCACACGGAACGGGGCTTTCGTAATAATCATATGCTCTCTTCCAATCTGCCTAAAAGCTCCCGATAGTTTCGCCGGGTCTCCGCGCGCTTTTCTGCGGCCTCCGGTCCCAGCCATGTCCCGCTGAAGTGATGGATTGAAAAAGTGTTGGGAGTAAGTCTGATCTCTCCGCTCATGTAGTCAAACGGCTGGAAATATTCCGAAGCATATACGGTCATCATTCCGCCTGCAATTTCCTGCGTTGTATTGTTGATTTCCAGGCCCTCCCTGACCAGCGGGAATGTCTCATAGTAGCCGCATGTGGTCAGATTCAGCGCTTGATCACCGTGGACAAACGGTTCGTCTTTCCGGTTGTCCAGCATCGCTTTGATGACGGGATTCTGGGGACACGCGCCGGAGCCCCCTCCCATGTTCACCGTTCCCCACTTCTCCACTCCGCAAAAGGCCGGCTGATACAGCAGTTCATCCATATTTCGGATCAGCTCCACGTCAACATCCAGATAAATTCCGCCGTTTTGATAGAGAATGTCCAGGCGGGCCACATCCGCAATAAAGCCCCATTTGCGAAGTTCATAGGCCTGTTTGGTATATTGATATTTTGACACATCGTAATTGCCCGTATCCCAGCGGATGATCTCATAGTCCGGGCAAAACCGCTTCCAGGAATCGATGCAGGCCTGCAGGCTTGAGGGGATCGGCTCGCCGGAAAACCAGGTGTAATGGATTTTTTTAGGAATCAGTGGCGTCTCACTGGTTCGCACAGCGCCGCCCGCCTTTGGCGTATGGGCATTTTCCACCAGCATAACAGGCAGGAAATAGGCTTCCGCCTCCTCCGTTCCCGGAATTTGCTCCAGGGACGCTATAACCGGCATAAACGCGCTGACAGTGATTAAAAGGATGTACGTCCCGCGGTGCTCCTCCAACGCGTTCAAAGATCTTACCGGCACGGCGCGGGAACCCAGCGGAATGGTCGTTCCCTGCTTGCGGACGTCGGCGTCCACATAGCACAGCACCGCCTCGTCCAGCTGGCAGCGGCGCAGCCAATAGGGGGCCGCCACTCCGCCGATCACACCGGCGCCATAGACGATAATGCCTTTGCCGCTCTTTCTGACTTGCTGCGCCAAGGATGACATAGAACCCTTTTTCAGCTTCATTTTCCGCCCGCCTTTCGTTTTGCATCCGCCCGCCGCAAAACGTTACGGCAGCTTTTCTTTTGTCCGGCTGCAAAAGACGGCAAAGCGCTTATCATCCCAAAATGGCAAATATCTTTTTGTGCATTTTCCCGCTCCATACAAAATAATCGGTTTTCTCTCCGGTATAGAGCTGAACAGACTCTCCGACGTTTTCCGCAGTAAAATCCCGCTGTTTCGATATAATTTTTTTCGATACTGCCGATATATTTACTGTCGCCGGAAACCCGCCAGTTCAGGCAGTCTATATAGATGTCCTTCGATTCTTCATCCGCCAGCATCTGATACACCTTTTGATAGTTCTCAAGCGTGCTTTGCATAAAATATTGCCTCTCTGCGTTCCTAAAATTTTACGACAACTTTGCAGAAAGCCTCCGTATGGCCGCGCATGACGGCAAGCCGGGCCGCAAGCGCTTCCCGCTCCAAGACATGAGAGACGACTGCCTCCGTTTGCAGCGTTCCCTCTCCCATGGCTTGTACTGCCGCCGCCCAGTCGCTGTTCTCCCCGCCGTAAGAGGAGTTCCAAGTACCAGTCAACGTCAGCTGTTTGCGTAGAATGCGCCAGTAGAGATCCTGTGAAAGGGTGCGGGGGCCGTCCGGATTGCCCATTAAAACCAATTTTCCGCCCGGGGCGGTCAGGGACAGGCTTTCCTCCAGCGCCTGCGCGGAGCCCACCGCCTCGATCACGCGGCCAAATTCTTCGCCGGTGCGGCTGTCCGCCGCGTATTCCAGCCCGCACCGCTGGACGATCTGCCGCTTTGCTTCGCCGCGCCCCTTTATCACAACCCGGCCCGCGCCGAAGATTTTTGCCCATTGCCCCGCCAGCAGACCAATGGCCCCGGTCCCAATGACACACATGTCGTCTCCGGGGGAGATTTCCGCCCGTTTTACTGCGTGGAGGGCTACTGCTGCAGGCTCCAGCAGAGCGCCCTGTATATCGCTGACAGTTTCCGGAAGAGCAATCAGATTCCATACGGGAACCGCCGTGAACTCGGCAAAAGCGCCGTCGCGGCGGGAGCCGATATAATCGTAGTTGGAACAGGTTTCATACTGTCCCTTCCTGCACGAAGGGCAGTTTTTACAGGGAATCAGCGGAAAAATGCCGACACGCCTCCCGATCCATTGGCGGCCGCTGCCGTCGGCCGCCGCCTCTACCAGGCCGCTGAACTCGTGGCCGGGAATCGTAGGGAAGTGATAGGTCCCCTTTTCAAAGATCCTGGGAATATCCGAGCTGCAAATCCCGGCGGCCAGTACGCGGACCAGCGCCCAGCCGGGGCGCAGTTCCGGGAGGGGACGCTCCTCATAGCGGAGATCTCCAATCCCGTGGAGCACATATGCCTTCATGCCGGGCCCTCTCTTTCCAGCAGCTTCCTCTCGCACGCTTCCAAGTCGGCGGCGTAGGTGATTTTGAGATTGTCTGGATCGCCGGGGATCATTTTCACCCTCCACCCCCTGCTGTAAGGCAGCTGGCAGCTGCCGCTCATAGCGCTCAGAGTCTCGGCGGGGGTGTCCCGATAGAGCTGGAAATAGGGCTGGTAATGGAATGCCTCCGGGGCTTGACCGGCGTAAAGCGCCGTCCGGTCCAGAAGGCCGTCCACCCATTGGCCGTCATGGCTGGTGTAGGTAGTATCCGTCACCGGGAGGACCGGCATGACGCAGGGCGCCTCTTCAAGGCCGCGGAGCAGGCGTCTCAGCAGCTCCTGAGACGTGAGCGGGCGCACCGCGTCCTGGATAATGACGCCGCCCGGCGCTTCGCCAACAAGCGGCTGTGCCGCCAGGAGGCCGCTGCGGATAGATTGCTGGCGGTCCGGTCCGGCGGGCGCGACGGCCCGGAGCTTTGTGAGACGGTACGCTTCCTTCCACTCCAGGATGCGGGATTTCCACTCCGGCGCGGCCACGGCGACGGTGAAGTCAACTCCGTCACAGCGCTGGAACTGCTCCAGGGTATGGACGATAACAGGCTTGCCGGCGATGGTCCGATATTGCTTTGGCGCCTGGGAACCCAGCCGTTTTCCAATGCCGCCGGACAAAACCAGAGCAATGTTCATAAAAACCTCCGACACACTCAAAACCGCAGTTCCCGTATATCCTGCAGAATGTCCCCGTAAGGGCGGCCCTTCCCAAAGAGAAGGGAGGTCCCCAGGACAAAGCCGTTAACGCCCCGGGGGGCGTACTCCTGGATCTTGTCCGCCGTACAGGCGCCGTCCCAGTAGAGCTCAAAATCCATGTCCTTTTTCAGCGCCAAGAGCTTTGTGATTTTTTTCCCTACATAGGGAAGGAACATCTGTCCCGCGTTGCCGGGATTTACCGACATCACCAGAACCTTTTTCACGATCCGCAGCATCTCGGTAATGGTTTCCGCCGAGGTGCCGGGATTGATGGCGATTCCAGGGATCATTCCGGCGTCAATAATGGCCTGTAGGGTGGTGGAGGGATGGTATTCCGCCTCCAGATGGATGTACACCGTATCGCCCGGCCGGAGATTTTTCAAAAACAGGCCGACGCGGTTGTTGGGATGCTCGATCATCAGGTGGACATCCAGAGGTACAGAGGACGCCGAGGCGATATAGCGCATATCGTTCAGAGACATGGCGAAATTGGCGACAAAGCGCCCGTCCATAATGTCGATATGAAAGGAGTCGATGCCGCCGTCCTCCAACTCCCGGACCTCCTGTTCCAGATGTCCGTAATTGGCGCACATCATAGATGCCATCAGTTCAAACTGCATAAATGTCCCCTTTTCATATTATCTTTTAGTGGTTTACGGCCGCACCGCGTAGAGAACGGTTTCCACGTTGCTGTTGGAGTGGTGACGCACATACAGCTTATATTCTGGAACCAACGATTTGATATATAAGGGAATTTCCAGCATATCCTCCGGTTTATGATAGATACATATTGCCAGCTTTGGTTTGTTACGTTGGATTGTCTTTTTCGCACCTTTCAACGCCTCCAGTTCAGAGCCTTCAATATCCATTTTGATCATGGTGACTTTCGGATTTTCCTTTTCGACGATCTCGTCAATGGTGGCAACAGGCACAACGATTTCGCCATCGTCACACACATGAGAAACACCGTCGTTTGTGGCCTTAAAGTGAAGTGTTGTCCGTTCGCTCCAGGCTCCAACAGGAAACAGCTCTGCTTCGTCTACGTGGAATCGCGCTTTCTTTTCCTGGCAAACCGCATAAGATTCTGGATCTGGCTCTAAATGTCAGCGCCAGTGATAAAATGTAAGAAAACGCCGAGGAAAAAATGTAGTTTAGTGGCGGAGGTGAAGGGAAAAAGATAGACTCCCAATCAGGGCGAGAAAGAGCCCGGAAAGGGAGTCAGAAAATGAAAGGAGCACAGTGGATGGATATCCGAAGCGACAGACAAAAAGGGCTGAGCTATGTGGAGCTGGGACGGAAGTACCACATGGACCCGCGGACGGCAAAGCGGTACGCGGAATCGCCGCAGAAGCCGGAGTACACATTGAGCGAACCCAAGCCAACAAAGATGGACCCGTACAAGCAGATCGTGGACGAGTGGCTGGAAGAGGCGCCGTATTCAGCGTTGCGGATACTGGAGAAGCTGCGGGAGATGGGGTTTGACGGAGGTTACAGTATTGTCAAGGCGTATGTGAGCAGCCGGAAGATGGACTTGAATGAGAAAGCAACGGTGCGGTTTGAGACGATGCCAGGAAAGCAAGGGCAGATGGACTGGGGATTCTTCGAGGATCACCTGGTATACGAGGACGGAAAGTGGAAGAAGCTGTACTGCTTTCTCATGATTCTGGGGTACTCAAGGATGCGGTACATCGAATTTGTCACAGATATGAGCACAAACACGTTGATACGGTGCCATCAGAACGCGTTTCGGTATTTCGGAGGCTACCCGGAGGAGATTCTGTACGATAACATGAAGCAGGTAGTCATCAAGCGGCTTTTGAAGCAGGAGGACTCCACACTAAACCGGCAGTTTGAGGACTTCGCGGGATTCTATGGATTCAAACCCATCCTGTGCCGGCCATATCGTGGTCAGACGAAAGGAAAAGTGGAGCGGACGGTGCAGTTTGTGCGGGACAACTTCATGGTCGGGATCAAGTACAACAGCCTGGCAGATTTGAATGGACAAGCCTTGGCTTGGTGTAATAAGGTCAATGGCAAAGTCCATGCCACCACCAACGAGATTCCCTTTGAGCGGCTGCAAAAAGAGGGGCTGAGTCCTCTTTCCCGTGAGTACATCATCGACAAGATCAACCTTAGGCGGGTACAAAAAGACTGCCTCATCTCATACGCCGGGAATCAGTACTCCGTGCCAGCGGAGTACATCGGCAAAGATGTGGCAGTCGTGGCCCTCGACAGTATGCTGGCCGCCTACTATGAGGGAAAGCAGATCGCTCTGCATCGAATATCGTATCAAAGGAAGGACATGGTTGTCAATCCTCAGCACTATAGAAGGATTACGCTGAAACAGACAATAGATGCGGAAAATGTTCTGCTGGAACAGGGCAAAGTAATAGATTTCCCCTTGAAGCCCTCCGATTTATCCAGATATGACGAGGTGCTGTATGACTGAATTTACTATGGACAGGCTGAGGGAAAACCTGGAAGCCCTTAAAATGAAAAACACCCTGGAGATTCTGGACAACTACCTGGAACGGGCGGTGGCGGACAAGCTCAACATTGTGGAGGTTTTGGATCACATTTTCTCAGAAGAAGCCAAATCCAAGCGGAGACGGGCCTATGAGAAGCAGATCCAGATGTCTGGCTTTCCCATTAAGAAAACCCTGGACGACTTCGATTTCTCTTTCCAGCCCTCCATCGACAAGCGCCAGATCGATGAGTTGGCTACCATGCGCTTCCTGGAAAACGGGGAGAATGTGGTCTTCCTCGGCCCGCCCGGCGTGGGCAAGACCCATCTGGCCTCCGCTTTGGGCCTGGTGGCGGCACAGCACCGTTTCTCCACCTACTACATCAACTGCCACCAGCTCATTGAACAGCTCAAGAAGGCCCATTTTGAGAACCGTCTGCCGGACAAGCTCAAGGTTCTGGCCAAGTACAGGATGCTCATCATCGACGAAATCGGCTACCTCCCCATGGACATCCAGGGTGCAAACCTGTTCTTTCAGCTCATTGCCAGGCGGTACGAGAAAACATCCACCGTCTTCACCTCCAACAAAACCTTCTCCCAGTGGAACGAGGTCTTTGCCGACGTCACCATCGCCTCCGCCATCCTGGATCGTGTACTGCATCACTGCACCGTTATCAACATCAAGGGTGAGTCTTACCGCCTGAAGGAGCGCAAGGAATTTATGCGCCAGAAACAGCAAATCGTAAATACTCTTTTCCTGCAAGGAAATAACTGATTCTGTTACCCCCCCCCGCCGAAAAACTACAAAATTTCTTCGGCGTTTTCTTACAATTTCAAATTGGCGTTGACACTCCATCGGTCAGGTATTCAAAGACACGACAGTATGTATTTTTTCTTCCCGTTCCTGATGATATTCCTGTTTTCTCTGCTGTTGGAGGCAAATCAGGGGGAGCGGCGCGGTTTACGTCAGTTGACAACCGTAGTGTATCTGATCCATCCCTGGTGTCTTGTGCTGGTGCGGAGAGCAGCAAAAATTGTCGGGCTGACCGGCCTGCTGGTGGAAAACACAGTTGTGCTTTTTATCCTGATCTTGGTATCCAGCTTTTTGCTGTCGCAGATGATATTGCTGATCCAGCCGCCCCGTCCTGTTCAGACTGGACGGGCCTGGATTGAACTGGATCGGGCCGCGCTACGTCACAATGTTCAGCAGTTACAGTCTATACTCCCGGAGGGCTGCGCCCTTATGCCAGCGGTCAAGGCTAACGCTTACGGACACGGAGCGGTGCTGATTGCAAAAGAACTGAACCGCCTGGGTATCACAGCTTTCTGCGTGGCAACAGTGACGGAGGGGGCGGAACTGCGGCGGGGTGGTATCAAGGGGGAAATCCTGGTGCTGGGCTATACCCACCCGGAACAGTTTTATATGCTGCGAAGATACCGGCTGACACAAACAGTCGTTGATTTATCCTACGCCCGACTGCTGAACACCTACGGAAAGAAGATCAAAGTCCATTTGAAAATTGACACGGGTATGCACCGATTAGGGATACCGGCAGACCGAAAAGAAGAAATTGCCCGTGTATTCAGTTACAGAAACCTTGTCATAGCAGGTATCTTCACCCATCTGTGTGCCGCTGATGTGAGGACAGCGGAACAGGAAAAATTCACGCTGGGACAGGCGGCGGCGTTCGACCGTGTGATCTGCGATTTGAATAAGCGGGGTCTTAACTGTGGCAAAATCCATCTGCTGTCCAGTTATGGACTGCTTCAATACCCGGAGCTGGCGGGGGACTATGCCAGAATAGGGATTGCCCTTTGCGGTGTGTTGAGCCAGGGAGCAGATATGGAAAACTGCCGGATAGACTTACGGCCTGTTCTGTCGGTGAAAGCGCGTGTTGCGCTGGTAAAAGATTTGTATGCAGGGGAAACCGCTGGTTATGGATTGGGCTATATCGCCGAAAGCAACCGAAAGATTGCCGTCCTGTCTATCGGGTATGCGGACGGGATCCCCCGCGACTTGTCCTGCGGAAAGGGCCGGGTCTTAATTGCAGGATCGGAAGCTCCCATCATCGGCTTGATCTGCATGGATCAACTGCTGGTGGATGTTACGGACATTCCAGATGCCGCGGCAGGTGATACGGCGGTGCTGATTGGAACGTCCGGCAGTCGGCAGATTACCGCCTGTGACCTTGCGGAACAGACCGGGACAATCACAAATGAAATATTAAGCCGATTGGGGAATCGATTGAATCGAATTATCATCTGAGCCGCCAAAATAAAGAAGAACAACCACCTATCAGATACCCCTCAAATCTTCCGATACGATCACCCGCCAAACTCAGCTCTGGCGGGTGATTTTTTCACCGCAAAACTTTTTCTGAAAAGAAAATGTCGCTTTCAGCCGCTGGAGGTTGTGGTAGAAGGATGAGGGAGTCAGCGCATAAGGGCAGAGGAAAAACTGACTCAACAGAAAGGGTTGGCAAGTACAACATGAAAGAATCTAGCTACAAGAACTACGATGAACTGCCTCTGTTCCTGAACGCAGCAACGGTGGCAAAGGTGCTGGGTGTCTCACCGTCCAGCGGGTACGAGTTGATGCATGAGCCAGATTTCCCGGTGCTGAAAGTTGACAGCAGGCTCGTAGTACCCAAAGAGAAATTCGTGGAGTGGGTGTCACAGCACGCTCAGGGAGGTGCAGATTGAAGTACACACCGTGGCCCAAGCGTGATCCGATCAAGAACTACTTCCAGCTGCCCAACGAGATATTCCTGTTGGGTCTGTCACCCGGTGCTCTGGCCGTCTACTCTTATCTGATCTGCTGTGAGAACCGAAACACCTACCAATGCTGGCCCAGCTACAAAACTATCGGCAGAGCGGTGAGGATGAGCGCCAACACCGTCCGCAAGTATGTGTGTGAGCTGGAGGAGCGCCAGCTCATCAGTACAGAAAGCACGACCGTCACCACCAGGGATGGTCTGAAGCGCAACGGCAACCTGCTCTACACCATCCGTCCAATCCAACTGGCGCTCGATCAGTTCTACGAACAGCAGCTGACGCAGATGGACATGGCGGCTGAACGTCAGCGAGTCACAACGGCACTCGCACTCCGCAGCGATAGCGCGCACTCAGCGTGACAGCCTGTGCGCCGCTGTGTGGCCTCGCTGGTACCCAGAGGGTAACAAAGCCGCCGCTCACCGCAGATGCGGTTGTGTCCAAAGCGTGTGGCCTGTGTGCGCCATCCAACAAATTCAGCACAGCCGAAAGTGGCAGGTGAACCGGGGGGTCGAAAAAAGTGCAGGATAAAGGCCGGGGGTCGCTTACGCGCCCCCCGGCCAGCCACACCGCCCCGCAGAGCGGGTCGAGGCTTTTCCATAGGTGGTCGGAATTTCAACTTTTTGCTGTGGCAGATGGTCGTTGTCAGAAAATTCAGAGAGGAAATCGCCTGGTTTCAGCATCCCACAAGATGGCTGTCACAGGTGGTTTTCAGAAATTTTGCGGGAGTCAGTGCGGGGGTCATTTTTTACCCCCTGGGGGCAAGTCGGGGGTCAGTTTTTCCTCTGTCCTTACAGCCGCCGCAAAATCGGCGGGTCAAGGCGGGGATATTTGCGAATTTCAGGAGGAGCATCATGCCGAGAGAGAAATCAAGTCCTCACCGCAAATCTCTCCCTGAGACACAACAACTCGTCAAAGAGATGTGTCCTCGAGACAACTACCGTACACAAAACGAGTTCATCGAGAAGGCCATCCGGTTCTACGCCGGCTACGTCTCCGGTCAGGATACCACCGCTTATCTCCCGCCCGCACTGGCGTCCGTCCTGCGCGATACGGTTCAGGATACGGAGAACCGCGTCTGTCGTCTGCTCTTCAAGCTGGCGGTTGATCTGGACATGATGATGAATGTGCTGGCGGCAGGAATGGAGATTCCCGATGAACAGCTCAAGGCGCTGCGGGGACGGTGCGGCCAAGACGTGAAAAAAACCAGCGGCAACATTTCGCTGGACGACGCTGTCCGTTACCAAAGAGGTGGTCTGTGATCACCCGTACCCTGTTCAAATTCTGCGCCGCAAAACAAAGAATAAAAGTCCTCGAAAAAAGTAGTAGCTATTCCCCGCGAAGTGTGGTATGTGTTGGTGTTGCAGAATCGGAGAAAGGAGATGATACTCATGGCAAAGCGCAGACCATCCGGCGACGGTATGGTTCGCAAGCGGGACGACGGTCGGTGGGAAGGACGCATCGTGGTAGGCCACAAGGAAAACGGCGACTCTATCTTCCGGTACGTCTATGCTCCCACGCAGAAGGAACTGTCCGCGAAGCTCCGCCAGCACATCGACAGCTACCAGGGTGCCGACCTGACGGAGCAGAGCAGGATGACCTTGAGTGAATGGCTCAATCAGTGGCTGGAGAACATGGCGGATACTCTGCGGCCCAACACGCTGAGGAACTATCGCAGCTACATCGAGAACCACATCCGCCCCAACCTGGGAGACAAACAGCTGGCTCGAATTACACCGAAGGATGTGCAACGGTTCTACGAGAAGCTGAGTGATTGTCTGGCCAGCAGTACGGTGCGCCGCATCCACACCACGCTCCACGGTGCGCTGAAGGCGGCACAGCAGGCTCACCTGATCGCCAGCAACCCGACTGAGCAGATCATCGCTCCCAGGTTCAGCTATGGAGTAAAGCAGATACTGACGGACGAGCAGCTGGATGTGTTCATGAAGGTCATCGCAGAGGATGAAATCTGGTGTGACTTCTTCTATGCCGAGCTGACCACTGGTCTGCGGCGGGGTGAGATCTGCGGGCTCAAGTGGGAGGACTTCGATGAGGTCAATGGTACACTGAAAGTCTGCCGTACCGTCTACCGGGAAACTGGTGGCGGGCTGACTGCCGGGGATACCAAGACCAGCGCCGGCGTCCGGAAAATCATGCTGCCAGCCAGCACAGTACAGGTCTTCCGTGAACGAAAAAAGTCCGCACTGACCGAGTGGATATTCCCCAACCCGCTGAAGCCGGAGCAGCCTGTCAATCCTGGCTCAGCATACCGCCGGTTGAAGATTCTGCTGAAGCGGGCTGGCCTTCCGAACATTCGCTTCCACGACTTGCGTCACACCTTCGCCACTCACGCTCTGGCGTCGGGCGTGGACGTGAAAACCTTGTCCGGCATCCTCGGTCACACCAGAGCAGCGTTCACGCTGGACACCTACACCCACACCACTGGCGATATGCAGAAACGAGCCTCGGAAGTGGTAGGAGATTTTCTGACAGACATTTTTGGAGAGGAGTTGAGACCGTGGGAAGAAAGCGCAAAAGCGGCGAGGGTACAGTCCGTCTGAGAAAGGACGGGCGCTGGGAGGGGCGGGTGGTCGTCGGTTACGATGACAAGGGCCTGCCAAAAACAAAAAACGTGCTGGCCATGACCAAGACGGAGTGCGTGGCGAAACTGGAATCGCTGAAAGAGTCCGTGACTCCCGCAACCGCCGTTAAGATCAGGGCGGATATGCCCTTCGGCGAGTGGATGGAATTCTGGTACGAAAACTACAGCAAGCCAATGCTCCGCCCCAGTTCCCAGCGATCCTATGAGGACTTTATCAGGCTCTACATCCGCCCCAAATTGGGCAGTGTTCCTCTGAACAAGTTAACGATGAATGACCTCCAGCGGTTCTTTAACTGGATGAGAAAGGATGGACGTACGCTACATGGAGAAACCAGAGGCGGTGGTCTCTCGGACAATATGGTGCGCAACTGTCACAGTCTCTGCCGCAGGGCGTTGGAAAAAGCTGTGGCAGAGCGATTGATCGTAAAGAATCCAATTGAGGGATGCAAGGCCCCGCCCATCAGACGGGAGGAGATGCAGCTGCTCACCAGGGAGGAGCTGCAAAGACTGCTCATCCAGGCCAAAGACGAAGGTTACTACGAGGTGTTCCTGCTGGAACTGACCACTGGCCTCCGAGTAGGAGAATTGATGGCGCTCCAGTGGGACGATCTGAATTTCAAGACCGGAGAACTGAGGATTGAACGGCAGGTTTATCGAACCAAAGAGGAACTGCTGATCCAGGAACCCAAGACCAAGGCATCTATCCGAACCGTGATTCTTCCCCCGCCTGTGGTCGAGGCGCTGAAGGAGTACAAGAAAACCGTCTCCTCCCGATGGATGTTCCCCTCGCCCAAAAAGGAGGACGCTCCGCTGGCTCCAGCAGCCGCCAGCCACAGGCTGAGCAAAATCCTGACTCATGCGGGGTGCAAAAAGGTTCGCTTCCATGACCTCCGGCATGTTTTCGCCACCAACGCTTTGGAACATGGGATGGACGTGAAAACGCTGTCCACCATCATCGGTCACGTCTCCTCCGCCACCACGCTGAACGTCTATGCCCATGTCACTGATGATATGCAAAGGCAAGCCGCCACAAAAATCGACCGGGGCATTGGTAGAGCGGAGACTCCCACAGAAAGCTCCCAGGCAACAACCAGCCACACCATGACGGCCTTCAAGGCTCAGCGGGGCAAGCGCCGTTACTGGGGCAGCGGATACTTGGGGCGGACCAAAGGTGGGCGCTGGAACGGAAGGTACACGGTGACCTGGCCCGATGGAACAAAACGCACCCGGGACATCTACGCTGACTCAGAGGAAGAATGCGAAAAGTTGCTGGCGGTAATGATAACCGAGATGAAAACGGAGGTAGCCGCCGAAAGGGAGCGGCTGAGGGCAGAGAGCAAGGCTGGTTGAGAACTGCGGCCCACCGGGACACCCCCGGTGGGCCAGTTTTTCTCTGTCTGTGGGCAAATATGTGGTCAGAGAGTGTTCAGCCGTACCCAACAAGCAGAAATTGTCACGAAAATGGCAGGACTGAATCAGATAATGCAGATTTTCATGGCCATAAATCAGCCCTTATCCTCAGAGCAGCGTGTGCGCTGGTACAGACAAAGATAAGAGCTTTTTCCTCTGAGGCAATTTCAAACTTTTTGATAACTGTAAGAAACCCGCTGGATATTGAGGCCAGCAGATGGTAATATGTGTCGTTAAAGGAGGCGATGCAATATGGCGAAGCGCAGAGCTAACGGCGAAGGGAATATTCGTAAACGTTCCGATGGGCGCTGGGAGGGCCGATACAGCCGCTGGCTATAATCCCGAGTCCGGCAAGCGAATCATCAAGAATGTTCTAGGCCGAACCCAGGCTGAGGTCAAAGAGAAATTGAAAGTAGCTATTGCTGAGGGCCAGCGCTTAGATATCTCCAAAACTGGAAATTATACGGTAGCATCGTGGGTGCGAACGTGGTACGAGGTATACGCAGAACCCCGTATCCGTCCAAACATACGGGAGTACTACACAAACTATATTGAGAACCACATCGTTCCGGGCATCGGCAGAATCATGCTGGACAAGCTGACGACCATTCAAATCCAACGGTTCTACAACAACCTCCAGAAAAATGGCCGGGTTCAACGAAAAGGATATCCAGAGTTGAAGGATAAAAGCCTCAGTCCTCGGGTGGTTTGCGGCGTCCACACGCTGCTGAGCAATTGCCTGGACCAAGCAGTAGCGGAACACCTGATTTTATCCAATCCCGCCCAGGGCTGTAAGCTGCCGAAGCTGGAAAAGAAGGAGATGCGCATTCTTCCGCAGGAGAAGATCGGTATGTATCCGGCAGAAGCAGACCGGCGGGGCCTTTTGGCCGCATTCTATCTGGAGCTAACCACCGGCCTTAGAAGGGGAGAGTTGCTGGCCCTCTGCTGGACAGGCTTGAATGCCGAGACCAAGACGATTTCCGTTACAAAACAGGTTAACCGTATCAAGGGAGAGTTGGTGGTCAGCCCTCCGAAAACGCAAAACTCTGTTCGGACGCTGGCGATTCCTCAGCAGGCTGTGGACCTCCTGATAGAGGAACACAAGAAGCATCCAGGTAATCCGTATATGTTTCCGTCGCCAAAAACCGGAACGATGTACGACCCAGATGCATTCCGGCGGACTCATGACAAAATCCTGAAAGCAATAGGTGCAGAACATGTGCGTTTCCACGATATGCGACATCTTTTCGCAACTCTGTCCTTGAAGAACGGTGTAGATGTAAAGACCCTCTCTGGTGCCCTGGGACATTACTCAGCGGGCTTCACGCTGAACACGTATACCCACGCCACGGCACAGATGAAGCAGGATGCGGCGGACACCATTGGAATGGTCATCAGTGGAGAAATGTAATTTTTTACATAGCATGGAAAAAAGCGGGACAGATTGTAATCTGTTCCGCTTTTAAGATGTGATTTTTGAAGAAGTACTTTACAAAAGCGGGATATTAGTGTAAAATGATTTACATTCAAAGAAAGGAGCTTACTCATGCCTTCGATCTACGACGATTTCTTAGCGCGAATTCCTAAGAAGCTACTAGTGAGCCTCAGTAATGGTTGTACTCTAGGAGATAAGGCCTTCCAACAAGTGATGGAAAGTGATGGATCCTTACTGAATAGTCCGTATATGTATGGATTGAGGTCTAGAATCCATGATAAAGCTGTTCAAATGTATATGCATGATCGTGTAGAAGGTGGTGGCTTAGCAAGGGTTTACTGTAAAAACACGGGATTTGGAAATAGAGTTGCGACGATATGCGGAGATGGATACTCTCTGATGCCGTGTCACATTTCGGAAAGGAATACCTTGCCGCCATCAGCGAAGTATAAAATTAAAGCGTGTGAGAATAATCCTGGCCACGATTATGGGCAGTTGAATTTGTTCACACCGCCATATGCAAAGTCGTTTTCGTCTGTGAACTTTTTTGTGACAACATTTTTCGACGGAATGGTAACAGAGCCGACAGTAATTTTACCGGATAGAGATTTTTCAAAAATATTATGTAGTTGGTCAATACCTGCAATAATTGCAGCTGAAATGCCAAAAACTGAAGAGGTTTATCAGGAGAGAATAATGCCTAAACTTCTTTCTGAGGTGCAAAATGAAATTAAAAACAGTCAGGGAGAAATGTGAGTTTTTGCCTATTCCCATTCGAATAAAAGAAGCAAGAGAATATAATCGCCTGCGAGTAACAGAACTCGCCGATATGATTGGCAAAACACGACAGGCAGTATCTCAGTTCGAAAATGGTACGACAAAACCTACACCTGAAGTCTTATCTAAAATTGCTGAGGTGACTGGCTTCCCGATAGCGTATTTTTTTAAATTGCCGAGACCTCAGCAGGCGACCATGTCGCAAATACCCTTGTATAGAGGATCCAAGACAAAGACGGAGAACTTGAAAAGATCATACGAAATAGCTGCAATGTGGTCTGCTGATATCATTGAGTATCTTAAAAAATATGTTGTACTGTTAGATGTCAACTTACCGAAAGATCTTGAGTTTGATCCATTTTCTAAAATTGATATTTGTCAAAGAATAGAGAATATAGCTGAGGATCTAAGAAACAAATGGGGGCTTGGAAAAGGGCCTATTCACGATTTAGCTGGAATTTTGGAAAACAACGGTTTCATTTTTTCTAAAATTCCTAATAAGGTGAAGGAAGTAGAGGCATTTTCCTTATGGACAGAAGGAGTACCTCATATTTTTTATGAAGGAAACCGGAATACTTCTGCCAGCTATATGTTTAGTATTTGTCATGAACTTGGTCATTTGCTTTTGCACACGGCTTTGCAAAAAGAAGAGATGGACAAGATGTATAAGGATTTAGAGTGGCAGGCTAGTTTTTTTGCAGGGGCTTTTTTGATGCCTGCAGAGACTTTTGGAAATGAATATATCACTAGCAATCTTAATTCCTTTATACAGATTAAAAAAAGATGGGGCGTATCTTTAGCGGCGATGATTATGAGAGCTTTTGCGTTGGGTGTAATTGACGAGCAACAAAAGAGTTACTTGTTCAGGCAATTGTCATCTCGGGGGTATAGGAGACACGAACCATATGATGATGAGTTAGTATTTATGGAGCCATCAATCATTTGTAATTCCATAACATTACTTATCGAAAGTAATGTTATAACTTTTGGCGATTTTATAGAAGATATTACGATTCCGATGGATGCCTTAACTGCTATATGTGTTTTGCCAGAAAGTTTTCTTAGAACGTATCTGGAGCCAATCAGATATCCACCCCATTTGCGACTGGTAAAGTAAAATTGGTTACATGAACTGCTACCGGGCAGATTTTCCTGCCCGGTACTCTTTTATTTCCCGTGTGGGTCAACTTGTGGGTCGGCCTGGTTACTAGCAAATTACTAACAAACAAAAAGTTGCGAAAACAAGAGAAAATCCTGAAACCATTGCGGTTTCAGGATTCTCTTGGTGGAGACTACTGGACTCGAACCAGTGGCCTCATGCGTGTGAAGCATGCGCTCTAACCAGCTGAGCTAAGCCTCCATTTTCCATATTTGGTTTTGCTGTCCCATAAGACGCCGCGCGTCACGGCATCTTATGGAATGGTGACCCGTACGGGATTCGAACCCATGTTACAGCCGTGAAAGGGCCGTGTCTTAACCACTTGACCAACGGGCCGTTATTAGAGCGAAATCCGCTCTATTCCGTATCCGCTCTTTGGCGAAAACTGTGTTGTGCTCTCTTGCTCCCCTCTGCTCTAACCCCGCCTTGTCAGGATCTCAACGCAACAGGTACAGAAGAACATTTTTTATAGAGTCCATGAAGCGCCCAGCGGCGCTCCATGGATTTGGTAGCGGCACCTGGATTTGAACCGGGGACACTGCGGGTATGAACCGCATGCTCTAGCCAACTGAGCTATGCCGCCATAACTCGCCCGTAACGGGCAAAAATTACTATACCAGAAGAGGCTGCTTTTTGTCAAGTCCTTCCGGCAAAAAAATCAAAAAAATTTTCCGTTATCTCCGACAGGCAGAAACATCCGGCAAATCCAGCCCCGCTTGACTAGGCCTTGTTTGAAAAAAGGCGGAATGCCCAACGGCGAGAGATTTTTTCGCCAGTTAAGGCAAATTTTTGCAGGCGGACTGACGCCCGGTAAGAAAATTTAACGCAGAGTGGCGGATAAAGATCCACCGTTTGGGCGTTTTGTCTTTTTTCAAACATGGCCTAGGGGTTGTTTGAAAGAATGAAACAGTAGTGCTAAATCAACAGGACGGCAATAGCGGCCATATAGACAAAAACGAGAAGAGAAGCATCGAGCTCGTTGTAGCTGGCAGCAATTCTGCAAAACCATTTGATTTTCTGGAAGAAGCACTCGACTAAATGACGTTCCTTGTATAAATGCCAATCCACAGGCCAAGGGTCAGAAACATTGATTTTGGGCGGAATCACATAGCTGGCCCCATGCCCTCAAAATATAGGTTTGGATGGACGCAGCTCCATAAACTCGGTCTGCCAATACGCCGCTGATGATGTTGACCTGTTCCAGCGGTTGGAAGGCATGAGTAGAATCGTGGTCACTTCCTGCTGAAGGAAGAAAAGCCACCGGATTTCTCAGGACATCCACGATCGTGTGTAACTTTGTATTCAGCCTGCTTCTTCTGCGGCCGATGCCTAAAATATCCTTTTCAGCGTACCGCCATCTTGTCGTTTGGCAAAAGGACATACACGGGCTGCCAGGGGCCACAAGCCTCCAGCAATTCCCGCCATTGTGCGCTACTCCGGACGATCCGGAGCGTCCCCTTCAACATTGTCCGGTATCCTTCCTGGGACGGCCTTTCTGGTGGTATCTGTGTAGATGTTTATGGTCGTGGCAACATCCGAAGTATCCCAACAGGCAGAGAAGACGGTCATGTTCTTGCAGGAAAACTGCCAGTGCGAAAATAAAGGAGATTTTGAACTGCAAAAACACATCGACGCTTACAGTCAGACACGGGAGATTTATGCAAATTATCGAAAATTGACCGGCCGAAAGCAGGCTGAATTTTAAGAACAGCATACCAGAGAAATCATGACCTGCCAAGCGGTGAAGCGGTACTTTGATTCTCTGAAACAGGAATATGCCGCTTTGCAGGCTGAGAACAAAAAGCGGTATCCAGAGTACAAGCAGGCCAAGGCAAACATGATAGAACTGCTCACTGCCCAAAACAACGTGGAACGGATTTTGGGTGTGGCGGAGAAAGAGAAAAATTCGTAACCGCCAGCAGGAGGTACATTGATTGATGATTTTTCTCTTCCTGCGGGTAACAGCAGACGTCGGAGGCGGCTTAAAAATCCGGGCGCAAGCGCGCCCGGATTTACAGGGATTTGGGGACAGTTAGCCACCAACAAGCACGCGCTGGGTATATACCGGCGCCTTGCTTGCCGGTACCCGGTACCAGTATGAGAACATTTGGCGCCAAGGTGATTCTTGTGGGGCATTTTTCTTGCGTGTTGGATTGACAACAGTAAGGGTTTGTTATAATATAAGTATAGTTAGTAATATCTAACTTTTGAATTGGAGGAAACATGACAGCAGAATTGATGCAGGGGATTTTACTTCCATTCTTTGGAACAGTGTTGGGAACTGCTTGTGTGTTTGTGATGCGCGGCACACTCCATATAACAGTCCAACGCGGCTTAACTGCTTTCGCGGCTGGGGTCATGGTGGCAGCATCCGTATGGAGCCTTTTGATCCCCGCTATGGAGCAGGCATCTGGCATGGGACACTGGGCATTTTTCCCGGCTGTGACGGGTTTCTGGTTCGGTATTCTGCTCCTGCTGGTACTGGACAGAACAATCCCTCATTTGCACCGGAACAGCGATGAACCGGAGGGGCCTCATACACAGTTGAAACGAACCACTATGCTGGTGCTGGCCGTCACCCTCCACAATATCCCGGAAGGTATGGCAGTAGGCGTGGTGCTGGCGGGTTGGATGGCTGGAAATGAGACGATCACCGTCACCGGCGCATTAGCCTTGTCGATTGGCATTGCGATTCAAAATTTTCCGGAGGGGGCCATTATTTCCATGCCGCTCCGGGCAGAGGGAGCCAGAAAGGGGAGGGCTTTTCTCTATGGCGTCCTGTCCGGTGTGGCGGAACCGCTGGCCGCTGTGCTGACCATTTGGGCGGCTGGCCCGATTCTCCCAGCGCTGCCTTATCTGCTCAGTTTTGCGGCTGGGGCTATGATCTATGTTGTGGTAGAGGAACTGATCCCGGAAGCATCTGCCGGGACGCACTCCAACATTGGGACGCTGTTCTTTGCGGCGGGATTTACCATTATGCTGGCGCTGGATGTGGCGCTGGGATAAGCGGGAACGCATGATGAGATTACTGATTTACGGTGCCGGGGTCATCGGCAGTTTCTATGCGGCGCTGTTCAGCAGAGCTGGATACAATACGACTGTGTATGCGCGGGGGAAGCGGCTGGAGATGCTGAAAAGGGCCGGTTTGCTATATGAACATGAGGGCCGACTTCATTCGGCTCATGTGGAGGTCATTGACCGTGTCGCGAATGAGGAGCACTTCGATTTTATCTTTTTAACAGTCAAAGAAAATCAGGTGCATGCTGCGTTAAGGGAGCTTCGTTCCAATTGCAGCCCGAATATCGTGACCATGGTAAATACCCTTGAGCCATATGGCAAATGGGAAGAACTCTGCGGGACGGGACGCATTATTCCCGCTTTTCCAGGCGCTGGCGGCAGCTTTCAAGGAGATGTTCTGAAAGCCGCGCTGACCCCGAAGATCATCCAGCCTACGACCTTCGGGGAAATAGACGGAAAGAAAACAAAGCGACTGCAGGAAATATCCCTGCTATTGAGAAAAGCGGAGATCCCTTATCAGATCGCAAAAAATATGCACGATTGGCAGCTGTGCCACCTTGCGATGGTAGTCCCGATTGCCGACGCTTACTATGTGGCAGAGCATCCCAAAGAGGCATGGCGGGAGAAAGCGGTGATGCTCAATACGGCAAGGCGGCTGAAACGCAACTTCAAGACGCTTCATGCTCAGGGAATCCACCTCTCCCCTTGGAAGATGAACCTGCTTTGTCTTGCGCCCGTGTGGCTTTTGAAAGCCGGGATGACTGCGGTTTTCAAAAGCAGTTTTGGAGATGTGTTTATGTATCAGCATTCCATGAACGCGCCCGATGAAATGCGGCAGCTGCACACGCAGTTTTATCGGTATATTGCGGATGCGGCAGAGTGAGGAACGGGGGGAGCGTGATGAAATATACCTGTTGCGAGCGGCTCATGTGGCACATCATCGCACCCGCCTCCCTCCGCTTTCTCTCGGCGCAGGGCTGGGATGTTTCCGATCTGAAAAAGAAGGCCAAAACGATTTACCGCCAAATGGCGGCACACACACCGGGCATCGGCGGGCTGAGCGGCAATTCCCTTCACATCTGCCTCGTGGCCGGGATGATCTGGCTGTCCGTCTATGAGGCGGCGGAGGGCAGAATGGGCGAGTCGTGCTTTGCAGGTATGGTGAAGGCCGGGATGGAAAGCCCCATGGTCAAAGCGTCCTTTACCGGAAAAGCAAAGACCTCCTTTACACGGACGGCACAGCAAAAGCGGGCAGTCAAGGCGGTGCGGGACAACGCCGCCCCCGGCGGGCCGTTCAACTGGCAGGCCGAGGTCATCCTGGGCCGGGACGCGGAGGAATACACCATCCTCTACCGCCAGTGCGGCTTGTGCGCCCTGGGCCGACAGGAGGGACTGCCCCACCTGGTGCCTTATCTGTGCGCGCTGGACACACTGTCCATCGACTGGATTGGAGGAAAGCTCCGCCGCACCAAAACGCTGGCCTCAGGCGGGGACTGCTGCGATTTTTATATCTGCAAAAAAGGTTCAAAATGGGACAGAGAGCATAAAACAGGAGGAGTATCATGCTGAAAATCACTGTGCAAGTAGACGGAATGATGTGTGGAATGTGCGAGGCCCATGTGAACGATGCCGTTCGCAAAGCGTTTCCGGTGAAAAAGGTCACGTCCTCCCACAGCAAGGGACAGACCGTTATCCTCACGGAAAACGACATTGACGAGGGCGCCCTGAGCGCTGCGATCAACGCCACTGGTTACGCGGTCAATGCGGTATCTAAGGAGCCCTATGAGAAGAAGGGGCTGTTTCACAGATGATCCGCCGCGTTGCGATTCAACACGACTACCAAGGTTTAGGCAAAGACGCTGCTCCAGGCGGATATTACCTGTCTGGACTACTCCCCGGACATGATGTCCACCGCCCGGCAGCGGACAAGGCGGCAGACCTGAACAATGTGCGGTTTCGGCAGGGCGATGTGAGAGCGTTGCCCTTTGAGAATGATAGCTTTGATCTGGCGCTGTCCCTCAATGGCGTTCATGCTTTTCCGGACAAAGAGGCAGCTTACCGGGAAATTCATCGCGTTCTTCGTCCGGACGGAATATTCTGCGGCTGCTTCTAGATGATATGGGCAGCCGCTGCCCCCGTTTAATCTCCAAAGCTCTTTACCTCGGCGCCAGAGGATATTCAGGCTGCGGTAACGGAACATAGGGAGCGGTTTCCAGGAGCAGAGCATTGGGGTTGTTTTTGCTCTGCGTTTTACTGTTTTTGGAAATCTCGAATTGGTATGACAGAATTGTGATTGGCCGGCTATGGGTGGCCGCAGTATGTTCTGGATTCTGCCCGGTATAGAAGATATTCCGTTTGTGAAGTCGTGGAGAGAGATTTTAGTGAAGCGGACGATCTTGTCTGTGATCTGGTTCGTTGTCGCGGCGGTGATTACACTGCTGGGTATTCTGATTTTCTGAGGAATGGGTGTGAAGCTAATGAATCGGAACGCAGCATATCGCGTCAAGACAGACGGTTTTCACGGTGATCTGTTTTGTCCTGTCCGGGACGCATATCCGGGAAAAGCGCTGATCTGCTTCAGCGGCAGCGATGGGAGGCTTGAGCTGACCCGGATGCTGGCGGCAGTCTTTCAAGCCCACGGGTTGACGGTCCTGGCGCTGGCCTATGTGATGGAGGAAGGGACTGCCCGATCAGTTTTACCATGTCCCCATCGACACGTTGGAGGCGGCGGCAAAGCGGCTGCATGATATGGGCTATGAAAAGGTGGGGCTGTGGGGAATCTCCAAGGGTGCGGAGCTGGCGCTGACGGCGGGAAGTCTCCTGCCGGGGCTTGTCAATGCGGTGGCAGCGGCAGCGCCGATCAGTACCGTTTGCCAGGGCTTCACAAAGAAAAAGGGTATCACGCTCTTGCCGGGGAGCAGTTGGAGGTTTCACGGAGAAGAACTCCCCTATACCAGCTTCGGGCTGAAAAAATTCCCGCTCGGCCATGTACTGCAAAAAAGCCTCATTGCGCGGGAGTTGACCATGTATGACCTCTACCTGCCCGTAGTACAGAAGCCGAACCCCGCTGCAGTAATCAAAGCGGAGAAGATCACCGGCCCCGTCCTGCTGATCTCATCCGGGATGGATACGATGTGGACCTCTGAACTGGCCGCGGAACAGGTGATGGACCGGCTGCGGCAGCATAGCTTTCCATACTTCTGCCAGCATTTGCGTTATGATTATGGCGGCCGCCTGTTTGTCCCGGTGGAATTTTGGATGACAAAACTTTTCAAGGGTGATCGGGGACAGAATAGGGAGCCAGGGCGAAAGGCCCGGATGGATTCGCTCACAAAAACGCTGGAATTTGTTTCGCAGTGGTAAGGCAGTGAAAAAATGGAACTAAAAGAAAATACAGTCCAGCAGACCCTCTGTTTGCCGCTCTGCGGACGGATGATCGCGGCACGAAAATACCCCGACCTGTTTCCGGATCGGGACGCGGAGCGTATTGTCCGCGAGTTGGGACAGGATATTTCCGGGCGGGCGATGTACCGTCTGCAATATATGTGGATCAACTGCGTCATTCGCCAGTACAATCTTGCGTGGGAGATCACCGAATATCTGAAAAAACACCCGAGGGCCGCTGTAGTGGAGCTGGGGGCGGGCCTTTCCTGCCTGCGGCGGCAGATGAGCAGCAACGCAAATCCCTGGTACTGCCTGGATATGGAGAACGTGATTGCCCTGCGGGAAAAACACATTCCCCCGGGAGAGCATGAACATAATGTGGTCTGTGACCTCGACGATTTTTCCTGGTTTGATAAAATCGACTTCAACCCAGCGGAGGGTATCGTCTTTACCGCCGGAGGGCTGTTCTACTATTTTGAGAAGGACCAGGTGCGCCGTCTGCTGTGCGCTATGGCGGAGCGGTTCCCTGGAGGCATGATTACCTTTGACGCAGTAAATTCCTTGGGACTGAAGGGTGTCAATGCAGAGGTAAAGCTGGCGGGAAATAACCGTACAAAATCCTTTTTCTCATTAGAACATCCTGAGAAGGAGCTGGAAAGCTGGTCTGACCGTATCATCAATGTGTCAGAGAAGGACTATGCGGACGGTTATCTGAAGGGCGGCTACCGAAAATCATTCATCACCCGTGTGTTCAACTGGACTATGCGGACATTCCATATGGGCTTTATGCTTCATGTGGAGTTCAAGCAGTGACATCCATAAAGACAAGAAGCTCTGTCATTTAGACTTGACAGAGCTTCTTGATTGTGCTAATATAACACTGTTATATACGGGCGTTATACGGGAGGCAGGTACATGGAAGAATACAGTGATACTTTGGGGCGTATTCAACAGGCGGCTATGGAGGAGTTTTTAGAAAAAGGTTTTGCGGACGCTTCCCTGCGGCAGATTGTCAAGAATGCCGGTGTGACCACTGGAGCCTTTTACGGCTATTATTCCAGCAAGACAGCCTTGTTTGCCGCTTTGGTGGAGCCTCACGCCGCCGCTGTGATGGGGATGTTTATGCGGGCGCAGACGGCATTTTCTGCGTTGCCGGAACAGGAGCAGCCCGCCCATGTGGGAGTAGAATCAAAGGACTGCGTGACAGAAATGCTCGACTACATCTACCAGCATCCAAAGCCGTTTAAGCTGCTGGTCTGCAAGGCTCAGGGAACCGGCTATGAAGACTTCATCCACAACATGGTCGAGATCGAGGTGGAGTCGACCCGGCGATTTATGGATGTCCTTCGCAGGCAGGGACAAAGAATGCCTGATCTGGACGATCAGCTCTGCCACATTATTGCCAGCGGAATGTTCCATGGGATATTTGAGGTCGTGGTTCACGATATGCCCTATGACCGGGCAAAACAGTATGTTCAGCAGCTCCAGGATTTTTTTCTTGCAGGCTGGCACAGCCTGATAGGGGTCTGAGACCCCTATCAATTTGCCAAATAGTTAGTAATAACTAACTATCGGGTATAAGAGAGTGTCCGCGGCGCTCTCTATATCATATATCATTTGCTTACAAGGAGGTTGTCATGATGACGCAGAAAACAGATACACGCACAAAATTGCTGACGGCTCCGCCGTTTCGGCTTATGCTCTCTCTGAGTATTCCCGCCATCATTGGGATGGTAGTCGTTGGTCTGTATAACTTTATGGATCGGGTTTTTGTGGGGCAGCTTATCAGCGAAGTGGCGATGGGGGCGGTTTCCGTTTCCTACCCCTTTACGTTGATTAACACCGGTGTTTCCACGTTGATCGGCGTTGGTTCAGCCTCGGTCCTGTCCCGCGCCATTGGGAAAAAGGACCAAATGACCGTTGACAAGATCATGGGCAATCTGATTGCCATGAATCTGCTCCTGGGAGCGGTTATCACAGCTCTCGGTATGATGTTCACCCGGCCGCTTTTGTCCCTGAGCGGTGCGGAGGGCGAGATTCTGAACCATGCGGAGCGTTATCTCCATATCATTTTCGCGGGTTCTCTGTTTGTCAACTTCGCGCAGTCTGCAAACATGATTATGCGCGGAGAGGGCATTTTGAAAAAAGCGATGCTGATTACCGGCACCGGAGCGGTTCTGAATATCATTCTTGATCCAATGTTCATTACGCTGCTGAATGCCCAGGGCAAGGGAATTGAGGGCGCAGCCTATGCCACCGTCGCCTCACAGATTGTAACCGCTGCGATTACACTGTGGTATTTTCTGATGAAAAGCAAGGTTGTCCGTATTCACGGGATTCGGCTGGAAACCTCTCTGATTTCTGAAATTTTGGGAGTAGGCTTCTCCGCCATGCTCATGCAGGTCATGACAATGGTCCAACAGACCACCCTGTACCATGTTGCGGCCAGACACGGCGGCGACACCTGGCAGATCATTTTGGGCGCGGCGCTGAGCATCCAGTCCTTTACGATGATTCCTCTGTGGGGAGCTGGTCAGGGGTTCCAGCCTGCCGCCGGAACGAACTATGGAGCAAAGCAGTATGACCGGGTGAAACAAATCACAAGGGCTTTTATGATGGGTGTTACAGTGCTTAGTTTGATTTTCTATATCCCCATCCAGCTTGCGCCGGAAACCATTCTATCCTGGTTCATCAAGGATGCCGGAATCGTCAGCCAAGGCGTGACGGACTTCCGCATCCTGTTCAGCACCTACATTGTGCTTGGCTTTGTCCTGATGGTGATTACCCTGATGCAGTCCCTTGGAAAAGCGTCCAAGGCAAGTGTGTTGGTCATAATGCGTCAGATCATTCTGTTTGTTCCCCTGGCCATCCTCCTGCCCCGGATTGGCAGTCTGGGTGTGCATGGCGTATTCCTCGCCCCGGCTGTGACTGATTTGATTATTTTGGTTCTGGCAGTCGTTATGCTGACTGGGGAGTTTCATGGCCTGTCCCGGCTGGCAGCGCAGAAAAAATAACTTGAGGAGGGATTCACTTGAAGAAAAACAGCAATCTCAAAGAACTCATGGGCTATGCCGGTGGACACAGGTATCTGACTTACTTATCCCTGCTGCTGTCCGCTGCCAGCGCGGTTCTGGCCCTTTTTCCTTTCGTGTTCTTATTTCGAATCATCCAAGAGGTCATTGCGGTGGCTCCCAATTATGCGCAGGCCACCCATATTGTCCGCAATGGCTGGATGGCGGTGGGCTTCGCATTGGTGTCCATCGTGATCTATGTCTGCGCCCTGATGTGCTCCCATCTGTCGGCGTTCCGCATTGCCGGAAATATCCGCAAGGCGCTGATGGCCCACATCGCCCAGCTCCCCCTGGGCTTTATCGGAGAGATGGGCAGCGGGAAAATCCGCCGCATCGTCAATGACAGCAGCGCGGCCACGGAAACGTATCTTGCCCATCAGCTCCCGGATATGTCGGCGGCAATCACCACGCCGGTCTGCATGGTTGCCATGCTGTTCCTGTTCGACTGGCGGTTTGGTCTTGTCAGCCTCCTGCCGATCGTCCTGGGGTTCGCCGCCATGTTCAAAATGGCCGGTCCCAGCATGGCGGTGGACATGAAAAATTTTAACAACGCCCTGGCGGATATGAACAATGAGGCGGTGGAGTATGTGCGGGGAATCCCCGTAGTCAAAACCTTTGGTCAGACCGTCCACTCCTTCAAACGGTTCAAAGGCACCATTGACAACTATTACAGGTTTTGTGTGGGCTATTGCAAAAAATGCCGCCCGCCTATGCTGATGTATACGGTGTTCATCAACAGCGCCTTTGCGTTTCTCATTGTGCTGGCGCTGATCCTCGCGGGCGGCGGGCCGGTGGCACAGCCTGTCCTGCTGAATTTCATCTTCTATGTGATCTTCACGCCTATCATTGCCACGGCCATGTCCAAGGTCATGTACATGAGTGAGAACGGGATGATTGTGGCGGACGCGCTCTCCCGCATCCACTCCATTTTGGATGCGGAGCCGCTGCCGGAACCCTATCGGGGTAAAGTGCCGGCTGACAACTCGGTTACTCTTGAAAACGTAACATTCCGCTACACAGGCGGGACATCAGACGCGCTCCATGATGTGACCATCCGTGTGGGCGCTGGGGAAACCGTGGCCCTGGTAGGGCCTTCCGGCGGCGGCAAGACCACTGTGGCAGGGTTAATTTCCCGGTTTTGGGATGCAACCGGCGGAGCCATTCAAATCGGCGGCGTCAATGTGAAGGACATCCCCAAAGAAGAGTTAACGGACACCGTGGCCTATGTGTTCCAGGACAGCCGCCTGCTGAAAACCTCCATTCTGGAAAATGTACGGCTCTCCCGGCCCAACGCCTCCCGGCAGGAGGTGGAGCAGGCGCTGCATGAGGCACAATGTGATGACATTATTGCCAAACTGCCCCAGGGTATTGACACAGTGATTGGCACAAAGGGCGTATACCTCTCCGGCGGAGAACAGCAGCGCATCGCCATTGCCCGCGTCATGCTGAAAAACGCGCCCATCCTCATTCTGGACGAGGCCACCGCTTTTGCAGACCCGGAGAACGAAGCGCTGGTACAGCGGGCTTTTGAACGGCTCTCCAAAGGAAAAACCGTCATTATGATCGCGCACAGGCTGACCACCATCAAGAACGCCGACCGTATTTTTGTGCTGCGGGAGGGCCGTGTGGAAGAGAGCGGGACCCACGATTCTCTTGTGGCCGGGGGCGGCCTCTACGCCAAAATGTGGAAGGATTATCAAACCTCTGTGAGCTGGAAGGTAGGTGCGGCAAAATGATTGATAAGCTGATGAAACGCTTTGCCCTCTCCCGCGAGGGAGCAAAGGGGCTGGTGCGGGCCGTTGCCGCCTGCACTGTGGCTGACCTGGCGCTGATGTTCCCCGTTGGGCTTCTCTATCTGCTGGTCAGTGATTTTCTGCGGGCCGGCCGGTCCTTCGGCAGCTATGGACTTTATGGCCTTGGAATCGCTGCGGCGCTGGTTTTAATTTGGCTCACCGAGTTTTGGAAGTACAACGCCACCTATTTTTCCACTTACCGGGAATCCGGGGCCTGCCGTATCCGGCTGGCGGAAAAACTGCGGCAGCTTCCGCTGGCCTTCTTCGGCAAGAAGGACTTGGCCGATCTGACCAATACCATCATGGGAGACGTGCAGACAACCGAGCAGATGTTTTCCCACTATGTCCCGCAGTTCTATGGTTCCATCATCTCCACTTGCCTCGTGGCGATCAATTTGCTGATTTATGATTGGCAAATGGCCCTTGCCGCGCTATGGGTGCTGCCGGTGGCGCTGCTGCTGGTTGGCCTGTCCAAAAAAACACAAAATTATTTTTCCCGCCGTCAGAATGACGCCCTGGTCGCTGTGGCAGATGGCGTGCAGGAGTGCCTGGAGACCATCCGTGATCTGAAAAGCAGCAAAGCGGAGAGAAAATACCTTGACGGGTTGGGAGAGAAAATTGACGCTCTGGAGGTGCGGCACATCAAGAGTGAGCTGGGCACGGCCATGTTTGTGGTGCCGGCGCAGATGGTTTTGAAGCTGGGGATCGCCTCGGTCGCACTGGCGGGCAGTATGCGCCTGATGAGCGGGGAGCTGTCCCTCGTGACCTTCTTCCTGTTCCTGCTTGTGGTTTCCCGCATCTATGAGCCGATGAACTTCTCCCTGCAAAATCTGGCGGCTATGAACTCCCTGCAAATCAATATTGACCGCATGAACGAAATCAATGAAACCTCATCTCAAAGCGGCGAAATGGCCTTTTCTCCCAAGGGCTGCGACATCGCCTTTGAACATGTGGGCTTTGCCTATAACAGCGGCGAAACGGTGCTGAAGGACGTCTCTTTTATCGCAAAGCAGGGCGAGGTCACAGCACTGATTGGTCCCTCCGGGGGCGGCAAGTCCACCGCTGTAAAATTGGCAGCGCGGTTCTGGGATATAGACCGGGGCCGGATCACAGTCGGCGGCGTGGATGTGAGCAAGGTTGACCCGGAAAAGCTCCTGACTGCTTACTCCATTGTGTTCCAGGATGTGACGCTGTTCAACAACACCGTGATGGAGAACATCCGCATTGGCCGGAAAAACGCCTCCGACGCAGAGGTCATCCAGGCGGCAAAAGAGGCCATGTGCGATGAATTTATCGCCAAGCTCCCCCAGGGGTATCAGACCATGATCGGGGAAAACGGTTCTACCCTCTCCGGAGGCGAGCGGCAACGGATTTCCATAGCCCGCGCACTTCTGAAAGACGCGCCCATCATCCTGTTGGACGAGGCCACCGCCTCTTTGGACGCGGAGAACGAGACGGAAATTCAGCAGGCCATCTCCCGGCTGGTAGAGCGAAAAACGGTGCTGATTATCGCTCACCGTATGCGGACAGTGGAGAACGCCGACAAGATTGTGGTGCTGTCCGAGGGAACGGTGGCCGAGATGGGGACCCCGGAGGAGCTGATGCGGAAGAACGGGGCCTTTGCCCGGATGGTAAAGCTGCAAACCGAGAGTCAGAATTGGGCGCTGGAATAAAGTTGGGGAGAACTGTCAAATTTTATAGCATCTGAATATAGAAAAAGCTGGGAAATAAGCAGTCGTTTCTTATTTCCCAGCTTCTATTTGTATGAGATTCCACTCGCATCTCCGAATAAAAGACGAAGATGACAAGAGAAAAAACTCACATTCCCCCTTGACAACATCTTTAGAAGCAGTATATCTCAGATTTCAAAATTCGCCCAAAGCCCTCCATAGGCGCATTATCCAGACATTTGCCTGGACGAGACATGCTTCGACAGATTCCGGCCTCTTTCATTCTCCTCTGAAAAGCGCGGCTGGTATATTGAGCGCCTCGGTCAATGTGGACCAATGGACACGCATCATGATACCGTTGGAACACCTGCTTGAGACAGAGTCCAAGTGTGGGCTGAATTTACACATCGAATGTATGAGAAGCCTGATACCATGTCAGACAGAGGAGAAACCCATGAACCGCAACGGCAGCAGGGGTTCAAATCCCGCATTTTACACGTTTTGCACCTTGATCTTGAACTGTCTGCTTTTGGCCGGTGACATATGGTGTCCTGAGTTGAAAAACTGTAACCCTTGACATACAAGGGCTGCAGGTAAAGAATGCCCCCACCTGGGCCATGTTTGAACAACTGACAACTATTTGTTCAGATTGGGCAGGGTCATTCAATTAAAGCGCCTTTAGAATCCTGCGAATCAGTTTGTCCGCCGTTCCCACGGAGGTGATGCTCAAATTCTCCCGCGGGGAATGCGGATCGTTCAGCTCCGGTCCATAGGAGATGGCGTCCGTAAATCCGAGCTGCTCCATGAGAATTCCGCATTCAAGTCCACCGTGGAGAATTTTGAACGACGCGGGAGACCCGGTAACAGCCTGATAGGCCTCCATGGCCAGCGTACGAATGGGAGATGCGCGCCGGAATTCCCATCCTGGATAGAAATCCGCCTCCTCCAGCTCTGCGCTGCATAAGCCGGCGAGTATACGCAGCTGAGGAAGGAGCCAGGAGGTAAGATGCGCAGGGATTGTGCTGCGGACGCTGCAGCGGACGGCCAGGCAATCGTTTTCCACACGGCAGGAACCGATGTTCATGGAGGTCACGGTAAAATCCATAGCGTGGTCCCGAGCCAAAACTCCGTTGGGAAGCAGTATGAGAAATTGCTTGACGCAGGCAGTGGAGGCAGAAGTCATTCTGAGCGCCTCGGGTTCGGAGCTGGTAATACAGATCTCCAGTTCTGGGTCCACAGATTCATATTCCCGCCGCAGAGCGTCGTTTTGCTGTGCGATCTGGCTGTGAAGCGCGGATATATCTGCGCAGCTCAGTACGGCGTATGCATTGCGGGCAATTGCGTTATCCTTGCCGCCGCCTCCCATGGAAATCAGCCGCCACTCCGCAGTCAGATTGTTTAGAACACGTGCCAACACCTGATTGGCGTTTGCGCGGCCAAGGTGGATCTCAGCGCCGGAATGGCCGCCCAAAAGGCCGCGCACATCGATGCGGAAGCAAGGGTCCGCATTGCTTTCCCGCTCAATAGGGATACGGAAGACCGTGCGGCCGCCGCCGGCCGCGCCGGCAATAAAAACGCCTTCCCAGCCGCTGTCGAGATTGATTAGGGTTTTTGACTCGAATGCCCAGCCGGAGCTGGACAGCTGCCGGGCGCCGGTCATACCGGCCTCTTCCCCGGCGGTAAAGAGGACTTCCAATGGAGGGTGCTCGGCATTGGGATCGTCCAGAACAGCCATAATGAGGGAGACACCGATTCCGTTATCGGCGCCGAGTGTGGTGCCGTCCGCGACAAGGTATCCGTCACGGACTTGAATGGAGATGGGGTCGCTTTGAAAATCATGAGCGGACTCCGGTGTTTTTTCGCAGACCATATCCAGATGAGCCTGCAAAAGAATCGGGGGATGATTCTCTTTTCCTGGAGAGGCGGCCTTCTTTATAAAAACATTATTTGCAGAGTCCCTTTCCGCAAACAGATTTCTGGCGGACGCCCATGAAATCATGTGCGCTGCAATTGCCGCCTCGTTGCCGGAACCGCGGGGAATTGCGGAAATCTCCTCAAAAAATGAAAATACAGCCTGAGGCTCCAACGATAATGCCATATCGATACTCCTTTCCTGACTGAGCGGGGCGCCCAATAAGCGCATATGAGCAAGAAACGCGCCAATATTAATATTGGCGCGTTTCTTGCTCATATATCCTTCAGCCGAATGAGTGTCTTTTGAAAATGCGGAGCACCGTTGGCAAAATAACTGAGGGCAAGTCCTTCAACAAAAAGGAGAAGAGAGAAAATGATTACAACGGGTGTGGGCTTCTTGGCGTTTATCACGTTTTATACGGCCATAATTCTATGGCTGGCACGGAAATACCCACTAAAACTTTACAAAGTATTTCCGCCCATTCTGATGATCTATCTGCTGACGATGGTGCTTTTTACCTGCGGCGCATGGACAATGACGGAATCCATCACCGCGACAAAAACAGCGTTGGTTAACAACATGGTTCCCTGCATGGTATTTTTGATGTGCCTGAACTGCAATGTCAAGAGCATCTTGAAGCTGGGGCCGAAACTGTTGGCGGGCTTTTTCTGCGCGACCGCTACCATCTGCCTTGGATTCGTGGTTTCCTATCTGCTGTTTGGCCGCGCTTTGGGCTTCCCCGCAGCCGAGTTCGGCGCGGTGTGCGCTTCCTGGGTTGGCGGCATCCAGAACTTCCTGGCGGTCAAACAGTCCATGAATGTCCCTGACTCTGTGATGTCCAATATCATTTTGATGATTAATATCAACTATTCCTTCTGGATCATGATTCTGGTGGCAATGTCTTCCCTGGCCCCCCGATTCAACAAGTGGACCAAGGCGGACGTGGCACAGATCCACGAGATTTCCCGCAGACTGGAAGAAGATGAGACAGAGGAGAGCGGCAGGATTGATAGTCTGAGCGTTTTGATGGTAATTGGCATCGGTCTGATGGTTGTGGCAATTTCCAGATTTGCAGCTGTCAAAATGCCCACCATTGCGTTTATCAACGCCAGTGTTTGGGAATACGTCCTTGTCAGCATTGCCGGCCTGGCATTGGGGGTGACCAGGCTGGGCGGACTCCGCGGGGCAAACCTGGTTTCCGATGTGATGCTGACTCTGGTCATGACCCTGCTGGCAACCGAGCTCAATCTCCTGCAGATTGCGGACGCATGGCTCTATATCGCTGCCGGCGCAGTGGTACTGATCGTTCACGCGGTTTTGTATATTCTGCTGGCAAAGGTGTTCAGGCTGGATTTGCACACCTGCGGCACCGCGTCTATTGCCAATGTCGGCGGTCATTCGTCCGCCCCCATTATTGCGGCCACCTATCATCGCTCCTATGTGTCGATCTCTGTCATTATGTCCACGGTGGGATGTGTGACCGGTACCTTTATTGGTCTGCTTGTCTCCCAGCTGCTGGCAATGCTCTAAACTGCAAGCGGCTTATGTACGAAGACGAAAAAGTTTTCGGAGTCCGGTATGCTCAGCGCCATGCCGAGCGTGCCATTTCCGAGATGGAGCAGTATCTGCGGCCCGGAATAACGGAGCGGCAGGCGGCCGCGAGGCTGAAAGAACTCTGCGCAAATATCCCCGGCGTGGAGCAAGCGCTCACGGATATGGTGATTTCCGGGCCCAACAGCGCAGAATATCACAATTTTGCCTCGGACCGTGTGATTGGCAGAGGAGAACTGATCCTGATCGATTTCAGCATCGTGGTCAATGGCTGGTACAGTGATATGACCCGGATGTTCTCGCTGGGCGAGCCGGAACCGGAGGCACGGCGCATTTGCGGCATTGTCGCTGCGGCCAAGGAGCGGGCTGCGGCCGCGGCGTATCCTGGTGCGCCGGCCTCGGCTCTGCACCGGGAAGCCGCCGGAATTATCGAAAACCACGGATACGGGAACTGTTTTCCCCATGGACTTGGTCATGGAATCGGCCGTGAGATGCACGAACCGCTCCGGCTGAATGAGGAGAGCCGGGACTGTCTGACACCGGGAACGGCATTCTCCATAGAACCGGGAATTTACCTCCCGGGACGTTTCGGAGCACGGCTTGAGGATCTTTACTATATGAGCGGGGAGGGGATCGTCTGCTTGAATGAAAGACCGGCAGTCCTGAAAATATTGCCTGTATAATTTTGAAAAAAGGAGACGTTGTCATGAACAATTCAGTTGAAGAAGTGCGCGAAGTTTTGGAGCGGTATATCAAGGGAACCTATACCGCGGATATTCCCATGCTGGAAAGCGTTTTTCACATAGAGGCCCGGATGACGGGCTATCTGGGGGATCAGCTGTTAATCGGCACTCCGGCGCCCTTCATTGAAGATATGGGTTCGCAGGCTTCCATGAAGGAGCAGGGAATCCCCTATCAGGCAGAGGTCCGTGATGTGGAGGTGAATGGCAGTGTGGCGAAGGCGACCGTTCACGAGACCGGCTTTCGCGGCTCTGCGGAGCTGGTCGATCATTTCCACCTGCTCTGTGAGAATGGAGAGTGGAAGATTATTTCCAAAACCTTTACCACGATAGGCTGAATCTGCATTTCATTTCCGCGCCGGACGATCCGGTCTGAATTGGCGCAGACGTCAAGGAGAGAGACTATGAGCAGTATGGAAGAATTAAAACGCATGGATGAGGCGGAACAGCGGGGACGGGAATATTTTCGCCAGGGCCTGAATTGTACGGAGTGCGTTTTGCGCACATTCATGGATATGCACGAGACAGAGCTTCCCGATTCTGTTGTGAAGCTGGCTTCCGGCTTTGGACTTGGCATAGGAAATACGAGAAACACCTGCGGCGCCGTTATCGGAGCGATCATGGCGCTGGGTGCTGCAAAAGGGAGAGACCCCCTCCCAATCGGGACGCCTGCCGAGCGGATCGCCCAGCTGAACGAAGAGGTATATCCCCCTGCCGGTTCCTTAATACATGAGGTTGAGCGGGACTTTGGGACGATTATCTGCAGGGAATTCAGCGCGCCGCACGGTGATTTTGACGGCCGTATGAGAAAGAAAGGCTGTCAGCAGTTTATCGGCTATTGCTGCCGTTTGGCTGAAAAATATAGCGCAGATTGATTGTCACAGAAGAGATTGCCCAATCAGATTATCCGCAGACGAATACAGATCTTTTTGCCTCAGGCAGCACGGCTTCACACCACGCTGCCTGAGGCGCTTATTATGCCGGCCGGAGCGGGGGCGGCCTCCCCTGGGACATGCGGCTGAACTTCGCGCGGAATATAGCCAGATATTAATATTGGCACAGTCTTTGCTATTGTAAAAGACTGTGCAACAGATGCAAAAGAGATCTCAAAACGGTATTTTAAGGAGGATATTGTTATGGAAAACACCAACACCGTGAGCAAAAAAGAGGCCTGCAGAAACGAGCTTGTCCAGCGTGCCGGAGAACTGGCCATGTACTATTACCGCGAGAAAGGCTTTCACTGCCCCGAAGCGACAATCCGCGCCTGCTCCGATGCGCTGGATCTCCGGATTCCTGAGGATGTGATTCGCGCCGCGTCCGGCTTTATGGGCGGCGGCGGCGGTATGGGAGAGCGCTGCGGCGTCGTGGAGGCCGGCTGCATGATTCTCTCGTTCATCTTTGCCCGTGTGGCCCCCTTTCAGGAGCCCTGGCCCAATAATCATCTGATCCGTGTGATGCATGGCCGTTTTGTGGAGAAAATCTCCTGCCTGCGCTGTGCCGATATTCAGGCCAAAGAGGAGGCGGAGGGAATCGCTCCCGAAAAGATGTGCGACCGCACCATTGCGGAGGGCGCCAAAATCATTGCCGGTGTGATCTTTGACTCGGACGATATTTTCAAGGCCGTCACACCCGCGGATTATGAAAACGACCCGAAGCCCTTTGAATAACTACATTTTTCAGAAAAGAGGACTCTATATGAAGGTTGTCATTGTGGGCGGCGTTGCCGGCGGCGCCTCTGCCGCGGCGCGAATCCGCCGCTTGGATGAGCAGGCTGAAATTATCGTTCTGGAGCGCGGCAGGCACGTCTCCTTTTCCAACTGCTCCCTGCCCTACTATCTGGGCGGCGCAGTAGAAAACAGCGACTGGCTGGTGATGATGGGGCCGGACGACTTCAAGTACCGGCACAACATCGAGGTGCGCACGCAGAGCGAGGTCACAAAGATCTGCCGGGACAGGAAAGAAGTGGTGGTGCGTGATCTGAACAGGGGCACGGAGTACACGGAGTCCTATGACAGGCTGGTGCTTGCCACAGGGGCGTCCCCTGTCGTTCCCAAGAGCATTCAGGGCGTGGACGCCGGACATGTTTTCACGATCCGCAGCGTTACGGATGTCTGCGGGGCGAAGGATTATATCGACTCTTCCGGCGCGCAGAACATTGTGGTAGCCGGCGCGGGCTTTGTCGGCGTTGAGGTGGCGGAAAACCTGAGGTCCGCAGGGAAAAACGTCAGCATTGTGGAGGGCGCCGATCAGGTTATGGCTCCTTTCGACTACGATATGGCGCAATACCTCCATAAGGAGCTGACCGACAAGGGCATTCACCTCTATCTGTCCAGCATGGTCACAGCCATTACTGCCGGCGCCGTGACAGCGGTGAGAAACGGAAAAACCGTGGAGATTCCGGCGGATGCGGTCATCCTTTCCATCGGCGTGGCGCCGGAAACCGGACTCGCTGTCCAGGCCGGCCTGGAGCTGGGTGCGTCCCGCGCCATCCGGGTGAATCACAACTATCAGACCAGCGATCCCGATATTTATGCCGTGGGTGACGCGGTTGAGACCTTCAGCCGTGTTGGCCGGGCATACGGCTCCTTCGCGCAGGCAGGTCCCGCCCAGCGGCAGGCCCGCGCCGCGGCGGACCATATCTGCGGGATGTATCATAATAACAAGGGCTACATCGCCACATCCTGCCTGCGGGTGTTTGAGCAGAATGCCGCCGTCACCGGCATGAATGAAAAAGCCCTGAAAAAAGCGGGGATTCCCTATGACGCCGCATTTGTGCTGCCCTTTGATAAAGTGAGCATCATGCCGGACGCCCACTACATGGCCTTCAAGCTGCTCTTTGAGGTGCCGACCGGCAGAATCCTCGGCGCGCAGGCCATCGGCCGGGGCGATGTGGTGAGGAGAATTGACGTCATCGCAGCGCTGCTTACCATGAACGGCACGCTGGATGACCTGAAAGAGATGGAGCTGTGCTACTCCCCGGTCTATGGCACTGCGAAAGACGTGGTAAACATGGCGGCATTAGTAGGTCTGAACATCCTGTACGGCCGGGTCAGACAGGTGCGGATAGAGGAGGTAAGAGGCCTGGTGGAATCCGGGGCCTGCATCGTCGATGTGCGGGAGCCCGAGGAGTTTGAGAGCGGGCACCTGAAAAACGCCGTGAATGTGCCGCTGACGCAGTTCCGGGCCCGGATGCATGAAATTCCAAAGGATGTGCCGGTATATCTGCATTGCCGGACTGGCCAGCGCAGCTACTATGCGCTCTGTGAGCTGCTTGGAAACGGGTACCGCAATGTATACAATATCAGCGGTTCCTTCCTGGGAATCTGCAGCTATGAGTATTATAACGACATTACAGACGGCAGAGAGCCCATTGTCACCGCCTACAACTTTTCCTGACCGGGACAAGCAATGGACTTGAAAGGAAAGGACATGGCCGTCCGCCGTGTCTGGAGCCGTGACTTTATATGAGGAGAATTGATATGGATAATCAGACATTGGTCAACCAGCTGGTGGCAAACGCACGCAGGGCTCTGGCCGAGCTGGAGCCGTACACCCAGGAGCAGATCGACGAGCTGTGCCGGGTGTGCTGCGAGGCGTTCCGGGAGCACGCGGAGGAGCTGGCGGCGGAGGCCGTGGCGGAGACAGGTCTGGGCAATGTGCCGGATAAAATTGTCAAGAACACCGGCTCCCCGGACGGTGTGTGGTATGCCGTCAAAAACAAGAAGTCCGTCGGCGTTATCGGGCATGACGAGCGACGGCACCTGACTTTTGTAGCCCACCCGAAGGGGATTATCTCCTGTGTCATCCCCACCACCAACCCCAATATTACCATCCTCTTCAACGGCGTGTACGCCCTGAAGGGCCGGAACGTCATCCTCTGCGCCCCCCATCCCCGGGCCAAGCGGTCCACGGTCCATACCTGTCAGATCTTCAACGAGGCGCTGAGAAAGGCGGGCGCTCCGGATCATATCTTCCAGTATGTGGAAGAGCCCAACATTGAGCTGACACAGATGATGATGGCCGCCTCCGACACGGTGCTGGGCACCGGCGGTCCCAACATGGTCAAGGCCGCCTACTCCAGCGGAAAGCCCGCCTACGGCGTGGGTCCCGGCAACTCCCAGACCATCTTTGACCCCGCTTATGACAATCTGCCCATGGCCGTTGGGCAGACCGTGTTCGGCTGCAAGTTCGACAACGGCATTATCTGCGCGTGCAACCGCTCCTTTATTACGCCGAAATCCATCTCTGCGCAGGTGGTGGAGCTGATGAAGGCGGAGAAGGTCTACTACACGGACGACCCCGCCGTCCGGGATCGGGCCAGGGCGCTGCTGTTTCCAAACGGCCTGGGCGCCATCAACGGAAAACCCGTAGGGCAGAGCGTCCAGGATATTGCCGGGATGCTGGAGCTGGATATTCCCGCGGACACTTCCATTATCGTCGTCAAAGTAGACAAGTACGGCCCGGAAGAGCCTCTGTGCCGGGAGAAGATGGTGCCTCTGGCCGTCCACATCGAGTGCGAGGACGTGGAGGAGGCGATCCGGATTGCTAAGGCCAATCTGCTGATGGAGGGCGCAGGTCACTCCTCCGTCATTCACACCAACAGCCAGGCTCTGGTTGAGAAGGCCGCCTGCACGCTGCCGGTGTCCAGAATGCTGGTGAACTGTCCCGGTGTGTTCTCCGCCAATCCGGCGCTGGCAAACGGCCTGTGCCCCACGGCCACCCTGGGCTGCGGCTCCTGGGCCGGATGCTCCGTGTCCGAGAATCTGGGCTTTGAGCAGCTGATTAATATCTCCCGCGTCGCATATGTGTACCCGGAGGGCGAGATCCCGGATCATGCGGCGGTTTGGAACGGCGCCGCGGAATTTTGAGTGACTGCGCGGGGACGGCGTGCTGTCCCCGCGCTGATTCTAGGAGAACGATATGAATGTAGAACGAGCAAAGAAGGCCCGTTGGGGATATTTGATTCTGGGCGTTGCCCTGCTGCTCTGCCTGGGACTGATTTACGCCTGGAGCGTGTTTCGCGCGCCGCTGGAGGAGGAGTTCGGCTGGAGCAAGGCCCAGACCTCCGTCACTTTTTCCGTCTCCATGACGATGTTCTGCCTGGGCGGGCTGGTCAGCGGCGTGGTTACGGGGAAGCGGGGGCCGCGCTTCACGCTGGCGGCCTGCGCCGCCTTTTTGCTGGCGGGATTTTCGGCCGCCTCCCAAATCCATACCTTGCCGGGAATCTATGTGACCTACGGAGGCTTTTGCGGCTTCGGCGTGGGCCTGGGCTACAACGCCGCCATTTCCACCGTAATGCGCTGGTTTCCCGACAAGCAGGGACTTGTCTCCGGCATCACGCTGATGGGCTTTGGTTTTGGCGGGATGCTGCTGGGTACGTTAGGAGCCGGTCTGATTACGGCTCTGGGCTGGCGAACCACCTTTTTGATCTTTGCCGCTGCTTTCGCGGCAATCATGCTGACAGGCGCCCTGCTGCTGCGGACGCCGGAGGAAGGCTTTTTGGCGGCGCTGTCCGCCGGTGGAAAAAAGGGAGAGGCCGTGGAGGAGATCCCCTGGCGGGAGATGCTGCGCCGAAGAAACTTCTGGCTTTGCTTTATCTGGGCTGTGATCCTCTCCGCTGCCGGCCTTGCCATCATCAACGAGGCCACAACCTACGCCGCGCCCTTTGTGGGCGGAGATTTGACCCGGGCCGCCGCTCTGGCGGGCATGGTGTCGATTGCCAACGGCATGGGGCGGGTCCTATCCGGGCAGATGTTTGACATGGCGGGCTATCGGACCGCCATGCTGAGCGTCAGCGTGATCTATGCGGCGGCGGCCGCCGCCCTCACGGCATCCCTGAAAACCGGGAGCGTCCCTGTACTGGCGGCCGCTTTTTTGCTGGTTGGGCTTGCCTATGGCGGCGTACCGCCCACAAACTCCGCGTTTGCAGCCCATTTTTTTGGCCGGAGACATTATGCGCTGAATTTCAGCATCATCAATCTGAATCTGATCGCCGCCTCCTGTCTGGGCCCGCTTTGCGGCGGCGGAAGCTACATGGGTATTTTTGCCGCGATTTTTGCTTTTGCAGCCATTGGCGCGGCGCTGACGCTGCTGGTAAAGCGGCCTGAGAAAGGAGCGGCATGAATATTTTTGAGGAGTATCAAAAAAAGCTGGTCTCTGCGGAGGAGGCCGTCCGGCTGGTGAAAGATGGGGACTGGGTGGATTACAGTCAGACCTGTTCCTTTCCGGAGGCTCTGGATGAAGCTCTGGCGGCCCGGAAAGGGGAACTGCGGGACATCAAGGTCCGCAATGCCATCGCCATGAAGCCCATACAGGTGGTGGAGCAGGACCCGGAGCATGAGACCTTTACTTACAACGCCTGGCACTGCTCCGGCCTGGACCGAAAGTACGTGGACAGGGGCTGGGCGTATTACTCGCCCATGCTGTTTCGGGACTGCGGCTCCTATTACAGCCGCGGCTACGCGCCGGTAAATGTGGCGATGATCTCTGTGGCGCCCATGGACAAGCACGGCTATTTCAGCTATGGCCTGACCAACTGCTGTATGCAGGAGATGCTGGACGCGGCGGAGCATGTCATTCTGGAGGTTAATGAGAACATGCCGGTGATCTATGGTGTGGAGGGCGACCACATCCATATCTCCCAAGCGGACTATGTGGTAGAGGGCCATCGGGATATTTGTCTGGCCCCCGGCGGTGACGCGGGGGAGGTGGACCGAAAGATTGCAGCCAACATCTTCCCGTATCTCTACGACGGCGTCACGCTCCAGATCGGCATTGGGGGAATGCCCAACGCCCTGGGCGGCCTCATTGCGGAGTCTGATCTAAAGGACCTGGGAATGCACACGGAGCTGATGAGCGACGGCTATCTGAAGCTCTATCAGGCCGGGAAGATCACCAATAAAAAGAAGAAGCTGAACCGGGGCAAGGGCGTGTTTTCCATCTGTTCCGGTTCCCGGGAGCTGTATGAATTCCTGGACCGGAACATGGACATTCTCTCCGCGCCCATGCGGTACGTGAACAGTCCGGAGACCATCCGGCAGCTGGACGACTTCGTGTCCATCAACGGCTGTATTGCCGCGGACCTGTATGGGCAGGTGTGCTCCGAGACCTCCGGCACCCGCCATATCAGCGGCACCGGAGGTCAGCTGGACTTTGTCACCGGCGCATATATGGCGGAGCACGGCCAGGCGTTTCTGGCCATGCCCTCCACCTTCCGGGACAAGCAGGGGGTTCTGCACTCCCGCATTCTCCCCAGATTTACCGAGGGAGACGTCATCACCACGCCGCGGACGCAGACGCCGAGTCTGGTAACGGAGTACGGTGTGGCCCGGCTCTCCGGCCTTTCCACCTGGGAGCGGGCGGAGAAGCTCATCAGCATCGCCCATCCGGACTTCCGGGAAGCCCTCGTCGCGGCTGCGCAGGAACAGAAGATCTGGAGAAGATCCAACAAGCGGTGTGTTGGATAGGGCGATATGACGCTTTGCAGCCTGGCTGCGCCGCGGACATGGGGATCAAGGGGGATGAGATATGAAAAAGGTGTGTCTTTTAGGCTGCGGGCGGCTGGGGCGCATCATAGCCGAGGCGCTGCTCGCCGGCGCTGTGGAGGGCGCAGAGCTGGCAGCTGTGTTTACCCGTTCTGCAGACAGGGCGGACAGGCTGCGCGGGGAGCTGTCCTGTCCGGTGAGTGCTGATATTCACGCTCTGCTGGCGGAAAGGCCGGACTATGTTGTAGAAGCCGCCGCAGCAGCCGCGGTAAAAGAATACGCCATTCCCATTATGGAGGCGGGAGCGGATTTGATTGTTCTCTCCACCAGCGCCTTGGGCGATCCGGAATTCTATGGGCGGGCCCTTGCGGCGGCGGAGAGCTTCGACCGGCGCATTCATTTGGCGCATGGCGTAACCGGCGGTCTGGATGCCGTGGAAGCAGCGGCCATGATGGGCGCTTTGTCCGCGAGCATTACAAAGCGGAAGTTTCCCAAGGGCTCGCCGCAGAGCGATCCGGCGCTGGATATGCTGGCGGACGGCTTCCGCGGCACGGCAGAGGACGCGCGTCTGCGCTATCCGAACCAGCTGAACGTGGCGGTGTCCCTGGGGCTGGCGGCGGGAAGCATGCGGGGGACAGATGTGTTTGTAGAGTCCGGCAGCTGTGTGGATTTTACCATTACCTGTGAAGGGGCCTTTGGAAAAGGCGTCTTTCACACAGAACTGGGGGCATATGGCCCGGACTTTGCCGCCTGGAGCGCCCTTGCGGCGCTGCGGCGGCTGACAGATAGAATTGTTTTCTGAAAAGATACCAAAAGATCTGGATGTGTCCATACACATCCAGATCTTTTGGCATAAATGAAAATGTCCTAACCCGCTTGATAAGGCGTTCGGCCAAGAGTGCCAAGGCCGGGCAGGGGCTCCTGATAACCCATATGCCGCAGAGCGCACCAAATCGTGGCCTGGTTGCTGGTCAAAACAGGGATGCCTTTGATTTTTTCCAGGGGCTCGATCAGATCCATGGCACAGATGCCCGTGCAGCTGATGAAAAGGGCGTCTGTATCCGGAGAGGCGTCCTGCTCCAGCGCCAGCCTGAAAAGCTCTTCAGGCCGGACAAAAGGGAGAACGGATGTATCCTCAATGCCCAGGCCGCGGATAGCGGCGGTGTCGCAGCCTGCGGCGGCGAGAAACTCCGTTTCCAGCTTGTTCAAAGCGTCGCTGTACGGAGTTATGATGGCCAGCTTCCGCAGGCCCAGAAGAGAAAAGGCCTCCAACAGGGCGGTGCTGGTGGTAACCGCGGGAATGCCGCTGGCCTCCTCCATCTGCCGGACCAGCGTTTTGTCAAAGCCGGGTCCGCCGACCATGCTGCCGGTAGTGCAGGCAAAGACCAGGATATGAAACGGGAATCCGCGGTACATCCTGGCGTATTCCGTTACCTGACTGGACATTTTGGAGAGCCCCTCCAGCGTGACCTGCCCATATGGAAGCGCGGCGGTGGCCAGGGCCATACCGTCAGGCAGGTGTCTGTGAAAATCCATTTCCGGCGAAGGCGTGATGCCGGGCCGGATTAAGCCGATACGGCCCTTATCGCCATACATGTAAAAATGCCTCCCTTCGCTTTGCCTGTAAATACCTGGGCAGCGGGGCTTTAGCTGCCGCAGTCCGATTCATGCGCTGTTTATGGGAGAGGGCTCCTGCCGGAAAATCCATCCCAGCGAAGGAATCGGGCGGTACTGTCCCAGATATTCCAGAGCATATAAAAGCGTAAATTGTTCGGAAATCAAAACGGGAATTCCGAGGATTTCCTCCATCTGCGGGATTTTATCCACGCCCTGAAGGCCTGAGGACCCGAAGAGCAGAATTTCCGCGCCGGATGCCTTCACCTCCCCGGCATCCAGCTGACGCCAGAGCTCCTCCCAGCGCAGATCCTGTATTTCGCGGATAGACTGGCAGGCGGTTCCGTCAGACTGGACGAGCTGCTTAGTATAACACACGTCAATCCCATGCTTTAACAGCGTCGCCTTGAAGAGGATGTTCAGTTCCTCCTGATAGGGGGTCAGCACCGCCAGCCGGTGCTTCCCGCAGCGGTTCAGCAGGTTCACCAAAGCCAGAAGAGATGTTACGCAGGGAATGCCCGTGCGCTGTTCCACACAGTTTTGCAGCATGGCGTCCCGGAAGCACCCCAGCGTCAGACTGCTGGAAATCAAAACATCTGGTTCGGCATGACAAAGATCTACCGCAGCCTGCTCGGTGTGGGGCAGCAATTCCTCCAGCGTCTGCACGGAGAGCCGGTTGAGAGAGATGCGGTTGGTCGCCACCGCGATTTCCTCGGGCATAAACTGGTGATATGCGGCTTCAATGTTGACGTCAGAGGAGGGCACAATCAGGCCGACGGTCTTGACGTAGTGATGATACATAGCAGCGCTCCTTTCCGCTGAATCGGAGTTCCGAAAGAATGCCTCACACGCCCATCATCAGATTCGGCAGCCACAGGGACAACTGGGGGACAAACGCGATGAGCAGCATGCAGAGAATCAGAATGACCATGTAGGGCAGCGTAGAGGACGCTACGTCGCCCAGGCTGCGCTTGGTCATGTTCATGGTGACAAACAGGTTCATGCCAAAAGGCGGCGTCACATAAGAGACCTGCGCGGCCATGATGCAGATGATGCCGAAGTGAATGGGGTCGACGCCATAGGAGGACAGCGTGGGAGCCAGAATGGGGCCGAGGATAATCATCAGCGCCACCAGCTCCATGAAACAGCCGGCCACAAAGAAGATGCCCATAATGGCCAGCAGAAATACAGCGGGAGAGCTGATCGTCTCCACAATCCATCCGCTGATAATGGAGGGCAGGCGCTGGGTGGTGATAAACCAGGTCAGCAGCTGCGACGCGGAGATGATAAAGGTGATGCCGGCGGAGTTGGTCAGGCTCTTTACAAAGGCCTCAAACATCTCTTTCGGCGTGGAGGTCCGGTAGAGAAACAGCTCGATAAAGACCACATAGATGATGGAGACAGCCGCGGATTCCGTGGGCGTTGCCAGTCCGCCGTAGATGCTGCCCAGAACAATAACGGGATACATCAGGGCGGGGATGGCTTTCACCAGAACGGCGCGCGCTTCCGACGCGGTATATTTTACGGGAACTCCGTATTTCTTGAAAGAGCAGATGAGGAAGGTGTACACGCCCCAGGCAAGCGCCAGCACCAGGCCGGGAATGACGCCCGCGATAAACTGCCTGCCGACAGAGGACCCCAGCGCCACGCACAGGGCGATCATAGGCGCACTGGGTGGAATCAGGACGCCGATGGAGCCGCCCGCTGTAATGACGCCGACGGACATCTTGTCCGGGTACTTCTGCTCCGCCAGAGCCGGCAGCATGATGCTGCCGATTGCAACGATGGTGGCGAAGGAGGAACCGGAGATCGCCGCGAAAAACGCGCAGGACGCAATGGTGGCAATTACGCTGCCGCCGCGCATACGGCCGAAGATGATGGTCATGACCTGGGTCAGGTATTTGGCGGTGGAGCCTCTGGAGGCGATGGTGCCGGAGATGATGAAAAAGGGAATGGCCAGCAGCACGTAGTTGTTCAGGCCGCTGAACATCTGCTGGACAACGATCTGCAAAGGCGTGGCGGAGTAGCACAAAACGCCCAGCGTAGAGGCGCCCAGGACCACCATGGAGATGGGAATTCCCAACAGCAGCAGGATAAAAAATGCAGCAATTACAATCATTCTGCAGCGCCTCCTTTTTCAGCTGTGCCGCTCAGGCTGCGGACGCTCTGGCAGACCAGACAGAGGTAGCGGATGCCGGACACCAGCATCCCCAGGGGGATAATCAGGTAAGGAACATACAGGGGCACGGGTAAGGAGGACGCCATGGCGCCGTTGGCGATCATCCTCAGAATCTGTTGGCAACCGTAATAGGCCACCACCAGGCTCAAACCTGCGCAGAAGAGATTGCCCACGATCTTCAGGACCAGACTCGCCCCGGCGGGGACCGCGTCGGTAACGGCGGTCATTTTGGGATGCTGGTCGCTTTCGACGGCAATGCTGGCGCCAAGGAAGGTGCTGAATACAAAGGCGTAACGGCTGAACTCCTCCAGCCAGGAAATACCGCTCTGGAAAAATGCGCGCATCAGGATATTGATGAAAATGCAGATGCACAAAAAGGCCATGGGAAGCACCAGAAGGACCTTTTCCAGCGTGCGGAACAGATCAAGCGCTTTTTTCATAAGTGAATCAAACCTCCCAACAGGTCGTACAGGGCTTGCGGCAGAGCCAGGGCGGCAGGCATCCTGCCGCCCCGGCCTCGTCAATCAGCTGCGATAGGCGTCGATTCTGCCGCAGACCAGCTCATAAACGGAAGCGTCAATCTGGGGGACGTAGACATCATATACAGAGCTGGTCGCGTCCTTGAACGCCTGGAATTCGCTGTCACTCAGCTCGACGATCTCCACGCCGGCCTCCTTGGCGGACTGCACGGAGGAGGCCAGCTGATCCTCCATAAAGGTCAGATAGTTGTCGCCCCAGGCGGCCTCGGCCTCGCGGATGGCGCTCTGCTGGTCGGGAGACAGCTTGTTCCAGACCTCGGTGCTGATCATCAAGGGATTGCTCTGAATCATATGGTTCAGCATGGTGTGATATTTTTCCACCTCGGCAAACTTCATCTTTGTCAGCATATCGGCGCCGTTGTCCTCGGCATGGATGACGCCCTGCTGCAAGGCGGAGTATACCTCGCTGAAAGCCATGGTGGAGGGGACGGCGCCCAGCGCTTCAAAGGTATCCACATAGATGGCGCCGGCCTGGATACGGACCTTCTGGCCGATAATATCGGCGGGGGAGTGGACGGCATGCTGCGTGTTGGAGTAGCCGCGGCACTCGCCGGTGGGGAAGCCGATCAGGGTGATTCCCTTGGTATTCATAATCTCGTTGGCCTTGGCGGTGACTTCTGCCTCGCGGGCGACGGTGATGAATTCGTCCAGACCGCTGAACAGGAAGGGCAGGCAGAAGACATAGAAGTCAGGCAGCATGGTGGCAATTTCGTTGCAGCCGACCATGGCCATCTCCAGCGTGCCGTTGGACAGGCCGTCCAGCATGACGACGGCGTCGCCCAGCTGAGACTGGGGATAGACCTCAATGACGACCGCGCCGCCGGTTTTGTCCAGAACATCGGCGGCAATGGCCTCGGCGGCGATCTGCAAAGAGGAGTTGGGAGGGCCGACATGGCCCAGCTTCAGGGTAACGGGCTTTTCAGCGGTGGGATAGTCGGCGCTGTCGGCGGGCTTGCCGGAATCAGCCGCGGGGCCGGAGGAATTGGAGCCCGGGGCGCCGCCGCAGGCGGCCAGCGTGAAAACCATTGCCAATGTAAGCAGGAGGGCAAAAAACTTTTTCATGGGTATCTTCCTTTCTTTTATACCTCTTTTTCCGGATTCTATGTGAGAAAGCCGCGCTTGGGATTACAGAGTGCCCTCCTGCAGATACCGGTTGATCTGCTCGGCGGTCATGCCGGCCATGCCCAGCTTGTCCATGGTGCGGCCGGAGGCATAGAAATCAGTGCCGTTAATCGCGGAGGCGATGGTAACGAACGCGCGGGCCAGCGGGGCGGACAGGCCGATGGTCTCAGCCAGGGAGTGTAGGAACGCGGCGCCGTTCTGGGCATCTTCAAAGATGTAGCGGTCCTGCATGGTCAGGGGACCCTCCAGACTGCGGAAGCCGCTGAACTGTGGGAACTGCTCCTTGTCGGCCAGCTGCTGCATGAAGCCCACGGAGGACCGGACGGTGTAGCCCAGCTTATGGGAGATCGCGTCGCGCTCATTGCCCAGCGCTTCAATGACCTTCAAAACGGAGGGAGTCAGGCCCTGATCGTAGAAGCAGAAGTTCTCCGTATTTTCCACGGCGCCGGTGTTCAGGATAGAGCCGCCCAGATGAACGATGATGTTGGAGGCGTTCAGCGTGGTCTCAAATACGTTCACGGCGGGCACACACTTGTAGAATTCGCCGATGACCGCACACAGCTTTTCCGTGTCCTTGGCGGGGAAAGCGGCGATGGTCTTGGGCTTGCCGCCAGGCATGCCGATGAAGCCGGAGGCATTGGGGCGGATGCGGCAGGGGAACATATTGCCCTCCAGCTCGCCGGCAACAACGCTGGCCCCACAGCCCTTTTCGGCCATTACCCTGCGCAGAATCATGGAACCGCAGCTGCCGGCGGAGAACAGGATCGTCTGACCATCCCGCAGGTAGGGAACCATGGCCTCGGCAAGAGCCTCGTGACGGGTGGAGAGGGCGGTGACAAAAATAACCTCGGCGCTGGAGACGGCCTTTTCAAAATCATTGGTCACCTCGGCAATTTCGGCGTAGCCGGTGGTGGCAAGGCCAGTCAGTTCAAAGCCGCCGCGTGCCCTGATGGCAGCCAGATTCTCCTCGCACCACCCCTCCTGCTCACACAGTGTAACCTGGTTGCCCAGCAGGGTCAGTTCGGCGGCCGTGCAGCAGCCGGTGCCGCCGGCCCCCACAACAGTGATTTTTCTCATTGCAAATACACTTCCTTTCAAAATTTTAATCTCATATATTATCCGCTGATCTGCCGGTTTGTGCGGCGGGCTCAGTACAGGATTTCACCGACGGCAGTCATGTCCTCCAGATTTTCAATATTCATCAAGGTATTCAGCACCGCCTCCGCCTTCTCCGGGCTCAGGGCGTTGCGGGTCTGGACGCGGAAGCGCTCGCAGACCTCTTCCATTGTGAGCTGGTTTTTCGGATGTCCCTTGGGATAATACAAAGAGCGGCTCAGCACACGGCCGTCCCGGCACTTGACCGTAATGGTTTTGCTGACAAAATCGCCGTCCTGGAAGGTATTGAAGGATTCCTGCAGGTCCTGTTCAGCAGAGGGACCGGGTTTCACCTTGGAGGCCAGAGCCAGCAGCTCAGGATCGTGCATCCGCTCAGCGGTGTACCACTGGGGACCGGGGGTGGGGTCCAGCAGCAGGGCGGCAATGCAGTAGGGAATACTGTACTGGGCCTCAATGATCTTATCGTAACCTTCGGGACGCAGGGTCATGCGTCTTTCCGTGGGGGGATCGACGATAATCTCCTCAATGTCGGCGGCAGTGACGCCGTCCTCCTTCATGAAGGCATCCATAATATCCAAAGACGCCTGCACCCACATATTGGTGGGCCAGTGTTTCAGCAGAGTCTCCATGATGAGCCAGCGGCTGCCCAGCTCCTTCTGATACCACGCAGTCTCCTGGGCGGACACCAGGTGGTGTTCTCCGAACCCGTTAGGGCCGTCAAAGGCGCCGTTCATGCCGTCCACGCCGTGCTCGGCCAGCATGGCGCTGAGGACGCCGTCCTGTGCGCAGAAGCCGTGCTGGTAATGGTAGACATTGGACATGGTGTAATGTACCAGGCTGTTGGGAACTGCCATCAAAACGCCCGCAATGCCCAGGGCCTGCTCGTACTGCTCCGCGGTGAGGTCCATCATTTTGGCGGCGGGCGCGCAGCTGGCAAAAATCTGCCAGCTGGTCAGGCCCCAGCCGATGTTGGACTTGAAGCCCCTGGGCGGCTGGATAACCATGGCGATGCGCTGATAGACCTCAAAGCCGGCGACAATGGCCGTCAGAAAATCCTTGCCGGACTTCCCGCGGGATTCGGCCAGCGCCAGAGCGGCGGGGATCAGTCCCGCGGAGGGGTGGCCTGTCCAGCTGCAGTCCTCCCAGTCAATGTTATCGGCGATGATGCTGTTGGCAAATACTGCGCCCAGCAGAGAAGTCTTTCCTCCGTCAAGCATTAAAGTGGCGTCGGACGGGCCGGTGCTGTACTTTTTGGAAAAGTCCAGAACACTCTGGGTGAAGTCCATTTCCTTGCTGGCCAGAGCGGCGCCGATGGTCTGTATCGCCATCTTTTTGGCCATTTCTGTGACTTCAGCGGGGATGTCTTCGTATTTCAGATTGACCGCAAATTGAGAGAGGGCCGTGCTGTTGTTCATAAAACAACCTCCTTGTGTTTAATTCATGCGGCAGTTTTGCATGTTGATATTTTACGAAGCAAAAAATCTGCCAATATGAATATTACGGCCTGCGGTCCGAGCAAGGAGCGCATTTTGCGCTGCGCCCGTGCGCTTCATAAAGACAGCGGACGGAACGCCGCGCCTTTTGCTTTCAGCGCATGGGGGGGGGGATAACAGCGTTTTGCGGGTACGGCGGCATGAGGCGGCAAACCGGATTGGAGTATTCACAGTGCTGAAATCGCAATTTGACAAAGTCCATTGCCCTATGTTATAACGGGAATAAAAGAAGAAACTGCGACCCGCAAAATTCTAAGAATTGAATATGCGGGCATCGTATACAAGAGTTCGGAGAAACGATATGGGATACGAGAAACAAATTGGCATTATCGTGCCGTCATCGGGAATAGTCACCGAGATGCTGTTCCACCGCTATGCGCCGCCTTATATCGGCATTTCCACGGCGCGCGTAAAATTCAACCACATCTCTTTTCAGGGCTTGAGTGATATGCTGGAGCTGGTTGGCGGTGTAGCGGCAGATTTATGCTGCGTGGAGCCGAATATCATTGTTTTCAGCAGCATTATGGCGGGAGCGATTAATGGAAAATCGATCACGAATATTGTGGAGCAGTCCTCGGGCACCCCTTGTATTACGGGGTTTTATGCGATGCTGGAGGCAATCCATATGCTTGGGATCAAACGCCCTGCCGTCATCTCCCCCCACACCGAAGAGCTGAATTTGCTGTTTAAGCGGAAGATGCTTCAAAACGGGGTGCGAATTGGGAATATATACCAGCTTTCGCATCCGGGGATTGAGAGCAGCATCCGCATGATGGAACAGATTTGTATGGAGGATATTCTGAAGTCCTTGCAGAATGTGAACCTTGCCGACGCGGATGCGCTGATTTTGAACACGGCCTGTACGCAGGGGATCGACAGGCTGAAGGATATAGAGTCCTCTCTTGGCATACCGGTTCTTCAAGGCGATCAGGTCTCTTTGTGGAGCGCTCTGCGCGCAATCCATGACACGACTAATATCCCGAATCTTGGACGAATTTTTGAGGTATAGAAGTCCATGGAAAATAACAATAAATTATCAAGGCGGGAGCGCGTATACCAGCAGTTGTCTGAACTGACACAGCAGATTACGCTCAAACGCATCAACAGCGCTGACTTCCGGGAATATGACGCTGCCGGCATCGGAAAGTGTTTGAATATCACTATGAATAACACCTGTATGGAGTTGAACGCGCTGGTAAAAGACGGTCTCGTAGTGAAAATTTTAGGACGTCCGGTCTATTTCTTTGCCAAGGAGGATTTGGAAAAGGTTACCGGCGTTAACGTCTCTCAATGTATTTGGGAAAATTACGCCCAATTTAAGGAGGCCCTCAATGCGCCGGAGCCCCCATATGCGGAGGGAAAATATCAGCGGCCGGAGGCGGACAGCCGCAGGCAGCCGTTACTGGGCAAAAGCTTTGCCGGCTTTGTTGGCGCGGATCAGAGTTTGAAAAAGTGCATTGACCAGGCAAAATCGGCTATTTTGTATCCGCCGAATGGTTTGCATACGCTGATTACCGGCGAAACAGGAACCGGCAAGTCGCATTTTGCGGAGGCGATGTATGACTTTGCCGTGGAAACAGGCCTTTTGGACAGCGGCGCAAAGTTCGTGATCTACAATTGCGCCAGTTATTCTGAAAATCCGCAGCTGCTTCTCTCTCAGCTTTTCGGCTATAAAAAGGGGGCGTTTACCGGCGCGGACAAGGATACGCCCGGAATCATCGACCAGGCGGATGGCGGCGTCCTGTTTCTGGATGAGGCCCACCGGTTATCTCCGGAGGGACAGGAAAAAATGTTTTTGCTGATCGACAAGGGAATTTTTCAGCGCCTCGGCGAGACCCGGGATTACCGGCGGGCAAAAATCCGAATTATCGCAGCGACCACAGAAGATCCCCAAAACGCGCTGCTGTCTACGTTTTTGCGGCGCATAGCGGTAGCAATCAATATTCCTCCCCTGGAAAAACGAAGTTTTGATGAACGGATACAGTTTGTGTTTCGTTTTTTGTGGGAAGAGTCCGAAAATATCGGAAAACCGTTCTGCGTAGATCTGGAGGTTATAAAGGCGCTGACTCTATACAAGTGTCAGGGAAATATCGGACAAATCCGGGGAGATATACGCTGCCTCTGTGCCAGCGCCTATTTGGACTATTATTGTCAAGATCCCAAGGCGGAACAAGTGGTGATCGAGCTGACACATCTGCCGGACAGCGTAGAGCGCGGATTATGTGAGGTGTCTTTTTCAGGAAACGCTCTATTCCGGCGATATGTGTTTTATCAAAATCCTTTTACCATTGTGGATGCGGCCAAAGGCGACTATGAAAGTCTGGTATGTCAAATTGCAGACGTCTAGGCCTTGTTTGAAAAAAGTCAAAACGCCCAAACGGTGGATCTTTATCCGGCACTCTACGTTAAATGTTCTTGCCGGGCGTCAGCCCGCCTGCAAAAATTTGCCTTGATTGGCGAAAACATCTCTCGCCGTTGGGCATTCCGCCATTTTTCAAACATGGCCTAGGGAGGAATAGCGGCGGCAGCGGCTGCGGGCATGACAGTAAAGCACCTGCCCGGTCTTCAAACAGGAAAACTCCGACTTGCCGGCGCCAGTGTCCGTTTCAAAACCGGCAGGATGGCGGATTGACGCTCGCGGCGTATTCCGGCGCCGTTCCGCCGGCTTGTGCATGGGATGACCAATATTTGTTCCGGCGTTCCAGCAGACCTACGTGAGCATCCATTATGGTCCGGATTGCAGGACGGTATCACCGGATGAATATGAACGAAAACTCCGTCGCGATAGCGGACTGGATTACAGACTGTTACGGCAGACGGGACTGCGCGTATGTTTATCGGCTGCGTCTCTGGCACAAACTGTATTTGTCGCCTCCCGGCTGGGTACTGCCCTGGCGAGTGATCTGCGTGCAGCCGGCGCCCCGTAAGATGTCATGATGCAGTCAGGAAGCAAGCTTACAGCTTGCTTCCTGACTGCATCATTTTGACTGGAAAGAATTCTTTTGTTGATAAGGAGGAAAACGACAAGGCCGGCAGTCCGCTGCTGTTCCATTGCCGCAGCGGATTTCGCTCAGCGGTGCGAGACAATATGTACTGCCCGTCCCAACACATCCAGCGCGGCTTCCCGCATGGTCTCGCTGACGGTGGGGTGGGAGTGAATCGTGGAGATCAGTTCATCCATCGTGGCCTCTACGCGGATTGCTAAGGCTCCCTCGGCGATCAAATCGGTCGCCCGGGGCCCGATAATGTGCATGCCCAGCACTTCGCCGTACTGTTTCCCCGCAATGATCTTTACAAGGCCCTCTCCGCCGTTAAGGATCAGCGCCTTGCCGTTTGCTGTCATGGGGAACTTGCCCGCGATGTAGTCAATGCCTTTGGCTCGCGCCTGCTCCTCCGTGAGACCCACAGAGGCCGCCTCCGGTTCCATATATACACAGGTAGGGTTTGTGCTCTCATCGTATACGGCAGAAATCCCCATAATATTCTCTGCGGCCACCTCGCCCATTGCGCTGGCCGTGTGGGCCAACTGGGCATACCCCTTCACGCAGTCGCCGATAGCGTATACGCCGGAGATATTGGTCTCCATCTTCTCATTGACCAGGATATAGCCTTTTTCATGCCTGATGCCGCAGGCATCCAGATGCAGAGAATCGGTATTCGCCCGCCGGCCTGTCGCCACAAGGACCTTCTCCGCCTCAAAGCTCACTGTTTCACCGGCTTTGTTCCGGCAGACGACCTTTGCGCCCGCGGGAGAGGCCTCCACAGCCTGCACGGGACACTCCAGATGAAACTCCATCCCCATCTTCTTCATATGGGCCACGCCCACCTTCGTCAGATCGCCGTCCAGCATGGGCAGCATGTGGTCCATTGCCTCCACCACGGTGATCCTGGTGCCGAAGGCCGCATAGGCGCAGGCCAGCTCCAGGCCGATGACGCCTCCGCCAATCACCACCATGGACTTGGGCAGGGTCTCCAAAGACAGCGCGCCGGTGGAGTCGATGCAATTGGGGTTTTCCCTCATGCCCGGGATGGGGGGGACCGCGTTAACAGAGCCGACAGCCAGGATATACGCGTCCGCAGCCAGATCCTCCTCCGTCCCGTCGCTTTTCAGGACCTTCATCCGGCGCGGCCCTCCAAAATAGGCCTCGCCGTCGATCTTTTTGACCTTGTTGGCTTTCAGAAGCCCGGCGACTCCGCCTGTCAGCTTTTGGGAAATCGCATTCTTGTGCCGGATCACCTGCGGAAAATTCACCCGTACGTCAGATGCCTCGACGCCGATTTCCTCTCCCTGCTCCTTAAGCGCAGAGACAAGCTCGGCGCTGTGCAGCAGGCATTTGGTGGGGATACAGCCAACGTTCAGACACGTTCCGCCAAGATACTGCTTTTCCACCAGCACCACATCCGCTCCCAGCTGAGCGGCACGGATTGCGGCGACATACCCGCCGGGGCCGCCGCCGACAATTGCAATTTTCATGATCTGTATTCCTCCATACTCAAGCCAGAATCATCTCCGGATGCTCAATATAATACTGGGTATCCTTGAGAATCCGGCCGACCTCCAAGCCGTCCAAAATCTGATGATCAAAGGTCAGAAACACATTCATCATAGAACGGGGAACAATGGAGTCATCCGGCATCACAACCGCTTTGCGCACCGTTCTGCCAAATCCGAAGATGGCGGTTTGAGGCGGATTGATCACAGGCGTTCCAATATCGATGGGGAACATGCCCACATTGGTGATTGTACAGGTTCCGCCGGCCTGCTCGTCAGGCTGCAGCTTCCTTTCTTTTGCGCGAGCCGCCAGATCCCGGACCCTCTCGCTGATCTCACGCAGGCTCAACTGATCGATGTTCTTTACCACCGGCACCAGCAGGCCGTCCTCAGCGCCCACAGCCACGCAGAGGTGGACATGCTTATGTGTATAAAGGGTCTTTCCGTCAAATGTGGCGTTTGCGTATGGATGCTTCGGGAGGATCTTGCCAAGCATTTTGCACAGCAGATCGTTCACCGTGATCTTGCAGCCGAGCACATCCTTGTCCTCCACCAGCTTTGCACGCAAAGACAAAAGCTCGGTTGCGTCGACTTCGCACACACAGGTGCTCTGCGCCATTTGCTGCATACTGTTGAACATATTGCGGGCAATCGTCTTGCGGACCCCGGTCCAGGGGATCTCCGTCACCTCATCCTCGACAGAGGGAACCGCAGCAGCAGCCCGGGGGCGGTCCAAATACGCTTTGACGTCTTTGGCGACAATGCGCATACCGTTTGGCCCGCCGGAGGGCGCAACAGCCGCCAGATCGATTCCCGCTTCACGCGCCATCTTCTTCGCCAAGCCGGAGGCGCGGATTCTCCCTGTCACAGGCGGCGCCTCGGGGGCGGCGGCGCTTGTGTGCACACAGGTGGGGCAGTTTCTTGCGCAGCCCTTTTCCGCTTCGCCGTCTTCCGCGGAGGAATGAGCGGCCGCGGCGGCGCCGTTGGAAGCGATCAGCTGTTCATACTGCTCTTTGGTGTCCGTCACATAGGCAATGGGAGCGCCCACCTGGATGGTCTCGCCCTCCTGAGCGACAATGTGCAGGAATCCGCCGTGCACGATCTCGTATTCAATGGAGTTCTTCTCATTTTCATACTCCATGACGGCCTGGCCCTTGACCACCTCCGTTCCCTCTGGAACGATCCACCTTGTAATCGTGCCCTCCACCATAGTTAAGCCGGCGCGCGGCATCTCAATCTCGGTAACAGCGCCGTCGGCTGCGGCGGCAGGCGCCGGTGCGGCTGGTGCGGCCGGTGCGGCAGGCGCCGGCGCAGCTCCGCCTTTGACGATTGCGTCATATTCCGCCTGATCGTCGGCCAGAACAGCAATGAGCGCTCCGACCTTGACAGTGTCGCCTTCCTTGGCAAGAATGTGAAGAGTTCCGGATGACAGCGCCTCGTACTCGATCATATTTTTTTCATTCTCGTACTCCATGATCGTGTCGCCCTTGTTAACATGTGCGCCCTCGGCGGCTTTCCAGGTGCCGATTGTTCCTTCCACCATGGTCAGGCCAGCCCGGGGCATTACGATTTCAACGCTCATAATTCAAAATCCTGCCAGGACCCTTCCGGGTCCTGAACATGCTCCTCCTTCTCAAATGATTTGATCCGATCAAAGCATTCCACGGATCGTCTCCACGATGTTGTTGGCGTCCGGAATGGAATAATGCTCCATAGAAATGTTGTAAGGCATGGGGACATCCAAAGCGGCAATCCGCGCTACAGGACCGTCCAATTCGTCATACAACTCCTCCTGGAACTGCGCCGCCAGTTCCGCTCCAATACCGGCTGTCTTATTGCCCTCTTCGACAATGGCCGCCCGATGGGTCTTGCGAATAGACTGGTAGATGGTGTCTTTGTCCAGGGGAGCAATGGTGCGGGGGTCGACCACTTCCACCGAGATTCCCTCCGCAGCCAGTTTTTCCGCTGCCTCCAGCGCCCGCGGAACCATCAGGCCAATCGCAACCAGAGTAACGTCCGTCCCCGCGCGTTTGACATCGGCCAGCCCCAGGGGGATGGTGTAATCGCTGTTATAAATTTCGTCAGGGATCTCCTGCTTGGACTGATAGAGCAGCTTCGGTTCACAGAAAAGCACGGGGTTGTCGGACCGGATCGCGGACTTCAAAAGGCCCTTCGCATCGTAGGCGCAGGACGGGGTCACAATCGTCAGACCGGGGGAGTGCATGAACAGGCTCTCCACGCAGTTGGAGTGCTCGGAGCCCGCGCCGTTCGCACTGCCGGAGGCGTTGCGGATCACCAGCGGCAGCTTATACTCAGGCCCGTGCATATATCTCCATTTCGCAACGCAGTGGTAAATTTCGGCGAAGCAGACCGTCGTAAAGTCCGAGTACATCAGCTCAATGCAGGGACGCAGGCCGGTCTCAGCCGCGCCGATGGCGCTTCCAATAATTGCCGTTTCGGTAATGGGGGTGTTGCGGACCCGCTTGGGTCCATATTCCTCCAGCATTCCGCGGGTGAGGCCAAAAATATTGCCGAACTCAGCGACATCCTCGCCATAAATGATGACCTTGCTGTCTCTGCGCATCTCCTCATTCAGCGCGTCGCTGATTGCTCTGCCAAATGTGACTTTCATATTTTCATCCTCCCCTATCAGACATAAAGAAAATCATAAATTTCATCAGCTGTCATCTCAGGAGCAGCCTCAGCATGCGCGATGGCCTCTTCCATTTTGCTGTCGAAGTCCTCTCGCATCTTCTTCGCCTGTTCTGCCGTCAGGACCCCCTGCTCGATCAAGGTCTTTTCAAAATTCTTGACGCAGTCCTTCTCCTGAATCCACTTCTCCGTAACCGCCGGGTCCCGGTAGGCGCACTGGTCGCCCTCAAAGTGGCCTCTCCAGCGGTAGCATTTGCACTCGATCACCGCCGGGCCGTTACCGGCGCGGACGCTTTCAACGATTTTGGACGCGCCCTCATAAGTCTGCAAAACGTCTGTGCCGTCTACCACCACAGAGGGCATATTATAGCCCGCCGCCTTGTCGGCCAGGACATTGGGAACCGAGGAGGAATAGACGGCCGGCGTAGAAATAGCGAATTCGTTATTGACGCAGACGAAGACCACCGGCAGCTTCCAGTCGGCAGCCAGAACCATCGCCTCGTAGACGGGGCCGCGGTTTGCCGCGCCGTCTCCTACGAAGAAGAAGGCGACATTGTCCCGTCCTTCCGCCTCAATCGTCATTGCCGCGCCGACGGGAATGGCCGCGTCGCAGCCAAGCGTACCGGACATGCCCAGGACGCCGTCGCACAGTCTGCCCAAATGGTTAATGCCGCCGCGTCCCCCGGAGTTGCCGGTTTTCTTCGCCAGAATTTCGCCAAAGAAGGTGTCAAGAGGATCGCCGACAAGATACGCCGAAGCAACGACCCGATGGGGCAGCTTAAAATAGTCTCCCGGTTTTCTTGTGGCCAGCACGCCCGCGAAGGCGGCTTCCTGCCCTGTGCCGCTGTGGATATGTCCGGGCACTCTGCTCTCGGCATAGAGGTCCGTCATCTTTACCTCTAACAGCCGTGTCTCCAAAATGTCTTTGTAGAGCTTCAGAAGAAAATCATTTTCGTATTTCATAGTAACCTCCTCAATTCCGTAAAATTTTTAATGAAAAGATCGGATGTAACAGGCGCTTAGCCGGCCAGATGCAGAATTCCAACCGACAGCTGAGGGACAAATGTCAGCAGAAGCAGGACGATGATTCCGCCGAGCACAAAGGGGATCACCTTCTTCACCAAGCTGGAGACCGTGACGCCCGCAATTCCCGCGCCCACATAGAGGTTGATTCCAATCGGCGGCGTAATCAGGCCAATCGCAATGTTCACTGTGATGAAAACGCCGGCCTGTACCAGATCCACATCCAACGCCTGCAGAATCGGCAGAATCACGGGCAGGAAAATGTAATAGGCGGAGCTTCCGTCCAAAAAGCAACCGGCGATCAAAAAGACCACGTTTACCAGCAGGAGCAGAATAATTTTATTATTGGAAATAGACATCATCGCGTCGGACAAGTCCGTCGCCACATGCGAGGTCGTCAAAATCCACGCGAAAACCGACGCGCAGGCGACCACATACATGACTGTGGCGGAGGAAATCGCCGCGCTCCGCAAAACTGTCAGGATATTTTTCATCGTAATCTTTTTGTAGATAAAGATACCCACAATCAGTCCGTAAATCACGGCTACCGCGGCCGCCTCCGTGGGTGTAAAGATGCCGCCGTAAATGCCGCCCAGGATGATAACCGGCATCAGCAGTCCCCAGAAGGCATCCTTGAAGGCGTCCCATCTCTCCTTTCCGCTGGCCGGCTCGTGACGAATGATCTCGTGATTGTTTCTGGAGAGCCATACGGCGACAACGATATAGGAAACCCCCAGCAAAATGCCGGGAATGATTCCGGCGAGGAACAAATCGCTGACGGACACGTTCACAATCGAGGCGTACACCACATAACCGATGCTCGGCGGAATGATGATGCCGATTGCTCCTGACGCGCTTACCAGGACAGAGGACATTCCCCTGTCGTATTTCGCGTCCACCATGGCGGGAATCAGAATTCCGCCCAGAGCGGCCACAGCCGCCGCGCCGGAGCCGGAGATCGCCGCAAAAAAACAGGAGGTTATAACGACCACCGTAATCAGGCCGCTTTTCCGATGGCCCACACAGGTATCCGCAAAGTGAATCAGTTTTTCGGAGATACCCGCGTACTCCATAATGGCGCCTGCCAGCACGAAAAAGGGAACCGCCAGCAGGGCATACTTACAGACGGAGGCGTAGATCGTATCCGGAAGCATCCCCAAGTCGAAGCCGCTGGCCAGCAGCCCGACAACGGAGGACAGTCCCAAAGAAATACAAATTGGAACACCTAAAATCAACAATACGGCAAAGGAACCAAATAGTAAAATTCCAGTCATGTGTTCTGCCTCTCTTTCCTCAGGGTTGCCAGAAATCCCTCAACCGAGCGTATAATCATGAAAAACGCTCCAATCGGAACGGCGGCCCCCTGAAGGGCTTGGGGGATATGCAATGTCGGCAGTATTCCATTGAACGAGATCTGGTTTGTTACCATTTTAATTCCGGTAACAAAGAGCAGAATGCTGAACAGTACATTAAAGATCAGAATTACCGTACCCAGGATAATATGCCGGGTCTTTCCTCCGGACTCTGAGAGCAGGCCCATGTTAAAATGGCTCCCGCGCTTAAAAGCAATGGCGGCGCCCGCCATGGTGGCCCACAGAAACAGCAGCAGCGTCAGCTCATCCGCCCAGGCGAGAGGGTGCCTGAACACAAATCTGCCCACCACATTGGCAAAATTGATGACTGCCATAATCAGGATAATGACTGCCGCGGCCGTCTCCTCGAGATGCTCCCAAACATACTTGAATCCCTTTTTGTCCATGTACATCTCCTTCTTATACTCTCAACCTATTCAAGGTGACATATTGCAGGCGGGACTGTTGCAAAGCCAGCTTTCGCAACAGTCCCATCATCGGTTACTTTATTAATGAAAACCTGCGAAAAATGAAACTATTTGATGATAGGAGGAGATCTCTGTCAGTTGAATTCATAGCCAAAAGCGGCATAGACGTCCTCGCCCATGGTGTCCCGGTACTTTTCATACACAGAGGCGCAGGCCTCCGCAAAGGCCGCCTGCTGTTCAGCGGTCAGCTCTGTAATCTGCACGCCGGCATCCTCGACGATCTTCCTGAAGCCGTCGTCGGCCTCGCGGGAGGCGGCAATCTCAGCCGCGCAGGCCTCCTTGCCGCACTCTTCGAAGATTGCCTTGTCCTCGTCGCTCAGGCTGTCCCAGACCTTGCCGCTGGCGTTGATTACAAAAATGTCGTAGGAGTAGTTCCACATGGTGACATACTTCTGCACTTCCTCGAACTTGCCGGTCACCATGGCGCTCAGGGGATTCTCCTGACCGTCGATGGTTCCCTGCTGCAAAGCCGTGTAAACCTCAGAGAAGCTCATGGGAGAGGCGCTGGCGTCCATCGCGGCGAACGCGTCGATCAGCATGGAGGTCTGCGGAACACGGAACTTCATGCCCTTGATGTCGTCCGGGGTGAGAATCTCCTTTTTGGAGTTGGACAGCTGCCGGAAGCCCTGCTCCAGAATGCCCAGCGTGTGGACGCCCTTCTCTCCCAGCCAGCCCTCAATCAGCTTGTAGCCCTCGGACTCGGGGTCCAGAACCAGCTTGTCCGCCTCATCATAGCTGGAAAACAGGAACGGCGTGCTGACCACCTGAATTTGGGGCACATACGTCCCCCAAAGGGAGCCCGCGTGCATTCCAATATCAATGGTGCCGTTCATGGTCATTTCCACGGCCTTCATCTGCTCGCCGGAGGAAAGCTGGTCGTTGGTATAGATCTCGATTTCATAGCGGCCTTCCGTCCGCTCCTCTACCAGCCGCTTAAACTCCGAAAGAGCGACATATGTAGGAGACGTCTCGTTGCCGCTCATGCCGGCTTTCAGAGTGATCGTCCCCGCGCTGCCCGAGCCTTGTCCGCTGCCGGAGTCCCCTCCACTGTTAGAATTGCCAGGACTGCCGCCGCATGCCGCTAAAGAGAGAAGCATGAGGAAGACCAACATCATTGCTAAAAACTTCTTCATAAAAATCCTCCGCTTTTAGATTTTTTGAGCATTGCATATACAGCAATGCTCAAATTGTATTGTGTATTATAGCATGGTTCCCTTTTTTTATTTGTATAATTTTATTCATTTCAAATGGAATAAATCCAAATTTTTACCCCAATCTCCGTCACTTTTCACAATGGCACATCCACAGCCCTGGGCCGCCGCGGCAGCGGACGCCCGGCTGTTTTTAAGCGGATTTTCAGCTCGGACCGACATACATTTCAAACGGGTCCGGCGGCAGTTATCTGCCGCCGGACCCGTTTGAAATGTACGTATTCCCGGTGCCTCCGGTATTATCGTCTGTTGGAGTTCCGCCAGATCTTCTGCCGCTCGGCGGCGGCGATCAGCTCCTCCCGGAAATCCGGGTGAGCGATTGAGATGAGCCGCTCCGCCCGCTCCCAGACAGAACGGCCCGCCAGATTCACAGCTCCATATTCCGTGACAAGGTAGTAGGCCTGGCTGCGGGGATCGGTGACGATGTCTCCGCCGAAGTGAGGAAGGACGCGGGAACGGCGGACGCCGGTCTTATCTGTAAAGGAGGACGTCATACAGATAAAAGCCTTTCCCCCCTTTGACATCGCCGCGCCGGTGAGATAATCCAGCTGGCCGCCGGTTCCACTGATCTGCCGCAGTCCCGCGCTTTCAGCGCAGACCTGTCCATAGAGGTCCGCGGCGATACAGCTGTTGATGGAGATCATGTTGTCCAGCTGCGCGATAACCTCCGGCGCGTTGACGTATTCCAGCGGGGCGGCCACGACGCCGGGATTCTGATCCACCCAGTCGTACAGCGCGCGGGACCCAAAGACAATGCCGGTCATTCCCTTGTGGCGGTGAATGTTTTTGCGGGCGTTTGTCAGCTTTCCGGCCCGGAAGAGTTCATAATAGGCGTCGCCGCACAGCTCTGTGTGCATTCCCAGGTCCTTCAAATCCGACTGGGCCAGCAGGGAGCCTACCACATTGGGCATACCGCCGATGCCCAGCTGCAAGGCGGCGCCGGAGGGAATATGCGGAATCAGGAGCTCCGCGATCTTTCGATCCTCGTTTGTGGGCGGAGCAACCGGAAACTGCGGCAGGGGCGCATGCTCGCCCTCCACCACATAGTCCACGTCGCTGAGGTGAATGGACTCGTCGAAGCCGCCCAGAATGCGGGGCAGGTGCTCGTTGACCTCCAGAATGACAATATCCGCCTTTTCCAGGATGCCGCGGGCGATGCCGGAGGCGCAGGAGAGGTTGAAATACCCGTGCCTATCCATGGGAGGGACGCACATCATGGCCACATTCACCGTGAGAAAATGCCGGTAATAGGGCACGACATTGCGAAAAATCATGGGGATATAGCTGCACTGTCCCCTGTCGCAGAGCTTTCGCTCATAGGCGGAACAGTGCCAAGAGTTGTAGGTGAAGTGCTCCCGGCCGGGATCGCACTCCACGATCCGGATCGGGCCAAAGCACAGGTTGCCCCGTACCTTTACGTCGGTCAGCTCGTCCCTGCGCGCTGCCAGAGCCTGGTCCAGCAGGGTGGGAAAGCACACATTGGAGGTGTAATCCACCCAGTCGCCGCTTTTCACGGCCTTGACGGCCTCCTGCGGGGTCCGGAGCTTCTGCCGGTATTCTTCAAGCAGCATTCTGTGCACCTCCGTTTATCAAACGGCTTCCCGGCCCGCCCGGTATGCCGCCAAATTCAGCTCCAGAGATCGGGGGGGCACGGTATCGCGGATCACGGCCTCCCAATCAATGCCGTCCATCTCAAGGGCCCGCGTCATGGCGCCAAACAGCACTACGTTCATACATTTGGCATTCCCCAGGCCGATGGCAATCTGCCCGGCGTTCAGGGTAAAGCACTTAAAGTTGGCCTCCATGGCCTCCAGACAGCCCTCCGGGTACTGGCACAGCCCTGCGGCGATGGTGGAGGAGGGGATCTCATAGTCGTTGATGACGGCTGCGCCGTCGGGTTTGAGAAACGCGGCGCAGCGGACAGCCTCCATCTTCTCGAAGGCCACCACGATGTCCGCGGCGCCTTGGCCGATCACAGGGGAATAGACCTTGTCGCCCCAGTGTACCTGGGTGGAGACGCTTCCGCCCCGCTGGCTCATTCCATGGACCTCGGACATTTTCACATCGCAGCCCGCCCGCATCAGGCCCGCTGCCAGGATCTTTGCCGTAAGAATGGCTCCCTGACCGCCGACGCCTGCCAAAAGCGCACTTTTCCGTTCCATACTCAGCTCTCCTTTCTGGTGATTGCGCCCACAGGACAGACCTGGGCGCAGACGGTGCAGCCTACGCACTGGGTGGGATCGATAAAGGACTTGCCGCTCTTCATCATAACAGCGGGACAGCCCACCTTCAAACACTTTCTGCAGCCGATGCATACGCCGCTGTCCACATGGCAGAGGCCGGTGTCATGCTTGATCCGTTTAATCAGCAGGCAGGGGCGGCGGGTGATGACAGCGGCCGGCACCTGAGAGGCCAGCGCGTCGTCTATGGCCTTCTGCATGGCGGCCAGATCCTGCGGATCTACAATGATAATATTCTGATAGCCATAGGCCCTCAGCACATCCTCGATTTTGATGGCGGCAGCTGTGCCGCCCTGGAGAGTATAGCCGCTGCCGGGGTTATCCTGGTGGCCGGTCATGCCGGTGATGGAGTTATCCAGCACTACGGGAATCATATTTCCCTGATTGTAGAGAATCTCGGCGGCGCCGGTCATGCCGCTGTGAAAAAACGTGGAGTCCCCCAGAACGCCAAAGACCTTTTTTTCAGTCTGCCCGGTCACCTTAAAGGCCTTGGACATCCCCATCCCGACGGAGAATCCGCCTCCCATGCAGACGCAGGTATCCATGGCGTTCAGCGGAGGCGCCGCGCCCAGGGTATAGCAGCCGATGTCGCCTGTAATAACAAAGTCTTTCCCCTTGGACATAGTGTAGAAAAATCCCCGGTGCGGACAGCCCGGGCACAGAGCCGGCGGCCGGGATACCGCCGATACCGGCAGCTCCTTGACCTGCGGCTTGACGCCGAATACCATCTCCCGCAGCCGCTGAGGATTCAGCTCATAAAGACGGCTGACCAGCTCCTTTCCGGTGCAGGGGATGCCGGCGGCCTTGATCTGTTCCTCCATGAAGGGTTCCAGCTCTTCGATGATGTACAGTTTTTCCACCTTTGAGGCAAACTCCCGGATCAATTTCATTGGGAGGGGATGGGTCAGCCCCAGCTTCAAAAACGAGGTGTCCTCCGGAAAGACATCCTTGGCGTACTGATACGCGACGGACGCGGTGATGACGCCCGCCTTGGTTCCTCTCAGCTCCATCCTGTTGAGCGGGGAGGTGCAGCCATATTCCTCCAGCGCCGCCAGATTCCGCTCTGCTTTTGGGTGATTTTCATAGGCGTTGGCGGGAGAGGAGACGAATTTCTTTTCATTCCGGCGGTAGGGAACTGCCGGGATTTCCTCCCGCGTGCCAAGGGTCACGATGCTCTTGGAGTGAGAGACGCGCGTGGTGGTACGATACAGCACGGGCATATCAAATCGCTCGGAGATACAATAGGCCTCTTTCAGGAAGTCGATGCATTCCTGGGAGTCGGAGGGCTCTATCAGCGCCAATCGGGCGGCCTTCGCGTAATATCGGTTGTCCTGTTCATTTTGGGAGGAATGCATACTGGGATCATCGGCCGTCACTACTACAAACCCGCGGCCCACGCCGTTGTAGGCGGCGGTAAAAAGAGGATCGGCCGCCACGTTCAGACCCACATGCTTCATGGCGCACAGGCTGCGGACGCCGGCAATGGCCGCGCCATAGGCCACTTCGGCGGCGACCTTTTCGTTGGGCGCCCATTCACAGTACAGGGCGTCTTGATATTGGGGAAGATTCTCAAAGATTTCTGTGCTGGGAGTGCCGGGATAAGCGGAGCACACCTGGACGCCCGCCTCGTACGCGCCGCGGGCAATCGCTTCATTTCCGGAAAGCAGATAACGTTCCATCTCATTTCCACCTTTCTGCAAGCGCATTCCGCCATGGGGGACGCTTGTTTTTATGCTCCTATTGTACAAACAGACTTGCAAAAATGGAAATATCATTGTAAAATGCATCCATAAGCGTTGGTTATGGATGAGGGAGATGAATCGGCATGACCATTACACAGATATTATACGTGCTGGAGACGGCGCGGCAGCATAATGTGTCCAAGGCGGCTGAGAACCTGTATGTCTCTCAGCCGGCCCTGTCCGCTCAGATCAAAAAATTGGAGGAAGAGCTGGGTTGTGAGCTGTTTCGGCGGGAGCACCAGGGCGTGTCCCTCACCGCGGCCGGCAGAACGTTTTGTGAGGCCTCCAAATCTGTGGAGGCGGCGTGGAAGAAGCTGCAGGAGGAGACCAAATATCTGCAAAATGCCGTTTGCCGCCAGGTGCGGATCGGCGTGGGGCCCCGGGCCTTTTCCACCGGGCTGGTGGATGCGCTGATCTTTTTTTTCAATCAGCACCCGGATACGGAGGTCGCCTTCATCACCGACAGCGGCGAGAACACGCTCGCAGCCCTGGAGAAACGGCAAATGGATCTGGCGATTGACCGCTTGCCGCCCGCTCCGCTGTTTCAGCACCAGGAGCGGTTCTCCGCCTTCACATTGCTGAAAGAGCGGCAGTGCGTGCTGCTTCCCCTGGAGGATTCGCGCTCTGGCTGGGAGAGTTTTCCCTTTCAAAAATTGCAGGGGGCAACGGTGGTGTCGGGCTCCGAAGGGTCCTTGGATGATCTGATCATGCGGGAAAACTGCCGAAAATACGGTGTGCAGCCCGGCAGAGTCTACCGTGCGGACAATCTGGACGCGGTGATGTCTTTGATCCAGCGCGGGAAGGGCATTGCCCTGGGGCCCCGGTCCTTTGCGAGACGGTATCAAGTTGCGGCCGTCCCCGTTCTGCCCGCAACAGAAGTTGATCTCTGCCTTATCTGCCTGCGGCAGAATCAGCGGAACTCCCTTGTTGTGCGTTTGAAACGGTACCTGCACGGCTATCTGTCCGCAAACCCCATGGAAGATCATCAGGAGGGACGGAAATAAAATGAGAGCTGCCAGCATGAGGAGCTGGTCAGCTCTGGAAGAAAGCGTACGCTTGTCCATAGGTTCTCCATAGGTTCAGCGGCGCTTTGACGGTTTGAAAGCAAACTCCGGCGCCCTGCCGGTAAGACCGTCCAAAATGTCCGTGCTCAAAAGCGCAAATATCCCGCCTGAGAGATGTCCGGACTTTTGGGAAATCCGGTGAGAGCTCAATCCGGCTTATCTGAAAAGAATCCGACGGAATTAAAAACCTCAGCCAGGCGGGAGGCAGACAGGATCTTGATGTGCCGGTAACCCAGCGAGAGGATCTTTTCCTTGGAAAAATCGTTGAGAATGCGGTTGACAGAAATCCGGTTGACCCCGGTGATGGCGGCAATCTGCTCGTGGGTATACGGGACGACGGTGCCTGAGCGCTTATAACAGGTATACAAAAAATATGCGATGCGTTTATTGCTCTCATGAAAATGGGAGCACAGGATATATTCATGATATAGAATAATTCGATCTATGACATGAGAGAACAGGGTTTCAAAGACCAATTCTTTAGACGGTACAACCTGCAAAAACTTTTCTGCCGAGAGTGTATAGAAGTCCAGAGGGGTGATTGCCTGCCCGTCCTGAATGATGACGGAGTTTGGAAGAAGCGCTTCATTATATATAACGTTGTTTTCGGAAATATAAAAGAGAGTAATGTCTTCACCGTCATAGCCGGCGCAAAAGGCTCGAATAATCCCTTTTGTAATGTACCAGAGTTCTGTTGCGGGACTCCCGCGCTCTAACAAATACTGATTTTTATCCAGGTGCCTCTCCGTGCCGTATGTCAAAAAAATATCTCGATATTGACTGGACGGACCCATGTTCTCTTCCATTCCAATTTACACCCCTATAAAACCATGTGATTAGAATTGCGGCTGACCGAAAAAACGCTTCAATGACCGCGGAATTTGCGATAGATCACCTTATCGTTGAGCTTACAAATATCTTTTTCCCGATGGTCTGTTCACGTTTAGCGTATGTAAACAGGCCCTGATATGATACGCCCATGACATATGCAGGGCGGGATCCGCATATTTGAAACAAAGCCTGCGGATGTTCGGAGGGCGCTTTCTAAAGAGCCTGATCGACAAAAGCAATAGGTGCAATTTTCCGCAGACCGTTTGGAAGAGGCGTGTTAAACGATTTCGCTTTTGGAGATTCTCGCGCAGAGTTACTTTCACTTCTTTTATCAGCATAGCATATATTGGCGGGTTTGTCGAGAATATAAGTCGTCCATAAAACACAAAAATTTCTCCTCATATTCCCATGCCCATGTCAAAGCGGCTGTTCCCTGTTAACGGGGCGGCCGTTTTTCTTTTCGCTCCAATCATTCAAATTTCCATCAAATTGCGGCTCCTCCGCAAACGGCCAAAGGGGGAAGGGCCCCGCTGGCAGCTATACTTGCCCAGGCGGATTTTTTCGCACTGACCTGTGAAAAGGAGGATCGAGTGGAGCTAGGGCTTAGGCCTTGTTTGAAAAAAGACGAAACGCCAAACGGTGGATCATTATCCGCCACTCTGCGTTAAATTTTCTTGCCGGGCGTTAGCCTACCTGCGAAAATTTGCCTTGATTGGCGAAAATATCTCTCGCCGTTGGGCATTCCGCCTTTTTTCAAACAAGGCCAAAATGTGCCATGAGGGGTATCCGCTCTACACAAGCCTATGTGGGAAAAATTGTTTTCAAAAATATTTCAAAAACCTTGTAAGATTTTTTGAAATGCGAAGTCTTATAAGGGAGGAGGTGAGAAAGTGGCAGGTTCCAAAGATGAATTTGAGGAAATCTATATAAGGTACTTTAATGATGTATTTCTCTTTCTTAAAAAGCTATCAAAAGACGAAGGTCTGGCGGAGGAGATCACAAGCGAAACATTCTTCAAAGCAATGCGCTCAATAGATGCTTTTTGCGGCGATACAGATATTCGCGTTTGGCTTTGTCAAATTGCAAAAAACTGTTACTTTTCTCACTTGAAAAAGCAACAAGGGCTTGTAGATATTGATGATATTGAATTTACAGATAACATAGACACCATTGAGGAACAGATAATAAACCGAAGTGATGCTATGCGAATACATCTGCTGTTGCACAATTTAGCCGAACCATATAAGGAAGTTTTTATGCTGCGGGTTTTTGGAGAGTTGAGTTTCAAGCAAATCGCAAAAATTTTCCAAAAGACAGATAACTGGGCCTGTGTCACTTATCACCGGGCAAGAAACAAAATATCGGAACAAATGGAGGCCAATAATGAGCGATAAATGCAATTTAATCAAAGACATACTTCCGCTTTATGTAGAAGATATGGTAAGTGCAGACACAAGGGAATTTGTTAGCAAACATCTTGAGCATTGCGCGGAGTGCCATGCGGAGTTTGAGCGTATGCAGAAAGCTACGCATTTCATCCCTGATGCTGCCCCTGATACTGATATTGTGCCGTTAAAAAGGGTAAAGAGGGACTTATTTATCAGGCGCTTGCAGACTATTTGCTTCACGGCGATCTTGGCCTGTGCTATCGTGACGATTATTTTCGGGATTTTGACATCACCTAAATTTTTCCCCTATTCTGATAACCTGCTCAATGTGATTGATGTCCCTGATGGGAGCGTTATCATCACCTTTGATAGCGAGGTGACAGGGTATAGCTGTAATGAAGTGTTTGACAATAAAGCAGAAACGGCAATTTATCGCATAAATGCTTGGACTACCACTTGGGACTTACATTTGTCTAATCGAGGAAAACAAAATATGGTGATACCTTTTGACCGTGAAACTGAAATTCAGATTTTCTATGCTCAAAATGATGGCTCCGAGGATGTACTGATCTATGGGGCAAATCAAAACACGGAAGAAAACGGCGTAACCCTGCCAAGGCTGATCCTGATGCCGTATTTCCTATTAGCTTTTCTTGCCCTACTTGTCCTTGCAATTCTACGAGTGCTATTAAGAAATAAGCAAGCAATCGCTGTTTGGATTGACAGGGCTATACCGTTCCCGATTTCCTATATGGCAGCGCAGCTTTGCACAAAAGGATTTAACTTCACGACATATTCATCGCAACGAGATTTTTGTATTATTATCCTGGTTGCTATACTGCTTTATTTTGCAATGCTGACGGGAAAATCTCTTTATAAAGCAAAGCTGAACACTTCGAGGCGATAGAGGAAAAGGCATGAAAAAATCTCTGTTTAGGTTAACGGATATGTTCGAGCTAAGTATTGTATATATTTTTTGCTTTTCTCTCAATTTGCTTTTGGATTATGCAAGGGCTTTGGATTTGGACGCCTATATTCTAAAGGCTTTTTTGAAAAATTTCATTGATTACCAGCCATTGATTGTTTTGCTGTTTACATTCATTGTGATAGTGTTCCATTATCAAATGCTGGAGAGGAAAAAGACAGAAATATTTTGCAGAATACTTGTAGGCGGTACTGTGTTTAGCATCACCATTCGATATGTGCTGGACTGTCTCACAGTACTAATTTTCGTTAATCTTTTATCGGCTTTGGTAAATCTCCATTTTGGTTTCAATTTAGCCAACAATTTTTATTTAGTCCCTATTTTTGTCACATACATACTAATCAGCGCAAGGCGGGTACGGAAATATGAAAATATTTAAGTTCATTGTTTCAAAGATATTTTTGAGAAAAGCGATACTTGGTATCGGTATCATGCTGTTGCTTCTCATGGCGAATTACATAACCTTTACTGCTGCTCGTTCCATTTTGTCAACATTTCAAGGGTATCAGGAAACAAAGTATGTAAATCAAGAGGGAGTTTACATCGCCAACTTAGACCCAAACAGTCATATTGATATGAGCATAGTTCGCGAAAGCGGAACACAAGCAGTATACGACTATTTGAACAGCAGCTTTAAGTATGCTTTTTATACAGACGGGTTTATCGTATCTGTTCCCAACGGCGATGATATGAAAATATCATTGGGCTATCTGAACGAGCAGTATTATAGATTAAATGAATTTGAACTTTCACAAGGGACAGATTTGGGCTTTGATTACCAATTAGACGGGGAAATCCCTGTTTTAATAGGAAAAGGGTTAAGCAAAACATATCCCGTTGGAGCAACAATAGAACTGGAAGAATCTGTTCTTGGTCGGCCTTTGACGCTAAAGGTTCAGGGCGTGTTGAAGCAAAACGCCTGCCACTCTAATTTCTATGCCCTCAACTCTAAGGCATACTATAATTTCTCAATCCTCTTTCCAGTGAATGAGGAATTTATCAATCATGCGAACATGGACATCAAATTTAATGGCCTCATGGACATTATACTTTTGGACACCTCAAAAGAAGAAATAGCGGATTTGAGTGAGGTTATCAAAGATAATTTGGGTCTAAGTTTCAATTTCTTTAGCCAAAAGGAAAACTACGATTATTTCAACGAATACTATCTTCACTCACTAAAAATTATATTCATAACGACCATTATTCTGCTGATCGTCATAACTTGTCTTTCTGTTTGGAACGCATTGGTTAGTGTTCGCTTAATGCTGAAAGACTTTACGATCAATCTGTTGGTTGGATTAAGCTACTCAAAGCTGAAAAGAATTTTTTATGGTTACTTTGGGATGCTCTCCTTTGTTAATGTAGCACTGATTGCCACATTCACCGCTTTTAACCGATACGGGTGCTGGTTAAGGAAAGACGCTACCTTTGCCACTTACGGATTGTTTGGTTTGATAGGAATGGACTGGCTGGCTTTGTTGCTGGTTGTCGTTTCTGATATTGCTATCGGAATAATTGTTGTCGAAAGTATGTTGTGGAAAATCAAAAAGGTTCCAATCTCCTTGGGGGTATTGCAATGACGAAGATTATTGATCTAAGCGTTAAAGAAAAAATCTATAAGAGCAAAAAGGCGCAGATTTCAATACTAAATGATTTTAGGCTTGAAGTCACCGCCGGTGAAAAAATCGCTATTGTAGGAGAATCGGGAGCAGGCAAGAGTTCTTTGCTCAATATCATGGGATTGCTTGATCGAAATTATTCCGGTGAATATACGCTTTTCGGTTCTCCGACAGATCAGTTACATACAAGTCAGTTGGCGCAATGGCGAAATCAACGGATTGGCTTTGTTCTTCAAGAGTCAGCGCTCATTAACTCTTTGACGGTTGAAGATAACATCAAACTGCCGTTTCTTTATGCCAGCCCTGACAAAAAGGGTGCCGGGGAGATTGAGGATTTCGATACTGTCGTCAGCGCGATTGGGATCAGATACATACTAAAAAAGAAACCTCTTGAATGTTCCGGCGGAGAAAGAGCCAGAGCCGTATTTGCCAGAGGAATCATCATGAAACCTCAAATTATTTTGGCAGATGAACCTACGGCATCCCTGGATGTGGAGAACAGAGAAAGAATTGTAACCTTGCTTTTTAGCATGAACAAAGAGTTTAACACCACCATCATTACTGTAACTCATGATTTGGAAATAGCCAATCGCCATAATAGAGTAATCCGTCTTGAAAGGAGTAAATAAAATGGGATTTTTTGCAATGATTGCGTCAATGCTGCTGGGGATATTGTTTGTTGCAATCGGGATTTCCCGCAGAAAGCAAAAGGGGTGGCCTATCATCCTTATCGCACTCGGAATTGTGTTTGTCCTCATTGCGGTTTATTTGGGATGGCCTAAATAGAAGTCAATAAAAACCAAGTCTGCCCAGCGGCAGAAAAGAAAAAAACGCTGCTGGGCAGGCCGATTCCTCATGTCCAAACGCTCTTTCCAGCGGCGGTTTTGATTATTCAAAGCCGCCGTTTTTATATCCACCGGCGGGAGAGCAGTGTAGAGGAGGCTCTCATCGAAATGTACCTGGCCGGCGTCTCGGTGCGCCGGGTAGAGGACATCACGGAGGCTCTGTGGGGAAGCAAGGTGTCCCCGGCCACCATCAGCGAGCTGAATAAGAAACCATATATCCACATTGAGGATTGGCGGAATCGTCCCTTGCAGTGTGGCCGCTACCCTTACGTCTATGTGGACGGCATCTACCTGCGCCGCAACTGGGGCGGAGAGTACGGAAATGTAGCTATTCTGGTGGCAATTGCGGTAAATGAGGACGGATACCGTGAGGTTTTGGGTGCTGCTGAGGGTATGAAGGAGGACAAGGCCAGCTGGGTGAACTTCTTCCAGTGGCTCCGCAGTCGTGGCTTGGATGGGGTGAAGCTCATTGTTGGGGACAAGTGCCTGGGAATGCTGGAAGCGGTGGGCGAGGTGTTCCCCGAAGCCAAGTACCAGCGCTGCCATCCGGGAAGCAGCCCACCACGCGGGTGCGGCGGCGGATTCCCCGGTTGAGCCGTTCTATGACGTTATTGGTACGGATGCGCGTCCAGTGTTCGCGGGGAAAATCGCAGTAGGTAAGCGTCTCTTCAATACCATCTTCTACCTTCTTGGCGGCTTCTTTCAGTTTCGTGGAACGAAGTTCCTCTACGACTGCTTTCACTTTCTCCCGGGCAGCTTTCGTGTTCTCTTGAGCATGGATTGCCTTGAGCATCTTAGCTGCCAGCTTTACCATTCTGTGAACAGTATTAAAAAGTCCTTGACAACTCGTCACAGGGTCAGCGCGAATTTGCAGATTGGCAGGGAGCACATGGAAAAACTGAATAAATGGGTAAAAACATCAGAGCCACACCATCACGGTGAAACCGTCTTTGAAATAATAGGTGTTCGTCCAATGTCCATCTGGAGCAAACGCCCACTTTCGAACCTTGGCCATGGAGGGGGGAAGATTTCATTTGCAGCAGAAAAAACTTTATTGCACTAAGGTTTCCTGAGTTTTCCCAGTTTTTATTGGGTGATCCTGACCCGTAAAGAGAATTATATATTCGTTCTCGTATTTTCTATCCGAAAACGCAGAGATTATGTTGCTCTTCTGGAGTATCTATGTTATCATGGCTTATGAGGTGACTATATGGCTGTCAGCTATAAAAAGCTATGGAAACTGTTGATCGACAGAGATATGAAGAAGAAAGATCTTCAAAAATTGTCCGGTATCAGCGCATCTTCTGTTGCCAAATTAGGGCGAAACGAAACCGTGACAACACAAGTCCTTGAAAAAATATGTGTTGCGCTGAACTGCGAACTTAGCGATATTGCGGAAATTCGTAATGACCGCAAAGAAGGTACCGGTGAATAATATGAATTTCAAAGCAAATGAAGATGAGAAAAAACTGAAAGGCAGTTATTATACACCGGATTGGTTAGCAGGCTTTGTCGCGCGTTGGATAAAATATTATAGCGTTTGCTCTGTCCTTGAACCCAGTTGTGGAGACGGTGTTTTTTTTGACGCGGTCATAAGAGAATCGTCCGTTAAAAAATTAGAATTACTCGGTTTTGATATTGACTCTTGTGCTCTTGATACATGCCGCAGGAAATCATTTGTGTCGAACGCCACGCTGTCTTTACATCATCAAGATTTTCTTGCGTGGGCAATTGATAATATACAGTCTAAATCACCGCAAAAATTTGATGCGGTTGTGGGCAATCCTCCTTTTGTAAGATACCAGTATCTTGAAAAGGAGCAGCAGGCAAATGCTCAGAAGATATTTGACTTGCTGGAGATGAAGTTTACCAAACACACAAATTTGTGGATTCCCTTTGTGGTCAGTTCTATAGAGTTTCTTGTTCCGGGCGGTGTGATCGGAATGGTCATTCCATCGGAAATCCTCCATGTGCTATATGCGCAGGGCCTTCGAAAATATTTATTGTCATCGTGCAGTAAAATACTTCTGATTGATCCAGAGGATCTTTGGTTTGATAACACCCTGCAGGGCGCTATGCTGCTTATGGCCCAGAAGAAGGGTGACCCTGGCGAGGAATCCCATGTTGGTATTATTCGCACAAGGGGAGTTGATTTTGCAAATGGCAATCCGTATGAGCTTTTTGAACATGCGGAGTATATTCCCGGACATTTACTGCCTGAAAAGTGGACGTATGCACTCTTGTCCAAAGAAGAATTTGCCGCTTACAAAAGAGTATGTACATCTGATGCAATGTTTGCGTTCCGTGAACTTGCCAATGTAGACGTGGGTATTGTGACTGGAGCCAACAAATTTTTTCTCGTATCTGATGCAGTCGTTCAACGGTACTCTTTATCTGCAAAGGCCCATCCCATGTTTGGCCGCAGCGAACACTGTCCGGGAATTATTTATGATTATAATCAGCACAATGAAAATAGAGAGAAGGGATACCCAAGCAACTTTTTATACTTTGACAGTGAGCAGGATGGCGATGTATATGGGGAGTATTTAGCGATTGGCATCTCCCAAAATATTCCGTCACGGTACAAGTGCCGGATCAGAAGTCCCTGGTATAAAGTGCCCTCCGTGTTCTCCACTCCTGTGAGTATGCTTAAGCGGAGTAATGGAATGCCCAGATTAATATTAAACAGGATGAACGCATACACAACGGATACCGCTTATCGCATTACGCCGGATGTAGATGTTGACGCCGCAACACTTGTGGTCTGTTTTTTGAATTCCGTTACTGCTTTGAGTGCGGAGCTTGAAGGCCGTTTTTATGGCGGCGGGGTTCTGGAACTGGTCCCCTCTGAAATTGAACGCCTAACTGTACCGTATATGGAGGGTGTGGGGCAAAATATTGATGAGCTGAATAAAGACGTCCGTCAGATGGAGGGAAGGACACTTTTAGAAAAACAAGATGAACTCTTATTTTCAAATATTTCTGACATAGACATGGCTGACATCGCTATTTTGAGAAAAGCACTTTTTAGATTGCAGCTGCGCCGTCAACGAATTGCCACAGATAGATAATAAAATGATGCTGCCGCTTTAGGGCAGCATCATTTGTTATTCATCGTCGTCAAATATCAAGGTATAGACATTGCTTCCTTCTTCTGGCGCATAAAGCGTAAGAATGCAGCCCAGCAGATCCTCGTGTGCAATTAACGGTTTAACGGTTGTGCCCCAATGGATTTGCGTCATACTATTGTGCTGTTCGTACGCCCGGGTGTCTGTTCTTGAATTGTGGGAGAGCCGCAGCTCGTGGACCCCGTAATCGACACCTTTAATGATGATGTTAAATCTGCACAGACAACGTTCCATGTGAGCGGTAGCTGGGGCAGTATCATGTACCCAATTTTCGCTGGCAAATACAATTCCTCTAAAATAACTCCGCGGATCAATGTCCTGTGTTTCATCTCCCTTTTTGAATAACATAGATCCTGTTGGATTCGTTCCTGCCGCTGTTGGGATATTTAGATCCCGCCGGGTCAAGCCACGGCTTTTCCAAAGAAGCCGGTCATTTCTAACCGTGACAATTCCTGTTGGAGAACCTTGAATTTGGACTCTTTCGGTATTCTGCCGCACGGTGCGGGTGATTCCTGGAAGGGTTCTTGTGCGCAGCTGCATTCTCCTGCGGATATCTGTCCGTGCGAAACCGGTTGCCCTCATTCGGGTACGATACTGTGTATTATTTTGGTCAATTAATATTCCCTGCGTCACAAATGTGTCCAGGTCAGTTTCGGGAGAAATTTGAAATACATTTTCAGGAAACCTTGAAAGCAATTCTTCAAATGAATTCAGTATCTTATCTGTAACGTTTACCTCATTGGGGTCATGCATATTCAATTCCGCGTATAGACTGGCTTCAATGTTCCTGATCAATCCCCCTGTCGTCGCGTTTGCGCTGCCAATGATCAAACGGGCCTGTTCAGCATTGCGAGTCAAATATACTTTGGGATGGAATATAAAAGCCTGTGTTGCCGTATCAACCAGAATGGGACAGATGCCGTCACTGACAAGCGTTTGGATTGCCTGTAAAGTTGTGACATCGTTCCGGACGCCTACAAACACCTTTATGCGATCAGAAAGCGGCGCTACCATTTCCGCGATGATACTTGCTCCGGCCGCGTTCATAAATGCAGAAGCAACAATGCCGGTCGTTACATTGGGCAACGAAAAAACATGATGTGTAGACGCAAAGTGATCTTCTGTAGCGGATAATCCTTGAAGAATAAAATCTAAGTCTGCCATATATGTCCCCGCCTTCTATATAATTTTTAACATAAGTATAACATGGAGAGAAGCAATAGTAAATGATTATCTCGTTTTCTGTGTTCAAAATCCCGCATTTTCAAATTTTATTTTCACTTTTTACGTTTTTTATGATTCCAACCTAAATAACCGGTTTTTCAAAGGCCTTGATTTGCAAGGCTTTAAGCAAAAAAAACCAGCGTTGATTCTCGATAAAACAGTTCGAAAATCAAGGCTGGTTCATTTTTCTCCGCGTTTTTTGCATTTTATCACTGACACTGCCGCTTCGTCCGCCACCATCCTACCTCCCGCTCAGGGGAATGCAGGCCACCAGCTCGAAGCGGCCGCTTCCCGTCCGGGTTTCCAGGCTGCCGCCGCAGCGCTCGGCAATCTCCCGCATGCCGGCCAGACCAAAGCCGTGGACGGACTTGTCCGCCTTGGTGGTGGCAAGGTCCGGGCGGACTTCGCCTTCCACTGCGTTTTCCACCCGCAGCATGAAAAGGCCTTTATCCACACGGCAGCGGATGGTGATCTGCTTGTCCTCCGCCTGTACCGCGGCCTCTATGGCATTATCCAGGGCGTTGCCCAGCAGGGCGCACAGGTCCATGTCCGCGATGGGCAGTATCTTGGGAAGGGAAACGGCAAAGTCTCCTGTGAGCCCCGCCTGCTCCATGGCCTCCGCTTTGGAGGCCAGGACAATATTGGCCGTCTCATTCTCACAGAGGATCCGTCTCCCGCCCATGGCGGGAGACGCCGCTATCTCTCCGAGATAGCGGGCGGCTCCGTCGGTCTCCCCCTGCTCCAGCAGGCCCTGGACCACCGTCAGATGGTTGCGCAGGTCATGGCGGAGGGTCTGCACCTGCCGCTCCTCCCGCCGGAGGCCCTGGTAGTAGCTCTCCCGCAGGGAGGCCAGCTTATCCGCCTCCTCCAGCCGCTCATGGTCCTCCAGAACCCGGATGGCGTACAGCAGGGCCAGGGAGGTCAAAAACACAAAGGGCAGCACCACCAGTCCCAGGTTCATAATCAGGCCGTGGAGAAGAAAATCGGAGTACAGATAATCCTCTTGAAGAAGCGGCAGGAGCACCACCGCCAGCAGGGAACTGAACGGCATGGCGGCTAAAAGCAGCACCAGCTTCCACAGCCGGGGGGAAAGCCGGGGCGGGCGCTCCGGCAGGCGTTTCCGGGAAGTCAGGTACAAGAGGCCCCAGCTTCCGCTCCGGATTAATTTTTCAGAATAATAGTACACATTGTCCAGATCAAAATGGGCCATGGCGGGGGCGTAATAGGTATCCAGCACGGCGTTGACAGGCATGATGAGGCAGAAGAAAATGACTGTCACCGCCAGCCGTCCCACCCGGTCCCCCTTGGAGGACAGTAAAAGCACGGGGAAAAACACCAGCAGAGTGAACAGTAAATTGGTATCCCCCAGCCAGATAATCGTGGCGGAAACAGGGCCCAGAAACAGGGTCAGGGCAACCCGCCAGCCCCGCCGGGGCCTCAGCGGCAGAAACGCGAACACAAGCCGGGAGAGAAAAAAGCCGCTGACAAGCACCGGGATGAACCAGAACCAATTCTGAAGCGTGATCAGCACATATTCCGCCGTCCGGACGAGGACCGTCATCAGAGACATGGCCTAGCCCTCCAGCGCCGTCCGGGCCAGGGCGGCCAAGGCCGCTGAGCGGTGAGCCCTGCTGACGGGCAGGACCTCCTCTCCCAAAAAGATCTGGCCTCCATCCATCCGCTCCACGGCTCCGGCCCGCACCAGATACCGCTGGTGGACCCGGACAAAGCTGTCTCCCACCGTGCGCTCCACCTCGTCCAGCTTGCCGTAAAAGGTATAGGTCCTGGCGGTGGAGACGCAGGAGACCTGCCGCCGGTCGGAGGAGAAATAGAGGATGGCCTTTTTGGGAATGCGGTACATCGTCTCGCCGCTGCGGCAGAGAAAGACCTTGTCCTCCTCCCGGAGACGGGCCTCCAGCCCCCGGTCCAGCACCTCGTCCAGCCGCTCCGGCTGGGCCGGCTTCATGAGATACCCCAGCGCCCCCACGGAATATCCGTCAAAGACGTAATCCGTGTATCCGGTGACAAAGACCAGCTGCAGCCCCTCGTCGGCGGCGCGGAGGCGGCGGGCGGTCTCCATGCCGTCCAGCTCTCCCATCTCAATGTCCAGAAAGACCATATCCAATTCCCCGGCGTGCTTCTCCAGCCAGCGGAGGAGTCCCTCGCCGGAGGAGAACTCGAAGAACGTTCCCGCTCCCCGCCGCCGGTCCAGGGCCCGCTCCAGGGCTGCCCGGAGGGCAATCCGGGCGTCGGCGCTGTCGTCGCAGATGCCGATTCGCAGCATCAAATCACTCCTTGTTGTTTGCTGTGCCCATTGTACCATATCCGGCGGGATTCTCCAAACCAAACTTGACGGCAAAGCCTCCAAAAATGACATCGCGAACCCTCCCGCCGCCAAACTTTACAACAAAACCGCCAAAGGATACGGCCCCGTTTGCGGGGGCCGTTTTTTTGCGCTAATCTGGACCCAGAGAAACAAAAGGAGGAACTTTCCCATGAATATCCCAGCCATCCGGCACGCTTTGACCACTCCGGCGGCGGTCCCCGAAACCGGGCCCCGGCTGAAAACCAACCTGGACACGGACCTCTTGAAGCTCGTCGCCATCGTCTCCATGTTTGTCGACCACATCGGCGGCGCTTTCTTCCCGGAGGTTGGAGCCTTCCGCTGGATTGGGCGGCTGGCGTTTCCGATTTTCTGCTACTGCATGACCGTGGGCCTGCTGTACACCCGGGACGTCAAGCGGTATTTGGGCCGCCTGGCGGTGTTCGCCCTGGTCTCCCAGCCCTTCTACGTCCTGGCCTTCCACCCCCATGACTGGATGGTGGACCGGAACTGGACCAACTGGAACATCTTCTTCACGCTGTTTCTCTCCCTGCTTGCCATGTACGGCTTCAAGGAGCGGAAGTGGTGGCTGTTCCTGGGGGCCTTCTTCGCGGTGAGCTGGTGGAACTTCGACTATTCCGGCATCGGGATTCAATTGATGCTGATTTTCTTCCTCTGCCGGAACCACCCCAAAATTGGCGCGGCCCTCTATGTGCTGACCTACCTGCCCTGCCTCTGGGGCGGCTATCTGGAGGACCCGCTGGCCTTGAAGCTGGGCGGCTTCGCCGTGGACTGGGCTGTGTTTGCCCTGCTGGCCGCGCCGCTGATCTTCCTCCCCACCCGCTCCGGGCTGAAAATCCCCAAGTGGTTCTTCTACGCCTTCTACCCCGCCCATCTGGCAGTCATCGCCGTGATCCGCTTCCTGCTGTGAGGCGGTTCCCGCGGTTCCATCCAAGCGGCTCCCCGAATCTCTGCGGCAGTCCCTTCCATCATCTTTACGCTGTTGTTCAGAAAGGAATGAATGCTATGTTAACGGTTGAAAATCTGCGCAAATCCTATCAGGTTGGAAAAATCTCCTACGAGGTCCTCAAGGGCGTGTCTCTGGCGGTGGATAAGGGAGAGTTCGTGGCGGTCATGGGCCCCTCCGGCTCCGGCAAGACCACCCTCCTGAACTGCATCTCCTGTTACATCCCCGCGGACTCCGGCAGCATCCGCCTGGGAAAGACGGAACTGGCCCGCCTGGACGAGAACGCCCTGGCAGAGGTGCGGAACAAGCAGCTGGGCTTTGTCTTTCAGGACTTCCTCCTGCTGGACGGCCTGACGGTGCGCCAGAACATCCTCCTGCCCGCTATCATCGGCGGACAGGTCTCCGATCTGGTGGAGAACCGTGCGGACCAGCTGTGCGAGGTCTTCGGCATCCCGAACATCCGGGACAAGTATCCGGCGGAGATCTCCGGCGGCGAGAAGCAGCGCACCGCCGTGGCCCGGGCCCTCATCAATCACCCCCTGCTGATCCTGGCCGACGAGCCCACGGGAAACCTGGACAGCAAGTCCACCCGGGCCGTCATCCGCTCCTTCGAGCAGGCGAAAACCGCCCTGGAGGCCACCATATTCATGGTGACCCACGACTCCTACGCCGCCTCCTTCTGCGACCGGGTGGTGATCCTCCGGGACGGCGTGGTGTGGAAGACGCTGGAGAAGGGCGGCACGGAACGGGAGAAATTCCAGGACCTGCTGCTGGACGCCATCCGGGAGATGGGGCGCGGGGAGAATTAGGAATGAGGAATTATAACGGGATTCAAAAGTGCCGATCACTGGGCGGCCCGCTGTCCGCAAACTGCAGACTGCTATAGGAATTTTCTGGGACCGAACGTCCCAGGGCCTGTTCACAGAAGCCCAAACGCAGGGCTTGCCGGAAAATTTTTTCAGCTGCTGCGTGAATGATTTTTGACGTACGCCAGTACACCTGCAAATTTTGGCATTGCATCCGGCAAAATTCGTCCGGAAATCCCCATGTTTGTCTTCTGCGAACCGGCTCTGACTCCTAATTGAGGAAAGGTGATTAAAATGAAACATTTTTCTGAGGTCTACGCCCTGATGCGCCGGAAGAACAAGAAGCAGTACGCGCTTCTGGCCGGCTGCTGCTTCTTCTCCGTGCTGCTGATTACGGCCTACGTCTGCATGATGCGGGCCCCCACCATCCTGAACGTCCTCCCTGAGGGAGGCGACAGCCGGAAGCAGATCATGATGATTTTTGCCCTGGCGGTTCTGGGCTGCGCCGTCTTCACCACCTACGCCTCCGGCCTCTTCTTCCGGCAAAAGTCCCGGGAGACCGGCGTATTCCTGGCCCTGGGGGCCTCCCGGTCTCAGGTCCGCAGGGAGCTGTACCGGGAGCTGGGGGTGATCTCCCTGGGCTCCTGCGCCGCCGGGGCCGCCCTGGGCGGGCCCCTGGCCTGGGTGCTGTGGCAGGTGTTCCGCCTCTGCGTGGTGGATACGGAGGAGATGCGCCTGGTGTTCAACCCCGCCGCCTACGTCTGGTCCCTGGCCTTCTCCGCCTTTGTGATTGTCATGATGTTCCTTCTGGGGAGCCGGTCCGTGAAGCGGACCAACATCATTGACATCGTCCAGGAGTCCCACAAGTCCGAGCCCATCCGGGATGTCCCCCGGTGGTACGGGCCCGTTGGCATCGGCCTGCTGGCCCTGGGGGGCTTTCTGGGCTATATGTCCTCCTTCTTCTTCATAAGCGTTCTCCACTGGTATCCCCCCGAGGGGCTGACCGCGGTCTTTTACGTCCCCGCTTTGATTGGTCTCTATATGATTCTCCTGCACACGGTGGTCAACGGCTGGAACGGGAAAAAGAGGCTCTACAAGGACCTGATCGCCACCAGCCAGATGCGCTTTCAGGGCCGCCAGACAGTGCGGAACATGCTGGTGATGACCCTGCTGATTGCCGGCGCGTACTTCGGCAGCTTTTACACCCCCATGCTGGGCACCGGGTCCATGATCTCCTATGACCAGCGTCCGGTGGATTACGTCTATAACTTCCGGGCGGACCTGGACATCCCCCTGGAGGATGAGGTCCGGGCCCTGGCGGAGGAGTACGGCGTGACTGTCACGGACTTCGCTGCCGTCCCCATGCTCCGCCTGGCGGTGGACGGCGAGGACCACATTGAGGAGGAGGGCCCCATGGGCACCACCTGGCGCGCGGAGTACAATGAAGTCATGAGCACCGAGCTGTTTCTTTCCACCTCCGGCTACGAGGCTTTGACGGGGGAGCATGTGGACCTGGCCGGCGGCGAGATTCGCGGCGTCGTCGACACGGAGGGGAGCAGGCTGGGCTTTGCCCCGGACAAGAGCCTCGTGACCAACTATCTGACCGGGGAACAGCTCCCCGTCACGTCCCTGGAGCCCCTGCGCTATGACAGTCTCTTTGCCCGCTATGTGATGAACGACGCCGACTTTGCCGCCCTGGGGGCGGGCCTGACGGAGGAGTGGCGGGAGACCCAGGTCTGCTTCAACGTGGAGAACTGCGAGGAGACCTATGACTTCGCCAAAGCCCTGTTCAACGAGATTGTGGACCGCTCCACCATCGAGGTGGCTCAGTTCAGCGGCTGGGACCCGGTGGTCCGGGACCGGTACCTGGCGGAGGAGGGCGCTTACTTCCTGGACCGGGAGAACTGCGCGGAATACGGTTTTACTGTCATCGACTACGCTCAGCGGGACAGCTCCGCCTTTCGGATGAGCTGGCAGTATATGCCCCAGTTCCGGGTGATGGACAAGGCGGACTTTGTGAAGACCACCGCAGTGTTTATTATGCTGTTTGTCTTTGTGGCCGTGGTGTGCTTTTCCGCCGTGTTTGTGATTGCCTATACCCGGTGTATGACCATCGCTCTGACAAACCGGAAGGTCTACGACGACCTGCGGCACCTGGGGGCCTCCAACGTCTACCTCCGCCGATCCGTCCGGGGGCAGATCAAGCGGGTGTTCCTGGTGCCGGCGCTGACGGGCACGGGCCTCATCTACGCCTTCTACATTATGATTATGTACTTCAACGGCAGCCCCGCGGGCATCACACCCAGCGAGGCGGCGGGCCTCCTGGCGGCGCTTATGGTGGTGGCGGCGGTGTCCGCCCTGATGTACGGCGTGTACCGACTGACCCTGGCCCAGGTGTGCCGGGCCCTGGACATCCGCCCGCAGAGACAGAAATAGCCGCGTCTCCGGCGTCAAAAGAGGGACGGCGCGAAAGCGCCGTCCCTCAATCTTTCAGATTATCAAATCTCTCACTCGCCCCAGCGGACGTCCACAATAGTGCCGTCGGCAAACTCGATGAACTCGCTTTTGAGGATGTAGTCCGTTTTGCCGATGCGGACCTCCTGATCTCCCACCTTGGTGGTCATCACCGCCGCCGTAGGGGTCTCCGTCTCCGCGGTGAAGAGCAGCGTGGTGTGGCTCTCGTCCAAAATCCACTCTCCGTTTGCGCTGAGGACGTAGTAGGGCTCCTGGTCTACGGCCACGATCTTGCCCCCTACCAGGGCTCCGGAGGCCATCAGCGGCGAGGGCAGGTGAGTGACGCAGTTCTCATACAGCTCCGCCGGGACGCCCTCCACCTTCACCACATAGGTGACCTTGGTCATCTCCCGGGGCGCGCCGGCGGTGTCGTCCGGCCCCAGCAGCTTCCAGCCCAAAAATGCCGCCACTGCCAGAATCAAAATAACGGCGATAATGTCGATGATGTTGAATTTTCCAACCCGTTTTGCTTTTTGTTCCATGTGTCTCCTCCATATCTTCTGGACAAGGTTTCCAAAGTATTATATAATACTTTGCGGCAATACACAAGAGACAATTCGGAATTTCCCAAAGCGGAAAGCCGCGCATTTGTCTGATGTGAACAGGCCCTCATTCCTCATTTGAAGAAAGGCTCTTTTATGAAGGTCATCCATCTCATCAGCGGCGGAGACTCCGGCGGGGCCAAAACCCACGTCCTCAGCCTGCTGCAGCATCTGAACAGAACCATTACCGCCCAGCTGGTGTGCTTCCGGGACGGCCCCTTTGCCCAGGAGGCCCGGGCCATGGGCATTCCCACGGAGATCATGGCGGGAAACCACATCTTCCGCATCCAGCGGCGGCTGGCGGCCTATATCAGGGAGGGCGGCTACCAGATCATTCACTGCCACGGCTCCCGGGCCAACATGATCGGCGCCATGCTGCAAAAATCCACCGGCCTGCCGGTGGTCAGCACCATCCACAGCGATTACCGCATCGACTACATGGGCCGTCCCCTCAGCCGCCTGACCTTTGGCACCATCAACGCCCTGGCCCTGCGGCGGCTGGACTACCGCATCGGCGTATCCGACGCCATGGTGGACCTTCTGATCTCCCGGGGCTTTGCCCCGGACCGGTTCTACGCCATCTACAACGGCATCGACTTCACCCCCGCGCCGATCCAGGGAGACCGGCTGGAGTACCTGCGGGGGCTGGGGGCGGATGTGGACGGGGATTCCGTGGTGGTGGGCATCGCCGCCCGGCTGAACCCAGTGAAGGACATGTCCACCCTCATCCGGGGCTTCGCCGCTGCGCATCGGGCGTGCCCCCGCCTGCGGCTGGTCATCGCCGGGGACGGTGAGGAGCGGGGAAAGCTGGGGGACCTGGCCCGGGAGCTGGGCGTGGAGCGGCAGGTCACCTTTGCTGGGTGGATCTCCGGCGGCATGGACCGGTTTTACAGCGCCCTGGACATCAACACCCTCACCTCCTTGTCCGAGACCTTCTCCTACGCCCTGACGGAGGGGGCCCGGTTCCATCTGGCCACCATCTCCACCGCCGTGGGGGGAATCCCCAACCTCATCGACACCGGCGTCAACGGCTATCTCTTCACCCCGGGAGACTGGGAGACCCTGGGCCGCCGTCTGGCGGAGCTGGGCAATGACGACGCCCTGCGGCGGGAGATGGGGGAACGGCTCTATCAGAAGGCCTCCTCCCAGTTCTCCATCCAGAAGACCGTGGACACCCAGATGCACATCTACGGCGAGATCCTCCGGCGGCACAGCCGTCCCCGAACCGCCCGGGACGGCGTGGTGATCTGCGGGGCCTACGGCCGGGGCAACGCCGGGGACGACGCCATTCTCGAGGCCATTTTGCAGGAAATGCGCTCCATCGACCCGGATATGCCGGTGACTGTGCTGTCCAGGAACCCCCGGGAGACCCGGCTGCGCTGCCGGGTGCGCGCTGTCAGCCGGATGAACGTTCCCGGCTGGCTGGGGGCCATGAAACGGGCAAAGCTCTATATCAACGGCGGCGGGAGCCTCATTCAGGACGTGACCTCCCGGCGGTCGCTGTGGTTCTACCTGCTGAACATCCGCTCCGCCAAGCGGGCGGGCTGCGCCGTGCAGATGTACGGCTGCGGCATCGGACCCGTCACCCGCGGAAACCACCGCCAGCTCTCCGCCGGGGCGCTGAACCGGTATGTGGACGTCATCACCCTGCGGGAGCCGGACTCCCGGGAGGAGCTCAAGTCCATGGGGGTGACAAAGCCGGAGATCCTGCTGACGGCGGACCCGGCCCTGACCCTGCGCCCCGCGGGGGACGATGTGGTGGACAGCGTCCTCCTGCGCGCCGGCATTCCGCCCCGGGGGCGGTATCTCTGCTTCGCCCTGCGCCAGTGGCCCGGCTTCGCGGAGAAGGCCCCCCTCTTCGGCCAGGCGGCCCGGTACGCCTATGAGACCTACGGCCTGACACCGGTATTTGTATCCGTGGAGAGGGGTCCGGACTCCGCCGCCAACCGGACGGCCGCCCGGGGACTGGAGGACATCCCCCACTATTTCCTGGACGACGCCGGAAACGCGGGCTCCATCATCGGCGCTCTGGCGCGGATGGAGGCGGTGGTGTCCATGCGGCTCCACGCCCTGATCTTTGCCGCCGGGCAGGGCATCCCTCTGGCTGGGGTGGTGTATGATCCCAAGGTCTCCGCCTTCCTGCGGTATATCGGGCAGGAGCTCTTCACGGACTTGAACGCCCTGACGGCGGAGAATCTGAGGGCCATGGTGGACCGGGCGGCAGCCCAGGCCGCCAACCCGGAGGCCCAGGCCGCCGCGGTTGCCCGCCTCCAGGAGATGGAACACGGCAATGTATCCACCGCCCGGCGGCTGCTGGGCATGTGACGGCGGGAGAACGGAAAACGCCCCGGAGGCTGCGGCCTCCGGGGCGAAACTGTACATTATTGCAGGATATAGACCTGGCAGCTGCGGCGGCCAAAGTTAATGCACTCCTCGTAGGTGTTGAAATAGAGATCCACTTTGTTGCCCCGGACGCCGGTGTCCTCGGCTACGGCGGTGCCGTAGACAATGCCGTCGTTGGTGACGATATACATCCGGGTCCCCAGGGGAATCACCTTTTTGTCCACTGCCACGGTGCCCACCCGGACGGTGGTGCCGGTGGCGGTGCAGTAGTCCGCGCCGCCGTGTCCGGCGGTGTAGGCGGTGGCGGTCATGTTTTTGACGCTGGAGAAGCTCAGCTTTTCGCCGGAGGCCAGAGTCAGGACGCCGCTGCCGTCCGCGTTGGTGGAGACGCTGGCAATGGGGGAGTCGTTAGAGGGGAAGGCCGCGGGAACGGGCTTCGCGGGGGCGGCGGTGCCGTATTCCACGATTTTGTCCACAGCTGTGCTGTCCAGCTCCTCCACAAACTGGCGGGCGATCTCCTGTCCGTTGGACCAGACCACCTCGTAGATGGAGCTGCGGATGCCGTCCGCGCCCTCCTGGACCACCTTCTCCGTGCCCTGCTCCATCTGGGGATTGGCCACCCGCACGGTCTCAAAGGCGACCTCTTCCACCACGTGCTCGTAGTAGGCGAGGTCCGAGGACACCGTAATCTCCACGCCGCTGTCGGTGAAGTCGATGCCCACCATCTCCAGCGGGCCGGGGACGATGTTCAGGCGCTGCAAGGTCTTGAGGATGGATTCCTGCCGGGATTTGGTGGTGAAGGTCTCGCCGTCGTGGCGGACGGTGACCACCTGGCCCAGGCGGAGGCACACGTCGTAGCCGCGGCTTCCGTTGGAGGTGTAGAGCAGTTTGCTCTCCAGCTCCGGGGCCTTCCCGTTTCCGTCCAGCACGATAGCCGCGTCGTCCACGCCGCTGATAATATAGATGCCCGCGGCCTGGTTCGTGAGGACCAGGGCGGTGCACAGGACGATGGCCGCCATAAAGAGATTGACGCCGCTGCGTCTCCAGAATTCGTACAGTTTTTTTCGCAGAGTCTGTGCGCTCACAAGCATACCTCCTGAAAAAGATTCCCGGCCCAGGGGCTCCCCGCAGGGAGCGGAAAATAGACTGTAACTTTTGTTACCGGCAGGGAAACTGCATTTAGTATACACACAACTCCCACTTTTGTCAAGGTTTTGGCGGTAAAATAGGATGTTGAGACCCACTTTCGGCGAAAAAAGACCACCTGCGACAGGAAAGTCCTGCATGGGAAAATGTGAAAAGTTACAAAACGGTGACAAAGCGGGCGGCGGATTCTGCTCTCGGAACGGGAAAAAGCGTCCCGGAGAGGACCGTCTCCGGGACGCTTTCATTCTGGCATTGCTAGGCCTGCCAGTCCCAGGCATAGGGCTGCCACAGACCGCTGGTATCCTCGTAGGGGACATTTTGCAGATACACCCGGAGGGCGCCGCCGTCGGGGCACTGGAATTCCGCCGCCCACAGGCGGTCGGTTTTCAGCAGGAGCTCATAGCGGAAGCCGTCCTCCCAGCGGACGGGCCGGCCGCTCTCCGTCTCCAGCCGGGAGGCGAAGGTGAGCAGGGTGTCCTGGGGGTCAAAGGAGCCGGTGCTGTGGCCCTCGGCGACTTTCGCCAGCTCCGCGCCGGAGAAGGTGTCCCGCAGGGGAAAGGTCACCCGCCAGCGTCCGTCCACCCGGGCGGCGGAGGTGCAGAGATCTCACCGGAGGGTGCTCTCCGCCAGGGCCTCCCGGGAGACCTCGAAGACAAATTCCTGGTAGTCCTGCCGGTCCAGTGTGCCTGGGGCGGTAGCAAAATAAGCAGTATAAAGGGATTCTACCGGTTTTCCATCTCTGTCTGCCAGCCACAGCCAGCCGTGGTTGTCTTGCTGGCTGGCATCGCCCCGGCAGAGCTGGATGTGGAACAGGCCGTCTACAAATCCGGCGGCAGTGACAGTCAGTCCCTCCGCCGGAACAGCCAGGGCGTCACCGGGAACCAGGACCCGGCTTCGGCCGTCAGAAGAGCCGTCAGTGAAGGCGAAGCCTGCGCTGTCCGGAGTCATTGCCGCAGCGTCTCCGGCGTAGTCTTTCAGGCGCAGGGGAATTTCCACATCCGTCTGCTCGCTCTTGCCGGTGAGGAAGCAGCCTGCGGAGAAGGTCATCTTTCCGCCGGTGGGGATGGGGGAGCCGTCCATGGTTTTGGCGGTGCAGAGGAAGGCGGCGGTGTGGGCCTCCTCGTTATACCCCACCTGCTCGCAGGAGCCGATCCGGTCAAAGGGGAGATGGAAGTTATAGCTGTCAAAGAGGTCGCAGGCGCCGTCCACTGCCTCGCCGGAGAGGGTGATGTACGCCTCGGCAGTGTCGCCCTCGATGCGGACAGCGGCCACCTCCATGGTGACGCCGCTGCTTGTGCAGGACCGCCGGACCGGCTGGAAGAACTGGGCGGCGGCGGGGGAGATGGCGTAGAGCAGCTGGTAGCCGGGCTCCGTCCGGGCTGCCAGGGCGGGGGCGGACAGGAGCACCGCCGCCGCGGCGGCCATGGCGGCCAGGCGGCGGAGGGGAAGGCCGTGGCGCCGGGTTCTGGTCAGGTTTTTTTCAATCAGATCCGGGGAGGGGGCGATGGGCCGGCAGAGCCTCCCGTAGGTCTCGGTGATGTTCATAGCTCCTCCTTCAATAGTTGGGCCAGCATTTGGCGGGCCCGGGTCAGCTGGGCGCGGACGGTGGAGGAACGGCGTCCCAGGATTTGGGCGGTCTCCTTCGTGCTGCAGCCCTCGAAATAGCAGAGGTGGATGACAGAGCGGTACTGGGGCGGCAGCTGGGCCAGGGCCGCGTCCAGGCCGGACTCCTCCGGGTCGGTGTAGGCGTAGACGTCCTCCAAGGGAACGGTCCGCCTGCGCCAGGGAGAGGCGGCCAGGCTTTTGGCGCAGTTGGCCGTCACCCGCAGGAGCCAGGCCTTGCGGTGTTCCTCGCCGGCAAAGGACGGGGCGGCGCGGTGGTAGCGGAGGAAGACCTCCTGAAAGATGTCGTCGGCGTCGCGGCGGCTGCGGAGCTGGGCGTATGCCAGCCGGTAGACCATTGCGCCGTATTACTCCACGGCGGATTCTGTGTCCATCCCCTCCGCACCTCCTTCGATTTTTATACGGTTTGCAGAGCGCTCTGTAATGAATACTTTTCAAGGGGGGAAATTGCTGCAAAAAGTAAAAATATTTCCAAAAGACGATGTGCGGCCCCTGCTTCTGCCAAAGCAGGGGCCGCACACCTACAAGAAGGAAAGGAGAAACAAGCGCGGACTGCCGCGCACGGAAAAACAGGAGGAGGGGGCCCGCGCCGCAGGAGGGAGGCGAGGGCCCCGCCATACAGGGTAAGCTTACACAAAATAAGAGCCAAAAGCGCAAACGTTTTCGGATGGAGAGAAAAGAAAACGTCCCGTCTCTGCTTCTGGAGTGATATTATTATGGGATAATGTGTGCAAAAAGTCAATACTCTTCCATCAAATTCCACATTCACCACAAAAAATAGAAAATAATGCTGTGCGCTTTCACGATATAAAGCGAAAGCGTTTGCGCAAAACGGCGAAAAAACCGCCCCGGCAGGGGCGGCGGGGCGGTCAGGACATCTCTTTCAGGGCCTTTATGGAGAGGGGGATGGCGCAGAGGACCGCCAGACAGTCGGCCACGGACTGGGTGATCTGGACGCCCACCAGACCAAAGCAGTGGGAGAGGAGATAGATCAGGGGGATGAAGAAGATTCCCTGCCGGGCCATGGCCATGAAGGTGGCGGAGCCGGTTTTGCCGATGGTCTGGAGCATCATGTTGCTCATGACGGTCCAGCCGGTGGTGAAGAAGGTGACGCACTGGAAGCGCAGAGCCGCCGCGCCGCAGGCGATGACCTCCGGGTCATCCCGGAACAGGGCGATGAGCCGGGGAGCGAAGATAAAGCCCAGAGCGCTGACCGCCAGCAGAAACACGGTGGAGGACTTGACGCAGAACCAGAAGCCGTCCTTCACCCGCTGGTAGAGCTTCGCGCCGTAGTTGAAGCCGCACACCGGCTGGAAGCCCTGACCGAAGCCGATCATGGCGGAGCCGCCGAACATGGTGATGCGCTGGACCACGCCCATGGCGGCGATGGCGGCGTCCCCGTAGGGCCGGATGGCCCGGTTGAGGCAGATGGTGGCCACACTGGCAAGGCCCTGCCGGGCCAGGGAGGGCAGGCCCCCCTTGACAATCATCTCGTAGTAGGACCATTTCCGCTGGACCTGAGAGATGTGGATGTGCAGGTTGCCGCCCCGGGAACACCCGATCACCAGCAGGCAGAAACTGACGAACTGGCTGATGATGGTGGCCCAGGCCGCCCCGGCAACGCCCAGTCCGCAGGTGAAGATCAGCAGGGGGTCCAGGGCGATGTTCAGCACCGCGCCGCTGGCAATGCCCACCATGGCGTAGGCCGCGCTGCCCTGGTAGCGCAGCTGGTTGTTCAGCACCAGAGAGGAGGTCATCCAGGGCGCGCCGAAGAGGATGACCTGGAGATAGGCCTTGGTGTAGGGCAGGATAGTGGGGGTGGAGCCCAGCAGGGTGGCCAAAGGCTCCAGGAAGATCTGGCCCAGGACGCAGATCAGCGCGCCCGCCGCAATGGCGGAGAAGAAGCCGGTGGCCGCCATGTTGGAGGCCTCCTCAAAGTTCTGCCGCCCCAGCTCCCGGGAGATGAAGTTGCCGCTGCCGTGGCCGAAGAAGAAGCCCACGGCCTGGATGATGGCCATCAGGGAGAACACCACGCCCACGGCGCCGGTGGCGCTGTTGCTCTTTAGCATTCCCACAAAAAAGGTGTCCGCCATGTTGTAAAAGGCGGTGACCAGCATACTGATGATACAGGGCAGGGCCAGGCGGCAGATCAGCGAGCTGACGGGGGTCTCCGTCAGCTGATGGAATTTTTGTTCCTGTTTTTCGTCCATAGGTTCCTCTTTTCTGTACGGGGGCCGCTCTGGGGCGGGCCCGGGCGCTTTTTTACAAAATTATAACACAGTTGGGAAAGCGGTGCAAAGAGTTTTTCGCAAAGACCCGGTGGCACATGAAGCCCTGGAGGCATAGGATGGGGTGTATCCGGGAGACGCCGGATCGGGTTTCCGCACGAATGCGGGGACCATACATTTGACCAGAGCCAGTTTGCCCGCCGCCGCGGCGGCCGGCGCAAAATATGGCATATTCTATTTAAGGAAATGAGGGAGCTTCTTTGCGCATCAATGAAGTTTATGAGCATACGCCGCTCCAGCCCTGTCCGCCGGAGGAGCCCTGCCCGCCCGCCGGCTGCAATAAAGTGGCTACCCAGTGCGTGGATATTGCCGCGCCCCTGACCCTGAACCCCACCGCCGTCATGGGGACGCCCACGGTGACGTGCCAGGGCAGTCCCTGTGTCACCTGCACCACTGATTGCGGCGGCACCAGCTGCACGCTGACCTTCAAGCAGCAGGTCTGCGTATCCGTGCCGATCCGCTATGGCGTGACCATGGCCAGCGGCGAGCCCAGCATCGAGTGTACCGATGAGGGCTGCTGCTGCAGCTGCTGCTGAGAGAGAACGCCCCTGCCGGACATCCGGCAGGGGCGTTTTTGTGAATTACCGCAGCAGGGCCCGCATGACGGCCTGGTCGCTCTCGCAGGCCAGATACAGCTGCTCCAGCTCGATGTACTCGCCGTCGGTATGGGCCAGATTCTCCCGGGAGGGACCCAGGCCCACGGTGGGAATGCCCGCCTCGCCGGCGTAGTGGCTGCCGTTGGTGCAGAAGCTGTACTGGGTCACCCGCACCTCACGGCCCATGGCCCGCAGCTCCGACAGGATGCTTTGGACAAAGGCGTCCTCCTCGCTGTACAGCCAGGCGGGGAAGAACCGCCGTCCCCGGATGGAGGCCCCGGTATAACAGGCCTCCTGCCCCTCGGCGTAGGAGACCCTGGCCCGGAGGCTGGGGTCTTCCGCCGCGAGGCGCTTCAGCAGGGCCTGAATGGGGGCCAGGACGCTCTCCTCCGTCTCCCCGGGCAGCAGGCGGCGGTCATAGGTGGCCCGGCAGCGGGAGGGCACTACAGACGCGCCGGGATAGGGGGAGGACTTGATGTCCGTCAGCTCCAGGATTCCTTTGCCCAGCACCGGGTGCTCCGGACAGGGCAGCCGGCGGACAGCCTCCGCTACCTTGCACATGGCGTAGACCGCGTTGACGCCCTTCTCCGGGTTGGCGGAGTGAGCAGGAACGCCGAAGGTCTCCACCACGATCTCCGCCCGGCCCCGCTGGCCGATTTTCAGATCGCATTGGGACGCCTCGCCGATGACCACATAGTCGGGACGGACGATGCGGCTGACGCTCCGGGCGGCCACGCCCTCGAAGCACTCCTCATGGACGGTGCCCGCGATATAGATCTCCCCGGGAAAGTCCCGGTTTTGGTCCTGGGCAAAGAAGCGGGCGGCGGCGGTGAAGGCCGCCACAGAGCCCTTCATGTCCGAGGTGCCCCGGCCATACATCCGTCCTTCAACAATCTCGCAGCCGTAGGGGTCGTGGGTCCAAGCGGCGGGATCGGCCACGGGGACGGTGTCCAGATGCCCGTCAAAGAGCAACCTGGGGCCGGGGCGGTTCCCGGCGATCTTCCCGATGACGCTGCCGAACTCGTCCACGGTCACCTGGTCAAAGCCGCTGCTTCGCATATACCGCTCCAGCGCCCCGGCGGCCTCCGCCTCATGGCCGGACTCGCTCCTCCGGGCCACCAGGGCCCGGGTCAGCTCAATCAGTTCCTCTTTTCTCTCCTCGCACAGCATGGCGGAAGTCTCCTCTCCACAACAGAGTTGAAACAAGTTTCTGGTCTCTATATTAAAGCTCTTTTTCCCTGCCGTCAACCGTCCATATTCCGACCTCTTTTTTCCGGGGACCTGCCCTATAATAGCCCCATCGGACAAAGGGGGCGGGGCCGTGACGGTGGTCTATGTGGACAGCGTATTCGTTCTCAATACGGTGATGGATTACCTGCTGCTGGTGGTGACGGGCCGGCTGGCGGGAGTTCCTCTTCGGCGGAGGCGGTACATATTGGCGGCGCTGGCCGGCGGGATCTATGCCGTGGCGGTGTTCCTGCCGGGGTGCGGCTTTCTGGCCTCCGCGCCGGTGAAGCTGGCGGCGGGGACGCTGATGGCCCTGGCGGCCTTCGGCGGGGAGACGCGGTTTTTCCGGCTGGCGCTGCTGCTTCTGGCTGTCTCCAGCGCCATGGCCGGATGCGTGCTGGCCCTGGGACTGCTGGCAGGAAGCCGGGTGCCGGTGGTGAACGGCGTCTTTTACACTGACGTGGACGCCAAGGTTTTGCTGGTCGCGGCGGCGGCGGCCTATACAGTGCTGGCGGTGGTGTTCCGGGCCTCGGCCCGGCACGGCATGGCCGGCCGTCTGCTGCCGGTGCGGGCAGGCCTTGGCGGCCGCACCGCGGCCCTGACGGCCCTGTGGGACACGGGAAACGCCCTGCGGGAGCCCGGAGGCGGGGAGGCGGTGCTGGTGGCGGCTCCGGGCGCTCTGGACGGCCTTCTGCCGCCGGAGGCGCGGAGGCTGGCGACGGCGGAGCGCCTGCGGTCCCCGGCGGACATGCTGGAGCCCCTGCGGCGGGCCTCGCCGGAGCTGCGGCCCCGTCTGCTGCCCTACCGCGCAGTAGGGGCGGGAGGGCTGCTGCTGGCGGTGCGGCTGGACTGGGCGGAGATCGGCGGTCGGCGATACGCCGGACTGACGGCGGCGCTGTCGCCCACGGCCCTGGGAGACGGATACACGGCCCTGTGGGGCGGCGAGATCGGAAAAGGAGGAGACTATGGAAGCGTTGCGAAAAAGTCTTTCAGGACTGTTGGAGCTGCTGCGGCGATGGGGGCTGCTGCCGGAGGCGGAGATCCACTACATCGGCGGAAGCGACACCCTGCCGCCCCCCCTGAGCCGGGAGCGGGAGGCGGAACTGGTGGGGCGCCTCGAGGACGAGGAGGCCCGGAAGGAGCTCATCGAGCACAACCTGCGGCTGGTGGTATACATCGCCCGCCGGTTTGAGAACACGGGCATCAACATCGAGGATCTGATCTCCATTGGCACGATCGGCCTCATCAAGGCGGTGGGGACCTACCGGGCGGACAAGAACATCAAGCTGGCCACCTACGCCTCCCGGTGCATCGAGAACGAAATTTTGATGTACCTGCGGAAAAACGCCAACCGCAAGGGGGAGGTCTCCTTTGACGAGCCGCTGAACACGGACTGGGACGGCAACGAACTGCTGCTCTCCGACGTGCTGGGCACGGAGGAGGACACGGTGATGCGTCCCATTGAGGAGGATGTGGAACGGAGTCTGCTGGCGGCGGCCATCAACGCCCTGTCCCCCCGGGAAAAGCAGATCATCACCATGCGCTTCGGCCTGGGCGGCGGCCGGGAGCAGACCCAGAAGGAGGTGGCGGACCAGCTGGGCATCTCCCAGAGCTACATCTCGCGCCTGGAAAAGCGAATCATCTCCCGGCTGAAAAAGGAGATCCTGCGCATGAGCTGAACCGGGGGCGGGAGCAGGGGGCGGGAGCAGGGGCAGAGCCCCGCCTCTGCAAAGCCAAGCGCAAGCCCCTTGCAATTTCCGGCGGGATTCTGTATAATATAGCCCTATGCAAAAAATCCTGCTGCAAGCAAGGGAGGAAATACACATGGCAGAGGACGTGAAAACCACCCGGGAGGAGGCGGCGGAGGGCCGCAATTTCATCCACGCCTTTATCGAGGAGGACATCGCCCCCGGCGGACAGTACGAGGGGATGACCGTCCATACCCGTTTTCCGCCGGAGCCCAACGGCTACCTGCACATCGGCCACTGCAAGGCCCTGACCATCGACTTCGGCACCGCGGAGAAGTACGGCGGACTGTGCAACCTGCGGATGGACGACACCAACCCCACCAAGGAGGACGAGGAGTTCGTGGAGGCCATCAAGGAGGACATCCACTGGCTGGGCTTCGACTGGGGGGACCGGTTTTTCTACGGCTCGGACTACTTTGAGGAGGACTACCGCCAGGCGGTGGGTCTCATCAAAAAGGGCCTTGCCTACGTGTGCCAGCTGAGCCCGGAGGAGTTCAAGGAGTACCGGGGCAGCGTGGGCGTGCCCGCCCGCAGCCCATACCGGGACCGTCCCATTGAGGAGAGCCTGGACCTCTTTGAGCGGATGAGAAACGGCGAGTTCCCCGACGGGGCCATGACATTGCGGGCCAAGATTGACCTGGCCTCCGGCAACTTCAACATGCGGGACCCGGTGATCTACCGCATCAACCACCTGCCCCACCACCGCTACGGGGATAAGTGGTGCATCTACCCCATGTACGACTTCGCCCACCCCATTCAGGACGCCCTGGAGGGCATCACCCACAGCCTGTGCTCGCTGGAGTTTGAGAACCACCGGCCCCTGTACAACTGGGTGGTGGACAACTGCGACCTGCCCGCCAAGCCCCGGCAGATCGAGTTTGCCCGCCTGGGCATCGACCACACGGTGATGAGCAAGCGCAAGCTCCGCCGCCTTGTGGAGGAGGGCCGGGTCTCCGGCTGGGATGATCCCCGGATGCCAACCCTCTGCGGCCTGCGCCGCCGGGGCTACACCCCCCGGTCCATCCGGAACTTCTGCGAGCGCATCGGCGTGGCTAAGTCCGCCAACATCGTGGAGTACGGCTTTTTGGAGCACTGCCTGCGGGAGGATCTGAACGAGACGGCGGAGCGGGTCATGGCCGTCCTGCGGCCCATCAAGCTGACCATCACCAACTACCCCGAGGGCAAGACGGAGACGGTGACGGTGGAGAATAACCCCGTGGACCCCGCCGCCGGCACCCGGGAGGTGGCCTTCTCCAGAACGCTCTGGATTGAGGCTGACGACTTTCTGGAGACCCCCGTGCCCAAGTACAAGCGCCTCTACCCCGGCGGCCCGGAGTGCCGCTTGAAGGGGGCGTACCTCATCACCTGCACCGGCTGCGTGAAGGACGAGAGCGGGAACGTGACAGAGGTCTTGTGCGAGTACGACCCGGCCAGCCGGGGCGGCGACCCCGCCGACGGCCGGAAGGTGAAGGGGGCCACCATCCACTGGGTGGACGCCCAGACCGCGGTGGACGCGGAGGCGCGGCTGTACGACAACCTGTTTGCCGACGAGGCCCCCGACGCGGCGGACAAGGACTTCATCGACTGCCTGAACCCCAACTCCCTGGAGGTCCTCACCGGCTGCAAGGTGGAGGCCGGCCTTGCGGAGGCCGCGGCCCCCGCCGGGTTCCAGTTCATGCGGCTGGGGTACTTCTGCCTGGACAACAAGGACTCTAGGCCGGGGCATCTGGTGTTCAACCGCAGCGTGAGCTTGAAGGACAGCTTTAAGAAATAAAAGCAAACGCCCGGAGCGTGATACGCTCCGGGCGTTTTGATATTTTTCAAACAAGGCCTGGGCAAAGAAGAATTTGAAGCCAGATCTACGATATTTATTGCGCCGCATGACGGGGCTCAGTAGGAAGAATGCCTTCGGTTCTGATCCATTGCAGCGATCCTCTGCATTTCCGCGTCCGTCAGCGCAAAGTCGAAGATCTCAAAATTTTCCTGGATGTGAGCCTCGCTGCTGGAGCCGGGGATGGCGATGTTGCCCGCCTGGAGATGCCAGCGCAGAAGGACCTGTGCGGGGGTCTTGCCGTGAGCCGCCGCGATGGAGGAGATCGTGCTGTCGTTGAACAGCTCCTGGGTGTGGCCGCGTCCGCCCAGGGGATACCAGGATTCCAGGACCGTCCCATACTGCTTGAGGTGCTCTTTCATAGCAGTACTCTGGTAGTGGGGGTGCGTCTCGTTCTGGAGCAGCGCCGGGGGAATGGCGGCAGCGTTCACCAGCCTGTCAAAATCGGCCGCCGTGTAGTAGTTGGAAAGACCGATGGAGCGGAGTTTGCCCTCGCTGACGGCCTGCTCCATCGCCTGATAGGCCCCCACATCGCTGCCGGGCTGGGAGTGGTGCAGGATCATCAGGTCAATATAGTCCAGGCCAAGCCGCCGCAGGGAGGCGTCAATGGCGGCAGCGCCGTTTTCATAATCGGAGGTCCACATTTTTGTGGTCACGAAGATTTCCCCCCGGGTCACAAGACCCTCGTCAATGGCCCTCCGGATGCCTCTGCCCACGCCCTCCTCGTTTCCATAGATGCGGGCCGTGTCGATGAGCCGGTAGCCGTCCCGCAGCGCCCAATAGACGGAGTTCTCCGCCTGTTCGCTGCTGAGTGTGTAAGTACCGATGCCCAGGATTGGCATTTCAATTCCGTTGTTCAACGTGACAGTCCCTTTTTCCAGGTCAAAATCTGTGCTGCGGCTCACTGAGTCCTGGCTGGAAATGCCGGAGGCGGTATCCTCAGACTGTGCATTGTCCGCGGGAGGCGTGACGGCTGTGCCGCGGGTGAGATACCGATGGAGGATTACCGCCACCTGCGCGCGGGTGGCTTGCCCCCGGGGGACGAAGCGGTTTCCATCCACGCCGCTGATAATGCCCTCAGCTCTTACCCAATCCACGGCCTGCCCCGCGTAGGAGGCGATGCTGGATTCATCCGCAAAGTCTGTGCCCCGCTCGGCCGCGGGACTGCCATCATACCGCCAGAGGATGGCGGCGGCCTGCTCACGGGTCACAGGGGCGTTGGAGCCAAAGAGCCGGCTTCCATAGCCGGAGATGATTCTGTTGGCGGACGCCCAATTCACAGCGCGGTTATAATACGCATCCGCCGGCACATCAGAAAAATCCGCATTTCCGGTGACCGCCGGGCTTCCTGCCGCCCGGTAGAGAACAGCGGCCAGCATAGCGCGGGTCATGACAGCGCTGGGGGAGAACGTATTGCCGGAGGTTCCGCTCATCATGCCATGATCCCGGCACCAGACGGCGGCCTCCGCATACCATGCCTCCGCCGGCACATCGGAAAAGCCGGTATCCGCCGCCATTGCGGGGATTGCCAAACCCGCGATCAGGGCAGCTGTTAAAATGAGCGAGTATAATCCTTTGAGGGTTTTCACCGTCGATCCTCACTTTCAATTTAGACTCAGGTGCTGCATGATAAGATCAGCAGTCCGCCCTGTCAGCGGCGCAGGCCAGCGGAACCACACAGTCCCCGCGGACTGCCGCCTCGGAAATTTCCAACAGCGCAGCCCCGTCCGGGAGGTATTCCGGCAAAAGCGCCGATGCGCTTTTCCAGCTGCTGCCGAAGCGTTTCCGCCGCACTGCCGGCAGATGAAGCTTCGGCCATATCATAGTTTGCCGTCAGATAGGCTTTGTACAAATCGTCCCTTGGGAGAATGGAGGCTGTCTCTGCGGATGGCTTCCGCAATCCGCTGGACGCTCCGTGTCCGTGGTTCCGCTTTGCCCGCAGGCGGTCGGCAGAAGCGGCAGGCATGCGCCCAGAAGTTTGATGGCTGGTTATTTCATATTTGGAATTCTTCTATGGCGGTCATTGGGACAGCCCTGCCAATTCCCCCATGATTTCCGGCACATTAATGCTCTGCGGGCAATGCTCTGTGCATGCCCCGCAGTTCACGCAGTCGGCGGGCCTGCCTGCGCTGTCCACGCCGCCCATCTGATTCAGCGCCCAGGCGCCGTCTGTCTTGTAGCTGTTGTAGACCGACAGGAAGGCGGGGATGTTGATCTGCGCCGGGCAGCCGTCGCAGCAGTAGCGGCAGGCCGTGCAGGGGACGCTGACCTGCTTTTTGAAGGCCTCCGCCGCCCGCATGAGGATTTTTGTGTCAGCGTCAGAAAGGCCCTCCGGCTCCGCGAAGGTGGATACATTGTCCTTGATCTGCCCTGGCGCGGACATTCCGCTCAGAATCACCTGTACTTGGGGGAGCCGCTTCACCCAGCGCAGCGCCCAGGACGCCATGCTCCAATCGGGGTGGGCCTTTCGCAGAATGGCTTCCGCCTCGCTGGAGAGCTGGGCCAGCCGTCCGCCCCGCACCGGCTCCATGACCATGATGGGGATATTCCGCTCCTCCAGAATCTTGTATTCCGCCGCCGTCGTCCCATACTGCCAATCGAAGTAGTTCAGCTGGAGCTGGGCAAAGTCCCACTGGTGGTGATCGGCCATCTTTGCCAGTGTCCGGGGGCTTGCGTGGGAGGAAAAGCCCAGGTAACGAATGCGTCCGGCTCTCTTTTGCTCCAGAAAATACCCAATGCAGCCGCTGTCCAGATAGGCCTGGCAGTTGTTGTCGAAGATGGCGTGAATCAGATAGAAGTCGATGTGATCGGTCTGGAGCCGCTGGAGCTGTTCCTCAAAAACCGCCTTATAGTCCGGGTTGGCGGAAAGAAGAAATTTGGTTGCCAGATAGTAGCTGTCCCTGGGATACTTTTTCAGTGCCTCACCGAGAAATTTCTCGGATTCCCCGTTGTGATAGACATAGGCGCTGTCATAGTAGTTGACGCCGTGGAACATGGCATAGTCGATGATCTCCTGCGCCCGCGTGCGGTCAATGGGCGCGCCGTCCCTGCCGCCCTCCACAGGAAGACGCATATTGCCCATGCCCAGCCGGGAGAGGGAGATGTCCTGAAATGGCTTGTAAATCATAGCGCTTCTCCAATCTGTTTGTATTTTCTGATACGGGCCGGAAGCATTGCGCCGTCCCGCTGCCCCAGCTTCATGGGGAGAACCGAATTGACGCCCACGCCAAGTCCTACGCCTACGCCCGCCACCAGATACTGCACCGGCATACACAAAGAGATGGCGGTCAGGGCGTTGTCCCCCAGCTGTGCGCCACATACAGGCTGCCCACTAGGCCATGTTTGAAAAAAGTGAAAACGCCCAAACGGTGGATCTTGATCCGCCACTCTGCGTTAAATGTTTTTGCCGGGCGTCAGCCCGCCTGCAAAAATTTGCCTTGATTGGCGAAAACATCTCTCGCCGTTGGGCATTCCGCCTTTTTTCAAACAAGGCCCAGGCTGTACAGCACCTGTACAAACATGGATATAATCAGCGGCATGGACATTTTGCGAAGGAGCCGGCCCACCGGCAGCGTGCCCATTTCGTTCGCTTCCATCAGTCCTCCGGCCCCCAGTTGGCAAAGTTGCGCTCCTGCTCGGCCAGGGTGGCGGTGTAGTACCGTTTGCCGCAGTCCAGCGCCCGGATTTGAGCCATTTCCTCCCCGGTCAGCTCAAAATCAAAGATGTTGAAGTTATCCCGGATGTGCTGGGGATTGGTGGATTTGGGGAAGATGATGATCCCCTCCTGGATGTGCCAGCGGAGGATGATCTGAGCGTTGGTCTTGCCATACTTCTGCGCAAGCTGTGTGAACAGCGGCTCGTTCAGAAGTCCACTGTCGCCGTGGCCCAGGGGATACCACGCCTCCATCACCGTGCCATAGGGAGCTACCCGCTCCTTCAATGCGTTCTGCTGGAAGTAGGGATGCAGCTCCACCTGTAAAACAGCGGGCTTGATTTCGGCGGCAGCGATCACTTTCTCCAGCCGGTCAGATTCAAAGTTGCTCAGACCGATGGCGCGGACCTTGCCCTGAGCAACGGCCCTCTCCATGTCCTTCCAGGCTCCCATGTAGTCCCCCACCTGCTGGTGGAGCAGGAGCAGGTCAATGTATCCAATATCCAGGCGGGCCAGCATCCTGTCGATGCCCTCCATCGTCTTGTCCTCGCCGTACTCGCTGGGCCAGAGCTTGGATGTGACCCAGATTTCCTCCCGGGGGATGCCGCTCTCCCGGACAGCCTCGCCCACGCTGTGCTCGTTCTGGTAGGCGTGGGCGGTGTCGATGTGGCGGTAGCCCAGCTTCAGCGCCTCCAGGCAGGCGTTCCTGGTGGCGTCACCGGCGGGGACCATGAAAACACCCATGCCCAACTGAGGAATCTTTGCGCCGTTGTTCAATGTGATATAGGTCTGCTTCATGTCTATTTTCTCCTTCAAAAATGTTACTGTTTTTCCGGTCGGCCCTTCGCCCATTCTGCGGTTTTGACCTCGGAACCGCTCACCCGGGAGCCGGTGAAGGAAGCGCCGCTGTCCACATCCGCGCCCCTGCAGATTTTCTGAATGTCCCGCACGCTGTCGCCGGCGCCGCCCTCGTTGGTGCAGAAGGGGATGATCCCTTTTCCGTTCCAGCCATAGTGCTTCAGAAAGGGAAACGGCACCGGGGGACAGGTGTCCCACCAGTTGGGGCAGCCCAGGAAAATGGTATCGAAGTGCTCCAGCGCATCGGGGCGCTGCCTGGCTTTTTCAATCAGGACCATATGGTCCTCCGAGTAGTTTCGGTCAGCCTCGATCTCGAACAGCTCTCCGCCCACAGCTTTCTGGATAAACTCGGCGGCAATTTTCGTGTTGCCCTTTACCTGATAGGTAATCTCCATGCCGGGGCCGATGGATTCATTATAGGCAGCGGAGGCTTGAAAGTCCAATTCATAGATGCTATAATCAATTCAATTTTTTAATAGCGCGGACGGAGGTGCTTCTATGACGACAAAGCAGATGGACTGCGCGCTGGAATTGTCCAAGGTACTGAACTTCAGCCGGGCGGCTGAGAATCTGTTTATCAGCCAGCCGTCTTTGACTTATCAGATCCAGTGCCTTGAAAATGAAATTGGTTTCCGCCTGTTTGAACGCTCCGGCAAGGGGGCGGAGCTGACCCCTGCCGGCGCACAGTTCTGCGGAGAATTGCAGCGCATCCGCGACGAGCTGAAAGCCGCTGTGGAGCAGGGACAGAATATGAGCTCCCGGTACAGCGAGGCTTTGAACGTCTGTATTCCCATGCGCTCCTGCATTTACTTCCTTCCGCAGATCATGCAGCGTTTTGAGGCCGCCATGCCCCATGTTTCCCTCAATATCAGGTTTGTCTATGAAGACAGCAGGGTGGATATGTTTCTTCGGAGAGAGCAGGATATTTTGTTTGCCAGGGAATCGGAATTAAAGCGGTTTTCCAATGTCCGCATGGCCCCGCTGTTTCACAGCCGCTTTTATGTGATTCTCCGCAAAGATGATCCCCTGGCGGGCAGAGAGCTTCTTACCGTGTCCGACCTGTCCGGCCGGACGTTTATGGTGGGCGGCGGCTCCCCTGGAGAGCTGATCGCGGTGCAGAACCGAATCGTGGAATCCGGGCAGGTCAGCGTACTGAACTGCCCGAACCATGAGACGGCCCTGGCCAATGTCGCGGCTCAAAAGGGTATTGTACTGGCCCCGGGCTTTACCGATGACCACAATGGAGAATTTGCATGGGTTCCCTTTGACTGCGCCGAAAGCATATCGTGCGTACTGGGATACCATCGGGAGGATAACAGAGCGAGTACACGGCTTTTTATCGAGCTGGCGCAGGCGGCCTATGCTGAATGCCGGGCTGGAAAGGCGCTTGAAAAGCCCGTTAACTTACATCGCGCGCAGCAAGCTGCTTTTATTGAAGACATGATCTGAATTTCAATAAAACCCCCTTGACTTTGCCGTAACGTCATGGTCTATACTCCTTTTTGTCAGGAGGGATCGAATATGGAATACACCATCAAGGCACTGGCGGATCTGGCGGGGGTTACGCCCCGGGCCCTGCGCTGGTATGACCAGGAGGGCCTGCTGAGGCCGCTGCGGACCACGGAGGCGGGCTACCGTCTCTACGGCCCCCGGGAGGTGGACCGGCTCCAGGACATCCTCTTTTACCGGGAGCTGGGTCTGGAGCTCTCCGCCATCCGCCGGATTCTGGACGACCCGGCCTTTGACCGCCAGGCGGCGCTGCAGAGCCACCTGCGGGAGCTGGAGGCCCGACGGGATCGGCTGGACGGTCTCATCCTGACGGTGCGAAAAATCATTGACGAGACGCAAGGAGGAGAAAAGATGTCCGACAAGGAGAAATTTGAGGCGTTCAAGCGACATGCCGTGGAGACCAACGAGAGGCGGTACGGCAAGGAGATCCGGGAGAAATACGGGGACGAGGCCATGGATCGGGCCAACGCCAGCATTCTGGCCCTGACGGAGGAGGAGCACGGCCAGTGGAAGGCCCTGGGGGAGGAGATCCGCGCCGCCCTGGTTCGGGCCGTCCAGGCCGGGGAGGACCCGGCGGGAGAGGAGGGACAGCACATCGCCGCCCTCCACCGGCGGTGGCTGTCCTACTCCTGGGAGGCCTACACCCCCCAGGCCCACGCGGGGCTGGGGCAGCTGTACACCGCCGATGAGCGGTTTACGGCGTACTACGACCAGGAGGTCCCCGGCTGCGCCGCCTTTTTGCGGGACGCCATTCTCATTTACACGAGCACGAAATAAGCGGGAGCCGGAGGCGTCTGCCTCCGGCTCAGCTTATTCAAGCGTTTTTGTGCGGGCTGAACGGAGGTCCGGGGCTTTGAGGAGTCCTGAAAACTCCGGGTTGAAACGGCACGGGAAACCCTTCCCGAATACCCCGCACACGCCCTTGTTATTCGCCCATGACCTGGAATACGATGTCCCGCACCCGGTCCCGGGTGTCGCACTCCACCAGGGTCAGGTTCTGCCAGGGGCCTACGGTGATCTTCCCCGCCACGAAGGGAACGGTGATGAAGGGGGAGAGCAGCGCCGCCTTGATGTGGGAGGAGCCGTTGTCGTCGTGCCAGGTCTCATGGTGCCAGTAGGGCACCACCCGGCCCTGCTCGTCCAGATAGGGCGAGAACACGTCCAGGGCGGCTTTCAGGTCGTGGTTCACCATGCCCGGCTCAAACTCCAGGGTGGTAAGGCCCGCCACGCCGCCGGTGGTGAAGCCGGTGACGGTCCCGGCGGAGATGCCGTGCTTCCGGCACGCCGACTCCACCGCCTGCTGAAAGTCCTCCGTCACGTCGATCATGCCCATGTGGGCCTTGGTGCGGTAGGTTTTTGTCTCGGTGTAAACTGCCATGGTTTTTCCTCCTTGCGGGTGCGGAAAGCAGCCGGTGTGAATTGATTTCCGTATCCCGGCGTTTTCCGCATTGTAACACACCTTGGCCTGTGTTACAATTGTTTTGGAAATTTTTTGCGGGAGGCGGCAGCATGAGAGAACACTCCGGCATCCTCACTGTGGATCTCCACGGCAAAAACGTCTATCAGGCCCGGGTCACGGTGGACGCTCTGCTCCGCCGGGCGGGGGGCGGCGTGTACCGCATCCGCCTGATCCACGGCCACCACGGCGGCACGGCCCTGCGGGACTTTCTCCGGCAGGAGTACGCCGGGCACCCCAAAGTGCGCCGGCTGATCCTCTCGCCGGACGGCGGGACCACCGATTTGGTGCTCCGCGCCTTTTGCTGAGAGGGAAGGCGAGAAGCAGGCGAGCGCCGGAATTTCCGGCGGCCCGGCGCCGCAGTCTGAGAAATTGCGGCAGTATCTGATGAAACCTCCAGGAGCAGCGCTCCTGGAGGTTTCATGTTTTCTTATCTTCCGGCTCTTCGAAATTGATCTCGAAGAGGTCGTTGGGCGTGCAGTCAAGCACCTGGCAAAGTACCTCAATCGTCTCCAGATAAATGGCACGATTTTCATTCTTAATAATTTTTGTTATATTCTGGTGACTCATCCCCATTTGCTTTGCCAGCCAGTATCGTGTCTTCCCCTTCGCGTCCAGCAGTGGCATAATATTAAATCTAATCATATAGTATGACTCCACTATTTATTGTATTGATTAGATAATAGCCCATATTTGGTCTTTACATACACATCCATTTATTGTATAATCTACAAATAACATATTTATGGGAGGGATTTCTATGACCGAGCGAGAAGAGCTGGAGATGTGGAAAGAGATGTACCTGCATCTGCTTCGGGAGACTGAGAAAGCGATCAATCTCCTGGTCAGGGGCGAACAGCACACGGAAGACCTGTACATCGAAGCGGGTCACTCCAGCGAGCAGTATTCCACCGACACCATGTGCGCAAAGCAGTGGGTTCCCATTACAACCGTAGGCAGGCCGGGACAGATCGGCTTTGCCAGGGCCTTTCGGTACTCCAAGGAGGACGAGATGAAGATGGAGGCGTACTGGGCGGCAAAAAAAGCGGAGGAGGCGCGGGCAAGCCAGGATTCCGACACATAAAAACTCCCCCGGGGCATATCCCCGGAGGAGTTTTTATGTAAAATATCACGCTTTGTATTTGTCTGCCCGGTCTCCGGCGGCGGAGACGGCCTCCGGCCGGGTCTTGTCCCTCTCCTCGCCGGTCTCCCCCCGCAGGGCGTCGATCCAGTTGTCCAAGCGTTTGAGCAGGTCCGCCCAGGCCTCCCGCTCCTCCGCCGTGGCTTTGTCCTCTTTCAGCCGCTCCAGCAGCTCGCTCTGGGCCTCCGTCAGGGCGGAGAGCAGGTCTTTCTGATCCGTGCCGGCCGCCTCCTGCCCGGCAGCCCCGGCAATCAGGCCCCGGTATATGGACAGCAGCGCCTCGCCGCCGTCCGCCGTGACGCCTTGGTCCTCCCGCTCCCGGTCCGCCGCGTCCCGCAGGGCGTCGATCCAGCTGTCCAGGCACTTCATCAGCCGGTCCCACTCCTCTTGCTCCTTCTTCCACTCCCGGCCCTCCCGGGCCCGCTGGAGAAGCAGGAGCCGGGCCTCGTTCAGGGCGTCCAGGGGGTCCTCCCGCAGGAGGGCGGAACGGTCCGGGGAAGCGGCGCTCCGGGCGGAAGCTCCGGAGGCATAGGGCTGGTACAGCGTCAGCAGCTCCGCGGCCTGGGCACTGCATACGCCGCCGAAACGTTGGTCGTACTGGTGGCTGTCAATGGCGCTGAGGTAGTTCCGCTTCGCGGTGATATCGCCCGTCTCAAGCCCGGTGGGGAGCACGCCGCCGCCCAGGGCGCTCTGGTACGCGCCGGTCTTCACCAGGTGGCCGTACAGCGCCGCCATCTCGGCGTAGGAGGCGTTAGAGGGATCAATGTCGTTGACGTGACAGGTAAAGTCGTAGGGCCCGCTGTCCGACGTGCCGGTGACGCGGACGACGGGGTCGTCGGGGGTGGAGTCCGCCGTGTACTCGGCGTAGATCTCCTGGGCGGTGTTGTTCCTGCCGATGCGGCTCCCGGAGAAGACGGTGTTCTCGCCGGGCATACGGAGGTGGAACGCGGGACCTGTGACGGAGGCAGAGGTCCGGTTCAGCTGGTCTTGGAAGGACGTCCCCGCCGTCCGGGCCGGTCCGGCGGAGGAGGCGCGGCGCTCCGCCGCGCCCCGCGTGCCGCAGACACCTTGAATACTCATGGAAACATCGACCTTTCTTTGATGAAATGTAAAAAGACAGAAAGCGGCTGTGAGGGGTTCACTGCCGCTTTCTGTTCCGTGCGTTTTGTGCCTTCGCAGTCCTTTGCAAAGGGGGTTATTTCGCGTACTCCACGACCTTGGTCTCCCGCAGGACGTGGACCTTGATCTGACCGGGGTACTCCATCTCCTCCTCGATCTTCTTGGCCAGATCCCGGGCCAGAATGACCATCTGGTCCTCGCTGACCTGCTCGGGCTTCACCATGACCCGGACCTCGCGGCCCGCCTGGATGGCAAAGGCCTTGTCCACGCCGGGATAGGTGCCGGTGATGGTCTCCAGCTGCTCCAGACGCTTGATGTAGTTCTCCAGATTCTCCCGCCGGGCGCCGGGCCGGGCGGCGGAAATGGCGTCCGCGGCCTGCACCAGGCAGGCCACAATGGTCCTGGCCTCCACGTCGTTGTGGTGGGCCTCAATGGCGTGGATGATGTCGTCCCGCTCCTTGTAGCGCCGGGCGAACTCCACGCCCAGGGCCACGTGGGTGCCCTCCATCTCGTGGTCCACGGACTTGCCCAGGTCGTGGAGCAGTCCCGCCCGCTTGGCGGCCTGGACGTCGGCCCCTACGTCGGCGGCCATCATGCCCGCGATGTGGGAGACCTCGATGGAGTGGCGCAGGACGTTTTGTCCGTAGCTGGTGCGGTAGTGGAGACGGCCCAGCATCTTCACCAGCTCCGGGTGGAGATTGCGGATGCCGCACTCGAACACGGCCCGCTCGCCCTCGCTCTTGATGACGGCGTCCACCTCCCGCCGGGCCTTCTCCACCATCTCCTCGATGTGGGTGGGGTGGATACGGCCGTCGGCGATCAGCTTCTCCAGGGCCAGGCGGGCGATCTCCCGCCGCACCGGCTCGAAACAGCTGACGGTGATGGCCTCCGGCGTGTCGTCGATAATCAGATCCACGCCGGTCAGCGTCTCGATGGTGCGGATGTTGCGGCCCTCGCGGCCGATGATGCGGCCCTTCATCTCGTCATTGGGCAGGGGAACCACACTGACGGTCATTTCGGACACCTGGTCCGCGGCGCAGCGCTGAATGGCCTGAGCCACCACCTCGCGAGCCCGGGTCTCGCACTCCTCCTTCATCCGGGACTCCACCTCTTTGATCTTGACGGCGGTCTCATGGATGACCTCGGATTCCACCTGGTCAATGAGATACTGCTTGGCCTCGTCGGCGGTGAAGCCGGAGATGCGCTCCAGCATCTCGGTCTGGCTGCGCTTGATGGTCCTGATCTCCTCGTTCTCCCGGTCGGCGGCCGCGTGTTTCTGGGCCAGGGATTCCTCTTTCCTCTCGATGGCCTCGGTCTTGCGGTCCAGGTTCTCTTCTTTTTGCTGCAGGCGGTTTTCCTGCCGCTGCAGATCGGCTCTGCGGGCTTTTTCTTCCCTCTCGTATTCGCTGCGGCTCTTTAAGATCTCTTCCTTCGCTTCCACCAGCGCCTCGCGTTTTTTCGCCTCGGCGCTCTTGATGGCCTCGTTGATAATGCGCGTACCCTCTTCTTCCGCGCTTGAGATCTCCTTCTCGGAGACTTGTTTCCGATAGCGAATACCGAGGGGGAACCACACCACGCCGCCGACCACCAGCCCGATCAGGGCTCCGATCACATATGGCACCATGACTGTCTGCTTCCTCCTAAAAAATCGGTATCGGTTTTCCGTAATCGAATAAACGACCGGAGAGCACCCCTATCGCCCCCCGATAATTATCCGTTATCAGTTTAATCGCTTCTTTGGCAACTGTCAAGGGAAATATACAAAATCTTTGGCAAAGAATGGTGCTTTTTCACAAAATCGGGTCGAACGGCGCCCCGCCCGGGCACACAAAGCCGGGCCCCGTCCATCGGACGGGGCCCGGTTCCAAATATTTTCAATCAGACGCCGGCAAAAAACCGGTCAGTCCCTGCCGCCGATCAAGACGCTGCCCGGCACCCTGCCTCACTGGGGCTTCACGATCAGGTTCACCAGGCGGTTCTTCACCAGGATGGTCTTGACGATTTTCATACCCTCGGTGGCCTTTTGGACCTTCTCCACCTGCATGGCGGCGTCCACCACGGCCTTTTCATCGCTGTCCACCGGCACGGTGATGGTGCCTTTCAGCTTGCCGCCCACCTGTACCGCCATGTCCACGGCGGAGGCCACGGTCTTGCTCTCGTCGTACACCGGCCACTCCGCCTGGCAGCACATCTTCCCGGTCTTTGCGGCAAAGCCCAGCGTCTCCCACAGCTCCTCGGTGATGTGGGGGGCGAAGGGGTTCAGCAGAAGGAGCAGCGTCTTCATGTCGCCCCTGGTCACGCCGTTGGCCGTCAGCTCGTTGACGGCGGTCATCATGGCGGCGATGGCGGTGTTCATCTTGAGACTGTCCACGTCGTCGGTGACCTTCTTGATGGTCTTGTGGAGAATGGCCTCGTTGGCGGGGGTCACGTCATAGCTGTCTGCGGCAGCTTCCGCCAGGTTCCACACCCGGTCCAAAAACCGCTTGGAGCCCTTCACCGCCTCGGTGGACCAGATGGCCGCCTGCTCGAAGTCGCCCACGAACATGATATACAGGCGCATGGTGTCCGCGCCGTACTGAGCCACGATGTCGTTGGGGTTCACCACGTTGCCCCGGGACTTGCTCATCTTCTCGCCGCCCTCGCCCAGGATCATGCCGTGGCTGGTGCGCTTGCCGTAGGGCTCCTTGGTGGGCACCACCCCGATGTCATAGAGGAACTTGTGCCAGAAGCGGGAGTACAGCAGGTGGAGCGTGGTGTGCTCCATGCCGCCGTTGTACCAGTCCACGGGAGACCAGTAGTCCAGGGCCTCCTTGGAGGCCAGGGCCTTGTCGTTGTGGGGGTCCATATACCGCAGGAAATACCAGCTGGAGCCTGCCCACTGGGGCATGGTGTCCGTCTCCCGCTGGGCCTGTCCGCCGCACTGGGGGCAGGTGGTGTTCACCCAGTCCGTCATCTTGGCAAGGGGGGACTCGCCGGTGTCGGTGACCTCGTAGCTCTCCACCTCGGGGAGCAGCAGGGGCAGCTGGTCCTCCGGCAGGGGCACCCAGCCGCACGTGGGGCAGTTCACCAGGGGAATGGGCTCGCCCCAGTACCGTTGGCGGCTGAACACCCAGTCCCGGAGTTTGAAGTTGGTCTTCTTCACGCCGAAGCCGTGCTCCACGGCGTAGTCCTTCATGGCGGGGATGGCCTCCTTGACCGTCATGCCGTTGAGGAAGCCGGAGTTAATCATGATGCCGTCGTCCTTGGTGGTGTAGGCGCTCTTGGTGATGTCGCCGCCCTCCACCACGGGGATGATGGGCAGGCCGAACTTGGTGGCAAAGTCCCAGTCCCGCTGGTCGTGGCCCGGCACGCCCATGACAATACCGGTGCCGTAGCCCATGAGCACATAGTCGGAGACGAACATGGGGACGGTCTCGCCGTTGGCGGGATTGGTGACCAGGACGCCCTCCAGCCGGACGCCGGTCTTATCCTTGTTCAGCTCACCCCGCTCGAAGTCGGATTTCCGGGCGGCCTCCGCCTGGTAGGCGGCCACGGCGTCCCAGTTGGGAATGCGGTCCTTCCATTTCTCCAGCAGGGGGTGCTCTGGGGAGATGACCACGTAGGAGAGGCCGAAGAGGGTATCCGCCCGGGTGGTGTAGACGCTGACGGTATCCTCCATATTGGTCTCAAAGGTCAGCTCGCAGCCCTCGGACCGGCCGATCCAGTTGCGCTGCTGGATCTTCACGCGGTTGATAAAGTCTACGTCCTCCAAATCGTCGATCAGGCGGTCGGCGTACTTGGTGATGGCCAGCATCCACTGGGATTTCTCCTTGCGGATGACCTCGCCGCCGCAGCGCTCGCATACGCCTTCCACCACTTCCTCGTTGGCCAGCACGATCTTGCAGCTGGTGCACCAGTTCACAGGCATGGAGGCCTTGTAGGCAAGGCCCTTTTTGAACATCTGCAGGAAGATCCACTGGGTCCACTTGTAGTAGTCGGGGTCGGTGGTGTTCACCTCCCGGTCCCAGTCGAAGGAGTAGCCCAGCATGTGCAGCTGCCTGCGGAAGTTCTCCACATTGTCGTGGGTGACCTTGGCGGGGTGGATCTTGTGCTGGACGGCGTAGTTCTCCGTGGGCAGGCCGAAGGCGTCGTAGCCGATGGGGAAGAGGACGTTATAGCCCTGCATCCGCTTCTTGCGGCAGATGATGTCCATGGCGGTAAAGGGCCGGGCGTGGCCCACGTGGAGCCCCTGGCCGGAGGGGTAGGGGAACTCGATGAGGCCGAAGAACTTCTCCCTCGTTTTGTCGCCGGTGACGGCGGTGAAGGGCTTCTCCTCCAGCCACTTCTGCTGCCATTTTTTCTCAATGGCGGTAAAATCGTACTTCATGTGCGCTCTCCTTCTATCAATATAAATACAGAATTTCTCATTCCTTGATAAACGCTCTGTCGGACGCAGGAATCCCCTCCCGGTCCGTTACATACCGCTCCGCCCGCATCCGCAGACCATACTTCTCCCGGAGCTTTGCAATGGTTTCCATCATAGGGGAGGCATGGTGCCGGTCCAGGGCCGCCTGATCCGTCCAGACATCCATCAGGAGTACGGTCTCCGGATCGTCCGCCGGAAAGAAATAGGCGTAGCGCTGGTTTCCCGCTTCGGCGCGGACGCGGTCCGCCGTGCCGCTCTCCTCCATCTCCCTGGCAAAGGCCCGGGCGGCTCCACCGGTTCCGGTGTAGTACAGGTTTACCATGATACTCATATTGCCGTCCTCCTTCCCGCTCAGCAGAGATCAGGACCGCTCAAAGGACAGGTATCTCGTTCCCTGGAACGTCAGGTCTCCCCGGTCCCCCTCCGCCAGCATCCCGTACTCGGGACCACTGACGGAAAATTCCATCCGGTCCCCGCTGTCCACCTGGAAGGTGGCGTAGTAGCGGGTGGAGGTGTGGGTGTGTCTCATTCCGGTACCGGAATTATGGCGGCGGCAGGAGACATCGGTCCGCTTGGTCACCACCTGGGCGGGAACGGTCAGCCGGGGGGAGTGGTTGTTCTTGTTCCAGGTCCCGATTCCCTGGACTGCCGCGACGACGATGATGCCAAGAACCAGTACAAACACAATGCTGATGAAAACCGGAACAATGGTAAACATGGCGTCAAAACCGCCCATTCCATATCCATAACTCATGATTCTGCGCCTCCTCCGCACAAAAAATGCCCCCAGCCCAAAGGCCAGGGGCGTGGAATCACGCGGTACCACCCTGTTCAGCCCCCGCGGGGGGGCCCTCGCGGCCTGTAACGGGGCCAAACCGTCCCGCCCTACTGCGCGTTCAGGCGGGAGACTCCGGGAGCAGTCATCCGCGGGTCTCCCCCACCGGCTCGCAGCGTCCGCCGGCTCTCTGGAGGCGGGAGGTCCCGTCTTTCTTCCCTTCAAAGTCTCTTGGATTATATACCAGCGCTATTTTACGGGGAGTTTCCCGTTTTGTCAAGAGGCGGCTGCAAATCCGGTGTCCAACCGCGCATTTTATCATCCGCGATTTTGGTTTTGCAGCTGCGGCTGTGTAGAGACGGGAGCCTGTCCCCGCCCGTTTTCCCGAAGACGCCAGGGTTCCGGCAGGCGGCCGGCAGTTTTCTTCTTGACAAACTTCGACAGAGCATTTAGTATAAGAGAACAATCACTCATTATATTGGAAATCCTACGGAGAGGACGGCGTTCCCATGGAGCTGAACCGCGCTGTGGCGGAGAATATCAAGCGCATCCGAAAGAGCAAGAAGCTGAGCCTGGAGAGGACGGCGGCGCTGTCCGGGGTGTCCCGCAGTATGCTCAGCCAGATCGAGCGGGGAGAGGCCAACCCCTCCGTGGCCATTCTGGGTAAGCTGGCGGAGGCGCTGAAGGTCCCGGCGGAGATTCTGCTGGAAAATGACGATTTCATCTCCCTGCTGCTGAGCCGGGAGCCGGACAACATCCCCAAGCGGCTGGACGGGGGCAAGGTGCTGCTGCGGCCCTCCATGCCCTACGACGGCGTCACCCGGCAGGAGAGCTTTTTTCTGGACCTGTACATCAGCGCCCATTACCGGCCGGAGCTGTCGGTGCCCGGCTGCGTGTGCCACGCCACGGTGATGTCCGGCACGGTGAGCCTGACGGCGGAGGACCAGGAGTTCCAGCTGATGGAGCGGGACGCCCTGCGCTTTGCCGCCGACCGGCCCTACGAGTTCGTGAACATGACCAACAGCACCGCCCGGCTGCTGCTGGCCTACCAATATCTGAAATAGGAGGCGCGTTATGGCGGAGCGAAACGGAAGGGACAACCACTTTGCCGGAGGGCTGGGGCTTCTGGCGGCAGCTGTATACCTATGCGTAAAGGGACTGAAAAGGGTGGAGGAGCGTTTGCAGAAGCGGGAGAAAAGGTGAGAAGCCGTATTCACAGGCGGGGAATGCCGGACGGGCAAAGGCCCCGGCCAGACGGCATCCAATCCCTATGAATACAGCGGACAGGGCGCCCGGTCAAACCGGGCGCCCTGCTTTGTTATTTGAGGTACTTTCCCACTCGGCGGGCCAGCAGCACCGCCAGGGCCATCTTCAAGAGGTCCGGCACGATGAAGGGGACCACACAGGCCGCCAGGGCCGCCGTCAGACTCATGGGACCCTTGGTGCTGGTGTACAGCGCCAGGAACCATGCGGTGCCGAAGGCGTAGCAGACCAAAAGCCCCAGCAGGCATCCGCAGACCATCACGGGCAGCTTGTTCCCCAGCTTTGCCGTCACCAGCCAGTACACCAGGGCGGAGCCGATGAATCCGATGATGTAGCCGCCGGTGGTGCCCAGCAGCACGCCGGGGCCTCCCTGGAAGCCGGAGAACACCGGCAGGCCCACCAGGCCCATCAGCAGATACACCACCACGGCCCACAGCCCCCGCCGCCCCCCCAGGATGGTGAGGGCCGCGAACATGGCGAAGGTCTGGAGGGTGAATGGCACGGAGATGGGGGTCTTGGGCGTTGAGATCCAGGCGCACACGGCTATCAGCACGGCGAACAGGGCGACGTAGGCCAGGTCCAGCGTCCGGAACCGGGGCGCGGCAGCGTCTTTGGAAACCATAGGAAATACCTCCTTTTTTGTCTTGGCAACAGCATACCGTATTCCATTGCAATTGTCAACCATAAAATTAAAATAGGTTTACAATCGCGAAAAGACGGAGGGAGGACCATGCCCTCCCTCCGTCTTTTCAAATATCCGTATGGGCGCACAGCTCCCGGACCTTGGCCTGGATGGCCTTCAGATCCTCAAAGGTCTCCGGCCGCTTCCGGGGGTCCCGCAGCAGAGCGGCGGGATGGTAGACGGCGGTCATCTGCACGCCGTCCCGCTCAAACCACTGGCCGTGCTCCTTTGTGATCTTGAAATCGTCCTTGATGATGACCTTGGCGGCGATTCGCCCCAGGCACACCAGGATCTTAGGCTGCAGCAAGGCCATCTGCCGCCGGAGGAAGCCGATGCAGGCGTCCTCCTCCACGTTCAGGGGGTCCCGGTTCTGGGGCGGGCGGCACTTGACCACGTTGGCGATGTAGACCTTGGTGCGGTCCAGGCCGATCATCTCCAGCATATCGTCCAGCAGCTGGCCGCCCCGGCCCACAAAGGGAAGTCCCTGCTCGTCCTCGTGCTGTCCGGGGCCCTCGCCCACGAACAAAATCTCCGCGTCCATGGCGCCGTCGCCAAAGACCACGTTGGTGCGGGTCTCCGCCAGGGCGCAGCCCCGGCACTGGAGACACTCCTGTCTCAAAGATTCCCAAGTATCCGGCATATGGATGACCTCTTTCTCTTTTGATGATACCACGCAAAATCTGCCAGCGGGAAACCGGGATATTCCGCTAACCCGGGGGAAACAATGGATGCTGGAGGTTGGATTTATGACAGACTTACTCTGGTTTTTTTGGATGTACAGCTTCGGGGGGTATCTGGTGGAACGGGCCTTCGCGGCGGCCACCCGGGCACAGCGCCGGGAGCGGAAGTGCTTTTTGCTGCTGCCGCTGTGCCCGGTGTACGGCCTGGGGATGCTGGCGGTGCTGGCCCTGCCGGAGTCCTGGCGGCAGGGACCCTGGCTCATCGCCGCCGGCGCGGTGACGGCCACGGCGGTGGAGTACGCCGTCCACTGGGCCTACGAGACCTTTCTGGGCGTGGAGTTCTGGGACTACTCCCGTATGCCCGGCAACCTGGGGGGACGGGTCTGCCTGCCCTTCACCCTGGCCTGGGGCGTGCTGACGGCGCTGACCGTCTGGTACGTCCACCCGCTGGCGGCCGCCCTGGCGGCGTCTATTCCCGCCTGGGGCACCTTTGGGTTTTTGCTGCTGTTCTCCGTGGACGCGGTGTGCTCCGCCCGGTTTTTGTGGGTGACCCACGACGTGGAGGAGCTGCGGGTCACCGGGTGGAGCATTTAGAGGAGCAGGCCCGCCTTCTCCGCCAGCCACAGGTACAGATCCCGGAAGATGTCCTCCCGGCAGGCCTCGTTGAGGATCTCATGGCGCAGCTCCGGGTAGAGCTGTATGGACACGTCCCGGACTCCGGCCTTCAAGAAGCTGCGGTACGCCCGCCGGACGCCCCTGCCGCAGTCTCCCACCGGGTCCATGGCTCCGGAGATGAAGAGGACGGGAGTGTTGGCGTTCATCTTTTTCAGGTTCTCGGGCTTTGCGATGAAGCGCAGGCCCCGCAGCAGCTCCCGGAAGAGGCCCACGGAGGCGTTGCCGCCGCAGAGGGGATCGGCAATGTAGCGGTCCACGTTCTCCGGGTCCAGGGACAGCCAGTCAAAGCCGGTGCGGTTGGGGGCGAAGCGCTTGTTGTAGGCCCCGAAGGCCAGCTTGTCCACCATGGGGGAGGTTCGGTCCTCCCCCACCCGGCGGCGCTCCAGGGCGGCCACGGCCCTGCCCCCGGCCACCAGGGCGGCGGGCATCTGCCCGGTACCCATAAGAATGGCCCCGTCCACGGTGCCGGGGTAGCGGATCAGATACGTCCGGGCCAGAAAGGAGCCCATGGAGTGCCCCAGCAGGAAGAGGGGGATGTCCAGAAACTGCTTTTTCAGCAGGTTATAGCGGGCATAGATGTCGTCCACCACCCACGTCCAGCTGCCTTTGGGACCGAAGTACAGCCGCGCCCCGCCGGGGGCCACGGAACCGCCGTGGCCCAGGTGGTCGTGGCCCGCCACCGCGAAGCCGCGGGCAGTGAGATACTCCGCAAAGGGCTCATACCGAAGGATATACTCCGCCACACCGTGGGAGATCTGCAAAACCGCTCTGGGACGGTTCTCCGGCAGCCACTCCACCGCGTGGATGGCGGTCTTCCCGTCGGCGGAGGAAAATGTAAATTCATTGCGCACCATGGGATCGGACCTCCTGTACATCAGATTTCTCCCTAAAGCATACCATAGTCTCCCGAAAAACACCAGCCCCGTTTTGCCGTTTTCCGGAGCTGCGCTTGTAAACAGGGTGAAAACGAACTGTAAATAAACTGAAATTCTGTTGCTTTTGACGAAGGGAAGGAGTATACTGGGACCATCAAAGGGAAGCGCACAGCTTTATCATACTGAAAGGGGTTTCAAAATATGGCAATTACTTTTGATGAACTGAGCAAGAAGACCAAGGACGTGGCCGCCGTGGCGGCGGACCGGGCGAAGGACGCCGTGGAGACCGTAAAGGTGAACGTGGCCATTGCCGGGGAGCAGCGGGAGATGGACAAGAACTACCGCACCATCGGCGAGTGGTTCGTCAGCGAGTACGAGGGCGAAATCCCAGACGCGGTCCGGGACCTGGTGGAGGCTGTGAACGCCTCCAAGGCCAAGATCGCTGAGCTGGAGGCCAGCAAGCCCGTGCGGGAGGACTCCGCCGCCGAGGTCCCCGAGAGCGAGAAGGCGTGCCCCATCTGCGGCGCCGTCAGCGACAGCAAGTTCTGCCCTCACTGCGGCGCACCCATGGAATAATCCGAGTACATAAAAAGAGTCCCGGCCCCCCAGGGCCGGGACTCTTTTTTACGCGTGCTTGTTGCGGATGGCGTCCCGCGCCGTGCCGTCCGCGAGGCCGGTATAGCGCACGAAGAGGGAGACCTTGTTCTCCCCGTTCAGGGCGGCCCACATCCGGTCCGCCAGGGTCTCCGGGTCAGGGGCGTCCAGGATCACCCGCTCCGGCTCCCCCTCGAAGGAGGGCAGGGGATTGCCGTCGCCCATGTAGGTGTGGATGAAGCGGCCCTCCCCGGCCAGGGGATGGTCGTAGTCATAGGAGTACCGGCAGCAGCAGGCGGGGTCGCCGTCGGCACTCTTGAGAATGGACAGCTTGAAACTGCCGTCGGGACTCAGGAGGCCGGAGATGCGGGGGGTGTAGTTGGGCGCGTCGGGCTCAAACTCCCGGGTATGCAGGGCCTCGGCAAAGGTCCTGCCGGCCAGGATACAGTCCCGGACGGTGTCGGTCTGGTCGCCGTTGGTGACGATGAGTCCCCGGCCCGCCCGGCGGACGGGATGGTAGATGATGAGGCTGGGGTCGGTCATTTTAGAGGGGTCGTGGGCCTGGGTGCGGATACCGTCCTCCGTGGGGACAAAGACCCGGTTCCGGGAGTTCTCGCTGCGGCCCATGATGAAATAGGCCGCCACGGCAAAGCGGTTGTCAGCGCTGCGGCCCAGGACAATGCCCCGGCCGGGGTAGGGATTTCCCTCCAGCAGTTGGAAGAGATTCAGCAGCTCCATAGGCGTATCTCCTTATCTCAGCAATTTTTTCCGCTCCCGCCAGTCGGGGAGGTGCTGCGCAAGCAGCGTGTAAAACCGCGGGCCGTGGTTCTTCTCCCGGATGTGGCACAGCTCGTGGACCACCACCAGCTCCACGGCCTCCTCCGGGCAGTTCATGAGAAAGCAGGAGAAGCACAGACTGTTCTTCCCGCTGCAGCTGCCGTAGCGCTTCCGGGCCGTGGTGACTTTGAAGCCGGTGGGGACCACGCCCATTTTTTCGCTCCAAAGAGCGATTTTTGGCGGCAGCTCAGCCCGGGCCCGGGCTTTCAGAGCCTCGATCTCCTCCGCGGTGGGGGGCGGGGGAAGGGAGGCCGCCCTTTGGCGCTGGCGCTCCAGGTGCTGGGCGATCCAGCCCTCGTGGCTCTCCACAAAGGCGCGGATGCGTTTTTCCGAAAGCCGCATGGGGGCCCGCACCACCACCCGGCAGTCCCTTGTGATCTCCAGCGCCAGAGTTTTCCGGCGGGAGCGGATCAATTCATATGGTTCCATGGTGAAAGCATAGCATGGCGACGGGGAAAAGGCAAGTGAAAAGTTTTTGGTCAAGCTTTTTGAAAAAAGCTTGACCAAAAACTTTAACAGCAAAGCGGGCCGGCTTTCGCCGGCCCGCCCGCATATTAATCCTTTGTGAGTACGCCGCTGAGGTCCAGGGGCTTGCCGTCCTGCCACAGCCGCTCCAGGTCGTAGAACTCCCGGGCCTCCTGGGAGAAGACATGGACAGCAAGACACCCGTAGTCCAGCAGCACCCAGGTGCCGTCCCGGTGGCCCTCCCGGTGGAGGGGGGCCTCGCCGGCCTCCTCCTTCAACGCCTTTTCCACAGCGCCGCACAGGGCGTTGATCTGGGTGTTGGAGGTGCCGCTGGCGATGACGAAGTAGTCCGCCAGCGTGGTGAGGTCCGTGATCTCAATGGCGGAGATCTCCTTGCCCTTCTTCTCGTCCAGGGCCCTTGCCGCAATGATTGCCAGTTCCTTCGGTGTCATGGGCTCGTTCCTCTCTTTCTATTTGATATTGATGATTCTATTCCATAGGGACGGGGTCGATGATGACAAAGCCGGGGTCCGCGGGCTCCGTGGGCTGGACGGGCTCGCCGGAGGCGCTGGGATCGGTCACGCCGGTGTCCGGCGGGACCGTTGTGCCGGGGCCGTGACGCCGGGGCTGTTGGGGTCCAGGGTTCCCGGGTCTGTGATTCCCGGGTCCGCCGTGCCGGGATTGGTTGTCCCCGGATCTGCCGTACCGGGGTTCGCCGTGCCGGGATTGGTTGTCCCCGGATCTGCCGTACCGGGGTTCGCCG
>NZ_KE159703.1:1271509-1298400 GCF_000403435.2 Oscillibacter sp. 1-3
CGCCGTGCCGGGATTGGTTGTCCCCGGATCTGCCGTACCGGGGTTCGCCGTGCCGGGATTGGTTGTCCCCGGATCTGCCGTACCGGGGTTCGCCGTGCCGGGATTGTTGGGGACGGTAGTCCCCGGGTCTGTGACGCCGGGGCTGTTGGGGTCGATTACCCCCGGATTGCCGGGATCAACGACGCCGGGATTGTCCGGGTCCGTGACCACGGGGGGAACGGCCAGGATGCCCTCCATGATCTCCCCGGTCTCCGGGTCGATGAGGAAGCCGGTCTCCGGGTCGTAGGGGTTGCCGTTGGCGTCCAGGGCCCACTCCTCCTCCGGCTCGTTGGAGGGGATGTCCGGCGGCAGGGCCGCCACCCTGTCCTCCACGTAGCCGGTGGAGGAGCTGAGGCTGCCGTCGGCGTTGACGGACATGATGTCCAGGTCGCTGCGCTTGAAAACCTCCACATAGGGGCTGAGCTTGTTGTTCACGATGTCCAGCAGCTGTCCGGCGATGGGGAGCACGTAGGCCAGCTCCGTGTATTTCCCCTCCGACTTGGTATAGCTGCGGCTGTATACGTTGGCCCCCCGCCAGGGCATGGTGAGGAACTCCACGTTCTCCACGTTTAAGCCGCCCAGAATGGCCTTTTGGGCAAACCAGAAGACCTCCTGGAAGCTGAGGTCCGTCTCCACACACTCGTCGAAAACCTTGACGATTTTGTTGATATTGCCCGCGTTTTTGATGGTCAGCATCTGCTTGATGACGGCCTTCAAAAAGTTCTGCTGTAGCTCCATGCGGCCGCTGTCGCCGATGCCGCCCTTGTTCTTATGGTAGCCATAGGGGCTGTCGTTGTCGTTGCCCCGCCAGCGGATGACCTGCATGGCGTCGTCGCCGGTCAGGTGCCGCAGGCCCGGGGCCTGCTCGATGACCAAATCCTGATAGGGGTCGTGGTAGTCCATGGGGTAGGGGTTGTCGAAGTCCACGCCGCCGATGGCGTCCACCAGCTTGCCCACGGCCTCCCACTCCACCACCACCTGGTAGTCCGGCTCAAAGCCCACCAGCTGGGAGATCTCCTTGTACAGGGCCTGAATGCCTTTGTCTCCGCCGCCGTTGAAATTATAGACAGAGTTGATCTTCTTCACGTCCCAGGAGACGTTCACCATGGTGTCCCGGGGGATGGACATCACCGTGGCTTTCTGGTTGGTGACATCGTAACTGGCCAGGAGCATGGTGTCCGTGTTGCCGCCGCCGCCGGTGTCCCGGCCCAGGATCAGCACAGTGTAGAAGTCCTCGCTCTTGCGCTCACCGCCGGCCCGGGGACGGATGCCCTCGCCGTAATCAATCTCCTCGATCTCCTCCGTGCCGTCGTCCTTCTTGGTGAAGATGGCGCCGCCCCGGCGGTTGTCCAGATCCGGGCGGGCAAAGACGCTCCGCCACGCCAGCACACCGCCCACCGCCACCGCCAGGACCGCCGCCACGGCGATCATGATCCTCTGCTGCTTGGTAAACCGGCTGGGCTTTTTGGGTTTTGGGGGCTTTTTTTCCAGGCGGCTCCCACCCGCGTGTCTCTGTTCTCTTTCCACTAATCCTTATCCTTTCAAGAAATCCCGCGCCTCCAGGGTGGCGTGGTGCACCGGGTTTCCCATCCCCTGCATTTCCTCAATGGTCATCTCCAGGCCCGTCAGCAGGCCCCTGTCCAGATCCTCATAACACACTTTGCGCAGTCTGTCCACCCCGGGAAAATCCCGGCTGGGTTCGATATAGTCCGCCAGATAGATAATCTTCTCCAGAAGGGTCATGTTGGCGTGACCGGTGGTGTGCCACCGGATGGCGCTGTAAATCTCATCGTCTGCGCCGAACACGTCCCGGGCGATCTCGGCGCCGGTCCTGGCGTGGAGGAGCTTCAAGGCCCTCTGCTCCAGCTCGTCCAGCTGGATGCCGTACTGCCGGCACAGGGACAGCTGCTCCTCCATGTCCAGCTTTTTCGTACAGTCGTGGAGGAGGGCGGCCCTGCGGGCCTTCTCCACATCGGCGCCGTACCGCGCCGCCAGGCGGATGGCCTCCTGCTCCGTGCCCAGCACGTGGGGAATGCGGCGGCGCTTGAGATAGCTGAGGGCCGCGGGCCGCAGCTGGCTGAGGGGCAGGTGTTTCAGGTCCGCCGCCGTGCCGTAGAGCCCCTTTCGCAGGATCAGGCCGTACACCGCCGGGGCCAGGAAATTTGCCCCGCCCCCCGCCGCCAGCCGCTCCCGCAGAGCCGTGGAGGAGATGTCCACCACGCCGGGGATGGTCAGGGTAAAGAGCCGCGCCTGGGGAAAACTCTTATAAAGATAATCCCGCTGGGCGGCGAACAGCTCCTCTGTGTCCGCCTCCGTGCGGCCGAAGGCGGCGATGCCCGCCAGGGACAGGATCGTCTCCGGCTCATGCCAGCGGTGGAGGGTCAAAAACATGTCCGCCCCCATCAGCAGCCACAGCTCGTCCTCCGGGTACAGGGCATGGAGACGGGTCAGGGTGTCGGACGTATAGCTCCGTCCCTCTCGGCGGAGCTCCAGGTCCAGCACCTCCGCCCGGTCCCCCATCTCCTCCGCCGCCAGGCGGGTCAGGGCCAGCCGCTGCTCCGGCGCGGGACTGTCCGGGGGCAGGTCCTTATGGGGCGGCTGGCCGTCGGGGACGATCAGGAGTTTGTCCAGTTTCAGCATCTCAAACGCCGCCCGGGCCGCGGTGATGTGGCCCAGGTGGGGCGGGTTGAAGGTGCCGCCGTAAATTCCGATTTTCAAACAGGAACCCCCTTTTCCTTGGAAATCGCATTTGGTCAGTTTTTCGGGCGTTTGCTCTTCACCAGCTGGATGCGCTTTTCCCTGGGCTTGGAGTGGCTCTCCCGGTACAGCACGAACTTGGTGCCGATGACCTGCACCACCTCGCTGCGGGTGGCCTTGGCCAGCTCTGCCGCCGCGCTTCGGGCGTCGTATTCGATATTATTCTCCAAAACCCGGCCTTTGATGAGCTCCCGGGCCTCCAGGGCGTCGTCGGCCTGCTTGACGAGATTTTCGCCGATGCCGTCCTTGCCTACCTGGAGAATGGTGTCGATGGTGTTTGCCAGGCCCCTCAGCTGGGCCCGCTGTTTGCTTGTCAGTTCCATGGATCTGCCTTTCTGTTTTCAGGTTTCGTTTTCTGTGGCGTTCATATGGATCAACGGCCCGTACAACGCGCGGGATAAAAGTTTCGCCGGCCTTTTCAAAGGCCGTGGGGTGCAGGGGCAACGCCTCTGCTCGCGCCCCGCAGGGTGCGAAAGAACCCCAACAGGAAGGCCGCGCCGCAGACCTTCTCGTTGACCGCCCCTCCGGCGCGGCCTTCCAGCGCCTTTGCCGCCGGAGGCGTCAAACAGCCCCCTTTAATTATTTGCGTCTCCTGCATTCTAACGTACTAAAATGAGACAGGCACGATGCGGGCTTCGCCCTGCGCACCCTGGATACGATTCCGGCAGGGGCTTCGCCCTGCGCCGGAACCGCAGGGGCTCTGCCCCTGCACCCCGCAAACCTTTGAAAAGGTTTGATCCAAACTTTTTCCGGCTTCGCCCTCTTCTTTTTTGGACGCTACTTTTTCAAATATGTTCCCAGCTTTTCCACAAATTCCGCCAGGGCTTTTCCCCGATGGGAGATCTCCGCCTTCTCCTCCGCCGTCAGCTGGGCGAAGGTCTTTGCCTTCTCCGGCACAAAAAACACCGGGTCGTAACCAAAGCCGTTCTCCCCCATGGGGGCAAAGGCGATGGTGCCGCCGCAGGTCCCCTCCGCCGTCAGCTCGTCGCCGTTGGGAAAGGCGCAGGCCACGGCGCAAGCGAAGTGGGCCGCCCGGGTGGTCTGGCCCCGCATACTGTTCAGCAGCAGGGTATACCGCCCCCTGTCGTCCAGCTCCTCCCCGCCGTAGCGGGCGGAGTAGACCCCGGGACCGCCGTTGAGGGCGTCCACGCAGAGGCCGGAATCGTCGGCGATGGCGGGCAGGCCCGCCGCGGCGCAGACGGCCTTTGCCTTGAGCATGGCGTTTCCGGCAAAGGTGGCCTCCGTCTCCTCCACGTCCACGGTGATGCCCAGGTCCGCGGGGCTCACCACCTGAACGCCCAATTTGGACAAAATATCGGACATCTCTCGCAATTTATTGGCGTTATGGGTAGCCAGCACGAATTTCTCAGACATCAGAATCTCCCTCCCAACGCTTCTCTCTGGACGGCCAGCAGCTCCCGGCAGCCCTTGGCGCACAGCCGCACCAGCTCTTGCTGCTCCGCCGGGGTGAAGGCCCGGCCCTCGCCGGTGCCCTGGAGCTCGATGAGCTCCCCGGCCTCGTTCATCACGCAGTTCAAATCCACCTGGGCGCGGCTGTCCTCGCTGTACTGGAGGTCCAGCAGGGCTGTGTCCTCCACAATGCCGGCGGAGACGCCGGTGACATAGTGCCGGATGGGGCTGGCCCCCAGGACGCCGTCCGCCGCCAGCTTTTTACAGGCCAGGGCCAGCGCGATGAATCCCCCGGTGACGGAGGCGGTGCGGGTGCCGCCGTCCCCCTGGAGCACGTCACAGTCGATGGTGATGGTCCGCTCTCCCAATTTTTTCATGTCCACGGCGGCCCGGAGGGACCGGCCCACCAGCCGCTGGATCTCGGCGCTGCGGGGACTGAGCTTCAATTTGGCCACGTCCCGGCGGCTCCGCTCCCGGTTGGCCCGGGGCAGCATGGAGTACTCGGCGGTGACCCAGCCCTCCCCGTAGGGTACGTGGGGCGGGGTCTTGTCCTCCACGCTGGCACAGCAGAGGACCTTCGTATCGCCGCACTCGATGAGGCAGCTGCCCTCGGCGAATTTGATAAATCCCGTGGTGATCTTCACCGGGCGCAGCTGATCAAAGGCCCGGCCGTCTGCTCGATTCATTCGGATTTCCTCTCTTTCTCTCAGCGGCCCCGCCGGAGGGCTTCCAGCAGATACACAGCTCTGTCATAGTCGTTTTTGTGCACGTAAACCGTATAGAAAACATCCCTTTCGGCAGCTCCGCCCAGGCGGGCCCGCCGCTCCATGGCGCGGGCCGTGCTCCCCGCGCCGGCGGAGCTGGCAATCCCCTGGGCGGCAAGTGTCTCCTGAATTTGCAGCTGCTCCTGCAGGGAATTCACCTGGGCAAGCTTCCGGCGGCTGAAAAGCATCATGGGGACTCCTCCTTTCCCGGAACGGTCAAATAATCGCTTCCGCGTATTCCTCCGCGTCGAAGGGCTTCAAATCGTCAATGCCCTCGCCTATGCCCGCCAGCTTCACGGGCACGCCCAGCTCCCGGGCGATGGCCGCTGCGATGCCGCCCTTGGCGGTGCCGTCCAGCTTGGTGAGGACGATGCCGGTGAGGCCCGCCGTCTCCTTGAAGGTCCTGGCCTGGATGAGCCCGTTCTGGCCCGTGGTGGCGTCCAGCACCAGCAGGGTCTCCCGGGCCGCGCCGGGGCACTCCCGGTCGATGATCTTACTGAGCTTGCTGAGCTCCGCCATGAGATTGGCCTTGTTGTGGAGCCGTCCGGCGGTGTCGCACAGCACCACGTCCACGCCCCGGGCCTTGGCGGCCTGGAGGGCGTCAAAGAGAACCGCGCCGGGGTCCGCCCCCTCGTGCTGGCGGACGATCTCGCACCCGGCCCGCTGCGCCCAGATTTCCAGCTGGTCTGCGGCGGCGGCCCGGAAGGTGTCCGCCGCGCACAGCAGCACCCGCTTGCCCCCCAGCTTCAAAAGGTGTGCCACCTTGCCGATGGAGGTGGTCTTGCCCACGCCGTTGACGCCGATGAACAGCATGACGCTGGGGGTGGTGGAGACGTTCAGCTCCGTAGTGCCCACGTCCAGCAGCTCCACCAGCACCTGCCGCAGGGAGGCGCGGACGGACTCCTGGTCCTGGAGCTTCTCCTTCCGCACCCTCTCCCGCAGCCGTTCCACGGCTTCGGCGGCGGTCTCCACCCCCAGGTCCGCCAGGATCAGCGTCTCCTCCAGCTCCTCGAAAAAGGCCTCGTCCGCCTCGGTGAAGGTGGAGAAGAGATTGGTGGTGATCTTTTTCAGCTTGTCAAAAAAGCCCATAGTGTCCTCCCGAACGTCAAGATTCCTCTTGATCCTTTTTAGAGTATTTCGCAGTCCGGTCCACGGCCTTGCCGCAGTACCGGCAGTGGAGCTCGTGCTTGCGGCCCAGGAACTTGCCGCAGTGGGGACACCGCCACCAGATGTTGTAGAGCCCCAGGGCGGCCAGCAGCATGACGGCTCCCACCACGCCGTTGGCCATGGCCGCGAAGAGCCCCCCAATGGCCAGGACGGCGATGATATAGTCCTTTTGTCGTAAACTCATAATTCTATTCCTTTCCGGGTTTCGCATCCCAGTCAATCTCTTCGCCGCAGTATTGGCAGTATTGCCCGTTATTCCGGTCCAGATGCCTGCCGCAATGAGGGCAGCGCATCCAGCAGAGGTGGAGGAGAAATCCGGGGATGACACCCAAAAGGGCGATGGCGGGGATCTCCCCATAAACGGCAAGCCCTGTGTGCTCCAGCGCCATTGCGATAAGGTACAGCAGCACCGGCACCCCCAGCATAAGGGCAAACACCGTACACTTCTTCTGCCACAGGCTCACACGGACCGCCTCCTTCCCGCCGTCTCCCTCACGGGTGGCGGTCATAATCCTCTCCCTTGACCCCTCTCCGGCCCCGGATCTCGTAGTCGACCTCCAGGCCGCAGCGGGGGCAGCGTTTCTTCTTAAAAGGCGGGTCAACCCGCTTGCCGCACACCGGGCAGCGCCACCAGGAGATGGCCAGCATGATCCCAACCCAGTAGATGATGGCCCCTGATCCGGCGAGCCCGATGGCAGTCACCGTCTCTTCCGTCAGAAACAGGCCGGCGATCATCAGCACAGTGGCCACGGCAAAAACCGCCAGGGAAATCCATATCTTATGACGCAGCTTCATGGGAGAGCCTCCTTTTTATTCGATGTCCAGCTCCTTCGCCATGTCGTTGAGGTTGATGGTAAGGATTTTACTGACACCCTGCTCCTGCATGGTGATGCCGTAGAGGACGTCCGCCTCCTCCATGGTGCCCCGGCGGTGGGTGATGACGATGAACTGGGTCCGCCCCGCCAGGGTCCGCATGTACCGGGCGTAGCGGGTGACGTTGACATCGTCCAGCGCCGCCTCGATCTCGTCCATGACACAGAAGGGTGTGGGATGCACCTTCAATATGGAGAAGTACAGCGCGATGGCCACGAAGGCCTTCTCACCGCCGGAGAGGAGGGAGATGGTCTTGAGGGTCTTCCCCGGGGGCTGGGCCTTGATCTCGATGCCGCAGCCCAGGATGTCCGTCTCGTCCTCCAGCTCCAGCCGGGCCTGTCCGCCGCCGAAGAGCTCCACAAATGTGGTTTGGAAGCTCTCGGAGAGGAGCTTGAACTGCTGGGCGAAGATGCGGGTCATCTCCGCCGTGATCTCCCCGATGATCTTCTCCAAATCCGCTTTGGCGGCCTCCACGTCGTCCCGCTGGCCGGTGAGGTAGGTGTAGCGGGTGTTCACCCGGTCGTACTCCTCAATGGCGCCGATATTGGGGGTGCCCAGGGCGGAGATGTCCCGTTTCAGCTCGCCGATGCGGCGGGATGCCTTGGGCACGCTCTCCAGCTCGATCCGCTGCGCCTGGGCGTCGGAGTGGTTCAGCTCGTAGTGCTCCCAGAGCCGGTCCAGAATCTGCTTTTCCTCCAGGGCGGAGGTGGCGATCTTCTGCTCCAGCCTGGAGGCGGAGCGCTCCAGGTTCAAAAGATTTTCGTTCATCTCCTGGCTGGCCCGGTTCTGGGCGGTGCGCCGGGCCTCCAGGGCCAGCTTCTCCTCGTTCAGGGCCTGGAGCCGGGCCTGGAACGCCTGGCTTTGGGCCGTGAGGGCGGCGATGGTCTCTTTCCGCCGGGCGATCTCAGCGGCGGCCTCGTCAATGTGGGCCTGATAGGCCCGGAGGGCCTCCTCCTTCTGCCGCCGGTCTCCGCCCAGGTCCTGGGAGAGACTGCGCAGGTCCGCAGCCCGTCCGGCGGCGGCCTCGCGCTGGGCGGTCAGGGCCGCCAGCTCCTCCTTTTTCCCGGTGATCTCCTCCGCCAGGGCGTTGGATTGGGCCAGCAGCTCCGACTGCCGGTCCAGCCCCTCCTCCGCCTGGGCGCGGAAGGATGCGGCCCGGGTCTCCTGGGCGGCGATTTCCTCCTCCGCCTCTTTGGCTCTCCGGGCGTTGTCCGCCAGCCGGCCGGTGAGGCTCTCCAGCTCGCCCTCCAGATTCTCCAGATTCTCCCGCAGGGACTGCAGGAGGATGTCAAAGTGATTCTTCGTGCCCTCCAGCCGCAGCACCTCGTCCTCAGCCTGGCGGCGCTGGCTCTCCGCCGTCTCCAGCTCGTACTGGGCGGCGGCCAGCTCCCGGTTCGCCTCCTCCTCCGCCTCTCTGGCCTCCTCCAGGGCCCGGTGCATGGCCCCGGCGCGGCCGTTCAGCTTTTGCAGCTCCGCCGCCCGGCTCAGCACGCCCGCGGAGCGGGAGGTGGAGCCGCCGGTCATGGAGCCGCCCCGGTTGATGACCTGGCCGTCCAGGGTGACGATGCGGAAGGCGTTTTGGTACTTCCGGGCCATGGCGATGCCGCAGTCCATGTCCTCGGCGATCACCGTACGGCCCAGAAGGCTCTCGAAGATGTTCCGGTATTTTTCCTCAAAGGTGATTAGGCGGGAGGCCAGCCCCACAAAGCCAAACTCGCTCTCCACGCCCTGCTGCCGCAGCTCGCCGCCCCGGATGGCGGTGAGGGGCAGGAAGGTGGCCCGGCCGGCGTCCCGCTGCTTGAGGTAGCTGATGGCGCTCTTGGCGTCCTCCTCCCGGTCCACCACGATGTTCTGAAGGCCCGCCCCCAGGGCGATCTCAATGGCCAGGCTGTACTTTCCGTCGGTTTTCATCAGGCTCGCCACGGGGCCGTGGAGTCCCCGGAGGCTGCCCCTGGCCTGCATCACAGTCTTTACGGCCTTGGAGAAGCCCTCGTACTCCTTCTCCATCTCCGTCAGCAGGCGAATGCGGTTGTCCAGCGCGCCGGCGTCCATAGTCAGCTTCACCCGCTGCTCCGCGGCGGCGGCGGCCTTCTTCTTCCGCTCCTCCATCCGCAGGCTGTGGCCTGCGATGATGTTGGCTACCGCCTCTGCCTCGTCCCGGGCGTCCTCCAGGGCACGGCGGTTGGTCCTGGCCTCCTTCTCTGCCTCCTCCAGCTGGGCCGCGGCGGCGGCGCGCTCGCTCTCCACTGCGGTCTTCCGCTCCGTGATCTGGCTGTTCTCGGCGGCCAGGGCGGCGGCGTCTGCCCGGCGGTCGGCGGCGGCGGCCACGGCGATGGCCTCCTTGGCCCGCAGGGCCTCCGCCTCGTCCTGGACTCCGCCGGCCGTCTCGGCGGCGGACCGGGCCTGGTCCAGCAGAACCTCCAGCGCCTCGTTCAGGGCCGTCAGGGCGGCGTCGATCTCCGCCATGCGGGCCTCCTGCTCCTCCGCCTGCCTCTGGAGATTTCCGGCACGGCTGTCCGTCTCCTCCAGCTCCTGGCGGGCGCGCTGAATATTTTCCTCGTTGTGGACGATGGCGCTCTCCAGCACGGCCACGGCGGACTCCTGCTCCGTCACCTGTCCGCCGATGGCGGCGGCCTCCCCTCGGATGGACTCGGCCTCCACGTCCTTTTCCCGCATTTTTTCGCCGAACTGTTCTCCCTCGGCGTACAGGGCGTCCAGGGCGGAGCGGGCCTCGTCCCGGGCGGTCTCGGCGGCGCGGAAGTCCGCCTCCGTCTTGCGGGCCTGAATCTTCAGGTTATCCAGGTTCTCCAGCCACACGGAGATCTCCAGAAGCCGCAGCTCGTCCCGGAGAACCAGGTACTTTTTCGCCTTCTCCGCCTGGTCCCGCAGGGGCTCCACCTGGAGCTCCAGCTCCGCGATCTTGTCGTTGATCCGCACCAGATTCTCCTGGGTGCGCTCCAGCTTCCGCTCGGAGTCCTCCTTCCGGTGGCGGAACTTGGAGATGCCGGCGGCCTCCTCGAAGATCTCCCGCCGGTCGCCGCTGCGGGTGGACAAAATCTCGTCGATCTTGCCCTGACCGATGATGGAGTAGCCCTCCTTGCCCATGCCGGTGTCCATAAAGAGCTCCGTCACGTCCTTGAGGCGGACGGACTGGCGGTTGATGTAGTACTCGCTCTCTCCGCTGCGGTAGTAGCGGCGGGTCACCGCCACCTCCGACTCCTCCATGGTGGGGAAGATGCCCTCGGTGTTGTCCAGCACCAGCGTCACCTGGGCGAAGCCCACCTGGGCCCGCTTCTCCGTGCCGCCGAAGATGACGTCCTCCATCTTGGCCCCCCGGAGGCCCTTGGCGCTCTGCTCGCCCATGACCCAGCGTATGGCGTCGGAGATGTTGCTCTTGCCGGAGCCGTTGGGACCCACGATGGCGGTGATGTCCTCGCCGAAGTTCAGAACGGTCTTGTCGGGAAAGGATTTGAAGCCTTGAATTTCCAGTGCTTTCAGGTACACAGTTTCACCTCGTCGGATTTTCATATACTATAATTAAAATACTATACCAGAGAAAACGGGGATTTTCAAGAGGCGCAAAAAAAGCCCGCCGCCTTTTTTTCAAAAGACGGCGGGCTTTTTTCAGGAAGTGTCCTCTTCGCAGGCTTTATGCAGGGGCCGGGCGCTGTCCTGGCCCGTCCGACGGAAACCTGGCGTTTTCAGGAAAACGGGCGGGGAGAGGCCCCGCCCCTGCAAAGCCGCAGCCGTAAACCAAAAGCGCGGCTCAGACGTAGCTCTGGCTGGTTACATCAAACACGCCCCGGGTGGTGATCCGCAGGGAGGGGATCACCGGCAGGGCCATGAAGCTCAGCGTCATGAAGGGGTCGATTCCCCGGCCCACGCCCAGGCCGTGGGCCCGCTCCTTGGCGGCCTCCAGCTTTTCGTTCACGGCCTCCAGGGGCTCGTCGCTCATGATGCCGGCGATGGCCAGGGGCACCTCGGCGACGGGCGCGCCGCCGTCCCACACCACGATGCCGCCGTTCAGCGCCGCCACCCGGTTCACGGCGGCGGCCATGTCGGCCTCATTGGTTCCCACTACGATGATGTTGTGGGAGTCGTGGGAGATGGAGGTGGCCACCGCGCCGGACTTGAGCCCGTAGCCCTGGATAAAGCCGATGCCGATGTGATGGGTGTTCTTGTGCCGCTCCACCACGGCGATTTTCAGCACGTCGTACTCCACGTCGATGCGGTCGGAGTAGCCGGCGTCCTGGGTGGTGATCTCCCCGTCCACCATGCCGATGATGCCCCGGGGGCGGTGGTCCATGAAGTCCTCCGCCGTGAGGCTTCCCAGGTGGAAGGTGCTGTGGGCCCGCTGGGTGAGGTAGGGCTCGATCTCCGGGGCGGGGAAGTCCCGCACTGCGCCGTTTTCCACCATCAAAACGCCCTTTTTGAAGACCTTTTCAATGTTGAAATTCTGAAAATTGTCGATGACCACGAAGTCCGCCAGATACCCCGGGGCGATGGCCCCCCGGTTGTTCAGCAAAAAGTACCGGGCGGCGTTGTGGCAGGCCACCTTCACCGCCGTGATGGGGTCCGCCCCCAGGGCGATGGCCTTTTTCACGATGTAGTCGATGTGGCCCTTTTCCAACAGGTCGCTGGGATGCTTGTCGTCGGTGCAGAACATGCACCGCTCGGAGTACTTGTCGCACAGCAGGGGGACCAGGGCCTCCAGGTTTCGGGCGGCGGTGCCCTCCCGGATCATGATGAACTGGCCCCGCTCCAGCTTGGCGACGGCGTCCTGGAGGTCGTGGCACTCGTGGTCGGAGTACACCCCGGCGGCGATGTAGGCGTTGAGATCGTTGCCCCGGAGGTCCGGGGCGTGGCCGTCGATCTTCTTGTGGTGGGCCTGGGCCGCCACGATCTTCTCCACAGGCTGGCCGTCCCCGGCGATGATGCCCACAAAGTTCATCATCTCCGCCAGGCCCTGGACCCGGGGATGGTCATAGAAGGAGTCGATGGCGCGGTAGTCCAGCACCGCACCGGACTCGTCCAGGGGCGTGGCCGGGACGCAGGAGGGCAGCATGAACCGCACGTCCACCGGCAGGTCCTCCGTCGCCTGGAGCATGTACTCAATGCCGTCGGTGCCCATGACGTTGGCGATCTCGTGGGGGTCGGTGACAACGGTGGTGGTGCCGTGGGGCAGCACGGCCTTCACAAACTCCCGGGGGGAGACCAGGGAGCTCTCCAGGTGGATGTGGGCGTCCAGAAAGCCGGGGAGGACGATCTTCCCGGCGCAGTCCACCTCCGCTTCGCCGGAGTAGTTCCCCATGCCCACGATCAGTCCCTCCGCCACGGCGATGTCGGCGGTGCAGAGCTGGTTGGCGAACACGTTGACGTAGACTGCGTTTTTCAGCACCAGGTCCGCCGGCTCCCGTCCGGCGGCGGCCTCAATGATGCGGCGCTTTTTCACAAGCTTCCGGTTGATCTTGCCCGCGTAACTCTCAGACATGGGATCACGCCTCCTCAAAATGAATTTAATATTATTGCGGCTAATGTCTTTCATAAACCATAATAATATCTTTGGCAGTAGTATACGCCAAATCGGAGCTGTTGTCTACCATATTTTGAAAAAAACCGGGCCCCGTCTCATGGGCGGGACCCGGCGGTATGCGTCTGGAGCTTTGGCAGGAACAGGGAGAACTTGGCTCCCTTCCCCGGCTTGGAGAAAATCCGGATATAGCCGCCCTGGCCCTCGGCGATCTGACGGGCCAGATACAGCCCGATGCCCACGCCGTCGGCATCCGCGGCGGGGGCGGCGCGGTAGAACCGCTGGAAGACCTTCGGCTGCTCCTCCTCAGAGATGCCAGGGCCGGTGTCGGTGACGTTGATCCGGCAGAACAGCTCGTAGGAGACTGCCTGCAGGGTGACAGCGCCGCCGGGGGGCGTGTATTTCACAGCGTTGTCCAGCAGGCAGCACACGGCTTCCGCCGTCCACTTGGGGTCGAACACCGCGGCGTCGTTCTCCGCCGGTGCCAGGGAGAGGGTTATGCCCTTCTCCGCCGCCCTGGGGGCGAACTGGGCTGCGCAGTCCTCCAGCACCGGGGAGAGGGGCGCCGGGCGGGGGTGCAGGACCAGGACGCCGGTCTCCAACCGGGAGGTTTTCACCAGGGCCTCGATCAGGGAGCGAAGCTTTTCCGTCTGTCCATCCAGGGCGGCCAGGCAGTCCCGGCCCTCTGGGGAGAGGGGCTGCTCCCCCAGGAGCTGGGCGTACAGCAGGACGTTTGCGATGGGGGTCTTGGTCTGGTGGGAGATGTCGGCAACGAGGGCCTTGATCCGGTCCCGCTCCTCCAGAATCCCCCGGGCCTCGGTGGCGGAGGCGGCCAGGTACTGGGCCAGCCGGGTCTCCACGGCGGAGAGGTGGCTTTCGTCAAAGACCTCCTCCCGGAATTCGCCCTGGAGCGCCCGGTCCAGCATATCCTCCAGACGCTTGAAGACCCGGCGGAGGCGGAGTCGGTCCCACAGGATCAAAGAGGCCGCCAGGACCGGCGCCAGGAGGGGGAGATGATCCAATATATCATTCAGGCTGACCACAGCGGCGCACCTTCTCTCACTGCGTAACAATTGGGGACGGCCCCACGCCAGCGGAACGCCGGGCCGTCTTCTGCCGGACGGATTCCCATCCGTTCCGTCTCCGGCAAGCCGGGTATTTGGGCTTATGGCCCTAAAGCGTCGCTGTCCAGGTGTAACCCAGGCCGTAGACGGTCTTGAGATATTGGGGCCTGGAGGGGATGTCCTCCAGCTTGTTCCGCAGACGCTTCACCGTCACGGACAGGGCGTTTTCGTCCACGTACTCCGCGCCGTCGGTCCACACCCGGTCCACCAGGGCGGCCCGTGTCAGGGTGCGGCCCCGGTTCTCCACCAGCAGGCGCAGGAGCTTTTGCTCCGTCTTGCTCAGTTCGATCAGGACGCCGTTTTTGCGGAACTCCATCCGCCCGAAGTCGAAGGAGAAGGGGGGCAGGTCCACCCGGTCCGCCGCCGGCGGCTCGCCCCGGCGCAGCTGGGCGTTGACCCGGGCCCGCAGCACCGCCAGGGAGAAGGGCTTGGTGATATAGTCGTCCGCGCCGGACTCCAGGCCGGTGACAATGTCCGTCTCCATGTCGTTGGCGGTGAGGAGGATGACGGGCAGGGAGGAGGACTGCCGGAGCTGCCGCAGCAATTCCAGTCCGCTGCCGTCGGGCAGGTTGACGTCCAGAATCGCCAAGTCAAAGGGCTGGCGCTCCAGCGCCGGCCGGGCCTCCGCCAGGGTGCGGCAGAGGACGGCCTCCAACTCCGGGTGCTGGAGGGCCAGCCGGACGCCGTCCCCCAGGGCCCGGTCGTCCTCCACGATCAAGATGCGCTTCACGGTGCCTTCCTCCTCTTACACGGAGAGGGAGTCCGCCAGCTCCAGCCCGGGGTTGTGCTTGGTGAGGAAGCCCACGCTCCACTCGCCGCCAAAGGCCACCAGCAGCCTTTCCCGGAAGTCCTCCAGAATGGCGGAGCCGGTGCACAGCACCAGGTCCTCCGGCTTGCAGGGGCAGGCGGTGATGAGCCGCAGGTGGTCGTAGGGCAGGCCGGTCATATACAGGTCCACACCGTACTCGGACTTCATCCGGTACTCGAACACGTCAAACTGCAGCGTGCCCACCACGCCCACGATGACCTCCTCCATGCCGGCGCCGGGGAGCTTGAAGATCTGGATGGCGCCCTCCTGGGCGATCTGCTCCGTGCCCTTGATGAACTGCTTGCGCTTCATGGTGTCCTTGGGGGCCACCCGCATAAAGTGCTCCGGCTCGAAGGTGGGGATGCCGGAGTAGCGGAACTTCTTTCCCGGCACGGTGACGGTGTCGCCGATGGCGAAGAGGCCCGGGTCGAACACGCCGATGATGTCCCCGGCGTAGGCCTCCTCCACGATCTCCCGCTCCGCGGCCATCATCTGCTGGGGCTGGCTCAGGCGCAGCTTCTTGCCGCTTTGGACGTGGAAATACTCCGTGTCCCGCTGGAACTTTCCGGAGCAGATGCGCATGAAGGCCAGCCGGTCCCGGTGGGCCTTGTTCATGTTGGCCTGGATTTTGAAGACGAAGGCGGAGAAGTCCTGGGAGAACGCGTCCACCTCCCCCTGGTCGGACACCCGGCTCAGGGGAGCGGTGGTCATGCGGAGGAACTCCTCCAGAAAGGGCTCCACGCCGAAGGTGGTGAGGGCGGAGCCGAAGAACACCGGGGACAGCGTGCCGTTTCGCACGGCCTCCAGGTCAAACTCCCGCCCGGCCCCCAGCAGCTCCACCTCCTCCCGCAGGGCGGCGGCTCTGGCCTCGCCGATCATGTCCTCCAGAGCGGGATCGTCCAGGGCAATTTCGGCGGAGCGGACCTTCTTGCCCCGCTCCTCGGCCTGGAAGAAGAGGATGCGCCCTTTCTCCCGGTCGTAGACGCCCTGAAATTCCTTCCCGCAGCCGATGGGCCAGTTGACGGCGTAGGTGTCGATTCCCAGCTCCCGCTCCACCTCCTCACACAGCTCCAGCGGGTCCCGGGTCTCCCGGTCCATCTTGTTGATGAAGGTGAAGATGGGGATGCGCCGCAGGGCGCAGACCTTGAAGAGCTTCCGGGTCTGGGGCTCCACGCCCTTGGCCCCGTCGATGACCATGACGGCGCTGTCCGCCGCCATCAGGGTGCGGTAGGTGTCCTCGGAGAAGTCCTGATGGCCGGGGGTGTCCAGGATGTTGATGCAAAAGCCCCCGTGCTGGAACTGCATGACGGAAGAGGTGACGGAGATGCCCCTCTGCTTCTCAATCTCCATCCAGTCGGATGTGGCGGCCCGGGCCCGCTTGCCCTTGACCTCCCCGGCCTGGGCAATGGCCCCGCCGTAGAGCAGGAATTTTTCCGTCAGGGTGGTTTTGCCGGCGTCGGGGTGGGAGATGATGGCGAAGGTGCGCCGCCGGGAGATTTCAGAGCGGTAGTCAGACATAGTACCTCCATGCGCCGCGAGGGCGCTTTCAAAAAAGTTCAGCAGGCCCCGGGACCGGGGCGGAAAATACAGCCTATTCAATGTACCACAGGAAGCTGGGATTTGCAAGGGGAGTCCCTGTCCAAATCGGTGTTCTCAACGCCGTTTTGCAGGACCGGCAAAATATCGAAAGCGGGGGACCGCCTTTACAGGCGGTTCCCCGAATAAACTGGATCTTCTTACAAATATCCTCTGTTTTGGGCCTCGGACAGCAATTTGGGCTGGATCAGCGGATATGTCCAGCGATCAATCAAATGGTCCGTAACCAAAATGCTTTCGATCTCACAGTGCAAGTCCTCAAAGGAAGCTATATCGGCAATGAAAAGCATTCCGAACGTCTCATCATCAGCGCCTTCACCTATCCTTGTTTTTCCTTTGACGGAATATACGCAGATCGGTTGGATGGTAAAATTTACTGCGCCGGTTTCCTCTCTCAATTCCCGTTCAGCCGCAGTCAAAATATCTTCGCCGCGCTCTCTGTGTCCCCCGGGCAGTTCATATGTATCCCGCTCTTTGTGTTTGCAAAAGACCCATTTGCCATTTGTTCTGGCAATGATAACCGCGAACTTCAACCGTTTATCATCTGCGTAATCATAGAATTTCACTTCCGCCATCTCGCAAATATCCCCTTAAAATAGTTTAGGCCATGTTTGAAAAAAGTCAAAACGCCCAAACGGTGGATCTTGATCCGCCACTCTGCGTTAAATTTTCTTGCCGGGCGTCAGCCCGCCTGCAAAAATTTGCCTTGATTGGCGAAAAAATCTCTCGCCGTTGGGCATTCCGCCTTTTTTCAAACAAGGCCTAGGCCTTGTTTGCTTGGATTTTATCACAGAATTTGTTTCTGTTCAATTTGCTTTTGCGAAACTGCCGGAGCGGCGTGGTGGGGGAAAATTTTCTTGACACGCCTCCGGAACCCTGTTAATATAATGAAGCATAAAAACTGCATAGCGCGATGAACGGAAAGAGTAACAGAGACTCCAAGGACCAGAGAGGGCGCGTCACCGGCTGAGAGCGTGCCTGCGGCGGAGACTGTGAAAGTGCGTCCGGGAGCGAGGGGATGCCCCGTCCGGCCCGCGTCAAGGGCTTTTGAGTGAGAAATGAGAGTGGAACCGCGATTCGTCGCCTCTTGTGCCGTCTGGCGCAGGAGGCGTTTTATTTTGGCTCTTGGGCCATGTTCCCAACCGCCCTTTTCGATAGGAGCTTTTGCCATGGAAGAATATACCCCCCGGGCCGCAGGCCTCCTGGAGGCCTATCAGCGCCGGGACCCCGCCGCCCGCAGCAAGCTGGAGATTCTGCTGCTCTACCCCGGCGTCCACGCCGTCTTTTACCACCGCGTTGCCCACTGGCTCTACTGCCATAAGCTGAAATTTCCGGCCCGGTGCGTCTCCCAGTGGAGCCGCTTCTGGACCGGCATCGAGATCCACCCCGGGGCCAGGATCGGCCGCCGCCTGGTGATTGACCACGGCTGCGGCATTGTCATCGGCGAGACCGCCGAGATCGGGGACGACTGTCTGATCTACCACGGCGTCACCCTGGGAGGCACCGGCAAGGACCAGGGCAAGCGCCACCCCACCATCGGCAACAACGTGCTGATCTCCTGCGGGGCCAAGGTGCTGGGGCCCTTCAAGGTGGGGGACAACGCCCGTATCGCCGCCAACGCCGTGGTGCTCACCGAGGTCCCGGAGAGGGCCACCGCCGTGGGCATCCCCGCCAAGGTTGTCCGCATCGCCGGGCAGACCGCCCACTTCGCTGACGAGGTGGACCAGACCAGCGTGGAGGACCCCACCCAGAAGATGCTGGAGATCCTCTCCTCCCGGCTGGACCTGGTGGAAAAGCTGCTGGATGAGAAGTTCCTGGAGGAAAAGGCATAATGGAGCTGCGGGAACTCATTCGGGACTTATACGGCGTGGATCGGTTCCGGGGCTGCACCGAGGAGGAAATTTCCGCCGTGAGGGATATTTTCGGGGATATTCCGGCGGCAGTGGAGAATTTTTACCGTACGGCCGGCCGAAATCAAGAGATTACCCGGCATGATGATATGTGGTTTTTTCCGGAGCATTTCCAGAGGTGGAAGCATCTGGCGCAGTCAGACCACTTTCCGCTGCTCTGTGAAAACCAGGGCGTCTGCCGGGCGGAAATCCGCCGGGAGGACCTGTCCCTCCCGGACCCGCCGGTGTATACGCAAATGGAAGATGACGGCCCCTGGCTGCTCTCCGCCCCTGCCGCCAGCGAATTTCTGGAGGCGGCCCTGACCTATGAGGCCATATGGCAGCTGAAATACTCCGTGAAGGAATACCATTGGCTGACCGGCGGGGAATTGGCGGTTGTGCAGACCAAGCTGAATAAGCGGCCCTGCGTCCTGAAAAACTGGATGGACCTGGAGATCACCTTTTACAGCAGCCGCCCCGACAATCTAGTGGTGGTCATGGACGCGGACGATCACTATGAGGCGCTCTACGGCGGAGTTACAGAGGAGAGCTACGCCGCCCTGCTGAAGGTCATGGAGGGGCTGGGTGAGCCCGTCTGAACAGAAAATTACAAAATGGAGGATGACGACCATGTATCTATACAATTCCGCGACCCACAAAAAAGAGGAGTTCAAGACCCACACCCCCGGCCATGTGGAGATGTACACCTGCGGGCCCACGGTGTACCATTTCGCCCACATCGGCAACCTCCGCAGCTATATCATGGAGGACGTGCTGGAGAAGTACCTGCGCTATGCCGGGTACGAGGTAAACCGGGTCATGAACATCACCGACGTGGGCCACCTCTCCTCTGACGCAGATACCGGCGAGGACAAGATGCTCAAGGGCGCCAAGCGGGAGAACAAGTCCGTCATGGACATCGCCAAGTTCTACACCGACGCCTTCTTTGAGGACTGCCGGAGGCTGAACATCAAAACGCCGGACGTGGTCCAGCCCGCCACGGGGCTCATCGGCGACTATATCAGGATCATCGAAAAGCTGGTGGACACGGGGTACGCGTATCTTGCCGGGGGCAACGTGTACTTTGACACCTCCAAGCTGGAGCGGTACTATGTCTTCAACGACCACGACGAGGAGGACCTGGCCGTGGGGGTCCGGGAGGGCGTGGAGGAGGACGCCAACAAACGCAGCCGCAACGACTTCGTCCTCTGGTTCACCAAGAGCAAGTTCGAGGACCAGGCCCTCAAGTGGGACTCCCCCTGGGGCGTGGGCTATCCCGGCTGGCATATTGAGTGCTCCGGTATCTCCATGAAGTACAACGGGGAGTACCTGGACCTCCACTGCGGCGGCGTGGACAACGCCTTCCCTCACCACACCAACGAGATCGCCCAGTCCGAGAGCTACCTGGGCCACCCCTGGTGCCCCCACTGGTTCCACGTCCACCATCTGAATACGGGCGACGGCAAGATGAGCAAGTCCAAGGGCGAGTTTTTGACGGTTTCCCTGCTGGAGGAGAAGGGGTACGATCCCCTGGCCTACCGGTACTTCTGCCTCCAGAGCCACTACCGCAAGGCGCTGGTCTTCACCTGGGAGAACCTGGACAACGCCGTGGCGGCGTATAACAAGCTGGCGGCCCGCATCGCGGCCCTGACCCCCGGTGGGGACGTGGACCAGACCGTATTCGATGCGTACAAGGCCAAATTCCTCCAGCAGATGGGCAGCGACCTGAACACCTCCATGGGGGTTACGGCCATTTTCGACGTATTGAAGGCGCAGACGTCCGACGCCACCAAGCTGGCGCTGATCGGGGACTTTGACCAGGTGCTGTCCCTGAGCCTGCTGGAGAAGGCGGCGGCCCTGCGGGCGAAGGCCGCCCAGGCCAGGACGGCCCACACCGGCGGCGGGGACTACGTCATCACCGGCGAGGGCGACGCGGAGGTGGACGCCAAGGTGCTGGCCCGGTATGAGGCCAAGAAGGCCAAGAACTTCGCCGAGGCGGACCGGATTCGGGATGAGCTGAAGGCCCAGGGGATCGAGATCACGGACGTGAAGGGCGGCGCCAGCTGGCGGCGGGTCTGAATGTGAAGTGTAACTTGTGATGGAAATCCCCGCCTCACGTTGGAGAGGCGGGGATTTATGCTGTGAGGAGAAATTATTTTGGAACGGTGATAAGCAGTTGTATAAGCAGCGCAATCCGGTTGAGAGATTTTTTGCCGATCAAGGCGATTTGACGCCGCCATACTTTGTGTATGGCAGGGAAAATCAACATGGAGCGGCGGAAAAAGCTCCGGCGTTCTTCTTCCACAGGAATTTCTGACGCAAATCTGCACATATTGGTTTACTCAGCGCTTTCCCAGCACAACACATCATTATTTTTAGGAGGCGATCTTATGCGCTTTACCCTCTCTCGCGGCTCCCTGGAGGCCGCAGTCCAAACCCGCGGCGGCGAGCTGGTCTCCCTGCGCCGCGGCGGCACGGAGTACATCTGGGGCGGCAATCCGGCGTTCTGGTCCGGACAAAACCCCATTCTCTTCCCCATCGTGGGCTCCTTGAAAAACGGCAGAGTGGACATCGGTGCGCAGACCTGTGAGATGTCCCGTCACGGCTTCGCCCGGAATCTGGACTTTATCCCTGTGGAGCAGGACGGCTTCTCTGTCACGCTGGAGCTGCGGGAGAGCGGCGAAACGCTGGCGCACTATCCCTTCCCCTTTTCCCTGCGGGTGCGGCACCGGCTGCTGGAGGACGGCTTCTCCACTGCCTTTACTGTGGAAAACACCGGCGGCACGCCCCTTCCCTTCTGCATCGGCGCCCACACCGCCTTCCGCTGCCCCCTGCTGGATGGAGAGCGCTTTGAGGACTATCATCTGGTATTCAACCGGCGTGAGAACGCCCCCACTCTGCTGCTGACACCGGAGGGCCTGATCCTCGGCGAAGCGGCGGAGCCTATGCTCTGCGGCGGCGCACTCTCCCTGAACTACGAGATCTTCCGGCGGCTGGACACCGTCATCTTCCGGCAGCTCCAATCCGACAGTGTCTCTCTGCTGCATCGAAAGACCGGACGGGGCGTGAAAATGGATTTCTCCCAGTTCCCCATGATCGCCTTTTGGACCAAGCCCGGCGCTCCGTTCCTCTGTCTGGAGCCCTGGCAGGGCTGTGCCGCTTTTGACCATGAAACCGGGCGCTTTCAGGACAAGCCCTTTGCCGTCACTCTGGCTCCAGGGGAGACGAAAACCCTGGCCTACAGCGTCACCCTGCTCTCGGGGGTGTAGGGCGCCGTCAGGCATTGGGCCGCTTTTGGAAACAGAGGACGGCGCAGGACGCCGTAATCACCAGACACCCCAGCTCCGACACCAGCGTGGACAGCCAGATGCCCCTGTCCCCAAAGAGGGCGGACATAAACATCAGGCTGGCGGCCAGCAGCACCAGACTTCGGCTGAGGGAAATCGTAAACGCCGGGACGGGCCGTTCCACCGCGGTGAAGAATGCTGCAAAGACCACATTGAACCCCATCGCCAAAAAACTCCAGGCGTACATCCGCAGGGCGGAGACGGAGTAGTCAAAGATGGCACTGTTTCGCTCCAGGAATGCCCCCACGATCAGCGGCGCCCCCAGCTCTCCCAGGGCGAAGGACACCCCGGCGAACAGCGCCGCGGAGGCGGCGCCGTATTGCAGCAGACGGCGGCAGTCCTGCCGGCGCCCTGCTCCCAGGGCGTAGCTCACCAGCGGCTGCATCCCCTGGGCGGTGCCGGTCATGGTCATCAGCACCAGGGTGTTCACATAGCTGATGATGGTGTAGGCCGGCAGAACCTGCTCCCCGATGACGCGCAGGATAGTATGGTTGAAGAGGAAGATCACCAGGCCGTTGGACAGCTCGTTGAGCCCCTCGGAGAGGCCCAGGGGGAGAATGCGGCGGTATGCCCGCAGGTTCCGGCGAAACCGGCCCAGCCGCAGCCGCTCCCCGTGGGTGAGGAAGTAGGCCAGAAACACCGCGGCGGAGGTCACCTGGGCCAAGCCCGTGGCCAAGGCCGCCCCCCACACGCCCCAGCCCAGGCCCATGACGAACAGGGCGTCCAGGGCCACATTCATCACCGCGCAGGACACCACGCCGACGGTGCTGACCTGGGGAGCGCCGTTGGCCTTCACCTGGACCTCCAGGTTGTAGGACACGGTGAAGAACACGGCGAACACCGCGATAGTGCCCACATACTCTTTCACATAGTCCAGCGTGTCCGGCGTGGCCCCCAGGAACCGGGCCGCCGCCTCCAGGTTCAGCAGAACCAGGACTGTCAGGACCAGGCTCACGCACACCGTCACCGCCAGGTTCTGGTTGAAATAGTTTCGGGCCTCCTCCAGCTCCCCCCGGCCCAGGGCCACGGAGATCACCGTGGAGGTGCCCGTGGCCAGCAGAATGCCCACCATGAAGACCAGCGACGTGAATGGGGCGGACAGGTTCACCGCCGCCATGGCGGTCTCTCCCACCCCCCGGGCCACAAACACGCCGTCCACCATGGTGTACAGGGAAAATGCCCACATGGACACGATGGAGGGCAGAACGAATTTCAAGAATTTTTTTCGCAGTTCCAAACAGACGACCTCCTTGTTCTCCGCGTCCAGCATAAACCCTCGTATTATCCGAAAGTCAACCCCCAGGAGGAAAAAATGAAGGACCTCTACAAGATTCACGAAATCGCCCGGCTGTTCCGCCTCCACCCGGACACCCTGCGCTACTATGAGGAGAAGGGCCTGCTTCACCCGGTCCGCGGGGAGAGCGGTTACCGGATGTACACCATTCAGGACGTCTGCACCTTGAACGTCATCCGCGCCCTGCGGGAGCTGGACCTGCCCACGGAGGACATCCGGGCCTATCTGGAGCGGCGCAGTGTGGAGGAGACGCTGTCCCTGCTGGACCGGCAGGAGGCGCTGCTGGAGGAGAAGCTGGCGGCGCTCCGGGCCGCCCGGCTGGAGGCGGAGCAGCGCCGGGACCGGCTGGAGCGGTACCGCGCCGTGCCGGAGGGGCAGGTGAGCGTCACAGAGGAGGAGGCCCGCCCCTATGTCTTTCTCCGTGAGAACGTGATTTTGGAGAAGGAGATTGACTTTCTGCTAAAAAAGCTGGAGGGAAAGCACCAGGACTACATCAAGGTCATCGGCGCCCAGACCATGGGGGCTGTCCTGGACGGAGACCGTCTGCGGCAGGGGATTTGCAGCTGCTTCTCCTGCGTGTTCTTTCTCACGCCTCCCGGCGGCCCCCGGGACGCCCTGCTCCCTGCGGGGCGGTACGCCGGCCTCTTCTACCGGGGCGGCTATGACCGTCTGGACCGGCACCTGGAGACCCTGTTCCGGGGCATCCGGGATTTGGGGCTCACTCCCGCCGCGCCGCCCCTGGAGCTGTACCGCATTGACGTCCACGACACCCGCCATGAGGCGGAGTACGTGACGGAATTACAGGTGCTGGTAAAGGGCTGATCTGTTTGCTGCTTCTTTTTCAGATTGGCATTGCTCCAGGCCGTGTTTGAAAAGATGGCAAAACGCCCAAGCGGCGGATCTTTTTCCGCTGCGCCCCGCTAAAAATTTTTGAGATACGCAGGGCGTTCCCTCAAATTTTTGCCTTGCTCAGAAAAAATCTTCCCGTTTACCTTTGGCGCTGGTAAACGCCTATAAAATTTTCCTATTGCCGAAATGACAGAGTGGGCAGTTACCCATAATGGGTAACTGCCCGAACTGGAATCGGGCGATTTGCCTGAAAGTCCACATGTTTTTGTGCGCGTTTTTTAATATCTTTATCAATATCCGCCCTGTCCGCAATTCTCTGTGTAGCCGAACCGCCATAAGAGCTGTGACAACGGCTGGCATGACATCCGCAACTGGTCAAAATCTTTCGCCCCATAGCTGAATCCGGCGATGGGCTGAAATCCTTTCAGAAATCCTAAGACAATCAGCGTCCCCATTGACATGATTTTCGTAACCGCCCCCATCGCGGCCAGGGCGGAGCCTCCGTTAAGAATTCTGCCCTCGTGGCCGCCCTTGGTATTGTGAGTAGCAGGGGCGGGTTTTTAATTTCAGGTGTTACGGCAGTTTTTTCTCTGGCATATCAATCAAGATTTCACTACAATCCGTTCCGTTATCCGGTCCGATAATTCCGTCCTTTTCTAATGTGAAAATTGCTCTGGACGCCCTTTTATGATCCCATCCCGTTTGACCTTGTATTGCTAAAACGGACGCCTCCCCAGATTTTATAATTGCTTTTGCTGCAATATCTCTGTCGGAATTTGACCAAAAATCTTTCGGCCGATATTTCTTTTTCTGATTGTATACAAAGTAAGCTGGAACGGCGGAAATAATCCCTCCAACATACGGATACAAAGGGGCGCCTGCAAAACTCCAGCTTCATCTGTCGGGAATATAAAGGACCCCAATATGTGGTAAAGCAAAAATGCAAGAAAAACTCAGCGACTGTTTTAACAATACGCACGAAGACCCCCGCCTTTACATTTCGATGTACAGTAAGATTTTGTTCATTTCCTCAACATCTTTTTTGAGATCCATGCTGTACTCTTTGATTTCTCTTCCGCCATTTACATATTCTATTAAAAAAGAATATACAGGGTAATTTACTGTTGAAAGCGTTTTAGTTTGTTCTCCAGTCCGAACGCCCAGAAACTTTGCTTTGCGAATTGCAAGCAATACAATATCGGAACAGAGGTCAAAAGTCGAGAAGAAAATGCAATCTAAAATGGAGAAACGATCGGGCGAAAACGAAGCATATTAGCTAATTTCCACGCCCTGGACGCACCACCGCTGATCCCGCTGGTCACGGACGCAGGTGTAAAGGGTGATCATGTTGGTGGTGGAGGCGGCGAGGGCGCTGCGGTCTGTCTCGCTCACCTTGGAAACGGAGGTCACCTCATAGGTGCGGGTCCCAAGCTGTGTGGTCAGGGAGATGGTATCGCCCACCTCCAGCGTATGGATCTCCCCGAAGTGGTTGTTCACGCCCCGGTTGTGGGCCGCCAGCGCCACGTTTCCATCCCAGATAGAGGTGTCCTCAAAGTGTCCCGCGCCCTTCTTCAGCGCGGCGCTGTCCGTACCCTGGTAGATCTTGACGCTCAGGCCGATGGCGGGGATCTTCAGTGTCCCCAGGCTGCCGTTGCTGTAGTAGAGGTCATCTGTCACCGCCGTATAGCCGCCGGAAGCACTGCCGGGGTTGGTCACTGTCACCGAGGACGAGCCGGGGACATAGACGGAGCCGATGCCGGAATCCGTTTCCAAACTGCCGCCCATGGCGGGAGGCTGAATGACACCGGCGCTGCCGTTGATGATGGCTCCGGAAGTGGGCTGATAGCCGGGAGCCAGATTGGGAGTGAGGGGCGTGCCGGTGTGCAGGGTGTCGGCGCTGTAGCTGCCGAAGGCGGGGGGAGCGAGAGCGGCGTTCTTGCTCACGTCCTCGTTTTTCATGGCCCCGCCGCCAGGGGTATGCACCGCGTCGTCGCAAAGTCCGTTCCATTCCGTTTTCGCCTGACGGCGAAAACTCCATTCACTCCCTTGCTCCTCCTTTTCCCACAGCACCCGCTGCGCTGGGCTGCTGTGGGAGCCCGATATGGACGTGGACTTGCCGTATTCCGGGTTGCCAGCTCCGTCGATCAGGGTTCCCGCAAAGTCGTAAGACTTTGTGGGAAGAGGAAATGCAGCGGAATGAGGGAGCTCTGCCGCTTGCGGTAGAGCGAGGGATATGGAGCTTGCGTTGACGAACTCCAGAGGCTCCGCGGCATAGGCGGTCGCCATCATGGAGGCCGTCATGCACAGAGCCAGGAGGAGCATGGTCAGTTTCTTCTTCATCACATTCACCAGTCCTTTCTGATTACGGGTTTGGAATTACGCATCCTCATCGCCGCCCTCGGCCAGCTCACTGCGCCGTTTGAGGAACAGGGCGATCCCGATGCCGCCGCCAGCCGCGGCGATGAGGCCCAGAGGCGCCAGCAGAAGCGGCCAGTTGAAGCTGGCGGCGGGGGCCGGATCGGTTGCCTCCAGACCGTCGTCCACAGGCTCCGCAGGCTGGAGGGGCGTCCCCTCGAAAATTGCCACATACCGGGTCTTGTTCAGGGCGATCCTGCTGACTGTCCCAGTGTAGTCGGCGGTGACGGTATAGCCTTTGACATAGCTGCTGGTGGCGCTGCCGGTGTAGGTAGCCACGGCGGTGTAGCGGTCGCCCAGGGCGTAGCCGTCCAGACTTCCCGTGTTGTCCGTCTGCCAGCTGACGTCCTGGAGGGTCAGAGTACGCCCGCCGTCCTGAATGGTCTTGGGGATGTACTGGGTGTCCTGTCCCGCCAGATTGGGATAGGTCCGGGTGGCGGAGACCTGCCTGGTGGAGCTGCCGTAGCCGGCCACCTCCACCTGCACCGTATCCAGCCGCAGAGTCAGCGTCCCGGCGAGGCCGTCGTCGGTGACGAACGCCTTCTCCTGGGGCAGCAGGGCCAGCACAGAGGCCATGTCCTTGTTTTTACTGTCCAGCGTCACTGTCTCGGTGTGCTGGCGGCTCTCATGCTCCGGAAGTTCCTGCTTGAGCAGATCCACCAGGGTGTAGTGGTATCCGTCCTGCTCGAAATCCGAGCGGGGGATGCCGGTGGGGTCGTCCTCCGGGGACAGGTCGTAGAACTTGCGGATCTCGGCCCCATCCTCGCTCTGGGTGACGGAGCTGGGGTAGCAGACCACATCGTCGCAAAGTCCGCTCTGCTCCGTTTCCGCCTGACGGCGAAAACTATGCTCGCTCCCTTGCTCCTCTGTTCCCCATGCGACCCGCGTTGCTGGGCTCGCATGGGGTACCCCCGCCCACTCCGCCGCGTGAGCGGCGGGAGCAAGGGCCATAGTCAGCGCCAATATCAGGGCGCAGACTGCGGTCAGTTTCTTCATCGTCGTTTCCTCCTCTACATTTTCATTTCCGGG
>NZ_KE159703.1:1298565-1299072 GCF_000403435.2 Oscillibacter sp. 1-3
GTGGATTTTCACATCCACCTGCATGGGGAGGGTCTCCCGCTGAGATGTGAGGGTCGGGTCAGGGGCCTGTTTCATTGTCGGTTCCTCCTAAAAAATTTTTGGTAAAATGGAATTACTCCATGGTCATGCCGCCCATGGCGGGCCCGGTGTCCTGTTCCTGCTGGGGAGTGCGAAGCTCCTCCAGCTTCTCCCGCGCCCAGTCCGGCAGATACTGCTCATCCAGAACGCCAGCGAAGTCGGAGCGGTTCCAGCGGGTCTTTTCGCCGTCGCCCAGGCAGGTGGCGTAGACCGCCTGACCTCTGGCGTGGGGAGAACAGCCGAAGCCGCCTTCCGCCAGCCAGAGCATATTGCGGGGGTCCCAGCAGCTCTCCTGGAGCGTGTCGGGACGCATCACCAGCACTTTGCCCTTGTAACTGCCGGGGTTGGTCACTGTCACCGAGGACGAGCCGGGGACATAGACGGAGCCGATGCCGGAATCCGTTTCCAAACTGCCGCCCATGGCGGGAG
>NZ_KE159704.1 GCF_000403435.2 Oscillibacter sp. 1-3
GGATGATTACCTGTACTGGCAGACGCAAGACAAGAAGGTGCTGAAGCGGGTAAACCTGCTTATAAAGGATATTCGTAGAAACCCATTTGACGGGGTTGGGAAGCCGGAACCGCTGAAGAACAACCTTAGCGGGTGGTGGAGCAGGCGAATTGATGAAACCAATCGGATTGTGTACTATGAGCAAGACGGGATTATCTATGTTGTGTCTTGCCGGGGCCACTATGATTGAATTGGAGAGTAACTGCGGTGACACATCAGGATTACATTGGAAAATTGGAGAGAGGGCTTGCCCAGGTTCGAGCCGGTCAAGGCATTGTCAAAACCATGGAGGAATTAGAACGTATGGCAGAGGAAACAAGATTTGCACAGCTTCAGTTACCGGCCCCGGCGGACGCTGATCCGCACCCTCGGCTGCTCCTGGAAGGCCGGGGCATTCATGCTGGCGAGAGTTTCACGGCGCTGTTCCCGGATGGGTGGCATGATATTACCCTGGAGGTGAGCTGGGAGCCGACCGGCCCTGGCTGCTGGTACATCTCAACGCCAGGATTTAGGGATATTTGTCCTATAGGATTGTTTGTGAAGACATAAAGTATATATCAAGATTAAGTTATATAAAATAAATAATTTGTGTATATGAAATAAAAAGCGGTGTCTCCGTTCCTGGAGCACCGCTTTCTGCTTGACAATCTAAGGAATAAGCAATATAATTTATATAACTTAAATAGTAAATGCAGACTATATAAATGAAATAAGGAGTGAAGGATTTGAAAGTTATAGCAATCGCAAATCAAAAGGGCGGTGTGGCGAAGACCACAACGACGCACAATCTCGGCGTGGCCCTGGCGGCTAAGGGAAAGCGGGTCCTCTTGATCGACCTGGACAGCCAGGCCAGCCTGACGATCAGTGTGGGCCTGGAGCCGCTGGAGGTAAAGAGGACGATTGTAGATGTTCTGAGAAAAGACGGTGTGCCGGTCAGCGAGTGCATCGAGCAGATCAGCGACCAGCTGCACATCGTTACCTCCATCATTGACCTGGCTCCGATGGAGATGGAGCTGCTGTCCAGGGCCAGCCGGGAGAAGATTCTTGACCGGGCCCTGCGGCCGGTTCGGGGGGAATATGACTTCATCCTGGTAGACTGCCCCCCGCAGCTCTCCATCCTGACGATCAATGCGCTCTCCTGTGCCGACGGTGTGATTATCCCCGTCAAGACGGATTATCTGGCCTATCGTGGTCTGACGCAGCTCCAGGACAGCATCCAGGAGATCCAGGAGCTGATTAACCCGGAGCTGAAGGTGCTGGGGGTCATTGCGACGCTTTATGAAAAGCGAGTGGCGGACGACAATGAGATACTGGCTGCGCTGAGGAAAGAGTATAACCTCCTGGGCGTGATTAAACGGCTGGCAGTCGCCAAGAAAGGCATTTATGACGGACTGGCGGTAGTGGAGCAGACGCCCGGCAGCGAAATTTCCATAGAGTACAATAAAATTGCAGACATGATCATTGCAGAAAAATTTGAAAGGACGGAGAAAGAGAATGGCTAAGTTTGAGGATAGGGAGATCCGCCGGAGGGGTTCGATTGTAGGAAGCATCGTTGATGGTGCGCCGGCTGCTGCCGGCAGCGGGAGAGGCCGCCCGAAGGAGGGCCGGGAGATCAAGAAGCGGGTGAGCTTGTCGGTGTTGCCGAGTCTGTATGAGGATATACAGAAGATTGCCTATGTGCAGCGTAGGAGTATCAGCGACGTAGTTGGTGATCTGATGGAACAGTTTAGGGCAGGGCATGAGAAGGAGCTTGTCGAGTATAAAAAAATAAAGAATAACGAGGGAAAGTAGAAAACTTGGTAGAATATTTATAGAAATAGAAATAGAGAACAGGGGGGATAAAATTGCTGGTGTTCTTGTCTATTCTTGAAACCGACGAAGATAGAGATGTTTTTGTCGAGTTATATAATGAGTATGGAAATGCGATGCTTCGAGTAGCAAAGCGGTACTTTCCTGACGATGCGAGTGCTGCTGAGGATGCAGTTCAAAATGCATGGGTAAGAGTAGCTGAGAACTTTAAGAAGATATTAGACGTTCCCTGTAAGAAAAGAGGTGCATATCTCGTCATTATAGTAAAGAATGAAGCGATAACGATATTAAGAAAGCGCCGAAAAGAACTGCCAATTGATGATAATTTTATTGGATACAATGATGGACCAGAGACCGATGATGTAAAAGATGTTATAGAGATTATACGAGAAATGCCAGAAATATATCGGGCAATTTTAGAAATGCGGTTTGTTGAGGAACGCAGCACAAAGGAGATTGCTGCTGCACTGTCTTTGAAAGAATCAACGGTCGATGTTCGGATTCATCGTGGCAGGGCGCTACTTATGAAAAAGCTACGAGAGGAGGGGTATGTGCAATGATGGAAGCGGTCGAGAATTTGGCTTTGAAAAACATTCTGTTAGATGCAGCTGCCATGGAATTTGAGGAGGAGCTTCATGAAAAAGATCCTGTGGTCATATCAGAACATTTCAAATGGCAGATGTTGCGCATGCTCTCTAATCCGAATAAGTGGGCTAAGGAATGGCATCGAGGATCGGCTTGGACGAGGTGTCTGCAGAGTGTAGCGGTATTTTTATTGATATGTTCTGTAGCGGTTGGCTCAATTATGGTAGTGAGCCCGACTGCCCGTGCCGCCATTATTACCTGGGTTGCTGAGTGGTATGAGTCTAGTGTTATATATCGTTTTTTTGGAGAGCCGTCATTTACAAAAATGCCACAATATAAAATTGCGGACTTGCCATTTGGATATAAGGAAACGGGGATGCCCGTTGAATCGCCGAACGATGTAGAGATATTCTACGAAAATTCGGAGGGGGGAGTAATCCGATTTGAGTATATGAGAGTGGAAGAGGGGACTGCCGTAGAAATAGAGACAGACAATATGGATATTATTGAAATAAAGGATAATGATTTTTTAGGCCATGTATATATATCAAAAGATATAAATCAGAGTAATTTAATAACGTGGCTTGATAAAAAGGAAGAAGTTCAGTTTGTAATTGACGGATTTTTTGACAGTAAAAAGCTGGTTGAATTAGCGAAAAGTGTTGAACGAATAGGATAGTAAAGAAATTTTTGCAAAATTTATGTAAGATAAGCACCCTTTCTCTGCGTTAATATGGTGACTGCGAAAAGCAGCGCCTTATTCAGTACAGAGAGGGGGTGCTTTTTATGAAAAAACGGATTGTGCCTATGCTGATGGTAGTTCTTCTTGCCGTGTCGATCATGGCTCCGGCTGCATCTGCTGTTAGCGCAAGGGCGATTTCTGGTAGGCCGACACTGAAGATCAGCGGAACAACGGCATATTGTTTCGGGAAGTATAGTAGTGGGAACCAGGAGGATGAAATTTCAATTACTGTTACCCTGAAACAAGGCGCTCAGACCATTACGTCATGGAGCGCATCAGGAAAAGGCTCTGTCACAATTTCTGAAACCTACACTGTTGCGGAAAGGCAGACATATAAATTGGTCTTATCTGCGACAGTGAATGGTCAGGTCAGACCGGACATAACTGTTACGGCAACTGGAAGGTAAAACCGGGCCTGCCTATAGGCAGGCCCAAAGGGATACATCCCTTTGGGCCAATAATTTAAGGGGAACATTAAAAAGGATGTGATGTTAGTGTAAGTATTATCTTTGTAGAATCAAAATTCTTATATCAGTATTAGTGGAGGTATACACATGAAAAAGGGCAGATTACTTTTGTTGACATTCATTACAAGTCTCTTCCTGGTAACTACAAGCTTAGCCGCCTCGGTAGATTTTGAAAATGCCTATGGTCAAGGGCAGAAGGATGAAGTGATTTACAATACAATTCAATTTGATTATTGTGTTGTAACTGGGCTGACAGATCAAGAGGCAGATGATGTTTTTGCTAAACTTGATGAATACGATCAGTCTACTACGGAACTTGTCGAAGATGCTTTCCCAGATTGCAATAGTACCAATGATTTAGAAGGTACAATTTTGTATCTTCAGAGCAACTATGAATCTGCAAAAAATGCGATGACAGGACATGAGGAAGAACTAGATGCATATTTGCTCTTTAATTCTATTGAGTACTATAAAGACAACTATGATTGCATTGAGCAGAGAGTAGAAGATGCACAAACTGCAAGTGCAACTGCAAGTAACGGATCAACAGTCGCTACTGTTAAAATTTTTTCTGACGGCTCTGGGGACAATACGATTGGTAGTTCTGGGCATGCAATCAATACCGGAACCCATGCTTGGATTGTTGTGGAAAATACATCAAACAGAACAATTATGGTCGGAAAAAGAACGTTACCTGCGGGGAAACAAATCACCTTGGGAACGTGGGGGAACAAGTCGGAGCATACGGGTCTATGGTATAACTTAGAGTCGTATTTCATTAAAACAAATAGTGCGTATTCTAAAAGAGTTTCTACAAATTATAATATTGACTCTTCCGGTTTAGACACTTTGAACACTTATATTCTTAGACACGACTATTGGAATGCGGCAGATAATTGTTCTGCGTTTGCTTCCGGTGCATGGAATCAAATTTCTCCCAATAAAATTTCTGCTGGAATAATTTGCACGCCCTACAATCTGGCTCATAATATTCAGCAGACAAACTATACTTCAAGAGCTGCTGTGAAATATCATGACAGGGTTTACTATTCCCAACTCAATGCAAACCCGGCATTAAGCGCTGTGTACGTTAGTACAAATTATGACCGGTAAAAGAAGGTTTGCTAATTATTTTGCTGTTTTCTTAACTATAGCGGTTATCACTGTTTTGATAGTTTGCGGCATAGTATCATCTGGCATTTCTCAATCATTTGTGAACCTTTATGTAAAAAGTATTTCTTTGACCTCTGAAAAGTGCTTCATAGAAATTGACACCTGGGATAGTGGAATCTACTTTTTGGGATATGATTATTTCATAGAAGATAAAGTATTACAGATTACCGTCTATTCAGAAGGGTTATGTCTTCGCCGAGGAAAACCATGGCCAGTCAAAATAAATATTTTTGATGATGCACTTGCGGAGGTGAATCGAATTTGTTTTAAAGATGGACAAACTATAAAACAAATTTATCCAAGTTGACTTTTTACACGGAAAATGGAGGAATAGAAATGAAAAAGTACATTCGGCTTGTTTCCGCTGTCCTTATGCTTGTAATGGTATGTACAACGAGTGCTTTTGCGGCTTCTCCAACCAGTTCTATAGAGCAGTCTCAAGACCTCATTCTTGTACAAGGGGAACCTATTGGATCTCGTGCGGACGAAGATGGTTTTTTGCTTGAAGATACTGACATCAGGAGTGCTAGATCTAGCGGATTGCCGTTTTCAATGACTGCAAATAATGTTAGCAAACTCTTGACCACCTATTCTGCGCCTGGAAAGAATTTTACTGGCGGAGCTTTTGATGGCCTTGTTGGGGAGGGGCTGTTGATTACAGGAAAGGTTACAGACACAAGCGGCAGTGATGTAAAAGTCGGAGCTTGTTCATACAATGCAAACAAGGACACATTTTATACAGTCATGCCTATTTATTTTGATTCTGGCACTTGGTCTACCAGCTGGATTCCGAAAATTCGAAATGGGTATTTGTACATGGGAAATTCGACGACGTACTATGGACACATTACAAACGAAAGCGGATCGGGCACTGTTTCTGGAACATTGAATTTTTCTGTTTCAAAAAATCCGTATAATATCTAAAAACACCATTTAGCAAAATATCTACAAAGTCTTGAAGAACCAGCCCTGCTACTTACATGGGAGCAGGGCTGGTTTGTAGAAGAGGAGATTTAGATGAAACAAAAAATGATAAATCGGAGTCTTCCTTTTGTATGTTTGGTTTTAGCGGTAACCACATTTTTCCTGCTGAGAGGGCTACAAAGCAAAAATGATGTGTCGGTTCCAGATGAAGTGCTTGCAGTTGTTGATGATTATATGGAAGCATACAAAGAGGGAGTAGAAGTGTCATCCCAATATATGCATTTTGAAGATGAGTTTATAAAATCAGCTTATATTGCATCTGGAGATAGGTTGATAGATTATCAGATAGAGCGCATTGAAAAAGTAAACGAAAACCTGTACGCATTTACTATGTTAATGAAGTCGGAGCAAACACCGTTTTATTCAGAAGAAGAGTATGAGTGTGTTTATAATTTTGTTGGTAAGATTGATGGTAAATGGTGGTATATAAATGGTATTGCGCATATACCGACGGATATACAAAAAGGCTTAGATGCAAGTAAATACGTTTACCAAGATGAAGATATTGTAGCCCATGGTGATGTGCTTCATTAGTCTGGATTATAAGACGAATGGGTGCAGTATGACTTGCACCCATTCGTAGTTTTATGCGCATAACGGTTTACCCGTTTACACTATATATGAACGGGTAAACCGTTATGTCTAACATAATCGGAATATCTTGACTGCCCCGGAAATCTATGCTATACTAAAAACAGCAGGAAATAATTTCCTGCTGCCATAGAAAATCGCTGCTGTGGTCAGTGGGGAAAGGAGTGCCGCAGCACAATCAAAGCTCGTCTGGGCGAGGGTAAATAGTAATTAGGCCCAGAGCGTCCCGGCTCCTGGTTCGCCGGTCGGGGGTTTAGCAGTTTGCTAATCAGAAGCCATTCAGGGGTGATACACCTGTATGGTGCGCGGGCTTGCCTTAGTAACCTTTGTGAATTGGAAAGCGCATCATGGACCCTGAGCGAGTAATCTTTTTGAAAGCGACGGTAAGTAAAACGTATCGTGTCCCTTCCCACCTTCCGAACGCAGCCGGTCATGCTGTAAATCTGCCGGAGAGCTGCTCCCTCTACAAAGGAGCCGACAGAATCCTAACTGCCGTAGATCGTAATAAATAGGGCTGCACACATAAGCAAGATAAAAAGTGTAGGGAGTTTTCCCAAACCCGTCACACATAAGACGTTAAAAAGTGTACTTTGCCGATTGCCGAGTCTCCGATTGGAGCTGACATGAGGCGGCCTGGCTTTAACACGTATAAGCTATATAACATGAGTCCGATATATAAGTTATATAATATATTTCTAATATTCAAGAGGTGTATATTATTGATATTAAATAAATTATACCAGAACTATCCTTCTGAGAGCTACAAAAGGTGCGTATAAGGGATAGTCCAGAAAGGGGATGAAATGGGCCGGAGAAATAAGTCATACTCAAAGGATCTCCATCAACAGGCGTATGAACGCCTGACAGGAATGCAAGCCTTTGGGGAGAGCAAAAAGGCGGCTGTAGCCAATGGGACGGACAGGGATAAGATTTTCTCTGTCAGCACTTACAAGGCATATTGGAAGCACACAAAATATTTTATCAAGTACATCAGGGAGAACTATCCGAAGTGTACCACGCTGAAAAGCGCAAAGAAGTACGCCAATGAATGGCTTCAGGCGCAGGTTGACCGTGGCCTGTCGGCCTGGACTGTCCAGCTTGAGGCGAAGGCCCTCGGCAAGCTCTACGGCATCCAGCCGGATGACGAGAATTATTTCAAGCCCCCCAAACGGAATCGGGAGGACATTAAGCGGAGCCGCGGGGATCGGGTGCGCGACCGGCATTTCTCCAAAACCAATAATGACGAGTTGATTAAGTTCTGCCGGGGAACGGGGCTTCGCCGGAGTGAGCTGGAGGAGCTGCGGGGTAAAGACTTAGTGACCAGGGCGCAGATCGAGGTGGAGATTTCCCGCCTGGAGACTATCCCGGAGGACCGGCGAACGCCAGCGGACGGGAAACGGCTTTCCATGCTCCAGGACACCCGGCTGTTCCAGGGGGAGTATTTTACCTTCGTGCGGAATGGGAAGGGCGGCAGGATGCGCCTGAGTCCCATTATCGGCAAGAATACAGAGCAGATCGTGGAGCGGATCAGTAGCACGCCGCCAGAGGAAAAGGTGTGGCAGCATGTCCATAAAAGCGCCGACATTCATGGATACCGGGCGGAGTACGCTACGGCCATCTATAAGGCCCATGCCAGGGCGATAAAAGAGATCCCTTATGACCGGGTAAACCGGGGGACGGGGCGGCGGTATCAGAGCGATGTATATGTCTGCCGGAAGGACGAAGCTGGGAAGAGACTGGACAAGGCGGCGATGCTGGTGTGCAGCAAGGCCCTCGGTCATAATCGTATAAGCGTTGTGGCCGACAACTATATTCGGGGCCTGTAAGGGAGGGGAACGCTGTGGCGAAATATGTGAAGGAAGGGACCTTCGGCGGCTACAAGGAAGTTCCTGGCGGTCTGTCCGACCCGGAGTGTTCTCATGTGATTATGTCGCTGAAGGAGTACAACGAGCTGCATCGGCGGATCACTGCTGCGGAGCAGGAGAGCCGGAATACAAAATATGAGGCAGAGAAGAGGATGCAACGGCTTGAAAATGACGCACGGTATAAAGTTCAGGCTGCGGAAGCATCGGCGGCGCAAAAGGTAGCCGACATGGAGGGAGAGCTGGAGGAAGAACGGCGGGAAAGCGCCTATCAGCGTGACTTGAATAAGAACCTGCTGCGGATCGCCAGAGAACGGGCGAACGCTGACCGGAAGCTGAAGCCAAAGAAGGAGCATACCGGGTATGTTGTCGTTGCTTCAGAAGAAAAAGAATACCGCTATAGGGACGGGAAGAAGTGGAAGAAAGTAAAACTGTGGGAAACTGTGCTGCAAAGCTATTATTCGGTCGATTTTACGGAAGAAGAGGCCAGGACCCAAATTGAGAGAGACTTGCTCCCCCAAGACGGGGCTTGGTTGATTATGGAGATAGGAATATCAGCCAGATACAGAGGAAGGTATGAGGGTATGATTGAGGATGTTTCAGTGAAGGAAGATTTCATGAAACGGAATATACTGTTGGCGGGGCAGCAAAGGTTGAGGGCCAACTTTCGCTCTGGCTATTGGGAGCTGGTGTTTATGCACACGAAGGCCCTGGGCATCGTTCCACCGGATATGCGGGCACGGTGATCTATGGCCTTCAACCGGCGTTCTGAGGGCCTTGGTGGGCGTTTGGCGAGAGGGGCTGCCCCTTCCCCCTGGGTCTGCTTGCGTGGCTTCTGAGGGCCTTAAAAGGCGTGGTAAAATAGCCTGTCCAGGGGACTTGAAATTCCTGGGTGGACAGGCTATAATCATAACAAAAAATAGGGAAAAAATTCATTGATAATAAACGGCCCTCTAAGGAGTCTTTTCGTAACTTAAAAACGTCATTTTTCTTTAAAAAAAGGGAGAAAGTCGGAGGGGAAAAGGGGGGTGAGCGGAGGCTGTGGGAATGTGGTAAACCCGTAGGGTTTTCCATCATTTCCATAGCCGGAGCAAGGGGGGAAAGGGGGAGGTGACTTTCTCTTTAAGGCCCCGTAGGGGCCGCTCTTTGGCTCCCCCTTTCCCCCCTTGCCGCCCGCAGGCGGCTCCCCCGTCCCCGCCGTAGCGGATTTTTTCTTTTTGCTTCTTTTTCTTTTTTGTGAGAGGTGGGTTTATGGGTAAGAGAAAAAAGGGCATTAAGCCTGTTGATAGCAAGACTGTTCGTCAGTGGGCCTTATTGGGGCGCACTCCGCTTGATGGGGCGATTCCAAGTTATATTTGGGATACATTTGAAGGGCCTTCTTCGATTTATTACTTGGAAAAAGATACGAGAGATATGACGCAGGAGGAATATACAGCCTTCGTGGTGGACATGAAGGGCTATTCTGAACGGTTTTTGAAAATGTTTTCGCAGAATTGGTTTAAGATTAAGCGGGGGGAGTGGCATGATAGTTAATTTTCGGGGAACGGTTGAGGAGTATCAAGCCTTGTATAAGGAAAAGAATGCCCATCTGGAGCAGTTTTTAGAACAGGTTTCGCCGTTTGAGTTTTACCGGGAGATTTTCCCGGAAGGGTCTTTTGAGCGAAAAGGGCATTATGAAGATAAAAAGCCGAATGGTATCGCTGTTTCTCTGCCTGGTAAGGGCGGTTCTGTCAATGGGATTGCCCTGGGGATTGAGGGGGATGGTAAGGCAAGGCGGTATATTATTACGGACGATTTGAAGATGCTGGAAGAGTTGATGGATACCGATTTTACCATCATGGCGCCGATTTCATATTACGGGAAAAAGAGATCAGGAAAATTTGCCCGGTTTCTGTATGCCCTGGTTTTCGATATTGACGGGGTTGGTATGCCGCAGCTCCGGGATGTGCTGCATCAAATGAACAAGGATATTTTGCCGAAGGCTACTTTTGTGGTGAACAGCGGGACAGGGCTGCACCTGTATTATGTTCTGTCCGAGCCGGTTCCTATGTATCCGCAAAACCAGCATTATCTGAAGGAACTGAAGTATTCCCTCACTCGGCAGATTTGGAACAGGTACACGTCCTCTATCAAGCAGCCGCAGATGCAGGGTCTTATGCAGGGGTTCCGGGTAGTCGGTTCCGGGACGAAATTGGGTAAAGGCTATCCTGTGGTGGCGTTTCAGTTTGGGGGCCGGGTGGAGCTGGATGATCTGTTGGAGTACATACCAGCATCAAACGGAGAACGGCAGAAGTTGCAGGGCATTTTGAAAAAGAGCAGTATGCCTCTGGCGGTAGCAAAGGAGAAGTACCCGGACTGGTATGAGCGCCGGATTGTGAAGGGCGAGCGGAGAGGTCGCTGGACGGTGAAGAGAGATCTCTACGATTGGTGGCTGCGCCGTATCCAGGACGAGATCCGTGTGGGCCACCGCTATCATGGAATAATGACCTTGGCGATCTATGCGAAGAAGTGTGGGATTGAGGAGGAGGAACTTCGCCAGGATGCCTATTCTCTCCTTCTGCCTTATGACGAAATGAGCATCGAGGAGGTCAATCGCTTTACCAGGGAGGATGTAGAGGCTGCTCTCTCGATGTTCAATGAGGACTATGTGACGTTTCCCAGGGATGATATAGCAAGGCTCTCCGGGATGTCTATGCCAGTTAATAAGAGGAATTGGCGGAAGAGAAAAGAGCATATTCAAGTGATGAACACAATGAAGGCGTTAAAGAAACAGTTGGGAGAGGCCGTCCCTGTAGGAAGGCCCCAAGGTAGTGGAACAGCGCAGGAGCGGGTATATCAATGGCGGCAGCAGCACCCGGAGGGACGCAAGGCCGATTGTCACCGGGAAACCGGCCTTGATCCGAAGACCATACGGAAGTGGTGGGATTGCCCGTTACCGCCGCTGCGGTTTGAAAGTGGCCATATCACGGTGCCTGTGGAGCCGTCCAAGATGACCAGCGACTTCTTGGTAGCAGCACAGGCCGAGGATGATTAGAGGACATTTAGGTGATTGTAATGGATAGGAGTTATTTTACAGTGTTGTAAAGAAAAATTCTTGATTTTTTCTTTATTGTGGCATATAATAAAAACAGAAAGGGGTGTTGTATATGGGGCAGACAGTGAATGTCAATTTTAAGTTGGATTCAGACGTTAAGAAAAGAATGGAGTGGGCTTGCTCTGAATTGGGGCTTTCCATGAGTGCTGCGTTTACGATTTTTGCAAAGAAGGTCGGCAGAGAGTGCCGTATTCCTTTTGAGGTTTCTGCTGATCCGTTTTACTCTGAAAGTAATATTCGCTACTTGGAAAATGTCATGCGGGATGTTAAAGATGGAAAGGCCCATTTCGCAGAGCATGACTTGATCGAGGTGGATTGATGCGGCTGCTGTGGGAGGATAGAGCCTGGGATGATTACCTGTACTGGCAGACGCAAGACAAGAAGGTGCTGAAGCGGGTAAACCTGCTTATAAAGGATATTCGTAGAAACCCATTTGACGGGG
>NZ_KE159705.1 GCF_000403435.2 Oscillibacter sp. 1-3
GTCCTTTAGGCTTTTTGTCAAGAGGAACTTTTCAAGGGATGGGAAAAATCAGGCGGGAAAAGCCCCGTGGACGGTTAAAAGCCGTTTTCGGGGGTAGGTAGTATAAAACTATACCCCGCCCCACGCCGGGGCTTGGAACGCCCCAGGAAGCCCGTATTCATGGGGGTTGGGGGCTGTGCCGCAAGCCTAAATGTCCATGCCCGCCGGTTACGCATTTGCCTTTAGAAAGCGGTGATTGTTTTCGCTGGGGAGATGTGCTATACTTAAAGTCCAAAGCCCTTGTACTGGCGGGAGCTTATGTCTTGCTGTATGTGTGATATGGGCAGGCAAACGAAAAATTCCGAGGACAGGATTATGAAAAGAGCAACGGATGATTTTTCAAATTGGCGACTGCAACAAGAGAATATGTCAAAGCCGTTTCCGTATGTTTTCCCGCAGATGCCGCCCCGGTTCCGGCGATGCTGTGCATTTATGAAAACAGCATTCATGATACAATGGGGATGCTTTGCCGCTTCTTGTGTTTGTGCGATGGTATTGTTCATTCCTGTGGTTGTTTTGGACAGGATTTTGGGTGAGAATATTGAAATGAGTGCCTTGATAGAGAGCAAACCTTTCTTGGCGTTTTTCATTGTGGCGTTTGTTATATCACTCCCGATTTTTTTGGTGGCTACTCCGCTTAAATTTACTCCAAAACTTTTTTGGAGATGTCCTTGCTGCGGACATCCATTTCCATATTACGTCCTAAAACGCGGGGGGAATGATTTGAAAGAGAAAGAGTGCTTTTTTACCATAAAGGGGCAACATATCAAGTATGCGAAACTAAAATTTTGTCCGCTGATTATTCCATCTGTCTGCCCGGAGTGTAAATGCAAGTTTTTTGAAATGACTGGAGATGAACAGCCGTCTATGTGGCCTTGAAAGATGCTGACAGCAGCGAGGTGATTTCAGAACACGACTTCCCCCACCCGTGGCGAGTAAATGTCCACGCCCGCCGGTTACGCACTTGCCCTTATTCTGTTCTTTGGGAGAGGCCGGGGGCGCGGGGGCAGAGCCACCGCAAAACCTACCGTCAGCCGCCGCACCAGTGCAGACGGTTTTGCCATTAAAATGAAGCGGACGAAAGCGGGGGGCAGGATTGTCAAATCCTGTTCCCCGTTTTCGGCGGCGAAATGGCAACGGCAAAAATCCAGACAGTCAAGGGGGCAGAGCGGAGATTTTTTGCGAAGCAAAAAATACTACTCGGCCTTGACGGTCTGGATAGGCGGAACGGACATGATCGCCGATTGCTTGCGGCGGAAAAATCTGCTATACTTGGGGAAGCAAATAAAGAGGAAGTTTTTGAGGAAACACAATAGTGTCAAAAAGTTTCTGAAATGGAAGGAGCGTTCAATAAAGTGAATGCCGCAGATATGCTGGAAAGAAAGATTGGTTTTTCACTTCCGAGTGACTATAAGGATTTTTTGCGTCAACATCCGGACGGCGCAATTTATTACCCCAAAGTCATTCAAAAGGGCGAAGCGTTTTTCTCATTTTGTGATATGACAAAAGATGCAGGGGATAATGAAAGGTGGCTATGGGAACCAGATGATGGAATAATTGGACAGGTAGAAATCAAACTTTTCAAAGTCAGTGAAACATATAGTGATGTTCCAGAGAGCGATGGAAGTTGGAAAATGAAATGTGTCTGTATTGGCAGTATGAATGATAATCGCTTGTTAATTCTTGACTGCTTGACTGAAGATATTTATTGCTTGGAACATGATGAACTTTTATTCAGTTTTGATAGCCAAGAGGATTATGATAAAAAGATGCCTACGAAAGCCGTTTGTTTTCCTGATTTCACGAGCCTTTTAGACTGGTGTACTGGTGGCTGGGTTTATGATCCCATCGAAAGTAGCAGACCTTATGTGGCAAAATGGAAGCAGCGGCAAAAGAATTATCCTAAAAATGTTATATATTTGTGAGTTGAAATAGTGCAGCGGGGTAGATGTAGACATTCCCCGCCGCCCCGCCTGTTACCGCTCCATATTCTGCGCCCTGCGGGGCTGCTGCTCCCGCTGTTCCTGCCGCAAGATGTTGTAAACGCTCCTGCGGATTTGCTCGGCTTCTTTCACTTCCTCTTTCAATGCGAGATACCGCCGGTTGAGCGTTTCCCGTTCGGCGGTCAGCTTGGCATACTCCGCTTTCCATGCCTTTACCGGCAGGGCGGTCTTGCCGTTCATCACGCCTTTCAGATAATCGTGCGCCGCCGTGAACAGGATTTGCTCGGCCTCGGTCAAATGCTTTTTTCCCTTATACTTGAAATAAATCTCGGCCTGCTCGATGTGCTTTTTCAGAGTGCCTAACCGCCGGTCAATGGGTTTCAGTTTATGCTGGATGTCAAGCTGTTCCCCTATCATGGACTTGAATTTTTCATCAAGCCCCGCCATATCCATGATGTTGTTGCTTTGCAGGAAATTCAGCATTTTCGCCGCGTCTTTGAGGTTATAGATGGATTGGGAAACCTGCGATTTCCCCTCCCGCGTCCTGCGGCTCAAAATGCCCTGGATATAGTCGGCAAGGGTGGGTGGCTCGGTGTTCTCCTGTTCCTCTTTCAGCCACTTTTGCAGCTTGGCGATACGGGCTTTCAGTTGCCGGAGTTTCTGATTTGAAACTTCGATTTCCCGGTTCAGATCGCCGCGCTCGGTGCGGATGCCGCGCTTCTCCATAGCGGAGGCGGCAACGCCTAAATGGACGGTGGGTATCTGGTCGATGCCCTGCCGCTCATAACTGCGGTGGTCGATGCGCCCGGCGTGTCCGTACTGCTCCAGCGCCCGGTTGCAAAGCTGCGCCCACGCCGCCCGCCATTCCTCGGCCTTGGTCTGCTCGTTCCAGTCGGTGGCGGGGATGGCCTTGCACTTGTACTGCCGCTTTTTCGGGTCATAGATTTTCTTTCCCTGCGGGTCAAGAATGTACTCCTTTTTCTGCTTCGCTCCCCATGCGCCGTTCTGCTGGATGGGGCGCATTGTCAGCATGATATGGGCGTGGGGGTTGCCGCCGCCCGTGTCATGGATGGCAAAGTCGGCGCACATTCCAGCATTGACAAACTGCTCTTTCACATACTCGCGGACAAGAGAAATGCCCTGCTCCCTTGTCAATTCACGGGGCAGGGCAATCTCAATTTCTCTTGCAAGCTGGGCGTTTTTCGCTTTCTCGATTTTCTCCACCGCGTTCCACAAAACCGCCCTGTCAGAAAAGGCGGCGGGGGCGTGGCCGGGGAGTAAAATCTCGGTATGGACAACGCCGCCCTTGTGGGTATAGTCGTGGGTTTCCCCGTCAAAGTCGTTGGTGAGTTTCTCCCCCGCCCGGTAAGCGGCTGCGGCAACGGCGGACTTGCCCTTGCCGGGGGCAGGGAACGTGGCGCAAGCCCGTTACCTCTGCGCCCCGCCCTTGTTAGAATTTGGGGAAATAGAAAGCCGCCCGAAAATCAGAGCGTCAAAATGACGCTTCGATTTCGAGCGACTAATCGGATTTTGTTCGATTGTCAATCGGTGGAATACTTCGCTGATTATTCTTCTAAATCCCATTGCCCATAGTCTATTCGCCATGTCTGCGACCAATCTTTAGAAGATTCTTCTTGATAAATATCTATGGGTTCGCTACCTTGGACAACATTGGCGAAACCATCGCTTGAAAGTCTAAAGAATGTAATGTAATGAACATTGGGTTCAGTTTGCAGAATGTTGATTGCTGGTGCTTTGCATAAATTATCAGTGGGAATAACATCATCTAAAAATACTTGTATCTGTGAAATCTCTCCATTTGCTTGAAACCACTCGTGAAGTGATGTTCCCTCTCCTGTTCCATCGGGCCAAGTAGTTGTACCCCAAAGTATTCTTACAACATACGGAGTATTCAAATATGGCTCTATTATTTCAGCAAAATAATTTGTTGCTTCTTCACGCAGCAAGAGAGTAAAATAATCATCTAACCAGCACCACTTTTTTCCGTTCGTTCGCAAGCGGCGCATGACGAAAGTTTCATCCGGGAATTGGTCAGACATTACAGTCAATACCCAATGGTAAGATGGATTGAGATCGGGGAGTGGGCCGGGGCCATCTGCTTCACGCTCGGCGCTGACGATTGTAAACTCCGCATTATACCGGCTGGCAAGGTATTCATAGGCTTCCCTCTTTATTGCTTCTGCGCTACCCCCGCAACTGCACAGCGGCAGCACCAGCGCCCCGACCAGGGCGGCGGCGAGGGCATACTTTCTTTTCATGGCATCATGCCTCCAATCTGAAACAGACCTGTCCTGTTTAACTTCTGGATAAAAGTATAGCACAGGGCGAGACACTAGTATAGTGGGTACAGATTTTATGGCTGGAAATGTGCGAATACTTGTGGTAGAATGTTTTCAAATCTGATTTGTTGGAGGCAGCTAATGTATTCAAAGGAAAACCTTGAGGCAGTCTTTCTGGAAAAAGATTTAGGAAAATTAGACATGGCTTTAAGCGCGATTGGGGATGAATTGGAATACGCCAATATAACCTCTGATGAGGTCGTTTCCATCGTCAACTATTTTTTTAGCCGCATCAAAGATTATTCCAACAAAACGATTGTTGAAAATATACTCCATATATCTTTGCAAATTATGACCGCCCAAAAAGTATTTTGCGGCTTTAATCTTGATGTAATTTTACCTCATCTGTACTCTATGGACGTGGAGTGTTCCAGTTATGTGCTTACTTTTTTGGGCTTTTCGGGTGATTTGAAGTACGAAAAGGTTATTGAAAATTTTCTTCAAAATAGTGCCTTAAAAAAAGAGGCAGAAGAAGCATTGTCGGAGCTTAGATATAGAGCCAAAAGGAATTACACAGCCCCCCATTGACACCCTTCCACATACGCTGTTACCTTTTGCGCCCTGCTCCCGTCTGCGCCGCCCTCCTGCGCTGTATGGGCGGTTTTGGCGGCGGGCTGGGTGTTATCCCTCCCCGCCGTTCCTGCGCCCTGTGCGGTGGCTGTGGCGGCGTTTTGGGCGGTCAATCCGTCCAGTACGCGGCGGCTGTGGTCGGTGGCGATGGTCTGCTCCACAAAGGTCTTGAACTGCTCCTCGGTCAGCGGGATGGTGTCGGGCAGCAGCTTTTCAAAAAGCCCCATGCGCTTGCAGAGCCGGTTTGTCCTGTCCTTGCGCTCTTGCTCTTTCTGCTCTTGGATGAGCCGCTTTTTCTTGTTTTCAAGCTGGCGGATTTCTTCCTCAATGCTTAATCTTCTCAATTCGGACTGTGTGACACAGCGCCCCAGGGGCAACACCGTCCCCACCCGTTTCCGGCTATTTTGTGCAGGACATCACCGACACCGCTACTGACAAAACGGATATGGTTCTGATGGTTGAGAGCCGCTGCCAGTACCACTCCAGCCTATGGCTTTCTGTCATTTTTTTGCGATAAGCCCAGCCCGGAACGGTCAAGGACTCCACTCTGTCCCCTTGACTGTCTGCATTTTTGCCGTTGCCATTTCGCCGCCGAAAACGGGGAACAGGATTTGACAAGGTTGATGATCTCCAGTCCTTTCTTTCCCGCATAGTCCACTGTATAGGCCGTCCCGCCGTTCTCCTTGTTGAGGTAGCAGACACACACGCTGCTGTTGTCTACCAAATGGCGGTTCCGCTTGTGCATACAGCCTTGGGACTGATAAAGGGGTTTAATTCCTTGTTTACTGGTACGCAATATCTGAGCAGTAAATCTGCTCCCCGGTGTTGTATTTTTCTGCCTGTACTCTGCTTTCTACCACCATGAGAGAAGGCCATCCAGCTTCCTGGACGGCCCTCCTTGAGTACT
>NZ_KE159706.1:0-1159 GCF_000403435.2 Oscillibacter sp. 1-3
CCGACAAACATATAGCAGTAGGTGATGCCGTCGTACTGGGTCATGCCCACGCCGATGCAGTCACATCTGGAGTCGATCATCGTCTCGAAATGGCCAGGAGAGTTGATCCAGTTGTCGACAGCGCGTTGGGCTGCGTCGGCTGTGCCGGTGAACACGGTGAGGTTGTCACCGAAGCCATAGGGGTAACCGGCGTCAACAGCGGCTTGGCTTTCCTCCAGGGCGTGATGCCATGTGTAGCGCCGGTCGGAGCAGGCTTGGGCGGCATTCATTAGGGCCTCGCTGACCGGCAGTTCCGACACTCCGTTGTCCTTTCGGGTCTGGTTGATGAGCCAGATCATCTCCTGCCGTATCTCCAGGTTGTCTGTCAGGCCGGCGCTGTCCCCGCTGGCGGGGGCTTCCGGCGCAGCGGGGGCTGCGGAGCCAACCGTCAGTATTACGGTCCCACGTTCTCCAGCGCTGTTGGAGACGGTGATCTCTGCGATCCCCTCCGCTTTGGCAATGGCAACCCAGAAGGTCAGCACCTGTTCCACCGCTACCGTGTCTGGGTTGCTGGAAGTCACAGTGTAGTTTGCACCGCTGGGACTGATGATGAGTCCGCTACGGTCTCCTACCTCCAGGGTACTTCCCTTGTAACTGCTCACCCGGACGGATTTGTCGGGCGTTTCCGTTGCCATGGCGGGGACAGTGAGGACAGTTGTGAGGATAGCTGCTGTCAGTGTGGCGGCAATGCGCTTTTTCATGTTGGTCATACATTTTCCTCCTAATTTTCAGTGTTTTGTGGGGCTTTTGCAAGCAACACAATACCGAAATAGGAGGCGAAAGTCGATAGAAAATTGCAATCTAAAACGGAGAAATACAGAGGTAAAAATCGAGCGGATTACACAGCGTTTCGTTGTGTTTATAGGGTGCCTCTTCCGGAGCGTCGATCCTCCTGACCACATAAACAGCCACAGACAGATGTGGAACACGTGGAAACACTGTTTTCAAAGAGTGCCGGAGAGTAAATGAAAAGGAGTAGAAACGGCTATAAACTATCAAAATTTGTCTAAAAAATCTTTGCAGACCTCTTTGGATGTATCAGCGCAAGTAGTGTCTCATAGGAATTAGCAGATTTATACCTGTGAAAGCATCCGATAACTCCCCGAAACCCACTGCTTCC
>NZ_KE159706.1:5359-8495 GCF_000403435.2 Oscillibacter sp. 1-3
CCATAGCTGAACCTGGGAGCGGTGATCTGCTCGGTCGGGTTGCTGGCGATCAGGTGAGCCTGCTGTGCCGCCTTCAGCGCACCGTGGAGCGTGGTGTGGATGCGGCGAACCGTACCACTGGCCAGACAATCACTCAGCTTCTCATAGAACCGCTGCACATCTTTCGGTGTAATCCGGGCCAGCGGCTTATCACCCAGGCCGGGCCGGATGTGGTTCTCAATGTAGCTGCGGTAGTTCCTCAGAGTATTGGGCCGCAGAGTATCCACCATATTCTCCAGCCACTGATCGAGCCACTCACTCAAGGTCATCCGGCTCTGCTCCGTCAGGTCGGCACCCTGGTAGCTGTCGATATGCTGGCGGAGCTTCACGGACAGCTCCTTCTGCGTGGGAGCATAGACGTAGCGGAAGATAGAGTCGCCGTTTTCCTTGTGGCCCACCACGATGCGGCCCTCCCACCGACCGTCATCACGCTTGCGCACCATGCCGTCGCCGGACGGTCTGCGCTTTGCCATTTGTCATTCACCTCCAGTCCGAATATCACCGTCATTGTCATTCATGCACTCGGCCATGATCCTGACACCCAGCCGAAAGCCCAGGATAAAATTCTTGGTTGCTGTGATGCTGTTGATCTCATGCTGTGACCGGATGAGCTTTGTAAGAGTCTCTTGCTCAGCTTCCTCGAGTTGCTCTGTGAGTTGTTTTTCGTAGCTGGCGACACGATCTACCGCCCGCTTTAACTCTGAGCCAGGCGCCATCCTCTGTTCGTTGGGTGTGATATTGCCGTAGTAGAGATCTTCCAGAGTCGTTCTCATATCTACTGCCTCCTTTGCAACACCAACACATACCACACTTTGTCGGGAATAGCTACTATTTTTTTCGAGGACTTTTATTCTTTGTTTTGTGGCGCAAAATTTGATAGGGGCAGAGGTGATTTTCAGTTTGCAACCGTTTACCCTTTGTGCTACAATGCATATAATAACTCCTGATTAGGTGGAGGTGTGATTCATGCCGCGTTCCATTGAGCACTCTATTGAGGCTGCGGAGGTTTCTCTGCGGATGGAGGGACTTTCTGTTACGGAAGTCTGTAAGGAACTGTGCCGGAAATTGCTCGCCGGCGAAATTACGCTGGAGCAGTACCTGGCTCATGTTACTTCCAGCAGAGGAGAGTGCTGACATGGCCTACAGCATGGACTCCACAACAGACGGCTGCTATCCGGGAACAACTTGCCTGATCAACAAGCTGGGTATCCAAGACGAAGCGGTGCTAGCGGAAACAGAGGCGGCTGTCGTTTTAGGAAAAGCCAGTCTGCTGGATCAGCAGCCGATTGTCGGCGGCTTTGACTTTGACCACTACAAACGCATCCACCAATTCCTGTTCTGTGATCTCTATGACTGGGCTGGACAAATACGCACTATCAATATCTCCAAGAAGGGAACCGCTTTTGTTCCTGCTGCAGAAATCGAACCGTGTGCCGATGCGTGTTTCAAGCGCCTGGCTGGTTTCAGCGGTGAGCGCTTGTCCCATCGTGGGCTGGCGGAGGAGGTAGCGGACTTTTATCACACCGTCAATATGCTGCATCCATTTCGGGAAGGCAACGGCAGAGTACAGCGTGTCTTTTTTACGCAGTGGATTCGCAGTCTTGGGTACGATCTTGACTTGAGTTCTGTAGACCCGGATGCGTTCATGATCGCTACGATCTATGCGGCGCAGGGCGTTATGGATCAGCTGGTTGACTTTTTTGAGCAGACGATTGAGTGGCCACAGATGGGAATGCGGATGACCTGACGAGCTTGGTTTTGATTTCATGCTGGGCGGCAGCTTGCTGCTCAGCATTTTTGACCTCTGAGGTATCCACTTGTTGTTGGCGCAGATCCTTGCACATATCCCCGCTTAGACCCGCCAGTATTGCGGTGACTGTAAGGGCAGATGAAAAACTGACCCCCGGCTTGACCCCAGGGGGTGAAAAATGACCCCCGCGTTGGTTTCTGCAAAATCTCTGAAAACCACCTGTGACAGCCACCTTGTGAAATGGTGAAATGATGCAGTATTTTCTCTGTTCTCCTCATTTACGGCCACCTGCCACAGCAAAAAGCGAAAATTCCGACCACCTATGGAAAATCCCCGACCCGCTCTGCGGGGCGGTGTGGCTGGCCGGGGGGCGCATAAGCGACCCCCGGCCTTTATCCTGCACTTTTTTCGACCCCCCGGTTCACCTGCCACTTTCGGTTGCGCTGAATTCGCTGTATGGGGCACACCGGCCGCACGCTTTTGACACGGCTGCGTCTGCGGTGAGCGGCGGCTTGTTACCTTCCGGATAGCAGAGAGGCCACACAGCGGCGCACAGGCCGTCATGCTGAGCTGCGCTTATCACTGCGGAGAGCGAATTCCTTTGCGACTCGCTGACGTTCAGCTGCAACATCCATCTGCGCCAGTTGCTGTTCGTAGAACTGATTCAGAGCCAGTTGGATCGGGCGGATGGTGTAGAGCAGATTGCCGTTGCGCTTCAGACCAGCCTTGGTGGTGACCATCGTGCTCTCTGTACTGATGAGCTGCCGCTCCTCCAACTCACACACATACTTGCGGACGGTGTTGGAGCTCATCCTCACTGCTCTGCCAATGGTTTTGTAGCTGGGCCAGCACTGGTAGGTACTCCGGTTCTCACAGCAGAGCAGGTAGGAGTAGACGGCCAGTGCGCCGGGCGGCAGCCCCAGCAGGAATATTTCGTTGGGCAGCTGGAAGTAGTTCCTGACTGGGTCACGCTTGGGCCACGGTGTGTACTTCACTCCGCACCTCCTTGGGTGTGCCGCGATACCCACTCCGCAAATTTCTCTTTGGGCACTACGAGTCTGCTGCCAATTTTCAGAACCGGAAAATCCGGCTCGTGCATCAACTCGTAGCCGCTGGATGACGAGATACCCAGCGCTTTCGCCACCGTTGCCGCGTTCAGGAACAGAGGCAGTTCATCGTAGTTCTTGTAGCCGGATTCTTTCATGTTGTACTTGCCAACCCTTTCTGTTGAGTCAGTTTTTCCTCTGCCCTCATGCGCTGACTCCCTCATCCATCTACCACAACCTCCAGAGTCCAAAAACGACATTTTATTTTTCATGTGCCGAAAAAATTTTTGCTGTATAAAAA
>NZ_KE159706.1:8505-9610 GCF_000403435.2 Oscillibacter sp. 1-3
CCACGATGACTCCCTCCTTTTTGTTCGTATGTCCTACTATACACCGGAGACGGCAAAATCCTACAAAAATTTTCCGCAAAATTAAGAGCACAGAAAATGCCTGCCCGCTCTCAATGGAAGGCGGGCAGGCATTAGACGCTAAAGACTGGAAACTAACTCATATTTCTGGGATGCTCTCAGCGCCAGGTATGCGGGAGAAACATATTCTTTATGCCTCCACTCTTTTTCCTGCCGGTAACTGCTATCATGGGTGCTGATAATATAATCGGTTAATTCTGTATATGGCGCTACCTTTTTTACTGTACGGGCTAATCTGTTATAGGTTTTCGTCAGGCACTCCGGTCTGGGAATATACTCCCTACTTTCATCATAGTATCCAGAAATTGCAAACAACCGGCTTCGAGTTATTTTCTTCGCTTCGTCATAAACCAAGGAAAAACCTGCTTCTATTACCGTATTGCCAGCGGCACTATAGCCGACCAAATTCCCGTCTTGGAATGGTATCTGCTGCTCCATCAATGCACCCGCTTCTGGCAGGTAGAAGTAATAACGATGCTGATTTTCTGTAACGATGTCCAGCGTCTGCCCATAAATCAGTTTTTCAGAAACGGGCTTGATAATAACACAACCACAATCTAATGCCGCCTGTGCGATCTGCAAAAAATCTGTGTATCCCAGCCAATAATTGATTTGCTTACCCACGTTTAAGCTCTCCTCAGTTGTTTTCCTCGCACCACTTCGCAATCTCCCCAATCAGCTCCAGCGGGAGCGGCTTGCTGTAAAGGAGTTGGATCGTGCCCTTGCTGGTCTTGTACTCCGTCAGCTGGGCGGCAAACGCCTCCACGGCCTCCGGGCCGGGGTACAGGCCGACGTGCCGCTTGGAGGCCGCAAACTGGATCAGGTTGCGGCCCTTCCAGTAGGTGGGCATACTCCAGGAGATTTTCTCCTTGGTCTCCGGGATGCTGGCCTTGATGGCGGCGTTGATCTGCCGCAGATAGTCCTGCGCCTCTTCCGGCTGGGCGGCGATATACTCCTCAATCGTCGCCGGAGGTTTCCCGCAGTAGTGGCTCTGGTCCACATTTTTGAATGATCGCCCGCACTTGGG
>NZ_KE159706.1:9620-10491 GCF_000403435.2 Oscillibacter sp. 1-3
TCCGGCTGGGCGGCGATATACTCCTCAATCGTCGCCGGAGGTTTCCCGCAGTAGTGGCTCTGGTCCACATTTTTGAATGATCGCCCGCACTTGGGACATACCCACATGGCTGCTTCCTCCTATTTCCGCAGAATCTTCTCCATCGTCTTTCCCTTCGCCAACTCGTCGATCAGCTTATCCAGGTAACGAATCTCCCGCATGAGCGGGTCCTCTACCTCCTCCACCCGGACGCCGCAGACCACGCCCTTGATCAGCACCCGGTTCGGATTGGGCTGGGGTGCCTTGCGGAAAAAGTCCCCGTAGCAGAGGCCGGAGGAGCGGAACGACTCCAACTGCTCCGGGCTGTACCCCGTCAGCCAGCAGATGACTTCATCCACCTCGGCCTTCGTCCTGCCCTTCCTGGTGGCCTTGTCCAGCAGAAGCCCGTAAACTTTCCCGAAATTCATTTGAAACACTTTGTCGTTATTCATAATGCATGCGCTCCAGATAATGATATACTATTTTACCACATCCTATATTGTTTTGCCAAGAGTCGGCCTGAATCTTGCGCGGGTCAACGGAAAGGGTTTCATTCTTTGTTTTCGGTTACGCAATATCTGAGCAGTAAATCTGTGGCCTTCGGCGTTATATTTTTCTGCCTGTGCTCTGCTTTCTGCCGTCACGAGGAGGTTGTCGTCAAAGCCATAGGGCTAATATCATCCTCCGGCTATGTTAGAAGCACGTTGGTAATCCCGCTTGGCGGCAAAGCTCATGCCGGGCCGGTAGTTCCCTGAACAGTCCTTTAGGCTTTTTGTCAAGAGGAACTTTTCAAGGGATGGGAAAAATCAGGCGGGAAAAGCCCCGTGGACGGTTAAAAGCCGTTTTCGGGGGT
>NZ_KE159707.1:0-1638 GCF_000403435.2 Oscillibacter sp. 1-3
CGCAATTTCATCTGCGGCGGGCAGAGGTCCACAGCGGGACAGCGTTTGCCGGTCCAGCGTTTTCCCCCTGCCTGCCCCATACACGTCCAGCCCGCCGCCCGGATACTGGCTCCTGCCTCCGTGTCCAGCGTGTAGGTGATGATCTTGCGGTAGCCGATAGCCTTTGCCGCCCGCGCTGCCGCAGAGTACAGCATACTGCAAGCGTTTTTCTCGCCCGTGGTACAAAGCCGGGTCACTTCCAGCGTCAGGCCGTTGTCCAGATAGCGGCTCACGGGACGGCCCACAATGGCAACGCCCACCAGCCGTCCCTCAGCCGCACAGCCGATGGAAAACTTGTGGCCGGTGACGGGTTTGTGGTGGCGGTGGTGGGCGGCTACAAAAGCGTTGGCCTCTTTCAGTGATACCGGGGTTAAGGTGAGCATATCACCGCGCCCCTTTGTCCGTATTCCGTTCCTGGGCAAGAGCCGTCGCTTCTCGCACCCCCGCCTCTTTCGCCGCGCTCTTGAGTGCGCCGCGCACGGAAGGGGGCCGCTCCTGCTCCACCGCTTTCTCATATGCGCTCAAAACAGCGGTGTTCAATGCCTGCCGCATTTCCTTGGTGGTGGGGCAGCAGATGTCGTGATATTTGCCGTCCTGTCCCTTGGTGCTGGGCATGGAGACATACGGCCCATTCTCCGTATTGTAAATGCGGATGTTGTTGACGGCGAATACGCCGCCCAGGCTCACACTGGCAAAGCCCATCAGCTTGCCATGGTCCTTCTCCGGGTCCTTGGGGAGATAGATTTTCACGTCCACGCCGGGGACGGCAGGGACCTCTGCGCCGGTTTCCGGCGCTCTATTCTCACTCAAATTGCAATCCTCCTTCTCATTTTAATGTGCGTTGAAAATAGACCGGCTGACCGAGCCGGTCTTGAACAGGGAGAAGCACAGCAGTACCGTGTACCCGGCGCATTGCCAGATAGCAATATGAAGGTTGGTTCCGCTGGTGATCTGCCCAATCAGCACGGCATAAATCGCCACGCAGATCATAATAAAAAAGCCTTGCAGGCCAAGAGCCACAAGGCCGCGCAGGTAGTTGTTGCCCATTTGCCCCCACTCCCGGTTGGTCATGGTGGCGAAGGGAATCGCGCCGATAGAGCAGTAGATATAAATTTCTATCATCCGCCCCACCAGCACAATCATCACGCAGAAGGACAGAATGGGCATGGTGATTTTCAGCAGCATGGTTTCCACCAGCAGTCCGAACAGCTCACCCAGCTCCATGGCCTCCAACTGCGCGGACACGTCCCCTATGACCGTGGCAAAGTCAAGGCTGGTGGTGCCGGTGATGATACCGGCGCTCTGCTGCACCACATTCTGTCCCAATTCAAAAATCGCCATGGTAATGTCAAAGGTATGGGTGACGAGGTACACGGCGATAAACGCTTTGAGAATCCATTTGTATATGGCGTAGGTTTCAAAGTCGTGGAAGTTATTTTTCTCCATGAGCATACTGATAAGCTCGTAGCACAGGACAAAGGTAATAATTATCCCGGCTATCGGAACCACCACGTTATCACTCAGATTGCGGATCATGGAGAAAACCCCGGCGTTCCATGCCGCCGGGGTCGTCCCCACGTTTGCCGCAACTTCCCCGAC
>NZ_KE159707.1:2273-276094 GCF_000403435.2 Oscillibacter sp. 1-3
CCTTGATCCAGTCTGTGATTATGTCGAGGATGTTCAGCATTGGCTACGCCCTCTTAGCCGAACAGGTTCGCCAGCAGGGGGATGAGCTGCATACCAATCAGGGCAACACCGCCGCCCGCCATGAGCTGTTTCATGCCCTGGCTTTTCGCGCCGGGGTTGTCGTTGCCGTAGCCTTCCAGCAGGTTAATGACGCCCCACACGCCCAGGCCAGCGCCGAGGGCAATTACCAGAACCTTCAAAGTGTCGATAGCAGAAGTGAAAAATTCCATTAAAATACCTCCATAATGTTGTGAAATTTTGATTTTGAATGTGACGGGGAATCCTCCCCGGAAATATGAAACACCGCCAACTGAACGTGTCAGTCGGCGGTGCTACCGGGCCGGGAACGTGGCTTTTGAGTAACAGCTATCAAAAGCAGCTTGTCCGGCCAGACGGTCGAAGGTTGTGCCAGCCTTTACAAATGCCGGTTTCTGCCGTATAATGCAGATAACACAGATAAATGGGGTTCTCCATGAACAATAGAGATTTGACTGGCAAGGTAAACTCAGCCATGTACCGGCAATGCCGGGACCGGGGCTTTGCGGCTCCGGTGGATGTGCTGATGGAAATAGGCTATTTGTCCAAAAAGGACTATGAAAACTGGCGGTATGGGCGCGTCTCCTACTTGGAGCGCGTCTGTACGGCCAATTTAAGCAAGCTGTCCACCGTCATGCACCAGATGCGGGTGTATGCGAAAAAGGCGGGGTTAAAGCCGTCTTTCTGCTACTACAAACGGTGGGGCGTAAAGAAAAAGGGCGGTCAGGGCCATAAGCCGGTGATCCCCCTTCGGTTCAGCAAGAGCGGCGATCCAGAAATTGAACGCTGGTATGCCACGCACTTCGTTGATACAAAGCGGGTTAGCCAGCTAAAGGCGGCAGCATTGGAGAGAGTGGAGCCGCCCCGTCAGGAGGGGGAATCCCCGGAGGACGGAGCTTCCATTTCGTAGCACTCGAAAACATCATCCGGCTTCACTGTCAACCTGCGGGCCAGGAACTTCGCAATATCAAAGTAATTCTTCTTGCTGGAATCCAGCAGATACTTGTACTGCGGGTGCTTGGTAATGTCAAACTTGTCGGAAAAAAACGGCCTTACGCCCTGCACCTGCAAGATGCACTTGCCGCCGTCCATCACCGCGAGTTCGTCCACGTCCATGAGCGCCCTGCCTAATTTCTGGTAGTTGACGCCCATACTCCGCTGGCTTCCTCTGGTATCGGACGTGTTATAGCTGTCTATTGTGGCTTTCCCTAAAGTTTCAGAAATCTCCTTTAAGGTGCTTCTTTCCTTGCCTCCGAGGAACAAAACGCAGGAACAGTTACCGATAATTGTCTCCGCATGGTCCTTGTAGACCGCTTTGAGCTGGCTCTGCGTCTGCACAACAATATGCGCGGAAATCTCGCGGGAGCGAATAACGCTGATAAGGTGCTGGAAGTTGGGAATCTTCTGGTTGGCGAACTCGTCCAGAAGGCAGGTGACGTGGGTTTTCAATGCGCCGCCGTTCTCTAAAGCCTTGTCGCACAGGACGTTGAACATCTGCGTGTAGACCATGGCTGAGATGAAATTGAAGGTCATATCCGTATCGGACACAATACAGAACAGCGCCGTTTTCCGGTCCCCAATCTTGTCCAGTTCCAGGTCGTCCCCCTCCATAAGCTGGCGAACCTCCTTAATGTCAAAGGGGGCCATCCTTGCGCCGCAGCTAATAAGTATAGATTTAGCTGTTTTGCCCGCCGCCATTTTATACTTCTTGTACTGCCGCACAGCGAAGTGATCCGGGTCCCGGCTTTCCAACTGTTCAAACATCAAATCAACGGCATTTTTGAAATTTTCATCATCTTCACGCACTTCTGAGGCGTTTAACATTTCCAACAATGTGGTCATGTTCTTTTCTTCCTCCGGGGCTTCGTACCAGATATAGGCTATCAACGCCTGATAGTACAACGCCTCGGCCTTAGCCCAGAAATCTTCACCGCCCTTGCTGTCCTCGCCCTTGGTGTTTTCCATAATGCAATTGACCAGCTTCAGAATGTCATTCTCGCAGTAGATATACCGGAACGGATTATACCTCATAGACTGCTTAAAATTGATGGTATTGAACACTCTGATCTCATACCCACCCAGCTGAAACATTTTACCACATTCTTCCAAAACTGTACCTTTCGGGTCCGTGACAATATACCAAGCGTTCATCTGCATGAGGTTTGGCTTAATGTGAAATCGTGTCTTTCCAGAGCCAGAACCGCCAATAACCAGAACATTTTTGTTGATATTATACTTAGGAATCTTGTTCCGGCCCACCATGACGCGCTCAGTCTGCGTCAGGAGAATGTTCTGGTCAAATTTTGGATTTATGAACGGGCGTATATCGTCCGCCGTGCCCCAACGAGCGCAACCGTACTCAACCCCGTGGCGGTATTTCTTGGCATTTTTGGCCTTGATATAGACCACCGCACGGATGCAGGCCGCGCCAATCAGCCCCACAAGAAGGTCCTGGGGGTAGAAGCTGGGGAGGGGATTGCGGGAAATGATCGCACCCAGGCCGGAGATCGCCCCCATGCCCTTTGCCACCATATCCGCGCCAGCGGCCAGCCGGTAGCCCTCGCCCACACGGTTGAAGAACCAGAACATGAACACATAGGGGAAATTGAGAATCAGAAACTTTTTCAAGTCAAATTTCACAGTCCACGCTCCCCTCTGTCCCGGTCCTTAACGGTATCCTGCGCCATGCTTCGGGCAACCTCCTTGAAGTGGGCAAGCTGCCGCCGGACAGACGGCTTCTCCGGGGCCTTGCGGCGTATGGTCTTGGCGGTGTACTCGGCAAAGGCGGCTTTCATGGCGTCATCATCCCGCGCCTTGAAAAAGACGTAGTATTCACCCTTCTCCGGGTTCTTTTTCAGAGCAAAATCCACGCCATATTTTTTCGCCACACTTTCAAATGACTTGATATTTTTAGCGGTAATATCAATACTTTTCACGCCCGTCCCCTGGCCCACAAGCTGCTTCACGCTCTGTTTGCCATGGTGGATTTTCGGGTTTTGGGACTGCGCCAGATACTTCCGTATCGCCCATTTGAGCAGATCGGCGGTCAGTCTGCCGCCGGTCTTGCCCACCTTGATTGCCAGGGCAACGGATTTATCCCGCACTTCGTCCTGCATAGTGATCTGCCTCCTTCCTGCAAGCGGCGGCGGGCGGGGTCAGCGAGCCTCGCCGCCCTTGGGATGTTCTGACGGGGGCGGGCGCTGACCCGCTTCCCGCATTTTTTCGTGGAGCTGGCCGCGCAGAGAGGGCTTTACCGAATCAGATATTGCGGCAGGCTCCCGTCCACTCTGGACCTCTCCAATCTGTACCGGGTCCGCTTTTATCAAAGCGCCGTCCCGCAAAAGAAAGCCCTGTGTCTGGATCGCCTCCAAGGTATCTCCCGTTACCTCGCCGTACAGCTTCAGGTCGGTGTCCACCAGCATTTGCAATGTGGCCTGCACTTCGGCGGAAATAGCCTGTCTCTGTTCCGGCGCAGCAAAATACCGCAGGACTGCGGCCTCCTTGCCCGCCTCCACAATCGCCTCTCCCACCTGAGCGTTCATATCAAACAGTTCAGCCACATCAGACCGCCATTGGGTCGCGACAAATTTCAGGGGGTTTTCCATGCGGAGTAAAATTTCAGCATTACCCGGCTCAAATTTGAAGTATTTCTTCATAAAATTGTGCGCTCCCTGCATGGCAGAGATTTCTGCACTCATGGCAATGATCTCCATCTTGTCCATGCCCAGCAGCTCCGCCCGAAAGTCAGACATATTCCGGTCCAGCCGGTCTTTCAGGGATTGGATTTGATCCACCTTCTGCTGGACATAGCCAGCCGGGTTCACCAGGGGGAATCGCTCATACGCCTTGATCGCATAGAGTATGTCGCAGATGGGAAACTCCCATGGGTGGTCCTGTTCTTTCCAGCACTCCAGCGCCACGGTCAGCGGGTCAGTAAATTGCAGCAGGGCTGTTACTTCATCGGCCAGAAAGTCATGTTCCTCCTTCAAATAGTAGTGAATTTTAGACAAGTTTTGCAGCCGGTACACATCTTCAATGTCCGGCCCGCCCTCTTTTGTGCCGACAGCGGCAGCGTGGTCCAGCAGGCATTTGTCGATCACTTTCATCAGCGGACGCTTTATCTCATAGTTCATAGAGGGTCTGCCTCCTTTTCGTGATTTTGTGTTATATGAGCGGGAAAAACTAAGGCGGGACTACCAAACGGCGGAGAAGATGATGTGTCACTTGCGCTCTGCCTTTTCCTCACGGGCAAAGCGTTCCTCCAGCCGTTCCACGCTCCAATCTTTCTTGAACTGTCCCAGGGGGCCGGGGCCGAACATGGTCCGCGCCCGGTTGTCCATATCCCGCAACCGCGCCCACAGCTCCGGGTGGTGGGTCCGCAGTTTCCGCAGCTCGTCAATCCGTTGCAAGGGACAGCACCAGCAGGAAGCACGGCGGTAGATTTCGTACAGCCCGCCAAAATCAAAGCCCCGGCTATAACAAATCTGCAACGCCTGGGCTTCGGTGATCTTCCACTCTACCAGGGGATAGCGGTTCTGCGGATCATCTTTACAGCGGTGGGCTTCATCGGCGGCAATGCCAATGTAGTGCAGGGCATTCTGCTCCTTCTTCAGCCGGTTGACCTCTTTGGAAATCAGGTGCGTTTTGAGCTGGCCAGTACACCAGCGCACGGTCATTCCCGGCCAGCCGTTGCCGTAGGGCGGCACACCCATTTGGGCGCGGCGTTCCAGGCAGCTCGGTTTTACCTTCGGCTCGTCAAACATCATCCACTCAAAGCCATGGGGGTGCCGCAGGGTGGTAATGTGGATACCGCGCTCCCGGTAGAGAAGATCGTCCATCTTGGCGATATGGGCCTCCATCTCAGGAAACTCCATACCCGTATCCGCATAGAGTACGCAGTCAATGGGCATTTCCTTTTCGATCATCAGCAACAGGAGCGCACTTGAATCTTTTCCACCAGATACCGAAATTGCATGATAGAAATTGCCATTTTCGATTGTTTTCGTTAAGCATACCTCCTTAAACGCAAAAAAGAAGCCCCGGAAGGAATCAGTCCTTCCGGGGCAAATGTGTGTTGTGAATCAGCCGAGGGCAGTCCACTTCTCCGTGGAGCCGTCCATGCTGAAGCTGTGACCATTGGATGCTTCAACAATATCCCAATAGTACCACGCGCCAGCGGCAACGTCCGAGAAGGTTTTGTAGCCCTTCACCACGGTGTCAGCAGAAGCGGAGCGGCCCAGGATACGGTTGACCATCACAATGGTTTCCGCGCGGGTGATGTTCTGGTCGGGGCGGAATGTGCCGTCTGTGTAGCCATAGACCAGACCGGCATCCGCCGCCAGATTGATGTACTTCCGTGCCCAGCTATGGGAAATGTCGGTGAAGCGGTCCAGAACGGTGTTATTGCCGCTGCTGTCACAGAACCGGGCAAGGATCGTTGCCAGCTCCGCACGGGTGATATTCCGCTGGGGACCAAAACTGCCGTCCTGGTAGCCGGTGATAACGCCCATGTTGCAGAGGGTGGAGACAGCGGTGCCGTACCACGCCCCGGCGGGAACGTCCTTGAAACGGTTGATGTTGGTGCCATAGGCGGCTTTTGCCTCCGGGGTCAGCAGCCGGTAGAGGATGGCGGCAACCTCGGCGCGGGTAATATCGGCGTTGGGCGCGGCCTGGGTGCTGGTCCGTCCGGCGATATAGGCGATATGGTCCTTTCGGTTCAGCAGGGAGAGCTTGGAGCCGGGAGTGGTCAGATCACCAATGCCGCCCGTGCTGCCGCCCTTGGCAATCGTGACCTTCTGGACCTGGGAGGCCATTTCAGAGGCGGTGGCCGCATAGCGCACCTCGTATGTGCCGGGAGCCAGTCCCCTCACGGTGTTCCCTGTGATAGCGGTCCACTTGCCGTCGGGCAGGAGCCGGTATTCCATGGTCTTATCTGTCTTGGTGAAAGTACCGTCATTCCGGCCCTGCCGGGTTTCATCGGTATGGCCCACGCTGGGAGCCTTGCGGCGGTCAGGAATCTTCACCGTAACCGTCTCACCGGGCAGGCCGTCACCCTTGCCGGGGTAGCGGATAAGAACATCCTTCCCGGCCAGATCGGACACGTCCAGCGGGTTCGGGCAGGGCTTCCAGGTTTTGCCGCCGTCCGTGCTGTACTCCATATCCGGCGTAGTGTTCAGCGTCTCATTGTCAGGGTCAAAGACCAGCACAGGAGCGCCGGGGTGCTTGGAGATCACCACAGTGACGGTTCGGCTGGCAAAGTCCTCTCTGGTGGCAGGATAGCGGAAAAGGACCGTCTTGCCCAGGTAATCGGCAGTGTTCAGTGACTTGGAGAGGGTGGTCCATGTTTTGCCGCCGTCAGCGGAGAACTCCACGCCCTTGTCGGAGCTGACGGTCTGGGCCTTGCTGTCCACCTCCACCTTGGGGGCCTCCCGGCGAACGGGAATGGTCACGGTCACACCGCTGCTGGGGAAGGAATCGCTGTTCCCATGATTGCGGATGATAATTGTCTGCCCGGTCAGATTGGACACGTCCATGGGCTTGTTGCAGGGGTTCCAGGTCAAGCCGCTGTCAATGGAGTAGTCCATATTCGTGGTGGTGTTCACCGTCTCGGTAACGGTGTCCAGCTCCACCACGGGATTCTCTGTACGGTTAGGAATCCGCAGTTCGGTGGAATCGCTGGCAAACTTGTCCTCGGTCGCTGCCTCCCGAACGAGGATGGTCTGGCCGGTCAGGTTGGAAACATCCATATCCGGGTCGCACTTGGTCCAGGTCTTGCCGCCGTCCGTGCTGTACTCCATGCCAGCGGTGGTGTTGACCGTCTGCTTGTCCCGGTCAATGGTGAGATCAGGCTTGTCACCCTTCTGCGGGACCTTCACCAGCACGGGCAGGCTGGCAAAATGGTCAGAATCGTACTTCTCCCGAACAGCCAGCTCCTTGCCGTAGAAGCTGGACACATCCAGCCCGTCAGCGGGAACGGCAGTCCAGCCGCTTTCCGTCCGGTACTCCGGCGCGGTGCCGGAGACGGTCAGCAGCTCGGCTACACGGTCAATGTCAGCGGTGGGGGCGGCGTTCCGGCTGGGGACGGTCACGGTGGCGTGATTGCTGGCGGGCTTGGTGCTGTCACAGGCATAGCGCACCAGCAGGGTGGCGTTGGTCAGCTCGGACAGGTCCATGTTGTCCAGACAGGCGATCCAGGTCTTGCCGCTGTCCCTGGAATACTCCATGGCGGAGGTAGCGTCCATGCGTTCGGCGGCGTTGTCAATGGTCAGCACAGGAGCCGCCCCCCGAACGGGAACGGTCACAGTGGTGGGGTCGCTCTTAAAGGAATCGTCCGTGGCGGCGATCCGCACCAGCAGCGTCTCGCCCTGCCGGTCCTCCACGTTCTGCCGGTCCTCGCAGGGCTTCCAGGTTTCACCGCCGTCATCGGAATACTCCATGCCGGTGGTGGTATTCATGGTGAAGTCGAAAGGATTCACCTTCACGTCCGGGGCGGTGGGACGCTCCGGCAGAACCTCCATGACCACGGGGCCGGGTTTGCCGGTGCCATCGTCCACCAGTCGGACATAGATGGTTGTGCCGGGGGTAATGCCGCCGTTGTTGGGTAGACCGTTCGTCAGGGTGTAGTCCTCACCGGCCTCCACCACATCGGGGTCGAAGGTGATGATCTCCTTCCGGTAGTCGATCTCATAATTCAGCCCCGTGTCGGCCACAGTCCGGCCCTCCACGCTCTGACTGTCAGAGGCGGTGAGGTTGTCCGTCTCCTTCATCCGCTGGGTGAAGGTATAGGAGGTATCGGGGGTCAGGCCGGTAAACTTGGGGCTGTCCTGCCAAGTCTCGCCGCCGTCCATGCTGTACTCCGCGCCGGGGACGGGGTTCAGCGCAATGGTGGTCGTTGTGCGGCGGGCAATGGTGGGAGGGTTGGTCATGGTCTGCGGGGCCTTGGAGATGGTCATATCCGCATAGACCTGCTCGGCGCTCAGATCGTAGCCGTCCTCGGCAACCAGGTAGAAACGGACCTTATAGGTGCCAGCGTCCACGGGGGCCTCGGATGTCTCATAGGGGTTGCCGCTGGCGAGAGTGCCAACGTACATGACGCTGACGCTTCTGATGCCCTCCATGCTGGTGAGCAAATCCGTGTAGGGATAGGGCTGGCGGTTGCCGTTGTAAACGGTACTGTAAGCGGGCATATCCGTGTCCAGAATGTTCACCGGCGTATCGGTGGTCCTACCGGAAACAGGCCGGGTGCCAGAGGCGGTGTGATTTTCGTCCTCGGCCATGCGGACCAGGATGGTATAGCTCTTGTCAGCGTCCAGCCCGCTGAAGGTATTGCCGGTCTGCCATGTGGTGCCGCCGTCAATGCTGTACTCCGCGCCGGGAATGGCGGAGACGGTCAGCGCATGGGCGCTGCTGCTTTCCAGAGAAGCCATAGGCGTATCCTGCCCCGCCTTGCGGATGGTCAGGGTGGCGGTGTAGTTACCAGCCGCCAGAGTATGATTGGCGTCCGGGGAGAAGATGGCGGTCACATGGTAAACTCCGGCGTTGGTGGGGGCGGTGGTGCTTTCCACGCCGTCCGCACCGGTGTAGGTCAGGGCAACGGAGGAAATACCCTCAATGCCGTCCGCACCGTGGTAACGCTGGGGAGCGCCGGTATAGGTGACAGTCTCATCCTTCAGCACGGGCCGGATCGTCCCGGCCTCGCCGGAGGCGCGGGTGATATGCAGCACCGGGGCGGGCAGGGTTTCGGGGAGCATATAGCCGTCTGCCGCTACAAAGTCGATGTTGACCACATAATCGCCCACGGTGATGGGCGGGGTGGCGATGCCGTCATAGCCGGTGATGGTCATGGAGGCGATGCCGGGGTTGGACTTGGGCAGGGTGTAGGTCTGCGCGTGGCCGTTGTACTCCACCGTCTGATCCGCGAACCGCTCAAAGGTGACAACGGTTTTCTCGGTGGCCTGCATGGTGGAGGGACCCTCCAATTCCTTGTAACAGGCCGTCTCCACCGCCTTGACCTTGATCTCATAGGTGGTGTCGCGGGTCAGGCCGGTGAAGGTGCCGGTGGTCTGCCACGTCACGCCGCCGTCAATGGAGTAGGCCATGCCGTCCACCACTTCAATGGTGATGGAGGAATCGGTCACGCCAGTGACCACAGGGGCCAGGGGCCGCGCGGGGATGGCCTTGTTGATGGTCAGGGTGGCGTACTGCGGCTGCAACTCCGCGTAGCCGCTCTGCATGGTATAGCTGACCTTCACATTGTAAACGCCGGGGTTCACAGGCGGCTCGGTGGCGGGGCCGTAGGAGGTCCCTTTGGTCCCGGTAAAGGTCTGCACCACTTCGGTGCATCCGGCGGGAACATCCGCAACCAGCGATTTCGGCGTCCCGTCATAGGTATAGACGGCGGACTGGACTGTCCCAGCGGAGGCGTTCTGCCGGGTGGTGCGGATAATGGCGGAGGAAGTGGGGCTTTCCTCATGGTTGCGATCTCCGGGATACTTAGCCAGGATGGTATAGGCCGTGTCCGGGGTCAGGCCCTCAAAAATGGTACTGGCCTGCCACGTCTTGCCCCCATCAATGGAAAACACCGCCCCAGGAATGGCGGTGACGGTGATGGAGTTGGTGGCGGTATTGCTGGCACGGGGCGGGTTGGGGGCGTTCTGCTCCACCTTCGTAATGGTGAGCGTGGAAGTAACCGGCTCCAACTGCGCCGTCCCCGCCTGCATGGTGAAGCTGACCGTCACAGGATAGGTCCCCGCGTTGGTGGGGGCGGCGGTGGTGGTCTGGCCGTCCACGGTATAGGTCACGGTGGACCGGGTAACGTGGGAGATTGTGGGAACCTGATAGGCAATGGGGTTCCCGGTGTAAGGATAGGACTGCGGTTTGAGGACAGCGGACAGATCGCCGGGGTCCACGGTGGTGTACTCGGTGGAGAACTGCGCGGAGACGGCGGGAGAAGCGTCATAGTTGCCGTCCTCGGTGGCCTTCAACCGCTGGTAGAGGGTGTAGGCGGTGCCAGCGTCCAGATTCTTGAACACGGGGCTGTCCTGCCACACCTGCCCATCCATGCTGTACTCGGCGTTCTCCACCGTGTTCAGCGTCAGGGAGTTGGTAGCTGCCGCCGCCAGCGTGGGGGCGGGACAGGTCTGAGCCGCTTTTTCAATGGTATAGCTCACAGCAGTCGTGGAGAGCTGGGGATAACCCTGCTCCATGACAAAGGAGACGGTGGCGGTGTAGCTGCCAGCGTTCACCGGAGGGTTGGAACTGCTGTAAGGCCGTCCGTTATTGGCAGTACCCTTGTAGGCCACGGTGACGGACTGGATGCCCTCCGGCAGTCCGGGCATGGGCAGGGCGGTGGACTGCCCGTCATAGGTCTTGGTGTAATCGCTGATGGAGGGGGCCTCCACGGTGCCATAGGTCAGATTGACCGTAGCGGTGACAGCGGGGATGTTCTCGCCGGAGAGCTGGGGGAAGTTGGTGAGGTTCAGCGTTCCCTTGACGGTCTGCGTCAGGGCATAGGGATCATAGCCGGTGCTGCTCCATGTGACAGGAACGCCGGTGACGGTCTGGGCGTTGCCGGTGCCGCCCTCGGCCACAACAGAGACGGTGGAGGGCAGGCCCAGCTTATTGAACGCCGTCCCCATGGGAGCGGTCCGCACCACTTCCTCCACGCTGAGAATGGGCCGGGGAACGACGGTCACGGGGATGGTGACACGGCCAAAGGACGTGCCGCCCTTGGTAATGACCGCCTGGACCTCAGTGCTTCCGGGCTTGCTGGAATTGAACCCGGCATAGCTGGGGTCAATGGTCCAGGTGTAGGGAGAAGCATACACGCTGCTGCCGGTGGTCAGCCTCACCGCCTGGACGGTATCGCCCACATAGATGGTATTGGTAGCCGGGAAAATCCAGGCCAGGGTATAAACAGTGTTATATTTGCCGTCCTCGGTCTGCCAGACGTAGTTATCATCCGTGATGGTCGCGCCAATGGCATAGGGACCAGCAGCCACGGGCCGGGTGACAGGCGAGGCGGTATCCACCGTCAGCTCCCCATTCTCAACCTTCACATTGCAGGCGGAGAGGGCGGCGGGGACAGACGCGCCGTTTACATCCAGATAGGTGACGGTTTTGCCGTCCAGCAGGCTGTTCCCGTCATAAATCTTGCTGCTAAAGTCGGCTGTCCAGGGGATGGCCTTGGGCAGCACCAGCAGCCGCTCCGCCGTGGTCAGCTCCACATTGTCATAGATGGCGCTGTCCACGGTGATGATAATGCCGTAGGAGCCGGTAGAGGTGACGGAAACATGGTTGTCCAGCGTGGTGCCGACATAGCGGTGGAACGCCGGGGCCACGTTATAGACCACTGTGTAGGCGCTGCCGCTGAACTCCACGCCGGTAGTCATGTGGGTCTTGTAGGCCGGGTCCAGGGTAAACGCGCTCAGGGTCAGGGCGGGGACGTTGATCTGCGCCCAGCTTCCACAGGTGTCGCAGGTGTACTTGACCCGCCCGCCAGCGGAGGCGGTGGCCTTGACAATATCCGGGTTCAGCTCCGCGCCGGAGAGACAGCGGTGAGCAGCCGCAACACCGCCGTTGTCCTCATCGGTGAAGTCCACCATGAGATAGACGGGGTTCTTGTCCGGGGCCGTGTAGTGGGAATCCGGCGCGGGCCATGTGGCGGGGTTGTCATCTGTGGTGGCAGCAAACGCCTGGGCGGGCAGCAGGGCCACACTCAGGCAGAAGGCCAGGATCATACTCATTACGCGGGAAAGGTTTTTCGTTTTTCGCATAGGCAGAAAATTCTCCTTTCAGCTTTCTCAAAAATCAAACACAATGGAATAGGTGATGTTGCTCTTGTTATACATACAGTCGTGGTTCGTATAGTAATAGAACCGCATCTGCGTATAGGTGCCGGTGGGCAGCTTGCCGGAGAGGGTCACGCCGTTATTCGTAGTCTTATAGGCGATCTCATCCCATTGGCCGGTGCGAATGTTATAGGCTTCAACCCTGCCGTAGTCGCTGCCGTTGTGACCGCTGACGGGCGGCACATCAAAGGTGTACTCGGTGATGTAGCCATAGATCGTCTCCCCATCGTCATTGAAGCTGATGCCGGTTTCCTCAATGAAGGAGTTGGCGGAGGTCAGGGTCATGCCGCCGCCCACATCATCCGCCACAAAGAACACGATAGCAGACCAGGGAGAAGCCGCGCCATAGGCGTCCACCGCTCTGCATTTGATAAGGTGCTTTCCATATCCGTAAGTGGTGGTTTCCTTGTCCCTGCCGTCCCATTCATAAGTAATAGCGTCCCCTTCCGGGTCGGTAGAGCGAGCGGTGATCGTCACCGCTTGGCTGGGGCGCACCACGCCGTTGGCGGGGTTCCGGGAGATCACGGGCTTGCTGGGGGCCTGATTGACAAATTCAATGGTCTTTTCCTGCCAGGGGGAAGCCGCGCCATAAGCGTCTACTGCCCGGACACGAATGGTATGGGTGCCGTTCCGGGAATACCAGCCGGAGGAAACATAGTCCCCGCCCCATTCCAGCCGGACCGTATCGCCGTCCGGGTCACTGGCCGTAGCGGAGACATTGGCAAAGAAGTTATTGCCGCTGGTCTGCCGGGTTACGCTGGCGGTGAAGCTGGTGATAACAGGAGCGTTGTTGATAAATTCAATCGTCCGGCTCTCCCAGGCGGAGGCCGCGCCCCACTCATCCACAGCACGAACGCGGATGGTGTGCGTACCGACTTCGTAATAGCCGTCCTGCTGGTACTCGCTGCTCCATTCCAGATGCACAGCGTCCCCGTCCGGGTCGGAGGCCACGGCGTTCAGATCGGCGTAGAAGCGGCCATCCTTCATGTTCCGGGTGGCGTTGGCGGTAAAGCTCTCAATGATTGGGGCGGTGTTGGTCACGGTGATGTTGGCAAAGGCACTGGTCAGGTTGCCCGCGTCATCCCGCACTGTGGCGGTGATGGTGTAGGTTCCTTCGGCATAGAGGGCCAGATCACCGCCGTCATTGGAAAGGAAGCCGGTGTTGCTGTCCAGGGTGACGGGCCTGCCGCCCAGCTTCACGCCCCAGCTTACGGGCAGACTGCCCGCTCCGCTGATGCCCACGGGGAACTTGGTTCCGATATGGATGGAATCGGGAGCGGTGACGGTCAGGGCGGCTTTGAAAATGATGGTAATACTCTGGCTGGCGGTGGCAGTCTTGCCATTGCTGTCCCGGAGGGTGGCGGTCAGGGTGTACTCGCCGGGTTCGGGGAAGATCACGGTGCCGCCGTCATTGTCCAGAGTGGAGAGGTCAATCAGGCAGGCCGCGCCGTCCTTCTGAGCGGACCATGCGATAACTGCCCCGTCCGGGTTAAAGAGCTTATCCATGACCACGGGGACGCGGTTGCCCACATACTCCATATCCGCCATGGAGAATTGCAGGGAGCCAACGGGCAGAACAGTAATGGTGTCGCTGGCGGTGAAGGTCCGGCCCAGGCCGTCCCGCAGAGTGCCGATCAGCCGGAACTCTCCGCCTTGGGTGAACTGAATCGCCCCGCCCAGGTTGTTCAAATCGCCAGTAACGTAGGTGGAGAGGTCTGCGGGCTTGCCGTCCTTCTCCAAGGACCACTCCACAGGCAGCTCAATGTTATTGCCCAGGGTCCGCACCTGTACCGTCTCGCCGGTGTAGACCTGCCGCTCCACCATATCCACCTGCAATTCCTGATCGGCCAGAACCTCAATGCTGGGACCGTCAAAGGAGAACACCCGCCCGGTGGGGTCGGTGATCTCACAGCCGAGGGTGAACACGCCCGCGTGTTTGATACGAATGTCGCCGGGATTGGTGGTCAGGTTTCCGGCAACGTAGGTCCCCCAATTCTGACGGAGGCCGTAGGTGTCATCAATGTGCCACTTGACGGCGGCATCCTCCACCACGTTCTTGGATTCAACGGCCACGGTAAAGATGCTGTCCGTGTGGGCGTAGTTGGGCATCGTCCAGGCCACGGTGGGAATGGGATAGACGGTGAACGCCTGCTCATATGAATAGCTGCGGCCTCCCGCGTCCTTGAAACTGGCGGTCAGCTTATACTCGCCCGCCTGCTTGAATTGGACTTTCCCGCCGTCAGCGGTCAGTTCCCCGGTCACATAGTCGGAGACAGGGACATTCTCGCCGTTCCGGGTCAGGGACCAGCGCAGGGGGTTCTCGCCCAATTCCTCAAAGCCTGTCACCAGCGTGACAACAGAATCGGTGTGGAACATTTTGGGCAGATAGAAGCCGGACACGCCCACGGGGTAAATCTGGATGGAATCGCTGGCGGTGGTCACGCGGCCCAGCTCATCCGTCACGCTGGCGGTGAAGGTATAAAGGCCCGCTTCGGAGAAGAAGCCATGCCCGCCTCTGGCGGTCAGGTCAAAGGGCGGTACGATCTCCTTGCCGTCCCGCAGGACTGTCCAGACCACTTCGTTGCTGCCCAGATTCTCGGTGGTCAGCCGCACATCCTCCGCAGTATCGGTGTGGCTCATATCGTTGGCGGAAACGCTCAGGCCGACAACAGGGTAAATCTTGATTGTCTGCGAACAGCTATACTCCCGGTCCAGCGCGTCCACAGCGGAGGCGGTCAGGGTGTAGGTCCCTACTTCGGGGAAACGAACCTTGCCGCCCAGGTTCCCCAGGTCGCCCAGCATGGAGCCGGTCAGGGAAACCGCCGCGCCGTCCTTCGTCAGCGTCCACGTCACGTCCTGCCCCTGCAAATCGGAGGTCAGGAGGTCCACGGGGGTGCTGCTGTCTGTCCACGCGGCGGCGGGGAGGGTAAAGTCCAGGCCCGCCACAGGGTAGACCGCCACAGTGACAGCGGGAGCGGCGAACACCCGCCCGGTAGCGTCGGTCACGCTGGCGGCAATATCATAGGCCCCGGCGCTGGTGATCTGGATGGTGCCGCCGGTATCGGACAACTCGCCGGAGTAGGTGGCGGGAGTGCCGGGGTCATTGGAGGGGGTTACGCTCCACGCCACAGGCAGAGCGGTGTCCTTCTCCAGCGTGACGCTGATCTGCTCGTCCGTATGAGTGGCGGCATCCGCCGTCAGGCCCAGGGAAAGAACGGGATAGACCTCGATGGTCTGCTCATAGGTGAACGCACGGCCCAGGCTGTCCGTCACGGAGGCGGTCAGGATATTTGTGCCGGTCTGAAGGAATTTCACGTTACCCCCAGCGTTGTCGAGGGTCCCGGTGATACCGGCAGGGAGAGAAACGGGCTGGCCGTCCACGGCCAGGGACCACGCAATTTTGCTGTCCCCCACATTCTCGGAGGTCATTTTCACCTTCACCGTCTCGTCCGGGTGGGCGAACTCCGGGAGCTTGAAGGACAGGCTCATGGTGTCCCATACGGCGATGGTGGCGCTGGCGGTGAATGTCCGGCCCAGGTCATCCGTAACGCTGGCGGTTACGGTGTAGTTACCCGCAGAGGGGAAGGTGATCTCGCCGCCGCTGTTGGTCAGCTCGTTCTCAACCACAGCGCCGTCCTCGGTGGTCACTTCCCAGGTCACGTCCATATCAGTCCCGGAGAGACTAATGGCGGCGGGCTGGTCAACGTGGGCCGTCTCCGGCGCGTCCAGGGTCAGGACGATCACCGGACAGACCTCCATGGGCAGGGCGGCGGTGTACTCCTTCCCCAGCTCATCCGTAACAGCAGCGGTGAGGACATAGGCCCCAGCTCCGTCAAAGGTCAGCTTGCCGCCGTGATCGACCAGAGAAACGGGAACACCCTCGCCGTCATGGGTCAAGGCCCATGCAACAGTCGAGGGTGTTCCATGCTCCACGGTCAAGCTGATCGCCGCCGCTTCGTCCTCATGCAGTTTTTCCAGGTCGGAGGTCAAGGAGAGGGACAGGTTCGTGATAACCTTGATTGTCACGGGTTCGGAAGAAAACTCCCGGCCCTGGGCATCCTTGGCGATAGCGGTGAGGATGTAGTCCCCAGCACCGTCAAAGGTGAGCGTCCCGCCGTTGGCGGAGAGGGTCACGGGAACCTCCTTGCCGTCCCTGGTCAGTGTCCAGCGGACGGAATCGGGTTTGCCGCCCTCCACCGTCAGGCCAATCTCCACAGTTTCATCCTCATGCACCTTGTCCGCGCTGGCGGTCACGGTAGGGACGATCACCGGCAGAATGGTGATGGACTGGCTGGCGGTGTACTGCTTTCCGGCAGCGTCCGTGAGGGTGGCGGTCAGGGTGTACTTGCCTGTCCCGGTCAGGGCCAGAGTGCCGCCATCCTTGGTGAAGCCCTCCGGCATGGGAACGCTGTCCCCGTCCTTGGCCAGCGTCCAGGCCACGGAGCCGGTCAGATCATTTTTCAGCAGCAGCTTCACATCCTCCGTCCGGTCGGTGTAGCCATACTCCGGCAGAGAAAAGGCAATGTCACCGATGGGCAGGACCTCCACAGTTTTCTCGCAGGAGGCGGTGCCGCCGCTGTTCTCCGCAGTGCCTTTCAGCGTGTAGCGGCCAGCCTCCATGAAGAAGCAGATACCGCCGTCTTTGGTGAAGCCCTCCGGCATGGCGGCAGGTTTTCCGTCACGGGTCAGCTCCCATGTGACGGCCTCCGCGCCGGTGAGGGTGGTTTTCACGGAGACGGAATCCCCCACATACCGATACGCCGGGAGATCAAAGGCGATGGTGGGCTTATCGGCCTTGCCGGTGAACAGGACCTTGTTGCCCTTGTCCATGCCGCTGGGGTAGACGATGGAGCAGCCCTTCTCGGACAGCTCCGTGGCCGCAGCGTCAAAGACCACCTGCACCGGGCCGTCATTCCGGGGCGTGACCACGCCCGCCACGGTGGATTTTCCGGTGATGTTGACAGCAGAGCCGCCCCACACCACCAGCCGTCCCTTGACGGTAATGTTATGGAGGTTCAGGATTTTCTCTCCCAGGCCGTTGGCGAGAATCAGATCGCCGTTAAAAACGGCATCCTGGATGTTCACCGCACCCCGCACCAGTACGGTGTCCTGATAGGTGCCGGTGAGATCACCGGAATCATGGACACTCTGGAAGATATTGCTCATGATCTGCGCCATCTCCGCACGGGTGATCTGGCCCTTGGGATTCAAGCGGCCATCACGGTAGCCGCTGACGTAGCTGCGCTCCACCATGGCGGAAACAGCGTCCGCCGCCCACGCGCCTACCTGGTTCCGGTCCGGGAACCGGGTCAGAACGGAATTACCGGCAGAGGACAGGCAGACCGTCCGGGCCAGCACCACCATGGCCTGTTCGCGGGTGATATTCTCATTCGGCCCCATGCGGCTGCTGGAATACCCGGCGAAGGTCCCCATGTGGACCGCCTGGGCGATGTAGTCATGGTGCCAGCTCCCACGGGGCACGTCCGTGAAGCGGGAAATGTCGGCGCTCTTGTAGGTGTTAAACAGCCGGTCGATCATAGCGGCCATCTGAGCGCGGGTGAGATAGCCGTCCGGGTTCAGCTTGTCCTCGGACGTACCCACCAGCACACCATTGTTCACCGTCCACGCCAGGGCCTCGTATGCCCAATGGCCGTAGGCGTCGCCGTAGTCGGTGATCTTGTTGGCATTGGCGGCATGGGCGTTGACCGCTAAAAGGCTGACCATCATCACCGCCGCCAGGAACAGAGAAAAGAATCGCTTTAGATTGGGAAATTTGATGCTCATGCGTCCTCCTTTCAGATTTTGGATTTTCCGGGGTGTGCTATGTACTAAGGCGGGACCAGCAGGCGGCGGAGCAGATGGCGGGCTGTCAATCCTTATCGCCTCCCTCCGGCCCGGACGTGGCGAAGTAGGCTTCAAATTCCCGCTGCTGGGCAGGGGTCAGGGAGGTGAAGTGTTCCCCCTCAAAGCCGCACAGCAGGAATGTCCCGGCAATGAAGTCCCCGTTGTCCGTGGGGTTCTCCCGGTTGGGCATGAGTTTCATGTTCTTGCCCTCGCTGTTGCAGATCAGCATGACCCGCTGGGGCAGGTAGCACCCCGCCTCAATGGGACCGCCCACGATCTGCTGAAAGGCTTCCAGCGTGTCCTCCACCTTGGCGGGGCGGGGAGCCTCGCCGGGTTCTACCACCAGAATGTCGATTTTGTTTGCCATACAGAAAATCCTCCTTCGTTTTGTCCGGTTTTTATATTCCAGCGGCGTCCTGGGCCAGATCGTGGCTGACCAGGGATGCGTAATACTGGCTGATGGTTGTGGGCGCGTTGTAGAGCGCCGCCAGGGTGTATGCCTTGATGTTCTTTACCAGCGTGGTGTTCTGGCTTAGACTGTCCAGAACGTAGGCGATATGCTCATGGTTCAGCTTCAGAAACCGGCTCTTGACCACGCCGGTGGGCATTTCCTCTCCGGCGATACGGATGAAGTCCCGCCGGGAACAGCAGACCTCCACCATAAGCTCCACATAGCCCTCCAGCGTTTCCTCATCGTAGGGATGCTCGGTCAGGAGCAGGTCAAAGTCGATATTTTCTTTTATCAGCTCTCGGTATCCATCCATCTCATCCATCCTCATCCGGCCTTTGGGTCTGGCACGGGCAGACGGAGCGGGGGTAGGGGGAAGGATGGATGGGTCAGTATCGTTCAGTTCAGTATTTTTCTTTTCAGTCTTATTAGGGACGGAAAAACCGCTGTCAAGACCGCGCATTTCCAGCGGTGCAGACTGCGGTTTTTCCGCAGTCAAGAGTGCGGCACTGTCCAGCGGTCTTGACCGCTGATTTTCCGCAGTCTGGGGGGCGGGGGGCGGCGGTGCCTGTTCCGGCTGCTGGGGCTGGCCGGGTTCCGGGGGCAGGATGAAGTTCTTGACGTAGATGCGGGTGGGCCGTCCCTGGCCCTGCTTCTTCCGCTCGATCAGGCCGATGCCGTCCTTATCCAATTCCCGGAACAGCTTCGTGGCCTTGTCCTTGCCGCAGCTCATGAGGTTCATAGCGTCCTCTTGGGTGAAGTAGATGTAGACGCGCTTATCGCTGTCCATCCAGCCGTTTTTCACCGACAGCCCCATACGGTCCAGCAGAAGGCCGTAGAGGACCTTGGCCTCAATGGAAACGCTCTTATACCGGGGGTCTGTCAGCAGGGCCTTGGGGATACGGTAGAAACTGTACTGTTCCGCTTCGTTGCCGTAGTAGTAGTCCAGATTCAGATTTGACGGCATGGTGATTGCCTCCTTCGTGATGTTGCGGAGAAACAAAAAAGCGCCCCGGTGACTGTTGGTAGTCACCGGGGCGCTCATGCTCCTGCCGCTTGTTGATTTGTCCATAAACGAAAAAGCCCGTCCGCAACTGATTTTAGTCAGTCACAGACGGGAGATGTTGCTATGTATTTTGAACGCGCCATGTTTCCAGCAGCGATACAATCACTTCCTCCATCTGTTGGACAGTGTAAGACTGCGGAAAGTATTGATGTAGCCGTGCTTGTTTGAAAACTACTTGTGCATGAGCGGAGTGTTCTGCGGAAAGCAGCTTCTCCATGACTTTGACCGTCAACGTCCCATCTTTGCTATGTTTTTTGATTTGTACCACTTGACTTTTGGCTGGAATCACTTTCAACTTATCCATCACCGCTAAGAGGTCGGTCTGTTCTTGTTGCGACAGACAGGCAATGTGGTCCGCAGCAGTGGTAAAGGCCATCTTGTTCTCGTCTACTAATGCCAGTAGAGGCGGAATCAGCTTGGTTAAAGCGATGTAACGGGTGACGTTCAATCCGCAACTCTCCCCAGCTTCCTGTGCAATCCTATCTCGACTTTTCAACTTGTGAACGCCGCGTTCACAAGTGAGGTCCTGCCGCTTTCCTTGATGTTTCAATGCCTCCATCTTCATTTTATAAGCAAAGGCTTTCTCGCTGGGAAGGATTTTCTCTCTCTGAAGGTTAGAATCAACCATGATTATGGTGGCTTCATCATCATCCAGGGACCGAATGAGCACCGGCATCGTTTCCCGGCCTGCCAGTTCGCTCCCCCGTTTGCGCCGGTGGCCCGCTATGATCTCATAGCCGCCCCCTGGCCGGGGACGGACGATGCCGGGGGACAGAACGCCACTTCGAGCGATACTCGCCACGGTTTTCTGCATCGCTTCATCGTCCCGAACCTGGAAGGGATGATCTTTGAAAGGAAACAGCTCTGTCAGTGGAACCTCCCGCACCTGTTCGCCGTTGGCCTCCGCCTCGCTGCTCGTTTGAAACAGATCGTCAAACCCGGCCAACTGTATCTTACTGGCGCTGCTTTTCATGACAAAACCTCCTGTGTCAACGCGGTGTAGGCGGCGGAGACTTTACCCGCAGGGTCATGGAGATAGATGCTCCGGCCCTCCGCGCTGGTTTCTGCCGCCCGGATGGACAGGGGAATAATGCTATCAAATATCCGCAGCTTGCTTCCGTAGGTGTTGCGGAGCAGCTCAATAATCTCCCGCGAGTAGTTGGTCCGCATATCCGCCATGGTGATGAGGATACCCGCGATCTCCAAAGCAGGATTGATTTTCCGTTTCACATTTGATATGGTACGGATAAGCTGCTCCATGCCGCGAAGGGAGAGGTAATGCGCCTGTGCGGGAATGATCACTTCATCCGCAGCAGCCAGGGCATTGATGGTCAGCATACCCAAGGAAGGGCAGCAGTCCAGCAAAATCACATCGTAGCGGTCACGGACGCTGTTCAGATAGTCCCGCAGGATCGTCTCCCGGCTCATGGTATTTACCAGCGTGACCTCCAGGCCCGACAACTCGATGTTAGCGGGGAGAAGGTCAACGCCCTCCGCATGATGAATAATGCCCTCGTCGGGGGCTTGCGGCTCATCCGAAATGACACGCCCCAGGATTTCAGCCATCGTATTCTCCATCTGGTCAGGACGCTGATAGCCCAAGCTGGCGGTCAACGAACCCTGGGGATCTATATCAGCCAGGAGAACGCGTTTACCCTCACGCGCAAGACCAATTCCCAGATTGACCGCCGTTACGGTTTTGCCTACGCCGCCCTTTTGGTTGCAGAGGGCCGTGATTTTTGCTCTGTTTTTCATGTGCGATTCCTCCATAAAATATCTGGTGTGTCTTTCTTCGCTTTTTCGACACTATTCTACTGGATTCTGACAGTCGCACATTGTTTTTTCCCGTTGTTTCGACAGATTTCCCTTTACCAATTTGACTTGTCATCAGAGGATGATGATTTAGGGAAAAGCGGCAAAGTTGAATCCAACAGCGTCACGAACCAGAGAAATTTGCTGGACGCTTTTATCAGCCGTACCCCGGAATTGGCGGATACCAGCGTGATCGAGTTCTGTGATGATGGATGGAGCGGCAAAAACTTTGAGCGTCCCGCTGTCCAGGAGATGATCGCCCAGGCAAGGGCCGGGAAAATCCAATGTATCGTTGTCAAAGATTTATCCCGCTTTGGCCGTGATTACCTGACTGTCGGCAACTACATTTCCTGCGTGTTCCCCTTCCTGGGAGTGCGGTTTATCGCCGTCAACGATGGCTTTGACAGCATCCGGCCCACCGATGTGGACAGCCTGGAAACCTCCTTCAAGGCCCTTCTGTATGACCTTTATAGCCGGGACTTGTCCCGGAAGGTACGGAGCGCGAAGAAGTTCCGCGCCCAGCGGGGGGACTTTCTCGCGCCCTTCGCCCCCTATGGCTATGTCAAGGACCCGGCTGATAAGGCCCGGCTGGTCATAGACCCGGAAGCGGCGGAGACAGTACGGCGCGTCTTTCATCTGGCGGCGAGTGGACACAGCGCAGACCAGATCGCCATGGCGCTGAACCGGGAAACTGTGCCAACGCCCATGCTTTATAAGCGGGCGGCGGGCTGCTCCCGGACACGCTGGCCCAGCATTGAAGAAAACAACTTCTGGACGGATACCGCTGTTGTAAAGATTCTCCGTGATGAACGCTACTTTGGTAAAAACATCTTTGGAAAACGGATACGGGACAGGGTAGGCCACACGCACACCGTCAAGGTCAGCCGTGAGGACTGGATCGCCGTGGAGAACACCCATGAGGGCATCGTAACGCGGGAAGAATTTGACCGGGCGCAGACGGCTATGCGGGAGTTTGTGGAACATGGCGAGTTAAAAAAGCGTGATTGGCCTCTGCGTGGTAAGGTTCGGTGCGGTGTTTGTGGCCACGCAATGAGTTACAAGCTGGGCAAGCAAATGTATTTCTACTGCTACACCCCGCGATACAACGATTCCTTTGCCTGCGTCAAACAGGTGCAGGGGGCCGATATTTTGGAAGTCATTTCCGATGGGCTTCGTGTGCAGGCGCAAATGGCGGTGGAGTTGAGCCGGTTGTGGGAGGAACAGCACCGTGAGCAGAAAAAAGACGCCGCCGCAGTTAAGAAAAATCTCGCCGGACTGCGGGAGACACACCAGAGGCTTTCCCAGCAGATCAGCGGCCTTTATGAATCCTTTGCGCTGGGAGAGATCGGCAAGCCGGAATATCTTGCGGCAAAAGCCGCCGCAGCCAAGCAGCGGGATGATACCGCCGCCCGGATCAGCGAATTGGAGGCCGCGCTGGAAAACATGGGCGCGGATGGCAGCTTGCGGAACGGATTTGTTTCTACATTCGGAAAGTATCTGGATGTGAAGGAAATCACCAGTGAGATTACGGCGGAGGTTTTGAAAGAAGTCCTTGTTTTTCCTGGTGATCGGTTTGAAATCGCCTGGAATTACCGGGATGAACTGGAAAAGCTGATACTTGATTTACAAGGAGAGCATCAGAATGGAGCATAAAAGGACCTGGATTTATTGCAGGGTCGCGTACCCTGACGCTCATGCGCTGGCATCTCAACAGGCAGCATTGGAGGCGTTTGCCGAAAAGCAGGGCTTTGAGATCGCAGGTACTACCGCAGAACAGGCCGGCAGACTGGACTTTTCCCGCCGGGGGCTGACCGAGGTTTCTAATGCGGTAGACGCTGGGGAAGTTGACCTTCTGCTGGTAGCAAACCTCTCCCGCTTGGGCCGGGACGTGGTAAAGACGGACGCTTATCTGCGCTGGCTGGAAGATCGGCTTGTCGAAGTGGTCTGTGCCGATGGCATGGTCCCGCAGACGGCCACCGAGATACTGCATGAGCTGATGAAAGCAAGCGTGGCAAATTGAGCGCAGCACAAAGGGGATTCTCCCTCCGGGGACTTGGGCGGAGAACCCCCTCAGAAAAATTAACTAGCTTGCCATGAAATAAAGCCAATTTCTCATATTCGACATCGTTCACGGTTTGTTTACAATTTGTTTTTGTTCCGTGCTTGACATTAGCGGACGAGGGTATCACCGGAACCTCGGCCCAGAAGCGGCCTGAGTTCCAGCGGATGATCCGCAGGTGCCGCCAGAAGAAGATCGACCTGGTGCTGGTCAAGTCCATCTCCCGCTTCGCCCGGAACACGGTGGACTGCCTCAACTACATCCGCGCCCTGCGCACCCTGGGTATCGCCGTGATCTTCGAAAAAGAAAACATCAACACGCTGGAAACGGACAGCGAGATGCTCATCACCATGATGGGCGCCTTCGCCCAGGCGGAGAGCGAGTCCATGTCCGCCAACATCGTCTGGGGCAAGCGCCAAGCTATGCGGGAGGGAAAGGCCAATGTCCAGTACCAGCATCTGTACGCCTATGAGCTGGACGAAAGCGGCAATCCCCGCATTATCCCCGAGCAGGCGGCTGTGGTGCGGCAGATCTATGACCGCTTCATCGCCGGTCACAGCGTCCGCATGATCAAGAAACTGCTGGAGCAGCAGGGCGTCCCCACCGCCAAGGGGGGAGATGTCTGGTCCGAGTCCGTGATCCGCAGTATCCTGAAAAATGAAAAATACTGCGGCGATGTCCTGATGCAGAAGACCTACACACAGGACTGCATCAGCAAGAAACAGATCCGCAATGTGGGACAGCTTCCCATGTACCTGATGCGGGATCACCATGAGAGCATCATCAGCCGGGACCGGTTCAACCAGGCTCAGGCGGAATTTGCCCGGCGAAATGCGGGACGGGCTCCCACCCGGAAGCTGGCCCCCACAGGCCGCTCCTGCTACAGCGCCAAGTACGCCCTTACGGAGCGGCTGGTGTGCGGTGAGTGCGGGACCCTTTACCGGAGGTGTGTATGGGTCAAACGGGGGCAGAAGTTCGCCGTGTGGCGGTGCGCCAGCCGGATTGACTACGGTACGAAATACTGTCATGATTCCCCCACGCTCCGGGAGGCATCCCTGCAAGCGGCCATCCTTGCCGCCATCAACTCTGTCATGAGCCAGAGGGAGGCGCTGGTAGGCCAGATCGAGGAGTCCATGCGGATGGAGCTGATCCCATTTCCCGGCGGTACCGTGAGCGTATCCGACATTGACCGCCAGCTCGAGGAGCTGGACGGGGAGTTTCAGGCCCTGTTCGCTGACTCCAAGGATGGTGGATTCATGCAGCACGCCGAGGAGTTCAAACGGATCTCCGATGATATGGCGGCATTGAAAGAGCAAAAGGCCAGCCTGCTGGAACAGCAGAACAGCGATTCCGCCGCCAACGGACGGATCAAAAGCGCGTTGGACATTCTGAACACCGGCTCCGGCGCCTTCACAGAGTGGAGTGAGACACTCGTCCGCCAGCTGGTGGACACCGTGAAGGTGTTGTCGGCGGATAGAATCAGAGTCTGCCTTCGGGGTGGCATTGAAATCGAGCAGACGCTTGGAGGGGAGGAATTGCAGTGATCTGGATCACTGGCGATACCCATGGCGATTTCCAGCGGTTTGCCACCGGCAGCTTTCCTCAGCAAAAGCGGATGAGCCGCGATGACTACGCAATTATTACAGGCGATTATGGGGGGATATGGGACGGTTCACCCAGGGAGACCTACTGGCTCAACTGGCTGGAGGAAAGGCCGTTTACCACCCTCTTCGTGGACGGAAACCATGAGAATTTCGACAGGCTCAACGAGTCCTCCGTCCATCACTGGCATGGCGGAAATGTTCACTTCATCCGCCCTCATGTAATCCATCTCATGCGGGGACAGGTTTTCGAGATCGGCGGCATCACCTTCTTCACCATGGGCGGCGCCTCCTCTCATGATATACAGGACGGCATCCTCGACCCGGCGTCCCCCGATTTCGAGCGGGAATACTGGTTCAAGCGCAGGACACGGCAGATGTTCCGGGTGAAAGGCGTCTCCTGGTGGCCCGAGGAGCTGCCCTCCGACGCGGAGTACGAGGAGGCGGTAAAGAGTCTGGATGAGGCCGGCTGGGAGGTGGACTGTGTTCTGACCCACTGCGCTCCCACCAGCATCCAACAGAAGCTGGACGGAAACTATACCCCAGACCGGCTGACGGATTTCCTCCAGATGATCAAGCGGCGGTGTCAATTCAGCTACTGGTTCCTGGGCCACTACCATAGGAACTGCGTGGTGGATGACCGCTTCATCATCCAGTGGAAACAGATGGTGGAACTGCAATGGGAGTAACCGCGGCATAACTACTTGACACTGCTAATGCGCATCTGGAAATCGCCCTCGACTCCAGAGCGGCAATGTGGTATGCTAATGACCAACCATTTAAGATCACGGTATCTAGAAGCGCATGGCGATGATTTGATCAAACTGATTCGGTGAGGAGGCACGGTGAATGACACAGGAAGCAAACGACATCAAACTGGGCCGGTTTCTCAGCCTGGTGCTGCGGCACAGGCCCTCGGCGGCGGGTATCACACTGGACGCCCTTGGCTGGGCGGACGTGGATGAACTTTTATCCGGCGTGCGGCGCACCGGGCGGCGGATCGACATGGACACACTGGAGCGTATCGTCCGGGAGAACAACAAGCGGCGCTACTCATTTAATGAGGACCATACGAAAATCCGTGCCAACCAGGGGCATTCCATTCCGGTGGATGTGGAATTGAAAAAAGAAACACCACCCCACCGACTATATCACGGGACGGTGGAGCGGTTCCTCCCGTCTATCCGGCGGGAGGGAATTCGGAAAATGGGGCGGCAGTACGTCCATCTCTCCGCTGATTATCAGACCGCGGAAGAAGTGGGCCGCCGCCGCGGGACGCCTGTAGTGATCGTCATTGACGCCGAAGCAATGGCGCGGGACGGCGCGGTCTTTTATCTGTCGGAAAACGGTGTGTGGCTGTGCGATCATGTTGCGCCGGAATACTTTCTTGACCCCGAGCCGCTGGTGAAATAATTACACGCTGTTCATCGTCAAATGAATCAAATGGCGGAATTAAAATAACAATCGACAATTATGGACAAAAACGGCAGAGCAAAGAGAAATGCGGCAACTCGCCGCGTTTCTCTTTGCTCTGTGGTACTTTATATTGTTTTGGAATAGAAAGGATTACTTTATGCGTACTTCAATAGCCTATCGGGTTATGATCACTTCGTCTCTGTGCATGAAGATGATTTGCCTGTCTACGGACGGCGGAGCACGAGATGCAGACGAGAGATATTTGATGCATCTTGAGATGCCCGTCGGTATCAAGCCCTTATAGGGCCTACTCAAGCCTCCGGCTTCGCCGTAATTTCATTAAGATAAGCAACAGACCAGACAGTATGCAAGGCAGTCTGTCTCTGCTGTGTATCAAAGATTTGAAGTTAAATGTGCAGCGAATTGCGCACGAAGCCTCTGAATATCCTGATCTCCCTGCTTTCCGGAAAATTCAATCGAGCGGTCAACACCAGCAGCTAGATGCTCCACCATGGTTCTGGTGCCAAATATACTGTTGCGCTTCTGCAATGAACCGTATTTGCGCGTCTCCAAAATCAAAGATATTTCTTCTTCCAGAAGATCGATCAGTATCCGATAAAGTTCAATAAAAATTGCTCTCTGATTATTTTCCTGCATTAAATCATAACTTGACTGGAATGCAGCGGGCCTCTGAGAAGGGTATTCCTGATAATAATCCTCGCGGTAGAGTTCAAGAAGAACGCTGTCAGCACTCAGCATATTCCACAACTCTGTACCAAGGGGAGAAAGTGCCAGACAGGACGTTTCCCCTTTTGCTGAATCTTGCTTCCACACATAATCAGGACCGGTCGGCACTAAAATCCGCCACTGGAAAAAACGATTCAAAATGGTGTCCAGACGCCTGTTGAGCTCTCTTATGTTGGGAAAAACATCGGAAAAATCACGCATCAGGTCAGACCTAAGAACTGGGAAGCCGCAATATTCCCCAAATTGGGCGTCATGGGTGATAAAGTAGGCGATAACATATAGGCTGAGCAGGGAGTTATCCTCAGTATCGTTATGCACAAGGATGTTTGGGATAAGCTGGTCTTCTCCATTAAAATAGACCAGGTTCCTGCCGCAGGCAATGGCACGGATTACAGTAATATTATTGATGACGTAACCGCTGTCCGACATTTTGTCTGTACAGAGATCCTTTGTTACCCAGACGGGGTTGGATAAAATTTGCTCCAAAATCTGGAGTGTCCGCCGGACATCCATATCCACAAGATGCAGAATCATATTGGAGTATTTATTCCCAAACTTGCTACAGATGGTAAGAAGCGTATTTTTAACCTCCCTCCAATGCTCGCTTTGTGCTTTTTTCAGCTCCAACGGCACCAGCTCCATCTTTTTTTGGAAATAGGGAATTAAATCAACACATTTCTGCTTATAAATTTTCCGCATAAAGCAAGCTGAAACCGCAGGAATGGTTTTTAATCGGTGATAGGTCGCGGGCCGAACCGACAGCAGGAGATTCACATAAACCCGCTTTCCCTTCCAACCTGCCGGAAAATTCCGCAGGCAAGAAAAAAGCCTGAGACAGCTTGCTACAAGCTGGTCCTGAAAAAGCTCTGACTGCGATTCAATATCATCAACCACAACGAGGATACGCGAGTAGGGGGCTTTGTCCCGCGAGAGATAATATTTCAGCTGAGAAGCCACATAGATAAAATACTCATTTTCCTGAACAAGCCGAAGCTTATCCTCCACCGATTCTATCGGCAGGGAGCGGATATTCTCCAGGGACTGTGGATTTGTCATTTGAATGAAGGACAAAAACTCCCGCCGGCCTTCCGGAGTGCGGAAATGCTCTTGAAGGTCGGGCAGCGCAGTCTCCAACGCAGTGCAGACAGCCGCCATCCGTTTCACCAGCTCCAGGGTGCATCTGTTGCTGTCCGACTGCATGGCCGGCTCAAAATGCCCCGCAAACGAACAATTCAATATGATGGTTTTCCACTCATTGCATAAACCCGGTACGCCGTTTCGGACATGATAACAGGCCCTTAAATCAGAACTTTTTCCAATCCCTGGATATCCGATAAAAAACGTAGCCGAATCCATCGGCTCAGTCAGGATGCGCTGAAGTGCGGCCTGCGCATCCTGATCCGGAATATAGAAACTGTCCCGTTCTCGAATTCCGGGGTCCGGATTAAGAATAAATTCATACTGCTCGCGGTTGCGCTCATAAATGCTGCTCTTTTGGCTAGAACGCAAATTATTTGTAATTTGATTGATTTTTCTTTTCACGAGATCCGCTCCTCTCTTTTACAAAGATAATTTGAGTTAATGTTTTCTTACAAGCTATTATACCATGGAAAATCCATTTGTAAAGAAGAACATCTATGTATTTCAATTTATCACACAAAATGCGCAAAATTTACAAAGCAAGTTTTTGTTACTTCAATTCCGACTTTATTATATATTTTCAAGATTTATTCAATTTCCTGCGACAAATCCAAAAGCAGTCGGCGGTATCAAAAGTTAAGGATCTCAATTTATTCTATCCTTTTCCTATTGACAAGCCCACTTATAGATGATAATATTATATATCATCTCTCTTGCGAGAGGTGAGATTTGAGGGGGGGAGGTCACTATATGAAGAAAGGAGACAGCGTCGGATGCAGTCAAATCGGGAAGGCATGGAAGAGGACGTTTCAAATCTTACCTCACACACAACGGGAGTTCACAGATGTGGGGGCAGCGAATCAGTTGCAGAAGTGATTCGGGAGGCACGGCAGAGAAAACGGTTGACACAAAAGGAACTGGCCAGCTCCATCGGAATGAGCCCGGTTCAGTTGTGCAGAATCGAGAACGGCGAACACACGCCGACCCGGCAAACCCTCCAGAAGCTTTCTGGACAAATCGGTGTTCCATTCTCGGAGCTCCTTTTCCTTGCCGGATACAACAATATGAAGGGGGCTGATACACTATATAAGCGTGATGGAACTGTTCTGGACACGGATCAGATTATCCGATCAATTTACCGTACGGATGCGGATTTTCTGGAGCTTCTTCGCAATTTCGATGAAATTGGGACCCAGGAGAATCTGCAGGTCATTTGCGTGTTGCTGAAAGCGATGCGGAAAGAAGCGCAAATACAAAACCAAGATGGAGTGGCCCCGAACCCTCTGGTCAACTGTTTCCTGGACGCTTTTCTGGCTCTAAAGCGGTTCATTCTTTCGGCTCTGACGCCGTTCCTTGAGTCATACGCACAAGCCTGATCCTACAATCCAAACGTTCCACCACTCTGATAGGCAGCTTATACAAACCCACCACTCGGCAAGTTGTTTTTTGGGGGGGTATCTTCCAGTGACCGGAATCGGTCCGAGAAAAAAAGATTGCAGGCGGCTATCTTTTCTTCTTGGAGATATTTGCCCGTTCAGCTTGTGGCTCGCCGGAGTTATCGGTCTCACTACTAATCTTAAGGAGGCAGTTAGGATGCCGTCATCCCAGCAAGATCGGTACTACCAATTTACCGAGAAAGTAGTTCGAACCGTCCGAGGGGATATTCTTCAACTGAAGGCAATCTGTGGCCGAGATATACTAAACCATCTCAAAGACATTGTCCTTTCCAATGCTGGAATTGAACTGATTTTTGTGGAGGGCAAGGACAATATGCGACGGTTCCCGCAGATGCGCGCTTCTGCAAAACCTCGGACGCCAATTAGCCTGAGATATTTCACCAGAACGGATACCGAAAAAGGTATGATCACTCCGGATGTGCTGATGCAGCTGAGCATTGGTATCGTACTGACCTGTCTCCCGGCAGACTTGGTGGACAATCTCTCCCCTGACGAAACAATGTCCACATTTGCCAAAAAGACAAAGTACCAAAAATACGCAGCGTTGATTTACGAGCTCTATGACGCGTTGGTGCAAACGGTAGAGTGTTCCAAAGACGATTAGGCCTTCGCAAGGATACAACACAATTATATAAAACTGCCAGATATGCATTGTTGTGTATCTGGCAGTTGTTATTTTCTGCCTGAATCTTACAGGTATATGCGGGTATAATGGCTCAAATACATACCTCCAGCTAATACTAATCTCAAAGTAAAAACTTTAATTTTAAACGGGCAATCAAACCAGTAAAAACGTATCCTGTAAACAGATTCTTTGGTTTCACTGTTGCAGATAAATAGAGCTTTTGGTCAAATTTTATCTATAACCTTTAACTCAAACTCCACCGGCTCCAACTCCGGCAGGCCGAGCACGCCGCCAGTGCAGACGGCGTCCTGGCTGCTGCGGGGATCAGCACTAGGCCAGGCTTGTCCATCGCACCCTGCTACACAAGGCTCCGGTTGGCCACACCCACATTGCAGATCGGTAGGTCTTAAATTCAAACAGTCGTTTCAGCTTTTCTGGCGGTCTTGCCGTTCAAGCGGCCTTTTCTGGCTAAAGTGCACGAGATTTCCAACTTCCTCAAGTTCCGGCCTCCAGGACAGTCCTGATGACCATGTAGGTATCGTGGAGAAAGTAGAGATAGAGCATCTGGCTATGTAGTAAGTAGTAAAAAAGAAGCAGCTTACCTTATCATAGATTCCCTAGCGGCATATTATTTGTGGAGCCCAAATAAGTGCATCAGCACGGAAAGGAGTGTGCCTCATGAACGTCAGAAAACCTATAGACTATAGTGCCATGTTTGCGGCGCTGGACACGCTGATGGCGGCAGATCTGCCGCAGATGAAGCTATACTGTGAGATTGGCCGGCTGGTCAGCGGCAGGTCGGAGAAAGGCGCCGCTGTCGCTGCGGCGAAATACCTATGCGGTATGTGTCCTGACGTCTCCGGCTTCTCTCCCCGAAACCTGCGCCGGATGCGGGCGTTCTACCGGACATACGAAAGTTCCCTAGAGGTGCTGGCCCGGGCCATGACCATCGGCTGGACACAGAACGTGGTCATTCTGGAGGCAGAGCTGACACTCCAGGAACGGGCATGGTACATTCGGGCGGTTCAGCAGTTTGGATGGTCAAAGCTGGAGCTTCAACGAAAGATTGCCGCCGGAGTCCATCTGGAAATCTCTCTCGACTTCACAGACGGGATGTGCTATACTGAGGGAAAGAACAGCGTTATGGAGCGTACCGCCAATGACGAAAATCCTCTTTATCTGCCACGGCAACATCTGCCGCAGCCCAATGGCCGAATTTGTGATGAAGGACCTGGTAAAGAAAGCGAGGCTGGAGACAGAATTCCTCATCGAGTCTGCCGCTACCAGCACCGAGGAGATCGGAAACCCGGTCTATCCCCCAGCCCGCCGCAAACTGGCGGAGCATGGGATCAGCTGCGCCGGAAAGACCTCCCGGCAGCTCACCGGCACCGATTACGATCAATACGATCTCCTGATCGGAATGGATCGGGCCAACATCCGGAATATGAACCGGATCTGCGGCGGCGATCCAGAGGAAAAGCTCCACCTGCTGATGGAGTATACCGACCACCCCGGCGATGTGGCCGACCCTTGGTACACGGATGACTTTGAAACCACCTGGCGGGATGTACTGGCCGGGTGTAAGGGACTGCTGGAGCGGTTACAATAAAACTGGAAAGGCAGGTGCGCGGTATGAACCAGCAAATGTTTGAAACCAACGTAATAACAGGCGCTGACCTGCTTGCCCTGTCCGAAAATGTCCGTGACTGGGAAAAGCGGGACTGCTACCAGCAGTTAGACACCTATCTCCATACCCGCCAGAATGACAGGGTGTGCCTGCTCTTCGGCCTCCGCCGCACTGGAAAGACCACCATGCTTCGGCAGGCAGTGCTGGACATGGCCCCGGAGGACGCGGCGAAAACCGCTTATATCAAGGCCACGGTGCTGGATACCATGGCCGCTCTGAACCGGGATATGAAACGCCTCCGGGCCGCCGGCTTCCGGTATGTGCTGCTGGATGAGGTGACACTGATCCCAGAATTCATTGATTCCGCCGCCCTTTTCTCCGACATCTATGCCGCCCAGGGAATGAAGATCGTCCTGTCCGGTACGGACTCCCTCGGCTTCTGGTTCGCGCTCCACCAGGAACTCTATGACCGGGCCAAGGCGATTCATACCACATTCATTCCATACCGGGAGCACAGCCGTCTGCTTGGAATCGACAGCATTGACGATTACATCCGCTATGGCGGGACCCTCCGGGCCGGGGAGCTGAACTTCGACGATGCCGAGGTAAACGCGGAGGACGCCTCCTTCCGTGATGATGAGTCCACCCGGCGCTATATCGACACCGCCATCTGCAAGAACATCCAGCACTCCCTGGCCTGTTACGAGGACGGAGGGCACTTCCGGCATCTGCGTACTCTCTATGAGGCTGGGGAGCTGACCAGCGCCATCAACCGCATCGTTGAGGATATGAACCATGCTTTCCTGGTCTCTGTGCTGACCGCCGATTTCATCTCCCATGATCTGCGTCTGACCGCGCGGAATCTCCGGAAAGAGCGCGATGCCGCAAAGCGGACGGACATTCTGGATGAGATCGACACTCCCGCTGTGACCCAGCGGCTCATGGCGCTGCTGGACATTCACAACCGCCCGGAGCAGACGGTCAGAATCACAAACGCTCATATATCTGAAATCAAAGAGTACCTAGCAGCGTTGGACCTGATCGTGAATGTTCCGATTGAGACGGCGGAACCTGGAACGGAGCCGGTGGAGCACATCCTGTTCACTCAGCCCGGAATGCGTTACTGCCAGGCACAGGCCCTGGTCCACGCTCTGATGAAAGATGAACTCTTCCTCACGCTGAGTGAAAAGGAGCAGAAAGCTGTTACAGATCGAATCCTCGAAGAGGTCCGCGGCAGGATGCTGGAGGATATTGTACTGCTGGAGACGATGAAAGCGGCAGGTAGGCACCAGCGGGTATTCAAGCTGCAGTTCGCGGACGGAGAATTTGATATGGTGGTCTATGACGGGGAACAGGACTGCTGCAAAATATATGAAGTCAAGCATAGCGTCCAGCAGGTACCCACACAGTACCGGCATCTGCTGGACGAAGAAAAGTGCCGTCTGACTGAGCGCAGGTTCGGCCAGATCACAGAGCGTACTGTTCTGTACCGCGGTGAGGATATGCAACTGGAAAGCGGAGTGAAGTATCGGAATGTGGAGGAGTACCTCCAGGCTCTATCAGAGGGAATGGCGCTGGTCATTGAAGAGAAGATGAGACCTGATCTTGGACCTGTTATGTGAGAAAACACAGCAATATCCTGAAAACAAAGGGGCGACCTGGATTGTCACCTTTTCAAGCAACGGGTTCGAAAGTGGGCGCTTGCACCAATAAGGAAATCACCTCAGTAAAAACTGGGGTGATTTTTCTTTTGACCACAGAAATACCACAGACGGGTTTCAGAAAATTTTGGGCGGCGGGCTGTTACTTTGGCCCGCCGTCCTATTCTTTGGATATAGCGCCTCAACCTTTACTGTGTGTGAGACTATCGAAACACGAAGCTACCGGTCGTTTTTCCGTCCACGGCAAAAGAGAAAAAGGCACCTTGACTGATCGCCGCAGCGTAACCGCCCTCATTCCAATCGAAACCGTCGTGTTCTTCCAATAGCTTCAGCGTCTCCCGCAGCTGGAGCATGGCGGCAAAAGTGTGCTTGCAGGGATAGCCGCAATAACAGCTGCAGGTGAGATTTTTGATCTCGCCGCCGCCATAATCAAACTCGATCTCATAAGGGGAAGTTCCTTCCACGATCCCCCGCCCATGACCACGGTCAATGCAGAGGTAGACAACCCGGTTCTCTGTATAGTAGTCGTGCCCACGCTCCGCAATGGCGCTGGTGACCTTCATCCCGCTGAGGTCGTCCAGCCGAAAGCTGTGGTCATCACTGCCAGACACATAGACGTCATCCTCTTTGTCCGGGGCCTTGAACCAGGTGATGATTTTCTCATAGGGGATCGTCTGAGGGTCAAAGGATACCAAGTGGGAGCCGGCCATGCGGAGTTCTCCAGAGATGTGGGTATCCGCCACAGCGATCACCCGCTTATAATCGGAGAGCTTGATCTTAAAGCTGTAATTCACAGCGGTCACACGCCCCCACAGGCCCTCCAGCTTGCCGTCCACGTAGACAGTATCTCCCACTTGAAGGGCGAACTGGTCGTTGTAGTAGGATAGGTTCATTCCTCGCTTGGGGAAATAGACCTGAACCAGAGATTTTCTCGGCGCAGAAGGTGAATATGTATCTTTGGGCCGGGTGATATTATCGGTATTTCCTTGAATCTCATTCTAAAAACCGATTTTCCGCTTCATAGGATATCCTCCTCTTAACATATGGTATCTCATATTGTGCTTCCAGCTTACAGCAGGAGGTGTCCAATAAAACTCCCTTTTAATTTTTTGTTCCAATAGGAGCAATCCAGCTCGCACTCTGCTACCCGAAGTTACTCTTCATCTGAATAGTCCCAGGTCTGCCGCTCAAGGAAAGCTTTTACAGTTTCCTTCAGTTCATAACTGAAATCTTCCAGAGCTTCTATGCTGATTGCATCATTGTTGATAAGTGCAATGATGTTGTAGATAAAATTTGTCCGGGTCATCTGTAGCTGGACGCCTGGATTTCTTTTGTCACTTCTTATCCGCTTATCCAGCTTCCAGAATTTTTCTGACGGATCACCATCGCCGCTCAGCCGTTCTATGCATTCATCGCATAGCCTGCCCATGTAGGCTTCCTGCCAACTGCCGATTTTACTGCGGAAAAGAGCCCAATCCCGTTTTGTAAATCGCTGCTCCCCCACGACTTCACCCCCATCAAATCTGAATGAATGAACAAACCAAGCATATCACGGCACCGATCATTTATCAAGGGCAAAAGGATTTGTGCAATCGACTACTGCATAAATCCTTTTCAAATAAAGTCGAGGAAAAAAATGCTGATATTGCCTGTAAGCTCCTTCAAAGAGGGAGACAATAGCGATAATGTCGGCATTACCTTTATATTTGAATGCATTAAGTATAATATGCGGTGCCGTTTTGCAAAAAATCGAAAATACTGTGAACGATGTGCTTATAGCAACAATCAAAACTAAGGCCAAAAGTTGACAGGAGTGGTATAACAGAGTCAGGAGATGATGGTATGCTACACAATGAAGCGCGGGAACTACTGGTACGAGGCTACGAAGCAAGCCATGATGCCAAGGGGATAGCGAGGGCATATTCGGTGAGCAAATGGACAGTATACCGGCTGGCCGAACAGAAGCGGAAACCAGGCAGTGTAACCTTGCGAACCAGCCAGTGAGGCCGGAAGCCTGTCCTGACAGCAGAGGATAAAGAAAATATCCATCAGTGCATTGATAAAAAACCTGACATCACAATCGAAGAAATCCGGGAGAAGCTGAGCCTCTCCGCAAGCTATAGTACCGTAGAGCAGGCAATCAACGCAATGGGCTATACTCTGAAAAAGAAATCGCTCTATGCAAGTGAGCGTGAACGTATTCGATGTGCAGGAGAAGCGCAAAGAATGGAAATAGACAATACGGCCTGATATGGTAGAACATTTAGTGTTTTTGGACGAGAGCGGTGTCAATACGAACCTGACCCGCCTGTATGGACCGGCACTTTCATCCTAAAGGGCAGTGGATCATGCCCCGTTGAATACACCACAGACAACGACAGTCCTTTCTTCCATCCGCCTGAATGGGGAAAAGGCATTTACAACGTACCAGGGCGGGACAACCGGGGAACGCTTTGTCCAATATTTGAAAGAGACCTTGCTTCCAACTCTTAAGCCCGGAGACATCGTTGTGATGGACAATATGCGCTCTCACCATGTAAAGGCTGTCTGGGAGGTCCTGGAGGAAAAGGGAATGAAAGCACTGTATCTTCCGCCCTACAGTCCCGATCTGAATCCCATTGAAAAGATGTGGTCCAAGATGAAGGCCCTCCTTCGTGGATGGAAGGTCCGACGTCTGAACCTGCTCCCTGACAAGGTTCGTTTGGCTCTCGCTTCTGTTTCGCAGCTGGATTGCCTGCATTGGTTTGCCGCTTCCGTTTATTGTTAGCTTTTTTGAAGATTACTATAGATGCAATATGTTAGCATGGAATTGGGGATTACTCCATAAAACGCATGACTTGGAGCATTTGCCATCGCACAATCAACCGGCATCACGAACGTGGTACTGAGATTTCCTTCATGGAGTTATTGAACAGTATATACGAACGGAAAAAAGGAAGAAATAAAGGCAGCGAGACCCTCAAAAATTTTTTCACTCATTTGCCGCAACGATATTCTGCAACTGTTGTCAAATTATGCTCTGGAAAAATTGCCAAATAATGTAATTATAAAATATGTTGTTGCACATTGGTATAGCTTTTCTGATGATTACGGAAATGAATGTGAAAAATATTATGGAGGTTGTTATGCTTTTTACAAAAATGGATGCTATCAAGGTTACTGAGGCAAAACTGAACAACGCACGATCTTTCGGTGACTACAATGAAGCGTTGTTTCAATTAGAAGATCTTCTTGACTTTACGAAAACTTGCACTATTCCAGATTCTTTTACTATTGCGTATCCAACTTCGTTACCTAAAACAGAATGGCGTCCTAATTTAGTTCCGCAGTATCATTTGGATCAGGAACTATTTTTCCAACTTATCAACGGCGGATTTACGATAGCCGATAGATCTCTGTTGGAAAAAGGGAGCCTACACGAAAATCCATTTGAATCTTTCTTTGGAAATGACAACCATATCTTGATAGATGCCAGCTACGGAATTATACCATTTCGTAACAAAGCAGATAACCATTTGCATAGTTTCCCCTTTGATCCAATAACAATACAAGAATATGCAAATGCGTATACCTTTTTAGAACATGCACAAGACATCTTTTCAATCGGCAATATTATTGCGCAATCCATTGGCTTCGGTATGCTTTTAGATTCCGCACAGCATGTTACTTACCATATATCCAGTCGGCATGAACTTGATAAAATTCTTTTCTTGTGGGAACAGAAAATTTCTGGAACACCCTTTTCCCTGTGGTTTAGGGGGCAAACAAGAGAATATTGGTTGCCTGACCTTCGGAAGGTTGCAATCGATCCAAAAATTCCTATCTGTCCTTGGCGAAACGTAAGAGATGAGGCGCTGACACCCTCAATCTACCGAAACATGGATATTAAGAGATATTCATATAAGATGTTAGAAATATTGAAATACCAATATGCTTTGGAAGGATATTTTCATCGGTGTCTCTATGAACCGAGAAACCCTGCTGAAGATCGGCAAGAAAAAATAACGGACCATCTGGTGAAACTTGGATTAACATCGACGTTTAGCAGTATGGATGGGCAGACAATTTTTTCGGTAAAGGATTACCATCATGAATATGCCGCATTTGTTAAGTTGCTCTTTCAGCAACACTATGGTTTGGAATCTCCATTGCTTGATGTTACTTCAGATATCGATGTCGCTCTGTTTTTTGCACAAAATGAAATTGAAGATACTCACTACACTTCGATAAAGCATACCTCAACGCCTTCCGTAATATATGGATTCTTGATAAACGAAACTCTTGATCCGTTTATTGACTCTCAATACCTGATGAGCGATATTAGTGCGTTAAGACCTTTGCGACAACATTGTGGAGTTCTGACAGGTACATCCAATATATGCAAAGAATTTTATTCAAGATATGTTGCGCTAAAAATTGTCTTGGACCAGCCAATTGAATACGGTTCTCAATATGATGAAAACTATCTTTTTCCAAGAGAGGATGAAGATGCATTTTTAACGAAATTGGTACAAGTTGAGAAAGACATTGATGCCAAATTTGTACATCCATTTAGCATAAAGTGATTTCGACCAATAACTTTGCTCCCGCATAGGCACCTGGTCTTCAATACACGGCCCACCGCATCTTAAATTTTGCAAAACCTATATCCTATTCTATATCGATACCCAAAACATAACAAGTAATGCCGATATTTTTAGAACTCCCTACTGACTTACAGGACTTTCTAAAATATATCGGCACTTCTTTTTCCTCGGCATTATTGCGTTCCATTTCGTTTTCTGCTTTTTCTTTGGATGTATCAGCACAAACAGTACTCCATAAGAATCAGCAGATTTATACCCATGAAAGTTCTTGACAACTCCCAGGAACCCATCATTTCCGCAACTTTTTTGTCTATCCATTATGAGTGTTCACTCTCTGACCACATATTTGCCCACAGACAGAGAAAAAGCCCTCTGAAATTGTTGATTTCAGAGGGCTTTTGGCCCGAGTATAATTATAGGAGTTCAAAAAAGCCAGTCAGATCAACGGTTTACAGCCCGTCAGCAAGAGGATTTTATCCTTGCTTGGGCTTTATAGCTAAAGCAATTATTACAATCATCTGTAACACAGGATAACCAATGTAATTAATCCATGGATTAAAAATAGTTGGTATCATATAGGCGACTCCACCTAAAATTCCACCGAATAATGCAAGTAAAAAGAACGCTAATACCTTTGTTTTCTTATCTTTAAGCGTATTCATAAATGGTACGCATAGTGTAATAATCCAGGTCAAGGCTCCACCGGACAAAAATTTAAACAAGGGAATATTGCCTGTAGTTTGCTCAATAGAAAATGCACTAGAAATTGATAATTCGCGCTGTTTCTTAACTTCTGAAATGATTGCGTCATATTCTTCTTGTAACGCTGGGGAGTGGGATACTTTTTCCATATCAATTTCTGAAAGACTCTGTAAAATATCTACTCTTTTTCCAATCCTGTTATAAAAGAAAAAATTTGCATCTACATATGGGAAAACAAGAGCTATAACAACGATTACAGCTGCAAATATAGCATATAACTTTGGATTTTTAAGGTTCTTTTGTATCCATGATACAATTAGTTCTATTGCTTTATCCATAATATATCTCCCCTCATTGTTTTGGGATGATTATAAAAGAATTATAATATATAAAGTAAATCTTGTCACTCCTTTTTACTTGTGAGTGTAATTATAGGATTTCCGTTCAAGAGCATTCCTCAAAACTAGCACAAACAAAAGCATAGCAAAAGACCGCCGACAAAAATCGACGGTCTTCTTGAGTGTCTATTCTTGACAAAAAAGATGCATCTCAAATCCTTGCGGCGCAAGGGTTTGCTGGATTTTTGGACGCTGATTTTTTGAAAATCAGGTAACGCAATTCGAACCCCCAACAATGTTGTTAGAAACGGAGCCTTATTCGGTAATTAGGAAGAGGAACATAATTTTTAACTACGATTTATTGTAACACATCGTACTCCTTTTGTAAATAAAAAATTGCAAACAAGCAGAGCGGTATTGAAAGATCGTGTCAATACCGTTCTGCTTATCTGCAATTTTCGTTTATATCTTTAACCGGATGATCTGCTCATAAAGTATGGCGAACTTTTCCCTTATGACGCTGTTCACATGGTAATGGCCCAGGAACCAATTTCGGAACGCACACCGCTCCGCTACCTCGTCCAGAAAATCCGTCAGCGGATCGGCTTTGTAAAACCTGCCGCTCAACTCGTCCTGCACCGAGGTGGGGCCGCAGTGGGTGACGATGTAATCTACCTTCCAGCCGTGTTCCTCCAGGCTGGCCCTGGCGGTTTGGTACTCCTCCTCGCTGGGCAGCTCCTCCTTCCACCAGGAGCGGTGGTTCACCCGGTACAGCGCCCTGCTGGCGTCCAGCTTCCGGCGCTTGCGCTTAAACTGCGGATCGTCCGGCTCCAGGATGCCCCCGCTGATGTCATGACTGCTTCCTCCGCCCATCGTAAAGAAGGTCTTGCCCTGGATGTCATAGACCTGCCCACGCAGCAGGTGAATTACCGAGGGGCGGATACGCTGGACCTTTCCGCCATGCCAATCCTCTGTGGGGTACTCCGCCAGAAGGTCGAAGTTTTCGTGGTTCCCGGATACAAACAGCGTTGTGAAGGACTTCCGCTCCAGCCAGTCCAACTGACACCGCTCTCTGGCGCTGCCGTCCCATACGCTGCCAAAATCGCCGGCAATTATAACGCAGTCATCTTTGGTCAGCTCCGCCTGCTCATAAAAGATTTCTTTTTTGAAGCGGGTGAAATCTCCGTGGGTGTCGCCTGTTACGAATATCGCCATACGCTCACTCCCTTGTCCTATTTTAGCACATTTTCTGTTCGATCACTACATCGACGTCCCGAATTTTGACCAGGATGGTTTCGGCGTCCTCCACCGTGATCTTTTCAATCAATTTCCGGGTGGCGGTATCCTCGTATTCCGTGAAGCACAGAGGTTGGGTTTCCAGCCATTCCTCCATCTCCCGCTGCCGGGACGCCTGGAGGGCCTGCTGGGCCTCATCCTGCTCAAGAGCTTCTATCCGCTCCAGAAGGTCCTGCTTTTCCTCCGCCATGGCCTTGAGCTGAACGTTCAGTTGGGCGTTGTCCATGTCCTCCAGAATCTCGTCCAGCAGAAGGGCCTGTTCCGCCGACAGGGCGTCCAGCCTTTGACGCAGCTCCAGGAGGCTGTCACCGCCGTCCACGCCGCGGCTCTGGGCCAGCCTCGCCAGCTCCAGGGCGTCGGCCCTCACCTCGTCCCGGACGGCGCCGTACTGGTTCAGGGCGGCCACGATGGCCTTGTGGAGCCTGTCCTCGTCGATGGTGGGGGAGTCGTGGCAGTATTGCCGGGCGAACTCCAGGCGGGAGATACACCGCCAGACGATACGCTTCTTGCCGTTCCTGGCCCAGGTACAGCGTTTATAGGGCGTTCCGCACTCGCCGCAGACCAGCAGCTCGGAGAGGGCGTATTTGGCGGAATACTTGCCCTGCTCGGTCCTGCCCGTCTTTTGCATCACCTTCCGTTTGCTGGCCCGGCGGGCCATCTCCTCCTTCACCCGCAGGAAGATTTCCCTGGGAATGATGGCGGGGTGATTGTTCTCCACATAGTATTGCGGCAGTTCGCCCTCATTTTTCTTCACCTTTTTGCTGATGCAGTCGGTGGTGTAGGTCTTTTGCCGGAGGCCGTCGCCAATGTATTTCTCATTGGTCAGGATGTTCTGAATCACCTGCCGGGACCAGCCCTGGACGCCCACCGCCGTGGGAATCTCCTTCGCCGTCAGCTCCTTCTGGATATCTCCAAGGCTGCGGCCCTCCAGATACCGGGCGTAAATCATGCGGACGATTTCGGCCTCCTCCGGGTCAATCTCCGGCTCGCCGTCCGCCCCCTTACGGTAGCCCAGCGTTTTGTCGTAGTGAAAGACGAGTTTTCCCTCTTTCATGCTCTGCTGCATTCCCCAGATCACATTGGTTCTGAGGGATTCGCTCTCCGCCTGAGAGAAGCCGCTGAACAGCGTGATTAGAAATTCGCTGGTTTCCGTGAGCGTGTTGATGTTCTCTTTTTCAAAGATCACGCCGATGCCCCTGGCCTTGAGGACCCGGATGATCTTGAGGCAGTCCACCGTGTTCCGTGAGAAACGGGAGGCGGATTTCGTGAGGATCATGTCGATGCGTCCCCGCTTGCAGGCGGCGATCATGCGGTTGAACTCCGCCCGCTTTTTCAAACTCGTGCCGCTCAGGCCCTCGTCGGCGAAGATCCCGGCCAGCTCCCAATCAGGGTTCTCCTCGATCTTCTGGGTGTAGTAGGTTTTCTGGGCCTCGTAGCTGTTGAGCTGCTCCTCGCTGTCGGTGGATACCCGGCAGTAGGCGGCGACCCGCTGCTTGCCGCTGTGCCTGGGGCCGTTGGAGGCCAGAGGCTTAGTGGCGGGGATGATACGCACCCGCCGCTGTATGGTCTGTGTCATATGCCTCTCCTTTCCCGGTTCGTCTTTACCGCATCGTGGGCCGGTTAACGGGGTAGATGAAACTCCGTGCGATGCACTTGCTTTCCAGCGTGGCGAAGAGGTCGTATACGACAGTCTGGAACTCCTGGTTGTCCGAAGCGGTATTGATGTTTTCCTTTTCGAAAACCACATTGACGCCCATAGCTTTCAGGGATCGGATTGTTTTGAGAACATCATAGAGGCACCGGTCGAAACGGGTCACGGACCTCGTGAGGATCACATCAACGCTCCCTCGCTTACAGGCGGACATCATACGGTTAAACCCAGGCCGTCTTTTCATGTCCGCCCCGGTCAGGCCCTTGTCAGCGAAGATTCCGGCCAGCTTCCATTCGGGGTGGGCCTGGATTTCTTGCGTGTAGTGTTCTCTCTGCGCTTCGAGGGTGTTGGACAGGTCGCCACCGTCGGGGCTGACGCGGCAGTAAACCGCGACCCGCAGCCTGCCGTCTCGTCTGGTTCTTTTGCGTTCCATAATGATACGCTCCTTTCGCCTATTTGAAATGTACCGTGATGGTGTTTTCCTCCGAGATCGTGATATAAGAAACCGCCTGACCGAAGGACTTGAAGTCCACCACGGCTGGGTGGTTGGAGGCGTTGGATTCCATTGGACCGGGACAGCAGTCGTACCGGGCGGAAACGCCTTGCAGGATCAGGGATACCACGTCCTCCGGCTTGCCGGGATGCTCCAGGCCGCGGTTGATGGCGTTGGTCAGACGAATGACCTTGCCGGAGGGGGCATAGCTTTCCTCGGCAGGCGTATCATGCGATGCCATTTGTTTGGATACCTCAGTCAGTAGGTCGGCGTCTAATATCGTGAACTGTTGACCACAGGCCCCGCATTTGAGATACAGGGTATCTTTTCGCCGGTTCGGTCCGGCGGTCCTATGTAAATCGCCGCCGCATTGGCAGCGAAGGGAATCTTTTAAAGAAAGGGCGGGCCGTTTTTCCGCTTTTGAGTAATTTTCGGTCTTGCCCATGATTTTGCGCTGGATGATTTGGAAGGTTTCGCCGTCGATGATAGCGGGATAACCGTCCGCCCCCGTGTAACGGGGATTCTCCAGGAGCCGCTTGACCTTGTGCTTGTTCCAGAGCGGGACTTCCGCGCTGAACGGGATGCCGTCGCGGTTGAGCGTATCGGCAATTTTCTGATAGGAGAGGCCGTCAATGTACATTGTCGCTATCCGCTTCACGATGATGGCCTCCTGGGGCTGGATAACGAACTCGCCCCGCTGGATTTGATAGCCATATAAAATCTTCCGGTTTTTCATCTCCGCGCCTCCCGGAGCTGTTCCGTCAGCTCGATCCCGCCGTAGAGCCGGAAGCGGACTTGGGTCTGGGACTCCGCCGTGATCCGCTCCACCAGATCAGCGAACAGGATTTCGTCGAAGTCCTCCAGCCGTTCCGGTCCGCCGCGGATGATATTCACTGTCTGGCGGAGCGTCTCCATGGTTTCGTCCAGGTCCTCGTTCTTCAACAGACGGCGGCGTTCCCGCCGAAGCTCCGTCAGCCTGCATTCGATGGTCCGCAGCTTGGCGGTACAGGCGGCGGCGTCCAGCAGGCCCCTGCTTTGCAGGGTGGCGACCTTATAGCTCTGCTCCGTGGCTTCGGCAATGGCCTTGTTCACCGCCAGCATGGCGGGGCTGCTCCGCTGGAGGGCGTCGTTCAGGTCCCTCAGCTGGGCAAGAGCGGGTTTGAGGATGACGCCCTCATGGAGCCTGAGTTTGTTGTACATCCGCACAAAGGCGGCGTATATCTCGCTCTCAGCGATTCGGCCTATGGGGCAGCCGACGGCACTTTCATTGTGCTTGCGGCAAACCCAGCTGACGTATCCGCTGGGGGACGCCTTGCGGACGAAGGTGGAACCGCACACGCCGCAGAGTATCTTTTTGGAGAGAGGATAGACCTTATAGGGACCGTCCAGGTGCTGGCTTCTCGTGTTAAGAAGCCTCTGCACCCTTTGGAACGTGTCCTTTGAAATGATGGCGGGATGAGTGCCATCCACATAGTATTGGTCCTTTTCACCCTCGTTCCGCTTTTTGGCGAATGGGAAGCTGTCCGTGGCCAGCGTTTTCTGGCATAGGGCGTCACCAATGTATTTTTCGTTTCGGAGGATATAGTTGATGCCCACATGGTTCCATTCCGCATGGCCATCTCTTGTGCGAACTCCGGTTTGGGTGACGGCTTTCGCTATTTCCTCTGTGCCGATGCCGCAGAGATACAGGCCGAATATTTTGCGGATCAGCCACGCTTCGTCCTCCGCGATTTCAAGGTTCTTCCCGTCTTTCAGCCGGTAGCCGAAGGGAGCCTTGGTGGTGATGAACTCCCCCCGCTCCATCCGGCGCTGATAGCTCATCCGCTGGTTCTGCGAGATGGAGACGGATTCCTGCTGGGCCAGGGCGCCGAAAACGCTCACCATCAGTTCGGTGGTGAGCGTTTCGGTGCTGATATGATTTTCCTCGAAGTCGACGGACACGCCCAGGACCGTCAGCTCCCGCAGGGAGGCGAGGCAGTCCTTGGTGTTCCGGGCGAAGCGGGAGATGGATTTCACCAGAATCTTGTCGATCCTGCCCTTCCGGCAGTGGTCGAGCATACGGTGAAAGTCCTCCCGCTTGTCCATCCGGGTGCCCGTCAGGCCCTCGTCGGCGTAGATATCCACCAGCTCCCAGCCCTCGTGATTGCCGATCTTTTCGGTATAGGCACGAATTTGGGCGGCGTAGGAATGGAGCTGGTCGGAGGAGTCGGAACTGACCCGGCAGTAGGCTGCGACACGCAGAGTGTCAGGTTTCATCTCTCTGGGAGGGATGATTTTCACATTTGCCGCCATCGATCAGCGCCTCCTTCCTTTTTTGCAACGCCAACACTACCACACCTTGGCGGAGATATCCAGAACTATTCCCACACAGCCGAAGGACGATATTTCTGCACCGCAAGGTGTTTGGCGACCGCCAATTCCTCCGCCGTCAGGAAGCCCGCCTGGGCCATATCCTCCAGCGTCCGGGTGACGAGAATGTACCGGATTTCGTTTTTCGCATTGACGCCGCTCATCTGCCGTCCTCCCGAAAATAGTCCGGTCCCTTAACGCTTCGAATAAACGCTTCCACGTCATCCAGGTCATCGGTGATCCGCATTTCCGGCAGGGCGGTTTTCACGTCCTCGAAGTACCGTTTTCCGGGGACAGACCGCTCGTCCAGAATGGCCACCACGCAGGTGTCCGTTTCGGTGCGGATGGCCCTGCCAAAACCCTGCTTCAGCTTGATCTGCATCTCCGGCACCACCACGGCCCGGATGAAGGCGCGGAGGCTGGGATACAGCTCCTTTTCCTTCTCTTTGAGAGCGTCCGGGTGGGCGAAGGGCAGGCGGGGGATGACCAGCAGCGACACGCAGTCGCCGGGAAAATCAAAGCCTTCCCAGGCGGCCCCGGTGGCCAGCAGGACGCTTCCGGGTTTGGCCTTGAACTGCTCCGTGGTATGTACCGCGTTGCGGCCCAGGGTGAACAGGGGCCAAGCGAGGCCGCTTTCAGCCAGCCGTTCCTTCACGGCGGACATGGCGGCGTAGGAGGTGAACAGCACCAGTGCGTGGCCTCCGACCGCTCCCAGCAGCAGGCCGATTTCTTCTGCCAGGGTATTGTAATACGCATGGTCTTTTAAGCCGGGAGGGTACTGCGGGATGTAGAGCAGGCAGTTCTCCCGGTAGTCAAAAGGGGAAAGAGAAACAGACTCTGTCACCCGGTCGTTGGTCATCAGCCCCGCTTCCTCCCGGAAGCGTCGGAAGTCGCTGCCTACGGCCAGGGTGCCGGAGGTCAGCAGGATGGGGCGGGGTTGGTTCCAAAGGGTGCTTCGGAGCTGGGCGGTCAGGTCGGATATCGTGGCGCAGAGCATGACGCTGTTGCGGGCATCCTCGGAGACATAAAACACCATGTTCGGATGGCCCTCGCTGAACAGCGCCATTGTGGAAGCCAGCTTCTCCAGCCGCTTGCGTACCGGAGGCGAGAGCAGGTAGTTGATCTGCTTGTGAACGACCTCCATCGCTCGGTTGGGCGCGATGAGAAGCCGAGTGTACTCCGAAAAGTGCCGGTTCTGATCGTAGGGCTGGCCCAGCTTCCGCAGAAGGAGCCGCGTGGTGTCCGCCAGAGCGTCCGCCGCCAGCAGATACTTTTCCTTCCGCAGATCGTGGATGAGGCCCTGGATGTCCTCGGCCCGAAGGGATACGCCGAACATCTGGCGGGCCGTCTCCGGCAGTTTGTGGGCCTCGTCGATGATAATGGCCCGGCTGTCCGGGAGGATGGGCCTTCGGCCTGTCCCACGGTGGATGGCGTCGGCCAGTAGAAGGTTGTGGTTGCAAATCTGGAATTGATACCAGTTGCTGTCACAGCTCTCCAGGAAGGTTCGGTAACGGCAATGCTCACGCTTGCAGTCACAGACCTGGGGAACGCAGACGCGCTCCCGGTCATAGTGACTCAGGCGGGCGGCTCCGTCGAGGTCCAGGCTCTCCCGAAGGGAAAGCAGGGCATTTCCGGCCCTCCAGTTTTTCTTTCTCAGGTCCAGCTGGCCCAGCCGCCGCTCCAGGCGCTCGTCGCAGACATAGTGAGACTTACCCTTGCGGATCACCGCTTGAATGGGCGCGGCGATCATGCCGTCCGCCATCAGCACAGCGGAGAGAAAGGGCAGGTATTCGTCCCGCACGGCCCGTTGGAGGGCGATGCTGGAGGTGGAAATGAGGATGGGGCGGAGAGACTTGCCGCTGTCCGCCAGGAACCGCTGGTACGCCGTTCCGGCGACCAAGTAGGCATAGGTTTTGCCGATGCCCGTTCCGGCGTCGCACAGGGCGATGCCGCCGTCCAGCATGGCGTCCAGCATCCGATAGCTCAGGGCAATTTGCTCCGGGCGCTCCGGCATCCCCTGAGCAGGGAGTAAGTCCTTGAAGATGTGTCCGATTTCGTTATGGGAATCTTGCCTGTTTGAAGTATTCATCCGTAAAAGTCCCCAATCAATGTTCTTTCGTCAATTCCACCGTATTTGCGCGCGCGCCCCGGTGGATCGGGAACAGTACGGGTCAGGTCTGGCGGGACCTGCGCGGGCGTATACCAGGAGTCTCTACTGCTTTCAACTCCAGGGCAGCCCCGCGGCCTGGGTTTCAGGCCGCGCGAAGGTGTCTCATTATAAACCTGGACAGGGTCAATGCTGACGGCCTTGCCAAAGGCCGTTCCGCAGGTGGCATTCTCGCTCATCGAAGGCCCCGGAGCCGTTCCGGGATGGAACGGCTCCGGGGGAGAGAAAGAGATGTGGCGATAAAATTCGTGTTCGCCACATTATGGTACGCTGCACTTCGATGTCATGGCGTGCGCTGCTGGACGCTCGTCTGCTCAGGTGGTTCCCCGTACTGCTGATGTTCAGTTGTCAAGGAGCAGTGAGGGAGGCAATAATTCCCTCACTCCCCCTCCCGACGAATCAACGGGTGACTAACAAATTCACGAAAAAATTTCACGCCGCAATTTATCCAGCAGTTTATCCCGGCGATATTGAACCGTCCGAAGCTGGACATTCAGACATCTTGCGTACTCACGGAGCGGGATGCTGTCAAAGAAAAGAGCTTGAACAAGCTGTTTTTCAGCTTCATTCAGGCTAGAAAGAGCCGAAATAAGGCGAGACTTCTGAATCGCCAGCTCTTTTTCGTCCTCTCCTTCCAGTACGATGCTCTCCGCACTCGGCTCTTGCTCAATCCCTAATTTGGCCAAAGGAACCCCGTCCTCCATCAGTCTTTCCAACGACAAGACTCTACCGGGTTCCACTTCTTCAGCTATGTAACGTTCTCTGCGGTCTGCTTGGGAATAAGCCAGGAAAACATCTTCTGTGACCTCCACATCTACGCCGTCTACCGTGATGATGTTTGCAATAATATTGCCGTCTTTATCCTTGATTCGCCTATAATTCCGGCTTTCCTGCCAGTTTTTCATTTGTTTGATCTCCAATCTCAGAATTTGTAAAGAGTCTGAGATTGAAGATCACGGGTATTTAGCTATGCGGGGGTCCCAATCCGTGGGAACAAGCCGAAAGCAAAGAAACCGCCATTTTTTGCGCAACTGTAAACTTTTTCTAAATAGCTCCCCCTTTTTCCCCGAGACCCGACAAAGAGGGCAGGCTCCGGGGATATGATTCGACGGTTTTCCCCAAAATCCCCTGTCGAATATAAGAGGATTTTGGGGAAAACCGTCGAGGAAAAAAGATGGTGCAGACAGCCACAGGGCCGTCCGCACCGATCTCAAAAAATATGATAATGGAATTGAACTTCGCCAACTAACAGCCTTAAGTAAATCGAAAGGCCGCCTCATGATCTCACCCGCTTGAGTTCTGCTATTGTCAGTTTATAAAATGCTCACCCTCGTTTTCTTATCAGCTTTATTATGGTGAAGGTGCTCTGGACACGACACAAGCGGTCGAATCCGCTTCTCAGAAAAATGAACTGAAATCCAGACGAGTGTATTTTCGCAGAGGGTTGTCCACAAATGAGGTTAAAAGCTGAAAATAGCTGTATAATCGGTAATCTTTAAATACGTTGAAAATCCGCACTATAATATCGCCTAAGAATTTGAGCTAGGTGGTTACGAGTTACAAAACTTTTAGCGTAAAGCATTCCCGTACTTGTAGTTGTTATAATTTTCTGCTCCACAGCCCATATGGTGGCCTCGTGCATGGACTCATCCACCAAATCATCATCTATAAAAGCTGGAGCTATACTTCTGACAGAAGGGCTCCCCACATAACGCCAGAGCATATCAGCGACTTGTTCAACCGTAGCGGAATCGTCTGGGTAAAAGCGCAAACCGCTGTTGCCAATAACGATTCCATTCTGCACGGCCCATAGGACAGCGTCAAAATACCAAGCGTCGAGTTCCACATCCTGAAAGTCGAGATGTCCCATAGTTTTTGGCGGTGGTTCACCTGCCATCCTATACAAAATGCCGACGACTTCTGCTCGAGAAACCGCTTCTCCAGGATGAAATGTACCGTCCTCGTAGTTACTCATCAAACTTGCGTTCAAAACAAACTCAATTGCGTTGTAGTCCCATATTTCTGAATCTACATCGATTGAGCTGCCAGGCGAATCGGTCAAATTTTCGTCAACCGGGTTTTCATCGGCTCCAGCGGGTGGGTCCATACATACCGTAACATCTTGTTCCGGCATGATAAACGTGAATTCATCTTCGGTAGTCCATAAGAGCTCGAGCATATCCCCATTATGTCCAACCACAAAAACAAGTGCTTGCTCAGGGAACGTCGCTCTTATCGTAACAGTTTCCCCGCAGACGGCCCGAGAGGGGACCTCTCGAACATCCACATAATCGCTTATGAGCGGATCAACAGCAATGTAGTGCAGGGAGTTCAAATTTTTATCCGCAAGTTCCAATATGACAGACGATCCTGGCAGCACTCCCTCTCCTGCGTTGGGATGCTGTTCTTGAACAGTGCAGTTCGCCCATTCATCGGAATCACTCTCACCCGTAATTTTTTCGGTCAAGCCAACGGACCGGAGTAAAATAACAGCATCCGAATACGGCAGGTTTTGCAAAGTTGGAACTTCAACCAATGGGTTTCGCTCAATGAATTTGACAGAAACATAATTCGCAATAACCAGAATTGACAGAATTAAAACAATGAAGCACACACTGTTTTTGAAATGCCGCCGACTTTCCAGCTTTTTTCTTTCGATATACTCTGCAGCCTTTTTTTCCTGTGCGCTGAGATTTGAGAAGGCTACTTCTGCATTCCAGGGTAAACTATTGCTATAAAAGAAAGCCCAAAAATCAAAGATAAGCGCAGTTATGCTTATAATCAGTCCAGTTTCGCTTGCCAAATAATATCGAAAAAAATCAATATTGTTCACCCCATATCCCTCCCATCATCTGGTTTGCGAACTATAAAAAAGTCAAGCAGGGCTAATTCTTACAGGGCTACATCTCTCGTAGTTTTTCGTGCCAGCCATCGTGCTCATCCGGGCAGTTCAGCCCTTCGTGGCGGTAATTTCCTTTTTGCAGCATATCCCCCATACAGGAAGCCGCATGGGCACACAGCCAGCAGTGGTACGCTGATTTTTTTTGAACAAGCAGCGCCTTCCACTTTTCCAACGCTTTCACATACTGTTTGGCGTCATAGTATAGTCCTCCGTATTCTATGAGGGCCTCTTGGTTGGTTGGCTCCACAAGGAGGACATATTCAAACAGCAGCTTGGCCTTTTCGAATTCTCTTTTCGGGTTTTCTTTTAAGTCGGGTCTTTTTTTGGGATCAGCCTGCTTTTTCCACCTGATTGCTTCTTCCAGAATTACGCTGACGCCAATCTCGTTCGATAAACCTCTAATTTTTCCAAGCAAGTTCAAACTGTTGGCATCATAAATAAATCCAAGGGTTATCGCATATCCGCTTCCAGGTTTCATGTACTTGCCGGATAGATGTAAAGGGCCGTCGCAGCCTTCCGTAAACGCTTTTTGCGTTTTGATCGTTTCCTTAGAGGAAGGGGCCTTTGTTTCAAAAAGCTGGTATCGAAAAGTGAGATTTTTTATAGCATCGCCATCCGTCTTTGCAGTGTGCAAATTTGCTGTAAGAGAAAAATTCATACAGGGAATGTCAAATACCTTAGACTGAAAGAACATACTAAGCGGCATCTTATGAACGGTTTTCAGATGGATTCTTATCGCCTGATGCGCAGGAACTTCCACATCATAGCCTTTTCCATGTTCATAAACGCTGCTTTCAAATATGGGCTTCAACGCCATTTGCCGTAAGCTCTCCTGCGCCTCTTTGGTCTGATCCTCACCATTCACTTCCATCTGTATGATCTGGTAAGACGGCCCGCTTCCATCTGTTTTCAGAAACTGTGGATTGTGCGCGGCCTTATACGGGTCTCTGCTTAGATTCACATAGATGGCATCCGTGATGGTATACACCTCAACAAAATCATTGGCTTCACTGATATACAGGGAAACCTGTCTGGTGAAGTTGTGGATATAGACCAATTGTTCCGCAAGATCATCTGTGTATTGCGCAATGTCCTTGATATAGTTTTGAAATGAATCGCGCAATTCTTTGGCCGGTATTCCAGAATTTCCAGCGATATCTTCTGTGTTTAGAATGCCTATGGGTTTCGCAAAACGGACAGGAAAATAATCATTTCTCCACAGCACATCGATATGACTGCATATTTCCTCCGAAAAATTCTTGATCGTGTCTCTTTCAGTAGAAATAGAAACGAAAAAGCCCAGGACCGTCGTTGTAATAATGCCATCCCCTAAAATACTGACAATATCACGCCAAAATTCGGGGATCGGCAAATGTCCCGAAGCGTATTTCAGCAATACTCCCAGCAGGAACATCAACATTAAAACGAAAGGAGCGTTGAAGTTCAAATTGCGCATTCTCAGCGGAGAAATTGAAGAATCCTTTCTATTTCTGCTCATTGAAATCCCTCCCAGGTAATTTTAGGAATGCCATGCCGTCCTCGGTATATAATTATTCAAGCACTGGTCAGCCACTCAGCAAAATCGCCATGTGAGCCAGCGTGGCGCTGTCGTGCTGAAGCATCTGGTCACTGAGGAACCGCGCGCCCGTGCTGTGAATCAAAGCGCGGCTGACGATGACCAGCAGCCGGAATAGTTCTTCTTTTGTTTCTGAAACGCCGTCACGGCAGCTCATAACTGAAAGAAAGCGGTATATCGAATACATATTGCAAAAATTCACATAGCTGCGCCACAGCAGCTCCCGCGAAGTGCAGTCTGGCAGACGCCAGTTATAAAATAGCGTAACCATGAGGTTCTCCCAAAACCACTCCTGCTTTCCAAGCGTTTCATTGAAACGGGCCTGAGCGCTCAAATAGTGGCTGCGGCGAAGCCTGAAATGGCCGCTCTCCGGGTTCCGCTCCAGTTCCAACGATTTCGCCAAGCCGAGCAGCGACGGCCTGCCGCCTTGTATCAGCAAATGCAGGTTGTTGGCATTGTTCATCAGGAATATAGAGAGCGTAGAAGAATCATGCCGCAAAAATTGTCCCGGCTCTATCTGATCCGCCAAGACAGCGGCGCGCGCCAGCCAGCGCGGGATGTCCTCCTCTCCGTCCGCCAGCTCCCGGAGGGCCATACCCATCACAAAAATTCGCTCTGGAAGCGCAAGACGGCGATCTTGCAAAATATCAATGCATACAGAACGAATCTCTTGAAAATAGGGCGGCAGCGGCTGATCTTTCGGCGGCTCCCACATACGGCGCCGCGCTTTCGGCAGCGGGTCCGACACAAAATTCACGCCGCCGGGAAGATTCCACAGCAGGGACAGGACGCCTTCACAGCCAAGGCCGAGCATTCGCTCGAAATACCCGGACGGAGAGCAGCTCTCACTGCGGGGGAAGGCCCGGCAGATTTTGGGCAGCGCTTCCTCGCCTTTTTCACGCTGGAGAGAGCAGATGCCATCCCGCAGCAGAGGGCACACGCCGTCATGAAGGACAAATTCCCCGTAGTTCCTGCCCGCGAATTCTCCTGAGCGGACACGGCGCACACAGTGTTCCAGGCGCGCATTCAGCTCCGGTGTGCCCTTCTGCCGCTTTATCGTCTGGTAGTCCTTTTTATCGAAACCAATATGCCAGCCGTCCCCGCAGCAGTTGAGCCGGCAGGCAGAGGACAGGCAGCGAAAATCATCATAGTACGCGGGGCGTAAATCTTTATCGATTAGAACTTGATATGGTGTTTCAGGCATATAGCCGTCTCCTTTCCGTAATCTGAGCTGGGGTTATGGGGCAGGTCAATATAACACGGGAATCATGTCACTGAAAGGATGCGCAAAAGAATTTTATGGCAGCTCCCACAGCGCGGGTGCTGCCATAAAAAGCTGCTATCCTAACGGAAACAAATGTTTCCCATCATATCCCCATAGACTGTGCCTTCGATTGAGCCGACGCCTCTTCCAAACCCATCAATTATGTAGATCCTGCTGTTCCCGGCTGCGTTGACCAGACGGGAAATTTCGTCTTTGTAGCCCTTATCCGCACCGGCGCCGCTGGTCGAAAGAATCGGCGTCGCGTAAATAATATGCTGGATGCTCCCGCAATCGCAAAGAGATTTGATATAAGCCAGTTGGCTATCGTTGATGAATCCGCCCTGAGCGTGGCCCACGTTGACCAGATTTGACGCCCCATCGTAAGACAACACGGCCGCACAGCATGTCAAGCCGCCAACAATAAAGCTGTCGTGGTTTTGGGAGGCCAGCTGCTCCGCGCTGTACCACGTTTTCTCCACGACAAAACACGGATTTTGGGAAGCAATCCTGATATTCAGTCCGATTGGATCGATGACCGGGTTTGCCATCGCCTGGTCGAGATCAGCGCCCGTGTCCGCCTGACTCGCAAACGTGCTGCGAATAGACAGAATCTTCTGCTCTCCTGTTCTTAATTTGAAATAGATCATCGCCTGTTCATCTCCTCTCGTCTCCGGTCTCTGTCATTTGGGATCGTTCAGCCACTTGTCGAAATCGTCGAACTGCTCCTTCGCCATTTTCAGGAAAAATTCCGTGAGACGGGCAACCAGCTCGTCCTTGGCGGCCTTCACCAGCGGCTCATACAGGGCCTGGGCCAGCAGGTTGTTGATCTCGAAGACGGTCCGGTCATAATCAATGTGAAGGTCCTGCTTGGCGGTTCCCGCGCAGATGGTCTTTACCTTCTTGACCTCCAGCTTCAATTCCGCCCGGTAGATGGTCAGCGTGCTTGCCTTATCATAGGAGCGGATCAGGGTCAGGTACTGGAGATGCTCGTTTTCGCTGCTGGCTGAGATCACCTTGCCGGATGCCTTTTGCAGCGCCTTGATGAAGGATTCCGCGATGCTCTTGGGCGTATTGGCCCCCAGGCAGTCGGTGATGAGCTCCGCGTTGGCGTCCAGGGAAAATTCCTTTTTATCAAAGGTTTTGCTTTCCCGCTCGCGGAAGTTGAACAGCAGCGGATAGCGTGCGAAGAACGCGATCCAAAGCTCCGGGTTACGGGTGAAATCATCGCCCCTTTTCACGAACGTGTTGCTGGCCTGCTGCTGGACCACCTGCATCACAAAGCGAAGCTGGTCCTCCAGCTCTTTGCTGACGGCGTCGGGATTGACATTCTGGTCGTACTCCAGCATGATATCATTTTTGGCCTTCTCAAATTTCGTTTTGGCCTCCTCCCAGCCTTCCCCGCCGTCGTTGCGGAGGCTGACGCGCTGCCGCTTCCATTCCTTCGCGGCCTGAAAAGCCTGTTCCAGGCGGGCCTGTTCCAACTCTGTCACAGTAATATCCTCCTCGCCTTTATTGTTCGCGGGAGGTAAGGCGCACAGGCCCTGTCTCCCGCCGATTTTTAGAGAATCCGCTCGATCCTCACCATGATTTGCGCGGCTTCCGATTACAGCGAGAGGGGAACGAGGGCAAGCCTCGTTCCCCTCTTTTTGTGTGGGATTATGCGGTCTGTAAATTCCCGCCCAGATTAACCGAGCAGCTGCAGCACGCCCTGGGGAACCGCGTTGGCCTGGGCCAGCATGGCCTGGGCGGACTGGATCAGGATGTTGTTCTTCGTGTAGGCCATCATCTCCTCGGCCACGTCGGTGTCCCGGATGGTGGACTCGGCGTCCTGGATGTTCTCCGCCATGACGCTCAGGTTGTTGGCGGTGTGCTCCAGGCGGTTCTGGGTGGCGCCCAGGTCGCCGCGGACGGAGGACACATAGTTGATCGCGTCCTTGATGGTCTGGATGGCGTTCTTCGCTCCGTCTTGCAGGCTGATGTCCAGGCCGTCGATGCCCATGGCCTTGGTGTGCATGTCGCCGATGGACACGGTCATCTGGTTGAAGGAATCCGCGGTGGCTCCGATCTGGAAGGTCAGGCCGCCCGTGGTCAGCACGCGGGAGGAGGTCACCTCAACGCCCATGGCCTTCGCCAGGTCCTCGGCGGTCTGGCCGGTCTTCTGGCCGGTGATGGTCAGCTTGCCGTCGGCGATCTCCAGCTGGCCGGACTGGAATCCGGCGGACTCGAAGGCGGAGATCAGCTCGTCGGCGTCCTGAGCCTTGCTCTCGGCAATGGTAATGCTGACCGTGCCGTCGTCGTTCTTCACGGTGGAGTCCTTCTCGCCCACGGTGATGGTGGTTCCGCCGATGGTCACCTTGTCGCCGGCCTTCAGCTTGGAGGGGTCGAACTCGTAGCCAACCTGGGCATAGGTGCCCTCGGTGCCGCCGTCGAAAGCGTTGTAAGCCCTGTACACGCCGCCGCTGAACGCGCCGCCCGCGCTGCTGAAGCGCACGCCGCCATAGTTGGTGTCGGGGGTGGCGGTCTTGGCGTCCGCCTCCAGCTTGATGCTGCCGCCGCTGACGGTGGTCTTCACATTGAAGCCGCCCATGGCGTCAGACACAGCCTTCTTGATGGCCTCGGCCTTCTGGTTGTCGGTCATGCTGGAGGACAGGTCGATCTTGACGCGACCGGCGCCCACTTCATCCTTGCCGGTGCCAATGGAGCCGTTGCCGGTCAGTACGCCGTCATAGCTGATGTCAAAAGTCTTGATGTTGCTGCCCGTGCCGAAGGAGAAGGACGCGCCGCCCGCCAGCTTGTCGCTGGAGGTGTTGATCTCCAGCTCATAGTGGGTGTTGTTGCCCGCGCCGGTCTGGCCCTCGTCCCAGCCGTCCCGGACCTCGGAGGCGGCGTTTTTGTCATAGGTAATGGCGTTCATTACCTTGTCGGACAGCTTGCCGGTCTGCTTGGCCTCGAAGGTGATAACGCTGTCGGCAGAGATGGCGGCGGTCGCGTTGGTGGCCTTGATATCGAAGAGTTCGCCCAGCTTGACCGTATCGCCGTTGTCCAGGGTGATCTCGTGATCCTTCAGCTCCTGGAGCGTCGTCTTGCCGACCTCGATCTCCAGGCCGTTCCAGCCAGTGGCGGCATTGCCCGCCTTGGTGCCCGCGGCGGGGGCGTTCGCGACCTCAATCGTCTTGCCTTTCAGCGCGTCCAGGGTATTAGCCGCGGCATCCGTGCCGGTGAGGGTGATCACACCGTCGTCGGTGTAACTGACGTTGGTCTTGTGGTCGACCTCGCCGATTTCCTTTGCGAGGAGCTCCTTGACCTTGTCAGCGCTCAGGTCGCTCGTCTTGATCTGGTTCGCCGTGAGGTTTGTCGCGGTGTCGGCCACCACCTCATACGTGGTGCCGCCAAACTTGAACTTCGTGCCGACCTTCTGGAGGTTGTCGAGCGCGAGGTCCGCGCTCTTGAAGGTCGCCTGGGCCTTCTTTCCGGCGGTGCCCGCCTGCGCGTCCTGGCCAACGGTGTGAACGATGTTGCCGACGGGGGTCTTTCCAGCCGCGGTGCTGACTTCCAGTTCGCCCTTGTTGCCAGCCGCGCCCCGGTTTTTGGCGGTCAGAGTGACGGATGCTTTGCCGGTGCCTTTGTCATACGTAACCTTGGCGGTAAAGTCAGTATTAAAGACGCCCAGAGCGGTCTCGAGGTCGCTGGCCAACGTTCCGCCGGCATCGGTCGGATCAAGGTTTCTGATTTCAAACTTTCCCGCTGCGGTGGTGGCACCATCCGTATTGGAAATTAGCAGCTCTTTGCCGCCCAGGGAGATTTTCTGGCCGCCTTCCAGCTGGTTCACGTCCAGCTCGAAGGTATACGTTGCGTTGGTCGCGGCGGTGCCGTCGCCCTCATTGATACCGGCGGTAAAGTCTACCTGGCCCTTGGCGTTGGTGACATCGGACGCGGCAATACCGGAAGCGCCCGGTTTCTTGGCGGTCAGTTTAATGACGTCGTCGGCCGCGAAATTAGCAGTACCGGTTTTAGCGCCATCATTAACCGAAATAGTATACTTTCCACCGAGAGCGTTTTCAAGGTCAGTAACCGTTTTGGCGGTAGAGAAGGTAAATCCGCCGAAAGCTGTATCGTTACCATTGGTCGTGAACACCAGGACGTCCGCCGTAGCGGCGCTGGGAGCCTGACCGTCAAAGGTCTCCGCCGGGTCCGTGGACGCCGTGATCCCGGTGAGCGAGGGATTCGTTCCGGCCGCGCCGCCCATGTTGACGGTGACCTGCGCCTTGCCGCCGGCGGTGGGGTCGGTGCCGTCGATCATGGAGTCCTTGTCCATAGCGCCCAGGGCGCTGATGCTGGTGGCCTTGGCGGTCTTGCCGTCCAGCAGGTTGATGCCGTTGAAGTTGGCGGAATCGGCGATACGGTTGATTTCGCTCTTCAGGGCGTCGACCTCCTTCTGGAGGTTAGTGCGGTCCACGGTATTGTCATAGGTGCCGTTGGCGGACTGGGTGGCCAGATACTCCATGCGGTTGAGCATGTCCTGGATCTCCTGCATGGCGCCCTCGGCGGTCTTCACCAGGGAGATGCCGTCCTTGACGTTCTTCTGGGCGGCGTTCAGGCCGGTGATCTGAGCCCGCATCTTCTCGGAAATGGCAAGGCCCGCGGCGTCGTCGCCCGCCCGGTTGATCTTATAGCCGGAGGAGAGCTTCTCCAGGTTTTTCGCCAGCGCACTGGTATTGGTGTTGTAATTCCGGTACGCGTTCATGGCGAGGATGTTGTGTTGGATTCTCATGATTCAGATTCCTTTCCAAAATAAATTTAGAGTTTACGTTCCACTGTGCTTTCGCTAATTTTCCCTGCTCCCACACAGTGGAGGGCACGCCGTCCGATCCAAGCCCCGTGGCCTTTGGAGCGAGGATCTCGGGTACGGTGCTATATTTCAACCAGCCCGCGTTACCGGTTTGCGGGCCGAATGAAACCAATTTTTATCGCTGGGTCTGTTCCCCGGTCTGCCGGGGCGGCTTTGCCTTCTTCTTTTTGGCTTTGGGGTCGAGAAGGCAGTCCGGGGGCTCATCGCCGTTGCGCTCCAGGACCTCGCCCCGGAGGATGGTCATGTCTTTTGGCGCCTTTACGGAAAGGCGGATCGTGGAGTTCGTGAACACCTGAACGACGATCTCGTCGCCTATGGTCAGGTACTCCCCGTCCTTGAGATAGAGGGATAGCATGGCAGTCTCCTTTCGCCGCTGGCCCGTTCCTTCGGGCCGCCTGTATGTTAATTGTTGGAAGCCCTGGCAGGGAGTTCCGTTTTTTCCCTGCCCGGCTCCGGCGGGAACATGTGGTCCAGCTGCCTCCGCAGGGCCTGGACATTGCTGTCCCTGCCGTCCATCTCAGATAACAGCATCCGCATGGCGGCGAGGGCTTGGGCTTTGCTCCGGTTCCAGGGGATCTCCCGCCTGTGCCAGCGGGGGCCTTCCACCACGCAGGAGGGACGTTCCCCTCCGGTCCGCTCCAGGACCTCGCCCCGCAGGACGGGGATCTCACGGGGCGCGTCGATCATCAGCTTGCAGCGGTCTCCCGAAATGCGGTCCAGCTGCACGACTACGCTGTCGCCGATGGTCATGTACTCTCCCGGCGTTAGGTTTAAGCAAAGCATGAGGATTCCTCCTTTTTTGTCTGGCGGCACGATCATCCTTCCGTCCGCCCTTCAAGCCGCGCTTCACGGCATCGACGATCTTTCATCGTCATAATGTTTGGAACGCCCCGCAGGGCTTTGGATGTGCGAACACATCTTCTCGTTTCCCAACATCCTGGTTATGGAAACGCTGAACGAAACGCAACTTTTTCAATTGTGCTTCGCTCAACGTTTCCCGCAAGCATGGGCCTTCTCCGGCGTTCCGACCGGTATAGCTGAGACAATACAAAGAGCTTCACGCGCTTTCGCGCCGCTCCCGCGTACTGAAATATTGGGCCAGCCCCTGGTCCTTGATGTTCCTGGCGGCATTTGCCTCCCGTTTCAGGACCGCGCCGCATTGCGGGCAGGTCCAGGTCCGGCGCTTCATGGAAATTTCCTCCGGCATGACGCGGCCGCAGGCGGAACAGGTCCGGGTGGATGGGAAGTAGCGGTCCACCACAAGAAGCTCCTTCCCCTGCCGTGCCAGCTTGTAGCGAAGGCACTCCCGGAACATTCCGAATCCGGCTTCCAGCGCGTTCCCCCGGTTCGTGATCCGGCTAATCTGCTCCATGTCGTCGCCCCTCACGCACACGGCGTCCCAGGCGTTGGCTATCCGCCGGGATTCCTTGTGGATGAAGTCGCGCCGCTGGTTGGCGATATGCTCGTGGAGGAGGCGGTACTTCTGGACGGTTTCCTGATAATTTTTAGAGCCGGGCCGCATCCGGTTCAGCCGCTGCTGAATCCTGGCCAGCTTTTCCTGGGACTGCTTCAGCCAGTGGGGCGGGTCCGCCGTCTCGCCGGTGTCCGCCACATAGAAACGCGCCATGGAGTATTTCAGGCCCACGGTCGTTTCCGGCGTGGGAACGACCACTTCCGGTTTTTTCTCCGGGCATTCGTAGAGGATGTAGCCGTAATACTTGCCCGAACGGGTCCTGTCCACGGTGACGCGCTTGAGCTTCCACCAGCCTTGCGGGCGGCGGGGGAACTTCGCCCGGACGATCCCGGCCTTGGTCATGCGGAGGCCGTCCCTCGTGGTATAAACCGTCTCGCTGTTTCCCATCACATGGTTGCAGACTGTGAAGGAGTCCCGGTCGTCTTTTTTGCGCTTGAACTTGGGATAGCCAAAATTCTCCGGGCTTTTGAAAAACACACGGAACGCCTGACCCAGCTTGTTGTGCTCCTGAATCAGCGCCTGATTGTCGACCTCCTTCAAGAAGGGCGCTCCGGCCTTGTACTTGGCAGGGGTGGGGATAAAAAACTTGTCGGTTTCAATGTAAAACCGCTGTTGGTCCGCCAGCATCTGATTCCAGATATAGCGGCAGCAGCCGAAGGTCTTTTCAAACAGCGCCGCCTGTTCGGCGCTGGGGTAGAGGCGGACCTTGAGGGTGGTGTACCGCAGTGTTTCGCTTTTGGATCGTTTGGCGGCCATTCCATCCCCTCCTTGTCAAAACCGTGCCTATCCGCGGAAAAACCGAAAAGAAAAAGCGCGATGAATCTTCGCTGTCGGCTTTTGCCGAGAGTGGGCAGGAAGCGTGCTTTTTGCCCGGTTCCTGTCGCTTTTTAGAGGGTTTCAAAAAAGTTCCGCAAAACGCTTAAGTTTTTCTGAAACCCGCCGAAATAAATAGTGAAAGGTATTAAGGCTCACATATTTTTGAGGGTGGGCAAAAAGCACGCAACTTGCCCGTTATATGTGCCCAAAAGTTATCAAAAGCACCTGCCGGAACCTCCGGCAGGTGCTTTTATTTGGATAAATTTGGGCATTGTTTGTTTAAGGGGTCGGCAAACTGTTCTAAAATATGGAATGAATCCCTTTTAGAGAGGAGGCGCGTGGAATGAAAGGGACCATGTACGGCTATGTCCGGGTATCGACCAAAGAGCAGAAAGAGGACCGCCAGTTGACGGCTATGCGGGAATTTGGCGTGGAAGCGGACCGTGTTGTGGTGGAAAAGTTGTCCGGCAAGGATTTTTGCCGTCCGCTGTATCAGGCCCTGGTCATGCGAATGGACGCCGGGGATGTGCTGGTGATCAAAAGCATTGACCGGCTGGGCCGCAACTATGAGGAAATCCTGGAGCAGTGGCGCTGGCTGACCAAGTCCAGGGAGATCGCTATCGTCGTTTTAGACATGCCGCTGCTGGACACCCGCCAGGGCCGGGATCTGACCGGCGTGCTGGTGGCGGATATCGTGCTGCAATTGCTCAGCTATGTGGCGCAGACGGAGCGGGAGTTTAACCGCCAAAGACAGGCAGAGGGAATTGCGGAAGCAAAGGAGCGGGGCGTTCGCTTTGGACCGGACCGCCTGCCCATGCCGGAGGAATTTGAGACACTGGCCCAGCAGTGGTGGAACGGCGAGGTGTCTGGGGAGCACGCGGCAAAAAGCCTGGGCCTGTCCCGGAGGACCTTCTGCCGCCGCGCAAAGGAGTGGGGAAACGCCGAGGGTTTGACTGACCGCATCGTTTTTTCTCTTTGATTTTTCGCAGTCCAAATCCGGTCCTATATGTGTCCCGCCGCTATGTCCCGGCTGGCCAGCGCGGCGTAATACTGCCCCATGGTCACGGGCGCGTTGTACAGAGCCGCCAGGGTGTACGCTTTGATGTTCCCAATGGCGGCGGCAGCACTGCACAGGCAGTCTCGAACATAGGTGATATGCTCCCGCGTTAATTTCAGGAACCGGTTTTGGACAACAGCGGTTGGGATATCCTCCCCGCAGATGCGGATGGTCTCCCTTGCGGAACAGGCTGTCTCGACCATCAGCTCCACATAGCCGTCAAAAATGCCGCTGTCTGTGGGATAATCCCAGACCAGGCCCTCGTAGTCAATGTTCTCTCGGATGATCTCCCGAACCGAATCCATCTCATCCATCCTGTCCTTCCGTTTCCGGTAGCGCTTCCTGCTGGGCGGAAGGGGTAAGGGGGAGGATTGATCAGTCTCATTCCGCTCAGTTTTTTTCTTCTCAGTATTATTAGCCGCCCCTTTCGGGCAGTCTTGGCCGCCCGCTTTGGGCTGTTTAGACTGCCCGAAAGAGGCGGTCTTGACTGCCTGGTCCTGGCTTTCGTCGGAGGGAGTGACAAAGTTTTTGACATAAATTTTCGCGGGCTTTCCCTGGCCCTGCTTCTTCCGCTCAATGAGGCCAAGAGCTTCCAGCTCCCGCATGAAGGCTGTGGCCTTGTTGTGGCCGCAGCCGAGGTACTCCCGCACATCGTCCTGGGTGAAGTAGATGAATACTTTCCCATCCCTGTCCAGCCAGCCGCTTCGGGCGGACAGGCTCATCCGATCCAGCATCAGACCATAGAGGGTCTTGGCCTCCAGAGAAATGGTCTTGTAATGATCATCTGTAAACAGGACCTTGGGGATGCGGTAAAAGCTGAACTGTTCAGACTCGTTTCCATAGTAATAATCTAAAATCAAAGGCATGAAGTACCTCCCAAAATAAGCAGTCAAAAATAGATGAATTCCATGAAAATGTGCATAAAAGCGTGCAAAGCCCCGGCGGCCAAAGTCGCCGGGGCTGGTTTGTTATGAGTAGTAGTTGGGCCGCGCAATGGTCGCAAAGCCGATTTTTCCAGTCACCACCACATTGTTGGACCCGCTGGCACAGTGGATGATCTGGACATTTCCTCCGCTGTCGAAGCCGCAGACAATGCCCACATGGCTGTCGCCGGGGTAGAAGACCAGATCGCCCGGTTGCGCATCCTCCCAGGTAATTCCGGTGCAGTAGCTGTGCTGTGCCGAGGCCCCGCCTCCGTGGCCTATGATGTAGCTCCCTCTGCTGACATTGTAGAAAACCCAATCGACGAAGCCAGAGCAGTCCAGGCCGTAGGGCCGGATGGTCCCTGTGCTAGGGCTTCCGGCGGCCCAGACCTCCTTGGGAGTCCCCCAGCGGGAGTCCCAGCCTAAGACAAGGCTTTTACCGCCCCAGAAATAATTGACCTTTCCAAGAAGCTGATAAGCCATCAGCACCACCTGACGACGCTCCTCGCTAAGATCGTCCGGCAGGCGGGAGAGGATGTCCCGCACCTCCTGGGGTGAGAGGGTCATGCTCTGGTTACTGCCAATCAGGTTCTGGAACAGATCCTGATACTCGGGCTTCAAAATTTCTTCCAACAGAGCCTTTTGCTCCTCGGTAAAGCCGTATTCATCCGCAATTTGCTGTGCGGTTTTTACAGTGACAGAAATATGCAGGATGATTTCATCGTCCTCATCCTCATGCTCCACCGTTTCCGCGGCATAGGTGATCTCGGTCATATCCCAGAAAGTTTCTCGAAGGACAGCCAGATTTTCGCTGGTAAGGATCGAAGCACCGGTGCCATCACCGCTGGAAACGCACACCGAGTAGACCGCCAGGACATTCGGCCAGTTGGCTGTGACGGCCGCGATTCCGCTTTCGTCCATGTCCAGCGTATCATAAGGATTGTCCGTTTTGATTTGCTCGATCTGGGCAGTGAGTTCCCCGTTAAGCTGGGCGACGGCCTCCGGAATCGTCATTCCGCTGCCGGGATCGGAGAAGAACAGGCCGAAAGGAGAAGTGACCAGCAAGCCCACGATACAGATGATTAACGTGATCACGGCCACCACCCAGCCCCCAGCCATGATGGCGGCAGCCATTTCCCGAGCGGCGGCGACGGCCTTTCTTATGGCCGACACGGCAGCTTTGCCCACGCCCTTGGCGGTAGCCGCTCCGGCCTTTGCCGTGGCACGAGCGGCCTGTACGGCCCGCTGTGGGGCCTTTGCCGATGCCTGAGCCGTCTGTGCCGTTTTGGCGGAGCGCTCCGCTGTTTTCACAGCCTTCCGAGCAGTTCGATGAGTGGGCTGGATTCCGTTTTTGGACACTTTAATCGTGGTTTTGCCCTTCGAGGCACCTTTGGATATGACTGTACCGCTGTTTTTCCCAAGTCCGCCGTCAGTCGGTGTAAAACCATTTTGACCGACGGAGAGCGGAGGTGTTATGCGCTGGCGGAAAGGCGGTTCTGCCATGCCGCCGCTCCGCGGACTGGCGCTTGTATCGCAATCAGTCCGCCGAAGGGCTTCCTTGCGCCTGGACCGCCGCAGTCCTGACCGTTTCATAGCCTCCTTCCGGCCCTGGGCCTGGATGAACTCCTTCTCACCTTGGGCATAAGCCGGGGATGAACCTTTGGCGGGAGCCGATCTCTTTTGACGGAAAAAGGACCGTTCCATCCTTTGGCCCGGTTCTCTTGCCTGGGTGGGTTTTTCCGCTGCATTGTGAGCGTCCGTCCTCTGCCGGCGAATGTAGGAATCCCTCGTCTTAATGTCCAGCGGCTGTTGGGATGTCCCCTGCCCGGCAGGCGGCGTAGTTTTCGGTTCAGGGCGGCGCCCAAGCTGGGACGCTGGCTGGGATGCTCCCGCCCTGATATGCGGCGGCCCGCCAGAGACAGCCTGCTCCAAATCTACCGGCAGGGTGTCTGTGCCGCCGGAGAACGCTGTTTGCTGAACAGCCTCCCGCGTCTTGATTTTCAACGGCTTTGCGTTGCTCTGAGGGGACGCATCAGAATGAACAGGGCCCGGAGCGGACCGCTGGCGGCTGGCGGGCCTCGGGCCTTCAGCCTGCCGGGGAGCCGCTTCTCTGGTTTTGACCCACACACGCTCCCGGCCATCTGTTGACGGCGGGGCCTCAATCGGCGGTTCCGCTTCCGGGAAATCCGTATCAGGCGAAGATTCTGTGCCCACCGCCTTACCGCCGTTCTTTTTCCCTTTCAGCAGAAGTTCCACGCCGCGACTTCCCCAGTGGACGCCCTTCCAGGCGGCGTCCTCGATCTGATCGCCGCCGCAGCCGTCCTGTTGCCCTCGTTGGCTGGCGTCACGGAACTGGCCCCGGAGACGCTCTGTCCCATCTGAAAGGCCGCGACGAAGGAGTTCCTTCGGCGCGGCATGGACTTTTTCTTTCGCCCTTTTTTCCAGCGCGCGTTTTTCTTTCACTTTTGGAATGATTTATCACCCCACTTTTCATTTTTATTATCTTGTGGTAAACTGTCGGAAAAGGAGGATGCCGAACATGGAACAGATTCGAAGATGCGAGTGGGCCGGACCTGACCCGATCTATATGGACTACCACGACAACGAATGGGGCAAGCCTCTTCACGATGACAATAAACTGTTTGAGATGCTGATTCTGGAGGGGATGCAGGCCGGATTGGCGTGGATCACCGTACTGAAAAAACGGGAAAACTTTCGGGTTGCGTTCGATGGTTTTGATCCGCATAAGGTTGCGCTGTATGGTGACGCCAAAGTCGAAGAACTTTTGGCAAATACAGGCATTATCCGAAACCGGGCAAAAATCAGCGCCGCCATCGGCAATGCCAAAGCGTTTTTGGAGATTCAAAAAGAGTACGGCAGCTTTGACCGATTTGTGTGGGCCTATGTCGACGGTACTCCCATCATCAACACACCCGAAAGCATGGCCGGTATTCCGGCGTCCACGCCGCTCTCCGACAGGATTAGTAAAGACTTGAAAGCCCGCGGGTTCAAATTTGTGGGTTCTACCATTATCTACGCCTTTATGCAAGCGGTGGGGATGGTGGATGACCACATGATTTGGTGTCCCTGCCACTCACATAACAGGGAAAATCTCTGATAGCGCTGCTTAGCTTTTGGTTTCTGACAACTTCGTGGTCATCAATTTATACAGCCGGGTATTCTTCGGGAAGCTGTTCACAAAGGGTACAATAGTGCTCCCGCACTTGATCAGCCCCCGCCCGGAGTCCACATTGGTGATGTAGGAGAGCTGATTATCCGAAATGTTCAAGAGCTGCGCCAGCTCCGCCCGGTCCGTCGCCGCTTGGTTCAGCATGACCAGAAATTCGCTGTTGGCCAGCATGGTCCGGGCGGTGTGGGACTGGAGCAGATCGTCCAGGTTCTGGGTAATGCCCGTACAGCAGGCGCCATACTTCCGCACCCGCTTCCAAAGGGTGAAGAGGAAGTTGGCGCTGTACTCATGCTGGAACAGCAAATAGATTTCGTCAATGTAAATCCAGGTGTTCTTCCCCAACTTCCGGTTGCGGAGACAGCGGTTGAACACGCTGTCCAAGACCACCAGCATTCCCACGGGCAGGAGCTGCTTGCCCAGGTCCCGGATGTCGTAGCAGAGAATCCGGGAGCTGGTGTCTACGTTGGTGGGCTTGGCGAAGGTATTGAGGCTGCCCTCGGTAAACAGCTCGATTGCCAGGGCCACGTCGCGGGCTTCGTCCTCCGGCTGCTGGAGCAGCATGGCGTGGAAGTCCTGGAGCGTCGGGACTTTGCCCCGATAGTCACGGCGGATGTACTCCCGGTAGACACTGGCGGTACAGCGGTCGATGATGGACTTTTCTTTTGCGGAGAGCTTCCCGGAGCCGACCAGCTGTTCGCAGAGGGACAGCAGGAACTCGGACTTCAGCACCACCGGGTTTTCCCCGTCGCCGTAGCCCTGTTCCATATCCATTGCGTTGATGTGATTCCGGGAGGCAGCGGAGATATTGACCACCTCGCCGCCCAGGCCCTCGATGAGCGGCCCGTATTCGGACTCGGGGTCTATGACGATGATGTCGTCCTCCGTGGAGAGGGCCACGTCCACGATTTCCTCCTTCGCCGTGAAGGACTTGCCGGAGCCGGAGACGCCCAGCACAAAGCCGTTTCCGTTCAGAAGCTCTTTCCGGTTGGCAATAATCAGGTTTTTGCTGATGACGTTCTGCCCATAGTACACGCCGCCCTGGTCCCGGATCTCCTGGGCCTTGAAGGGCATAAGGACCGCCAACGCCTCCGTGGTCAGGGTCCGCAGGGCGTCGATCCGCCGAAGCCCCAGGGGGAGGGCGGTGGTCAGGCCGTCCGCCTGCTGCCAGTTTAGGGTCCCGAGCTGGCAGAGGTGCTTCCGGGCGGCGGACTGGAGGGTTTCCGTGTCGCTGTCCAGCTCCTCCTTGGTATCCGCCAGATGCACCAGCGTCACCACCGCGAACATCATCCGCTGGTCACGGGTGGTCAGGTCGTCCAGCATCTCCCGCGTTTCCTTCCGCTGCTGCTCCAGATCGTAAGGCACTACGGCGGAGAAATTGTTATTGTTATTCTGCCGCCGCTGCCAGTTGGTGACATTCGTCTCCACGCCCAGCAGGCGGCTCTGCATCTCCCGAACTGCCTCGTCGGTGGGGACGGGGATCACGTCGATGGACAGCATCATGGTCCGGTTCAGGGCCGTCAGCTCGTTGATCATGGAGTCCTTGATGTAACTGGCAAACTCCTTGAGGAACAGCACCCGCCCGAACTTATCTCCCATGATGAAGTGGTCTTTTTTGAACTCCAGGCTGTCGGGACAGATGGCGTCCTTGAAGGAATGGCCCTTCCGCGTCAGGTCCCGGAGGTCCAGGCGGTAGTCCGTTTCCTCGCCGGTGCGGTAGAAGTCATGGAGGACCCGCAGGCGTTCCACAGCGTCCAGCTCCTCGCTGTGGGCGTCCATGTGGCTGAGGCGGGTGGTGACGTCCGCCGTCACCCGGTCGAAGAAGGCGCGCGCCTCCTCGATGTTCTTCCGGTGGACGGAGAGGGTGACATACCGCTCCTGGACCACGCTGTTGGAACTGTCAGTGACTTTATCCATGAGCATGGAATTGTACTCGGCTCGGTAGCCGTCCAGATAATCGTCACGGCGGGGCAGGAGAATCTCCTGCTCAAAGTTCTCCCGGTTCAGCCGCTTGTTGTTGATGGTGATCTTGGTGGTGGAGCCGGTGTCCAGGGCGTTCAGCAGCTCGGAATAGCCCAGGAACATGGAGGTTTTGTCCTCTTTGGATGCGATGGCATAGTTGATGTCCGAGAAGCGGATGGTCTTGGAGAACTTGCTCCCGAACTGAAAAATCCCATCCGGCCAGAGGCGGCGGATGGGGATGGCGTCCTGCACGGATTTGGGGAGGACAAAGCCCTCCTTATCCTGTTTCAGCGTATTTTGAAGAGTTTTAATCAATCTTTAGGGCCTCCTTGATCGTAGAATGGTCCAGGGCTTTTGCGTAGAGATTTTCCGCCCGGAATACCAGCTTCTTCGGGTAGAGAAATTCCGAGCGGATGAACGCCAGAACGAAGCGTTCCAGGGTCATGCCGTTGTAGGTAAAAAAGCCGCCGAGGGCGAAGGGGAACGCAGCCAGGACGCAGATCCAGCCGATTTCTCCTGTTCCAACGACATTCCGCAGGCCGAAGTACACAGCCACGGCCACCACGACGGCCAGCAGGGCGAACAGGAACTGCCGCAGGGACAGGCCGAAGAACAGGCTTTCCTGGTAGTCCCGGACTTCTTTGTTGATACGAACTTCTATGATTTATCTCTCCTTTCCCTTTGGGGATCGTTTTTTCTGCTGTACTTTCCGCAAATACTTTTCCACGCCCTCCGGGTCAAACTCCCGCAGTTTCTCCATGTCAAACGCAATTTTCGGATAAGCGCACCGCCCGGAGTAGCCTCTATCCGGGCAGAGCGTCCCAAGCTGATTTTTCAGAACAAAGTCTAAAAGCCCCGTGTTTTCGTCAAAGTCCTTAATGAAGGCTTCGTTCGCCTGGAGCGGCTCCCTGGGCAGATTGACTGTCAGGAACGCATACGGCTCCCAAAAATCGTCCTCCTTGCAGAGCAGGCTGACCGCCAGCCGGCCATTTTGCGCGTAGGAGCATACGGTTACTGTGAGCTCGCGTTCTCCAAAGGGGCTGTGAAAAGGCGCTGATTTGATATCCATTTATTTCTCTCCTTTATCGTTCCGCGCTCCGCTTTTTCGCGGGCGGCTTCCGCCGGGAGGGGTAGGAAATAAATTCCTCCTCTCCCGCGATGACGCTGAATTCCGCCTTCAAAAACGGATGCGTTTCCTGCTCCTGGTACAGACGGATCATTCGGATCGCCTGTTCCTTTGAGGCGGTGCTGCCCACCTGCGTTCCGTCTTTGAAAACATAGAACCGTTTCATTCTATCCTCCTGAAATGAATCGGCGGACAGACCGTTGCAAGGTCTGCCCGCTTATGGTAAGATGTCGCAAACCAACAAAGGAGGGCTTGCGATATGGCGATTATGGTATTGGGAATTGGGCTTATGCTGTTCCCGCTTTTGCTCCGTCTGGCGGTAAGGCTCCGCCTGGGCATCCCGCTGCTGTACGGCGCACTGATGCTCACGGTGTTCCACGGCTGGTATCGGGCCAACACCGCCCTGGCGGACGGCATCTTTTTCGCCCTGGCCGGGCTGGCGGCGCTGTCCTGGGCAGTAACTTTGGCGCGGAAAGCGTTTGGAATTTTAGAAGATATCCTTGTGGACCGGGCCATGTCGAAGGCCCTGGCCAGCCGGGTCCGTCAGGCCAGAGCGGCGGGGAAATCCGTCGTCAGCACGGAGGGCCTTTGGTGATTATCCCAGCCCCATCAATTCCCGGATGAGCCGGTCGCTCATTTTGATGGCCCCCACCAGTACAAGCATATTAAAGGTTATCTCGCCCACATAGTTCCACACGATGGTGGCCGCCGCGAGGCTGGTATCCGACAGCGCGGGCGGGGCGGAGGCGAACGCCGAGAAAATCACACAGGCCAGCACGATCACACAGCCTTCCATGCATATGGCGGCGTAGCTTTTCAAAAACGCTATGCCGATGCTGCTGGAGGGCTGTCCCGCGAAGCTGGCAAGGGGTACGGGGGCGATAGCGGTCGCCATGTAGAGCTTGAAAAAACGGGAATAGACGGTCAAAATCATCACCAGAGAAAGCACCCAAATGAACAGGGACCCTAGCAGGGTGATGGCCCACAGGGGGATGCTCTCCAGAAAGCCCACATCCTCTATAATGGCAACCATCTCGTCCGGCAGGGCCGCGGTGGACAGCGCTGTCAGGCCCGAGGCGTCCATGATGGTGGTGACCATTCCCTGGCCCACGGTGAACAGCGCCGTCATCAGCTCCATGCCGTGAGACACGGCAGCTTCGGCCAAGGCGAACCGGACAAAGCATTTGAGGACTTGCTCGGGTTTCTTTAATTCCGTAAAACTGCCACAGGTCTTGACCACGCCCATTACAAAGAAAATGACCAGGAGGGCGTAACCGATGGCCTTGAGTCCTTCGTTGATATTAAGGATTACCGTCCAAACCCCGCCGCCCTTGAAATTTTCCGGGCTGGTGGAGAGAAGGGTCCAAATCTCCGCCAGCTTTTCGCTCCAGGTCCCCAGGGCGGAGTTGAGATTGTCCACGATCCAGTTGCCGCTGCCCATTACCGCTCCCCGCCTTTCTTCTGCTGTCCGCTCTTTTTCGGAGTGCTCAAACGATCTCGGACGGCCCGGCGGCCCTCGGCCTCCCTCCGGGATATAGGCGAAAAGAGGTCGGTGCAGTCGATCTCCCCATTTTCGATTTTCCGGGATATCTCTTTTGCGTCGCCGCCATGTTCCAGGCAGAGCGCCGCCTGCATCATCTCGCCGGGGTAAAGACAGCAGGGCTCCAAGCTCAGGTCAACCACAGCCGCCGTAGTCTCCGGCCCGCACTCATCCCCCACAGCCTGGAGGCCGGAGGAGAGAACGTCCAGCCACCGCTCCACAGCCGCAGCTTTATCTTCCGTCTGCTGAAACCGGACGAACTGCTCCGATTCTACACACTCCACCGCGAAATCCCGCCAGCGGGGGATGGCCTCCGGCTTACAGCCGGGGGCCAATTCCTTGATACGGTTGAAAAAGTTTTCATAGGTCATGGAATCACCTTTTCGCCCTTATCCGGTGATAAGGGTGAGAATTTCCTTTGTAAAAGTTATAACGATGCCGCCTGCGATGGTGAGGATGCCGTTGGAACGCTGGGAGGGGTCGTGGGACTGGAAGGACAGGCCCACCTGGAGGATGCCGTAGCCCAGCAGGATCAGGCCCACGGCGCGGATGAGGGAGAAGAGTAGGGTAAGCACCCAGCGCCTTGCCGCATTGCTGCGGTAGGTTTCCAAACGCTCCCCTCCGAACCGCACTTACACATCTCTGCGTATACGGCTCTCCAGAAATCAGTCTAATTTTCCTGCGTGCAACAGGTCGTGACAAGATACGCACAATGCCATTGTTTTCCTCTTACGTCCAATCATGGCACGTTCCCATGCAGCCTTGCCCTTCAAATTTTTGAGTTTTCTAACGTGATGAATCTCCAAATCCACATCTTCTGCACCGCACCATTCGCACTTTTTGGCTTTCAGCCTCGTGATAAGACTGTTGGCACTTGTACGGAAATATTGGTTTGGCATGGAATCAATGTTACCAGTTGCGGGTGTCTCCACATGGCAGAATCCCTGGTTGTAGAACAACAATGTTGTCCATCCCTTTTTTGTCTGGTACTTGACGCCGAAATCCTTACCAATACGGTACTTATCTCTGATTTCCCCAATATGCGCCTTGTATTTTGCGCCAAATGTCTTGAACATACTGAACTTCATCACATAGTTGAAATTGTTCAGCACCGAGACATTGTTGGCAATCTTATAATAATTGTACAGGCCACGAATCTCGGCGTTGTATTGCTTCAGGATTTCAAGGTCATCGAGGTGTATCAGGTGATTTCTGTGGATGGGTTCCCAAACTTCTTTGTTTCCGTTGTGTGCGTCATAGTGGATTTTGAGTGCGCCGTACGACATCAGCCGCCTTACCCATTTTTCCTTTGGAACATAAAGCATGATTCGCCCACTCTTGGAGCGGCGGGTGAATCCTCTTACGTCCTTTTTGGGCGTGACTGTTTTGCAGGAGAAAATCTCATAGCTGAGAAAATGCGCCTTGTCCTTTGAATGGGTTATCAGCGTTTTTTCCTCCGACAGGTCGAGGTGTAGGGTGTTTTTCAGAAATACACCCACATCATGCTTTAAGGTTTCTGCTTCCTGCTTGGAACCAATCACGCCAATCAGGAAATCATCCGCATAGCGAACGTACACGACCCGGCGATAAGATTCATCCATCGGGTCGCCGCACTCCAGGCTCATCATCTGCTTGCGGGCTTGTTTCATTTCCTCTCTAGCTATCATTTTCTGTTCATCCGTCAGTCTGTCCCACTTATCCTTGCTGTATTTCCGCTGTTTGAGATATAGAAAATGTCCTAATTTACTCTGATAAGCCTTACTGCGTCTGCGGCATTTCCCTGTGCTAAAACGTCTGGCATATTCATCCATGAAAATGTCCAATTCGTTCAGGTAGATGTTCGCAAGGATTGGACTGATAATAGACCCCTGTGGGGTGCCGGAATAGGTATTGTGGTAAACCCAGTCCTCCATATATCCGGCTTTCAGGAATTTCCAAATCAGGCCGATAAAGTGCTCATCTTTGATTCTTCTGCGGAGAATATCAACAAGAACATGGTGGTCAACATTGTCAAAGCAGCCTTTGATGTCGCCCTCAACGAACCATTTCACCCCTGTAAATCTCTTCTTGACCTCCAGAAGTGCCGTGTGGCAACTCCTGTGCGGTCGGAATCCGTGGGAATGGGTGGAGAAAGTACCCTCGTAAATACTTTCCAATATCATTCGGATAACTTCCTGCAACAGTTTGTCGTTGAAAGAGGGAATACCCAGGGGACGCTTTTTTTGCGGATTGCCCTGTTTGTCGATATAAGTTCTGCGGGCAGGGTGCGGTTTGTAGCTGAAATCTTTCAGTGACGCTATTAACGTGTCAATTCGTTTGGTACTCATTCCATCGATTGTCAACCCGTCTGTCCCCGCTGTGAGATTGCCTTCCTTTGCATAGATGTTCTGGTAAGCAAGCAGGTAAAATTCCGGGTTGTACAGGTTGCGGTATAACCGTTCATAGCGATAATCGCGATTGCACGCTTTGGATTTTAGACTTTCCAATACATTTATGGGACTTCTCATAATGCCTCACGCACCTTTCCTCAATTTGTATTGGGTGATTTCCTGCCGCCCTTCGCCATGTGCAAAGCTTTCCCTTGCTCGGACTACTACGGCGGCTCCGTTGCCATGCCGGATTTTCAGACTCTACAGCCATAGCCTTTTATGGCGTTCCGGTTTAGGCAATCCCCGTTTAGGTTTACTGGATATAGCTCGTTGTGATGTCGGAGTGGGGTTTTCGTCCTTTTCCGCTTATTGCGGTTGGTCGCCACGAGTATAATGCGACAGGTCACTTCATCATACCTGTTGCCGCGGCGCGCAGCTTTTCAACCATCCTTCGCTGCTGGCTTGTCCTATGCCCCCTCGGACTGCCCATCAAGCAGTTTAGCTTTCACCCTCATTCACAACATTTCATCTTGCCGTTCAGTCGTGGGTAGATGACTTTCCCAACTTACGACGTTCCCAATATGCTACACTCCCCGTCAGGTTTCCCATCAGGATAAATTGGGTGATGACAGTGTGGCGCTTTTGCGCCGGGTATACTTTTACACCGCCGCCTTGCCAAAGGCGGAATCCTACATAAACCCGCACAACAGATTTTGGAATTATCTGCCGCTTACGGGCGCACTGAAGTCGGACAGGTTTTGTACCACGGCCAGGGGATCGTCGGCAGCAAAGGCGGGGACGATCATGGCGGCCATGGCCAGCAGCAGGCAGGCGGCCAGGGCGTACAGCCGCTTGGCCCGGCGCTCAATCCTCGTCTGCTCTCTCGTCAGGGTGTTCTTCGGTTTCTTCATAGATTGCAGTCTCCTTTTCGTTTTCAAAAGATTCGGCCCCCAGGACAAACAGCGGTTTGCCTGAGAGCCAGGTTTCGGGTTTCTTCTGATGGTGGATGTAGGGCGGCCCGCCGCCGTCGACGGTGTGGCGGATGGCGGGGTGCTGGGTCAGCTCATACTTCAGGTCCAGGACCGGCTTCGCGCCCCGGATGAATAAAATGGCGTAACGGTTGTTCAGCATCCGCACTTCGTCCGGGGTCAAAAGTTCGCGGCCGCTCTGTTGAAAATTGGTGGAGTACGAGCCGGAGCGGCCTTTGGTCTGACCATGGGTCCGGGTGTCGATTGTTGACTTTCCAAGGGCCTCGGAAATGTACTTATGGGTGCTGGATTCGTTGCCGCCAAGGTATAAAATCGTGTCCGAATTGCCCGGAATTGTTTCCCACGAGTCCTTATACAACTCTTTGATCTGTGCCATATTCTGTATAATGGTGCTTGCGGAAATGTTGCGGGAACGCATGGTGGCAAGCTCTCTGGTGAAGCCCGGCAGGGGCATGGCGGCGAACTCATCCAATACAAAATGGACGTGGCAGGGCAAGGCCCCGTGGTGGATCTGGTCGGCGCTGTAGTAGAGGGCCTGGAACGCCTGGGCGTAGAGCAGGCTCACCAAAAAATTGAAGGTCTGGTCGTTGTCCGGTATGACGGCGTAGAGTGCGCACTTCTTTTCTCCCAGCGTATACAGATCCATGTCGTCGTGATTTGTAATGGCCTGGATCTGCGGCAGATTGAAGGGAGCCAGCCGGACGGCTGTGGACACTAAGATGCTTTTCGCCGTCTTGCCGGCGGCGAGCTTAAAGACTTTATACTGCCGCACGGCGACGCTGTCCGGCTTCTCCCGCTCGATGGCCTGGAAGAGCAGGTCCAGCGGCGAGACATACTCCTCGTCCTCCTCCCGGACCTCGGCGTATTCCAGCACCCGCATCACCATGGAGAAGTTCTGCTCGTACTCCGGGGCCTCTTGAAACAGCATGAGGATGATGGCTTGCAGCAGAGCTGTTTCAGACTTCTCCCAGAACGGGTCACTGCTGTTGGTACCCTTGGGCGTGGTAGCCTGGATGAGATTATTCACCAGCCGCAGGGCGTCTTTCTCGTCCCGGATATAGCGGAAGGGATTGTAGCCGTCGCTCTCCTCCAGGTTCACAAGATTTAGCACCCGGATATCATAACCTTTTTCCTTCAGCCAGCCGCCTGTGGCCAGTAAAACCTCCGATTTAGGGTCCGTGACAACATAGTTTGTGTTGGCTTCCAAAATGTTCGGCTTAACATACGACCGGGATTTACCGGCGCCGGAGCCGCCGATGACCAGCACGTTGAGGGAGCGGCGGTGCTTGTGGGTATCCAGCCCCAGGCGGACGTTGCGGGTGAGGAGCTTGTTTTCCTTTTGAGAAAACTGCCCGTTCACCTCACGGGGCGAGGCCCATGCGGCGGAGCCGTGCTCCTCGCCCTCCCGCGTCCGGCCCTGGTTGGCGGAACGGTAGAGCAGGGCCAGGATATACGCTCCCGTACAGGCCAGAATGGACAGGCCGCTGTATTGCGTCCAGTGAACGTCAAAAGGGTTTTCCAGCGCCGCCGTCAGCTTGGCCACGATGTCGGGCAGCCCTCCGCCCAGGGATTGAGCGATCAGCAACGCGGCCCAGACCACCGGAATGTACAGGAACAGGCAGACGGCGAGACGGCCTGTTTTTGTGGTTTGCTTCAAATGATAACCACCTCCATGAAGCGAGCGCCCCATGCCAAACGGCACAGGGCGCTCACCGCTTATTTTATAAAATTTCGATCTGGCACATCCGCATGGTGTCCAGCGCCGCCTTGTGGCTCTCCGGCGTGACTCCGGCGCAGCAGTCCGCGATGACCCGGACCGGCGTTTCCGGCAGGAACGCCTTGACCAGCAGGGCGTTGGAGACGACGCAGATGTCGGTGCAGAGCCCCACGAGGGTAATCTCCAGCTCGTCCAGCTCCGCCAGCAGAGCCAGCTTCTCGGCAAGTTCCCTGGAACCGAAGGTGGGTTTGTCGATAATGACCGCGCCTTCCAGGGCGGCGGCGATCTTGGGATGCAGCTCCCAGCCGGGAGTGCCTTTGACGCAGTGGACGGCCGGCAGCTTCCGGCCCTCCTGGGTTTCCAGGTAATTCTCAGCGTGGGTGTCACGGGTGGCAATGATATCGGAAAGGGGATACTTGCCAATTTCTTCAATTACCCGGTCCACGACGGCTTCCGCTTCCGGCGTCCCGAGAGCGCCGTCAATGAAGTCGTTCTGCATATCCACGACAATCAGCATTTTCCGCATTTTGAACAGCTCCTTCGTGTTGATGATGAAAACAGCATACCACAAATTTCAATGACTGAAAACCGTCATCTGGTCTTGGGCTTGGATTTGCCCTTCGTTTTTGCCCTGGCCGGAACAGGCGCCCGCTTCTGGTCCAGCTGGACCCGGTACGCCTTGAGCCGCCCCTCCACGGAAGGGCGGTCACTCGTCGTCCTCGTAACCGCCGCTTTTTTGGGTGTAGAGGAGCTGGGTTTTGTAGCGGGCGAGTCTCGTCCCGACCGAGAATTTTTTTTTGGCGGGATGACCTCCCGCCAGCTCTTGTCCTTGGGAATCCGCCCTTCCGGGGCCTTCTGGGGCTGTTCCTGGCCCTTCTGGGGGTCGGCCCTCCCACGATCCTGCCGCTTCGCCTGCCGCCCCTCCTGGGCCTTCTGGGGGGCGGAGCGCTCCGGCTGGAATACCTCCCGCCCCTGCTGGAGCTGCCGCTTTGGCTGCCGTTCCGGCTCCGGCGGGATCGTGTACAGAATCTGCTCAAAAATGGCGTTGGCCCGGTCTAACTCGGTTACGGGCAGGATCACGTCCATCAGCTTGTCGTGGCGGCCCCTGTCGCGGATCATGGAATATAACAGCTTGTGCTTTTTGGCCAGCTTCTGAAACTCCTTGTACTGCCGCGGCGTCATGGGGAACCGGCGAAGGTCCTGCGTCTCCCGCAGCATCTTCCCCAGGTTGATTTTACCGGAAACCTTCTTGTTGTTTTTCGCCAGCGCCATGGTCAGCGCCAGCATATTCTTGAGGGCCGAGCCGCCCAGCCGGGCGGCCACCTCCGAGCCGGAGAGCATCATGCGCACCAGCTGATCGGCGGCTTCACCGCCTCCGATAGTCATCACGAATCACTTCCTTCGCTTCAATTTTTTCAATGGATTGTTTCATTTTGGGGATATGCTCCTGTATCTCCCGGCAGAGGACCAGCTTCTTCCGCTGGTCACGAATCTGGCAATTGACCTCCGCCAACTGCTGATACACCTCTGCCTTTTCCGCCAGCAGACGTTCCCTGGGGATGCCGCAGGTATCCAGCAGGGCAACAGCGTCTATGTAGCGGGCGTATTCCTCCTCCATGCCGGACAGCCCATCCTCGTAGAGCCGCCGGGCCTCCGCCAGCGCTTCGGCGTCGGCGAGAGCATTGTACAGGGCGCGGCGCTTTTTATTCCGCACGTTCAGGATGGTCCGCTGCTTCATCAGCCCGGACAGTGCGTCCTCCGTGCGGGTCTGAAACGAAGCCATGTCCTCCGAGGTGGCGATGCCGTTCTCACGGAGGAAAGCGAACTGCTCCCGGCACCGCTCGAACCGCAGGACCTCCTTTCGGAGCTGCGGCGTTATCCGGGGAGGGTACTGCCGTTTCTCAATCTTGCCCAGGACATACAGGTAGTGAACATACAGTGCAAGAAAGCCCGTATATTTCGGATGTTTCTTGTAGGGCTGGTAAGGGATGCGGTACATCGCCGCTGGCCTTTGGCCTGCCTCGATAGCCGATAGATTCCCTTGAATTGCCGCCCGGATGCCGTCCTCCGTGAACAGCGGATTCTTCCGGCCTGGGACCATGAACCGCTCCTGTCCCCGGAGTCGGAAGCCCAGACGGTTCCCGTGACTGATTTCCCAGCCCATGTGTTCCATGAGCATAAAGAAGTGGCCCAGGTCGTTGGCGTCCTCGATGGCGGTTCGCAGGTCCGCCTCCAGCATGGAGCGGAAGGTGGGCTGGCCCTTGCTATGCCGCAGCCATTCGATGTAGCTGACGGTCTTGCCGGAGCTGCCCTCCATGATCACGGACAGGCCATGCTTCCGGCAGAGCCGGTCCGAGGTGGCCCGAATTTGGCTGTAGTAGCTCTGGGCGTTGCTGTGGTATTTTTGTCCAGTGTCCGCATTCACAGAATTAAAAACCAGATGGGCGTGGATATGCTCTTTGTCCACATGGACGGCAATCACAGTTTCAAAGCCTGGAAGATGTTCCTGTGCGAACTCCGTGGCAATCTCCAGCGCCAGCTCCGGCGTGACCTCTCCCGGCTTGAAGGACTGGATCACATGGTAATACTGGACACCGTCCATCTTGCCATGGACCCCCGCAGTCTGTTTCGTTTCCAGCATTTGACGGACCTCCCGACCAGGGTCGCAGTTCAGGTGGACGGTGAGAATCTGCTCCTCGGTTTTGTCCTTATTGAGAATATAATCGACGCCAGCGGCCAGCGGTCCTTTCCGGGCCAGTATTTTTGTGACGGCCATGGTTATGGCCCCTTTCCAATATTGTGTTTCTGGTATCAGCAGGGTATAATTGCACTGGTAAATCAGGAGTTACAGAAGAGGGCGGTCAGCTATGAAAATGCCAGAAGGAAACATTGATAAAAATATGTTCGCCCCGTGCGGAATGAACTGTAAAGTCTGTTACAGGCACTGTAACCATAAAAAACCATGTGCCGGGTGTTTGAATCGTGATAAGGGAAAACCAGAGCATGATCGCAAATGTAAAATAAAGGACTGTATCAACGGAAAAACGTTGTCCCGCTGTTTTGAATGTTCGGAGTATCCATGTAAGTTGATGAAAAACCTTGAAAAAAGCTATAATAAACGCTGCCAGGCAAGTCTTATAGAAAACAGCCGTTTTGTGCAAGCGCATGGTTTGGAACAATTCATGGAACAACAGAAAGCCATATACACCTGCCCCATATGCGGAGGTATTATTTCCATCCACGATAGAGAATGCAGCGAATGCCAAGAAAAAATGAAATAGTAAAATTTCAGCTTGCGGGGGATTCATTTCTTGGCAATCTCATACATCAGCTCATAGACCTGATTCAGCAGGAACAGCCCTCGCTTGGCGTCTCCGGCTTTGGCAACGCCAGCATTGACGCTCCGGGCGATCTGGTTGATGTTCACCCCGATTTTGTGAACCTCCCAACGGAGGTCCTTGATCTCCTGAGAGGTCTTGGCCCTGACAGGTCTGCCCTCCATAAGCCGGATGAGGTAGGCCCGCTTGCTCAGGCCGCAGGACTTTGCCTGTTCCGACAGGCTCTGGTACTGCTCCGGCGTCAATGTGATATGAAGATGATGCAACCCGTTTTTATCTGTTTTGCTCGTACTGCCTCCTTTCCCGGCCTGCGGCCGCCGATCCTCCGCCCGCAGGCGGCATAGGGGACAGGGGGATTTCCCCCTGCAAGCGCGCAAAATGTACATTTGCGCTATGCTTGCGGCCCTGCCGCCAGAGGCGGCAGGGTCTTGCCCCGCCTCTGGCGGGGCCGTTTTCAAGCGGAAGGGCTGATTGGAATGGCCGCAGGAGGCGGCCGCGGTTTCGAGAGGATCACTCTCACCGCTCCGGCCCCGAGGGTGGCTGCCGGAGCTTCAGGTCATAGTGGTCCACCGGCACGTCCCGCAGGTCCAGAGCCGATTTATCCAGTACGTCTGCCGCGTAGCGGGCGTAATTGTAGCCCTCGCTCTCCACCAAAATGCCGCCCCGATGATTTTTGACGCACACTAAAAGGCAATGATACACGCCGTCAACCTCACGCATCAGGTTCCTGTTTTCGATAATAAAGGGCATGTCATCCAGCATATGCGTGGAAAAATGCCGGAATTGCTTCTCGGTCAGCTCAACAACCTTGACAACCTCGACGCGAATGGGCTTGTCCTGTGTTATGTTCTGCAAATCCCGCAGACGATTGGCCTTGAAATGAAAATGGGTATAGATCGTGGATACCGCCATCTTATCCTCCTTTTCCAGAGCGAGGGTGTTACATATAACCCCCTTGGCAGACAGGGCTGGGTGCTAGTACATAACACCCAGCCCCCTGACGTTACCGCTCTTTTGATGATTTGCGCCGCACTTTTTCCGGCGCTTCTTCTTTGAGCCCATATGCGGCAATGTCCTGGATGATCGCATTGGCCTCTGCCTGTACAGCCTCGTTCCCATCCATCGCTATGCCGGACACAGCCAGCGCGATCTCCCTGGCGCCGCCGGTTCCTCCTTTTTGAAGCATCCGGGCAAAAACGGCAACCGTACCCTCTCGGGATGTTTCGTCCGCAAAGTCCTCGGGGATGCACTGCCGGCCCAGGTCATAGATTCGCGCGGCGATGCTGCCAGCCGTGACAGCGGGGAAGTATGGGTTGTCCCACTCCTCAAAGGAAACCGGCGCACAGCCCGGAGGCTGCACCAGATCGAAGCCGATTTCCTTGGACACCCAGCCCAGGATTTCCGACACAACCGGGTCCTCCCGCAGACGGTCCATCTGAGTAAAATCGGTGACGAGGTAGTTCCGTCCCTGACGCACATAGAGGATGTCAGCGGCACTGAGGCCATCGGCACTCTCAATACCCAGGGCGAGGTGGGCGGGAGGCCGTCCATCCGGACCGAGTCCTACAGCTTCACTGTTATAGTCCTGGGGCCGCAACTCCAAGAAACGGGCTTTTGCTTCTTCCAGAGAGGCAAAGCGTTCTATGGGGGTGTACTTTTCAGATTTGACGGACCAGGTATTAAGGTCTTGAACAAGATACAGCCGCCAGTCATTCTCAGGCTCCGGGCCGGCTTCTCCAGGCTGCCGGTCGGGCAAGGGCCGGATGCACTCCAGGTGCTTCGCCTCCCAAATGGCGTCGTGATTAAGCTGCCTCTGCCAGACAGCGGCCTTTGGAGACCAGCGGAAGCCCTTGCCCTTCAGCGCGGCCCTGACCTCGGCGGACGGCTTTTCATCAAAATGAATTTGCAGGCGATTCGCCTCCCGGTTCATCTCCACTTTGCCGCCCTCAAAGGCCCAGCCCTCATACTCTGTCTCCGCTCTCCGCGTCAGCTCCTCGATCCGCTTCTTCGTCTGCCGGATCGAGGCGTTATTATTGGTGAGGCGGAAACTCGGATAAGGCACGGGGTCTTTCCTCCAGTCCCGTGCCATGGAAGCCTTCAGCTTCTCGGCCTCCACAGCATCCAGACCCGGACAGCCGTCCAAGGTCTTGTGCTTACGGTAGTAGGCGTTCACGGCCTTCATGGACTCCTGGTCCCGCTCCAGGTTCTCCAGCTTGGCTTTCAGCTTCTGGACCACCTCGGGATCGTCGGAGCTGATGCCGCCCCGGCCTGTGCCGCGGATTTTGTCCAGGATGCCCTGGATCTCCTGCCACTCCTGTAAGGCCGCATTCTCCGCCTGATTCTGCTTCTCCTTTTTGCGCACAGGGAAATTGCCCCCTCCGGCCACCAGAATGGACGGGACTCGGGTGGCGATGGCATTTCGCCGGTTGATATTCTCCGCCAGTCTCCGGGCGTAGAGGTCCAGCAGGTGGTCGATCTTCTCGTGATGGATGGGGTCTACCTTTCGCTTCTGCTCCTCTGCGATCCGGGCGGCCTCGTCCACGGACCTCCGGTACTCCGCCGTGGCGCTGCCCTCCTTGTAGTCGAAGTAGCTGGTCATCTCCTTGGCCCGGCGGGCCAGCTCCTCATTGATGGAATAATATTGGATGATCATTCGCCTCCTTCGCACACAGCGAAGCCGGGGAACGCAAAACACGTTCCCCGGCTATCGTTCCATATTCTTCTTTTTTCTGGACGACTTTTGCTGAGAGGGATAAGGTACAAATTCTTCCTCTCCCTCAATGATGCTGAATTCTGACCGCAGGAGATAATGCGTTTCGTCCTTTTGATATTGACGTATCAGATCCACGGCTCGGTCTTTTGTGGCCGCACTTCCACATTGTGTGCCGTCCTTGAAAACATAAAAACGTTTCATCGTCAATTCCTCCCTTCGCGCGGATTATCTTTCACAGACACGGTTTTTGGTTGAAACAGACCGTTTTTGTGGAGCAGACGGCAGCAGTTCGGCGGGCGGCGTGTCGGAGCGCAGCAGGCCCAGGAGGCTGTACTGCGCCCCGATATCCGTCGCCGTGATCTCCTTCACGCACAGCCGCATCCAGGGGAGACTCTCCGCCATCTGCTGGGACAGGAGCACAATGTCCATGGTGGTCATTGGCGCGTCGGAAACGTAGACGGAGTTCTGCCGCCACGCAAAGCCCTGCTTTTCCATGAACCGCCGAATGTCCTGATAGGCTTTCCTGTAATGATGTTCGCTCCGCGCCCGTTCGCCGCGAGGATAGTGGGCCTCCAGCGCCTCCTGGCTGAGGTCAAAGGTGATCTGCTTTCGAGTCGTCTTCATGGTCAGCGCTCACGCTCCTTTTTTCCTTCGAGAGCGCTCTCCCGCAAGGACGCGGTCGCCTCCTCCTTTGAGCGGAACATACGGCCAGGGGAGACACGGTGGAACAGCCCGCTGTTCCCACGAACACCGAAGTATCTGCCGTCAAAGGACTCCACGGTATGCGCCAGAGAGGTCCTCTTGGCCTTGCTCGTGATCAGATAGCAGACATCCCCTTTTCGCCACCCGCCGGGAAATACGTCCGTCATTGCTCCACACACACCTTTCCAGCCTGGGCAAGCACATCCTCCTCGCCGTCCTCGTCCTGCCAGACGCAGGAGGCGGCGCAGTCCCGGAACCAGTCCGCCCGCAGCAGGGACAGGATCACGTCCCACATGGAGGCGAAGTCGTCGCCGTGGCCCTTGTCCTGGAAGATCAGGACCTCGCCGTCGGAGACGCAGGGTAAATCATGGACGGCGAACAGGCTCTTGACGGTTTGCCGCACATTCTCCAGGACAAGGCCCCGCCGCTCCACGGCAGCTTTGTCAAAGGTAATTTTTACGTTCATGCTTGATACCTCCTCTTTGTTTTGTAGCCCACATCATACCGTACTTTTTTGACCATATCCAGAAGAATCGGCAGACAGCCGCGCCTTACGCTGCCTGCTCCAGCTCCCTCTCGATCCGCTCTCTGGCAAGGCGGGCGTATTCATCCGTGACCTCGATGCCGGTGGCGGTGTAGCCCTCCAGCACGGCGGCCAGGACGGTGGTGCCGGACCCGGCGAAGGGGTCCAGGATGTGGCCTCCCGGCTCCGTGATCTTCACGATGTCCCGCATGAGCTGGAGGGGCTTCTCCGTCAGATGGATGCGGTTCTGGGGATTGCCGTACTTGAACACGCCGGGGAGGCAGGGGACCGGGCGGCTGATGGGCATATCACCGTTGGAGCCCCAGATGATGTACTCGGCCTGCTGGCGGAAGCGGCCCTTCTGAGGGCGGCTGTTGCCCTTATCCCAGACGGCGGTGCCCCGCCAGATCCAGCCCGCCCACTGGAGGGCGTCGCTGGCCGCAGGGAGTTGCCGCCAGTCGATGAACATACAAACCGGCGCGCCGGGCTTGCACAGCTTCCGTGCGTCCGCCAGCCATGCCGCCGCCCAGCGGGTCCAGGAGCGCTGGTCCTTGGCGTCCCCCTCGAAGGGCGGGGGCGCGGCGTCGCCCATGCTGGAATACTTTTTGATGGTAGATTTATTTTTCTCGCCCTGGGTCCGTCCCCCGGAGGCGTAGGGCGGGTCGGTGATGACGGCGTCGAAGGTTCCGGGGGAGAACTCTCCCAGCAGCTTCAGTGCGTCGCCGTGAAGAATTGTCCATTTATCGTTCATAGGCAGATTTTCCTTTCTTTTTATGAGATTTTTTAGGTTCAATAGAGGGCGTGGACAGCTCCGTGTCCACATATTCGCTGATGATATTGAGGGCTTTGTCATAGTCCTTGCAGGAGGTGATGCGATCCACCATCTCCTTGTTTTCGGCGTTCATTCCCGCCATCTGCAGCAAGAAGGAGGCCCGGCCCATAATGGAGAAAATGTTGCCGTCATGGCCCATCAGCTCCATCTTCGGCTTCCGGGGAGGTCGCTGCTCCGCTTGGATGAAGCCGCCCAGCCGGTTGGGGACGTAATCAGAAAGCCATGTGCCGCCGAACTGGCCGTGGGTCTGGAGCCGCCACATGGCCAGCTTGCCTACGTCCAGCTTCACATCCTCGAAGGGGAACAGCAGGCAGGTCCGATCATCGTGCTGGAACACGGTCACATTCTCAGTATGAAACGTGCTGCCGTCCAGCAGGATACCGCTTTCGGTGAGCAGTCCGTTGACGCCGTTCAGCCATTCCCGCAAAGGGCCGCCGCAGCCCTGGAGGATGAGACCCTCCTGATTGTTCATTGTTCGCAGATCGTCCGCAGTAATCTGCCGGATTGCGTTATCGCTCATGTACGTTTTTCCCCTTTCCTGATCTGGTTTTCCTTTTTGGAGTGTGCGGTGGTTCAATTTCTACATAATTGGAGAGGACCGTCAAAGCGTCTTGCGGGTTCTTGGCGCTGAACACCAGAAACGCCATCGCCGCCGCTTCCTGCTGCTGTCCGGCCTCCTTCAGCGTCTTGATGGCGCGGCGCAGGACAGAGTAAACATCCTCGCCCGGATAGGCAAGCGGAATCTTGGGCTTTGCGGGGTTATCCGGCGTGACAGGAGAAGGGAGCGCCTTCTCCGAAGGTTGGGCAAGCTGCTCTTTTTTGTACAGCTCCCTGTCCCGGATTTCCCACAGCATATGGCCCATTTCGCCCTTGTGGCTGTATCCTGTGATCTCGGATTCCCAACAGCCCCGCACAACCTCCAGCGGGTCATCGAATTGGAGCAGAAATTCCATGTCATCGTCATCACAGGCGTTCAGCAGCTCCCCGCAGAGCTGCTGGGCGGCGGTAATCTCCGGGGCCAGTTTAATGATCTCATCAAAGGGTTTTTCCCGAAGCTGGGCGAGATAGTCCCGGTAGTTTTGGTCCAATCTCGCCTGCAAAAGCTCACTTCGATCTTGACTCATCTGTCACGGCCCGCCTTTCGAACAGGCTGCTTGCGGGGCCAGACTTGCCGGACAGGTTCCTGTTCATAAACGACAGGAATTCCCCGCTCCTGGGCGCGGTGGATTTCCGCCCGCATCCCCTCGGTGATTGTGGAGCCGTAGACATTGAGCTGCTGGCAGGACTCCACCAGCTGCAGGCCCATCTCCCGCGCCGCCTCGTCCTGAACGGAACAGGCCGGATCGGCGTTGGAAGGAAGCGTAATGTGGGGGCAGACGGGGATGCTGCCGGATTGAAATACCTCCTGAGCCTTCTGCCGGGCGAACTCAATGTTGCCGATCACATCCCCCCGGAGCGGGACGCAGATGTACACCAGCTTTGGGCTGCTGTGAACAGGCTGAGGCGGCCTCTCCCGGAACGGCTCCAGATACTGCCGGACCTGCCGGACAAGCTGTTCCCGGTCCGCCTGGGTGGGGACCCAGGCATACCACTCCGTCTGGCCGTTGCAGGTCCAAATATGCGGTATAACGCCGTTTGCAAAATTAGGGTTTCCGGGAACGGGCTTCCTGCCCCAAATGTCCCGGAATCTCAGCAGCAGGGTATCCACGGGTCCGCCGGAGCGGTTCAGTACCGTGAGCTTCATCGCGTCGTAATGATCCATGACCCCGGTGGTGACGAACTCCGCCCGGACCCGCAGCTCTTTCCCCAGCGTTCCCAGGCAAATCTTGCCCGTGAAATTGGGGTCCGAAATGGTCTGACCATCCCCAAATAATTTCCGCAGTTCTCCCTCGAAAAAGTTCATCGGGCCATCCCCTTCCTCTTGGGCTGTTTCTCCCGTTTTTCAGCGCCCCGGCAGGGTTTCAGCTCATCCCTGGATGGCCCCGGAATGATGGAGCGGCTCAGGCCGTCAAGGATCAGCGCATCTTGTGTGTCGTTGCGGATTTTTTCCTCCCAGAGGATCACCGCGGTTCCGGTAACCACCACAGCGCCCGCCACCGTGCCGTAGACGACGGATTGCCCGCTGAGCTTTGGGAATTTCCCTTTGTCCTTAGCGTCAAGGAGCATGGCGGTGCCGGCTGCCCTGGCAGACTCACTGAGAACCGCGCCCCGAATGTACGCAGCGTCCTCCGCCCTGGCGTGGCCGGACAACGTGCTCCGCTGCGTTACATACGCCTGGTCACAGGCGACGGCTTCATCCCGCAGGCAGGAATCCTTGTCCACAGAGGCGCTCCCGGCGGCGATGGCGTCGCCGAAGATCCAGGAGGCGTCCTCCTGCTCCTGGGAAAGGTTGTGCTCCCCCTCCACGAAGCCGCCCAGGTCCCCGGCCCGCACCTCAATGCCCACGTCCCGCAGGGCGCGGATGCGGTGGAGGAAGGGGTACTTCTCATGGGCGATGTCCGTGATCTCATATTTTTTACTGCTCGTTTACATCAACTCCTCTGTAAAAATTGTGCTTTGGGTCAGCCCCAAACAGTACTATTTTTATGGTGAAAAGGCTATCACGATATTCAACAAAGAAACAGGTGGAAACCCGGCGAAAGCGACAGGGGGCAGACTACCTGTCCTTTGGCTTTTCCCTCCTTTTGGAGCCCTTTTCCCGGCGAAGCGGCTTGCTCTGGCGGAACGCCTCCGCAAACCGCCGTTCCGCCAGCTCCCGCCAGAGGGGGTTGTATTCTACCTGAACACGGTTTTTCTCCACTTCAAAGGTGATTTGGGCGGCGACGGCGGGACAGGTTTTGAATATGGCAGTCATGGCCTGGGTCATCTCCGGGTCGTTTCCCATAAACAGCCGGTGGGAGGAATCGTCCGCCTTGGCGGGGCAGGTACTCTTGTCGTTCCACAGCAGCGAGACAGCATTGATCACAGGGACAGCGTGTTCCCTGGCAAAGTTTCTGGCCCGCAGCAGGGCCATTTCCGGATGGAAGCAGCCGAAGTCCACGGTGTAGAAGGTTTTCAATTTATTACCCTCCCGGACCGTAAGCAGAGCCAGAGGGCTGTTCTCGTCTGCCGACCGGGGCGTATGGAAGTACATCAAGCAGCCCTGATCCGCCAGCGCGGCGATCTGTTCCAACGTACTGCCGCTTTGCATATACACAGCGGCGGCGGCCATCTCGGAAGGCAGGAGCGTGGCGCAGGAAATGGACTCGTAAACAGCCTGTACTGCTTCCGGGCTGAAATTGTTCGCAAGGAAGCCGAAGACCGTGACCATCTTCTCTAAAAAGCTGTGGGAGAACTCGTCGCACATATCCAGCCCGTAGGCGTACCACGCCTCCGTGGCTTTGGCGTTCGGGCGGGGGACCAACTGCTGGAGCTGACGTTCAAATTCTTCTCTTTTCATAGAACCTCCCCGAACTATTGTCTTGTACTTCATGCGGCGCTCCGAAGCGCGCCCTGATCTTCCTGCCGGAAGAGGGCGTCGATGTCCGAGAAGCGCTGAGTGCGGTTGAATTTTTCTGTCGCCTTTCCAGGAATGGCCTGGAGTTCCAGCATCCTGGCCCACAGGTCCGGGTGATGGTCGTAAAGGTGGCGCAGTTCCGCCCGCTTGGCATTGGGGCAGAACCAGCAGCCGCCCCGGTCCGTGAAGGCGTAGACAGGCGAAAGGAGCCCCGCGCGATTGCAGAGCTCCCAGGCGTCTTTTTCTGTGAAGTTGTACTTTTCCAGCAGGGAAATCTGTCTGCCGTCCTCCAGGCGCAGCAGACGGTCCGTTTCATCCTGGGCGATGCCGACGTACTGCACGGTCCCAGGAGGAAGGGACTTTTGATACCGCTCAATGGGCCGGACCTTGCAGTCCCGCTGGACGGCGCACTTCCCGCACAGGGGGAAGGAGTGCACCATGCCCTTCTTCGGGCCGCGGGTGATCCTGCCGGTGAACAGGTCCACATAGGTCTTCTGAGCTCGAAGGACGATTACCTTGACCCCCATTCGCTCCAGGGCGGGGATGGCGGTTTTGTAGATGAAGTCCCGGTGTTCCGGCACCTCGCCGGAAATGTCTTTGTTGAACATGACTTCGCAGTAGACCGCCTCGTCCAGAGGCTCGTTATGTTCCAAAGCCAGCAGCAGAGTCGCCAGAGAGTCCTTGCCAAAAGAACAGGAGGCAATAAATTTGGTCCGTTCCATATCAGCGCTCCTGACGGGGCGGCTTCCGCTTCCGAATAGGCGGGTTCAGGAACCGCTTTGCCTCTTGGAAGCCAACCGTGTCCACGTAGTACGCCTTTTCCTCCCCGCCCCGGTTCAGGACGATCACGTCGCTCATGGACAGGGACCGCATCCGCTGTCCGAAGGGGCGGCTGCCCCGGTTGTGCTTGGCGTACAAAGCCTCCAGGGTGACCTTGGGGGCGAGAACGCCCCGGTAGGCCCGCTGGTAATGGGCCATGCGCAGCTTGGCCTTCGCCTGCTCGTAGGGCATGAAGGCGTACGACGCGGCGCTGGCGTCTTTGAGCTGGTAGATGGTATAGGTGTCGCAGACGTCGCCCTCTTTGGGATGCTCGGGAGCATAAACAGCCCCGTTCCGCTCCTGGATCTCAGCGAACTGGCAGATGTGGAAGGTTTCGCCGCCGATCCGGGCGTGTGTGGCGTCAATGTACCGGCAGGGGAGGATTCTCCGGTCATCGCCGAAGGTGGTGAGGGTGATATTCTCTCCGTCCGGCACATGGAAGAGGGTGTTGTAATCGCTATCGATGAAGCGGACTAACCCGCCGTCCGCCTCGTTCGGGAAAGCCAGAACACCAAATACATTGACGGGGGTATCGCCGTTCATCGCGCCTCCCTTTCACAGGCTTCCGCCAGGGCGGCGGCCCGGTTCGTCTGCTCCCAGGGAGCGTCCTGGTGGGTGAAATGCCCGTAATTGCAGAACGGAGCGAAGATGGGACGATCCAGCCCAAGGGCCCGGATGATACCGCCGGGAGTCAGGTCGAACACCTGCCGGACTGCCTGTTCCAGAACCGCCTCCGGGTATCGTCCGGTCTCATGGAGGTTAATGTCCACGGCCACCGGCTCCGCCCTGCCGATAGCGTAGGCGAGGCCGACGGTACAGCGTTCCGCCAGACCGGCGGCCACGATGTTCTTGGCGACGTACCGGGCCATGTAGGTCCCGCTGCGGTCTACCTTGCTGGCGTCCTTTCCGGAGAGCGCCCCGCCTCCATGGGGGACGAGGCCGCCGTAAGTGTCCACCATCAGCTTCCGGCCCGTCAGGCCCGTATCCGCCTCAAAGCCGCCCAGGACGAAGCGCCCGGAAGGGTTGATGAGGACCTCCGTTTCGTGGTCGGGGTAGAGGTCCCGCAGGGCGGGGACGATGACGTGGCGGGTGACCTCCTTCCGAAGCTCCTCCAGATTTTTCTCCTCATCGTGCTGGCAGGAAACCACCACGGCGGCGATCCGGGTGGGCCTGCCCTTGCGGTATTCCACGGATACCTGGGCCTTGCCGTCCGGACCGAGGCCCTGGATGGTCCCCAGCTTGCGGGCATTGGTGAGCATCAGCGTCAGCCGGTGGGCCAGGACCACGGGCAGGGGGAGGAGCTGGGGCGTCTCCGAACAGGCGAAGCCGTACATGATCCCCTGGTCGCCAGCCCCCATCTCACTGGAGCCGCTCACGGCGCCGGCGATGTCGCCGCTCTGATCGTGGGTGATAACCTCCACTTCGTAATCGCAGGAATAGCCGGTTTCCCGTACCGTCCGGCAGACGATGGCGGGGATGTCCGGCAGCTGCCGGGCGGTGATCTCCCCGGCGACAATGATTTTTCCCGCCGTGGCCATGGCCTCGCAGGCCACATGGGCGGCGGGATCATGCTTCAAACAGGCGTCCAGAACGCAGTCGGCGATGGCGTCGCACAGCTTGTCCGGATGGCCCTCGGTGACCGATTCGGCGGTCAGGATGTAGTTATCTCTCATGAGTCTTTCCTCTTTTCTTTTTTTGTTCTGTGGGTTTTTCGGGGGAATCAGGCGCTTCCAACGGAATGGCAAGCAGATGGGGATGATCAAACATCTCCTTGTAAGAATGAAGCTGGAAATCGGTCAGGGAAATGAAATTTTCGCCGCCCACTCCGACAATTAGAAAGGTCCCGCAGAGAACGTCATACGGATCGCCATAGCAGTCGCAGAGGAGACGGTTGGGAGGCAAATTCAGGTTTTTGCCCTCGGCGTTGCAGATAATGGCAGCAGACTCCGTACAAGGAGAAACCATTTCAATTTTCCCGCCGGCAACACCCTGCAGGGACTTGAGATCGGGAAGGATTTCCCGCACCTCGCAGGGCTTCGTCGGCTCAACCACAAGGACCTTAATCGTTTGTTTGCTCATTCTTTCTTCCCTGGGCGGCAGCTCCGCCATCCTCTCCAGCTTGTCTGTTTGGTAGCAGTAAATGTAAAAATTGTAATTTCCCCGCAGGGGCAGGAAGCGCAGATAGTAGCGGCGCTTAGGGGTATCCACCCGGAAGCCGTAGTAGTCCGTACCGGCTGCGGGACTCATCCGGGCCTGCTCATGCTTCCGGCAAAAACTCTGCATGGCGCTGAGATCCTTGAGGGGGCCGTCCTTCCGCAAGGTGTTGACCACCTCGTCCAGCTCGTCCTTGAACTCCTGGTCCTTCAGTTCCCCCTGGTGGTCCCACCATGTGGTCCAGAACTCCGTCCCCCGGCCAAAATCTCCCCGCAGGTGGCCGACGCAAGCCTGTTCCTCGTCGCTGCCGGAGAAGGACAGAAGTTCCTCATCTTTGCCAACCACATGGAGCGAATATGCTTCAGCGCTCATGGCCCTTCGCCTCCTTCTTTTTGGGAGACAAGGGTTTCTCCGGCGCGGGACCGTGCTCCCGCTCAATCTCCATTTGCCGAATCATTTTCACAACTTCCCGAAAAGCCAGATAACGGTGAATCTGCTCCGGGTCATCTGTAATGACGCGAATTGTTTCCCACAGCGGGGACCCATGATGGCTGATATCCGACTGAACAACCAGGGCGGGCTTATCTCCCTCCTCCAGCATGACGCGGGCGCCGCGAATATCCTCGGCGCGGTCGTACAGGCCATAGGTCAAGCCAACGCATTTCAGGGTCTCCAGAGCGTCCACGGTGGTGTACACGCTGCCGGTGGAGATATGAATCTCGCCGGTTAATGAAACTTTTTTACCGTTCATGCGGTTTTCCTCCTTTCGGCGGTCTGCCGCGTCTGATAAACCCGGCGTTGATTCGTTCCGTTTCCGCGTGGATTTCCTGCACAGTGTGCTCCCACGCTTCTTTTAGAAAAGTCACCGGCAGGCCGTTCTGACGGTAGCCCTCCAGGATGACGGCGTAGTAGGACTCGGAGGGCATCATCGGCTCCCGGAACCGCTCGTCCATGATATAGGCCATGGCGGACAGGGAGCGGCCCTTGTTGTCTCGAACGGACACCGTCCGCTTGTCGTAAAAACGGGGATAGCCCTCGTAATTGTCCAGAGACCGCTCACATTCTGGCGTAATGCTCCACAACAGGCCATGGACGGTCCCGCCCTCCTTGGGAGCGATGGAGGCAAAGCCATTTCGACGAAACAGCAGTTCATAGCCCTCCAGCATTACCGGCCCCACCACCGTGGCGTCCGGGCAGCGGCAGGCCATCTGTTCCAGGTTGATGTTGCTGCCATAGGCGAAATACAGTCTCCCGTCAGCCATCCTCCAGCACCTCCAGGGCCCCGGCCTTGGCCAGCAGGGCGAACATGGCGCGGGCCTGCCGCTCCAGACTGCCGTTTGGCAGGGGACAGTCCAGATCGGTGGCTCTCATGAAATTGCTACGGAGCTGCCAGAGGTAGCTCTCGGCGTCGGGAAACTCGGTGGGATCAAAGGCGGTCAGCCGGAGCTGGTCCAGAATTTCTGTCCCGGTTCCCTCATAGCTCCTTGTATCAATGCGGATTTTCATGCGCAATAAACTACCTCTCATTCTCTCGGTTTCGTTTTTTCCTTCTGTTCACCTCATAGCTGTCCTTATCGTGGCGCCACGCCCGGTCTCCGCTCAAATTGGCGAGAAGCAGGTCGCGGGTCTCCTTGAACTCATCGCCGTTAAGGCCCAGGCGGACCAGCCAGACCCGGAAGGTGAACAGCTCGTTGTCGCTGCGGGTTTTCTGCATGACGGTACTCCGCTGGACGATGGCCTGGGCGGACATGGCGAGGCACAGATGCACATAGGCCGCCGCCTTGGCGGGGTCCAGGGTAGAATTGAAGCACCGCCATTCGACGGTGCCGCAGTAAAAGACGGAGTGGAGGTTCAGGGCATAGTAGCGGGATTTGTTGTAATGGCTATGGCGGTCTTGATCTTCATTCTCAAAGCCTTCATACCAGATATTCTCCAATCGGGTAAGGTCCGGCGTTTCCTCCGCAGACAGTGTTCTGGCCTCTTTCAGCATCGGCTCCCTCACCTTCCGGCACCAGCGCCGCGCCCGCTCCTCATTCACCTGCAAGGCTTTGAAGAGGAGGTCCTCCTTAGAATACATGATGCTGATCAGGTTTTTGAGGCTCTGGCGGTTGTGGTTGGAGGCGTCCACATGGACGTGAAGCCCGCAGGAGTCGTTCACCTTCGCGCCGATGGCTGTTACCCGCCGCATACACTCCTGGAGGCGGGGCAGTTCAGCATAGGTCAGCTTGGGGGTGACCATCTCCACCTTATAACGCTTTCCTTCTTTGGAATATTTTTCGAGCCGCAAATATCCATCTTCGCTCTGACACTCCGGGTGGATACTGCTGTCGCTCATGAGCTTCCATTCTTTGCCCGCCGGGTCCTTCACGATCCAGGCGTCATAGGTGCGGCCATAATACCGGGGTGTTGTGCCAAAATAATCCGCCAGAGCCCGAGCGGCCTCCTCTCGGGTGATTCCTGTCATTTCTATCTCCACGCCGAAGCACTGTTCCTTCATCCCGATCATGCCGTTTTCTCCTTCTGGAGCTCGTCATCCACGGCCCGGATACGGCGGCCTATGGCCTCGATCACATTGACCGTGACGCTGTTCCCGGCTTGTTTATACGCCTGGGCATCCGAGGTGATAGCCAGGAGGCGGTCGATCTGGTCCTCCTCGAAGCCCTGGAGCCGGAGGCATTCCCTGGGCATGAGGCGGCGGATTCGTCCGCCCCGCTCCACGATGCCCTGCACACTGGCGGCGTCATGGGCCAGCTTGCTGACTCTGCCGCCTCTGGTTTTGCTGCCGGGATAGCCCAGGTCCACGCTGTCGCCGGGGACGGCCTCTTTGTAACCCTGCTTGGTGGGTTCCCGAACCAGCAGCACCCCGGACCGTTCCCGTGGATGAGTGGAAAGGCTTGTCTGCCCATAACGGGCCGTGAGACATCGGGCGATCTCCGTCCGTTCCGGCGCGCCCTTGCTCAGGTCCACGAGGTACAGCCCGGTCTTGGCTCCGGTGCCGCCGGAACCAGCGGTTTGCGTGCAGGCTACTCCTTCGACGTCGTAGACCCGGTAGCCCTGGGGACCGCCGATGAGCTGTATAAGAGCCTTTTCACCATTTCCGAAGACAGGTAATATTTTTCCGGCGCATCGGGAATCAAGATAGCAGATAAGGAACAGCCTTCTCCGGGATTGCGGCACGTTATGAGCGGCGCTGTTAAGCACAGACCACTCGACATGATACCCCAGGTCGCCCAGCGTGGAGAGGATGGCCGCAAATGTCCGCCCCTGATCGTGTGACAGGAGTCCGGGTACGTTTTCGAGAAGCAGATACGAAGGCCGCTTTGCTTCAGCCAGTCGGGCAATCTCAAAAAAGAGAGCGCCTCGGGGGTCAGCGAAGCCAAGTCGATGCCCTGCCATTGAGTAGCTTTGGCAAGGAAAACCTCCGCAAAGCAGGTCGAAGTCCGGCATTCCGCCGGGGTCGATTTCTCTGGCGTCTGGATAATAGCATTCCTCCTCCCCAATGTCGTGCATGGCACGGTAGCTGGCGTCGGCGTATTTGTCGATCTCACAGTGGCCGACACACTGGAAACCGCCCGCGCGGTCCAGCCCGGCCCGGAAGCCGCCGATCCCCGCGAACATATCAAAATAGCGAATCAGTTCATTCTTCACCTCCGTCGTGCTGCAGCGCAAGCAAAAAACCGAGGACATTTTCATCCATGTCCCCGGCCTGTGGCTGCACAGGTTTTTCTGTTGAAGGAACAAAGCTGGCGCTGCCCAGCTCCTCCCGGATGGCGGCGCGGACCGCCTCCAGAAGGCTGTCCTGCTCCCGCACCCGGCAGACCGCCCGGCAAACGGCCTCCGTCCGCTGCCCCGAGGGGATGGCGCACAGCCGTTTCCATGCCTCCCGCTGGAGAGGAGAAGCCATGGAGAGGGAGAGGTTCAATCTCCTCTTTTCAGCCATGGCCAGCGCCCCTCGGCAGGAGGCCCGCCAGCCGCTCGTAACCCTTGGCGTTCAGGCATACGTCATCCAGGATGACCGGGCGGCACAGGCCGTCCGAGGCCCGGACATGGCGCTTCAGCAGGGCGGCGCCGCCTCCCAGGAAGACGGCGGGCATGGCCCGGATGTCCAGGCCGCTCTCCATGATGGCGGAGAGGAGGCGGTGGGCGTAGGCGTCCGCTTCCCTCTGAATGATCTCCCTGGCCCGCCCGTCCACGCTGCTGGCGTCATTTCGGAGCACGCTCTCAATTTGTGCCGCCGTCATGGACAGGCCAAGAGAACGGCGCACCTGCTCCGCGATCTCATCCAGGCAGCGGATCATGCCCAGCTCCAGGCTCCGGCAGGTGGCGGCGTTGGGGATCCGGTTATCCAGGCGCATCAGGTCCACCGTCCAGCCTCCAACGTCCGCCAGAATGACGGAAGGCTCGTTCAGCAGCTCCGGCTGGGTCAGCACGGCGGCGTAGCCCTGGGGGAACAGGGACACCTCCGTGATTCTGACGGTGTACGCGATTCCCTCGAAGCGAAAGAACACGGGCCTGCCGTCCCGGAGGAGGTAGGCCCGGAATTTCTTCTTGTCCCGCCCAAAGCCGGTGAGGGGAAGCCCTGCCGCCAGATGGACGGAGGCTGTGGCGTCCGCCTTACGGCAGGCCAGCTCCTTGGCGACGGCGGCGAGGGTCAGGAGGTAGTAGTCATCCGTCAGGGTTTTGTCCTTCTGGAGCGGCTGGCGGCCGCTGCCCACCACATAGAACTTGCCGTTATACTCCAGCACATCCTGCTGGGTATACGGCTCATGCTCGTACTCCACCAGCCCGGTGGGGAAGGAAACATGGGCGCTTTTCATGGCGGCGTAGCCGTGATCCACGCCTATGGCCAGGGTATCGCTCATCGGGATTCACCTCGTTTCCGCTGTTGCTGCCGTTTCTGCTCCAGCTTCTGCTTCCGCTCCTTACACCAGGGAGCCATCGCCACTTCATCTTCCGTCAGCATAAAGCCGCCCTTGCTCCGCCAGACTCGAACGGAGAGCTCCCCATGGGAAGGAGAAGCAGGGCACTGGAGCGCTTTATTCCCAAGGCCCTCGTCGAAAAGGCTCCGACAGTATTCCTTCAATGCCAGAAGCTCTATAGCCTCCAGATCGCCGTTCAGGCGGCAGACAGCTGTACCGAAAAATTTCCCTTCCACATCCTCCACCCCAAGGCTCAGGGAGGATACCTTGCCGGCCAAATCCCGGAAAGCCTCCAGGGTTAAGAAGTCCGCTTGGAACAGACTGGTCAGGTCCGTTTTGGGCGGGTCCGCTGCGAGGGCCGTCCGGATAGCGCTGTGGTATTCAGAGAAACGTTCCCTGACAGCGTCGCTCATAAAGTCCGGGTCGGGCATCTCCATTGTGCTGTCCTCCCGGCCCAGATCGGTCACATCCACACGCAGAGAGGTATACAGCTTCAGTTCCTTGTTTTGATCGCTTATCTTACATCACCTCGTTCCTTCTTGACTTTTTTACTTTTCTGAGCGGTGGCGCGGGCCTTTTGAATATTGGGGTTATTCAAGTTCCAGGTTCCGATATCCACCTTTTGTTTTTGAAACATTTCTTCCGGCATATACTTGCGGCACAGGCGGGGCAGGTAGGCGGGGACATCGGCGGCGTCATAGGGATATCCGATTCCGTCGCCATACACGACCTCCTGTTCCAGCTCCGATTTCAGCGCCTGAAACCTAGCGGGATCAAAATTCTCATATGTGCTCCGGCCCGTGAGTTCCTCGTAGGCCCGCTCTCCCATATGGGGGAGGCAGTCAAAGCGCTGGTCCTGATAGTCCGGCGCGTCAACCAGGGAGTCCGGGTCTTTCAGCGCGGCCATGTACACACCCTTGCCCTGGGCCACCAGCCATGTGCGGAAGTCCATAAAGCCGTCATCTGTGCAGCCGCCGCGCTCCATGACGGAGGCGGCGGTCCACAGGCCGTACTGATCGGCCAAGCTGCTGTAGGCGTGGGCAAAGTCATCGAACCTCTTGGCCTGCTCCGGCCCCAGGTCCATCAGCTGCTCCATCAGCCACTCGCCGGGGCCGCTTGGATGTTCCTTCGCCTGGGCGATCAGCGCCCAGAAGGTTTCCTTGTTGATCTCTGCAATAGGCTGATTCACCTGCTTTCACCGCCCTTCTGTTTGCCGGACCGCGCCCTTTTCCTTTGGGGAGCTGCCGCCCTTGCCTTTTGGATGGCCGAGTCGTCATGGTTCCACAGACGCCCGGTATAACAGCCGTTCTCCTGGATGATGAGCGCCGCGTTCCACAGACCGTATCTGTTTGCCAATTCCATGTAGCCGTGCATGATGCTGTGGAAATTCAGAATTTGTTCCGGCTTCATCGCCAGCAGGTGGTCCGTCAGCCAGTATACGGATTCTTTGTGATTTCCGCCGCAGGAGGCCCTTGCCTGATCAATCAGCATGATTCTGGTGTATTCGCTCCGGCAATGATAGCTTACCGCTTGAAAGGGAATGGCGCGGCCGGGAGCGTCCCGGTTGATGATGTCAATCTGGAGTGGGCTGTACAGCCTCAGTTCTACGGTCTCGCTCATCTGCTGTCCTCTCCTCTCTGGGGCCGGGGACGGACGTGGGCCTTTGCAGTCTCCAGTTCCTCTTTGGTGCGGATGAAAAAGCCGTCGTATTCCCAAAAGGAGACATAGAGGTCGCCATAGTCTGTCTTTCGTGGCCGCTGCTCATAGCCCTCGCCCCAGCCGTCGGAATACTGTCCCATGCAAAACTCCTTCAGTTCCTCCAGCTCACCAGGGCTGAGGGCGCCCCTGACTTTACAGACGGCCACGCCGAACAGCTCCCCATCTACCTCCTCAACGTCTACGCTGATGGAGAGAACTTTTTCATCCACAGCCTTCGAGCCGTCAAAGTAGGTCATGAGTCCCCGTTCGGCTTCCTCCGGCATCCGCTCATCCTCAATGCCCTGGCGGATGATCGTCTGGAAGCCCGTCAGGTTTCCACCCGTCAGAATTTGAGGCCCGCAGCCGGGTTCCTCCTCCGGGTCCGCCTCAAACAGCTCGGCATACAGGGGGCTGTAGAGCTTCCATTCCGTAATTTTTTCTTCCGCGGTAATCACCTCTGTTTTTTGAGATTTTTGAGTTTCCTCCGAGGCAAGCAGGTCCCCGAAACCCATGCGCTCCAAGACCTTCCGGTACAACTTCCGCTCAAATGCCAGATACTCCGGCGCGGAGGTATCCACCTCCCGCAGGACAGCTTCTTCGTAGACGGTCCCGGTCACGATCTCCCAATCCACCGCGCCGAACCGGGCGGCGGTCAGCCAGCGCAGAAGCTGGCGGCCATCCATCTGCTCAAACAGGCCGCGGCTGTCCTCGTAGGCGAAATAGCTGTACAGGTCGATGCCCGTCATCTTTTTCGCCGCGCGGAACAGTGTGAAGCCCTGGGGGTCCAGGCTGGGGGAGACCGTCTCATAAAACCGGATCATCTCCGCCAGGGAGGACAGCTTTGGGCTGTAGGCGTCCAAAGCGGCTTGCAGGGCAGCCGACTTTTTCTCGGAAAAATTTGCCCGGCGCCGGGCCTCGCTGTAATCGCCGCTGAGGCGCTGGCACTCCAGTTCGCTCTTTTCCAGAGCCTTTTGCGCTCGATCCAGCTCTCTCTGTGTGGTTTCCAGGCGGACACAGGCGGCGGGATACTCCCGGATCGCCCGGAGCATTTCTCTCGGGCCCATGGTCAGCCCGCCTTTCGGAACCGGGCGAGGAACCGCTCCAGCACATGAATGCGCCCGCCCACCTTCATGGAGGATACCTCCAGGCCGTTCATCTGGCTCTGGATGCGGCGGCGAATGGCCTGGAGGGCCTGCCGGTCGTTGCAGCACTCCAGCACGATGTACTCGCTGCCGCGGGCCAAAACCTCCCGGCGGCCCTGCTCGTCCCGGATGCTGGCCATGAGCCGCTGGCCCAGCTGCTTCCGGTAACGGTCCTGGAGAAGCTCCGTGTCGCCGGAGACGTTGTGCTTCTTGAGAATAGCGGCGATTTCGCCAGAGCTGATTCTCATATTGGTAAACAGTGTGTTCAGAATTTCATTCTCCGCCTCCGGAGGCAGAATGGGCCTGCCGGGAGGACCTGTGGTTTTTTGCGTCATCGTTCGGTTCCTTCTTTCTTTTTCAAATTCGGTTTTTTCTGAGCGTCGGCCTCCTTTTTCATATCCCGCTCCATTCCATCCGGGGACCAGACGAGAATGCCGCGGAATTCCTTCGCCTGATCCGCAGGGAAACCGTCTGGAGGCGGCCCCGAGGCGGAGGCGGCAATGGCAGTCCGCAGTTTCGGGTTTTTGGAGGATTTGTAGTGGTAGCAGTGCTCTCCCGCACGGTAGACTATGCTGTCACACAAACCGTCCTGCTGTGTGATAAAATGCTCCACTGCCCGCTTTTCCAAAAGAAACACAGGCTGTATTTCCTGCGCAAACTGCCGCCCTATGCCGTCTATGTACTTGGCCATGCCGCGCACATTGCCGCACTCAAATTCCGGCGCAAAAAAGCCGTATCGTTCGCTGAACAGCGACCATTTTTTCCTTCCGGCGCAGTCCAGACGGACCAGAAAATACTTGCCGTCCCGCTTCCCGGACAGCGGCTCGAAGCGGACGTCGTCGTACATAGGGCCGGAGACCAGGGCGTTGTTCTTGAACCAGATGTAATAATGGTCCAAAATAAAAGGGTTGGTGACGCCCATGACCACTTTGGCGATCTTCTTCAGCCGTCCTGCCAGGGCTCTGTCTTGGCAGAACCAGTCGTACCAGCCCGCCCCGCATTGTGTGTGAATGTCCGGGCTGTCGTAAAATCCGGCCTTGAACTGCTTCTGCCACTGGCGGATGGAGATTTCTTCTTTCACGAAGACGCCTCCTCTCCCTGCGGCAGAAGTCGTTCCAGGACGTCTGCGATGGCGGAGAAGGTTTCCGCCAGCTCGCGGGCCTCTTTGACAGAATCCTCAATTTCGTCGGGCCGCATACGGGTGTTCTCCACCCAGATACGGACGTTTTCCTCCGTGGGGGTCAGCAGGACGGCTCGCTCAAAGGCTTTACAGAAGAGAGAAGCGATCTTGCCCCGGCGGTCCGCCTCAGCGTCGATGGCCTGGACCTCCTTTTTCGCTTTCAGAAGCTCCACCGCCTGGGCGGCGGCTTCCTCTCGTTCCTCCTCCGGCAGCTCCTGAACCTGACGGGTGATGTTGTAGCCCTGGTTCACGGACAGGTCCCCGCTGTCCAGGGCCTCCTTCACGGTGGATGGGGCGTGCTCATCAATTTGCATGACCTTGCCCATGGTGACCTCGCCAATGCCAACCGACTCAGCCAGTTCTTTCCTCGTGCTGACAGGAGGGAGCGCTTCTGACAATGTTGTCAAAAGCGCTCCCTCTCCAGATTTGTCTCCTCCGGCCGCAGCCTGATTGGCCCTGGCCTTCGCCTCAATATCCGGCCTCAGCTTCAGGGCGATCTTGCCCAGCTCCCACTTCTCCAGGTTCCGGCGGCCCCGCTGGTTCTCAATGGCCCAGCGTTTCGCCTCCAGCAAGTCCTCAAACGAGAACACCGCCATTTTATACGGAATCCCGTGCTCCTCACACAGCCGCTGGCGGTTATGTCCGTCGATGATGACCATATCCTCATTGACGATGATAGGCGAGTAGCATCCGTTTTTCAGCAGGTCCGCTTCCAGGGCGGCCAGCTGCTCCCCCGTGAGAGGGGGGAGCAGCTCTGCCATCTCCGGCAGCACCACCGGGGTCCGGTCCGCGCTGCCATATTCGACGCCAGTGTTCCGCATTAAGCGATGGCCTCACTCTCAGGCATCCCGCAGGCGGCGGCCTCCCGGTTTGCTCTGGCAGCGTCAATGGCCCCGGCGGCCTCCCGCGCCTTTCTGGGGGAAAGCACTTCCACATCGCTGGCCTTGATGAGGAAGCCGGGCTGGCGGGTGGGGTCCTCGGAGGGCACAACGGTTTCGAAGTCCCCGGCGGCGGCCAGCTTGCAGCCCTTATAGGCCATGGCGGCGCAGCGTTCCGCCAGGGGGCCGCGGACCTTGATGGAGATAAAATCGGTGAGGCGGGTTCCGTCCTTGGCCCGGTAGCGCCGGTCCGAGGCGATCCGCAGGATGGCGTAGGGCCTGCCGTCCTCCTGAGTCTTCAGCTCCACGTCGTTGGTCAGGTTTCCGGTTGCGGCAATTTTTAGCATAGACAGTCTCCTTCTTTGGTGATATATTTATAATGTATAGGACTACAGGCGGCCCGCCGGAAAGCGGACCGCCTGGGCGCGGGAATCAATAGCCGGTACGGGGCAGTTTGGGCACGGAGGGCTTCTTTCCGTAGACGGTGGTCACCCAGCGGCTGACCGCCTGGACCCATACGCCTTGGTAGGTGCCGCCCACGTCCGCCTTGTTTACAAAGGAACTGGCGGCGATGCTGGACACGGCCTTGCAGTGGATCATGGGCTTCTCCACCTGGGCGAAGCCGCCGGGGACCTGCCCAAAGACGAACATGATTTCTGTGACCCGCTCGTTGCTGGCGAGGCCCAGAGCCGTGGCGGAGGCGGCGAGGGTGTAGTTTTTCTGGGTGGAGAGGTTGTCCGCCAGGGTCTGGGGCTCTCCTCCGTTCACCCGGTAGGTGATCTTATAGGTTCCGGGGAAGTTATAGGTGCCGGTGACGATCTTCTCCAGCCGCACCTCGGCGGGAAGCGTGTCCCGCCAATAGAAATTGTCAAGGCGCACGTTGGAGCTGTTGGCGATGCCGGAGAATATGTAATTGACCGGCTGGCCCGCCATGACCTCGGCGGGGCCGGTCTTGGTGATGGACACGCCGGTGGTCATGCTCTTGTTTGTCACTTCGAAGCGGACGATCTGGCCTTCGTGCTCCAGGTATGCTGTCAGGGGCGTTTCGTTTACGCCGTAATTGGCGGGCGCTTTGACCTCCCGGATGGTATAGCGGCCCAGAGGGAGCTGACGGGAAACGGCGAGGCCCCGGCCATCGCTGCGGATGGTGTCCACGAGGTTGCTGGCCTTGTCGTAGATTTCAAAGACCGCGCCCTCCAGCAGCGTTCCGGCGGGGAGGCCATTGGTGGAATTGTAGTCGGCGGATTTCTTTGTGATCTGAATCTGACCGGAAATGGGGGTGTTCTCCCACTCCACTAGGGTGGTCTCCCCGGGCTTTACATAGACGGTTTTCATCTGGGTGTCCGTGATGTAGCCCTCGTTCTCCAGTTCCCGCAGGTAGTAGCGGCCTGCCGTGGTGATGCCCTCGATGTACACATACCCGGAATTGTCGCTGGTGTACTGCCCGATGGGAGTGTTGGCGCTGTCGTACAGCAGGAAGCTGACGCCATAGATGCCTTTCTTGGTGACAGAATCAACCTTGTGAATTAAAATGCCCGAGAAAGCCTTGTTCGTCACCGTGAGTGTGGTGGTTTCGCCATCCTTGATGGTGAAATACTGCGGGGTTTCATCGACCTTGAAGCCCTTTGCGGCCTCAATCTCGACGGCATAGTAATCCCCGGCGTCCAGGTCCGCATGGACCCGGCCCGTGGAATCCGTAACGACGGTTTCCACCAGAGCGCCGTCCATTCTGCGGATTTCAAACTTGACGTTGGGAATGCGCTGGGTTTTGTCGGCCTCGTTGACCTTGATCAGCTCCAGGCCGCCTGCGGGGACATTTTCAAAGGTGATGGTCTGGGTGTCATTGGCGTTCACCTGGACAGTCTGGCGCTTGGTGTTCGGATCGATGACATAGCCGGGGAGCGTTTCGATTTCCTCCACGATTATCGTGCCCACAATACCGGGGATTTTGATCTGGCCCAGGGAATCCGTCGAGTAGAGACCGTTGGAGGAAATCTTTCCGCCATCCAGGTCCACGTTGGAGCCGTCGGCGTAGGTGATTTTGAATTTCACACCCGCCAGCGGCTTCTTGGTCGCGGCGTCGATCTTGTTGATGATCAGCCCTCCGGCTTTCTTGTTCCAAAAGGTCAGGCTCTGGGCCTCGCCCTCCTTGATGAGGATGCTCTGGGGCTGACCGTCAAGGATATAACCGTCCAGGGTCTTGGTTTCTTTGACGGTGATGGTCGTGCCAGGGGTCAGGCCGGGGATGGAAATGCGCCCATCCTTGTCAGTGGTATAGTAGCCGCTGTTGGGTCCCACGACAGCCCCGGAACTGTCTGTTACCAGAAATTCCACACCAGCCAGCGGCTCGTTGTCGCTGCCGTCGATGAATTTTTGAATCGTCAGCGTGTTGGCGGGGATGTTGTAAAAGGTTGCCGTCTGTGTTTCCTGGGGATTGACCGTAATAGTCTGGCTCTCTCTGCCCGGTTCGATGGTATATCCGGGCAGGGGCCGGGTTTCCTTGATTACAACGGTCCCCACGATGCCGGAGATATGGATTTCCCCGTGGTCATCAGTCGTATAGAGGCCCTTGCTGGAGAGGTGTCCATTGTCTGTGTCAACGTAGCCGCCCTCAGCATAGATAACCTCAAATTCTACGCCAGCCAGAGGCTTTCCGGTTTGCTTATCCAGCTTGCGGATAATCAGCGAACCGGCGGGTTCATTCCAGAAGGTGAGATTCTGAGCCTTGCCCGCCTCGATCTTGATGCTCTGGGGACGGCCATCCAGGACGTAACCGTCCACGGTTTTGATCTCCTGGGCGGTGATGGTGGTGCCGGGTTCCAGGCCCTCCAGCACAATCTCGCCCGCATTGTTTGTGTAGTAGATGCCTCCGTCGGGATTCAAGGGCTTGCCGGAGCCGTCCACCACTTTGAAGGCTACGCCAGCCAGGGGTTCGTTGGCGGTTCCCTCAATGTACTTGTGGATTGTCAGCGTCATCTTGGGGTCATTCTCGAAAGTGAGATCGTTGTTGCCTCCGCTGGAACTTCCTCCGGAACTGGTCCCGCCGGAAGAGCCGCTGGTCCAGCTGTTGCCGGAGCCGTTTTTCACGATGATGGTCTTGGGCGTGGTGTCCAAAACATAGCCGTCCGGGACTCTGCTTTCAGACACCACAACGGTGCTGCCGGGGATGAGGCCCGTTACTACGACGGTCCCGTCCTTTCCGGTAGTGTAGCGGCCCAGCACATTGCCATTGCCGTCCTTGACGGTAAACTCCGTGTTGGGCACAGGCTTTCCGGTGACAGAATCCAACTTGGTCAGCGTCAGGCTGCACATGGGTTCGTTGTAGAAGCGAAGGGTCTGGGTGTCCTGGGGATTGACCACGACGGTCTGGCTCTTGCTGTTGGGGTCCATGACATAGCCGTCGGGGGCCTTTTCCTCCGTGACCACCAGGGTTCCGGTCACTTGGGTGATCTTGATCTGCCCGTTGCTGTCGGTGGTGTAGATGCCGTTGGAAGAAAGTTTGCCGCCCTCGGTGTCGACCACGCACCCGTCGGCGTAGAGCACCTTGAACTGTGCGCCCGCCAAGGGGGCCTTTGTGACGGAATCCAGTTTTTCAATGATGAGAGTTCCGGCCCGTTTGTTCCAGAACGTGAGGCGCTGTACCTCGCCGCCCTTGATGAGAATGTCCTGCGGAGTCCCATCCAGCACAAAACCGTCCACAGTTTTGATCTCACGGGCCTTCACAGTAGTGCCGGGTTCAATGCCGCTCAGCACGATCTCGCCGGCCTTGTCCGTGTAATAGGTCCCATCATCAGGGCCGACCGCCGCTCCGGAGCCGTCGGTGACCTTGAACGCAACGCCGCTCAGAGGCTCGTTTTCGGTGCCCTCAATGAACTTTTGAATAATCAGTGTTGTTCCGGGCTGATTGTCAAAAATCAGCCCGTTGGCCACACCGGAGCGGACGACGATATTCTTCGGCGTCTGATCCAGAATGTAGCCCTTCGGCGCTTTCTGCTCAGACACGACAACGGTAGCGTTGGGCTTCAGGCCGGAGACCGTCACAGTACCGTCGGCGCCGGTGGTGTAGAGCCCATTGTTGGGGCCGGCCACATGCCCGTCGCTGTACTGGACCAGGAACTGCGCCCCAGCCAGAGGCTTATGGGTCACGGCGTCCCGCTTCAGGATGGTCAGGGTGCAGAGAGGGGCGTCATAGAATCGGAGTGTCTGCGTGTCCCCGGCGTTGACCACCACCGTCTGGGGCGTGGGGTCCTTCTCATAAAAATCAGGGGCTTTGTCCTCCGTCACGACATAGGTGCCGGGCTGAATTTTGGAGATTACGATCTGCCCATTCTGGTCTGTGGTATAAAGGCCATTGCTGGAGGTGAGTCCCTCATTATCGGGGAGCAGCTCTCCATTAGCATTGGTAATTTTGAACCGTGCTCCGGCCAAGGGTTCCTTGGTGATCTTGTCATACTTTTCGACAATGAGCCCGCCCTTCGGAGTATTGGTCACGATGACCGTTTGGGTGTCTCCGTTGGGGCCAATTACCACGTTTTTGCTGGGTTCGTCCATGACATAGCCTGCCGGGGCCTTGACTTCCGTCAGCACATACGCGCCGGGAGCAAGATTGGAAATCCGAATCTCACCGTTGGAATCTGTGGTAAAAATGCCGTTCTGCGTGAGCGTAGCGGTACCAATCACGCCGTCCAGACCCACCTCGCAGCCAGCGGCAGTTGTCACACGGAACTGAGCGCCGGGGAGGGGCTGGCCGCTGACGCTGTCCCGCTTCTGGATAATCAGTTTTCCCTTGGGCTGGTTTTTGAAGGTCAGGCTGACCGTCCGGCCCTCCTTAATTTGGACGGTCTGCGACTGCGTGTCAATGATGAATCCGTCCGGTGCCTTGGTCTCCGTTACGATCACGCTCTTGCCAGGCTTCAAACCCTCAATGCGGATTTCTCCGTGGGTGTCGGTCCGGTAAATCCCATTGGAATCACCAATCAAAGTTCCATCCGCGTAGGTGACCTTGAACTCAGCGTCCTGGAGGGTGATGCTGGGGTTGACGGAGCAGACCTTCCTGATGAGGAGATTTCCGTCCGGCGAATTATCAAAGGTCACAGTAATGACATTCTGCACGCCGTCGTCCGAAATGTAGACCGTTTCAGAGGAATTGATGATGGAATACCCATCAGCGGGGTCGATCTCCTCCACGATATAGGTGCCCGCAGTGAGGCCCGTCCAGATGCAGGTGCCGTTTTTCCCGGTGACCTTCTGCCCGATGACCGTGCCGCCCGTGCCGGAGGTGCCGCCCAGGAAGCGGAGCTGGAAGGTGCAGCCAGGCAGGGCCTCGCCGGTAACAGAGTCATACTTCTCAACGACGATCCCGTTTAAGGGTTCGTTCTGGAAAGTGACGGTTTTGCTCTCGTTTCCGTGGATAATGACCTTCTGTGTGGTGGGTTCCTTCATCTGGAAGCCGGGGGCAGGAGCCACTTCCGTGATGGTGTACTCACCAGGATAGAGACGCTTGCCCTGTTCGTGCAGCTTGATCTCGCCCCTGGCGTCCGTGAAGATGTAGCCAAAATCAATGGCAGCCGGAGCCTCGGCGGCTTCGCCGTTGCTGGTGTAAGTCACATGGAACTTGGCCCCCTCAATGGGAGCGCCTGCCACGCTGTCTTCCTTGAAGATGGTCAGCTCGGGGGCCTTGCGGTTCTTGAACGTCAGCTTCTTCACATCTCCGGCGTTCAGGGAAACCGTTTGCACCCGGTCGGCGTCCTTGTCTGGGAGGAAGTAAGGCGCGGGGACGGAAATCTCCGTGACCCGGTAGGTGCCGGGCTCCACCCGCTTCGTTACCATGCCGTCCGGCCCGGTCTTCCAATCGTCCTGGAAATCACCGTTGATGGCCTCCACCCGGAACACGGTGTCGGGGATCGGCTCCTGACTGTCCGCGTCGATCTTATAAAGGGTCAGCTCCGGCTTCTTCAGGTTTTCAAAAATGACTTCCTTCTCGTCGCCGCCGTTAAGGGAGATCGTCTTGGTCCGCTCCTCGCCAATCACATAGGGCTCGGGAACGGACTGCTCGGTGATGCGGTAGCTGCCGGGGGCGACCCGCAGCTCCACGGAGCCGTTGGCCTCGGTGGTCAGGTTCTGACGGTAGTCGCCGTCAATGGCCTCCAAAAGAAAAACGGTGCCGGGGATTTTTTCGCCGGTGCCCTTCTCCACTTTCGAGATTTTGAGCAAGGGCTGCTTGAGGTTGTCGAAGATGAGCTGCTGATCGTCGCCAGCCCCCAGCCAGATCGTCTGGGTGGGCTCGTCGCTGACAACCCAGGGGTCCGGGACGCTCTTTTCCGTGACCTCGTAAGAATCCACGGGAATGCCTGTGAGGACCGCTTTGCCGTCCGGTCCGGTGGTCACGTCGTCGTGGAACCCGAAGTGGATGCCTTTGATCTCAAAATGGGTGTCCGGGATGACGTCGCCGGTCTGAGCGTCCCGCTTCAAGATCGTCAGGTTCGGCAACCTCTTATCCGCCGCGGAGACGGTAATAGTCTCGCCGCCGTTGATGTCTGCCTGATCTACATGGACGATTACAGGGTCCTCCAGCTTGGCCCAGGGGGCCGGAGCGGACGCCTCCACAAAGGCGTACAGGCCCTCAGTCACATCCGTCACCGTGATACTGCCGTCTTCCTTGGTGGCCTCGGTGCCGATGATCTGCCCGTCCTTCAGGATATTAAAAACAGCGCCGGGGAGGGGATTGTTGGAATCGTCCAGCTTGATGAGCTGAATTTTTACCTTGCTGTCATTTTCAAAAACGAGGGAAACATCGGATTTTCCATCCCAATGGAAGCTCTGCTTCACCTTGCTTTGGTCAGAGCTTTTCGTGTAGCCCTTCGGGGGAGTCATCTCCTCCGCCACATAGCTGCCGATGGGCATGGAATCCCAGGGCACATCCGTCAGCCAGCCGCCCTCGGCGGTTGTGTAGGTTCCGGTGAAAGAATTGTCCACGCCGGTGATCTTGATCACCGCTCCGGCGAGGCCCTTGGAGGGATTATCCGCGTCCACTTTACGGATGCTGCCCTCGCTGGTGATGGTGGTGCTGTCCCGGAAGGTGACCGTCACAGTATTATTCCCATTGCTGGGCAGGGTGACATACTGCGGGGCGGCGCTGTCGATTTCATAGCCCTCCGGGGCAGAGGTCTCTGTCACGGCATAAGTTCCGGCGCTGAGGCCGCTGATCCGGTAGGTGCCGTTCTGGCCCGTGACCACGTCCTTGGAATAGGAGCCGTTAGTGGATTCGATGTGGAATCCGGCCCCAGGAAGGCCCTTGCTGGGATTGGTAGCGTCCACCTTCTTGACGATGAGGACGTATTCCTCCTGCTCAACGTGTTCCACCGTCAGGTCGCCCAGGATGATCTTCTGCACAGACCCGGCGGGGTGGGCGGAGCTGCCGGCACCAGTGAAGGTGTATTCATACACAGCGCACTTGCCCCAGACGCCCTGGCTGCCCAGCTCCAGAATGTACTGGGTCCGGTCCCGGAAGGAAGAGTTGCCCTGCTTCTGATCGATGCTGGTGTAGTGGGTGCCCTCCAGGGAATTGTAGACTGCCATCAGTTCCTCGGCGCAGGCCACGACAGGGTCGCTCATGCTGCCCTGCTGATAGCGCCAGATACACGCTTGAACCCAGGCGTTCATATACCAGCGGTAGCCCGCGTTCCAGACGTCGTTGACGCCCAGGGCAATGGCCTCATCGGTGAAAACGCCGGTGGAGTGGGCATAGTAGTAGGCCATCATGGTTTCCACGGTGGGGTCCGAGATGGACCGCTTGTTCCCCCAGGTCTGGCCCTGGAGAGAGTTCCCCATGTCGCCGCCCTTGGTGCCGCAGAAGCCGGTGGTGGTCTGGTTTCCGTTTTTGAAGGTCATTTCATGGAGCGTGCAGCGCCCCAGGGCCGCGGACTCATAGGCCACGCCGGAGTGGCCGAACTCCTTCAGCGTGATGGTATCCCCGGCGGCAAAGGCCGTGGTGGGGAACAGGCCCAGGACGCAGATCAGCGCCAGCAGCAGGGACGTCAGGCGCGTTCGCAGGGAATGATGTTTTTCGTTCATAAAGGGTTCCTTTCCATTTTGAATTTGGCAACGAAAAAAGGCCCATTGGCGTCTTGCCAATGGGCCTCCGTGTGGTATGAAGCTGTTCCAGAGTGGTTTATTCGTAGGGATTATGGCTGGTGGGATCACCCACGACCATGTAGCAGTAGGCCCGGCCATTTTGGAAGGTAACGCCGGTTCCAACGTGGGATGCCTCCTCCAGCAGCATAGTGGCATAGTGCCCAGGCGACGCGATCCAGTAGTCAATGGCCTGCCGGGCGATGTCCGGGCAGTCATAGGCGCCGAACATGGTGAGGTTGTAGAGCCCGCCGTGGGGCCAGCCGTAGCGGATGAGTGCCATGTGGTCATAGGGCCGGTGCTCCGTGACGCCTTGACCGGAGACATCCTGGGCGGCATTCATGAGGGATTCGTCCATGGGAAGCTCCGCGAGGCCGTTCTCCCGGCGCACCTCGTTGATGAGCCGGACCATCTCCAGACGGATGTCCATGTTGACAGACAGGTCCAGGGCTTCGCTGGGGGCCGGGGACGGCTCCGCCGCTTCTACGGTCAGCGTCAGACCGCCGGTGCTTCCGGCCTTATCGGTGACGGTGATCTCAGCCGTCCCCTCCGCCCTGGCCACCGCTACCCAATAGGTCAGGACCCGCTCCAGGGTGATAGCCTCCGGGTTGCTGGATTCGGCGATGTACTCCGGTCCGACAGGTCCGATGATGAGGCAGCTCCTTTCGCCTGCCTCCAGGGTATTGCCCTTGTAGCTGCCTACCCGGATCTCCGGGTCCGCTGCCAGAGCCGGGCCTGCCAGCAGCGCCGCGGACAGTATGCCAGCCGCCAACATCCCAAACACTTTACTGTTCCTTTTCATAGCTTTTCCTCCATTTCCGTGATTTTGTCAGGGCTTTCGCAACCGCAACACTACCACAGATTTGGGGGATTGTCGAATGGAATCGCTGAACAGCTTAATCCGTCAGCTCAACCGCTCTCACACACCAACGGAGGTCCCGCTCATCCCGGACGCAGGTGTACAGCGTCAGGCAGTTGTCGGAGGTGTTCTCCAGGCTGCTCCGGTCCGTTTCCGTCACCTTTGCAACGGAGGTCACCTCATAGGTCCGGGTCCCCTCCTTGGTGGAGAGGGTGATCTCATCGCCAGCCTCCAGGGTATGGATTTTGCCGAAGTAGGAATTGGTCCCCCGGTTGTGGGCGGCCAATCCGACGTTGCCGTTCCAGATGGAGGTTTCCTCAAAGTGGCCCACACCCTTCTTCAGCGCGGCGCTGTCCGTGCCCTGGACGATTTTGACGCTCAGGCCGATGACGGGGATTTTCAGGGTACCCAGGGAGCCGTTGCTGTAGTAGCTGTCCTCGGTGACGCTGGTAAAGCCGACAGAGGCCGTGTCATTGGGCCGGGTGGTGACAGTGAACTGCTCCGGGGGAGTGGAAGAGCCGGAGGAACTGCTGTCCAGGATGGACGTGCTGGGCAGGAACCCGCCCATGCCGCTGGACACACCATTTTCCGAAACAGAGTAATTTGCGCTGCCCACCTGATTCACCAGTCCGCCGCTCAAAGCGCCGGGGACAAGGTTCGGCGTGAGGGCCTCGCCGCTGCCGGGAAGGTAGCTGGTAGGGGTACCGAAGCCGGGGGCCACCAGGGCCACGTTTTTGCTCCGGTCCACGTTGGGGTTCTCCTCCTCGTAGATGGTATCGTCGCTGGTGGGCCGGGCGAACAGGAAATCGTCCGCTCCATCGTAGCTGTACTCCAATGCGCTGGCCTGGACGGCGCACAGGACGCAGATCATGCAGGCCAGCAGGAACAGTCTGAACTTTTTCAATGGCATTATCTCCTTCCTCTGATCTTTTTGAATACAAATACACCGCCCAGGACCAGGGCCAGTACCACGCCGCCGATCATGAGCGGGCGCCCGATGCCGGAGATGTCGACGGGCTCACCGTCCTGAGCGCCGGAATCCTTGGGAGCGTCAGTGCTGCCGAACACGGCGGTGTAGGTGACCACATTGCAGCCGGTTTTGGAGACCTCTCCACTGTAGTCGGCGGTCACCGTGTACCCGGTGGCGTACTTACTGGAGGTGCTGCCGGTATACCGGGCCGTGGCGGTGTAGCGGGTGACCACGCCCTCGCCGGACTCCTGAGTGGAATTGCTCCACTGCACGTCCGCCAGGGTCAAGCTCCGTCCGCCGTCCGAGATGGTCTTGGGCACCAGGGACAGGTCCGCGTCCGACAAATTCGGATAGGTACGAGTCGCAGACACTGTGCCGGTCTTGGTGGCGTAGCCGTCCGTGGTCACCTTGACCGTGGTGTGGTCCAGGTGCAGCTTCCCGGTGTAGCCGTCCTCCGTGACGGTTTCGATCTCGGCATCCAGAGTCTGGAGGATTTTCTCCATGTTATTGGTGTCGCTGGGCATGGTCACGGTCTGGACATGGGGCTTGGTATCCACCCCCACCTCGTCCTTCCGGGTCATGTCCAGCAGGTAGTACAGCCGCCCGTTTCGCTCGAAGTCCTCCGTGGGAATGAGGCTGGGGTCATCGTCCAGGGACAGCTGATACACCTTCTGGATGCGAAGCTCGTCGAAGTCACCGTAGGTGTATTCCTCTACGGAAATGGGGTAATAGGCGCTGTCCCTGCCCGGTCCGGATTCTTCGGCGGCCTGGACGGGAACGGACAGAAGCGTGGAAAGCAGGAATGCAGCCAGGAGCAAAGGAATCGATCTTTTCATAAGTAATGTTCTCCTATTTTATTATCGTTCCGCCTCACGGCGGGAAGGAGCCGCTCTCTGGGGCGGAGCGATGGTTTTCTCAATGGAACCGCCAATCTGACGGCTCATGCCTTGAATCTCTTTCAGAAAGGCCAGCCGGTCCTCGATCTCCCAGCCCTGGCAGCGCTCCGCCATCTTCGTCAGGTCCGGCAGCTCCCGCTGGACGCCGAAGCGGCGGCAAAGGATGTACGACACGCTCTGGGCGCTCAACTCACAGCTCTCCCGGCTGTAAACAGGATTGCGGCCCCGGTCATGAAACCGGGCCTGGGCAATCTCGGCGGCGATGGCCGCAAACGCCTGGCCGTCCGGGCAGGCAGTGTCAATAGCCAGCGTCATCTGCCGGGGGTCATAATAGGCCCCGGAGGGCAGGTTTTCACCGGCAACAACCTGAACGGGCGAGAAGTTCAGCAGGGCGGTCAGGGCCGCTTCCATGGGTTCGGTGTCCTCCTTAAGCTGGACCGTCCGCAGCTCCCGGCCCTGGGTCTGGGCGATATCGTAGACGCTGGTGAGGCTGTAGCCCCGGCCCGTGGCGGAGCGTGTAAAGATGCTGGCGCCGTTTTTCAGCTCCGGGTCCAGAACAAAGCGGCCCAGGTCCTTCCAGTGGCCGCGGGTGTGGAGAACCGTGGCCTCCGGGAGCTGGGCCATGGCCAGGGCGATGTTCCCGGAGCTGTAGGAAGGGTTGTCCCCCTGCATAGCCAGGTAACGGGCAAATTTCCCGGGGTCCTTGGTGATCTGTATGACGCTGGCGTCCCGAAGGGCAGCGGCGGTTTCCTTATCCGCCTGCCGCTCCTCCCGCCATTTGGCGTCCGCCGTGGATTTGTCGCTGATGATCTTGCCTAAGTTCGCCATAGGTTTGGTTTCCTCCTTTTTTGTGGGATTTTCTGTGCTTTTGGGTGGCTTCACCTCCTCTAAGACCCCCGTGAGCTTGTATTTGAGCTGCGCGTTCCAGTCCTTGCCGTACTTCGGGACCCGGATTTCCACCTCGTACCCAGCCGCCCGGTACTTCTCCCGCATCTCCTTCGCCGCCGTGATCCCAGGCTCGTCATGGTCCAGCAGGAGCTTGATGGATTTCAGGTGGGGATGGTCCCGAAGGTAGGTGTCCAGCGGTCCGCTGTACAGCCCGCAGAGGGCGACGGCGTTGCTGTGGACCTCCGGGCAGAGGGTGCAGAAGCTCATGAGGTCGATAGGGGCCTCGAAAACCGCCACCTCCTCGATCTCCGGCTCACAGGGCAGCCGAAAGCCCACCTTTTTGTCGCTGCCCAGGACGTCCCGTTTAAATCCGGACCCATTGAAGTCCAAGGTCCCGCGCTTGCTGGCGAATTTGGGCTGGCCGCTGCCGTCCCTGCCGACAAACACGCAATTGTGATATGGGGCGTCCTCGTAGAGAAGCCCGGCGTCCAGAAAGCGTTGGATTACCTGAGACGCAATTCCCCGCTTGCGAAGATACGCAAACACCCGGCGCTGGTCCGGGTTCGCGGGAGGCAGGACGAAGGGCGGCTTTTCCCTGGGCGGAGGCGTCTTGGGGCGGGGGATGGGCTTGTCCCGGTCGGGGGAGTCTCTGGACCGCCCATGATAGGCCAGCAGGTAATCCACCGCCTCCGGGAAGCGCATTCCGCAGAACTCCTGGAGGAATGAGATGGCATCGCCGCCCTGCCGGGTGGAGTAGCGCCTCCAGGTAAGGCGCTCCTTGATGCGGATGCTGTCCATCTCCGCTGTGGTGTAGTAGCTGCCGATCCGCTTCAGCGTATAGCCCAGAGAGGACAGCAGGTCCGGCAAATCCGTGTGCCTGGTGATGTCCAGCTCCGTTTCCGTGAAGCCGTAGGCCATGTTTGCGTTCAAAATAAATTCACCTCCAATCTGGCCGAAAGCAAAAACAGCCGGGCAGGGTACTCCTTTGGGGATACCCTGCCCGGCTGCTTCTCCTGGGGCCGTAATGTTTGCGCTGTCAAGTCCCAACTTTCACGAAATCCGCCCGTCTTTTTCTCCATGTCCGGCATTGCTTTTCCTGGCCTTTCCAGTTACAATGTTCAACGGTATTGTAAAAAATATGGGAGGTTTTTTGTGCGATGGGACTGGATTATGATCCGCTGTGGGACGAACAGGGACAGCTTCGCCGGGGCTGCACGGTGCGGGAGGCCCTGGCTTGGCTGACAAAGTTTGGAAGCCACAGCGCCGGGGAGAATGTCTGTGTCAATGGCGTGAGCTATAAGCTGGGCAGTTTGCTCTATGGCCCGGACCGGCCCGCTGTAGCGGACAAGCCCATTTCCCGCGTCTATGACGGCTACTATCGCCAGTTGAATTTCAGCGTCTGACTCACCCTGCTGGGAACGAAAAAAGCCCCCGGCATCCCTTTGGTTTTGGGATGCCGGGAGCGTTGCCGGAGGGTGTTCACCTTTATCTTTCCATTTGGTGGCTGCGCTTGGAAGAGCGCTTTTTTTCGGAGGTTTTCTGCTGCTGGCCGTGACTTAACTCATCTAACTCATCCCGCAGCTTCTCCCACAGGGGGTTTATCTCCGTGGCAACGGTCCCACTGTCCGCGTCTAAATTGATATGGGCGGCAATAATGGGACTGTCCGGCATCAGCTGGGTCAGCTTTTCCACCATTTTAGGCTCTGGGTCAAGAATGACAGCAGTTTCCCATGGGTGGCGTATTTCCATATTGCAATCGAACTGTTGGATAGCCTCCGTTATCGTAACGCCGTTGTATACGGAGCGGGCTGTTGCGTTATACAGCAGCTCCAGGGGGTCGAACCGCCCAAAGTGGCGGGTATAGAACTGCGCTGCGCACCCGTTCTCATGCACAGTGCAGAGCGCCAGGGAGCTGATTTTGTCAGGGGCTTCCGGGGCGGTAAAACCTACGAAATAGTCCCAGGAATCCTCCTCGATCTCCTGCACCGGCGTATTTGTCTGCAAATAAATTGCCGCGCCTATCATCTCCCACGGCAGCATCCCTTTATTCGCAATTCCGCTCAGGTCGTACACACCTTGTAATGTATCCGGGGTAAAGTGACGGGAAATGAAGGAAAACGTATTGTACAGGTCCTCTTTCAGTCGGAGCCAGAGGCTGTTGCCAAAGTCCAGCAGATTTTTGCTGGCTTCTTCATTTGGGGAGGGAATGAGCGCGTTTATACGAGCGATAAATTCCTGACTGCTCATCTCGCAGGTTTCCTTTGGGGGACTTTTAGAGGACGAAGCGAAGCCGTCCGCATGCTGTTTCATAATGTTGATTACCTCCTTCTGAAATGCAAAAGAGGCGGAGCATCCCAAGTCAGGAATGCTCCGCCTCACCTCTTTTGCTGTTATCTGTAAACAACCTGCTCCAGCCCTTCGCCCTCGGTTATTGGATGCGTTTGACTTATAGATTTTGGCTTGTCCGGCTTGGGCTGGGTATGCTATGATAGAGGTGTGAAAGCCATTCAGGAAGGAGGCCCCGCGATGGAAGACCGTACTTATCTCGCCATCGATTTAAAATCCTTTTACGCCAGCGTCGAATGCGTCGAGCGGGGCCTCGATCCCCTCACCACCAACCTTGTGGTGGCGGACCTGCGCCGCACGGAAAAGACCATCTGCCTCGCCGTGACGCCCTCCCTGAAAGCCTGGGGCATCTCCGGCCGGGCGCGGCTGTTTGAAGTCATCCAGCGGGTCAAGGAGGTCAACGCTCAGCGGCTCCGTTCCGCGCCGGGGAGGCAGTTTGCCGGCTCCTCCTCCAGCGATATTGAATTGAAGGCCAATCCGGCTTTGGCGGTGGATTATATCGTGGCTCCGCCCCGGATGGCTCATTACATGGAGTGGAGTACAAAAGTATACAATGTCTATCTCAAATATATCGCGCCGGAGGACATTCACAACTACTCCATCGACGAGGTCCTGATGGACGTGACCAACTATCTGGGAACCTATAGGCTCAGTGCCCGGGAGCTGGCTATGAAAATGATTCTGGACGTTCTGGAAACCACCGGCATCACCGCCACGGCGGGCATCGGCTCCAACCTGTACCTCTGCAAAGTGGCCATGGATATTGTGGCCAAGCATATCCACCCGGACGTCAACGGCGTGCGCATCGCCAAGCTGGACGAGCGCAGCTACCGGCATCTGCTGTGGGATCACCGGCCCCTCACCGATTTCTGGCGGGTGGGCGGGGGTTATGCCCGGAAGCTGGAAGCCAACGGCCTGTACACCATGGGGGACATCGCCCGCTGTTCCCTGGGCGGTCCGAGTGATTTTTATAATGAGGATTTGCTGTACAAGCTGTTTGGAATCAACGCAGAGCTGCTGATTGACCACGCCTGGGGTTGGGAGCCCTGTGCCATGGCGGACGTTAAGGCGTACCAGCCGGAGAGCAAGAGCATCGGCTCCGGGCAGGTTCTCCAGCATCCCTACAGCTATGAGAAAACCCGGCTGGTGGTACGGGAGATGGCGGATCAGCTATCTCTGGACCTGGTGGACAAGGGACTGGTCACCAGCCAGCTGGTGCTGACGGTGGGCTATGACCGGGAAAGTCTGAATGGACGGGGCTATAAAGGGGAGGTAACGGCGGACCGCTATGGGCGGGCCGTACCCAAACACGCCCACGGCACCGCGAATCTGGGGGATTATACCGCCTCCACGAAGCGCATGATCTCCGCTGCTCTGGAGTTATTTGACCGCATCATCGACAGAAATCTGCTGGTACGCCGTCTGTACCTCACCGCCACTTGTGTGGCAAACGAGACGGAGGTTTCGGAGAAAATGGCCTTTGAACAGCTGGATCTGTTCACGGACTACCACACCGTTCAGGAACAGCAGGTCCGGGAGGCTGCGAAGCTGGAGCGGGAGAAGAAGGTCCAGCGAACCATGCTGGACATCAAGAGGCGGTTTGGGAAAAACGCGATTTTGAAAGGCATGAATCTGGTGGAGGGAGCTACCGGGAAGGACCGCAACGATACGATTGGAGGGCATCAGGCGTAATGGGGAAATATGACGATATCATCAACCTGCCGCACCACGTCTCCAGCGCCCATCCCCATATGCCCATGCGGGACCGGGCGGCGCAGTTTATGCCCTTCCGGGCTTTGACTGGCTATGAGGCCGCCGTCCACGAGACAGCCCGGCCGACAGATTCGAAGGCTGAGCTGACGGAAGATGAGAAGTCCCTCTTAGATTTGCGGCTGCAAGAGCTGGCGGACAGAATCACGGAGCATCCCAAGGTAACGCTGACCTATTTCCAGCCGGATAAAAGGAAGGCCGGAGGCGTCTGCGTCACCATTACAGGGCGGCTCAAGAAATTCGATGAATATGAAGGCGAGCTGCTTTTATTGGGCGGAGAGCGCATTTTAATTGAGAACATCCTGTCGGTTCAGGCGGCAGAGGCGTGATTCGTGAAACGCCCCCGGCATCCCAACCAGAGGATGCCGGGGGCGTTTTGCTGGGCCACACGGGGCCGCTGTGGCCCGTTAAGCCTTCTTCAGGGGCGGGGACTCCACCTCGGAGAAGGCGGCCTCACGGGGGCTGACACTGGCTTCCTGTTAGTTACCCCGAAACGCTGCCTGGACGCGCTCCAGCTGGCTCCGTAGATCCTGGACCCGCAGGAACCCGCCGCTGGGGGCCTTGGCGGTCAGGACCATATCATCCAGGCCGTCGATCTCCATGAGCAGCCGGACGGCTTCCAGCGTGGTCTGCCATTGGGCTTCTGTTGGCTGCCGTTGTGCCGCGGCCTTGAGGAGGATGCAGGAGGCGTCCAGCTGCATGATGGGGTCCGGTATTGCGCAGGGAACCTCCAGTTCCACCAGGGGCGTGGTTTGCTCATTTGTTTCAGCGAAGTGCCTGACCATCTCCATTTCCGAGTCGACCCATGCCAGAAGTGCGCCGCCATCACCCAGGTCTTCGCCGGCCAGTGCCAAGGCACCGCGGAGGGTGACGGCACTGGCCGGGAGCTGATCGAGGCCCTCCAGCATGGACACGGTTTCGCGGGCCAGCAGGGTACAGGCTTCTAGGATCGTGAGGGGCGTTCTGTTGTCGTTGTTCATTGTGAAATTCCTTTCTTTCCTCGATTTTTTGGGGCGTGGCAACACCATGTCACACCTCTGCCGGAATATCCATTCATCAAGAGCAACGAAATATCTGTGCCATTTTTGACCATCCGGGAAAGCCGATGGACGGTGGAATCTTCTCTACTGCCATCAAAGAGAAGCACCGCGCCCCCGCAGGGCGGGGACGCGGCGGCGATGTGGTGATTCAGGGCTTCTCGGGAGGCAGGTCCTCCTCGGGATCATCCTCCTCGGTGGTGGTCCCGGTGGGGCTGGCGCTGGCCATGGAGGCGTTGACCCGCTCGGCTTCCTCAGCGGCATCCTCCTCAGCTTCGATCAGCGCTTCCTCGATCAGGTTCAGCACGAACTCCCGCTGGGTCAGCTTCCTGCCGGTCCGCTGGGTTTCCCGCTCCAGGTGGGCCTTGATCCGCTGGAAGAGCTCCTCGGGGATCTGGAAGGCCATCGTTCTCGTATTGCCGCTCATAGTCGTCGTACCTCCGTTTTTCTTCAGATTGTAGTATTCGATCAGCAGGTTCGTGATGTATTCGCTGGTGGTCTGGCCCGCCGCCTCTCTGGCCTCGCTGACTTGCGCGTGGAGGCTGAGGGGCACCTGAGCGCAGAGGTTCTTTTTCTGTTCCATGCTGCCGTTCTCCTTCCCGTTTGTTGTAACGACAGTATAGCCGGAAAGCATTGAGAAAGCTATTACCAACACCACCGAAGAACGCTGAACACATGAAGCATAAGCAACAATGGCGGGAAGGGCCGTTCTGAAATGGAAAACCTCCCTCGGAGCGGCTTGGGAGCTCCAGGGGAGGTGTGTTTTTCTTTTTTAGAGAGAGGCGGAGAGTTCGAGTCGAGCAGGCTGCTAAAAACTGCCAAAACAGCTCATTTTGCATCTCTGGTGCGTTATTTTTATTTTACGATACCAAATTCCACCAATCGCTTCTGATAATTTTCGTTTTTAGCAAAATCCGCTCTTTGCACGCAAAAATCCCGCACCGAAGTGCGGGATTTTTGCGTGCATCTCGTTTGTCAACGAAACTTGGTGCACCCGAGGGGACTCGAACCCCTACTCGTCGCCGAAATGGAACCTAAATCCATCGTGTATACCAGTTTCACCACGGGTGCGTATCTATTTTACATTTGCAGATTATTTTATTCTATCTTATTTAATAAAAGCTTTCACTAAAGTGACATCTCCTAGATAATGTCTACAGGAATTACGCGCAGATAGCAGTCCAAACGGCGATACAACGAACCTATACCGCTCAGTTCTGGACTGATTCCAATTGCCGCCCTTTGATCCTGCCGCGTGGGGATGTAAGTCTGATATGGTTCGCATCAATCATCCGCCATTCACAGTCTGACCCACCAATCAGAATTTCAAACAGTTGTTCGCCGATACTTTTCCTCCACATCGGATAAACCTCTGATGCACGCTGCCCCATTCTCCGCAATCTGAAAGCAGATCACGCAAAGGCGCTCCGGCACAACAGCCTCAGAACACTGTGTTGATAAAACGCCGCTTATCCTGGGCGATTTCTCCCCATTGGTCCCGCTATCCCGGTAAATGCGGCTCCATCAGCGCCCACATCTCATCACTTATGTCAGTCGTTGATCGGAAGCTTCTATTTCTCCTCCCCCTTCGTTCTCTGGGCAATTCTACTTTTTCACTTTCCTTTGGACTTGTGCCGACACGATCTCAATCTCACATGCCTGCCAACTCCAACCCCGCCGCTTATACAAGCGGCGGGGTTGCGCCGGAAAGCCGCGTATGATATGATAATCTGGAATTTATTATACCACGGCTTTTCCGGCAAGACAACAGCAAAATCCTTTATTCCACAGAAAAGAGGAATCCCATCATGTCTACACCCTGTGTTACCGCTATCCACGATCTCTCCGGCTTCGGCCGCTGCTCCCTGACTGTGGCCCTTCCCATTCTCTCCGCCATGGGGGTTCAGTGCTGTCCTCTGCCAACCGCCTTCCTCTCCACCCACACCGGCGGCTTTGAGGGGTTCACCTTTCTGGACATGACCGACGAGATGCCCAAAACCGCCCGTCACTGGAAGTCCCTGGGGCTGCGGTTTGACGCCGTGTACAGCGGGTTTCTCGGCAGCGGGCGGCAGATCGGCGTAGTGGAGGACTTCATCCGGGACTTCCGGGGAGACGGCGTTGTAGTTGTGGACCCGGTGATGGGGGACGGCGGCGCGGTCTACCAGACCTATACGCCGGAGATGTGCGCCGGGATGGCCCGCCTGGCGGAGCAGGCCGACGTCATCACTCCCAACCTGACAGAGGCCGCTCTGCTGCTGGGCATCCCCTATGCGGAGCTTCCCTCCGGGGAGGACGGCTGCCGGGCCATTGTGGAGCGGCTGAGCCTGGAGGGGCGGCGCTCCGTGGTGCTCACCGGGGCCAGTCTGGAGCCGGGCAGCACCGGGGCCATGTGCTTCGACGCCTCCACCGGGCGGACGGAGGCTGTCCAGACCCGGCGGGTGGACCGGGAATTCCACGGCACCGGCGACGTGTTCTCCAGCGTTCTCACCGGGGCGCTGGTGCGGGGGTCATCCCTGGTGGAGGCCGCCCGGGCGGCGGTGGAGTTCGTCCGGGCCTGTGCGGAGCGGACGGCGGCGCAGGACCTGCCCATGCGGGAGGGTGTGGACTTCGAGCCCTTGCTGGGCCTGCTGGCAAGGCCGGTGGCCTCTCCCCTGGATGGGCTGTCCTGACCGCGCCCGCAGGCCGCGGCGGGGTCCGCGTCGAAAGGGGCGGCTCAGGGGACGGTTTTCCCGCAAAATGTTCCGCGGCCCAATTGGCCTATTTGGAGGAATGAACATGATTAACCGGCGGAGTGCCTATATCATGATGTCCATTGTGATATTTTCCGTTTTCGTCAACCTGGTCGATGCCGTTGTACACCCGGATTATTTCCTCAAAATTCCCATTAAGATCCTCTTTTTTCTGGGTCTCCCCATGGTGTTTTTTCTGGCCAACAAGGCGGAGTTCCGGGAATTCAGACGATTATTCGCGTTCAAAAAGGGCGGGATTCTCAAGCCGCTCCTATTGGGGGCCGCGATTTATGCTGTGATCGTACTGGGGTATTTTTTGACGAGAGATCTCATAGACTTCTCCAATGTCACCTCCAATTTGACAAAGAGTATGGGGATCACGGCCAACAACTTTATCTATGTATCCCTGTATATCTCCCTGATGAATTCGTTTTTGGAGGAGTTCTTTTTCAGGGGCTACGGCTTTATCACCCTGAAAAACTATACAAGCCGGAAATTTGCCTATGGCTTCAGCGCTCTGATCTTCGCAGTCTATCACGTTGGGATGCTGGCCGGAATGTTCCGCGCGGGGGCTCTGTGCCTGCTGCTCCTGGGACTGATGGCGGGGGGCTGTATATTCAATTACCTGAACGAGCTGACCGGCACGATCTACCCCTCCTGGTTTGTCCATATGTTCGCCAACTTTGCCATCAACACGGTGGGATTTATTTTATTTGGCATCCTGTAAAATGTGTAAAATCACGGCCCCTCCGGCGGAAAACGCTGTACATCCCCGCGGCGCTGTGCTATAATCTATCAACTTGAATTTTTCTGGAAATGAGGGAAACACCATGAGCGGTGAGATGCGCACCTTCGGCTACCTCTGCCCCAAGTGCGGCAAGACGGTGACGGCCGCCCGGTCTGTCTTTGCGCTGGAGGCCTCCAACGCGGAGATCGAGTGCGGCTGCGGGGAATCCGCCCTGCGGGCGGAGTTCGACGGGGAGCGATACCGGTTCTACGTCCCCTGTGGCCTCTGCGGCGAGACCCACACGGCGGCGTGCCCGCCGGAGCGGGTCCTGCGGGGCGCCACCGCCCTGGGCTGTGCGAAGTCAAAGCAGTTTTGCTGCTTCATCGGCCCGGAGGGCACGGTGGAGAAAAATCTGCGGGAGCTGGAGATTCTGGCCGAAAAGGAAAAGCGGCAGGAATCGGAGGGCGGCGAGGCGTTTCTGGACAGCGTCATCATGTACGAGGTCCTCTCCGAGCTCAAGGACATCGCCTCCCGGGAAAATGGAATCACCTGCGGCTGCGGCGGCGTACAATACGGCATGGAGATCCGCCGCTCCGCCGTGGACCTCATCTGCCGCCGCTGCGGCGCCAAGCTGCGCGTTCCCGCCGCTACGGACCGGGACCTGGACGACCTGTGCTGTCACATGAAGCTGGTTATCCCCGGGACGCCCACCTCTACGGAAAGGACCTGATTCCATGATCTCCCTGCTCTCCCGGCTCTTTCTCCGCCCCGGCGGCCGGGACCCCGCCGCCCTCCGCAAGGCCTACGGCATCCTCTGCGGCGCGGTGGGCATTCTTCTGAACGTGCTGCTGTTTTCGGGAAAACTGCTGGCGGGCTCTCTGGCCGGCTCCGTGGCCATCACCGCCGACGCCTTCAATAACCTCTCCGACGCCGGCTCCTCCGCCATCACCCTGCTGGGCTTCTACCTGGCGGGGCAGAAGCCGGACGCCCACCACCCCTTTGGCCACGGGCGGATCGAGTACCTCTCCGGCCTGGGGGTGGCGGTGCTGATCCTGCTGATGGGCTGGGAGCTGCTCCAATCCTCCCTCGCCAAGATCTTTCACCCCGCGCCGGTGACGGCCACCCCTCTGGTGACCGCCATCTTGTGCGTCTCCGTGGGGGTGAAGCTCTACATGGCCTTTTACAACTGGCGGCTGGGAAAAAAGCTGGATTCCTCCGCCATGCGGGCCACCGCCGTGGACTCCCTCTGCGACAGCGCCGCCACTGCCGCGGTGCTGGCGGCCACGCTGGCGGGCCATCTCACCGGAAAGATGATCGACGGCTGGGCGGGCCTTTTGGTGGCGGCGTTTATCCTCTGGTCCGGCGTGAAGGCCGCCAAGGAGACCGTTGACCCCCTGCTGGGCACGCCCCCCACCCGCGAGTTTGTCGCCCGCATCCGGGACCTGGTCATGGCCCACAGCAAGATCATCGGCATCCACGATCTGATCGTCCACGACTACGGTCCCGGACGGGTGATGATCTCCCTTCACGCCGAGGTCCCCGCCAGCCAGGACGTGCTGGCCCTCCACGACGAGATCGACAATGTGGAGCGGGAGCTGCGGGAGCATCTGGGCTGTGAGGCCGTCATCCATATGGACCCGGTAGTCACCGACGACGGCGTCACGGAGGAGACCCGCCGCCGTGTGGCGGAGCTGGTCCGCTGCATTGATGACGACATCACCATCCATGATTTCCGCATGGTCTCCGGCCCCACCCACACCAATGTGATCTTTGACGCGGTGGTGCCCTACGACTTCCGCCTCAGCGACCGCCAGGTGGAGGAGAAGATCCGCTGCGCCGTCCGGGCGCTGGACGGGAGCTTCTACGCCGTGGTCCAGGTGGAGCGGTCCTATACGTGACTGCAAAACATAACACGGGCGGCACAGCCGCCCGTGTTATGTTTTGCAGAGAAAAAGAGCTTATGGCAAACCGCCAAGAAATGGATCTGCATCTTAATGCGGGAGTGTGAGGAGGTGCATCTTCGGGGCAGCGCTTCCCCTCTGCGCGTCTTTCCAAAGCCGCCGGGCTTGCAGGCGAATGACTAATTTTCCCCGTTTCGGGCACCCTATGGAAAATCCATCAGACCGAGGTGGCTTTCCATGAATGAAAAACGAACCGGCCAGCGGACCATTGCCCTGGGCGTGCCGCCCTCCGTGCTCTCCTTCGCCAACATCGGCGGCAAGTTTGAGGCCCAGGGGCCGCTGTCCGGGTACTTCGACGAGCTGAGCCAGGACTCCTTCTTCGGGGAGAAGACATGGGAGAAGGCGGAGTCCACCATGCAGAAAAAGGTGGTCCAGCGGGCGCTGGACCAGGCCCGGCTGAAACCCAAGGACATCCACTATATTCTGGCGGGGGACCTGCTGAATCAGTGCATCGGCTCCTCCTTCGGCCTGCGGGAGCTGGGTATCCCCTTCTACGGGCTGTACGGCGCCTGCTCCACCATGGGGGAGTCGCTGTCCCTTGCGGCCATGCTGATCGACGGGGGATTTGCGGAGCGCACCGCCGCCGTCACCTCCTCCCACTTCTGCACCGCCGAGCGCCAGTACCGGATGCCGGTCCCTTACGGCAGCCAGCGGCCTCCCACCGCCCAGTGGACCGCCACTGCCTCCGGCTGCACCATCCTGGGCCGGGAGGGCCCCGGGCCCTATATCACCCACGTCACCTGCGGCAAGATCGTGGACAAGGGAATCTCCGACCCCAACAACATGGGCGCGGCCATGGCCCCCGCCGCCTACGACACCCTCTCCGCCTTCTTCCGGGACACCGGCACCGGCCCCGAAGACTACGACCTCATCATCACCGGCGATCTGGGGGACCTGGGCCACGGCATTGTCCGGGACTTCTTCTCCCGGGACGGCGTGGAGCTGGGGGACAACTTCCAGGACTGCGGACTGCTGCTCTACGACCGGGACGGTCAGGATATGCACGCCGGGGCCTCCGGCTGCGGCTGTTCCGCCTCTGTGCTCAACGGGTATCTTCTGACGGAGATGCGGCGGGGGAAGTGGAAAAAGATCGTCTTCGCCCCCACCGGGGCTCTGCTCTCCCCTACCTCCAGTTTTCAGGGGGAGTCCATTCCGGGCATCTGCCACGCCGTGTGCATCTCGGCGGAAAAATAAATGGAACAACGCCCCGCCTGCCGGACAGTTATGGTATACTGTCCGGCAGGCGGGATATTTTTTCGCAGATTTCCTCCCAGGCTGAAAAATATCCCTGTCCCCGCCCGTGTTATGGGTGAAAGGAGTTGAGAATGTGGTTTCATTTGGTACCGATGAAATCATCTCCCGCATCGTGGAGCAGTACGGCTCCATGCTGCTGCACCTGGCCGCCTCCCGGCTGGACTCCCCTGCCGACGCGGAGGATGCTGTGCAGGAGGTGTTCCTAAAGCTGCTGACCGCCCGCCCCATGTTCCGAGACGCCGGGCATGAGAAGGCGTGGCTCATCCGGGCCACCCTCCACCGCTCCAGCGACATCCGCCGCAGCGCGGAGCACCGGAACCTCCCCCTGGAGGAGGCGGGAGAGCCTGCGGCCCAGGAGGACACCCTCGATCTCCTCTCCGCTGTCCGGGCGCTGCCGGACAAGTACAGCGCTGTCATCCACCTCTACTATTACGAGGGATATTCCATCAAAGAGATCGCAAAGACGCTGGGCCTGCCCGCCGCCACGGTGGGCACCCGCCTGGCCCGCGGCCGGGAGCGGCTGCGGCAGATGCTGAAGGAGGATATGTGATGGACCGGAAAACATACCGTGAAGCCTTTGACCAGATCCCCTTTTCCGCCGATTTTCAGGAGCGGACGGCGAACCTGCTGCGCCAGCGCGCCCGAGAATTGGAAAAGGAGAACAAGATCGTGAATTTCAGCAAGACAAAAAAGCTGGCGGTGACGGCCGCCGCCGCCGTGGCCCTTCTGATCGTGTCCGTGTCCGCCGCCCTGGTGTGGCTGACTCCCGCCCAGGTGGCGGAGCGCTTCGGCAACACCCTGCTGTCGGAGGCCTTTGAGGGCCCGGACGCCATTGAGATCAACGAGACCGTGGAGACCGGGGACTTTGCCGTAACCCTCATGGGGCTGGTGTCCGGCGCGGACCTGGACAAATACAGTTCGGACGTGGACAGCGCCCGCACCTACGCCGTGCTGTCCCTGCGCCGCCTGGACGGGGAGCCCCTGGAGACCCAGACCTTCGAGCTCACACGCTACACCATGACGCCCCTGGCGGCAGGCTGCTCCCCCGCGGCGGTGAACAACTGGACCCTGGGCGCGGGTGCCAGCGGCTTTGCGGAAAACGGCATCTACTACTATCTGCTGGACACCGAGAGCATTGAGATGTTCGCGGACCGCACGGTGTACATGGCCTTCTATGAGGGCTTCGTACCCAACAACACCATTTTCACCGTGAACGACGACGGCACCATTGCCTTTTGTGACGACTACACCGGTCCTCACGCTCTCTTTGAGCTGCCTCTGGACCCCGCCAAGGCGGACCCCGCCGCGGTGGAGGCCTTCCTGGAGGAGAACGACATGGGCTGGACCAATGAGCGTACGCCCATGGAGGACTATGTGACCACCGAGGAGGAAACCCCGGACGGCAGTCTCATCACCATCCGGCCTGCGGACAGCCCGGAGACAAAGGTGGTCTTCACCCCCGTCTCCCAGGAGGTGGAGTGAACCCATCGAGGAGAGGAGCCGCCTTTGGCGGCTCCTCTCTCATTTGACTTTTCCCCCCGGCGGTGGTATGCTTCAAACGAGTTTATTTGGGAGGCGGACAACCATGTACCGGATTTTCATCGTGGAGGACGACCCCGTCATCGCCGGGGCCATGCAGCGTCATCTGGAGGGCTGGGGCTATCAGGTGGCCCGGGCGGAGCGGTTTGACAGCGTGCTCTCCGAGTTCGCCGCCTTTGATCCCCAGCTGGTGCTGCTGGACATCTCCCTGCCTTTTTTCAACGGCTACCACTGGTGCGCGGAGATTCGCCGGGTCTCCAAGGTGCCCATCATCTTCGTTTCCTCCGCCTCGGACAACGTGAGCATGGTGACCGCCATGCAGATGGGCGGGGACGATCTGCTGCCCAAGCCCTTTGACCTCCAGGTCCTCTCCGCCAAGGTCCAGGCGGCCCTGCGCCGGGCCTACGACTTCGGCCCCGCAGCCCGGCTGCTCTCCTGCGGCGGCGCGGTGCTGAACCTGGACCACGGCACCCTGACCGCCGCGGGGCAGCGGGTGGAGCTGACGAAAAACGAGCACAAAATCCTCCAGCTCCTGCTGGAGCACAAGGGCCAGATCGTCACCCGGGAGGCCATCATGGCCGCCCTGTGGGCCTCGGACAGCTTTGTGGACGAGAACACCCTCTCCGTCAACGTCAACCGCCTGCGGAAGAAGCTGGACGGCGCAGGCCTCCGCAGCTTCATCCGTACCTGCCGGGGGGCGGGCTATCTGGTGGAGGACAGCCTATGAGCCTGCTGAGCGCGTATCTGCGGCGGCAGTACAAGCTGCTGTTGCTGCTGCTGGGATTTTTCGTGATTTTCGCGGCGGTATTCTCCCTCTATGATCTGCCGTCGGAGGCGGTGGCCTACGCCGCCGCGCTGTGTCTGGCCCTGGGGCTGGCCCTCTTTGCCGTGGGGTACAGCCGCTTTCTCGCCCGGCACCGGGAACTGCGGCTGCTGCTGCGGCAGGTCCGGGAGAAGGTTCTGCCCCTGCCGCCTCCCAGGGGCCTTTTGGAGGAGGACTACCAGGCTCTGGTCCAGGCCCTCTGCCAGAACCGGGCCCGGCTGGCCGTGGAGAACGAGAACCGCCTGCGGGACATGACGGACTATTACACCTTCTGGGCCCACCAGATCAAGACCCCCATCGCCGCCCTGGGCCTTCTGCTCCAGGAGCGGGAGGACAGCGGCGCCCTGGAGGTGGAGCTTTTGAAGATCGAGCAGTATGTGGAGATGGTCCTGTCCTACCTGCGGCTGGACAGCAGCTCCACGGACTACGTCCTCCAGGACTGTGACCTGGACGGAATCCTCCGGGGCGCGGTGCGGAAACTGGCCAAGATGTTCATATTGAAAAAAATCACCCTGGATTTTCAGGAGACGGGAAAGACCGTGCTGACGGACGGCAAGTGGCTGGGCTTTGTGGTGGAGCAGGTGCTCTCCAACGCCCTGAAGTACACGCCGGAGGGCGGCACCATCCGCATTTACGGCGACCGGGACACGGTGGTCATTGCCGACGACGGCATCGGCATCCGGCCTGAGGACCTGCCCCGGGTCTTTGAGAAGGGCTTCACCGGATACAACGGCCGGACAGAGCGGAAGTCCACCGGCATTGGGCTGTACCTCAGCAAGATGGTGATGGAGCGGCTGTACCATGGCATCACCGTCACCTCCCGCCCCGGTCAGGGCACCCTGGTGCGCCTGGACCTGAGCCGGGGGAAGCGGGTGGCGGAGTAAAAAGGTGCAGAGGTCATCGGGGGAATGGCCTGCACAGGGGTGCAGGCCCCACATGGTTTGCGCTCCAGCCCCAGGCAGTTTATATATTCTTCTCCTCGCAGTGGTCCAGGCTGAAAGTGGGGCAGGCGTTTCTTTGTGGGGCCCGCTGCCCTCAGCGGGCCATTCTTCCCTCAATTGCCCGGCTCCCTCAATAGACCATCCCCCTCAACTGCCCGGCTTTCTCCCAGCGCCCGCCCATTTTCCCAACCTTACAAAACTGTAAGATACCGCGCCGGACTGTAAGCCAAATCGATGGCTGGCGGTCCGGCGCGTCTGGTATACTGGGTCCATCAAACCCAAGGAGGTCTTTTTCATGGCATTGCTGGAAGTACAGCATTTACAAAAGGTCTACACCACCCGCTTCGGCGGGAACCAGGTGGAGGCATTGCGCAGCGTGAGCTTTTCCGTGGAGTCCGGGGAGTATGTGGCCATCATGGGCGAGTCCGGCTCCGGTAAGACCACGCTTCTGAACATCCTGGCGGCCCTGGACCGCCCCACCGCCGGGGAGGTCTATCTCAACGGCAAGGCCCTCTCCGACATCCGGGAGCGGGATCTGGCGGCCTTCCGCCGGTCCCACCTGGGCTTTGTGTTCCAGGACTTCAACCTGCTGGACACCTTCTCCCTGCGGGACAACATCTTCCTCCCCCTGGTGCTGGCGGGAAAGGATTACGAGGCCATGGAAGCCAAGCTCCGCCCCCTGGCAAAGCAGCTGGGGATCTCCGACATCCTGGAGAAGTACCCCTACGAGGTCTCCGGCGGGCAGAAGCAGCGCTGCGCCGCCGCCCGGGCCCTCATCACCGATCCCCAGATCGTCCTGGCGGACGAGCCCACCGGCGCCCTGGACTCCCGGGCCTCCGACAACCTGCTGGAGCTCTTCGGGGAGATCAACCGGGACGGCCAGACCATTTTGATGGTGACCCACTCCGTCAAGGCCGCCAGTCACGCCGGACGGGTGCTCTTCCTGCGGGACGGGCAGGTGTACCACCAGCTCTACCGGGGCGGGGAGACCCAGGAGGCCCAGTTCCGCCGCATCTCCGACACGCTGACGGTGCTCTCGCAAGGCGGTGAGTCCCATGCGTAAATCCGGCTTTTTCCCCCGGCTGGCCCTGGTGAATCTGGCCCGGAACGGGCGGTATTACGGCCCCTATCTCCTCTCCTGCGGCGGCGTGGCGGCCATGTACTACATCCTCCGCTTTCTCTCCGGCCACGAGACCCTGAAATCCGTCCGGGGAGCCGTGTACCTCCAGTCCCTGACCAGCGTGGGGTGCTTTGTGGTGGCGCTCTTCGCCGCCGTCATCCTGCTCTACGCCAACAGCTTCGTCATGAAGCGGCGGCAGAAGGAGCTGGGCCTTTACAACATCCTGGGCCTGGAGAAGCGGCACATCGCCCTGGTGATGTGCTGGGAGACGGTTCTCAGCGCCGCGGCGGTGATCGCCGGAGGGATTCTGGCGGGCATTCTCCTGTCCAAGCTGATGCTGCTGGTGGTGCTGAAAATGTCCCATCTGCCGGTGCTGTTCGGCTTTTCCGTCAGCCTGCCGGGAATCTGCGAGACGGCCGTCCTCTTCGCCGTGCTGATGGCCCTGACGCTGCTGCGCAACCTCTTCCGGCTGTATCGGTCCAAGCCGGTGGAGCTTCTGCACGGCGAGCACGCCGGGGAGCGGGAGCCCCGGACCAAATGGCTGCTGGTGCTCATCGGCCTTGTGACGCTGCTGGGGGGCTACGGCCTCTCCTTCACGATAAAGAACCCGGTGGAGGCCATGCTCTTCTTCATCCTGGCGGTGGCGCTGGTGATGATCGGCACCTACTGCCTGTTCACCGCCGGGTCCATCGCCCTGCTGAAACGGCTGCGGGCCAACAAAAACTTTTACTATAAGACCAACCACTTCACCGCCGTCTCCGGCCTCCTCTACCGCATGAAGCAAAACGCCGTGGGCCTTGCCAACATCTGCATTCTCTCCACTATGGTGCTGGTGACGGTGTCCACCACCATCTGTATGTATATCGGCCTGGACCGGGCCCTGGACGAGATGTTCCCCTATGACATCGAGTTTCTCCAGGACCTGGACCGCCAGAGCGGGGACTCCATGGAGTACCTGGAGGAGGTGCGGCGGGAGGCCGCCTCTGTAGGTGAGCTCCAGGATCTTCGGTATTATAACCGCTACTGGGTGTACTGCGGGTGGCGCAGCGGCGTGCTGTCTTTGAACATGAGCCCCAGCACCCAGCGGACGCTGTTGGAGGTGGTGACGGCGGAGGACTACGCCCGCCTGACGGGCCGGGCCGTCAGCCTGGCCCCGGACGAGGTGCTGGTCCACGCCGCCGGCCTGGAGAACTTCCCTGCGGAGTTCCGCATCGCCCGGTACAACGACGAGCACCCCGCCTCGTATATCGAATCCCCCTTTGACCTGGAGGGATACGCCTTCCGTGTCCAGGGCGAGATCACGGAGCCCATCCGCCACGCCACCACCACGCTGCTTGGCAGCGAGGAGGCGGAGCTGTTCCTGGTGGTCGCGGATCGGGAGACGGCGGAGAATCTCATGGCCCTGGACCGGGAGCGCACCGCCCGCCAGTTCCGCATCCAGCTGAACCTGACCGGAAAGGACTACGCGGAAAAGCTGGCCCAGACCGAGGACCTGGTGCACCGTCTGAGCCTGCGGGAGGGCGGTATCGGCTTTACCAGCAAGCAGGACAATGCCCAGGAGTTCTACGCCATGTACGGCGGGTTTTTATTCCTGGGGGTGTTCCTTGGCATCCTCTTCCTTATGACCACCGTCCTCATCATCTACTACAAGCAGATCTCCGAAGGGTACGAGGACCAGCGGCGCTACCACATCTGCCGCCAAGTGGGCATGACGGAAAAGGAGGTCAGGGCCTCCATCCACAGCCAGATTCTGCTGGTGTTCTTCCTGCCCCTGGGGACAGCGGGCGTCCATGCGGCGGCGGCCTTCCCCATGCTCTCCTGCATGCTGACGCTGTTCAACCTCTATGACGTGAAGCTGTTCGCCCTCTGCACCGCAGGGACCCTGCTGGCCTTCTGCGCCATCTACGCCCTGGTCTACGGCCTCACGGCCTCCGCCTACGACCGCATCGTGGGCGGCGAGGCGGAGCGCTGACTTTCCGCAGCCCCGGCGGCTTCTCAGGCCGCCGGGGCCGCGGTTCTTTCAAAACTGTCAGATTTCAGAAAGATTGTGGACAGATTCCGGTGCTATTGTAAAAGCGGGGGGTGTCCAGGAGCGTTCTCTTCCCGTATTTTATCCAGGGACAGAGCCCCGCCCCTGAAAAGCCGCTGTCTTTTCGCCTTCTATCAGGGACCGCGAAATTGCAAATTAGGACTTGACAAGCTGTATTAACTGTATTATCATATCTAATACACTAGTACAATGATACAGAGTAGACATAAAAATATTTCCGCTTTTTGAAGAAAACCAGACTGCCATCTCGTATGGATGGATAGAACAACGCGAAATGAGGGACCTTACATGAAAATTCTCATCACCTCCGACTGGTACAGCCCCGCCGTCAACGGGGTGGTCACGTCGGTGAAAAATCTCCGGAGAGAGCTGGAGCGGCGGGGCCATGAGGTCCGGGTGCTGACCCTCTCCCAGAGCCGCCGCTCCTGGGAAAAGGACGGCGTGACATACCTGGGCTCCATCGCTGCGGGACTGGTGTATCCCGGCGCCCGGCTGCGCACGGCTCTGGCTGGAAAGTGGGTGCGGGAGTTGATTGCCTGGGGGCCGGACGTGGTCCACTCCCAGTGCGAGTTCTCCACCTTCTTCCTGGCCCGGCGCATCGCGGAGGAGCTGGACATCCCCCTGGTCCACACCTACCACACGGTGTACGAGGACTACACCCACTACTTCTCCCCCAGCGTCCGGTTCGGGCGGCGGGCGGCGGCGGTGTTCTCCCGGTGGGTGGCGGCCCGGACAGACTGCCTCATCGCCCCCACCGGCAAGGTGCGGATGCTGCTACAGAAATACGGCGTCCGCTGCCCGGTGTTCGTGGTGCCCTCCGGCATCGACCTCACTCCCTTCAGCCGTGAGGCGGACCCCTGGCGGTCGGCGGTGCTGCGAGCCAGCCTGGAGATCCCGGAGGAGCGGACCATTCTGGTCTCCGTGGGCCGGCTGGCGGAGGAGAAAAACATCGACGAGCTGCTGCGCAGCCGCGCCGCCCTGGGAGACGTGCCGGTGACGCTCCTGATCGTGGGAGACGGCCCCGACCGTCCGCGGCTGGAGCGGGAGGCCGCCGCCCTGGGCCTGACGGCTCCGGACGTGGTGTTCGCCGGCATGGTGCCCCCGGAGCAGGTGTCGGACTGGTACCAGCTGGGGGACCTGTTCGTCAGCGCCTCCACCAGCGAGACCCAGGGCCTGACCTACATCGAGGCGCTGGCCGCCGGCGTCCCGGCTCTGTGCCGGGCGGACCCCTGCCTTACCGGCGTTGTCCGGAACGGGGAGAACGGCTGGCAGTACCGGGACGAGGCGGACTTCCAGGCAAGGCTCTCGGAGTTCCTCTCCCAGCCCCACCGCCGGGAGCGGCTGTCCCGGGGTGCCCGGGCCTCGGCAGAGGAGTTCTCCGCCCAGCGCTTTGCGGAGCGGGCGGAGGCCATCTATGTTGAACAGATCGCCCGCCACGCTGTCGAAAGCCGCTGTCAGGGGGTCTCCGCATGAGCCGGCCTGTGGAGAGAACCGTCCTCCAGGCCGTGTCCGCCATCGGGTTTCTCCTGTGCGTGGCAGTGGCCCTGTGGGGGTGGCAGACCGGCGTACTGACCTCCCAGGAACGGCTGGAGGCGCTGGTCGCCAGCCTGGGGATCGCCGGGGCGCTGCTGTTCACCGTCTTTCAGGCGGTACAGGTGGTGGTGCCCGTTCTGCCGGGGGGACTGGGGTGCCTGGTGGGCGTGATTCTGTTCGGCCCGGTTTGGGGCTTTGTCTACAACTATGTAGGCATCTGTATCGGCTCCCTCATGGCCTTCGCCGTGGCCCGAAACTGCGGCAAGCCTCTGCTGTCCCTGCTGTTCTCGGAGAAGACCATCCAAAAGTACAGCCGGTGGGCGGAGGAGCGGAACCGCTTCGCCCGGCTCTTTGCCCTGGCCATCTTCCTGCCGGTGGCGCCGGACGATTTCCTGTGCTATCTGGCGGGCACCACGGACATGAGCTGGCGGCGGTACACTGCCATCATTCTCCTGGGCAAGCCCTTTGCCATCGCACTGTACAGCCTGGGGCTGACGGCAATTTGGCAGATGATGATCCACTGAGGGCGAATCAGCAGATAAAAATTCCGCCAGCCTTTTCAAAGGCTGTGGGGTCCGGGGCAAAGCCCCGGGCCGCGCCTCGCAAGGCGCAGAACTCTTATCTCGGGCCTTATACTCTAGGCCTTGTTTGAAAAAAGTCAAAACGCCCAAACAGTGGATCTTTTTCCGCCACTCTGCGTTAAATTTTCTTGCCGGACGTCAGCCCGCCCGTAAAAATTTGCCTTGATCGGCGAAAAAATCTCTCGCCGTTGGGCATTCCGCCATTTTTCAAACAAGGCCTAAACCCCCGAAACCGAGAGCGCCTTCGCCCCCCGCCATTTGAAAACATGAAACGTTTTGAGGATTTGAAGATTTTTCTGTCATAAATCGACAGTTACTGTAAAAACTGATTTTGGATCAAAAAAAGCGGACGGAGACGCCCGCCTGGATTTGTGCGCCCAAAAACGGATTTCCGGGGCGCGGTAAGGAGAGGACGCCATGAAAATCTACATTTACAGCGGCGGAGAGAAGCTGGTGGGCCGCAGCGGCGTGGGACAGGCCATCCGCCACCAGCGGGAGTGCCTGCGGCGGGCGGAGATCGAGACTTCCTCCCGCTGGACGAAGGACGCCGCCGCCGTCCATGTGAACACCGTCCTCCCGGACTCCGTGCTGGCGGCCCTGGGCGCCCGCCTGCGGGGGAGGAAGGTGGTGTGGTACGGCCACTCCACCATGGAGGATTTCCGCGGCTCCTTCAAGGGCTCCGACGCCCTGGCCCCCCTGTTCCGGCAGTGGATCAGGTTCTGCTACGGCCTGGGGGACGTGGTGCTGACCCCCACGGAGTACTCCCGGCAGCTGCTGGAGGGCTACGGTCTCAAGCGCCCGGTGTACAGCATCTCCAACGGCGTGGACACGGATTACTTCCGCCCGGACCCCGCCGCCCGCTCCGCTTTCCGGCGGCGGTACGGCCTGGAGGAGGACGCGCGGACGGTGATCTCTGTGGGCCACACCATCGCCCGCAAGGGACTGACGGAGTTTCTGGATCTGGCCCGGCGGATTCCCTCCGCCCGCTTTTTGTGGTTCGGTTGGACAGACCCCCGCCTGATTCCCCAGGAGATCGTCCGGGCCATTGAAAACGCCCCCGCCAACGTCCGTTTCCCCGGCTTTGTGGACCGGGAACGGCTGCGGGAAGCCTACTGCGGCGCAGACGTGTTCGCCTTTATGAGCCATGAGGAGACCGAGGGCATCGTGGTGCTGGAGGCCCTGGCCTGCGGGATTCCCACGGTGGTGCGGGACATCCCCGTGTACGGCGGGTGGCTGGAGGACGGCAAAAATGTATACAAAGCGGCAAATACCGGCGAATTTCAACAGAGCGTTGAGGGTCTTCTCGCAGGCTCTCTGCCGGATCTGACCTCCGCGGGCCGGGCCACGGCAGAGAGCCGCAGCCTGGAGGCCGTAGGAGCCAGACTCCGGGAGATTTACTGCCGGGAGCGGATTCTGCCGCCCCTGCCTGCCCCTGTGCGGCAGCGGCACGCCCGGGCGTAAATACAGAAATGAATACACAGGGCGGGAGGCACAGAATTGTGCCTCCCGCCGGCTTATTGACAAACTGACAAATAGAAAGCAGGTCTGGTTGATGCCGGGGAGCACGGGAGGACAGCCTCCGCCCTATGCTGGATCAAATGGTTACAAATGCTGGCTGCGCAGGCGGCTGCGCAGCGGCACAGCCGCTCGCCTATTTGGGAGTCCTGCGGCGGTAATCCTCCACAATCTCCTTTAAGGTTGCGGACTGCAGGCTTGCCCGCAAATCCCCCCGAATCTTTTCGTAGGACGCATCAAGAACTCCGTGGATATTCCTGCCAACCGGACAGAAGGGCGACGGCGCGGAGTGAATCCCCATCAACTTATCCAGCGCATCGGGCTCAACCGCCATGCAGATCCGATACAGGCTGATCTGCTCAAGGGGACAGCTGATTGCCGCTCCGCCCCTCCCGGATTTGACCGATATGATGCCCGCCTTTTTCAGGGCGCTCATAATATTGCGGATCACGACGGGGTTGCACCCTGTCGACAATGACAGCAACTCACTGGTCACCCGTCTGCCGCCGCCGTACTCATTGATAAAGAGCAGGCAGTGAACCGCGATGGAGCACTTTGTACTGATATGCACGGCTTCCACCTCCAGACAACACGAGCATACCACAAAATGCGGCTGATGTAAATCTTGACATTACACCCAGGGAGCAGTATACTGTCAGTGTAATTCTAAATATTACATATTGGAGGCGGAAAAATGAGCGTTTACAAACTGATTTTCAGTCCCACAGGCGGTACGGCGAAAGTGGCCGCCGCAATCGCCCAGGCATGGAGCCAGCCTGCGGAAACCATTGATCTTTCCAACGCCGAAAGCGATTTTTCAACATACGCCTTTGGGGACGGCGATACCGCGCTGATCGCGGTGCCGTCTTTTGGAGGACGTGTTCCCAAATTGGCGGCCGAGCGTCTGGCGAAAATCAAGGGCGGCTCCGCAAAGTGCGTCCTCGTATGCGTGTACGGAAACCGCGCGTATGAGGATACCCTGGCGGAGCTGGAGGACATCGCCGAGAGCTGCGGCTTTCGTGTGGCTGCCGCGGTTTCAGCCGTCGCCGAGCACTCCATCATACACCAGTATGCCGCGGGGCGTCCCGACACGAAGGATTTGGAGACGCTTGCGGCATTTGCAAAGCGGATTCAGTTGGCCCTTCCCGGGATTTCCCAAAAGCCGGAGATTCCGGGAAACCGGCCCTATAAAAAGGCGGGCGGCGCGGGACTGACCCCGAAGGCGGACAAAAACTGCGTGAACTGCGGCCTGTGCGTGAAAAACTGCCCCGCCGGAGCGATTGACGCCTCCAATGTGAAATCATGCGATAAAAGCAGATGCATCTCCTGTATGCGGTGTGCCGTGCAGTGTCCCCATCAGGCCAGAAGGGTGAACGGAGCAATGGTGTCCGCCGCGGCGCTGGCCCTTAAAAAGGCATGCTCCGAGAGGAAGGAACCCGAGTTATTTATCGCGACTGAAGGGAGGACGCACAGCTAGGCTGTGCGTCCTCCTTTCAAGCCGGCCACAGCTTCCGGAAGATATGGATGCGGAAGGAGACGGCGGTCTCCAGGGTGTCCAGCGCCGCCAGCCGCTCCCCGCCGGATCTGGGCGTCTTCCAATAGTAGGGGGTCATGCGGAACAGGTTCTGAATGTCCTCCTGGCCGGGCAGAGTGATGACGCCGTCTACAGGGACGACCCTCTCATAGATGAAGCCCTCGTAGGGTGTCTCCTTCTCCTCGTTGAGGTAGGGATGGTCGTACAGCACCTGTTTCAGCTCCCACAGGTGCCGCTCTCCGGGGACCACGTACAAAAACACGCCGCCGGGACGCAGCACCCGGCGGAACTCCTCCAGAGCCAGGGGAGAAAAGCAGTCCAGCAGAAGGTCCAGAGAGCTGTCCGCCAGGGGCAGGCGGTAGGAGGAGGCCACGGCAAACTCTATTCCCTTCTCCCGTCTGGCGGCGGAGCGGAGGATGAACTTGGAGATGTCCGTCCCCGCCATCCGGGGCCTCCTCCCGGCGGCCCGCAGGGCCTGGAAGATGCCGGCGGTGTAGTAGCCCTCGCCGCAGCCGGCGTCCAGGATCACGGGAGATTCCCCGCAGAGAGCCAAAATCTCACAACAGAGCGTATTCAAAAGCAGCTCATAATACCCTCTGGACAGGAACTCCCGCCGGGCTAGGGCCATCTGCCGGTCGTCGCCGGGAGCGGCGGAGCGCTTCTGATTGGGGGGCAGGAGATAGGCGTAGCCCTCCTTTGCCAGATCGTAGCTGTGGCGATTGGGGCAGGCATAGGCCCGCTCTCCCCGCGCCAGAGGCTCTCCGCATACGGGACAGCGAAACAGGTTCATGACGTTCCCTCCCGGGTCACGTTGTTGATCCACTTCCGGCTCCGGAGCCGCCAGATGCCCAGGGGCACCTTGCTGAGGCCCTCTGCCTGGATGCCCAGGCACACCAGGGCCACCGGCGCCTCAAACACCAGGGCCGACAGGACGGTGATGGGCAGGGCCACCAGCCACACGGAGCCCACGTCGATAACCGCGGACACCCGCACATCCCCGCCGGCCCGGAGGACGCCGGAGATGTTGGTGATGTCAAAGGCCTTGGTGGGCATCATGAAGATGAAGACCACGCACATGGTGGCGGCAATCTCCAGGGACAGCCCCTCCAGGTGGAACAGGGGGTAGAGCCGGGGAATGAACACCGTGGGCAGCAGCACCGCAAGGGACAGCGACACCATGAGACCGATCAGCACCGTCAGCAGCAGCATGCACCAGCTCACCTCATAGACCTCCTCCCGGGAGGCCCCCTCGCCGATGCGCTTGCCCACGATCACCGCCGACGCGCCGGAGATGCCGTAGCAGGCCACGGTGGAGAACTTCTCGATATTGCCCATGATGGCGTAGGCCGCCAGCATCTCCTCGGAGATGGCCATGTGGCCGATGACGGCGGTGATGAGCGTGGTGCCCAGGCCCCACAGGGAGTCGTTGACCAGCACGGGGGTGGAGTATTTCAGAAAATCCCCCACAAAGGCGGTCCCCGGATGGAGGAGGGCGGCAGGCATCAGGGGGATGCGGCGGTTTCGCAGGGCGTAGCCGAAGGTGAGAATAAACTCCACCGCCCGGGAGATCAGTGTGGCGGCGGCGGCGCCAGTGATGCCCAGGGCCGGGGCGCCGAATTTGCCGAAGATCAGGACGTAGTTCAAAAATGTATTCAGCACCATGGAGACGGTGAACACGGTGAGGCCCATGGCGGGGTTCTCCGTGCTGCGCTGCACTCCCACATAGACGGAGCTGGCGGTGTTGAAGATGTAGCTGATGCCCACGATCCTGAGATACGGGGCCCCCAGCTGGATCAGCAGGGCGTTGTCCGTCACCAGCGCCATGACCTGGCGGGGGGCCAGGAACAGCGCCAGGGCGATCAGGGCGGCCAGAGACACGCCGGTATAAAGGGCGATGCCCATACAGCGGTTGATGGCCTCCGTGTCGTGCTTGCCCCAGTACTGGCTCACCAGCACCGCCAAGCCGCTGAGAAGGCCGAAGATGATGATCTGCACCAGAAAAATGGGGGTGTTGGCGGCGGTGACGGCGGACAGCTCCGACTGCCCCAGCAGGCCCACCATGAAGGTGTCCACAAACCCCAGGGACGTGGTGACGAGATTCTGCAGGATGATGGGCAGGGCCAGCATCCAGGTGTGCCGGTAAAAGCCGGGCTCCCGGCGGAGAAAGCGAAGCATATCCGATCCCCCTTTTCGATACTGTGTGAGTTCCGGCAGCGGGTCACAGCATGGGCATCCGCTGGTCGTGGTGACGGCGCAGGGCCCCCGCGCAATCGTCGATCTCCTCCCGGGTAGTCTCCGGGCCAAAGCTCAGGCGGATGACGCCGGAAGCGGTCCGCTTCGGCAGCCTCAGCGCGGCGACAACGTGGCTGGGCTTCCCCTGGTGGCAGGCGGAGCCGGCGGAGATGCAGATTCCCTGGCCCCCCAGGTCGTTGACAATGTTCTGGCTGGGCCAGCCGGGGAGGGACACGGCGAGAATGTGGGAGGCCTGGGCGGCGCCGTTCAGGATCTGCAGGTCCGGAATCTCCAGCAGACGCTGGATGGCGTAGGTCCGCAGTCCCGCCAGATGGTCCGCAATGTCCATCTGCCGCCCCATCCGCAGCTCCGCCGCCTTGGCGAAGCCGGCGATCTGGGCGGTGGCCTCAGTGCCGGACCGGAAGCCGCTCTCCTGGCCGCCTCCGGCCAGCAGAGGCTTGGGGCTCTTCACACGGGGGCCGGCGTACAGGGCCCCGATGCCCTTGGGCCCGCCGATCTTATGGGCGGAGACGGTTACCAGGTCCGCCCCCAGGCGCTTGACGGAGAAGAGACCAAAGCCCTGAACCGCATCGGTGTGGAGGAGGGTCCTCGGATTTTTTTCCGCCAGCCCCTGGGCTACGGGCCGAACGGGATAGAGGTTTCCCAGCTCGTTGTTCACAAGCATCATGGAGACCAGGGCCGTGTCCGGCCGGACGGCGGCGAGAACCTGCTCCGCCTGGATGTCCCCGTTTTGGTCCGGGGCGAGATAGGTGAGCTCGTATCCCTCCCGCTCCAGCCATTTGCAGCTCTCCAGCACGGCGCTGTGCTCCACGGCGGTGGTGACGACGTGCCGCCCCAGATGGCGGTTCTGCCAGAGGGCGGCCCGAATGGCCCAGTTGTCCGCCTCGGTGCCGCAGGAGGTGAAGAACAGCTGCTTCGGCTCACACCCCAATGCCTCCGCCACGGTCCTCCGCCAGAGCTCCACCCGCTTCTTCATCTCCAGGCCCAGGGGGTACTGGCTGCTGGGGTTGCCGAATTGGCCCGCCAGCACCTCGTACATGGCGTCCGCCACGGCCTGGGGCACCGGCGCGGTGGCGGCGTAATCCAGATAAATCATGATAACATCTCCTGCCCCCCGATTGGGGCTTGCCCAGCGGGGGAAAAACCGTTATAATAAGTCTAATATTTTATTATACAGGAGATTTTCCGAAAGCGCAAGAAAAAGGAGAACCTATGACGGAATTGACATCCATGACGAACATCGGCGCGGAGATGGCGAGAAAGCTGAGAGCCGTCGGCATCCACTCGGCGGAGGAGCTGATGGAGACAGGCTCCAAGGAGGCGTTTTTCCGGCTGAAAACGCTGTATCCCCAGGTCTGCCTGGTCCACCTCTACACCCTGGAGGGCGCCGTTCAAAATGTGGAGTTCAACAGCCTCTCCAGAGATCAGAAGCGGGATTTGAGGGCTTTCAGCGACTGTTTGAAGGGGAGGACGCCCCCTCCGCCCAAAGCGGCAAATCCATCTGAAAACGAGGACCGCCTATGAAGATTGCCATTTACACCTTGGGCTGCAAGGTGAACCAATACGAGACCCAGGCCATGGAGCGCCTTCTGCGGGCCCGGGGCCATGAGATCGTGGACTTTTCCGCTGCGGCGGACGCCTACGTGGTCAACAGCTGCTCCGTCACGGCGGTCAGCGATCAGAAGTCCCGGCAGGCCCTGCACAAGATCCGCCGGGAACGCCCCGGCGCGGCGCTGGCCCTGTGCGGCTGCTACGCCCAGACCCATCCGGAGGACATGGAGGGACTGGACGTAGACCTCGTCGCCGGCACCGGGGACCGGATGGGCTTCATCGCCCTGCTGGAGAAGGCGGCGGAGGAGCGCGCCAGAGTGACCGCCATCGACCGGGCCTTTGACCGCCGGGAATTTGAGGTCCTGCCCGCCGGCGGGCTGGAGGAGCGCACCCGGGCCATGCTCAAGGTGGAGGACGGCTGCGTCAACTTCTGCTCCTACTGCATCATCCCCTACGCCCGGGGGCCGGTGCGCTCTCTGCCTCCGGAGCGGGCGGCGGAGCAGGCGGCGGCTCTGGCGGCGGCGGGCTACCGGGAGATCGTGCTGACGGGCATTGAGATCTCCTCCTGGGGGGCGGATCTGAAAAACGGTTTGCGCCTTGTGGACCTGATCGAGACCGTCTGCGCCGCGGCTCCCGGCGTCCGTATCAGGCTGGGCAGTCTGGAGCCCCGGACCGTCACAGAGGATTTCTGCCGCCGCTGTGCCGCCCTGCCGGACCTGTGCCCCCAGTTTCACCTGTCCCTCCAGAGCGGCTGCGACGAGACCCTGCGCCGCATGAACCGGAAATACGGCGCCACTCGGTATCTCCAATCCGTGGAGCTGCTGAACCGATACTTCGGCCGCCCCGCCCTCACCACCGACCTCATCGCCGGATTCCCGGAGGAGACGGAGGAGGAGTTTGCAGAAACCCTGGACTTTATCCGTAAGTGCGGCTTTGCCAGAATGCACATCTTCCCCTACTCCGTCCGTCCCGGCACCCCGGCGGCGAAGATGGCCCAGGTGCCCAAGGCCGTCAAGGCGGAGCGGGCCCGGCGGGCCTCCGCCGCCGCGGAGGAGATGCGGGCATCGTATCTCCAGGGCTGTGTGGGAGAGACTTATTCCGTCCTCTTTGAACAGCCGAAGGAGGGCCGGTTCTCCGGTCATGCCCCCAACTACATGGAGGTGCTGGCGGGAACGGCGGAGGCGGCGCTGCACAATCAGCTGCGAAACGTGCGGATCACCGGCACGGACGGGGAGATTCTCACAGGAGAGATACTGGAGGACTGAGCGATGAAGAGCCACTTTTTTGCCTACATCTCCCGGATGCGCTTTATCCAGCGCTGGGCGCTGATGCGCAACACCGCGCCGGAGAACGTCCAGGAGCACAGCCACCAGGCGGCGGCGCTGGCCCACGCCCTGGCGGTGATCCGCAACGAAAAATTCGGCGGCCATGTGGACGCCGGGGCCGTGGCGGCGGCGGCGCTGTACCACGACGCCAGCGAGATCCTCACCGGGGATATGCCCACCCCTATCAAGTATGACAACCCCGCCATCCGCGGCGCCTACAAGGACGTGGAGGCCGTGGCAAACCGGAAGCTGCTGACCATGCTGCCGGAGGAGCTGCGCCGCGCCTACGCCCCTCTGCTGACGGAGGTCCCCGCCGAGACGGAGGAGCTGGTGAAGGCGGCGGATAAGCTCTCCGCCTACATCAAGTGCGTGGAGGAGCTGAAGGCCGGGAACACGGAGTTTCGGGAGGCCGCCGCCCAGACCCGCAGGGCGCTGGAATCCTACGGCCTGCCGGAGGTGGCGTACTTCCTGGAGGTCTTTATGGACAGCTTCTCCCTGACGCTGGACCAGCTGAAATAGCGTTTTTGCAAAAGAGAGACACGGCCCAAGGGGCCGTGTCTCTCAAACTGTCAAAAAAGGCCGGAGATTTCGTCAACGGAAAGGAAGGGTGTGTGCGGGCTGTGCCCGCAGGCACGTTTCGGAGGCCCCGCCTGTAGGGCGGCTCTCAGGCCGGAGATAACCCAAGAGGGGTTTCCTGCGCTGTTGAAAATCTCTCTCAGCTTTATGCGGGTCAGGTCTCCGCCTCCCGCAGGCGCTCCACGATGGTGTGCCTTGCCACGGACCGGTAGACCAGCAGAGGCACCACAATGCCAAGCGCCAGGAACACCGGCAGCACCAGCAGAATGGGCGTCACCGTCAGGCGGTAGGTGAAGAACCAGAAGATGTCTCCCGCGGCGCTGCCCACCAGGGGGCCCAGGACCACCGTCATCACCAGGGACACCAGCAAGGACAGCAGGGTGTAGTACAGCCCCTCAAAAACCAGCATGGTTTTCAGCTGCTTTCCCGTCATGCCCACGGACTGGAGCACCGCCAGCTCCCGTTTCCGGGTGAGGATGCCTGTGAGGACCGCGTTGACGAAGTTCAGCACGCCCACCAGGCCGATGATGAAGCTCAGCGCGCCGCCCATGGTCAGAAACATGCTCCGGAAGCTCTCAAACTCGGCCACATATGTGGCCCGGCTCTCGTAGTCGTAGAGGGGCTGGACGCTCTCCGTGTACTCTGCCAGGAAGGCTTCCATGTCCGGCTCCGCCTCGTCGGTGGTGTTGAAGAGATAGGTCATGACGCTGTCGGTGCCGGTGTCCTGCCGGAACCGCTCCGCTCCCAGGATAAAGTCGTCACAGCCCAGAACCCGGTAACGGTAGGAGATGGAGCTGGGAATCCGCACCAGGGCGCAGACGGTGTAGTCCACGTCCTCGTAGACCTTGGCTCGCTCCCCCCAGGTGCGGGTTCCCTCGATGGCGGCGTCCAGGTCCTCGATTATCTCCCCGGTGTCCCGGTAGAAATACTCCATCTCGGTGACATGGCGAATGGTCACAGTGTCTCCCAGCTTGGCCCAGTTGCTGTCCCATTGGGTGGAGTTGTAGTCGTCAGACAGGTACACGGCGGCGATGGCCTTTTGGCTGGGGTCCGACAAGGGGGCCAGGTCTCCTTCCAGCACATCCAGCAGGCTCAGGGGGAAGTCCTCCATGCCGTACATCTGCACGCCGGCCTCCAAAAGCCCGCTGGGCAGCCGGGAGGTTCCCGCAATGATCTCATCCACCGTCTCCGGGGAGTTATACATTCCATAGCCCATCCGAAGCCAGTCCTCGGTGACGAACTGCTTCATGGCGGAGACTCCGCCATAGATCCGGCCGCTTTCCTCAATTCCGCTCCGGGCGTTGACGTCAGAGATGATCTCCTCCGGCACCGCCTCGTCCATGGTGCGGAAGCCGCCGCTGGTCTGAAAGTAGGCCGCGTCCCCCAGGATAAAGTCCACGTCGGCCATATGGGCCAGGTACTTGTTCATGTCGAAGCCGGTGGAGAAGGTGTAGGTAATCGTGGCCAGCACCACCGCCAGGGTCAGGGAGAGGACCGTCACCACGGTTTTCCCCCGGCTCCGGCCCAGGTTGGCCCAGGCCATTTTCGGCAGGGAGGCGCCGCTCTCTCCGCTTCGGGCCGCCGCCCGCTTCCCCGTCTTTTTCGGCGCGCCGCCCTCGGTGTAGCGCACGGCCTCCACCGGGGAGACCTTCGCCGCCATGCGGCCGGGCCGGGCGCAGGAGAGGAACACGGTCAGCAGGGCGAACAGCGCCGCCCCGATGAAGATCAGGGGGTTAAAGGAGACGAAGGTGTTCTTGTAGCTCAGCTGGGACATAATGACCGGGGTGAGCTTGTTGCCAATGATAAAGCCCAGGAGCAGGCCAATGGGGATGCCGATGAGGCTGAGGAGCAGGGCCTGCTGGCGGATGATGCGTTTGAGCTGCTTCCCGGTGGTGCCGATGGTCTTCAGGAGGCCGTAGAACCGAATGTCGTTGGTGACGGAAATCTGGAAGACGTTGTAGATAATCAGGTATCCGGTGAAGATAATCAGCAGCAGCAAAACCACGATGGCCATCAGCGTTGTGACGTCAAAGGCATTGGAGAGCTGCGCCCCGGAATAGCCCCAGTTGACGCCGATTCTCAGGTAGTTCTCCGCCAGGAGGTCGTCGTGCTGATAGCCGTGGTTCTCCAGAACCTGAAGGACGTTCTCCTCGATATGGAGGTCGTTTTGGAACATCATGTCCAGGTTCCACACTCCGGTCATGGAGTAGGGGTCGTCGCTGCTCAGGGCGCAGAGCTCCTCGGCGGCGGAGCGGGGCAGGAGCACGTTGCTGGCAACGATGGCGCTGTCGTACTCCCACCATCCCGAGAGGGTGAAGGTCCGGGTGACCAGCTTCCGGCTGGGGGTGTTTTCGTCAAGGTAGAAGGAGAGGGTGAATTTCGCGCCCACCTTCGGCTCCACCCCCAGAAGGGCCAGGACGCGGGTGTCTGTGGCGGCCTCGTCGGTGCCCTCCTGGGGAAGAAATCCCTCGGCAGGCTGGCAGAAGTAGTGGGGCGCGGCGGCGGGCTCCAGATAGGAGACCTCCACGTGGGATTTGTTGAAGGGCGGGTCTGCGGGCATCCCTACAAACATCCGGGCGAAGTCCTCCCGAATCAGCGGGTCCGTCCGCATTTCCTCCACCTGCTCCCAGGTGAGCTCCTTGATGGTGCCGTGGAAGTCGCCTCCCGCCTGGCGGAAGTTCTCCTGCTGAAAGGAGTAGTTGATAGAGGCGGCGATGGTAAAAAGGAAGGTGAACAAAAGGGTGGTCAGGGCGATGGCCAGCACGGCCACGATGTTCCGGGTACGGGCCGCTGCCATGGACCGGATGCCAAGATGGCGGACGCACCCGCCGTTGGATACCTTCATCATGGCCCTCACCCCCGCACCACAATGCGGCCGTCTTCAATACGGATGATCCGGCCGGTCATCTGGGCGATGTCCTCGTTGTGGGTAATCATGACGATGGTCTGGCTGAACTTCTGGCTGGTGGTTTTCAGCAGGCTCATGACGTCCAGGCTGGTGGCGCTGTCCAGATTGCCGGTGGGCTCGTCGGCCAGGATGATGGCGGGCTTGGCCGCCAGGGCCCGGGCAATGGCCACCCGCTGCTGCTGGCCGCCGGAGAGGTTGTTGGGCAGGCTTCGCAGCTTGCTCTCCAGGCCCAATGTCTCAATGATCTCGCCCACATACCTCTTGTCGGGGCGTCCGCCGTCCAGCTGGATCGGCAAAACGATGTTCTCATATACATTCAAAACCGGCACCAGGTTGTAGTTCTGGAAGACAAAGCCGATCTTCCGGCGGCGAAAGATGGTCAGCTCCTCGTCTTTCAGCGAGAAGATGTCCCGTCCGTCCACGGAGACTGTGCCGCTGGTGGGGCGGTCCAGGCCGCCCAGCATATGCAGCAGGGTGGACTTGCCGGAGCCGGAGGTGCCCACCACCGCCGCGAACTCCCCCTGCTCCACGGTGAGGTCCACGCCGTCCAGTGCCCGGACCTCCGTGTCCCCGGCGCCGTAGATCTTCCGCAGGTTCTTTGTCTCTAAAACGCTCATGTGAAATTACCTCCATTGGGAAAAAGTTTGTATGCCTTTCGACAATACAGGTTTATAACACAAGAATCTTTCCACAATCTTTCTCAAATCTAACAGTTTTGAAAGATCTGTGAAGCCGGGCACTCTGCTGCGGCTTGTTTCCCAGAGGTACAATTGATCGAGAAAATCCGCGCTGCTCTGTAGGGCCTGCACCCCTGTGCAAGCCATTTTTTCGCTATCCCTGGGCGTCCCTTTGCCGCAGCACATAGTCCGCCAGGAAGCAGACCGCGGCCAGGACCAGGGTGAACAGGCTGTCTCCATAGAGGGCCCTGCCGCCGGTGAGTGCGCCGGTGACGGCGTTGACAAACAGGCTCAGAGCCGCCGTCAGCAGCAGGACGGTTCCTGCGGCGGGCAGCCTGCGGCTCCGGAGCCTCCGCCACACCGCCCAGGCGGCCCAGAGGTACAGCGCCGCCGCCGGGACGATGGCCAGGCCGAAGCGGAACACCCGGGGCTCCCCCAGCAGCCGGCCCAGCAGATAGAGGTAGGGCAGGATGGCGGCGGACAGTACGCCCAGAGCCAGGGCCAGGGCGCGGCGCCGGGCGGTCAGCAGGGGCAGGAGCACCGCCCAGGCCAGCAGCAGGGAGATGTCCACAATCAGGGACCAGGACAAAGCCCCGTTCAGGGCGGTGTCGCAGATCCAGCACACCGCCGCCGCCACCAGAAACGTGCCGCTGACCCCCGCGAAGAGCCACAGCCGCAGCCTCTCCCGCCGCTGGGAGGCGGTTTTCTGGGTGTAGGACAAAATGTCCCCCGCCATGTCCCGGGACGGGACCTGCTGCTCCTGTGGCGGGGCTTCCGGGGTCTGCATTCCCCCCAGCAGCTCCGTGACGGAGACGTCCAGCGCCTCCGCCAGGGGCAGCAGCAGCGCCACGTCCGGCAGGCTGGCGCCCAGCTCCCACTTGCTGACGGCCTTGTCCGTGACGTTCAGCAGGCCGGCCAGCTCCTTCTGGGTCATATGGCGGTCCTTGCGCAGCTGGCGGATGAAGGGGCCGATCTTTTCGTTTTCCATGGTGGTTCCTCCCTTGCGGATTGGAATGTCATGGCCTGATTGTAAGGGATTTTCAAGGGATTTGCAATCCACGGACAGGGGAACGGGGAAAAGTCAACCGGCGGTAGAGTAAAAAAGGGCCGCCCCGCGGGGCGGCCGCCTGTCACGAGAGAATATGGTCCACCACGACCCGGATGTCCCGGACGCTGCCCTCCAACTGCTCATAGAGGGCTCGGGTCTCCTCTGTAAACTGCACGTCGCTGGCCTCGAAGAGGAGATAGGTCCGCTCCTCCGTGGCCAGCAGGTACCGGACCTCGGTAAACTCAGTGAATGCGCCCCAGTCGCTGTCCGGAAGCTGCTCCGCCGTCAGGGCCTGGGGGATGCTGAAGATGTAGAAGAGCATCCCGCCGCTGAATGGGTTTCGGTCCAGCTCCTCCGGCCACTCCATGCCGCCCGCGGCCCACTCCGCCCGGGCCTGGGCCAGGGAGGCCTCCCGGACCTGGGGGCAGACCACCACGTACTGCCCCTCCCACTCCACCAGCTCATAAAGCCCCTTCCAGCTGTCCGGCAGGATCAGCGTCAGGCCCAGCTCCTCCAGAACCAGCGTCTCCCGCTCCGCCGGCACCTCCACCACGGTCTCCCGGCTGAAAGCCAGGGCCCCGGTGGTAAAGCTGGCGGCCATCAGGGCGATGACCGCCGCCAGGGCCGCCAGGCGGCGCAGGGCGGTCCTCCTGCGGCGGACGCCGTAGTTGGGTGCCTGCCCTGCCTGATGGACCAATCTCTCCTCCACGTTTCCGATGCGGTCTGAAAACTGCCGCTCTGTCATAGCTCGATTCCCTCCTGTTCCAAGTGTTCCCGCAGCTTCTGCCGGGTGCGGCTGAGCATGGACTTCACCTTGCTCTCGCCAAACCCCGTGCGTCTGCAGATATTCTCAATGGACATGAAGTACCAGTACCGCAGGAGGAAGACGTTTCGCTTTTCCTCCTCCAGCCGCCAGAGGAAGCCGCCGATGGCCTCCTCGATCCGGCGGTTTTCCGCCTCTGTCTCCACGGTCTCCCGGCCGGAGACGCAGTCCCCCAGCTCCTCCAGGGAGCGGACGGCCTCCGGGTTCCGCCGGTCGGCGGTGATGTAGTCGTACCGTTTCAGCGCCAGATTCCGGGCCACGCGGCCCGCGAAGGCGGCGAGGCGGCTGGGCCGCCGGGGCGGGATGGCGTTCCACAGTCCCAGCCAGGTGTCATTGAGGCACTCCTCGCCGTCCTCGGGGCTGGCGAGAATTCTGCCCACGATGGACCGGCACAGCCTGCCGTATTTGGCGGACGTCTCCCGGATGGCGTCCTCCTCCCGGGCCCAGTACAGCGCGATGATCTCCTGATCCTCCATTTTCTGCCTCCTCTCTTCAAAACCTGTTCACAAACGCTCAAACGGATAGGCCGCCCGAAAATTTTTCAAACAAGGCCTAAAAATGTCTGACATGCGCCTGCAGATTTTCGCCTCACATCCGGCGAATTTGCCCGGAAAGCCGCGTGTTTGTCCTCTGTGAACAGACTCTGGGATTCATATTCACAATTTTAAGCAGCCGTCCGGCCGGGTCCTTTTCCATAGTATCGCACGAATGTTTTGAAATGCGCAGCATATTTCCGCAAAATCCGCCTTGGTCTATGAAAAAATCCCTCTGCCGGCCTGTATTCAAAAATGTGAAAACACTCTTTTTGAAGCGCGCCCTTCACTGATGTATGTACGCATTCCCGGGGCGCAGGTCGCGGCGGTCCCGGAAAAATTTTCGAAAGAAAAAAACCGGACCCTCTTTCCGAGGGCCCGGTTCCTGAGATCGAGACAGCCGGGGGACGTGCGGAGCGGTCACTTTCCGCAGTAGCGCCGCAGGCCGCAGTTATAGAGCGCCGCCATCCGGGGCTCCCGCACGGGCTCTGCCCGCTCGCTCTCCCCCTCCTGGAGGTACCAGGCGTCGCCGTTGGTGCGCAGCACCGGTTCCAGGGCTTTCAGGGTGTATGTGTCCAGCTGGAGACTGCCCCGGTTCCACACCCGCAGCACGTTGGGGATGTCCACGTCCGACGGGGAGTCGATGATGGCCAGCCGCAGCTCCTCAATATAGGCGCCGCCGAAGCGCTGTTCGATTTTCACATCCTCAAAGCCGCTGTCGTAGAAGGCCTCCAGTGCCAGCCCCAGGTCCGTGTTGTTCCACACCGGGGCGATGAGGTGCGTCTCGCTGAGCTGGATGCGTTTTTTCCCCACGGGACTGATGCCGGAGAGGGGGATCAGGTCGTCCAGCACGAAAGGAGCGGTCTTGGTCTTGGGCAGGAAGATCCGGGCAGCGCTGTCCGATGTCAGGCTGGCCAGCAGCGCGTGGATCACCCAGTCTAAAAACAGGTCGAAATTCCGCCCCGATGTCTTGCACCGCTGGGCGCCGGCGTTTAAGAACTTGGACAGGGACTCGTAGTCCGTCAGCCCCATAGGGGGCATAGGGCCCTCGTACAGGGATTTTAAGCGGTTTGGTACCAGCATAGAATAAACCTCCTAAAGAGCGCCGGCACGGACCGGCGAGCGTGACTTACAAAAAATTGCCGTTTCTGGCAAATAACCACACTGGGGGTAGTATAACACAGCGGGCGTCGAAAAACAACTAAAAACGTCTACAGCAGGATTCAAAATTGCTGATGACTGGGAGACGGGGCGCACCTGCAATCATGCAAACCGCAGAGGCCGCCGCTCTCGGCGGCCCGTTGTCCGCAATTTTGCGGAGTACTATGGGCCTTGTTTGGTAAAGGTCGGAACGGACAGCGGGAAAATATCCGCCGCTTGGGCGTTCTGACATTTTTCAAGCACGGCCTATTGCGAATAGCCGGAATTTTTATTATAATAGAGAAAAATACAGGCGCAAGGAGAGAATTTACATGATTATCCAGAAACCGGCGGTGGAGGTGCTCAGCACAGAGAGCTACGAGGACATGCTCCGGCGCATCGAGCGCATCGGCCGCGTCTGCTATAAAAGCGAGGACCGGATCGAGGAGGGGTCGGCGGAGAAATTTATCCGGGGGATCATCCGCCGGGGCCACGAGTCCGTCATTGAGCACGGGAGCATCACCGTGAAGTTCATCTGCGACCGGGGCGTGACCCATGAGATCGTCCGCCACCGCATCGCCAGCTACTCCCAGGAGAGCACTCGGTACTGCAATTACGTCAAGGAGAAATTCGGCAGCCAGATCACCTGCATCGACCTGGCCACCGGCTTTCGCTACGACCTGAACGACGAGACCGACCGGAAGAAATACGACGTGTGGCAAGAGGCCATGGAGAACGCCGAGCGCAGCTATTTCCAGATGATCGAGCTGGGGGCCACCCCCCAGGAGGCCCGGTCCGTCCTGCCCAACTCCCTGAAAACGGAGCTGGTGGCCACCATGGATCTGCGGGAGTGGCGGCACTTCTTCCGCCTGCGGGCGGACGCGGCGGCCCATCCCCAGTGCCGGGAGGTGGCGTGCATGCTGCTGGAGCGGTTTGCGAGGGAGTACCCCGTGTTCTTTGCAGACCTCCTGGAGGCGGAGGGATAACGGCAGGCATATCGGGCAGAACAGATTCGCCGCCCTCCGGGAAACCGGAGGGCGGAAATTTTTTTCGCCCCATGTCACATTTTGGCAGAACAGAACGTCACAGTGTCCAGGGAGAGACGGTAACAAGCTGATTTGCTTGCAGGCTTTGGACAGTCCCGAGGACCGGACAATGAACAGGGCGCGGTGCATATGGCCTTCCTCAGTCCGGCGGAGCACAGTCTGCCGCAGTCTCTGGGGCTTTGGGCCAAGCATCGGCGATACGTTCAGCTTCATCCGTGTTCCCGCGGGGAAGAAGCCGGCGCGGGCCTTCCGAATCGATGAAAATCAGTCTCTGGAAAGCCAGCTCACTTTACAGGCCGTCACATTTACCCATCAGGACATTGAGCTGGCCGCCGAGCAGTACCGCTTTGGCAAGTGAGATGTTACCTGGAGTCCCCAGGGGCCGCGCCGTGGGCGCGGCCCCTTTTCGACTCTCCCTCCGTCAAAACAGCTGGATTTTCCCTCCGCCGCCCCGCGAAATTTGGACTGAAAAACGTCAAAGAATCCTTGTATTCCACCGGAAAATCCGATAGAATCATGGGGAAGTAAACGATTAAACAGGAGGCGATCCTATGAGCCGGCAGGAGGCCGCGGTACAGTACGCCGCCGCGCTGAAACAGGGCCGCAAGACCTATCACGACTGCGTGCTCCGGGGGCGGTACCCCTATCCCCAGGTACTGGACGAGATTATCAGCGAGACCATGGTGGCCGGGCAGGTGGACCTGGGTGTGGTGGAGATCCCCATCGACCAGATCAAGGGCACCAAGACGGCGGGACGGCGCACCGCCTTCGCGGCGGACTTCATGCCGCTGCTGGACCCGGACACAGAGTTTGGCACCAAGTGGATGGACCTCTGCGCGGCCCACCTGGGGGACGAGGGCATCCGGGAGCCCATCCGCTGCTTTGAGTACCTGGGCCGCTTCTATGTCCAGGAGGGCAACAAGCGGGTCAGCGTGCTCAGAAGCTACGGCGCGCCGGTGATCCCCGGCTACGTGACCCGGATGGTGCCCGTGTGGTCCGAGGCCCCGGAGATCCTGGCCTATTACGATTTTATGGAGTCCTACCCCCGGACGAAGCTCTACCGGGTGCGGTTCAGCCGGGCGGGCAGCTTCCAGAAGCTCCAGAAGGCCCTGGGCTACGAACCGGACCACGTGTGGACCGACGACGAGCGGCGGCGCTTCACCGCCGGGTATACCTACTTCCAGGAGCCCTTCCGCAAGCTGGGGGGTGGGGAGCTCAATATCACCACGGCGGACGCCCTGCTGGTGTGGCTGAAGGTCTATGAGTTCGATCAGCTGGTGTCCCTCTCCACCGCAGAGCTCACAAAGAGCATCAAGGCCGTCTGGGCGGACATCAGGGCCCTGACGGAGCCCATCGAGGTCAAGACCGACGCGCCGGAGCCCAAGGACAGCGGCCTCCTGGGCCGCCTCTTCAAGCCCGCCCACCTCAACGTGGCCTTTGTCAGCGACCAGCTGCCAAAGCACAGTGACTGGGCCCGGGCCCACGACCTGGGACGGCAGTACCTGGAGGCCGTCATGGGGGAGAGGGTGACCACCCAGGTCTTCGACGGCGTCCGTCCCGACGGCGAGGCCGAGGCCGCCATGGAGGCCGCCATTGAGAACGGGGCCCAGCTGATCTTCGCCGTCACGCCGCCGCTGATCGGGGCCTGCCGCAAGACGGCGGCCCGGCACCCGGACGTGCGGATTCTGAACTGCTCGGTCTCCATGCCCTACGCCGGCGTGCAGACCTATTACAGCCGGATCTACGAGGGGAAGTTCATCGCCGGGGCGATCGCCGGGGCCATGAGCCGGGACGGGCGCATCGGGTACGTGGCCTCCAGTCCCATCTTCGGCGTGCCCGCCAGCATCAATGCCTTCGCCCAGGGGGCCCAGCTGACCAACCCCGGCGTGCGCATCCTCCTGCGCTGGTCCTGCGTGGAGGAGAACGCCATGGAGGAGCTGGCCCGGCAGGGGGTCACCCTGATCTCCAACCGGGACATCCCCACCCCGGACCGCATCCGGGAGCCCTGGGGCTTGTGCCGGGTGGAGGGCGGAAAATTCCACGCCCTGGCCTCTCCCTACTGGCACTGGGGCAACGTCTACACCAACCTGGTGCGCAGCGTCTTCAACGGCGGCTGGGAGGTCCTGGGCCCCAGGGGGAACCAGGCGGTGAATTACTGGTGGGGCATGAACAGCCGCGCCATTGACATTTTGCTGGGGGAGAGCCTGCCGGCAGGCATCCGGCAGCTGGCGGAGATTCTCCGCCGGGGAATCATCGACGGGTCCATCCAGCCCTTCCAGGGGGCCACGACGGAGGAGATTCTCCACATGGACCGGCTCAGCGGCTGTGTGGAGGGCAGCATCCCCGCCTATGAGGACCTGCTGCCCATGGCCCGGTCCATCGTCCGGCTCCAGGGCGTCTATCGGGAGGGCATTCCTCCGGAGAAGGAGGACCCCATCCTGTGAAGCTGCTGCTGATCTCCGACAAGGAGTGTCCCGCTCTCTGGGACTTCTACCAGCCAGGGCGGCTCAAAGGTGTGGACATGATCCTCTCCTGCGGGGACCTGAACGCCAAATACCTCTCGTTTCTCGTGACCATGGGCGGGATGCCCCTGGTCTACGTCCACGGCAACCACGACAAGACCTATGACCGCAACCCGCCGGAGGGGTGCGACTGCGCGGAGGACCGCATTCTCCGGGTCAAGGGGCTGCGGATTCTGGGGCTGGGGGGGAGTTACCTGTACAGCGGCGGCCCCCACCAGTACACCGAGCGGCAGATGGAGGCCCGAATCCAGCGGCTGCGGTTCCAGCTGTGGCGCAGCGGCGGCGTGGACATCGTGCTGGCCCACTCCCCCATACGGGGCTACGGCGACGGGGAGGACTACGCCCACCAGGGGTTTTCCTCCCTCCTGCAGCTGGTGGACAAGTACCAGCCGAAATACCTGATCCACGGCCACGTCCACGCCAACTACGGAGCCGACCTGCCCCGGGTTTTGCGGCGGGGGGAGACCACTATCATCAACGCCTACGAGCGGTTTCTGCTGGACACGGACAACCCGCCCCAGCCAGACCTTTGAGGCGTCTTCCGGAGCCAGCTCAGATCTGCCCGGGAAGTGTCCTCTTCGCAGATTTTATGCAGGGGCGCAGCCGAAAAGCAAAATCGCGGATGATAAAATGCGTGGTTGGACACTTCCTTCGCCCAGGAGTGTCTTGACCGGGCTGGCGGGCTGTGCTATAATTGGAAACACCTGTATTTTATCCATCTGCAAAGGAAATAGGAGGACTGCGTGTCATGCGGATCAAGAGGAAACTTGCGGCTTGCCTGCTCTGTGTTCTGACTGCTGTGTCATTGGTTTTTCCGGCCTCCGCCCATGGCTGCGGGCGCCATGGCGGGCACCATGGCCAAAATACTGTTGCTGTCCAGCCTGCCGTCATAACCGTCTGCCCGGCGGGGGGCTGCACCGCCGCCGGCCGGCACAGCCACGGCGGCACGGTCTACTGCGGCTATGCCCACGCAGGCGGAGTCTGCGACGGGAACTGCCGCGCCCTCTGTCCGGTGGAGGACTGCGCGCTCACCGGGCGGCACACCCACAGCGGCGCGGTCTATTGCGGTTACGCCCATGAGGAGGGCTTTTGCGACGGAGACTGCCGCGCCCTCTGCCCGGTGGAGAGCTGTGCCGTCAGCGGGCGGCATACCCACAGCGGCGCGGCGTACTGCGGTTACGCCCATGAGGAGGGCTTTTGCGACGGAGACTGCCGCGCCCTCTGCCCGGTGGAGAGCTGTGCCGTCAGCGGGCGGCATACCCACAGCGGCGCGGCGTACTGCGGTTACGCCCATGAGGAGGGCTTTTGCGACGGAGACTGCCGCGCCCTCTGCCCGGTGGAGAGCTGCGCCGTCAGCGGGCAGCATACCCACAGCGGCACGGCGTACTGCGGCTACGCCCATGAGGAGGGCTTTTGCGACGGAGACTGCCGCGCCCTCTGCCCGGTGGAGAGCTGCGCCGTCAGCGGGCAGCATACCCACAGCGGCACGGCGTACTGCGGCTATGCCCATGAGGAGGGCTTTTGCGACGGAGACTGCCGCGCCCTCTGCCCGGTGGCGGGCTGCGCCGTCGACGGACAGCACAGCCACAGCGGCACGGTCTACTGCGGTCTCCATCATAGCGGCGGCTTCTGCGACGGGAGCTGCGCAGCGGTGTAAGCGGTCCGCCCTGCCGGCGAGGCGCTTGTACCTGACGAAAAAACCAGCGGCATGGAGCTGAGCTCCATGCCGCTGGTTCGCCTTTTGCAGCGGTTCAGTCCAAAGACTCCGGACCGAAGCTGTACGGCAGCAGGTCCGGCAGGGTAAAGACCGTCTCCTCCCCCGCGCCGTTGAGACAGACGACCTCCAGATCCGGGGCAAACTCCCGCATCACCTGGCGGCAGATGCCGCAGGGGGCGCAGAAGTCCTCTCCCCGCCCGGCGATGACGATGCAGCGGAAATGGGTGTGCCCCTCCGCCACGGCGTGGGAGATGGCGTTGCGCTCGGCACAGATGCCGGCGGGGTAGGCGGCGTTCTCCACGTTGCAGCCGGTAAATACCGTTCCGTCCTCGCACTCCAGCGCCGCCCCCACGGGGAAATGGGAGTAGGGGCAGTAGGCCCGGTCCAGCATGGACATGGCGGCGGCTTTCAGTTCCTCTCTTGTCACGGTGATCTTCCTCCTTGTCATTCTTCGCTTCGGGAGACATACAGGACGGTGACTGTGCGTTCATCCGCAGTTCCCGCGTCCATGGACTCCGTATCATAATATATCGTGATGCCGTGGAGCCGGTCCGGCCAGTAGACATCGCAGAGGCCGTCCCATTTGGTGGTCACCTCTCTGTGGGGATCGCCCCAGGCGGCGTGGACCTCCTCACGGGTATGGCCCTCCAGAGCAAGGGAAAGCCTGGGAGACAGGCCGGCCTCCTCCAGAGGGGGGATCTCCTTGACCGGGCAGGAGATATACTGTACCGGGACGGTGTAGGAATCGGCCAATCCCCGGTTCATGGGTTCATGGGTTCCGGGTCATAGTATACGGTGATGCACATGCCGCTTTCCAGCTGGTAGATGTCGCCGAAGAAGCCGGAGAGAGACCCGTCCGGCTCTCCCCAGGCATTCAAAATGTCCTTTCGGGGAAGTCCCAGCAGGGCGGCCTCCGCCGCCTCCCAGCCCATGATGGGCAGCTCCTCCGGGCCGGGCAGCCCCGCCGGGGCGGGACTCCCGGCCAGCAGGATCGCCGCCGCCGTCACCGCCGCCAGCGCCGCGGCGGGAGGGGTCCGTCCTCTGAAAAACGCTCTCATACGGGCTCCTTTCACTCCCAGAGGATCTCCCTCTGGGGCCGCGCGTCCACATCCATGATGTCCTTGGCGTCGTAGAACTGTAAGTACCGCTCCCGGGAGCGGCGGAGGGTGGTGCCGTCGGGGTGGAGGCGGTCGCAGATCACGGCGCAGATGTCCTTCTTGATAAAGCTGAAGCTCTCGGTGCCCACGGAGCAGAACACCCGGAACCCCTGGCTCTGGAGATACTGGAAGATGGGGCCGGTCTCGGTCCAGTCGTTGCCGTCGGGCCGCGCGCCGTGGGGATAGTACAGGATCGGCGTCTCCCCCACCAGGGAGCCCACCTCGTCAAGCCACTTCTGCGTATCCGTCTCGACGGTCTCCAGGGGCTTTTTGGCCAGGTTGATGTGGCCCCAGGTGTGGCTCCCGAAGGTCCAGCCGGTGCGCTTGAGCTCGGCGATGATGGGCTTCACCGCCTCCCGCTCCCGCTGGCGGTTGGCCTCGTGCTCGGCGGACTGGTCCTCCCGCTCCGTCTGAGTGCGGTAGCCCAGGATGCCGCAGTACCCCGTCAGGCTCAGGCTGGCCTTGGCGCCGAAGGGGGAGAAATCCGGATGCTCCTCCACAAATTTGTCCAGCATGGGAATGGCGTCCAGATCCCGGCTGACCACCTCGCCGCCCTCGGGGTTTTTGCCCCAGGAGGTGATTTTGCCGTCGTCGCCGATGATGAGCTTGTAAGTAAAGCCGTTTTCCAGCATGTAGGGGTAGTAGTTGGTATCGTCGTAGGAGAAGATCACAGGCTTTTTCCCCTCGGGGAGGTAGAGGGTGTTGCGGACCATTTTGGGCTGGCCGTCCTCTCCCGTGGTCTCGCTCCATACGTCGCCGATGTCCACCAGCACGTACCCCTTGTCGTAGACGCTTTGGAGGATCTTGGTGAACTCGTCCGCCGTGACCATGTAGTCGTCAATGCCGTCGGCCTGGGCGTCCCCGTCGAAGGCCAGCTCCGGGTACGCCACCACCGGATGGAAGAACAGATGCTCCACGATCCCGTCCCAGGCGGCGTAGGGCACGCCGTCCCGGCTGCCGCCCTCCGGCATTACCGTGGGGTCCAGAATCTCGTAGGGCTCGGGCTCAGGTTCCGGCTCCGGTTCGGGGGTCTCGTTCTGGACGGGGGGCGCAGAGTCCTCCTCCGGAGACGCGGCGGGAGGCGTCTGGCCGCAGGCGCTCAGGGACAGTAGAAGGGCCAGCAGGAGGAAAAGGGCAGTAAAACGGGGCATCGAAAAAACGTCCTTTCTGTCGAATTTTCTGACAGATACAGTATGACAGAAATGGCGAAAAAAAGAATCACAAAAAAGTGACAAAATAAAGACAAAATCTGGGTGAATTGTTACAATTGCGAAAGGCCGCCGGAGGGGAGCGCCCCCTCCGGCGGCCAATGTCCGCAGCTACCGCTTGTCCCCCGGTTTGAAGATCAGCGCCATGACCACGCCGGCCGTCACCGCCATGGTAATGCCGCCGGCCGTGGCGCTGAGGCCCCCGGTGAGAATCCCCAGCCAGCCCTGTTCGCCCACGGCCTTTTTCACACCCTTAGCCAGGGCATGGCCGAAGCCGGTGAGGGGCACCGTGGCCCCGGCGCCGCCCCAGTCCGCCAGAGGCTGGTAGAGCCCCAGGGCGCTGACCAGCACCCCAACCACCACATAGCCCGTCAGGATGCGGGCGGGGGTAAGCTGGGTCTTGTCGATCAGAATCTGGCCGATGGCGCAGAGGATGCCGCCGCAGAGAAACGCGTTGAGATATTCCATATTTCTGCCTCCCATGGGATTTTTCCTCAGTGTTTCCCAGGAGGGCGGAACTATGCACGCTCAGACAATGAAGCCGCCGTCGGCGGAGAGCACCTGTCCCGTGACGAAGGAGGCGCCCTCCGAGGCGAAAAAAGCCACGGCGTGGGCCACGTCCTCCGGCGTGCCCAGGCGGCCCAGGGGCGTCTGCTCCGCCAGATCCCGCAGGGTCTCCCGCCCCAGGACCTGCACCATGTCCGTGTCGATGACGCCGGGGGCCACGCAGTTCACCCGGATGCCGGAGGGGGCCAGCTCCAGGGCCAGGGAGCGGGTCAGGCCGATGAGGGCCGCCTTGGTGCAGGCGTAGGCCGTCTCGCAGGAGGCTCCCCGGAGACCCCAGATGGAGGAGATGTTGACAATGCACCCCCGCTTCTCCGAGATCATGTGGGGCAGGACGGCCTGAATGGCGTTCCGGGCGCCCCCCAGGTTTACGTCCAGGTACCGCTCCCACAGCTCGTCCGTGATGTCCTGGAACAGGCACTGGCCCGCCACGCCGGCGTTGTTCACCAGCAGCTCCACGGGGCCCAGGGTCTCCGAGGCGGCGCGAACCATCTCGCTCACGGCGGCGCGGTTTGCGACGTCGGCCCGGAAGGCCATGGCCGTCCGGCCCTCAGTGCGGAGGAGGGACACGGTCTCCTCCGCGGCCTCCCGGTGCTCCAGATAGTTGACGCAGACGGACCAGCCCTGCCGGGCCAGTTCCAGAACGACGGCCCGGCCGATGCCCCGGGAGGAGCCGGTGACCAGTGCGGAACGGTTCATAAAAACAGTCCTTTCGTGATGGGATTTCCTCTGCATTATACCAGCTTTTTCCGCGGATGGGAACAGGGAGTTTGGATGCCTCGCTCCCGGCCGTTCAATGAATGGAGAGCGGGCGGAGCGGCGTAAATTTCGTCTGGTCCTTCAGTTAAACCGGCTGGCAGAAGAGGCCGTGCCGGGAGCAGTACCACAGCAGACGGCCATGGCCGACGGCGGGGAGCCGTACCTGGAGGCCCCACTCCGGGTACTGCTTGCGGAGTATGAGGCTGTCCCCGGTCAGCAGGGCCGCGAAGGTGATGTAGTGGTCCTTGGACATGGGGTGGTCGGATGTGATGAAGAGGTCGTTTTCCACCGTCTCCACGGTGAGGCGGTCCTCTCCCTCTGCCTTTTGGGGCTGGGACGCCTCCAGCCGCTTGCCGCAGCAGGAGACGGCGGCGTCCGCCATGGCGGCGACCACGTTGCCGCAGTCCGGGCAGATATAGAACGCTGTTCTTTTCATGTTTCCTCCTAACGCCTCCCGGGCGTCCAGCTCCCCGGTGAGGAGCTGGTCCAGGCCGACGTGAAAAATATCGGACAGATCCGGCAGGAGGGACAGGTCGGGACAGCCCATGCCCCGCTCCCATTTGCTGACAGTCTTGTCGCTGATGCCCATCCGCTCCGCCAGCTGGCGCTGGGTCATTCCCCGCTCCTGCCGCAGGCGGCGGATCAGTCCTCCGATCTTGGTGTGGTCCATATGCCGCGCCTCCTTTTGATTTCCCAATCCGCTCTCCCCGCTTTTGCGCTCCCGGCCCTGCAAGGGCATCGGCGGCACGGCGGCGGGATCTGTCCGGCGGAGCTATTATACAGGATGCCTCTATGAAAAAGCAATCTACGCTCCGTAGAGTATTTTGATTTGCGCATTGCTCCGGGATGTGGTATGCTGGAGCAAAGAGAGGGGGGCGCGCCTATGCCGAGAAAAAATACCAGGAACACCAAGGGGCGGATCATCTCCGCGGCCTGGAAGCTGTTCTACGAGCAGGGCTACGAGGAGACCACCGTGGAGGACATCGTCTTTGAGTCGGAGACCTCCAAGGGGTCTTTCTACCACTATTTCGACGGCAAGGACGCTCTTTTGGGGACGCTGGCCAACGTGTTTGACGAGAAGTACGAGCAGCTGATGCAGGTCATGGACCCCGCTCTGGACGCCATGGAGAAGCTGGCGTACCTGAATCACGAGCTCTTCGCCATGATCGACGGCGGCGTGTCCATGGACCTGCTGGCCCGGCTGCTGTCCACACAGCTGCTGGCCCGGGGGGAGAAGCACCTGCTGGACCGGAACCGCACCTATTTCAAGCTGCTGCGGCGGATCATCGCCGAGGGCCAGCAGGCGGGGCAGCTGCGGACAGACCGGACCGTGAACGACATTGTAAAGGCCTACGCCCTGTGGGAGCGGGCCCTCTTATACGACTGGTGCCTCTGCGGCGGGGAGTACTCCCTGGTGGCCTACACCGACAGCGTGACGCCCATGTTTCTGGAGAGCTACCGGACGGACAGATAAGAGTTCTGGCCTTGTGGCAGGCGGTTTGCCGCCGTATGTCTGCGATGTGGTTTGCGGTATAGTTTATCTCTATTGCATATCCTAGAGCAGTTCCCGAAAATAATGAGAAAAAAGGAAGCGAGGACGGCAACGCAGTCATGCAATTCCCGGACCGCTGAACTTTTCCCGGTGTTTTGGGAAACTGCTCTAGGCCTTGTTTGAAAAATGGCGGAATGCCCAACGGCAAGAGATTTTTCCGTCAATCCAGGCAAATTTTTGCAGGCGGGCTGACGCCCGGCAAGAAAATTTAACGCAGAGTGGCGGATAAAGATCCGCCGTTTGGGCGTTTTGACTTTTTTCAAACAAGGCCTAATATTAAGCGTCTCAATCAGTACAACGGTATATTCTTCCCTTTTACCTTTCGTGTTGATCAAGGCATATAAATTTTTTTCATCAAAATGACTGAGAACAGTTATCCATAATGAGTAACCACCCGAAAAATGGGAGGTCGTTAGAAATTGAAATATGGCAGCCCGATATATTCTTTAGGCAGGCTATCTTCTCCAAACACATCGGCAAGTGTCGCAATCAGCATTGACTGTTCATCACAAATGTACTGATTCAAATAATCTATAAAATCTTTTTCAGAATAACATACACCCACCGTGCTGCCCATTTTAACACGATATCCTGCAGCATCGGGACTTTCATGCAACCAATGACAACAGAACTCTATGCAGTATTTTTCAAGGTTATCTGCCACTTTATCTGGAACACTGAATACACTTATCCCACTATCTGCACTTAATAATACATTTTTCATAAGTCCTCCGCAAATCTTAATTTATGATTCTTGCAGCGAAACCAATCTTTCGTTTCAAGCTGCGACTCGTGAAATTGCCAATGCCCGGCTCCATCAACGCAAAAGGCAAAAGGGCCGTATATTCCAAAAAAGGAAAGAGAACAATTTGCACCTGCCTGCCGGTCATCCGCGGTGAATAACCGCCCATTCGTTATTTTAGCGGAGCGAGAAATTGATAGGCGTTTATCGGCACGGAGGGTAAAAGGAAGAACGTTTTGCGTCAAACCTTTTTCACGAGGCCCCGCGCCTTCTGCAGCGGGAGCGCCCTCGCCATTTCCTGCGTACAAAGGGCGGGGCCCCGGAAATCCGGGGCCCCGTTCATCAATGATATAGTTGAAGCACTTGATGCGGATGTTCAACCAGCGGGTCGTTGACCCGCTGGACGGGCTTTGTCCGTGTGCTTCACCTATAAAGTCAAACACACAACCGCTTACAAGGTCCCTGGTGGCAGCGGAACTGCCGCCAGGTTGAAAGAATCGTTCTGATTCTTTTCGAATGTGTTGACTATAAGCCTCATGAATATTGAAACCAAAGCCCTGTCAGATCCTCGATGAGTCTGGCGTTGACCCGGAGCGCTGGGAGCTTCTCATCCAGATAACAGGCCTGGCCATCCAGGAGATAGTACCAGCCTGCTTCGTCCTGGAAGTCATAGGAGAATTCATAGCGCCGCTGGCCGAAGACGCTTTCGGCGGTGAAGTGCTCCGGCGTTCCCTCCGGGTCCCGGCCCAGGCGGGAGAGGAGCTGGTAGAGACCGCCGTAACTGAGCTTGCCATAGTGCATTCCGATGCCCTGGAAGCGGATCTGCCAGGAGCGAAAGTCCAGGTAGATGGGCAGCCCCTCTCCCAGGCGGGTGGTCTCGGACTTCTCCGTCCGGGGCAGGTCGGGGTAGAGGGCGGCGTTCTCCGGGGAGTCGTTCCGCAGAACCACGGCATAGGGGTAGTGCGTCCTGCGGTTTTCATACCAGAGCCAGGTCTTTTCGGCAAAGGCCTCCTGCTCCTCCGGGGTATAGCCGGGGCAGGGGAGGTTGTAAAAGGCATAGTAATATGCCAGCATATAGCCGCACCGGCCCACTATGTTCCGGTAAACCTCGCCGGGGTCCGCCAGTCCCTCCGCCGTAGTACAGCGAATCCAGGCCCGGTCCTCCATGGAGCCCAGGGGCAGGGGACCGCCGGTGAAGCCGCAGGCCACCGCAGGGAAGTACCGGGTATGGGGCTGCGCGCCGTACCAGGCGCAGAAGTCCTCCAGCTGTTTTGCTGCCCGGCGGACCTCCTCCATGTCGGAAAAGGTCATTTCAAGATCATCGTCCCAGGTGTCCAGAGGACCCTGGTACCGGGGCGCGTAGTAGGCCCAGAGGGAGGCGTTGAGGTTGTCGGAGAGCTCATAGCCCGCCGGGATGGGTATGGCGGAGGGGGCGTACCAGCCGCTTGTCACCTGGAATACCATCTCCGGCATATCGTCAAACCAGCAGTCCCAGACCCGGAGGGGGGCGGTGTGGTCCGGGTCCGGCGCCTCGTAGTGTTTCCGGGCCGCGGAGACGTCCTCCCCGGGGCAGAGGGTCTGGAGGTAGGCCAGAACCTCCCGGCGGCTGTGGGGCAGGCCGTGGTCATACAGGCAGCCGTGGAGAAGCCCCAGAAGCAGCGCCCCGCAGAGAAGGATGGCCAGCGCCGCCTTCACCGCCAGCAGGCCCAAAAGCCCCGCCGCACCGCCGCAGAAGAGAGCCAACGCTCTCCCCAGGGTCTGCAGGCGCTTCTTCATAACAGGACCTCCTGATTTGGAAAGAGGGCGCTCTGTGTCTTACAGAGCGCCCTGCGTGTTTTTTACACGCCCGCGGCGGCCTTCAGGGCCTCGGCCCGGTCAGTCTTCTCCCAGGTCACGCCCAGGTCCTCTCGGCCCATGTGGCCGTAGGCCGCCAGCTTGCGGTAGATGGGCCTGCGCAGGTCCAGGTCCCGGATGATGGCGGTGGGCCGCAGGTCAAACACCTTGCGGACGGCCTCCTCCAGTTTGCCGTCGTCCACGGCGCCGGTGCCGAAGGTATCCACCAGGATGCTCACCGGCTGCGCCACGCCGATGGCGTAGGCCAGCTCCACCTGGCAGCGGCGGGCGAGGCCGGCGGCCACGATGTTCTTGGCCACCCACCGGGCGGCATAGGCCGCGGAGCGGTCCACCTTGGTGGGGTCCTTGCCGGAGAAGCAGCCGCCGCCGTGGGGGGCGCTGCCGCCGTAGGTATCTACGATGATCTTCCGGCCCGTGAGGCCGGCGTCCGCCGCCGGGCCGCCCTTGACGAAGCGGCCGGTGGGGTTGACATAGTACTTGGTGTTCTCGTCCAGCATATCGGCGGGGATGACCACCTTCACCACCTGCTCGATCATATCCCGGCGGATCTGCTCCAGGGTGACGTCGGGGTTGTGCTGGGTGGAGATGACCACGGTGTCCACCCGGACGGGGCGGTTGTTCTCATCGTACTCCACGGTCACCTGGCTCTTGCCGTCGGGCCGCATGTAGGGGAGAATCCCGGTCTTGCGCACCAGGGTCATCTGCTTGCAAAGCTTCTGGGACAGGGACAGGGGCAGGGGCATCAGCTCCGGCGTCTCGTCACAGGCGTAGCCGAACATCATGCCCTGGTCGCCGGCGCCGTGGCCCAGCTCGCTGTCCTCGCCGTTCTTGTTCTCCAGGGACTTGTCCACGCCCATGGCGATGTCCGGGGACTGCTCGTCCACGGAGGTGATGACGGCGCAGGTGTCGCAGTCAAAGCCGTACTTGCCCCGGTCGTAGCCGATGTCCCGGACCACCTCCCGGGCGATTTTGTCGATGTCCACAAAGCACTTGGTGGTAATCTCGCCCATGACGTGGATGAGACCGGTGCAGGCCGTGGTCTCGCAGGCCACGCGGCCCTGGGGGTCCTGTGCCAGGATGGCGTCCAGCACGGCGTCGGAGATCTGGTCGCAGATCTTGTCGGGATGTCCCTCGGTCACGGACTCGGAAGTGAATAAGTAGTGTCTTGCCATTGTGTTCGTCTCCTTTTCTGATTTGTCGCGGAGGCAGAAAAAACGCGCGTTTCGACAGGCGAAACGCGCGAAAAAATCTTTCCGCTCCTCATCTGTCGGTATCCGCCGGATTTGGCACCTTGAAGAACAGGTTGCCGTGGCTTCGCAGGGCCGGTCCCTCCGCCACTCTTGATAAGGGATTATGAAATTGTCATTACTCATTGTAGTCAGCTCCCGGGGATTTGTCAAGGACCCTTTTCTGGATTTTTTAGAAAAAACCGCTTTTTGACAACGTTCAAAAATTATACATGACTTTTCGCCGGAAATGGGGTATAATAATTTATTACTCTGTGTGCTTTTCCGAATTTTACCTTCTGGAGGGATTCCCTTTGAAAAAGCTCAACCGCGCGGTGGACCGCTTTGCGTACAGCCACCCCAATTTCGGCATCCCCAATCTGATGATGTACGTGGTCGTCGGCAATGTGATCGTGTACCTGCTGACCGTGTTCGCCGGGTACGGGGCCGTCAGCTTCCTGACCTTTGACTGGCACGCCGTCACCCGCGGGGAGATCTGGCGGCTTGTGACCTTCATCTTCTTTCCGGGCTACTACAGCCTGAACCAGGCCATCTGGCTGGTGTTCTTTCTCCACCTCTACTACATGATCGGCACCACGCTGGAGCGGGAGTGGGGCACGGCAAAGTTCAGCCTGTACTACATCTCCGGCGTGGTTTTGACAGTCGTCGTCGGCGCCGTCATGGGACTGGTCTCCGGCAGCGCCCGCATCGCCGGGGCGCATTACATCAACCTCTCCATGTTTTTCGCCTTTGCCATGCTGTATCCGGACACCCGGTTCCTGATCTTCTTCATCATCCCGGTGAAGGTGAAGTGGCTGGCCTGGATCGACGCGGCCTACTTCGCCCTCCAGGTCCTGCTGAGCCTGCTGGGCGGGAACCTCCTGGGCGCCCTGCTTCCCGTCATCGCCATTTTGAACTTCATCGTATTTTTCTGGACCAACATCACCGACGAGATCGCCTGGCGGCGGGGGTGGGCGAAACACCAGACCTCCCACCAGACCATCCAGTTCAAGGCCGCCGCCCGGCAGCAGAAAAAGCGGGAGGAGGAGCGGGGCTACCGCCACAAGTGCGCCGTCTGCGGACGGACCGACACGGAGTGGCCGGACCTGGAGTTCCGGTACTGCTCCCGCTGCCAGGGGTACCACTGCTTCTGCCAGGAGCACATCTTCAACCACGTACATTTTAATGAGTGAACATACAAAAGGCCGCCCCTTGGGGCGGCCTTTTGTATGTTCAGTTTGAATCCGGCGGCTGTCCGTCGTGGGCCTTCCATTGGCATTCCATCATCTGCATATTGGAAAATACCGCTTTGAAAGAAGACGCTTCCGGCGAGCAGGCATAAATGCCGAACCGGATTTTCCCGGCCCCTTTCCGCATATGGCAGACCCGCATCTGGTCAAACTGCATGCCGTCCAGAGAGCATTCCACACGGTAATCATCGCCCCGGCGGCTAAAACGATACCACATGGATTTTATGGAGGCATCCATCACAGTGGTCGCCCAGTCAGAATACCCCTCGTTGGTCACAACGCTGCCCAGGTGCTGATAGTCCCCGTTTTCATACTCCACGGATGCCTTCAGCCAATTTTCACTGTCAAGATACATCACAATGCCGCACTGGTCAAACCGATGGCAGCTGTCCGCAAATTCTGTCTTTACAACAAAGCTGAAATACGGATTATCCGTCTCCGCTTGAAACACTGGCGCGTTGTCATTTTGAAAATGATAATATGTCCGCTGCCACAGATCGGTATGCGGCCTGGTGACGATTTCCACCCTGCCGTTTTCGATTTTCCAGCTCTGCGGCTGTCTTGTCCATTGAAACTCCGTCATATCCATTCCCCGATACCTCCTCCGATGAATGACAGTCCCAATTTTAACATAGCTTTCATCTTTGTTTCAAGCCAGCCGCCAAAATTTCCGCTTCCCTCCCGCCGCCGGATGCGGTATAATGGGAACCATCAATCCACCTCCCCGCGGGCGGAAAGGAGCAAACACGATGGATCAGGACAAGGCCCTGCGCATCCGGCTCGTCGAGACCTTCAACGACCGGGCGTTTTTGAAAAAACTGGGGTTCACCCGCAAGGACATCCGCCGGATCTTCGGCGCCGCCGACTGGAAGGCCATGCTCGCCCCCCTGCTCCCCATCCGGGAGCGGCTGACCTGCGCCCAGGCGCTGGCCTCCTTCCGCCCGGTGCTGGACGCCCTGGCTCCGGAGCCGGAGGAGGGCTGGCTCCGCTGCGCCTACCAGGTGGCGCTGTCCCTGCTCTACCCCCGGGCGGACGGGGCTCACACCTCCGCCCAGTGGGACGGGGCGCTGTGCTTCCTCCAGTTCCTCCAGGTGCTCTTTGACGCCGAGCGGCAGGCCCTGCCCTTCGACCCCTGGCTGGACTTCGCCTTCTGCACGGAGGAGGAGCTCTCCGGCAGCGCCGTCGCGGCGGAGTACCGCCTCTTCCAAAAGCGCCTGCGGATGGAGTACGTCTACGAGCTGCTGCGCCTGGGCCGGGAGGCGACGCCCTTCAAGACCCTGGAGCACATCGCCGGCGTCCACCACGCCGCCATGACCGTGGCCCGGGCCTTCAAGGCCGGGGGCGGACGGATCGACCTGGGGCTCATGAGCGGCGCCGCCGCCGCCCACGACATCGGCAAGTTCGGCTGCAGGCCCGGGGAGCGGGTGCCCTACCTTCACTACTACTACACCGACCAGTGGTGTACCCGGCGGGGCCTCGCCTCCATCGGCCACATCGCCGCCAACCACTCCGTGTGGGACCTGGAGATCGAGAACCTGTCCTCGGAATCGCTGGTGCTGGTGTACGCCGACTTTCGGGTGAAGCAGTCCCGGGGGGCGGACGGCGGGGAGATCGCGGAGCTCTTCTCCTTAAAGGACGCCTTTGACGTGATTTTAGACAAGCTGGACAACGTGGACGACGCCAAGCGGCGGCGGTACCAGTTCGTCTACGCAAAGCTGCGGGACTTTGAGGAGTACCTGACCTACTTCGGCGTGGACACCACCCTGGAGACCCCCGGCGTGCCCCCGGTCCTCCGGCGGGACGCGGCCCTGGCCTCCCCGGACGAGGTGGTGTACTACCTGCGCTACACCGCCGTGGACCACAATATCCGCCTGATGCACCGCCTGAGCCGGGAGCACCTGTTCCTGGCCACGCTGGAGGCCGCCCGCAGCGAAAAGGACGCCGGACGGCTGCGGGCCTATGTGTCCATCTTCGAAGAGTATTTCACCTACTGGAGCGTGGGCCAGAAGGAGCAGACCCTGGACTTCCTCTATGAGCTGCTGCTGTCGGCGGACGGCGACATCCGCCGGCACGCCGCCGCCCTCATCGGAAAAGTGCTGGCGGGCTTCCTCTCCGGCTATAAAAAGGAGCTGCCCGCCGGGGCAGCCCCGGACCCCCTGGAGGAGCGGCCCTTCCAGCTGTGGGCGGAGTATCTGGAAAAACTGATTCACCCGGACCGCCGCCTGACCCCCCGCCAGACCAGCATGATCCGCTACCAGGCCAAGACCGCCGTGGACGCGCTGCTGGGGGAGTGCTCCGACAAGGACGCCCCCCGCTTTGCCGCGGAGCTGCTGCGCCAGTACCAGGACCCCGCCGCGGCGGAGCCGGACGAGGCCTTTGTTCTAATGGACGCCGTGATGAACGCCCCCCTGGAGCGGGCGGACCCCGGGGCCTATGGCACCCTGACCGCCTTTGCCGCCTGGTGGCTGGACCGGGGCGAGGCGCCCCAGAAGGCCGCCGCCCTGCGGCTGTTCCGGCACCTTTTGAGCTTCCTGCCGGAGACGGCGGAGGAGCGGCAGGTCATTGCCGCCGCCGTGGAGGCGGCGGACTGCGCCGCCAGCGCGCCGCTGCTGTTCCTCCAGGTCCAGCTGGGAACGCGGCTGGGACTGGACCTCTCCTCCAAAAAGGCCCTGCTGGGCCGTCCCGGCACCGCCAGCGCCGTATCCCTGGACAATCTCAAGACCGCCACGCCCTGGATCTTAAAGGCTGCCGGCGTGGAGTACCTGCTGGACCAGGTGGAGCGGGACGGCGGGACCAACGCCCTTCACATCGCCACCCATTTCTCCAACCTCATCAAGGTCAGCGAGCACGTGGTGGTGCGGCGGATGGCGGGGGCGGCCCTGCTGTCCATCGCCCCGGTGCTGACGCCGGACCGGCGCAACGAGATCGCCGTGGAGATGTCCAAGGCACTGGAGACAGGGCAGGCGGAGATCTCCAAGTACATCCCGGAGTACCTGGGCCAGTTTGTCCTGTGGCTGACGCCCCGGGAGCTGGACGAGGTGGTGGTTCAGATGGCCGCCCTCCTCTCCTCCCCCAACACCGACGTGGTGGCGGCGGCCCTGTCCACCGTGGGTGCCATGCTGGAGCACTACACCGTCTACGCCGGCCGCTTCGGCGAGGGGGACAGCGCCCGCCGCCGGCGGATGGCGGGGCTCCTCCTCAAGGGCCTGGCGGACCGGCGGGAGGCGGTGCGGCAGGAGGCCCTCCACATCCTGGGCAGCCTGTTCGCCTCCCGGGCCCTGGGCTACGACGAGAAGACCGCTCTTTTCACCTTAATCAGCAAAAAGCTGCTGTTCCTCATCGGCGAACAGCCGGAGGAGGAGCTGACCTTCTTCTACACCGCGGCGTCCCTCTCCCACATCTACCGCTTCATCGTTCTCCACAAGATCCAGAGCGGGCCCTTCCAATTTGAGATCCCGGACAAGGCCGCCTTCTTCCCCGGCACCTTCGACCCCTTCTCCCTCAGCCACAAGGGCATTGTTCAGGCCATTCGGGACCTGGGATTCGAGGTGTATCTGGCGGTGGACGAGTTCTCCTGGTCCAAGAAGGCCCAGCCCTCCCTGATCCGGCGGCAGATCGTCAGTATGTCCGTGGCGGACGAGTTCGACGTGTACCTCTTCCCCCATGACATCCCGGTGAACCTGGCCACCCCCGCCGACCTGGAGCGGCTGCGGCAGGTGTTCGCCGGGCAGGCGCTGTACCTGGCGGTGGGGTCCGACGTGGTGGCGGGCGCCTCCTCCTACAAGGCCCCGCCCGCTCCCGGCTCCGTCCACCATTTGAACCACATTGTCTTCCGCCGCTCCAGCGACGCCGAGGGCCGGGAGATCGACGCGGACCTCTCCTGCATCCTGGGGGATGTGTTGCAGCTCCAGCTGCCCACCCATCTGGAGGACATCAGCTCCACCCGCATCCGGGAGAACATCGACCTGGGGCGGGACATCTCCAACCTCATCGAGCCCTCGGTGCAGGACTATATCTACCGCAACAGCCTGTACCTGCGGGAGCCCCAGTACAAGCAGATCATCCGGGCAGGCTTCCTGCGCATAGAGCAAGCGGAATGCCCGGACGCCGCCTTGTGGGAGGAGCTCCGCGCCATGGCCGCGGCGGAGCGCCGTCCCCTCCCGGAGCCGGACCCCCGGGACAGCGTTCTCCTCCTGCGCCGCATGGACTCCGGAGCGCGGATTCTGGGCTTTTTGACCCTGCGGACTGTCAGCGACCGGGACCTGTACGGCGCCTTCGGCGACGAGGACCTGGCTGACGCGGTGCGCTGCCGTGCGGCAGGGCGGGTCCGCCTGCTGACGGGCCTGTGCCTGGCCCGAATTCCCGGCCGCAGCTACGACGCAGGCCAGCTTCTCTTGACGGAGGCCCTGTCCCAGGCCATGGGCGAGGACTGCGGCTACGCCGCCTGGTACGGCCCCGCCGCCGGGGAGGAGCTGCTGGACCTGCTGGCCCGGCAGGGATTTGTCCCCATCGCCGGCACGGCGGAGCGGCCGCTGCTGCTGGTGGACATGCGCTCCCCGGCGGTACTGCTCCAGAACATTCCCACTACGCTGAAAGAGCCCTTTTCCTCCGATCCCCAGGTGCTCACGGCCATCCGAAAGGCCCACCACCAGCTTCAGCGGGCCATCTGCGGGCTGTATCCCGGGGCGCTGGTGCTGTCCCTCAACGCCGAGGTCATCTACCACCGGCTGGTGGGGAAGCTGACGGAGCTCAACGGCGTGCCCGCCGAGCCCACGTCGCCCCGGGTGCTGGGACCCAAGATGTGCGTGCCCTTCGGCAAGATCCTGCGGGGCAGCGCCGTGCCCAATACCGTCACCAAGACCGTCCACACCGACAAGGTCTTCGCCCCGGATCTCAAGTCCTTCACCATTGAGGCATTCCCTGGCTACGCGCCGCTGGAGAGCCAGATCCGCACCATCCGCTCCTTCCGCCGGCCCGTGATGCTGGTGGACGATCTGATTCACTCCGGCAACCGCATCCAGGTCCTGGACCCCCTGTTCCGACGGGAGGGCGTGGACGTCGAGTGCTGTGTGGTGGGTCTCCTCTCCGGCCGGGGCCGTGACCTGATGGCCGCCCGGGGCCGGGAGGTGGACAGCGTCTATTACATCCCCAACATGCGGGCCTGGTTTGTGGAGTCCACCATGTACCCCTTCATCGGCGGCGACACCGTGGGCGGGGCCCGGGCATCCGTGCCGGGGCTGACCCCGGCAGTGAACCTGATTCTGCCCTACGCCTTCCCGAAATTTTACAAGGAGTGCGGCCGGGAGGCGGTGTTCGCCTTCTCCATGGCCTGCCTGACCAACAGCCGGGACATTCTGCTGGCGCTGGAGTCGGCCTACCGGGAGCGGTACGCAAGGAACCTGACCCTCTCCCGCCTCAGCGAGGCGGTGATCCTGCCCCTGAGTCCGGACAAGGGGAACTGCCTGCTCTACGACGCCAGCCTGCCGGCCTCCATGTGCCTGCAAAACGATTTGAAGATGCTGCTGCGGATGCGGGAGCTGCTGGAATAAGGGCAAAGATGGGAGATTAAAGAGCTATGTACTGGTACACCGTCAACGAAAAAACGGCCGCCTCGTATGCGCCGGAGCTGCCCCTTCCCCCGGCGGAGCCGGGGGCGCCAGAGCTGTTTTTGGTCCGCGGGGACCCCGCTCTGCGCCCCGCCGCCTGGCGCGTGACGGACCCCCGCCAGCTGACGGCGGAGCGCGCGGATGTGACCTGGCTGGACCCCCGGCGGATGGGGGACAGGCCGGAGCTGCCGGAGGCCGTCTCCGCCGCCATTGCGGCAGGCCGCCTCACCGGCGTGAACCTCCGGCATCCCCGCTGGCGGCGGGCCCTGGACTTTACCGCCCCCAGGCCCGAAAAAAAGCGGGTCCACCTGCTGGCGGTGGGGGACGTGGGGGGCACGCTGCTGACGGCGCTGAAACTGCTGGGCGGCGATGTGGTCTCCTCCGTCGGCATCTGCGACCTCAGCGAGAACACCGTGGCCCGGTGGGTCACGGAGATGGGCCAGATTTCCTGGCCCTGGGACTATGACGCGCTGCCAGAGGTGGAGTCCGTGCCGCCGGAGCGGCTCTTTGACTGCGACGTATTCATCTTCGCCGCCGCCAGGGCCATCCCGCCGGTGGACAGCGGCGTACAGGACGTGCGCATGGCCCAGCTGGAGGCCAACCGGCCCCTTGCGGAGCGGTTTGCCCGGCAGGCCCGGGCGGCGGACTTCTGGGGGCTCTTCATCGTCCTCAGCGACCCGGTGGACCAGCTGTGTGTGGCGGCCTGGCGGGCCTCCAACCGGGATGAAGGCGGCAATTGGGACGGCCTGGGCCTTCTCCCCGAGCAGGTGCAGGGCTTTGGCCTGGGGGTGATGAACGCCCGGACGGCGTACTTCGCGAAAAAGGACCCCCGGTTTGCCGCCTTCCTCACTGAGGGCCGCAGCTTCGGCCCCCACGGCAAGGGGCTGGTGATCGCCAACGGCCTGGAGCGCTACGATGATAAGCTCTCCCGGGAGCTGACCCGCCTGACCCTGGAGGCCAATCTCCGCATCCGGGAGCTGGGGTTTAAGCCCTACGTGGCCCCCGCCGTGTCCTCCGGGGCCATGCAGCTGCTGCTGAGCCTGCGGGGGGAGTGGCACTGCGGCTCCGTGCCCCTGGGGGGCGTGTGGTTCGGCTGTAAGAACCGCTTTACGGCCCGGGGGCTGGAGATTGAGACGCTGGAGATGCCGGACCCGCTCTTTGCCCGCCTGCGGGAGACAGAGGCGGCGCTGCGGGCCCTCTCGCCGGAGGCGGCGTCGTGAGCCGGAGGCGGAAAACCGGGTATTGGCTGCTGCCAACCCTGGCGGTATCGTTTCTCTGCCGGGCCCTGTGGGATGCGCCGGTGTGCTGCTCGTACTATGTCCCCGGCTGAGCCGGGAGGAGGTGTCTTCATGGAGGGCGAGCTGCTGATCCTCCACGCGGGCCGCCCTGGCGGACGGCTGGGCGCGGCGCTGTCCGCCGCCCGGGAGGGCCGCCGGGTCCAGGTGCGGTCCCGGCTGGAAGGACCCCTGGAAAACCGCCGGGTCCTCTTCGCCGCGCCCCTGGACGGCAGCGGCGTGAACCGTGAGTTTTACAGCCTGCTGGCCCATCTCCGCACCCATCCGGACTGCCTCCGGGGGTGCGTGGGCGGCGTGCTCATCGACGGGGCAGGGGACCTATACACCAAGTCCGCCGGGCGGGAGCTGGCGCTGGCGGCGAATCTCGCGGGGTGCGCCTTCCCGGGCCGTCCCCTGGTGGAGGCCGCGGGGGACCTGCAAAACTTCACCGTTCAGGCAAAAAACGCCGGGTGCTCCCTGGAGGAGGCCTACCGGCGGGCGGCGGCGAACCTGGCGGCGCGGGTGCTGGACTTCGCCCCGCCCCGGCGGCAGCGGCCGAAAATCCTGGTGCTCCATGCCTCCAGCCGCCGCACCTCCAACACCCTGGCCCTGTGGAGCCGGTGCCGGGAGCGGCTGGAGGGGGCCTGTGAGATCACGGAGATCGGCCTTCGCAACGGTGCCCTGGCGGACTGCGCCGGGTGCCCCTACACCGCTTGCCTCCACTTCGGGGAGCGGGGGGACTGCTTCTACGGCGGCGTCATGGTGGAGGAGGTGTACCCCGCCATCCGGGCGGCGGACGGCGTGGTGCTGCTCTGCCCCAACTACAACGACGCCCTGCCCGCCAACCTCTCCGCGGCGATCAACCGCCTGACGGCCCTGTACCGGGCCGCGCCCTTTGCGGACACAGCGGTGTTTGCCGTCGTGGTCTCGGGGTACTCCGGAGGGGACATCGTGGCCAGCCAGGTGGTGTCCGCCATGAATATGAACAAGGGCTTCTGGCTGCCGCCCCGGTTTGCCCTGCTGGAGACCGCCAACGACGCTGGAACGGCGGTAAAGCTGCCGGGGATTGAGGAGCGGCTGGAATCGTTCAGTCGGAACATTCTTCGTCAGCTGCTGGAGAAACACTGACAAAACACCCCCGCGCCCGGTGGGCGCGGGGGTGTCGCTATGTACGCTCTTCTGCCGTCTTGGGAGGTCCCTTCACAACGCTGGTACTGGCGTAGCTGGTCTCTTCGATCTGGAGGGTTGTCACCGTGTTTCCCTCCCGGTCTTTTCCAATCACGTGGTTCCCGCCGTCCCGGAGAAGGCCCACTTCCGCCACATAGTGGTGTGCAAGGAAGTACCGGCAGCCATTCCTCTGAAAGATGGGGACCGTGAGCTGGAGATACCCCAGACTGACATTCTCCACTGCCGCTCCCTCATAACCGGGATTTACCTGGAGCCGGATCTCCGCCGTCTCAATGGAGGGATCATCTACCCGGCCAAAGAAGAAATAGTGGATACCGTAGCAGTGGTAATCCTTGCCTGGACCGGTGTCCTCGGAGATGAGCTTCTGCGCGGCGTGGATGGGCTTTTCGGCGGTGCAGTCCAGCAGGACCGTGTGTCCGCCTCCCCAGCCCCAGGTACGGGCCGTTATATAAGCATTCGTGAAAAGCACGGTCTCGTCATTGGCCGTCAGATAGAACAGGTTGGTCCAGTTGTAGACCTTTGGCTCCCACTGCCGCCGGACCACTCGGGCCCCCTGGACGCCCTGCTGATCCTCCACCCGCCGGATGACCTGGATGGGCAGCAGCAGCGCCGTGTGCAGAAAGGTCTGCGCCAGAATCAGGAGTACCAGAGCGGCCGCGGCACAGCGCAGGGCCCTCCGCCGCCGGGTCAGCAGTCTCTTTTTCCGTCTCATGGCACCCCCTCCTTTGGCAGGGGAATGTCGACGGTGACGGTCTCCCCCAGCCAATCATACCGCAGCGTAATGTGATCATCCCCTGGCCGGACAGGAGCCCGCAGAAGAAGATTCCACATCATGGGATTGGCGAGCGCGCCCTGACGGCAAAGCACCTGCTGCTCCCCCCGCTGGCTCTCTACCAAGAGCTCGTTGAAAGCCGGGAACGAAACCAGGCCGCCGGGGATTTTATCATAGATACAGGCCGCCGCCTCCGCCGTCTGCACTCCGTCCTGATCGCCCACAGTAATCCGGTAGATCCACAGCACGTCGTTCCCGATGTTCCGCTGGATGTCCACCTTCTCCCTGACGCCGGAGACAGGGATATAGGGCTCCTGGCGGTAGAACATCCCAGCGGCGATCTCCTCAGGCTCCGGCGGGGAGACGCGGCAGACAACGCTCTCCCAGGCGTACCCGATCATCCTTCTGTTATAACTGCTGGAGAGGGCGGAGAAAATCACAAAAATACTGAGAATTAGGGCCGCGCCGGCGGCCACATTCCAGCCCCGGGGATACTGCTTCTCCATCTCCCGGCCCACCTCCGCCGGGTCGCCCATGGCGGCCATGGTCCGCTCCTCCGCCAGCTGCGCGTCATACCCCAGGTCCAGCAGGGCGCAGATGTGGTCCTCCATGTGCTCCTCCAGCTCCGCCCGGACGGCCTCCCGCTCCCGCCGGGACAGGCGGCGAAGGTGGGAGAGCACCTGGGCGCAGTACTCCGAGCGGTCCATCACGCCAGTCCCAGGGCGGAGGACCGCAGCACCGCGTCCACGGCCCCGCTGTACCGCCGCCAGCTCTCACTCTCCGTCCGCAATGCCTCGCCGCCCTTTTTCGTCAGGTGGTAATACTTCCGCACCCGGCCCGTGGGGGCCTCCTGGCGGTAGGCCTCCACATAGCCCTGCTGCTCCAGGCCGTGGAGCACCGGGTACAGCGTGCCCTCCTTCATGTCAAAGGTGCGGTTGGACCGGCGGGCCAGCTCCAGGATCATCTGGTAGCCGTACATATCCTCCACCGCCAGCAATGACAGCACCAGCAGCGGCGTGTGCTCGATCTGCTGTTTTTTTCGCATCTTCCTCGCTCCTCTCCGAAACAATACCTAGCATCTCTATGTCTATTATACATAGCGATACAAGGTATGTCAAGAAAAATGTGGGGACAAGTCTCTGTCTCCGTCCGCCTGCCGGTGCCTGGGCGCTCCCGGCGGGACCAACGGGCCAGAGGCCTGTCCCTACGATTTTTTGCGTTATTCAAGCTCCAGCATCGCCCGGCCGTAATCGCTGAGATAGGGGGCCAGGAGGTCATAGGACAGGCGGAATCCCTGGGGGCCGGCGGCGTAGGCCGCCAGCTCGTAGGGGGAGAATGCCACGGTCATGCCCTCTTCGTCAAAGCTGACGGCGTAGCTGCTCCACCCCGCGGCAATCTCCTCGTAATTCTCCCAGAACATCTCCTCCGCCTTCAGGTCATATTCCGCCGCCCTCTCGCGGATCTGGCGGACAATCTCCTCCCACACCGCTTGGGAGAAGATCTCTCCGTCCTCCGCCAGCTGCTCCGGGGCGAAGAACTCCCCGGTCTCCAGGTCGAAGTTCCAGGCCATCAGCACAGTGTTGGGGTGGGCGCCGCCGGTGTAGCTGTAGTAGTTCCCCGCCACGCTGACCAGCCGCTCCGTCCGGTAGGTCTCACTGGTCATCTCCGTAAAAAAGGCATGGCCCCAGTCGATGCCGCTCTCCTGCCGCCAGACACGCTCCTCCCGCGCCATATTCACCAGCTCCTGGAACCCCTCGTCCAGCGTCCAGGACGCGAATTGGGCATTGAAGGTCGCCGCCGCCGCCAGAGCCCGGGCCTCGGCCTCCGTCTCCGCGGTCTCAATGGCGGCACCGCCGGCCCGGCAGGCGGTCAGCTCCGGCATGTAAACGCGGTACGTTGCCAGAAGGGTGCCGTCCTCGTCCACGGCGCTGTCCTCCCGCTCCACCATCTCCACGGTGTACCCGCAGGGCTCCTCCTCCGGCGCGGGCGCCGCCGCCGGGGGCGGGGCGTTCTCAGCGGGTTCCCGGCCCGCCGGGGCGGCGGTACAGCCTGCCAGCAGACAGAAGATCAACAGCAGAATACTCCATTTTTTCATTGGTCATTCCCCTTTCCGAGGTATAGTCAACACACTTGAAAAGAATCAGAATGATTCTTTTCAGCCCGGCGGCAGTAAAACTGCCGCCGGAGACCGTGTAAACGGTCGTGTGTTTGACTTCATGGGTGAAGCACACGGACAAAGCCCGTCCAGCGGGCCAAAGACCCGCTGGTTGAACATCCGCAATTTGCGGATGTTCAAGTGCTTCAGCTATATCAGATCATTACAGGCCCCTCCAGCCAGAGACTGCCGCCGCCGGCGGCGGAGAGGTCCGTATAGGCCAGGGCGTACAGGTCCGCCGCCCGTGCCTCCAGGGCGAAGAGCTCCCGGGCCTCCTTTCCCAGCCGGTTCACAGCGGCGGGCTTGGTGAGGATGGGGACGGAGGCCGTCTTCCGCATCCGGGCCAGCAGGGCGCGGCCCGTCTCATTGGCCGCCAGCACCCGCAGGTAGGGCACGGTCTCCAAAAACTCCCCCGGCCGCAGGCCCAGGTAGGCCCACAGGGCCATTCGCCGCAGGCGTGCGTAGGGATACCGCTTCGTCTTGGCCGCCGCCAGCAGCGCCTCCACCGACACGGCGGCGCGGCCTGCGCCGTACAGCCGCCGGTACAGTCCCTCCCGGCCCTGGTCCAGGGCGGCGAAGTCCGCCTCCTCCATGGACCGCAGCCGGGCCAGGACGGCCCGCTCACAGTTCTCCAGAAACACCGGAGCCCGGCCCGCGGCCTCCTCCGCCTCGTAGGCCTCCGCCATGGCGGGGGCCATGCGGCCCAGGGCCTCCTCCCGCCGCCCCTGCCGCAGCAGCGCCCGGATGGCGGCGGCGGAGGCGTTCTGATCCGGCGGTGTGCCCTCCTGGTCGTGGGCGGCCCCCCGGCGGGGAACCGTCAGCACCTCCAGGGAGGCGTTGCGGCGCAGGAGAGCCTTGCAGTACTCCACTCCCAGGGTGTTGTTGGGCTGGGCCAGCAGAGCCGCCTCCTCCGGGGAGGTCAGCCGTCCCGCCGCCCGCTGGCGGGCGGCTGCGAAGGAGTCCCCCTGCCGGAGCTCCGCTTTCAACAGGGCGGGGAATTCCTCCGACAGCAATGCCGCAGCCAGGCGCATCAGGGCCGCCCCGTCGCCGCACTCGCTGCCGAAGGCCAGGGTATCCGCCACGCCGGCGCCCAGCAGGACCTGGACGCCTCCGGCGGCGAACCGCTCCGCCGGGGCCGCCGCCCAGGGCAGGGGCAGCTCCAGCACCAGGTCCGCCCCGCTGCGGACGGCGGCCATGGCCCGGGCCTGCCGCCGGAGGACGGCGAAGTCCCCCCTCTGGACGAAATCCCCGCTCATGGCGCAGACCACGGCGGTGTCCTGCCCCAGCAGGCGGCGGACCTCCCGCAGGAGGTGGACATGGCCCATGTGCAGGGGGTTGTACTCCGTAATGATACCAGTTACCCGCAGAAAAATCACCTCAAAACGATGACAAAAAAATGACAGTTCGGTAAAAATAGAGGTTGTAACTGAAAAAAAACCTGCTATAATAAAGTCGTATATATGTGTATTATACCAAATGCGGAAGATCCTGCAAGTATTTTTGGAAGCTCCGAATAAATCCCCGCACGCGGATTGAATCAGAGCTTCCACAAAAAAGATCAAAAGGGAGTCGAGGAACAATGAACATTCTGGTAATCAACGCGGGCAGCTCTTCTCTGAAATATCAGCTGCTGAATCCGGAGACCGGCGACCTGCTGGCCAAGGGCCTGTGCGAGCGCATCGGCATCGACGGCAAGTTTACTTACAAGCCCCAGGTGGAGGGCAAAGCGGCCCTGGACGCCGTGGATGTGGCCATGCCCACCCACTCCGAGGCCATTCAGGCCGTGCTGGACGCCCTGGTGGACGGCAAAAACGGCGTGGTGAGCTCCATGAAGGAGATCGAGGCCGTGGGACACCGGGTGGTCCACGGCGGCGAGGCGTTCAACAAGTCCGTGCTCATCACCGACGAGGTGCTCAAAGCCATTGAGGACTGCATCCCCCTGGCCCCTCTCCACAACCCCGCCAACCTCACCGGCATCCGCGCCTGCCAGAAGGTAATGCCCGGCGTGCCCATGGTGGCCGTGTTCGACACCGCCTTCCACCAGACCATGCCTCCCAAGGCCTATATGTACGCCCTGCCCTACGCCTACTATGAGCAGGACAAGGTCCGCCGCTACGGCTTCCACGGCACCAGCCACAAGTACGTGGCGGGCCGGGCCGCCGCCATGCTGGGCAAGGCCCCCGAGGAGGTCAAGCTGATCTCCTGCCACCTGGGCAACGGCTCCTCCATCGCCGCGGTGGACGGCGGCAAGTCCGTGGACACCTCCATGGGCTTCACCCCCCTGGCGGGCCTGCCCATGGGCACCCGCTCCGGCGACCTGGACGCCGGCATTCTGCAGTACGTGATGAACAAGCACGGCCTGAGCATTGACGAGATGCTGAACGTGCTGAACAAGAAGTCCGGCGTGGAGGGTCTGAGCTGCGTCAGCTCCGACTTCCGGGACCTGGAGAACGCCGCCGCCAAGGGGGACAAAAAGGCGGAGCTGGCCCAGGAGAAGTTCGCCTATGAGGTAAAGAAGTACGTGGGCGCTTACGCCGCCGCCATGGGCGGGGTGGACGCCGTCATCTTCACCGCCGGCGTGGGCGAGAACGACAAGGCCATCCGCCGCATGGTCTGCCAGGGGCTGGAGTACATGGGCGTGGAGCTGGATGAGGCCGCCAACGACGTGCGGGGCAAGGAGACGGTGATCTCCGCCGCCGCTTCCAAGGTGAAGGTTCTGCTGATCCCCACCAACGAGGAACTGATGATCGCCATGGACACCGCCTCCATTGTGTCCGGCAAGTAAGCGGCCAAAAAACGAATAGACGCGTCACAGCGGCGGCAGGGAGTTTCCCTGCCGCCGCTGCCTGGTTTCTATGATGCGCCGCGGCTCACGTCACTTCCGTGTGATGTGCTCCGCCATAAAGATCAGGACATCCCTGTCCAGGTGGCCCTGGAGGAGGAAATTGATCTTCGTCTCCGGGTCCGTCCAGAGGAGGGCGCTGAAGGTGGAGCCCCCCAGTGTCGAGGTGGTCTCACTGTCTTCCGTCTTCGTCACAACTGTGAGGGCCTGTGTCTTCTCCTGCCAGAACCGCCCCTCCGAGCCGTTCATCTTCACCGTCTCCGCCGTGCCGGTCCCGCCGGCGTGCAGAGGCAGGGAGCTGTACGTCCAGGTGAAACCGCCGGCCCCCTCCACAGTCCACTGCTCCTTCACCACCTCCGGCAGGGCATCGCGGGAAAAGAGGCTGGCGCCGGCGGGTAAGGCGGTGAGCGCGTACTCCGGCAGGGGCTCCGATTTGACCTCCGCCACGCTCTCGGCGATCTTCTCCATTGCGGCCTGATCCAGACTGCCGGACAGCCAGAAGAGATTACCCTGTTTGTTCTCCCAGACCAGGTCGTTGGTCAGATACCCGTGGGCGGGAACTCCCTGGTAGAAATCCGCGTCACAGCCTTGGATCTTGGTCTTGTGCAGGATGCTGTCGCCGCTCACAGCGGCCCCGGCCGCGGCGCCGAGACTTCCGGTGGGACGGAGGAAACAGGAGAAGTTCAGCCGGTCCCCGCCGTTCTCATAGCTCCAGTCGGCCTTCACCTCCCCCTTCTGCGGGACCCCGCCGGTGGAGGCGCTGCTGAGGGCGTAGCCCTCCGGCAGCCAGGAGGGACGGAAGGCGGGGGGCTGCTCTCCCTCCGGGACCTTGGCGGGAGCGGGGCCGGTGTAATAGAGATCGCCCTCCAGATACTCCCGCTGCCAGGTGCGGCCCGGCACGGTCTTGGAGACCTGGGACGCCGTCTTGCCCGTCTCGTCCGCCGCTTTTTTTCCGGCGGGGGCCGCCAGAGCGGTGGTACAGAGGCTCAGCGCCAGCGCCGCCGTAGTGAGCCCTGCCAGGATGGATGTCATGGTTTTTTCATAGTATTCTTTCTTTTCCGGCGGAGAGGAGAGCTCTCCCGCCGTTCGAAAAAAATTTTTCCATCATACCACAGACCGGCCCGGAACACAAAACCGCTCTCCCTCTCCTGCACCGCCGGCGGCACCCTCTATATAAAATGTCCAAATCCACAGCATAAGCGCCCCCTCCCAGCCGCAGGGAGAGGGGCCGCCGTCTTTCGTTAGACCTCTTGTGAAATTGATTTTGCTGTAGTTTTTTGCGTCCAAAACAGGGATGTTTGACTGCCGATTCGCTTGGTTTTATCTGCCCGTTTAGCCCATGTTTGAAAATGTCAAAACGCCCAAGCGACGGATCTTTTTCCGCCGTTCCGCGTTGATTTTCCTTGCAATACACAAAGTATGGCGTCGTCAAATCGCCTTGACCGGCAAAAAAATCTCTCGCCGCTGCACATTTTGCCATTTATCAAACAAGGCCTATTCAGAACTTTTTATTTTCGCAAGAGGTCTATTCACTCCAGTCTCTTCTCCAGGCACACCAGCCCCACGCCGGGGATGCCGTTGAACTCACAGGGGACAATCCCCGCCTCCCGGTAGCCCAGGCGGGCGTACAGCGCCCGGGCGGCTGCGTTTTTCTCGTTGGTGTCCATCCGCAGAAAAGGGCACCCCCGCTCCCAGGCGTAGTCCTCGTAGAACGCCACAAAGGCGGCGCCCCGGCCCCCGCCCTGATAGAGCGGGTCCACCACCAGGGTGTGCAGCACCATCACCCGCTCCGCCGGGGCCTGCCACCGCCAGGGAACCCGGGTGTACACCGGCACCTGCGTCCGGTTGATCCGGGCGGCGGCGGTGAGAACGCCGCCCTCCGTCATCACGAACAGCTCCCCCGCCTCCAGGGCCTCCAGAGCGGTGGACTCCGTCGGGTACACCCCCCGGACCCAGCCCACGCTGGCCCGGCCCGCCTCCTCCTCCGTCAGAATGCGGTCATAGACGGCCCCGATCTCCAAAATGTCCTCCCGGGTCCCTCTCCGGATTTCTCTCATGGCGTCTCCTCCCTGTCACGGCGGACCACATAGCGGTAGTGGGGCATGTCCACCCCCCGGTAACGCTTTGTCCAGCTGTCCCGGCGCTCCATCCCGATCCGCAGCGCCACCCGCTGGGAGGCCGTGTTGGTATCCCGGATGATGGAGCACACCTCGCCGGCCCCCAGGGTCTCAAAGGCATACTGCCTGCAGGCCTCCGCGGCCTCCGCCGCGTACCCCCGGCGCCAGTACGCCCGGCAGAGGAGATAGCCGATCTCCAGGACCTCCGTATCCCGCCAGGGCTGCATGGTCAGCCCGCACTGGCCGATCAGTGCGCCCGTCTCCTTTTCAATGACGGCCCACAGGCCGAAGCCCCACATCCGATAGCGCCGGATCTGCCGGTCCAGCCATGCGTGGGCCTCCCCGTCGCTGAAAGCCCCTTCGTAGGCATACATGACCTCCGGGTCCTTCAGCATCCGGCACAGGGCGTCAAAGTCGCCCTGGTTCAGCTCCCGCAGATACAGCCGCTCCGTCTCCAGGATCATACTCCGCCTCCTGTCACAGCTTCTTACATATATTTTACCACCCCCGGCCCCCGGGCGCAAGAGCGAAACCACCGGGGGCACAGCCGCGGCCGCCGCCGCATAAAATGGCTCAGCACCATCTGAAAGGAGGAGGCCGGAACCATCGTTCCGGCTTGCGATACTATGGATCGTAACGGTTATAACAGCTACATCCCTCAGACGCGGCAGACGGCCCGAAGCATGGCCGCCGAGCCTGTGGTCCCCCTGCCCAACGTGGGTGAGGGCGGGCCCGTCTACTCCGGCGGCGCCGAGCCCGTCGTTCCCCTGCCAAACCCCGGTGAGGGCGGCCCCGTTTACCCCGGCAATATGGACACCGATGTCACGGACCCCGGCCAGGTGCCTGTGACGCCCCTGCCCAATCCCGGCGAGGGCGGCCCTGTCTACCCCGGCAATGGCGGCAGCGGCATCGTGGAGCCCGTCATCCCTCTGCCCAATCCCGGCGAGGGCGGCCCCGTCTATCCCGGCAACAGCGGCGGCAATAACAGCAACTGGGTCTGTCCCAGCGGCTTCTGCGGCGGAGTGACCATCCTGCCGGGCATCATCGGCGCCGTGTGGCCCAGCGCCTCCAAGGTCCGTTTCCTGAACGCCGCCTACGGCTATCAGGCCTTCCGGATCTTTGTGGGCAACACCAGGGCCGTGAATTTCCTGAACTACGCCTCCGCCACCAACTACGGCCGGGTGGGCGCCGGCTACCAGACAGTGACCGTCACCGGCACCGACGGCTACATCTACATTCAGAAGACCATGCCCTTCCAGGCCAACGGCATCACCACCATTGCCATCATCAACACCGCCGGCGGCCTGGATCTGCTCCAGATCACCGACAGCTGCTGCCCGCCCGCCAACGGCTACTCCAGCTTCCGGGTGGGGAACCTCGCCATCAACACCGGGCCCCTGGACGTGATTATGAGCGACGGCCGGGTGGTCTACGGCGACCTGCGGTACAAGGAGGTGGGGGCCTTCAAGCGGATCATGCCCGGTACCTACCAGTTCTTCTACGCGGACACGGACCTGGTGCCCATGCCCGCCTCCCTGGACATCGAGACCATGGACTCCGCGTGGCTGGGCGTCTACCCGCCCCACGAGACCTTCGGCTCTTTGTACCTGAACGTGGTCAGCAACGCCATCTACTCCGTCTATCTGCTCCAGAGCGGCACCGGACGGAACAACATTCAGAATCTGATCCTGATGGACCGGTGATCCGGTCCTCCGGAAACCGCAGGGGAGAGGCATATGCCTCTCCCCTCAGGCTGTCGAGAAAGTCCCGACGGGCTTTTTCGGCAAGTCTGCTGATGGCTCAATTTTCCAATCACCCGGAGATTGAAAGATCTGTCGCTCCGCTCCGCAAACGTTCGATCCCGCGCGAGGCGGGCGCTGTCCTGGCCGCCGGAAACCCAGTGTTTTCGGGAAAGCGGGCAGGGACAGAGCCCCGCCCCTGCCAAGCCTCAAACCAAAACTGCAGATGATAGAATGTGCGGTTGAACGCCTCCTTTTTCAAAAAACTCTTTACAAGAAGAAACAAATGTTCTATACTACGGGTGAGATCAAACGGAGAGGAGGCTGTTCTATGCGGGCGAGGCAGATCTCCTGCTGCTTTACCGGACACCGGCCGGCGAAGCTCCCCTGGGGATACCGGGAGGCGGACCCCCGGTGCGGGGACCTGAAGCGGCGCATCGCGGACGTGCTGGAGGCCGCCTACCAGGAGGGCTACCGCCATTTTCTCTGCGGCATGGCCCTGGGGTGCGACCTCTACTTTTGCGAGGCCGTCCTCCGCCTGCGGGAGGTCCGCCCGGAGGTGACTCTGGAGGCCGCTATCCCCTGTCCCACCCAGGCCGACGCCTGGCCCCCGGCCCAGCGGGAGCGGTATGCCCGGCTGGTAGCGGCCTGCGACTATGAGACCATGGTCTCCGCCCAATACACCCCCGCCTGTATGCACCGGCGGGACCGGTACATGGTGGACCACGCCTCGCTTCTGATCGCCGCCTTTGACGGCACCCCCGGCGGCACCCGGTACACAGTGGAGTACGCCATGGGGCGTGGCGTCTCCGTGGTGGACCTGCCCATTGTGCCGGAGAGCAGGAGGGACGGCGGGGGCGGGAATACAAACCGATGATGGAGGAACGGCTGTGAAATCAATCTGTGGAGTCGACTACCACCTGTCCGTTCAGCGGCGGCTGCAAGGGCTGTACAGAGACCGGCAGCCGCCCCTTTGGGGGGACATGCGTCACGGCGGAGTGCAGCAAAAAGGGCGGCACGACCCTGGCCGAACTGAAGGAAAAGCTGATCGCGGCGTTCCGTGCGCTGAACATCCCGGACATGGAAGAGGTAACGGAGCTCAACGCCCTTCGAGGGTCCCTCATCAACCTGGAGTACACCCTGTCCAACGGGCAGACCGTCAGGGTGTGGGAGGACGACCGGATCTATCTGGGCAATCAGCTGCGCAAAGAGGGCAGCGAACGCTGCTACGGCGTCGCCGCCGATGAAACATATTTAATGGTGTCTGAGTACGGCGGCTATGGAGACGACGTCCAGATCGTCATATTCAAGCGCTGGAAGGACAGCTGAGTATTAAAGGGGGGCCGCCCAGGGAGGCGGCCCCTGCGGGCACATAACGCTTCATACATCTGTGGGGACCGCCGTCCGTAATTTGGCAGGTTGCTGCAGGCCGCGCTTCTCTGCGACGATCAGATAGCGGTGGATGGTTCCCCGAATCTCTCCGTTCCGCTCTATCTCCTCCTGCATGGCCAGCAGCGCCCCAAAGCACCGGTCCACGGAAAAGCCCGGGAACTCCCACTGGATGATCTTTGCAAACCAGACAAAGGCCCCCACATCGTAGAAGAAAATGGGCCGGTAGACCTCCTCCGCCCGCAGGATTCGGAACCCCGCCTCCTCAAACACCGCCCGCTGCTTCGCCAGATTCATATGGGGGAAGGGCTTCTCCGTCCCCGGCAGCACCCGCTCCACCAGGTCCCGGTCATTGTCGCCGCCCACCTGCTCCGTGATGAACAGGCCGCCCTTTTTCAGCAGCCGGAACAACTCCGGGGTGCAGAAGGAGCCGTGGCGGTTGAGGACGATGTCAAAGGTGCCGTCCTGCCAGGGGACCGCCGCGGGATCGGCGCAGGGCTTGAAGTCGATTCCCAGAGGCACAAGCCGCTCCCCGCACAGCCGTGCGTTGGGAGGATAGCCCTCCGTGGCGGCGGTCCGGTCAAAGGGATGGCAGAGGGAGAGCAGAAATTCGCCGCCTCCGGTGTCATAGTCCAGGAGCATGGCGTCCGGGCGAAGATGCTCCCGGACGATCTCCTCATAGGACCAGGGCAGGTCGTGCTCCTCCTCAAACCTGCCCCGGATGGGGGAGAAGTCCCACCCGCGGATTTGAGCCCGGGCCTCCTCCGCTCTCCAGGTCTCTCTCAGCTTGGAACGATCCATGTCTCCGCTCCTCTCTTCCGCGCCACAGAAAAATTCATGCTTTTGATTTTATCATAGGGGCCCCGGCGCCGTCAACGAGCCGTCTTACGGTCCGTTTTTTTATGCGCTCAGGGCGGGATACCGGCAATTTTGCCGCCCCCCGCGTTGACGATTGAAACCGGCTGTGATAAGATCAGAGCGATCAAGGGGGGATGATGCAGATGAATTATAAAATAGTACGGCTCATAGACCATCCTGAGATAAAAGAGCAGGCCGCGCGGTGGTTTCATGAAAAATGGGGAATTCCATTGCAGGCTTATTTGGAGAGCATGGAAGCGTGTCTGGCCGGCGGAAATCCTGTTCCCCAATGGTATGCAGCAATGGAAAAGGGGAGAATCATTGGCGGATTGGGCGTGATTGAGAATGACTTCCATGATAGAAAGGACCTGGCTCCCAATGTCTGCGCGGTATATACGGAAAAGGAAAAACGCCGCCATGGCGTTGCCGGCAGTCTGTTGGATTATGCGTGCGCCGACATGAAGAGCCGGGGGATTTCTACTCTTTATCTTATGACCGACCACACCTCCTTTTATGAGCGGTACGGATGGGAGTTTTTATGTATGGTGCAGGGAGACGGCGAACCCCGCATGGCAAGAATGTATATTCACAGAAGCTGATCATCTCCGTTTGGATATGCTGCCGGAGGATTTGATGAAGCGGACACCGGCGGCGCGAGAGGAAAAAGATGCGGGGGCGGGGCTCCGTCCCGGCCTGTCCGCCTGAAATCTGGCCTTTTGGGGAAACCCAGCGTTTTTGGGAAAACGGGCGGGGACAGAGCCCCGCCCCTACAAAGCCGCAAAACCAGAATCTTGGAGGATAAAATACGCGGCCGGACACTTCCTCTAAAGGAAGATCCTTGACCTTCCCTCCGGAATGGGGTAAAATATCCCTGTAATCTGCCCCGCCCTCGGTTGGGGGACAGGCTGCCGCTGGAGACAGCGTCTTAATAAGGAGGGATGGCATGCCCGGCATTTCCGTGATCGTCCCCGTCTATCAGGCGGAGAAATTCCTGCCCGCGTGTGCGGAGAGCGTGACCAATCAGACCTTTTCCGACTGGGAGCTGCTGCTGGTGGACGACGGCTGCACCGACGGCTCCGGCGCCGTCTGCGATGCGCTGGCCGCGGCGGACAGCCGGGTCCGGGCTCTCCACCAGCCCAAAAACGCCGGCGTCAGCGAGGCCCGCAACCGGGGACTCCGGGAGGCCCGGGGGGAGTACATCGCCTTCCTGGACGCCGACGACGCCTTTGAACCCCAGACCCTGGAGATCCTGTGGAACCTGCGGGCCCAGGCCGGGGCGGATACCGCCGCCTGCGCCCATCAAAACCTGTACCCCGGAGGCGGCACCTCGGTGGAGCTGGTCCTGCCTGCCGGGATCTATGACCGGCAGGGCATTCTGGACGGAATCGTCTACCCCCTGCTGGGGGACCGGCTGGCGCAGCCGATCTTCAACGGGTTCATCTGGCGCTACCTCTTCTCCGCCCAGATCCTCCGGGATGCCGGAATCACCTTTGAGGGGGCCTATCTGGAGGACGAGATCTTTTTAATGGAGTACTTCTGCAACGCCCAAAAACTGGCGGTGACGGAGGAGCCCCTGTACCGCTATGTGCTGAACCCCGCCTCCGCCACGCACAAGTACATGTCGGACTTCCGGCAGGTGTTCGCCCGCTTCATGGAGCGCAAGGCGGCCCTGGCGGAGAAGTACGGCCTGGAGGCCGCCCGCCCCCAGTGGCGGGAGAACTCCAACTGGGCGGGGCTGCTGATCGCCGTCAGCAACGAGTACGCCAGGGGCAATCCCAAGACGTGGACCCAGAAACGGCAGGCGGTGGAGACGCTTTGCGCCTTGCCGGAGATGGCGGAGGCCATCCGCGCCGTGACCCCCGCGGGCATGAGCCGCAACAAGCAGCTGGCGGCCCGGCTGGTGCGGGACGGGCACTTCTTTCTGCTGACGCTGCTGTACCGCCTGAAAAACCGCACCTGATTTCAAGAAATGAGGATATTTCTATGACCCTGATCCAGGAGAGCTGTATTTACCGCCTGTGTCTGGCCCTGGCGGCCGTCTATGAGGACAGCGGTCTCCACCGCATACTGGCGGCCCTGGGCCGCTGGTGCAATCGCCAGATCGATGAGAGCGCCGTCTTGCGCCCGCTGTGCCGGGAGGGTGTTGTATCCCGGGCCTGGGAGGGGAGCCTTCTCTGCCGCCTGCTCACCGCTCTTGTCAACCTGCCCGGCTGGCTGCTGCGCAGGCTGTACGAGGCGCTGCCTCTGACTTTCGAGGACAGTTTCTTCGCCCGTCTGGCCTTCGCTATGGGAGAGGAGACCGCCGTGGCCCAGTCCTGGCTCATCATGCTGCTGTGGATTATTCCTTTCAGCCGCTGGAACAACGCGTACAGCCTCATGGGCTTCACGCTGCTGCTGGTGCTGTTTTACGCTGGGTCCATGGGCCGGGCGGACTTCCGGCTGGACATAGCGGCAGTGGGCTTTTATCCAGTGGTGCTGCTGGGCGCGGCTTTTCTGGGCGTGGCCCTTTCCTACGCGCCCTCCCTGTCCCTGCGGTTTTTGTTTTACCATGTCTCCGCCGCCCTCTGCGTGCTGGTGACGGTCAGCGCCGTCCGCAGCACGGAGGATTTGAAACGGCTGCTCTCCGGCGGCGCGGTATGCGTGCTGGTGTCCTCCCTGTACGGTGTATATCAGCGCATCCAGGGCGTAGAGGTCAACCGCTCCTATGTGGATTTGAAGGTCAACGCCGGGATGCCCGGCCGGGTGGAATCCTTTTTTGACAACGCCAACACCTTCTGCGAGGTGCTGCTGCTGCTACTGCCCCTGGTGGCCGCATTGATTCTCTGCTCTAAACATTTATACAGCAGACTGATGGCCGGCGGTATTCTGATTGTGGGCGCCGCCGCCGCGGGCATGACCTACTCCCGGGCCAGCTGGGTGGGGCTTGCCTGCGCCATGGCGGTGTTTGTGTTTTTGTGGCGGCCCCGGCTGATTCCGCTGTTCGCGGCGCTGTGCGTGCTGTGCATTCCCATTCTGCCCGACACCATCTGGAACCGCATCCTCACCATCGGCAACTTTTCGGACTCCTCCACCCTCAACCGCATTCCAACGCTCTTGGCGGCTCTGGAGATGATCCGCAGCCGCCCCCTCCGTGGCATCGGCCTGGGGGCCGTGGTGCCAAAGACCTACGCCGCCGACTGGAATCTCTACCACGCCAATTTTCCCTATGTCCACTCTCACAATTTCTACCTGGAGGTCTGGCTCCAGACGGGCCTTCTGGGAGTGGTCAGCTTCGTTGGCGCTCTGTTGTGGAACATCAAGCAGGCGGCCCGCACGGTGCGGCGCTGCACTCCCTCCGCAGCCCGTACCATCACCTGCGCTGCGGCTTCGGCCCTGTGCGGAGCTATGGTCTGCGGCCTGGCGGACTATCTGTGGCACTATCCTCGGGTGATGGTCATCTTCTGGTTTGTCTTCGCCGTGGCCCTGGCGGGGGTGAAGGTCTGCCGCAAAGAGGCGACGGAAAGAGTTTGACAACAGACTTGACCTTTGCGTAAAAACGCTGTAAAATAAGAGGGCTGAGGTATATCCCCGGAGTCTGTTTTCAAACCGGCGGAGTGCCGGATCGAGGCGTTTTTTCGCCGGCGGTTTGACGCAGGAATCCTGACGGATTTCAAGTCAAATCAACGCAGCTCTGGCGGGAAAAGATGCCTTGGCGGCGTTTGGGCGGTCTGAAAACAGATTCCAGTTCTCTCCCTTTGGCCCGCAGAAAAAATCAAATAGCTTGGATTTGTACAGATGGCAGTCTTTAGGTTAGCTGGCCTGAGCGAGATGCCCGGAAGCCTATGGAGGGTGATGCGCATCAAGACCTTTAATCTCAAATCTTCCGTTCCAAGATCCTCTCTGGTCATTGACCGGAAATCTTTTTGCTTTTTTCTGTTATATTATGATAAAAGCAAGTTAATATCTCCGGGTGTAGCCTATCGGTTAGGCACTTGGCTTGGGAGTATAGGCTCCTCATCCATGACGCACTGCCCACAATGCCGCACCTCCTTGTGACACTAAGCAGAGCGGGCTTTCTTTTTTCACCGGTAACTGGTCAAAAACTGGCGTTGACCACATGTTTGACCACAGTTAAAAATTTCATATCCGGGATTAGCGCAGTTGGTAGCGCGGGTGGTTTGGGACCATCAGGTCGGGAGTTCGAGTCTCCCATCTCGGACCATGATAAGTTGACAGACCGCCAAGGGGGTGGCCTGTCAACTTTTTATATTGAATATATCAAACCTATTGCGCCGCAGTGATTTCACTGCGGTATTTTTATTATTAAAGGAGGATCACAATGAACTCAATTCAAAAAAGTGAAGCAATCAAGAAAGGTCTCCGGAAGGGGTTTCAGGATGGCAGCGCCAAAATGGCCCACCGCAAATGCTATGGATATGGAGTCTGCTCGGATGGTGAGCTGGTGGTCAATCCTGACGAGGCGAAAGTAGTGTGCTGGATATTTGAGCAATATCTTGTTGGTAACAGCCTGGGGAAGATTGCTGGTCTGGAAAGACAGGGCATCCCCTCACCCACTGGCAGGCCCAAATGGAACCGGGAGGCGATTGACAAACTGCTCTCCAACGAAAAATATACCGGACGGGTGCTGCTTCAAAAAACGGTAAGCACTGGCGCTGTCCAAATCGAAAATGATGGCCTCTTGGATCGGTTTCTTTACACCGACACCCATGAGGCCATTATTTCGGATGAGATGTTCACGGCGGTACAGCAGGAGAAGCTCAGTCGCTCTAAGAAGCCGCAAAACCAAGTTACCATGAGGCTCACATTTTGATACAATTTACCATTAATCTTGAGACATCCTTGTCAGAAAACACCGAATATGCTACACTTGTTCTCAAAATGTGAATCTTAGATGTAGGAGTCTATTTTAGGCAGGAGAATATGTAGTTGAATGCTCAGAAGATACAAATCCTTTTGACCGTCTACCGTGGCTTGACTCAGGCTGAAATTAAAGAGATAATTTTTATTGTCAATATCCTGTTGACAATAACTGATTGCTATGATATACTGCATGCAATTAATTATTGCATGCAGGGGTATGAAAAATGACTCGTAAGAAAAGCAGTACAATTGAAAATGTAAAATTTTCTGAACGTCTTAAACAAATATTATCCGAAACCAATACTACACATCAAGAACTTGCAGATATCTTGGGTGTCCAACGTCAAACTGTAAGTCTATATACGAATAGACAAATCCGTCCTGATATTAGTACTCTTGCACTAATAGGGCAACACTTTGGTGTAACAACAGATTGGCTATTAGGATTAACGGCTGATAGGAAAAAACATCCGACTGCCACAGACGAATTAGGATTGTCAGAAAATTCAGCATATAAATTGATGGCTTATGGCAAAAGCAGAATTTGTGGTCGAGTTCGCAAACTCTCTTCATTAGATATGGTTATTTCTCATGATGATTTTGAGGAACTTCTGGAAACACTTGATTCCGCATTTGGCCGTTGCAGCGAAGCATTTATGGCCCACTCATGTGGTGAGACGGAAGCATCAGGTGAGCAACTTGCAATAGAAGCATCAGATGATCTTGAAGGGACTCGGTGGACCGTTATTACCTCTGCTCAATATGCTCAATATTTAGTCTACCGTGCTCAACAAGTATTTAATCGGATTATTTCTGATCTTAGCGAAGTTGAAAAACTTACTGATATAATGGAATATTGATATTTTCGTTTTAGGCAAAATCCAAAAGCGTGCACATACACCAGCTTGGAAATTCTCACCGCAACTCGCTTCACTGGATTTGCGGTGAAGAGAGGGCGAGGGATACGGGGCCTTGATGCTGAAAAATCGATTTTGATCGCTTACTCCAACTTGCATCGAAAAAGATGCAGGCAAAAATCCAAAGAAATTGAGAGCAATTTCTCGCATCCAAAAAATCAGGGAGCGTAAAATAAAAATAACGCACCGGAGATGCAAATTCGCCTGATTTGGGAGTTTTTGGGGATACGCATGACTCGAACTCTCCAGCACTCAAAACAACGAAAAGGCTGTCCACAGTCTGCCAATTTTAAGGCAGGCCAGTGGACGGCTTTTTTCGTTCCCCCTATTCACATTGGTGATTATGCTTGCTTTGTCTATGCTTCTTTGCTGGTATTGGTAATAGCTTTCTCCATGCCTTTCGGATATACTTGCCTTGCAATCAGGCGAAAGGAGAATGACACTATGCCAGTGACTCGTAATCTTTGTGCTTTATGGTGAGGAAAATAAAATGGTGAGTAATATTTCAATAGCGTGAGGACAAGCGGGATTATGCTGAAATCACTCACCATTTTATATTTGTATTTCAAAAAGACCTGAGTGGTGCATACTGGTCTCCGAAAGGAGCGTGGTGTGCATGTATTGGTGGGAAGAAGTGCAACAAGCAACAAATGAAATTGTCCTTGTCTTAGATGGTGTCGTCAATAAATGAGGAGCCAAATGGCAATACAACGAATTTGGACAGCCGCAACGAAAGAAGCAAGATTTTTTGCATAACGTGTAGCAGTACCGCGCCATCTCTTGAGAAGCAGAAAAGCATTCTCGACGAGATGACGGAGTTTGTAGAGATATTCATCGTATTCTCACTGGTGTTTCCGGTTTTTTCTCGGCGGAATGACCGGTATCATCCCCCCTCGGTGGCTTTGAGAAGGATTGCGTCTGTGTCATAGCCCCGGTCTGCCAAAAGATATTTCGCCCGGAAACCCTCCATCAGTTGCGCTGTAATTGTGCAATCCGCTTTGGTACCAGAAGTGATAAAGAATCGCACCGGCATACCATGCGCATCCACGGCCAAATGTAACTTGGTGTTAATCCCCCTTTTGTGCGGTCCATCGCCTGATTGCCGCCCCGTGCGCCAGCAGCGTCCGGATGCGCTTTGACATGGCTGGTATCCATCATCAACCACTCAAAGTCTGTGTCATCCACCAGCGCTTCCAGAATCCTTTCCCAAATTCCCTTATCTCGCCATCGGCAAAACCGTCGGTGTACATTCTTCCAGTTTCCATAGGTTTCTGGCAAGTTCCGCCAAGGCGCTCCGGTGCGCAGAATCCAGAATACTCCGTCGATAAACTGCCGGGTGTCTCGAGCATTCCCGCTTCGTTTCCCTTTTCGCCTATCGTGTATGGCTCGATTTTCTCCCAACCTCTATCGCTTATACCGTGTCGCCGCTATTCCTTTCCCATTTTTCAGCCCTCCTATTTCTTTGAGGACTATTTTATCATATTTTTATTGACGACACCGTCTAATAGGAAAGCGTCTAAAAGAAATGAACAAGCAGCAGAAATGGCTGACACAAGAGGCTCAAATGTCAAAAGTATACCTTTGTTCCATCATGAACGGACATGTAGTACCAAAGCTGACAATGCTTAGACGAATTGCAGGGCCCTTAGGTATGGACCCTTTTAACCTCCTAGCGGCTCTCTTTGATGAGGAATCCTGACTTTTCTAACGTCGGCTGATAACCAATCTCCCCTTTGCATATAAAAAAATCAGTTCGATAAGAGGTGATACCCTTTGACATGGCTTTCAGCAAAAGAACCAGCGCAAGTTCTCTGTGCAAGTGAAAGAATGGTTCAATTAGCCGCACAACAGAATAGATACCAGTCCCGCTATGTCAAGGGCCAGGGCCAGGGCGGCAAGCAGCTCCGCATCGCCTTAGAATCACTTCCAGAGGAAGCGCAAGCCCGGTATCGCGGCGAAAAACCACCGCACGAGGACATTTTGCAGTACACAGGCAAGCAGCGGGAAAAAGCAGACGCCAAAGCCTGGGCCGTGGAGCAATACCATCAGTCCAATTTGTCCCCGGCTGAGTTTGTTTCCTGGTTTAACGCTAGCAACCCGCCAGAGGACGCCATCAGCGAAAGCAAGCTGGCGAAAGCAAGCTGTTCTGCTGGCAGAAGAAATACCAGGAAAAAGACGTTGCCGCCCTGATCGACCGGCGCGGCGGGCACAGCCTGGGAAAGGACACCATCCCGCCGGAAACCTGGGAGCTGTTCTATTCCCTTTACATGACCCAGCAAAAGCGCGGCATCCAGCTCTGCTATGACGTTACCAGGATGGAATATCCTGAAATTCCTTCATGTAAGGCTTTTGAGCGCAAAGCCAGCACAATTCCCTACTATGCCATCCTTTATTATCGGGAAGGGCCAAAGGCTTTCAAGGACGCTCTTCCTTGCATGCAGCGGACCAAACTTGGTATCGCCTCAAACGATGTCTGGTTCTCCGAGTGTTTTTAATGGAGCAATTCAGTTTTGAGAGCCTTGACATTACCAGGGCAAGCAATGAAACCATTGCGGAGCTGGGCGAGGTCCTTTGGCACTTCACTTTTGTTCACTGTAAAGAAGACCTGGCTATCGCCGAAAAGTACCGCGAAAGCGTTGACGCTCTGGTGGACAGCTTCAACCCCAAACAAAAGAAATGGTTTGAAGAGTATCAGAAGATGGTTACAGACGAATTGTGGCTGGCGGAACAGCGGCGCTTTGTCTGCGGTTTCAGGACCGCTATGCGGCTGGCGCTGGAAAGCATGAAGTAAGGAGGAATGCGAAATGATGAGCAAAAGAGTATTGGACGCCTTGCGGGAACAGTTCCACGAGGACTTCGGGGAATTGAGCGAGCGGGACGGCTACATACAGCGCATGAAGGCCGACGCCTTCGCGCTGATTGGCCGCATGGCACCCAACGACAGGCGGCTGGAGACTGACATAGAGGACGCTATCACAGATATTTGTTACCTCTTCTTCTCTGCTGGGCTTCTATATCGGCCTCAAGACCGGGGCCGACATGGAGCGAAATATTTCTGATTCTAAGTTCCCGGAGAGGGTCCTGGAGATGCTCGGGGATTTGGAGGAATAAAACCGCCCTACAGGCCCGTTATCACGCGTGATAACGGGCCCTTTGGCAAAGGGGCAGGAAACCATCAGGCCCCGGCAAAAGCCGCTTATATACGACCCAGAAACGCCGGAAAGTCAGATGGAATCAGAAAGGCGGTGGTTGATATGTTGTAGCGGTCCAACAGTGCATCAGAGATATCCATAAATTATGAAAGGTAAGGAGCTTCATTGAAATGATTATCAACAACGCTACTATCAAAGAGGCTTTCCAGAGCTTCAATACCGTCTTCAACAAGGCGTTCCAGGAGATGGAGAACCAGTATCCCCGCGTGGCTATGGAGGTCCCCAGTGAGACCCGGGATGAAACCTATGCTTGCCTGGGCGCTGTCCCCTCTATGCGGGAGTGGATTGGCGAGCGCGAGGCCAAGAACCTCTCCGCCTACGGTTACACCATCAAAAACAAGGACTTTGAGCTGACGGTCTCCGTTCCCCCGGAATGACCTGGAAGATGATTGCATTGGCGTCTATAAGCCCATGTTCCAGGACTTGGCCTATAACGCCCGGTGTCATTCGGACAAGCTGGTGTTCAGCCTGTTTCCCCGTGGCTTTACGGAGAAGTGCTTTGACGGCAAACCCTTCTTCAGCGAAAGCCACGCCCCCGCCGTCGAGGGGGAGAACGCCAAGCCCCAAAGCAACAAGGGCACTTACAAGCTGACGCCGGAAAGCTACGGTGCCGCCCGTTCGCAAATGATGTGCCTTGTGGATGACCAGGGCGAGGTTATGTTTGTTGTCCCGGATTTACTGGTCGTGTCTCCGCAAAAAGAGGCCGTGGGCCGAACCATCCTTATGGCAAGTGAGATTCATCAGGAGGTCAACATTTACAAAGATACCACCGAACTGCTGGTAGTTCCGCAGCTGGCGGCAAACCCGGAGCAGTGGTTCCTGCTTTGCACCAAGCGCCCGGTGAAGCCTTTCATTTTCCAGAACCGCCGCAACCCGCAGCTGGTCGCCAAGGACACCCCCAGCGACGATAATGTCTTTTTCAAAAAGGAATATATCTACGGCGTGGACTCTCGCTGCAACGCCGGATATGGCCTTTGGCAGTTTGCTTTTGGGTCCACCGGCGAAGCGGACATGCCCGCCGCTAACGCTTCCTCTGCCAAGGCATAAGGAGGTCCCATGAATACTGATTATATCTATTTGAGCAATTCCCTTCCTTATGAAGAAGATCATCGCCCGACTCCCATTCGCCATAAGCTGGTAAAACTTCTTCCCCTGGGAGTGGTGCATAGTACAAAGGGGGATTTTCTGGTAGACAACGAGTCGTTTCAGAGCATTCGAAACAAGTTCCTCTAGAGAAAGCTGGAAATCTCTATTGATTATGAGCACCAGACTTTAAAGGACATGCAAGTCCCGGCGGCGGGCTGGATTAAGGACTTTGTTCTCAAAGACGACGGCTTTTATAGAGCGGTGGACTGGACGAAGCGTGCCGCCGAATATCTGGAGAACAAAGAATACCGCTACATTTCTCCGGTTATCAATATCCGAAAAGAAGACCGCAAGGTTATGGAGCTGCATTCCGCCGCCCTCACCAATACCCTCGCAATTGACACTATGGAAGCTATCGCGAACAGCGACAAGCCGGGCCTGGACGAGGTGTCCTCGGAAGAATCGGAAGACGGCAGCGGCAGCACACTGGCGGCTCTGGCGAAGCTTTTGCAGCTCGACCCCTCCACAACTATGGAGGATACCTGCAAAGCCGTTTCCGCCCTGCTGGAGGAACGAGATTCTATGCAGCTGAAAGCAGGCGCGTGCCAGTTTGAGATTGTCAAAATGAAGGCTGACAGTATCGTAACGGAAGCCTTGAAAGAAGGGAAGCTCATGGCTTGGCAGCACGATACGGCGTTTGCCCAGGCGCTGAACGACCCGGATGGATTTGCCCGTTGGCTCAAGACCGCACCACAGGTGGTCCCGATGGGTAAGCTTGACTACGGCCCGCTTCCCGCAAGTCCGCGCCCTCGTTCCAGAGCGCACGAGCTGATGGGCCTGTCCGCTGAAGACATCAAGAAGTACGGAAATATTTAAGGAGGGTTCAACATGAGTTTTGAGAATGCCGCCCGTCACAATGCCGCTGTTAGAGGTTATATCCTCCGCATGCTGGTGAGAGGTTATCGCGGTGCCTTGGCTGTCCGCCGTATCTCCAATGACCTTGTGCGGAACAGCATGGTTACCGACCCGGACATTTGGGAGCCTTTGAAGTATCTCTATGACATGGGGTTCATTGAGTTCACCGACAAAAGCGTCACGCCTGATAAAGCCTACACCCGTGACGGCGTGGCACGGCTCACAACGAAAGGCGTCCGTTTCATTGAAAACGGTGGCGATACGGAATCGGGGATTGACCTGTAATGGGAAAGCCTAGAAAGCCGCACTCCGACGCAAAAATGTACCAACTCCCCAAGGATATCCTGCAAGGTGTCGATGAGCGCTTAGGCCTTGTTTGAAAAATGGCAGAATGCCCAACGGCGAGAGATTTTTTCGCCAATCAAGGCAAATTTTTGCAGGCGGGCTGACGCCCGGCAAGAACATTTAACTTAGAGTGGCGGATAAAGATCCACCGTTTGGGCGTTTTGACTTTTTTCAAACATGGCCTAGGCAACTACAATATGAGCTACGCCAATATTCTTGCGTGGCTTTCTGAGAAAGGCTATAAGGTCAGCCAGGCGTCTTTGTCCCGGTATGCCTTCAACGTATTTGAAGCGGCCCAGCGCATCGCTGACGACCTGGAGAAGACCAAGGCCGATGTCGATTTCATCGGCAGGAATCCCGACCTGGACACCACCTAGGCCACCAGCGCCATCCTCAAGAGCGGCTTGCTGCAGAAAATTTCCTCCGCCGAGGAAGAGTTCAACGACATGCCCATTGAGAATTGAGAAGGCGGGACGGTTGTTTGTCCAGCTCTCCAGAGCCGAGGCCAATCGAAAGCGCACCGCCGCCATAAACCGAAAGGCGGAACTTGCTTTTGACCAAATGGAGGTTGAGCTTTTGGAGGCAATCAAGCAACACCCGGAGCTTGCGGAGGAACTTCGTAGCGTCTTGGACCGGGCTCGCGAAAAAGTAGTCGTTGATGCCGATGTCTAATTCCACCAGGTAAAGCAGTTAGCGGCCCGTCCCGAATCGTTTGGGGCGGGCCGTTCGCGTTGCCGTTGTGCATACTTATTCAGTTTCCTCTCAGGTGGTTTCATTTAAGCACCGTTTAATTTCGGATATTTCAATCTTTATCAACGTTCTTCAATTACATTTTGTGTGTCTCTTTACAATAGCACTAATATAGGGATCGTCTTAGTTTGCCGTATCATTTTAAGGACCCTTTATACATCACATCTCAATAGGCGCCGTGCGCAGATTGGTACAGCTCCGCACTATTCGGCGCCCTCCAGGCGCGCCCGCAGCTCCTCCCACCACTCCACGGCCTTGAATTTCAGCACATAGCCCCGGTCCTCCTCCGTGATAAGGCCCACCTGGTCCTCTGTGAGACCTGCCGCCAAGGCGGCGGCGGGGACGTCGGCGGAGGCGGCGGTGCAAAGGGGCGGGAACACCACGCACCACCAGTTCCGTCCCGCTCCCTCGCCGATCACCACACGCAGCGCCAGGTACTCCCCGGCGGGCAGGGTAAAGCCGTCGTACTCCCGGGTGGGAAACTCCGTGTCTGTCAGCTTCGCCGTCACCGGGTAGGCGCAGCCGTTGGCCCGCAGCTCCCGAACCGCCAGGGCCTCCAGCTCCGGCAGCTCCGCCCGGAGGAGCGCTTCCGCTTCTGTTCGGTCCTTCGCCTGGGTCAAAAGCTCCGTGGCCCGGGCCAGCACCCGGTCCCGCACCAGCAGCTTCAGTGCCTGGTCCTCCTCGCCGTCGGAGTTGGCCAGCACATGGAGCCGCACCACCCGCTCCGCCAGCTGGCTCTGGGCCCGCAGGGCAAGGCCTCCGGAGGCCAGGAACACCGCAAGGCCGATCAGCAGGGCAATTTCAATCAGTTTCAGCTTATTCTTGGGGCCAACAGAGGTTTTCATACCGATTCCGTCCTTTACTTATGTATGCCGGTCTCCCGGCGTCCTTCATAAGTATGGACAGGAATTTTCGTTTCTAAACCACAGGGCCGTCCAGCCGCCCCACCGGCTGAACCAGGAAGGTCTGGGCATACCACATCCGCATGGATTCCAGGGCGGGAAGCGCCTCCTCCTCCGTTTGAAAGAGGCCGAATACCGCGGGGCCGGAGCCGCTCATTGCCGCACCCAGCGCCCCGCATCGCAGCAGCGCCGTCTTGATTCCCCGGACCTCCTGCCGCGCCTCCTCCGGCAGGACCTCCTCGAACACGTTGTAAAGCCGCTTTGCGACACCCTCAAGGCACCCTGTCCCCAGGGCATTCACCATGCCGTCAATATCCGGTCGGCCCTGGAACACCCTTCCCCGGACCCGGGCGAAGAGCTCCGCCGTGGGGAGGTCAAAGTCCGGCTTGCAGATCACGATCCGGCAGGGCGGCAGGGGCGGCAGATCCGTCAGGACCTCCCCCCGGCCCTCCGCCAGGGCGGTGCCGCCACGGACACAAAAGGGCATGTCACTGCCCACCGTCAGGCCGATCCGCTCCAGGGTCTCTGTGGGCAGCTCCGGGGCGTACCACTGCCGCAGAAGGCGCAGGAGGGCCGCCACGTCGGCGCTGCCGCCGCCCAGGCCGGCGTAGGCCGGGGTTTGTTTTTCCAGACTGACGGCCAGGGGCGGGCAGGGGCGGTCCAGCTCCCGGAAGAAGGCCTCCGCCGCCCGCTGCTCCAGCGTCTTCCCCTCCGCCGGGAGAAAGTCCCCGTCCGCATCCAGGGAGAAGCCCGCCGCCCCCTCCGCCAGTGTCACCGTGTCGCACAGGGACACGGTCTGCATCACCATCCGCATCTCGTGATAGCCGTCCGGCCTGGGGCCTAGGATGTCCAGGGCCAGGTTGATCTTCGCCGGAGCGGACCTTTTTATGGCCTTCATACAATCTCTTCTTTCTGTAAGACACCCCGCGCCGCGTTTCCGGCGGCGCGGGGCGGTACATTATTTGATCTTCCGGGCCTCCACGTAATAGCGCTTATCCTGGGCGTGGCCCATGGAGAAGGTCTTGCGGGGCAGCACGCCGTCGGCCATGACGGTCTTGAACAGCTGCTCCTTGCCCATGGCGGGGAGCTTGAAGCCGATGTTGCCGGGCTTGCTTCCCAGCTCGTCGGTGACCTCATCGCCGTGGATATAGTCGATCTCGCCGCCGTGATCCTGCACGTAGCTGTCCAGGAAGGCCTGGAGGGTGCCCACCGCCAGCTGAACCTTGGGCTGGGGCACGGTGACAAAGCCGGTGCGGCCGGCGCAGGTGTAGGCGATGGTATGGCCCTCCCCCCGGCCCTCGTGGGCGCCGGGGTAATAGGCCTTGAAGGCCTCCAGCAGCGCTTCCGGCTCCACGCCGAAGACCACCCGATGGATGGGCTCGAAGGTCAGGGCATCGTCGTGGTTGTTCACAACCTCTACCAGGGCATACCGGGCGGGGAGGGCGGCCCGCTCACTCTCGGGGGTGACCTTTTTCAGGTTCTCGTAGCACTGCTTGGCGGTGGCCAGGGAGTGGTTGCCGTCGCCCACGGCGAAGAGCAGCGGGGCCGCGCCCTTCAAGCCGTACTTCTTCTCCGTCTCCGCCTCCGTGCACAGGGCCGCCAGGGCCTCCGCCGCGGCGTCCGTCTGGGCCGCCGTCAGCCGCCAACCGGCGAGATGGCCGCCGCCCTGTTGGAGGTCAAAGTCATAGAGCTTCTCCATCTCCCCGCCGGCGGACGCCAGAGGCTCGATGACGGTCCGCTCCGGGTCGTCGATGAGGAGCATCACGTGGGGCAGCTCAATGGGCGCGTCCTGCCGGACCCGCACCCGGGGCGGGATGCGGGAGAGCACCGTGCCCTCGGTGGCCCGGATCAGGGCGCCGGAGCCAGGGGTGAAGTCGTACTGCTCCAGATCCACCATGCCGATGAGCCCCCGGCGGACCCTGCCGTCGGACTGGGTGCGCTCAATGTAGATGAGGGAATCCGGCAGTGCTTTGAACACGCCCTCGTCCAGGTAGTTTTGCATGGAGCCGTTGATGCTTCGGATATGGCTGTCCACCTCCGGGTCGTTCAGCCGCGCCTCCGGCAGGATCAGGCGAAGGGTGGAGGGGGCGTCTCCCACGGTCTCCTCCACCGCCTGCCAGTACTCCGGCTGAGAGGTGAACTGGTCGCAGGCCACCACGGCCCACTTCGTCATGTCCGCGTCCTTTGGCAGCAGGATGTCGGCGGGATAGAAGCCCAGGGCCTTGAATTTCTCGTTCATGTCGCGTCTCCTCTTCTCTTATTTTTTCCGAAACTCCCGAATGGTCATAACGGCAATGCCTGCAAGGCAGATCAGCAGCAGGGGGGCAGCGGGGGCGGCCAAAACCGCCAGCGGCCCCTTGAACACCTCCCAGCAGATCGTTACAAACTCCATGGTCGCTTCTCCGCCGGTCAGAGCGCCGCCTTGATGGCGCTCAGCAGATCGGCGAACTCCTCATAAGCGGGCAGCTGGGGATAGTCCTTTTTGATCTGCTCCGTGCTCTTGAACAAAAATCCGGCCTTGCTGGCCTGGATCATGCCCAAATCGTTGAAGCTGTCCCCGGCGGCGATGGTGTCGTAGCCGATGGACTGGAGTGCCTTGACGGTGGTGAGCTTGGACTTCTCGCAGCGCATTTTGTACCCCGTGATCTCTCCGCTCTCCGCCACCTCCAGGGAGTTGCAGAAGATAGTGGGCCAGTTGAGCTTTTCCATCAGGGGCTTGGCAAACTCCTCGAAGGTGTCGCTGAGGATGATGACCTGGGTCAGGGTCCGCAGCTCGTCCATAAACTCCTTCGCGCCGGGCAGAGGGTCGATTTTAGCAATGGCGGCCTGAATTTCCTTCAGGCCCAGGCCGTGCTCCTTCAAGATTCCCAGGCGGAATTTCATCAGCTTATCATAGTCGGGCTCATCCCGGGTGGTGCGCCGCAGCTCAGGAATGCCGCTGGCCTCGGAGAAGGCGATCCAAATCTCGGGCACCAGGACGCCCTCCATATCCAAACATACGATATTCATGCTGTTCCTCCCATTCCGCAGCTGTGCGCCGCGTCTTGTGTGCTGTATTCTTTGCTCTGTAGTAACCATATCATACCGGCGGATGATTTGCAATCTTCTTTTGCGCTTTGGGCGGCGGACGGACCAATGAGCGGGCCGCCAATGGCGGCCCGCTCCGGAAAAATCCTTATTCCTCCGGCACGGCGTAGATGCCGTAGACCCAGAGGTCATCGTCCCCCGCCAGCTCCGGCAGGACGGTGAGAACATTGTCCTCCGTCCACTCCACCTTCAGATTGCCGCTGTGGAGGCGGTAGGTCTGGGTGTGCTCCCCGCCGTTTTCAAACACGGCGGTGACGGTGAGGACCGCGCCGTCAAAGTAGTCGGCGTCCCTCTGCGCCTCGGCGGAGATGCCGAGTCCCGTGTTCCAGGCCATGTCCTCCGGGGCGACCCAGAAGCCGTAGCGGGTGTCGGGGTCGTAGTCCTCCTGAACGCTGCTCCCCAGAGCCGACATCTCCGGCATGTACCACACGCCGTCGTCAGTCTGGCTGATGGAGGCGGTGGCCAGCTCCGGCGTGCCCATGTGCTCGCGGTAGTAGGCCAGCTCCTCCTCCGTCAGGTTCTCCAGCAGCCGGTAGCGGTACAGCCCGCCCCGGTCAATGGAGAGGGACACGGAGGCGATATCCTCCCCGGTGACCTGGAAGAGGCATCCGGTGAAGTCCCCCTCCCCGGGATTGATCATCCCTTCGCCTGCGGAAAAGGCGATGGCGCCGTCCTCCCGGGCAGGGAAGGCATCCCCGGTGTCGGCGGCATAGGCCGTCAGGCCGAAGGACAGCGACAGGGGGAACACCTGGGGGCCTTCCTCACGCCGGACGCTCTCCACATTTCCGCCCTCCGGGGCGGCGTCCGCGGGAGCGGCGGGGGTCCGCAGGCGTACGCTCCCCAGCACCAGGGTCAGGGCGCACATGGCGCAGACCGCGATGCGGGCCGCGGGGCGGAACCATCCCTTTGCCATGCGTTTGTTCTCCGTTCCCTGCCGCCGGGCGGCGGCCAGGACCCGCTCCTCAAGCCCTGTGGGCACGCAGATGTTCTCCACTACATTCTGATACTTGTTCCTGCTCATCGTCCGTACCTCCTAACAAGTCCTTCAGTCTCATTCTCGCCCGGCGGAGCCGGGTGCGCACCGTGGCCGCGGGGACATGCTGCATGGCGGCGATCTCCTCTGTGCGGTACCCTTCCGCATAGTGCAGGTGTACCGCCGTCCGCTCCCCCTCCGGCAGGCGGGACACCGCCTCCCAGAGCTCCGCCGCCTCGTCGTCCGCGGGGCGGGCCAGCTCCGGCACCTCGTCCAGGGACAGCGCCGTCCGCCGCAGACGGAACCGCTGGACATCCACACAGCGGTTCAGCGCCGTCCGGAGGAGCCAGGCCTTCAAATACTCGCCGTCCCAGTCCCGGGCCTCCTCCCCCAGCAGGCGGAGGAACACGTCCTGGTAGACGTCCTCCGCGTCCGCCGCATTTTGGAGGCGGCACAGGGCCAGGCGGTACACCGCCCCGCCGTGGGCCTCCATGGCATTGCGGAGAAAACCTTCCCGGTCTTTCATAACAATGCCTCCTTTTGTCAATATTTCGGTTGAAAAGCGCCTTTCACTGATAATACGTCCGGTGGGGCCGGATTGTTTCAGCCGAAGAAAAAATTTTTTCCACGCGGAAAGGGCGGACGCCGATGCGTCCGCCCTCCAATCCCTATTCCGGTCTGATGCCGTAGGTTTCGAACCTGCCGATGAGGTTTTGAAGCGTCAGCTTCTGGGCCAGCAGCTGCTGGAAGGCGGCGCCCCGCTGCTTTCCGGCGCTCCGCAGCGCCTCCAGCTTCTCCAGCACGCCCGCCTGCTCCCGCAGGAGGTCTTCGTACATCCGCTCATAGGCCGCCAGCCGCTCCTGATCCGTCATCTTACACATTGAAGCGGAAGTAGATCATGTCGCCGTCCTGGACCACGTACTCCTTGCCCTCGCTGCGGAGAAGGCCCTTTTCCTTGGCGGCGTTGACGCTGCCGCACTTCATCATGTCCCCGTAGGCGATGACCTCCGCCCGGATAAAGCCCCGCTCAATGTCGGTGTGGATCTTGCCGGCGGCCTTGGGGGCCTTGGTGCCCTTTTTGACGGTCCAGGCCCGGCACTCGTCCTTGCCGTAGGTTAAGAAGGAGATAAGGCCCAGCAGGGTGTAGGAGCACTTGATGAGCCGGTCCAGGCCGGATTCCCGCACCCCCAGCTCCTCCAGAAACATCTGCCGCTCCTCGCCCTCCAGCTCGGCGATGTCCTGCTCCAGCTTGGCGCAGATGGGCAGCACCTGGGCGCCCTCCTTCTCCGCCAGAGATTTCACCTGCTGGTAGTACTGGTTGCCGTCCAGGTCTGTGAAGCCGTCCTCGTCGGTGTTGGCGGCGTAGATAATGGGCTTGAGGCTCAGAAGGTCGCAGGTCTCGATCAGGGCCATGTCCTCCTCGCCGCACTGGTAGGTCCGGGCGGATTTTCCCGCGTTCAGGTGCTCCGCCAAGGCCTTGAAGACCTCCGCCTCACGGAGGAACTTCTTGTCCCCCTTGGCGGCCTTCTGGGCCTTCTCCACCCGGCGGGTCACCATCTCCAGGTCCGCCATGATGAGCTCCAGGTCAATGGTCTCAATGTCCCCCAGGGGATCCACGGGGACGTTGGTGCCGGCGTCGGCCACCACGTGCATGATGTTCTCGTCGTCAAAGCAGCGTACCACGTGGACGATGGCGTCCGTCTCCCGGATGTTGGCCAGGAATTTGTTGCCCAGGCCCGCCCCCTGGCTGGCCCCCTTCACAAGGCCCGCGATGTCCACGAACTCGATGACCGCCGGGGTCTTCTTGTCCGGCTCGTACATCTCCGCCAGCTTGTCCAGCCGCTCGTCCGGCACGGCCACCATGCCCACATTGGGGTCGATGGTGCAGAAGGGGTAGTTGGCGCTCTCGGCGCCGGCGTTGGTAATGGCGTTGAACAGAGTGGACTTGCCCACGTTGGGCAGTCCCACGATGCCTAATTTCATATCACTCTACATCTCCTTTATTTTCAAGGGGTTTCCCATGTTTGATCGATGGCTGCTGCGCCATTTTACGCTCCGCTGCGTTTCTCAAACTGATACACGGCATTGCACAACGAATTATCTGTCACATAGACATAATTACAGAAAGAGGCCGTCCGCCTGACCGAGGGTATTTCTGCGCAAGTTCTGCCGGCAGACCGGGGCTATGACACAAATGACATCCTGGTCTATGCAGTCTCAGCAGGTATGGAGACCGCAATTCCTCCCAAAAGGAATCGCAGGGAACAGCGCGAATACGACAAGTATCTCTATCAAACTGCGTCATCTGGTAGAAAACTGTTTCCTGAGCCTGAAACGCTGGAGGCGTATCGCTGCTCGTTATGCCAAAACATTAATGCGTTTATTGCTGCGGCGCAGGTTCGTTGTATCGCTGTTTGCGCTGCCGTTCGTTCTTGATTCGTGCAGATGCTATCTGGCACAGGTTGGATATTATTGATATATCATTCCTGGCAGTGCCAGCAGGTGTTGGGAGCCAGATGCCCAACACTATATCAACAGTCATGATTGACGGGGTAAAAGCGTTCCCATATTTATCGGTATGCTTGGCATCATCCAACCAGTTTCGTGCTCTTGGAAGAGCAGAAAAGCACCTTTCCTGACGTTTTCCACGCTTATTGACAAATCTTGCGCAGTATAAACCATCCTTTCTTTGAGAAATTCCTTTTCCGATTTCTTTGCCTCTGGGGTTTTTACCCATTTACCGCACCCCTTCCACTACAGAAGGAGAACAGCTATTGCAACGACTTCGTATTTTAGCATAATGTTCCTCATTTCTCAATAGCTACCAACGCTCAAATCATCAGTTTTTCGCTGAGAAAAGCCTCTGGTATGCTCCCCATAGGGTAGGCCTTGTTTGAAAAAAGGCGGAATGCCCAACGGCGAGAGATTTTTCGCCAATCAAGGCAAATTTTTGCAGGCGGGCTGACACCCGGCAAGAACATTTAACGCAGAGTGCCGGATAAAGATCCACCGTTTGGGCGTTTTGACTCTTTTCAAACAGGGCCTAGACAAGCAGAAGAGAAATTTTGTAAAAATTACGCGATGAGAGGCGTTTTTATATGGCTATAAGCAGTCAAGTAAAAGCTGAATGAGAACTGTGCGCAGTAAGGGAATATCTTGTGGAAACGGGCGCCTTAACAAGATTGCGGCATCGAATGCAACATCAGCGTTATCCGGGAACATCAAAGCGGCAGTAAAGAGACGGCAGCCAAATTCGATTGTACTTATCAACGATTTATCGCTGGGTAAAAGTGTATCACGAGGGCGGTCTGACAAGATTGCTCGGCAAGCGAAAAAAGAAGATTTCTAAGGTCATAACAGAAAATAAGAAACTGAAAGAAAAAACGCTGCTTTAGAACTGAAATTGGCTGTCCGGTGCAAGCTTCAGCAATACCAATTTCAAAGGGGCGGAGAAGCGGCTTCCAGCGGAATCCGGAGTTTGATAGAATATCAAATCATCCAACAGCTGCATGAGGAACAGGGCTGGCCTTTATATAAGCTTTGCGAAGCAGTCGATGTCAGCCGAGCCGCCTATTATAAGTGGGAGAAACGGGTTGTCAGCCAAAAGCAGTCTGATACTGAGAAACTGGCAGCTTTGATTTCCGGGATATACCAGAGCCGGCACGGCATCGCCGATTACCGTCAGATGAAGCTGATCATGGAACGGCGGTATGGGATCAAGCGTAATCTTAAACGTGTTTATTGCATCATACGCATCCTTGGCCTGCACTCTTAATATTGCTGAAAATATCCTGAACAGAGAATTTATAGTTTACCATCAAAACGAAAAATGGCTGACAGACACAACTGATTTCAAATATGGGAACGGACACAAAGCATAATTGAACGCTGTTCTGGATCTATATGGGCGGAATAGCGTTTCTTTTTCTGTGGGCCGAAAAATAATACCGCCTTGGTTCTGTAGACCGTTGACAGAGCATTCCTGCAATTTTCCGTTGACAAGCTCTTGGTTCTTAGCGATCGAGGCGCACAATATACGGGCCACGCTTTCAGGAAAAGAATGGAGGAGAAGCACATTTGCCAGAGCATGTCCCGTCCTGGCAAGCGTCTTGCTCATGCTCCGATGGAAGAGTTCTGGGGTATTCTAGGGTCTGTTCACATAAGCGCGTCGAACATGAGAGCAAAATGAACAAAGGGTAAGAAAATAACATCCAGTTTATCATAGCGAGTGAAAATACGGCGAAACCGTTTGATGCGGCGAAAAATCCTTTCAAGCTGATTGCGCTGTTCGTACAATTGCTTATCATAGTTCCAAGGATTTTTCGATTGCGTTTTGGCGCAACGACTGATATATAACCAAACTCCACCGCCAAAGCCCTCGTCTCATCCCCTTCATAGGCCCGATCCATCAGAAGAGAAACCGGATAGGCAGCCGAACCGAGCCGCCGCAAAAGAGCACGACCTTCTGAACCATCGCCGCAGTTTCCGGCAGACAACGAAAAGATTGCCCCGTCTCGATCAGATGCGGCGGCCATATGAAGTTTGGTATTCCATCCGCCCCGCGTTCTCCCGATGGACTGGGTGCCGCTTTTTTCAAAGCCCCCATCCCGTCAGGATGAACCTTGATGAAGGTGGAATCCAGCCTGATTATATTTATTTGGATTTGGATGATTCCCAACTGTTGTAAGCGCAGAGATACCGCGTGTAAAACGCCCTTCTTCGCCCAGCGGTTTACCCGGACATAGATCACATGCCAATCTCCGTATTCTTTGGGCAGGCTCCGCCATTTGCACTTATTTTCCACTACGTATAGCACTGCGTTTAACACATCCAGGTTACTAATTTTGCCGGTTTCCTCTGTTTTTGTAATTCCTTTTTTTCATCATAACACAATTCTACTCATGTGAACAGACCCTGAAATCGCTGATATGGACAAGACCACAAAAAATCTATGCGGAGTTGCTGACAACAAATTCAAATATGCTATGGAGCAAAAAGCAATCAGCATTATTATTGCTGATTGCTTTTTTGCTGTTTGTGGTGTTATTTACTATATATCGCAGCTATATCGTATATTTTTTGCTTCATCTTTGCACGGATATGTAGAGGCTCAAGGCACTCGCATTTATCGCTAAAGCTAAAGAGAATATCATAGTAATATTCGTTTTCAATGAACGGAAAATTTACAACGTAATGTTCGTCACCATCTGGAAAAAAGTGGTCATAGGTGCAAAATTCAAGCACCCTATCCAGCACAGATTTGTGGATGCGTATTTTAATTTCTGTCTGCATCGTTTCTATAATTTCCTCAAAATCCAAAATCGGTTTTTGATAACCCCGTGGGGCAAAAGTTTCCTGCTTTATCTGCAAATTCGACATTCTGGATAGTCTGAATAGGCGATAGTCGCTCCTGCTATAACAATACCCATAAAAATACCAGTGGCCGCTTTTTAATACGAGCTGGTATGGCTCAACCGTTCTCACAGTTTTATTTCCATGGTGAGCTATGTATTCAAAGGAAAGTAGTTTGTAACCCTCTAAAGCTACTTTAATCATTTGCAAGTATGGTTGGATATTTTTGTTGCCCGACCATGGGCTTAAATCTACACAGATTTGATTTATCTTTATTTCAATATCATTCGCTTTATCGGCAGGGATGAAACTCTTGACTTTTGCAAGAGCGTTTACAAGTTCATCACCTCGTACCATATTGGAAAGATTGGAAAGTCCCGTCAAGATTGCGGAAAGATCGGCAGTCGAAAAAACATTTTTATCAATCTTGTACTCTGGCATAATTTCAAAGCCGCCTCCAACTCCCGAAATTGAGCGAATGGGAATACCCGCCATATTGATTGCATCTATGTCACGATAGATTGTACGGGGCGAAACTTCAAACATATCTGCCAGCTCCTGTGCGCCTATACGCTTTTTATCGAGGAGCGTCATAATAATGCTAACAAGCCTGTCAACTTTCATTTCATAGCCGCCTTTCCAAAATTCTCTTTCATTATAGATTGTTGCCATACTGCTGTCAACGATTGATTGGTACAATGAAAAAACCAGGGTCTGTTCACAGGCGGAGCCTGCCCAAAGAATACGGAGATTGGCATGTGATCTATGTCCGGGTAAACCGCTGGGCGAAGAAGGGCGTTTTACACGCAGTATCTCTGCGCTTACAACAGTTGGGAATCATCCAAACCCAAATAAATATAATCAGGCTGGATTCCACCTTCATCAAGGTTCATCCTGACGGGATGGGGGCTTTGAAAAAAGCGGCACCCAGTCCATCGGGAGAACGCGGGGCGGATGGAATACCAAACTTCATATGGCCGCCGCATCTGATCGAGACGGGGCAATCTTTTCGTTGTCTGCCGGAAACTGCGGCGATGGTTCAGAAGGTCGTGCTCTTTTGCGGCGGCTCGGTTCGGCTGCCTATCCGGTTTCTCTTCTGATGGATCGGGCCTATGAAGGGGATGAGACGAGGGCTTTGGCAGTGGAGTTTGGTTATATACCAGTTGTTGCGCCAAAACACAATCGAAAAATCCTTGGAACTATAATAAGCAATTGTACAAACAGCGCAATCAGCTTGAAAGGCTTTTTCGCCGCATCAAACGGTTTCGTCGTATTTTCACTCGCTATGATAAACTGGATATTATTTTCTTACCCTTTGTTCATTTTGCTCTCATTATCGATGCCCTTATGTGAACAGATCCTAACAGCAAATATAAAATGAAAACGGAGGAAAGGCATGATTACAGTCTATGTTTATACCCTTGATACCCTGGCAGATTGGGAACTGGGGTATGTGACCGCAGAACTAAATTCTAAACGCTTTTTCAAAAAGGATGCGCCGAATATATCGATCAAAACAGCCGGTATCTCAAAAGGGCCTGTCAAGACAATGGGCGGCTTCACTATCATTCCTGACTGCTCCATCAGCGATATTGCGGTGAACGAAAAGAGTGTATTACTGCTACCAGGAGCAAACACCTGGGACGACCTGAAGCATGGTGCTATTATTGAAAAAGCAGGAGACCTTCTTTTGGCAGGTGGTACGGTATGTGCCATCTGCGGTGCCACTGTTGCATTGGCAAATGCTGACCTGCTGGATCACCGCCCGCACACCAGCAATGGAATGGGATACCTTGAAATGTGTTGTCCCCATTACAAAGGACAGCACTTCTATGTTGATAACCCCTCTGTTGCAGACCACAACTTGATTACCGCAAGCTCCACTGGGGCTTTGTTATGGTCAAAACAAATCATTGAGCGTTTGGAAGTCTTTCAGCCTGATACGCTGGAAGCGTGGTATAACTATTTCAGCAGTGGCAAGAAGCAACATTTCTTTGCTCTCACGCAGACCTTACCAACCAGCAAATGACCTGCCCTTTTTACAGATAAGAACACAATACATAAAACTGCCGCGCGATGGCAAAAGAAAAAAGCCGTCGTATGATAGCTACTCATAAAACAGTATCAACCAACAAACTGAAATAGGGTAACTGCCATACAGGGTGCAGAAAAAGACAAGTAAGAAGCAAACCGTTTCTTGCCTGTCTTTTTCACTTTGTTACGCAATAGAACGCTATTTTTGAGGGCAGACATATAAAACCCTTACCCCGTCATTTTAACGCCCGCAAAGCCGCATAAATCAAGGGTAAAACACCTCCTACTGCGTAACAATCCCCATAATAAATCGAGGGCGAAAGCAGTCTACTGATTTCGCCCTCTTGACTACCCACAAGCAAAGGTGGGAAAAGCTGTCAAGGGCGCGTAGCGCGAAGTTTACCCTTGACAGCTTTTCCTGTCTTTGCTACTCCCTATCGGTCGAAACGGAATTTCAATATAGCTTCAACCAGTTTCGCCTTTAGCCTGTCCTGCATATCGTCATTGATATGCCCCTTAATATATAGACAGGTATTTAATATGTGCGTTGTAATACCGCAATACTGCGTCTATCGCTTCCGGCTCTCCGGCAACAGCTTTTTGGATTATCTCAAAAGGTATCAGCTTTTTATTCCTCATGTTCCATTCTCTCCCATTCTTTCCGTAACTGTTTCAGTGCAACATTTCTCCTGTGGTTTATTGTACTTCTGCAACATCTGTACAATCTTCCGATTGCTTCATCACGATAGCCAATGAAGTAATAAAGCAACAGAACTTCCCGCCTTAATTGCGGCAATCTTGACAATGCTGTCGCCAACCGTTCATCGTCAACTATTACTTCCTTTCCCAACACAAGAAATACAGTCGGTTTGTCCTGCTTTTCAAAGTAACTGTCCATAGCAGACGGTTCAAAATATCGTTCTGACATCAGATAGTCGAGGGATATTTCCCGTTCCGCTTTCCGCTTCAAATCCCGCCATGCGTTAATGGCTTCATGGCGCAGGACAACCTTGCAGAACGCATTGAACGCATATTCGATATGCTCCATGAACTGTTCAGAATATCTCATTTTCTCTCACCCCCTTTCTTCCCAGTAGGGGGCTATTACAGCAAACGCCCACACAGCATGAAGCAATACAGGCATTGGGGTAATACGAGTAATTAAGACATACTAAATGATATGTGTGTTCATACTCATAGGCAGAAAATCCCATTCCATAAGACAGGATTTTTTTGATAATTCACCATAGCCAAAACTACCCATGAAATAAAAAACAGACATAGCAGTACCTCACAATACCGCCATATCTATGAAAACTTTCCTGCCACATAAAAACGGCGGCTTTGATTGTTATTTCAAAACCGCCGTTCAGCCGCTTATATTCTGTTTTGGCGCATGATGATTTTGCCGCCACACAACGGTTTTTTTATTAACCGCCGGACGGCATGAACATCTTCTTTTATGCGTAATGGTACTTCTCTCTGTTCTGATGAAGAAAAACCAATGCTACAACCATAGTGATTAGTTCTGCTATAGGTACTGCAAGCCATACCCCTGTTACGCCCCAAATATTCGGCAATGTAAGCAACAGCACTGTAATCAGTCCGAAAGTCCGCAGGAACGACAAAATTGCTGACAGCTTCCCGTTTGATAATGCTGTAAATGTGGCAGAGGTAAAAATGTTCAGCCCGCAAAACAAAAAGCTAAAGGGAAAAATCAAAAATCCGTTTCGTGCAATTTCATAAACAGGCATTCCTTTTTCTGAAAAAAAACCAACCAACGGCGAACCAAAAATAAAAGCTACTGCAAAAACAGTGACCGAAACAAAGACAATGAACCGCATACAAATAGAAAATACATTCTTTAGCTGTTTGACCTCCTGCTTCCCATAGTTATAGCTGATAACAGGGGCTACTCCCATAGAAAAGCCTATGTAAAGGGCACTTAAAAAAAACTGTGTATAGATAATGATTGTGATTGCCGCAACTCCATGCAGTTTCATCATAATGCGGTTAAAAAGGAATGTTGTAACCGCTGTTGCCGCCTGACTTACCATTTCCGAAAAACCATTGGTACAGCTTTCAGCCAATACGGAAAAATCTAAGACTGGCTTCCTGAAATGCAGACTGCCTCTCTTTGCGGAAAAGAACCACAATCCAATCACCGCTGGTATCATATAGCCAATGCCCGTACCAAATGCCGCCCCCTTAATGCCCATGTGAAGCGGCACCATAAAAATATAGTCCAGTAAAATATTTACGATTCCTGCGCTTACACCAAGCACCATACCCATTCCGGGGCGTCCCGCCGTTACGATAAGATTTTGAAAAAGCACTTGCAGGATACTTGCGGGCGTGAATAACAGCAGGATAAAAAGGTATTCTTTACAGTATGGAAATAGAATACTGTTCGCTCCAAGTCCCCATACAATCCTGTCAATAAAAACCGTTCCCAACACTGAAATCAATACACCTAACAAAATGCCCGCTGATATAATCAGCGTAAAATCCTGTGCCGCCTTTTTATGTTCTCCTGCTCCCATTTTGCAGGCTACAATCGCACTTCCTCCGGTTGCAAGCATCGTTCCAAGACCGACAATCAGATTGATAACAGGGCAGACGATATTCAATGCCGAAAGCGCATTTGTATCTACAAATCGTGCTACAAAAATTGTGTCAACGACTGTATACAGCCCCATGAATATCATCATCAAAATTGTCGGAAATGCAAATTTCAGCAACGATTTTATTGTAAAGTTCTGTGATAGTGGATTTAAGTCACTCATTGTCCCCGCCCTCCGATTTTTCTCTGTGAAGTATAAAACGCTGTGTCGGATAGCCAAATTCAATTAACAGTTCCGCTTCAGTGAAACCAAGACTTCCCCATACCTCCCGATAACCTGTGTCTGCCTTGTCGCCCTCCCGAAAAGTTGTCACGCTAATCTGTGCGGAACGTGCAAGTTCACATAATGCTTTTTCACAAAACACTTTCGCTATCCCTCTTTTCCGATACTGTGGGTGTACCCCAAAGAAATCAATGCTCCCCGTCACCTCATTAAACGCCATAATCCCGATTGCCGTATCAGTGTCTTTCAAAATCAATGCCCGCTTATTTTTGATATACTCCTGTAACTGTGCAAGATATTGTTTTTCGTCCAAGTGCGGGAAACCGTCAATGACAAGGTGAACCAGTTCTATCCATTTGGGTATATCTTCCTGTGTTGCAAAGACGATTTTATCCTGCCATTCTTTTTCCTCTAAATCTGTAGGATTTTCATTCAAGACATGTCTTAGCTGCAATGGATAAAATTCTTCCTCCTCCCTGTACCTATTAGGGGATTTTTTATACATGGCTTTGAAAATATCCGTAAAAGACTGCTGACTCTCATATCCGGCAGAAAGCGCAATTTCAAGGATTGGTCTATCGGAAAGTACAAGCAGTTTTGCGGCTTCGGTCAACTGGCGGCGTTGTACATAATCATGGATTGTCAACCCTACCGTACCTGTGAACATTCGGTGCAGATGATACTTTGAATAATGTACAGCCCCCGCAACTGTTTCCAAGTCCAGTCTTTCATGCAGGTGGCTTTCGATATAGTCGATTGCCGCCATTACATTTTTGATATTCCCCGGCATTGCAACTTCCTCCTTTCTCTCCGCATTATAGCAGGATATTTCATTCCGCTTTTCATATATCTTGCGGTTTTAAGGCAAGTATTTACCAGTATACAACAGTCTACCCCGATAAGAAAGATTTTTAGAAATTTTCTTCTGATACATTGGCATTTCCCAAACTTCCCCGTATTAAGAAACAAGGAAAACTTTTTGAAGAATTTTTCTCAAAACTCCGTCAAAAACGCCTTGTGTGATGTTGTAGGTAATGAAAGGATTTTCAAGAGGGTTTGGGATACTTCCCAACAAGCAAAATCTGTCCGGCAAGCCATAGCGCAGACGGGCAGATTTACGGAAATGGGTACCCGTTTCCTATGCTTGCTCCGAAACTTATCACTTTAACAAACAAAGAAAGGACGGGAAAGGAATGGAACGGAAACGGAAAATCAAGGACGGGCATATCGTGGTAAAAAATCCACTATATCAAGAAATGCCAAAACAGGAAGTGGCGATAAAATCCGGCAGGACGCTCTACCGCTTTACGGGAAGCTATGACGGAGAAAGGAGCCTGCCCCACAAGGTTCTGCGCCTTATGGGACAGGAAAAAGCAGAAAAAGATGTTGAAGAATGAACGGGAAGCCGCTATAATAGCTTCAAGCAATCCTGTATTGGCAGACTGCCCGCCGACGAAAGGAGCAGAAATTATGTTAAGGCAGTCTGACAAAATTACCGCCCTCTATTGCCGCTTATCACGCGACGACGAATTACAGGGCGACAGCAACAGCATTGTAAATCAAAAGGCGATTTTAAGTAAATACGCAAAAGAAAACCACTTTTCAAACACATTGTTTTTCGTGGACGACGGGTATTCGGGTACGAATTTCAACCGTCCGAGTTGGGGCGAACTACTGGAACGGATTGAAAACGGCGAAGTGTCAACATTGATTGTTAAGGATATGTCACGGTTAGGGCGTGACTATCTGAAAGTAGGCTTTTACACCGAAGTCCTCTTTGCCGAGAAAGACGTGCGGTTTATTGCCATTAACAACGGCATAGACAGCGCGAACCAGCAGGACAGCGACTTCACTCTGTTTTTGAGCATCATAAACGAGTGGTACGCAAAGGACACAAGTAAGAAAATTCGCGCTGTGATGAAGTCAAAGGGGGAAGCGGGGGAACATCTTTGCAGTAACCCGCCCTACGGCTACATGAAAGACCCCGACAACAAAAAGCATTGGATTGTAGATGAAGAAGCCGCCAAAGTGGTGCGCCGGATTTTCCGCTTATGCTTAGAGGGGTACGGACCGACACAGATTGCCCGTATTCTGAAAGAAGAAAAAATAGTCACTCCGACAGTCTATTTCATGCAGAACGGATGCCCAACAAGAAACACTCCGCAAAATAACCCCTGCCGTTGGAGTGCCGAAACGGTAACATTTATTTTGGAACGTCCAGAGTACCAAGGGCATACAGTAAACTTCAAAACTTTTGTCCAGTCTTACAAGACTAAAAAGAAATGTTACAATCCGGCGGAAAAGCAGCTTGTGTTTCTTGTGTAGATAAAAAAGATGCACATCAATATCGTATCCTTACGGCCAAATTCAGAAAAAATTGTACTTTCTTCCAAAATGAAATAGATCATAATTTTTATAATAGTCCGCACTTTTGCAATTGTATATTTTACTTATATTGAACAAAGTGATATAAGAAACGGACTTGTTGTTCTCGACATTTACGTTTCGGTTACTCTAGATTTTATATACTCTGCAACATCATCAATTTCTGGATAAACATATGCCTTATTAATCCCAATTCGATTCAGAATTTCGAGTATTCGTCCTTTTTTATCTGCCGGAATATAAAATACAAGCTTTTTCCCATTACAGATATACCTATAATCTTTAGTGCTTTGTTGACCATATGTAACTTCCTGGTTATTATAAAAAGATTCATCTAATCCCCAAATTATGAACGCCCCTTCTTGATGTGCAATTCTTTGATTTTTTCTAATTGGTTTTACAAATACTGGATTTGCAACCTCTTGAAATGAAATATCTCCACAAAACGAAGGACACTCGGACAAAACTTCATGTCTAAATTCCTCATAAGCGGAGCAAAGTAGACGAACTCCTCCCCTCAATATGGACAACAAAGTCTGCTGTTTTGAGAAAGTAAGCATTGGGAGACTTGATAAGATTGCTACTTCCTCGCACTTTTCATATTTGAGATCACTACTACAAACCTCATACATAAGCACCTCACCAGGAATATTTCCTCTTTCACAGGCAAAATAGAGGGCAACTAATGGATTAGATGTAACGTCTAGCAATCTTGTTGGTAAACCGTAGTGCTGCATTTCGACTAGAAAATCAAGGTGTGACGTGCAGTGAACAAATGAGTCTGGGCATCGTATGACGAGTTCTTGGTACATCATGTATTCATTTTTGTATAAGCGGCTTTCTCTAAAAAGCGATGGGACTGAGATATAGTTGATATTAGAATGACCTCGAAAGAAATGGTTTTGCGTTTCAGATATTTTTGAGATTTCGGATATAAAACGTTCTACTGATGAAATTTGTATTAGCTCTATATCATTACGAACAATGAACGATTCATCTTTCGTAATATATTTATCAGATTGGGGATAAAGGTGTTGCAAAATAGTTAAAAGCACAGTGGAATACAATTCCTTAGAAGCAGGTGCCAATAATATGTACAAGATACTTTGACATTCTACGTTGGTGAATGGTGCATGACCTTCAGATGTCAAATTGATTTTAGAAAAACAAGCAAGAACATCGGAAAATGAAGATGGTTTTTTATCATCAAGAACAGTTTTGAAAATGCTGGTTTGTAGCTGTTTCTTTAGACTATCTTTATTGGTCTGGAAAAGTCCGTCTTTACAGTATACATAGCCATCTGTAAAAAGCTTAATATATACTGTCTGGAATAAAATTTCCGAAACAAAAGAGAAATTTGCTATTTCTTTGATGTACAACAAATCTTTGTCTACAATTGATGACTGATGACCCATTGCTATTGTACTCTATCCTCATAATTATGGCTATTTGTCCAAGTTGCTGTTATTCATTAGCCTTGCTCCAGTAAATCGGACAATGGCTGTACTGACAAGGGGCTTCTGTGATATATGGCATCCCAAATATCCAAACAGGTTCTTAAGATACTTGGATTCTCCTTACCAGCATGAAATAAGCGAGCTACACAGGAAATTATATCCTCCATATGATATCCAAAATTGTTTTCTGGAGAGTCAAGGAACGACTTACAGACCGCCAAAAGTACATCTGCACAATCTATGGAATTAATATCATTCTCTTTTAAATAGTGTAAAATATCCACTTCCAATCGGTTCTTTGTCGATTTTTTAAGCAGTTTCATCAGAAAATTTTTATCACGTTGCACTTGTATGCGTTCATTGATAAATAACAGACTAAGAGACGGCAGTTTTGTGCTGCAATCTGCAAGGTGTAGTAAAAGCCGCTTACAACACGCATGGCTATCATCATTGTTAAAATAGATTACAGCTTGCCGGCAGATTGCGTCTGCCTGCTGATCGTTTAGCGGTAGTTCCATGAGGTTTTCCACTGTCCAGTGATTTGTAACAATCATAACCGCAATCATTTCAGCAGCGCGTTTTTTTAAATCATTTATGGAGGATTGACATGCGTTTTTTAATTTGGAGGTATAGAATTTGGAGTCAATTTCATAAAAACGGTATAAAAGATCAAAAGCTTGTCTAGCTCCCAGCGTTCGCAAGTCTCTCTCCAACAACTGATCAAATAAAATCTTTGAGAAGGCTTTATCAATGTTATACCAAGGTACTGCACAATCCATAACCGCAAATAATATGGCAGGATTTTCATCTTCGACTGCTCTTTTAACGACTTTTTCAAACTGAAAAGCAAGGTTTGTTTGATTCCATAAAAGTTCTCCTATCGCTTCGAAAGCACATCCACGAACACAATTTATTGAACCTTGCAGTAAATCTTCACAGCTTAATTTGTCACTTTTTTTATGAAGATCAAACGAATAAAATTCTGGCTCAGAATCTTTGTAACAATCTACTATTTCAATGAGTTTTTGTAAGATATCAGTTGGCCAATCCTCAGTAGCTCGTTTTGATAATACATGTGAAAAAGAGATGTCCAGTTGTGCAGATGGCTTCTGACAAAAACGTCTCAAGACTTTGCAGGTCAGGGGCAAAGGAACTTCCGACGAATCCAATGCATTCACCACAGCATCTACAAATTCCTCAGATACATTCTGAGGAAAGCTTAAAGAAAGTGCAGCAAATCGGACTGGCTCTTTTTTTGCTGCAGTAGATAGGCTTCGGGCAAACATAGGAGGTGTGGATTCAATTCCAGAATTCCGGCGTTCTCCATTCCTCTCTGGCGGATATTCGCTCATATTGGAAATTATCCTTAACCAGCTTTTGTCACTGATTCTGTCAAGATGTCCTTCAATTGGAGAAGAAACATAATGTGCCATCCCGATACGAAAAATATCAAATTTATGAGACGACTCAGGAAACTTTCGTTTTAGGACCTCAATTAGTTCCTTAGTTGTTTTTGCTGTTCTATCAGGGAAAAGTGCAGAAAGAAGAATACTCTGTAAATCTCCCCAAAACGAGTTATAGTAATTCCCTCCACCTTCCGCTTTGTGACATCTCATTCGATATTGATATGTAGCACGCATTTCCTCTACAGGGGGACTCCAATGCATTAGAGTTTGTTCCAATTTAATAAATGTGGTTTCACTACAATAAGGAGAGAATCGCTGAATAATCCGTTGGGAACAGGAAAGCTGATTTTTCTCTATACCAGTTTCTTCAAAGGCATTTCTATCAAAATCAGATAATAACCATTGCAATACTTCATCGGAAGAATCAAGTGGAAGGTACTCCATTGCATGGAGAAATAATTCCTGTTTGATTGGAGATTCAATATGTGTCCACAGAGAAACACATTGAAAAAAATGCTTTGGTTCTTTTTCGGCCAATTGATTGAGGGCAAACTGTATAAATTGAACGATTTGCCGTTCAGCAGTTACAAGAGCACCTTTCGAAGACCAATCGCTCATATAACGGGACTTGGATTCTGTCTCTGCTACTTCTAGTACGGCAGGCAACAGCTCTGTGACAATCTGCTCACAGTTTTGTTCAACATAAGATTTTGAGATTGTTTCATCAAGAAAATGCACATTTTTTCGATAATCAGGACCGGATAAAATCCAGACTTTTATGACAGGGATTGCTTGGACACACCCATGAGCAATTAAATCGTATAAAGCAAAATCGTCTTGTAAAAGGCCAATGTTATTCAAAAGTAAATTAATCCGCATAGAAAACACATTGGAGGACTGACTCGTGCACTGGCCTACAATTTCGTACAGTTCATTAGGTTGAAGAACATCCATCTCAGGTTTTTGAAGAATTGTCCACACTAGTTCTGGATCTTCCTGAACAATAGAGCGCAAAAGCCTGTTTCCTTCCGTTTTGTGCCAAGGGTAATTAGGAGCCGATTCAAATAATAAGCGTATAAATGCAGGATGGCCCCAAAACACCGCTCACACGATCTGGGAATGCCATTCCGGATTTTGATAATAGGCAGACAGCAATTCCCAATCGTTCCTGTTTGGATAATCGGACTGTCCTAAAACCTCAAAGGCACAACAACGAAAGTAGTAACGGACATCTGGAGACTCTAAAAGATCCTGACATGCCCTCAAAAACATTTTGTGGTCAACTTTTGATAAGTATTGCAGCAACATCAGCAGTTGGTAGCGTACATCTGGTGTCTGCTTATCTATACTTCCTAAAAATGCAGTGATTTGTTCCCCTGAGCAAAGCCGATTTAGATTATCCACCGCCAAAAAATAGTCCAAGAAGCTTTGGTGACAGAAGAAAACCTTTCCCTCTACTTTTTTCAATACGCCACAAGAAACCAACGCATCAATTGCTGTCCGATCCGTTATCTGCAATAGTGGTACAAAAAGGGATTCTCTGCTTCGCATACTGGTAATCAGTTGGTTGTAACATTGTGTAGTTGCGTTGATAGCCACCCCCTTGCTTTCGCAGTCAGTCAGAGTCTGTTGCCACCATTCATCCATCAATTGGAATAAAGTGGTGACTGTATTTTTAACTTCACTTTTGATTTGGGTCCAAATATACAGATTTGATGGCGTTTGAAGCAGTGTTTGTAGCCTTACGGAGAGTTTCGGATAAGAATCTCCAGTAACACTTTGAACGTTCGCCTTGGACAATAGTCCTATTGTAATAGTTTCCCATCGGAGTTGTTGTGTTTTGTCATCTCTAGACGGATTCAATAAATTCCGCAAGCCAGGGTCAGTTTCATAATCAAATGTACGTACTGCAAAAATACAGCTGATTTGTCCGCCTTCATGATGATTGAATTCTTGAACTTGCCGAATCATTGCCTTGCAAACATCCAACATAGTGGAAGTACGGCTGTTCGTCCAACGCAAAGCATCCAGTTGATCAAAAATCAAGACACAGCGTTGCCCTCCTGCTATTCGATACAAAGCTGCAACTGGAGAGTCTGGCAGATCCAGCAAACGGCCATATTGATCGGGGGATCGCTCTGGTTGGTCTTTATCTAGGGAAAGCACTAAAAATGGAATCTCACTATCCTTCAATACCTGGATAACTTCTTGAATACATCCGCTTTTCCCAGCTCCAGCACTACCCTGAAGAATGACAGACTTTCCACTACGAATTTGCTCTAATACTTTATCCGTTTCTATCCGATGAATCAGCATTGAACCAATAGACTGAAAACGCTCTACATATGTACGATTTAGCTCAAGTATACGGTGTAAACAACTAGGGTCCTGTCTCATAATCCGTCGGTGAACCCCTTGACTTTCTAACCAATTGACAATATTTGATTCACAGATTGGCTTTCCCCAATATGATTGATCATTAGCAAAACGTTCCAATAAGACGCGAATTGCCGACGCAGAACAAGAATCATTTTCTACAAATATAATTGAGATTAAACTCTCTAGTCTCCGGCGATGTTCTTCGCCTATTGGCTCTAACTCAAAATAGCAGTGAGAGAGTAAGTATACTAATTGTGTTCCAGTTTCCTGGAACTTCTCTGCGCAATGTTTTTGCCATTTGCGCAATGACGAATTTGTCACTTGTTCTCTGAATGTTGTTTCCGATCCATTGCAGGTTCTAGCACGGTTACATAAAGAGTCAAGTTCATCATATGGTATTGGCGAAATAAAATAATAAGCATGCTTTTTACCACTTAAAATGTGTGCTTTCGCATTCTGGAACACGGTATGATTATCTAAATCGCAGGGACGCCAAGATAATTGTATTCCATTCGAGCCTTTACATTGATAATATCTTCGTTCTCCGTCTGGTGCTGTAGCAATATATTCAACACCAACCCCCTCACGACCTAAAGGCTCTACTTCTATAGAAACAAGGCGCTCTAAAAGAAGTTCCAATACCAGTTGGGCAAAAAAGCGATCTTCATACCGGTTTCCGCTTTTATCGCCACGCCCACCACGTTCAAGACTCATAGGATGTAACCTCACTTCATACAGAAATACAGAAATTCGGTGTTATTGTAAAATATAATATATGATTATCCCTTTAGCTCAGCCTGACAGAGCCAGCAATAGCGAGGACAAGGCGGTCAAGAAGTAGAGGACCAAAGGAACGACGGGAGAAACGGAAACAAAATTCGTCCAGGTAGGACTGTAGATTGTCTTTCGGCAGGCCGTGATAGGTGCCCGAAATGAACGCCTTGGCATTGCTGACAATGATGTGGAGCCAATGGAGCAGGCCAGAATCGGGATAGTAGGTCTTGTGTTCATGAGAAAACTCTTTCAGCGCCGGAATATAGCTGCGATAACCGTCGCTGCGGATCACACTGTTTTCTGCAAAGGCGGATTGGGCAAATTTTCTGACAGGAGCCTGTTTGATGGGGGTTAGGGGTTGGCCGTGAAAGTTTGTGTACAGCATTTACAACAACAACTGACCCAATAACCCCTTAATCACAAGTGCTCTCCAGAAACAGATGAAATATGAGCAACCTTTTCTCGATATTTCATCTGTTTTTGGGAGAAAATGACATTGTCAGTTGTTGTTGCATCCTATCGATTACACAAGTTTGTCTGCCCTCTCATGTTAGGCCTGACACGCATTTTGAGATGACATGGATTGCCTTGACTGTCCAGAGACAATGCCACAAAACCCTTCGCCTTTTCCGTTCCACGTCCCCGCTTTTTGCCCCTTACAGGCCCGCCAAAGTACGCATCGTCAAACTCGATCACACCTTTGAGCTGATGTTTTTCATCTCGCTGTCCCATGGCCGCGCGGATGCGCTTGAGCAGATACCATGCGCTCTTGTAGGTCATCCCCAGTTGCCTGGACAGTTGGACTGCGGAGATCCCTCGCTTATCCTGGCACACCAGATAGAATGCAAGAAACCACTTCGTCAGCGGCAGATGGGTCTTGTGCAGGACCGTCCCTGCCGTCACGGAAACCTGGTGACGGCATTGGGCGCACTGATATCGGCCATTGCTCAGCCGGTATCCATGCCGACTCCCACATTTGGGGCAGACGTACCCCTTTTCCCACCGCTGTGCTGCCAGATAGTCCAGGCACGCACTTTCTGTTGAGAATCGTTTCAGAAATGCTCCCAAGGGTAATCCTTTTCCCTTCGCCATGACCCTTCCCCTCCCTTTCGGGTTTCATGGCTCCAGTTTATCACAGTTTTCCTCCCTTGTTCCAGCTTTTTCTCTTGCTGAACTAAAGGGATAATCATATATAATAAAACTACTTCTAATATTGATCTTATTGCTTTGATTTAAAGCTATCTGAATTCTTCCGCTATTTCGTTTCTTCCTCAGTATCAATAATCGGTTCGTGGTTACCGATTATCTGGTATGTATCAATTTGCCCCATGTTTTTTTCTTGCTCCAAGTTCTCTTGCCTCTCAGAGAAGGAATACCCATATCTTCCAGTTGCAAAGATATTCTCGCAAGACTTGCCCTCGATACGGCCATCTCATGAATCAAGCGGACACCCTTTGCTTGTCCTTCATGAACAATGAGTTTCCCTTGCTGATCATGGGTATATCCATAACATATTCGTTGATAATACTTGGAATCTGGATTTTTGAAAGATTTACGCAGTCCCCATTTGATGTCCTCGCTTTTAGAAAAGCTCTCTTCCTGCGCTCTGGCACAAATCAATGACAGCATGAACTCGGAACTTTCATAGAGGGAATGAATGTCCTCCTGTTCAAAATAGATGTCGATATTTCTATTTCTTAACATCCGAATGGTCTTTAATGCATCCACTGTGTTACGGGCAAAGCAATGCGCAGATTTCGTGAGGATCATATCAATCTTTCCGCGTTTACAAGCAGATAGCAATGAGTTAAACCTGCTTCGTCCTTTTATCCGTGTTCCGCTGCCTATATCGGAATATGCACCTACGAAAATCCAACTTGGATTCTGTTTGATATGATCTTCATAATAGTGTTCTTGTGCAACTAAGCTGGATTGCTGTCCATCTGCTCTGGTACTGATCCGACAATATGCCGCTACCTTTAGTTTCAGTAGAATTTTGCTCTTGGGTAAAATTGTCCTTGCAACGCTCATTTGTTTCCTTTTTATCTTTCATGAGAGCGACATCTGCGCCGGTTCTCCCTTTGAACAAGCTCAAACAAATCCGTTGAAATAATCGCTGGATGATGACCTCTCATGACTATCTTAGTATCTGCATCAACGTTTTCGACTTGCACACCATCTCTGATTTGTGTCTTGCCCAAAACAACATCGCCAAGATACTTCTCATTTTTGAGAATTTTAGAAATCGTTTCCTTGCTCCAGATATCCTTTCCAGTAGGTGAAAGTACATTCATCTGTGCTAACGAAGTAGAAATCTTCCCAAGGCTGTCACCGGCAGCAAAGCGCTCAAAAATGTGGAACACATAAATGGCTTCTGCAGGATAGACCATTAGGTCACCTTCTGTGGTTATTCTGTAACCATAGCATACTGTAGATGCTTTGGCGGATTTTCCGCTATGAAAACTTTTTTGCAGGCCAGCTTTAATTTGCTCGCTTTTTGTCGTATCCATGGTATCATATTCCTCCAATAATTTCAATCAAATCAATATAAGTGAGATATAAAAATACACAACTTGGAAGTTGCGCATGGATGTACATGATCAAGTCGTTCTATAAAGAATGGTGTGTTTTTACTACATTACTCTCTTCGGGGAGTAGGATAATACGTTCATAGAAACTTCATTTTTCTTTCTGTTTCAACACTTTTTGACAGGATTTTCGTCAACTTATCATTTGAAAAGGAAAATATCAATACGTTGACAGAGTCCAGCGAGTTCCTGATCACCCTGTTCAGCGGCTTTGCCCAGGCGGAGAGCGAGTCCATCAGCAAAAACGTGATCTGAGGCATCCAAAAGAGCCGGGAGGCGGGGAACGTCCCCTTCCAGTACTAGAAGCTGCTGGGCTACCGGCGAGGGGCTGACGGTCAGCCGGAGATCATCCGGTCGGAGGCGGAGACAGTCAAGCGTATCTTCCGCCGCTACCTGGACGGGTACAGCCTGGGCCAGATCAAAGCGGAGCTGGAGGCGAATCATGTTCCTACCGCCTGCGGAATCCAGGGCTGGACATATCAGGTGATCCACAACATCCTGGTCTATGAAAAATACATTGGCGACGCCCTGCTGCAAAAGACCTATACCACCGACTGCATCAGCAAGACGGTAAAGAAAAACCAGGGAGAGCGCCCCATGGTGTATGTGGAGAACAATCACCCGCCCATCATTCCGAAAGAGATCTTCTATCAGGTACGGGAGGAGATGGCCCGCAGGTCCAGCAAACGGAAGGTGATGCAGAGAACGGCCAAGACTGAACAGGGTAAATACTCCGCTAAATACGCCCTGTCCGAGCTGCTGGTGTGCGGGGAGTGTGGGACGCCCTACAAGCGATGCACCTGGGCCAGAAACGGCAAAAAGCGGATCGTCTGGCGGTACGTCTCCCGGCTGGAGTTCGGCACGAAATACTGCCATACTTCTCCCACGCTGGACGAGGACAAGCTGCACCGGGCCATCCTGGAGGCCATCAACGGCCTCGACCAGACCGGGCAGGAGATCACGGAGGAGTTCTTGGATATCGCCAGCCTCGTCCAGCAAGGACAGGAGGGCGGCGGGGGCGATCCCCTTGCCCTGCAGCGGCTGGCGGTTCTGACGGCGGAACAGGCGGCGCTGATGGAACAGGCGCTGGCGCTGCCAGAGAATATGGAAAACAAAGAATTGAACACCCGACTCAGAGAGATCGCAGAGGAGCGGGAGAGCATTCTGTACCAGCTTGGATCGCTCCAGCAGGCGGATGAACGGCAGGCTGGCCAAGCGGCCCGGATGAACAGCCTGCGGGAGTTTGTTGAACAGCGGGAAACGAAATTTGCGGTATACGATGACGCCATCACCCGCAAGTTTGTGGAGCAGATCACTATCCTGGACGCTGAAACCATCCGCATCAAGTTCCGCTATCCGGGGCTGGAGGTTGACAAAAAACTGAACTGACAGCGGTGCAAGTTCAAATACCACTTCTTCGGACATTACCACATGGACAGGGTCATCCAAAAGAAATATGTTCTGCTGTACGAGCGGATCATCAGACCGAAGCTGTGAAAAGTGTCCGGCAGGGCGGGAACAAAATTAGTTCCCACCCTGCCGGACGCTTTTCTGTTGTAGCCACAATTCCAGCAGGTCGAGCAGCATTTCTTCAAACCCGTTGCGCCGCAACGGTTACCGGCCTTCATCTTTTTTCTCTACAGAAGGAAAAGGGCTGTAATCACTGCAATTGCTGGATTCCGTCAACTGCTCCTCACAGCGTTTCCTCTCATTTCCGCCGCCCATCTCTTCGAATGAAATATGGCGTTTTGGCAGACCATACAAAAAAAGCATACAGAATAAAATGGTTTTTTACATTATTGACAACTCAACTTATCTGTGCTATCTTAATATCATAATTATTTCCATAAAATATAAAAATATATGATACGTTTTTGCTGCTATATGCTGCGGCAATACACCATGTCAGGAACGCTGCGGGAACCGTTTCCGGCGTTTTAAGTTTTATTCATTAGGAGGTGGAAAAAGGGCGGATTTCCGGACCTGGCGAATCTATTTTGGCACATTTTGAAGGAGGAAAGGAACATGAGACACTATTCCAGCACTGCCCCCAAACGTGCCCTGGCTCTGCTTCTGACCATCGGAATACTGGTATCCCTGATGGTCCTGCCCGCGTCCGCCGTCACAGGCGACAGCTACGCGGACAGAAGCCACCCTGTTGAGGGCGACAACATCACCATCAGCGACTATGTTTTGGAGCTCAACTCCGTTCAGGACCTCACCGCAACCTTAACCGTCCCCAACGACACGATCAAGGGCGATGCGCAGGCCTGGGCGTCCAGCCTGGTCTGGTCTCTGACCCGTACCAAGGACATGTTTGTCCAAGACCCCGAGATCTATCCCCATGTCTATACCGGCGACAAGCTGGAGAACTGGCAGATTTGGGACAGTGAGAACGGGAAGTACGGCGACGGCATCAAGGACAGCCCCTGGTTCTACTTCGTAGACAGCACCGGTGCTAAAAAAGCCACTACCGCCGAGGCCGTTTCTGTGGCCGCCGGCGATACCAATACCGTAATCACCCTGAAATTCTCCACCAATCCCTTCTTCGGCAAGGTGGGCTTCACCGACTACGGCGGCCCCGGCATCCGCAACGTATTTAACAGCTTTAACGGCCCCTACCTGTTCACCGCTTCCGCCGGCAGCAAGGTAGTTGGCTCTTGCGAGCTGGAAGTCCAGGTGTACCGCAGCTATCACCGCTACAACGAGGTTCTCAATGAACTCAACGCCCTGAAAGCTGCTGCCGCGGCCCGTTCCGGCCGGTATGTGGAGATCATTGAGTACGGCGAGTCCGAGGGCGGCTTCCCCATGTACGCCGTGGTCCTCTCCGACAGCAAGTCCTCTGTGGATGCGTTCCGGGCGCTCAATGATACCGTTACCACCAGGCCCCAGAACGTGATCAGCCGGATCAAGAGCGGTTCGCTGAAGGATTACCGCATTCCCTTCATGATTAACAACCAGCACTCCGACGAGTACCCCAATATGGACGCAGAGCTCAACCTTCTGTGGGAGCTGGTAACGGAGGATACCCTCACCTACCGGAAGCTCACCGGGCTGAAAGACGGCACCGATGTGCCCAAATACTGGTCGGATCAGCTGGATCAGTTCGACATCACCGGCTGCGGCGCGCCCCATCTGGACATCAAACCCAACGGCGAGCAGTCCGACAATGACGGCGAGCTTGGCTCCGAAGAGATCTACGCCATCAGCGGCGACATCTCCTACAATGTAGACGATCTGCTGGATAACCTGATCCTGGTGGTTTCCCTGGCCGAGAACCCCGACGGCCGTACATACGGCTCCCGCCGGAACTACAACGGCATCGACCACAACCGCGACTCCACTTTCCAGACCCAGTCTGAGACCCGGGCCATCACACAGCTGATTAACGACTGGAATCCGGTGGCTTTCGTGGAGCTGCACGGCTACATGACCGACTTCCTCATCGAGCCCTGCACCCCGCCTCATGAGCCCAACCTGGAATACGATATTTTGATCCCCCACTTCTTTGAGGGCGCCGAGGCCTATGGCAACTCCGCTCTGGGCACCATCGCCGGAGAGGGCTACGACTACAAGTTCTCCCAGTACTATGTGCCTCTGCGCGACAACTTCGACCGTAAAGAGGGCGTGTGGGATACGTGGGACGACCTGAGCACCAACTACACCCCCAGCTACGCGATGCTCAACTGCAACGCCGCCGGCTACACCATTGAGACTCCCCGCGCCAACGAGGCCTCCACCCGTCTGTTTGAGTGCGGCTTCTACGGTATGTTCCAGTACTATATGGAGCACAAGGAGGAGGTCTACCTGCGCCAGATGGAGTTCTTCCTGCGCGGTTTGAACAACACCGACGCCTCCGCGAACATCGCTCCCTGGTATGTGGACTATCACGACAAGCAGATCCCCGTCACCGATATGCGTCCCCTCTTTGAGGACAACGGCAAGTTCTTCTGCGAGTACTGGGTCATCCCCGTGGACGCGGACAGCCAGCGCAGCGTGGGTGCGGCCTATGATATGGCTGAGTTCCTGATCCGCAACGACATTCAGGTGAGCAGGCTCACCGCCGACGTCGTCGTGAACGACACCACCTATAAGTCCGGCTCCTTCGTGGTGGATATGCACCAGGCCAAGCGCAATTACGCCAACTGTGTGCTGTACAGCGGCGTGGACGCCTCCTACTCCGGCTTCATCTCCCTCTACTCCGACGCCGTGACCAACTATCCCGAACAGTGGGGCTTTACCGCTATCCCCGTGGCCGTGGAGGGCGCGTTCTCCGGCAAACTGCGGGCCGTCACCTCCGTGATCCGCGCCTCTACCTTCACCGGTGAGACCGGCGGCTACGTCATCATCTCCAACGACAGCATCCACTCCGTCAACGCGGTCAACACCCTGCTGGGTTCCCGCAAGACTGTGGGCATGGTCGTATCCGGCGATTATAAGGGCGACTTTGTGGTCAGCTATACCGATTTCCAGTCCGTGAAGAATAAGTTCACACTCAGCGGCACCGGCGTGAGCACCCTTCCCGATGCCCGCCGCCTGCAGCGTGAGCCCACCATTTATCTGGTCGGCCTGCTGGACGAGTTCCAGAACGCGAAGATCTCCAGCGGCTATTATGCCAACTGGTTCTCCGACGGATACGGCTCCACTCGTTACGACATCATGCACAACAGTGAAACCGCCAACGTCAACCGCCTGGCCCTCACCGAGCAAATGAACTTCAAGGTCACCAATAATCCTGCCAAGGCGGATATTATCGTGGGCAACGTGGCTCCCACCGCCAATCCCCGTACCGAGGCCGCTGTCCTGGCCGCTGTAAAGGCCGGCACGCCCTATCTGGGCATCGGCTGGGGTCCCATGAACTACATCAAGGAGAACCTTCTGTCTGACGTGGGCTTCGAGCCCAACCGTCCCGACGGCGATATGCTCCACCGCATCACCTATCCCACTGACAGCCTGCTGACCGCCAACCACGCAGCCGACGGCGACAACATCATCTATGCTGTGGACGGCGTGTATTTCGATGGCGAGATTCTCCAGAATCCCAACACCTCCATCCTCATCCGCTGCGCTGAGGGCGACACTACCGACTATATGATCGCCGGCTGCGCCCCCAATGCTGAGCAGATGTCCGGCAAAGTGGAGGCCATCACCTACAATGACGGCAAGCTGGACCTGACCCTGTTCGGAAACAGCCTGACCAACCGCGCGTTCCAGCGTGACGATTACACCTACGCCAGCAACACCATCTACTCCAAGGTACTCGCCGACACGCCCATGAGCGGCTGGGTACGCTAACGATACTGAACGAGTCCCGCTTTTTGGCAAACGTCCGAAAAGCGGGACTCATTATATTGGGAAAGCATTGATACAGCGGGATTTCTTTCCTCTATTAAGAATAAAGAAGTTTTCGCAAACACTTCAACACAAAGCTGAAATCTCTGTGCCGGGCCGCCAGGGGGCGGCCCGGCAGCTTTTGATTCAACAAATATGCAAACTCACCGCAGCAGCCTGGCTGCGGTATTTTATAGCGCTCACCAAAATTGCGGACACCGGGCCGCCGCCCGTTTGCCGGGAATTTTGATGGCAGCTGCAAAAGCCCCTTCTGCGCACTCCACATGGAACGCCATTTGCCAGAGGACCTGTTCCTGAAACACAAAACCATGGACCGCTTTTCGCCGCCGTTCTCGTCTGGAGCTTATGCCTGCAGATTTTTTCTAAAGGCCGCCTCTTTTTACCCCTCCAGATGTTCAGCACTATTTGCAATGTTTTTGGCACATTCTATGGTTTTGCAGCTATCTAAGTGCTGTTATAATAAATTGCGTGGAAATCAGTGGAATCCCGTGGCGAATCAAGTTATCATAAAAGCACCGGACCCGCGGAAGAAACGGCCGCGGAGAAAGGGGAAAGCCTCCGCGCTACGGACCGGCGAGGTTTTCATTTTAATTTGAGCGCCGCTGGCGCACGGAGGCTTTTATGAAATTCTGGAAAATGAACGGTGCGGGCAACGATTTTCTCATTCTGAACAATCTGGAGGAGCACATTCCGGAGGAGGCGTTTCCCCGGCTGGCCCGGACGCTCTGCGAGCGGCACCTCTCCATCGGAGCCGACGGCTTTATGGTAGTGGAGGCGCCCACCCAGGGCGGCGACTACAAAATGCTGTTTTTCAACTCCGACGGAACCATGGGGGAGATGTGCGGCAACGGCGCCCGCTGCATCTGCCGTTACGGCTGCGAGGCCGGTCTTGCCGGAGAGGTCCAGCGGGTAGAGACCACCGCCGGCCTGGTGACGGGAGAGCGGATCGACCAGCGGCGCTACCGGGTCCGTCTCAACGACCCCACCACCATCCGCCTGGACTGCCCTGTGGAGGTGGACGGCGTCACGTATCCCTGCGCCTATGTGGAGCTGGGAAATCCAGGCCTGCCCCACGCGGTAGTGCCCTTCCAGGACCTGCGGGAGGCAGACCGGGACAAGCTGCGGGAGCTGGGCCGCAAGCTCCGCTGGCACCCCGCCTTCCCCAAGGGAGCCAATGTGAATTTTTACGAGCTCATCGGGGAGGACCAGATCTGCGAGCACACCTTCGAGCGGGGCGTGGAGGACTTCACCTATGCCTGCGGCACCGGCACCGGGTCCGTGGTCACAGTGCTGACCCTCCAGGGCAGGGTCTCCGGACACAATGTCCGGGCGCAGATGCCCGGCGGCGAGCTGGTCATCGACGTGGAGCGGGACGGGGACCGCATCACGGACCTCTACCTCACAGGCCCCACCAACATCGTCTGCAAGGGCGAGATCACTGACGAGGAGTTGTCCTTGTAACCCCGGCCGCATTCTCCACGGAAACACTCTCCATCAGTGGTCCGGCCCGCGCCCCCTGCACGGGCCGTCTCCCCCTCATTCAGCTGCCCCTGTCCCTTTATGCCCTCAATTCAAACATCAGGAGGAACCATTATGGAGAAGAAGACCATTGCGAAGAACTACCTGTTCCTGGCCGTCATGCTGGGGGCCATGGTCCTGGGCGCCATTGCGGGCTGGATCTGGCCCGCAACGGAGACAAGCGCCGGCGCCACCGTCCTCAAGCCCCTGGGTACCGTGTTCATCAACATGATGTTCTGCATTGTGGTACCCATGGTGTTCGCATCCATCTCCAGCGCTGTGGCTGGCATGGAGAGCCGCAGACGGGCGGGACGGATCATGGGCGTCACCGTGGGGACCTTCGTGGTCACAGGCGCCGTCGCCGCCGTCATCATGTACCTGCTGATGATGGTCTATCCCCCGGTGCTCACCGCCTGGACGGAGCTGCCCGCCGAGGAGCTGGGAGAGTATGCCTCCCTTGCCGATATGGTCGTCAATTTCTTCACTGCCAGCGACTTTGTGGGCCTTCTGTCCCGCCGGGCCATGCTGCCTTTGATCGTGTTCTCCCTGCTCTTCGGCTTTTCCGTGAACCTCAGCGGCGGAAAGGACTCCCTGGTGGCGAAATTCCTGGAGGACCTGACGGCCGTCATGCTGAAATTCGTCAAGATCGTCACCTACTACGCCCCTGTGGCCTTCTTCGGCTTCTTCGCCGACCTGGTGGCCACCTACGGCTCGCAGATCACGGAGAGCTACGCCCGGGCCATGGTGGTGTATTACCCCCTGTGCTTCGTCTACATCTTTACGGCCTGGCCCCTCTTCGCCTGGTTCGGCGGCGGAAAGGGCGGCGTCAGGACCATGTTCCGCCACATCACCAAACCCGCGGTGGTATCCCTTGGCACCTGCTCCTCCGTCGCCACCATCCCCACCAATATGGAGGAAGCGTCAAGCACCGGCATCAGCAAGGACGTGGCCGACATGGTGCTGCCCCTGGGCGCCACCATGCACATGGACGGCTCCTGCTTCTCCTGTGTTTTGAAGATCGCCTTTGTCCTGGGCGTATTCGGCCAGCGGCTGACCCTGGGAATGCTGGTGCCGGTGATTCTGGTGGCGGTGCTCAGCTCCGTGGGCATGAGCGGCGTGCCCGGCGGCGGCTACATCGGCGAGTACATCATCTGCTCCATCTTCTTCCCCACCCAGATGGAAGTGGCCTTCCCCATTCTGGTGGTCATCGGCAATCTGGTGGACCCCCCGGCCACCATGATTAACGCCGCCGGGGACTATGTGGTCTGCTACATCGTCTCCCGCTTCGTAGACGGGAAGGACTGGCTGCAAAAGGCTTTGAAAAAGTGACGTTCTCCGGCAAACAGGGCCCCTGGAGCAGATGCTCCAGGGGCCCTTTCAGCTTGTCGAAAATACTTTTTCGACAAGCTGCTGTAGATCTCAATGGCGCAGGAAACCCCTCTTGGGTTTCCCGCACACACCCTTCCTTTCCGCTGACGAAACTCCAGCGTTTTTTGACAGTCTGCAGGACCCCTGGAGCAGATGCTCCAGGGGTCCTTTCCGTCCGCCGCGCCATGAATTTAATCAGGTACAGCGCCAGCATATGAAGGGGTAGAAGCATAGGACCCGTACCGGAGAACCCGGCCGCCCCGGCCCCTCTTCCCGCCATAGAGCCAGATGGGGATCAGCGCTCCAGGGCGCTCCAACGCAGCCGGGCGGCGGTGAGGCGAAAATTTCGCCCGCTCTTCTCCATAGCCGCTCCCCTCTCCCTCAAAACTCCACAGGCTCCTGGCGGAGAGACCGGAGATGGGCGATCTCCCGCTCCCACAGCTCCGTCAGCTCCGGTGTGACCGCCTTTCCCCGGCTCCGCAGGGCCTCCGCCCGCTCCTCCACGGAGCGGATGGGCCCCAGGGGCCTGCTGGCGCATTGGGCCGTAAAGGCCGCAAAATCCGCCGTCAGGGGGAGATATTCCCTGGGCCGGTCGTGGTAGAGGAAGTAAACGCCGCCCGCGTCCTCACCGGAGATTTTCAGCGCCACCGTGTCGCCCCACACATTCTCCCCGATGGGCAGCATTCCCTCCTTCAAGAAACCGGACAGACGCCGGCCCAGCTTGTCAAAGTGACAGCGCGGGTCCGCGCCGCCCAGGCCATACAGCGCCCGCAGGTCCGAAGAGACTTCCCCGACGGCAAACTCGGTGTTGGGCGTCTCTCCGCCGTTGTATTTCAGCAGAAACCGGCGGTACTGGTCCGGCAGCCGGAGCTTGTGCTTTTTCTCAAAGGCCGCCGTCAGCGCCTCGATGTCCGCGGTGTCAAACCCGGAGATCAGCATCGGCCCCCGCTCCGGCGTCTTGGGCTCTTGGGGCGCCCTGCGTTCAAAGAGTTTTCTGAATAACACGTTCCTGCCTCCTGTCTCATATGATTTTCACCTGTTCCCATCGGCGGCACGCAGTTTGACGGAGCATCTTCCGCCCGAGCCGCGTCAGGAAAGCTTGAAATCCGCCAGGATTCCCGCGTTGTTCCTCCCTGCCGGACAAAAAATTCTCCCGCCAATCTGCGCACTGCCGTCATTGATGCGGCTCCTCAGATCTCTCCCCGCTCCATCCGCTCCTTCACGCTCTTTCCAAAGGGCGTGGCGGCCAGACCTCCCAGGGCCGTCTCCCGCAGCTCCGTGGGGAGCCGCCGCCCCACGTCGCCCATGCAGTCGATGACCTCGTCCACCGGCACCCGGCTGGTGATGCCCGCCAGGGCCATGTCCGCGCAGCTGACGGCGTTCACCGCCCCAATGACGTTCCGCTTCACGCAGGGCACCTCCACCAGCCCTGCGATGGGGTCGCAGACCAGACCCATGAGGTTTTTCAGCGCCATGGCTGCGGCGTGGCCGATCTGCTCCCCGTCCCCTCCCCGCAGAGCCGTCAGGGCCCCTGCCGCCATGGCGGAGGCGGAGCCGATCTCCGCCTGGCACCCGCCGGAGGCCCCGGCGATGGACGCCCGGCAGCCGATTACTGCGCCGATGCCGGCGGAGACGTACAGCGCCCGCACCAGCTCGTCCTCCTCCGCCCGGCCCGCCCGATAGAGGGGCGCCAGCACCGCCGGCAGCACGCCGCAGGCCCCCGCCGTGGGGGCCGCCACAATCCTGCGCATACAGGCGTTGGACTCCCCCACGCACAGCGCCGCCGCGATGACCTCCCGCAGGTAGGGACCGCACAGGGTGTCCCCGGCGGCGGCGTAGTCCCGCATCCGCGCTCCGTCGCCCCCCACAAGGCCGCTGAGGGACCGCCGCTCCCCCTGGTAGCTCTCCACAGACTCCAGCATGGCCCGCCAGGTCATCCGCATCTTCTCAAAGGAGGCCTCCGCCGTCACCTCCCGCTCCTCCAGGTCCGTCTCCAGCACCACCTGCCAGAAGGGCTTGTTCTCCGCCTTTACCGCATCCAGAATCTCACGTATGGAATCCATCTCAGTCCGCCTCCCTCTCGTAATAAGTCACCCGTTCCACACCGGGGATCTCCGCCACCATCTCCCGCGTCACGGTGGAAACCCGCTGGTCCGTCTCCAGCACCATCAGGGCAGCGCCGCCCCGGCGGTCCCGGCACAGGCTCATGTTGGCCACGTTCACCCGGAACTTGCTGAGCTCCCGGGCGATGGAGGCCAGGGTGCCGGGGATGTCGTGGTGGCGGACGATCAGGGTGTTGAAGTCGCCGGTGAAGTTCACATTCACGCCGTTGACCTGCTCCACCCGGATGCGCCCGCCGCCGGTGGAGGCCGCACGCAGCGCCAGCCGGTGTCCGTCCTCCGCCGTGATGTCCAGCACCGCCGTGTTAGGGTGGGCGCTGCGCAGCTGGACGGTGCGGAACGTGAACTCCAGCCCCCGCTCCGCCGCGACGGCAAAGCTCCGGGGCACGTCCAGGTCGTCCGGCGTCATGCCCAGGAGCCCCGCCACCAGGGCCCTGTCCGTGCCGTGGCCCCGGCCCGTCTCGGCGAAGGAGCCGTACAGGCCGATCTCCGCCCGGACAGGCGTACCGTCCAGCAGCGTCCGGGCCATCCGCCCGATGCGCACCGCCCCCGCCGTGTGAGAACTGGAGGGCCCCACCATCACCGGGCCCAGAATATCAAAAATATCCAACATCGCACATCTTCCTTTCCTTGCCGGCGCCGTTTTTTCAGCGTACCACACCGGCTTTGTTTTCACAAGTCCAGACCGTATTGGAAAGCGTCCGGCCGCGCATTTTGGGCCTTGTTTGGCAAATGCGCGGCGGCGAGAGTTTTCTCGCCGGACAGAGCAAAAGACTCGTGGGAATACTCTTTGTATTTCAAGAATTTTTACGCGGCACGGCGAAAAGATCCGCCGTCTGGGCCTTTTGACCTTTTTCAGACAAAGCCTGTTCTCTGCGCTCTCCGGCCGAAAAAAACGGGACGCCTTCCGGCATCCCGCTCGATATTCTCAGTCCAGCACCTGCACGGCGGCTCCCAGCACGCCGTCGCCGATGTAGACGCTGAGCGTGCCGTCGATCTCGCCCTCCCAGATGTGGTCGTAGTCCGGCAGGGCGGTCATCAGCCGCTGGCGCACGGTCTCCATCTCCGCAGGAGCGCCGCCGTTGGCCACCGCCAGATTGTACCGCTTATGTTCGCCGCAGGCCTTCACCGCCATGGCCACCAGCTTGTCCATCACCTGGCTGCGGCCCCGCACCTTGGCCACGGACTGCAGCTGCCCGTCGGGGGCGAAGGTGATGATGGGCTTGATCTGCAGCAGCGTCCCCGCCGTGGCGGTGACCTTGCCGATGCGCCCGCCCTTCATCAGGTACTCCAGGGTGTCCACCGAGAAGAAGGGATGGGACCCGGCAATCAGCTGAGGCACCCGCCGCTCCGTCAGCTCCTCCCACTCCATGCCGCCGCGGATGTCCTCCGCCAGCTGGAGGAGGGTCATCCCCATGCCAAGGGACCCGCTGAGGGAGTCGTACACCTTCACCGGCAGCATTCCCCGGCACTCCTCGCCGATCAGGCGCACCAGGTTGTAGGTGCCGGAGAGACCGCTGGAGAGCATCACGGCGATCACGCCGTCATACCCGTCCATGACGATCTGGCGCAGGGTCTTTTCGATGTCCTCCCCGGAGGGCAGCGAGGTTTGCGGCAGCTCGCCGGCGCGCAGGCGGGTGTAAATGTCCCCCCCGAAGATGTCCACGCCGTCGGAGTACTCCCCGTCGGCGCACAAAATCCGCAGCGGCACCCGGTAGATATGGTTCTCCTCCGCCAGACGGGGGGACAGGTCGGCGCAGGAGTCCGTCAGCAGGGCGATCTTTTGTGGAATCATAAGTCATCTCCAGTTTCAAGCAAAAAATGGTATTGCAACGATTATCGCACAAACGAATGGAAACTGCAAGAGGGAAAAGCGTGGTCCTTCTATAAAAAACGCTTCCGACGGTTTTGGCAGGTGCGCAGGCGCGGGCGGAGCTCCGGCCGGCGGAGAGCCTGGAAGAGCCGGCTTTGACGCTGGCGGGGCGGGCCCTGTCCTCCTCCGTTCTGGTACACGGCGGCGGCTTTGAGACAGGCGCCGACCTGGAGGCGGTTTTCCGGGCCTGCGGCTTTGAGGCGGAGGTCCCCTTTTACGAGTACGGCGGCCCGGACGGCAGCCCTCAGCTGACGCTGTGGTACAACGCGGCGGCGGAGACCGGGGTGGGCATCCGCTACCGGTATTCGGAGGACGGGGACCCGGTTTTGTACGGCTTCGGCTTTCAGGGACTCTCTTTGGCGGAGGGAGACTGCCGGTGGAAAGAGGACCTCACCGCGCCGCCGGAGGCGGTGCTCCAGGGGGTGGAGGATGTGGAGGAGGAGCGGACATATGACGAAGCGGGCCGCCTGACGGCGTTTTCCTCCTCCGGGCGGCTGGACGAGCCGGGACATGAGGAGGAGCGGGTCTGGATCTATTGCCTTGCGTGGACCTATGATGAGGGCGGCGTGCTCCGGCGCGGGAGCTTCGGACAAAATCCCATGCTGTTTGGGACCACCGGGTCCTCCCGGGAGTTCTTCTGTGACGAAGCGGGCCGGCTGTGCTATGAGCGGGCCTATATCACCCACGGCAGTCTGGACTGCTACTACATCTACGAGGGAGAGAACGCTGCTCCGGCCTATGGTCTCTCTCTGGACGACAACCTGGGGACCTGGTTTCCGGAGATGGCGCGCTATTTCTGAAAATGGAAATCCCTTTTCTTTTTCGGCGAAAAGGGGTATAATGGAAAAACAAAGGAGGGGATGCCCCGTGCTGAACTCGACGCTGTGCTACCTGGAGCGGGGGGACGAGTACCTGATGCTCCACCGGGTCAAAAAAAAGAACGACCTGAACCGCGACAAGTGGATCGGCGTGGGCGGCAAGTGCGAGGAGGGGGAGAGCCCCGAGGACTGCGTCCTCCGGGAGACCCGGGAGGAGACGGGGCTGACGCTGACGGACTTTCGCTACCGCGGGCTTGTGACCTTTGTCTCCGACCAGGCGCCAACGGAGTATATGCACCTCTTCACCGCCTCGGCGTGGACAGGCGCGCCCATCCCCTGCGGCGAGGGGGAGCTGGCCTGGATCAAAAAGGCGGCGCTCCGGTCCCTGCCCATGTGGGCGGGGGATCAGATTTTTTTGGACCTGCTGGAGGCGGGCGGGCCCTTTTTCTCGCTGAAACTGCAATACCAGGGGGAGAAGCTGTCCGGAGCATGGCTGAACGGACAGCCGTTGAAAACGTGAGGAGGCAATTTGCATGGCCGGAAAGATACTGCTGTTCGGATTTGAGGACCTGCCCGCCATCCTGGCGGTGAGCGCTGCGGCGGAGCCCTTCGGGGCGGAGGCGGTGCCCGTGGCCCGGGGGGACTACGGCCGGCCCATCGCCGCCCTGGCGGGGCTGGAGGGCGGCGCCGGGGTCCCCTATGCCGGCGGGCCTCTGGGGGGACGGATGATGGTGCTCTGCGGCCTGGAGGACCGCCTTGCGGCGCTGCTGCCGGTTCTGGCCCAGGCCGGGGCGGGGCCAGACTGCCTCAAGGCGGTGCTGACGGACCACAACCGGGGCTGGAACGCCCTGCGCCTGTTCGAGGAGCTCAGCCGGGAGCGGCGGGCCCTCTCGGGAAAGTGAGGCGGGGCCATGAAGCTGCTGGTGTCCGCATGCCTCCTGGGGACCTGCTGCCGGTACGACGGCGCGTCCAAGGCGCATCCCCTGGCAGAACGGCTGGCGGAGCGGCATACGCTGGTGCCCGTCTGCCCGGAGCAGCTGGGGGGACTGCCCACGCCCCGCCCCCCGGCGGAGCGGAGGGGGGACCGGGTGGTGACCGGAGATGGGGCCGACGTGACGGAGCAGTACCGCCGGGGCGCGGAGGAGGCCCTCCGCCTGTGCCGCATGCTGGGGTGCGGGGCCGCGGTGCTGAAAGAGCGCAGCCCCTCCTGCGGCCGCGGGGAAATCTATGACGGAACCTTTTCCGGGACTCTCGCCGCCGGGGACGGCGTGACGGCGGCACTGCTGGCGTCCCACGGCGTTCCGGTGTACGGAGAATCCCGCATTGAGGAGCTGCTGAAATGAAAGAGGGCGGCCTCTGTCATTTTTTACAATTTTCAGGGGATATTTTCTGCCCGGTTCGTTTGAAAACGGGCTTGTGCCGGGGAATGGTTTTCTGTATAATTGATAAAAATAATGAAGAGGAGGGGATACCATGCTGAAAGCGGTGAAAAGTGCGGCGGTGGTTTCTCTCCTTTCCATTTTTGGCGTTTCCCTTTTCTGACCGGCTTTGGAGCCGGTATTTTTTTGCACCAAAATCAGCGGAACAAATGAGAGGAGAGAATCTATGAAAGAGACCAACAGCACCGCCCCCATCCGGGACGCCCGCACGCTGGGCGTGCCCAGGATGCTGATCCTGGGCCTCCAGCACATGTTCGCCATGTTCGGCGCCACGGTTCTGGTGCCCATCCTGGTGAACTCCTACGGCCTGCCCCTGTCCATCCAGACCACCCTGTTTTTCGCCGGTATCGGCACGCTGTTCTTCCACGTCTGCACCCGGATGAAGGTCCCCGCCTTCCTGGGGTCCTCCTTCGCCTTCCTGGGCGGCTTTGCCGCCGTGGCGGGGCTGGACAGCGGCATCTACGCGGGGATGGACCCCGCCGGGAAGCTGCAGTACGCCTGCGGCGGCATCGTGGTGGCGGGCCTTTTGTACGTGGCGCTGGCCCTGATTATCAAGGCCGTGGGCGTCCACAAGGTGATGCACTACCTGCCCCCAGTGGTCACCGGGCCCATCATCATCCTCATCGGACTGAATCTGGCGCCCTCCGCCGTGAACAACGCCTCCACCTGCTGGTGGCTGGCCCTGGTAGCCATGGTCATCATAGTGGCGGCCAACATCTGGGGAAAGGGCATGATCAAGATCATCCCCATCCTGCTGGGCGTGGTGGGGTCCTACGTGGTGGCCCTGGCGGCCGGGAAGGTGGATTTCTCCGCCCTGGACATCAGCGGCCTCACCGGCGGCCTGACCCCCATTCTGGGCCTTCAGCCCTTCTTCACCGACTTCGGCGGCTCCATCGCCAAGTTTGACATCTCCTCCATCCTGGTGATGGCCCCCATCGCCCTGGCCGCCATGATGGAGCACATCGGCGATATGTCCGCCATCTCCGCCACCGTGGGGGAGAACTTCATCGAGGACCCGGGCCTGCACCGCACCCTCATCGGCGACGGCATCGCCACCTCCCTCTCCGCCATCTTCGGCGGCCCCGCCAACACCACCTACGGCGAGAACACCGGCGTGCTGGTCCTCTCCCGGGTGTATGACCCCCGGGTGATCCGCCTGGCGGCCGTCTATGCCTTGGTGCTGTCCTTCTCCCCCGCCTTCGCGGTGCTGGTGAACACCATGCCCGCGGCCATCGTGGGCGGCGTCAGCTTCATCCTCTACGGCATGATCTCCGCCATCGGCGTGCGGAACGTGGTGGAGAACCGGGTGGACTTCACCAACTCCCGGAACCTCATCATCGCCGCCGTGATTCTGGTGTGCGGTCTGGGCTTCACCGGCGGGCTGACCTTCACCGTGGGGGGCGTGTCCATCACCCTCACCAGTTTGGCCATCGCGGCCATCGCCGGCATCGCGCTCAACGCCGTTCTCCCCGGCAACGACTTCCAGTTCGGCCAGAGCGAGGGCGCGGACACCGCCGCCTCCCTGGGGCGGTATTGATCTCCCGCGCCGATTTCCGATACAGACAAAGCCGCCCCGGAGAGCGTGTCTCTCCGGGGCGGCCAACAGTCGGGCCGGCAGGGCCATTCCGTGACGCCCTGCCGCTCCTGCAGCCTCTGGATTCCCGCCTGCTGCAGCCAGCCCTGCAGCTTTTTGATGGGAAAGCCGGTGAAGGTATACGATTCTCCCCCCGGCGCCAAATTGTCACAGTGGCAATGCACAAAAGGAGTTTCCCCACGGTAAAGCCTCTTATCTCTGAGCGTTTCAGCTCAAATTCCCGATAGCTCCGGACTCTCCGGTCGGTCACATAGACTGTGGCATGCCAACATTGGCAGGAGTTCAGCACTCCCACAGGCTCCCGGCAGGAAAAAGTCCCCGGCCGATCAGCGCTTCCCCCGGGCTGAGCCGAATGTCTGCCATAAACAGTTACCTCCAGCGTATAAATAGGATCAAGCCGCTCCGTCCGCCGCGGCGCCATGATAAACTCCATGGCTTTGCGGGTATTCCGATGTTCAGACATCCGAAAAGTCCCCGGTCTTTCCCTCTGGCGGAGGCTCTTTGAACAATGGAAAAACGCCGTCTTGGCGGATCTCTTTCCGCCAAGACGGCGCCGCTTTTTTGAAATCCTTCAGGATTCCTGCGCCAAATCGCCATTCTGCCGATTTTCAGAAGCTGTACCAATCGCCCCTGTTATCATTTGATTATAATACACGTCCCCAGCCGCCGCAAGGGGGAGATTTCCCGACCTCTTGCCTGTTTACAGAGGAAGAAAAATGTGGTATCATCATAGCCGCGAACAAGATCGGGAGGCCGCCGGGCGCGGCGGCTCTTTTGAAGGAGGCGGAACCATGAGCCGTGCAACGGTGCTGGAATTGCTGCGGGACGGGGAGGGCGCGTTTCTCTCCGGCGAGGAGCTGAGCCGCCGGCTGGGCCTCAGCCGCGCCGCGGTATGGAAAGCGGTGGACGCCCTGCGCAGGGAGGGCTATGTCATCGAGGCCCGCACGGGCCTGGGGTACCGCCTGGCTGCCGTGCCGGACGCCATGACCGAGGCGGAAATCCGCAGCTTCCTGGGCAAAACTGCGGTGGTGGGCCGGGAGCTGCGGTGCTTCGATACGCTGGACTCCACCAACATCCGGGCCAAGCAGCTGGCCCAGGAGGGCGCGCCGGACGGCGCCGTGGTGACGGCGGACCTTCAGACCGCCGGACGGGGGCGGATGGACCGCTCCTTCCAGTCCCCCAGGGGCAAGGGCGTGTACCTGACGGCGCTGCTGCGGCCCCATCTCCCGCCGGAGCGGCTGCTGCCGGTGACGGCTATGGCAGGCGTTGCGGTGTGCGACGCGGTGGAGGAGCTCTGCGGCGTCCGCCCGGGGCTGAAGTGGCCCAACGACCCGGTGCTGGGGGGCAGGAAGCTCTGCGGCATTTTGACGGAGCTCTCCCTGGAGGGGGAGACGGGCCGGGTGCAGTACCTGGTGCTGGGCATCGGCGTCAACGTGGGGCAGACGGCGGAGGACTTCTCCCCGGAGGTGGCGGAGGTGGCGACCTCCCTCTCCATGGCCCTGGGGCGGAGCGTGTCCCGTCCGGCCCTGGCGGCGGCGGAGATCCGGGCGCTGGATAAGCTGTACGCCAGCCTGCTGGCGGGGGACCTGTCGGCGTATCTGGAGGCCTACCGGCGAGACTGCGTGAACCTGGGCAGAACCGTGCAGCTGATCTCGCCGGACGGCGCCCGGGAGACCGCCCAGGCCCTGGACATCAACCGTGAATTCAGCCTGGTGGTGCGGACTGAGGCGGGCGAGACGAAGACCGTCCGCTCCGGCGAGGTGTCCGTCCGGGGTATGTACGGATACACCGAGTGAGAATGGAGGCAATATTTTGAAACTTCTTTGGGAACTGTTTTGGACCTTTGCCAAAATGGGCGCCATCACCTTCGGCGGCGGCATGGCCATGCTGCCTATCCTACAGCGTGAGGTGGTGGAGAACAAGCGCTGGGCCACCGAGGAGGAGCTGACGGACTACTATGCCATCGGCCAGTGCACCCCCGGCATCATCGCGGTGAACACCGCCACGTTTATCGGCCAGAAGTGCGGCGGCACGGCGGGGGGCATCCTGGCCACTCTGGGGGTGGTATTTCCGTCCCTTGTCATCATCTCCATCCTGGCAGGCCTGATTACCAACTTTGCCCACCTGGCTTGGGTCAAAAACGCCTTTGCCGGCATTCAAGTGTGCGTGTGCGTGCTGATCTTCAACGCGGTGATTAAGCTGCTGAAAAAGTCCGTGGTGGATAAGCGCACAGCGGCCATTTTCCTGCTGGTGCTGGCGGGGGGACTGTTCCTGAACCTGTCCCCGGTGTGGTTCGTCGTCGCGGCGGCCCTGGCGGGCATCCTCCTGAAAAATCTGGAGGTGAGGAAATCATGATCGGCGTCTATCTGCGGCTCTACTGGGAGTTTTTCAAAACCGGCCTCTTCGCCGTGGGCGGGGGCATGGCCACGCTGCCCTTCCTCCAGAACATCGGCGAGACCACCGGCTGGTACACCTACGGCGACCTGATGAATATGCTGGCGGTGTCGGAGTCCACCCCCGGCCCTATCGGCATCAACATGGCCACCTACGTAGGCTTCTCCGTGGGGGGCGTCCCCGGGGCAGTCATCGCCACGCTGGGCGAGGTGACGCCCTCCATCATCGTGATCCTGATTGTGGCGGCCATCCTCCGCAGCTTCCGGGACAACGTGTACGTGGACTGGGCCTTTTACGGCCTGCGGCCCGCCTCCACCGGCCTCATCGGCGCCGCCTGCGCCTCCGTTGTGCTGGAGGTGCTGACAAACGTGGAGACCGCCGGCGGAGAGGGGAGCCTGGTGAAGACCTTCCGCCTGGGCGACGGCGGCCTGACGGCCCTGCTGAACTGGCGGGGACTGCTGCTGGCGGCGCTGCTGCTGGCGCTGACCAACTGGGTCAAGCCCACCAAAAAGCTGCACCCAATTGTGTTCATTGCCCTGTCCGCCGTTGTGGGCGTGGCGTTCGGCTTCGCGGGTACGTGAGAGGCGTTTATCTTAATTAGGCCTTGTTTGAAAAACGGCGGAATGCCCAGCGGCGAGAGATTTTTTCGCCAATCAAGGCAAATTTTTGCAGGCGGGCTGACGCCCGGCAAGAACATTTAACGCAGAGTGGCGGATCAAGATCCACCGTTTGGGCGTTTTGGCTTTTTTCAAACAGGGCTTAATAATAGTTACCGTATGAGGACCGCCCCTACGGCGGTCCTTTTTTCTTGCCCGGCGGAGGCTGGAAGCGGCGGGTTTCTCAAAAATTCGACAGCCGTACTTGACGGGAGGCGCAAAAACCGATATTATGTAGAATGTGAAACCGTCAATTACAGGAGGACTACCATGGCAATGAAACGCTGCCCCGTCTGCGGGGAGAGATATTCCGATACATACCGCTACTGTCCCTTCTGCGAGGAGGAGGACCTGGACCGGGAGGAGGAGGTCCGCCGCGCTCCGCCACGGAGCGGACGCCGCGTGGGTGTCGGCAGCGGCCGCCAGCCCAATCTGGTGACGCCCACCCTGGTGGTGCTGATTCTCTTTATGGCCGCCCTGCTGGTATACCTGCTGTGGGGAGACAAGATCGCCGACAAATTCGGCAAAGACAAGGAGCCGGACGACAAGCCCGGCGTGGAGGACCCCGTCACGCCCGCTCAGCCGGTGCAGAAGGACCCCGTGGCGCAGGACCCCGCCGTCACGGACCCGGACGAGCCCAACGGCGATATGCCTGACGAGCCAGTCATCACCACGCCCGGCGACACCAATACCACCACGCCCTCCAGCCCCACCGCCAGCTATGAGAGCGCCAGCGCCCTGCCCGGCGGCCTGACTTACACCAATATCAGGGATAACGACTTCACCCGCAAGATCTCCGAGGGAGTCTATCAGCTGAAGGTCTCCGGCGGCAGCGGCACCTATACCTGGATCAGCGAGGACCCGGGCATCGCCTCCGTGGACAGCAGCGGCAATGTGACTCCTATCTCCGCGGGCATCACCCACATTCTGGTTACTGACGGCAGCAAGAAGGTCATCTGCACCGTCCGGGTGACTGCGGGCAGCAGCACCCAGCCCGCGCCGCAGCCCTCCACGCCCACCACCACGCCCAGCAGCGGCGGTACCCTGAAAACCGGCGCTGCAACGGTCATCAACGGCGGCAACGGCGTGCGGGTCCGCTCCGGCCCCGGCACCAACTACGATATTCTGGCCACCGTGCCCAACGGCGGCTCTGTCCAAGTGGTGCAGAGCATGGGCAACGACTGGTACGAGATCACCTTCTCCAACGTGGGCGGCGTGACCACCACCGGCTACATGAAGGGTGAGTTCCTGTCCAACTGAATACGCGGAATATGAAAAGAGCGGCGGTCCCGGAAGGAACGGGGGCCGTAAAACAGTATTTTTGAAAAAAGCTGAAAACGTAGTGTTTTCAAGGGACGGCGTGGCTTCGGTCACGCCGTTTCCTCTTTCATCAGTTTATCCAGAGGGATAAATCCCAGGCCGTCATACTTGATGTGAATATTCTGCCGCCGCTTACCGCTGGACTTGTCCGGAGCCTCCACATAGATTGCTTGGACCAGCTCCCGGAGGGCGTAAGGGTCGAGCGTCTCAATAGACACATACTTCTGCGCCGTCTGAATGAACTTTTCAATATTCTCGCTCTGTCTCGCCTGTACCTCAATCTCCTGCCGCAGACTGACAACCTCGGCCTCAAGCTGCTTCTGCTCCGCCTCATAGCTTTGGCTCAACATATCAAACCGTTCATCACTCAGTCGCCCGCTGGCGTTGTCCTCGTAAATCTTGATGAACAGTCGCTTCAACTCGGCAATGCGCTTCTCATCCCGGTTGAGTTTCTTCCTGCTGGTCAAAATTTTCTCGGAACTTTCCAGCTTCATCTGCTGTTCCATGACCATACGGAAGTGGGCCTCGTACCGCAGAATGTAACCCGTCACCAGTTGGATATGCTTCAAAACCATGCGTTCCAGAACCTTGACACGGATGAAGTGCCCGCCGCATTTCTCTCGGTTCTTCTTGTGAAGGGAACAGTCGAAGAAATCCTGGGAGAAGTCACCATTGTTGGATGAGCCATACTGCATCTTAGAGCCGCAGTCGGCACAGTAGACCAGCCCGGAAAAGATACTGCTCCTGCCAGTGCGGGTCATGCGGTGCCTTTGCTGACGGATCACCTGGACCTTCTCAAACACATCGTCCTCAATGATGCGCTCGTGGGTGCCGGGGAAGATCGCCTGCTTTTCAATCGGGTTCTCCCTCTGCTTCTTGTCCCAAATTGAGTTGGAGTAGGTCTTGAAGTTGACAGTACAGCCCGTGTATTCCCGGCGTTCCAAGATTTTGACAACAGAGCTGTCGCCCCAGCCATAAGGATTTTCCGGGTCCGGATTCGGAGTGCTGCGGCCCTGCTGCTTCTTGTAGGCGGTCGGAGTCAATACCTTGTCGGTCCGAAGCTGATTGGCAATTTGCTGGGGGCCTCGCCCCTCCATGCACATCCGGAAAATGCGCCGTACTACCTGGGCAGCCTCCGGGTCAATCAGCCAGCGTCTTGGATTCTCCGGGTCCTTCACATAGCCATAGGGGACATTGACCGTCAGCGGCACACCTCGCTCACCTTTCGCTTTCTGAACGGCCCGGATTTTGCGGCTGGTATCTCTGGCGTAAAATTCGTTGAACCAGTTCTTGATTCCGGCAAAATCGTTGTTCACGCTGTTAGGGTCGATGGTGTCATAGTTGTCGTTGATGGCGATAAACCGGACGCCGTTCTGCGGGAAGGTAAAGTTGGTGTAGAGCCCGGTCAATGCGGAGTTCCGTCCCAGCCGGGAGAGGTCTTTCGTAATGGCGACAGCCACGTTGCCCGCTTCAATTTCCGCCAGCATTGCCTGAAATCCGGGGCGGTCATAGGTCACACCACTTACACCGTCATCCACGAAAAACACCGGGTTTGGAAAATGGTGGTCTTTAACATATTGGAGTAAGATGGCCTTTTGATTCTCAATCGACAAGGATTCCCCTGACCGCTCATCCTCCTGAGACAACCGGCAGTAGAGGGCGGTGATTTTATTCGTTGCTCCTAACATTTCTGTATCCTCCTTCAAGGGAGCAACTGTCAGTACAGGATTGGTTGACTTCATTATAGCAGAGGCAGGGGCGTTTGTCATTCAGAACCCTCCAGCTTTTCGGCAAAATTTTTGGTGGTAATGCGCTCCAACTTGTGCAGAAAGCTCTCGGTCCCCTCATAGCTACCCGTGACCGTATAGAGCGTTCCGGCGATGACCTCTGCGGCGGTTAGTTCAGGAATCCAATAGGCTGAAAGGTTTTTCACATGGATATGTCCGTTTTTATTGATTTTCAAAGCGTCATTGCTCATAGGCTCTCCTTTCAAATCTTCAAAATTGTTGTGAAATCAAAAGTGCATTTTGCACTTTTGATTTCATGGATACAAACGTGGAGTGCAAAATGCACTTGGCGTTAAAATCAGAATTGCAAAGTGCAAGTCTGATTGAAATTTTGGCGGTGACGTTGATGTGGCCCGGTGGTCGGCGGCATTCTGACGCAGACCAGAACGAAAAGTTTTCGTTCTGATTTCAAGATTGCAAAATGCAATCTTGAAATTGACTGTATCAGCATACGCAAAATCACAGGCGCATTTCGCCTTTGATTTCTCAGGGAGGTGGCGGACATTTTGACCGCCAATCAGAACGACATTTTGACGTTCTGATTCTGGTCAACGGCAAAATGTCGCAGACCAGACTGCGCCCAGCGCAGTTTGATTTGGTGAGCCGCAAAATGCGGTTTACCTACTGTGCTAACGTGGCGGAAAATTTTTCCGCCACGTTAAAAAGGATGATGTCAGCGGTCATGCTCTGTCTCCCGCCGTTTCTGCTGGGTCTGCTCCTGCTGGCGCAGAGCGGTGTCCACACAGCTTTTCACCTGCCGTAGCTTTTTCAGATCGTCACGTAGGTGCTTGTACCGCTCATACTCAGCGGGATAGTTCCGCTGTACCTCCGACAACTCCTGCCGCCACGCCTGGACGGGAATTTTATCCTCTGGGGAACGGTGCTTGTCCAGCTTCCGGCGGGCCATGTGGAATGTCCGCAGCTCGCCCTCATGCTCCAACTCGAATTTCTCCCGCTGGCCCTTCCACTTGATGGCTTTCCACTTGTCGTAGATGGGTTTGGTTTCCCGGTAGAGGTCAACCAAATGAAGCAAATCCGCTACCTCCTTCTTCCGGGCCAACATAGCTTTCAGAGAATCGTTGACGGCCTCCGTCTGCTCGTTACGGAGAGCGAGGCGGGCCTCCAAATCTTCCAGGGTAAGCAGATCATTCTCCGTCAGATAATTGACCACCTCGGCAAAACTTTTGAGATTTCCAATCCGGGCATTGCGGCTCCACGCTCCGGCATTCCTGGCGGCATAGTAGGCGTTCAGGAAGTCGGCAAGGGTTGGGGCCTGGGGCTGTCTCAATTCTTCTTTTATGGCTTTTATCCAATCCGTCAGGTCAGCGATTTTCTTCCGAAGATTGCTCAGCATTTTTCGGGCCGCTTTCACCCAGCGGTTCCAATCGCCCTTATCGGTGGAAATGCCTCTGGCCTCCATCTGGCGGACGGCCACGCCCTCATGAACAGTGGGCAATATGTCGAGACCCTGCAGCTCATAGGAGCGGTGGTCAATGCGGCACTCCAGACCCTTTTCCTCGAACTTGGCGTTGACCATAGCGGCCCACACCTCCCGCCAATGTTCCAGCGTTTCCGGGCTTCCCCAGTCGGTGGTGGGAACAGCGTCAAAGAGGGCCTTGCCGTCCTCGCCCATGATGCGGTTTCCGTTCCCGTCCAGACGGTAGACGCGCCTCTGCTTAAAGCCCCATTTGCCGCTTTCCTCGATAGGCCGGATAGGGCAGAGGACATGAAAGTGGGGATTGGGAATACCGCCGTCCTCCTTGTCCGGCTGGTGGATGGCAAAGTCGGCAATCATGCCCCGGCCCACAAGCTGCTCGGACACAAATTGCCTTGCGAGAGCGATGTTTTCCTCCAAAGAAAATTCGTTCTGCAAGGCAATGTCAAAGCTGTATGCAAGCTGGGCTTTCTTGCCGCGCTCGGCCTTCTCCACGGCGTTCCAGAGGGTAGCGCGGTCCTGGTACTCGGCGAGGACCTGGGGCGGCAGGAGAATGCCGGTACAGACCACGCCGCCCTTGTGGGTGTAGTCGCTGACCTCGCCGTAATACTCGCTATACAATTTCTCTCCAGCTCGGTAGGCCGCAGAAGCAACAACGGACTGTCCCTCGCTCCGCCGGACCTGGGTGACGTGGAGATGGAACAGGGCCAATTATCCGCCCTCCTGCTGGTCAATCATGCGTCTGACCAGAGCGGAAACTTCCGGCAGGGAAAAGATTTGCTCCGCCAGCTTTCGGAAAGCTGCTTGGCTCAGGCCGCGCACCTCCGGGGCAACGCTTTCCACGTCGGCCCCACGGACGATAAGCCTGTGGTTTCGCTTCTTCCGCTCGCCCTCGGTGTAGTAGTGGACACGGTTCTCCAATCGGCGCTGTCGGTGCTGGTACTGCTCCCGTTTGGCAATGGCCTCGTCCCGCTCTTTCTCCAACTGCTCTCGTGATTTTTTCATGCTGTTTGTCTCCTTCGATTCAGAATTTTGAACATAAAAAGACCGCTTACCGGGGGTGTCCGGTAAACGGTCAGGGGTACAGTGTTCGCTTTTGCCCCGTTGAAACGTGACAGACGCGAAGCGGGTGTCATGTTTCAGCGGGGGTGCAGGGATAGCCGCAAAGCGGCGCAAGGGGTGCAGCCCCTTGTACGGAGCGCAGCGACGCAAACGGCCCGGACTTTCAGAAGTCCGGGCCGCAGCCTCGCAGAGCGCACGATACATGGTCGCAGACCATGTATAGAAGTGCGCCGTTCCGGTCCCCCTACTGATAGCTTTCCAGATAATTCTTCAACATCTGCGCCACCTGTGCGCGGGTAGCCTGCCTCTGGGGGCCTAACCGCCCGTCTCCGTAGCCATTCAAAATGCCGTTCTCCACGGCCCAGCGCAGGGCTTCCAGAGCGTAGCCGCTGATTTCGCTCTCGTCGTTGAAATGCAGCTCCTTGTTGGTAGCTACGGGACTGCCGGAATACCGCCAGAGCATGACCGCCAACTGCTCACGGGTGATATTGTCATTGGGGCCGAACATACCGTTGCCGTAGCCGCCCACGATGCCGCACTCCGCAGCCCAGGTGATCGCCGTGGCATACCACGCGCTGGGGGCCACATCGGTAAAGGCGCTGCCACCCGTCACAGCGGGTTTGCCCTCCCTGTTGTAGAGAATCTGTGCAAGCTGGGCGCGGGACAGGTGATTGTCCGGCCCGAACAGGCCGTTGCCATAGCCGCCCATCAGACCATTCCGCAGAACATAGTCCACGGCCTCGTGATACCATGTCCCCACGCTCCGCAGGTCGGTGAAGCTGCGAGAGGGGCAGTCCGCGCCGCCATCACATGGCTTTTGCGTATCGTCCAGCAGGAGCGTGAAGGTGGCTTTTACGGTCACGGCCCTGCTGGGCATGGTGAAGGTGTACTTCCCGCCGCTCTGAGCTGTCAGCTTGACCTCATTCCCCCGGCTGTCGGTGACAGTCAGGGTGTCCAGCACATAGCCGATGTCCGGGGTTGCGGTTAGAGCGATGGTGCTGCCACTGGCGGCGTTGGTGCGATTGGAGGTCACTTTACCATGCTCTGGCTTCTCCACGGTGACAGCATAGGTGGTGCTGGTGCTCCAGCCGTTAGAGCCGGACGAACCGCCTGACGTGCCACCTGTGGATTCGTCCGTCAGGATGGCAGTTAATGTAACGTCTCCGTTGGGCATGACAAAATAGGTGCTGGCGCTCAAGTAATCCTCAATCGTTCCGCCGCTGGCCTCCCATCTAACAAATCGCTTTCCAGAGGGAATTGTTGCGCTGATTGAAATTCGTGTTCCAGCAGAGTAAGAGCCGCTGCCAGAACCGCTAGTAACGGTCAATGTGTGATGGGTAGGTTGTTCGGGGGTATCAGGTTTTGGGGGAGCAGTTAGGTCCTCTGTTTTAGCAGGAATATCTTCTGTGTTTCCACTGTTGTCCATGACCCTAAACGGCACCGCAGGTTCTTCCACGACGCAGGATGGAGTGAGGATAGTTTCGGAGGCTTGCAAATCAATTTCCGCAGTAAAGCGCTTTAGCGGCAGATCGTCCTCTGCGTTATGGAAAATGGACGTACAGGCAACCGTTTGTGCCACCGGGTCAGCGGAGGAAATTCTGACCTCCCCGCTGCCGCCGAACAAATGCGCCCGCAGCGTTTCTTCCTGACGGTCATAGTAGAAATATCCATAGGGCTTATACAAGGGAAATGAATCTGCGGTGGTGTTGACTGTCCCAACAGAATTTCCGGCATCGCCTTGAACCTCCAGAATCAAATCCCGCCCGGATATTTCCAATGTTGTAATTGGAAGGCCGTTTGCGGCTTCTGCAAGTTCATCCTCCGCAGCCAAAGCTATCATGCGGGTTTCGGTTTCCTGCGGAACCGTCCGATAGGAACCGCAGGAAGTCCCGTCCATAGAATAGACGCGGAACCGGTTGTCAAAATCCTGCTTCCTGTTTTTGTTTATCATGATACGCTGGCCATTAGTCAGGGTCAGGACATAATACTCATCCACCTTGTCCGTGGGATTTTCGTAGGAGCGAACGCGCACCCTGCTTGGGATATAAATATCATCCACCCCTGAGCAGTCATTGATATACTGGTCGCTTGTCCCCGTGATCACGTACAGATCATTCATCGGCCCGCCGTCCATCGCGTTTCTGCCGAGTCCGCCCACCAAAATGTCATTGATACTGCTGCCAACGAGATAGTCATTTCCGTCGCCGCCAAGCAAAACCACCTGCTCTATGAGATTTTTGTCTATAATTTCATCATCGCCGGAAGAACCGAAGCTGAAACGTATTTGCAAATGATCCTGATTGCTGATAATCTCACACTGCTTCAGAGCCAGTGAGAGGGCATCCAGCCATAGCGGAGTTTTGACAAAATTCAATGCGTTTTCTATAAAAGCTAACCCATCTACCCTTGTCATTTCAAACTGACGGACTTCAGGCAGTGTTTGACGATATGGCGTACTCTGCGTCAGCCAAAACCTCCCAGAGGAGCGATCATATTCCAGCATGGAACAGAGGTCGTGACAGCTGTTTTTGCCTACCGCCCCGGTGGTTGCGGTGAGAGCAGGCGCGTGGATTTGAACCGGAAGCCTGTCCGCGTTGGGGTAAGCAACCGCTTCATTAAATGTGGCTGTCCCCAAAGAGAACTGAAAAGCGTTGTTTTTACTTTCCGTCACATGATTAGTAAAATTCCAGTCGCCTGCACTATGGAAATGCTTGTAAATCTCCTCTCCACCGGCGAAATAGGCGTCCTCCATAATGAGGCCGTTGGCCCCGTTGAACAGCTCCGCCCGCTCTCCGGTCAGCAGCGAGATATAGCAGGCTATCGCGCCGCCCAGGGAGTGCCCCGTCAGCAGAATCTGCCGTCCGTCCCCGATGCTTCTCTTGTAAAAATCCACCGCGTCCGAAAATTGTTCCGGCAGCTTGTTCAGCACCGCAAATTCAATATCCGCCCAAATATCCTTGGGTGATTCCGTTCCCCGGAACGCAATGATTCTCTGATTCCGCTCCGCGTTGTCCAGCGCGACGGCGAAAAGCCCGGACGGTTCGGAAACAACGTTGACAATCTTCCAAGCACCCAGCACATCTTTATAGAAATCGGACAGTGGCGCATCCCAAACCGCCCAATTCCAAAGGGTTCGATCCGGTCCAATTGCGGCATCGGCAAAGGTTTCGACGGTGGCCCCGAAGCCGTAGCGGATCAGCTCATCCTCATAGGAAAGCTGGCAGGCCGCAATGGCGCACATCAAATCATCATAGCCCTCTTTTACGGCAACACTGCATACCGCCTGTACATTGGGATAATCAACCAGAGCCGCCGTGATTTCCACCCGGCCCAGCTTGTGCGCGGTCAGTGTATTGTCGGAGACGGAAACGACCTCTGGGTCGCTGCTGGTGAGGGTGTACCGCGCTCCGGCCGGGATGGTGGTTACTGTAACCGCTTCTGTCTCGCCAATAGAAAGGTCAAGGGTTTCGGGAGAAATAAAAATCTGCGGTGTATCGGGTGGAGGCGCATCTACAATTTGGAGCTTTGTTTCCTTCCAGTCCAGTAGTTCGCTGGCATCCCTATTGATAGCAATAACGTAAATAGAACTATTGGGCTCGAATGCCATGCCAGGGATAATATCTGTTGCCGGTAACTCGGTGTACCTATCTCTGCTCTGAATTAAAAACACCCGTCCAGGCTCTCCGTCTCCCCAGTCTGTTTCAATAGACACATCAGCTGTTTCTGTGGAGCCATACTCAAATTTTTGGGGTTGGCCCAACAAATCAGAGGTTATGCCATCTCGAATCAGGGAAACAGACCGAATAGAAACCTTTTGCTCAGGAGGCGGCTCATCTGGATCGTCCAAAAGGACGTACGGAATGTTTTCGTTCTCCGCAAATTGGTGCGCATAGGAATCTTTGTAACAATGTATCGTCAGTTTTTTGCAGTTCTCAAATGTACTTGCATCCATGTCTGTTACACTTTTGGGGATTGTGATACGTTCTAATCTGGTGCAATTTCTGAACGCATAAACGCTTAATGTAGTGACACCCTCTGGAATGATAATGCTTTGCAGATTGGAACAATTAGAAAATGCGTTCTGGGAAATTAGGGTGACGCTATCAGGGATGTTAATACTTTTTAGGCTTGTGCAATCCTGAAAGGTGCTAAACCCGACTTCCGTTATTCCTTCCGGGAGTACAACTTGAGTCAGATTTGAAGCACCAGAAAATGCGCGCCAGGAAATGTCAGAAACACTGCCTGGTACAGTAAACGTACTCTCGGACTTTCCGGCGGGATAGCTGATTAGGATGGTTCTTTCTTTGTTATACAAGATGCCGTCAACCGCCATATAGGCTGGATTATTGGCATCTACACGAATTTCGGTCATACTTGTACAATTGCTGAACGGAGAATGGCTGATGTCATCCGCTATCCATCCATCATTATTGATAAAAAAAGTCGTAACACTGTCTGGAATACTGATACTAGGCAGACTTGTGCAATCCGAAAATGCGCGTTCACCGATAGCAGTTACACTGTCTGGTATGTTTACACTTTTCAAATTTGAACACCCAGCAAATGCGAGTTGGCTAATGGTGGTTATTCCATTTGGAATCGCAATGTGTTCCAAAGCTGTACAATCTGAAAAGATACCGGATGCAAGAGTTATCAAATTTTGGGGGATATTTACCACATATAACTGAGAACAGTCACTGAATGCGCCGTCTCCGATTGTTGTAACACTATCCGCAACATCGGCACGAATTAAGTTTTTACACTGCAAAAAGGCCTGCGATCCAATATGAGTTACACCATCTGGAATTTTTATGCGGGATATACTACTACAACTCCAAAACGCCAGATTTCCAATGTTGACTAAACTGGTGGGCATGGTTACATCCTGAATACTTTCACAGGCGCAAAATGCGTACTTTCCAATGCTGGTTACACCGTCCTCAATTACGAGGTGCTTAATATCCTTGTGGTGCGAGAACCACGGGCTGGTTATGTGATAATACCATATACCATCAACCCAAATTTCATCGTCGCCATATTCACTGGGAATATCATTTTTATGATAATGCTCTGCGCTATAATTACTCATTTTCCCGGTTCCCGTGATACGCAGAGTACCACCGCTATCCAGTGTCCAGGTCAAGTTAGCGCCACAAGTCCCGGACGCTATCTCATCTGCCGCAAACGCCGTCCCCGGCAACAACGTCAACACCATGCACAGACACAACGTTAGTGATAGAACCCTTTTTCTCATATTTGCCACCATTCCTTTCCTGACTGTAAAGTGTACGTTCCTGTAAAGGGATTTGGACTCTTAAAAATTCTTGTCAAAGTATTGAAACTATGCGATTTATATGGTATTCTTACTTTATCTAAAAAGCAAGGCCGATTTACAAAAAAGTACACATTCTTGTAAAAAAGCCCCCTTACAACAACTTGGCCTTTTCGTAAATCTCTGCCCGGTAGCGGAAAGTGGACAGCGGCATCCCACACTCCCTTGCTGCCGCTGTGCCGGTGATCGCTCCGGCTTTCCACCGCTGGTAGGCACTGTGATAGTTCTCCGGCAAGGGCCTGGGCGGTCTGCCAAACCTCACACCCCTGGCCTTTGCCGCCGCAATGCCCTCCGCCTGCCGCTGGCGGATGTTGGTGCGCTCGTTCTCCGCCACGAAGGACAGCACTTGCAGGACAATATCGCTGAGGAAGGTCCCCATCAGGTCCTTGCCCCTGCGGGTGTCCAACAGCGGCATATCCAGCACCACAATGTCGATTTTCTTCTCCTTAGTAAGAATCCGCCACTGTTCCAGAATCTCGCCGTAGTTGCGTCCCAGTCGGTCGATGCTCTTGATGTAGAGCAAATCGTCCGGCTTCAGTTTTCGGATCAGCTTCTTATACTGAGGCCGGTTGAAGTCCTTGCCGGACTGCTTGTCCATGAAGATGTTCCCCTCCGGAACAGCCATTTCCCGCAGAGCGATGAACTGCCGGTCCTCGTTCTGATCGCGGGTACTCACCCGGATATAGCCGTATGTATTAGGAATGGTTATCGTACCTCCCTCCGGCGCTGCCAGACAATATCATATCCCAGCGCGTCAGCCAGCTCCACGGCCTCCCGGTAGCGCAGGGAATCCCGGCGCAGCTTGCCGGACAGGTTGGGGACGCTGGCGCTCCACCCGTACTGCTCGGCCAGCTTCTCCACAAGGTCGGCCATGGTCATGCCCTCCCGGACAATGTACGACTTGATTTGGTTTCTGGTGTCCATGTTCATCCTCCTTCAAATTGAAATATTTTGGTGTTCGCCCGTCAGCGTATCTCATTCCCACAACAGCGGATTTGGTGCGCAGACGGGTGCGATTGATTGATGTGCGTCCATCCGACAGAGCCGCTGCCCATGAAGCCCTGTCCACAGGGACGCACTTTGCATTTCACGGTTTGGCGTGACTTCATGCTGAACCGTGAAAAACCAAACAGGGCGGCGTACTGTGTTTGCCGTTGGGCGCGTCGCTGTTTCGTATGGATTGCAGTACAAAAAGTTTCGTTTGTTCGCTGTTTTCACATGGATTGAAAGCAAACCTTGATTTCAAGGCTGATTCTTCTGCCGTTCTCCCCGAAAGCCGTTCCTGCCCCCATTTGCGGCGGCGTGCGGTCCCCTCTGGTGCGCTCGTGCCTTGCGGCAGTCGCGGCGCACTTCGCCGGGGGACATATCCCATTCGGACGGTCATGCACTTGTCAATTTTCACGTCTCTACCAGACACTTAAAATTATAGCGGTTTTATGTCCCTTTTCCCGTATATCCAAGAGGTAGGAAATCGGCCCCGAAACGGACAAATTTCCGCACTCTTGGAAATGCCGTCTTTCTTCGACAGAATATTACTGGAAACTGTTGTAAAATGACGAAAGAGACGGTATAATTGCAGAGGAGGGAATGATATGGATGACGCTAAGCAGAGCATGCACGAGCGTTTTTGGGAATTGCGGAAGGATTGGAAGCTGACGCTGGAACAGCTTGAGAAGCAGACCGGCATTTCAAAATCCGCGCTGGGCAGCTATGAAGCAGAAGGCACAAAAGACATCAGCCACTGGGCTGTTGTCAGACTGGCGGAGTTCTATGGTGTGACTACGGACTACCTGCTGGGCTTGTCAGTTATGAAAAATCACCCAAACGCAGATTTGAATGATCTGCGTTTGAGTGATGAAATGATCGAGCTATTAAAAAGCGGCAGGATTAACAACCGGCTGCTTTGTGAGCTTGCCGCCCACGGTGACTTCCGGCGGTTTATGCTTGACCTGGAAATATATGTTGACCGGATTGCCAGCATGCACATCCGCAATAACAACACCGCTCTCAAAACCGAGCGCAAAGTATTGATGGAACGTGCGGGCCTGGATGACAATGATTTGAATATGCGCACGCTGGAGTTGGTCCAGATAGATGAGGATGATTACTTCGCTCATGTGATTTTTGAGGATCTGCGGCCCATCATTCGGGATATTCGAGAGGCGCACAAATCCGATGCCACTACCGCTGACGCTGATACGGAGTCACCGGCAGAGAAAGCAGTACGTCAACTGGAAGCGGCTCTCAACTGTGAAGGGAGTAAGGAGGAAAAAATAGTAAGAGCACTCCTGTCGCAGCTTGAGATTGACTATGATTCATTGACGAAAGAAGAATTTGTGACTTTGATAGGAATTCTGAACAAGTCCGAGCACATGAAGAAGCATATCAGCAGGCGGGGCAAGGTTCCTGCCCCGCAGAGGCGGAAGCGAAAAAAGAGGTAAACAGGCGGCCTAAATGTAAAAAGAGGGCGGAGAATGGATGAATTCCCATTCTCTGCCCTCTTTTTGTTCGCCCAATCCTGCCTGACAGATGCCGTGAATGTAATTTTCTCAGATTACTGTTTTACGGACACCTACCTAAGGGGCCGCCGCTCTTTTTTGTTCTCTCTGCGGCGCGCGTCCCGCCGCCCACAACACTTACTAACAGGCTGACCAAATGGGTGACTGCTTTCGCCGCAGCCTGGACTGCCCGTTTTGTAATTGTGGCCGCTGACTTTGCCGCCTTCTTTGTATTGGCCAGTATTTGGCGTTTCATATTCTGCTGTGCCGCCTGTTTCGCTGTGGTAGCCGGGGAAACTCCGGACTTCGAATACCTCGAAAGTATGGGTGTTGCAGCTTTCCTCTGCCTATGTCCAGGCTGAATTGCACTGCGGGTTTTGGGTATTCCAGTTGGGCGGACCCCCTGTGCCTTTGAGCGCTTTGTCCGTGGCAAAGGGAGGCTTCGGCGCCGTCGCTGACAATTGGTCCCGGCGTTCTGAGAACCCGCAGTAGAATATTGTTTTATGTCCGCGGTTTTGTACTGCCGTGTTCCATCCATGCGCAGTACCGTTTCTGATTTTATAAAAGGACTGTCCGCGCTTTTTCTCCTCGCTGTGGTCTCCACAGGAGAAGTGACCACAGGATCATTGGCAATACGCTTTTTCAGCTGGCTGGCGGCAGAACGCTTTTTCAGACCATGCGATACCGTACGATTACAGGAAACCGCGGAGGATACCTGGGGCATCTCCGGCGGATCGAGTGAAGGACTCCTTTAGATTCAATCACATCTGCCGGTCCTGGCCGCGGCGGATTCAACTGCCGCTTGTTTTCAATTTTGGTTGGGCCAACTGCCCTTTGATGACAGCCGGAATAGCGGCGGCCATCTCATCCGCGGCCCACTCCGCCGTACGCTCCACCTGTCCAGTGGCGTATCCGGTTTCCGATTCCTGCTCACCGCGGCTCTGAGCACGTCTTTTGAGATATGCACGCTTCATTATGCGGCCTGCGTATTTAGCCGGTGTACGAGGGCCGCAGTTCTTTGGTACACGGCCCGCCTCCTTTTTCTTAATTCTTGGCATTGGAATATCCTCCTGAAAGAATTTCACAAACTAAAATAAGCAAAAGAGAACACCGTGCAATTGCACGGTGTTCTCTCTCCCTTGTTTAAGAAAAATATTGTTCTTGCAATAAAGCTGTCAACACCAGAAGCATGAGTAAAATAGAACTGGATTATTGGTTCTCCTGGATAACCGGCTTTTCATACGTCACATGAAATTCGCCATTCCGAAATACAAATACAGGCTCCTGAAACACGGGAGTCCCCGTATACTCCTTCATAAGATTTCGATAGGCGTCCCCGATCTGCTTATCCCAGGTTCCATCTTGATTCATTTTCTCTATCATCTGTGTGATTTCATCAGTGCTTCCCTGCCAATGTCCATTCACATACGAAATATCATCAATACCAAAACCAAAACGGTACTGTAAATTTCTGTTCATTTCGCTCCTGCGATATGCCGCCAAATACTGTCCCATTTTTTTCGTATAGCTCTCCGGGATATTTGCGATTCCATAGTTCCCCATATCCCCGGCAGATAGATGATCTGCCCGCCACGGCGTGAAACTGAGGTCCGGCTGTCTGTGGAAATAAAGCGCGTAAATCGTGGTCTTAAGCGGGTTGAACACATAGCCCTCCCCAGGATTTCTATTGATAACACTCTCGATCAGCCGGTTTTCTTCCTCTGTCCCACCCTTCACAGAGAAACTGAAGTTTTCCGTATTGAGATAAAACTGATATTCCCGATCAATATCCAGGCTGAACCCCGCCCGATCAAACTCTTCCCGTATCTCGTTTTCGACAGAACTCATTCCCTCGTTAAAGTTCTGCCAGTGACCCCTTTCATAATTTGCGGCATCTGGAAATAGAAAGCGCTCCTCCTCTGTCAGCCTTTGTGTTTTGACGAACTTTCTTGAGAGAAAAGTATTTTCAAAATCGTTGCACAAGTTAAAAATTTCCTCTGTCGAGCCATACCGCAGTATATGTTTGAACTCGTTCACATATCCGGTATAGTCCGACGGCATGTCATAAAATCCGTTGAGTTTACGGTTGGGATGTTCTGCGTTCCATTTCACAAGTCTCGCATTATGCTCCGCGTTGCTGATCCACGTGTGCTTAGCATAATCCTCTAGCAATCCATCGTTGGATAGGAGGTACTCCTTCATCAATTGCACCCTAACCGGGTTTCTCCGGTCAAAATTCCCTCCGGGTTTTTTCAACACTCTTTCAGCATAATTCTTATCCTGTTTCAGCAGTTCATACAGCCGATTAAATTCATCACTGTACACCCTTGTCTGTGCAGAGGCTTTGGTATCAGGCCCCGCCTGTGTTTTTGCAGAATGAATTTGCTGAAAAATTCCGTTCAATTTGGAATAGACAGAAGTTAGCAGCTCACAATTCCTGCGTTCTTCATCGCTGGAATAATTTCCGGACTCTATCGCGTGGTCACACTGCTGCCCGCACTTCTGGAGAAACAGCATAAAGTCCGTGGTCTCATTACCGTGCGGCCAGGAAATAGCCTGCTCATGGGCCGGCATTGTACCGCCATAGGCGGCGCTGTACTCCTGCCCTGTCAATATGCCGCTGCTACGCAGTTGTGCCAATAATTTTGTATATGCATTGCGGCTCATACTCTGTACGTCATACTCCGGAGCCAGCTTTGCAGCCATCTCCGCCGTAAATGGGAGGCTTTTTTCCTCCACCTGGTCATACATGGCGCCGCTGGAGGAAAATTGGTCTACCTTCGCTTTGGAGGCCTCCGTTTTGATGCACTTGGGCGTTTTTCCGGGCTGCAAACCAATGTATGGCTGGCCAGATATACCTTGGATACCACTCATATATTACCCTCCTGTAAAGGATTAAAAGCCCCCCTCTGTGATTTACAGAGGGGGGGTAGCATTATGCGCCAAAAGCGGCAAGGTAGTTAACTACCACTTCCCCCTTGAATGTATATGTGGCATTAGTAGCTGCGTTGTACTTCCAATCAACATTGGTAAGCTGGAATTTATAGATTCCTCTTGCTGGTGCTCCAGACGCTTCTGTATAATCGATAAATTCTACTTCTGCTCCGCTTGAGGGCACCGATCTATCTACAAGAGGCTTTGTAGCCTGGGGCATGGTCGCCTTTAGTCTAGCCGACCAGATAGCTGAGGAATTGCTTGAGGAAAGGTACTTCACAACTACTGTATGCACCCATGCTTTTTGAGGGATTCCGCTGCTCACAGATATGCTCGTAGACAAAGAAGATTTGTTGGGGTTTCGCACACTCAATGAAAAAGTACCGCCGTTGGCACTTCTTTCCTCAACTACCGGAGTTCCAAACCAGAATGAATAATGGGGCTGAGTGTTCGTCGAATCCGTACTAAATTTGAGCATTTGCTGGCAAACATTGGTTGGATCTGGATTCATCTCAATATAATAGACCATATGTCCGTTATCGATTGTCTTGTTATAGTAGTCTACCTTGCTGGCCATGCTAACTCCATTTTGGCTGACAATCTGTTTGCCGCTACGGTCTGTAAGCGTAAAATTGACTTCCGGATCAGCATAAATAGTCAGTACATTCTGCGGGATAGTTCCAACGCTTGAGTATTCCAAGTTATACAACATAAAGTTTTGTTCTTCGCTGTTATCCCGCAAAAAGGCACCATACCTATAAAAGCTAATCGGACGATTTTGCATAGTATGCACTGAGTTATGTTTGTATACCACAACATACTCTGTGCCCTCAGGCGAAACATGCTCCGCCTCGCCAGTCGATACCTTTTTTTCATATTGGTCGTACGCGTCAAGGGTGTCAACAGAGCTAAAGTCATACCTGGAGTCTGTATAAGTGGATTCAGCCGCATGAGCGGGAACAGCTCCAACACACATAACGGCACACATTAACAGTCCCAAAAAACGTGCATAAAGGCGTCTCTTTTTCATAAAGATTACGTCCTCCTTGTAAAAAGATATAATACAGCGTTAACTTGCCTCAATTTGAGGTTTGTTTTACCCGTCGGCGGCAATCAGGTTGCCCGCTTTGACGTTGTGGTAACTGTCCGGTAATCAGTATTTCCAAACACGGTAACTTTTGCACGGTATTCGGTGCCGGCCACTCCGTCATACAAAACGTATCCTCTGTGAACATCATCGTTCGTAGTAGACAGTTCCGGATAATCGCTGCTAGTATAAGTCTCTGCTTCAATCCAGGAGTTTCCGACCTTCTTCTCCACCACGATTTTGCTGACGCCCAATTCTTTTATTGTGTCAGTGGCCATGACAGTATACGAGACTTTCATCACCCCTCCACCTTGAGCAGAAATCGTAGCACTATATTTGGCCAAATAGTCACTGGAATAGACGGCGGCGCTTGCAGCAACACACAAAGAGAGGGAGAAGGCAAGCAGGAAAAAGATGGTCAAACTGTGTTTATATAGTTTTTTCAATGTAATCTACTCCTCATAAATGGAATCAATCATCATCCTCATATCCGCTTCTGAAATTTCACCATAGATGCTACATTCCATATTGTCTATAAACCACGCTGATACTAAAAGACTGTTATTGCTCATGATGTAATGCTCTATGTCATTTTTAACATAGATTGCAACATCTCCCTCGTCTTTTTCAATCCAACTTCCTTCTGGTTCGCTGTACACAGTTACCGATACGGTAATCGGCTTTTCTGATGACTCGCTTTTATATTTTGCTATAAACAGAGGATCATCGTCGTTAGGAAAAGCCTTTGATTCAAAGAATGTATATCCTTCCGGAATCCATTTTGGATAGACACTCTGGGTAATGTTCTCCTCTGTCAAAAGGTCTTTCAGCGTCTGATCATCTCCCAGAAAAGCGCCGGATTCATACGCCGCATTTTGAGAAATGGTTGTTTCAGAACGGAATTGGAAAATATCCTGCGTCCACTCCGCGACCATCTTGAAGATGTTCACCTCAAGGGCGCTTGCAGCTGCCATGCAGAGGCCTGCCACAATCGCTGCAATGACCGCAATCCGCAGAACACGTTGAATGGCCCGCCTGGGCCGCCGGGGTCTCAAATCAGCCTGTCTTTCTTGCCCATTATTTTTGGTCTGTCCGTCTGGCACCATCTCACCGCATACCGAGGCAGCGCCCTTTTCTCCAGGTTGGTAGTTTTGCTGAAAATCTCTCCAGCCCGCGTCAACATCAAACTTTGAACATTCCGCTGTCTCTATTTCCCGCTGTGCGATCACCTCCATCACGCAGGTAATAAACTCATCGTTTTTCGGCGTATCGGAATCCTCCAATTCAAAGTCAACCCGCAAAATTTGTTTCAATGTCTCTGTGCTGAGCCTGCTCAGAAAAGGATATGGGCTATTCTTATCATGATCAAGGTCAGGCATATTGAAACCTCCTTATTATTATAGTGTCTGGAAAACCTCAAAAGCGGACAACATTTTGAAAAAATTTTATTTTCCCAGCAGTTCCCGCAATTTCTGCTCCGCCCGCTTTGCCCGTTTCCGGCAGGCCTCCACAGTCGTGTCCAATGCTTTCGCCGCCTCCGAGTATGTATAGCCGTCGACCGCCAGGAGCTTGAGCAAATGCAAGTCCTGCCGGTCGATCAGCCCCTCGTACTCCAGTTCAACGTTAATGGGGTCCTCGCTTTTCCCCAAGGCCTCCTCCGGCACTTCATCCACATTGGCAAGCAGATCTTTCCATCTCTCTCGTTCACGAACACGGTTCTTAATCACATTTTTTGTAATTTTCCGCAGCCATGTCTTTGGGTATTCAATCTCTTTTTCCTGGATCGTCTCCCATGCCACACGGAATGTCTCCTGCACGACCTCTTCCGCTGAATGATAATCTACAAATTGACAGGCGTAGAGAAGGAGAACTTTTGAATACTGGTGATACCATGCTTCTAGCAACAGATGTTTCTCTTGACCGCTCAAAGCAATACCCCCTCCGGCATTTTCTCTATTTTGTGTCGTTGAAGTCATTGCATACCGCAATTAGGCGCCCGATAAACTCAACATACGCGGCGGGCTTGTCCGCCAGCTGTTCGGAGATCATTTTGATCTCAGCCTGTACGGAATCCTGATACAGGAAATAGTCCATGGTGACGCCCAGCCTGTCCGCCATATTCCGCAGTGTGAACGCACTGGGGGCCTTCCTCTCAGTTTCAATGGCGGCGCAGAAGGGCAGGCTGATTCCCGCCTTTTCCGCGAATTTCTCCTGGGTCAAACCGTTCTGCGCCCGGTACTTTTTTATGTTTTCACTGACTGTTTTCAGGAACTCCTGTTTTTCCATGCTCACGCCCCCGTTCTATGGGTAACAATTGTATTTCCAATAGAACGGTGTTTGAAGCGACTATTTATAATTTTATTATTATCTATGGTATAATTCAAGCGATACAAAAATTTTTCTGCGAGTTTTGTCCGGTTTTTCGGTTTTCCAGACACTATATATATTAGGAGGCCATGGAAACCTGCGATCCCACACCACCGGGGGCACGAAAGGAGCAGTCCAATGCAGTAAGGTGAACATACAAAACGGTAAGAATCATTTCCATCATTTTTGGTCAGAGAAAGATTCCCAATTCAAGAAAGGCTGCAGAGGAAAGTCAAGATGAAGAAAAAAAAATGTATAATTGCAATTATTATGGTTGCAATTCTCACATTGTCTATTACGGCATCTGCGTATTTTGCAGATGTTTATGCAGAACACTGGTTTACAGATTTATGGATTTATGGTTCTTCTACTATTGAACCCAACACCGATTCTGGGCTATCAGAACTGTATGCTCAGGTGAGCATTCAGGATGGTGACCTAAACGAGTATGGTTTCAATAACAGAACAGTGAAAAATCCCACTATATCTAGGATGAAAGTAACTGCATCAGCAAGGAAGTCGTCTATACCTCCCGAGGTTGCAGAACTTATAATTGTAGCGTATGGTCACATTAAGTATATGACGAAGTATGGAGAGCAAAAGGACTATTGGACTGACGATGATGCCTTTTTCACGAGTGAATATTATACCTCCGGTGTAGCAGAAAAGGATAATTCTTATAATAGAGAAATTGGTGTTCTATATAACGAAACTCGTGCTAATTATATTTTTGAAAAATTTGGAATGAATCCAACGCAGTATGTATATGCGTGTGATTTTGACTTGCTTGAATACACGGAAGTGGATGAATACCTGTCGATTCGTGAATATATGAATATTCAAAATGGAACTACTACGCCATCTTTCTTCATTAAAGATAATACTATTTTTGGCGTATGCCAAGATGTTACAGCCATGAACTATATATATGAGTTTATGAAAGATTCAGACGGGAAATGGATCTTGCGCAATACGCAAAGACTTCAGGATGTTGGCCGCTATCAGGACCTATTTCAGTCTTTTTCTGACTATCAGGCAACTGTAAATAAAACAGTTGTTTCCAAGGAAGAAAGAAACGATTATAATGAAGCAGTTCCTTCTTCGGAGGAAGTGAGAAACGATTATAATAAAACTCGGGCCGATTATATTTTTGAATCATTTGGTATGGATTCAAGGCAGTATGTTTGTGCGAGCGATTATGAGTTGCTCAATTATGTAGAGACTGATGATTACTCACTGATTCGGACATCTATGAACATTTTTAAGGGCACCTCTATACCAGCGTTCTTCATGAAGGATAATACTATCTTTGGTGTATGTCAGGATGCTGAGGCCATAAATTATATGTATGAGTTTGTGAAAGATTCAGACGGGAAATGGGCCTTGCGCAATACGCAAAAACTTCAGGATGTTGGCCGCTATCAGGACGTATTTCAGTCTTCCTCTGACTATCAGACAAAGTCCAATAAATCATAAAAAGGCGAGAGCTTACAACGCTTCGCTCAGGGATGGACCAACTCTAAAGACGGCACGAAACTGCTGGCGGCGTTCGCTGTAATGACCAATAGCAGGACAACCACGCTTTGTTAGAGGGAAATCTTCTCGATGCCACATTATGTGAGACAAATATAGATGAGGAAAAATCCGCTGTTTGGATGAAATTTTGTCTTGAATTGAGACATTTCGGAGTGAAGAACACCCGGATTTTATAACCCATGCGGAGGCGGTTGCCCGAGGCTGGCTCTGACCGACGGGGCGAAACGTATTGTCCAGCCAGTGGTGTTTCACCACTGGCTGGCTCCTTTATGTATTGCGGTCTTCTATTTGTTCCTTAATACAGCTATTAAAACAATAATCCAGCTTTAATTTCTATCAAATTGAGGCAAATTCCGACTGTCAACGCCAATTTGAAATTGTAAGAAAACGCCGAAGAAATTTTGTAGTTTTTCGGCGGGGGGGGGTAACAGAATCAGTTATTTCCTTGCAGGAAAAGAGTATTTACGATTTGCTGTTTCTGGCGCATAAATTCCTTGCGCTCCTTCAGGCGGTAAGACTCACCCTTGATGTTGATAACGGTGCAGTGATGCAGTACACGATCCAGGATGGCGGAGGCGATGGTGACGTCGGCAAAGACCTCGTTCCACTGGGAGAAGGTTTTGTTGGAGGTGAAGACGGTGGATGTTTTCTCGTACCGCCTGGCAATGAGCTGAAAGAACAGGTTTGCACCCTGGATGTCCATGGGGAGGTAGCCGATTTCGTCGATGATGAGCATCCTGTACTTGGCCAGAACCTTGAGCTTGTCCGGCAGACGGTTCTCAAAATGGGCCTTCTTGAGCTGTTCAATGAGCTGGTGGCAGTTGATGTAGTAGGTGGAGAAACGGTGCTGTGCCGCCACCAGGCCCAAAGCGGAGGCCAGATGGGTCTTGCCCACGCCGGGCGGGCCGAGGAAGACCACATTCTCCCCGTTTTCCAGGAAGCGCATGGTAGCCAACTCATCGATCTGGCGCTTGTCGATGGAGGGCTGGAAAGAGAAATCGAAGTCGTCCAGGGTTTTCTTAATGGGAAAGCCAGACATCTGGATCTGCTTCTCATAGGCCCGTCTCCGCTTGGATTTGGCTTCTTCTGAGAAAATGTGATCCAAAACCTCCACAATGTTGAGCTTGTCCGCCACCGCCCGTTCCAGGTAGTTGTCCAGAATCTCCAGGGTGTTTTTCATTTTAAGGGCTTCCAGGTTTTCCCTCAGCCTGTCCATAGTAAATTCAGTCATACAGCACCTCGTCATATCTGGATAAATCGGAGGGCTTCAAGGGGAAATCTATTACTTTGCCCTGTTCCAGCAGAACATTTTCCGCATCTATTGTCTGTTTCAGCGTAATCCTTCTATAGTGCTGAGGATTGACAACCATGTCCTTCCTTTGATACGATATTCGATGCAGAGCGATCTGCTTTCCCTCATAGTAGGCGGCCAGCATACTGTCGAGGGCCACGACTGCCACATCTTTGCCGATGTACTCCGCTGGCACGGAGTACTGATTCCCGGCGTATGAGATGAGGCAGTCTTTTTGTACCCGCCTAAGGTTGATCTTGTCGATGATGTACTCACGGGAAAGAGGACTCAGCCCCTCTTTTTGCAGCCGTTCAAAGGGAATCTCGTTGGTGGTGGCATGGACTTTGCCATTGACCTTATTACACCAAGCCAAGGCTTGTCCATTCAAATCTGCCAGGCTGTTGTACTTGATCCCGACCATGAAGTTGTCCCGCACAAACTGCACCGTCCGCTCCACTTTTCCTTTCGTCTGACCACGATATGGCCGGCACAGGATGGGTTTGAATCCATAGAATCCCGCGAAGTCCTCAAACTGCCGGTTTAGTGTGGAGTCCTCCTGCTTCAAAAGCCGCTTGATGACTACCTGCTTCATGTTATCGTACAGAATCTCCTCCGGGTAGCCTCCGAAATACCGAAACGCGTTCTGATGGCACCGTATCAACGTGTTTGTGCTCATATCTGTGACAAATTCGATGTACCGCATCCTTGAGTACCCCAGAATCATGAGAAAGCAGTACAGCTTCTTCCACTTTCCGTCCTCGTATACCAGGTGATCCTCGAAGAATCCCCAGTCCATCTGCCCTTGCTTTCCTGGCATCGTCTCAAACCGCACCGTTGCTTTCTCATTCAAGTCCATCTTCCGGCTGCTCACATACGCCTTGACAATACTGTAACCTCCGTCAAACCCCATCTCCCGCAGCTTCTCCAGTATCCGCAACGCTGAATACGGCGCCTCTTCCAGCCACTCGTCCACGATCTGCTTGTACGGGTCCATCTTTGTTGGCTTGGGTTCGCTCAATGTGTACTCCGGCTTCTGCGGCGATTCCGCGTACCGCTTTGCCGTCCGCGGGTCCATGTGGTACTTCCGTCCCAGCTCCACATAGCTCAGCCCTTTTTGTCTGTCGCTTCGGATATCCATCCACTGTGCTCCTTTCATTTTCTGACTCCCTTTCCGGGCTCTTTCTCGCCCTGATTGGGAGTCTATCTTTTTCCCTTCACCTCCGCCACTAAACTACATTTTTTCCTCGGCGTTTTCTTACATTTTATCACTGGCGCTGACACTCCTGCCCAATTTTGACTGCCTCCTCCATTTTGGACAGATTGCTTTCAATCCGAGCACACAGGTTCATCTCCTGGCGCAGAGGCCGCAACAGGTTCGTAATACTGGCAATCTCCTCTTTGATGGCATCTTCGCTGTGTCCAGTCCGGCGGAGCCCATAAAGGCTGCGGCGATAATCGGTCAATGCGTCGATCTTCGCTTGCAGGGCGTCATACTGCATAGAAAGTTGTTCCGCAGTCTCAATATGCTTTTTTGTCAAGTAGAGAAATTCCTGCTGGCAACGGTCGAATTTCAAAATCTCCTCTCGCAGCAAAAAAGCCGCCCGGTTTTTCGGACGGCGTTTGGGGACAGCTCCCAGCAGATACAAGTATTTGAAATAGAGGGCGCGGAAGCCCGTGAGCTTCCGCGGCTTGTACCGGGGTATCCCGCCCCGGACACGGTAGCGGCAGCCGGGCGTCAGGAACGGGGAGCGAATGGGAAGCCTGGGCAGTTCAAGCAGCGGGACCTCGCCGGAGCGGATGGCCGCAAGGCGGGATTGGATCTCCGTCTCCGTATAGCCCGCGCCCAGACTGTCCAAACGAATATTCCGCTCTCCCCAGGCGGGCCTTATGGCGGTGTGCTTGACATTGGGGCCGCGCTTTACGGTATAGCCCCGCCGCCGCAGCTCCTTCCAAAAGGTCTCCATGGTGTAGGCCTCCCGCAGGGCACAGTCTATGTCCTGCCGGATCAGATCCCGGCTGGTGGGCTTTCCGTGTCTGCCCGCCTCCCACTCGGCCCGCTGCATTGTTCCACGGCTTGCTTCCTCTGGTTCTATTACCGAGAGACCATGGGAGAGGCAGATCGCGTCCGACGTTCCGCGGATGCCTACGCCGTCCCCTCCGAAATAATCTTTCAGCTGGTCCCGGTACATGCTGCCGTTCACAAAGGAGACAGAGTTGAAAATCACATGATTGTGCAAGTGCGCTTTATCCAGGTGGGTGGTTACGACGGCTTCATAGCGGTCTCCCAGCAGGCGTCGGACAAACTCCGTGCCCACGGCGTGGGCTTCCTCCGGCGTAACCTCGCCGGGGGCAAAGCTCTGGATAATGTGATAACCCTGCCGGATTCGCTCACGCTTTCCCCAGCGTTCCTTGGTCTCCCGCATATCCTGATAGGCCCTGGTGATCTCACAGTTGATTCCGGTCTCAAAACAGGTCTGTTCCGTCTTGTCCTGGTTCATGGTGTAGCGGAGGGCATCGGAGAGGGAGAGGGTGGTTTTCTCCCGATTCTGCGCGTACCCCACCGCCTTGTCAAGCCGCTTATGGATGACAATAATTTTGGTATATGCCACTCAAAGGGCCTCCTTCACCAGCCGCCACGCTTGCCGGACCAGCTGCACCGCCTCGTCAATCTCGGCTTGCGTCACCGTTTTTGCAGCATTGGTATTGTGGGCAATCTGATTCACGTTATTTCCAATCGCTGACAGCTCCCGCAGCAGTGCGGCATAGGTGTCGGGCGGACGTGGCCGAAGCTGTACACCCATTACCAACTTTCGCAGCGTCGGTTCCATTTTCAGCCCCGTGGTATCCGACAGAGCTTTCAGATGGGCATACTCGGCGGCATTCAGCCGCAGGGTGATGGTTTTGTAGGGTCTCATCGTGTGGGAGCCTCCTTTCTCTGCCTGGAGCATGTAACTGGCCTGGGCACAGTTTTCCCCGCCGCTCTTGCCCTCCAGTAGTTCGGATGGTATTTCTCAATGGTGCGGTTGATTTCTTTTTCAAACCCCTCTTTGTCTTTAATACGCTCCGGGAGCTTCCACATCCCACGATCCAGCAGCTCCCGGAGTACCACCTGCTCACAGCAGTCCTCTTCAAAGCAGAGGTATCCGCCATCCCGAAACCCGCATTTGCGGGCATTCGAGGACAGATACAAAGCAGCTGTGGGTTCCACTATGATTCCGCCGTGTCCCGGCGTTGTCACAAGATAGATTCCAGGATACAACGTATCGCAGCTCTGTATTTCACCCCATGGCGAAAAACTGGGTTCTCTCATTTACGACCTCCTTAAATTAAATACACATCAAATTGAGGGATATTTTGCTTGAATATATTGGGATCAAAACCCGTCCCAAACTAGAAAGCTCTTGTACCAAAAATATTTGACGTCATTGCAATCAGCGTCGTTTAAGTCCCGCAACCTCTTTCTGGACTTCGACAGGAAAAGCTCGCTCTTTACCGGCGGCCGCGCCTGGTATATCTCCGCAATCCTGTCCACCTGGAGAGCGCAATTGTAACAGGCCGGTTCGTTCTGACGGATATAGCGATAAAAATAATTTGTGTGGAATGGGCAAAACAGGCAACAGCTCGCCTTTGTATCCAGGCCCCAGACATCCCGGTTGTATGTATAGCAAGCGGATCTGGTCCACTTCATCTCGATCAGTGGATAGCGATTGACGAAAAGGGTCTGCTTGCTCTCCTTAGCCCGGTGCCTCTCTTCCCACATAATCCCCATATGCAGCGTGTGGGCATGAATGTCTATTTTCAAAGCGCGCTCTTTTGGTCTGTAACACAGTAGTTCATACCGCACAAACTGTTCAATCCGTTTGATTTTGTAATCATAAGTACATTGACGTGGCATCCGCCCCTTTTTCCCATCAGCGGATAACGTCCAAAACGGGATACTTGAGACACGGGCACGGCCAAAGTTCTCTGTCCAATCTCTATATAAATTTGCGTCCAACGTATAGTAGGGGATTCCCGCCGCGGTACAAGCGGAGGCGACAAACGCCGCCTGCCGATAGACCCAGTTCGGCTCTCCGTGCAAATCGCAGAAAATGACAGCATGATAGATGGGTACGTGAGGCCAGACCGGACGGCCTCTCAGGGCATTTTCGCAGGACATGAGCGCAAGGGTTGTGCTGGGCGTCCCCGCTCCAAAGCTCAAAATATTGAGAGGTTCCCATGAAAGCATTTTATCACCGCCTATGGAAACGGTACTATTTTGCGGCAAAAAATGCAAAAAACGAAGAAAACAGAGGAGTTTTGAGAATGTAAACTCCATGTTCTTATGCGGCTGGAATATCCCTCAATTTGAGGGATATTTTGCGGCTAGGGTATTAGGGGCTGTGCCCCTAACCAGCGGAATTTTGCTGTCAAAATTCCATGCTGGCTAGGACAGCGGCGCATTTGCGCCGCTGTTATCGTGTCGGGGCCTGTTTGTTCTGTACGGTCTCCTGCCGCTGTTTCCTGTGCCTGCTCCAGATTTCCTCCGGGGAAGTTTCTGGCTGCTGAGCAATCTGCGTTTCCTGACTGTCCCCGGGCAAATCGCCGTCATTCAAAAAGCCCAGCAGCTCCTCTACGGCGCTCTCGTCCGGAGCGATTACCTCCGGACTGTCTACGGCATATCCGGGCAGCAAAAGGCCATTGACACAAAAACGCCGGCAATGTTCTTTTGGGATTGGCGGGGAAAGCTCTGTGAACAAATGCGCGTATGCCTTGATCCGGCCCCGCAGATATTTCTCCAAAGCGGCTTTGTCATCAAATCGTTTCTGGCGCTGTCCAGCGATTTGCCGCCCATGCCCAGAGTAATCCGGGTTCTGCGGCGTATTAAACACAAGAGACCATGTGAGTTCCCAATAAATTGGGCGGGGTCTTTGGGGTGAGCGCCAGTTTGTCGACTCAGAAACGCGGCAGGTCATTTTGTAGACCATATTGCTCATCTCATACCAGTCATAGTCTCCTTTGACCCACTGATTTGATGTATGCCGGACAGCCGGAACCCCTAAATACTCCAGCGTCTTTCTCAGCCGGATGGTCTCACCCGCCTGTCGCGCCCATTCACTGATTAGATTCTCTATTTCGCCATAAACCTCCTCTTCTTTTGTTACGCTCTCCTGCTCCCTTGTTTTTAATTCTTCGCGTGTCAGCGCAGCCAGGTCAGAGAGGTCCGCCTTCTCTAAAGAAAGACCTGCATAGTAGATGAGCTTCAGTTCCTTCCCAGGGTTTAATGACATGGAACTACCCCCTTATCTTACGGGATTTGTCTTTGCTTTTTTGCGGTTTTGCGGCTTCGCGGTTCGGTGTGCGGGTTTGGGGGAGGGTGTGGCCTGCTCTTCCGGAACGGGCGGTGCCCGCTCTTCCTGGGCGGGGGAGGATTTATCAAGATCCCCTTCTCCCAGATAGTTCAAAAGCTCGTCCACCAACTTCCGGTCCGGCTCTGTCCGCTCCGGTTCTGCGAGAGTATAGCCGGGGAGAAGCTGCCCGCTGACACAGAAAAGCCGTTTCACCGCTTCAGGAACAGGCGGAGAAAGCTCTGAAAAAAGGGTGGCGTACTGATCGAATTTTGCCTGGATATACTTCTGTGCCCCATCCAGTGTCCTATATTTTTTGTTGCTTTCGTATTCAAGCCGTCTCTTGGGCCAGCCATTATAGGGGGCAGGAATATAGTCTTTCGGCAGAGCTGGGGCGGTGTATTGAAGCCCCCAGGTCAGATGCCATTCGTCACCATGCTTCTCGATTTTGAACATCATATGGTAGACCAGATTGCTGATCTCCCAGGCACCGTCCTTCCGCTTTTTCCACTCGTTCCCGGTATGCTTGACCACCGGTGTCTTAATATAAGCTATTGCCTTTTGAAGCAAAAGTGTTTCTGCTCCATGCTCATCCCAGGCTTTGATGGCCCTTTGCATTTCATTGAAAATTTTCTTCTCCGCCTTCAGACTTTTTTTCAGCCGCTTCTCAAGTTCTTTCACAGGAAATTGGGCAAACGGCTTAAAATCAGCGTTTTCTCCCTGATAAAGGATCTGTCTCCGCACCTCAATGTGCTGCCCCTCCCGCAGATTGCCGGTATAGCTGCTGACCATGTAGAACGGCTGCTGACTGGCCATTATGTAAGCCTCCTATCTGACGGAAACGCTGGAAAAACAGCGTCTCCACCGCCTATGGCGACATTGTACTTCTGGGTTGGGAGAGAGATACTTGGCTTCAAATTCCGCCACAGTTAGCCGCTCCGTTTTCTCGCCCTGGATAAAATCGTGAGGACCTGCCTCACAGTATCCGCTCTCCGGCAACGCAACCGGGCTGGCGGTGAGTACAGTACCAAAGTACCTCTCTGTGATTTGATAGCCAATCCGGCAGGGCTGGCCCCAGTCCTCCTTTGAGGCTTGCAGATCATAGGCGTACATCCCTTTGGGAATTGCAACGCGGTCAATGCGTTTTACGCTAAACAGGCCGGGAATCTCGAAAATCTCCACTGTCTCCATACGTTCTTTTACTGTGTCAATAGAATACATGATGATTGCCTCCTCATTATTCACGGACGGGAGACCCGTTCAGCTTTATTGCTGTCCTGGGTCTCCCCCGCTTTTGCTTCCGCTGTTCTATGGTCAAAATGAACCGCAGATCATCTTCATCTCTTGGACAATAGCGGACCCGTTTTGCCATGCCGTATTCGCGGAAAAGCCACTCCCGCTCTTTTGGGTAGTCCTCCAGTGCGATTTCCCTAACCTCTCCGGACAGGAAGGTCAGCTCCATACGGACGGCGGGGATGGCGTTTGCCATGACGCGCCTCACCTGCTTCGGGTAATCCAGCCTGCGAACCGTCCCCACAGGTTCCCCGCCGGTGCCGCCTGTCACAAAAATGCGGTACGCTTGGATTTTCGGGGCTTCATACGTGTAATGCGTCCAGATGGTATGTCCGTCACTTCCCACCAGAAAGGCGTCCCGTTCCCGGACGGTCTGTGTCCCGCAGGGGCGGGCCATCCAGTAAAAGGCCCGTTCCTCTGCCTCCAATTTGTAGACAGCCTCACCAAAGCGGATGATGTCATATTGAAGATCATCCTTATAATGCGTTGTATTCTGGTCTACCACTCGTTCCAAAAAAGGAATCAATTCGATCTGCTTCTCCATGCTGAACCGCCTATCTTTGAGGATTGTTCCGAGCTTTATGGAGCATCGGCTGTTTCTGCCGCCCGTCTTTGATCCTGTGCAGTTTCACCTTCACCGACTGCCTGGGCTGAGCGTCTCCATGAACAGGCAGAGCCTGTTCCCGCACGGGTTCCATGGCCTGCCCCGTGTTGGTGGCCCTCCGGAATTTGGCAATGGCGGTCTTTACTGATTCCTGAAAGCGTTGTTGGTCCCGCTCTGGTAATACCTGTGCCTGGAGGGCGAATTGCTGTTCCAGACGGGTGATGGTGCAATGCTGCTGGAAGTAACCCAGAACCCGTTCTGCCAGCTTCTCCAAATCTTCATGGAGTTGGGGGCCGAAATGCTCATGCAGCAGTTTTCCCAAACCGGGAGAGGCGGTATAAAAGTCCTGAGTTACGGAGTCCGGGGAATGCAGGCAGGATCTCACAATGTATTCCATCTGCTCCAGCATAGAGCCCTGCCCTGATCCAATTTGGAGCGGGAGCCAGTAGCGGTCCTGTTCGCCGTCCATCCTGTAATCAATCGTCACCTTCACGTCCTGAATCAGACCGCCGGAATCTATCATGGAAAGATTCAGTTCCTCAATTCGCTCCTCCGCCTCAGCCAGCGTCATACGGGTTCCAACGGGAAGCTCTTCGCAGGTGCTCTCCCGCACCGTGACGAGCGGCTGCTGATTCTCGGTCACAATGGGGGCATAGGAAAAGGGTTCAAAAAGGGCTTTTGCCGCCTGGGATAGTCCGTTAGTAAAAGCGTTCCATCGCTTTGTCATTCCATTGGCGGTACAAACTCCCTGCTTGATAAGCCCCGTTACAATGTTTACGCTCTCCTCCAGAAGGTCTTTTACATCCTGTTTCAAATTTCCGGCAATCTCTCTCAAACGGTTTTCCATGTTATTCACTCCAATCTATGCGGTTTTATCCTCATAAAACAGGTAAGGTATTGCTTGTTTTCTTACACCGCAAAAGAATTTCACCTCAATTTGAGGGACATTCTTTCGTGGACATGAATTTGAATAAAAGGCAGCGTGGCCCGGGGGATCAAGCTCTCATCCACGGTGAAATCTCAGCGTACCGCGGTTCTATCCGTTTGGCGTCGGGTTTCCTCCTCGGCTGGCCTCTCGATCTCCGGCTTGAGGCATCTGCTTTCAATACCGCCGATCAGTTCTGCCGCAGTATTGCGGATACAGGTTAAAGAGGATTTGAACGCTCTCATCTCCCGGTCCCGCCCCCAACCGGCCACATACCCCAGAGAATACTCCGATGTGTCGATTCCCAGATACTGGCATACCACATAGGCAACACTCTCCGCCTCTATCTCACGGGTTGATTTGCCTTTTTGATGACTTCCCATTATCACTCCGTTCAGTACCGGAAGCGTGTGCAGCTTGGCGTGAGCAATTTCATGGATCAGCGTTTTCACGGTTTGGACCTGCGTCAGATCTTTTTGAATGATAATACGCTCCTCCACATGGCTGTAACAGCCATACGCCCCTGCCCGCAGAACACCGGTATCCACCGGAACAGGGGAAAGTTCCTTTAACGCCCCAATCAGGGAATCATAGCCCTCCACATTGCCAGTCAGTTGCGCTATACCCAAAGAAGGAAGCTCCCTCCCGACAGTCTGGCTCACATCAAATACGGTCTCTGTACGAAACCGACACTTTTCCACAACGGCGGTGTCCTGAACAGGTTCTTCGTCCCCGCCAGCCGTCTCCGCTTTAACCTGACATTTGTATTTGCATGGAGCTAAAATTGTGATTCCTGTCTCATAACGTTTGACCTGCCGGCCAAATGTGTTTTTCCATTTATGGTAGCCTGCCACCTGTTGGGCGTGAGGGCATTGCTGGAGAATCAGAATGATATTCCCATAGCTGTATCGGTGGAATTTAGACATAGCGGAGAGATAATCGGCATACCGCTGGCTGTCGTGCAGTTCCGAGACACCGGCCTCCAGTCGGTCTGTCCATACCTTCAGCTGATCTGGTGACAATGTTTTTCCCATAGAATCACCTCATTTCGTGCAAAGAAAAATGCCCTCTTCGGGCAGCTCGAAACAAAATCATTTGGCGGGAGGATCATTCTCCCGGTGTTTGGGAGGGGTATGACGGGCGGGCGTATAGTGTTCCCACACCTCCGCCAGACGTTGGAAGTAGTCAACCATTGCCTCCTGCCGGGTCAAAAAGTAGTGACCATGGTTGAATGACGTGAAATTAGTAAAATCATACGCTTTCCAGGTGACATAAGGAGAGGATGCCTTGGGATTATGTCCGACCACTACCATGACCTCACCGGCCTGCTTGCGCTCAATAATGGTATAGCCCCCAACTATCGTTTGCTTTTTCATTGGCGCTTACCTCGTTTTGCTGGGAGAGGTCTTTGCGGGCGGCGGTGCCTTTCCCTTCTCCGCAGCTTCCCTTGCCCGCCGTTCCAGGGCCTTCTGCCGCATGGTCAGCGATTCAAATACCACGCGCTTGACCTCCCCAACGGTAGTGCTCTTGTCAGGGAAGTAGGAGCGCAGTTCCTCATTGGAGAATGTCACCTTCAATTCAGGTTCCAACTCCCGCTTTGTGGGAGCCACTGTCTGATTGATTTTATCCTCGGTCAGCGTCCCAGCCTTGCTTGCCTCTTTCAGCTCCTTTGCCTTTGCGCCGGTGGGCACCTTGTCCTCCCGCTTGATGGCATCCGCCAAAATGTTTTGTTCGGCGGGTTTCATTTGGGCAATGTCCGCCCCTGTATTGACCGGAATTTTCCCCTGATCTACCATCTCCTGCAATTCCGGCGTCAGCTTATTCAACGTCTTGAACCGCTGAATAGTGGCGACACTTTCACCCACCTGTTTGGCCAGCTCCTGATCGGCATTTAAGGGTTTTGCTTCCCCGTTGAGGATTTCCGCATTGGAACGGCGTCCGACCTTCCGCCGCATGGCGTCTGTTTTCATCTGATAGGCCCGGGCCTTTTCCATGGGGCTGATCTTCTCCCGCTTGAGGTTGGAATCCACCATGGAGATGATGGCCTCGTCCCGGTCCAGATTCCGGATAATAACCGGAATGGATTCAATTCCGACCAGCTGACAGGCTCTCATGCGCCGGTGGCCGGAGACCATCTCATAGCCGCCGTCCTTGTGGGGAATCACCATGACGGGCTCAAGAACACCGAACTGTCGCACACTGTCCACCAGACTTTTCATATCCTCGTCATCCTTGACATTGAATGGATGACCCTCAAAGGAACGAATATTCGTAATTTTTAATTCGGTAACGGTCTCTGGCTGTCCCACGGGTGTCAACGGGATTTTCACATCCTCCAGCGGAGGATCTTCTGTCTCCGGAGCTTCGCTGCCTCGTCCCTCCACGCTGGGAGTATCCGGGTAAAGCGGCACCAGCGTTCCAGGAATGGATAGGTCAGGATTTGCTCTGTGCTCCTTGCGGTAGCGGCTGGCGTCAAAAATCGTCATGTCATACACATCCGCCCGGATTTCCGACACTCCCGCCTGTTTCAAAGCCTCACAACGGTGGAAACCATCTACAAGCTGGTAGCCGCCTTTCTCCGCCTGCCGGAGAATAACCGGCTTTTCCAAGCCGGATTTTTTAATGCTGTCAATCAGGTCACTGTAATCTGCCCTGGGGGCATCCTTGACATAAGTGCCGGGAAGCGGTTGAATATCCGAGATCTTGACATAGCGCAGGTTCGGGTCTTTCGTCGGCTCCGCAGACTTTTCATCAGCCTTACCGGGAGCGGCGGCATCTGCCGCCTTGGTCTGCTCCGGTGGCTTCTTCTCGTCAGCCTTACCGGGAGCGGCAACACCTGCCGCCTTGATCTGCTCCGGCGGCTTCTTCTCGTCAGCCTTACCGGGAGCGGCGGCA
>NZ_KE159707.1:276274-277908 GCF_000403435.2 Oscillibacter sp. 1-3
CTCGTCAGCCTTACCGGGAGCGGCGGCACCTGCCGCCTTGGTCTGCTCCGGCGGCTTCTTCTCGTCAGCCTTACCGGGAGCGGCGGCACCTGCCGTCTTGGTCTGCTCCGGCGGCTTCTTCTCGTCGGCCTTGCCAGGGGCAGCGCCTGCCACCTTGGGTTGCTCTGGTGGTTTCTGTTCTTTCGCCGTACCGGGGGGACTTTCCCCTGGCACCGGGGTTCGGAAAGAGCCGATCAGCGGATTTTTCTTGGGGTCTGCCATAACTTTTACCTCCAATTTTGTTTTATTTGCTGAAACTTACATCAGTTTGAGGCAAGTTTTCAACCAGTTCCTTTTTACATAGGCGGGCTCTGCCGCTATCTATCCAAATCATGCTGTACCTCTGCCCGGTAGTGATGGTTGATTGTCACCGGTGCGTTGTACAGGGTGGTCAGCAGATACCCCCGGATATTGCGGATTTCCGTTGTATTTCGCCGCAGGCAGTCAAATACATATTCCAAATGTTCATAGGTCAGGCGGAGAAAGCGTTCTCTTACCACGTCTGTGGAAATATAATCACCGCCAATCCGTACCGTGGGACGTGTGGTGTATAGCGTATCTACGATCAGCGCCACGATTTCATCCACATCCTCACAGGCAAATTGACGGCACAAACGGTCATATTCAATATTGGCTTCTATTTCTTTCTCACAGTCGTATCGGTCCATCCATCCGCTTTCTCCTGGGGAAACCGATGGAAGGATGGATTGATTAAGCTGACTATTCTCAGTCTGATTTGATTTAATATAACTCCCGGCGGTTTTTCCGCACTCTAGGCTGCGGTTTTCCCGCGGCCTAGACTGCGGCTTTTCCGCATTCAAGAGTGCGGTTTTCCCGCATTCTTGGCCGCTGATTCTCCGCGGTCTGGAAGATTGCCCCGCCTCCAGCTCCGAAGATGGAGATGGTATATCACGGGTGGTAAACCGCTTCACATAGATTTTTGTAGGACGGCCCTGGCCCTGCCGCACACGCTCAATCAGGCCAAATCCGTTTTTTCCGTTATCCAGTTCTACCAGAAGTTTTGTCGCTTTATCATGGCCGCAGTTCATATCCTCCTGAATTTCATCCAGGGTGTAGTAGATATAGACACGTCCCTGTTTGTCGTACCAGCCGTTTTTTGCGGACAGGCTCATACGGTCCAGCAGCAGACCATACAGCAGCTTGGCATCCGTGGATAACCGTTTGAAGCAATCCCCGGTAATCAGCTGGCGGGGAATCCGATAAAAGGAAAATTGGCTGCTCTCATCTCCGTAGTAATAATCGTAGAGCGCTTTTGCGGCCATGTTACGGCCTCCTTTCCAGACAATAAAAAAGGCGTCCCTTTCGGAACGCCTTTAGCAGGGGAGAGGGTGAATGGCACTCACCGGATATATCAATCTGCAAAACCATTAAAAAATGAATAAGCTCGTTTTGACTTTCATCAAAACGAGCTATTCAGGTTCCCAATGGTGGAGATAAGCGGGATCGAACCGCTGACCTCTTGAATGCCATTCAAGCGCTCTCCCAGCTGAGCTATACCCCCGGATATTTTCCGTGTCGGAATTTTGGGGAACCTTTATGAAATTGTAGAAGCAAATCGAGATTTGATACTCATT
>NZ_KE159707.1:278220-297596 GCF_000403435.2 Oscillibacter sp. 1-3
GCAAGCGCATCGCTCGGGCTCCCAGCTGAGCTATACCCCCGGATATTTCCTGTGTCGGAATTTTGGGGAACCTTTGTTAACTTGTAAAAGCGGGTCGGGTCTTGTCTCTCCTTTGGGGGGGCGTGAGTGCGCTTTTTGCGCTCCCAGCTGAGCTATACCCCCATATGCGAAAAAATGCATCTATAAACTTACGTTTATTGCTATAATTTAGATTATCTGTTCCGTCATTCGCAAGGCGTGTCTCCATCAACAGTAAAAGTCCCCCTCGGCTGAGCTTTACCCCGCCTGCTCTCTCAAGCAGTACTCACCGGAACATTTGCTAGTATAACAGGCCGCCCCCCAATTGTCAACAGAATTTTTTCATTTTTCCAATTTTTTTTTACGCCGCTCCACAGGCAAGTTTATCTTGCAATCCGGGAGCAAACTTGCTAACATAGATCTATCATGAAAGGAGTGACCGCCTGTGACCATCCATGAGTCCGCAGAAGACTATCTGGAAGCCATTTTGATCCTGCGGGACCGGCGGGGCGCCGTGCGCTCCATCGACATTGTCAACGAACTGGGATACTCCAAGCCCAGCGTCAGCATCGCCATGAAAAAGCTGCGGGAAAACGGCTACATCTCCATGGCGTCGGACGGCTTCATCACCCTCAACGACAGCGGCCTGGAGATTGCCAGCCGGGTGTACCACCGCCACAGAACCCTCACGGAGCTGTTTACGCTGCTGGGCGTCTCCCCGGAGAACGCGGCGGCGGATGCCTGCAAGGTGGAGCATGACCTCAGCGAGGAGACCTTCGCCCGCATCCATGACTTTGTGAAAAGCCGGAAGGCATAGGGAAAAGCAGCCCTTGCGGGCTGCTTTTCCCTATGCGCTGCCGCAGGACGGCAGCTGGTCCAGGGAGGCGAAGGTGTAACCCATGTCCTCCCACTTTGTCAGCAGGTCGTCCAGAATCTCGGCGTTGGTTTTAGAGGTGGAGTGCAGCAGTACGACGGCCCCGTCGTGGATGCGGGGCAGCAGCTTTGCGTAGGCCTGCTCCGCCGTGGGCTGATTGTCCACATACCAGTCCACATAGGCCAGGCTCCAGAACACTGTCTTGTATCCCAGGGCCTGGGCTTGTTTCAAATTCTCCTCACTGTACTTCCCCTGAGGCGGACGGTAGTAGTTGGGCAGATCCTCTCCCGTGGTCTCCTTGTACAGCGCCGCCAGGTCGTCCAGCTCCTTCTGAAAGGCCGCCTGGTCAGAGATTTTGGACATATCCGGGTGGTGGAAGGTATGGTTTCCCACGATGTGGCCCTCCTTCGCCATGCGGCGGATGATGTCCGGCGCGGTCTCGATCATATTGCCCACCACGAAGAAGGCGGCGGGAGCCTGGTGCTTTTTCAAAGCGTCCAGAATCTGCTCCGTGTATCCGTTCTCATAGCCGCAGTCAAAGGTCAGGTAGATCACCTTTTGAGAGGTGTCCCCCAGAAAATAGGCGTCATACTGGGCCAGCTGCTCCACCGTGGCGTTGCCCACCGGACAGGCGCCCTCGGTCTGGAAGGAGAGGCCCCAGTTGTCCGTGGACGCCGGCACCGCGGCGGGAGAGGAGGCCGGCACAAAGGCGCCGGAGGGATGGTACAAAAGCGCCGCTCCCAGGGCGCACAGCGCCAGCGGCACCAGCAGCGCGGCCCAATAGCGGTTTGGTCGTTCTTTCATAAGGACCTCCTGTAAAATCGGGATTCCGTCTCAGGTTGTGCATCTGACCGCCGATTATGCGGAGTTTCGACACTGAAAAATTTGCAAAAAAAGAGGCGGAGCGGCACAGGCCCCTCTGCCTCTTTCCGAAGGACCGCCGGCCTTATTCCTCCGGCGGCACCGCCAGCTGGAAGCTCTCCCAGGTGTGCTCCGCCTCCTCCACTGCCGCCCAGGTATACCCGGCCCGCCGGCATTCCTCCCACGTCAGATATCGGAAGTAGAACTCCACCTCCAGGTGGCAGGGCAGGATGTCCAAAATGATCTTTTCGATCTGTTCAAACTCCGCCGGGACGCCGCCCACCCCCGGAAAGATAACCCGCAGGTGTCCTGTATCCATCTCCAGGGCCCTGGCCCGGATGCCGCAGCCCTGAATGGCGTGGTCGATGGCGGAGGGGGTCAGGCTGTCCCCGTCGATCTGGAGCAGGGCTGCGATGGCGTCCCGCCGCTCCTCCGGTGTGACAGCGGCGGGACGCCGGGCAAAGGGCGCCTCCCGGCGGCGCAGGCCCTCGTCCTCTGCCGTGGCGGTGACGGACTCCCGCTCCACAATCTCCAGCCGCCGTCCCGTCCGGTCCAGGATCTGCCCCAGGGCGTACAGCTCCGCGCCGTTCACGGAGCCGCCGCCCAGGTCATAGATCCCCAGGGGCGAGAGCAGCTGCCGCAGATACGTCTCGTACATCTCTCACGCCTCCAATTTCGTCACGGTCAGCGTCCCCAGCACCGGCAGTACCGCGCTGTCCGCCGCCAGGTCCGCCGCCGGCGCTGAGAGGCGGCAGTTCTCCACACCCTCCAGGGCGTAGAGCCGGCTCCCCAGCTCCGCCAGCAGCACCGGCCGGCCCAGCATTCGCCCGGTGAAGAGGGTGGAGATGGCCAGCTCCGCCCGGGCCTTGACCTCGCCAAAATCCGCGTTCTCTCCCACGGCAATGGCCGCGCTCACATTCACCGGAACCGCGGCGGGGGCCTTCACCGCCACATCCACGGCGATCTCCCGCCGCTCCCGGAGATCCGCCCGGACCTCCTCCAGCAGGGCCGCTCCGGGCAGGCCGCTCTCACCGGCGATATAGACGTCCACCGTTCCAATTCCCCGGGCCCGGCCCACCGCCCGGGCCGCCGCCACGCCGTCGTGGCTCATGGCGGTCTGCTCATACCAGGCGGCGTTGGCGCCGTTGGGCAGCCGCCGGTAGCTCTCCAGAACGCGCCGGCGCAGCGTCTCGTCGTCCTCGGCGTCGCTGCCGCCGGAAAAGGCCGCGGGATTGGTGCAGGCCGTCACGGCCACAGGGCAGGCGGTGAGAAACCGCACGGCTCCCGCCACCGCGTTGCCGCCGCCGCCAGCTTCCAGGGCCTCCGCCGGGGCGTCCGCATACGTCGCGCCCGCCGCCAGCGTCGCCCCCGCCGTGGTCTGAAACCGCCGTTCGTCCGCCGTCATGCACACCGTCCCCGCCGGGATGTTCACCGCCAGCGCCGGAGGCGATTCCACGGAGAACCGCAGCGTTCCAACGGCCCTGGACGCCGGAAGACGGCTCAGTCCCCGCATGGCCGCGTGCCGGTCCAGATAGACGCCCTGGGCCGTCTGGGGAAAGCTCTGGTCCAGCACCCACTCCGCCTGAATGTCCAGGGCCTGGATCTGGGCCGCCGCCGCGTACAGCCGCACCGACAGATCGCAGGCATCCTCCGGCGTGAACCCAGCCCGCCGGGCAAAGGCCACCAGAAGCTCCTGGTAAATCTCATCAACGCTTTTCACGCCTCGTCTCCTCTCTATACAATCTCAACTGTCACCGGCAGGGGCTCCCCCTGCCAGACACAGTTCACCGTCAGGGCCATGGCGCCCTCCGCCCCGGGCCCCAGCTCTGCGGACTCCACCGCCAGCGCCTCGCCCTCCAGGGCCTCCGCCGCGTACTGGGCCGCCGCGGCCTGCCGCTGGGCAGGGGGAACCTTCCCCAACTGCCACAGGCGGCTCCCCAGCTCCGGCAGAAAGGGAAAGACCCCCCGCCGGGCCGTCAGCCTGAACAGGGCCCGCTGCAAAAGGGCCTCCCGGCCCTCCACCCGCAGCAATCCGCCCACGCCGTCCGGCACATAATCTCCGCTTCGCAGTTTCAGCTCCATGTCTGCGGCCCTCACATCTCGCACTCGCAGGGGGCGTACGGGATGCCGTTGACCAGCAGCGACCCCTCCACGCACACCTTCCCCCGCAGCTCCAGCGTGCCGTCCTGCTTCAGGTACACGGAGTTTCCGCCGGGGCCGTACACCAGCGCCTCCCCCGGCCGCATCCCCTTGGGCGGCGCGGACTGCTTCATGCCGCAGACGCACTGCTCCTCGCCGCCGGGCCCGCCCTTGACCACCAGCACCGCCGCGCCGCTCTCCGGCATCCACACATAGCCGCCGGGGCCGTAGATGGGCACGGTCCGCACCTCGCCCCGGGTCATCACGCCCACGCTGTCCCCGGCGATGGTGGTGACGCCCAGATCGGCGTCTGCCGTGGCCGGCGCCGGCCGCATCTTACTGGAAAGCCACATTCTCTCATCCTCCCTTCAATGTCAGCGCCGCCGCGGCGCCCCGCTCCGCCGAGAAGGTGCTGGCCGCCTCCGCCACCCGAAACGTGCCGGAGAGCCCCATCCGGTCCAGCCGCAGGTCCACCCGGTCCCCCGGAAAGGCCAGAAAGCTCCCGGGCAGGCGCACCGTCACCGTCCGCTCGTCCTCCTTTGACCGCCGGATCTGGTATTCCCCCGTGTAGCGCATGGCGTCCCAGGTGCTTTGTCCCGGGGTGTAGATCACCCGGCGGCACTGGCCGCCCCGGCGGATCATGTCCTCGTTTTTCACGCTGTAATAGGCGTTCCGGGTCTTGTCGATGACCAGCGCCTCCGTCAGCACACCGTAGTGGTCCTCCCGCAGGGTGCAGGAGAGCACCGGGTCCCCCTCGCCGATGGAAAGACGCCTCCCACTGTCCCTCTCCGGCGCGGCCAGCAGCTTTCCATCCCGGGAGAACCGGGGGGAGAACCCGCCGTAGGTCCGGCAGAAGCCCTCCAGGGCCCTCCACTGGCTGACGCCCGCCGGCACGGTGTAGACGGAATCGGCGCGCACGTCCGCCACCTCCCCGGCGGTGATGCCGTAGGGCGTCACATGACACCGCACGATCTCCGCCAGGGTGGCCTCCTGATAGGTCAGGGGCCGGGACTCGTTGTCCAGCAGCCGGGCGGCGTAGCCCCGTCCGGCGACGGCGGCCGTCAGCCCCCCGGCCCCCAGCTCCACAGCGTACTCGTCCACAGTGGCCCGCAGCATGGTCGTCCCCCGGTCAATGGCGGCAAAGCCCGCCGCCAGCCGCAGCGCCTCCGCCATGCTCTTGTCGTAGAGAAACGTCACGGAGTAGCTGTCACAGGGCACCGTCCCCGTGTGGACCACCTCCCAGCTCAGCAGCTCCGGCAGGTCGTACACCCGGTGGTCGCAGGTGAAGATTCGTCCCGTCACGGCAGTCTCACCTCGTTTCCCGGATAGATCAGGTTGGGATTTTTGATCTGGGGATTGGCCGCAATCAGATCCGTCAGCGCCGCGCCGTACTGGCGGGCGATGCCCCAGAGGGTATCTCCCTTTTTTACAATGTGGACGGCCCCGCTCCCACCGGCAATGCCTCCGCTCTGGCTCCCCGGACGGGAAAGCGCCCCGCCGTCGTCGCTCTCCGTCAGGCCGCCGTCATAGCCGCCGCAGTCCTCCCAGAATTCAAAGCCGTACCGCACATAGTCCGGCAGAGGCTTCTCCTCTGCCCGCAGGGAGACGAAGTAGGCCCGCTGAACCCTCCACACCGGGTGAACCAGCTGCCCGGGTCCGCCCTCCTGAAACACCGCCTCCAGCCGCCGGAACTGGTCGTAGGCGTCCGCCCCGGAGAACTCGCCCTCCCCCCGCAGAATACGGTAGGTGCCCCCCAGCTCCTGAAAGACGCAGGAGCCGAAGGGGACCTGGTGCACCGCCACGCGGCGGCGGTTCTCCACCGTGTAGATCTCCGGGTTGTGGGGCCAGGTGTAATCCTTGAACCGCATAGATGTCAGATGCGTAAAACATTCCCCCTCTCCTCAAAATTTTTAGGAACCGCTCTAAACACTGCCTAGGCCTTGTTTGAAAAAAGGCGGAATGCCAAACAGCGAGAGATTTTTTCGCCAATCAAGGCAAATTTTTGCAGGCGGGCTGACGCCCGGCAAGAAAATTTAACGCAGAGTGGCGGATAAAGATCCGCCGTTTGGGCGTTTTGACTTTTTTCAAACATGGCCTAATACAGGGAAAAGCCCCCGTCATACCGGCGGGCGTCCCGCTGAAATGTCCGGGACAGCGCCTCGGCCTCAACGGCGCGTTCACCGCCGCCCGCCGCCGGAACGAACTCTGTCACCCTCTGCTCCAAAACGGCGCCTCCGGCCGTCCGCCGCGCCGCCGCAGGGCCCGCCGTCTCCTCCGCCTGCCCGCCGCCGGCCAGACCGGGCAGGACGGTTCCCGCCAGACGGCCGGCCTCTCCTCTCTGCCGCCCGTACCCCGCCGGACCGGCCCATCCGTCCCTGCGGGCAAATTCCGCCGTCTCTCCGGAGGCCGCCCTCTCTCCGTGAACCGCCGTCCGAGCCCTGTACCCCGGGATTCCGGGAACCGCCCATCCCCCGTCCCCGTTGGAGGCAGCGTCTCCCTCCGCCGGACGGAAAACCACTCCCCGCACCGGGGCAAGGACCGTCTCCGCCGCCGCTGCCGCTGTGCGCAGGGCCGCCGCCGCACCTTCGCCGTCAGCGCCGCTCTGCGGAAAGCCGCCGCCCAGCAGCACTCTCGCCAGCGCCGCCCGCTGCCGCCGGAGCTCCTCCTGGATGTAGTCCATCTCTCAGCCCTCCCGCAGCGCCTCAAAGCGCTCCTGGTCAAAGGACGGATTCCCCGTCCCCTCCCGGCCGGACTCCGCCTCCGAGATCCGCCGCAGGAGTCCTTCCAGCTGGCGGCCCGTCAGGGCCGCCAGCACCGCCCGCTCGTCCTCAAACGCCGGTTCTCCCCCGGAAAAGCAGCAGGCAGCCGCGATCCTTGCATTGCAGAGGATGGTCCGCTCCAGCGGGTCCTCCGCCGCCTCCCGGGCCTCCTGCCACAGCTCCAACAGCCGGCCCGCCGTCAGCGGCCGCAGCTCGTCGATCTCCCTCATGCCGTGGTCTCGATCCGCTTGGAGGCCACCAGAGATACCTTCTCCGCCACCATGGCGTTCAGCTGGCCCTCCTCCTGGATGTCGTTCCACTGGCAGCCGCTGTAAATGACCTTCCGGTCCGGCTTGCAGATCACCAGGGAGAAGTCCTCCAGGTCGTAGAAGCTGATGCCGTCGGACACGGCGTCGTCCGTTGCGTACAGCCGCGTCAGCTCCAGGGTGTACTTGCGCTGTCCGTCGATAGCGGCCACCGGCTCGCTCTCGCCGAAGGCCTCCACAAACCGGGAGGACTTGGACGCCCTGGCGGTGTACCCCTGCACCACCGCCACCTTTCTGCCCTCCAGCTCCAGATAGATGTCCGCGCTGGTGGGAAATCCCCTTGTCTCCATCTCTCGCCCTCCTTACACCGTAATGTGTACCGTCAGATAGATCTGGTTCAGCCCGTGGGCCACAGCAAAGCCGAATTCCACCAGACACACCGTGGGATCGTCGGGGGAGGCCGTCACCGTCACGTCCCCGTAGCCGTCGATGATCTCCGCCGCCGCCTTCTTCTCCAGCTCCACGATCACCTGGGAGCGAATGGCCCCCCGGTTTCGGGCGGTGTTCTTGGCCCGGGAGAACTTGCTCCGCAGGGCGCTTCGGATGGAGGGGATCACATCGTCGGCGATCAGGATGGTGGTCAGCTCCCTCCAGGTGGTGTCCGCCGCGCCGCCGGTGGTGGTGCGGGTGGTAATGCCCCGCACCGGGGAGATGATCCCCGCCGTGCTCTCCAGCGGCGTCACGCCGCCCCGAACCAGCAGGTCCACCTCGCTGTCGCTGTAATCGGCGGCAAGGCCCGTCAGCCCCCGCAGGGCCGCGCCGTTGATGGGCGCCGCCGGGTCCCGCCCCGCGGCCACGGCTCCCGCCGCTGCCGCCGCGGCAAACACGGATGGAAGCGTGTTCCCCTGGCCGTCCATGGCGTCGGGGCCCACCAGCACCATGCGCTCGCTGTTCAGCGCCGCCGCGTGCTCCACCAGGGCAGGCACATCCTCTCCGCTGCCGCCCACTATGGCGATACGCTCCTGGCGGGCGGCGGAAGCCGCCTCCACTGCGCTTCGCAGTGCCTGCTGCACCGTCCGGTCGGCGCTGTCGCACACCACCACCTGCACGTCCTGCCTGTTCAGTGTCTCAAAAGCCGTCCGGTAGTCCTCCAGCGTCCCGGTGTCCGCCACCCGCACCGCCGTCACGCTGGACGCGCCGTTGAGGAACAGCAGCCGCAGCAGCATCCCCATACCCGGCGCGGCGTCCTCGCCGAAGGCCTCCGCCCCGGCGGCGTAGCCGGTCACCGTCACCGCCGCGCCTACCGCGCCCTTGGCGGCCCTTGCGGCCACGCCCACGGCTTTTGGCGCCTGTCCGGCGGACACCACCGCCGACGTGTCGTAGACCGAGTAGACCCCCGGCCGCTCATGTACGATTCCGCTCAATTGGTCATTACCCCTTTCAAAATAAAGTCCAGAAACTCCTCTCCGTCCTCCCGGCTCTCCGCCGTGAAAAACGCCCGGCACTGGAGCCGCCCCCGCCGCAGGAACATCCCCGTCTCCCGCTCCCAGGCCAGGGCCTCCCAGCACAGCTCCCCGGGCCGGATGCCGGCGGGCAGCCCCCCCAGCAGCGCCTCCGCCGCCTTCTCACAGCCCGCCTCGCAGTCCGCGGCCCGGCGGCCCCGGATGTCCACCGTGACCACGCCCTCCAGCTGCTTTCCGTATACCTCCCGCAAAGCGCCGGTCTTGCCGTCCCGTGCCTCGCCCAGATAGTTGCAAAAGCCCATGGCCCTTCCCTGGGCAGTCCCCACCGCCACGGCGGCCACCGCCCCCTCATAGGCCCTGGCGCGCTCCGCCGGAAAGGCGGTCAGAGCCGTCAGTCCCGCGCCTTGGAGTGCGGCGGTCACCGCGCTTCGCACCTGTGTCAGCTCCTTCACTCCGCCGCCTCCCATCTCCGCTCCAGGGACGCCTGCCAGTGGCTCAGCGTCCCGCCGATGAAATAGGGCCTGCTGCTGCGCACCTGGAACTCCATGCCGTTCCAGCGCACCGTGTCCCCAGGCCCGATCTCCTCCCGGCCCAGATACAGCCACAGCCGCCCGTCCACCCAGCCGATCTCCGTCGCCGTGCCGGGGACCTGCTCCCGCCGCTCCTGCACGGGCTGCAAAAAGGCCCGGACGTCCGTCTCACCCTCCGCCGTCTCAAGGGATGCCTCCTGGCCGTACCGCTCCAAAATCTCGTGTACCCAGTCCGTCATCCCCGCACCCCCCGAAAGCAGAAACGCGCCTCTTTGGCATAGGGGGCCATGAGCTCCTCCGCCGTTTGGCGAAGGTCCCGGGCCAGGGCGGCGGCCTCCGCCGCCCCCCGTCCCTTGACGGAGATCTCCCCCGCCGTAAAGGCGCCGACAGCGCCGCCGCCCCGGCCCGCCGCCAGATCCGCCGCCGCCGTAAAGGCCGCGGCGCAGGCGAACGCCGTCCCGCAGTCCTCCGGGGCCAGTCCCGGCCGCAGCCGGGCCTCCCAGCGCAGCCGGGCCGCCTCGCACAGCGATTCCAGCAGGGCATCCTCCGCCTCTTTTGCGGCCGAGACCGCCCGGGCCAGCGTCAAGATCTTCTCTCTCATTCTGAGACCGTCAAAACCTTGGCCGCGTCGGTGAAGAGCTTGGCGAAGCCGGAGATGGAGGTGATGGCCGCCCGCTCCAGCTGGCGGTCGATGAGCTTGTCGTACTCCACCGTAATCTCGCTGCCGCAGATCTGCTCCAGGGCGTAGTTTTTGTCCAGGCCGATGATGGTCCTTGCGGGCATGGCGGGGGTCCGCAGCAGCCTTGCCCCCAGGGGGGAGGTCAGGGTGCCGGTGCCCTGGAAGTTCAGCCCCGTCAGGGGGTTCTGGAACTCCGGCAGTTTCAGCATAGAGAGCATCATGTCCCCGCTCACCAGCATGGTGTTCATGGTGTAGGGGTCAAACTGGCTCCAGAAGTCCAGCAGCGCCCCGTAGGACATGGTCTTCACGCCCTTGGTGATGGGGGCCGTGCCCACAGTGAACGCCGGGGCGGGGTTCTGGTTGCCGTCGCCGTTGCGCAGGACCCGGATGGCGTCCTCCAGGTGCATCCGCCCGATGTACGCCCCGATCTGCCGCAGTGTCACGGAAAAGAGGTCCAGCCGCTGAAACCGGATGGCCTCATAGGAGGCCACCAGCATCCTGCCCCGCTTGTGGAGCCGCACCAGGTTCTCCTGGGTGCGGATGGCGGTCTGGGGGATCTCCGCCCCCTCCTCCACCCGGCGGAGCTTTTTCTGCTCCTCCGTGGGCACGGAGGCGATGGAGCGGTAGTCCATGCCGTCAAACCGCGTCACCGTGGCGGTGATGGCGGGCAGGACGCTCTCCTCCTCCAGTCCCTGCCGCACCACCCGGGAGACAAACTCCGGAAACAGCACGGCGGAATCGGAGGTGTGGAAAAACTTCTCCACCATATCGCTGCCCGCGCCTTTAACATGGATGTCAAACCGCTTTAACTGCCGCTGGAAGGCGTCCAGCCCCTCCAGGGCCGTGCCGCGGTACTGCTCGCTGGGGTCCAGCTCCTCCAGCGTCTGGGCGAAGGTCCGGCCGCCGCGGCCGTACATCCCCTTCTCCAGCTTCACGTTTTCAAAATGGTATGCCATACGCGCTCTCCTCCTTACCGTACATTACAGTACAAATGTAACCGTCCTGGCGGCGCTGTCCACATCCACCGCCAGGCAGCTCCGGCCGCCGGCGGAAACCACAGCCACGCCGCCATTGCCGTCCGCCGCCAGATTGATCCAGCCCGCCGCAGGCTCGGTGCCGCCGGAGTATGCCGCAGTCACCATGCCCCCCAGGGCCACGGTGCAGGCAGTTCCGTCCCGGCTTACCGCCAGCGCCATGCCGCAGAACCTGTCGCCCTCTTCGCAGCCGCTCACCGTGCCGTTGGCGCTGACCTTCACCACCTGGCCCTCCCGGACCCCACCGCAGGCAAAGGTAGCGGCCCACTGTCCGATTCCCTCGTAAGAAACACTCATAGTCTTCCTCCTGTCGTTTTTTATTGCCACAGGCCGGAGGCGGAGACTGCCATCCCCGCTGTCCCGGCCCGCCGCTCACGCTGAAACACGGCAAAAACGCCGTTTTTCTTCCGCCGCGCCGCAGGTGTTCAAACCTGAAACGCCTCCGGCGCTCCCCGCTCCTCCTCGGACCGCGGACGCAGCTGGGGCGCCGCCGGAAACCGCTTGGCCGCCTGGGCGCCGTAGGCGCCCTTCATGGCCAGCAGCTCCGGCTCCTCCATCCGCTCCGCCGCCCTGGCGAACACGCCGCCGTCCAGGCGGTCGTCCGCCAGCATGGCAAGACGCACCACCTCCCGCCGCAGCTCCGCCAGATACTTCCGCCCCAGCGCGGCCTCCTCACGCAGACGGGCCAGCTGCCTGTCCTCCTGGCCGAACCGTTTCAGCACTCCGGCGCTCCGCTGGGCGGGCACCGCCACAAAGGACCACTCATAGGCGTCGGCAGGCTCCCGCAGCTCCATAAAGCACAGCTTCCCGTCATAGACCTGCCCCTTCACGTGCCGGCAGCCGCCCTCCGCGCCGCAGATGGAGCACACACTGTGCCGCACGCTGCACCCCACGCTGACCTCCTTTTTGATGCCGCCCTCGATCTCGGCGATGAGGTCCGCGTTTTTCTCCGTCCGCAGCAAATACGCCCAGCCCTTGAGCCAGCGGTACTCGTCCCCCGCCGCCGTGGTCATGGACGGCTCCCGCACCACCTCGGTCCGGTAGATCCGGGCCGTCTGCCCCCGGGCGGACCACTGGTGGTCAAAAACGCCGCTCTTTCCCACAAACAGCTCCCCCAGACGCTCCAGCGCGGGAGCGCTGAACCGCTCAAAGTCCCGGTCCACCTCGTTGTCGCACAGCCGCAGGCTGAAGGTGTACGCCTGCTCCGCCGTCAGCGGCGTCCTGGCAAAGCGGTTGATGGCCTCCAGCTCCTGCTTTCCGGGCAGTCCCGCCGCCGCCTCGCTCCGCTCCTTACGCACTTCCATTGTTCTCTCCCCTCCCGGCTTCCTTCTCGTCATTCTCAATTCTCAATTTTCTCGCCTGTTCCCGGTAGAGCTCCGCCCGTGCCTCCTCCACCTGGTCCTGGAGATTGATGTCGTCCCACTCCACGGCAAAGCCGCAGGTATACCCGTGCATCCGCAGCCACATCCGGCAGATCCGCTCCACCACCGGCGTCAGCGTCCGCCGGATGGCGGTGATCTCCGTGGTCAGCAGGTCCGCCTGCTGGGAGCTCATCCGCTCCGTAGAGCTCCAGCTCAGCCCCAGCATAAAGGGCGGGATGCCGGTCTTGGCCACGATCTGCTCCAGAATCTGCCGCACGGGAACCTCGCTGTCCAGAACGGGCGCGTCCGCGCCGATGGCCTTGATCTCCACGTCTCCCACGGCCACAAAGTCCCGCACGCTGCCGCCGCGGCTGTCCTGCATGGCCCGGGACCACTCCTCGGCCAGCAGCCGCCCCCGCTCCGCCGCGGAGGCGCCCTCGCCGTTTTTGCACGTGACGGCAAAGCGCACGCTGCCGCACCGCTCCCAGTTGACGCCGATGGTGTGGTAAATCCGCGTCAGAATCTCCGACAAAAACGGCAATGACCGCAGCAGCGACACGCCGTAGGGGCTCCCCGCCTCCGGATTTAAGGGAGTGAACAGCAGCAGGTCCTGATGGGGCAGGGGCCCCATCCGCCCGCTCTCGTCCGCCCCGCAGATCTGAAACTCCAGCGGGTGCTCCCCCTCCCGGATCTCAATGTCCTCCACCCTGCCGCACAGCAGCGCGGCGATGTCCCCGCCGCCTCCGGCGGGCACGATCTCGCCCACAGCCCGCCCGCAGGTGAGAAGCGAGTCCAGATAGCAGTCCAAAAAGGCGTTGACGCCGAACTGCCCCCGCCCCACGGGCACCGTCCGCAAAAACTCCCCCAGCGCCCGCTCCGCCGCCGGGTCGGCGCACCGGGCCGTCACGCCTCCGCTCATGCGGATCAGCTTGTAGACCGCCGCGTCCACCACCGGAACGGCCTCCCGCACCGCCCGGTACAGCCGGGTCTCCCCCCGGCTCAAGGGCACATAGTCCCCCAGCATTCCGAAGGGGTGCCGCTCTGTGCTCCGCAGCTGCACCGCCGCCGGAGCCGCCGTCCCCTGTCGTTTTTTGAACCATCTCAAAGCCTGATCCCTCCTCATATCCGCCGCTCCACGCTCATGGCGGCAAAGCCGCCGCCGTCCTCCCCCGCCAGATCCATGGCGAAATAGCGCGTCTCGTCCATGGCGTGGTCGTTCTCCTTCCTGGGGGCGTCCCGTCCGGTCCGCTCGTCCCAGCAGTAGAGCTCCATCTCCCGCAGGCAGTCCCGGCACTCCCGGCAGATCACGATCCGCCGCCGCTTCAGCAGATCCGCCGTCACCCGGATGCCGTCCGCCACATCGTTGTCCGCCCGAACCACCCGGAACCCCTTTCGCCGCAGGACTTCAATGAAGCTGGCCGCCGAGGGGTCCACGATCACCCTCTGAATCTCCCGCCCCCCGGCCAGGGCCGCCAGATCCTCCGCGTACTCCGCATCCGTCCGCTGCCGTCCGGCCTTCCGGGAGCTGTAGTAGAACTCCCGCACCCGGTACCACACCCCGTCCTTTTCCCCCCACAGCCCAAAGGAGGCGGGGTTGGCGGTGCCGTAGTCCACGGAGATCCGCCACCGGGCAAAGGGCCCCGCCGGGGCCTCCGGGGCGTCCCGCTCCCGGTCGAAGAAGTCGTACACCAGTCCCTGGGCGGCGGTCCACTCCCCCAGTACAAACCGCCGGTAAAACACCCCGGAGCAGGACCGCTGGTACCGCTCCCGGATGCGCCGGGACAGGGCGGGATTGTCCTCCATGGTGAAGTGGAGGTACAGCGCCCGCCGCTCCCGGGCCCTCAAAATCCACTCCCGGTAAAACCAGTGCTGGGGCCCCTCCGGGTTGCAGTTGAACCACAGCCGGCTCCCCGGCACGCTGCACCGGACGATGGCCTGCTCCACGAAGGAGCGGGGCATCAGCGCCGCCTCGTCCAGCAGCACTCCCGCCAGGGTGCTCCCCTGGATCAGCGCCGCGCTGGACTCGTCCCGCCCGCCAAAGAGCAAAAAGCGGTTCTCATGCCCGGCGAACCGCACAATCAGCAGATTCTCCGACCGCCGCTCCTGCACGTTCATGCCGGCCCCCCGCAGATAGGGCGCCAGCTCCGCCAGCAGGTTCCGCCGCAGGGAGCCGATAGTCTTTCCGCAAAGCCCGAACTGCCGCCCGTCAAACCGGGCCTGAGCCCACAAAAAGAAGGACAGGCCCATGGAGAAGGTCTTGCCGCTGCGCACCGCCCCGTCGCAGATGACGGCCTCCCACCGCTCCGACCGCCACCAGGTCAAAACCCGCTTCTGCTTTGGGGAAAAATTCGTGATCTCACCCGTTGTCCCATCCCTCCTCCGTCTCGCCGCAGCCCTCCGCCAGCGCCTGGTACAGCGCCTCGGCCCCGCGGCCGCCGCCGTCGTCCAGCAGGGAGCACAGCGTCTCCAGCGCCCGCACCCGGTCCGCCAGCTTCACCTCCACGCCGCCCTTGTCCGTCACCTTGAACTCCGCCACGGCGGAGAGATCCAGCCCCTCCGGGTCCACCTCTCCGGGGCGCAGCGCCAGCCGCACGGCGTCGTTGGCCCTGCTGAAGGCCAGCTGCGCCAGCCGCCGCAGAACGTCCTCCCGCCGCAGCTGCGACGCCGCGTCCGTCCGCATTTTCTCCAGCCGCTCCTGCACGGTCCTGGACCCCAGAAGGGAAAACCCGTCCCGCCGCCCGCACTCCGCCGCCGCCCGCTCCGGGTCCATGGTCCTGAGATACGCCCGGCAGAACGCTCCGCTGTCCCGTCCCTCCAAACTGCCCGCCTCCTCTCCGAAATCTCCTCACACGAAGGGCCCCGCTCTCCCAAAAGTTGTACGCCGCCATGCCCTGACCCTCCAATTTTTTTGCAAAACATAAAAAAATCAGTGGTTTTGAAAATTCAAAACCACTGATTCCGCCCGTTCCAAGACGTTACAGATTCCTATTTGATTTTTCGCGCCGGAACGCCGGCATATGTGCCCGCTTCCGTAATATCTCTCACCACAACGGCGCCGGCTCCCAGCATACAGTCGCCGCAGACATTGATTCCGTTGCTCACTGTCGCTCCAATACCCACCCATGTCCTGGCGCCGATCTGTACGCCCCCGGCCATCTTTGCCCCCACCGAGACATGTGCGTAATCGCCGATACGGTTGTCGTGCTCCACAATGCTGCCCGAATTAATGATACAGTGCTTTCCAATATGCGCGCCGGGGTTGACAATGGCGTCCGCCATAATCACCGTTCCCTCTCCAATTTCCGTGTCAATATTTGAGATAACCGCCCCGGGGTGCACAGCCGTATACCATGCCGCCTCCGGCATAGAGCACGCGATCCTCTCTCTTGCCAAGGCGTTTCCGATTGCGATTATAAACGAGCAGTTGAGAAATTTCCGGTATTCGCGGTCTCCGCCTAATTTGGGATACCCCAAAAATTCCCCCTCCGGATGGACGCTGTCGAGAAAGCCGGCAATATGGTTGCCTCTGAGCAATACAATATCCGCCACAACCTTCGCGTGGCCCCCAGCCCCAATAATCACTACATTTTCCGCTTTCATAATCACATTTCTCCCGCCAATTCTTATAATCCTGTCATAAAAATGGAAAAACGCTTGTGGCACATCCGAATAATAACCGATATTGGTTAATGTCAATATACACCTTTTTCGGTTAACATTCAAGGGAGAAAAGGGGCTTGAATGTTGTGATATCCTACAAAAATTTATGGGAAGTTATGCGCGCCCAATCCATCACACAGTATGCGCTGATCAAGACCTATGGAGTCAGTCCCGCCCAAATCACACGCTTGAAGCGGGATGAAAGCGTCAGCACCCATACAATCGAGATGTTCTGCAAAATATTGGACTGCCAGCCCGGCGATATCATGACCTATATCGCGGATGAAGTGTAAAAATTTGCCTCCCGTCCCCCGCATAAAACGGCCCCGGCCGGCGGCATCTGTAATGCCGCTGGCCGGGGTTTTCAATTTCAGATAACGATGAAATGGAATCCGCTGTTTCCACTTCGATTACCTGCCGCTCATCTCATCAAAGACCTTCCCAATCTCGCCATCCGGCTCCGGGGTAGCCAGGGAAACCACTGCAATCACCACGCAGGCCACCAGGAACGCGGGCAGCAGCTCGTAGATGTTCCAGATGCCGCCCAGGGGCTTCACCAGGAACTTCCAAATGAAGATCATGGCGCCGCCGGCCACAAGGCCCGCCATGATGCCCTGGCGGTTGCTCCGCCTCCAGAACAGGGCGCACAGGATCGCGGGGCCGAAGGTGGCGCCAAAGCCCGCCCAGGCGAAGGAGACGATCTGGAACACGTTGCTGTCGGGATCGGAGGCCAGGAACAACGCGATGACGGCGATCACCACCACAGTGAGCCGGGCGATGAGCATGGTCTGCCTCTCGGTCAGCTTCACGCCGAACACGTCCTGCACCAGATTCTCCGAGAAGGCGGAGGCGGCGGCCAGCAGCTGGCTGTCGGCGGTGGACATGGTGGCGGCCAGGATACCAGCCAAGATGCACCCGGCCACGATGGCGGGGAAAATGCCGTAGGAGGACAGCAGGTCGGAGAGCCGCACGATGATGGTCTCGGTGGCGCTGCCCTCCAGGAAGGGCACCCGGCCCGCGGCGGAGACGGCGTGGCCAACAATGCCGATGAACACCGCCACGCCCATGGAGATCACCACCCACACGGAGGCGATCCGGCGGGAGAGGGTCAGCTCGTTCTCGTCCCGGATGGCCATGAACCGCACCAGGATGTGGGGCATCCCGAAGTAGCCCAGCCCCCAGGCCATCATGGAGATAATGCGGATGAAGCCGTAGGGCTCGGCGCTGCCGGAGGCCGCGTCATAGGTCTCCGTGAAGCTGAGAAACCCGGGCAGGGATCGGGCGTGGTCCAGCACGGCGTCCATGCCCCCGGCCTGGACGATGCCGAATACCACGATAATGGCCAGCGCCACGGTCATGATAATGGACTGGATCAGGTCCATGGTAGCCACAGCGGAAAAGCCGCCGATGGAGGTATAGCTGATGATGACGACAGCGCCGACGATAACGGCCGTCATATAGTCCCAGCCGAACAGGCTGTTGAACAGCTTTCCGATGGCCGCCAGGCCCGAGGCCACATAGGGCACAAAGAAGATAAGGATAATCAGGGCGGAGATGCACATAATCACCGGCCGCTTCTCGCCGTAGCGTTTGGAGATGAAGCTGGGGATGGTGATAGCGTCCAGCTTCACGCTGTACCGGCGCAGCCGCTTGGCCACCAGCAGAAAGTTGAGGTACGTGCCCACAGCCAGGCCGATGGCAGTCCAGCTGGCGTCGGCCACGCCGGAAAGGTACGCAAGGCCCGGAATGCCCATCAGCAGATAGCTGCTCATGTCGGAGGCCTCTGCGCTCATGGCGGTGACCAGGGGACCGATCCCCCGCCCGCCTAAGTAAAAGCCCTCGGCGCTCTTCTTGGACCGGCGGCCGATCATCACACCCGTAAAGATAACGAAGCATAGGTACAGGATGATGGTTGCCATAATACAGATTTGTGCGGTAGTCATGATCTCTCTCCTTCAAATGTAAATTCAGCGAGTGTTATCATACCATACTTTTCACAAGAATAAAATACAGAATTGCGTATAGAATTTATTCTGTACGCAATTCTGTATTTTTTATAAAAAATCAAGAACTATCATCGGTTAAAAACAGAACGAATTTTAGAAAGAAATAAATTCGAAAAAATAACTTAAAATTCAATCGGACATCCCGGCCCGCCGCCAGTCCCGAAGAGACCGCCCGGAACAATAAAGATACGGCCCCGAAGGGCCGTATCTCTTCATTTGATTCCGGCGTATCCCCGCGGCCTACCGGCGTCTGCCTCCGCCGCGGCCTCCGCCGCCTCCGAAGGAGCCGCCGCCAAAGCCACTGCGGCCTCCGCCGCCCCCGAAGGAACCGCCGCCAAAACCGCTGCGGCCTCCGCCGCCCCCAAAGGAACCGCCGCCAAAACCGCTGCGGCCTCCGCCGCCCCCAAAGGAGCCGCCGCCACCCCCCCCTTTGGGCGGCTGGGGAGGTCTTCCGCCTTTGCTTCTGGTCAGCGGCGGGGGCGGAGGCGGCCGGCGAGGCGGTCTGGGGGGCGGAGGCGGCCTGCGCAGCCGGGGCCTGCCCCAGAACACCGGATAATAGGGAACTGTGGGAATGCCCGCCACCATATACCGCCGCCGGTAACGACGGTAGCGCATGGCGTCCAGGATCATCCACAGCACAAAGAGCACGATCAGCAGCGTCACCAGCTGGTTCACCAGCGTCATGGGATCAGGGGACACATAGCCGGTGGTATTGGTCTCATAGCCTCCGGCCAAAGCAGTGTACTCCTGCCGGACGGCGGGAATGTAATTCTCCTTCACCGTCACGCCGTACAGCTCCTCCAGATAGTCCACCAGGGCGTCAAAGGTCCCGCGCACCGCCTTGTCGTAGTCCTTTTGTGCAAAGGGGTCCTCCATATAGTTCAGGGCAATGCTGTACAGGCTGTCCTGCTCCCGGCTGCGGAAGCCGCTGCCCCAGGTGACGTAGTAATCCCCGCCCGGTTCACCCTCGTACAGATTCTCCAGGGCCAGCACCAGCAGCACGCCGTTGTTGGTCTCCTTCGCCCCCACGCCCAGGCGCTCGAATTCCTGCTGAGTATAGTCGCCGATCTCCGTGCTGCCGGTGGTGTCCACAACGATGACGGCGATCTGGGCCCCGGTCTGGGCGAACAGGGACATGTTCATGCTGTCAATGTAGGCCATGGTCTTATCGGAGATGACGCCCTCGCTGTCCATGACGTACCGGTAGCTCCCCACGATAGTGGTGGAGGCTTCGTCGGCGCCGTCGGGCCTGCGGGCGTTTCCCAGCGACACGCTGGCAATGATGGCCAGCACCATGACGGCAATGGCCACGGGGCGTTTTTGGAACAATTTCATAAACTCACTCCTCTGCCCTGGTCGTACTGAGGTCCGGCACGTCTGTCCGGCCTATACGGTAATCAATAACACATGGTGGTAGTCGGCAATGGCACTCAGGGTTTTTAATTTAGGCTCACTCTGATCTGTCTCATAATCTTGCCAGCCCCCGTACCTTGGGCGAATTTGACCCCTGCGGTCAAATTCCGCCCCAGCGCCTTTTCTCTTTTGGACCGTGCACGGCCCGCCAAGGTGAGCCACGAAGCGGAGAGAGGGCCATCTGGAGGGTTTTCTCTTTTTGGCGCAACCGAAAAGAGTGGCCCCCGCCGGAGCCCAGCAAAGCGGATCCGGTGGGGAGAGGAGGAAGGAACGGAGCTTGAGCGGAATTTTCGGCTTTAGCCGGAAATGGAGC
>NZ_KE159707.1:297606-768280 GCF_000403435.2 Oscillibacter sp. 1-3
AAGCGGGTCCGGTGGGGAGAGGAGGAAGGAACGGAGCTTGAGCGGAATTTTCGGCTTTAGCCGGAAATGGAGCGGCGGAGTTTCTTCCGACGACATGGGGGTGCATCTGCCCAGCCATCACCATGGCTGAAATCCCACCCCGCCCGTCAGGGTGCCTCCTCCTTTCGTGAAAAAAGAAACTCCTATTTCCTCAATTCCATGAGCTTCGCCCGAAGCTCCCCTTCGATCCTCCCCAGCTCCGCCTCGGCGGCCTTTCGCTTCTCCGCGCCCTCCCGCTGGATGTTCAAAACCTCGTCCAGGGTGGAGATCAGCTGCTCGTTGGTGTGCTGGAGGGTCTCGATGTCCACAATGCTCCGCTCTGCCTCCCGGGCGGTCTGGATGGTGCCCATTTTCAGCATGTCGGCGTTCTTCTTGAGAAGCTCGTTTGTCATCTCCGTCACGGCGCTCTGGGCGGCGGTTGCCTGACGGCCGTGCTCCATGCCCAGGGCCAGCACCATCTGGCTCTTCCACAGGGGAATGGTGTTCACCAGGGAGGATTGGATCTTCTCCACCATCAGCGTGTCGTTGTTCTGCAAAAGCCGGGTCTGAGGGCCCATCTGGATAGAGATCATGCGGGTCAGCTCCAGGTCGTGGAGCTTCTTCTCAAACCGCTCGCACATCTGCACCTTGTCGTTGTAGGCCTGGGCGTCCTCCTGGGCGCCGGTCTGCTCCGCCCGGGCCCGCAGGGCGGGGAGCTCGCTGTCCCGCACGTCGGCCAGCTTCTTCTTGCCCGCCAGGATATACATGGTCAGCTCCTTGTAGTACTTGAGGTTCAGCTCGTACATCTGGTCGAACATGGCCACGTCCTTGAGAAGGGCCACCTGGTGCGCTTCCAGCTCCCGGGCGATCTTGTCCACGTTGGCCTCCACCTTGGCGTGCTGGGCCTTCATGGTCTCCAGCTTGTTCCCGGCCTTTTTGAACTTGCCGAAGAGGCCCTTTTTCTCCTCCTCCTCGCCAAAGCCCTTCAGCTCCACCACCAGCTCCGAGAGAGACTTGCCGATCTCCCCCAGGTCCTTGGTCCGCACGGATTTCAGCGCGTTCTCGGAGAAGCCCGCCACGTTCTTCTGGGCCGCCGCGCCGTACTGCAAGATCATGTTGGAGTCCATCACGTCGATCTTCTTGGAGAAGTCCTCCACCGCCTTCTTCTCCGCCTCGGAGAGCATGGAGTCGTCAATCTCCACCGGCTTTACCTCCGCCTTTTCCGGCTCCGGGGCCGGGGCGGCGGGGGCGGAGGGCTCCAGGGTCAGCTCCGGCACGGCCTCCGCGGCCGCGGGGGCGTCGGGGGTCAGTGTCAGCTCAAAGCCATTTGTGTCAGTCATGGTTGTCTCCTCCGTAAAAGTTGATTTCTTATTTCAATATTCGGAATATGGATGCTGCCGAACATCCCTGCGGGCTTCGCGGGAGGGCTCCCCCTCATCCGGCGTCCCCGCCCTCCCGGAGCCTCCGAATGCCCCGGACCAGCCACTGTGCCGCCAGCCCCAGCCAGAGGACGCCTATGAACTGCTGGAAGGCGTCTTTGTTGGCAAACCCCCAGCACAGTCCCGTCGCGCCGACCACCACACAGCTGCAGCCCTGGAGGAGAGCCTGGAAATCCTGTCCGCTCCGCCGTGCGGCCCGGGCCGCTGGCACCGCCCCCGCCGCCAGCGCCAGCCAGCAGAACCCGACGGCCGTCATCGGGATGGTGTAGTCGTAGATCCGGTCAAGGCACAGACAGGCGGCACCCAATACCGCGAAGAATACAATATAAACATAGTGCCAGAGAAGGTCTCTCCGCTTCATCGCGTTTCCTCCCGCTCCGCCAATGGCCCAAAGTGTCAATACGGCGATACCGCCGCGCCAGGGGCCCCCTCACAGCTCCAGCCTGATGTCCGGATCGTCCTTGGGCAGCGTCTCCGCTTTCAGGGGCTGTCCCGTCAGGCCCTCCCGGGCCATCATGGTCTCCAGGACGCTGATGTCCGTGGAGATGTCCAGGGCCTCGGAGCCGTACAGGGCGTCCAGCTGTTTTTCAAAGGCGGCCACGATATTGCGCATCATGCCCTCCACCTTGTTCAGCGTACCGTCGATGTTCTCCCCGGAGACGCCGGTGGCGCTCATGCGGTCGTAGCCGTTCAGCAGCTTGAGGGTAGTGGGCAGGTAGTAGTCCATGAACTTGTGAATCTGCGGGAGCTTTTCCGGCCGCTCCCGCACCGCCTCGAAGATCTTCTCCGACACCTGCTCCAGCCGCACGATGTCGGCGGAGACGCCGGGGTCGGCGATGTTGTCGTCCAGCCGCTTCATCTCGGCAATGGCCAGCCGCCCGTCTCTGAGCATCTTGTCCAGCTCGGCATTGCCGGTGGAGGGCGCCTCCTGCTTTCTCTCCGCCTTGGGGGCGGCCTTTTTCTCTCCCAGCACGCCGCCGCTCTTGCACAGGGCGCCCGCGATCAGGTACACCGCCGCCGAGGCGGCGGTCAGCAGGGCGTAGTGGGCGGGGGCGTACAGGGGAAACAGCAGGGCATAGACGATCCACAGCACCGCCACCGCGTAAAAGGGCGCCACGGGCTTTCGTACCTCTGTCTTCATCCTCGCTCCTCCTTCATGCATGTCTGGAATAGAGACATTATACTGCGGAATCCCCTCCGGGTCAAGGCGGGGAATGTAAAAGAACGTGTCCGGCCGCGCATTTGATTCTCCGGATACGGCAGGCTCTTGCATTGCGGAAAATGGTGTGGTATCATTCGGCACGGAAAACAAAAATGCGGCAGCCTGCGGGTGTTGGAAGCGCCCGCAGACCTGCGCAGGTACTTGCCTACCTACACAGCGGCCATTCGGCCGCACCGCATGGGGTATTATACGACATTCCTGTTTTTTTCGCAAGTGGAATGCCGTGGTATTCTGTGCGCCTGTGTCGCATAAGGAGTCTCGCTTCTTACGCTGTGTAGGCCCACCGTCCTGCACGGCGTTTTTGCTTTCACCCGGCGCTCCGGGGGCTTTTGCCCCCGGAGACGCTGTGGTGGAAAACACTGCTCGCAAAAACTACACACCCCATAGCGGAAATCCCACAAAAATCTTACAAGGGGGAACCTGCAATGCTGAGCGAGAAAAAAGAGAAGATCATGGAGACCATTGAGGAGGTCATGGAGGACGGCCTGCCGGGAAAAAGGGTCCGGAGCTGGAGGGGACTGGCGGCCGCGGCGCTGGCCCTCGCGGTTCTGGCGGGAGCTTTGTACCTGTCCATGCGCAGCCAAAGCCAGCTGCGCCGGCAGCTGGAACAGCAGACAACCCAGATCGAGCTTCAGAATCAGCTGATTAAAACACTGAAGGACGAAAAAGAGGTCAAGGACTCCCAAAAATCGATTCCTGTCGTCACCACCGAGACGCTGAAAAGTCAGATCAACTCCCTCCAGGAGCTGGTCACCCAGGAGTACATCTACACCAACGCCGACCGGCGGACCGATAACGTCAAGTGGCTCTTTGGCTTGACGCGGCCATTCAGCGGCACCAGCCTGCTGGTCATCTACGACGGGTCCATCAAGGCGGGCATCGACATGGGTGAGGTCCAGGTCGATGTGGACGAAGAGGCGCGCAAAATTACCGTCACCCTGCCTCCGCCCAAGATCACGGACAACAATATTCCCCAGGAGAGCATCACCGTTGTGGAAGTCAAAAACGGCCTCTTTAACGAGGTGACCTTTGACGACTACAACACCTTCATCAGTGAACAGAAAATCATCATGGAGAACAAAGCGATTGAGCGGGGAATTTTGGAGAAAGCCTCCGAGGAGGCGAAAAAAGCCCTTGCGTCATTTTTGACTGCTCTGCCCGGGATCACAGGGGAGGACGCTTACACGCTGGAAATCAGATAATTGCGCCGAGGGGCCTGTTTTCGCCGAAAACAGGCCCCTCTTTTGGGCGGAAAGAGCCTCCGGCTTCGCCGGAGGCTTTGCCTTTCACTCCTTCCCCCGGCGGCACCGCTGCAAAAACGCCCCAAACAGCCGCCGTCCCAATTCACCCGGCAGCCGTTCCGGGTGCCACTGGACGGCCCGCACCGGCAGCGTCCGGTGCTCCACCGCCTCCACCACGCCGTCCGCCGCCCACTGGACGGCCTCCAGTCCCTGTCCCAGCCGGTCCGCGGCCTGGTGATGGGCGCTGTTGACGACGGCCTCTTCCCCGCAGATCCGGAGGAGAGAGGACCGTGCCGTGCGGACGGAATGGAGGCGGTCCGCGCCGTCCGCAGCCCCGTGCCCCGGCAGATCCTGGACCAGCGTGCCGCCGAAAAAGACGTTGACGGTCTGGAGGCCCCGGCAGATTCCCAAAACCGGCTTTTCCGCGGCGGCAAACCGCTCCAGCAGAAGAAGCTCCGCCGCGTCCCGCTCCGGCTCCAGCCCCCTGGAGGCGGTGTTGGGCTGGCCGTACCGCCAGGGCTCCAGATCGCCGCCGCCGGGCAGCAGCAGTCCGTCACAGTCCTCCGCGGGGCCCAAAACTTCCGAAAAGACCGCCCGCCCCCCGGCGGCCTCCACCGCCCTGCGGTAATTGGCGTACCGGTCCTCTGCGCCAGGAATAAAAATCTTACAATCCATATCCAGCCCTCCCTGTCGGCTCTGTTATCATTTCACGGCCCGGGAAAATGCGGCGAATAAGCCTCTCGGCCTGTCTGCGCTGTCTATACAGCCGCTGTCAGCGTTTCAGAGAGCAGCGTCTTGAAAAATCGCACAGCGGCCCGGAAACCGCGCCCGCCGCAGTTTTCACAGCTCATCACGATGCCCCAGCCTCTCTTCGAAGCGTTTACTCAGCCTCTTGAATGAGTTTTTCAAACAACGGGCTGTCGCCCAAAAGTCTTTTCCAAGTACCGCTCTATATCATCTCTTGAATAGAAAATATAGATGTCCTTCTCACCTCGGTACCGATCAATCAGCCTGTAAACTGCGGGCAGCTCATTGCGTGAAAAATTCAAAATCCACTGTCTGAATTCCTCATCAAACTCTGTTTCCAACCACGGCAGATCCTCACGGGGTTTTCCTATGCGCGATTCCGCCGCCGTGAGACATTCATCCGCCGGCAAATCCAATAAAAATACTGTATCGCAGAATTGAAACCGCATTTCAAGCGTTCTTCCATAATTTCCGTCAACGATCCATTTGTCTCCCGAAACAATCTCTCTCAAGCGGTTATCAAATTCATCCCTGCTAACTGTCGTCTGATCCGGTTTGTGCCATATCATATCAAGATAGTACAAAGGCAGACCTGTTTCATCTCTCAGTCTTCTTGCCAGCGTGCTCTTTCCCGCTCCCGGACAGCCGATCACAATGATTCTCTCAAGCATGCGCTTTCCTCTCCAAATTTATGATGAATTGAACCGATTTTATCACAGCCGCCCTTGGGATTCAACCGCACCATTCAGGCCGGATTTGACAGCCGCCCCCAACCGTGGTAATCTTTCTGTATCCAAATTCTGCCCCATACCATAAAAGGAGTGTGACCCTCAATGGTCTCAGAAACCATGTACGCCCTTGGCTCCAAGCGGTCCTGCATCCGGGAGCTCTTTGAATACGGCCTGAGACAGGCCAAAGCGGTGGGAAAGGAGAATGTCTTTGACTTCTCCATCGGCAACCCCTCCATCCCCTCCCCGCCGGAGGTCAACGAGGCCTTCGTCTCCATCGTCCGGGACCGGGACAGCCTGTCCGTCCACGGCTACACCACCGCCGGAGGCAGCGACGAGGCCCGCGCCGCCGTGGCGGCGGACCTGAACGCCCGCTACGACGCCCATATCAAGCCCCAGAACCTCTTTTTCACCTGCGGCGCGGCCCCGGCCCTGATCGCCGCCATCCGGGCCCTGGCCGTCGAGGGCGCGGAGATCATGGCCATCGCCCCCTACTTCGCTGAGTACCGCCCCTTTGTGGAGGCCAACGGCCCCAAGTTCGTGGCGGTGCCCGCCGACCGCGAGGCCTTCCAGATCCGCTTTGACGAGCTGGAGGCCCGCATCACCTCCCACACCCAGGGCATCATCGTCAACTCCCCCTGCAACCCCTCCGGCGTGGTGTACACCCAGGAGACGCTGGAACGTCTGGGAGAGATTCTCACCCGCAAGTCCCAGGAGTACGGCCACCCCATCTACATCCTGGCGGACGAGCCCTACCGGGAGCTGAGCTACGACGGCGCGGAGCCCCCCTTCATCCCCAACATCTACCCCAGCACCATCGTCTGCTACTCCTACTCCAAATCCCTCTCCCTGCCGGGAGAGCGCATCGGCTACGTCTGCGTCCCGGACCAGGCGGAGGACAGCCAGCGGGTCTACGCCGCCGTGGCCGGAGCGGCCCGGGTGCTGGGCCACGTCTGCGCCCCCTCCCTCCAGCAGCTGGTGGTGGCAAAATGCGCCGCGGTGCGGCCGGACCTCAAGGCCTACGACCGCAACCGCACCGCCCTCTACGAGGCCCTGACGGAATACGGTTATCACTGCGCCAAGCCCACCGGGGCGTTCTATATGTTCGTCCAGGCCCCCGGCGGGGACGCCCAGGCCTTCTCCGACCGGGCCAAGGAGAAAAATCTGCTGGTGGTCCCCGGCGGCGACTTCGGTTGCCCGGACTACTTCCGGGTCAGCACCTGTGTGGACTACGATATGATCCAGCGGAGCCTGCCGGTATTCAAGGAGCTGATTGAGACGGCGTGACACGCCGCCCAGCCCCGCCTGCGGCGGGATTCAAGATTGCAGGCAATTGGAAGATGGGCCCGCCGGGGGCGGCGGGCCCGTCTTCCGTCATTTTGCAGATTGCGGACCGTCACGCTCTCAGCGGCCTTTCACGGCGTGTACGCCGCAGCATCTGAATGAATTATGTTTCTTTTCAAGCTGTTTCGGCCTTGCTTGATACAGTTGAAGCACTTGAAAATCCGCATTTGCGGATTTTCAACCGGCGGGTCTTTGACCCGCCGGACGGGCTTTGCCCTGTACTTTACCTATGAAGTCAAGCACACAGCCTAGGCCTTGTTTGAAAAAAGGCGGAATTTCCAACGGCGAGAGATTTTTTCGCCAATCAAGGCAAATTTTTGCAGGCGGGCTGGCGCCCGGCAAGAAAATTTAACGCAGAGTGCCGGATAAAGATCCACCGTTTGGGCGTTTTGTCTTTTTTCAAACAGGGCCTAAAAGACGCGGGAGATGGCTGACCATCTCCCGCGTCTTTCTGCGGCGGGACCGCTTCCCATTAGTCCCGTCCGCCCCGTTATTTACAGTGATGACATCCGCCGCAGCTGCCGCAGTCGCCATTGCAGTGCCCGCCCGCCTTGTGGGACTTCCACAGGGAGCGAATCGCAAGGCCCACGACCACGGCCAGCGCCAGCAGCGCAATGCCGTTGCCCACAAGCTCTGTCATAGCGTCCTCCTCACGTCCGCACAGCGGCCACGGAGGTCAGGCGGTAACCCTCGCCCTTGCCCTGATAGCCCTTGCGGAACAGCAGATAGATGATACCCGCCAGCAGGACCAGAGCCGCGACCGTTCCGACTCCAGGTACCGCCTCGCCGGTGACCAGCCCGCCCAGCTGGAAGACGATGAGGCTCACCACATAGGCGAAGCCGCACATATATCCGATGGCCCCCAGGGTCCACTTGACGTTGTTCATTTCCCGCTTGATGGCGCCCATAGCGGCGAAACAGGGGGCGCACAGCAGATTGAAGATCATGAAACTGTATGCGGCCATGGCCCCGAAGTCCGCCCCGATGGCGGCGTAGATGCCGCTGGCGTCCTCCATCAAGTCCGCCTCGCCGGCGTAGTGGTAGGCCACGCCGAAGAAGTTGACGACCTCCTCCTTGGCGATGAGGCCGGTGAAGGTGGCGGTGGTGGCCTTCCAGGCCATGTCGCCTACCCAGCCCAGGGGAGCGAAGATGATGGCAACGCCGCTGCCGATGGCGGCCAGCAGGGAGTCATTATTGTCCTCCACGGCTTGGAACACACCGTCTACAACGCCATAGCCCATAAGGAACCAGAGGATAATGGAGCTGAGGAGGATGATGGTTCCCGCCCGCTTGATGAAGGACCAGCCCCGCTCCCAGGTGGCCCGGAGGACGTTAGAGGCGGAGGGCGCGTGGTAGGCGGGCAGCTCCATGACGAAGGGAGCAGGCTCCCCGGCGAAAGCCTTGAACTTCTTCAGCATGATGCCGGAGATCACCACGGCGGCAATGCCGATGAAGAAAGCGGAGGTGGCCACCCAGGGAGAATCGCCGAACACAGCCCCAGCGAAAAGTCCGATAATAGGCATCTTTGCTCCGCAGGGGATGAAGCCAGTGGTCATGATGGTCATCTTCCGGTCCCGGTCCTGCTCGATGGTCCGGGAGGCCATAATGCCGGGGACGCCGCAGCCGGTGGCCACCAGCATGGGGATGAAGCTCTTGCCGGAGAGGCCAAAGCGGCGGAAGATGCGGTCCATGATGAAGGCCACACGGGCCATATAGCCTACGTCCTCCAGGATGGCCAGCAGGAAAAACAGCACCAGCATCTGGGGCACAAAGCCCAGCACCGCGCCCACACCGGCCACGATGCCGTCCTGGATCAGCCCGTAGAGCCAGCCGCCCTCGGCCACGCCCAGAGCGCCCAGGATGGCGTCAAACAGGCCGGGGACCATCTCGCCAAAGAGGACGTCGTTGGCCCAATCGGTGCCCATGGTGCCGATGGAAATGGCCCAGCCGCCCATGGCAATGGCATAGATGCAGAACATGACCGCCGCGAAGATGGGCAGGGCCAGAATCCGGTTGGTGACGATCTGGTCGATCTTGTCGGAGACAGAGAGGCTGTGCTTGGCCGCCTTTTTCTTCACCGCCTTGGTGACCACGCTGTTGATGTAAGCGTACCGCTGGTTGGTGACGATGGACTCCGCGTCGTCGTCCAGCTCTTTTTCACAGTCCGCGATGTGCTGCTCCAGGTGGGAACGCAGCTCGTCGTTCAGGGCCAGCTCCTCCAGGACCTTCTCGTCCCGCTCAAAGACCTTGATGGCGTACCACCGCAGGCAGCGCTCGTCCACCAGGCCGGAGATGGACTCCTCGATATGGGCCAGGGCGTGCTCCACGCTGCCGGTGAACACATGGGGCAGCTCGCCGCCCGCGGCTCCCTGGGCCGCCCGGACAGCGGCCTCCGCGGCCTCCTGACTGCCCAGCTTTTTCAGGGCGCTCATCTCCACCACGGTGCAGCCCAGGGTCTGCCCCAGCTTGGCCAGGTCGATCTGGTCGCCGTTCTTCCGCACCAGATCGATCATGTTCACCGCCACCACCACCGGCAGTCCCAGCTCGATGAGCTGGGTGGTGAGGTAGAGGTTCCGCTCGATGTTGGTGCCGTCCACGATATTCAAAATGGCGTTCGGCCGCTCGTTCACCAGGTATCCCCGGGCCACCACCTCCTCCAGCGTGTAGGGGGAGAGGGAGTAGATGCCCGGCAGGTCCTGAATGACCACGTCCTTATGGCCCCGCAGCCGGCCCTCCTTTTTCTCCACGGTGACGCCGGGCCAGTTGCCCACATATTGGTTGGAGCCGGTCAGGTCGTTGAACAGGGTGGTCTTGCCGCAGTTCGGGTTGCCCGCCAGCGCGATTTTGATGTCCATTTCACGTTCTCCTCTCTAAAAAGTATGATAACGCCGGGTCCGGTCTGAACACTGGCAAACTGCCGGACCGGCGCGGAACTCTTCGCCCCATAAGGCGTTTTGCCGTCTTTCAGGCAGGGCCGCCCCTTGAAATTCCGCGCCCGTAGGCCGGCGGGGGGCAGCGCCTGTGAATACAGCTTTTAAGTCACCTCGATGATCTCCGCGTCCGCTTTTCTGACGCTCAGCTCATATCCCCGGAGGTTCAGCTCCACGGGGTCGCCCAGCGGAGCCACCTTCCGCACGTAGAGCTCCACGCCCTTGGTGATGCCCATATCCATCATGCGGCGCTTGACAGGTCCCTCCCCGTGGAGCTTCGTCACGGTAACGGTCTCGCCCACCTTGACGTCTTTCAGTGTTCTCATCTCGCTCTCCTCCTTAAAACATGATCCGGTTCGCCATGGTCCGGTCCAGCGCCACACGGCTGTCCTTCACCTGTAAGATCAGGTTCCCGGTGATCTCGCTGACTACCGTCACGGTGCTGTCCACCACGAACCCCATCTCCGCCAGATGCTGGCGCACCTCGTCCCTGCCGGTGATTTTCCGGATGGTGACGGTCTCGCCCTGCTTTGCCATTGTCAACGGCATCATAAACACACTCCCTCCACACAATTAGCATTGGCTAACCACTGGCCAAAAAATAGTGGTTAGCTTTACCTAACCTCTGCTTTGTGAAAAGTTTACCACATGAGACCAACGCTTGTCAAGAGGTTGGGAAGCAGGTTTTGGGATTTTAGTTTGTTATAACGAACCGCGAGAAAAAAACGCGCCGTTCCGGGCCTGCAATTTGTCGGACTGCACAGATTGCAGGCCCCGATCGGGCGGGGATACGGACACGAAACCGGCGCTGCCGCGGCAAAAAACCGGCGCAGGTGAAACGCCGCCCCGCCAGTGCATTCCGGTTTGTCAACCTCAAATCGGCCAGGCCTTGTTTGAAAAAAGGCGGAATGCCCAACGGCGAGAGATTTTTTCGCCAGTCAAGGCAAATTTTTGCAGGCGGGCTGACGCCCGGCAAGAACATTTAACGCAGAGTGGCGGATCAAGATCCGCCGTTTGGGCGTTTTGATTTTTTTCAAACAGGGCCCAATAATCCATACAAAATATTCCTCTCTTTTTCTCCATTGCCGCCATTGCTTTTTTCCGGCGGTACAGGTAAAATATACAACAGTTGTTTTTTGCTGGAAGAAAGGATGAAGTGTATGGAGTTGAGTTACGATCTGATTTGGGATGAGAGCGGCGAACTGCGGCGGGGCTGCACGGTGCGGGAGGCGCTGACGTGGCTGACCCGCTTCGGCGGACGCACGGCGGGGGAGGCCGTTATCATCAACGGCACGCTCTACAAGATTGGCCGCCTGCTGTACGGCCCGGAGCGGCCGGCTGTGGCGGACAAGCCCATCGCCCATATCTTCGACGGGTATTACCACCAATTGAATTTCAGCGTCTGACAGAGAGAGGCGGTCCCGCAGAGACCGGCAAGGCTTCACCCCCCCTGCGGCGGCAAAGAAGGCCCCGGAGCACCGCTCCGGGGCCTCGCCTTATTTGGTTTGCAGGGGCAGGTAGGATTGGAAGCGCCAGCTTCCATTTCGATTCCACAGCATCAGCACGGAAAGATCACCCGTAAGGCAGGCCGTATCCGCCGAATACCAGCCGGACGTACACTCGCCGGGGTCCACGTCGCTGACGAAGTTGTAGTACGCCTCGTACTCCGGAAGATAGAGGAGGGTGGTGCTTCTGGAGAACTCCCTCCCGCCGGGGCCGCCATAGGGCACAGGAGAGAGATGCTCCACAGTGATGCCCATGCGCTCTTTCAGGCAGGCGTCCACGTCTGCGCGGAGGTACTTGTGGATGGGCACGGGCATCTGTTCCTGGGTGATCTCTCCGAAGGGCCAGCCCTCCGCCGCTTTCAGCGCCTGAAATTCCGCCTCGTCCAATGTGCCCCCCCGTCCCAGGGGAGAAATGCCGCAAAAAGGCGGAGAGATCCAGCTCCTCCGGCCAGCGGTAACAGCAGGAGACCAGGCAGGTCAGCGGGTTCACACAGTCCAGCCCGTCCTGCTCAATGACGGGCTGGAAAGCCTCGTTCACACGCTGGATCTCCTCCGCCGTCAGGGCGGCCGCCCCCTTTGGCAGGTCCGGCGGGCTCTCCGGGACCTCCGGAGCGGCGGTCTCTGCCGGCGGGGCCTCTTCAGGCGGCGTCTCCGCCGCCCTTTGGCCGCAGGCGGTCAGCAGCAGTGCCAGCAAGAGCAGCAGCGGCAGTATACTCCGTTTTTTCTGCCGCGCTCTTCATCCGTTCTCAATGATGACCTGGCACGCCTTCATGGCCTCCAAGGCGTTTTTGTGGCTCTCCGGCGTCACACCGGCGCAGCAGGAGGCGTCCACCACAATCTCCACCTCCGGCAGGAAGGACTTGACCAGCAGCACGTTGGAGATCACGCAGATGTCGGTGCACAGCCCGATGAACGTGGCCCGCTCCACCCCGGGCTGGCCCTGCTTTTTCAGGTCCTCGTCCCGGGCTTTCAGCACGGCCCCCAGATACCGGCTGCCGAAGCCGTGCTTGTCGATGGGCGTCCGGCCCACGGTGTACGCGTTCAGCTGAGGGACGATCTCCCAGCCCTCCGTGCCCCAGATGCAGTGTGGGACCGGGAGGTTCCGGCCCTCCTGGGTCTCCAGGTAGTTTGGACTGTGGGTGTCCCGGGTGAAGATGATCTCCTCCCCCTTCTCCAGGGCCTTCATCACCCGGCGGGCAGCATAGGGTATGATGGCCTTTGCCTCCGCCGTTCCCAGGGCTCCGGTGACAAAATCGTTCTGCATATCCACAACAATCAGATAGTTCATAATCCAAACCTCCCAGCTTTTTTTCCATTCTACTCCTCTTGAAGATATTTTACAAGACATTTCGCCCGCTCCTTGGTACTATATTCTCAGCAAAAGAGGAGGTTCCCCCATGGAAACGCCCGAAAAGCAGATTGTCTGCGACAGAAAACTCCAGATCGAGGGATGCCTCTTCCGGGGGCTGACCCAGCCCTTTCCCACCCACTTCCACGGCCACTATGTGCTGGGCCTGGTCGAAAACGGCGTCCGGACGCTCTCCTGCCGGGGGCGGGAGTGGACCCTCCGCCCCGGCTGTCTCATGCTCCTGAACCCTGGGGACAGCCACGCCTGCTCCCAGCGGGAGGGTGCGCTGGACTACCGCGGCGTCAACATCCCCATCGAGGCCATGCTGGCGCTTTCCCCGGGACCGGCGGCGGGGACGCTGCCCGTCTTCCCGACGCCGGTGGTGGAGAACGCCCCTCTGGCAGAGCAGTTCCGGACGTTTCACCGCCACCTCATGGCCGGCGGCAGCTTTGCTGCGGAGGAGGCGCTGCTGCTGTTTCTCTCCGGCGTGCTGGAGCCTGTCCCCGCCGGGGCAGAGTCCGCCCCCGCCGGGCCGAAGCCCTCCCACCGCAAGGAGACGGAGGCCGCCCGGACCTTTCTGGAGGAGCACTTTGCAGAGGGGATCACCCTGGACCAGCTCTGCCGCTGCGCCGGTCTCAGCAAGTCCACCCTGCTGCGCTCCTTTACCCGGGAGACGGGCATTACGCCCTACCGGTATCTGGAGACCCTCCGGGTCAATGCGGCCAAGGCGCTGCTGGAGCAGGGCGTGCCGCCTCTGGAGGCCGCCCTCCGGACGGGGTTTTCCGACCAGAGCCACTTCACCAACAGCTTCACCAGCCGCATCGGCCTGCCGCCGGGGATGTACTGCGCCGGAATTCACGCGGATGATTGAACCGCTTTTCCAGGGAGACGGGCGCTTCCCCTGTTCCCAAAATGAATTCAGGAGCCGCGGCAATGGCCAAAGCGCGGGGATTGGCGAGGGAAAAGCGCAGGAGACCCGGCCTCAAATTGACCGCGAAGTCCGCCGATGCCGGCGGATCTCAAGCGCTTCTATAGCAATCTTCAGAAATAATGGCAGTAAAGGAGGTGGGCACAGGCGGTGCAGAGCAAGGATGACGACGCAGGCGGGCTGACGCCCGTCAAGGAGGAAGACGCAGCTATGTGCCGCCTGTGTCCGCCGAACTGCTGTCAGTATTTTTGAAGATTGCTATAAGGCAGTGCAGAGGGGAAAATTCCCCTCAAGCTGCGCGCGGCGGCCGTTGGTACAGCTTCTCATTGACAAGGGAGGAAATTATGGACTTTGAACACGAAAAATGCGTCATCGTGGCGGACGGGGCTCTGCCCCCGGGGCTCATCGCCAACACCGCCGCCATCCTGGGCATCACCCTGGGGAAGAACCTTCCGGAGGCCGTGGGACCGGACGTGACCGACGGCTCCGGTGTCCTTCACCCGGGCATCATCGCCTTTCCCGTGCCCATCCTGCGGGGGGACCGGGAGAGTCTCCGGGCTCTGCGGGAGAGGCTCCGCACGCCGCCCTTCTCCGCCCTCTTCGCCGCGGATTTCTCGGAGCTGGCCCAGGGCTGCAGGACCTACGGAGAGTTTCAGGAGAAAATCGCCGCCGCGCCGGAGGACGGCCTTCAATATCTGGGCGTCGCCGTCTGCGGAGACAAGAAGCTGGTGAATAAGCTCACCGGAAATCTGCCTCTGCTGCGGTAAAAGGCAGGCCCAGGCCCGCTGGGGCGCCGGCTCCTCCTGCCGCAGCCGCCGCGTGAAGCGGATCAGCCGCAGGGAGCGGCTGACCAGACACACCATCAGAAGGCTGCCCCAGCACAGCATCAGAATTGTAGAGGAGGAATACCCCTCCAGCAGAAACTGCTGGGGATGGTCCCACACGGCCCACCGCATTGTCCCCAGTATCACCGCAATCAGCAGCGCCCCCATCCAGATATTCCGCCAGCCGCTGCGCAGGAGGTCTCCATAGGCCTCCTCCCGCAGGGTCTGGTCCGTGTCCAGCTCCGGCACGGCGGGGTCTCGCACCGCCAGATGTGAAACTCCGTCTTCACGCCGGAGATGCCCCTGCCCGCAACGGTGGAACAGACGTAGGTCCAGCCCATCTCCCGATAGGCATCCCGGGTGTCCTGGTCCGGTTCTCCGCCCCTCTCCGCGGGCTGGAGGCGGTAGCGGACAGTTTCCCGTCTCTCCCCGGGCGCAAATTTGGCCAGGTTCCTCCCGTAGGTCTCCAGATACCACCCTTGGCGGCCCAGTCCTCCAGCCACGCCTGGACGGCGGGGATGTCCACGGGGTCCAGCGCCAGTCGCATCATACCTCTTCCTCCTCTCTCATCTCCCGCTGTCCGTCGCCCACGCAGCGGCGCATATTCTCCATCTCCCGCCGGAACAGCGCCCGGCCATTCTCCGTGATCCGGTAGACCCGCATCCGGCCCTGGGACCAGGTCTCCCGAATCAGCTCCTCCTCCTGGAACTTCCCCAGGATGGCGTACAGCGTCCCCGGCCCCAGGGCCACGCGGCCCTCCGTCAGCTGCCGGACGTAGGCGGCGATCTCCGTGCCGCACCGCTCCTGCCGCCACAGGGCCAGCAGGACATAGAACATACTCTCCGTCAGGGATTTCAGGGGTTGTCTCGCCATGGCGGCCCTCCTTTCGCGCTCTCAATATCGTTTTGCGATATTACCTGTTTTCGGTATAATATCGTGATACGATATTATCAAGCGGAATCTTGGAGTGGGACAGGGCTTGCACATGAGCGTCTTCTTCGCAGATTTTATGCAGAGGCGGGGCTCTGTCCCTGTCCGTCCGTCGGAAGCCTGGCGTTTTGGAACCGGCGAACGTTTCCCGGCATTCTGGGGCGCTGCTCCGGAGTCTGCACACAGAAGACAAATGTACTCTATTGGACGCACGGCAAAAATTTGCCGGTGTAGTGATGCACGTCAAAGATCTTTAGGCCTTGTTTGAAAAATGGCGGAATGCCCAACGGCGTGAGATATTTTCGCCAATCAAGGCAAATTTTTGCAGGCGGGCTGACGCCCGGCAAGAAAATTTGCCTTGATTGGCGGATAAAGATCCACCGTTTGGGCCTTTTGACTTTTTTCAAACATGGCCTAACACAGCAGCCGGTAAGCCGTGCGTTTGGGCTTACGTGAACAGGACCTAAAACGGGGATTGGGATTTCGCGCCTTGCGAGGCGCGTCCCGGGGCTTTGCCCCGGGACCCCACAGCCTTTGTAAAGGCTGGCGAAACTTTTTGCTGCGCTTCGCGCCTCTTTCCTGCGTTTGCCCTGCGCACTGGAATGGGCTGCCAGCCCTGGCAGGTTTTGAGGGTTGCTTCCTGCCCTTGGTCTCCGGTATGATAGATACAGGAAATTTTGCGGAAAGGAAGGGATTATGACACGACAGATGAACCCGAAACCAAAGAGCGGCCGCCGCTCTCCCGGCAGGAGAATGCTGCTGGGCCTGCTGGCGGCCCTGATGCTGGCTGTCCCGGCCAAAGCCGCCCGGACAGTGCCCGTCCAGATCGACGGCACAGCTCTGGACGCCTTCTGCCATCTGGAGAACGGCGTCACCTATGTGCCCCTGCGGGCCCTTTTGAATGCCCTGGGGGACTGGGACGTATTCTGGGACAGCGGACTGCGGGCGGCAGTGGCCGTCTCCGGTGATTCCCGCCTGACGGCGGACCCGGCGGCAGACACCGTAACGGTGGACAGCGACGTCCGCGCCGGCAGGGTCTATGTCCAGGAGGGCGTCACCTATGTGCCCTTGCGGACCACCGCGGAGCTGCTGGGAAGCGCCGTGGAATGGGACACCTATTTCCAGGGGGCCGCCGTAACCTCCCCGTCGGCGGAGCACAACGCAGTGGATTTTTACTGGCTCAGCCGGATTATCAGCGCCGAGAGCCGGGGCGAGCCCATGGAGGGTCAGATCGCCGTGGGCAACGTGGTGCTGGAGCGGGTGGCAAGTCCGGACTTCCCGAACAACATCCCCGACGTGGTCTTTCAGCAGGCCGACGGCATCGTGCAGTTTGAGCCCGTGGAGAACGGCACCGTGTACTTAGACCCCACCGACCAGTCCGTGGAGGCCGCCCGCCGGACGCTGAACGGAGAGAAGTCCCTGGAGGGGGCCATGTTTTTCTACGCCCCGGCCCTGTCCGAGGGCGTGTGGATCAACGGCAACCGGACGTATCTCACCACCATCGGCTGCCACAGGTTCTATCTCTGAGCGCCAGACGAAAAGAGCGTGAAAACAGCTGGAATCCGCCGGCGGCGGTCAATTGGACCTCCGCTGGCGGATTTTTTTGTAAAAACCGTATAAAGGTTCTTCAAATCTCTTTTTTATTTCGGCAACTTCACTCTTGTGTAAAACCCCTTTTTTTCGGTATCCTATTATATGTAAACTTTTCCACATTAGGCCTTGTTTGATAAATGGCAAAATGCTCAGCAACGAGAGATTGTTTGCCGATCAAGGCGATTTGACGCCGGGCATACTTTGTGTATGGCAAGGAAAATCAACGCAAAGCGGCGGAAAAGATCCGTCGCTTGGGGGTTTTGACATTTTTCAAACATGGCCTAAATTCGGAAAGAAAAGGGGCGGCATAATATGCTGAAGAGCGAGTATTTACAGCGCGTATACACACAGGTCATCACCCGGGACCCCGACCAGCGGGAGTTCCACCAGGCAGTACTGGAGGTTCTGGAGAGCCTGGATCTTATCGTGGACCAGCACCCGGAGTACGAGGAGCACGGCATCATCGAGACCTTCGTGGAGCCCGAGCGCATGATCTGCTTCCGGGTACCCTGGGACGACGACCAGGGCCGCGTCCACGTGAACCGGGGCTACCGTATCCAGTTCAGCTCCGCCATCGGCCCCTACAAGGGCGGCCTGCGGTTCCACCCCACGGTAAACCTCAGCATCCTGAAGTTCCTGGGCTTTGAGCAGATTCTGAAAAACAGCCTCACAGGTCTGCCCATGGGCGGCGCCAAGGGCGGCAGCGACTTCGACCCCAAAGGCCGCAGCGACGCCGAGGTCATGCGCTTCTGCCAGAGCTTCATGACGGAGCTCAACCGCCACATCGGCCAGTTCGTGGACGTGCCCGCCGGCGACATTGGCGTGGGCGCCCGGGAAATCGGCTATCTCTTCGGCCAGTACCGCCGGGTCCGGGGCAGCTATGACGCCGGCGTCCTCACCGGCAAGGGCCTCTCCTTCGGCGGATCCCTGGTGCGCACCGAGGCCACCGGCTACGGACTGTGCTACCTCACCGAGGAAATGCTCAAGTGCATGAAAAAGGAGAGCTTCGAGGGCAAGACCGTGGTGATCTCCGGCAGCGGCAACGTGGCCATTTTCGCCACGGAGAAGGCCACGGCACTGGGCGGCAAGGTAGTGGCCCTCAGCGACTCCAACGGCTATATCCACGACCCCAACGGCATCAATCTGGACGTGGTGAAGGACATCAAGCTGGGCCACCGCGGCCGCATCAAGGAGTACGCCGACCGCGTTCCCGGCAGCACCTACACCGAGGGCTTCCGGGGCATCTGGAACGTCCCCTGCAACATCGCCCTGCCCTGCGCCACCCAGAACGAGATTGACGGCGAGATTGCCAAGACCATCGTGAAGAACGGCGCCATCGCCGTGGCGGAGGGCGCCAACATGCCCTGCCTGCCCGACGCCATCCACGTCTTCCAGGAGGCGGGTGTGCTCTTCGCCCCCGCCAAGGCCGCCAACGCCGGCGGCGTGGCCACCAGCGGCCTGGAGATGAGCCAGAACAGCATGCGCTACTCCTGGAGCTTCGAGGAGGTGGACCGCCGCCTCAAGGACATCATGGTGAACATCTTCCACAACGCCTACAACGCCTCTGAGGAGTGCGGCGTCCCCGGCGACCTGGTGGTAGGCGCCAATATCGCCGGCTTCCTGAAGGTCTCCCAGGTCATGGTGGCTCAGGGCCTGATCTGAGCTCATCAAAGGCCCCAGCAGGTGCGGAGCAAGCGGCTTAGGGCTGTCTGCGGCAAAGAACTAAATGAAGCTTTCGCACGCTGCGCGGCAAGGGTGGTGGATAAGTTTCCCTTGCAGTGGCCGCACGTACAGCATTCTTCAAAAACAGTGTTTCTGACTTTAAGAGATCCGCGGGCTATGCCCGTGGATCTCTCTTTCGCAGAAGCGGCCCCTCTTCCCTCTTCTCCACCGCTTTCTGGAGACGGCGCTGGGATTCGATCCTCAGAGAACAGCGTGGACGTGAAAAAACCGGCTGCATTTGCGTTCTGTAACACCAGCCATTTTATTCTGCATGAGGCTCTGTTTGGGCGAAATGTCCAACGGCGCGAGATTTTTCTGCCAATCAAGCCAATTTTTGCAGGTAAGCTGTTGTTCGGCAAGAAAACTTAACGCAGAGCGACGGAAAATATCCGCCCTTTGGGTGTTTTGACATTTATCAAAGCAGGCTCCTGCCCCGAATATTTTTCGCAATACAATCCGCGTGTAATTTATATCGGAATTCATCACAAAAGCGTAACAAAAAAGAGACACACTCCAAAGAGTGTGTCTCAGATGTTGGCACCACCTATTTTTCCGGGCCGTCGCCAGCCAGGTATCGTGGGCAGGAACGAGCTTAACTGCCGTGTTCGGAATGGGAACGGGTGGACCCTCGCCCTAATCGGCACCAACTTCCTCGGAGCAACCTGTGCCTCCCTCGCTCCCGGTCTCACCAGGAACTCGTACCGCTTCGCTGCTCCTCTATGTTATCCGGCAAATCCGGAGAACAATCTGCATTATAAACTTTTCATTCCGCTTTGTCAAGAGAAGAATGGTGACCCGTACCGGATTCGAACCGATGTTAACGGCGTGAGAGGCCGCTGTCTTAACCACTTGACCAACGGGCCGCTTTGTCTGCTTTAGATGCGCTATCCCTCTCTCCCTCAAACCAGGTGTGCCCTTCGGGCACACCCGATCTAAGGCTGGTGCACCTTCACGGACTCGAACCGGGGACCCACTGATTAAGAGTCAGTTGCTCTACCAACTGAGCTAAAGGTGCATTTCCTCTCCCGCATCCCTCTGAGACTGCGCCTGCCGCACCCTCAAAACCGAACAATACAACACTCCTGCCTTTCAGGCCGCCTGCATTTCTTCTTTGTAGGTCAAGCCCTCGGGCTATTAGTACCGGTCAGCTTCATACGTTGCCGCACTTCCACCTCCGGCCTATCTACCAGGTAGTCTTCCTGGGCCCTTACCCTCTTTCGAGGTGAGAGATCTCATCTTAGGGGAAGTTTCACGCTTAGATGCTTTCAGCGTTTATCTCGTCCATACGTAGCTACCCAGCTATGCCCTTGGCAGAACAACTGGTGCACCAGAGGTATGTCCATCCCGGTCCTCTCGTACTAAGGACAGCTCCCTTCAAATCTCTTACGCCCGCAACAGATAGGGACCGAACTGTCTCACGACGTTCTGAACCCAGCTCGCGTGCCACTTTAATCGGCGAACAGCCGAACCCTTGGGACCGAATTCAGCCCCAGGATGTGACGAGCCGACATCGAGGTGCCAAACCTCCCCGTCGCTGTGGACGCTTGGGGGAGATCAGCCTGTTATCCCCAGGGTAGCTTTTATCCGTTGAGCGATGGCATTTCCACTCACATACCACCGGATCACTAACTCCAACTTTCGTTACTGCTCGACCCGTCGGTCTCGCAGTTAGGCTGGCTTCTACGTTTACACTCACTGCACGATTTCCGTCCGTGCTGAGCCAACCTTTGAGCGCCTCCGTTACCTTTTAGGAGGCGACCGCCCCAGTCAAACTGCCCGCCTAACAGTGTCCCCCGACCGGATTCACGGCCGCAGGTTAGAAACCCAGCAATCCAAGAGTGGTATCCCACCGGCGGCTCCACACGACCTGACGGCCATGCTTCCATGCCTCCCACCTATCCTGTACATGAATTACCGAATTCCAGTATTAAGCTGCAGTAAAGCTCCATGGGGTCTTTCCGTCTAGTTGCGGGTAACCGGCATCTTCACCGGTACTACAATTTCGCCGGGCGGGCTGTTGAGACAGTGCCCAAATCATTACGCCTTTCGTGCGGGTCAGAACTTACCTGACAAGGAATTTCGCTACCTTAGGACCGTTATAGTTACGGCCGCCGTTTACCGGGGCTTCAATTCAATGCTTCAGCTTGCGCCTGACATCTCCTCTTAACCTTCCGGCACCGGGCAGGCGTCAGCCCATATACGTCATCTTTCGATTTAGCATAGACCTGTGTTTTTGGTAAACAGTTGCTTGGGCCTATTCTCTGCGGCCTCTTTCGAGGCTCCCCTTTTTCCGAAGTTACGGGGTCAACTTGCCGAGTTCCTTAACAACCCTTCTCCCGTTGGCCTTAGGATTCTCTCCTCATCTACCTGTGTCGGTTTGCGGTACGGGCGCCTTAGCATTCCCCAGAGCTTTTCTCGCCTCAAAGCATCGCGGACTTCGCTACTATTTTTTCGCTCCCTTTCGCCCAGGTCAACCAACGCCTGGGTTCCGCTATCTTCAAGTGTCCCTCTGGCTTAAGTTTCGGCGGCTACGGAATTTCTACCGTATGTGCATCGACTACGCCTTTCGGCCTCGCCTTAGCTCCCGGCTTACCTTGGGCGGACGAACCTTCCCCAAGAAACCTTAGATTTTCGGCCATTATGATTCCCACATAATTCTCGCTACTCATTCCGGCATTCTCACTTCTGTACAGTCCACGTGTGCTCCCGCTCACGCTTCACCCCGTACACAACGCTCCCCTACCACTGTCATTGCTGACAATCCCAAGCTTCGGTTCCATGCTTAGCCCCGTTACATTTTCCGCGCAGGACCACTCGACCAGTGAGCTATTACGCACTCTTTTAATGTGTGGCTGCTTCTAAGCCAACATCCTGGTTGTTTTCGCAATCCCACATCGTTTTCCACTTAGCATGAATTGGGGACCTTAGCTGTGGGTCTGGGCTGTTTCCCTTTTGACAATGAAACTTATCTCACACTGTCTGACTGCTGTGCATCAATTAGCCGGCATTCTTAGTTTGATAGGCGTTGGTAACCTTATCGGCCCCGCTACCATTCAGTGCTTTACCTCCGGTAATCTAACACAACGCTAGCCCTAAAGCTATTTCGGGGAGAACCAGCTATCTCCGAGTTCGATTGGAATTTCACCGCTACCCACAGGTCATCCGCCACCATTGCAACGGGGGTCGGTTCGGTCCTCCATGGGGTTTCACCCCCACTTCAACCTGCCCATGGGTAGGTCACCCGGTTTCGGGTCTATGGCAGCGAACTTTACGCGCCCTTTTCAGACTCGCTCTCGCTTCGCCTCCGGTACTGAATACCTTAAGCTCGCTCGCTACTATAACTCGCCGGACCGTTCTACAAAAAGTACCTCATCACACTTTAACGTGCTCTGAGTGCTTGTAGGCACAAGGTTTCAGGTTCTCTTTCACTCCCCTCCCGGGGTCCTTTTCACCTTTCCCTCACGGTACTGCTCCTCTATCGGTCATCAGGTAGTATTTAGGCTTGGATGGTGGTCCACCCGGTTTCCCACGGGGTTTCACGTGTCCCGCGGTACTCTGGATTCAGCTCAACAGCCCTCGTTTTTCGCCTACGGGGTTCTCACCCTCTGTGACCGGCCTTCCCAGACCGTTCGGCTAAACTAGACTGTCTTATAGCTGTCCGCAACCCCGGAGAATAAATCCTCCGGTTTGGCCTCTTCCGCGTTCGCTCGCCACTACTAGCGGAATCTCGGTTGATGTCTTTTCCTCGCCCTACTTAGATGTTTCAGTTCAGGCGGTTCCCCACGTACGCCTATTTGATTCAACGCACGTTACATGGATATTGTCCATGTGGGTTGCCCCATTCGGAAATCCGCGGATCAAGGGATATTTGCTCCTCCCCGCGGCTTATCGCAGCTTGTCACGTCCTTCGTCGGCTCCTGATGCCAAGGCATTCCCCTTGCGCCCTTTTCAGCTTGACCTATCGTCGGAGCTAAGTCCATTCCGCTCCCTTGCTCCTCCTCTCCGAACGAAACCCGTTTCACTGGGCTTTCATTCGGCTGGGGACAGCGGAACAGTTCTGGCCTTCTCTCCTACGTGTCAGAGAAAATGGTTCTCTCAAGAATTATGCAGGCTTCACAGATTGTTGAAATTGTAATTGTTACCCTGCGTCCTTCCAGACGCTGTTCCACAATTAAATTTGCCATACTCTCGTATGGCGCCTCTCTGTTGCCTTACTTATCACTTGTGTTGCATTGTTCAGTTTTCAAGGTGCGCCTCCAGCTCTTTTGAAGCCAGATCGAAACACTTGATTCTCATCAAATGCTTCGATTTGATCTCAATGGTGGAGATAGTCGGGTTCGAACCGGCGACCTCCTGCTTGCAAGGCAGGCGCTCTCCCAGCTGAGCTATATCCCCGGCTCTCGTCGCTTGCTTTTGGACTTTTGGTGGGCCTGAGTGGGCTCGAACCACCGACCTTACGATTATCAGTCGTACGCTCTAGCCAGCTGAGCTACAGGCCCGTCTTTGGTCTTGCCTCCCGCCTCCCACAGCATACACCCTCTAAATTAAACAACGTAACTACTCCAGCTCCAGCTGACCAGGATTACGGCATCCTTTTTCATATGCCGTGTTCTCCTTAGAAAGGAGGTGATCCAGCCGCTCGTTCTCGAACGGCTACCTTGTTACGACTTCACCCCAATTATCGAACCCACCTTCGGCCGCGCCCTCATTGCTGTTAGGCTACGGACTTCGGGTGTTCCCGACTCTCATGGTGTGACGGGCGGTGTGTACAAGGCCCGGGAACGTATTCACCGCGGCATGCTGATCCGCGATTACTAGCGATTCCGACTTCACGCAGGCGGGTTGCAGCCTGCGATCCGAACTGGGACGGCTTTTGGGGGTTCGCTCCTCCTCGCGGATTTGCATCCCTCTGTTGACCGCCATTGTATTACGTGTGTAGCCCAGGACATAAGGGGCATGATGATTTGACGTCGTCCCCACCTTCCTCCGTTTTGTCAACGGCAGTCTCGCTAGAGTGCTCTTGCGTAGCAACTAACAATAGGGGTTGCGCTCGTTGCGGGACTTAACCCAACATCTCACGACACGAGCTGACGACAACCATGCACCACCTGTGTGAGAGGTCCCCGAAGGGAAAACCCTATCTCTAGAGCGGTCCTCTCCATGTCAAGCCCTGGTAAGGTTCTTCGCGTTGCTTCGAATTAAACCACATAATCCACCGCTTGTGCGGGCCCCCGTCAATTCCTTTGAGTTTCAACCTTGCGATCGTACTCCCCAGGTGGGATACTTATTGTGTTAACTGCGGCACGCAGGGGGTCAGTCCCCGCACACCTAGTATCCATCGTTTACAGCGTGGACTACCAGGGTATCTAATCCTGTTTGCTCCCCACGCTTTCGCGCCTCACCGTCAGTTGCCGTCCAGTCATCCGCCTTCGCCACTGGTGTTCTTCCTTATATCTACGCATTTCACCGCTACACAAGGAATTCCGATGACCTCTCCGGTACTCAAGAAAAACAGTTTCAAATGCAGTTCCGCGGTTGAGCCGCGGGATTTCACATCTGACTTGTCTTCCCGGCTGCACGCCCTTTACACCCAGTAAATCCGGACAACGCTTGCCACCTACGTATTACCGCGGCTGCTGGCACGTAGTTAGCCGTGGCTTATTCAAGAGGTACCGTCTTCTTCTCTTCCCTCTTAAAAGAAGTTTACAACCCGAAAGCCTTCTTCCTTCACGCGGCGTTGCTGGGTCAGGCTTGCGCCCATTGCCCAATATTCCCCACTGCTGCCTCCCGTAGGAGTCTGGGCCGTATCTCAGTCCCAATGTGGCCGGTCAACCTCTCAGTCCGGCTACTGATCGTCGCCTAGGTGGGCCGTTACCCCGCCTACTAGCTAATCAGACGCGAGGCCATCTTCCAGCGATAAATCTTTGACATTCAAACCATGCGGTTCAAATGTTTCATGCGGTATTAGCAGTCGTTTCCAACTGTTGTCCCCCTCTGGAAGGCAGGTTCCTCACGCGTTACTCACCAGTCCGCCACTAAGCATTCCCTTCCGTTGTCCGAAAACTCCTTCAGGGGTGCTCCGTTCGACTTGCATGTGTTAAGCACGCCGCCAGCGTTCGTCCTGAGCCAGGATCAAACTCTCTATAAATTCGTATTCAAACAGCCCCTTCCAGGACCGCCCAAACCTTCATAGAGCTATTTGCCATAGCTTCATCTCTTGCCTCCGCTCCGGTAATTGACTCAACCCGGAACTTTGGCTCTTTTTCGTCATGGCCTACAAAGACCACGAACTCTGGTGCTTTCTTTTCGTTACGTTGTTTAATTTACAAGGTGCATGCCTTCTTCGGCGGAACATTGCTATTATAACAGCGCTTCTCGCGTTTGTCAACCGCTTTTTTCGAATTTCTTTCAATTCTTTTCCTGCGGCTCAACTGCGCTCCCGCACCGCCTCACAGCTTTGCTAGAATACCAAACAAAACCAGGAAAGTCAACCCCCGCATTTACAATTTGTGCATTTTTTCTTTTTCGACCTTTTTCCGCCTTCTCTTTGGCGGGCTGCTCCACCGTTTATCTAATAATTTTAATACCAACCATTAACGATGCTTATGGATTCTTTCACGCATTGCTGTGTTCTCCCGTCATTTTCACAGGTCACACCTATTTCTGCCGCAAAAAACGGCGGCATCTCCGAGGAAATGCCGCCGTCCATATACCCTTTTCAGCGATGCTCCGCCAGGAAAAACAGCGCCATCAGCCCGGGTCCTGTATGGGCGCCGATGATGGGCCCCAGCTCAAGAATCAGCACCTCCTTGGGGTGAAACTCCTCCAAGATGCTCTCCCGCAGCTGCTCCGCCTCCTCCTGACAGCGGGAGTGGCTGACCACCATCGTCTGTTCCTCCGGGTTGACCACGGTCTCGCGCATCTGTCGGACCAGCGCCGCCAGGGCAGCCTTACGCCCCCGCACCTTCTCCATTGGAATCAGGTGCCCCTCGTTATCCACATGGAGCACAGGCTTGATGTTCAGCATGGTTCCCACGGCCGCCGCGGTGGGGGAAACCCGTCCGCCCCGCTTCAAATAAGTCAGGTCGTCCACGGTGAACCAGTGGGCCATATGGAGTTTGGTCTCCTCCACAAAGTCCCGCACCTCCTCAATGGAGGCCCCGGCCTTTTGCTTCCGGCCCGCCAGGAGCACCAGCAGTCCCTGTCCGGCGGAGGCCGCCAGGGTGTCCACGGTGTAGATCTTCCGGTCCGGATACTTCTCCCCCAGCTCGTTGGCGGCGATGGCGCAGGCGTCCCGGGTGCTGGAGAGGCCGGAGGAAAAGCACAGGAACAGCACGTCCTTTCCCTGCCGCAGGTGGACCTCCATGCCGTCGGTCAGCTCCGCCACATTGGCGGCGGCGGTGACTGCCACAGCTCCGCCCCGCATCCGCTCATAGAACTCCGAAATGGACATAGCCCGTTCGTCGGGATAATGGGGGTAGTTCTTCCCCTCCATAGTAAAGTTCAGCGGCAGAACCTCCGCGCCGGCCTGAGCCGTCAGCTCCGGCGTCAAATCGCAGGAGGACTCCGTCAAAATCACATAGGGTTGGCTCATTGCGTTTCTTCCTTTCGGATTTGATTTTCACAATCATAACATAGATTTTTCATTCTTTCTATATAAAATTTTCACAATCATATTTTTCTTTCAAAATCCAAACACCCTTAACATTATCATTCTATACATATATAATAATGAAGGGGCCGCTCCAACGGCCCCTTCGTCTGTCCTCTCAGCGCAGCAGCACGGGCTGCAATTGCTCTCCCTGCAGGGCGGCGTCCACCGTCTCCGGAATCTTTCCGAAATCCGCCACCAGGGAGCAGGGCTTCGCCGCGGCGTTGTCCTGCCCAAAGGGCACGAAATAATAGTTCTTCCGCACCAGCAGCTCGCCGATGTTTCTGGCTCCGGCGGACAGTCCATCGTTGCTGGACACCGCCACCACCACCGGCCGGCCGTTGCGCAGGTGGGACTTGGCCGCCATGGTAACGGTGGTATCGGCGATGCCGTTTGCCAGCTTGGCGATGGTGTTGCCGGTGGCCGGCGCGATCACCAGCACATCCAGCAGCTTTTTGGGGCCGATGGGCTCCACCGACGGGATGTCACACAGGACCTCCTGCCCCGTCAGATCCTCCAGCCGCTCCAGCAGATCCTCAGACGTGCCGAAGCGGGTATCCGTAAAGGCGGAGGCCTCCGAGGCGATGGGAATCACCGTCTCATAGACCGCCGCCAGCTTTTCCAGCGCCTTGAGCACCTGTTCGTGTGTACAGAAGGACCCGCTTACCGCAAATCCGACGCGTTCCGTTCTCACGCAGGGTCACCTCGTTCTTCCAATAGGATGTAGTACACCGCGTCCCGGATCACCGCCGCCGCCGTCCGGGGCGAAAGCCGCCCCGGCAGGGACCTGGCCCACACATTTGGCAGGCCCAGGCTCTCCGCCGCCGCCAGGTCGATGCCCTGGACGGACGCCAGGTCCACCAGCAGGCATCCGGCAGGCAGCTGCTCCAGCAGCGTCCGGCCCAGGACGGGCGAGGGGACGGTGTTGAACACCGCACCGAAGCCGGACAGCTCCCCGTCCAGCTTCCCGGTCTCCAGCGCTCGCCAGCCGTAGGCGCGGACCCATGCCAGGTCCGCCGGACAGCGGGCCGCAGCGCTCACCTGGGCGCCCAGGCCGTGGAGACGGTGGCACAGGAGCTTCCCGATGCGGCCAAAGCCCAGCACCAGGCACTCCATGCCCAGAAGCGTCTCGTCCAGCCGCTCCATGGCCACCTGTACGGCGCCCTCCGCCGTGGCGGCGGCGTTTGCCACCGTCAGCTCCTCCCGGAGGAAGTAATCCTCCAGGCAGAGTCCGCAGTCCGCGGCCTCCCGGCGCTGCTGGGGCTTCACCTGCCCCGCCAGCACCCGCTGCTGGGGCCGCAGGCGGCGAAACAGGTCCATGGTGGGTACGGGACCCTCCTCGCAGTTCAGCACACCGTCGCCCCGGCACAGCGGCAGGGGCAGGACAATCACGTCCGCCCCCGCAGCCCGTTCCAGGCTTCCCGCGCCCGCGGGCTTCCAGGCGCTCAGTCCGTAAGTATAGACGGTATTCCCGTCCGCCGCCAGCAGCCGGCTCAGCTCCGCCTGCCGCCGGTCGCCTCCGATGAGGCCAAAGGTCTTCTCCATACGGCACTCCCCCTCGCACCATGGTATGGCGGAAGGGGGAGGTTGGTGCTATTCAATTCACGCTCTCCCACTCCACCATGGGGACAGCTTCATCATAGGCCGCCGTATATTGATAACACTGGCTCTCCTGGAAGGACACCCGCCAGGCACCGCCGTCAATGCCCTCCTCCAGATACCAGGGGTCATAAAAAACTCCGTCCGTGTTGAGCTCACTTCCGCCGGCATAGTTCAGGCAGTAGGCGTACACCGCCCCCTCCTGTTGGCTGAACACAACAAAATAGCCGTTCTGAATATAATCGCCCGCGTCATGCTCCACATACAGCACACATTCCCGCCGTCCGTCTCCGTCCAGATCCACCCAGGCCCGACGCCGGGAGATGAGCGGCTTTTCGGCGTATTCGCTGATGCCGCCGGCTTTCAGGTAGTCCGCCAGCGTGGTCCATCCCGCGTCCCCGCCGCAGCCGTCGCCGGAGACGGCGCAGAACGCCGCCCCCTCCTCCAGCGCCGCCAGGATGGCGGCCCGGGCCGCGCCGTCCCGCGCCGTGTCCAATTCCGCCGCGGCAGTCTCCCGGCCATAGTCGTAAATGGGCAGCGTCAGCGGCGTGTGCTCCGGCCACTCCGCCATGGTGCGGCAGCCTCTGATGTACTCCGCCCCCGGAACCACGTTCTCCATGTGAAAGGCGTCATCCACACACCGGACGCTCAGGTCGGTCTCATAGAGGTACTCCCCCCGGCAAAGCTCCCCGTCCTCAATCCAGATCCGGAACACAAAAACCGGCCCCTTGGGCGTCTCCCGCACGATGATCCCCGGCTGGTCCGGGCTGGTGTAAAATTGCATATACCGCCCGTCCAGGCGGCCGGCCTCCGCCGCCGCGCCATCCCGGACGGTGAGAAAGCGGATGTCCGAGCGATAGTGGTTGGAGCGAATCACCAGCTCCGGCACGCCGTCCCGGTCCAGGTCATAGAGAAAATACTCCTTGCTGAGATTTTCCGCCTGCGCGGGGTAGTCGTTGGGGTCATAGTCCGGCCGGTCGATGTTCAGCACCGCCTTTTCTTCCTCACAGAGGTTTTCCAGGAACTCCGCATAGGCCGTCCTCCAGTCCTCCTCCGGTTGGATTATCTGCACCGGCGGCCCCTCCGCCCGCTCCTCCGCCGAAGGCCCTCCGCAGCCGCTCAGCAGCAGGCATAAGATCAATCCAAAAACCATCTTTCGCATAAAAAGTCACTTCCATACCGAGATAATCCCAGTATGGAAGCAATTCCGGTCTTTTTCAACAACAAAGCCGTGACAGGCCGGTTACAAACCGGCTACGATTCGGTGACAAATTTCAACAGCGCCGCCCGCTGGTTGGGCAGCTCGCCGTCCACCACTTTGCTCAGCAGTGTCTCCAGCGCCCGGCCCACGGCGGGTCCCCGGAGCCCCAGCGCCGTGAGGTCGTTCCCGTTCACCGCCAGCTGCTTCAAGGAAAAACAGGCGTTCTCCGCCAAAAGGCGGTCCAGAATCTCCTCCGCCAGAGCGATTTCCGCCTGCCGCCCCCGGTAGGCGGAGGCCTGGGCCAGGTTGTCCGCCCGCTTCAACGCCAGCAGCAGCCGCAGCTCCTCCTCCCCCAGCCGCCGCAGGGCCCGGCCCACACCTCTGTCCGTCCGGGGAATGTCCCGGTCGTGCCACGCGACGAGCCGCACCACCCGCTCCCGAAAGTCGTTGGGGAATTTCAGCCGCCGGAGCATCCCGTCCGCCAGCTCCACGCTGGCGGCGGCATGGCCGTAGAAGTGGCCCACGCCGTCCTCGTCCAGGGTGAATGCGGCGGGCTTGCCGATGTCGTGGAGCAGGGCGGCGCACCGCAGCTCCGGAATGGGGGGCGTATTGGCCAGGGCCACGGTGCTGTGATTCCACACGTCGTAGCAGTGGTGGATGTTCCGCTGGTCAAAGCCCACCATAGGCAGCGCCTCCGGCCAGAAGACACCGACGACCCCGGGATGGTTGTCCAACACCTCCTTGGCGTACCGCCCGCACAGGAGCTTTGTCAGCTCCGCCTGAATCCGCTCCGGGGCAATCTCCCGGAGGAGTTCCCGGTTTCGGTCTATCGCGCGGCCCGTCTCATCCTCCTCGTCCAGCCCCAGCGCCGCCGAAAACCGCATCCCCCGCAGAATCCGCAGGGCGTCCTCCTGAAACCGCCGGTCCGGGGCCCCCACGCACCGCAGATCTCCATTCTCCAGGTCCCGACGCCCGCCGAAGGGGTCCCGCAGCTCCCCCCGGAGGTTCAGAGCCATGGCGTTGACGGTGAAATCCCGCCGGGCCAAATCCTCTTCCAGGGAGCGGGTGAAGGTGACGCTCTCCGGGTGCCGGCGGTCCCGGTACGCCCCGTCCAGACGGTAGGTGGTGACCTCCGCGGGCCCGTCCGCCGTCCTCACGGTGACGGTGCCATGCTTCAGCCCCGTGGGCAGAGCCCGGTCTCCGAATACCGCCAGCGTCTCCTCCGGCAGGGCGGAGGTGGTCACATCCCAGTCCTCCGGCTCCCGGACAGGGGGCTGGGCCCCGTTCAGCATCCGCAGGTCCGCCAGCAGCATGTCCCGCACGCAGCCGCCCACGCACCAGGCCTCATAGCCCGCCGCCTCCAGCGTCTCCAAAAGCGCTCTCACACCCTCCGGAATCGACAGCATCCCGCTCACCGCCTTTTTCTGTTGCATTTCCGGTTATTCTATACTATAATAATTTGCCAATGATCTGATTATATACCGCTTTTTCCCTCCGCGCAACGGAAAAAAGCGGACCTGAAAGGAAGTCTGCTCCCATGATGAACAACCCCACCCCCATCTCCGACTACCTCATCCCCGGCAAACGGGCCCATCTGGTGGGCATCGGCGGCGTGTCCATGTGCCCTCTGGCGGAAGTTCTCCAGGGCAAGGGCCTCCAGGTCCAGGGCTCTGACATGAACGACAGCGAGACCGCCCAGCACCTGCGCTCCCTGGGCATCCCCGTGGCCATCGGCCACAACGCGGAAAATCTGGGGGACTGCGATCTTGTGATCCGCACCGCCGCCGTCCACGACGGCAACCCCGAGATCGCCGGGGCCATCGCCCGGGGCATCCCCGTCTATGAGCGGGCCCAGGCCTGGGGGGCCATCATGCGCCATTACCCCAACGCCCTGTGCGTCGCCGGCACCCACGGAAAGACCACCACCACCTCCATGTGCACCCACATCTTCATGGCGGCGGAGGCGGACCCTACCGTCATGATCGGCGGCACCCTGCCCATGCTCCGCTCCGGCTACCGGGTGGGAAACGGCGACACCATCATTCTGGAGTCCTGCGAGTACTGCAACAGCTTTTTGAGCTTCTTCCCCACCGTGGCGGTGATCCTCAACGTGGAGGCCGACCATCTGGACTTCTTCAAGGACCTCCAGGATATTCAAAACTCCTTCCGCCGCTTCGCGGAGCTGGTGCCCCCCTCTGGCAGCGTCATCGTCAATGCGGACAACGAAGGCGCCCGCAGCGTGGCCCAGGGGCTGGACGCCTTCACCTTCGGCCTGGAGCCCGGGGCGGCGTGCACCGCTGTCAACCTCCGGGAGGACAAAGGCCGCCCCGTCTTTGACATCCACGTCCGCGGCCAATTTTACGCCCATGCGGAGCTGAAAGTCTACGGACGGCACAATGTCTCCAACGCCCTGGCGGCGGCCTCCGCCGCCTATGTGCTGGGTCTCCCCGGCGAGGCCGTGGAAAAGGGCCTGGCCTCCTTTACCGGCGCGGGCCGGCGCTTTGAGTACAAGGGGACCTTCAACGGCGCGGAGATCTACGACGACTACGCCCACCACCCCGACGAGCTCCACGCCCTGCTGACCACCGCCCGGGGGCTTGATTACCGGCGCCTCGTCTTGGCCTTCCAGCCCCACACCTACTCCCGGACCTCCAAGCTCTTCGAACAGTTTGTGGCAGAGCTGAAACTGCCGGATGTGGCCATCCTGGCGGAGATCTTCGCCGCCAGGGAGCAGAATACCCAGGGCATCTCCTCCGCGGACCTGTGCCGCAATATCCCCGGGGCGGTGTACTGCTCCACCCTGGACAAGGTGGCGGAGCAGCTGCGCCAAATCGCCCAGCCCGGCGATCTGATTCTCACCGTGGGCGCGGGAGACATCTACCGGGCCGGGGAAAAACTTCTGAAAAAGGACGTATAACCCATGGAACTCTCACCGCTGTACCGCAACACCCGTCCGGAGGGGGAACTGCTCCCCCAGGAGGAGGCTGCCTTCGCTCTGCTGGAGGAGCTGGGCATCGAGTATGACCGGGTCTCCAGCGAGCCCGCCGACACCATGGAGAAGTGCGCCGCCGTCAGCGAGGCGCTGGGTGTGCCCATCTGCAAAAATCTCTTCCTCTGCAACCGCCAGAAGACACAGTTCTATCTGCTGTGCATGGGCCCCGGCAAGCTCTTTCACACCAAGGATCTCTCCCGCCAAATCGGCTCCGCCCGCCTCTCCTTCGCCCCGGAGGAGTCCCTCTGGGACCTGCTGCGCTGCACCCCCGGCTCCGCAACCATCCTAGGGCTTGCCAACGACCAGGCACATCAGGTGCGGCTTCTGATGGAGCGGGAGGTCTATGAGGCGGAGTACCTCAGCTGCCACCCCTGCATCTGCACCAGCAGCCTCAAGCTGAAAACGGCGGACGTGCTGGAGAAATTCCTGCCCCGCACCGGCCACCAGGTCACCGTGGTGGACCTGTGAGGGCGAAACGCGGTTAAAAGTTTCGCCAGTCTCTACAAAGGCTGTGGGGTCCCGGGGCAGCGCCCCGGGTTGTGCCGCGCGCAGCGCGAAACTCCAGCTCCTGCGCAATATGAAAAAAACGGCCAAAAAGTCCCCCTGTTTCCGCTCCACCCTTGCCCCGCTCAGAAAGACACCGCCCCCGGACCGGGAGATAAACCGGTCCGGGGGCGTCCATATTCCCTTTACCAGCTGTGGTGTGCCCAGGACTGGGCGGCAGTCATGGCAAAAAAGCCGTAATCCACGCCGTCCCCGGTGTCGCCCCAGGTGGTGTCAATGTGGACCTCCTGGCCGTCCAGCATCGCCACTGTCCAGATGTGCCCGTTGCCGGACAGGGCCGTACAGCTGATGCCCTCCAGCTTCAAAAACAGGTTGTAGGCCCCGGTGTACCCGTCGCAGACGGCGGTGCCATTGGCAAACAGGCCGTAGGGGATGTGGCTGAGGGACTTGTCCCCCGCATTATAGTCATAGGTGCAGTTCTCACAGATCCAGGTGAAATAGACCCGGGCCTTCTCCGTATCCGTCATGGAGGACGTGAGCTGTCCGCTCTCCCAAAGCTGCCGCTGAATGTCCAGGGCGGCCGCCATGGTCTCCTCCCGGTACTCCTTGGTACGCTCCCCCAGGTTGGCGGCAGAGAATGTCAGCGTTACCCGCCCCGCCTGGTTATAGGTACAGTAAACGGAGTTGTAGCTCTGCTCGCAGTAGGTCTTTACAATGCCCAGGGCCTGCTCCATCACCCGCCTGGCCTCTGACGCCGTGATGCCGGGATACTGCAGCGCCAGCACGCTGGAGCCGCCGGAGAGCATGTGCCGCACGGTCTCGTCCATCTCCTCCAGGGTGCCGGGGTCCGGGATATATTCTCCGGGAGGCACCAGATCCGCCAGCGTGGAGCCGCCGGTCCGCTCCGCCAGGGTCCAGTCCGGCTTGAGCCGCAGGGACGGGTCCACCATGCGGGTCAGCATAGCCGCGGCGGCGCCCCGGGTGGCCGGCGCCTCCGGCAGGAAGGAGCCGGTCTCGTCGCTGCCCACGGACAGCCCCGTCCGGTACAGATAGAGGATGTCCTGATAATAGGGCGTGTACTCCGACACGTCGGTAATGAATTTCCGGGAAGCATAGCCCTCCGTCACGATCTGGTCGTTTATCAGAGGCATCTCCGGCAGAACGCCCGCCAGCACATGGGCCACCTGGGCCCGTGTGGCCGGCGCGGCCAGCTGGGCGTCCAGCTCCGTGCCCAGCACGCCCTCCGCCTGGAGATACCGGAGGTACCCGGCGGACACCGGCCCGCCGTCTCCGCCGTGGGCGGCGGGGCCCCGCTCCGCGTCTCCGGTGCGGAAAATGCTGCGGATGCGCCCGGCGAAGATCACCACCTCCCCCACGGTCATGGGGTCCTGGAGGCCGTAGGTGCCGTCGGCCCGTCCCCCGGAGAGACCGTACTCGTACAGCGCCGCCACATTGTCATAGAAAGGCGAGGCGGTGGTCAGGTCAGAGAACTGGCCGGAGTAGGCCCTGCCCCGGACAAAGTTCTCCTGGCTGTCCTGGGCGGCGTAAGCGGGAATGGTCAAAAGCAGGGCGGCTGCCAGCAGCAGCGCCGGAATGCGGCGTCTCATCACAGGGATACCTCCTTACAGACGGGGCGGAAAGGGACAAAGAATCACGAGGGGATATTCAGGTCCTCCGGGAGACGGTCCTCCACATAGGGGTTCAGAAACTGGTTTACCAGCGCCAGGGTCTCCTCCGGGTCCACATAGATATAGGGGGATTTCCACTCTCCCGGGAGAGTGGAGAAGTCGATGTTGTCCGGCCCCATAGAGATGAACTGGGCCCCCAGCCAGGCCAGGTTGTTGACAGTCAGGTCCGTCTCCACATACTGGTGGAAGATCTTCACAAACTCGTTGACCTTGGTGAGGTTGGCGGGGGTCAGGGTCTTTTTGGCCACCGCTTTCAGGAAATTCTGCTGGGTGGTCATGCGGCCCACGTCCTCGCTGCCGTAGCCGGTGCCGTCGTTGTTGTGGCGAAAGCGCACCACCTTCAGCGCGTCCGCGCCGTAGAGAAGGCGCGTGCCTCTGGTAAAGTGGATGGAGAGATCCTGATAGGGATCGTCGTAGTCCATGTCAATGGGGATATAGAACTCCACGCCGCCGATGGCGTTTACCAAAGCCTCAAACCCCCGGAGATCCACCAGCACCGTGTAGTCCACCGGAATGCCCAGCTGGTCCGACACCACCTCCGAGAGCAGCTCCATGCCGCCGGTGTTGTAGGCGGCGTTGATCTTGTGGTTCTTTCCGTTGAAAAAGGCCTTGCTGTCCCGGGGGATGCTGACACCGTAGGCGTACCCGGTGGCGGCGTCCACCGCCAGCAGGATGTTGGTGTCGCTGCCGCCGTTGCCGTCGTCCACGCCGGAGACCAGAATGGTGTAAAAGTCCGGCTTCCGCTCCCGGTGGGAGCGGAGGGCCTCCGCCGCCGCGTCCGCCTCGGGGTCCTCCTCCCCGGCAGGCCCGTCCACCGTCTCCGCAGGGGGCAGGTCCTCCTGCTTCTGCTCCGGTGCCTTGAAAAAGCTGTGAAAGCCGGCGTAGATTACGGCCACGGTCAAAACCGCCAGAATGATGACCAGGGGCATGTTGTTCCGCTTACGGCGGCGGGAGTGGGGTCTTGGCATGGGAAGCTCTCCTTAGCAGCGCGGCGACGCCGCGGAAATTTGATTGACATAACGTATCCTCTATTATACGGCCCCCCCGCCGAAAACACAAGAGGGAAATGCGGCCTTTCCCGCCCGCCGCGGGAAGAGCCTGTCCCGCCCCAGGAAAAGCGGCCGCCCCAAAAGCCTTGGGGCGGCCTGTGCCGGAAGCTATTCTCCCTCCTCTGTCTCCTTCGTCTCTTCCCGCACCGCCGCAATCTGCTCCAGCAGCGCCTTGATGTCTGCCAGCAGTTCGTTCTGGTAGGACAGGGCGCAGTGAATAAAGTGGAGCGCCGGGTCCGCCTGCTGGACAGGCTCCACGCCGTCCACCGGATGGGGCCAGCGGCGAACGGGGGGCTCCGGCGTGATGGGCACGCCGGAAACCGCCGGGGCCGGGAACGCCGTCTCCGCCGTTCTGGAGCGGCCCCGCCCCTGCGTCTGCTTCGCCATATTGATTCCTCCTTATACTATTCGCCAATGAAAACCACGGGTGATTTTCACTCTGCCGGCGATCCCGCGCAATCCAAACCCCGCCAAAATCCATGGGGATTTGGGCGTGTTTTCATGGAAACTCCCTGGCGCCCGTATCATGTGCCGCGGTATTTTTTACGGGTGGCAATGCCGCCCCGGATATGCCGCTGGGCCTTGTTCACGTCCAGGACCTCCTTGACCTGTATGTACAGCGCCCGGTTAAACTGGGGCAGGCGCTCGGAGATGTCCTTATGTACTGTGGACTTGCTGATGCCGAATTTCTGCGCGGCGGCGCGGACAGTGGTCCGGTTCTCTATAATGTACTGGGCCAGGCGCTCTGCCCGTTCCTCCATGTTACCCTTCAAAACACAACACTCCCCGCCTCTAGTTGCTCTATCCTATGCGGCGCAGGACGGGGATATGTTCCTCCGGGCCGCCGGAAAATAGGAGGCGGAAAAATTTCAGGAAAAATTTGGTTGTTTCTTACAATGGACAACCTGCGCCGTTTCTGCGAAAATAGGTGCTGTATATTTCATAAAGCCGTCGAAAGAAAATTTTATAAAAGTGATATTTGCGACTATACAGACCTACATCTTGTGTGGTAGAATAACCAAGCTTCACAAGATATGCAATATTAAAATACAGATCTGTACTCACGCAGTATACAGACAAGATGAGGAGAGGGGATTCATGAACGTTATCAAGCGGAACAGCACGGAAGTAAGTTTTGACATCACCAAGATCATCGCGGCCATTACCAAGGCCAACGAGAGCATTGCGGAATCCATCCGCATGACGCCCGTGCAGATCCGCCGGATTGCCGAGTCCGTGGAACTTGCCTGCCAGAAGCTGGACCGGGCCCCCTCCGTGGAGGAGATTCAGGACCTGGTGGAGTATCAGATCATGGCCCACGGCGCCTTTGAGGTGGCCAAGAGCTATATCACCTACCGCTACACCCGCTCCCTGATCCGCAAGAGCAACACCACCGACGACAAGATTCTCACCCTCATCGAGTGCAACAACGAGGAGGCCAAGCAGGAGAACAGCAACAAAAATCCCACGGTGAACTCCGTCCAGCGGGACTACATGGCCGGCGAGGTCAGCCGGGACATCACCAGCCGCCTCCTCCTGCCCCCCGAGATCGTGGAGGCCCACAACGCCGGCATCATCCACTTCCACGACACGGACTATTACGCCCAGCACATGCACAACTGCGACCTGGTGGATCTGGAGGACATGCTGCAAAACGGCACCGTCATCTCCGGCACCCTGATTGAAAAGCCCCACTCCTTCTCCACCGCCTGCAACATCGCCACCCAGATCATCGCCCAGGTGGCCTCCAACCAGTACGGCGGCCAGTCTATCTCCCTGACCCACCTGGCCCCCTTCGTGGACGTCAGCCGGAAAAAGCTGCGCAGGAGCGTGGAGCAGGAGCTGCGGGACATCGGCGCCACCGTTTCAGAGGACAAGCTCCGGGAGGTGGTGGAGACCCGCCTGCTGGAGGAGATCCGCCGCGGCGTCCAGACCATTCAGTACCAGGTGGTCACTCTCCTGACCACCAACGGACAAGCCCCCTTTGTCACGGTGTTCATGTACCTGGGGGAGACCCGGGACCCCCAGACCAAGCACGATCTGGCCCTGATTATTGAGGAGGTCTTGAAGCAGCGCTACGAGGGCGTGAAAAACGAGGCCGGCGTATGGATCACCCCTGCCTTCCCCAAGCTGATCTATGTCTTGGAGGAGGACAACGTCCGCCCCGGCACCCCCTATTACTACCTGACGGAGCTCTCCGCCAAGTGCACCGCCCGCCGCATGGTGCCGGACTACATCTCCGAGAAGAAGATGCTGGAGCTGAAAGTCGACAAAAACGGCAACGGCAACTGCTACCCCTGCATGGGCTGCCGCAGCTTCCTGACCCCCTATGTGGACCCGAAAACGGGCAAACCCAAGTACTATGGCCGGTTCAACCAGGGCGTCGTCACCATTAACCTCCCCGATGTGGCATTGACCTCCGAGGGGAATATTGAGAAGTTCTGGAAGATCTTTGACGAGCGGCTGGAGCTGTGCCACCAGGCTCTCCTGTGCCGCCACGAACGGCTCAAGGGCACGCTGTCCGACGCCGCCCCCATTCTCTGGCAGTACGGCGCCTGCGCCCGCCTCAAAAAGGGCGAGCCCATCGACAGCCTCCTCTACGGCGGGTATTCCACCATCTCCCTGGGCTACGCCGGCCTCTACGAGTGCGTGAAGTACATGACCGGCAAGAGCCACACGGACCCCGCCGCCACCCCCTTCGCCCTGGAGATCATGGAGATTATGAACGCCGCCTGCCGGAGGTGGAAGGCCGAGCACAACATCGATTTCAGCCTCTACGGCACGCCCCTGGAGTCCACCACCTACAAGTTCGCCAAGTGCCTCCAGAAGCGCTTCGGCGTCATTGAGGGCATCACGGACAAGGGCTACATCACCAACAGCTACCACGTCCACGTCTCCGAGGAGATCGACGCCTTCACCAAGCTGAAATTCGAGGCCCAGTTCCAGCACCTCTCCCCCGGCGGCGCCATCAGCTACGTGGAGGTGCCGGACATGCAGAACAACCTGGAGGCGGTGCTCCAGGTGATGCGGTTCATCTACGACAATATCATCTACGCCGAGCTGAACACCAAGAGCGACTACTGCCAGGTCTGCGGCTGGGACGGCGAGATCCAGATCGCGGAGGAGGACGGCAAGCTCATCTGGAAGTGCCCCCAGTGCGGCAACACCGACCAGGACAAGATGAACGTAGCCCGCCGCACCTGCGGCTATATCGGAACCCAGTTTTGGAACCAGGGCCGGACCCAGGAGATCCGGGACCGGGTACTGCACCTGTAAAAACCTTGCGAAGGCAATCGGGCTATGAATCAGGAACAGCTCCGCGCTGCCTGGGAGGCCATGGTATCCTGGCTGTCCGATCCCCATGAGCCGGGGAAGGCCCCCAGCAAAATTGTGTGCGCCGGACAGTTCGGCTACAACGAGATGCGCTGCTGCATCTTCAAATTCAAGACCGGCGCTCTGGGAGGCTGGCTTGTGGGCCTATGCGGCGGCTCTGAGGGGGATGATCCGGAGCCCTGCGGCCACACCTTCAGCGAGATGTAGCCCTACCGGAAGCCCAATGTCCAGAGCGACTGCATCGCCATGGTGGAAAAAATCATGGCGTACTGGAGAGAGCGGGCCAAGAAATCTCTGAAATCCGTGAGAACGCGGTCAAAACAGGCGAAAACCGGGCGGGGCTTTGCCCCGCCTGATTTCATAAGGAGGTCCCATGTATTACGGAGAGATCAAAAACTGCGACATTGCCAACGGCGAGGGCGTCCGGGTGACGCTGTTCGTCTCCGGCTGCACCAACCGCTGCCCCCACTGCTTCCAGCCCCAGACCTGGGACTTTGCCTACGGCCAGCCCTTCACAGCGGAGACGGAGGACTATCTCCTCTCCCTGCTGGCGCCGGAGTATGTCAGCGGTCTGACGGTGCTGGGGGGCGAGCCCTTTGAGCCCGAGAACCAGCGCTCGCTGCTGCCCTTTCTCCGCCGGGTGCGGGAGACCTGTCCGGACAAGAACATCTGGTGCTTTACAGGCTTTACCTACGAGGAGCTTTTAACCGAGGGCAGCCGTCCCCGGTGCGCGGCGACGGATGAGCTGCTCTCCCTGCTGGACGTGCTGGTGGACGGGCGGTTTGTGGAGGAGCTGAAGGACATCTCTCTGCGGTTTCGGGGCAGCTCCAACCAGCGCCTGATTGACCTGAACGCCACCCGCCGGAGCGGCGCCATCACGCTTCTCCCGGACCGGAAGCGGGGAACGCTGTGATATAGTCAAATAACCTGAAGACAGTTTTTGTTTTCGATGGGCTTTGTCCGCTGGTTGGGAGACACCCTGTATCTGACCATACAATTCAAGCCAGGGCTGCTGAAAGCGGCCTGCTGCGATGTATATGTGTAATGTATGATAAAAATTTTGATTCTTTTCAAGCCATTCATTATTGCGCATATGATGAAACCGCCGCCCGGTTTTTCACCGGGCGGCGGTTTGATTATGCTGGGCTTTGCCCAAACCCGCAGGGGCTTTGCCCCCGCACCCCCACCGCCCTTTGAAAAGGGCGGCCCCAAACTTTATCTGTCTTCTCTTTCACCCCACCGTATTCCGCAGGACGCCGATCCCCTCGACCTCGCACTCCACCACGTCGCCGGGCCTCAAAAATTTCGGCGGGTCAAAACCCATGCCCACTCCGGCGGGAGTGCCGGTGGCAATGATAGTCCCCGGCAGCAGCGTCATGCCCGCCGTCAGCTCCTCCAGCACCTCGCCGATGGAGTTGATGAGCAGGGCCGTATTGGCCTCCTGCCGTGTCTCCCCGTTCACCTTGGCGGAGATGTCCAGGGCCGGCGGAAAGGGGATTTCATCCGCTGTGACAATACAGGGCCCCATGGGGGTAAAGCCGTCCAGACTCTTGCCGAAGTACCACTGCTTGTGGCCGGTCTGCACGTCCCGGGCGGAGACGTCGTTGACAATGGTATATCCGAAGATATACTCCCCGGCCTCCGCCGCCTTGACGCTCCGGGCAGTCCGCCCCAGGATCACCGCCAGCTCCGCCTCGTAATCCAGCCGCTCCACAAGCCCTCGGTGGCTCTGGATAACCCCCTCCGGCGGCACGGCCTCCGTCACCCGCTTTGAGAAGTAGACCGCCGTGGGTCTTTCCTTGGCAAAGGCCTCCGCGTCATAGCCGGCGGCCTCCTCCAGATGCGCCCTGTAATTCATGCCCAGGCAGATGATGTCCTGCCGGGGCCGGGGGATGGGAGCCAGCAGAGTGACCGCCTCCAAGGAGAGCTCCTCCCCGGCCTGCGCGGCAATCCGCCCCAAGTCCCCGCTCTCGATCAGAGCGTTCATATCCGGACAGGGCAGGGGGCGTACGGCGGAGCCGTCTCCGCTTAAAAGCCCCACCCGCTCCATTCCATTTTGCAGATATGTGACCAGCTTCATAGGTGTCGATCCTTTCTTTTCAGAACAGCGGCTCACTTCCAACGGCAGCCGCCGTGTCTAAATGAAATCCGGCCCGGGCAGAGCAGCTTCTCCACCCGGGCTCAGTACTTTTCAAAAAACGGCTCGGCTCAGGACAGCAGCAGCTTGTCGTCCGCCTCGCCGGACCCGCTGACTCCCCAAACGGCCTCCGGCCGTCCGGGGGCCCCGAGAATTTGATTTGCCCCGGGCGGACTGAATCCGCCCGGGACCAAGATCCCGCTTTTGCGGGATACTTGTACGCGCTCACGCGCGCCCCGCTCTGCGGGGCCCCGGTCAGCGGCTCAGGACAGCAGCAGCTTGTCGTCCGCCTCGTCGGACCCGCTGACTTTACTGAACAGCTCCAGCAGCTGGGGGACCGTAAGCTTCTTCTTCTCCTCGCCGGAGACGTCGATGACGATCCTTCCGTCGTACATCATAATCAGCCGGTTACCGTGGGCAATGGCGTCCTTCATATTGTGGGTGACCATCATGGTGGTCAGATGGTTCTCCGCCACGATCTTGTCGGACAGCTCCAGCACCTTGGCGGCAGTCTTGGGGTCCAAAGCGGCGGTGTGCTCGTCCAGAAGCAGGAGCTTTGGCTTTTTCAAGGAGGCCATCAGCAGCGTCAGCGCCTGGCGCTGGCCGCCGGAGAGGAGGCCCACCTTGCTGGTGAGGCGGTCCTCCAGACCCAATCCCAGGCCGCTGAGCATCTTCTGATATTGCTCCTTCTCGGTCTTGGTAAGCCCCCACCGAAGGCCCCGCCGCTGGCCGCGGCGGGCCGCCAGGGCCAGATTCTCAATAATCTGCATGGTGGGCGCGGTGCCCATCATGGGGTCCTGGAACACCCGGCCGATGAAGGCCGCCCGCTTGTGCTCCGGCAGGTGGGTGACATCGGTGCCGCCGATGGAGATGGAGCCCGCGTCCACGGCCCAGGTGCCTGCCACGGCGTTGAGCATGGTGCTCTTGCCGGCGCCGTTGCCGCCGATGACGGTGCAGAAGTCCCCCTCGTTCAGGGTGAGGCTCACGCCCCGCAGGGCCTGCTTTTCGTTGACGGTCCCGGCGTTGAAGGTCTTCCAGATCTCTTTGATCTCAAGCATTTGCGGCGCCTCCCCTCTTCACGGGTCTGGAGAAATAGCGCCCCTTCCAGTAGGGCAGGGACAAGAACACCGCCACCACCAGGGCGGACAGCAGCTTGAGGTAGTTGGGGTTCATGCCCATGGCCAGCACCACCTGAATGACAATGTAGTAAATGATGGCGCCGATGACCACCGCCAGCAGCTTCAGGGCGAAGTTGCGGAACAGCTTGGAAAAGAGCACGTCGCCGATGATGACGGCGGCCAGACCAATGACAATGGCGCCCCGGCCCACGTTGATCTCGTTGGCGCCGTTGTACTGGCAGAGGAGCGCGCCGGACAGGGCCACAAGGCCGTTGGAGAGCATCAGGCCCAGCACCTTGCAAAAATCGGTGTTGATGCCCTGGGCCCGGGCCATGTTGCCGTTGGAGCCGGTGGCCCGCAGGGCACAGCCCAGCTCCGTGCCGAAAAAGGCGTAGAGCACGCCGATCAGACACGCGGTAAAGAGGCCCACCACCAGAATGGGATGCCGCCAGACGGGAAAGTCCCCCCGAATCGCTCCCTGGACGAACCGCAAAGACACCAGGAGCTTATCCAAGGTGTCCGCCTGGGTGACATTGATGGCCACGGACGCCTTGAAATCCATGATGGCCATATTGACGGAGTACAGCCCCAGCTGGGTCAGAATGCCGCAGAGGATGGCCGGAATGCCGCAGGCCGCGTTCAAAATGCCGGTCACCAGTCCCGCCAGCATCCCCGCCAGGAGAGCCGCCAGCAGGGCGATCCAGACGTTGGTGCCGTTGGTGAAGAGCATCACGAACACCGCGCCGCCGGTGCAGAAGGAGCCGTCCACCGTCAGGTCTGCGATGTCCAGAATTTTATAGGTCAGATATACGCCGATGGCCATAATGCCCCAGATCATTCCCTGGGACACGGCCCCTGGCAGTGCGTTCAAAAGAGCAGTCATTGCCGTTTCCTCCCCGTGAAAAGTTGCAAATAAAATGAGTATAGCAAAAAACAGCGGGGATGGGAAGTCCCTTCCCCGCTGTTTTTTCACGCGCTATGAACCTTATTCGGCCACGATTGCCTCATAGCCCTCGGGAGCGGTGAGTCCCAGTGCCTCGCAGGTGGCGGGGTTGTACTTCTTCACAAACTGGGGCGCGTACTCGATGGCCATGGCAGAGATGTCGGCGCCGTTGGCCAGGATGTCGGCGGCCATCTCGCCGGTCTTGTAGCCGATGTCGTAATAGCTGATGGAGAGCGTGGCCACGCCGCAGCCGCCGCAGATGCCCTCCTCGCCGGCAAACACGGGCTTCACGCCCCGGCAGATATTGTCGATAATGCCGGTGTTGTTGGCGGCGGTGTTGTCGGTGGGAACATACAGCACGTCGCTGTTGTCAGCGGCGTTCTGGACCACGGAGGCCATGTCGTTGGTGTCGGAGAAGGGATACTGAGTGCAGGCATAGCCCATGCCCTCCAGATAGGACTGGACGTTGTCCACCTGATATTGGCTGTTGGGCTCGGCGGAGCAGTAGATGAGGCCCACGGTCTTGGCGTCAGGATACCACTCCTTAATCATCTCAGCCTGCTGGTCCAGGGGGGCCAGGTCGGAGGTGCCGGAGACGTTGGAGCCCACGGTGCCGGTGAAGCCCTCGATGCCCAGGGCCACGCCGTACTCAGTGATGGAGGTGCCCAGCACCGGGATGTCGGCGGTGGCGGAGGCGGCGGCCTGGAGGGGCGCGGTGGCGTTGGCCATAATCAGGTCCACGCCGCCGGAGACAAAGCCGTTGATGATGGTGGCGCAGGTGGGGGTGTCGCCGGCTGCGTTCTGGGGATCAATCTTCACCTGACCGGGCAGCAGCTCGTTCAGGGCGTCGACGAAGCCCTCGGTGGCGGCGTCCAGGGCCGGGTGAGGGGCCAGCTGGCAGATGCCCACCTTGTAGATCTCACCGGCGGGCTCGTTGCTGTCCGCCGGGGCGGCGGGGTCTGCGGAGGGAGCCGGATCGGCGGGCGTATTGCTTTCATTGCCGCCGCAGGCGGCCAGGCCCATGACCATCAAGGCGGCCAGGAGCAGGGCAAGAATCTTCTTTTTCATCATTGATCTCTCCTTATGGTTGTTTGGATCGAGAGAGATTTCTCTCCAATTCTTTTACACTATATAGCTTTAAAGGAATGAAGTCAACCGGCGCTTTTGACAAATACCCTCTTTGTTTTTTGTCGTCCTTGTGTACTTCCTGCAAAACTGCGCCAGGTTCAACTTTTTATTGACACGAAAAAATTGGGGTGGTATAGTTAAACCGTATTTTGGAACGCCGCGATTTGCGGCACACGCCGCAGACGACAATCAAACACCGCCGGCAGACACCGCGGATCGCAGCTGAGAGTCCCGAAAGAGACTGGGATTTCTCACCCCCTGCGACGGTCCCGCGGTGGTTTTTTATTGGCTGTCACTCCGCTCCCTCAAAAGGGCAATTCCGGCAGATAAGAGGCCGATGCCCAGCAGGGAAAAACCCGTACGGGTATCCAGCGCGCCCATAACGGCCAGACTGGTCACGGCCGCTCCCATGGCGCAGGCCACCGCCTTAAAAATCAAGGAGAGCAGCGCCGCGGTCCGGCCCGCTGGCTTCGGTGGAACGGGCGAAACCTGCATCAGTTCCTCAACGGAAGCGCCTAGAATTTCAGCCAGCCGGGGAAACGTGTACAGGTCCGGACAGGAGAGCCCCCGCTCCCATTTGGAAACGGCTTTATCAGTAACGCCCAGCTGTCCGGCCAGCTCCAGCTGCGTCATCCCCCGCTCCTTTCGCAGTGCGGCAATGGTGCTTCCAAGAGATGTTTTGTCCATGAGTGATTCCTCCTTTTTAAGACCAGTGTATCACTGCCTGCCGCATCTTCGCAACCGACCAGAGGTTTCCGTCGGTCAACCGCTGGTTGGGCGGATTTAATTTTGTGTAAAATACCAAAAAATATTGTGTAAAAAAGGCAAGGTGTGCATCATGAAAACAAAATTTGTATTTGTCACCGGCGGCGTGGTGTCGGGTCTGGGCAAGGGCATCTGCGCGGCGTCCCTGGGGCGGCTTTTGAAGCAGCGGGGCCTCCGGGTGCGGAACCAGAAGTTCGACCCCTATATCAATGTGGACCCCGGCACCATGAGCCCCTACCAGCACGGGGAGGTCTTCGTCACCGAGGACGGCGCGGAGACGGACCTGGACCTGGGCCACTATGAGCGCTTCGTGGACGAGGACCTCTCGGGAAACAGCTCCATCTCCTCCGGCAAGATCTACTGGTCCGTGCTGAACCGGGAGCGCCGGGGGGACTACCTGGGGGCCACGGTTCAGATTATCCCCCATATCACGGGGGAGATCAAGGAGCGCGTCTACGCCATGGCAGGCGAGGACGTGGACGTGGTGATCTGCGAAATCGGCGGCACCGTGGGCGACATCGAGTCCCAGCCCTTCCTGGAGGCCATCCGCCAGGTGCGCTCAGAGCGGCCCCTGGGGGATGTGGTGTTTATCCACGTGCCACTCATTGTCCAGGTCCCCGGCTCCGGAGAGCTGAAATCCAAGCCCACCCAGCACTCCGTGAAGGAGCTCTTGTCCCTGGGCATCCAGCCCGACATTCTGGTGTGCCGGTGCGACGCGCCCATCACGGAGGATGTGCGGAAGAAGATCGCCCTGTTCTGCAATGTTCAGCCGGACTGCGTCATCCAGAACGCCACCGCCTCCACGCTGTACGAGGTACCCCTTCTGATGGCGGAGGAGGGGCTGGACGAGGCGGTGTGCCGGAAGCTGGGCCTCATCACCCATCAGCCGGACCTGCGGGAGTGGACCGCTATGGTGAGGCGGGAGAAGGCGGCCAGCCGCCGGGTGCGCGTCGCTCTGGTGGGAAAGTACACCCAGCTCCACGACGCCTATCTCTCCGTGGTGGAGTCCCTGAACCACGCCGGCACCGCCAACGACGCCATTGTGGAGATTCAGTGGGTGGACTCCGGGACCCTGACGGCAGAGAACGCAGCCCAGACCCTGGCGGGCTGCGCCGGCGTGCTGGTGCCCGGGGGCTTTGGCGGCCGGGGCATTGAGGGCATGATCGCCGCCGTACAGTATGCCCGGGAAAACCGCATTCCTTACCTGGGCATCTGCCTGGGGATGCAGATGGCGGTGGTGGAGTTCGCCCGCCATGTGCTGGGCTGGCGGGACGCCAACTCCACCGAGTTCGACCCGGCCACGTCCCATCCCGTCATCGATCTGATGCCCGAGCAGGTCAATGTCACCGACAAGGGTGGCACCATGCGCCTGGGCAAATATCCCTGCGTCCTGGCGGAGGGCGCCCGCAGCCGCAGTCTCTACGGCGCGCCGGAGATCTCTGAGCGCCACCGGCACCGCTACGAGTTCAACAACGATTTCCGGGAGGACCTCCAGGCGGCGGGCCTGCTTCTCGCGGGCACGTCTCCCGACGGCCGTCTGGTGGAGATCGTGGAGCTGCCGGATCACCCCTGGTTCACGGCCGCCCAGTTCCACCCGGAGTTCAAAAGCCGGCCCGACCGGCCCCACCCGCTGTTTTGCGGATTTGTCAAAGCGGCGCTGGAATCGGCGAAAGAATAGAGAATACTCTATTGGGGATGCTGTCCGTCCACAGTGTCGGAACCACGCGCCGCCACAGGTGAGCGCGAATAAATAAAACAGTAAAGAATTGGAGAACGCCAGAATGAACCATTTCAAACAAATCGCCGCCGCCTTGGAGAGCCGAGGCCTGGATGCCATGCTCCTCTCCTGCGAGGCCAACCGTTTCTACGCCTCCGGCTTCCACTCCTCCGGCACCGACGGCATGGCCCTGGTCACCCGGAAGAAAAACTACTATTTCACCGACTCCCGCTACACCGAGGCCGCCGGGCGTGCCGTACAGGACGCAGAGCTGCGGGAGGTGGGCCCCGGCAAGGGCTACTCCACTCGGCTCAAGGAGGCCATCGAGGAGCAGTCCATCGAGAAGATGGGCTTCGAGGACGCCTATATGACCGTTCAGGATTACAAGACCTGCCGCAAGGCCCTGCCCTGCCAGCTGGTGCCCGCCGCGGAGCTTTTGTCGGAGCTGCGCCGGGTGAAGGACCGGGAGGAGCTGGAGATCATGACCGCCACCCAGCGCATCGCCGAGCGGGCGCTGGAGGACATCTTAAAGGAGATCCGCCCCGGTGTGACGGAGCGGGAGATCGCCGCCCGGCTCCAGTACCTGATGCTCCACTATGGGGCAGAGAATATGTCCTTTGACCCCATCGTGGTCTCCGGGCCCAACGGCAGCCTGCCCCACGGCGTGCCGTCGGAGAAGGAGATCCGGTACGGGGAGTTCGTCACCATGGACTTCGGCTGCATCTACCGCGGCTACTGCTCCGACATGACCCGCACCGTGGCGGTGGGGTCCGCGACGGAGGAGATGCGGACCGTGTACGAGACGGTGCTGACCGCCCAGCAGGCGGGCATCGCCGCCGCCAGAGCCGGCGTCACCGGCAAAGAGGTGGACGCCGCCGCCCGAGAGGTCATTGAAGCCGCCGGGTACGGGAAGTACTTTGGTCACGGCTTCGGCCACGGGGTGGGCGTGGAGATCCACGAGGCTCCCACCGCCTCCTCCGCCAACGACAGGCCTCTCCCGGCGGGGGCGGTGATCTCCGCGGAACCGGGAATCTACCTCCCCGGGAAGCTGGGCGTGCGGATTGAGGACGTGATCGCCATCACGGAAGACGGCTGCGAGAATCTGACCCGGGCGCCCAAGGAGCTGCTGATTTTGTGACGCGGGCCCATTCCGCCATGGGGAGTTTCGGTTATTTCCGGGGCTTCCCGCTGTCTCCTATCATACCGCAGACGGCCGGAGCCTGATGGTAAAAAATTGCTGTTTTGATTCGGCCCGAACAGGAAAATCGGCGGCGGCCCGGACGTTGGGCCGCCGCCGATTCCGCTCTCCCCCTGCCTTTTGTACTGCCGAGGCCTGATTCCGCACGCTTTGCAAACCCGCGCAGTCATGCCGCCCAATTTCTACCGATACAGCTTTCAGGGTCTCCACTTTTGTCTCGTTGACAAATCCGCCCCCGGGCGGTATGATAATTTTAGACCTTGTTTGATAAATGGCAAAATGCGCAGCGGCGAGAGATTTTTCGCCGCCATGCTCTGTGTATGGGTATGGCAAGGAACATCAACGCGGAGCGGCGGAAAAAGATCCGCCGGTTGGGCGTTTTGATATTTTTCAAACAAGGCCTGATCGTGTAATGCACATTTTTCCACAAGGAGGCCCCCTATGGACACCGTATATATCACCGGACACCGCAACCCGGACACCGACTCCATTGTCTCCGCCATGGCATACGCCGCGCTGAAAAACGCCCTGGGCAGACGGGAGTACAAGGCCGCCCGCCTGGGCCAGGTCAGCGACGAGACCCAGATCGTACTGGACCGCTTCGGCTTCCGTCCCCCCATGCTCATCAGCGACCTGCGCACCCAGGTCCGGGACCTGGACTACGACACGCCGCCCTCCCTGTCCGCCGCCGCCACCATCAGCCGGGGCTGGCAGACCATGCAAAGCGAGAAAATCTCCGTCCTCCCCGTGACCAACGAGGACAGCACCCTGTACGGCATGCTCTCCGCCGGAGACGTGGCGGGCTACGACATGACCTCCGTCCGGAACCCCCGCATGGGGAATATCCCGGTGTACAACCTCCTGTCCGTGCTGGAGGGCAAGATCCTGAACGAAGGCGGCGAGATGAAGGACGTGATCTCCGGCGAAGTCACCATCGCCCTGCCCGCCAGCCGGGAAAACCTGATGTTCTCTACCAAGGACAGCATCGTGGTCTGCGGCGACCAGCCGGACATGATCCGCCGGGCGCTGGAAATCGGGGTCAACTGTGTCATCGTCTGCCAGGCGGAGGTCTCCCCGGAGCTCCTGGAGGCCGAGACCAGCACCTGTCTCATCTCCACCCCTATCGACGCCTACCAGGCCGTGCGCCTGATCTGCCACGCCCTGCCCATCTCCCACATCTGCAACAGCCAAGGTCTGGTCTGCTTCCATCTGGACGACTATATTGACGACGTGCAGGACGCCGTGCTGGAAAGCCGCTTCCGGGCCTACCCCATTCTGGACGAGAACGAGCGCGTGGTGGGCACGCTGTCCCGCTTCCACCTGCTGCGCCCCCGCCGCAAGCGGGTGGTGCTGATGGACCACAACGAAAAGGCCCAGTCCGTCATCGGGCTGGATCAGACGGAGATTCTGGAGATCGTAGACCACCACCGTCTGGCGGACATCGAGACCAAGAATCCCATCTATGTCCGCAACGAGCCCGTGGGTAGCACCACCACCATTGTGGCGGGAATGTACCAGGAAAAGGGCCTGATGCCCACCGCCAACATGGCGGGCCTTATGGCGGCGGCCATCATCTCCGACACGGTCATGTTCAAGTCCCCCACCTGTACCCAGCGGGACATCGACGTGGCCACCCGCATGGCCCGCATTGCCAATCTCTCCCTGGAGGAACTGGGCAAGGCCATCTTCTCCGCCACCTGCGGGGACGACAAGACGGTGGAGGCCATGCTCCACACGGACTATAAGGAGTTCCACATCGCCGGCCACAACCTGGCGGTGAGCCAGATCACCTGCATGGACTCCGACCGACTTATGGCCCGGAAGGAGGAGTTTCTGGCCGCCATGGAGACCGTCCACCGGCAGCGGGGCCTGAACACCGTGGTACTGATGATTACCGACGTGCTGTTGGAGGGCACCTGGCTCCTCTATGTGGGGGACGAGGACACCATTGAGCAGGCCTTTGGCCTCAAGGGTGTGAAAAACAGCGCCTTCCTGCCCAAGATCATGTCCCGGAAAAAGCAGGTCATCCCCACCCTGTCGGCGCTGTGGGGCTGATTCCACCTTAAAACGCCAAAGGACCGGCGGCGCGGAGCGTTCGCGCCACCGGTCCCCCGTCTTTTCCGGTATGTTGAAGCTTGTCATATTATGTAAAGCGGGAAACCGGTCCTCCGCCCCGCCCTGCGCGGCCCTTTGCGGTACGCTCCCCCTCCTGCTTTTTCGGAGAAATAGGGAACAGGCCAGCCTTTCGGCTGGCCTGTTCCCTATTTTTTGGAAGATTGGATGAAAAGAAGTTTTGTCTCTTGCAAGTATTAAGATACAGGATAGTTGTTAAGCAAACCAGCACCAATTGTTACAAAAGAATTAAATCTCAAAATATTTTTATGTCAACTTGTCCCGTCCCTGTCGAAGGCCGCTGAAAAACTCTGACAGCACCGCCCGGCACTCCTCCTCCAGAATTCCGCCCACCAGGGCGGGGCGGTTGGGAAAGTCCTCCATGAAGAGGTTCACCACGCCGCCGCAGGCGCCGAAGGCCCCGTCCCGGGCGCCGTACCACACCCGGGAAACCCGGGCGTTGAGGATCGCCCCGGCGCACATGGGGCAGGGCTCCAGGGTGACGTACAGCTCGCAGTCCTCTAGCCGCCAGGAGCCCAGAACCTCGTTGGCCTGGGCGATAGCCTCCATCTCCGCGTGGGAGGCGGCGGACTGTTTCTCCTCCCGCCGGTTGCGGCCCCGGCCCACGATCTCGCCCTTTCGGACAATGACGCACCCCACGGGCACCTCCCCCGCCAGGGCGGCCTCCCGGGCCAGGTCCAGGGCCTGGCGCATATAAAATTCCCGGTCCGCTGTCATTTTCTTTTCGCCTCCCGCATGAAAATTGGAATATTTGTCCAAACTCCCAGTATGAATAGAAACAGGAGGGACAATGCCTTATGAAAAACGTTCTCTTTGCCAAGCGGGTCCGTCCGGACCCGGAGCTTTTAATCCTGAAAGCAGAGCTGCTGGAGGCCCAGGGAGAGCTGGCCTGCGCCTACCAGCAGTTTGACCACGCCCTGGACCCGGAGCTGGTGGAGTCCTGCATCTACCAGATCAGCGCCGTGAAGGCCCGCTGCAACTACCTCATCCGCGCCATCAAGGAGCGCAGCCCCGAGTCCGCCGCCGCCGCGGACCTCCAAGGGGAGGCCGCATGGACCTGAATCAGAAGATCATTGCCGCCCTGCTGGCGGGGTTCTTCCTCATCGCCCTGCTGCGGGTATTCCAGGCCCCCCTGAAAGTGGCGGTCAAGCTGCTGGCCAACACCCTGCTGGGCTTTCTGGCGCTGTGGGCAGTGAACCTGACGTCGGGGATCACCGGCCTCACCCTGGGGATGAATCTATGGAATGCCCTGGTCATCGGCGTTCTGGGCCTGCCGGGGTTCGGCCTGCTGCTGCTGGTGCACTGGGTATTATAGCCGCCTACATAGCTTGAGCAAGCGCGGAGGAGCGGATCTTCCGCGCTTTTCCAATTCTTTTTTCAAAAATCGAAGAACAGAATTTGAGAGATAACAAAAGAAAAACAGAGATTTCAAGAGTTTTTCTTGCTCTAAATGAATTTCGTGTTGACAGAGCTCATCCGCTGTGTTATAAATAGTCTTGCTCCGATTTTACCCCGGAGCGCTTGATTTGTAAAGCAAATACAAATATATCATACGGAGGAAACACCATGTCCACTTTTATGGCAAACAAGGCCAACATTGAGCGCAAGTGGTACATCCTGGACGCCGCCGGCAAGCCCCTGGGCAAAACCGCCGTCCGGGCCGCCGACCTGCTGCGCGGCAAGACCAAGGTCACCTACACCCCCCACGCCGATTGCGGCGACAACGTCATCATCATCAACGCCGGCAAGGCCGTCCTCACCGGCAAGAAGGGCACCCAGAAGATCTACCGCACCCACTCCGGCTGGGTGGGCGGCCTGAAGGAGACCCCCTACCGCATTCTGATGCAGGAGAAGCCCGAGGTGGCCATGCGGGTGGCCGTCCGCGGTATGATGCCCCGGAACACTCTGTCCAAGGACTCCCTCAAGCGCCTGCACATCTATGCCGACGCCAACTATGAGCAGCAGGCGCAAAAGCCCATTGCTCTGGACGCTGAATAAGGAGGAGTAGAAGAATGTATCAGTCTAAAAAGCCCTATCTGTACGGCACTGGCCGCCGGAAGTCCTCCGTGGCCCGCGTCCACCTGTTCCCCGGCGGCACCGGCTCCATCACCATCAACGGCCGCGACATTGACGAGTACTTCGGCCTGGACACCCTGAAAATGGTGGTCCGTCAGCCCCTGGAGGCCACCGGCAACACCGGCAAGATGGACATCGTGGCCACCGTCTCCGGCGGCGGCGTGTCCGGCCAGGCCGGCGCCCTGCGCCACGGCATTGCCCGGGCCCTGCTGCTGGCCAGCGAGGACAACCGCCCCATCCTGAAAAAGGCCGGTTTCCTGACCCGCGATCCCCGTATGAAGGAGCGCAAGAAGTACGGCCTCAAAGCCGCCCGCCGTGCGCCTCAGTTCTCCAAGCGTTGATTTTATATCCAAAAACGCTCAAAAACCCCGGAAAATTCGATTTTCCGGGGTTTTTTCTTTTGAAAACCTTTGATAGCCTTTGCCCAAATTTGGCCTGATTTGACCCGATTTGACCCTGTTTTTTTGGGTTAAATATGGGCTAACCGGCCCTTTTGGGTTAAAAAATGGGCTAACTGACAGAGCGAAAGAAGTCGATTTGGGCCTGGTCTTAGGGCAGGCCGTCGTGGGCGGCTATCACCCTCTCTAAAGGCCCCCAATGCCAAAAGATCAATCTGTATTTTTCTCCTGATTTGACTTGATTTGTCATAACTGAATACTGTTTATATTTCAGCCATACATAGAGCGCCGAATCATTCCCTGAATGAAACGGCGCTCTTTTTTTGTCCCGGTTGGCAGACGTAATTACCCCCCTGCCCCGACTCTACATAGCCGTCTAAATCCCGCAGACGGCTGTGAATTTTACAGTAGGAGGACAAGTCATGAAGTGGAAGAAGAATGAGGCGCAGAACAGCGAGGCCCGCGTTGAGAAGCTGGCCGACGAGGTTCGCAGCACCGCCCAGCAGAGTATGGAGGCCCTGTGGAGCGCCTTCCTGGAGGTGGGCGAGCTGGACATGGTGCGGGCTACGGAGAAGGCCCTGCGGCTCATGGTGAGCCACGGCGACTGCACCGGGGCCATGAAGGTGCTGGAGGGCGTCTATGCCCTGGTGGAGATTGCGCCGTCGGAGGACTTCACCGACTGCCAGCAGTACCCCGCCCTGGCGCAGATGTTCATGGAGGAGTTTCTGGCGGAGAGCGAGGACTTCATCTTTGACGCTGGCATGGAGGACGTTCTGGCACTTCTCATGGACGAGGGGCAGTAGGCCCCAGGTGGGCCGCTGGCCCACTTTACATAGCCGTCTGTTTTGCCGCAGGCGGCTATGACTATATCCAGAGAAAGGAGGCGGAAACCCATGAACAAGTGCAAAGTGGTCGCTGTTGCCAACCAGAAGGGCGGCGTCGGCAAGACCACCACAACGGTCAATTTGGGTGTTGGGCTGGCACAACAAGGAAAAAAGGTGCTGCTGGTGGACACAGACCCCCAAAGCAGTCTCACGGTGAGCCTGGGCATAAAGAACCCGGACGATCTGAACACGACCATCTCTGACCTGATGCAAGTCGTTGTGGACAACGGCAACCTCTCGCCGCTGGACAAGGGCATTTTGAAGGACATTGAGGGTGTTGATCTTGTGCCCTCCAACATTGGCTTGTCCAGCTTTGAGGTAAGCCTTGTGAACACCATGAGCCGGGAGTTTGTACTGAGGAGCTACCTGGGGGCGGTCAAACGGAACTATGACTATGTTCTGATTGACTGTATGCCCTCGCTGGGTATGCTGACCATCAACGCCTTGGCATCGGCGGACAGCGTTCTCATTCCCTGTCAGGCCAACTACCTGTCCACCAAGGGCTTGAAGCTACTGATGGGGTCAATCGCCAAGGTACGGCGGCAAATCAACCCGGAGCTGAAGATTGACGGCATCCTGCTGACAATGGTGGACAGCCGTACCAACAACGCCAAGAGCATCATCGCCGCCCTGCGGCAGACCGGGAGCAATCTCCGGGTGCTGAACACGGAAATACCCTTTTCTGTCCGGGCGGCGGAGTGCAGTGTAGAAGGCAAGAGTATTTTCGCCCACGACGGCAAGGGGAAGGTGGCGGCGGCGTATACCGCGCTGGTGGAGGAGGTGAGCACCCTTGAGCAGAGGAACCGCAATCGACCTGGGGCTGACCGGGGCCTATAACGACCTGTTCTCTACCCAGGCAGAACGGGACAACGCCCAGCGCAGCTATGTGATCGACCTGCCCACCGCCGAGATCAGCGACTTTCCCGACCACCCGTTCAAGGTGCGGATGGACGAGGAAATGGAGCAGATAGTGGAGAGCGTCAGGGAGCGGGGCGTCCTATCCCCCGTCCTGGTGCGCCCCATGCCGGACGGCGGCTATCAGATGGTGTCGGGCCACCGGCGCAAGTTTGCGTCGGAGCTGGCGGAACTGCCCACGGTGCCCTGCATTGTCCGGGAGTTGACCGACGATGAAGCCATCATTATCATGGTGGACAGCAACCTCCAGCGTGAGCAAGTTCTGCCTTCGGAGAAAGCCTTTGCTTATAAGATGAAGCTGGACGCTATGAAACGGCAAGCGGGCAGACCAAGTAAAGAAAATGGTGCAACAGTGTTGCCCCATTTTTCCGGGAAGAAAAGTCGTCAAATTTTGGCAGAGCAATCAGGCGAGAGCCATGAGCAAATCCGAAAATATATCCGTCTGACGAACCTTGTGCCCGAACTGCTGGACATGGTGGACAATACTGTACTGAAAGAAAAGGGCACGTTACAAATGGCCTTGCGCCCCGCCGTGGAGCTGTCCTATCTGCCGGAGAATGAGCAGAACGCCTTGTTGGAGGTCATGGAGAGTGAGGACTGCACCCCCTCCCACGCCCAGGCCATCAAAATAAGGGACTTTTCCGAAAAGGGCAAGCTGAACCCCGATGTGATCCTGTCCATCATGCAGGAGGAAAAGCCCAATCAGGTGGAGCAATTCAAAATGCCCCGGAACCGCATCGACAGGTTTTTTCCTGCGGGGACGCCCGCACAGAAAATCGAGGACACCATCGTGAAAGCGTTGGAGATGTACCGCAGGCGGGAAAGGGGGCGGGAGCGGTGAACGTCACACCTGGGGGGCAGTCTGCCCTTTTGCGGCCCTGGCACCTCCCACGCCCTCCCCCTCTCACACTCTCCCCCTCAAAACCTGCTGTACCTGCTGAAAAGAAAGACCTTGACTGATCGGAAAGTATCTGCTTTTTCAGCAAGTAATTCTTTGGAGGTGGTTGCTATTGTGCTATAAGCAAACAAGAACCCAAACTGGGTAGGTGACATCATGGAAAGACTGTATCACGGGACTACCGAGGAAAGCTGCCGCTCAATTCTTGCAAATGGATTTAGCCACGATGCGGTTGTATGGACTTGCAGCGATCCCGATATGATGTATTTCTACGACCAAGGAATGGTTGCGAAAGAGTTTGACCTGACACCAGGGAAGGCAAGAGAACGGTGCTTTGAACTGGCCTTGCAGTCCGCATTTACTACCGCTGCAATCACAAACAGCCTATCTCAAAACCTTTTTGTATTGGAAGTACAGGTGCCGGACTACCTCACAAATATCATATTGCCGGATCAATCTACTGGACTTTGGGATGGATTTGACGTATGTGTTCCTACTACGGCCCTGAATCGCCTTCCGTTCAACGTGTATGCGGCGATGGATTGTTATTCGCCAAGGCTTGCCATCCTATCCCTGTCTGTTTTAGCCCACAACGAGTATCTGCCCATAGTGCGCTTAACAAGGCTGGAACAGGACGTAATCGCGGAGATGAATGAAAGCGCAATCGAACCATTTTTGACCACAGTAAATGATTTCTTCTCTCAGTTCAGACCTACCCAGCTTTATCATGGTATCCATGTGGGGCAAATACCCAATATGGATGATCCCGCCAAGCGTATCCGTTCTCTTGAAAGGCAAGGCGATATGGGCAGGTAAAACTTTTTTCAGCCGGTAAAACCTTTGACCCCGTGGAGCGCCACGGGCTTTTTTTGCGCCCAAAATCAACAACATGGAGGTATTTTTTCTATGAAGCGGAAAACCATCACCCATGCGGCTCGGCTGCTGTGCGTCCTGGCCCTTGCCATGACCATGACCACCGCCGCCTTTGCCGCCGACCCGCCTGAACCCGCCCAGCCGTCCCCCTGTTACCCCACCGCCGTCACCCGGAGCGAGGACGGCGGCGAGATCAGGAAGATGTATGACCTGGGGCCAGAGGACGACCCCGCTGGCATCCCCCGTTCCGACTTCGAGCAGGAGGGCTACCACTACACCCTCACCGACCTGCTGAAACAGGAGCTTCCCGCCAATGAGAGCCGTCAGCACACGGAAACCGTGTCCGTGCCCAGCCAGAGCAAGGACATGGGCGCGGTGCTGGCCCTCCTGCCGCAGACAAAGGAGTTTGTCACCGAGGACGGCCTTGCCGGGACGCTGGCCCTGAAGCTGGACACGGTGAAGGTGGAGGTGGCCGGGTATGGCAGCTCCACCAAGACCCTGACCGCCAGCCGCACCTACCCCGGCCTTGCCGACCAGGACACGCAGTATATCCCCAAGTCCATCACCGACAACGGCCACTCCCTGACACTCCAGACCGTCAACTGGCAGACCGAGGGGGACGGCCACTTTACCGCTGTGGCGACCTACTCCGGCTCCGCCACCAGCTCCTATGTGAAGGGCTACACCGTCACTGCCGACTATGCGGGCACCGTCAGCCGTATCAACCTGAATAAGATACGCTATGTGGCGATCTTCGAGGGCACCGCCCTGGAACCCGCCCCCACAGAGGAACCCGGCGACACCCCCAGCCCTGACCTGACCAACCCTGCCGACCCCACTGCTCCCGTTGACCCCACCGGCCAGGATGCCCCCACCGGCGAGAAGAACAGCGTCCTGCCCGTGGTGGCCGTTGTCGTAGTGGTGCTGCTGGGCGGCGGCGTGTTCTACTTCATCAAACGCAGGAGGTAAACTACCATGAAGAAACTGACCATGCTTTTTTCCGTTCTGTGTCTGACCCTGGCCCTGACCGTCCCCGCCAGCGCCCTTGAGTACAATATCGACGGCCCCGGCGACCCGGAGTACGGCAAGTCCACTTCCATCGAGCCGGTGGTCACGGCTGACCGGGGCGAGCTGCCCAACGTGGATGTGAGCAAGAACGCGGCCCTGATCCCGCCCACGTTCGGAAGCCCCACCGCCTACACCCTGAACACCGGCAACCCCCTGACCCCCAATCTGGCCCCCGGCTATATGCTGGGTGAGGGAGCCGTTATCAACGGCAATACCGGCGTCACCGTCACCCCGCCCGACTTCAACACCATCCCCAGCAGCATCGTATCCGGCAGCGGCACCAATACCGGGGGTACAGCCACCCCCACCCCCTCCACCGGCTTCACGGAGGTCACATCCGACCTCTACTACCAGGGCGGCTATCTGGCGACCCTGAAAATCCCCAGCCTGAATGTGAACGTCAAGGTGTACGAGGGCACAAGCAGCTCCGTCCTGGCGAAAGGGGCGGGCCATTTTGAGGACACCAGCATCTGGGACGGCAACTGCGCCATCGCCGGTCACAACCGTGGGGCCAACTGCTACTTTGGCGACATCCACACCCTGAATGTGGGCGACACCATCACCCTGACCACCCGGCTGGGCACCCGCACCTACTCCGTTACCAGCGTGAACAAGATCAGCGAAACGGACAACTCCCTGCTGGCCCCCACTTCTGAAAACTGCGTGACGCTGTTCACCTGTGTTCGCAATCAGAGCGCCTACCGCTGGGCTGTCCGGGCCGTGGAGGTCTGACACCCGCTGAAAAGAAATTCGCACCTTAGACTGTTTCCCTCCTTTGTGGTACTGTTGGGACAAGCAAAGACCCCAACATATTACAAAGGAGATCGTTCATATGAAAAACAGTCTGAACCGTTTGATTGCCGGAATCGCTTGCACCGTCCTTATCGCCGGTCTGAGTGTCCCGGCCCACGCCGCAGAAGTCCAGCCGGAAGCCTATACCATCCAGGCCGCCCAATGGAGCCGGGAGGACTTCTCCCAGGACGCCAACCCGGACGTATTCACCGCCACCTATGACCGGGCGCTCTACAACGCCATCCGGCAGACGTTGGTGGACGGCACCAGCGACACCGCCCCCGCCTACACGATGGTGGGCGACAGCGAGTACAGCGCCGTCAAGAACCTGTTGGCCCGGATGGAGGGCGTTGTGCGGTATGAGCATCACGTCCCGGAGAACTTCACCAACTACTGGCAGCACCTGGACTATTTCGCTGTGTCCGCCGCCATGCCGGAGAATTACCAAGCGCCCTTTGACTTCATCCAGCCCATCATCGCAGAAGCGGCGGAGCTGGACACGGACAGCGAAAAGGTGGAGTACCTGAACGACTACCTGTGTACCCTGCTGGCCTACAAAAAGGGCAAGACGGCGGGCGTGACCCGCACCTTTACCCAGCACAGCGGGGAACTTCAAGCGGCCTGCGGCTCCTACGCCAGAGCGTTCAAATTCCTGTGCGGGGCGGCTGGCATCCCCTGCTTCACCATCAGCACCAGCAATCACACCTGGAATATGGTCTACGCGGACGGCCAGTGGCTCCATGTGGACGTGTCCCTGAACGACCTGACAAACAGCCATTCCATGCTGCTTCGGGAAACCTACCCCAATCATCCAGACCGAGCGCCGGAGCAGACGGCTTTCCTGAAAGAGCTGTTTGTCCCCGGCAGCACCAAGTAAGACAACCGAACACCGCATTGGATAGGCAGACTGTGAAAGCAGCCTGCCTTTTCTTATGCCCGGAAAGAAAGGAGAACCCATGAAACACAAGCATTTCAACCGCCTGCTGTCCATGCTGCTGGTGGTGGCTACGCTGTTTGGCCTGTTGGCCGTCCCCGCCAGCGCCGCCACGCTGGGCGACAGCGGCACCGTCACCATCAAGCAGGCCGGATATGGCAACTACCTGTCCAAGAAGAACGGCGGAACCATCGGCGGCGGCTACTGGAAGTACACCAGCAACGACGGTCTGACCGGCACCGCCTACTGTGTCAATCACGGGCTGAAAGGGGTATCCCCCTCCAAGGCCCTGACCGTCCAGCCCTATAACCGCAACCCGCAGACGATGGGCGTGTTTGCGGGCGGCTACCCCAACAGGACGCTGGAACAGTTCAAGGAGCTGCACCAGGATGACGTGCGGGGCGTGAACGCACTCACCGAGGACGAGTACAAGTACGCCACGCAGTTGGCGATCTGGGCCTCCTGCGGCCAGCTTGCCATCCCCGGCACCTCCTTTACGGCAGGCCGCGACACCCTCGCTGAACCCACCGCAGACGCACAGAAAATCCGTATCTTCGACAGCGCCAAGGCTATCGTAAAGCTGGCCCAGCATTGGACACAGCCCCTCCACACCGGCCTGTCCCTCCGGGCCGAGGAAAACAAGGATATTCGCGGCATCGAGGTCGTCAATGAGTTTGGTCTGGAGGGCGCAGCCGAGGACGGCACCGACGGTATCAAGCTGGAACGCATCAACGGCAAGGAGTATTATACCCGTGTGGTGTATCTGGCCTCCGCCACCTCCACCTGGATCGACGGGCGCAAGACCAAGGTGTACTCCACCGACGCCCCCCAGGGCACTATCTTTGTGGCCGAAAATAACTCCCCGCTGGAAACTACGCAGGAGAACGGGGCCACCTGCTATCTGGTGGACACCAGCAGACAGCACAGCACAAACCTCAACTCCAACGGCAGCGAGTATTACGGCACGTTCAAGGTCTGCCTCCCTGTGGACAATGTGCCCACCGAGGGCAACTTTACCATCAAGGCCGCAGGCGGCGTGGCGCAGTATAACCTTTATCTGGCCTACAACCCCTCCGCGTCGGAGCAGTCCTATATCATCTCCGACCCCGGCTATACCAATCTGGACGCACAAATCCCCTTTAAGTGGAGCGGTACGGAGGAAACCGACACCGCCAGCTTGCAGGTAATCAAGGCCGGGGCGGGCGGCGCTCCCCTGGAGGGGGCCGAGTTCACCCTGACTGGCAGCGGCGGAACCACTGTCACTGGCGCCACCGACCGTAACGGCCAGATCGTATGGCGTGACCTGCCTGCCGACGAAAAGTTTACCCTGACGGAAACCGCCGCCCCGGAGGGCTATCAGATCGTGGCCCCCATGAATGTCACCCTGACCCCTGGCCGCACCGAGTATGTGACTGTCACCGATGATGTGGAGCATGGCTTTACCATCAAGAAGGTGGACGCACAGAACAAGGGCAGCTTGCAGGGGGCCGTGTTCCGCTTTGAGCAGATCGACGGCTCCTATATGACCACCGGCATCACGGGCTTTGACGGCACCATCTCTTTTGAGGGTGACGAGCTGCCCTACGGCTCTTACCGCGTGACGGAACAGACGCCCCCGGACGGTTATGTGAAGTCCACCCGTGTGGAAACGGTGGAGTGGGACGGCACCAAGGACGTGCTTATCACCTGGGAGAACGTGCGGGACATCAGCCTGACCATCATCAAGGTGGACGAGCAGACGGGCGTATCCCTCCCCAACGCCAGCTTTGATGTGTTCGCGGACGGCAAGCTCATTACCTCCGTCACCACCAACGACGACGGCGAGGCCCGCGTGACCGGCATCCAAAAAGAGGCGTATATCGAAATTATGGAAACCGCCGCCCCCGCCGGGTATGTGCTGGATAAGACCCCTCACGGCATCCACATTGACCCGTATGACCCCGCCACCGAGGACGACCCCGTGCTGACCGTCACCAACCGGGCGAGGCCCGCCCTCCGCATCCTCAAATACGACCTGACCAGCAATTCCCCCATGCCTGATGTGACCTTTGAGGTTTGGCACGACGGCGACCTGTTCGGGGAGTACACCACCAACGCCAGCGGCGAGATTTTCCTGTATGACCTGGAACCGGGCACCTACCTTGTGAAAGAGGTAGCCACGGACGACGCCCATGTGGTGAACAGCACCCCTCAGCAGATCGAGTTAAAGGCAGGCGACACGCAGACGCGGGAGCTGGTCTTTTTCAATTCCCTGAAACCGGGCATCCACTTGATTAAGGTGGACAGCATCACCATGAAATCCCTGCCCAACGTCCGCTTTGAGTTCAAGCTGGTGGGCGGCAGCTACCGGCAGGAGTTCACCACCGATGTGAATGGTGAGATCGACCTGTCCAAGCTGACCCCCGGCGCATATGAGGTGCGGGAGCTGGAGGCCCCGGACGGATATTTGATCGACGACGCCGTTCGTGTGGTGCAGGTGAACCCGGACGAGAACGCCAATTTTGTGTTCCCCAACACCCCCAAGCCCGCCCTGCGGCTCATCAAGACCAGCTCGGACGGCACCCGGCTGGGCGGCGTCCATTTCAGGATCGCCCGCATTGAGGACGGCACCCACTACCTTGACCGTATCACCGACGATAACGGCGAAATCAACATCTCCAACCTGGAACCGGGGGTGTACTCCGTCAAGGAGACAGCCACCGTTGCCGACCACATCCTGGACTTGCAGGAGTACCATGTGGAGCTGTTCCCCGGCCAGACCAGCACCATCACCATTGAGAACCAGCGCAGGCCCAACCTGATTGTCTACAAAAAGGACGCCGACACCGGCGACCCCATTCCCAACACCGTCTTTTTGGTAAAGGCGGCAGATGGCCACTCCGTTGACGAGATCAAGACGGACAGCGAGGGTAAGGCCACGCTGGACAACCTTCTGCCCGGAGTATACGAGGTAAGCGAGAAGTCCGTCCCGGCCCCCTGGCTCATGGACGCCCCCAGCCAGCTTGTGACCCTCTACCCCAACCGCGACCACACCATCTATTTTGAGAACCACAAGAAGCCCACCTTGACGGTGAACAAGGTGGACAGCATCACCGGCAGTCCTATCAAGGGGGCCAAGTTCGAGGTTTGGTACGGCTCCAACAACACGACCACCGGCGAATTGAACAGCCTGGGCACCTTCTTCTCCGACGAGAACGGCCAATTTTTCGTTGACCTGCTGCGGGACGGCTGGTACAAGGTGACGGAGCTGGAACCCGCCGCTGGGTACACCATCAAGCAGCCCGCCACCCAGGAATTTTATATTAAGGGCGGCGAGAGCAAGGTTATCACGTTTGAGAATGTCCCGAAAAATGCTGTGATCGTTGAGAAATATGACAGCGTGACCGGCGCGGCCCTCCCCGGCTGCACGTTCCAACTGCGGTATTTGGGCGGCACCAGCGGCACGGGCGGCACCGTCATCGGCACCAAAGTTACCGGGAAGAACGGCACCGCCATGTGGACGGGCCTCAACCCCGGCGCGTATGTGCTGGAGGAAGTAGACGCTGCGGACGGGTACAACATTATCCAGTCCTCCGAAACCATCATGCTGGCTGACAGTGGGGAGCAGAGCGTTGTCACTGTCAGATTTTCCAACGCCCCGGACGGAATTTTGCTTATCCGCAAGGTCTGTTCGGTGAACCCCTCCGTCACCTTGCAGAACGCCGAGTTTAAGGTTTTGTATGCGGACGGCACCGTTGTGGGCGACAGCAACGGCATTTTCAGAACGGATGAAGCGGGGGAAATCCGCATCACCGGCCTGACCCCCGGTAAGAGCGTCGTTGTCACCGAGACACGCGCCCCCGCTGGCTTTATTCTGGACACGCAGAGCCAGACCGTCCAGATCAAGGAGGGCCGTACCGTCAGCTTGACGTTCAAAAACCAGCCGAAAGGGGCCATCATTATCCAGAAACGGGACAGCGCCACCGGCCAGCCTTTGAGCGGGGCCGAGTTCCGCGTGACCACCGCCGCAGGCTGTGAGGTAGGGCTGGACGGCGTGATCGGTACGTCTACGTTGACCCAAAACGGCATCTTCACCACCGACGCCCAGGGTGAGATCAAGATCACCAACCTCGCCCCCGGCGCTTACGTCCTGACTGAAATCAAGGCCCCGACCGGCTATGTGATGGACAGGGCCAGCACCAATGTCGTCATCGGGCAGGGCGGCGACACGCAGACCGTTGTTGTCACCAATTCCAAGGCGGGTACGCTGGTGATCGACAAACGGGACGCCCTCACCGGGAAGCCCTTGCAAGGCGTCACCTTCAAGGTGACTACCTCCACAGGGGAGTTCGTACCGGCTGAAAACGGACAGATCAGCAGCAACGGCTTGTACTTCACCGACAAGGACGGCAAGATCACCATTAACGGCGTTGTCGGTACGCTGGTAGTGACGGAAACGGCCACCATTCCCGGCTACACCATCGACGAGGCCACCCGGACGCAGACGGTGGTGGTGAACCCCAACGACACCCAGACCCTCCACTTCACCAACACCCCCAGCACGACCCTTGTAATTGAGAAGTATATTGAGGGCACCACCACACCGCTGAAAGGCGTCACGTTCCTTGTCACCGACAGCTCTGGCGCGGTAGTGGGCAACTCCAACGGCGAGTTCATCACTGACGAGAACGGGCGCATCGTTCTGAACGACCTGACCCCCGGCACCACCGTTACCGCACGGGAGGTCAAGGCGTTGGAGGGCTATGTGCTGGACGGCCAGCCTAAATCCATTTTGATTAAGGCAGGTGAAGTTCAGACCCTCCGTTTTTACAACGCCAAGCAGGGCTGTATCGTGGTGAAGAAGCTGGACAAGCAGACCGGCGAACCGCTGGCCGGGGTGGAGTTCCAGATCACCTACTCGGACGGGAGCTACTTGGACGACGACTACGGCCACCTGTCCAGCAAGGGCCTTTACAAGACCGACGCCAACGGCGAAATCCGCATTTCCGGCGTGGTGGGTACGCTGGTCATCACGGAAACCAAGCCCCTGCCCGGTTACGTCATGGACGAGGGCACCAGGACACAGACCGTCAAGGTGAACGCCAGCGACACCCAAACCATTACCGTCTACAACACAAAGGTGGGCGGTTTGACCATCATCAAGACAGACGAGGAAACCGGGGAGCGTATCAGCGGCGTCCAGTTTGAAATCCGCAAGCTCAACGGGGAGATCGTCGGCACCTACACCACCGACCGCTCCGGCGTCATTTCCCTGCCCGAAGCGGAAAAAGGCTGGTATCAGGTCACGGAGCTGAAAGCCGCCAAGGGCTATCAGTTGGACAGCCAGCCCTATCAGATCGAGGTGAAGGACGGCGGCACCGCCACCCTGGAGATCACCAACCGGCAGACCGGCAGCGCCATCATCCACAAGATCGACAGCGTGACCGGCAAGGGCATTTTCGGCGTGAAGTTCCTGCTTTCCGACGCCAAGGGCAACCCCGTGGGCACCTATGAGAGCGACAATGAGGGGTATGTCTATGTGGACGGCGGGCTTGCGGACGGCAAGTACACCGTCCGGGAGATCGAGTGCGCGGAAGGCTATATCCTGGACACCCAGCCCAAGACCATCTATGTGGAGTACGGCGGCTGTACCACCATCACCTGGAAAAACACCGCCGTCACCGGGCAAATTCAGATCACCAAGACCAGCGCCGACTACAACAGCATGAACGGTTGGCCCGCTGGCACCCCCATCCCCGGCACCGTGTTTGAGGTCTACCACTACCGCACCGGGAACCTTGTTGACACCATCCGCACCGACAAAAACGGCGTGGCCGTGTCCAAGCCCCTGCCCCTGGGCCGGTACAAGGTGGTGGAATCCCAGGCGGCGGACTTCTACGCCCTGGACAAGACCCCCATTGACGTGGAGATCGAACACGCCGGCCAGATCGTCAAAGCGGCTATGACCAACAAGAGCCTTTACACCAATGTGTCCATTGAGAAAACCGGCTATAAAGAGGTCATGCCCGGTCAGAACATCCGCTACACGTTCAGCGGCATCGGCAACAACTCCACCACGGCGCTCACCTCTTTCTATTGGAGGGACACTCTGCCCGTGGAGGCGGTTCGGCTGGCGAAGATCACCACCGGCACCTACAATGCCGCTGGCAGCTACAAGATCGTCTACAAGACCAATCTCTCCGGGGCCGACTACCGTGTGCTGGCGGACAGCCTGAACACCCAGCAGAACTATGTGCTGGAGGCGTCCCCCGTGGCCCTGCGGCTGGCGTCCAACGAGTACGTCACAGAGATGATGTTCGTGTTCGGCGTCGTTCCCGCCAACTTCCGGCAGGTGGAAGCCCCCAAAATTGACTGCACCGTTGTGTCCTGGGCCAAGGGCGGCAGTCAGTTTGTGAACCAGGCGGACGTGGGCGGCGTCTACAACGGCCAGTGGATCATGGCTACCACCCGCTGGGTGACGAAGGTCTACGCACCTCCCACGACCCTCCCCCGGACAGGGTATTAAGCATTTCCCCGTGGCCCGCACAGCGGGCCACTTACATACCCATTCGCACATTTGAAACTGCTTGCTTTTTCCTGTACTATGGGGATAAGGAAGGGAGCTGTTTCAAATGTTCAAACGGGAAAAGAAGGTCTATCTTGAATTGACGGATAAGGAATACCGGCTTGTGCGGAAGTACCTGATGGACTGGCGGAACAAGCTGACCGCCCAGGGCCGGGACGCTGGGCCAGTGAACGAGCTTCTGATAAAACTGATGGCCTGATAAAACCACGTTCCTCCATATATATCGTACATACACCGCTCTTTGTCTGCTGGACATGGGGCGGTGTAAATTTTTGGACAAGGAGGAACCAACATTGAGCATTAAGTACAGTTTGCGGCTTTACGAGGAACCGCCTGACCGGGAGAGGGGGCGGGAGCATGAACGCTGACGGCAAGAAACCCATAGAGGGCAATTTCCACGCTGTCTCCTGCTCAGGTGGCAAGGACTCGACAGCCATGCTTCTGCTGATGATCGAACGGGATATGCCTATTGACGTAGTGCTGACCGCCGATACCGGCATGGAGTTCCCGGAGATGTACGAGCATATGCAAAAGCTGGACGACCTGCTCTACCGGGAGCGCGGCATCCACATCACCACCCTGCGGCACCCCAGGGGCTTTGAATGGCTCATGTTTGAGGAACCGAAGGTGAAGCAGTCCAGCATTGAAAACCGGCAAAGGCTGGGGGTGTCCCTCTATGGGAACGGCTGGCCCGGTGCCCGTGTGCGCTGGTGTACGGGTCAGTTAAAAACACATCTTATCCACAAAGAAGTGAACCGGCTGAAAAAAGAGCGGAACGCCCTGCACTATGTCGGGATCGCCGCCGACGAGCCGAAGCGCATCAAGGACGACCAATATCCCCTAGTGGATTGGGGTATCACCGAAGCCGAAGCCTTGCAGATCAGCTATGACCGGGGCTTTGATTGGGGCGGTCTGTATCGGATATACAACCGCTGCTCCTGCTGGTGCTGTCCCCTCCAACGAATCGGGGAGCTGAAAAAACTGCGTGCCCATCACCCTGAATTATGGGCGCGGCTCCGGGAGATGGACAGACGGGCTATCGCGCAGTTTGGTCAAAACCCCCTGGGGCAATTCACAAAAAATTGGACAGTGGAACAGTTAGAAGGTCGATTTGCCAACGAGGACAGGCAAATCGACCTTTCTGTCAGAGGGGAGCGATAATCATGGATAAAGGAAAAGACATGGATAAGGAGCTGTCCGGGATGCTGCGGGGCGTTCCGCCGCAAAACATTATGATCTCGTTTGACGATAAGCCCGCCAAGTCCCTGGCAGATCATGTGAAGGAGCAGCAGGAAAAGGCCAGACAGAAGAAGCGCAGGCCGCGTGACGACCGGGAGAGGTGACGGAAATGCCGGACAAAAAACGGATGATTGAAAATTTTGAGGTCATCCACTCGCTCCAGATCGGGGCGCGTGAGGTGGTGGTGGGCGTCAGCCCGGAACAGGAGTTCATGTGCTGCTTCTGCACCCAGGACGGGATGAACGAGTATTACGCCGAGGCGATGGCAAGTGACGACTACCTGGAGATCATGGAGCTTTACACGGACAGGCTGAAAGGGCAGGTGGCGGCTTTGCAGGCCCAGCGTAAGACCCTCCATATCCCGCTGGAATTACTGAACAGTGAACAGTGTTTTCCGCTGAACGACATCGACGACATCACCGGCAAGGTGGTGGCGGTCAAGCCAAGTTCTCTCCGCTATGAGTACCGGCGGGCAGACTGCCAGCTTATCCTTGTAACGAATGGCAGCGGGGCGCGGGGGTATTCACGGGGCACATCGGTCTATGGCGTCAACGTGTTCACGGGCCGCAGGGATGGCCGGTGGGAACGCAGGGACGTTTTGGGCGAAGTCAGGCCGGAGTGTATGCCACAGTGGGCAAACGACCATTTGCAGGTCATTCAGCGGGAGCGGGCGCTGGAAAAGGGGCGTGACAGCCGATGAAACTTCTGCTGGGCGGCTCCCCCTACACCCATTGGAGCATAGCGCAGACCCGGAACCGGGAAACACAGCCGGAGGGCCTGGGCTGGGAGCTGTTTCGCAACTATCTGATCGCCAGGGAGCGGTACGGGCCGGACTTCTATTTATACGAGAACAACAAGAGCATGGCCCCGGCGATACGGGCGCAGATCACGGCGGAGCTGGGTGTGGAACCTATTTTGATAAACTCCGCCCTTGTGTCCGCCCAAAGCCGTCAGCGGCTCTACTGGACGAATATCCCCGGCGTGGAACTGCCGGAGGATCGGGGCCTTATCCTGTTGGACGTTCTGGAAAGCGGCCTACCCCTCCATGAAAAGGGCTACACGCTGAAAGCAAATTACAGCAGGGCCAGCGCCGTGAACGCCCTGGACGGCGGGCACTTCCCCGCGCCTATGGCAATAGAGCCGGTGAATATCACCGCAGACGGGAAGGCCCAATGCCTGCGGGCGACCTATTATAAAGACGGCATCCGCAATATGGTGGGCAATACCATAGACCGCAAGACCTGTGTGGCCGAGGCGGTCAGTGTCAACCGGCTGGGTGGTCTTTACGGCCAGCATACCCGCTGGGGCGTGTTTGATGTGGATGGAAAAGTCCCCTGCCTGACCGCATCGGCGGGAATGGGCGGCGGGCATATCCCCATGTTCCCCATCCGCGTGGGCACCATAGAGAGCGGCACCGGCTCCGAGGGCCAGGGCCACCGGGTATATTCAGCGGACGGCAAGAGCAAGACCCTTTGTGGGAACGGCGGCGGAGCCGGGGCGAAAACCGGGCTTTACACCGTCCCCACCGGCTGTCCCGCTCTGCGGGTGGCGGAGGCCACCGCAAAAGGGTACACCGACATTCTTCCCGGCGAGTGCGTTGACTTGACCATACCCAACAGCAAGACCCGCAAGGGCCGCGCCATGAGGGAAAAAGCGAATTGCCTGACCACCTCCTGCCAGTATTATCAGTATTGCGGGACGCTGGACAGGCCCATCTACGATGTCCGGGACGGCCAGATCACGATAAAGGGCCAGCAGTACCCCATCAAACTGGTGGACGGCTACTATATCATCCGCAAGCTGACGGTGCGGGAGTGTATGCGCCTCCAAACGGTGCCGGAGGGCTTTGTGTTTCCCGTGTCGGACACCCAGGCGTATAAGATGCTGGGCAACGGCTGGACGGTGGAGGTGATCGCCCACATCCTGTCCTACTGTCCCGGCATCACCGTGAAGCCACTGGAAGTGCTGTCCATGTACGACGGCATGAGCTGCGGCCACCTTGCCCTGGATAAGCTGGGGGCCACTGTTCTCCGCTACTACGCCACCGAGATCGACAAATACGCCATCAAGACCACCCAATCAAACTTCCCTGACACCATCCAATTAGGCGACGCTTTTCAGGTGCGGGAGGATGAATGGTGGTCTTTTTTGAGCAAGTAAAAGGAGTGTGACATTATGGAATTGACATTCCAGACCGCTACCCCTGCGGAGCGGCTTTACACCGCCCGTCAGAGTACGCAGATTGCGGGCCAGACCGGGAGCATCGGCCACCTGCGGGCCGACATGGGCGGGGACGGCATGGGCTTTTTCCCCAAGTGGAGCAGTCACCGTGAGAACCTGGACACCGAGGAATTTCAGCAGGAGTTGGAGGGCGTCATGGAGGCCCTGGTGGGCGACGAGCAGTACGGCGGCTTTTTGAAAAGCCGGGACGCCATGCGGGACTTCTGCCAGGGGCACCCGGAGAGCGGCTTTAACGACGGCTTTGCGTTCGGCTTCCGGGCGGACACGGCGCAGTATGCCTACCTGATACGGCTGCAACCCTACAAGGGGGAGGAAAACCTGTTCATCTATTGCTACCGCCGGGACTGGCTTGACCGCCACATGAAACAGGCTGAAAAGGGCATCCGCTTCATTACTCCGCACTATGAGGAAAAATTCAGAGTTGCGGACGGCGACAAGGTACGGATCAGGCGGTTTGATGGGCGAGACTTTGAACGGGTATGCCGCTATATTGATGACTGCCACGTTGAAATCGGCAACGAACTCTACCACATCTGCCAGTTTGCCGAGATAATGGAGCGCAACAGCAACTCCGTTATCCCCCTCAGAAGCTCCCTGCCAGCGGTATGCTACGGCAAGGTGCCGGAGAAGCGGGCCATCGTAATGTTTGAGCGGGGCTTTGATGGCTACCGCTCCGCGTCCTTTGCGACAAAGGGCCGCACCAGCCAGAAGCTGGTTGACGAGCTGAACGGCGAGTTGGGTGTCACCAAGGCACAGGCGGCAGCGATGCTGGCCGGGGTCATGCGGGGCTGGGCCGACCCCGCCGCCGACCCGAAGAACTACGACGAGCAGGGCCAGCCTATCAAGCCCATGTCAGCGCCAGTGATAAAATGTAAGAAAACGCCGAGGAAAAAATGTAGTTTAGTGGCGGAGGTGAAGGGAAAAAGATAGACTCCCAATCAGGGCGAGAAAGAGCCCGGAAAGGGAGTCAGAAAATGAAAGGAGCACAGTGGATGGATATCCGAAGCGACAGACAAAAAGGGCTGAGCTATGTGGAGCTGGGACGGAAGTACCACATGGACCCGCGGACGGCAAAGCGGTACGCGGAATCGCCGCAGAAGCCGGAGTACACATTGAGCGAACCCAAGCCAACAAAGATGGACCCGTACAAGCAGATCGTGGACGAGTGGCTGGAAGAGGCGCCGTATTCAGCGTTGCGGATACTGGAGAAGCTGCGGGAGATGGGGTTTGACGGAGGTTACAGTATTGTCAAGGCGTATGTGAGCAGCCGGAAGATGGACTTGAATGAGAAAGCAACGGTGCGGTTTGAGACGATGCCAGGAAAGCAAGGGCAGATGGACTGGGGATTCTTCGAGGATCACCTGGTATACGAGGACGGAAAGTGGAAGAAGCTGTACTGCTTTCTCATGATTCTGGGGTACTCAAGGATGCGGTACATCGAATTTGTCACAGATATGAGCACAAACACGTTGATACGGTGCCATCAGAACGCGTTTCGGTATTTCGGAGGCTACCCGGAGGAGATTCTGTACGATAACATGAAGCAGGTAGTCATCAAGCGGCTTTTGAAGCAGGAGGACTCCACACTAAACCGGCAGTTTGAGGACTTCGCGGGATTCTATGGATTCAAACCCATCCTGTGCCGGCCATATCGTGGTCAGACGAAAGGAAAAGTGGAGCGGACGGTGCAGTTTGTGCGGGACAACTTCATGGTCGGGATCAAGTACAACAGCCTGGCAGATTTGAATGGACAAGCCTTGGCTTGGTGTAATAAGGTCAATGGCAAAGTCCATGCCACCACCAACGAGATTCCCTTTGAGCGGCTGCAAAAAGAGGGGCTGAGTCCTCTTTCCCGTGAGTACATCATCGACAAGATCAACCTTAGGCGGGTACAAAAAGACTGCCTCATCTCATACGCCGGGAATCAGTACTCCGTGCCAGCGGAGTACATCGGCAAAGATGTGGCAGTCGTGGCCCTCGACAGTATGCTGGCCGCCTACTATGAGGGAAAGCAGATCGCTCTGCATCGAATATCGTATCAAAGGAAGGACATGGTTGTCAATCCTCAGCACTATAGAAGGATTACGCTGAAACAGACAATAGATGCGGAAAATGTTCTGCTGGAACAGGGCAAAGTAATAGATTTCCCCTTGAAGCCCTCCGATTTATCCAGATATGACGAGGTGCTGTATGACTGAATTTACTATGGACAGGCTGAGGGAAAACCTGGAAGCCCTTAAAATGAAAAACACCCTGGAGATTCTGGACAACTACCTGGAACGGGCGGTGGCGGACAAGCTCAACATTGTGGAGGTTTTGGATCACATTTTCTCAGAAGAAGCCAAATCCAAGCGGAGACGGGCCTATGAGAAGCAGATCCAGATGTCTGGCTTTCCCATTAAGAAAACCCTGGACGACTTCGATTTCTCTTTCCAGCCCTCCATCGACAAGCGCCAGATCGATGAGTTGGCTACCATGCGCTTCCTGGAAAACGGGGAGAATGTGGTCTTCCTCGGCCCGCCCGGCGTGGGCAAGACCCATCTGGCCTCCGCTTTGGGCCTGGTGGCGGCACAGCACCGTTTCTCCACCTACTACATCAACTGCCACCAGCTCATTGAACAGCTCAAGAAGGCCCATTTTGAGAACCGTCTGCCGGACAAGCTCAAGGTTCTGGCCAAGTACAGGATGCTCATCATCGACGAAATCGGCTACCTCCCCATGGACATCCAGGGTGCAAACCTGTTCTTTCAGCTCATTGCCAGGCGGTACGAGAAAACATCCACCGTCTTCACCTCCAACAAAACCTTCTCCCAGTGGAACGAGGTCTTTGCCGACGTCACCATCGCCTCCGCCATCCTGGATCGTGTACTGCATCACTGCACCGTTATCAACATCAAGGGTGAGTCTTACCGCCTGAAGGAGCGCAAGGAATTTATGCGCCAGAAACAGCAAATCGTAAATACTCTTTTCCTGCAAGGAAATAACTGATTCTGTTACCCCCCCCCCGCCGAAAAACTACAAAATTTCTTCGGCGTTTTCTTACAATTTCAAATTGGCGTTGACACCTCACGAAAGGGGTGTATCTGCCAAATTTTCGCAAAGCACCGGGACACGGCTGGCACAAAGGCTCCTCTTGAAAGAGCGTTCCAATCCTGGGCGTGAATATCCTGAAAGACAGACGCTAAATCATCACTGATCGCTTCATCATTGCTGTACCACACGCTGCGGCCCGCAAGAAGCCGTTCCCGTTTCTCAATGTTGATGATACGAAACTGGCCCGCCCAATCGTAAAGGTCGCCAAACAAAAAGCGGTGGATGCTTTGCAGGCCCTCCGGCGTAAAGTCGTGGAAGCCCTGTTCGTAGAGCAGCATCATATTTGCGCGGGACTGTTCTGCCTCGATCAAATCCAGCGTCTTTTCATCTTTGATGGAAAGTGCGTTCCGCAGGACAGGAACATCATCATAGAGATAAGGATCAGCCATGCTTTCGTACCTGTGCGGCCAGTTTTGCGTGAGAAGCCAAGAGCGCCTGTTTCATCTGTTCGCCCGTGATCTCGCCTTTTGCCCAACTGCGGGAAAGCACTTGGGCATACCGGGAAACCGGCACACCTTCAATGGCATTGATGGCGTCAGCCGTTTTTACTGCCGCAATTCTCCGCCGAATTTGTGCTGCTGTCATATCGACCACCTCTTTTATAGGATAGCACACAATCGACGAAAAGAAAAGACGATTTTCCAACCACTGAAAAATGATTAAGGAGGCAATATGAGAAAACGTAATTGCAGGGTGGAGATTTACTTCACCAAGACCGAACTGGAAACTCTGACAAAAAAGGTCAGAAAGAGCGGCCTGTCCCGTGAGGGCTACTGCCGCCGCATCCTCAACGGCGCAGTTGTGAAGGAGGCCCCGCCCGCCGAGCTGCCGCTGCTGATCCGGGAGGTGCGGCGTGTGGGCTATAACATCGACCAGCTTTTGAAGCGGGCCAACTCCATCGGCCTGCTGGACGTGCCCCAGCTCCGCAAGGCCCTGGAGGACAACCGGGCCGTGGAGAAGATGATCGTGGACACCTACACCACCCCCTCTGACTGATATGGCCGTGACCTCTATCTGGCCCATCAAGGGGCGCGTGGACAGGGTGATAAACTACGCCCGGAACCCGGAAAAGACCACCGAGGCCAGCTATGAGGAACTGGCGTCCCTCCATGCTGTTGACAATGTGGTGGAGTACGCCGCCGATGATATGAAAACGGAGCGCCGCTCCTATGTGTCTTGCCTGAACTGCCGGGAGGACACCGCCGCCGCCCAATTCATGGAGACAAAGCGGTTATGGGGCAAGCTGGGGGGCCGGGTGTGCTACCACGGGTATCAGTCCTTTCAGGCGGACGAGGTAACGGCGGAAACCGCCCATGAGATCGGCGTCAAGCTGGCCCAGGAATTGTGGGGCGACCGCTTTGAGGTGGTGGTAGCCACCCACTGTAACACCGGCCATTACCATACCCATTTTGTGATAAATTCAGTGTCCTGGGCGGACGGCTACAAATTCTACAATTCCCCCGCCGACTATGCCCATATGCGGGAGGCGTCAGACCGGCTTTGCCGGGAGTACGCCATTTCCGTGATAGAGAACCACGGCGGGCGGGCCAAGCACTACGCCGAATGGCAGGCCGAGCAGAACGGCAAACCCACCCACCGGGGCACCATCCGGGCCGACATTGATCGGGCCATCTGCGCTTCCACCACCGAGCGCGACTTTCTGCGGGTGATGGGTGAAATGGGCTACCAGCTCAAAACAAGGGGCAAGGGCGGCAAGACCTTGAAATACCCGGCGCTGAAACCGCCCGATGCTGGCGGCTACTTCCGCTTCCACAAGCTGGGCGAGGGCTACTCGTTGGAGCAGATCAAGGAACGCATTTTGCAGAACCTCCAAAAACAAGTCCCATTCCCGGAGGCGGTGCATCGTCCGCCCCGCCGTTACCGGGTGCGGGGCAAGCCGAGGAAGAAAGTCACTGGCTTGCGGGCGTTGTACTTCCGTTACTGTTACGAACTTCACATTATCGTCAAACGACCGGCATCCGTCAAGCGGGTGTCTTTTTTGTTGCGGGAGGACATCGCCAAGCTGGACAGGCTGGACGCAGAAACCCGGTTTTTAGGGAAACGGCACATCGACACCATCGGAGAGCTGACCGCCCACCGGGAAACGGCGTCGGCGGAGGTGGACGCCCTGACCTCCCAGCGGCAGGAACTCCGTAAGGAACTGCGGCGGCTGAATCGGCAGGGCGACCCCCTGGCCGTGGATGAGGTGAAGCAGAAGATCAGCGCCCTCTCCACCCGGATCAGGGCGGCACGAAAGGAGGTGGTCTTATGTGACGGCATCGCCCAGCGTTCCGGGCAGGTCAAGGAAAAGCTGGAACGGCTGATAGAGCAAAAGGAAACCGAACGAAAGGAGTTGACACAGCATGAGCTATTCAGGCGACGCGGCGGAGCAGGTCGTGAGGCTGTCCCTGGAAACAGGTGAAGTGGCGGTGAAGCTGGCCGGTGAGGGTGCCAAACAGCTTGCCATCCTCTTGTACGCCATCCTGCGGGAGCAGAAGAAAACCAAGGGCAAGACCCGGCTGACCAATATGCTCCGCAGCGGCAAGGAGCTGAAGGTGTTCGCCGTGAAGGACAGCGATCTTCAGCTTTTTTGCCGGGAGGCCAAGAAGTACGGTGTCCTCTACTGCGTCCTGAAAGACCGGGACGCCACGGACGGGCTGACCGACATCATGGTACGGGCGGAGGACGCCAGCAAGATCAACCGCATCATTGAGCGGTTCGGCCTTGCCACCGTGGATATGGCCGAGGTCAGGCGGGAGATCGAACAGAGCCGTCAGGAACAGCAGAACGACGCCCCGGAAGCGCCAGCGGCGGCAGAGCCGATGACCGAGCAGGAGGTGGACGATCTGCTGGACGCTATGCTCTCCCCCGCCCCGGAACAGGAGGGCGAGCTGCCCGTCCCGGAGCGCACCGCCCCCGAACAAGACAACGATGATTTTTGGGAGGCGGTGTTGGGCGTTTCCCCCACCAGGGAGGAAGGGCAGACCGAAAACCCCACCGAGGGCCGGATCGAGAAATCCCGTCAGTCCGAGCCTACCTCAAAGCCCAAAGAGCCAACCGCACCGGGTACTTCTGAACCGCAGGAGCGTTCCCGCCGTTCTGTCCGGCAGGAGTTGAACGACATCAAGGCGGAACAGAGGGAAAAGGCGGCAAAGGGCAGGGAGCAGTCCAAGCCCACCAAGGGGCCGAAACACAAGGCCCCGCGAAAGTATAAACCCAAACGGTTAAAGGAGCGATAACTATGCCGAATTATGATGATCTGTTCACCAGCCAGCCCGCCCCGCAGGAGGAATTTGACAAAGACGCATGGGCGGCGAAAAAGCAGGCGGAGCGCGAGGGCGTCTACGCCATGATCGACAACTATGTTCACGACATGGGGGTGGACGGCGGCGTGTTCCAAACCTATCTGGACGTGCAGGCCCGCTTTGACCTCTACTCCGTGAGCAACGCCATCCTGATTTCCGCCCAATGCCCGGAGGCCACCAAGCTGTCCGACTTCGACACCTGGAAGGCCGACGGCGTGTACGTCAAGCGGGGCCAGGACGCCATCACCATCCTGGAACCCGGCAAGGAGTACAAAAAGGACGATGGCAGTGTGGGCGTGTCCTACAACGTGAAAAAGGTCTTTGATATTTCTCAGACCAGGGCCAACCAGCGGCCCGCCCCCGCCGTGGCCCGTGACGAGCGGCTTCTGCTGAAAGCCCTGATGAACAACGCCCCTTGCCGCTTCTCCATCTCCAACGAACTGCCGGAGGGCGTCAACGTGGCCTATCACCCGCAGAACAGCGTGATCTATGTGCGGCAAGGGCTGGACGCCCCCACCATCTTCCGGGGAGTGGCCCAGGAGCTGGCCCGCGCCCACATGGACAAGGGCGGGATCGCCTGTGAAAGCCCCGACTTCACGGCATACAGCGTGTCCTATATGCTGTGCAAGCGCAGCGGCGTATCGGTGGAGGGCTTCTCCTTTGACCGCCTGCCGGAGAGCTATGCCATGATGGACGCCAAGGCGCTCCGGGCCGAGGCGGGCATCATGCGGGACGTGGCTGGCACCATCACCGCCGATATGAACCGGCTCTTTGCCGCCCAGGAGAAAGCGCAGAAAAACCGGGACGGCGGCGCGAGGTAAGGGGGGCGCTCTATGCGTGATGAAAAACGTGTGGTCACGCTGAACGGCTTCGAGCAGCGGCTTATGGTGGCGGGCCTGACCGATTTCCGCAACGACGCCCTCCGGGACGGCAAGCCTACCGAGGATGTGGACGACCTCATTCTCAAGGTCATTGACGCGCCGACCAAGCGGGAGAAACGGAGGGCTGACCGTGAGGCAAGATAAGTTTTCCAAGGCCCACCTGACCCTCTACGCCTGCGGCATCATTCCCGTGGTCTGGCTGGCCTTGCTGCTGGCCCCCTATGTGGGCGGCGGTCTGCTGGGGCTGGTGCAGTACGGCGGGGCGGCGCTGAACGACCCGTTCCACATCGTACTGTGCAGGGACAGCCTGAAAACTGTCCTCGTTTTTCTGCTGTGCTATGGGCTGGGCATCGGTATCTACTTCTCCACCGACCGCAACTACCGCAGGCGGGAGGAACACGGCTCCGCCAAGTGGGGCACCGCCCAGGCCGTCAGGAAGAAGTACGCCGACAGGAAAGTGACCGAGAACAAGATACTGACGCAGAACGTAGCCATAGGGCTGGACGGACGCAAACACCGCCGCAACCTCAATATTTTGGTGTGCGGTGGCTCTGGCGCGGGCAAGACGAGATTTTTCGCAAAGCCCAACATTATGAACGCCAACACCAGCTTTGTTTGCCTCGATCCCAAGGGCGAACTGCTGCGGGACACCGGGAACCTGTTGAAAGCCAAGGGGTACGACATTAAGGTGATCGACCTTATCAACATGGAGAAAAGCTACTGCTACAACCCGTTTGTCTATCTCCGCAGCGACAACGACATCCAGCGGCTGGTGACGAACCTGTTCAAGAACACCACGCCCAAGGGCAGTCAGAGCCAAGACCCCTTTTGGGATCAGGCGGCACAAATGCTCCTGCTGGCGCTGGTGTTCTATCTCCACTATGAAGCCCCGCCTGATGAACAGAACTTCCCGATGGTCATGGAAATGATACGGGCCGGGGAAGTCAGGGAGGACAACGACGAGTTTCAATCGCCGCTGGATGAACTCTTTGACCGTCTGGAAATGAGGAACCCGGAGCATATCGCCCTGAAATACTACCGCAATTACCGCTCCGGCAGCGGCAAGACCCTGAAATCCATCCAGATCACGCTGGTGTCCCGGCTGGAAAAGTTCAACCTGGAATCCCTGGCCGGTATGACGCAGACAGACGAGATGGAGCTATGGAGCCTGGGCGAGAAAAAGACGGCCATTTTTGCCGTCATTCCAGATAATGATAGCTCATTTAACTTCATCGTGGGGCTTCTCTACACCCAGCTTTTCCAGCAGCTCTACTATCAGGCGGACGTGGTACACGGCGGGCGTCTGCCCGTCCACGTCCACTTCGTCATGGACGAGTTCGCCAACGTCGCCCTGCCCGATGAATTTGACAAGCTGCTGGCTACCATGCGGAGCCGGGAGATCTCCGTGAGCATCATCATCCAGAACCTCGCCCAGCTAAAGGCCCTCTTTGAGAAACAGTGGGAGAGCATCGTGGGCAACTGCGACGAGTTTATCTATTTGGGTGGAAATGAGCAGGCAACCCACGAGTACGTTTCCAAACTGCTGGGGAAAGAGACAATCGACACGAACACCTACGGACAGTCCAGGGGGCGGAGCGGCAGCTACTCCACCAACTGGCAATTAGCGGGCCGCGAATTGCTTATGCCGGATGAAGTGCGTATGCTGGACAACCAGTATGCGCTTCTTTTTATCCGTGGGGAGCGGCCCATCCAGGACTTCAAGTACGACATTCTGAAACACCCCAACGTGAAACTGACCACAGACGGCGGGGCCGAACCGTACCGGCACGGCGAGGACACCCACAGCATCGCGTCCATCCAATTTGACGAGGAACTGCTGAAGCAGGCGGCGAAATCGGACGAACAGGACGCCGGAGAACACCGCTTCATTCTTCTCACTGAGGAAGAATTGGAGGAATATATCATCAATCATGGAGGTAACACACAATGAGCATTTTCAAAAAAAACGAAAAGAAGAACGACAACCGCCTGCCCATGCTCAACAAGGTAAAGCGGGGCTACCGCTGGTACTGTTCCCTGGTGGCGGTGGTGGCCCTGATGGGCTGCTGCACCATGACGGCCTTTGCCGCCCCCGCCGCTGGCGGCGACCCCCTCACCGTTATCAACAATTTGTCTGAATTCATCTTCGGCCTGATCCGCGCCGTGGGCTTGATCCTGCTGGGCTGGGGCATTGTCCAGGTGGGCCTCTCCCTCCAGAGCCACGACCCCTCCCAGCGTTCCAACGGCTTCCTGACCCTGGCGGGCGGCGTCATTATCACTTTTGCCAAGGAGATTTTGACCCTTATCACCGGCGCATAAGCACTCATTATCCACTGACACGGGGGCAGACCCGCAAGGACGGGTCTGCCCCTAAAAGGAGGTGCTTTGCGTGTCGGATAATTGGGTAGTCCAGAATTTGGAGAACGCTTTGGAGGTCTGGAACGGCAAGTTGAGCGAGATATGGCAACTCATTACGCAATCCCCCCAGGACTTCAAGGGCGGCGCGATCTGGAACGTGGTGGTGGACATCCACGGCGCGTTGCAGGCTATCGGCTACGCCCTGCTGGTGCTGTTCTTTGTGGTGGGCGTGGTCAAGACCTGCGGCAGTTTTGTAGATGTAAAACTTTTTTAGAGAACATAAACGGGAAACAGGCGCTTGCCTTTGGCTTTACGGCCACGGGTAGGCGCTTTTTCTATATCCTCTGGAAATTTTGCGGTGTGGACTTTCAAAACCGGCTATTCGTGAGTAAACAGGCGGAACTACATTCCTCTTTTGAAAACTGAATAGCAGCCGTCAGAGAGATACCTGCCGCAAAGGATAGTGTGCCACGATACGAGCGCGCCCTTTGCTCAATCAGCGCACAGCGCCGGCAGAGAAAACCCGGCCAGAGCTGGGCGGGGAACCGTATGGCGGTCTGCGTTACATATCCCGCAAACGCGGGGTGTGAATTTTCAAAGGAGGAAAACGCCTATGTATCATATCAGGAAAAAACGCCGGGGGAGGTGCCGCCGTGAAGAAGCTGAAAACTGTGGACGCGGACACGCTGCTGTATCAGCCGCTTGACAAGCCCAGCTTCGTGGTGGACGGCCTGATCCCCACCGGCCTGTCCCTGTTCTGCGGGGCACAGAAAATCGGGAAAAGCTGGCTCATGCTGAAGCTGTGCCTGTGCGTGTCGGAGGGCAGGCCCCTGTGGGAGCTTCCTACCGCGCCGGGGGACGTGCTGTACCTGTGTTTGGAGGACACCTTTTACCGCATCCAGGACAGGTTATTCCGGCTGACAGATGAAGCCAGTGAGCGCCTGCGCTTCGCCGTGGCAAGCTGCAAGCTGACGGACGGGCTGGTGGGCCAGTTAGAGGACTATCTCAAGGAGCGCCCCGGCACCCGGCTTATCGTCATTGACACGCTACAAAAGGTACGCACCGCGTCCAAGGACAACGCCTATGCCAACGACTACGGGGACATATCGCTGCTCAAGGATTTTGCGGACAGGCACGCCCTGGCGGTGGTGGTCGTCCACCACATCCGCAAGCAGGGGGACAGCGACGTGTTCAACCGGGTATCGGGGACAACGGGGCTGACCGGCAGCGCCGACGCCACCTTTGTGCTGGAAAAGGAACACCGGGCATCGGACACCGCTTCCCTCTACGCCATCGGCAGGGACATCGAGTACCAGGAGTTCACCCTGCGTTTTCGGGATTGCAGTTGGGAGTTGGTGGAACGGAAATCCCAGGAACAGCTTGCGGCGGCGGAGGTGCCGCCTATTCTTTTTCGGCTGGTGGCCTTTATGGAGGGGCGGCGGGAGTGGTCGGGGACGGCCACCGAGCTTTTGACGCAGATGGAGGAAACGGACACCGCGCCCAACGTCATCACAAAGCTGCTGAACGAGTACCACGCCACCGTCCTGCGCCAGAACAACGTCCGCTATGTGTACCGCCGCACCAAGACGGGGCGGCGCATCGTTCTTTCGCGGGGTGACGGCGTTGACAGCGGTGACGGCTTATTTGGGATGCCGTCACCGCAGGAAACAACCGTCACCCCCGTCCTGTGACCCGGAGGGTCACGCGAGGCGCAGCCCCCCCAAAAAGGGAGTCCAGAGGGAACGTCTGGCACACGGCCTTGCTTGCAAGGTGTAGTGTGTTACACCCTGGAAACGCAGCCGGAAAAATCGGAGATTTTTTCGGCCGCAGGGGTGGCGCTTTCCGAGCCGTGGCGCGAGGAAAGACCCGCCCCTGCACCATGCGTTTCCGGGGTGTTCTCCCGTCAGGGTGACAGCGGCGGGGGGCATCCCAAAATAACCGTCACCGCCGTCACCGCTGTCAACCTGATGGGCGGACGCGCCCCCGGTCTGCCCGCACATTTCGATTGGAGGGATGACCATGCCCTATGCGATATTGCGCTTCCAGAAGCGCAAGGCCGGTTCCGTCGCGGCCTGTGAGCGCCACAACGAGCGGAAGAAAGAAGCGTACAAAAGCAACCCGGATATTGACATGGAGCGTTCCAGGGAGAATTATCATCTTGTGGCCCCGCCCCGGTACACCTACAAAAAGGAGATCAACCGCATGACGGCAGCGGCGGGGTGCCGGGTGCGCCGGGACAGTGTGATGCTGGTGGAAACGCTCATCACAGCGTCCCCGGAGTTTATGAACAGTCTACCACCGGCGGAGCAGAGGGCCTATTTTGCGGCGGCGCTGGATTTTATTTCTGAGCGTGTTGGAAAACAGAATATCATATCCGCCATGGTGCATATGGACGAGACAACGCCCCATATGCACCTTTGTTTTGTCCCCATCACAAAGGAGGGCAAGCTGTCGGCTAAAACCATGCTGGGCAACCAAAGGAGCCTGTCGGAGTGGCAGACGGCCTACCATGCCCATATGTCAGCCAGGTGGCCGGAGTTGGAGCGCGGGGAGTCCTCTATGATAACCAGGCGTAAGCACATCCCCACATGGCTGTTCAAGCTGGGCGGCAGGCTGGACAAGCAGCATGACGAGATCGTAAAGGCCCTGTCCGACATCAACGCCTTTAACGCCGGGAAGAAGCGGGACAAGGCGCTGGCGCTGCTGTCCGCATGGCTGCCTGACATGGAGCGGTTTTCACGGGAAATCCAGAAGCAGAGCGATTATATCAACAGCCTGAAACAGCGGGTCAGCCAGTCGGAGCAGTACGCCGACCATCTGCGGGATGGGTGCTATGCGGAGGAATTAAAGGTGCAGGAGGCCAACAAGCGTATTTTTGAGTTGCAGCGCACCAATCAGCAGTTGGAACGGCTGGTGAAGCTGATACCGCCCGAAGTGCTGGCGGAACTGCAAAAAAGCGGCAGGGATAGGCCGCGAGGGAGGTAAGCACGATGGAAAAGCAGGAATTAACTGTGCTGAAAATAGAGGATTTACGCCCATTTCCGGGCAATCCCTTTCATTTGGTGGAGGATGAACAGCTTATGGAGTTATCGGAGAGTATCAAGGAATTTGGCATGGCCGCGCCCATCCTCACCCGGCCCACGGATGACAAAAGCGGCTACGAGGTCATATCGGGACAGCGGCGTGTCCGGGCGGCGGAGTTAGCGGGGATTGAGAGCGTCCCCGCCTTTGTTCTGCCCATAGACCGTGACCGGGCCATCATCACCCTTGTGGACAGCAACATCCAGCGGGAGAACATTCTCCCGTCTGAGCAGGCCTTTGCCTACAAGATGAAACTGGACGCCATGAAGCGGCAGGGCTACCGCACCGATCTAACATTGTCCCAAGTTGGTACGAAGTCCCGGACGGATGAAATCGTGGCAAAGGGCTTTGGTGTCAGCAAGTCCACGGTACACCGCTTTATCCGTCTGACCGAGTTATTGCCGCCTATTTTGCAGATGGTGGACGAGGGCAGGATCGCCCTCACGCCGGGGGCGGAGCTGTCCTTTTTGACCCTGGAGGAACAGGAAAATCTGTTCACCACGATGGAGAGCGAGGATGCCACGCCCTCGCTGGCCCAGGCCCAGCGCATGAAGAAACTGAGCCAGGCGGGACAGCTTGATATGGACGCCATTTTCGCCATTATGACGGAGGAAAAGGGCAATCAGAAAGAAACCGTCAAAATCGGCATGGACAAGCTGCGGAAGTATTTCCCCAGGGGGACAACGCCCCAGCAGATGGAGGAAACCATTATCCGGCTTCTGGAACGGGAATTGCGGCGCAAGCGGAACCGGGAGAGCCGGTAATTAAAAAGGGTGGTCTGATGATGAAGAATATTGATATAAAAATCACGGAAGAACTCGCCGTTTTGTCTGTCAGCGGCAGCGGCTACACCAAGGAAATCAACCTGGTATCGTGGAATGGCGCGGAGCCAAAGTACGATATTCGCAGTTGGTCGCCGGGGAGGGAGAAATGCGGCAAGGGTATTACGCTGACGCAGGCCGAAGTAAAAAATCTCTTTCTTGCCTTGCAAAAAGTATTGTCTGAATGATGTTTACGAGGGGGAACGCCTGCGGGCGCTCCCCCTCTGCGCTTGATGGGAGGATATACGGCTATGGCAAAAAAGGTCACACGCCCGAAGATAAAGGTACAGCCGGTCTATTCGGGCGGCGCGGATATGCGGGAGGTATTCATCTCCCTGCTGGTGGACGCTGTGCGGCGGGGAAAATGCCCTGTTCGCACCTTTGAGAATTTGAAAGAACCGCAATACAATAAGGGCAGAAATCAGGAAAAGGAGGTCATCTGAATGGGTGTTTTACGGACAGCCCTCTACTGCCGCCTGTCGAAAGACGACATGGCCCAAGGGGACAGCGAGAGCATTAAAACGCAAAAGGCCATGCTGACCCAATACGCCAGGGAGCATAATTTTTTGGTGGTAGAGGTCTATGTGGACGATGGATGGAGCGGCCTTAATTTTGCTGGGGTAAGATAGCGTAACCACAAAAGATGGTGCGCTGTCTTACCCCAGCATTTTGTATTATCAGACGGCAAAACTCTTGACATCAGCGCCAATCTGCCGGAAATAGGATATGCTTTCCGTCGGTTCCTCACCGCTGTCCACTTTGCCCACGAAGCTGTAAAAGATTTCGATTTTTCGGGTGTTTGTTTCCCTGTCCAGCTCATGGACTAAAATGCGGTCGATAAACTCATGGACGCTCTCATAGGTCAGTTCGCTGATCTCCGAGTAGCGGCGCACTAGGGCGACAAACCGTTTCACATCCGCCCCACGCTCCGCAGCGGTGTCGATCTCTTTCCGCAACTCCGCAGTCCGTTTCGTCAACGCCGCTTTCTCGTCCTCATAGCCGGAGGTCAGAAGCGCAAACTGCTCATTTGACAAGCGGCCCAGGGCCATGTCCTCATAGAGTTTACGGAACAACAGGTTCAGTTCATCCATCCGGCGTTCTGCCTTATCCAGTTCTTTCCGCTGCTGGGAAAGGGCCTTTTTCGTGGCCTGCTCCCCGCACTCGGCGGCAGTACGAATAAACTCCTGCTCATGCTCTTTCACATAGGCCAAAACCCGCTGTAAATCGGCAAGGACAAGCTCTTTCAGAACGCTTTTGCGGATGTAATGCGTCGTGCAGAGAAAATCGTTTCTGGCCCGGTTGCGGTAGTTGCCGCAGGTATAAGCGTGTTTCCGCTCCGGCGTTCCAGCTCCCTTTTGGAGATACATTTTGTAGCCGCAGTCCCCGCAGAACAACAGCCCGGAAAACAAGTCGATTTCCTCGGACTTGGTAGGGCGGTGGCGGGTAGCAATACGCTTTTGAGCAAGGGCAAAGGTTTCTTCATCAATCAGCGGTTCGTGAGTGTTGGGGAAGAAATACCGCTTGTCCTCTGGATTTTTCCGTGTCTTTTTGGACTTATAGGACACCTTGCAGGTTTTCGCCGTGATGGTATGGCCCAGGTACTCCTGCCGGGTGAGGATGTCATACAGCGTTTTGTCCGGCCAAGTATACCAGGCGTTAAGCTGGGGGCGAGGAAATTTCTTTCCGCCTTTTCTGCGGTAGCGCAGTTCGCCAACAGTCAAAACCTCGTTATCCCGCAGCCAGTTCTGGATTTCACACATACGGTCGCCCCGCACATACATGGCGAAAATCTGCTTGACAACATGGGCCGTTTCTGGGTCGGGAATAAGATGATTGCGGTCGTTCGGGTCTGCGATATACCCATAGGGAACTTCCCCGTTGACACGCTCTCCCCGCTGGGCCTTGGCCTGCTTGACAGCCCGGATTTTCTTGGATGTATCGCGGGCGTAAAACTCATTAAACCAATTTCTCAGCGGAGTAAACTCGTTATCTTCCCTTGCCGTGTCCACACCGTCATTGATAGCGATATAGCGCACATCGTACTCCGGGAAAATGATTTCGATAAGCTCCCCGGTTTTCAGATAATTCCGGCCCAAGCGGGAAAGGTCTTTTGTTATGACCGTCGCCACATTTCCGGCTTCAACTTCACGCAGCATGGCTTGAAGCCCCTCACGCTCAAAGCTGACCCCAGAAAACCCATCATCCACGAAAAAGCGGGTGTTCAGGAAAAAATGTTCATCAGCGTACCGTTGTAAAATCAGCTTTTGATTTTGGATGCTCTCGCTCTCCCCAGCCTGCATATCCTCTTGGCTCAACCTGCAATAGAGGGCGGTGATTTTGCCTGCCTGCAACATGGTAGTCCTCCTTTCCGGCGGCAGGCAAGCATGGTTATGTACTGATGCCATTTTACCATAGACCGCCGCCCGTGTCAGCTCAAAAATTCACTGTTTATCAAATATTTTGCTTTGTTCCATGTCCTTTTTGATAAGTTTGCGGATTTTCCTGTCCAGGCTGTCCGTGGCCCGGTCGCTGGGTGAGGCACAAACAAGATAGGTCGTTTTGCCGATTTGATACTCCGTCAAGGTGACTTCACGCTGATTTTTCGGCAAAGGTGTTCCCCCTTTCCAAAACGCAGGACAAGGCCCGCAGGGGGGGAGGAACAGGGAAAGGGTAAGCTGTTCCTCCCACCGGGGCCGGTTATCAGTTCACGCCGAGAATGGCGCGGATTAGTTTGTTTTCCAGACGGCTTTTCATGTACTCGTCCAGGCAGGCGTGGGGACAGCCGCTTTCGTCGTAGACCGTTCGGGTGCAGAGCTTGCTTATGTAGCCCTCATAGTACCGCAAGACCTGCTCCACGGCATCGGCGTCCCCGGCGCGGGCCGCATCGCTCACCGCCAGCGGCAGCAGTTCACGGCCTTTGTAGTTACGGCGCTTCATAGTGCTAACCTCCTTTCCTCGCTGTCAATTTTGTCCGCAGGACCTTCAGCGATTTTGTTCTGCGCCGCTGGACGGCACTCCGGGACAGTCCCAGGGCCTCGCCGATCTCGCTGTCCGTCAAGTCCAAAACCAGGCGCAAAATTAAAATGCTTTGCTCCTGCTCCGGCAGACTGGCAAAGGCGTCGGCCACCTGTTGGCTTCTGATCGGCAGGTCGCAGCCACAGTAAGAGAACACATAGCTGTCGCTGGGGTAGTCGTCAGCCGAACACAGCTTGTCCATCGCCGTTTGAGGCAGACGCTCCAACGACGTTTCCCGGCTGGCCCGCCGCTTCATTTCCCGGATATAGTCGATTGCCTCATGCTTCAATACGGTCTTGCAAAAGGCATCAAACCTGTACCGTTCGCCATAGTCGCGGGGGTTGGTTTCCATCTTCTCACCCCCTTTCGTTTGGGGATGGTGGTGGTACTTTCCCTTTCCGCTAACAGAGCGTTCAGCGGCACAGGTTTTGCGCGCAAAACCGCTTTCCGCAGAGAAAAAATCAAAGAAAAATTTCCGGGCCGCAGGAAACGACAAAAACCGCCCGGCAGGTCATAGACCCACCGGGCGATTTGCACTGTATAGTTTACTTTATTTGTACTGTATAGTATAATCTCGTGGCCGCAATTCCCCCAGGCGGGGGACGGGCTTTTTTTGACAAGTCAAGAGCTGTCAGATTGTGTCGAATAGCTGCATATTTCATGGCGGCTGCCTCCTGTCAGCCGCCGCACTTTCCAGCGTTACCGCGTCATTATTTTAGGTGATAAAAGAACGGCGGCTTTGATTTGTAAGCCGTCGTTCGCAAATGAGCGTGATTATAGACTGCTGCACGACGGCTTTTTTTCTTTTGCCGTCGTGCGGCAGTTTTTCAAATATTGGCTATATGGCAGTTTTCCAATCTGATATTACTGCAAAAAGTTGAGAACCAGGGCAAGGGCGACAATCCCCAGCATCATCAGCACCAGCGCCACGCTGATTACTGTGGACATGATATTGACGGCGCTCCGGCTTTCCTCGCTCTTTACGCAGATCACGGAGAGCAAGAGGCCCGCCAGCGCAAGGACGATGTTGCAGACCGCCCAAACCATGCGTACTCCATCCGGCAGAGTGATTTTCAGAAACACCGGGACAAGGGTTGCCAGCGGCAGCAGACTGACAATCAGCGCCGCCAGACTGAGCTTTTGAAGTTTTTTTGTGACTTCCATACGATTACCTCATTTCCTTTTTTCCAAATTGTGTGATTGACAGGGCAAGCAGGACAGCGAATACAGCGATTGCACAGGGTAGGAACGGTATCAAATCAAATGCGGCGTCAGAGGTTTCCGCTGTAAAATCATGCAGGGAGCAGGACACCAGATAGCCGCTGTAACAGTAGGGATAAGCAATCCAGAGCGGTGTGTTGGCAACCAGGATGCCGGGAATAACCAGCAACAGATTTAGTCCTACGGAAAGCAGAGGTTTTTCAAATAGCACTGTAATCGCCCACATCGTCGCCAAGCAGGGGAGCATCGTCAGAAACAGCCCGACACACCATTTCAAAAGGTAGAGAACAGGTAAAGTTTCTGTAACACCCAGTGTTGAAGTCGCCACCATGCCAGCGACTATGAATACTGCCAGAAAAACGACCATCTCCATGAACAGATAGAACATCAGGACGCAAAACTTTGCCAGGGAAAGGGCTTGACCGCTGACTGGCAGGGCCAGCATTTTCAGGATGCCATTGTTCTGTGTTTCCCGCCCTGCAATCATCACGCAAACCACGATCATGCTGAATGGCAGCAGATAGTAAGCGTAGACCAAGGCGCTCTGAATGAACATAGCGGGCCATGCGTTGGTGTACTCCGGCGTGAAATACCGGCTTAACGCCGCCACCCCGGAAGCCACTACCAGCAGCGGGGCAATAAAAATCAGCGGAACGATCTTTGAGCGTTTCACTTTCATAAACTCAATGCCAAGCAAATCTAAAAAGTTCATGCGGATCCTCCCTTACTCATAGCGCAGATTTTTTGCCATCCACAGTCCAACACCGAGGAAAAGGAGCGTTTCGATTAGAGCAAACAGCACCACCAGCATATCCGGCTGTGCGCTCATAGCCACCGCAGGCTTAAACATCACAATGAACGGATGCACCATCAGAACCGTTGCGGCTGACGGCGCCAGGGCCATCCCGCTCAAAAAACCGGCAACTCCCACGCCAAGAGGAACCCACATATTTTCAAAGCGTGAGGAAATCAGCACCATAAAGGACAGCACCGGCATGGATGTGATAAACGAAAAGGCCGTAAAGCGGAGCAGCGTTCCCATTTCAAATGTTCCCTGCGGCAGATCGCTCATACCGATTTTCATGAGCGCCAGATTTTCCAGAGCTACCGCCACAAAGAGCATGACGGTCAAGATCAGGAATTTGCAGAGATACATCCCCGGTACGCTCATGGGGAGCATATACATTTTTTTGATTGCGCTGCCCTTAAACTCCATGTTGTAGACCATGCAGGAGGCGACAACGATACCGAACAGGTTCAGTATCATAATCATGCCGTAAAGCTGGGTCAGCAGTACGTCCATCGGGGCCAGCGGAAGATTGAGCAGCGTATCTTTTCGGACAAGGAAGTTGACAAAGGCATAGGCCGCGCCTAAAATACCGACAGCCAGCAGCACCGGGATCACCCCTGTCCGCTTTTCTTTCCGCAGTTCGATTACAAGCGCCCTCATAGCTTTGCCCTCTGCTTTCTGGCGGCGTTGTCCTGTTCCACGATGGAGAGGAACACATCTTCCAGGTTATCGGCGGACATTCCTGCCTGCCTTGCGCTGTGCCGCAGATCGTCCAGGCTGCCCTCAAACAGCAGCCGTCCATGATTGAGGATGCCGATGTCGTCCGCCATCAGCTCAATTTCCGACAGCATATGAGAGGAAATGAGGATGGTGCAGTCGTACAGATCAGGCAGGGATTTTACCAGATTGCGAATTTCATGGATGCCGGAGGGGTCAAGGCCGTTGGTCGGTTCGTCCAGAATGAGGATAGGCGGACGGCCCAGCAGCGCCCCGGCGAGGCCAAGCCGCTGTTTCATACCCAGGGAATACTTCTTTGCGAGGCGATCTCCAAATTCGGACAGCCCTACCAGCTCCAGGGCGTCCTCCACGGTGTTTTGACCCAGGCCCAAAATCCGGCGTATCACATCCAGATTTTCCCGGCCCGTCAGGTTGGCGTAGAACGAGGGGGCCTCAATGAAAGAGCCGATCTCCCGCAGAATTTTCAGCCGGTCGTTGGGAAACTGCTTCCCATCAATGATGAAACGGCCCTTTGTGGGGGCGGTCAGCCCCAGGAGCATCTTCATGGTGGTGGATTTGCCCGCTCCGTTTGGGCCGAGAAAACCGTAAATACTGCCCCTGCGGACGTGGATAGAAACATGGTTGACGGAGGTGAAACTTTTGTATTTCTTCGTCAACTGCTCTGTGGCGATGATATAGTCCATAGACACATCTCCTTTCTGCCCCTATGGTACAGCATCAACCTGACTTCTACATTCTCGCGTCCTTACTTTTACCTTACTTTTTCATAATGGCGTTCACAAAGCGGGTGGGCCGTGTTATAATCAAGTTGCAAGTTGACAAATCGGAGTTAATAATAAGGAGGAGACTGAAATGCTGGAATTGTACGATATACCACTCACCTACAGAGAAGGTACGTACCGTGTGATTGATTTTAGTAAGGACATTGACAGAGATGGCGTTATCTCCTTTGACTATGACACACAGTATCAAATGCTTGAATATGACATTCCTGTTGGGAAAGAGCGGCGTGAGATGACTCTGTACAGCGTACCGGAGGATGAATTCATTCGGACGCTGCGTGCCGTCTATGACAAGGATGGAACACTTCAGAAGATCACAGCTGTGCTTGAGGGCTGCGAAACACTTTTATACATCCGCTATGAAAGCGAGGAGGATGCTAAGGAGAAAATTCGGAAATTTGCTATCCGAAATGCAGATGTCATAATCGAGCAGATTCAACAATGCACAGATGCTATAGCAAGGCTTTTTATCGACTACTACTGTGACAGCGATAACATGGATTACCATGCAGTGGTTGGCACTGCGGCGCAAATGGAGGAGGTAAGACAGAAAGGGCTTTATGAGGATTCCTGCGACTATTCCGGCAACTACTCGTCTGAATATATGGAAGGCGACGATAGGATGCTGATTACGATGGTGCGCTGTGCCGAGGGGCATCCGTCAGAAAATTTTCGGTATGCCATAGAAATCATGTCGCAGCATATTGAGAAATATGCTTTGGAAGCGTTACACAAGACGGAGGATTTCAAATTTATCTGTGCGGAATATGATTAAGAAACGAGTGAAAATAGCGGAAAGAAAAGTGTTATCATGCGTGAGAAATGATGTCAATTTTCCGTTTATTGGGGAGACACTACGATGGACAATTCTTTTTTACACAGCAAAAAGCTCCTGCTGGTCGATGACGAGCCGGAGCTTTTGACAATGGTATCAGCTATTTTAGCGGACGAGGGTTTTTCGCGCCTTGTGACCGCCGCCAATGTGAAAGAGGGAATTGCCGCCGCCAAAGCGGAAAAACCTGATTTAGCGATTTTGGATGTGATGCTTCCGGACGGCGACGGCTTTTCCCTGATGGAGCAGATACGCGCGTGGACGGATATTCCCGTGATTTTTCTGACGGCCCGTGACGAGGCGGCGGACAAACTGGCGGGGCTGGGCCTTGGAGCGGACGATTATATCGCAAAACCCTTTCTGCCCCAGGAATTTCTGCTGCGGGTTTACGCCGTTCTGCGCCGGTGCTACAAAGAGGACGCAGCCGTTTTGAAGCTGGATAGCTGTACGGTAGATTTCAGCCGGGCCGAAGTGGATAAGGGCGGTGAGATACTTCCCTTGACAGCGATGGAGCATAGGCTGCTGGAAACTCTTGCGAAGAATGAGGGTCGCATTGTGACCGTGGACACGCTTTGCGAGGCCCTATGGGGCGACAATCCTTTTGGCTATGAAAACAGCTTGAACGCCCATGTGCGGCGCGTCCGGGAGAAAATCGAGGCAGACCCGTCAAAGCCAGTCTCCCTGCTGACAGTCAAAGGGCTGGGCTATAAGCTGCTGGCGAGGAAATAATGCGTGGGGGATAAACAAGGGCCATGAAAAAAAGCCATTCCAAAACACATTTGCTTTTCTATGTCCTGATAACAATGCTGCTTGCCTTGATCGTATGGACGATTTGGGGAAATACAGCGCTAATGGCAAATTCAATTACTCTTTCCGGCAATCAGATACCCTCGGAGTTTTCCGGGTTTAGAATTGCACAGATTTCTGATCTGCATAACGCTGAATTTGGAGAAGAAAACTCGAATTTATTAAACAGCCTTTCCGAGAGCAAGCCGGATATGATTGCAATAACGGGCGATCTGGTAGATGCACAGCATACGAACATAGATGTTGCTCTTTCTTTTGCTGAAAAGGCGGTTCAAATTGCGCCGGTCTATTATGTGACGGGCAATCACGAAGCCAGCCTGTCACAGTACAGTGAGCTTAAAACAGGTCTTGAAGCCGTTGGCGTGATCGTTCTTGAGGACAAAGCAATACAGCTTGAACACAATGGCTGTATTGTCACTTTGATGGGACTTTCAGACCCTAATTTTACAATCAAAAGTAATATCTTCGATGAAGTCCCCGCTATTATAAGCACCAAGTTGAATGACCTGATGGAAGATAAGGCTGGCTATACGATTTTGCTTTCACACAGGCCGGAATTGTTTGATACCTATGTAAGCTGTGGTGTTGATTTAGTTTTAAGCGGTCACGCACACGGCGGGCAATTTCGGCTGCCGCTGATTGGCGGGCTGGTTGCGCCCAATCAGGGATTTTTCCCAAGGTACGATGCTGGCCTATATACAAACGGCGGCACAAATATGGTTGTCAGCCGTGGTCTTGGAAACAGTATCATACCGCTTCGTTTCAATAATCAGCCTGAAATCGTATTAGTGGAGCTTACGGCAGATTGACAGGCAAAGGGGTGAAATAACCGATGAAAGCATTTGGAAAATATATCGCAAAATATCTTCTCTCCTTTTTTGCCTTTGCGCTGGTGCTCCTGCTTGTCAACATTCTGGCGTTTGCTTTGACGTTCGGAGGTATCGTATTCAGGGAATACGGTTCGGCATCACCGGCAAATATGTTAGAGGCCGTGGCCGCTGATCTGTCAGCATCCGGCATATCGGAAGAAAGGTTGCAAGAATTAAACCGCAATCAGATTTGGGCTATGCTATTGGATGCAAGCGGGCGCTGTATTTGGGAGGTATCTTTGCCGGAAGAAATACCGACACAGTACACCATTCAGAATGTGGCCGTGTTCTCGAAAGGCTATCTGCAAGACTATCCTGTTTTTGTGCGGAACACAGATAATGGTCTGTTGGTGTTGGGCTACCCAAAAGACAGCTTTATGAAGCTGACAGGAAACTATTTCCCAATACGGGCAATCAGGATTTTCCCGCTCTTTGTAACCGGCATCCTGGCAATAGACATCGTGCTTCTGTTTTTGGTCTACTACTTCTCAAAAAGAAGAATTGCAGAAAATACGGAGCCGATTATGGCCTCTATTAAAACACTGTCCGCTGGCAAACCTGTTGATCTGTCCATTCGGGGCGAGTTGTCGGAAATTGCGGATAGCGTTAATCAGGCATCCCAGGTGTTGAGCAGACAAAACCAGGCCCGCGCCAACTGGATCAGCGGCGTTTCTCACGACATCCGTACACCGCTCTCTATGATTATGGGATACGCCCAGCGGATTGCCGGAGATCACGGGGCCAGTGGGAATATTCAGCAGGAGGCAGAAATCATCCGGGCGCAGAGCGCAAAAATCAAAGACTTGGTGCAGGACTTGAATTTAGTGTCGCAGTTGGAATATGAAATGCAGCCGCTCCATAAAGAGCCGGTACGCCTGTCCAAACTGTTGCGCTCTTATGCGGCGGATTTGCTTAATGCAGGTATCGGTGAGAAACATTCTATTGGGGTTGATGTTTCTTCCGAAGCGGAAACCGCAGTTATAGAGTGTGACGCCCGTTTGATTTCGCGGGCTATCGGTAACTTGGTGCAGAACAGCATCAACCACAATCCGCAGGGGTGCGATATTTTCCTGTCCCTTGATTGTTCATCGGAAGATGTTTCAATCACAGTTGCGGACAATGGCGTGGGTATGTCCGCTGAAAAATTGCGGGAATTGGAAGAAAAGCCACACTATATGGAAAGCACCGATGAACGGCTGGACTTACGGCATGGGCTGGGGCTACTGCTTGTACGGCAAATCGTAGAGGCGCACGATGGGATAATGAAGATCGAAAGTACGCCGCAAAGTGGATATAAAACAATTTTGACATTTCGCTGGCCGCGTTCTCTCAAGTGATGTATTTTACAAATAATCATAAACACTTGCTTCTGGTGAGTGTTTTATTTCTCGAAAACGCTTTGAGAGCAGGACGGAGAAACGGGAAAACGCTAACGTAGCAAGCATAGGGAGTGTGGCCACACTCCCGAAAAACGGCCAAATCCGGCCCCTGTCGGGCCGTGTCCGTTTTTGCTTGTTGGGATAATCCCAAACCCTTATGAAGAACGTAAACGGCAACCACAGAAATAATGCGGATGCAACGATGTATTTTCGTCAGGGTAATCCCAAAAAATCTGCATCAAGACCCGAGAACAGCAAGAGGAAAAATTTATGGGTCAGGCGTAGAAAAAGCAACTCCCGGAGGTATTGAAAACACAGATTTTTTTCGTGGGTGTCGGAGAGTGGCGAGGTGTTTATATCTGTTTCCCCGAAAATTGGGGTAACTCTTTCTACATAGCCCCTCCGGCACTTTGACTGACAGCCCTAAACAAGCTCACCAGCCTACGCATTTAGGCCCTGTCCAGCGGCCTGTTTTCAGGGCTTCCAGGTGGCGGTCAGATAGGGGGTAATACGATTTGACCTGCACCCTCGAAAATGAACTTCTAACTGCGTAGAAACGGGAGAGGAAAGCCCTGCGGCCAATATAGGGCTGCTATGTAACGCTTTAGGAGCAAAACGGCCCTGTTATTGCAAGGGTTTCCGGCTGTGGTCAATAGGGAGGCAATACGATTTGACTTGAACCTGTCAAAACGGGCCTCTAACGGCGTACAAACGGGCAAAAAGCCAGGACAGGAGGCCGACACCCCGGCGCTTCTGTCCTGGCTTATTCTGATCTGCAAAGCTGTGCTGTCACGCAAGAGGGCCGCGGCCCTCTTGCGGCACCCGCTGGAAGCGTACACCCGCTTCGCGTCTGTACGCTTCCAGCGGGTCAGATAACGGTCATGATAACCCCTGCTGCTATATGACCGCTCTGCTTCTCCCTTCCGTTCCATTCCTTTCCGGCGGCTTTGCCGCCCATTTCCCCAGGGAGGGGGGTAAGGGAAAGGATAGGAAAGGAATGGGTACTTGATAAATCTTTAATTGATTTTTCTGTATTTACTTCTATCTTTATTTTATTGCGTCGGATTTACCTACGTTGGATTTTCCGACATTGGTTTTCCCGACGCAGGTTATTCCAATGCCGGTTAATCGGACGGCAACTGGGGTTCTTCGTAGATGGTGTATTCCGCTCCCCGCAGCCGTCCCCGGCTGTCCCGCTCTCTTGTCCGTACGATATATCCAGCCTGTTCCAGCTCGTGAACGGCTTGGCGGATAGCGTCAATCTGCTCCCGGTTGATATAGGCCAGCCCTTGCAGGGTGTAGTCCCACTTTTCCGGGAGGCTAAGCATCTGCGACAGCAGACCCTTGGCCTTTAGGGACAACTCCCGGTTCCGCAGATGGTGGTTGGACATGACTGTGTAATTTGTGTTCTTTGCGATATGAAATACTGTCATTTCTGCTCCTTTCAGCGCATATAGCGGTGCCCTCGACCAGATTGGGCAGAGAACACCGCTTTTGTGTTTTCGTACATACCATGCTTGCCTGCCGCCCATCCCCATTGATTTTCCTATGTTTTTGGAAGTATCGTTATCTAACGCCGCCTTTCGACCGTCCAGATTTTAACCGTATGCTGGACGACATCGAAGCGGGCAAAATTGATGTGGTCATCACAAAGGATTTATCCAGGCTGGGCCGCGACCATTTGAAGGTGGGGCATTTTACAGAAATTTACTTTCCGATGAAGAATGTCCGCTATATCGCGGTCAACGACTGCGTGGACACCGCCAACAAGAACAACGACATAGCGGCGCTGAAAAACGTCATGAACGAGTTTTACAGCCGGGACAATTCCCGCAAAATCCGTTCGTCCATACGGGCCAGGGCAAAGGCAGGGCTTTACCGTTCATCCTTTAATCCCATCGGCTACCGCAAGGCCCCGGATAACCACAATAAGCTGATTGTGGACGAGGAAACGGCATGGATCGTGAAGCGGATATTCGAGTATGCCAATGCTGGTATGGGGCCGAACAAAATCGCCACGTTATTCCGTCAAGAGCAAGTGCCCTGTCCCTCCTGGTGGCTCCATCAACGAGGGGAGAAACAGTATCAGAAACGCTTTGAAAATCCGGCTAATAAATATGAGTGGTCGCACACTGTAATTCGGGGTATCATCGGAAATCCCGTTTACCTCGGCCATACAGTGATGTGCAAAACAGAGGTCGTGTTTAAGGTCGGAAAATACAAAAAAGTTCCAGAAACCGAGCAGATACGGGTGGACAACACCCATGAGCCGCTGGTGTCACAGGAAGTCTTTGACGGGGCAAATGCTAAAATTTTGAGCCGACGGCGTGACACTACGGATAATTTTGTATCTATTTTTTCCGGGCTGGTGAAGTGTGGGACGTGCGGGAAGGCGCTGGGCCTGCGCTACTGGACGGGAAAGAGGCACAGGGTTTACGTCTGTACCACCTATGCCCATAACACGAAAGCGTGTACCGACCACCGCATTTTTTACGATGACCTGTACGACGCGGTTTTGGCCGACATCCAGTACCACGCCCAGCTTGCCTATGAGGACAGGGACAAGGCCGTTGCCCTGGCAATCAGGATGAACGACAAAGCGGAGGGCAGCAGGGCAAAAAGCAGCGAGGGAAAGCTGAAGCAGGCCCGGAAACGCTATGATGAAGTGACCAGGATGTTCGACCGGCTGTATGAGGATTCCCTGTCCGGGCGTATCTCCAACGACAATTTCACCCGGCTGGTGGACAAGTATCAGGCGGAGCAGGCCCAGCTTCTGGAGCAGATCGACGCGCTGGAGCGGGCCATGCAGGAGGTCAGGGATACCCGGCAGAACGCCGTACAGTGGGCCGACCTGATGGCGGAGTACGCCGGTATCCAGGAATTGACCGCCGAAAACCTCAATCTCCTTGTAGAGCGTATTGAGGTTTTTGACCGGGCGGCGACAGATGACGGAGTGGAGCAGACCATCCGTATCTGTTACCGCTTCGGCGGTTACATAGGGGAGCGGTGTTTCAGGGCAAGGGTGCTGAAACATCCCTCCCGAAAGAGGGGGGCGGACGATGAAAAAGCATTACTTGTATCTTGATGAAGCGGAGTGGCGGCGGCTGGTGTTCTATCTGAACGAGTTCCGCAACAAGCTGATCGCCCAGGGCCGCTACACCGACTGCATGGATGAATTGCTGGTAAAGACAATCAGCGCAAAGACAGTAAAAATATGATGATGGAGGTATTTATCATGGAAAAATCTCTTTTTGAGCGGATGGGCGGTACATATGAAATGCGGGGCGATTACCGGCTCCCCTGCCTTGCTCTACCGGCTGAAGAAAAGCCGGTAGGGGTATGGGGCCAGCGGCACCTGCGGTACATCAGGCAGCACCGCAAGGCCCTTTACACGGCCCTCTGGATGGGCGGCGGGCTGCATGATTATCTCGCCGACATTGACCGGCAGGCCGAGGAAATGTTCTTTCAGTTGGTAAAAGATTACGCCCAGCGGCAGGGCATAACGGAGCGGTTAAAGGCTGAAAATCAAATGGAATGGGTAGGCCGGATGAATAATTGCAAGGCCCAGGCGGAGGAAGTCATTCTGGCGGAATTGATTTATGTTTAGGGGGATTATCTATGTTGACATTTGAAAAGGTATTAGAGGTTTTCGGAGATTATCTGCAACAAGACCCGCTCTATGAGGTCATCACCACCAGCCACGGCTATACGCTGATGGCCTGGGAACCGAGAAGGAACGACTGGTACAAGGCCAGATATATGGAAACCCCGGAAATTTTGATGGATAGTCTGTTAGATACCTACGCAAATTTCATGGAAGATCAGATAACCGACAATGAGCGGGATTTGACCGAACAGGAAACCGACGAGATAAAAAGACAGTGTGATTTGCTCCGGGCCAAGTGCATGAGCAAATAGCGGCAAAGCGAAACGGGAGGGCGCGGTTAAGCGTCCTCCTTTCCGTTTGATTGGGCCTGTTCAATCTGCACGATTTCTTTTGCTGTTGCGGTCACGATCCGCAGCCCATCATCACCCATACCATCCAGCAGAACATCAAGCTGGCGGCGCTGGGTGTTCTTCCCTGTGGGCCGTTCCAAAAGGAATTGGTCAACGGATATGTTGTAGCGCAGCATTAACTCGAAAAAGATTTGCAGACTTGGGTGCTGGCCTTTGTTCTCAATGTTGGCAAGATAGCGCGGGGATAAGTACATCTCGTCACATACCTTTTTCCGGCTCTCTTTACGTTCCAGCCGCGCCGCTTTGATTGCCGCCCCAAACGCTTTGAAATCATATCGTGGTACAGGCCTTTTTGCCATATTCATATCACCCTGTTACATTCTACTGTTCATCTCTTGATTTAGATATGTCTATATAATTCTATTCTTTAGCTTTAATAATTCCCATTGCTGGGAGAATGATTTAATCACATTTAATTGACCGTACATATTTTTGCTGTTAGAATTTCATATACATTCCACATTTGTGTGCTACACTGCATCCAAAAGGAGGTGCGCTGATGGCAACACTGCTGATTGTCGAGGACGACTGCAAAACCAACGATGCAATTTGTGAATACCTAAAGCCAGCGGGCCACAAGGTTATCCCAGCATACGACGGTGGAGAAGCGTTACAGCTTTTCCGTGAGAACAGCATCGACCTTGTTGTGCTGGACATTATGCTGCCCCACGTCAGCGGCCTGTCTGTCCTGCATGAGATACGGCAAACAAACGCAACACCTATTCTGATGCTCACAGCTATTGAGGACGAATATACCCAAGTCAGAAGTTTTGACGAGCAGGCCGATGACTACATGACAAAGCCCTTTTCTATGGTATTGCTGGGGAGGCGGATTACCGCCCTTTTGCGTCGAAGCGGGCAGGCCCCGTTACCCCAAACAATCACCTTTGGGGACGTGACTGTTGATTTCTCCGGCTACACCGCCAACGACAGCGCCGGGAAAATCGACATCATGCCAAAGGAAATTGATTTGCTCCGGCTGCTGGTGGAGCATAAAGGGCTGGTGTTGACCCGTTCGCAGATTTTGGACGAACTGTGGGGCGCTGACTATCCGATCATCGACCGAACCGTGGACACCTACATCAAAAATCTGCGGAAGAAGCTGCGGCTTGACTGTATCGTGACGGTCAAGGGCATCGGTTATAAATACGAGGTACAGCCATGAGACGATTAAAACTGTTTCCAAAAATATTCCTCTATACCATGAGCATCATGCTCTTTGTCATTGTTGTCACGCATGGATTGATTTATCTGCTTGCCCCACGGTTGCAGCTTGCGGTGAGTACCCAGGAAGATGTTGTTGTCAGTATCCGACAGGAGCAATTTGTGACCGAGGCAGTAGAAAAAGCCCTGCCCATCTCGTTAAGCTGTTCCCTGCTGATTTCCGTTGTCTGTTCCCTCCTGTTTTCCAAAGCGATTGCCGACCCTATCAAGAAAATTTCTGCGTCAACCGAGCAGATGATGAAATTAGACCACGGAGCAAGCTGCCCTATCCATACAAAGGATGAAATTGGTACACTGGCGCAGAACGTCAATGATCTGTACTCTAATCTGCTGTCTACCATTGAACATTTAGAACGGGAAAAAGACGCTGTGCGTGATATGGAGCGGGCCAAGGTGGACTTCCTGCGGGCGGCGTCCCATGAACTGAAAACACCTGTGACCGCATTGAACGCCACACTGGAAAACATGATTTTAGGCGTTGGAAAGTATCAGGACTACGCAACATACCTCCCGGAGTGCAAGGAAATGGTAGAGCAGCTTTCCGGTATGATACATGAAATATTGGAAACCTCCAAGCTGAATTTGACTGCCGAAGCGCCAAAACAGGTTGATGTGTCTGAACTGCTGGCGGAACTGTGCGAACCCTACCAACTGATTGCGGCGGCACATCAAATTACGTTCTCTCTTGACCTGCCGGTACAATTCCCCGCGACACTTCCGGCTGGCCCGTTCAGTAAGGCGGTATCAAATGTTCTCGCAAACGCTGTTGCCTATACGGAGGCCGGGAAAGTGGTTTCCGTCTACATGGAGGGGCGCAGCCTCGTGGTAGAAAATGAGTGCCAGCCTATCCCTGACGATGAAATTCGCCGTCTGTTTGAGCCGTTCTACCGTCCAGATTTCTCCCGGAGCCGGGAGAGTGGAGGCAACGGCCTGGGCCTCTATATCGTGGACACGCTTTTGACCTCTATGGACGTTCCCTATTCTTTTAAGCCGATGAAGTCCCCGACTGGGATGTGTTTTACCATTCAGCTATAAATGCGGAAAACTCCCCGGCTGGGGAGTTTTTCATTTCTGCCTAAATTCCATATACGTTTCATACCCATTCCACATTGGGATGCTATTCTGCGAGTGCGTTCAGAAGAACAGCACAACAATATGGAGGTATCGACCATGAGCATTTTCAAAAGGGCGTTTTTATACGTCACGCGAAAACGGGGGAAAACACTTCTCCTGTTCGCCATCCTGCTGATTATGGCAACCTTTGTCCTGACGGGCCTCTCCATCTGGAAAGCGTCGGAAGCCGCGCAGCTTGACCTGCGGCAGAGCTTGGGCGGCAAATTTGACGTTTTCGTGGATTGGAGCAACAGCCCCTATGTAGTGAAAGAACCCGTCAAAGATGAAGTGGACGAGGAAACCGGCAAAACATCAAGCAGCTTTCTCATGTATTCCACCGTACAATTTACCCCGGAGAACATCGCCGCCATCAAAGGCGTTTCCGGGGTCAAGTATTGCAGCGCAAGGCAGGACAGTCTTCTCCCATTTGACGAGCTTTCCCTGTTCCCTGGGACAATCGCAACCGATGCGAAGTATCAGGGCTACACAAAGGCGCTGGGCGTCTGCAACACGGAAGATGATGAACTTTTCACCACCGGCACACTGACGCTGGCAGAGGGACGGCATATTACCACCGACGATACCCATGTGGCAATCATCAGCCAGGACTTGGCGGAAAGAAACGAGTTGAAGATCGGGGATTATCTCACCGCCCACAGTTACAGCGTGGAAGATCAGGGCTTTACCGGGCTGGAAATCAGGATACAAATTATTGGACTGTTTACCCCTCATGCGGTGGAGCAGTTTGGGGAAACCGTCACCACCTACGACAAAATCCAGAACCGTGTATTTGTGGATTTGCAGTCCTCAAAAGAATTTGACGGCGGAGAAATCAACTACGGCTTTTCCGCGCTCCACGTTACCATAGACGACCCGCAGGACATGGCGCGGGTGGTGGCCGAAGTCAAGGCCCTGCCGGGTATTGACTGGAAAGCCTTTACCGTGGAGGTGGACAATGAAACCTACGAAAACGCCGCCGCTCCGCTGGCTACGCTGAATGAATTGGTCGTGACCCTGCTGGTGGTGATTATCGTTGTCAGCGCCATCATTCTGGCCCTGATATTGACCCTTTGGACAAAGACCCGCATCCATGAGATCGGCGTATTCCTGTCTGTGGGTATCAGGAAATCGGCTATTATCGGGCAGTATTTGATTGAGGTGCTGCTGATTGCCGTCCTCGCCTTTGGCCTGTCCTACTTCACCAGCAACGCCATAGCGGGGCAGATCGGCAACCACCTGTTGGAGCAGAGTATGCAGACCGGGCCGGAGGACGATAACGATGTTGTTTCCGTTGCCGCCTCCGTTGAGATAGGCGCGGATAATCTCGTGCAAAAGCCCTTACCCACTGAAAACGGCATCCAGGTATCGGTTGGGCTGGATAACCTTGCCCAGCTCTACTTGATCGGATTTGCCATCATCATTGTGGCGGTCAGCGCATCGTCTATCACGGTCATGCGGCTGAAACCCCGTGAAATCCTGTCAAAAATGAGCTGAAGGAGGGACTATCATGCCTACACTGGAATTGAAAAATGTTTCTTACGCCTACGAAAAGGGAAAGGCAGTTTTGCAGAACGTCAGCGGGTTACTGGAAACCGGGAAAATGTACGCCATCCTCGGCCCGTCCGGGTCTGGCAAGACCACGCTTCTGTCCCTGCTGGGCGGACTGGATGTGCCGACACAGGGCAGCGTCCTGTTTGACGGCGAGGACATTACGTCAAAGGGGCTGGAACACCACCGCAGGAACCATATTTCACTGATTTTCCAAAGCTATAACCTGATTGACTACATGACGCCCGTTGAAAATGTGCGGCTTACCGCCAAGCTGGACGCCGCCCCCATTCTGGAACGGCTGGGGCTGGAGCAGGACGAGATCACCCGGAATGTGCTGAAACTGTCCGGCGGACAGCAACAGCGGGTGGCGATTGCGCGGGCACTGGCCTCCGATGCCCCGGTCATTCTGGCGGACGAGCCGACCGGGAACTTGGACGCCGACACCGCCGAGGAAATCACGGCGATTTTGAAAGAGAGCGCCCATACGTTCGGGAAGTGCGTGGTGGTCGTAACGCACTCTGGCGAGGTGGCAAAACAGGCGGATGTGGTGCTGGAAATCAAACGAGGACATTTGAAAGAGAGGGAAATGTGATGAAGAAAATTACTGCTATTTTGGCGTGTATGGTGGTCTGCTTCTTGCTGTTCACCGGCTGTACCAATCAGAAAGACGGCAGCGATCAGGACACAAATTTGGGGAACTCCGTGGAAATTGATGATACGGATATTGATATTGACGCCGGAACAAAGCCGGGTGCCGAGGACAACTCTGACAATGTTTCCCTGCCAGATGGCTACACTTACAGTTTCAAAGACCCGGATAATGCGGACGGTATTGTAGTCACGCCGAGGGAGTAAGAAAAAATTCCCGTTTCACACAGGTTCCATATTGGCTTTATATAGGTTCCACATGGCGGCGGTACTTTGGTAAAAAGTGCCGCCGTCTTTGAACTGGGCGGCTTGGGGAGGTAGCCGCTGTGGATCGCAGAATGTTCTTGCCAGATTTGAATATTGATTTGTCAAAAAAATCCTGGCTACTGATAACAGCTACCCTGCCTTTAATGATGAACTCTTAAATCATAGCAATACGTTTAACAAAGCAACTGCTCTTATCTGTCCCGTACAGATAGGCGCAGTTGCTTTTATACATGGCTTTTCAGCAGGTTGTCGCTCCCCGCCCTCCTATCTGTATTTTCAAAAAATTCAGATGGGAGGGAACGGCCATGTCATACAATCATGGCAAAGAAGAACGCAGATGGAAGCGTTGGAAACTGGCTGAAGAAAAGGTGCTGCGGGCCTGCAGCATGGATGAAAACACTATCGAACAGCTTCGCCTTTGGGACAGGGCTATGTTCAATTCGGACAGGCGCTTTTATGAGAAGTTGCAGGATACGGGTACATACCTGGACAGTGTTGCCGGGAGTGAAGCGCCAACTGAGATTTACACGGTGGAGGATCTGCTGAATGATATTGAAAATGCGGAACTGCTCAAAGCCCTGCTGATGGTGGACAAGCTCACTCTGCAAATCACTTTGCTGAAAATGAATGGGTACTCCGCCAATGAGATCGCCATACTCATTCACCTGTCCACGGACGCCATTTATAAGCGGATCGCTGTACTGAAAAAGAAATTAAAGAAATTTCAAGGGTAGCTCCAAAATCGCACGTCCCTACGGGCTGCTGGGTGAGAGGTCAAGTCCTCTCACCCAGTTTTTTCGTAGGAGGACGGGCAAATGACGTTTATGGATAAGGTCTACACGCTTCGGACAGAGGTGCATAGCGAGGGCGGAACAGCGTATTTCATCAGCTTTACGGATGGGCAAGGCGAGTTTTACGATTTGGAGGTATCTGAGCCTTTCTTCATGGAATTTCGTCAAATGGAGCGCAAAAACCGTAATCTCCAACAGTCCGATTGGCGGCATGGGGAGGGCTGGGATTTGTGGGATGAAACACTCTATAAGCGGGCGTTCAGAGTTCCCAAAAGTGTTGAGGAATTGATTTTTGATGCAGAGCAGCGGGAACTGCTCAATAAAGCTATTGCCGCGCTCCCGGAAATCCAGCGGCGGCGGTTTCTGCTCTACCATGAGTATGACCTCAACTACCGCCAGATTGGTGAGATGGAGCATTGTAGGCCGCAGTCAATCAGGCACTCGGTTATTCGGGCCAGAGAAAAGATAAAGGCCGAGATAGAAAAGTATCGGGCTGGGTGATATTGAGATACCCTCATATCTTTGGATATGGGGGTATCTGCTAAATGTTCTCTAATGGAATTTTACTGAGGTCAAAAAGCCGGAACACGCATTAAAGCTGTTTGTCCGCTTTGCGCTGGCAAAGGCCCTTATCACCTATGGTATGGAGCTGATGCTGGCCCTGTTGAGTATCATCCAGGGTATCGTGTCGTCCATTATGAACGCGGCGGGCTTCGGAGCGCCGCAATCCACCGTCCTGCCCGCCGAGATCGTGACGGCCATTGAGGACTGCGGCTTTTTTGAGAGCATACCCCTATGGGCGGTGACGCTGATCGGCGGGCTGTTCATTTGGGTGCTGTCCTTCGTCATGATTTTGAGCGTCTACGGGCGCTTCTTCAAGATGTATATGTACGCTGCGCTGGCCCCCATCCCCCTGTCCAGCTTTGCCGGGGAACCCAGCCAGAATGTGGGCAAGAGCTTTTTGAAAAGCTACGCCGCCGTCTGTCTGGAGGGGGCCGTCATCGTGTTGGCCTGCATCATCTTCTCCGTGTTTGCCAGTTCCCCGCCCGCCGTTGACCCGGACGCGGCGGCGGCTTCTATGGTGTGGAGCTATATCGGGGAATTGGTGTTTCATATGCTTATCTTGGTGGGCAGCGTCAAAATGTCCGACCATGTTGTGCGTGAAATGATGGGGCTGTAAAAAAGAGCAGAGCGTCAAAGCTCCACTCCTTCTTCCTCTAAAAACTGTGCCGCCGTCAGGCATCGGGGATGTTCCATTTCAAGACTTAAAAAATCCTTGTCGCCGGTCAGTATCGCATCAACATCCGCAACGATAGCGGCGTTCAGGATGGGCTGGTCTTTTGCATCGCGGATCAGCTTTTCCGCATGGTCTACCGCTGGGATTAGCTCATAGGGCAGTTCGGCAATCAGAACTTCCGCATCCGGCAGATACTTGGGAGCCTTGCGTTTCAGAATATCCCGGAGTTCCGTAATATTGCGGTCGCAAAGTACAATCTCATGGTGATCGACCGCATACAAGAGGGCCTGCGCCGGTTTGGAATGAGGAAACAACAAAGCGGAAAACAGGATGTTCGTATCAACTAAAATCCGCATCGCACCTATTCCTTCCCATAGCGGACTTCATCTACAAGAGCCTGCACATCGTCCTCGTTAGCCACGCCAAGTTCTTCCGCAAGTCCGGCGAACGCGGCCTGGGCCTTGCGGATAGCGGTTGCGGAGGCGTTGCTTAGAACAACCTCGCCGCCCTGATTTTGAAAGAACAAAATCTTATCCCCCGACTTCAAACCGAGTAGGCGGCGAATCTCTGCGGGAACCGTGATCTGTCCATTGGCGGAGAGTTTGGCTAAATTCATAACTGCCATCCTTTCTGTCCTTGAAATCTAAAGAATTCTTTAGTCATATCTATTATACGCGGTACAGAGGAAAAAGTAAACCATTTTCGCATTGATTTTATCACGTCAGGAGGTCTAAATTTTGGAAGTCAAAATTAACCGAGAAATCCGCAACTACACGGAGAGTATGTTTTTCGGGCTGTCCCTGCGGCAGCTCGTTTTTTCTGCCCTGGCGGTGGCCGTGGCTGTGGGGCTGTACTTTCTGCTGAAACCCTGCGTCGGCACGGAAACCGTGTCCTGGATGTGCATTGTGGGCGCGGCCCCCTTTGCCGCCCTGGGCTTCTTCACCTACCACGGCATGACGGCGGAGCAGTTCATTTGGGCGTGGCTGCGCTCGGAGGTGCTGGAACCCAGGGAACTGCGCTTTGAATCGTCCACGCTGTACTACGACCTTTTGAAGTCCAGCATGGAAAAGCGTGAAAAGGAGGAATACAAGCGCCATGATTAAGAGCATCAAGACCATCATGCGGCAGGATCGGGAGCCGTACCGCGTCCCCCGCAGGGTGCAGGACGTGATACCCATTCAATGCGTCTGGCCGGACGGCATTTTTAAGGTGGGCATCAAGTTCTCCAAGACCTACCGTTTCACCGACATCAATTACAAGGTGGCAAGCCGGGAGGACAAGGAAACCATGTTCCTGGCCTACTCGGAGCTGTTGAACGGCCTGGACAGCGCCGCCACCACCAAGCTGACTATTTGCAACCGCCGCCAGAGCCAAGCGGACTTTGAGCAGTCTGTCCTTATGGCTATGCGGGGGGACGGCCTGGACAAGTACCGCCAGGAGTACAACCAAATGCTCATTGACAAGGCGACCGGGGCCAACGGCATCATCCAGGAGAAACTTGTCACCGTGACCGTCTACAAGCGGGATATTGAGGACGCCCGCGCCTACTTCACCCGGATCGGGGCCGACCTGACCGCCCGCTTTGCCGCCCTCGGCTCCAAGTGCGTGGAGCTGGACGCCGCTGACCGTCTGCGTATCCTCCACGACTTCTACCGGGCCGGGGACGAGGGCAGTTTTCACTTCGATATGGCGGATATGGCCCGGAAGGGCCACGACTTCAAGGACTATATCTGCCCGGATGGTATTGAGAAGCACAGCGACTATTTGAAGCTGGGCGACCGCTATTGCCGGATACTGTTCCTGAAGGACTACGCCAACTATATCCAGGACGAGATCGTGGCGGACTTGACCGACCTGAACCGCAATATGATGTTGTCCATTGACATCCTCTCCGTGCCCACCGACGAGGCCGTGCGGGAGGTGGAGAACCGTCTGCTGGGGGTTGAAACCAATATCACAAACTGGCAGCGCCGCCAGAATCAGAACAACAACTTCTCCGCCATCGTCCCCTACGACATGGAGTTGCAGCGCAAGGAGAGCAAGGAGTTTTTGGCCGACCTCACCACCCGCGACCAGCGGATGATGCAGGCCGTCCTCACCCTTGTCATCACCGCCGACAGCAAACAGCAGCTTGACAGCGACACGGAAAAGGTGCGCTCCCTGTCCGGGCGGTGCCAGTTGGCGGTGCTAAAATACCAGCAGCTTGACGGCCTGAATACCGTCCTGCCCATCGGCACCCGGAAGATCGACGCTTTCCGCACGCTGACCACGGAATCGCTTGCCGTATTCATGCCCTTTAAGGTGCAGGAGATCATGGACAGGGGCGGCATCTACTTCGGGGAGAACGCCATTTCCCATAACCTTATCATGTGCAACAAGGCGAACCTGCTCAATCAGTCGTCCTTCCGGCTGGGCGTCCCCGGCTCCGGCAAATCGTTCAGTGTGAAAGAGGAAATCGCGTTCCTGATCCTTAACACGGACGATGATATTCTCATAGCAGACCCGGAGGGCGAGTACGCCCCCCTCATTGAAGCGATGGATGGCCTGGGCAGCGTTGTCCGGGTGGCCGCTGGCGGCAAAGACCGCTTGAACGCCATGTATATGGTGGACGGCTACGGTGAGAACAACCCCATCGTGGTGAAATCGCAGTTTATCATGTCCCTGGTGGAACGCATTGACCCCAAGGGTGTAGGCCCCCAGCACAACTCCATTATCGACCGCTGTACGGGGGATTTGTACGAGAACGCAAAACACGGTGGCCCCGCTCCCACGCTGACAGCCCTCCGGGAAATGCTGCTGGAACAGCCGGAGAGCGAGGCAAGGGGGATCGCCCTGGCCCTGGAACTGTTCACCACCGGCTCCCTTGACATTTTCGGCCATGAAAGCACCGTTGACCTGGACAAGCGGGTGGTGGTGTTCGACATCCACGGCCTGGGCGAACAGTTGAAGCCCATCGGCCACCTTGTTATCACCGACACCATGCTCAACCGCGTCACCCTGAACTGGAAGAAGGGCAAGCGCACCCACGTCTTTATCGACGAGTTCCATGTCATGTTTGAGAACGAGTTTTCCGCCGCCTTTTTCAACTCCGCGTGGCGGCAGTTCCGCAAGCGTAACGCCTACCCCACCGCCATCACGCAGAACGTAGAGTATCTTCTGGACTCCGTGCAGGCCAGTACCATGCTGTCCAACTCCGAGTTTATTGTCATGCTGAACCAGGCGGCAAGCGACCGGGAGAAGTTGGCCCGCCTGCTGAATATCTCCGAGGAACAGATGGGCCACATCACCAACGCCCCCGCCGGGTGCGGGCTTATCAAGTACGGCTCGGCCCTGGTGCCCTTCGTCAACCGCTTCCCCTCTAACACCGAACTGTACCGCTTGATGACCACCCGGCCCGGTGAGGGCCGCTTTGCGGGGGGACAGGCATGAAGATCGGCCTGATAGATGTGGACGGGCATAACTGGCCCAACCTTTGCCTGATGAAACTGTCTGCCTACCACAAAGCGCATGGGGATGATGTTGAGTGGTGGATGCCGGAGGGCCGCTATGACCGGGTGTATAAGAGCCGGGTGTTTACGGACACCTATTCCAAAGACACGATCACGGTTGACAACGCCGGTGAAGTCATTAAGGGCGGCACCGGCTATGGCCCCGGCCCCAACCTGCCCGACGAGGTGGAACACACCCGCCCGGACTACGCCTTATATCCGCAGTTTTCCGGCACGGCCTACGGCTTTATGACCCGTGGCTGTCCCCGGAACTGCGGATTTTGCATTGTGTCCAAGAAAGAGGGGCGGCGCAGTACCCACATCGCTGACCTGTCCGAATTTTGGGACGGGCAAAAGGAGGTCAAGCTGTTGGACGCGAACCTGCTGGCCTGTCCTGACCATGAAAGGCTGATTTTGCAGCTTGCGGAAAGCGGGGCGTGGGTGGACTTTACCCAAGGGCTGGATGTGCGCCTGATTACCCCGGACAATGTTTCCCTGCTGAACCGGGTAAAGACAAAAATGCTCCATTTCGCGTGGGACGACCCCAACACGGACTTGACGGGCTGTTTCAGGCGGTTTTCGGAGCTGACCTCCATCCGGGACTTTCGGCGGCGGCGTGTGTATGTCCTGACCAACTATGGCAGCACCCATGAACAAGACCTTTACCGGGTGGAAACCCTGCGGGACATGGGCTACGACCCCTTTGTGATGATCTACGAGCGACCCAGCGCCCCGCCCATCACCTGCCAGCTTGCCCGGTGGGTGAACAACAAGCGGATATTCCGTGTTGTCCCGAATTTTGCCGACTATATCCCCAATCCCAACAAAAAGAGCGCCAGACCGTGAACAGGATAAGACCCGGAGGGGGACAGGCTTGAAGCCTGTCCCTCTCCCTTTGAATGGAGGGATGAAAATGCCATTGAAAATCAAGCCCTGCCACCTGCGGGCCGCGAGGGAGTATGTGGGCCGGTATCACCGGCACAGCATCCCGCCCGTGGGCGGCAAGTTCGCCGTGGCCTGTTATGATGGGGACAACCTGTGCGGCGTCGCCATTTGTGGCCGTCCCGTCGCCCGGTATCTGGACGATGGGCTGACCCTGGAAATCCTGCGCTGCTGTACGGATGGGACGGACAACGCCTGTTCCAAGCTCTACGGGGCCTGCTGCCGCATTGGGTTTGAGATGGGCTATGAGCGAATCGTCACCTATACGCTGGCATCCGAGAACGGAGCATCTTTGCGGGCCGCTGGCTTTGCCTTTGACGGCGAGGCCGGGGGCCGGGAGTGGACAGGCCAGCGCCGCAGGGACTACTATGTGGCCCCCGCCGAACTGAAACACCGCTGGATGAAAAGACGGGCAGGTGAGCGGCCATGAGCAAGATCAAGACCCGTGAAAAGGGTAAGGACATTAAGGTGTTGGATAAATCCGCTGTCGTGGGCCAGCGCATGAAAAACGCCTTTATCCGCTCCAAGCGGAACGCGGCGGCGCTGATGGATGACCGGCAGGCTACTCCCAGCGAATACGCCGAGGATAAGGTGGAGTTTGCTGCCGATGATCTGGCCCATGATACGGCGAATGTGGCGGTGTCTGGCACGAAAACGGCAGCACGCCAGGGGCGAAAGCTGTTCCAGCGCCAGCGGGAGAAACGGGCGGCGGAGAAGCGCCGGGAAAACACCGCCCCCACGGAACAGGCTCCCGCCCCCGAACCGTCCCAGGGTACGGCCCCGGAGGGCCAGCCCCCGCAGCGGCACAGCGGGACAGCCCCGGAGGGACGGCTCCCGCGTCAGCGCACCGACCCGCCCAGGGATGGGCAGCGCCCCCGGCAGGGCACCGGCTCCGCCCAGGACAGACGGCTCCCACGCCAGCGAACCGGGACAGCCCCGGAGCGTCAGCACCTCCCACGGTATGAGCGCACAGCGGAGCGGCCCCCGGCCCGCGCTGACATTGAGCGCCCTGTTGATACCGCAAACTCCATTGTGGAGCGTGGGCGGGCCTTTGCCAAGAAGCAGGCCGCAAAGTGGGCCGAGCGGAAACGGCAGGTGAAAAACCGGCCTGTCCAGCCTGACCGGCCACCGCAGGTAAAGCCCCAGGACGCCGCCAAAGCGCCCCATCAGGTGGAAACAGCGGTCAATAACCTGGAAACGCCCATAAAAACGGCGAAACGGCCCGCCCAGGCTATGGGGCAGACCGCAAAGGCCACCGGCAGGGGCGCAAAGGGCACTGTTAAGAGCGCCCAGCGGACGGTAAAGACGGCACAGCGTACCGCAAAGGGCACCGTGAAAACCGCCCAGCATACGTCTAAAACCGCCATCAAGACCGCAGACCATACGGCAAAGGCGGCACAGAAAACGGCCCAGGCCACCGCAAAGGCGGCGAAAATGACCGCCCACGCCGCCCGTGCCACGGCCAAGACCGCCGCCGCCACCGCGAAAGCCGCCGCAAAGGGCGTTTCCGCTACGGTAAAAGCCATGATCGCATCCGTCAAGGCACTTGTGGCCGCTATTGCCGCTGGGGGCTGGGTTGCCATCCTTGCTATCGTGATTATCTGCTTGATTGGCCTGATCGTCGGCTCCTGCTTCGGTATCTTCTTTTCGGGAGAGGACAGCGGCACGGGACAGACCATGCCCGCCGTTGTCCGGGAGATCAATCAAGAGTATGAGGGCAAGCTGGACGAGATCAAGAACAGCACCGCCCATGACACGCTTGAAATGTCCGGCTCCCGCGCCGTCTGGCCGGAGGTGCTGGCAATATACGCCGTTAAGACCACCACCGACCCGAACAACCCCCAGGAAGTCGCCACGATGGACGACAGCAAAAAAGAGCTGTTGAAAGAGATATTTTGGGCTATGAACGAGATAAGTAGCCGCACCGAAACCGCCACCACCACCCAAACCGTGGAAACCGACGATGGGGCGGGCAACATCATTGAGGAAGAAGTTGAGGTAACGACAACGACCCTCTATATCACCGTGACCCACAAGACCGCCGATGAAATGGCGGACGCCTACAACTTCACTGCCGACCAGCGGGCGCAGCTTGCGGAATTACTGGCTGAAGAAAACCGCAGTATGTGGAGCAGCGCCCTATACGGTATCGGCGTAGGCGATGGAGAGATCGTGGTGGTGGCTCTCTCCCAACTCGGCAACGTGGGGGGCCAGCCCTATTGGTCATGGTACGGCTTCAACTCCCGCGTGGAGTGGTGCGCCTGCTTTGTCAGTTGGTGCGCCAACGAGTGCGGGTATCTGGACGCTGGCGTGATCCCCAGGACAGCGGGCTGTATCTCCGGCTCTGATTGGTTCAAAGACCGGGGACTCTGGCAGGACAACAGCTATGAACCCCGTCCCGGTGACATCATCTACTTTGATTGGGACAACAAGGGCAACTCTGGCCCCCAGGACGGCCTTGCCGACCATGTGGGCATTGTGGAGAAGGTGGAGAACGGTCTTGTCTACACCGTGGAGGGCAACTCCGGCGATAGCTGCCGGGAGAACCGCTACGCCATAGGCCATTATGAAATTTATGGATACGGCACACCTGCCTACTGACCCCGCAGACGTATAATTTTCGCCCTGGACTGACTGGAAACAGTTCGTCCAGGGCGGCTTTTTTCATTCCTCAAACAGCTTTGAAACGGGAACTTCCAGTACATCCGCGATCTTAAACAGCGTTTCCAACGACACGCCAAAGACCCGCGTGGGGCTTTCAATTTTAGAGACATACGACCATGACCGCCCGATCTTATCCGCAAACGCCTCCTGCGTCAGCCCCTGCAATTTTCGGTAGTATTGCACCTTCAATCCGAAGCGGATGTACTGTTCCCGATATTCCGTTTCCATAGCGCACCCCTCTTTCCGATAAAAGGGTAACACGAAAACGGGGATTTATTTAGAGAATGTAATTGCTATTTATAGCAATACAATGATATAATAGGGCAATCACAGGTCAAGTATTCCCGCCGTCCGGCGAACGGGCGGGCACAAGGAGGTCATGCGATGGAGAAAACCTGCTTTTTTATCGGCCACCGGGACGCGCCGGACAGTCTGGCCCCGGTACTGGACGCCCTGGTGGAGCGGCATATCACGGAGTATGGTGTGGGGGAGTTTGTGGTAGGGCGCTACGGCGGGTTTGACGCGCTGGCGGCAAGCGCGGTGAAGCGGGCCAAGGTGCGCCACCCGGACGTGCGGCTGATCTGCCTGCGGCCCTACCACCCGGCTGAACGGACTGAAAAGACACCCAGCGGCTTTGACGGCTCCTTTTACCCTCCGGGGATAGAGCAAGTGCCAAGGAAGCTGGCTATCGTCCGGGCCAACCGCTACATGGTGGACAACAGCGACTTTCTGATTGCCTACGCATGGCACCCCGGCAACGCCCGTGAGTTGGTAGAGTACGCCCAGCGGCGAGAGCGGCGGGGATTATTGCGTGTGAATGTGCTGGGCCAAGCGTAGGTCGTAACCTACCGCTGAAGATAAGGGCATACGAATAAGAGCCATTGACCTCGCAATCAACGGCTCTTACTCTTTCATTCTGATTGCCCCATCCAAAGTGGCTTCTACGATAGGAAGATATTTTTCCGGGCATAGTTGCATTTTGTGACGCACTCTCTGGCGTACTTCACTGTTTTCCTGCATTAGCGCAGGATTGAAGTAGCGTTCCATAGGTAAATGACAAATTTGTATCAGTCGCAACATGACCGGGACGCTGGGAATTATTAGACCTAATTCAATGTTGGCGAGATAGCGAGTTGATACGCTTACTTCCTCTGCCAACGCTCTGCGTGTCATTCCTTGCGCTTCACGCCCTGCTCGTACATCCTCTCCAAAAGTTTCAAAACCGGGACAATCCTTGACCTCTGCCATATTACATCACCCAAGCACATTGTATAGTTCATACTCATTCTTTTGAATGATGTAATTTTCTCTTTACTTCCCTTTATAATTCATCTTTGTTGAATCGAAAGCCCTGTCTTACGTTGTATCAGCCATGAAATTGTGCTATAATCGAAGCGAAACTTTAGAAAAACGGGGTGCCCCATGTACGATGTAATTGTTGTCGGTGCTGGCCCTGCCGGAAGTACCGCCGCAAAGGTACTGGCTGAAAGAGGTCTTCACGTCCTGCTGGTAGAACGGCACAAACTCCCCCGCTATAAATCATGCTCCGGCATCCTGATCCAGAAGTCAATGGATTTGGTGCGGCGTTACTATGGACAGGATGTACCGCTGTCCGCAACGTGTACCCCGGCAGAAAATCGGGGCATGATCTTCACAGATGATAAAGGCCGGGAGTTCCGCTTTGAACAAGGCGGCTTGAACGTGTGGCGCAGTTCCTTTGATAACTGGCTGACGGAACAGGCGGCAGCGTCCGGCGCGGAAGTCCGGGACAACACCAGCGCCGTTTCCTGTGAGGAACAGCCCGATTTGATTTCTGTCACGCTGCGGGGGGAATCCTCTTGCACAGAACAGGCCAGATACATCATTGATTGTGAGGGTGTCACCGGCGTATTAAAGCGGCAGTTACTTGGAAACAACCGGGATTTTATCACGACTTTCCAGACGTTCAACCGGGGAACAATCCAGTTAGACCCGCACTACTTCTATGCCTACTTACAGCCGGAGCTGTCCGAGTATGACGCATGGTTCAATGTGAAAGATGAAATGCTGGTGCTGGGCGTTTCAGTCAAGGACACCAGCAGGATCGAGCAGTTCTATCAGCGGTTCATCTCCTACATGGAAACCCACCACGGCTTGCAGATCGGGCAGCAGGTCAAGGCGGAAAAGTGGCTGATGCCCCATATCCGGCCCGGTTGCTCCGTCACCTATGGACAGGGCCGGGTACTGTTCGCCGGTGAGATCGCTGGGTTCCTCAATCCGATGGGCGAGGGGATTTCGGCGGGGATGGAGAGCGGCTACTGCGTGGCCCAGGCCATAGCGAATCACTTTGACGCTTTGGATATGATTTATACAGACTACCAGCGAGACACCCAGCAGCTAAAGTCCTACATGAAACGTCAGTGGAATTTTGTCGGGCGGATGGCCGTTACATTTTCGGACATGACTATCTAAACGAAAGGTGCGGGGACAAAACACAAATGAGTTTTGTCCCCTGCACTTTATTTTTTGAAAAAATGTGACCTGCCATAGAGGTTTCCTGTCTATATGGGTGAAGAGCCTTATCGCAAGGGGAAGGAGGTTCGTGTGGAGGATAAGCAAATTATAGATTTGTATTGGAGGCGCGCCGAAACTGCTATATCTGAAACTGCGAAGAAGTACGGGAGGTACTGTCATTCTATCGCATTTAATATCCTGCACAGCCATGAGGATAGCGAGGAATGTGTGAACGATACGTTCTTCAACGCTTGGAGGACGATGCCGCCCCAGCGTCCGAGTAAATTTGCGGCTTTTCTTGGAACGATCACCCGGCATCTATCGCTTAACAGGTGGGAGCAATACAGCGCAGAAAAACGTGGCTGCGGACAAGTGCCGCTTGTGCTGGAGGAATTGAATGATTGTATCCCAGCTTCAGAAAATGTGGAACAGGTTGTCGATGATCTTGCTTTGACAGAACTGCTCAATCGGTTCCTGGGTACTCTTTCAACGGACAGTCGCAAAATATTCATGCGTAGATATTGGTATATGAACACAATTAAAGAAATTGCGAAAGGCTATTCAATGAGTGAGAGCAAAGTGAAAATGTCTTTGTTCCGCTCCCGAAACGAACTGAAACAATTATTGGAGAAAGAAGGTTTTGATCTATGAAAGAAAAGCGTTTGTTGAAGGCTATGGGCAAAGTGGACGAAAAGTACATCGAAGAAGCGTCCCCTGCCCAGCACGCCAAAAGACCCGGCTGGTTGAAACGGGGGGCCATCGCAGCTTGTTTATGCGTAGCTTTGTTAGCCGGAGTGCTTTTCAAAATTCCTGGTCCAGACGTTACCATTGCACCGGGCTTTTTGGTAGTCACAGCGTATGCCGCTTCATCAGATGAAGAAATAACCATGCAGGAAGGTATAGAGTTGCCAACAGATTATAAGTGGAGCCTTGCTATGAGCAGCCGACCGGGACTTCCATTGAAACTATCCACTACGGAATACGACGATTTAAGTTTTGAGGTATCAGTTGATGGCGGGACATTGCTTTTTTGGGAGGGTAACAAAATAACATATTTAGACTCGTCGTTCAACACTGGAAATGATACTACTGTATATTGGACTAACCTATCGCGAACAGGCGAGAGCGATTTTGAACGGTATATGGGAACTACGGCATATATCAACATCGTAATTTACGAGGGAGATAACATTGTTGGATATGCTGTTGTTGAAATATACACAAATGACCTTGAAAATGAACCTGCACAGACTTACTCTGCCAAGTTGCTCAAGTCAGTATCTTTCCCAAAAGCTAATAGGGAATATCAAAAGATAACCGCTGAATATGTAGCGACGGAAATGGAACAAATCAAAAACGAAACACAAGCCGGACAGAGGTGGTAGGGGCCGATATTACCGACCAGAGCGGCAACGAGCATCTTGGCGTCATCGAATTTCCTGTGCCGATCCTGTGGGGTTCGCCGGAGATTATCAAGCAGATTAGGATGGTATTACTAAGAGAGACTACCGCAGAATGGTCTATAAATAGAGTGAACGGACAAGGCCCAACCGAGCCTTGTCCGCTTACTTTTTTGAGAGGGATAATTACAACATCGCTCCGCCGCCCCAAACTTGGGACTGCGTGATCGCCAGAACGGTTTCAGTAGGAATACCGGCAATCTCGCTGCCAAAAATCTCCCGCAGGTTCCCGCCCGTCAGCATGGCGGCAAGCTGGGATTTCGCCGCAGCGGACGCGGCCAGCTCGGAAGCCTGGATGTGCCGCTGAATTTGCTTTTCCACCGCCAGTTTCATAAACTCGGCGTGGCGGGCCATACGCAAATCCCACCAGCTTTCTTCATCGTCAGAACCGCTCTTGGAGTAGGTGATCTCCCCGCCTGCGCTGGAGGAACAGGCATTACAGATGTTCCCGTCCTCCCCGATGGCAACGGCCTGGGACATATCCCAGGTACTACCGGGCATAATGGCCTCGTTTCGCGCTACGTCAAATGCAAACCATGTGTCGATCTTCGCAAAAATCTCCTGGGCATAGGCCGGGTCTTGCTCCATGCGCTCCTGCACCTTGGGATGAATGACCACGGCTTTGCTCCCAGGCGGGACGTTGCCCAGGGCGTGAATCTCTTTCGGAGCGGTGAACCTGCCTTCTATGGAGCCGTAGAAGGGATTGGCCCCGGTGGGCTGCCAATTCTCCAGCGTTTCCTTTGCCTTGTCCCCGTCCTGGTACAACAGGTAATGAGGGTAGTCGTTCCGTGTTCTCCAATAGCCGCTGCTGGCGTCAAAGACGTGATAATGGATGTTGGGATATTTGGCCTTCAGCATGGTTTCCAGAGAAGGAGCCTCCGTTGCTTCTGTTGCCTCCACATCCCCCGTCTGAACCTGCCCGGCAGCCCGCACCGACAAATCCATCATAAGGCTGGTAGGCAGACCCGCCATACCCATAAGGCCGCTCATGCCGGTTGTCAGCGTGTCCGTTCTGCCCCGGCTGGCCTGCGCCGCCATATCAAGAAAACGGTTGGCCTGTGTCCCGGTCTGCTTGGCTTCACGGGCCTTTGTGGGGGCGCTATATGTCTGTGTCCCATAACCCGGCTGAATCGTATTGCTCACACTATTTCCTCCCTTAAAGCAACCCCATCAAAAGTTCTGCGGCGCTGACGGAACCGCCGTTCATACGGAGTTTCATCATCAACCGCCGTTTCGCTGCGGCTTCCTCGGCAAGTTCCATATATTTTTTATGGCGTTCCATGCGTTGCTCCCAAAAACTGCCCTCTGATCGCGTATGAAATTCCGAATCGTTTCCAACGGGCCAGGAATCAGCCCTGTATTGGTCAAGCGAAGTTCCAACTGTAATTAAGACAGAACAATTCCGCGGAGCATAGGAGGCCCCCAAATCCCTTTGAAGCAAGGCGAGAACCTGTGCCCTATATTCTGGATCATCTTTCATCGCTTGAAATGCTGCGTCCGATATATTGACAGCCGCATTACTTACTGTTGGATTGCAGATTATTTTCGACAAGTCCTCATAAAACTCTTTCTTAAAGAGCTGCATTTCCTCTGCTTTCGATAGCTCCGCTTTCTGCTGGGTGGCCTCTGTTCCGTTGACCTCAAATACATCATTTTTCTTTTCACCGGCCCGTGCCGCCATATCCATGAAGCTGCTACCCTGCGTCCCGGTCTGCCTTGCTTTACGGGCCTTTGTAGGGGAGCTGTATGTTCGCATTCCGTAACCCGGTTGAATCATATTGCTCATTGTATCACCCTTCCTGTTTCATTACATATTGAGGAAAAACATATTTGCTCCTGCTGGTAAAGAAATCTCCGGCGTGATAGCGGGGGCAGATACCATCCGCGTTTTCAGCAGATCACCGATATTGGAAAAGGATTTTTCCAATACCTCCGCCCCTGCGGTACGCTCCCACATGGCCCTGCGCTGTGCCGCCGCTGCTGCGGCCTGCTCCTGATACTGCCGCTGCTGTTCCGCTTTTTTCTTTGCCTTTTCCGCATTGATCCTGTTTACCTCGGCCACACGCTCCGGGGAATCGCCACAGCCGCCGATATAGGTCACACTTCCATCCTCATGGATTACCACGCCACAAGGCTCATAGTTAAGACCCCGGGCGGCGAACTGTGCTTTCAATCTTGGAGTAGCATTGAAAAAATCATCAATCTTCTGCTCATAATACGCGGCCTTTTCCGGGTCATTCGCCATATCCTCTAAAATGTTGGGCGCAATCACAACGCTGTTGCCGTTCATGCGACCGCCCGCTTTTTGAAGGCTGGCTTGGTCTTTTCCGACGCTCTGAATCGTAACCTGTCCGTATTTGTTTTCCAGGTGTTTCTTGTAAGCATCAACATTTGATGTTTCGCCCTCGTTGGTGACTTCCGGCCTGCTGCTGATCTCCAGCACGTCAGCCGTGCCTCTGCTGGCCTTTGCAGCCATATCCAGAAAACTGGAAGTCCGTGCCGCCGTACTCCGAACGGTGCGGTTTTCGGGTAGGGGGCTATACATCCTGTTCAAATATCTGCAATCGATCATGCCGCTCATAAACTGCTCCTTTCCTGCAATAGAACTGTTGCGGAAAATTCCTGCTGAACTGCTTTCAGCTCCAATTCTCCCATGTACTTCTCCGCCTCCCGGCGCACGTTGGCAAGGCCGATGCCGTGCATGGGAACATCCTCCTGTTTCGTTGTGACAGGCAAGCCGTCCTGCCCGAATACCACCTCACCCGTGAAAGAGTTTTTGACCTCTATCAGAAAGAAACGTCCTTTTCTCTTTCCAGTCAGTACAATAAACCGTTCACCCTCGCCCACCTTCTCGCAAGCCTCCACCGCGTTTTGCAGAAGATTTTGAAGGATGATACCCACATCAAAGGCATCATAGGCCCCCGGATCGGGGTAATGGAACTCCACCTGGAAACAGATGCCCAGGTCAAGGCTCCGCCGCCGTGTCTCGTTGACAATCACATCCGTGACCGGGTTGCCCGTCTGAAGCGTCAGCTCAAAGCCGCTCATACTCTCGTCCATTTTGGCGATATAGTCCTCCAGGCTGGCATATTCGCCGCTCTGCGCCAGACCCTTGATGTTGGTCAGATGGCCCCGCATCTCGTGTTTCAGCCCACGGATGCGGGCGTAGAACTGTTCCGCCTCATGGATACGCGCCCGGATCGCCTGTGTCTGCTGGTACTCCATGTAGTGCGTGGCCTGTTCAGCCCGGAGCGCCGCCATACCTTGCTGAAAAGTGATGGTCAGATAGGCCCCGGCGTAGAACAGCAGGGCCAGCACCGGGATTACCGCCAAAAACGCCGGGTGGCGCTCATAGAGCTGGAGCAGAACGCCGTCCTTGAACTCCACCAGCAGCCGGGAGATCACCTGTCCGAACAGAATCCCCGCTGTTGGCACCAGGGCGAGATAGCACAGCTCCCGCCGGTGGAGCGTCATACGCTGTTTCCGCATTTGATGCTGGAGGGCATAGAGCATGACGGCCAGCATAGAGGCGTGGGACAGCAGGAACAGCATGACCAGCAGGGCGGCGCGGAGAAAGACCGCCTCCGGCGGTTCCAGGCGGTAGGGGACTGACCGCTCCACAATAAAATACAGACTTTGCACCATCAGGCCGCTGGAAATCCTGGCGTTGAAGTAGAGCAGCGTCAGGAGGAACACAGACGGCTTTTCCAGTCCGATCCACCTGGATACCACCAGCAGCATCGCCATCAGGATCAGCCCAAAGGAGCCTTGGGGCAGCGCCGCCCGGTTGCAGACGATCTCAAACAGAATGTAGACGAAAAAAACAAGGAGCAGCCCGCACCGCCGTTTGTCCTGCGGAACGAAAGGCCGGAAAAAGGCGGTGAGCAGGGCGGCGTATGTCAATTCTGCCCCGGCGGAAAATGCCTGATTGAATATCCGAAACCCTGTCTCGCTCATAGGCCAGCCCCCCTTTTCACAAAGCGGAGGTAGGCTTTCACGAAGTCCTGGTACTTGTATTTGGAGATCAGCAGCTTTTCCCCATTGGTCAGCGTCAGCTCCGTCTTGCTGTACCCCTCCACATAGGCGAGATTGACCAGATAGCCCTTGTGGACACGGAAGAACTGATCGCCCAGCTCCGCCTCTAAATCCCGAATTTTCGCGTAGCAGGAAAATGCCCCGTCTTTCAGACACAGCACAACCTTGTGATTGCTGCTTTCGATGTAATAAATGTTGTCCAGCGGTACGGTTCGGCTGGTGCCAGCAGATTGAAGCGTGAGCGCATGGGAAAGCTGCGGCCGAACACGGCCCACCTCGATCTGTTCCACGGCGCGGGCAAAGACCTGGGCAAGCTTTTCCTCGTCCACCGGCTTCAGCAGATATTGGAACGCGCCCACGTCAAAGGCATCGAACACATACCGCTCATAGCCGGTCACAAAGATAATGACCGGCTGGGTCACGGCTGACTGTTCCCTGATCTGGCGGGCCAGCGCCATACCATCCGGGCCGGTGGCGTTCAGCTCAATGTCCAGAAAGAGCAGGTCAATTCCCCGGTGGTCTGCGAGGCAGTCACTGGCGGAGGCGTACTCCACGACCTCACAGGGGCAGTCCTGCGCCCGGATCAGGGACGTAAGATAGGCGCGGGTGGGGGCTTCATCATCACAAATTGATATTCTCATCATGGCGATATTCCTCTACCTGTTTATTCGTTCAAATGGCTATCAGGGTAAGCCCGGTTGACGTGACTGGACAGTTTGATAGCGTAACTGGACGGCACAACCTGTCCCTGGCATTATATCATAAGAGGAAAAGACGGGGAGCCGCCTTTTCAAGCAGCTCCCCAATAAACATATAAGTTCCATTTACTGTTTCGTAATCCCTAAAATATACTGATAAGCAAACTCAATTCCATTACAAGTCAGGTTTTCACATAGATGTGGCGGATCGCTTTCTGAAAAACCCGAAGGACGCAGTTCAAGGCATCTTAATGACCCAAATGTTTTCTCAAAGGCAGACGCAAAATTATAACAGGCAGATACGATTTCATCTTCTGATTTTCCCAGCCCATGAAGATAAATCCCTATGAACATAAGCGAACCTTCCACCAAACCACATTGCGCTCTATATCCGCCTGCGCCATGCAGTCCAACCGCAGACCAAATTGTTTGCGGCTCAATGGTAATTTCAAATAATTCGCTCAAACAGACGAGTGCTGTCCTTGCACAATTTATATCTTCCTTCCAGTACAAATCATGTACCCGATTTGTTATGTATTCGTTCATCAAAACACCTTTTCTCAAAAAAATTTACCGTTTGAATTATAGCATAGGCCCAGCCGCAATTCAATTCCTGGAGAGAAACTTTTCGTTCAGACTTCCATTTATCCGCTCGATATGTTATAATGGATTTCTGAGTTGTTAAAACATACGGGACGGATATAAAATGGAACCTATGAATTTGAGAATTGGCGAGAAATTGAAAAGCATCCGCATGGCCCGCACTCTTTCCCTGGACGATACTGCGGCGCTGACGGGCGTGAGCAAGCCCATGTTAGGCCAGATCGAACGCGGACAGTCCGTCCCAACGGTGACAACCCTCTGGAAGATTGCCACAGGGCTGAAAACACCGCTGTCCGCGTTCCTGGAAGAACCGCAGACGGAATACACCGTCACCGGCCCGGACGAGGCAAACGTGGTCTTGGGGGACGGCGGCAAAATGAGGGCCTATCCGCTGTTCACCTATGACCCGGTGCGGAGCGTGGAGACATTCTACATTGAGTTTGACCCGGAGTGCCGCCATTCTTCTGACAAGCACGATGAGGGTGTGGAGGAACACATCTTTGTCCTGCGGGGGACGCTGCGGCTCGTCCTGGGGGACAGGCCGGTGGAGGTCAGCGAGAGACAGGCTATCCGTTTCCGAGCCGACGTTCCCCACGCCTATCAGAACGTGACCGGGGACAGGTGTGAGGTCTACAACACCATATTCTATCCAAGCCATTAAGGAGGACGCTGATTATGTACGAACTGATTCAGGTTTCGGAGCAAAGCTATTACATCCAAAGTCCGGCGAAGATCGGGCTGGTGCGGTTGGACGGGCAGGAGGTCTGCCTGATCGACAGCGGCAATGATAAGGACGCGGGGCGTAAAGTCCGGCAGATTCTGGACGCCAACGGCTGGCACCTCACCGCCATCTACAACACCCACTCCAACGCTGACCACATCGGCGGCAACAGGTATTTGCAAGGACAGACCGGGTGCAAAATCTACGTGCCGGGGATTGACTGTGCTCTTACCTGCCACCCCATTCTGGAGCCGTCCTTTTTGTACGGCGGCTATCCGTGTAAGGAGCTGCGGCATAAATTTCTCATGGCCCAGGAGAGTGATGCCCAGGAATTGATGAAGGAATGTCTGCCGGAGGGCTTTACAATCATCCCCCTGCCGGGACATTTCTTTGATATGGTGGGCTTTCGGACACCTGATGATGTGGTCTATCTGGCGGATTGCCTGTCCAGCCGGGAAACATTGGACAAGTATCAGATTGGCTTTATCTACGATGTTGCCGCCTATCTGAACACGCTGGAAATGGTGAAGTCCTTGCAAGCGAAGGTATTTGTCCCGGCCCACGCCGCCGCCTCCGAGGACATAGCTGACCTCGCACAGTACAACATCGACAAGGTGCTGGAGATTGCGGATAAGATCATTGGTATCTGTAAGGAACCGCTCTGCTTTGAGGCCATTCTGCAACGGTTGTTTACGGACTACGGGCTGACCATGAACTTTGAGCAATACGTCCTGGTGGGCAGCACCGTCCGCTCCTATCTGGCGTGGCTGAAGGACACCGGCAGGCTGAACGGCCTGTTTGAAAACAATATGCTGCTCTGGCAGCGGGTATAGGAGGACACTATGGATCAGCGAGAGAAAATCATCAGGCTATGGTTTGATATGTGGCTACAAAAGAAAGACCTGGGCATAGAGGACATATTTTCTGCTGATGCCCTTTACATCGAAAGCTGGGGGCCGCAGTATCAGGGTGTTGCCAAAGTGAAGCATTGGTTTGAGGAATGGAATACACGCGGAAATGTCCTCCAGTGGGACATCAAACAGTATTTCCACAAAGGGTATCAGACTATCGTTGAATGGTATTTCAAGAATAAAATGGACGACGGCAGGGTGGAATCCTTTGACGGCATGACCCTTGTAAAATGGACGGCGGACAATACGATCTGCTTTTTGCAGGAGTTTGGTTGTAATGAGCATCGCTATGACCCATATCAGGACGGGCCGGTTCCGAAATTTAGAGATGAACAAGCTATGTAGTTCTGAATTATGCAAAAGGATTTAGTTTGTCTGTCAAAAAAGTAAGAGCGTTACTTATCAACCGAATCAAAATTTAAGACCACAGTAGTATTGACATTCTTTTAAGACTGTGGTAGTATAACGGTGTGGCCACTACTACGGTCTTAAAAAGGAGGTGCTACCGAATGGAAACTAAACTGTTTGCTTCTGAACTGAAAGTAATGTCTGTCCTTTGGCGCGATGGCGATGTTCCTGCGAAGCATATCGCTAAACTGCTGACCGAGGAATTGGGTTGGAATGTGAATACGACCTATACCTTGATTAAGCGGTGCATCAAAAAAGGCGCGATTGAACGCTCCGACCCCGGTTTCATGTGTCACGCGCTTGTGCCGCAGGCAGAAATACAGGAGGCAGAAACAAACGAACTGATCGACAGGGTGTATGACGGATGTGCGGACAAACTGTTTGCGGCTTTGCTGGGGCGAAAAAAGTTGAGCGCCGAGCAAATCGAAAAGCTGAAGCAGATTGTTGGCGACTTGGAATGAGGTGATGCAAATGAGCCTGTTGCAAATGAGTTTTGCGGGAGGCGTGATGATCTTGGCAATCACCGTCATTCGTACCTTGGCAATCAACCGTCTCCCGAAAAAGACCTTTTTGGCGCTTTGGGGAATAGCCGTTGTGCGCCTGCTGCTCCCGTTCTCTTTCCCCTCTGTATTTAGTGTCTATTCATTATTAGGCAGTCATGTATCAGGAACAGACGTTGCAGAAAGCCCCCTTGCAGTTGCGTTGATGCCGGTCGAAGTAGCTGGGCAAAAGGCTACAATGTCCACAAATATAATTTCTGTTTGGGTGGTTGTTTGGGCTGCTGGTGCATTGATTTGTGCCTTGGCTTTTGGCGTAGCATATTGGAAGTGCCGACAAGAATTTCAAACTTCATTTCCAGTAGAAAATGCCTTCATTAGAAGCTGGCTGAACAAGCATCAACAGAAGCGTCCTATTTCCGTTCGGCAATCCAGTAGATTTTCTGCCCCGCTTACCTATGGTGTATTTCACCCCGTAATTCTGATGCCAATATCTACTGAATGGGCTAATACAAAGTCACTTCGATATGTTTTGGAGCATGAATATGTGCATATCCGGCGGTTTGACAGCATTACAAAATTAGTGTTGATTACGACGCTGTGTGTGCATTGGTTTAATCCCTTGGTTTGGGTTATGTATATCCTTGTGAACCGGGATATTGAACTATCGTGCGACGAGGCAGTAGTGCATCTTTTTGGGGAGAACACAAAAGCGGCTTATGCGCGGACACTCATCAGCATGGAAGAAACTCGAAGCGGCTTTGCTCCCTTGTGCAGCAATTTTAGTAAAAACGCGATTGAAGAAAGGATAACTGCAATTATGAAAATCAAAAAAGCATCTATTTTCTCTCTTGTTCTGGCCCTGGCCTTGGTTTGTGGAGTAACCACGGCATTTGCGACCTCCGCAAATGCACAGCAGGCCGATCCCGTGGAGCAGAACGACAATATCAACATTGTGGGTAAACCGGCCTCCACTCCGCAGATTGCGGACACCTTTGGGACTTTTTTCAAAGATGATGGCAAGTCTGCTGAATTTGATACAAGTGAGGCTCAAATGGCAACCCCGGTGCAGTCTGGCGATATTTATGGTACGCCCGTGGACAAAACCGGCGTAGCAGCAAATGGCCTGCCCGAAAGCAATGTAATCTATTTCGACACCGAAGCCCAGCGCGACGAACATTTTCGCGCTCTGGATGCAAACATTAAAAAAGGGCTGGATCGCTATGCGGGCTTTGAAACCATGTATGCTGGCATAGATACCTCCGCACCTATCACCTATATCGTGAAGTAAGTACCTGCGATCTGATAAACAACGGGCATAGCCACCTAATGGCGGCTATGCCCGTTTGCCATCAAGGGGCACAGCCTATGTTCAACAATTTTCTAACGTGGTCTGAAACAGTTATTAACTATGTCAAATAGGTGCTATTGTTTTGGAAAGTACCTTCCCTAAAAGTACGTTCTTGCTCTCCTTTTTATAAGATGGTATGTTTATTGCAATTACAATGAAAGGAAACCTCTTATGAAAAATGTAGAGATCGGGCCGATTCGTCCGCCCTCTGAAAGTAACAGCCTGCTGGTTCGCGTCACACGGGGATGCCATTGGAACAAATGCTATTTCTGCGGCCTCTATAAATCTATACAGTTTTCCATGCGACCCATTGAGGAAACCATAGAAGATATAGCGAAACAGGCCCAGCTTTACAAAGGGAGAACTTTCACATCCTGCTTTTTGCAGGACGGCGATGCGCTGGTACTGAAAACCGACTATCTGCTCCGAATACTGGATGCCCTCAATCGCTATTTTCCCAGCTTACAATACATCACAACCTATGCCCGCGCTGACAGCATTACCCGCAAGACCTTGCCGGAATTGCAGGCCCTTCGGCAAGCTGGTCTGAATCATCTTTACTGCGGGATGGAAACCGGCTCCGATCAGATATTGAAACTCATTAACAAGGGCTTTCAAGCGGATACGGTGGTGCAAAGCGGCTGTATGGCAAAAGAGGCCGGTATGATTTTGTCCGAGTTTATTCTGCTGGGGATTGGCGGCAGAGAACTGTCCGAGGAAAATGCCGCTGTCACCGCCGAGGCGCTGAATATCATCCGGCCCGATTACATTCGCGTTCATGCCACTGGAATAAAGCCGGAATCCAAGTTGGGCGAGTTTGTCCGAAACGGCTCATTTACGCTACAATCAGAGGAAGAAATCGTAGAGGAACAGAGGCTATTTTTGCAACGGCTTCAGCCAATGGACAGTTTCTATGTGAACGAGCATATCATCAATTTGCTTTTGGAAGTGCGCGGCAATTTGCAGACGGACAAGGCGCAAATGCTTTCCGTGATCGAACGCTTTTTACAGCTCCCGCCGGATGAAAAGCTCCTGTTCGCAGTCGGCAGGCGGCTGAATATCTTCCTTCTGCTGGACGATTTGAAAAAGCCTGCCTTGCGTCAACAGGTTGCGGATAATATGCAGAGGATTTTGAAACAGAATCCTAACACTGATTTTACGGTACTATGTAACTATATACGGCAGTCACAAATTTGATCGAATATAAAAATGGGCATAGCCACCCAACGGTAGCTATGCCTATTTATTATGCCCCAGCGTTACAACACGGAGCTTGAACATCCAGCCCGTCCATGTAATTGGTTCCCCATTGACACATAGCATCCAGAACTGGGACGATACTTTCCCCAAAGGCCGTTAGAGAATACACCGTTTTGGGAGGCTTCTCAGGAATTACTTCTCTATGCACCATACCGCAGTTCTCCAAATCACGGAGCTGTTGGGAGAGCATCTTGGGTGTGGCGCTTGGAATCCTTCGTTGCAACTCCATATAGTGCAGAGGGCAATCTACCAGATGCCAAAGGATCAATGGCTTATATTTCCCGCCAATCAGCGACAGAGTTGCCTCAACAGGGCAGTTGAATTGCGTTTGTTTCATGGAATCACCTCATGAAAATTATATCATATCGTTGCGATTAGGAAAAGGACTTACTTTTGGGGAAGTACCTACCTAAAAAGTGCAATCTTGTGTAGATTTCTGGATGTTGCTAAAATCATGGCAGATGGCGCTCTCCATTATCAGCCATCAGACTATTCAGAAAGGACAACATATCATGGATTTTATTACGATTGCGAAAACACGCTGCTCCATCCGCAGCTACACCGACAAGAAGGTGGAGCCGGAGAAGTTGGAGCAAATTTTGGAGGCCGCTCATGTGGCCCCCACCGCCGCCAACCTCCAGCCGGTTCACCTGATTGCCGTCCAGAGCAAGGACGGGCTGGCGAAGACCGGCAAAGCCGCCAACATCTACGGTGCGCCCCTGGCAATCATTGTCTGCGCCGACCACAACAAGGCGTGGGTGCGGCCCTTTGACCAGAAGCAGACCGGGGATATTGACGCTTCCATTCTGACCGACCACATGATGCTCCAAGCCACAGAGCTGGGCCTGGGCAGCGTATGGGTATGCTACTTCAAGCCGGATGTTCTGCGCCGGGAGTTCAACCTCCCCGCCAATCTGGAGCCGGTCAATATCCTGGTAGTCGGCTATGCTGGGGAGAACTTCACCGACCCGGAGCGACACAATCAGACACGAATCCCGATAAGAGAGCTGGTTTCTTACGAGAGCCTGTAAACCGACTAACTGCACCAGGGGGGCGTCCTCCTGGTGCAACCTTTATGGAAAGGCAAATTGAAATGGTCACTTTTTATATTGTTCGCCACAGGCAAACCTTGTTAAATCAACTTGACCGGGCGCAGGGATGGGCTGATTTCCCCTTGACCGCATCAGGAAAGCAAGCGGCAAAGGAGTTGGGAAAGACCCTATCTTCCGTTGTATTTCAAGCAGCATACACAAGCGACACAAACCGGGCGTTCCATACGGCCCGGCTGGTGTTAGAAGAAAACGGCCAGCTTGATCTTCCAATACATCAGGATGTTCGCTTGCGGGAATGGTGTCTTGGCATCATGGAAGCAGAACAGAACAGCATCTTCATCAAGCGAGTGTCGGAATGGCTGGGGGGCATCTCCTTTTCTGAAATGAACAAACGACTTCCAGAGGTTGCCACAGCAATCAAACAGCATGATACTACTGGAATGGCAGAAACCTTTGAGCAGATAAGCAAACGGCTAAAGGAACTGCTTATATCCGTAGGATCGGTCTATCCTGATGGCAGCAACATTCTTGTTGTCACACACGCATTTTTAATGAAAACAGCGGCCTATTTATTTGACTTTGAAAACATAGGGAATCTTTCAAATATCGGAAATGCCGATAGAATGAAGCTGCTGTTTGACGGTCAAAACTTCCGAATTAGATAACTCTATGTTCACGAATTATTCAGGCAATGTTCTATCTTCTCCAAAAGGATTGATATAGTCAGGCGGACAAAGATGCGCCTCACTCCATATCATCATTTGGTTCAAAATCGGGGTGAAGCTCTGCCCCAGCTCCGTTAAGGAATACTCCACCTTGGGGGGGATTTCCTTGTAAATCTCTCGGTGCAAAAATCCGTCTTGCTCTAATTCACGGAGCTGTTTTGTCAATGAGGATTGGGTAATCCCGTCCAGACGGCGCATGAGTTGACCAAAGCGTTGAACTTTATAAAAGGCAATATACCACAAGATCAGGATTTTCCACTTGCCGCCCAAAACCGCCTGCACACTGGTCATCGGAACACAGCGGGCCATCATATCCTGCGTCTGAAATTTATTCCCGGCCATAGCTTTATCTCCCTTCGCTTTTTTGTAGGTAGTATATACCATCTCAATTTCAAAATCAATGTAGGCCACAAAATTAGTATTAGTACAGAAAACAATACTACTACTAAAAAAGTTGCGTACTTGAATTTAGCCGTTGCCGGTTGTACCATGATGGCAACAGGAAATTCCTGATTGATTTTGAAAAGGAGATATGATCTATGCACTTTGATGGAACAATCTGGCGTCCGCCCTATGAGGCCGCATCCCTGCTGATCCAGGTTACTGCGGGCTGCACACACCACTCCTGCAAATTCTGTACGCTATACGAGGATTTACCGTTTAAGTTCAGAATGTCCCCGCCGTCCGAGGTGGAGGAAGATTTGGCTGCGGTGAGCCGCTACTGCCAGGATGCGCCCTGGTTCCGGGTTTTCTTCACCGGCGCAAATCCCTTCGTTCTGACCACCGACAAGCTGAAAACACTGGCGCAAATGGTGAAGAAGTATTGCCCCAACTATTCGTCTATTGGCTGCTTCGGCAGGATCACCGATGTTACCAACAAAACCGTGGATGAACTGAAAGAGCTTCGTGCTTTGGGGTATAACGGACTTACCTTTGGCGTTGAAACGGGCGATGATGAGGCTCTGGCCTTTATGAACAAAGGCTTCCGGGCCAGTGATGTCCTTGAACAGTGTAGAAAGTTAGAGGCCGCTGGCATCAGCTACAACTTCTTCTATCTCACCGGCATTTCCGGCGCTGGCCGGGGTGAAATCGGCGCAAAGGCCAGCGCGGAGCTTTTCAATCAGCTTCACCCGCAAATCATTGAATCGTCCATGCTGACGATTTACAAGACCTCCGAACTGTACCAGGAAATCCAGCGCGGCAACTGGAAAGAGGAAGGGGAAATTGAAAAGCTGGCGGAACTGAAAGCCCTCATTGAAAATCTGACCATTGACACCCGTATCGTAACAGACGGCGCGTCCAACTTGATCCAGGTTCGCGGCCACCTTCCTGCGGACAAGGAAAAGCTGGTTGACTATTTGAATCACCTGATTGAAACCGCTGATGAAGCGGCGCTGCGGGAGTACCGCGTCAATTTGCGGCATCTGTAAAAGGCCCACCCAAATCGTTGATTGGCGGTATAGCGGATTGATAGGCTGTTCCCCAATCGCACAAAGACTTCAAAACAGGATGAATGGATTGTCCGAGGTCTGTTAAGGTGTATTCGACCTTTGGCGGATTGTCGGGATAAACCGTCCGCGCAAGTATTTTTTGTTCTTCCAGTTCACGGAGCTGCTGTGTCAGGGTCTTGGTGGTGATCTTCCCTAAACGCCGCTGCAATTCGTTGAACCGCACCGCCCCTTTGGAAACCTGCCATAAGATTTTCAGTTTCCACTTTCCGCTTAAAACATTGAGGCCAATTTCCATTGGGCATTGTTCCGTAACAGCGATTGATTTTGCCATAAGTTTTCCTCCATAGTGCGGTATCAAAAAAGACACCACATATCAAAAAAGTGCGTTCTTGTTCGCTTTTCCTGCCTGTGCTATGCTTAATTACGCCATATCAGGGCAAGGAAAGGAATGAAAACCATGATTGTAGACAGCCACCAACACGTCATGCTCCCCACTTCCATGCAGGTAAAGAAAATGGACGATGCCGGAGTGGACAAAGCGATTTTGTTTACAACGACACCCCATGTTGAGAGGGCCGAATCTGCGACATTGGCCGCAATCGGCGCAGAAATGCAAGTGCTGTACCAACTTCTGTTCGGCAGCTATTCTCCCGAAGCACGAACATCAAAAATGAAAGACACCATTCTGGAGCTGAATCAGGCTATCCAGACTGCGCCAGATCGGTTCTGCGGTTTTGGCCCGGTTCCGCTGGGGCTTTCCGAACAGGCAACAGCAGAGTGGGTAGCGGAACATATCGCCGGGAACGGTTTCAAAGGTATTGGTGAATTTACCCCTGGCTCGGAAACACAGATTGAACAGTTGGAGCCTGTGTTCAAAGCCTCGGAAGATTATCACAGCCTCCCCATTTGGGTACACACCTTCAACCCGGTTACACTGAACGGCATAAAAATTCTCATGGGCCTGTGCCGGAAATACCCCGCTGTGCCGGTTATCTTTGGGCACATGGGTGGTTCAAACTGGATGGAGGTAATCGCCTTTGCAAAGGAGCATGGACAGGCATATTTGGACTTGTCTGCGGCCTTTACACCACTGTCAGTCAAGACGGCCCTGACGGAAGTGCCGGAAAAATGCCTGTTCGGTTCTGACGCACCGTTTGGGGAGCCACAGCTATGCAGGCAGCTCATTGAATTTGTCAGCCCATCCCATTCTGTCACAGAACTGGCGTTGGGCGGCAACATCGAAAGGCTGCTACAAATTTAGGGCGTGTCCTCTTGGTGGCCCTCGATCTCCTGCCGGTAAAAGGCAATCTTTTCATCCAGCATGGCCTCATGCTCCTGCAACTGTCTGATCTGCTCATTCAGAGATTGGCGGTGCTGCACCAGCATCTCCATACGTTCTGAAAGAGTAGCGTCCCCTTCGGCCCGCAGCCCCGCATATTTCTTGATTTCCTTAATCGGCATTCCCGTTGCTTTCAGTCGTTTGATAAAAGAAATCCAGGCAATATCTTTTTCTGAATAGCGGCGGCGGTTGCTGGCGTTCCGCAACGGGATAATTAGGTTTTCATGCTCATAGTAGCGCAGAGTATGTATCCCCAGCCCCGTGACCTTTGAAAATTCTCCAATGGAGTAATCCAAAAAAATCCCCCCATCCTCTTGACATAGAGTTCACTCTACATTGTATGCTCTCATTATACCTGATGAATGGAGGAATTTCAAATGGAACCCACAAAAAAATACACCGTCATCACCGGGGCCAGTTCCGGGATTGGCAGGGAAACCGCAAAAGCCTTTGCGAACCGAGGCAAGAACCTGATTGTCGCCGCCCGCCGCACAGAAAATCTTGAAGCCTTAAAGCGTGAGATTTTGGAGCAGCACCCTACGCTGGATGTTGTTATCAGGACGGTTGACCTGTCTGTGCTGGAAAACGTATATCAGTTTTATTCCAGTCTAAAGGACTTCCGGCTGGAAACCTGGATCAACAATGCGGGCTTTGGAAACTATGACAGCGTGGCACAGCAGGACTTGGGGAAGATTGACACCATGCTCCGGCTGAATGTTGAAGCCCTAACCATCCTGTCCTCGCTGTTCGTCCGAGACTATAAGGATACTCCGGGAACACAGCTTATCAACCTGTCCTCCTGCGGCGGCTATACCATCGTCCCCACGGCTGTTACCTACTGCGCGACAAAATTCTATGTCAGCACGTTTACCGAGGGGCTGGCCTGGGAGCTGATCGAAACAGGCGCAAAAATGCGGGCCAAGGTTCTGGCTCCTGCGGCAACGCAGACGGAGTTCGGGAAAAAGGCCAACAACGTGGACGCATACGATTATGACAAAGCGTTTGGCACTTACCATACGAGCCAGCAGATGGCGGAGTTTCTGCTGAAACTGTACGACAGCGACAGCACCCTCGGAATCGTAGACCGCGAGACTTTCCAATTTGAACTGCGGCCCCCGACGTTCCCTTATGCGAACAGTTCTACCCATAATCAGCGTCCAAGCAAATAGAAAAACAAAAACTGCCGCACGACGGCAAAAGAAAAAAAGCCGTCGTGCAGCAGTCCATAGTTATGCCCATTTTGCGAACGGCGGCTTTTGAAATATCAAAGCCGCCGTTCTTTTGCCCCAAAGGAATAATGCGGTCAAACTGCAATAGCGGCGGCTCAAGGAGGTAGCCGTCACGAAATACATAACATTTCGACACGCTTTGACACAGTTTGACCCATCAAAAAAAGCCTGTCCCCCACCAAGGGATATTTCGGCCATGAAGATGAACTATACTATGTCGCTATGGCTGAATTTTATTCCTCTGCCCGCCCGGTAGGTCTACGACCTGCCGGGCGTTTTTTGTCGCTTTTTGGGGAGACACGGAATAAATTCGCCCTTGGTGTAGGTTGCCGTGGCCCGCCCTCCAATCTGAATTTCAAAAATTCAGATTGGAGGTAACAAACCTTGAAAAACTATCGCAAAAGCGATTATGCCCTGAATAAATTCAGCGAGGGTATTGTATATCAGTTTTCCGACCGAACCCTGGAAATCTCTTTGGAGGACTTTCTGCGGGACAACCCCGGCAAGACAGAAGCGGATTTTATGGCCCTGAAAGCTGTGTCTGACGAGATTTATTTGGAGCAGGCGCGTCTTGAAACGGCCCAGGGGAATAAGACGTTTTCCATGACCGGGCTGGAGGACGCCACAGCACACCCCGCCCCATCCCTGGACGACAGCTACATCATGTCCGATGACCGCCGCCGTGTCAAACTTGCGGTGGACAAGCTGTTCAGGTGCGGCAAGCTGACGGTAAAGCAGAAAAAACGCTTTGTCAGGCACTTCTTTGCCGGGGTGTCCCTGCGGAAGATCGCCAGTGACGAGGGGGTGCATTTCACATCAGTGAACGAGAGCATCCGCCGAGCGGTGGACAAGCTCCGTACATACTTCAACGAGATCAAATAACTTCCTGGGAGGGCTGTCAGAGTTGACGGCCCTCCCATTTTACCCTCTGAAAAAATATTTTGAGATTTTTTTATTTTCTACCCCTACACCCCCCTCTTTTAAGTGCATTAGGTGAAAGGCGATGGAAAGCCCTTCACCTGTTCCTCGTTTGTGCGGCGAATGGGTTTGACCTTTGACAACTTCATACCCATTCATCAAGCACATTCCTATTGCCGTGAGCCACTTTTGCCGCCGCGCCAGGATGTGCCGGACAGGACAGAGGGATGCCACAGTATTATTTCGTCCACGGTCTGTTATCCGGCACGGAGCGAGTACCAGCGGCCATGAAATACCGGGCGGCTCCCGGTACGGCCACGACCGGCAATAGGGCCAACGATACTCCTGTTCAGTCACAGTCCGAGCGTGAAAGTGTTTCCAGCACTATGCCGTCGCAGGCAATGAGAGCAGCCGCATGAGAACCATGCGGGGGTGAAATTCCCGTGGAGCTGGTCGCCGCCAGCCGCTTGATGACTTCCCATAGCGGGCCGGGGTGTCGCGGACAAATAGGCTTGCTTTGATATAAGCCGGACAGCGGGACAGGTTTATGGAAACGGGAGCGTTTATGCTCCACCAACCTTGATATGTCATGCTGTCCGGCCCCTACATAGGCGGCGCAGGCCGCCTAATTTTTATAGGAGGTCAAACACCATGAGCAGGACATATTTACGCGGCGACCTGTATTACGCCGACCTGGGCCACGGGATCGGTTCGGAGCAGAAGGGCACCCGGCCCGTCGTTATCATCCAGAACAACGTGGGCAACAAGTATAGCCCCACCGTTATCATCGCCGCCATCACCAGCAAGGCCAACATCAAGGCCAAACTGCCCACCCACTACTACCTGGACGCTGGGAACGGGCTGACCCAGCCCTCTCTTGTCCTGTTGGAGCAAATTCGCACCGTGGACAAGCGGCGGCTGTCCGGCTACATCGGCAGGCTGGACGAGAAACATATCCGGGGCATCAACCACGCCCTGGCGGTCAGCATCGGCCTGATCGAACCCGTACCCCCGAAACTGACCCTTTGCTTATGCGGCGCTTGTGCTGACGCTTTTCGCGGCACAGGCGCTTTTGCTTTGCGGGAGGCCACGCCGGGACAGGCTGAAAAGGAGGTCTGCGTCTACTGCGGTCAGCGCCCCGGCGTGGAGTATGTGGTCACGCCGAAAGGAGGGGCGGGTGTATGAGTTATCCTGACGTGCCCATTTGGGAGAAGTACACCCTGACCATCGAGGAAGCGGCCAAGTATTTCCGCATCGGGGAAAAGAAGCTGCGGAAACTGGCGGAGGAAAACCCGGACGCCAACTGGCTGATTATGAACGGCAACCGCATCCAGATCAAGCGCAGGCAGTTTGAAAAAGTCATCGACTCCCTGGATGTGATCTGATCGCAGATTTGTATTGAGCCGGAAATATGATAGAATATAGTCAAGTCGTATCAAGGCTCGTTCCAGTTTTGGAAAGGAGTTTTACCAATGGCGGAGAAACGACGTGACAATAAAGGCCGCATTTTAAGAACTGGAGAGAGCCAGCGAAAAGACGGGAGATACGCATATAAGTACACGGACAGCACCGGCAAGCCCCAATTCATCTATGCCTGGAAGCTGGTAGCCACGGACAAGACCCCGGCTGGCAAGCGGGACGATATTTCCCTGCGGGAGAAAGAAAAGGAGATCAACCGGGATATTGCGGACGGCATCGACACCGTGGGCAAAAAAATGACCGTCTGCCAGCTCTACGCCAAGCAGAACAGTCAGCGGGCGGATGTGAAGCGGGGCACCAAGAAACAGCGGGAGTACCTGATGGGCCTCCTGCGGGACGACCCTCTCGGCGGGAAAAGCATCGACGCGGTGAAGCCCTCCGACGCCAAGGAGTGGGCCATCCGTATGAGGGAAAAGGGCTTTAGCTTCCAGTCCATCAGCAACTACAAGCGTTCCCTCCGGGCCGCATTCTTCATCGCCATCGAGGACGATTGTGTTCGTAAGAACCCGTTCAGCTTTGCCCTGAACAAAGTCCTGGAGGACGACAGGGGCGAGAAAACCGTGCTGACGCCGGAACAGGAGGTAAGCCTGATCGACTTCGCGCAGAATGACCCGGTATATCAGAAGTACGCCGACGAGCTTATCATCCTGCTGGGAACCGGGCTTCGTATTTCCGAGTTTTGTGGGCTGACCACGAATCTTGACTTTAGGAACCGGCTGATCCGGGTAGACCACCAGCTTTTGCGGGACAGCAAGAACGGCTACTACATCGAAACGCCCAAGACCAAGAGCGGCTATCGGGAAATCCCCATGAGTGAGCCGGTCTACCGGGCGTTGAAGCGGGTGCTGAAGAACCGGGGAAAGAAAACCACCATCACGGTGGACGGCTATACCAACTTCCTGTTTCTCAAAAAGGATGGGACGCCGAAAGTGGGCGTGAACTATAACGCCGTGATTAAGGGCCTTGTGAGGAAATATAACAAGCAGCACAAGGAGCAGTTGCCCAACATCACACCGCACTCCCTCCGGCACACGTTCTGTACCCGTATGGCAAACGCCGGTATGAACCCCAAGGCGTTACAGTACATCATGGGCCATGCCAACATCACCATGACGCTGGACTATTACACCCATGTTGACGCCTGTTCCGTAAAGGCGGAGATGGAGCGGCTGGCTGCGTAGTGAGTAGTAAAGTAGTAAAAAGAAAGCGGCAGGCCGCTTTTACTACTTCCGTACTACGTTTCAGCGCAAAGTCACGCCGGGATACGCCGAGATATGCGAATAACTCTCCCAAACGGCAAATGGCGGAAACGCCTGAAAATCAAGGCTTTGCCACCATTTGCCGAGTTACATAAGGTTAGGGCTGGAAATTGCAAAATGTTTCATTCAATACTTAACTTTGAATGAAAAACGTCTTAAACGATTTCAACATCAGTTAGAAACATTGCCACCTGACAACGCATTAGGTAGACAGAATTGTGTAGCTTTCATAGCGAACCTTTATTGGAGCAGGATATGTGCTTTATATTCTTCTGGCGCTCGTATAACGGAAATTGCGGAAATATATCCGCAGTATATAAAATATCTTGTCCAAAGCGGTAAACCGCATGAGGGGTATTTTGATGTTATTGATGCTGTTTCACTTTGTGTTTTATTAAAAGCAAAAGAATGTTTGCCTGACTTGAAAATAATTCTGCAACAAACAGATATGCGTGACAAATTATCTGATACTCTGCTGTCTAATTTAGATGTCACTTGGGATGTAACAGAATTGGATTTGCGTTGTGGTTGGTTTTCCGATTTTCAAAAATGCACAATTACGGACAGGGAGAAATTTCTGAAAACCTATATTTCAAAGAAATGGTATCGGGCGCATAAAGATGCGTCCTGGTACAATAGCCATAAATCTACTGCAAACATTTATGTCGGCTATTGGAGCTTTGATGTTGCCGCCGTTGCGAAAATATACAATGTGCCTGACAGCAAAGACTGGCCGTACTATCCCTACGATTTAGTACACTATTGACCCCCTACAATGCCCAACGAGGCCGGGGCAGGATAGTCCCCCTCCCGGCCTCGCTCCGCAAGCCCGTTACTCTTGCGCCGCGCTCCCGTCTGCGCCGCCCTCCTGCGCTGTGTGGGCGGTTTTGGCGGCGGTTGCAACGAAAAACGCTCCCGCCGATTTTGGCAGGAGCGAGGCTAATGTTTGAAATTGTTTGATGGATGATAGTGGAAAAATAACGGCTGTTGTGGTAAACTTGACACAAATAACGGTGGGGGAAACCTTATGTCAAAGTTCAAGAAATTGTTGGGGATATTTTTTCCTATGGTTCTTTGTGTACTGCTCTGTGGCTGTCAAGCCCTTTTTCCGAGAGAGCATACGGAGTTAATCGAGGACGGGGAATACAAACCTTTCAATGTTCCTCGGACGACAATGGAAAAGCTGATGGAATTGGTGGAGACGGAAAATGTTGATTACATTTATGAGGTGTTTTCTCCGGCTGTACGGGAAAATGTAGAGGGCCTTTACAAGCAAATTCAAGAGTTTATTCGCTTTGTAGAAGAAAATGTAACCGCTTGGGATTTTTCGTCGGGAACCGGCAAAGGGGATCGGAGTAGCGGTGTTGTCACTATGACACGGGCCTCGTTCTATACATTCAACACAGACAGCGGAATCTATCGGTGCGACATCGGCGATGTGCTTAAAAGTACAGTACAGCCGGATTTAGTAGGTTTTTCTGATATAACGGTTTACCCGGAAGAACTGTCTTGGGAATATGCACCCCAAAAGCCATTGGGCATTTACATTGTGTACCGAGTAGGCGACCAACCGTCCGATTGTTCCATTGAGCCAACAGCCTTAGAAACTCTGATGGATTTTTCACGGACAGAAAACAAGGATGGCATTTACGAAATGTTTTCCCTGACAGCAAAGAGAAGTGCAGAGGGATTACAAGAAAAAGCAGCAGAACTGTCAAGTTTCTTGAGTGAGCAGGTTATTTCCTGGGAGTCCTACACATGGACGCAGAACGTGGAGGACTTCAATCATAGCGCGGCCACGACACGGGAAATGTTTTTCTATCTGCATATGGACAACGGGCTGTACCGATGCGACATTCGAGAGGTACTGGAAAGCACCAATCAAGCAGATGTAGGTATTTCCAGCATTTCGATTTTTCCAGCCCTGTATCCCGGTGAAGAGCCATCATTTGAAGATGAGGTATATCGAGGATACTGCACTTGGGGTCGGGAGAATATGGGCATATCTATGTTTCAGTAGCCGGAAACGGTGATGCCGGTGCTGCCCATGCGTACCTCGGTCACGCAGGACGGACGGCGGTGCTGGTGGTGTCCGTCATACGCTCCCATTTCCATGAAAAACGCTCCTGTCAGTTTGACGGGAGCGAGGTTGATATGGTAAACTTTTCAAAAGGCTTTGATAGAAAATCTATCGGAGGTCACTATGAAAAATTTAGAAAGAGCTTGGAAAAAACTCTCTTTGACCGGGAGATTTTGCTACCTGTTTATGTGTGTTGAAACATACCTTGTCACTCGTTTTCCCGAACGAGATTGGACACCAGTGGCAAAGCGTTGTTGGCAGTGGACAGAAGATTATTGGGACAAGGGCTGGGACATCTATTCTGCTGTCATTCCCGAATTTCTTTTTGAGTTTGAGGGCTATGAAAAGACAAATGCAGGAAACTATAATGGGACGCTTTCCGAAAAAGACTATCAAGAATTGACAGCCTTGTTTGCAGGTCTGACAACTGGCAACGCAGAGGATGAAATCAATCAACTCTTGATGCTGCCCATTGAATTTTGCAATACCTGCGATGGCGCAAGTCTGGATTATGCGTTTCAAGAAACGATAAGTGTCTTTCGAGATATGCAGCAGCTTTTATCTAAACATGATATTCCACTCCCAGATATAAGCAAAATCAAGCATATGTCGGCATGGAATGGCTGGGGTGGTTTTGTTGATAGTAAATATCTTTCTATCATTTTGAAGTAGCCGGAAACAGTGAGGCCGGTGTTGCCCATGCGTACCTCGGTCATGCAGTCCGGGCGGCGGCATATGCAGCTATTCAATTATTTGAGTAAGTATCGAAGTTTCAGATGTTAGCAATTCAATAACGGTATCAATCTTATCAAATAGAATGTAATTTTTGAGCGTGTTTGTAGGACGTGTTCCAGACACTTGCTCTTCAAAATACTTCAAATAATCTGAATTTTGCACCAAGAGAATACTGCTTGGTTTTTCTTCACCATGAATAAACTTTGTAGACCGCATGATATAGGCATTTTCTATCGAGCATCTAAAATCCCATACAAAATCAAACGTCAGTTTATATTTCAAATTATTAGTATCAACGAATAGCACTTCATAGCGTTGATTTCCGCCGCATATTTTAATGATACTGTCAATTTCAATACAAAACTGACAGTTTACCAGCTTTTCCATATATTCTCCTCCGTAAAGCATTGTGACCTCATTATAGCATACACAGGAGAAGATTTCCACTGATATTGAGCAGTAACGCCCAGTGAGACCAGGGAAGTATAATCCCTCCCCGGCCTCGCTCCGCAAGCCCGTTACCCTTGCGCCGCACTCCCGTCTGCGCCGACCTCCTGCGCTGTCTGGGCGGTTTTGGCGGCGGGCTGGGTGTTACCCCTCTCCGCCGGTTCTGCGCCCTGTGCGGGGGCTGTGGCGGTGTTCTGGGCGGTCAAGCCGTCCAGTACGCGGCGGCTGTGGTCGGTGGCGACGGTCTGCTCCACAAAGGTCTTGAACTGCTCCTCGGTCAGCGGGATGGTGTCGGGCAGCAGCTTCTCGATAAATCCCATGCGCTTGCAGAGGCGGTTCGTCCTGTCCTTGCGCTCCTGCTCTTTCTGCTCCTGGATAAGCCGCTTTTTATCACAGAACACTAAGGCTCGTTGAAGTATAAACCCGCCCCCACAAAAAGTGGGGGCGGGTTTCGTTTTATACCGTTACGTTCTTTAGAAAATCTGAACGGGGAATATAGGGGAGATTAAGCTGGCACCCCATGCGGTTGAGTTCGTTCAGCTTGATAAGCATTAGATTGATATTCGTCCCCATGATTGAGGAAAGTTGCACCACATCATACCCCTGGCCCATAAGCTCAAACAATTCCTCATTGTCGATCCGCAAATGGGCTGAAAAAGCATTGGCTTCGTACTCCATCTCGTTCCGCATATCAAACAAGGTAAATTCCTGGAGGCCCATCCCGACCTTGGCCCGCTCCCTATGAAGGGCATCGTGGCCGATCTCGTGACCGCAGACCATTTGAGTTGTGATATAGTCCATGTTGGCGTTCAGCAAGATGTGACGCTCCTTGTGCTGGTAGCTATACATCCCCAGCAATTCCTTGAAATCATCAATGTGGTGTATGTAAATGCCGATCTCATCAGCAATCCGCAGGGTGTCCCGTGTTCCGCAGCGTTTCACAAGCTCATTGGCCTTTTGATATATCGTTTCCGCTCTTTGCAGCATAGATGTTCCACCCCCAAAAGCGCAAAGGTTCCCTTGTACCACAAATCATACACAGCTTACTGTCCCATAATCAGGACTTTTTGAACTTCTTGGGGGTGTACTTCTCCACGTTCCTCGCTTTGGACTCCCAATAAATATCCTGCAAGGCTTTCATCACAGCATCTTTATCTTCTTCAGACAGTGTACCGCCAGCACACAGGCCGGAAAAGCCCTCGATCACGGCCTGGGCCTGGGACGCTCCGCGAGTGCCATACTGTTCAGCGGCGTTTACCACAAATTCTTCATCTTCGGTCAAGAGGTAGTTTGTCTTAACATTGAGGGCTTTTGCAAGGGCCGCATATGTTTCCCTTTTCCGGGGGTAGCTGTCCCCCTTTTCGTAACTGACAATAGTACGGAGCGCAACGTGAGCCGCTTCCGCAAGCTGCTTTTGGGTATAGCCCTTATTAAGCCTTGCGGTTCTTACCTTTTCAGCAAACTTCATCGTACCACCTCCATCAAGTGTGCAACTAACTTCACATTCCCTATTGACATATGCAACTCACCAGCCTATAATATGGATGTGCGGTTGACCTGCACATATAGTACAACAAGTTGCACACCGTGTCAAGGGGGCGATGCCTTTTTTTGTCGAAAATCGTTTTGCGGATATGAACAGTGGAAATCGGTCTATGGGCGCAGAATAGGAGGCACCTAAAAATGGGCTACTTGTCTCGGAATGACCTCGAAAGAATAGCAACCTGTGTTTTCAATGATTATAAACACTTACCCCGGCTTGCGGGCCAGCAAGTCGGTCATGTTGACCCGGAAATCCTGGCCTGCGGGCTTTGCGGCCTCCATATCGACCATTTTCATCTGTCAAAAGACGGACTGACCCTGGGAATGACCGCATTTAAGGAGATCGGCGTTGAGGTTTATGACGATAGTGGACAACCCTTCTTCTACTATCTTGACGGGAGAACTCTTTTGATAGAAACAGACCTGAAGGACGATCCAACTCAATATGGCAGGTATCACTTCACTACGGCGCACGAAACGGCGCATCAGATTTTGGCCGACCTGCACCCAACTGATAGGGTGATCCAAAACCGCATCATCTATTACCGGGGCCGCAGTCCACAATATCCCATCCATGATTGGGGCGAGTGGCAGGCCGATAATCTGGCATCCGCACTCCTGCTCCCCATTGAGGTCGTACATGGGGCGCTCCGCAGATTTAACCTGGAGCGCGGTATTGACGTATTGAACAGGATATACCGGCCAAAAGAGTATGGGCTGTTCTGCGAAATGGCGGAGTTCCTTGGTGTTTCAAAGCAGGCTATGGCTATCAGGCTGAAAAGGCTCGGCCTGCTGAAAAGGGATTATTTGCAGAACCCCTATGCGTTGGCCGATGTTGAGAAGGAGGATGATGAATGATGGCCCAATCTATAAATATTGCCGTCAGGTGCCCGGAATGTAACTGGCGCGTGATGGACAAGGTATCGCCCACCACGGGAAAAATCGAGATCAAGTGCCCCCACTGTCACAAGATCGTGGAGGTCGATCTGGCCCTGCGCCGGAAGGAGCTGCATCAAAGGGCCGGTTAGCTTCAAATATTACATAGGAGGAAGTGACAACAGAATAAGGTCTAAGAGTACCGAGCAACGGGTCATCGTGCCGCAAGGCTGATAGTCACCAAATGGCCGGACATTAGGAATGTGAGAGGGCAAGCCCCCCTCCTATTCCTAATGCCCGGTCTTTTTTTGTTGCCGCTCCAGAAATGGAGCAGGGAATGAACCTGTTTGCTTGGCAGGCGGCGCTTTGCCGCTATCCGTGATCCCTTGGATTTTTGGCCTCAAAAATCCAGAAATTCAAGGAGATCACACAATGAAAACTACATATTTAGTCTATAAGCAGGTCGATGGCGTCCGGCAGCTTACCACAGCGACGCAGGAGGAATGGGACGCTATTATGAAAGGGAACCGGGGATTGCCCGTAGAACAGCGGAGGTTGTTTATGAAAGACTGCTTCGAGGATGGGGATGAGCTGGACTGTATGTATATCGAAACGACCGCAGCCGAATACCGGGAGTGGAACAGCAAGAACACAGTTCACCAGCAGAAAAGGAAAATTGGTACGTTCCACTTGCACCTCTCCCTGGACGCTGGCATCGCTGATACTGATGTTGAATCTCTCCATGAGTGTGTCCCTTCTGACTTCGATCTTGAGCGCTTTGCGATGGACACGGTTCTTATAGGCGAATTAAAGCAGGCACTTAAAGCCTGGAAACCTTGGGCGGAGGAATTGCTGGAACTCTATTTATCCGGCGCAAAGCGTTCCTGCACAAACAGTTTGTGCAGGAAGTACCAGCTCACTGATCGGGCTGTTCAAAAGAGGAAAGTAGCCTTTGAAAAATTTGTTTTAGATTTTTTGAAAAAATAAGTTCGGTTTGAGGCGTTGAAAGTTGTAGTAGGGAGCTGAGAGGGCCACAGGCCCCTCGATGCTCCTTGACAACCGAATACCCATTCGTCAAGTACATCAGTTCCGATGTGCGAAAGCACGAGCCACCACAACAGGGTACGCCACGAAGCTGGAACGTTGGAGAACTATGAACCGTTGAAATAAAGGTTGCCTGAACTCCTATCCCAACCATGCCGAGCGAGAACTCCCTTTGTAAGTGCCGGGTTGCCCCCGGCATGGCGATGACAGTCGGAATGACAATGGTACTCCCGCCCAGCCACAGCCCTGCTACGCAGGAACACGCAATGGGGGCGGCTCTGTCAGAACGGCAGTTGGGGTGAAACTCCCGTGAGGTGGTGAGCAGGCCACCGCTTGACGACTTCCCAGGCTTCGGCCTGCACACGGGGTGTCGAGGACAAATAGTGTGCATTACATATCTGACCGCCAACGCGGGGACGGCCAATCGCCAGTTATGATAATAAGTCTCTGGATGGATTGGCGGTCAGGTGTGTTCTGCACACGACCTGGGGAGTATATGGGTATTTGGCTGCAAGGGCAAATCACATAAAAGTGAGGTGTCCTTATGAAAAGGGAACGGCCAGACGAGGTGCTGCGCGGCCAGATGTACTATGCCAATTTAGACCCGGTGATCGGCTCCGAGCAGGGAGGGACGCGGCCTGTCCTTGTCATCCAGAACAATGTGGGAAACAGTTTCAGCCCCACTATCATAATCGCCCCCATCACCACCAGGGTGAAGAAGCTCCGCCAGCCGACCCACATCGGTATCCCGCCGTTCTTCGGCCTCCCGCAAAGCTCTATGGCTATGCTGGAGCAGATCAGAACGATTGACAAGAGCAGGCTGGGCGATTATGTGGGTTGTCTGGACGATGATGTGATGGACTATATTGACGAGGCCCTTGGCATCAGCGTTGGCCTACAAGACCCGACAGGCGACGATAGAGCGCAGAGGCAGCGGCCCGCCGACGAACCGCGTGATGATGTGCCTGATGAAATGGTGCTGACGCTATGCGGCACCTGTCTCAGACAGTTTATTTACTCGCCCGAACACATTGTCAGGCGGATCGACCGCACTCAAACCAAAGAACCTTGTATGTACTGTCACGTCCGGGACGGCTACGACTACCGCATCATCCATAAGAAAAAGCGCCTGGGCGACGACAGGTATTAAAAGCTGGCTCTTTATTTGGAGGATGTATGAATAAACTCATATCCAGGAAAGAGGCGGCAAAAATTTTGGGGATCAGCCTTGCGACCTTAGATGCCGCCCGAAACAACGGGCTAATCTCCTATGTCCAATATGTTGAAAACGGTTGTGTGTATTTTACGGAGGCCGGTCTACAAGAGTATATTGCCAAATCCACGCACAGGGCAAAGCCGCTGGAAAAACGCACGGCCTATCGCACACCTAAAGCAAGGCGATAAAGGAAATCGCACAATTGCTGAAATTCCGAGATTTTGATAAAACAACAGCACCGATAAAATCTTGGAGGTGACTACAATGGCAAGAAGAAGCCGCATCCCGCAGTATGGAACGGTGGCAATCAATGGCATCCAATATTATAAGACCTATGTTGAGGATACCGAGGGCAAAAGAATCGCTCTCTATGGGAAGACGCGAAATGAACTGTACGATAAGGCGTTGGAAATTCAAGAACTGCTTTCAACCAACGCCTATCAGCGAAAAACGCCCACTGTTGCTGAATATTGTGAAAAATGGCTACTAATGCAATCAGTCCATGTTCGCTCGACAACCCTAAACGACTATACCTCAAAGATTAGAAGGCATATTATATCAGAACTCGGCCATCTGCGTATGGCCGACGTTACCCCGGATGATATACAGTTGGCTCTTGTATCAGTATCAAAAAAATCCGAATCAGTTTACAAGTCCGTAGTCATCCTATATAAGTCTATCTTCCGTTCGGCCATAGCCAGCAAAGTCATCTATGATGATCCAACGGCCTACCTCAAGGCCACTGGCGGTGGCATCCCGCAGAAAGACAAGGTTGCGCTTACCGATGAACAGGCGGCCCAACTTGTCGAAGCCGTTAAAGGATTACCACCTTATGTTTTCGTTATGCTTGGGCTTTACGCTGGTCTAAGGCGTGAGGAAATCCTGGGGCTAAAATGGGACTCCGTATTTCTTGACACAGACGCCCCATATTTGACAGTACAGAGAGCTTGGCACACGGAAAATAATAGGCCGGTCATTCTCACAGAGCTAAAAACCGACGCAGCTCGCAGGAATATACCGTTGCCGGATTGTTTGCGGGACTGTCTGAAAGAGGCCAAAGCGACCTCTCACTCCCCCTATGTGGTGGCAAACCATGATGGGGAACCGCTATCCTATACGCAGTTTAAGCGACTGTGGCAGTACATTGTAACCAGGACTGCCAAAGAACGCACCTATTACAGATATGTGGACGGAAAAAAGATCGCACATACCATTAAGCCTGTGCTGGGTGAAAAGGCCGCTCACAATGGCAAGGTAGTGTACTGCCTGGACTTTGAGGTGACTCCCCATCAGCTTCGCCACACCTATATCACAAACTTAATTCACGCTTCTGTTGACCCCAAAACAGTTCAATATCTGGCCGGACACCAAAGCAGTAAAATTACAATGGACATTTATGCAAAGGTCAAATACAACAAGCCAGATGAAATTGTAGACGCTTTAGGCGGTGCCTTTGCAGAATGGAATGCCCTTTAGTCCACGCATATAGTTTGCAGTCAAAGCAGAGCGGGGAGAAATCTCCGCTCTGTTTTTACATAAATCGCATCCTTGTGGCATCAGGGCATTTTTGATAAAACAAACTTGTCAGAAATGATAATCTATCGAAAGCGAGGTACGATTTATGCCAGCAAAAACGTCAAACGCAAAGGAATATTCGACTACCACGATCAAAGGGGTTGAGTATTTCCGCACCCGAATTACGGGCGCAGACGGAAAACGTGTTACCCTGTATGCCCGTACCAGCGAAGAACTGGCTCAGAAAGTACAGGATGCCAAACATGAGATCGTAGAGGCTAAGTTCCATAAAGAGAATCCAACCGTAGCGGAGTATTGCCAGAAATGGCTGGTAATGCAGTCAGCAAAAGTTAAACCAGCAACTCTAAAGGATTACGAATCCAAGATGAGAAATTATATTATCAAGCCCCTGGGGGAACTTTATATGTCTGATGTGACTTGTGATGATATTCGTCTTGCGCTCGTGCCCGCTTCAAAGAAGTCCGCCTCTGTTTACAGCGTTGTGAATATGCTTATCAAATGCGTATTTTACTCCGCTGAACGCAGTCATATCATAGAGGACAACCCCACAAAGGGCATTTCCGCTAAAGGCGGCACTCCGGCAAAAGGGAAAGACGCTCTCACCGACGCTCAGGTTAAACAGCTTTTGGAAACGGTTCGTGGCCTGCCACCTCAGACTTTTGTTATGATAGGATTGTTCGCTGGGTTAAGGCGTGAGGAAATTTTGGCTCTCCAGTGGGATTGTGTATTTCTTGATGCCCCCACGCCTTATATTTCTGTGAGAAGGGCATGGAGATCAGAACACAACAGACCTGTCATTTCCAGAGAGTTAAAAACTGATGCCGCAAAGAGAGATATTCCCATCCCAGAGTGCCTTGTGAGCCGTCTGAAAGAGGTCAAAGCGGACAGTATCTCGGACTTCGTAATTGCAGACAGCAACGGCAATCCATTGTCCTATTCCCAATTCAAAAGGCTCTGGCAGTATATCAACGTCAGGACAGCAATGGACAGGACATACTACAAGTATATAAACGGCCAGAGCATCAAATACACGGTCGAAGCATCGCTGGGGGCGAGGTCAAGGAACAACCACGATATTGTCTACACGATAGATACCCACATAACTCCCCACCAGCTTAGACACACCTATATCACCAATCTGATTTACGCTTCTGTTGACCCCAAGACAGTTCAGTATTTGGCAGGGCATGAAAATTCCAAAGTAACTATGGACATCTATGCCAAAGTAAAGTATAATAGACCCAGCGAGTTATCGCCAGTAATCAACGAAGCGTTTGGGCAAAGGCCAGCATGATTGCTGCTATCAGTAGGATATTTGCTTCTATCAGTTGAGTTAAATGATGGGCTAACTTGAAGCGACAATGCCGGAAGCGCAGTCATATCAAGGGGTTGAGGGGCCAAAGACGCAAGAAGTACGGACTCAAAGCCGCCCGCCGCGCTCCCCAGTTCAGCAAGCGCTGATTTTATCTCCAGCCTTTACAGAGGATGCCGCCTATTGGGCGGCATCCTTTTTTGCTCTCTAACATACAAGGAAGTGTCCCCTTCGCAGATTTGATACAGGGGCCGCAAACCAAAATCGCAGATAATAAAATGCGCGGCTGCACACTTCGAATGTAAAAAGTTCTTGACTTTTTGGCGCCGCCGGGTTATCATAGGAATGTAAAGAACTTTTTACTTTTGGAGGCACCCCATGAAACGAATCTTTGAAAAGCTGGGTTTTCGCAAGATGGATGAAATGGAGCGTCACATCCTGTTCAAGGCGCAGCGGAATGCCTACCTCTTCCTGGTCGCCGCCCTTGTCATCTGGTCCTTTTATGAGAGCATCCAGGTCTATATCCATCACAGCCGGCTGAATCTCCTCCCGTGCCTCCTGCTGACGGCGGCAGCGCTGATTCAGTCCTTCTCCCAGCTGGCTCTGACCCGCGGCGCGGTGAAAGATGACGAGGACTCATATGAGACCGGTCCCCTTTTCAAGCTGGTTCTGCTGGCCTGCGTGGCCGCCGCTGTAGCGGTTACCGCCGCGGCAGCCGTGGTGCTGATGGGTGTCCGGGTATGAAAAACCGGATCAAGGCCCTCCGCAAGTCCAAGGGATACCGCCAGGAGGACCTGGCGGCAGCCCTTGGTGTCTCCCGGCAGACCATCATCGCCATTGAAAACGACAAGTACAATCCCACCCTGGAGCTGGCCATGAAGCTGGCCCGTTATTTGGAAACAACCGTTGAGGAGCTGTTCCAGCTGGAGGTATGAACATGAAGGATCAACTGACCACACTGGCCCCCTATGCCGCCGTTCTGGCCGCCGACTTCTATCTCCTGCCCTTTTTGGCGCGGGACACGGGCACTGCCATGCTTCTGATGCTGTTCGTCATGCCTCTGGCCGCCTTTGTCACGGCTCTGGTCTATGGGATGCGCCGCGGCTTTTCCCTCCTGCTGCCAGCCGCCGCATTTCTCCTGTTTCTCCCCACGATTTTTATCCACTACAATTCCTCAGCATGGATCTACGCCGTGGTTTACGCCTTGGTTGTCCTGGCAGGAACGGCTGTGGGGCGAATCTTTTTCGGCAAACGGTAAATACAAAAAACAGAGCGGGGGATGCCCATGGGCATCCCCCGTTTATTCCGTCTCATTACGCCACTCTCGTCACCACGCTGGAGAAGCTGAACCAGCCCCGGGCGTCCCGGCAGGCGCCGGTCAGCGTCTCCCGCAGTTCCCAGGCCGTCCCCCGGGTGTACAGGGGCGTCATGACGCAGTCCGAAATCAGCAGATCCTCCGCGTCGTGGAGGCAGCCCATGCGGGCAGTGCTGTCGGCGGCGTTGGCGATGATGGCCATCAAGGTATCGTAGGCGCTGTTGGCATACTGAACCACGTTGTTGGTGCTGTCGGAGGTCCAGTTCATCAAAAAGCACTCGGCGTCGTTGCCCACAGCGGTGAGATCCGCTCCCGCCAGGTCGTACTCCCCGGTGCGCAGGGCGCTCCACAGCTCCCGGTTGGTGACGCCCACCGGCGTCACACGCATCCCCAGGGCCTCCTGCCACATCTGGCAAATCAGCTGGGCCAGAACGCCGTTGCTGCCCGTGTCCTCATAGATATAGGTCATCTCCCCCAGGCTGGCGCCGCTGTCATAGCCCGCCTCGCTCAACAGCGCCTTTGCCTGGACACAGCGCTCCTCATAGCTCGCTTCGCCGCTGTCCAGCAGGGTCCCGCCCACGGTACGGAAATCCTTCTCCCCCTCCGGGACGCCGGGCGGCACCAGCCCCCCCGCGGCCAGGGCGCTGACGCCCGCGGCGGCGGTCAGGGCGTCACGGTTGACGGCCAGATGCACCGCCTGCCGCACCAGGGGGTCCGCCAGCATCTCCTGCCCGCAGTTGAACAGCACGGCGTAGGTCCCCATCTCCGGGATGGCCTCCCATTCCCTGTCCGCCGCCAGCTCCGCCATCCGCTCCTCCGTCAGGGGCCATACGGCGTCTACGGTCTTGTGGTCATAGAGGGAGCGGGCCTCCTCCGCCGTGTCGGCAAAGTGGAACACCAGGGTCCGGGGGCCGGCCTGGCTGCTGTAATACCGCTCGTTGGCCACGGCAGAAAGCGTCGCGCCCTGCGTGTAGAACTCCGCCTGATAGGGCCCGTTGCACACCAGTGCCGTGGGGTCGGACCACCAGCGCAGGTTCTCTCCCCCGGCACGCCGACTCCGCTCCTCCGCCGCATCCTTCAGCTTCTGCACCACGTCCTGCCGCAGGGGGCTGGTGGCGGGGGAGGTGCAGACCTCCGTCAAAAACCAGTCGTAGCGGCCGCTGAGGACCACCACCAGCGTATTGTCGTTTTTGGCGGTCACCTGCAGCAGCGTCATATCTCCGGCGGCCCGGGCCTCGTCGTACCCCGCCACCACGGACAGCAGCGCCGCGTAGGGGGACCGGCTGGCCGGGTCCGCCAGCCGCTGCCAGGCGTACACGAAGTCCCCGGCCTTCACATTGACCCCGTCGGACCACTTGGCGCTGCGCAGGCGGAAGGTGTAGGTCACCGTGCCGTCGTAGCTCTCCTCCTGGTCCACGGTCTTGGCCATGCCGCCCGTCACCGTGGGATTGCCGGAGACGTCTACCGTCACCCGCATCAGGTTCTCATACAGGTGGGCCAGGATGGTCTGGTCCCCGGTCTCCTCGGCGTAGATGGGGTCCAGGCTCACCGGGGCCGCCCCCACGCACACGGACAGGGAGACCCCGTCCGCATCTCCGGCGCAGCCCGCCAGCAGTCCAAGACACATGGCCCCGGACAGGACCAGACACACCAGTTTTTTCCATATCCGCATATACACTTTCCTCTATTCACGCTGGCCTCCAGGACCGGGGCCTTCTGTTTTTTCTGGGCAATACACGCATACCGTCCAACAAACCCGAAAAGAATCTCCGGCTCTTTTCAACAGCAAAAACCGCTGCGGCCGCTGAACGCGGCCAGTTTGTCCGGGTTTACAGGGCGCAGATCCGCGCTTTGCGCGGCGGCGGGCCATTGGCTCGCCGGCTGAATGCCGACAGCGGATGGGTTTCCGCTTTGTTCACTATATTATAGAGAAATCCGCCGTTTTTGTAAAGCCGCTCCGGGAAAAAAGTTACAAAACGATGACAGTTTTTAGATTTTATTCACAAACTCCTTCGGGGATTCCAACAAAAACGCGGCCCCCGGCGGGAGGCCGCAAAACAGAGGCGGTCATTCAGCTGTCAGGAGCTTTTCCAGGTCCTCTATGGAGACGTCCATCCGCGCGGATACCTCCTCCATGGTCATGCCGGAGGCGAGAAAGCGGCGGACCACCATTTCCATATCCTCCCCCGCCTCAATGAGATGCCCGTCCGGGTCGTAGAGGCGGACCACCCGCTGGCCCCAGCCGTGCTCCACCACGTCCCCCAGGCGCCGGATGTCCGGGCGGCTGTTCAGCTTTTTCAAAAATTCGTCAAAGTCCTTTGTCTCGAAACAGAGCTCCATATTGTGGGACCGCTTCACTACGCTCTCCTCCGGCACGCCCGCAAGCCAGGCAAAGTTCTGCTGCAAGGCCAGTCCGCAGCTGAAGGAGACGTTGATCCCGTAATCATGGTCCAGCTCCAGGCCGAACAGTTCCTCATAAAAGGCCCGGGACACGTGAATGTCCGCCACGGAGATCAGGGCCGCCGTGTACCGCATGGCCTCAGCCCTCCACGGCGGCCAGATGGCCCTCATCGTCAAATTTTACAGACACAATCTCGTTCCGGGTCTTCTGGGCGATGTCGTCAATGCGCATTTTGGAGGGGTAATCCGCCACAAAGGTCACCGCCACGCCCTGGCGCTTTGCCCGGCCGGTGCGGCCGATGCGGTGGACGTAGTCCTGGTTTTCGTCGGGCACATCGCAGTTGAACACAATGTCCACATCATCCACATCGATGCCCCGGGCGGCCACGTCGGTGGAGACGAAGACCCGGAGCTTGCCCTGGCGGAACCGGTCCATCACCTGCTCCCGGCGCTTCTGGGGGATGTCCCCGTGGATGCACTCGGCGTCGATCCCCCGCATCTGGAGGAACTTGGTGATCCGCTCCGTGGAGCCTTTCGTATTGCAGAAGGCCATGCAGCGGTCAAAGCCGGTCTCGTTTAAGATCTTCTCAATGGCGTCCGCCTTACCGTCGTAGGACACGTCCATGCGGAACTGCTTGATGTCCGGCTTGTTCTGCTCGTCCTCCCGGACGGTGATCTCCGCCGCGTCCCGCTGGTACACCCAGGCGATGTCCATCACCTCCCGGGAGATGGTGGCGGAGAAGAGCCCCAGGTTCCTCCGCCTGCCCATCTTGTCCAGCAGGCGGGTCACATCGTGGATGAAACCCATGTCCAGCATCCGGTCCGCCTCGTCCAGCACCACGGTCTGGGCGGTGTCCACCCGGACAGTGCGCCGCTTCATGTGGTCGCTGAGGCGGCCCGGGGTGGCCACCACGATCTGGGGGTGCTTTTTCAGTGTGTCGATCTGTCGCCCGATGGGTGCGCCGCCGTAGAGGCACACCGTTCGCACGCCGGGCTTGTAGGCCGCCAGATCCCGGATCTCGTCAGTGATCTGAATGGCCAGCTCCCGGGTGGGGGCCAGGATCACCGCCTGAACGCTCTCGTCCGCCGGGTCGGTGTGCTCCACAATGGGGATGCCGTAGGCAAAGGTCTTGCCCGTGCCCGTGGGAGCCTTGGCAATGACATCCTGCCAGTCCATCATAGGCGGAATGCACCCCGCCTGGACCGGCGTGGAAACCGCGATATTCTTCTCTGCCACTGCCCGCATAATCTCCGGCGACAGCCCCAGGCTGTCAAACCGGACGCCTTCCGTATATTCCATAGCTTTTTTCCCTTTTTTTGATATAATAGTGTTGTACAGCTATTATACCCGCAATTCCGCCGCTTGTAAAGTGCCCCAGCGGCCGGCTCCGGCCCTCAATTGGGGTTTTTCCCCAGAAGTATGATATTTTAGTAAATTTTTGCCTAAATAGCCAATAATCATTCTATTTTTGTAAAATTTATTGTATATTTTTAGTAAAATTATGTATTGTCTTCATAACATTTTCGCCTTTTTATGCTAAATTATTTTTAAGGGGACTCAACAATCCAGCGGGAGGTGTCAAACATGGCTGAAATGGACTATGTGCGCATTTTACGTGACCTCCGGGAGGACGCCGACAAGACGCAGACGCAGATTGCCGAAGTCTTGGGAACCTCTCAGACCATGTACGCGCGGTACGAACGCGGCGCAAACGAACTGCCCATCCACCATTTGATTACTTTAAGCAGATACTACGGCGTCAGCACGGATTATCTGCTGGGTCTCAGCAGGGAGCGTTAAGCGCGGACAGGAAGCACTCCTGTCCGCACTTTTTTTGTGGAGGGCGGATAAACTGGAGAGGGCGGGTTCTCCCGCCCTCTCTACTTTTCTGGATGTTGACGCAAGTCCTCTCAGGGCTCCTCCGGATTCTCCGCAGGCTCAACAGTGAAGAGTCCGCTTCTGTAACCACGCTTTACACTGTCCACGGTGAGGACATCCCCGGCGTCCTTTTTTGTCACGGTCATATTTGCATCCCCGGCATCGTTGCCGGTTACCGTCACCACAGAGCTGTTGACCACGCCGTTCCCGTCGGCCCCGTCATCGATGTCCGCCACAACCGCAGTGCTGATCTGAAGCTCGGTCTCCACGTCGTCACTGGTGAAGTGGTTGGTATAGACGGTGCCATCCGCCTGGGTCACGGTCTCCGTCAGATCCCAATTTTCCGTGCTGCCGGAAACATCCACCTCAACCGAATGGTTTTCCAGGGACTTCTCAAAGTGGTATGCGCCGTCCTCCGCCAAATTTTCGGTGATGTCAATTTCCTCGCCGGCGGCGCAGAGGACCATCACTCTGCCGTCGTCCCGTTTTTCGATATACGCGCCCTCGCTGACGGACAGCATCAGCTGGTTGCCGTCCTGGTCCACGGCCTCATACCGGGTCTCGTAGCCGTCGGACCACACCTCCCGGATGCTGCGGAACAGCGTCCCGCCGGTGGCCAGGTCCGCCGCCCCGGCGGTCACCGCCAGGGCCATGGCCATGGCGGCGGCGATGGCAGCTCCCCGCAGGAGCTTCGGCAGCCGCCGGGCATTCTTTTTCTCGTTCATCATTTGAAAGACCTCCTTCTTGGCTTCCTCAGAGGCACACAGCCGGGAAAAGGTCTCGCAGTATAAGCGTTTATCAATCATGGGCTCTCTGCCTCCTTCAAATTGGTTCTCAGCTGTCCCCTGGCCCGCATGAGCCAGGTCTGCACAGTGGACGGGTTGGCGCTCATGGCGCCGGCCACCTCCCGGACGCTGTAGCCCTCGTAGTAGTGGAGATAGACGGCGGCCCGGTATTTGGGCGGCAGAGCCATCACCTCCCGGAAGAGCTCGCTCTGGGCCGGGGTGTCGAAGACCGCCGTCTCCGGAGCCTCCTCCAGAGGGCCGGTCCGGCGGCGCCAGGGGGAGCGCAGCAGATGCTTGCACTCGTTCACCGCCACCCGCACCACCCAGTAGCGCTCATGCTCCGGCGTGTCGAAGGGAGGCTGGGTATAGAGCTTCAGCAGCGTCTCCTGCATCACGTCCTCCGCGTCGGCCCGATTTTTCAGATAGCTGTACGCCAGCCGGAACACCATGTCGGCGTACCGCTCCATGGCCGACTCAAATGCCGCGTCCGTCAATTCGTCTCACCTCGCTTGTGCAGGTTTTGAAAGGCCTTTCTGTGGGGAATATCCGCCAGCGCCGGAAAAAATCTCAAAACGGCAGAAATTTTTTTCCGTTTCCGGCCGAAAGGCACCGAATTTCCCGTCTTTTTCCCAAATTTATACTTTCCCTTTTGAAAAAACTCTGATATAATATGGCCAATTGTGACTGTTATACGGAGTCCGCACCTTCCAAAGAGTATATCACAATTCCGCCTGCGGGCGTCATAATAAAAAGGAGTACCGCCATGGAGAGAATTCTGGTCATCGACGACAGTCCCGTACAGGCCAATCTCCTCAAGTCCATTCTGGATGACACCTATGATGTCACCACGGTCCACACCGCCGAGAGCGGACTGCACTACGCCAAGAGCGGCGACTATTCCCTGATCCTTCTGGACGTGATTATGCCCAGCATCAACGGCTTTGAAGTGCTGGCGCTGCTGCAGAAGGACTCCTCCACCCAGCATATCCCCGTGATCCTCATCACCAGCCTCTCCGATTTTCAAAACGAGGAGCGGGGACTGACCCTGGGGGCCGTGGACTATATCTCCAAGCCCTTCCACCCCCTGGTGGTCAAGGCCCGGGTCAACACCCACATCAAGCTGTACCAGTACCGCACCCAGATTGAGCGGCAGGCCACGCTGGACCAGCTCACCGGCGTGGCAAACCGGCGGCACTACAATGCCGTCAGCCTGGAGCGGTGGCAGGACGCCGTACGGCTGAACGTCCCCTTCTCCATCTGCATGATGGACATCGACAAATTCAAAGTGTACAACGACACCTTCGGACACATGGCCGGAGATCAGGTGATCGCCTCCGTAGCCGGCGCGGCCTCCGCCCGCCTGCAGCGCACAACGGATTTCTTCGCCCGCTACGGCGGCGAGGAATTTGTGGCCATCATCCTGGGCAGCACCGCCGCGGAAGCCTTTGAGCACATGCGGGGAATCCGGCGGGCGGTGGAGGATCTCCGCATCCCCCACAACGAGACCGTCTCCCCCTTGGTCACGGTCAGCCTGGGCGGCGTGACTCTGTTCCCCGGTCCCAAGGATTCCTACGACACGCATCTGAAAATCGCGGACACCATGCTGTACGACGCCAAGCGCTTCGGACGAAACCAAGTGGTCTGGTACAGCGATAAAATGGAGTTCTGGCGGGAAAATAAATAACGGGGCGCGCACCGCGTCCCCGGAAGGGAGATACCATGGCTCTGTTTGGATTGTTTGGAAAAAAGGCCGGAAAGGCGGAGGCGGCGCCTGTTAAAAAAGAGGCAGAGCCCGCCTTTCTGGAGGACTACGCCGGTATGCAGGCGGAGGTGACGGACACAGAGGGCCGGCTGCTCTTTGTGGCAAAGCTCCTTGGTCTCCAGGAGAACCAGGGAGACCTGCACCTGCTCTCCGAGGCCTTCGTCTCCCGGGAGATGGAGGAGCCGCTGCCCGTGCGGCTCCGTGGATACAGCAGCCGGAAGTCCAAGGCCGCCTATCTGGAGGGGACCATCCTCCCCGCCGAGGACGACCAGATATGGCGGGTGGAGAACCTGACGCTGGTGAAGCTGGAAAACGACCGCTCCTTCTTCCGCATGGACGTGGCCATGGACGCCTCCCTCACCGCCGTAGGCCGGCCCGGCGCGGAGGAGGAACCCTGCAAGCTTGTGGATCTCAGCGTGGGCGGCGTGCGCATCGCCTCTCCCAACCAGCACCAGATCGGGGAGCGTCTTTTGCTCAGCGTGGATCTGACGTCCGGAAAAGCCCCCTCCACCATGCTCTGCCAGGTTCTGCGCGTCATCGGGCAGGAACGGGATTACGAATACGGCTGCCGGTTCATCGAGCTCAACGATGCGGACGAGGACCGGATCATGCAGATCATCTTTGCCCTCCAGCGCAAGCAGAGCGGCCGCACCTGATTCCCGGGCCGCGGTCCGTGCTCCTCCAAAGGAAAACCCCCTCCCGCCAGCGGCGGGAGGGGGTTTTTACACTGCCTTACCGGTGGGACACGTGCCAGATGTTGTCCGCGTACTCCTTCACCGACCGGTCGGCGGCAAAGATGCCGCTGCGGGCGATGTTGTGGAGGCTCATGCGGTTCCAGCGCTCCCGGTCCATGTAGGCGGCGGCCATGTCCTGCTCCGCCTGGCAGTAGGACGCGAAGTCCGCCAGCAGCAGGTACTCGTCCGCCGCGCTGCCGCCGGAGCCGAACAGCAGACGCTGGTACAGGTCCTCATAGGTCACGCCGTCCCGGAAGCCGGTGCGCAGAGCGTCCACGCAGCGGCGCAGGGTCTCGTTCTGGGTGTACAACCGCTGGGGAACATAGCCCTCCCGTTTCAGCTGCTGCACCTCGTCGGCGTGGAGGCCGAAGAGGAACATATTCTCCTCGCCCAGCACCTGGTTCATCTCCACGTTGGCGCCGTCCAGGGTGCCAACGGTCAGGGCGCCGTTCATCATGAACTTCATATTGCCGGTGCCGCTGGCCTCCTTGCCGGCGGTGGAGATCTGCTGGCTCACCTCGCTGGCGGGCATCAGCACCTCTGCCAGGGAGACCCGGTAGTTCTCCAGGAACACCACCTGCAGCTTATCCTTGCAGATGGGGTCGTGGGCAATCTGGTCCTCCAGGGAGTTGATGAGGCGGATGATCCGCTTGGCCACCACATAGCCCGGGGCGGCCTTGGCGCCGAAGAGGAAGGTGTGGGGCTGGGTGATGGCGTTGGGATCGTCCTGGAGCCTCTGATACAGGGCTATGATGTGCAGCACGTTGAGCAGCTGCCGCTTGTACTCATGGAGCCGCTTCACCTGGACGTCGAAGATGGAGTTGGGGTCTAGAATGACGCCCCGGGTCTTCTTGGCGTGGAGAGCAAAGGCCTCCTTGTTCTGCCGCTTGATCTCCCCCAGGCGGTCCAGCACGGACTTGTCGCCGGCGTAGCTGTCCAGCTTTTGCAGGGCCATGGCGTCGGACAGGTACTCGTCCCCGCCGGCGAGGTCCCGGATCAGGCTGTCCAGGCCGGGGTTGATCTCGCTGAGCCAACGGCGGTGGTCAATGCCGTTGGTGACGTTTTTGAACTTCCAGGGCTCCATCTGGCAGGCGTCGCGAAAAACGTCGTTGCGCAGAATATCCGTATGCAGGGCGCTGACGCCGTTGACGGCCATGCTGCCGGCCAGGCACAGGTTCGCCATGCGGACCTGACCGTCCCACACAATGGCCATGTACTGGGTCTTGCCGGGGTCGTGGTAATACTCGTCGACCTTCTTCTGCCACCGGGCAGAGATCTCCTTGATGATCTGCCAGATCCGGGGCAGGCGCTGCTCCATCAGCTTCTGGGGCCAGCGCTCCAGGGCCTCCGCCAGAACGGTGTGGTTGGTGTAGGCCACAGACTGGGTGGTGATGGCCCAGGCGTCGTCCCAATTCATGCCGGTGTCGTCGATCAGAATCCGCATCAGCTCCGGGATCACCAGGGCCGGGTGGGTATCGTTGATCTGGATGACATTCTTCTCGTGGAAGTTCTTCATGGTTCCATACATGGCCATGTGCTTGGTGGTGATGGACTGCATGGTGGCGGAGACGAAGAAGTACTGCTGCTTCAAACGCAGGGACTTGCCCTCCTCGTGGCTGTCGTCGGGATAAAGGACCTTGGAGATGGACTCCGCCATGGCCTCCTCCTCGGCAGCTTTCAGGTACTCGCCCCGGGAGAACAGGGACATATCCATGGGGGAGGTAGCCCGGGGCTCCCACAGCCGCAGGGTGTTGACGTGGTCCGTGCCGAAGCCGGGGATCTTCATGTCGCAGGGCACCGCCAGCACGGTGGTGGCGTTCTCGTTGACGGTGTGCAGCCGTCCGTTGTCCCAGAACTCCCGCAGCGTGCCGCCAAAGCGGACCTCCTGGGCCTCCTCGGGCTTGGGCACCAGCCAGGACATGCCCAAATCCTTCCAGTGATCCGGCAGCTCCACCTGCTCGCCCTCCACGATCTTCTGCTTGAAAAGGCCCAGGTCGTAGCAGATGGAATAGCCGGTGGCCGGAATGTCCAGGGTGGCCATGGAATCCAGGTAGCAGGCCGCCAGGCGGCCCAGGCCGCCGTTGCCCAAAGCCGCGTCCGGCTCCATCTCAAAGATGTCCCCGGCCTTGAAGCCCAGGTTGGACAGGGCCTCTTTCAGCTGGGGCAGAACGTCCAGGTTGTAGGCGTTCTTCATCAGACTCCGGCCCATGAGAAACTCCATGGACAGGTAGTGAACCCGCTTGCGCTGCTCACGGTTGGTCTTCTTGCGGGTCTCCACCCCGCGGATGGCCATCACGTCCCGCAGAACCAGGGCGCAGGCCTTCATCATCTCCTGATCGGTCGCCTCGTCGGGGGTTTTGCTGAAATTCAGCATCAGCTTTTCCGTCAGGGTTTTCTCCAGTGTCTCAGTGGTAAATGGTCTCATCGCGTCTCCATACCCGCCGCCCGCTTACTTCTTCTTCGGGGCGGTTCCTTTCTTTTTGGTTTCTCCGGCAGCCTTTTTGGCCGTGTTCGTGCTTCCGGGCTTGCGGCCCCGCTTCTTGGGCTCCGCCTTTACAGCGGGGGCCTCCTCGGCGGCCTTCTTCACAGCCTCCTCCGCGGGAACGGTCTCCGGCTCCGGAGCGGGCGCCTCAGCCGGACGCGCTTCCTCCGCTGCGGTCTCCGCCGCGGCGGGCGCCTCCTCAGCGGAAACAGACGCCTCGGCCGGGGTCTCCGAGGCGGCCTCCGCCGCAGGGGTCTCCTCTGCGGGAGCGGCCTCCGGCGCGGGCCAGACCTGCCCGGTGACGCCGGCGTAGATCCGCAGGTACTCTCCGGCGCTGCGGGCCCAGCTGAAATCGCACGCCATGGCCCGCTTGCGCAGGCGGCTGAACGCGTCGGGGTAGTCCTTATACAGGTACACGGCCTCCCGGATGACATGGAGCATGTCGTTGCTGGCATAGTTGGCGAAGGTAAAGCCGTTTCCGGCGTCCCGCCAAGCCTCGTAGGCGTGGACGGTGTCCTTCAATCCGCCGGTCTCCCGGACGATGGGCACCGTGCCATAGCGCATGGCGATCATCTGGCTCAGTCCGCAGGGTTCGCTCTTGGAGGGCATCAGGAACAGGTCCGCGCCGGCGTAGATGGCCATGGAAAGCTCCTCGTTGTAATCCAGGCGCACCGCCATCCGGCCCGGGTACTGCTGGGCGGCCCAGTGGAAGAACTCCTCGTACTTCTTATCGCCCTTGCCCAGCACCACCAGCTGCATGGGCAGTTTCATCATATCATGAAGCACTTCACAAATCAAGTCTAAACCCTTGTGGGAGACCAACCGGCTCACAATGGCCACGACGGGCGCGTGGGGCTCCTCCCGCAGTCCCATCAGGCGCTGAAGGTGGGCCTTGTCGGCGTCCTTGCCGGCCATATCCTCCGCGCTGAAATTGGCGGCGATGCTGGGGTCTTTGGCGGGGTCGTAGCGGTCCATGTCGATGCCGTTGAGCACACCGTACAGCTTATATTCGCACTGGCGCATGACGCTCTCCATCCGGTGGGCGAAGTAGGCCATTTTCAGCTCGTTGGCGTATGTAGGAGACACGGCGTTGACGGCGTCTGCGCAGAGGATCGCGCCCTTGAGCAGGTTCAGATCGCCGTCCATCAGCAGCGTGCCGTCCTCCACCCAGCCGGCGTCCAGGCCGAACAGGTCGCCCAGAACATAGGGGTTATAACGCCCCTGGTATTCAATGTTGTGAACGGTCAGCGTGGTGCGGATGGAGCGGAAGCGCTCCTCCCGGACGCCGTCGTCCTTGAGGTAGATGGGCACCAGGGCGGTCTGCCAGTCGTTGCAGTTGATGACGTCGGGCCAGAATTTCAGGTGGTCCAGCATCCGCACCACGGCCCGGGAGAAAAAGCCGAACCGCTCGCCGTCGTCCATGTAGCCGTAGAGGTCCGGGCGGTCGAAGTACTGCTCGTTGTCCAGGAAATACCACGTCACGCCGTCCTTCTCCAGGGAGAACAATCCGCAGTAGACGTGGCGCCAGCCCAGGTTCACGTAGTCATAGCACAGGAAGGTCAGCTGGCTGCCAAACCGCTCCCGGACCCGCCGGTACAGGGGCAGCACCACGGCCACTTCGGCGCCCTCCGCCGCCAGGGCAGACGGCAGGGAACCGGCCACATCGGCCAGTCCTCCGGTTTTACAAAAAGGGACGGCCTCGCTGGTTGCATACAGAATTTTCATGTCTTATTGCTCCTTTTCTTCGTGTTCATCAGAATGTTTCCAATGTCCCACTTCCGCCGGAAAGCTCCGGCGGTTACAACTCAATCAGGGGGAGCGCGCTCCCCCTGATTGAAGTCTGTATCAAACAATGCTCCCCTTGGCTACCACGATGGGATAGGTTGCGTGGCCCATCAGGGTCCGGTCCTCCTGAACCTTCACGTCCTTGTCGCAGATCACATAGGCCAGCTTTGCGCCGCTGAGGATATTTGTCCCCTTGAAGAGGATGCTGTCCCGGACCGCCGCGCCCTTGGCCACGTTGACGCCGGGGAAGAGGATGGAGTTCTCCACCACACCCTCGATGCGGCAGCCCTCGCCCACCAGGGAGTTGACGCACACGCCCTCCGGGCCCACATAGGTGGAGGACTTGTCGGTGCCCTTGGCCCGGACGGGGCGGACCGGGGTGAAGAGATCCGCCCGGATGGCCGGATCCAGCAGCTGCATGCTGCGGTCGTAATACTCCTTCACAGATCGCATCTGGGCGGCGAAGCCGCTCCAGATATAGCTGCGCAGGTACAGCTGGTCCTTCCGGGCCTGGAGCACGTCCCGCCGCCAGCTGTACTGGTCCTTGGCGGCACACTCGTCCACCATCTCCTTGAGGAGCTTGGTGGAGACGATGTATACCTCCAGCCCGCGGTAGCCTCTGGGGCGGTGGAGGTTGTAGAGCACCTCTGTCACCCGTCCGTCGCTGATCTCAAAATAGGTGCCGTCGTCGGTGGCAAAGCTGTCGTTTCCGCAGACCACGGTGACGTCCGCGCCGGACTTCACGTGGCTCTCATAGATGTCGTTCATAGGCAGGTTTGTCACCAGGTCGCCGTCCATCAGGGCCACATAGTCCTGGCGGATGCTGTCCAGATAGCTGCGCACGGCGGCCAGCGCCTCCATATGGCCCCGGAAGGGCATGGCGCCCCAGCTCTGCTGGTAGTTGAAGGGGGGCAGCATCCGAAGGCCGCCCCGCTTGCGGCTCAGATCCCAGGCCTTGCCGGTGCCCAGATGGTCCAGCAGGCTCTGGTAGTGGCCGTGGAGCACGACGCCCACATCCGTGCACCCGGCGTTCACCAGGCTGGAGAGGGCAAAGTCCACCGCCCGGTACCGTCCGCCGAAGGGAATGGACGCCGCGGAGCGGATCTGGCCCAGCTCCTGCATCTCGTTGCGCTTTTCGTAGGAGAAAATAATCCCGTGCAGTCCGTTCATTTGGACACCTCCTCAGCGTTCTTGCCCAGCATGACGCCGGGACGCACCTCGCGGCCCTCCTCCAGGCAGCAGCCGGGGGCCAGCACCGTCAGTCCGCCCCAGGTGTCGGAGCCGTCCGCCATGGGGCTGCCGCCCACGCGGCAGTCCTTACCCACGCGGCAGTCCTCGCCCAGGATGGCGTACTCCACCACCGCGCCGGGCTCCACCACCGTGCCGGGGAGCAGCACGGAGTAGCTGACCCGGGCGCCTGCGCCCACGGTCACGTTGGAGGAGAGGACGGAGTTCTCCACCGTGCCCTCCAGGACGCTGCCGCGGTTGATGGCGCTGTGGCTCACCTTGGAGTCCCCGCCCAGGAAGGCCGGCGGAGCGTTGACGGAACGGGCGTAGATGGGCCAGGAGTCGTCGCTGAGATCCAGACCGGAGGTGGGGGACAGCATATCCATGTTGGCGTCCCACAGGGAGTCCAGGGTCCCCACGTCCTTCCAGTAGCCGGCAAAGCGGTAGGCCGCCATGCGCTGGCCGTCGTTCAGCATGGTGGGGATGATGTTCTTGCCGAAGTCGTTCTCGGACGCCGGGTCGGCCTCGTCGTTGGTGAGATACTGGCGCAGGGTCTTCCAGGTGAAGACGTAGATGCCCATGGAGGCCAGGTTGCTCTTGGGCTCCTTGGGTTTTTCGGCGAACTCGGTAATCATGTCCTCCCCGTTGACGCTCATGATGCCGAAGCGGGGAGCCTCCTCCCAGGGCACCTCCATGACGGAGATGGTGCAGGCGGCGCCCGCCTCCTTGTGGCGCTTTACCATGGCGGAGTAGTCCATCTTGTAGATGTGGTCGCCGGAGAGAATCACCACGTACTCCGGGTCATACAGGTCGATAAAGCCGATGTTCTGATAGATGGCGTTGGCGGTGCCCTTGTACCAGGTGCCGCCCTTGCTGCCCATGTAGGGGGGCAGGATGTGCACGCCGCCGGTGGACCCGTCCAGATCCCAGGGTACGCCGCTGCCGATGTAGCTGTTCAGCTCCAGGGGGCGGTACTGGGTCAGCACGCCCACAGTGTCGATGCCGGAGTTGGTGCAGTTGGACAGGGGGAAGTCGATGATGCGGTACTTTCCGCCAAAGGGGACGGCGGGCTTGGCCATATCCCCGGTGAGGACATACAGCCGGCTGCCCTGACCGCCGGCCAGCAGCATGGCGATACACTCTTTTTTCATTTCTCCGCAAGCTCCTTTGCCTGTTTTTTGATCCTGGTTTTCACGGGTTTGGGGAAGGTCCCCTCTCCCCGCAGGAACACCGCGCCGAAGGCGGGGATTTTGATGGCGGCGGAGTGCTCCTTCCCGTGGGAGGGAATGTCCTCCACCGGGACGCTCTCCGTGTCGCCAAAGCCGTCGCCGCCGTAGGCGGGGTCGTCGGTGTTGAATACGGGGGTATACTTTCGGTGGGCGGGGACACCCATCCGATAGTTTTCATAGGTGTTGGGGGAGAAGTTCACCGCGCACATCAGGTCGCGGCCCTTCTTGTCCTTGCGCAGGAAGACCACCACGTTGTTGTGGTTGTCGTCGGGCACCAGCCACTCGAAGCCCTCCCAGCCGAAGTCGATCTCCCACAGGGCGGGCTCCTTCTGGTAGAAGGCGTTGATGTCCCGGAAAAAGTTGTGGATCTTTCGGTTCTCCTCGCTCTCCAGCAGGTACCAGTCGATGGACTGGTGGGAGTTCCACTCGTGCCACTGGCCCAGCTCCGCGCCCATGAACATCAGCTTCTTGCCCGGGTGGGCCAGGAGGTAGGCGTAAAATCCCCGCTCGCACCGGAGCTGGTTCTGGTAATCGCCGGGCATCTTCCCCACTACGGAGCCCTTCATGTGCACCACCTCGTCGTGGGAGATGGGGAGCACAAAATTCTCCGAAAAGGCATACATCATGGAGAAGGTGATGTCCTTGTGGTGGTCCTGGCGGAACCAGGGGTCCATTTTCAGATAGTGGCACATGTCGTTCATCCAGCCCATGTTCCACTTGAGGTTGAAGCCCAGGCCGCCCACGTCGGCGGGCCGGGTCACCAGGGGCCAGGCGGTGGACTCCTCGGCGATCATCAGCACGTTGGGATTGACGGAGAAGGCCAGGGCGTTGAGCTCCCGCAAGAAATCGATGGCCTCCAGATTCTCATGCCCGCCGTACTTGTTGGGCGTCCAGGCGCCGCCCTGGCGGTCATAGTCCAGATACAGCATGGATGCCACAGCGTCCACCCGCAGCCCGTCAACGTGGTACTCCTCCAGCCAGAAGCGGGCGGAGGAGAACAGGAAGCTCTTCACCTCGCTGCGGCCGTAGTCAAAAACCCGGGTGCCCCAGCTGGCGTGCTCGCGCTTGTTGGGGTCGCCGTACTCATAGCAGCAGGTGCCGTCAAACTCGTACAGGCCCTGCGCGTCCTTACAGAAGTGGGAGGGCACCCAGTCCAGCAGGACGGAGATTCCGTTTTTGTGCATATGGTTGACAAACCACATGAAATCCTTGGGAGTGCCGAACCGGGAGGTGGGGGCGAAATACCCCGTGCACTGGTAGCCCCAGGAGTCGTCCAGGGGGTGCTCCGTCACCGGCAGAAGCTCGATGGCGTTGTAGCCCATGTCCTTGACGTAGGCCGCCAGGTCCTTGGCAAGATCCCGGTAGCCGATGAAGTCCCCGTTCTCCCGCAGCTTCCACGAGCCCAGGTGAACCTCATAAATATTCAGCGGGGATGAATGCACCGCATGCTGCGCCTGCCGTTTCCGGAAGGCCCCGTCGGTCCACCGGAAGCCGCTGATGTCGTACAGCTTGCTGGCTGTGGCGGGACGGGTCTCTGTGTGGAAGCCATAGGGGTCCGCCTTCATCCGTACCCTTCCATCCTCCCCCGTCACAGCGTATTTATAAACGGTATATTCCGACAGCCCGGGGATGAAGCCCTCCCAGACCTCGCCGATCTGAATTAAACGATTAGCCTGTTCATTCCAGCCGTTAAAATCCCCCACCACGGACACGGCTTTCGCGTGGGGGGCCCAGACCCGAAAGCCCCAGCCCGGCTTGCCCCGCTTCTCGGTGGGATGGGCGCCAAACCAGCGCCAGCCCTCAGTCAGCGTCCCCGCATGGAAGCGCTCGGCTGCTTTGCTGTTTGCCATGTAACTCTCCTCTCTCCGCCTGCCCCGCGGCGACGGCGGCCTCCGTGTTTGAGAAGCGCCCCGCTTCCCTGCTCTTCCCAGATATACCATATATTGTGTTTATTATACTTCTTGAAGGAAACAGCGTCAAGAATGGTACTGTCGAAAAAGCAGAAAGACTTTTGGCGAATATAGCCAATTTCTTCTCGGATTTTCACCATATTTTATGTGCACCTTTGGCATTTTACACAGAAGTTTACTGAAATGACCACCGCACAATTTCTGCCAGACGGACCGAAACAGCCGCCGTTCCGGTTGATTTTGCCGTTTCGCCCTGCTACAATAGACGAAATCCACCAAATTTTCCAAAAGGAGATCCGCCTATGTTATCCCTGCTTACGGAGACCACCGTCGACGGCTTCGCCCTGTGGATAGTGCTGCTGCTGTGCCTGGGCGTATTTCTGGCCTCCTTTATGGACGCCATTGCCGGCGGCGGCGGGATCATCTCCGGCCCCGCCCACCTCATTGCCTTCGGCAGTCTGCCCGCGCCCTACGCCCTGGGGACCAACAAGGTCTCCGCCGCCATCGGCACCGTCTTCTCTACCGCCCGGTTCATCAAAAACGGCTATGTGAACTGGAAGCTCTTCGCCCCCTCCATCGCCTTCGCCCTGACGGGCTCCGTGGCCGGCACCTGGCTGCAGCACCGCACGCCGGACGCCGTCCTGAAATACATGCTGCTGGCCGTGCTGCCGGTGGTGGCGGTAATCACCCTTCGCAACCACAACTGGCCCGACGAGCCCGGGGAGATCGAATTCAAAAAGCAGGCCGCCATCGTCTGGGCCTCCGCCTTTATCATCGGCGGTTACGACGGGTACTACGGCCCCGGCACCGGAACCTTTCTGATGATCGCCTTCATCCGCCTGGCCAAGCTGGACACCCGCCACGCCGCCGGCGGCGTGAAGGTCATCAACCTCTCCAGCAACATCGGCAGCCTGGTGACCCAGCTGGCCAGCGGGTACGTATTTCTCCGGGTGGGCCTGATCGCCGCCGTCTTCTCCATTGCGGGGCACTACATCGGCTCGGGCCTGGCTATCAAAAACGGCAGCAAAATCGTGCGCCCCGCCGTCATCGTCGTGCTGGTCCTGCTGACGCTGAAGGTGGGCAGCGAGCTGCTGTTCCCTGAGCTCTGGGGATAGGCCGAAAAATGTCAAAACGCCCAAACGGCGGATCTTTTTCCTCCGCTGCGCATTTTGCCATTTATCAAACAAGGCCTAGGCCGCCCCTTTTGGGGCCACCATTTTATCCGTTTCAAAACTGACCAACAAAGGGGGATCACATATGAAAAAAACCATCGGCATCCTGGGCGGCATGGGGCCGCTGGCCACGGCGGACCTGTTCCAGAAAATCGTCTCCCTCACCGCCGCCTCCAGTGACAGCGAGCACATCCGCGTCTACATTGACAGCAACCCCTCCATCCCCGACCGGACGACGGCCATCCTCAGCGGGGGACCGGACCCTCTGCCCGCCATGCGCGACTCCCTGCGGAAGCTGGAGGCCTGCGGGGCGGACTGCGTAATCATGCCCTGCAACACCGCCCACTACTTCCTCCCCCGCCTCCAGGGTTTGACGGACATCCCCTTCCTCAGTATGCTGGAGGCCGCCGCCAAGGCGTGCCGCGCCCGTTTTCCCGGGAAAACCGCCGCCGTGCTGGCTACAAAGGGCACCCTCTCCGCCGGGCTGTACCAGGCGGCGCTGGAGGAGGAGGGCATCCCCCATCTCCTGCCGGAGGAGGCGGAGCGGGAGGCGCTGATGGACGTGATCTACCGCGGCGTCAAGGCCGGCGCCCCGCCGGAGCGCTACCGGGCGGCCTTCCTCTCCGTGCTGGAGGCCCTGTCCGGCCGGGGGGCGGACTACTTTATTCTGGGCTGCACAGAGCTTCCCCTGGCCTTCCGCCTGCTGGGGCTCAGCCAGCCCGGCCTGGACCCCACGGAGGAGCTGGCCAGGGCGGCGATCCGCTTCTGCGGGTACCCGCTCAAGAACTGACGAAATATCTCCTCGGCATTTTGCCGGAAACGCCTTTACAACCGCCCCCTATTTTGTTATAATACAACAATCCCGCAGCCTCCGCCGCAGACGGCGCGAGCCTGTACGGATAATGCGAGAGAGGAAAATTCTATTGAATGAGGTGAGCGTATGAAGAAAAAAATGAGTCTTCCCATGCAGATCCTGATCGCCCTGCTCCTCGGTATTGCGGTGGGCCTGGCGTGCTACTTCGGCGGCTTTGCCAGCTTCACCGCGAACTACTTAAAGCCCTTCGGCGACATCTTTGTCAACCTGCTGAAATTCATTGTCGTGCCAGTGGTGCTGCTGAGCATGATCGACGGCATCATCTCCATGAACGACATGCGCAAGGTGGGGTCCGTGGGCATCAAGACCGTGGCCTACTTTATGGTGACCACCGCCATCGCCTGCGTCATCGGCCTGGCGTTTGCCAACGTCTTCAACAGCGCGGGCCTGTTCCCCGTGCTGGACGCCGCCGGCGCCGAGTACGAGGCCAACGCCTTCGGCGGCTTCATGTCCACGCTGGTCGCCATCTTCCCCACCAATATGTGGAAGTCCTTCACCGACGCCAATATGCTCCAGGTCATCGTCATCTCCCTGTTCCTGGGCGGCTCCATTCTGGCCGCCGGCGAGCGGGCGAAGCTGTGCCGTGACTTCGTCTCCTCCGCCTATGCCGTCATCGAGCAGCTGATGAGCTTTATTATCAGCCTGGCGCCCATCGGCGTGTTCACCTACATGGCGTGGGTCGTGGCCACCCAAGGCTCCGAGATCCTGGTGTCGCTGCTGCTGGTCATCGTCTGCGCGTACCTGGGCTACATCGTCCACGCGGTGCTGGTCTACTCCCTGTCCGCCAAGATCTTTGTGGGCATGAATCCCATCAGGTTCTTCAAGGGCGCCTTCGCGGCCATGATCTTCGCCTTTACCTCCACCTCCTCCGCGGCCACCCTGCCGGTGTCCAAGGAGTGCGCCGCGGAGCTGGGCGCGGAGGATGACATCGCCTCCTTTGTCCTGCCCCTGGGCTCCACCATCAACATGGACGGCACCGCCATCTACCAGTGCGTGGCCACCGTGTTCCTGGCCTCCTGCGCCAACATCCACCTGACCATCGGCCAGATGGTCATCGTGGTGGTCACCGCCACCCTGGCCTCCATCGGCACCGCCGGCGTCTCTGGCGCGGGCATGATTATGCTGGCCATGGTGCTGGAGGCCCTGGGCATCCCCGTGGCCTACATCGGCCTGATTGTGGCTGTGGACCGGATCTTCGACATGGGCCGCACCTGCCTGAACGTCACCGGAGACATCGCCTGCTCCGTGTGCGTCACCAAGTGGGAGGGCCGGAAGAATTAAGCGTTCAAGCATATCAAAGAGACCTGCGAAGGCGTACGGCGGGGCCGTTTCCACCGGCGGACGCGCCGGGCGGAACAAGATCTTTGCCGGGCGGCATCCTCACGGGAACCGTATGCCGCCTGTGGCAGAGATTTGAAAACGCAGATTCCAAAAAGGACAGGCGCCGCCTGTCCTTTTTGGTTTCAGCCTTCCGCCGCCTTTGCCGAATCTCCCTCCCGGCCGGTCCTTTGCTCCTGCCGCCGTCCGTGAGAGGGCCCTTGCGCAGGGTGTCTGTTTTCAATATAAACCAAAGAGGCCGGCCGCTCCCAGGCGGCTCCGGCTGTATCCGCCGGCAAAGCGCAGCCTCTCACGCTTTTCACTTCTGCCGACTGTAAAACAATACGCAGCAAGGAGGCGCCGCCGTGGCAAAGCGTCTGGACAAGTTCACAAAGCCCTTCCGGGACAGCCGGATTCCCTTTCTACTGGCGGAGATCATTACCGACGGGGAGGGGGAGATGGTGGATGTGGCCTGCCGGTTCATCAACAGCCCCGCGGCGGCCCTGCTGGGCCTCCCGGCGGAGGATCTGCACCAGCGGCGGTTTACCCACGTCTTTCCCGCCGGAGCGCTGGCCGCGCTGGAACCCCTGCGGGACGTGGCCTTTTCCGGCTCCGCCGCCTCCTTCCTCTACACCACCTCTCTGAACCGGAAAATCGGCGTCACCTGCTATCAGCCCCAGTACGGCATGGCCGCCTGCATCCTGGAGCCGGCGCGGGAGGAGGCCTCCCAGGAGCACACCCGCTTTCTGGCGGAAAATCTGCCCGGAACCGTGCTGTCCCTGGAACTGAGCCGGACGGGGAGCCGGTGCCTGTCCTTCACCCAGGGGCTGTGCGTTCTCACCGGCTGGAACCGCCGGGAGCTGCTGGACCGCTGTGCCGACTTCAACGTGCTGGTGGAGCCGGAGGACCGTCCGGGACTCCTTCAGGCCCTGATGGACGCCGCCCGGGAGGGGCGCCAGACCACCCACAGCTTCCGCCTGCTGCGGCGGGAGCAGGCGCCGCTGTGGGTGGAGCTGCGGGCGGAGGTGCTGTCCCGGCGGGAGGGGGGAGCCTCCTTCTATGCCGTCCTGCTGGACGCCCAGACCACCCGCCAAAACCAGGCCAGGCTGGAGGCGGTCCAGGACCGGCTGGAGCATGTCCAGTGGGAACAGGACTTTCTCTTTGACGGTCTGCCTGCCGCGCTGTGCCTTTTCCGCAGGGACACGCCGGAGGGGCCGCTCCGGCCCCTCCGGCTGGGCCAGGGCCTGGCCCAGCTTCTGGAATATCCCCTGCCGGAGCTGAACCGCCGGCTGGCGGGAAATCCCCTGTGGCGGGTCCATCCCCGGGACCGGGAGGCCCTCTCCGCAGCCGCGGAGGCGGCCCGGGCGGAGGGCAGGACGCTGCGCCACGTATGCCGTCTGCGGGCCAGAGGGGGAGACATCCGCTGGGCGGCTCTGGACGCCGCGTGGAGCGACCTGGGCGGCGGCGCGTCGCTGGTCTACGCCGCCTGCTTTGACATCACCCGGGAGCGGGAGGCCTCGGAGGAGGTGCAGTTTCGGGCCCAGCTGTGCGAGCTGATGCTGGACCAGTCCCGGATGATGAGCTTTGACTACGACCCCATTGAGGATGTGGCCCGCAGCAAGCGGCACGACGGCTCCAGCCGCAGCGTCCAGCACGTGACGGAGCAGTATCTCACCGCCATGGACCGGGATCGGGCCATTCACCCGGAGGACCGGGACCGCCGTGCCGCCATGATCCGCCGCCTGCTGGCCCGCCCGGGCACGGAAACGCTGGAATACCGGGCGGACTACGACGGCCAGGGCTGGCGGTGGTGCCGAATCTCCTGGATAAGCCTGATGGACAGCATGGGCGGCGTGTGCCGCCTTCTGGGCAAGGCGGAGGACGTGACGCTGCGGAAGATCTGCGCCCTGCGGTTTCAGTCACTGGCGGCCAGACAGAAAAAGCTGCCCGCCGGCGTTCTGGCCGTCATCCGGCTGGACCTCTCTGCCGACCGCATCACCGATGCCAGGGCCGCCAGCCGCTACCTCTCCGGCGTCCTCTTCGGCAACACGGCGGACGCCTGCCTCCGCCATCTGCGGGACAATGTGCCCGACGAGGCCCAGCGGCGGGCGTTTGACGAAAAGCTCCGCCGCCAGCCCCTTCTGGAGGCATTCCAGGGCGGAGCGTTCCACGTGGAGGCAGAGCACCGCTTTTCCTTGGGCGGGAACAGCGGCGTTGTTTGGGCCCGCACGTCCGTGGAGCTGGCAGAGGACCCGGAGACCCTCTCCTTCACCGCCTTTTGTACCATCGCCAACATCGACGCCCAGCGCCAGCAGGAACCCCTGCTGGCGGCCCTGGCCCGGCGGGACTACGATTTTGTGCTCTCCGTCAACGCCTCCACCGGCCTCTGCCGGGTCTACGGCAGGGATGCGCCGCCGGACACCGTGCCCTACCGCACCGTGGCGGCCCAGTACCTGGGCAGTCAGGCGCCCTCTCGGAAGCGGTCTGCCTTCCGCCAGGCGGCCCGGCTGAATACCGTCCTGGAGCGGCTGGAGACCGCGGAGGTCTACGAGTACACCGGCAGTCTTGGCACCGACGCGCCCCGGGAAAAGCGGATGCGCTGGTCCTGGCTGGACCGGGAGGCGGGACTGCTGCTGGTGACGCTGGAGGACGCATAATGTAACCGTTTTTTACCGAAATTTAACCGGCTTGTTGCCAGTCTGTAAAGAAAATCCCCCTTTTTCCGTGTATAATGACGGAAAAAGGGGGATTTTCTATGGAACGGTTTTGGAGCCTGATCTGCTGCGCTTTCCTGCTGGCCGGGTGCGCCGCCCCGCCGAAGACGCCGGAGGGTCCGCCGCCGGACAGCGTCCCGGCGGAGATTGCCGCCGTGGAATACGTGGATGCCCTCACGATCCCGCTGGCGGAGCTGGAGCCCTATGAGCCTTGGCGGTCCATGGAGCCGGATGTCGCCGGGCCGGAGACCATGGGGGAGGTCCTGTGCGGCGAGACGCTGCCCGGCGGCGCCCGCGTGGTGTGCTACTGGCACCTGGACCATTTGACCGACCCGGATTACCGGTATGAGAAGTACTGGGCCGTTCACCAGGGGGACAAGCTGCTGCGGTTTGCCGCGGAGACCAGCGGGTATGCGCACGGCTATGGAGTGTCGGCCTTCTCCAACGTGCTGGGACAAAGCGGCTTTCGCATTGCGGCTCCCCGGGGCGCGGCCTACACCGCCTATGACTACTATGTCCTTGACGAAACCGGCGTGCCCCGCCTGCTGATGGACTGCTCCAACGATGTACTGGAAAAGGACGTGGACGGCGACGGGGTGAGGGAGCTGGTCTGGAATTACCACGGCGGACAGTTTGTCACCTGCGCATTCCTGCGGGACGGTGCCGTGTACCAGACGGAGATGATGTCCCTGCTGGCAGAATGTCTCCCCTTCCCGGCCCTGCCCGCCGGGGACCTGAAGTGCTGGGGGGAGGAGGGCCTTCCGGTGAGCATCCTGGCAGGGGGCTGGGCGGTCATCAATGAGCCCGGGCCGAAGACGTATATCGAGGGGTATCTTCGTCTGACGGAGGACGCGCTGACGCTGTACCTCCCCGAAAATCTGATCCCCCTGGAGGCCTGGGCGGGGAAGCGGTATACCCTGATTGACGGAGCCCCCGCCTGCCGGGACATTGCGCCGGAGGGTGAGCCGGAGGGGCCCTGGACCGTTCTGGGTCCCGCCGTGCCCGCGCCCCGGGAGTGGGCGGGGCAGGATTTGGCCGGGCGGAACGAGGCGGAGACCTGGGAGAAAGTGGAGCCAGAGCATCTTTTTATGGAGATGGTCTCCGTCCAGGACGGGTGGATGGTGGTGTCCATCAGCCACGGTGCGGGAGCCAACGCCGACAACTACGTATACCGCACCCATGACGGCGGCAGGACCTGGCAGGAGGCGGCAAAGCTGGAGGAGGCGGGGCGGTATCCCTGCGCGGCGGGCTTCTTTGACGATCTCCACGCCATAGTGGGGACCGAGCAGTTCGACGGCGCGCCGGTGTTTGTCACCCGGGACGGCGGGGAGAACTGGGAGCGGGCGGTCTTCTCCCCGCTGGACAATCCGGATGAGTGGCAGGCGTCTTCCATCTCCCATTCCGGAGAGGAGATTTCCATCAGTCTCCGCCGGGGCGCCGGCGATGGGACGGAATACTGCCAGCTGATCTCCCGCAACTGGGGGAAAACCTGGGAGTGGGGTCCATAGGAAAAGGAAACGCCGCAGAAAAAGTCCGCTGCTCCGCGTTGATTTTTCTTGCCAGGCACAACGCATGTCAACCAAAAGCCGCCCTGCTGAAATTTGTCATTCAGCAGGGCGGCTTGCCTCTTCGTAATCGCTCTCCTGTGCACCGGGCTGACACAAATCGTATCAATCCAGTAATCACACGGCAAAGCGGCCAGTCAAAAGGGCTGTATTCATACGGATCTGCGCCGTTTTCAGATTCACTCCCACTCGATGGTCCCAATGGGCTTCGGCGTCAGGTCATACAGCACCCGGCACACCCCCGGCACCTCCGCCAAAACGCGGCTGGTGACGCTCTCCAGCACCGCCCAGGGCAGCTGGGGCACCGTGGCGGTCATGGCGTCCACGGTGTTGACGGCACGGATAATCACCGGCCAGTCAAAGGCCCGTTTGCCGTCCCGCACGCCGGTGGAGCGGAAATCCGGCACCACGGTAAAAAACTGCCAGACCTGATCCGCAAGGCCCGCCTTGGCGAACTCCTCCCGCAAAACGGCATCGGACTCCCGCAGGGCCGCCAGACGGTCCCGGGTGATGGCCCCCAGACACCGCACTCCCAGGCCGGGGCCGGGAAAGGGCTGGCGCTCCACCATGGAAACCGGCAGGCCCAGGGCCTTGCCCACCACGCGCACCTCGTCCTTGAAGAGGAGCTTCACCGGCTCCACCAGCTCGAACTGCATCTCCTCCGGAAGGCCCCCCACGTTGTGGTGGGCTTTCACGCCGTCGCTCTCCAAAATGTCGGGGTAGATGGTCCCCTGGGCCAGGAAGGTGATGCCCTCCAGCTTGCGGGCCTCCTCGTCAAAGACCTTGATGAACTCGCCGCCGATGATCTTACGCTTGCGCTCCGGCTCGTCCACCCCGGCCAGCAAATCCAGAAAGCGGTCCGTGGCGTCCACATAGATCAAGTTGGCGTCCAGCTGGTTTTTGAACACCTCGATGACCTGCTCACTCTCGCCCTTGCGCATGAGTCCGTGGTTCACGTGGACGCACACCAGCTGCTTGCCGATGGCCTTGATCAGCAGGGCGGCCACCACAGAGGAGTCCACGCCGCCGCTGAGGGCCAGCAGGACTTTTTTGTCCCCCACCTGGACCCGCACCTGCTCCACCTGCTCCGCGATAAAGGCCTCCGCCAGCTCCGGCGTGTTGATCCGCCGCATATCGGCGGGGCGCACATTGTTTTCCATGGTTTGTCCTCCGTCTGTAAATTTCGGGTTTTCTTGAATTTTTTATACCATGATTCGACGGGAAAAGCAATAACAATCTGAGGGATCGCCGCCGGTCAGCAGGGGGCAACTAAGCCGGAAGGCAAAATTGGGGTCACAGGTCGAATTTTGCTGAATCGTCATTCAAAGCCGTTCCTTTCAGCTTCCTGACCTGCAAACCAAATGACCGCCCCGCTTCCTCCGTTGGCCGAAGGAGTTATTGCAAAAAAACAGCTGCCGACCTCATCAACAGTGATCGGCAAAAGTTCTTCCTCGGCAAATTCAAGCTGCGGATTTAAGGGATAGACAACTTTTAACAAATCTTTTGCCATCTCCATATCTGGACTTGAAATCAATTCATGGGTTCCAAGCAAGCTGACTGAGGTAAAAAACTCTCGCTATCCATCAGCGCATTTTAGAAATTCTGCATATTGTTTGTCCAGCCCAATATTCAAATGATGTTCAACTTGAAGAATGTCCTCTGCCGAACAACATTTATTCGGCGGATAATAGCGATAGAGGTTTTCTGAATCCAATGTACACATTTCATTCCGCACAGCCAACATTTTTTGAATCCAATTTGTGTAATCCATAGGTATCCTCCCGCTTCTCCCAATTCACTTTTGTGTGCCCGATGTATAGAAAATGCTTTTGATAAATTTTTATTCTCCACTATAAGTTCATATTTGTATTACCCATGTCGTTTAGAATAAATAGACGATACAACCGCATAGATAAGAGAAATTATAAAAAATACCCAAAAGGCAGCATACACCCATGTCCAATCGGCAGCAATATAGATAGTAAATACCAAAAGGCTGATTCCAATAACCCTAAATGCGAAACCAGACTGGCGGCAATGAGACTGTTTACTTTCCCTATTCTTATTCAGATGTTTGCGTTCCTCTTGCGAGGCCCAGAAATAAGCGTTGTTGAAAAGGTATCTCCCTTGCCCCAAACTGAAGATAACTGATAACAAATATCCCAATAGCCAATGTTAGAAAGACGATTTCAACTATAATTTGACCAGTATCCATTTGCACCTCTCCAAAAATCTCGATTTGCTTTTTTGTAAACCAAACGATATTGTTGATAAGCTGCTATAAATAATTATTCATGGCATCTATCCGGACGCACAAAGTCGAATTGGGATTCTCGCTTTTTCATCTGCTGTTTGGATAGACCTTTTCTTATCTATAATTAGGCCTTGTTTGAAAAAAGGCGGAATGCCCAACGGCGAGAGATGTTTTCGCCAATCAAGGCAAATTTTTGCAGGCGGGCTGACGCCCGGCAAGAACATTTAACGCAGAGTGGCGGATAAAGATCCACCGTTTGGGCCTTTTGACTTTTTTCAAACAAGGCCTAATGGCACAATCAATGCAATTAAACATATTAAGCTTTGATTTTGAATCTGCAAAGGCGGCTCCTGGTTTTGTGGAGCCGCCTCTGCTTTGTGCATATCGACTAAGGAATGAGACATTAGGCCTATAGCAACACTTATCTTGAACTAGGATGGTTTTTCCTGTGATTCTCTCCCGCGTCCGAGCGCTGCGTCAGAAGAAATTGTATAACTCCCGAAAAAGCTGTCCATACTCTCCCTGTACCAATTTAAGGGAGGGACAAGCAATGAACAGATGGAAGTCGATTTTTGGCAGCGCCTGGTTTTACGCAATTTTGGCCCTGTGCGTTCTGGCCGTGGGCGTGGGCGGAAGCTTCGCCCTGTTCGCGGGCCGGGACAAGCCCGCGGAGGACAGCGCCCCCCGGCAGACGGACCTGATTACCCCCGCCGCCGCGGAGCCCGCCGCACCGGAGGTTCCCGCCGTGGTGGAGACCATCGCTCCGGCGGAGGATGTGTCGGAGGAGACGCCGGAACAGGCGGCCCCGCCTCCCATGCCGGAGCTCCCGGTAGACGACACCCCGGTGGTGGTGGAGGCCCCCAGGCTGATCGTATCGCCCCTGAACGGGGAGGTGGTCACGGTCTTCTCCGTGGACCAGCTGGTGTACAACGAGACCCTGGCGGACTGGCGCACCCATGACGGCATCGACATCTCCGCCGTCCAGGGCACCACGGTGCTGGCGGCCAGCTCCGGCACCGTATCCTTGGTGACCGACGATCCCCTGATGGGCACCACGGTGGTCATCAACCACGACGGCGGCTACCAGACCACCTACTCCAACCTCCAGACCCGGCCCAATGTGGAGGAGGGGGAGACCGTCTCCGCCGGGCAGATCATCGGCGCGGTGGGCCGCACCGCGGCGGCGGAGTCCGCCCAGGGCCCCCACCTCCATTTCTCCGTCACCAAGGACGGGTCGCCGGTGGACCCCAACGAGTACCTCAAGCGGTGAGCCGCGGAGGAAACTTCGGGGCGTTCGCATACTGGGGATAGAAAATCACCCTCACCCGGAAGCCGCAGCTTCCGGGTGAGGGTGATTTTCATGGCGTGCGGAGCGGGCCGGGGAAAGGGGCGGGAGGGCGGCCCCGGCAGACAGCCAGGGGGACAGACTAGGCCTAGGCATTTGCCTGTCCGGATCCCCGGGGAACTCCGTGCAATCGGAGGTTTGCCTCTTCTAACAATTCGATGAGATGAGGCTCTGCCTGTGTGATTTCGGCGAAATCAAAAGCGGTCTGCCCTGGCCGGTCGCCTAAGGAGGGATCTGCGCCATGGTCAACCAGAAGCCGGACGATCTCCTGACGCTGCTCTGTTCTTTTTAGGAATACCGCCGCCAATGGACGGACGCCGTCGCGGCGGCCGATGTTGGGGTCGGCGCCGGCCTCCAACAGCAGCTTGACAACGTCGGCCTTATGCTGCATCACAGCGATCATCAGGTAGGTATATCCCTCGGAATTTGATATGTTCACATCCGGAATGTTCTGAATAGTGGCCTGGATTCGCCGAAATTGACCTGTGACGCTGCCTCTGGCCAACTCGGTTTTGTACACCGCCATTTCATTCAGCAATCGATCCATTTCACCGCTGCGCCGCATATTATTTCCCCCGTCACCATTTGGAGATGCCGCCTGTTTCGGCCGCTCACACTATTTGTAATACGCCACCAGCAGATCCACCACGGTGCCGTAGGACTGTATGCCCCGCTCGTCGCCGTAGGACTTGAGCATGCTGTCGTAGACCTTGGTGGAGACCTGTTTGACAGCAGAGTCCCGGAACTGGGCCCAGTAGGCGTTGTTGTACTGGAGGTCCGCCCGGACGGTCTTTGGCAGCGTCTCCCGGAGGGCCCAATAGGCGTCCGGGTCCAGGGAGTACAGGGCGTTGCCCAGGTAGATGTACCCCATCAGCCAGCCGGAGTAGACGTAGGCGGGGTTTTTGCTGGTGGTGGAGGCCAGCACCGCCAGGAAGTTGCACTCCTGCTCCGAGGCAATGCCCCGCTGGTGGGCCAGCTCGTGGGCCGCCGTGGAGGGCAGGAGGCAGGCGGGGCTGTCGATGTTCACGTTGGACTCCCCGGTGTAGGCGCAGTAGAAGCCGGTGAAGTCCATTCGGCTCATGAGCCGGGAGAAGAACATGGGCTTCACCCCCTTGTCCTCGAAGGCCAGGAAGGGGAACTCCTCCTCCAGCGCGTCATAGACATACGGGCTGTCCGCCAGGATCTTTTGCCAGGACACGGCAAACACGCCGTTTTCGTCCCGGGGGACGGCGCCTGCCGAGAGGGCCGTCTGCTCCGCAAAGTATGCCGTCACGGATTTGAGGTCCTCTGGGGCCACGGGCTGGGCATAGATGCCGGACTTGTCCTGAAAGCTGTCCGTCCAGAAGCTGAGCCCCCACAGGAAGAAGAACAGGGTGTAGACGGTTACAAAGGCACAGACGGCGCCCAGCGCCGCGCCGTAGGCCCGCCGCCCCCGGCGTCCTTTGGCCCGGAGGACGGCAATGACGCTCCAGACCAGGTAGCCCAGTCCCAGCAGGGCGGCCAGGACGTAGATCGCCTCCATAACGGAGAAATCCACCCGGTAGCACACCTCGCCCAGCCCCCGGCGCAGGGGGATGGTGACATGCTCCGCCAGGGCGTTCATCCAGATCCGGTTCCCCCGGCACAGCCGGAGGGCCAGCAGGACAATCAGAGAGGCCAGCAGCCAAATATGCAGTTTTTTGTGCCGGAGAAAAAACTTTTTCATGTTGTTAAACTACTTTCATTGCCTTGGGCGAAGCCCCCGCCTTGGAAAACTGTGAATTAATTTGGGGAAGATACCGGAGATATGGCCGGGCCGGGCCGCCCCGCCCGGCCCCGGACTCGGCGGACCGGCCTCACTCGGCGGCGGCCAGCAGCTGCCGTGTGTACGTCTCTTTGGGATTGTCAAAAATCTCCGCCACGGTCCCCTGCTCCACAATGCACCCCCGCTTCATCACCAGCACCCGGTCGCAGAGCTGATAGACCACATTCAGATCGTGGGAGATGAAAAGGTAGCTCAGATCCAGCTCGTTCCGCAGATTTTTCAGCAGCTCCAGAATCTGGGCCTGAATGGTCACGTCCAGGGCGGACACCGGCTCGTCGGCAATGAGAAACCGGGGCCGCTGAATCAGGGCCGCGGCGATGGACACCCGCTGCCGCTGCCCGCCGGAGAGCTCCCCGGGCTTTGCCGCCAGGCACTCCGCCGGCAGCTCCACCCGCTCCAGCATCTCCCGCACCCGGCGCTTCCGCTCCTCCGGACCGTATTTTCCAAAGATCCGCAGGGGCTCCTCCAGAATCCAGGAGACGGGGTAGGCGGGGTTCAGGGAGCTGTAGGGGTCCTGAAAGATCATCTGGGGACGCCTGGTGTAGTGGATTACCTCTCCCTGGTCCGGCTTGACCATCCCCAGAATGGTTCGGGCCAGGGTGGACTTGCCGGTGCCGGACTCCCCCACAAGACCCAGGATCTCGCCGTGGCGCACGTCAAAGGTCACGTCGTGGAGCACCTCCTGGTACGCCCCCCGCCGGAGGGCGCCGCCCTCCCGGTAGCCGCTGGTGACGTGCCGGAGAGACAGGACAGCTTCTCCGCTCATAGGGTCTCCTCCCTTCTCTGCCGGGTGGGGATGGCGGCAATCAGCCGCTGGGTGTAGGGGTGCCGGGGATGGTGGAACACGGCGTCCGTCTCCCCCTCCTCCACCAGGACGCCCCGCTGCATCACCGCCACATGGCCGCAGAGCTTGCGCACCACGTTGAGGTTGTGGGAGATGAACAGCATGGAGATGCCGCTCTCGGCGTTCAGCTTTTTCAGCAGCTCCAGAATCTGGGCCTGGATGGTTACGTCCAGGGCGGTGGTGGGCTCATCCAAAAGCAGCAGCTTTGGCCGGATGACAATGGCCGCGGCGATCATGGCCCGCTGGAGCATCCCGCCGGAGAGCTGGTGGGGGTACTTGCCGCAGACCCCCTCCGGGTCCGGCAGCTCCACCGCCTCCAGGGCCTCCAGGGCCAGCCGCTTCCGCTCCGCCCGGGGGAGGTTTTGGTGGATGGAGAGGACCTCCTCCACCTGGGGGCCGATCTTCATCAGGGGGTCCATGGCGCTCATCGGCTCCTGAAATACCACGCCGATCTCCCTGCCCTGGATCTTTCGCAGCTCCGAGCGGGGGATATGGAGCAGCTCCCGTCCATCCAGCAGGATCTCGCCGGAGTAATCGCACCGGCTCCGGGGCAGCAGCCCCGCCACGCTCATGGCGGTGACGGATTTGCCGGAGCCGGATTCCCCCACAAGGCCCAGGATCTCGCCGTCATGGATGGTGAGGGACACCCCCGCCACGGCCTCCCGGTCCCGGTTGTGAAACTTGACATGCAGATCTCGAATTTCCAGCATCACGATCCCTCCCCGTTCCGGCGCTGCAGCCCCTCGCCAATGAGGCCGACGCTGAACACCATCAGGATGATGACAAGACCTGTGCCGGCGGCGTACCAAGGGGCGATGCCGAACATCCCCTGGGCCTCGGAGAGCATATAGCCAAGAGAGGCGTCCGGCGGCGTGACGCCGATGCCCAAGTAGCTCATGGAGGCCTCCGCCAGCACGGCGTTGTTGAAGCCAATGGTCAGGGCCGGCAGCAGCACATGCATGACGTTGGGCAGGATGTGTACCAGCAGAATCCGCCCGCTGCCCGCGCCCATGAGCCGGGCGCTTTTGACGTAGTTCACGTCCCGGAGGGCGGCGAAGGCCGTCCGGGTGATCCGGGCGAAGCCGGGGATGAACACCAGCCCCAGGGCCAGGATCACGTTGAGCTTCTTTCCCGGCCCCAGGACGCTGATGACCACCAGGGCCAGCAGGACGCTGGGGAAGGCGGTGAGGGCGTCGTTGACCCGCATCAAAATCTCGTCCACAACGCCGCCGAAATACCCGGTGAGGGCCCCCACCGCCGTGCCGCACACGGCGCCGATGGCCACGGTGGCCAGGGCAATGGAGGCGGTGGCCCCGGCGCCCTTCATCACCCGGCTGAGAATATCCCGGCCGAAGTTGTCCGTACCCATCAGATGGGCCAGGGAGGGGCCGGAGCGGTCCATGCTCATGGCGTTGGGGTCGCAGGGCGTCCAGAAAAAGCCCAGGAGAATCAGCGCCGCCGTCAGTCCCGCCAGGATCAGTCCGGCGGTGAGATAACCGTTTCGCCGTCTCATGTGTCACCTCCCAGACGCAGCCGCGGATCGATCCGTTGGTTGATAATGTCCGCCGCCGTGCCCGCCAGCACCACCCAGAAGGCCAGAATCACCACAATGGCCTGGACCACCGGGTAGTCCCGGTTGGAGATGGAGGCCACCAGCATTCTCCCCAGGCCGGGAATGACGAACACCTGCTCCACCACAATGCCGGCAGCCACGATCTCCGCCATGGTCTGGGCCAGGAGCGTGACCACCGGGGCCAGGGCGTTTTTCAGCACGTGGCGGTACAGCACCCGCCGCCATCCCGCCCCCCGGGAGATGGCGGTGCGGACGTAGTCCCTCCGCATCTCGGTGAGAATGGTTCCCCGGAGCATCCGCACCGTCATGGCCACGCGGGGAATGGCAATGGCGATGGCGGCAAAGAAGAGGTACTTCACCGCGCCGAAGAAATCCGATCCCAGCTCCGGAAAGCTGCCGGGCATGAACCACTTCAGCGCAATGCCAAACCCCCAGGACAGCAGGATGCCGGTGAAGAAGGAGGGCACCGCCATGCACAGCTGGTTGAAAACAGTGCCAAGGCCGTCCAGCGCTCCGCCGGACCTGGCGGCGGAGCAGAGCCCCAGGGGGATGGAGACGATGGTAATCAGGAAAAAGCACAAAATGCTCAGGCACAGCGTCACCAGCACCTTGGGGGCGATCAGGTCCCACACGGGCTGATTGTACTTGATGGAGATCCCCAGGTCTCCGGTGAAAAAGCCCAGGAGCCAGGAGATGTAGCGCACCGGCAGGGGCCTGTCCAGCCCCAGCTCCGCCCGCAGAGCCGCCAGACGCTCCGGCGTGGCCTGGGTGCCCAGGATGATCTCCGCCGCGTCGCCGGAGATCAGAGAAAAGGCCGTAAACGCCAGAAGGGAGACGATGACCATGGTGAGAAGCATGGCCGCAATTTTTTTGGCAGCGTACTTCATGGTCTCGCCTCCCTCTGGAGCCTGTTTAATATCTCCGGGCATGCCGGGCGGATGGGGGGCTTCCCGCCAATCAAGAAAAATTTTTGCAGGCGGGCCGCCGCCCGGCAAGAAGACTTAACGAAGAGCGGCGGAAAAAGGCCCTCCCATGCGGTGTGCCCGGAGACTTTAAGCAGGCTTGCCGGCCGCCCTGTAAATGGCCGGATATTCATAGGATCACTCGTAACGGACCGTGGAGAGGTCCAGCACGTAGATGGGATAGAACTGCAGGCCGGTGAGCCCCTTGCGGACGGCCACCAGGTCCGCAAGGTCCTGGATGTAGACGTTGGCGGCGTTCTCCGCCAGGTTTTCCAGCATCTGCTTGTAGACGGCGGTCTGCTCCGCATCGTCAAAGGACGCCAAGGCCTGGGCAAAGAGGGCGTCATACTCCGCATTGTTATAATTGATAAAGTTATTACTGGCAGTAGAGGAGAACCGCTCCAGCAGAGCCCGGGCGGTCATGTTGGAGGCGTCCACGCCCACTACGGTGGACTGGAACTGCCGTCCCGCATACACATCGGAGAGCCACGTGCCCCACTCCACCAGCTGGATCTCGGCGGTGACGCCGATCTGGGCCAGCTGGTTTACAATCACCTGGGCGGTGTCGATGTGTGGCTGGTAGTTGGAGGGCACGGTGATGGTCATGGAGAAGCCGTCGGGATACCCGGCGTCCGCCAGCAGAGCCTTGGCCTTCTCCAGATCCGGGGTGTAGCGGGTGATGAGGCTTTCATCGAAATACTTGCCGAAGGCGGGGTACATGCTGGAGCCGATGGGGTGGCCGTACCCGGCGAAGGCGATGTCGATAATGCCCTGCTTGTCCACGGCATAGCACAGGGCCTGCCGGACCCGGATGTCGTCAAAGGGCTTCTCGGCGTTGTTGAGGTACAGGGCCTGCACCAGGTTCATGGTGCCCTCTTCGATGTTGAAGTCGTTTTCCAGCTGGGCGGCGTTGGTGCTGGAGAGGTGGGCGAACAGATCCACGGCCCCGCTCTGGAGGCTGACGATGATGCCGTCCGTGTTCTCCATAATTTTGAAGGTCACCTTCTCCAGATACGCCGGGGTGCCCCAGTAGCCGTCAAACCGCTCCAGCACAATGTTGTCCTGGGCGGCCCGGGAGACAAACTTGAAGGGGCCGGTGCCCACAGGGGCGGTATCCTGCTGGTCGTAGCCCTCCGGCAGGATGGCCAGGGTCAGATAGGACAGGAATTCGGTATTGGGCTGGTCCAGGGTGATGGTCACGGCAGAGTCGTCCGCCGTGATGCTCCGGACAGCAGAAAGCGCCGGGACCAGAGGCTCTCCCTCCGAGTCGTCGGCGCAGCGTTGGATGGAATATACCACATCCCCAGTGTCTACCGGCTCGCCGTTGTGGAACTGTACGCCCTGCCGCAGGGTGAAGGTGTACGTGGTCTTGTCCTCGGAAAGCTCGTAGTGGTCGGCGACCGCGGGGATCAGATCTCCGTCAGGTGTGGGCTTCATCAGGCCCTCAAATACGTTGAACATGACTTCCTTGGTTCCTGCCGCCACCGCTTTGTGGGGGTCAAGACTGTCGTCCAGGTCCTGGGCGATGCCAACGGTGATCTCGTTGGCTGTCTCGCCGGTAGAGCCGATGGTGGGTTCCTGTCCGTCCGCTGTCCGCTGCTCTGTGCTGCCGTCTTTGCATCCGCAGAGTACGGCGCTCAGGAGGCTGACCAGAAGAAGGAGCGAGAGAAGTTTCTTCCGCATGTCGATTTCTCCTTTACATCACTGCTCCCAAGGGAGTCAGTGTTGGGCGGATACTGTCCGCCCCTCAGATATGATCGGCTCTATTCAGTTGTCGGCGCTGTTTCGCGTCTGCGGCGTTCTATGCAAAACCCCGCCGCAAGAGAATACAGCCTTCGGGGTCGTTATTTTTCTAACGAGACCCCGCAAGGCTGTATTGTACACGATAGGCCGCCGGATTGCAACCCCTTTTCCCACGATTTTCTCGCAGGAAAGTCAAATCATTTTATGGAAAATGGAAATACTTCCGGCCGGGGCCGGTTCCGCCGTCAAGGGGCCCCGCCCTCCAGCTCCTCCACAACCGGGGCCGGAGGCCCGGGGGACGCTTCCTTCCCGGAGGAGCCGGGCACACCGCCGGCGTAGGCGTCCACCTCCAGGGGAAGCCGTTTCTTTTTCAGGCGCGTGTCCACCAGGAAGGTGAAGAGGCTGTACAGGCACGCGCACACCGGCACGCCGAAGAACATCCCCGGCAGGCCGAAGAAGCTGCCGCCCACTAAGATGGCGATGATGACCCAAAGGCTTGACAACCCCGTGGTGTCCCCCAGGATCTTGGGGCCGATAACGTTGCCGTCCAGCTGCTGGAGCACCAGGATGAAGAGCAGAAAGTACAGCGCCTTCATGGGGGAGACCAGCAGAATCAAAAAGGCGCTGGGCACGGCCCCCAGGAAGGGGCCGAAGAAGGGGATGATGTTGGTGATGCCCACGATGACAGATACCAGGGGCGTATAGGGAAATTTCAGGATGGAACAGCTGATAAAGCACAAAATACCGATAATCAGGGAGTCCAGCAGCTTGCCCCGGACAAAGCCGGAGAAGATGACGTCCACCCGGTGGACGCCCCGCAGCACCCAGCCGGCGTTTTTCCGGGAGAACAGGCCGCAGGCCGTCCTCCGGGCGAAGGCGGCGCAGTATTCCTTGGCGGAGAGCAGGTAGATGGAGACGATGACGCCCACCAGTAGATTTTTCAAAAAGTTCACCAGGCCCACGACGCTGCCGGCGGCCAAGCTCATCACCGTCTGGGCCTGGGAGAGGGCCTTTTGCAGCCAGTCCGCAATGTCGTGGGCATTCAGCCAGCCGGTGATGTCCTGATAGTAGCCGTTCAGCTGACTCACCACCAGGTCTTCCATGTCCGGATAGGTGGCAAGCAGCGTCTCCACCCAGCCGGCGATGGTGTTGTAGTAGTTCTCCACGTTGCTCACCAGCTGGAGCACGCTCTTGTAGAGCTCCGGCAGCAGCACCGAGGCCAGGATGTAGAACACGAGGCACACCAGCAGCCATGTCAGCAGCAGGCTGGCCGCCCGGGCGGCGGGGGCGGTGAAGCGGCCCTTCTCCCGGGCCCTCCGCACCTGGTCGGGGAAGAGGCGGACCTCAAAGAAATTCACCACAGGCGCCAGCAGATAGGCCATGAAGGCGCCGTAGAGGATGGGCCGGACGGCGGTCAGCAGCTGCCGCCAGACGTTCAGTAGCCAGTGGCGGCCAAACAGGGTGTCATAAAAGAGCAGGATGGCCCCCACGGTCAAAAACACCGTGACGCCGCTCTTCACATGCTCGCTTTTTCGATTCATCCGGCACCGCCTCTTTTCCACAGCGGCCCTCCAGGCTCCGCGGCAGAGAAGGCGGAGCCGCCGCCCGGCGGCATTTCCCGGGCATTTTGAGCGCAGCTGTATAGTATATTTCATTTTACACAAAGGCCCGGGGAATTGCAATCCTGATTTTCCCGTGGTATACTGCTTTTGCATGATTTTATTGCGTTTGCGTCAGGAGGCGCTGTCAAAAACATGGAACCGAAAAAACTGCTGATGATCGTCAATCCCAGGGCGGGACGGCACAAATCCCGGGGGCCGCTGTTCGACGCGGCGGCGATACTCTCTCAGGCGGGGTATCTCCTCTCCATCCACAACACCACCGCCCGGCCCGGCGACGCGGCCGATACCGCCGCGTCCGCCGGCGGAACCTATGACGCGGTAGCGGCGGTGGGCGGCGACGGAACGCTGAACGAGGTGGTCAACGGCCTGATGCGGCTGGATTGCCCGCCTCTGCTGGGCTACCTGCCCCAGGGCAGCACCAACGATTTCGCCTCCAGCCTGCGTCTGCCCGGAAAGCCGGCGGAGGCTGCGGCGGCCATGGTGTCCGGCACGCCCCGCCGTCTGGACGTGGGACGCTGGAACGAGCGGTATTTTGTGTACGTGGCCTCCTTCGGGGCCTTTACCCGCAGCTCCTACACCGCCTCCCAGGCCGCCAAGAACGCCCTGGGCCACTTCGCCTATATCCTGGAGGGCATGAAGGATTTGAACAGCCTGCGGCCCTACCGGGTGAAGCTCACCGCCGACGGGGAGGTTCTGGACGGGGAGTATCTCTTCGGCGCGGTGTGCAACTCCACCTCCATCGGCGGGCTGATGAAGCTGGAGGAGGAGCGGGTGGTGCTGGACGACGGGAAATTCGAGCTGCTGCTGATCCCCAACCCCCGCACCCCGGCGGACCTTCAGAACCTGGTGGTGGCGCTGCTGAACCAGCAGTACGACAGCGAGGGACTTGTGTTCCGCCACGTGTCCTCCCTCCATCTGGAGACGGAGGAGAAACTGCCTTGGTCTCTGGACGGGGAGTACGCGCCGAGCCTTCCGGCGGTGGACATTGAAAACCGCCGCCAGGCGCTGGAGATGCTGCTGTGACGGGGGCGCTGGACGCCCTGCGCCGCCGGTACGGCGGCCATACGCCGGGGCTTTTGGGCGCGGCGCGGAGCTGTGCCGTGCTGGCGCCCCTGCTGGAGACGCAGTCGGGACCCTGCCTGCTGTTCGAGACCCGGGCGGCGGGCCTGCGCCAGGGTGGCGAGGTGTGCTTTCCCGGCGGATGGATGGAGCCGGGAGAGACGCCGGAGGACTGCGCCCTGCGGGAGACGGAGGAGGAGCTCTCCATCCCCCGGGAGGAGGTGGATCTGCTGGGCCCCTCGGACTTCATCTGCAATCAGCGGGGCTTCTTGCTGCGGCCTGTGGTGGGCGTGGTCTCCCCGGCGGGGCTGGCCCGGATGCAGCCCTCCCCGGCGGAGGTGGCGGAGGTCTTTACGGTGCCGCTGGACTTTTTCCGCCGCACACCGCCGGTGACCGCCCGCTACCGGCTGATACCCAGCCTGCCGGAGGACTTCCCCTACGAGGCGGCGGGCATTCCACGGGACTACGCCTGGAGCTGCGGCGCGGTGGAGGTGCCCTCCTGGCGGTATGAGGGGCATGTGATCTGGGGCATGACCGCGCGGATCGTCAAAGACCTGATGCAGGGTCTGTAAAATTGGAAGGACGGAGGAGATAGGATGAACAAAGAGAATACAACGGCAGAGGAAAAGCTGGTGCTGCCCCGGACCATTCACCTGGTCCCCATGGATGTCATCAGCGGCTTTGAGGTCCGCCCCGGGTTTTATGAGATCAACGGGGCCACCGCCATCCCCGGCGGCGTGAACTTCACGGTGCACTCCCACAATGCCACCTCCATCGAACTGCTGCTGTTTCACAGGGGGGAGACGGAGCCCTTTGCGGCCCTGCCCTTTCCCAGGCGCTACCGCATCGGCAACGTGTACTCCATGATCGTGTTTAAGCTGAATATCGAGGAATTTGAGTACGCCTACCGGGTGGACGGCCCCTATGAGCCGGAGAAGGGACTGATCTTCGACAAAAGCCGCTACCTGCTGGACCCCTACGCCAAGGCGGTGACGGGGCAGAGCCAGTGGGGGAAGTCCTCCCCCCACGGCCAGCACTACCGGGCCCGGGTGGTGAAGGACGACTTCGACTGGAAGGACGCCCGTCCGCCTCTGATCCCCATGGAGGATCTCATCATCTACGAGCTCCACGTCCGGGGCTTTACCAAGGACCCCTCCTCCGGCGTCCAATACCCCGGCACCTTCGCGGGGCTTCTGGAAAAGCTGCCCTATCTGCTGGAGCTGGGGGTTAACGCCGTGGAGCTGATGCCCATCTTCGAGTTCGACGAGATGCAGGACTACCGTGTGTGGGAGGGGCAGGAGCTGTGCAACTACTGGGGGTACAACACCGTCAGCTTCTTCGCCCCCAACACCAGCTACGCCGCCGGGACGGAGTACAACCGGGAGGGCAACGAGCTGAAAAATCTCATCAAGACCTTCCAGCAGCACGGCATTGAGGTGTACCTGGACGTGGTGTTCAACCACACGGCGGAGGGCAACGAGCAGGGGCCCTTCTTCTCCTTCAAGGGCCTTGACAACAACATCTACTACCTGCTGACGCCGGAGGGGAAATACTATAATTTCAGCGGCTGCGGCAACACCGTCAACTGCAACCACCCCATTGTGCGGCAGATGATTCTGGACTGCCTGCGCTACTGGGTCACCACCTACCACGTGGACGGCTTCCGCTTCGACCTGGCCTCCATCCTCAGCCGGAACGAGGACGGCGCCCCCATGGGGGACCCGCCCCTGCTCCAGGCCCTGGCCTTCGACCCCATCCTGGGGGACGTGAAGCTCATTGCCGAGGCCTGGGACGCCGGAGGGCTCTATCAGGTTGGGTCCTTCCCCGCCTGGAACCGCTGGGCGGAGTGGAACGGCCGCTACCGGGACGACCTGCGCCGCTATCTCAAGGGGGACGAGGGCTGCGCCCAGGCGGCGGCATTGCGCCTCGCCGGCTCCCGGGACATCTACGGCGGCGCGGGGCGGAAGGACGCCTCCATCAACTTCCTCACCTGCCACGACGGGTTTACCCTCTACGACCTCTACGCCTACAACGAAAAGCACAACGAGAAAAACGGCTGGGGCGGCACCGACGGAGCCAATGACAATAACAGCTGGAACTGCGGCGCCGAGGGGGAGACGGAGGATCCGGCGGTAAACGCCCTGCGGCGGCGGATGATCCGCAGCGCCTTCGCCCTGCTGATGTGCAGCCGGGGGATTCCCATGTTCCTGGCAGGGGACGAGTTCTGCAACACCCAGTTCGGCAACAACAACGCCTACTGCCAGGACAACATCACCTCCTGGCTGGACTGGTCCCGGCTGGAGAAAAACAGGGGGATGTTCCGCTTTTTCCAGTACATGATCCGTTTCCGGAAGAAGCACCGGGTACTGCGAACCAGCCTGAGCAATGGCGCCTGCGGCTTTCCGGACGTCAGCTTCCACGGGGTGGAGCCCTGGTGCAGCGGGTTTTTCGAGAGCCACGAGCGGTACGTGGGCGTGATGTTCGCCGGGGCGGAGCGGAGCACCGGGCCCCAGGTGGTCTACGTGGCCTCCAACGCCTGGTGGGAGGAGCTGGAGGTCACCCTGCCCCGCCTGCCCGCCTCCATGTACTGGGAGCTGGCGGCGGACACCTGGGAGGAGGAGCAGCCTCCCCGCCGCCCGGCGGAGGAGCGCTTCACCATCCGCCCCAGGAGCGTCATGGTGTTTGTGGCCCGGTAGCGGGGTATCCGTTGGCGGATCTCACAAAAAATTTGTAGGACTGCATAAATTTTCCACCAGGGTATTTTCTTCCGCCCTGCTTCTGCCGATATACACTCTATAAACAGGAGGGGGGGACGGCTATGGAGTCCAGCGGCATCACCAGCGGCGCGGGCGCGCCTCAGCGGCAGGACTATGCCGCCTCCGCCCAGCGGGAGGCCAAGAGCATCTATGAGATGATGCGGGACGCCAAAGAGAAGGCGGAGGCCCGGCGGGATCAGTTCAAGCTCCCCAAGAACGCCCGCTATGGAGACGCCCCCATGACGGCCTACGCCAAGCTGGCCCGGGCCAGGACGCCGGGGGAGATCACCGCCGCCTCCGGCTACGCCCGGCGGAAGATCGTCCAGCTGCAGTCCGCCCTGCGGAGCGACCCGGACAACAAGGAGCGCATCCAGGCGGCCATCCGCCAGCTGCAGAAGGCCGTCCATCGGGCGGGAAGGAAGCAGAAAGACGTACAGCGGGAGAAGCTGGCGGAGACCCGGCGGAAAAAGGCCCTGGAGGAGAAGAACCGCCGGAAGGCCGCCCGGCTCCGGCAGGAGCTCACCCGCACCCGGGCGCTGCGGAGCATCCGGGAATCTGGCTATATCCGGGAGGCTGAGATGGACAATCGGACACAGGAGCAGCTGTCCGCCGCCAGACTGGAGCTGCGGACCCAGCTGCAGGAGCTCACCTCCGCCACGGCGGGAGTCTCGGCAGGGGTGGCCGCGCAGCAGTACGCCGCCGCCCAGGCGGTGACGGCCGCGGAGGCCCCGGCGCCTTCGGACGCGGGCCTGGATATGCTGGCCTGAAAACATTCCAAACGATAAAGCGGGGAGGAGCTTACGCTCCTCCCCGCCTTTGTCGTTCTCAGCTTTTGTGTTTGCCCAGATAGGCCTCCTTCACCCGCTCGTCGGCCAGCAGCTCCGCGCCGGTGCCGCTCATGGTGATATTGCCGGTCTCCAGCACGTACGCAAGGTCCGCAATTTTCAGGGCCATGTTGGCGTTCTGCTCAATCAGCAAAATGGTGACGCCCTGGCGGTTGATCTCCCCGATGATGGAGAAGATGTCCTGCACCACCAGAGGGGCCAGACCCAGAGAGGGCTCATCCATCAAAAGGAGCTTCGGCCGGCTCATCAGCGCCCGGCCCACGGCCAGCATCTGCTGTTCGCCGCCGGAGAGGGTGCCGGCCGCCTGCCAGTCCCGCTCCTTCAGCCGGGGGAAGAGCTCGTAGACCCACTGGAGGTCCTTTGCGATCTCCGCCTTGTTCCGGCGGAGGTAGGCCCCCAGCTTCAAATTCTCCAGCACCGTCAGGTCCGGGAACACCCGGCGCCCCTCGGGACTCATGGCGATGCCGGCGCTGATGATCCGGTCAATGGGCTTGCCCAGAAGCTCCTCCCCGTTCCACTGGACGGAGCCGGAGACGGCCTTCACAAGGCCCGTGATGGTCCGCAGGGTGGTGGACTTGCCGGCGCCGTTGGCGCCGATCAGGGTGACGATCTTGCCGTCGGGCACCTCCATGGAGATGCCCCGCAGGGCCTGGATGCCGCCGTAGGCCACGTGGAGATTCTCAATTTTAAGCATCCTCCGCCACCCCCAGGTACGCGTCAATGACGCGCTGATTGTTCTGGATCTCCGCCGGCGTACCCTCGGCGATCAGCCTGCCGAAGTCCAGCACGTAAATGCGGTCGGAGATGTCCATGACCAGGTCCATATGGTGCTCGATCAGAAATACGGTCAGCCCCAGCTTGGAGCGGATCTCACTGATAAAGGCGGTCAGCTCGCCGGTCTCCTGGGGGTTCATGCCCGCCGCCGGTTCGTCCAGCAGAAGGAGCTTCGGCTCCGTGGCCAGGGCCCGGGCAATCTCCAGCCGCCGCTGCTTGCCGTAGGGCAGGGATGTGGCCAGCTCGCCCTTCACATCGGAGAGGCCCACCAGCTCCAAAAGCTCCTCCACATGCTGCCGCTGGGCCTGCTCCTCTTTGCGGTTCAGGCGGAGGGCAGCGGAGAGAAAGTTGGTGTGGGTCCGGCAGTGCTTGGCGATGAGCACGTTGTCAAATACCGTCTGGGACTTCCACAGGCGGATGTTCTGGAAGGTACGGGCCATGCCCAGCTTGGTGATGGCGTCAGGGGTGGGGGCCAGGGCGCGGGAATACTCCCCGGCGTGCTGGCCCTTGTACTGCTGCCGCATCTTGCCCTGGGGATGGTTTTCCACGATCTTCTCCCCCTGGAACCAGACCGCGCCGTTGGTGGGCTGGTACACGCCGGTGACCACGTTGAAGGCGGTGGTCTTGCCGGCGCCGTTGGGGCCGATCAGGGCCACGATCTCCCCCTGGTTGATCTCCAGGTTCATATTGTCCACGGCCACCACGCCGCCGAACTGCATGGTGACGTTCTCCACTTTCAGGACGTTCTCACTCATTTTCCGGCGGCCTCCTTCTTTGTCTTTTTCGCTCTCTGCCGGAGGATATCCGGGAATTCCCGCTCCCCCATGATGCCCTTTCGGAAGAACAGCACCACGATCATGATAAAGATGGAGAACACCACCATCCGGAAGCCGGGAGCCAGCAGCTTGAGGCCGCCGGGGTTGTTGCCGGGATCATCCAGGAACCGCAGCCACCACTCGCTGCACCCGATGAAGAGATAGGAGGCGATGATGCTGCCGCTGATGGAGCCGATTCCGCCGATGACCACCATGAGGAGGATCTCATAGGTCATGGCCACGGTAAAGCCCTTCGCCTGGACGCTGCTCATATACATGGCCAGCAGGCCGCCGCCCACGCCCGCGAAAAAGGAGCTGATGATGAAGGAGAGCATCTTGTGCTTTGCCAGATTGATGCCCATGGCCTCGGCGGCGATCTCATCGTCCCGGATGGCCTTGAAGGCCCGGCCGTAGGTGGAGTTTACCAGCAGCACGATGCCCAGAATGCACAGTCCCACAATAATGACATAGGGGTAGAGGTGCTTGAAGGTGGGATACTGCCGCAGGGTGTTGGAGCCGTTGGTGAGGGGGGCAAAGCTCTCATACTGGATGAAAGTGCGGATAATCTCTGCAAAGCCCAAAGTGGCAATGGCCAGATAGTCGCTTTTGAGCCGCAGCACCGGCAGGCCGATGAGCCAGCCGAAAAAGGCCGCCAGCAGGCCGCAGATCACCAGGGTGATTACCATCCCGATGACGCCGCCCACCAGATCGCCGAACACGCCGGAGAAGGTCTCCGGAATGGAGAACTGGACAATGCCGCCGTCATAGTACTGGTAGACCCCGGCCCGCTTCGCCACGGGGATGGTCAAAATGGCGTAGGTATAGGCGCCGATCAGCATGAATCCCGCCTGTCCCAGGGAGAACAGGCCCGTGAAGCCGTTCAGCAGGTTCATGGACACCGCCAGCAGCGCGTAGACGGTGCCTTTTTTCAGAACAGTCATGAGAAGCGTCTGGCCGGTGGCCTCCGCGATGCCCTCCGCCCCCAGGGACAGCGCCGAAAACGCGGCAATGAGGACCAGTCCCCATAGAATCGTCTTGTTGCGTTTTGTTTCCATCCTCACACCTTCTCCTCCAGCTTCTCTCCGAAGAGGCCCGTGGGCTTCACGAACAGCACCACGATCAGCAGCGCGAAGGTAAACGCGTCGCTGAAGGTGGAGTATCCCAGGCCCCGGATGATATTCTCACAGATGCCGATGATAAAGCCGCCCACCACAGCGCCGGGAATGGAGCCGATTCCGCCGAACACCGCTGCCACGAAGGCTTTCAGGCCCGGCATGGTGCCCACGGTGGGGGAGACGGTGGAGTAATTGCTGAAAAACAGGAAGGACCCCACCGCGGCCAGGAAGGAGCCGATGACGAAGGTCATGGAGATGACGCTGTTGATCTTGATCCCCATCAGCCGGGCCGTCTCAAAATCCCGGGAGGCCGCCCGCATGGCCATGCCGATGCGGGTCTTTTTAATCAGCGTCACCAGCGCCAGAATCAGCACAATGGTGAGGATGGGGGTAATGATGGTGACCCGCTTCGTCTCCGTGCCAAAGACGGAGATGCTGTCGGAGATCCAGGGGATGACCGGGTACTGCTGTGGCTGTCCGCCGGTGATATACCACATCAGGTTTTGCAGCAGGTAGCTGACGCCGATGGCGGAGATCATCACGCTCATACGGGGCGCGGAGCGCAGGGGCTTGTAGGCCAGCCGCTCCACCGTGAACCCCAGGAGCACGGTGACGGCGATGGTCAGGGGGATCGCCAGCTGCACCGGCATGGCGGTGACGGCGTAAAACATGACAAAGCCCGCCACGGTGAAGATGTCGCCGTGGGCAAAGTTAATCAGGCGCAGAATGCCGTAGACCATCGTATAGCCCAGGGCGATGAGGGCGTACTGCCCGCCCACGGAGATGCCCGGCAGCAATGTCGACAAGATTTGTACCATATTCTCTCTCCTTATTTCCAGGTTTCGCCGGTTTTCCGGAAAGCAGATCCCGTCTCTGCCCTCCGGAAAACCGGCGGCGAAACGCCATGTACGGCAGCGGGGGAGAACCCCGCTGCCGTATGTTTCCCGCAGGGGAGCTCACTGGGCGAGGCCCTGCTCCTTCACGGAATAGAATTCACCCTTTTCGGTGTCCACGCCTTTGATGAAGATGATGTTCTTGTCCACATCGCCCTCGTCGTCGAACACCACGTCGCCGGTGACGCCGGTGTAGGTCACGCCGGAGAGGGCCTGGGCAATGGCGTCGGAGTCGGCGGAATCGGCGGCCTTGATGGCCTCCACAGCCACCATGTAGGCGTCATAGCCCAGGGCGGACACTGCGGAGACGGTGTCGCTGCCGCCGTTGTTGGAAAGCTTGTCGCTGTTGGCGTTCAGCCAGGACTTGAAGCCGTCCATAAAGGCGGCGGCGGCGTCAGAGGCGCCCTCGTCGTAGAAGGTGGAGAAGTAGACGTCCGTGCCGGCCTTGCTGGCGGCCTGGAGAATAACGGCGTCGTCCCAGGTGTCGCCGGCGATCAGGGGAATGCCGGCGGAGGCAGCCTGATCGATCAGCAGGGAGGCCACGGTGGTGGAGCAGGGCGCAAAGATGACGTCGGCGCCCGCGCTCTTGGCGGCGTTGACAAAGCCGGACATATCGGTGTTGCCCTGGGGGTTCTGGTCGGCCACCACCTGGATGCCCAGACGGCCGCACTCCTGGGTGAAGTACTCGCCCAGGCCCACAGAGTAGTCGTCGCCCAGCTCCGTGAAGACGTAGGCGGTCTTGGCACTGAACTCATCCTTGGCCAGGTTGGCCAGCACGCTGCCCTGGAAGGGGTCCAGATAGCACACCCGGAAGTAGTAGGGGTTGCCCAGGGTCACGCCGGGGTTGGTGCAGGAGCAGCCGATGGCGGCGATCTTGGCCTCCTCGAACACGGGGGCGGCGGCCATGGACACGCCGGAGCCGTAGGAGCCCAGAACCACGGCCACACCGGAGCTCACCAGCTGCTGGGCCGCGGAGACGCCCTTGTCATTCTCGGACTGGTTGTCCACAGGCACCAGCTCGATGCTGTACTCCTCGCCGCCGATGGTGACGGTGTTGACCTGGGTGTTGGCGTACTCGATGCCCAGGACCTCCTTCTTGCCGCCGGCGCCGTTGTTGCCGGAAGAGGGCTCATAGATGCCGATCTTGATGACTTTGCTGCCGGAAGCGCCGGAGCCCGAGCCGCCGTCGGAGCCGCCGGAATTGCCGCCGCAGGCCGCCAGGGACAAAACCATGGCCAGTGTCAGCAGCAGAGCGAATAGCTTTTTCATTCTTTTCATCCTCCTCGAATTGGCGGAATGGATTCCCATTCCAAGGTTATGGAATATATTATGCGGTTTTCAGCCGTTTTGCAAGATGAATAATACACAGAAAGAGAGGGGACGTTTTCCCGCCGCCCTCTTAAAATGTCCGCATTGCGCAGGCTTTATGTCTTTATATAGCGGACAAAAACCGATATGGACCAAAACGGAACCTGAGAACTGTCCACAAGTCACGGACAGTTATTTTCGTGATTTTGATGAAAGCGCCCCGCGGAGGCCGGCGGTTTTTTCATATTTTAGCGGCTCTCCGCAGTGTTTTCCCGCCCTGTCCGCAAAAGCGGAGCCGCCCGCGCTGTATGCGCGGGCGGCTGAAAAGGAAACTTCTTTACTCCGCGGACGGCTCCGTCTCGCCGAAGACGGCCAGAAAGGCATCCCGCTCCATAGTCTCGTTCTCCAGGAGGTACCTTGCCACCGTCTCCAGCTTGTCCCGCTGCCGGCGCAGGATGTCCTCACAGCGCTCATAGGCGGCAGACAGCAGGGCCCGGACCTCGCCGTCGATCTGGGCGGCCACGGCCTCGGAGTAGCTGCGGCCCTGGCTCATGGTGCGGCCGATGAACACCTCGTCGTGGCCGGAGTCAAAGGAGACCGTGCCGATCTTCTCGCTCATGCCGTAGGACGCCACCATCTTCCGGGCGATGGCGCTGGCCCGCTGAATGTCGTTGCTGGCTCCGGTGGAGATGTCCCCCAGGCACAGCTTCTCCGCCGCCCGGCCTCCCAGCAATGCCACGATCTGGTCCTCCATATACCGCTTGGAGAGGTAGGAGCGGTCCTCCTCCGGCAGAGAGATGGTCATGCCGCCGGCCTGTCCCCGGGGGACAATGCTGATCTGGCTCACCGGGTCGTGGTCCGGCAGAACGTGCATCACCACGGCATGACCCGCCTCATGGTAGGCGGTCAGCTCCCGCTCGTGCTGGGGGATGACACGGCTCCGCTTCTCCGGTCCGGCGATGACCTTGATCTCCGCGTCTTTCAGGTCCTGCATGGCGATGAAGCGCTGGTCCTTCCGGGCGGCCAGCAGGGCCGCCTCGTTGATGAGGTTCTCCAGGTCCGCGCCGGTGAAGCCGGCGGTGCCCCGGGCCAGCTTGCGCAGGTCCACGTCCTCGGAGAGGGGCTTGCCCTTGGCGTGGACTTTCAAAATGTCCTCCCGGCCCTTGATGTCCGGCAGGCCCACGTAGATCTGCCGGTCAAACCGCCCGGGGCGCAGCAGGGCGGGGTCCAGTACGTCGGCGCGGTTTGTGGCTGCCAGGACTACCACGCCCTCGTTGGCGGCAAAGCCGTCCATCTCCACCAGAAGCTGGTTCAGGGTCTGCTCGCGCTCGTCGTGTCCGCCGCCCACGCCGGTGCCCCGCTGGCGGCCCACGGCATCGATCTCGTCGATGAAGACGATGGCGGGGGAGGTCTTTTTGGCCTGGTCGAAGAGGTCCCGGACCCGGCTGGCGCCCACGCCCACGTACAGCTCCACAAAGTCGGAGCCGGAGATGGAGAGGAAGCCCACACCGGCCTCCCCGGCCACGGCCTTGGCCAGCAGGGTCTTGCCGGTGCCCGGCGGGCCCACCAGCAGCACGCCCTTGGGGATGCGGGCTCCCAGGTCGAGAAAGCGCTGGGGATCTTTCAGGAACTCCACGATCTCCTGGAGCTCCTCCTTCTCCTCGTCGGCCCCGGCCACGTCCTCAAAGGTGACCTTCTTGTCCTTCTCGGTGAGGGTGCGGGTGTGGGCCGTGCCGAATTTGGCCATCCGGTCCGGCCCCATGCCGCCGCCCTGGGCGCGGAAGAGGAAGAGATACCCCATCAGTCCCACGGCGACGAGAATCAGCAGCCCCGGCAGCAGAAGCTCCAGCCAGTTGGTGGTCTCCGGCGGCGGGTAGTTGTAAGAGGTGATAATGCCCCGCTCCGCCTGCGCCAGCACCAGGTCATTCAGGTCGGCATAGAAGAGATCAACGCTGTACAGGCGGTAGCGGAGAGTCTTGGAGCCGTCGTCCCGCTCCTCCCGCAGGGTCATGGTCAGGTTGTTGTTTGCGTCAATGGTGAAGCTCTCCACCTTCTCCTGGACAAAGAGCTGCCGCATCTGAAAATAGTCCAGCTGGGCGGAGCGGGTCTCCGCCTGCCAAACCCAGCTGACGCAGAGCACAATAATCAGCGCCAGGAAGACGAGGCTGAAATTGTTGGTGATCCGGTTATATCTGCTCAATCAGGTCCCTCCTTTGGGGATAAATCGCTCTGGGGGCTGTCCCCGCCGGGCGGTTTATGGAATGCGGGTCGTCTCAGGGAATCAGGCCCCGGTCCCGGGCCAGGGCCTCGACGCTCCGGTCATAGGCGGCCTCCCCCTCCGGGGAGAAGAAGCAGCCGGGTACGCCCTCGCCGTGGTCCCGGTGGTGGGCAACGCATTCGCAGCACTTGCCGCGGCGGGGGCAGTCATAGGTGCAGGGGCAGGGCCGGGTGTTGGTACAGCCGCTCATTGTAACTCTCCTTTTCTCAGCCGGCGTAGACCTCCGGCTTTAATACGCCGATGTAGGGGACGTTGCGGTACTCCTGGCAGTAGTCCAGGCCATAGCCCACCACGAACTCGTTGGGCACCTCGAAGCCGGCGAAGTCCGCGGTGATGGCCTTGGTGCGGCGGGAGGGCTTGTCCAGCAGGGTGACGATGGTGATGGAGGCCGCCCCCTTGGTCAAAAAGTAGTCCTTCAAAAAGGCCAGGGTGCTGCCGGAGTCCAGAATGTCCTCCACGATGATGAGATCCCGGCCGGTGATGTCCTGCTGGAGGTCGTGGTTGATCTTCACCCGGCCGGAGGAGACGGTGGCGTTTTCGTAGGAGCTGACGGCGATGAACTCCACGTCGCTCTTGAGCTGGCAGGCCCGGACCAGGTCCGCCATGAACACGAAGGAGCCTTTCAGCACCCCCAGGAACAGGGGACGCCTGCCCTGGAACCGCTCGTAGATGGCCTCACCCAGCTCGGCAATCCGTTTTTGCAGCTCCTCCTCGGTAATCAGAACTTTCAGAATATCCTTTTCCATCTCGCTTCTCATGATCCATCCGCCTCTCTATTGTGTTCAATTTTAATAAACCGGACGGCGCTTCCCTCCGGCAGGAATTCCTGATCCACACCCAGCCGCCACACGGCAGCCAGCCTTCCATTGATATAAACGGCGGGCAGACGGTCCCGTTCTTCCAAAGTGATGCGCTTGTCCAGGCACAGCCGCTTGACGCTCCGCGCCCCCCGGCTTCCCGGCAGGGCCAGCCGGTCCCCCGGTACGCAGGGAGCCGCCTTTACCTCCCAGTTTTCGCAGATCGTCCTGTCCCGCAGGGCCATCCCATGGCCCTCTGGGTGGTCCAGAAGCGTCAGCGTATAATCTCCCCACCGGACGGGCTGGTCCGGCACAAGCGGGATCTCCGTCAAGGGCTGAGGCCGGGTCTCCAGAATCAGCCGCCTCCGGCAGTACCGGGCGGTGACGCCGTGGGGCAGGCTGATGCGGCTCTCGTTCCCCTGCCCGGTCCGTCTGCACATATCCAAAAGCGCGTTTACATGCGCCGCCCCGATGTCCCTCCGGCCCACGCCCAGCAGGTCGAACAGCCGCAGAAGCATACGGGGCCGGACCGCCTCCGGGGCGCCGAATATCGCCTCGCAGGCCAAATTCACCCGCCCCTCCCGCACCTCCACATGGGCGGTGCGCTCCGCCGCGTCCCGCTCCAGGGAGTCGTCGATGCTTCGGAGCCGCTCCGCGGTCCCGCAGATGTGCTCCACCGCCCGGGGATTCAGCTCCTTCAAAAGCGGCATCACCTGGAGCCGCAGACGGTTCCGGCTGGCGGCGCTTGGGTCGGCATTGGTTTCGTCCTCCACATGGGGGATGTTCCAGGCGGCGGCGTAGTCCTCCAGCTCCGCCCTTGTCACATCCAGCAGGGGGCGCAGGATCATGTCCCGCTGGCGTTCCATCCCCGTCAGACCCTTGAGGCCCGTGCCCCGGAGCAGGTTCAGAAGGACAGTCTCGGCGTTGTCGTCGGCGTGGTGGGCGGTGCAGATATAGCTGCATCCCTCCGCCTCTGCCGTCCGGCGGAGGAAATCGTAGCGCATGTTCCGGGCGGCCTCCTCAACGCAGAGGCCCTTTTCCCGGGCGAGCGCCCCGACGTCCCCCCGGCCCACGGCCAGGGGAATGTTCCACTGGGCGCAGATCTCTCGGACGAAGGCCTCATCCCGGTCCGCCGCCGCTCCCCGCAGCCGGTGGTTGAAGTGGGCGGCAATCACGCGCCCTCCCCGGGCTTTGCTCCACCCGTCCAGCATGTGCAGCAGGCACATGGAGTCCAGCCCACCGGACACGGCGCAGAGCGCCGCCTCCCCCCGCTCCGGCAGGACCGCACAGGGGGCCCGCTCCAGCAGCTCAGTCCTCGTCGTCATAGCGCTTGTCCAGCGTGGAGAACTGGGTGTACTCCGGCATCCACCGCAGCTCCACCTTGCCGGTCTCGCCGTGGCGGTTCTTGGCAACTATACATTCCGCAATATTATGCTTTTCCGAATCCTCATTGTAATAATCGTCCCGGTACAAAAACAGCACAATGTCCGCGTCCTGCTCAATGGCGCCGGACTCCCGCAGGTCCGAGAGCATGGGGCGCTTATCGTCCCGCTTCTCATTGGCGCGGGAGAGCTGGCTGAGGCAGATCACCGGCACATCCAGCTCCTTGGCCATGATTTTCAGCATCCGGGACATATCGGACACCACCTGCTGGCGGTTCTCGCCGCCCCGGGTCTGGCCGCCGGCGGAGGTCATCAGCTGCAGATAGTCAATGACCACCAGCCCCAGGTTGTCCAGCCGGCGGCACTTGGCGTTCATGTCCGCCACGGACAGCATGGGGTTGTCGTCAATCCGGATGTCCACCCGGTTCAGGATCGTGGCGGCCCCGGCGATCTTCTCCCAGTCGGTCTCCCGGAGGCAGCCGGTTTTCAGGCGGTTGTTCTCCACCAGAGCCTCGGTGCTGAGAAGCCGGGAGGCCAGCTGCTCCCGGGACATCTCCAGGGAGAAGACGGCCACGGTCTTCTGGTTGTTCTTGGCCACGTTCAGCGCCAGATTCAGCGCCAGGGAGGTCTTGCCCATGCCGGGCCGGGCCGCCAGCAGGATCAGGTCGGACTTGTTCAGTCCCGTGATCTTCTGGTCAATGGCGGAGAGGCCCGTGGAGAGTCCCGGCAGGTGGTTCTCGCTCTCCCCCATTTCGCTGAGGCGGTCCAGCACCTCCGGCAGCACCTGGCGCAAAGGCACCATGTCCTGAGCGGACTGGCCCCGGCGAACGGCGTAGACCTTCTGCTCCGCCGCCTCCAGGATCTCGGCGGCCTCGCCCACGCCCTCCTGCACCAGGGCCGTGATCTCCGCCGCCGCCTGGGCCACGCCCCGCAGAAGGGCCTTGTCCCGGACAATGGCGGCGTACTCCATCACGTTGGCGCTGGTGGGGGTGATCTCCATCAGCTGGGCGAGATAGGAACGGGTGGTCTGGTCGTCGTAGGCGCCGCTCTTGCGCATCTCCTCGCAGACGGTGATGCCGTCGATGGGCTTGGCGTAGGTGAACATGGAGTAGATGGTCTCAAAGATCTCCCGGTTCTGCCGCAGGTAGAAGTCGGCGGGCCGGAGCTTGTCCATCACGTCCTTGACGCAGTCGGCGTCGATGAGCATGGAGCCCAGCACCGCCTGCTCACCCTCCAGGCTGTGGGGCATCTGGCGGAGGAGAAGATCCTCGTTTGGCAACGAAAACACCACCCTTTTCTATTCGATATGATAGAACCCAAAAATCGCCGGCCATTGGAAGGACAGGCCGCCCAGGGGGGCGGCCCCTGCGGTCACTTCTCCTCGTAGACCGACACGTAGACGGTGCCGCTGACCTCGAAGCCCAGCTTGGCCTTCACCTGGTAGCTGCCAAAGGCCTTGATGGGGTCCTCCAGCACCAACTTCTGCTTGGGCACGTCGATGCTGTACTGCTTCATCAATCCCTCGGAGATCTCCTTGGTGGTGACGGCGCCGAAGAGCTTGCCATTGCTGCCGGCCTTGGCGGTAAGCTTCACCTGGCACTCCTTGAGCTTTTCGGCGATGTCCTCCGCCTCGGCCTTCATCCGGGCCTCCTCGGCCTTGCGGGCCTTTTCCTTGAGATTCATGGTGTTGATGGCGTCCGCCGTGGCGGGGATGGCCATCTTCCGGGGCAGAAGGAAGTTCCGGGCGTAGCCCTCGGAGACCTCCACCATCTGGCCCTTCTTGCCCTGGCCCTTCACGTCCTGCTGTAAAATGACTTTCATTGCTTATTTCTCCTTATTTCTGAAATCGTTTTTGTTTGAGTGCCCGGACCTGTCTTTTCAAGCGCCCGGCCAGACGGCGTTCAGCGCCTGTGAATACAGATTCTCACTGCTGATCGTGTTCACACTCCCTGCCCTCCAGCTCCTGAACCCGCTTCTCCAGGGCCTCCAGCTTTTCGCTCTGGGCCGCAAAGGCGCTGATCAGCACCGCCAGAATGAGGGCAATGAATACCAAAAAGGCGTAAAAATGGCGGGAGAGGTCCAAAAGCACGGAGCCGCCGAAAAACATAAACACAAATACCAGTACCAGGCAGATGAAAAATGTCATCAGAAATTTCTTCATAACAGCTCCTCCTTCTCGCCTTTCAAAATAGAAAGAAACTACGCTCCTGGAGGCTGTGTCCCCTCATTCCGCACTCTCTCGGCCCTCCAGATCCTGAATGCGCCTTTCCAGCTCCTCCTGCTTTTTCCTCTGGGTTTCGAGGATATTGACGAGGACGCTGATGGGCGCTGCCAGCGCAAGGACAACCAGCAGCAAAAGCCCAACCCCTCCGAAGAGCGCACCCAGCAGCATGACCCCGCAAATCAGCGTCAGGCAGATGAAAAAGGCGGCGAAAAAGACCTTCATGACGTTTCCCCCTATTTCTCAAAATAGGCGTCAATGGCCGCCACCAGCCGGGTCCGCACGTCCAGGATGTCGCCGTTTTCAACGCACCCGCCGGCGGTGGTGGAGTTGCCGCCGCCCCCCAGGGCCTCCAGCACCACCTGGACGTTGACCTCCCCCAGGGACCGGGCGGACATCAGCACGTTCTCCCCGTTGCGGTAGAGCACGAAGGAGGCCTTCACCCCCTTGAGGGTCAAAAGCTCATCGGCCGCCTGGGCCGCCGCCACCCGGTCCACCCCCTCCTGGGGCACCACGGAGACGGCGATGTCCCCCCGGTAGAGCTCCGCCCTGCGGACGATGTCGTACCGGGAGACCATGTCGTTGAGATCGTTCTGGAACAGCCGCTGCACGTCCGCCGTGTCGGCCCCGGCCCGGCGGAGGAAGGCCGCCGCCTCAAAGGTGCGGCCCCCGGTGCGGAGGGTGAAGTGCTTGGTGTCCAGCACGATGCCGGCAAGCAGGGCCTCCGCCTCCCCCCGCATGAGGTCGGCGGGCTCGATGAGGTACTGCAAAAGCTCCGTCACCAGCTCCGAGGCGGAGGAGGCGTAGGGCTCGTGGAAGCTGAAAGCGGCGTTTTCGATGTAGGTGGCGGCCCGGCGGTGGTGGTCGATGACCGCCACGCGGTTGCAGGCGTCCAGCACCTGGGGACTGTCCACCAGCTCCGGGCGGTTGGTGTCCACCACCACCAGGAGGGCCCCCGGCTGCATCTTCAAAAAGGCCTCGCCGCCGGAGATGAAGGTGTCCGCGTACTCCGGCATGGAGCGGACCCGCTCCAGCAGGGCCTCCGAGGCGTTATGCTCCAGGTCCATGACGATCTGGGCCTGCTTGCCCCGCTTCCGGGCGGCGCAGCAGATGCCCACCGCCGCGCCCACGGCGTCCATGTCGGCATAGCTGTGGCCCATGACGTAGATCTGGCCCGCGTCGGCCATCAGCTCGCTGAGGGCGTTGGCCATGACCCGGGACTTGACTTTGGTGCGCTTCTCCGTGGCTTTGGCCCTGCCGCCGTAGAAGGCAAAGTCCACCTTGCCCCGGACCACCGCCTGGTCGCCGCCCCGGCTGAGGGCCATCTCCAGGGAGAGGTTGGCGTTTTTCAAAAGCTCCGAGAGCGTAGCGCCGTCCTTGCCGATGCCGATGGACAGCGTGGGGGGGACGCCCTCCGCCGCCTTGATGTCCCGGATGGTGTCCAGCACGGAGAATTTCTCCTCCACGAAGTGGTCGTAATGCCGCTCCTCAAAGAGAAAGAGGTAGCGGTCCCGCTCGGTCTTGAGCAGGATGCCGTCGCTGCCGGCGGCCCACTGGTCCAGCTTCTCGTCGATCTGGGCCAGAATGCCGCTGCGCTGGGTGTCGGCGCAGGCCTTCATGAGGTCCTCGTAGTTATCCACCATCAAAAGGGCCAGCACGGGGCGGGTGGCGGTGTAGGCCTCCCGCAGGGCGTCGGACTCGGTGACGTCCACCCAGTAAGTGGTGGCCACCAGGTTCTGCTCGCCGCTGCGGCTCTTGGCCCGCACCAGACTGCCGTAGACCCGGAAGCGGCGGCCGTTCATCGCCACCCGCTCCGGGCACTCCTGCTTGCCCTCCAGCAGCCACTGGACGGGGCAGTTCGGCACCGCGTCCTCCACCCGCATCTCAAAGAGGTGCTCCCGCACCCCGGCCAGCTGGAGGAAGTCCTCGTTGCTCCAGATGACCTCTCCGGTGTCCGGCCGGAAGACCATGATGGGCAGGGGGGAGTGGATGAGGGTGGACTTGCTGGCGGTGTCCACGCTGCCGGTGACGCTGTCGATGTACTGTAAGATCCCCTGGCGGCGCTTTTTGTTGGCCTGGGAAAAATAGGCGTACAGCGCCGCGGTGACGCAGGCCTCCGCCAGGGCCAGCAGGGGATTCACCGCCAGGGCCAGCAGGCAGAACAGGGCCATGCACAAAAAGTACAGCTTTAAGTTGGGCTCCAGCATACGGGAGAGTTTTTTGTTGTTCATGGCGAAGCTCCTAAATACACAAATACAATAGATATATCAGTATACCAGTTTTGTCCGAAATAAGCAACTGCCAAAACCGCGGAAAGGCGCAAAATTCAAAATGACCGGACGGGACAGAAGCTGAACGCCCGCCGGGGAATTCCCGGCGGGCCCGCTCGTTATTCCACGGTCTCTGCGTTGAGAATGGTACTGGAGGGATAGTAATACTCCCGCTCCGGACCACGGCGCTCCAGAACGGTGCCGAAGAGAACGGACAGCGCCTGATAGCTCTGGTAGGGCAGGTTCTGGTCGATGGAGAAATCCACCAGCCCCTCCTTCAAAAACCGCCGGATCTCCGGGCTGTTGTCGTGGGCCAGGACCCGCACCTGCTCGGCGCGGCCCGTCCGGCGCAGGGCCTCCACGCAGCCGGGAACACTCTGGGTGGCCATGTAGATATACCGCAGTCCAGACTCCGTCTCCAGCGCGTGGGACACGGCCTCCAGGGTCTTTTCGTAGCTGTCGTGGGTGGCGGCCACCAAAAAGGCGTCCCGGGAGAAGCCCCGCTCCGCCAGGCGCTCAAAAAATCCGTCGGCTCGGGCTTTATGGCCCACATACTCCAGGCCGGAGTAGGCCAGCAGCACCTTGTCCCCGGGGCGGAGGAATTTGGAGGCAATCTCCCCCGCCACCCGTCCGGCGTGGTGGGCGTCCTCCCCCACATAGCACAGCCGGGGGGCATGGGGAACATCGGAGTTGAACGTCACCACCGGGATCTGAAGCCCGGCCAGCTGGCGGAGCCGCTCGCAGACCTCGCCGCAGTCCGAGCCGCACAGGGCCACGCCGTGGACATGCTCCCGGGACGCCTGGTCCAGAAGCTGGAGGCAGCCCGCCGTGTCTCCGTGGGGATAGCGCAGCACCTCCACCGAGAGGTTGTAGTCCCGCCGCTCCTCCAGGAAGCGGCTCACGCCGTCGGCCATGGCGTCCTGAATATAGGGGCCCCACTCCGGCTGGATCACGGTGAAGCGCCGGGCCGTGCCGCTGGTAGCCAGGGCGCTGGCCATGCGGTTGGGACGGTAGTCCAGCTCAGCCATCACGGCCAGCACCCGCTCCCGCACCTCCGCCTTGACATAGGGGCGGTCGTGGAGCACCCGGTCCACCGTGCCGATGGAAACCCCCGCCCGCTCCGCGATCATCTTGATGGTGGCCCGCATGAAAACGCCTCCTTGGAAAATTCGATACTGAAATCATATGAAATTTTCCCGCGCTTGTCAAGCTCTGCCGGAAGGCGCGCCTGTTGGGAGAGACGGGAGCGCCCGCCGCCTTTGCCGCCGCTTGGAGGTTGAAAACCGATCCAAATCCGCCTTGACATTCCAATATGACTGCGGTAAAGTGAGAACATTCAACCGAAAACCGAATTTGACAGCAATCCGCAAAACCGCTGTATTCACAGGCAGCGAGCGCAGTCCGGACGGGTCTGATCGCGCCGTTCTTCGTCAGATTTTCTTGAAATACATCCAGTATTCCTGCGAAAATTTCCCTCGGCCGGTGTGAGAATTCCTCGCCCATCCAATATTTTCCACTTATGAATACAGCCTCTCATATACAGAAAACCTTTTTGAAACGCGGCGGTATTAAAATGAATCCATTAGGCCTTGTTTGAAAACATCGACAAACTTCTACAACGGAGCTGGGTGCGGAACGCATAGAGCAGAACCTGCAGATTGAAACAGACTGCGTTGTTCAATGGATCAAACAGCGCATTCCGGATAAAGACCCACAATTTGAAAAAATCGAAAAAAATTGGTACATAACGGCAGGTCACTGCAGAACAGCCGTGAACGCACACAGTTATACCATTATCACTGTGCATAAAGTCAGGGAATGACACGGCAAAAGATCACGGCACACCAAAAGCAGGGGTTGAGAAGCCGAAGTCGCAAACGAAAATCGGGAGTTTTCTGCAGATACGGCCGCCGGAACGGGAGGAGCGCGTCATGAGCGATTTAATGGAATTTGCCAGCAGAGAAGAGTTCCGGAAATGGCTCTGCGATCACTGCTTGTCAAGCGCCGGCGTCTGGCTTCTATTCGGCAAGGCCGGCGGGCCGAAAACAATAACGGCGGGAGAGGCCCTGGAAGAGGCGCTCTGCTTTGGCTGGATTGACGGTCAGATGCAGCGCATTGACGCTCAGACCTATCAGAAATATTTCTCCCCGCGCAGGGAGAAGAGCAAGTGGTCGGAGAAAAACAAGGCGCTGGTCAAGGACCTGGAGGAACGGGGACTGATGACCGATTTCGGCAGAAGAAAAGTACAGGAAGCCAAGGAAAACGGCCAGTGGCACGCGCCGAAGCCCCCGGCGGTTACAGAGGAGCAGATCGCCTGCCTGTCCGCGCTGCTGGAGCGCTTTGAGCCCGCCTTCACAAACTTTCAGGCTATGCCGCCGTCGGTGAAGAAGACCTACGCGCGGGCGTATTTCGACGCCAAGACGGACGCCGGGCGGGAAAAACGGCTCGCCTGGATGGCGGACCGGCTCAATAAAAACTTAAAACCGATGTAGTGTTTCCCGCCCTGCGGGCATACAAATAGATCAGGCCGCGTTTGACCGGCGGAGTGCCGGACGCGGCGGAGCGAATGTTATCCAGGCTCCCGCAGAACTTTTTCGTAGAGATTGTACCATGGAAGCCCGTACTTCTCATATCCAAGGCTGACCGTTCCAACATATTTATATCCGCATTTTTTATATAAGCTCTCGGCGGAGATATTCCCCTTGGCGACGTCAAGCCTGATGCTTCTGCATCCCTCTTTTCCGGCAAGCTTCTCCGCCTGATCCAGCAGCATTTTCCCGATTCCCAATCCTGTGAAATCCGGATGTACTGCAAGCGTATAAATTACATATATATTGTCATAGCTGCTCTCCGTGAGCCATCCGGCGTTTTCGTACCCCTCCTCCGGCCTATGGCGGAGGAGCACCGTCCCGACTATTTTCGCATCATTTTTTATGACGTACAAAGCGCCATCCTTGATTCCCGCGCGCGCGTCATCCACCGTCGGATATACCCCTTTTTTCCACCCGGGATAATTTTCATGCGCGCACAAATCATCACACACCGCATCATAAAGGCTGCTTATTTCAAGAAGATCTGCCGCTTCCGCCCTTGTGAAAATCATCTTCTCACTTCCTATCCCCGCAGACTGCGGTTTGTCCTTCCGATTGATTGCAGCAGGGGCTCCGTTCAATTTGTCTCCGTACAGCCGCCGGCGCTTTGAGGGGCGCGTCCTCTTCGCAGATTTTATGCAGGGGCCGCAGGCCAAAACCGCGAATGGTAAAACGCAGTCGGACGTTTCCCGCTTTCAGCGGGATTTGACGAATCGCGAAGGATTTGATATAATTCCCATATCTGTTTTCTCAAAGGAGACTGAACGGTTATGAAACAACAACTGCATCGAGCAATTGCCTGTCTGGCACTGTGCGCCCTGCTGGCGGGGGCCGTCCCCCCGGCCTCCGCCGCAGGCCAGTTCCAGGACGTGCCCGCCTCCCACCCGGCGGCGGAGGCCATTCAGCGCTGCGTGGAACTGGGCTTTTTCCAGGGAGAGAGCGCCGCGCGGTTCGGCGTGGGCCACTCCATCACCCGGGGCGCCTTTGTGGTGGCGGCCAGCCGCTTTTTCGGCTGGGACACGAAAAATGTGTCCAAGACCCCCACCTACTCCGACGTACCCGCCGGCACCTGGTGCTACGGCGCCGTGGAGGCCGCCGCGGCCTGCGGCGCCTTGTCCAGCCAGAGCGGCACCTTCCGTCCAAACGACGCCATCACCCGGGAGGAGCTGGCGGTGCTGCTGGTGCGGGCGCTGGGGTACGAGACCGTCGCCGCCCTGGCCCAGGATCTGGCCACGCCCTTCCGGGACGTGCGGACCAACCCGGGGTACATCGCCATGGCCTATGACTTCGGCCTGGTCAGCGGCGGCACCCGCACCCAGTTCTCCCCCGACGAGCCCGCCGCCCGGGAGGACGTAGCCGTCATTCTCATGGAGCTCTACGACAAGCTTCACGCCCCCGCCGCCCGGAGCATCGGCATCGCCAGTTCCGAGGCGGATTTGCCGGATCTGGCCGGCTATGAGACGGTGGCCATCTCCGCCGGCCGGCTGATGTGCGCCGGCAAGCCCTCGGTGCCCATCACCATGGAGGCCGGGAGGATTACCGCTTTGCAGGAGACGATCCGCCAGGCGGGAGCCAAGGCGTTTTTGCACGTGGTGGGGGGACCCACCGCCCTGAACGGGGATACGGATGAGACCATGTCGGTGCTGGCGGAGGCCGTGGAAAAAGGCGGCTATGACGGGCTGCTGCTGGATCTGGAGAAGCTGAAAAGCACCCAGGAGAGCGCCATGAGCCGGCTGATGCGGGCGCTGCGGCCCGCTTTGGACGGAAAGCCTCTCTACGTGATCGCCGACGCCCCCGCCTGGGACGGCACGGCCTACGAGGGCTATAACTACGGCCTGATCGGCGAGAATGTGGACTGCCTGATTCTGCGCGTCTCCTCTCACAAGGGCCTCTCGGGGGACTTCCCCACCGCCCCGGTGGAGCCCCTGGAGGAGGCGTACTACGCCCTGGGCGAGCTGCGCGGCGTCATCGACGGCGACAAGCTGGCCCTGCTGGTGTCCACCGATGGAACTTTGTACCTGGGCGGCCGGGAGTCCGGCGGCATCTCCCAGGCGGAAATCCGAAAGCTGCTGACGGCGGATGAGACGAAGGCGTACTACTCCACCCGCTACGACTGCGCCTACGCCTCCTCCGTCTACGAAAAGCGGGAGGCCGTGGTCTGGTATCTCAACGACCGCGCCATCGAGGCCCGGGCCCGGCTGGCGGGGCTGTTCGGCGTGACCCGGCTCTGCATGGCGGATCTGAACGACCTGCCGGCGGTGATGCCGGAAACCTGAGACAGAAAACGCACTGCCCCCGGCGGGATATGAAGAATCATATCCCGCCGGGGATTTTATGTGCGCGGCGCAGCCGGCTCACCGCCTCCTGCCAGAGGAGGAGGGGAGGCGCAGCTCCATGCGGTATTTGGCCACCGTGCGGCGGGCCACCCGGACGCCGTCCTCCGCCAGCAGCTCGCACAGCCGCTGGTCGCTGAGGGGCCGGCGGGGGTCCTCATTTTGCACCAGGGCCAAAAGCCTCTGCTTCACCGCCTGCCGGGAGGGGCCCTGCTCCCCCACGGCCCGGCTGAAAAAGTACCGCAGGGGATAGGTGCCCTGGCGGCACTGGAGATACTTGTCCCGGGCGGCCCGGGAGATGGTGGAGGGGTGCAGCTCCAGCGCCTCCGACAGCGAGAGGAGGCTCATGGGGGCCAGCTCCCCGGTCTCCCCGGCGAAGAAGGGACGCTGGGCCTCCAGAATGGCGTCCGCGCAGCGGCGGAGAGTACCGCCCCGGCGGTCCAGGCTGGTGAGGAGCCACTTGGCCTGCTGCATCTTCTGGCGGAGGTAGTCCCGGGTCTCCTTCTCGTCGGAGTCCTTCAAAAGCCGGGTGTAGTAGGAGCTGATGGAAATTCTGGGAAGATAGTATTCGTTGAGGACGGCTGTCAGGACCCCGTCCAGCTCCACAATGAACACATCGGGCCGGACGTAGACCGCCGGCTCCGCCGGCTGGAAGGCCCGCCCCGGATGGGGGTCCAGGGAGGAGATGACCTTCTCCGCCGCCTGGATCTCCGCCGCGGAAAGGCCCAGCTCCCGGGCGATGGGGCCGTAGTGCTTCTTTCCCAGCTCCGGCAGAAATCGGGCGGCGATGTCCATCACCGCCGGGGAGACGTTCTCCCGCCGGGCCAGCTGCAGCAGCAAACACTCGGAGAGATCCCGGGCCCCCACGCCGGCGGGGTCCAGGGACTGGACGGTGTCCAGAGCCTGCCGGATCAGCGTGTCCGGAATTTTCAGCTCCCGCAGGCCGTCCAAATCGGCATCATCCAGATAACCGTCCTCATCCACCATTTCCGCGATGTACTTGGACAGGGCCAGCAGGGGCTTTGGCAGGCGCATGCGCTCCAGCTGGTCCCGGAGGAAGGCCGCCAGGCTCTCCAGCTCACGGTCCGCCGCCCCCCGCTCCGGCGGGGCGTTTTCGGCGTGGGCGAAGGTGGCGCCATACACGCCGCCGTCAATCCAGCTGGCCTTTTGCCGCAGCTCCTCATAGGCGTCCCGGAGGGAGGGGGCGTCCTCCGGCTCCAGCAGGGGGTTCTCCTCGGTGAGGCGTCCCAGGTACTCCAGCAGCTCCTGGGAGTTCATCTGCAGAATCTCCATGGACTGGAGCAGCTGGGGGGACAGCTTGAGCTGCTGGCGCAGCTCGGCTTTTAACGAGACCAGGCTCATGTGCGGGCCTCCTTTCCGGCGTATTTGGCGATCTTTCGGGCAGCGGTTGCCTGGGAGATGCCCAGCTCCTTCGCAACCGCCACCGTGGTGCCGCAGCGGCCGTAGGACTCCCGGATGATCTGGCCCTCGTAGGCCTCCATCCGCTCCGCCAGGGTGCCGCTCCGCGCGGGCGGGGAAATGGCATGTGCCGGCTCCCCGGCGTACTCCGGCGGCAGGTGGATCAGATCAATCACCGGGTCCTGGACGGTGATGGCCATGCGCTCCATCAGGTTTTCCAGCTGGCGGACGTTGCCGGGCCAGTGGTACTGCTCCAAAAAGGCCATGAGGCGGGGGCTGAGGGTCAGGGCGCTGCCGTACTCCTGGCAGAACCGGGAGAGGAACTGGTGGGCCAGGGGGAGCACGTCCTCCGTCCGCTGCCGCAGGGGCGGAATGTGCATCCGGATGACGTTGAGCCGGTAGAAGAGGTCGGAGCGGAAGGCGCCCCGGTGCACCGCGTCCTCCAGGTCCCGGTTGGTGGCCACCAGCAGCCGGAAGTCCAGCTCGATCTTCCTGGTGCCGGAGAGGCGCTCAATGGTCTTCTCCTGGATCAGCTGCAAAAGCTTGGACTGGATATGGGGGGGCAGCTCGCCGATCTCGTCCAGGAAGAGAGTGCCGCGGTTGGCCAGCTCGATTTTTCCGATCTTGCCCGTGGAGGCCGCCCCGGTGAAGGCCCCCTTCTCATAGCCGAAGAGCTCCGACTCGATGAGGTTCTCATGGAGCACCGCGCAGTTGACCTCGATAAAAGGACCGGCGGCCCGGCTGCTCATGGCGTGGATGGCCTTGGCCACGGCGCTCTTGCCCACGCCGGTCTCCCCGGTGATGAGGATGTTGGCCTTGGTGTTGGCGGTGTTCTGCATCAGGGTCAAAAGCCGCTGCATGGGCTGGCTCTTGAAGACCAGGCTGGTCTCGGTGGCCCGGAGGCGCAGCTCCGCAATCTCCTGGGAGTACTGCAGCAGGGAGTCCTGCATGCTGCGGTAGTTGCGCTGAATGCTGTTGATCTGCTCCATGGACACCGTGTTGAAGCACATCACATATTTCAGCTCCCCGCCCGCGTCAAAGAGGGGAATGCCCACAGTCATCACGTTTTTGTGGATGCGGTTGATGGTCTGGGTGGTGGTGATCTTCTGCTTCTGGCGGATAACGTCCGCCGTGATGCAGGGGACAAAGGTGCCGTCCGCCTCCAGGTCAAAGGCGGAGCGGCCCACAATAGAGTTGTGGGTGAAGCCGAAGTTCTTCTCGTAGGTCTCGCTGACCCGCAGAATGATGCCCTTGGCGTCGGAGAGCATCATGTCGTCCGCCAGAACCAGGTTGTTCTCAGGACTGATGATGTCAAAGAGGCTCTTAAGGTTGATGTCCTCCTCAAAGGCGTAGGGCAGGGCGGGGATCTGGGGCATAACGGACAGCTCCTTTCCGGTTTGGTGCGGCGGGACGGTCTTCTATTCATTTTTGAGTATACCATATTCAAAAATGAATAGAAAGAGGAAATGAGTGGAAAATCTGTGTGCGGAATAGCCAAAATTTCGACCTGGATTTATACCCTGCGGCAAAATCCGACGCCGGAGGGCCGGACTGCAGGCATCTTCAGCTCTATTCAAAAATGAATAGAGCCGTCGCGATCCGGCGGATCATTGGAAAATCAAGGAAAAAACAGGGTGTGCTTTATGGCGGGAGCCTGTCCCGCATTGTGGAATGTGACAGAAATGGCCGCCGCTTTCCAGCAAAACGGACTTGAAATATGGTACAGAAATTGCTATTATTCTTAACAGCAAAAGCGCGCCGCGGCAAAAGGCGGCGGGACATACCAATATTTAAGGAGGAGCTATCATGTATCAGACCGTTCGCTACGAGAAGAAGGACAACATCGGCATTGCCACCATCAACCGCCCCGAGGCGCTGAACGCCCTCAACTCCACTGTCGTGGGAGAGCTGGAGCAGCTGATTTCCGAGGTGGAGAAGGACACGGAGCTGCGGGCCTTTATCCTCACCGGCGAGGGCCGTTCCTTCGTGGCCGGCGCAGACATCGGCGAGCAAAAGCCCATGGACGTGGCCCAGGGCCGCAAGTGGGGCCAGCGGGGCAGCGCCCTGTTCCGCCGCATCGAGAAGCTGGAGATCCCCACCATCGCCGCGGTGAACGGCTTCGCCCTGGGCGGCGGCTGTGAGATCGCCATGAGCTGCGACATCATTCTGGCCGCCGGTCCCAACGCCGAGGGCAAGGGCGGCGCCAAGTTCGGCCAGCCCGAGGTGGGCCTTGGCATCACCCCCGGCTTCTCCGGCACCCAGCGCCTGCCCCGCCGTGTAGGACTGGCCAAGGCCAAGGAGCTGATCTTCTCCGGCAAGGTCATCGACGCCGCCGAGGCCAAGGCCATCGGCCTGGTGAACGAGGTCTATCCCCTGGAGCAGCTGATGGACGCCGCCATTGCCATGGCCCAGTCCTTCGCCGTCAACGCTCCTATCGCCGTGAAGTACTCCAAGGCATGCATTGACCGGGGCATGCAGATGGACATTGACGACGGCATTGCCCTGGAGAACGAGCTGTTTGCCATGTGCTTTGCCACCGAGGACCAGAAGGAGGGCATGGGCGCCTTCCTGGAAAAGCGCAAGGAAAAGCACTTCCAGAACAAATAAAGGCTGTAATAGCAGCCAAAAACACACCTATCATCAATCGAGGAGTGGAAAACCATGAAAAAAGTTCGTGTGATCTCCGCTGAGGAGGCCGCGCTGCTGGTCAACGACGGCGACACCATCTCCACCGGCGGCTTCGTCAGCTGCGCCTGCCCCGAGGCGCTGTCCACCGCCCTGGAAAAGCGCTTTGTGGAGACCGGCCACCCCAGGGACCTGACGCTGTTCTTCGCCGCGGGCCAGGGCCACCGGGACGGCACCGGCGGCGACCACTACGGCCACGAGGGCATGGTCAAGCGGGTGGTGGGAGGCCACTGGGACCGGGCCCCCAAGCTGGGCGACCTGGCCCTGGCCAACAAGATCGAAGCCTACAACCTGCCCCAGGGCGTCATCACCCACATGTACCGGGACATCGCCGCCCACAACATCGGCACCATCACTCACGTGGGCCTGTACACCTTCGCCGACCCCCGCAACGGCGGCGGCAAGCTGAACACCTGCACGAAAGAGGACCTGGTAAAGCTCATTGAGATCGAGGGCGAGGAGCGCCTGCTGTACAAGGGCTTCCCCATCAACGTCTGCTTCCTCCGGGGCAGCTACGCCGACGAGTACGGCAACTGCACCGTACATAGGGAGATCGGCCCTCTGGACGTCACCGCCCAGGCCCAGGCCACCAAGAACTCCGGCGGCAAGGTCATTGTCCAGGTGGAGAAGATCGTCCAGGGCGGCTCCCTTGACCCCAAGCTGGTGAAGATCCCCGGCATCTACGTGGACGCCATCGTGGTGGGCTCCATCGAGGACAATATGCAGTGCCTGGGGATGCCCTACGACGGCGCCCTCACCGGCGAGTTCCGCATCCCCGTGGACGCCATCCCCCCCATCCCCCTGGACGCCAAGAAGATTCTGGCCCGCCGGGCGGCCATGGAGCTGCCCCAGGACGCCATTGTCAACCTGGGCACCGGCGCGCCGGAGAAGATCGCCAACGTGGCGGCGGAGGAGGGCATCTCCGACAAGCTGACCCTCACCGTAGAGGCTGGCTCCATCGCCGGCGTGCCCTACGGCGGCACCCAGTTCGGCGCGGCGGCCAACTCCATGGCCATTCTGGACCACAACGTCCAGTTTGACTTCTACCAGGGCGGCGGCCTGGACGTGGCCTTCCTGGGCCTGGCGGAGACGGCCCCCAACGGAGACCTGAACGTGTCCAAATTCGGCACGCGCCTGGCGGGCGCCGGCGGCTTCATCGACATCACTCAGAACGCCAAAAAGGTGGTCTACTGCGGCACCTTCACCGCCAAGGGCCTCAAGACCGAGTGCCGGGACGGCAAGCTGGTCATCACCCAGGAGGGCGCCAAGAAGAAGTTTGTCAACGAGGTGGAGCACATCACCTTCTCCGGCGTATACGCCAACAAGGTCCACCAGCCGGTGCTGTATGTCACCGAGCGGGCCGTCTTTGAGCTCCGCCCCGAGGGCGTGACGCTGATTGAGATCGCCCCCGGCATCGACCTCCAGACCCAGGTGCTGGACCAGATGGAGTTCATGCCCAAAATCGCCGAGGATCTGAAGCTCATGGACGAGCGCATTTTCAAGGATGAGCTCATGGGCCTTGCCAACGACTAAAGTATAAAAGTTTCGCGCAAGCCTTTTCAAAGGCTTGCGGGGTGCAGGGGCAGCGCCCCTGCACCCCGCAGGGCGCGGGATTCCCCCAAAAGAGGCAAAAACACAGCGTCTCTGCCGCAAAGCGGCAGACAGCGTCCCTCAATAGAAGATAAAAGCCCCCCAAGAACAAAAAGGAGGACCAATCAAATGGCCTTAATGACCGCCAACGAGTATGTGGAGAGCCTGCGGAAGCTGAACACCCGGGTCTACATGTTCGGCGAAAAAATCGACAACTGGGTGGACCACCCCATGATCCGCCCCTCCATCAACTGCGTGGCCATGACCTATGCCCTGGCCCAGGACCCCCAGTACGCGGACCTGATGACCGTAAAGTCCAGCCTGACGGGCCACACCGTCAACCGCTTCACCCACCTGCACCAGTCCACCGAGGACCTCATTAACAAGGTGAAGATGCAGCGTCTGCTGGGCCAGAAGACCGCCAGCTGCTTCCAGCGCTGCGTGGGCATGGACGCCTTTAACGCCGTCTACTCCAGCACCTACGAGATCGACGAGAAGCACGGCACCCGCTACCACGAGAACTTCAAGAAGTTCCTCACCTTCGTCCAGGACAACGACCTCACCGTGGACGGCGCCATGACCGACCCCAAGGGCGACCGGTCCAAGTCCCCCAGCCAGCAGGCGGACCCGGACATGTACGTCCACGTGGTGGAGCGCCGGGAGGACGGCATCGTGGTCTCGGGCGCCAAGTGCCACCAGACCGGCTCCATCAACAGCCACTGGCACATCTTCATGCCCACCATCGCCATGGGCGAGGCGGACAAGGACTGGGCCGTCTCCTTCGCCTGCCCCACCGACGCCGAGGGCATGTATATGATCTACGGCCGCCAGTCCTGCGACACCCGCAAGCTGGAGGAAAACGCGGACATCGACGTGGGCAATGCCAAGTTCGGCGGCCAGGAGGCCCTGGTGGTGCTGGACCATGTGTTCATCCCCAACGAGTACATCTTCTTAAACGGCGAGTATGAGTTCGCCGGCATGATCGTGGAGCGGTTCGCCGGCTACCACCGCCAGAGCTACGGCGGGTGCAAGGTGGGCGTGGGCGACGTGGTCATCGGCGCCGCGGCCCTTGCCGCCGAGTACAACGGCGTGGAGAAGGCCAGCGCGGTGAAGGATAAGCTCATTGAGATGACCCACCTGAACGAGACGCTGTACTGCTGCGGCATCGCCTGCTCCAGCCAGGGCGCTCCCACCAAGGCGGGCAACTACCAGATCGACCTGCTGCTGGCCAACGTCTGCAAGCAGAACGTGACCCGCTTCCCCTACGAGATCGTGCGCCTGGCGGAGGACATCGCCGGCGGCCTGATGGTCACCATGCCCAGCCAGAAGGACTTCGACTCCGACACCGTAGTGGGCCGGAACGGGGAGACCATCGGCGAGATCTGCAAGAAGTTTTTCGCCGCCCGGGAGGGCGTCTCCACCGAGGACCGCCAGCGGATCATGCGCTTCCTGGAGAACATGTGCCTGGGCGCCGCTGCAGTGGGCTACCGCACGGAGTCCATGCACGGCGCAGGCTCGCCCCAGGCCCAGCGGATCATGATCGCCCGCCAGGGCAACATCCAGGGAAAGAAGCAGTTCGCCAAGGACATCGCGGGCATTCAGTAAGCCGCTCCCCGGGCCCCCGCGCCAAGCCCGGCCAAGCGGTCCGCGCATGGAGAGGGAATGCCGCACCCGCAGGCGCGTCTCGGAGGCCAACCGCCGCGAAGCGGCGGCTCTCAGGCCGGAGCTGAGCGGGCGGAGTCCTCGCCGCAAGGCGGGGCCGGAACGGAATTCCTTCCGCGGAGCGAACAGAGAAATTTTTCCGGAAGCAAATCTCGGAAAAACGTCTAATCTTATGATCCCGGACCAACCCCCGGGGCAAAACTCGGGGGTTGTCCTTTTCACGCAAAAATCGAGAAAATTTAGGCAAAAATGTACAAAAATCCCTCAGAAAATTGTAATAAGGAGAGAACATCACATGGATTTCAATCTGAGCCGTGAGCACCAGCTGATTCGGAAGATGATGGCGGAATTCACCGAGAACGAAGTGAAGCCCATCGCCGCCGAAACCGACCTCAACAGCGAGTATCCCCGGGAGAACATCGAGAAGCTCTTTGACCTGGGCGTCATGGGCATGTGCGTACCCAAGGAGTACGGCGGCACCGGCGCGGACCCCCTGGCCTCCGCCATCTGCATCGAGGAGCTGAGCAAGCAGTGCGCCTCCACCGGCGACATCGTGGCCACCCACAACGGCCTTTGCTGCGACCCCATCCTCACCCACGGCACCGAGGAGCAGAAGAAGAAGTACCTCCCCATGCTGACCACCGGCCACAAGGTGGGCGCCTTCGCCCTGACGGAGCCCAACGCCGGCTCCGACGCCTCCAAGGGCCAGACCGAGGCCCGGCTGGAGGGGGACCACTACGTGATGAACGGCTCCAAGATCTTCATCACCAACGGCTACGTGGCGGACGTCTTCGTGGTCTTCGCCATGACCGACAAGACCAAGGGCACCAAGGGCATCTCCGCCTTCATCGTGGAGTCCTCCTTCCCCGGCTTCTCCGTTGGCAAGCACGAGGTGAAGATGGGCCTCCACGGCTCTCCCACCGCCGAGATCGTGTTCACCGACTGCATCGTGCCCAAGGAGAACATGCTGGGCCGCGAGGGCAAGGGCTTCTCCATCGCCATGCAGACCCTGGACGGCGGCCGGATCGGCATTGCGGCCCAGGCTCTGGGCATCGCCGAGGGCGCTTTGAATGAGGCCAAGGAGTACACCAAGGGCCGCGTTCAGTTCGGCAAGCCCATCAGCAAGTTCCAGAACACCCAGTTCACCTTCGCGGACATGGAGCTGGGCTGCGAGGCCGGCCGCCTGCTGACCTATCAGGCCGCGGTCCTCAAGGGCCAGGGCGTGCGCTACACCAAGGAGGCCGCCATGGCCAAGCTCTTCTGCTCCGAGCACGCCATGAAGACCACCACCAAGGCGCTGCAGATGTTCGGCGGCTACGGCTACACCAAGGACTATCCCATGGAGCGCATGATGCGGGACGCCAAGATCACCGAGATCTACGAGGGCACCTCCGAGGTCCAGCGCATCGTCATCTCCGCCAACATGGGCCTGTGATACTTTCTTGAAAGAAAGTATCCAAAGAACTTTCGCGCGCTCCGGCAGTCCGGCAATCAACCGGGCTGAAGCGGCGGCAACGTTTAACTTCTCTCTGCGCAGAAAGTTTCTCTGATCCCGGCAAGACTTTTGTACGGCAAAATTGACAGCCATGACCGGCTGTCGTGAGCACAGAAAGGGATCTGCCCTGGGATTCAAAATAAATTTGGAGGAAAAACAAGTATGAAGATCATTGTTTGCGTCAAGCAAGTACCTGATACCTCCGGCAAGGTGGCCGTCAATCCCGACGGCACGCTGAACCGGGCTTCCATGCAGACCATCACCAACCCCGACGACATGAACGCCGTGGAGGCCGCCCTGAAACTGAAGGACGCCGCCGGCTGCAAGGTTATCGTTGTCACCATGGGCCCGCCTCCCGCCGCGGGGATGCTGCGGGAGCTGATGGCCATGGGCGCCGACGAGGGCGTGCTGGTGTCCGCCCGCGAGTTCGGCGGGTCCGACACCTACGCCACCTCCCAGATCCTGGCCGCGGCCATTGACACCATCGGCGTGGAGAAGGGAGACATCGTCATGTGCGGCCGCCAGGCCATCGACGGCGACACCGCCCAGGTGGGCCCCCAGATCGCCGAGAAACTGGGCCTGCCCCAGGTGACCTACGCCGCCGACATCCAGAAGGACGGGGAGAACATCACCGTCAAACGGATGCTGGAGGACGGCTACATGACCATCAAGGTCCAGACTCCCTGCCTGCTGACCTGCATCAAGGAGCTCAACAACCCCCGCTACATGTCCATCGGCGGCATCTACGCCACCTACTCCAAGCCGCTGGAGACCTTCGACTACGAGAAGCTGAAGGACCACAGGCTCATCGACGCCGCCACCATCGGCCTCAAGGGCTCTCCCACCAACATCTTCAAGAGCTTCACCCCGCCCCAGAAGGGCGCCGGCATGATGCTGGAGGGCGACGGCAAGGAGACCTGCGAGCAGCTGGCCGGGATTCTGGCCAAGAAGCACATCATCTGAGAAAGGGGATAAACGATTATGTCTAATTTCAACAGCGCGGATATTGCTGCTTTCAAGGATGTATGGGTGTTCTGCGAGCAGCGCGAGGGCAAGCTGATGCCCACCGATTTTGAGCTGATCTCCAAGGGCCGCGACCTGGCCAACGAGCTGGGCGTGAACGTCTGCGGACTGCTGCTGGGCGGCAAGGGCATTGAGGCTGCCGCCAAGGAGCTGGGCGGCTACGGCGCGGACAAGGTCTATGTCTGCGAGGACGAGAAGCTGGCCGTCTACAACACCGACGCCTACGCCAAGGTCATCTGCGACGTCATTGAGGAGCTCAAGCCCGAGGCGTTCCTGATCGGCGCCACCAACATCGGCCGCGACCTGGCCCCCCGCTGCGCGGCCCGCCTCCACACCGGCCTGTGCGCCGACTGCACCCACCTGGACATCGACGTGGCCAACTACATCCAGTTCCTGCGTGAGAGCAGCACTCTGGACGTGGACGGCCAGAAGTGGGACATGGAGGACCGGAACCTGAAGATGACCCGTCCCGCCTTCGGCGGCCACCTGATGGCCACCATCATCTGCCCCCGCTTCCGTCCCTGCATGGCCACGGTCCGTCCCGGCGTTATGAAGAAGAACGCCTTCGACCAGGCCAAGGCCGCCGCCTGCGTCATTGAGAAGCCCGCCTTCACGTTGTCCGACGCGGACATCCACACCGAGGTCACCGAGGTGGTGAAGGCCGCCAAGAAGCTGGTGGACCTGATCGGCGCGGACTTCATCGTGTCCGTGGGCCGCGGCATCAGCAAGGACGTGGAAGGCGGCATCAAGCTGGCCGAGGAGCTTGCCGCCGAGCTGGGCGGCGTCGTGGGCGGCAGCCGCGCCACCATCGACAGCGGCTGGCTCAGCGCCGACCATCAGGTGGGCCAGACCGGCAAGACCGTGCACCCCAAGGTGTACATCGCCCTGGGCATCTCCGGCGCTATTCAGCACAAGGCCGGCATGCAGGATTCCGAGTGCATCATCGCGGTGAACAAGAACGACACCGCCCCCATCTTCGAGATTGCCGACTACGGCATCTGCGGCGACCTGTTCAAGGTCACCCCCATGCTCACCGAGGCCATCCGCGCCGCCAAGGCCGCGAAGTAAGGATCTGGATTCACAATTGAAAACACCGTCTGGCCGGGGAGTTTCCCCCGGTCCGGGCGGATCTTACCGTTCCGAAAAAACCGATATTGATCTGCATTCTCCTCGGCGCGGCGGTGTTTACCGGCGTGTTCATGTCCCTGGACGGCGAGTAGATCATCGCCCAGCGGGGCATGGGCAGCGGCAAGCGGGACGCCTTCGCCATCATGATGGCCATCGTCTTCATCCTCGGCATGCTCATCGGCTGGCCGGGCATTGCGATGCTCGTGTTCCCCATCTTCCTGCCCATCACGGACCAGCTCGGCTCTGACCGGCTGTGGCTGGCGGCCGTCACCGCCTCCATGCTCCAGACCTGCTTCATGATCCCGCCCCTCGGCTTCGACCTGTTCTATATGCCAAGGGCATCCTGCCGCCGGAGGTCAAGATCCGGAAGGTCTGCAAGGGCGTCATCTCCTTCATCATTATCATTGTTCTTGTCCCGGTGCTCTGCGCGGTCTTCCCGCCTCTGTCCACCTGGCTGCCCAGCACGCTGGCCGCCTGATCCGCCCGCAGCCGGCTCCCGCAAAGCAAGCGCCAAGCCCGGTCCCCTTTCAGGGGACCGGGCTTTTTGATCTATGATTTCGCCCGGAATTCCTCCAGGCGGCCAGCGAGAGACGTAAGGCCCGCCTCATGCCATACCGTCCACGCGTCTTCCCTTCCACGACCTTGGAACAGGGAGCGAACGCCTGCCATTGGGCGTGTCCCCTTCACAAATTTTATGAGGGGCCAAACTCTGTCCCGCCCCGTCCGCCGGAAACCCGGCGCTTTCGGAAAAACAGGCGGGGACAGCGCCCCGCCCCTGCAAAACCCCAGCCAAAAACAAAATTGCGGACGGTAAAATATGCGGTTGGATACTTCCCCTGCCATTTTGCCGCTTGTACTTTTTCCCCTTTTATGCTACAATAACTCAGTTATAATATCATGATCTGGAGGAGATGGATCTGGAACGGGAAAAGGTGCTGGTACCGGAGGAAAATCTGGCCCGCCAGCGAAAATTTGAAGAGCGGGTCCGGGCCATGTTCGATGCCCGGGAGGCCCACCCCGCCGCCTGTGTGGACACCTTCGGCTGTCAGCAGAACGTGGCGGACGGTCAGAAGCTCATGGGAATGCTGGAGCAGATGGGCTTCACCTTCACCGATGACCCCAAAGAGGCGGATCTGGTGATCCTGAACACCTGCGCTGTCCGGGAGCACGCGGAACAGCGGGTCTTTGGAAACTTGGGCATCCTGACCCACACAAAAAAAGAAAATCCCGAGCAGGTCATCGCCCTGTGCGGGTGCATGGCCCAGGAGGAGCGGGTGTCCAAACGAGTGAAGGAGTCCTACCGCCACGTGGATCTGGTGTTTGGCCCCCACGCCCTGTGGAAATTCCCGGAGCTCCTCTGGCAGGTCTATGAGACGAAAAAGCGGGTCTTTTCCGTGGCGGACGAGCACGGCACCATCGCCGAGGGCATTCCCGCGGTGCGGGAGGACGGTGTGAAGGCCTGGGTTTCCATCATGTACGGGTGCAACAACTTCTGCTCCTACTGCATCGTGCCCTACGTTCGGGGCCGGGAGCGGAGCCGCGATCCCGCCGCCGTGCTGGCGGAGGTTAGGCAGCTGGTGGAAGCGGGCTATAAGGACATCACCCTCCTGGGCCAGAATGTGAATTCCTACGGAAACGACCTGGAGCTTGATTACGACTTCGCGGATCTGCTGGCGGAGATCGACCGGATTCCCGGGGACTATCTGATCCGCTTCATGTCCAGCCACCCCAAGGACGCCACGAAGAAGCTCTTTGACACCATGGCCCGGTGCTCCCACGTGGCAAAGCAGCTGCACCTGCCTTTCCAGTCCGGCAATGACCGCATCTTAAAGGAGATGAACCGGCGGTACACCCGGGCGCAGTATCTGGAGCTGGTGAACTACGCCCGCAGCGTCATGCCCGGGCTGGTGGTGACCAGCGATGTGATTATCGGCTTCCCCGGCGAGACGGAGGCGGAGGCCATGGACACGGTGTCGCTGGTGGAAGAGGTGGGGTTTGACGCCCTGTTCACCTTCATCTACAGTCCCCGTCCCGGGACAAAAGCGGCAGAGCTGCCGGACCCGGCCAGCCGGGAGGAGAAGCAGAAGTGGTTTGACAAGCTTCTGGAGGTACAGAACGGGCGGTCGGCGGCGCTTCACGCCGGGTATGTGGGAAAGACGCTGCGCGTGCTGGTGGACGGGGTCAGCGACGACCCGGCGTTTCCGCTGTCCTCCCGGACGGAGGGGAACAGGCTGGTGCGCCTCACCGGGGAGGAGAGATTGATTGGACAGTTTATCACTGTCAAGATTACTGGGAGCAATACTTGGGCCCTCTACGGGGAGCCGGTGTGACCGCCCTTTGGGCGTGGGCGGGTTTTGCTCGCCCTGACGGGCGGGGGAGATTTCAGCCATGATGATGGCTGGGCAATGCACCCCCCATTTTCTCTTTTCGGTTGCGCCGAAAAGAGAAAACGGGCCGTGCACGGTCCAAAAGAGAAAAGGCGCTGGGGACGAATTTGACCGCAAGGGTCAAATTCGCCCAAGTTACGGGGGCTGGCCTGAACCGGTGCCCATTTGGATTGCCGGTCTTCTGCCGGGTGCGCTTGACAGCGTACCTTGCGGAGGCGCTCTGCCGCATTTGCGACTGCCAACGAGGGTGTTTTGCAGGTTTGACGCAAGGTCCCTAGCGCCGCTTCCCGCGCTTCGCGCATAGTCTGGCTTGAAAGAGAGCTTTTTGTTCTACCGGATTGTCAGCGGTAGATTTCTTTTGCTAATAGAAAGGCTTGGCGGGCCAGTGCCGCTTCGTAGATGACTGCCATTGCGTTATGCTGTTCTTCATATGCTATGAACAGTTCTGCTTGGGATTCTGAAAACGTTTCTTGCAGCGCTTTTTCGGCATGATCCGATCTGGCTTTTTGAAGAAAATATTCTCCATCTAAAAATGTCACCCATTGTTCCTCCAGTTCATTCAGGAGGACATCAATATAATCTCTCATAATTTACTCCATAAAATAGTTGGCAGGCGCGTTTGAGTATGTTTATTATAACATACTCAAACGTACTTGTCAACAGAAAGAGTTCATATGAAATTCTCTGAGCATCTTTTCTCTTTGCGGACAAACAGCGGTTTGACACAAGAAGCTGTTGCAGACGGCGCAAAACTCAGCCTGCGGGCATATCAAAATTACGAGCGAGGCTTACGGGAACCGAAACTGACCGCTCTGATTGGGCTGGCGGACTTTTATGACCTAACCCTAGACGAGCTGGTCTGCCGGAAGCGGTAGAAGCAAAAGTCTGCTCTTCAAGCCAGACTATGCGCGAAGCGCGGGAAGCGGCGCAAGGGACCTTGCGTCAAACCTGCAAAACACCCTCGTTGGCAATCGCAAATGCGGCGGAGTGCCCCCGCAAGGTACGCTGTCAAGCGCACCCGGCAGAAGATTGGCAATTCAAATGGGCACCGGTTCAGACCAGCCCCCGCATTTTGGGCGAAATTTGCCCGCACGGGCAAATTCTCGCCCCAGCGCCTTTTCTCTTTTGGACCGTGCACGGCCCGTTTTCTCTTTTCGGCGCAACCGAAAAGAGAAAATGGGGGGTGCATTGCCCAGCCATCGCCATGGCTGAAATCCACCCCGCCCGTCAGGGCGAGCAAAACCCGCCCCGCCCGAAGGGCGGTACACCCCCGTCCGCGCCCGAGGCGCGCCCCCCCGTCCCGCCCCCGTGGGGCGGCATCCCCCGCCTACTGGGCAGTAATTGACAGAAAGAAGGCGCAGCCATGGCAGAACTCACCCCCATGATGAAACAGTATCTGGAGATCAAAAAAGAAAACCCGGATTCCATCCTGTTCTTCCGCCTGGGCGACTTCTATGAGATGTTTGAGGACGACGCCCGCCTTGCGTCAAAAGAATTGGATTTAACCCTCACCTCCCGGGACCACGGCAAGCACGCAAAGCCGGAGGAGGAGCGCGTCCCCATGTGCGGCGTGCCCTACCACGCCAGCGAGGCCTACATCGCCCGTCTCATCGCCAAGGGCTATAAGGTGGCCATCTGCGAGCAGATGGAGGACCCCGCCACGGCCAAGGGCCTGGTGAAGCGGGACATCATCCGGGTAGTCACCCCCGGCACCGTCATCGACGCCGCGTGCCTGGACGATAAGGCCGGCAACTTCATCTGCGGCATCTACATGGACTCCCGCTCCGCGGGAGCCGCTTTCTGCGACATCACCACCGGCAAGGCCCACCTCACCAGCTTCACCGGAAAGGACCGGGCGGAGCATGTGGTCAACGAGCTGGGCCGCTTCTCCCCGGCGGAGGCCATCTTAAACGACGGCGCCTTCGCCGAGGCCGCTTTGACGGAGGTCCTGCGGGAGAAATTCCACTGCCGGGTGGAAAACGGCGGCCAGCGCCGCTTTCTTTTGAACGATGCGGAGCGAAACATCCGAAAGCAGTTCGGGGACGAGGCCTTCTCCCGCCTGCCTGCCGGCACCCCGGCGGCCGCCATGGCCCTGGGGGGACTGCTGAGCTACTTATACGAAACCCAGAAAACTGACCTCTCCCACATCAACGACCTGGACTACTATGAGCAGGGCCGGTTCATGGAGCTGGACCTGTCCGCCCGGCGGAATCTGGAGCTGACGGAGACCCTGCGGAACAAGGAGAAAAGGGGAAGCCTCCTCTGGGTGCTGGACAGGACCAAGACCCCCATGGGCGGGCGGTGCCTGCGCAGCTGGCTGGAGCGGCCGCTGCTGTCTGTCACCGCCATCCACCGGCGGAACTCCGCCGTGGCCGCCCTGGTGGAGAGTACCATCGTCCGGGAGGAGCTCACCGCCGCCATGGCGGGCCTGGGGGACATGGAGCGCCTTTTAGGGCGCATCGTCTACGGCAGCGCCGGCGGGCGGGACATGGCCTCCCTCCGCGCCGCCATCGGGAAGCTGCCGGAGATCCGGGGGCAGCTCTCCGCCCTCTCCGACCGCCGCCTCGCGGAGCTGACGGGGGAGCTGGACACTCTGGACGACATCGGCGCGCACCTGGCGGAGGCCATCTGCGACGAGCCCCCCTTCTCCGTCCGGGAGGGCGGCTTCATCCGGGACGGCTTCCACGAGGAGGTGGACCGCCTGCGCCATATTTTGAAAAGCGGCAAGGGCGTCATCGCGGAGATGGAGGCCCGGGAGAAGGAAAAAACCGGCATCCGCTCTTTGAAGATCGGCTACAACAAGGTCTTCGGATATTACATCGAGGTATCCAACTCCTTCCGGGGCCAGGTGCCGGAGGGCTACATCCGCAAGCAGACCCTGGCCAACGCGGAGCGTTACATCACCCAGGAGCTGAAGGACCTGGAGCATGAGATCGTCACCGCCTCAGAGCGGGTGGTGGCCCTGGAGTACGAGCTCTTCACACGGCTGCGGGAGGAGATCTCCGCCGCCGCGCCCCGCATTCAGAAGGCCGCCGCCGCCGTGGCGGAGACCGACGCCCTGTGCTCCTTCGCCGCCGTGGCGGTGCGGGGGGGCTACTGCCGGCCGGACGTGGACGAGTCCGGCGTCATTGAGATCCGGGAGGGACGGCACCCGGTGGTGGAGCGGATGCTCAAGGACACCCTCTTTGTGCCCAACGACACGTTTATGGGGGAGAAGGAGGGCCGGGTCTCCATCATCACCGGCCCCAACATGGCGGGCAAGTCCACCTACATGCGCCAGGTGGCCCTGATCGTCCTGCTGGCCCAGATGGGCAGCTTTGTCCCCGCCAGTCATGCCCATATCGGCATTGTGGACCGGATCTTCACCCGCATCGGCGCCAGCGACGACCTCTCCGCCGGGCAGTCCACCTTCATGGTGGAGATGACGGAGGTCTCCGACATCCTCCGCTGCGCCACGAAAAGCTCCCTGCTGATTCTGGACGAGATTGGGCGGGGCACCTCCACCTTCGACGGCATGTCCATCGCCCGGGCGGTGCTGGAGCACTGCGCGGAGAAGACCCGGGCCAAAACCCTCTTCGCCACCCACTACCACGAGCTGACGGAGCTGGAGAACACGCTCCCCGGCGCGGTGAATTACAACATCGCCGTAAAGACCCGGGGGGAGGACATCATCTTCCTGCGCAAGATCATCCCCGGCGGCGCGGACCGCAGCTACGGCATCGAGGTCGCCAAGCTGGCGGGACTGCCGGACAAGGTGCTCCAGCGGGCCCGGGAGGTTTTGACGGAGCTGGAGGCCGAAAACGGAGTACAGTATACGCCCCCCCCCCGCCGGGAGGCGGACCAGGTATCTTTGGACGCCCTGGGGGAGGGGGAGGTGCTGGACGCCCTTCGCCGCTGCCAGCCGGATACGCTGACGCCCATCGAGGCCATGGGGCTGCTGTATGAGCTGAAAAAAAAGCTCTCATAGGGGCCGCCCCCAAAGAAAGGGCATCCCTCTGTATTCCCCCTGCCTTAGAACCCCCCCTGTAAAATCAATGTGGTGCAGACTTCAATCGGACCTGGTATTGATTTGCGGGGCCTGCACCCCTGTGCAGGCCATCCCCCCAATCCCCCAGCTTTCAGAGGCTGTATCCCCATTCTCAGCCGGCTCCATCAAACCCCAAACCCAATACCCCGGAGGGATCATCATGCAAAAGCGAAAATACGGCGCCTATATGTCGTCTGGAGAGCAGATCGCTGGAACGGTGTTTTTCGCGGTTTATCTCCTTGTGCTTCCCTTTGCGGCAAAGCCGCTGTTCGGCCTTGCGGAGCTGCTGCTGGGAATCACCCTCTCCAGCGACATGGAGACGCTGATCTACTACTACATCCTTCTGGCCGTGACGGTCATTATCTTCCACGGCTTTCTGGCCCGGACCTCCCAGCGGCTGCTGGACAATCTGGACGGCGCGGTCAAAACCGTGCTGGCGGGCCTGGTGGCCCTGTACGGTCTCAACGAGCTGGCCTACCGCCTGATCCACATGGCGGTGGGCACCCGTACCAACCTCAACGACATCACCATCTCCGCCCGCGCCGACGGCGCGCCCCATATGACGCTGGTAATTGTGATTTTTCTTGCTCCCTTTGTGGAGGAGGCCCTCTTCCGGGGACTGGTCTTCGGCAATCTCAAGGGCCGGAGCCGGGCGGCGGCGTATCTTACGAGCTGTCTGCTGTTCGCCCTCCTCCACGTGTGGCAGTTCGCCGTGGTAAACCGGGACATCACCTACTTTCTGCTGATGGTGCAGTACCTGGTGCCGGGACTGGTGCTGGCCTGGGCCTACGAGCACTCCGGCACGCTGTGGGCCTCCATAGCCCTCCACGCATCGGCCAACGCCCTGTCCATCTGGACCATGATGGGCTGAATTTATTAAGAGAATCGAGAGAGATACCATGAGTTTTTTTGACACCCTCTGCGAGATGCTGGTAATCCTGTTCGCCATGGCCATGGGCTTTCTGGCCCGCCGCCTGGAATATTTCAACGGCGAGACGGACCAGCGGCTCTCCAAGGTCGTTTTGAATATCACCATGCCCGCCATGATCGTGGCGGCGGTCATCACCGGGGACACCCTGCCGGAGCTGGCGGAGGTCCTGGCCGTTTTGAGGGTGGCGGCGGTCTTCTATCTGCTGGAGATGGTCTTCGCCCTGACCGCTCCCCGCCTTCTGGGCGGCACGCCAGGGCAGAAGGGCGTGTGGCGGTTCGGCCTGGTCTTCGGCAACATCGCCTTTATCGGCTATCCGGTGGCCACGGCGCTGTTCGGCCCGGAGGCCCTCTTCTACGCCGTGATTCTGGCCATGCCCTTCAACCTGCTGTCCTACACCCTGGGACCTTTGATGCTGGTGGGGGCAAAGCGCTTCCAGTGGAAGCAGATGCTGACCCCCTGCACCGTCGCCGCCGTCCTGGGGCTCTTCTTCGCCCTGACCCGCCTCCGCCCCCCGGCCATTGTGGGGGAGTGCCTCTCCTTTGTGGGAAATGTGACGGTGCCGTTGTCGCTGCTGGTGGTGGGCTCGCTGCTGGCGGGACTGCCTGTCGGGCAGGTATTCAAATCCCCCAGGCTCTGGTGTCTTTCTGTTCTGCGGCTGCTGGCGCTGCCGGGAGTGCTGTTTGTCATTCTCCGGGCCTTGGGGACAGCGCCCCTGCTGCTGGGCATCACCGTCATCGAGATGGCCATGCCCGTTGCCGTCAACGGCAGTATGCTGTGCCTGGAGTACGGCGGGGACAAGGAGTGCATGGCCCAGGCCACACTGCTGACCACGGCGGCGTCCATTGTCACCATTCCCCTGATTGCGGCGGTACTGCTGTGAGAGGCTTTGGGGAAGTCCCAACTCGACTTCGTGTTCCCGGTAAAACCTGGTGAATGCCATTGCGTGAAGAGGTATGAAACTCAATATGAGGAAGTGTTTGTCACTTATCATAATTCTAATTTTTATTATGGCTGGGGTACTGTTTGCATTATCTGGGTTTGAAACGAGAGCAGACGTTTATTTACAGGACTTTTCTGTTTCTGAGGATGGATCTGTAATTACCATAGAAACTTCACTTTCCGGTTCTATGGGATATATTAGAGCTATTAAAGCCGAAAAGGCTGATGATGCAATATACTGTTCGTTTTACTGCGCTTTTGGTGGATTGAACAGCAGTATCGGATCAAAAAATCATTTTGAAATCAAATTAGACGAGTCCTCTAGAAAAATATATTTTGACCGGGGTAAGGACGCAGATGATCTTGTGTTGGAAAAGGACACGGCAGCCAATGTATGGGTAGAAAAGAGGCCTGGCATAGAATAATTATGCAGGAGAACCCCATGCCTTAACAGGGGGGACACGAGAGCGAATTGGGGGTCGGGGAAATGGCCCGCTGAGGCCCCAGCGAAAAAAACGCCTGCCCCTCCGGACAGTACATCTCACAGCGCCCCCCAATTGACATTTCCCTACAGAAACAAAGTGGTACAGGCAGAAGGATCTGGCGCTGATTTGTGGGGCCCGCACCCCTGTGCAGGCCATTTCCCCGGCGCAGGCACCCTTTTTTAGATGATTTTCTCAAATTTTCAACGTCCATGCGCAAGGAGGTATTTCCATGCCCCATATCCGCCAATTGGAGAGCCATGTGGCCGACCTGATCGCCGCCGGCGAGGTGGTGGAGCGCCCCGCCAGCGTGGTAAAGGAGCTGGTGGAGAACGCCATCGACGCTGGCGCCTCCGCCGTGGCGGTGGAGATCCGCCGGGGCGGCATGGGGCTGATCCGGGTCACCGACAACGGCTGCGGCATCGCCCAATCGGAACTGCCCACCGCCTTTCTCCGCCACGCCACCAGCAAGCTCCGCGCGCCGGAGGACCTGGGGCGCATCGGCACCCTGGGCTTCCGGGGAGAGGCCCTGGCGGCCATCTCCGCCGTCAGCCGGGTGGAGATCCTCACCCGGCAGAGAGGTGCGGAGAGCGGCGCCTCCCTGCATCTGGAGGGCGGCGTACCGGCGGCCGTGGAGGAGGCCGGTGCCCCGGAGGGCACCGCCATCTCCGTCCGGGACCTCTTCTTCAACACCCCCGCCCGGCTGAAATTCATGCGCAAGGACAGCGCCGAGACCGCCGCCGTGGCCGGCCTCATGCAACATTTGGCCCTGTCCCATCCCGACATCTCCTTCAAGTTCACCAAGGACGGCACGGAGGCACTCCACACCCCCGGGGACGGGAAGCTGGACTCCGCCGTTTACGCGGCCCTGGGCCGCGACTTTGCCCGGGATCTCGTGCCGGTGGAGGGCCGGGGCGGGGAGACTGCCGTGGCCGGCTTTGTCACCGCTCCCCTCCAGGGCCGGGGCTCCCGGTCCATGCAGATCTTCTTTGTCAACGGGCGGTTCATCAAGTCCCAGCTGCTGACGGCGGCCCTGGAGGAGGGCTACCGCAATCAGATCATGAAGGGCAAGTTTCCCGGCTGCGTGCTGTCCGTGACGCTGCCGGTCTCCGCCGTGGACGTCAACGTCCACCCCGCCAAGACCCAGGTGAAGTTCGCCCGGGAGCGGGAGGTCTTTGACGCGGTGTACCACACGGTGCTGGACAGCCTGGAGAGACAGGGCGGCCCGGTGTCCGCCCCGGCCCCGGCAGCGGACACGGCGGTAAATCCCCGGCAGGATTTCTTCCAGGCCATGGACGCCAAAACCTACCGCCAGCAGGGGAGCGGGCCCGCCCCGGCGGCGGAGAAAAAGGCCCGTCCGGTTTGGAATACGGAGTGGAAGGCCCCGGCGAAGCTCTCCGACAGCCAGAGCGGGACGGCCTACCGCACCTCCGGCAAAACGCCTGCCGTCCCCAGCGGGGGCAGCCTCGGCGCGCCGCCCTCGGTGGTCTCCCGGCCCCCTCTGCGGGAGACGCCCGCCGCTCCGCCGCCCAGGCCCCCGGAACCCCCGGCAGCGCCGCAGGCGCCCCGGCGTCCCTCCGTGCCCGCCATCCCGGCGGAGCGGCCGGAGGGCCAGCAGACCCTGGAGCCGGCGGAGGAGATCCCCTGGCGGCTCGCCGGGGAGGTGCTCAACACCTACATTGTTTGCGAGAGCGCCGACGGGTGCGTCTACCTCATCGACAAGCACGCCGCCCATGAGCGGGTGAACTTCGACCGGCTGAAATCGGCCAAGGTCCCGCCCATGCGGCAGACCCTGCTCCAGCCCCTGGCGGCAGAGCTGAGCCGGGAGGACGGCACGCTGCTGCTGGACAATCTGCCCCTGCTGGACCAGCTGGGCTTTGGCTGCGAGGACTTCGGCGGCGGAGCCCTGCTGGTGAGGGAGGTTCCGGCGGACCTTGACGCGGCGGAGATCTCCGCCACCCTGGAGGAGCTGGCGGAGAACCTGCGGACAGGCCGCTCGGCGGAGGAACGGCGGGAGAATCTGCTGCATACCATGGCCTGCAAGGCCGCCATCAAGGGCGGCTGGACCAGCGACCCCGCAGAGCTGCGGGTGCTGGTGGAAAAGGTGCAGAGCGGCGAGGTGAAATACTGTCCCCATGGGCGGCCTGTGGCGGTGAAGCTGACCCGGTATGAATTGGAGAAGATGTTTAAGAGAGCCTGATCCCAGGCCCTTCTTTGGGGGATCTGGGGTACCGGGAGATTTAGGGAGGCTTGGGGAATGGCCCGCACAGGGGTGCGGACCCCACAGGGAAGCTCCCTGCTCCTATAAGATGACAATCCCACTATGTGTCTATATTTTCTGTGGCCATATTTTTTGTGACTGTATGTTCTGTGTCTCCATTTTCTTGCTGGAAGGTCTGCAGACAAAGTGGTACAGGCGGCCCGGAGAAACTGGCACTGATTTGTGGGGCCTGCCCCCTGTGCAGGCCATTCCCCCAACAACTGCCTGCCCCCATTCAGCTATCCGCCACTCAATCACACCCATCTCAGACAGGAGGAACTCCAAATGGCAAAAAAAGACCGGCGGTTTACTGAGCGCTGCCGTCAAAACACGATGTCCGCCGGGACCAAGCCCCTGCCGGACCGGGCGGAAATCCCCGTCATCACCGCCGCATTGAGTGAGGATTGATATGAGACTTTTATTGATTGACGCCTGTGTCAGCCAGCGGGGCCCGGCCTCCCGGACCCGCCGTCTGGCGGATGCCTTTCTGGAGAGCTTCCGGGCGGCCCGCCCGGAGGCGGAAATCGAGACGGCGGCGCTGGAGCGGCTGGACATCATGCCCTTCACTCCGGAGGCCCTGGACCGGCGGGACGCCCTGGCCAAAGCGGGGGAGTTCGGCGCTCCGGTGTTCGCCCTGGCCCGGCAGTTCCAGCAGGCGGACAGGATCGCCGTCGCGGCCCCCTTCTGGGATCTGAGCTTCCCCGCCGTCCTGCGGGTCTACATCGAGCACATCTCCGCAAACGGCCTGACCTACCACTACGAGTCCGACGGCTGCCACGGGGACTGCCGGGCCTCCCGGCTGGCCTATCTCACCACCGGCGGCGATTTGGAGCGGCCGGAGAGCCTTGGCGTGCTCTACTGGAGGCAGCTTGCCGCCATGTTCGGCATTCCCCGGTTTGACCACGTGTTTGCCGGGGGCCTGGACCTGGACCCCTCTCAGGCTCCGGCCATTATGGAGGATGCCTGCGCCAGGGCCCGGGCTCTGGCGCGGGAGTTCTGACATGGGACGAAAAATCGTCTGCGTCGTAGGCCCCACGGCCTGCGGCAAGACCGCCCTGGCAGTGGCGCTGGCAAAGCGGTACGGCGGCGAGGTGGTCTCCGCCGACTCCATGCAGATCTACAAGGGGCTGACCATCGGCACCGCCGCCCCCACCGAGGCGGAGATGGACGGGATTCCCCACCACATGGTCGCCGTGGCGGACCCCGGCGAGCAGTGGTCCGCCGCCCGATACGCCCAGGCCGCCATTCCCGTCATTGACGGTATTCTGGCCCGGGAGAAGCTGCCCATCCTGGCAGGCGGCACCGGGCTGTGGCTGGACGCCGTGGTCAGGGGCCACGGCTTCGCCCCAGGCGCCGCCGGGGGCGAGGTCCGGCGGCAGCTCCAGTCCCGGCTGGATGGGGAGGGCATTGGGCCTCTCCTGGCGGAGCTGCGGCAGGCGGACCCGGATGCGGCGGAGCGGCTGCATCCGTCGGATGAAAAGCGCATCCTCCGGGCCCTGGAGGTCTATTTGGAGACGGGGAAGACCATCACCGCCCACAACGAGGAAACCCGCGCCCTGCCGCCCCGGTACGACGCCGTGTGGATCGGCCTCCAGTTCGCCGACCGGGAGGACATGAAGGCCCTGATTGACCGCCGGGTGGACGCCATGGTGGAGCGGGGCCTTTTGGAGGAGGTCCGCGCCCTGCTGGGGCGGGGCCTTCCCCGGGACGCCACCTGCATGCAGGCCATCGGCTACAAGGAGTTCCTGGGGGTTCTGGAGGGCAGGCGCACGGAGGCAGAGGCCATTGCGGAGGTAAAGCTCCGCTCCCGGCAGTACGCCAAGCGGCAGCTGACCTGGCTGCGGCGAAATCCGGCCATCCACTGGATCTATTGGGAAAAAAAGCGGGATTTTGCGAAAGCCCTACGGATTTCGACGGAAATCCTGTCCGCCGCTGGCGTATCCTAGGTTCAGGGCGGACCGTACATAGATTTGTCCGCCACGAAAGAAAAAGGAGCGGACAGTATGCAGACAAAAGCCAATTTACAGGACATCTTTCTCCTCAGGGCCAAGCGGGACAGGCTCCCGGTCACCATGTTTTTGATGAACGGCTTCCAGATGCGGGGCGTCATCACGGGCTTTGACGCCTTCGTGGTGGTTCTGGACAGCGACGGCAGGCAGCAGGTCATTTACAAGCACGCGATCTCCACCATCGCTCCCGCAAGACCCGTGGAGCTGGCGGAGACAGAGGGCTGACAGCCCCCGAAGCACCACTGCGCAAGGCCCTGTATTCACAGCAGGAGGATGCAGGATTTTCTGGAATTTTTCCGCCAGGCAGGGAGATTTTCCTTGGCCATATGACGTATGGCCGGGGAAGGCGACGCGGTATGTCGGGAAAAGACCGCCGGGACAGCGTTCAACAGTTGTAAATACAGGTTCTAAGGAGACCTCCTATGAAGAGTACCTCACTGGCCACACGAATACTGATGCTGCTGGTATGCCTGGGCGTGGCGGCCTATTTCGGCTACCAGTCCCTGCGCTATCTGGACGACCCCCTCACCACCACCGCGGCCTACGGCTATACGGTGGACGAGACCATCTCTGCCTCGGGCTACGTGGTGCGCAGCGAGCGGGTGCTGGAGGACAACGACAGCGGCCTGCTGCGGCTGGCCCGGGCGGAGGGAGAGCGGGTCAGCGCGGGAGGCGCGGTGGCGTCGGTCTACGCCGACCGCGCCTCCCTGGACCGGCAGAGCGAAATCGACGCCCTGGAGGCCAGAATCGAACAGCTGGAGTATGTCCAGAGCGCCTCTCTCAGCTACGAGGCCTCCGCCAAGCTGGACAGCCAGATTGCCCAGGACCTGCTGGCGGTGCGCGCCGCCCTGGCGGCCGGGCGGCTGGATACCGTGGAGAGCCGCGGCGGCGAGCTGCGGGCCCTGGTGATGAAGCGGGACTATACATACTCCGGCGGCGACCTGGACGAACAGCTGGAGTCCCTGCGGCAGGAGCTCAGGGACCTGCGCCGTCAGTCGGCGGGGTCCACCCGGCGGATCAGCGCCCCGGTGTCGGGACTGTACTCCGCGGTGGTGGACGGCTATGAGGCCGTGCTGACGCCGGAGAGCATCCAGGAGATGTCCCCCTCCCAGCTCAGCGCCGTCCAGCCGGACAGCGCCGTCAGCTCCCATGTGGGTAAGCTGATCCTGGGGGACAGCTGGTACTACGCCGCCGCCCTGCGCGCCAATGAGATCAAAGACATCCAGGAGGCCGGCAGCATCTCCCTGCGGTTTTCCAAGGACGTGGCCCGGGACCTGGACGTGACCGTTCAGTCCGTGGGCTGGGAGGAAAACGGGCGGTCCGTGGTGGTCTTTCACGGAAAATACGACCTGGCCCATCTGACACTGCTGCGCCAGCAGAGCGCGGAGATCATCCTGAACACCATGACCGGCATTCGGGTGCCCCAGGAGGCGCTGCGGGTAGTGCCCTGGCCCGTCTCCGACGGGGAGGGGGGGACCCAGGAGGTCCAGACCACCGGCGTGTACTGTGTGGTGGGGGTGAAGGCCGTCTTCAAGCCGGTGACGGTGCTCTACAGCGGGGAGGGCTTCGTGCTGGTCCGGCCCGCCTCCTCGGAGAAGAAGCGAATTTTCCGCTCCGGAGACGAGGTCATCGTCACGGCCAGAGATCTATACGACGGAAAAGTTGTAGGAGAATAAAGAAATCAGCTGAAAAAGAGAGGATTGGAACGTCTATGTCCATTGCGGAGAATATCGCCCGGGTGCGGGCGGAGCTGGCGGACGCCGCCAGAGAGGCCGGCCGGAGGCCGGAGGAGATCCTTCTGGTAGGGGCCAGCAAGATGAACGGCGCAGACGCCTGCCGGGAGGCCATTGCCGCCGGCATCGACGCCCTGGGGGAAAACCGGGTTCAGGAGATGGTGAAAAAGCTCTCGGAGAACGCCTACGACGGCGCGCCGCTGCACTTCATCGGCCATCTCCAGCGCAACAAGGTCAATAAGGTGGTGGGACACGTGTCCCTGATCCAGTCCGTGGGCTCTCTGGAGCTGCTGGATGAGATTGAAAAGACCGCCGCCCGGCTGGAGCTGCGGCAGGACATTTTGCTGGAGGTGAATATCGGCGGCGAGGCGGCCAAGAGCGGCTTCGCCCCCAAGGACGCCGTCGCGGCGGCGGAAGCCGCCCTGTCCCGGGAGCATGTGCAGGTGCGGGGCCTGATGACCATCCCCCCTGCGGACGCGGACCGGGAGGCCAATATGCGCTATTTTCAGGAAGTTCATACACTTTTTGTTGACATCAACGAGAATTTGTTCCATAATGAACTAAAGTATCTCTCCATGGGCATGAGCGGCGACTATGCCGACGCCGTCCGCGCCGGCGCGACCATGGTCCGGGTGGGCACCGCCATCTTCGGCGCCCGGGACTACACCCTGTGACCGCCGTCTCTCGCCCGGCGCGAAGCCGCCCCGGGGCGGGCTTTGGAATACGATCTTGCGCTCAAAGCGCACTGAGGAGGCTTTGCCATGAGCATTATCGACGAGCTGAAAAAATGGACCCATCCCTATGAGGATGAGGACGACGACTTTGAGGAATTTGAAGAACCGGTCCGCAGGGACGAGTTCGAGGACCGCCGCAATAAATACGACGACCGCCGGAACAAAGTGGTGAACATCCACGCCACCACGCAGCTGAAGGTGGTGCTGGTGAAGCCGGAGCGGTTTGAAAACGCCTCCGAGATCGCCGACCACCTGAAGGACAAGCGGACGGTGGTGCTGAACCTGGAGTCCACCAACAAGGACATCGCCCGCCGCCTGATCGACTTTCTCTCCGGTGTGGCCTACGCCGGGGAGGGCAAGATCAAAAAAGTGGCCGCCAATACATACATCATCACGCCCTACCACGTGGACATTGAGGGCGATCTCATCGACGAACTGGAGAACAACGGGCTGTATTTTTAAGAGAACAGAGCAGCGCCGACAGGGGGTATTGCTGGAATGCTGACACCGCAGGAAGTCTCCTCCCACGCCTTTACCAAGGGGTTCATGGGCGGATACAACATGACCATGGTGGACGAGTTTTTGGACGAGCTCACCGACGACTACACGGCGCTGTACAAGGAAAATGCGGCGCTGAAAGCCAAGATGAAGGTTCTGGTGGAAAAGGTGGAGGACTACCGCGCCACGGAGGACTCCATGCGCGCCACCCTTCTCACCGCCCAGAAGATGGCGGACTCCATCGTCCGGGAGGCCGAGGCCCGGCGGGACAACCTGCTGGCCCAGGCGGAAGCGGACGCCCGCGAACGCATCGCCCAGATCCAGCGGGAGGTGGAGGCGGCGGAGGAACGCCTGCGCCAGGGACAGCGGGAGCTGGCCCAGTTCATCTCCGCTGTCCAGAAGGTGTGCAATCAGGAGCTGAAATTCCTGGAGGAGCTCCCCCAGCTGCCCATTTCCGCGCCGGCCGCGCCGGTCCAGGAGATCCGGGAGCCCGCGGCGGCGGCCTCCTTCCAGGAGACGCCCGCCCCGGAGCCGGCGGAGGCCGAGGATACGGCCCCGCCCGTGTCCGCCCCCGGAGCCGTGGAGATTCCGCCTGCGGCGGCGCCCGTCCCGGAGGAGGACCCCTATCCCGAGGGAGACCCCTTCGCCAAGGAGCCGGCGGAGCCGCTGGAGGCCACCCGCCGCATCAAATTCGACAAGCTGGACGACCTGAAATTCGGCCCTAACTACACCAGCGGAACATAGGCCGTGTTGGAAAAGCGGCAGAATGCCCAACTGGCGGATCTCCTTCCGCCTTGCCCGGCGAAAAAAATCCCTCGCCGCCGGGGCATTCCGCCATGTATAAACAGGGCCTGTCACAATCTGTAAATTGACGGACAACGAACCGCTAAGAACGGCGGTCCCCTGCAGCCGTTTGTACGGTTTTGTCCCTGCAGGGGACGCTCCCTGGGCGCCCTGTCCCCCCAGTCATCAGCAATTTTGAATCCTATAATCTTCTCAAAAAGCGGTTCTAATGAAATTAGAACCGCTTTTTCCAAAGGGAGGAACCGCTATGGCAAAGCAGCGGCCCATTATCGCTTTTTTGTACGACTTTGATAAGACGCTTTGTACCACCGATATGCAGAACTACGCCTTCATCCCCAGCCTGGGCATGACCCCGGCGGAGTTCTGGGCGGAGGCCAACGGCTTCGGCCGCCGCAACCGCATTGACGGGATTCTGGCCTATATGTACACCATGCTCCGGGAGGCGGAGCGAAAGCGCCTCCCCTTCACCCGGGCGGACCTGGTGGACAAGGGGCGGGACATTGTGCTCTTCCCCGGCGTGGAGGACTGGTTTTGCCGGATTAACGACTACGGCACAACGCTGGGCGTCCAGGTGGAGCACTACATCATCTCCTCGGGCCTGCGGGAGATCATTGAGGGCTCCTCCATCAGCGCCGAGTTCAAGGAGATCTACGCCAGCGAGTTCTACTATGACGAAAACGGCGTGCCGGTGTGGCCCAAGCTGGCGGTGAACTTTACCGCCAAGACCCAGTTTGTCTACCGGATCAACAAGGGCGTGCTGGATGTGTCCGATGACAAGACCCTCAACGACTCCATGCCCGACGACAGCAAGCGGGTGCCCTTCACCAACATGGTCTACATGGGAGACGGCCTCTCGGACGTGCCCTGCATGAAGATGATGCGGGCCTACGGCGGCCAGGCCATCGCCGTGTATCAGGAGGGAAACCGCCAAGGGGTGGAGGACCTGCTGGCCAAAGGCCGGGTGGATTTCATCTTTCCGGCGGATTACAGCGAGGGCACGGCTCTGGACACCACGGTAAAGCACATTATCCAGAAGATGGCCATCGCGGACCTTCTGTGGGAGGAGAATGTTCAGCAGCTGCGCGGCATCGGCGGAGATGTGCTGCCCAATCAGGTGGGGCTGTTTTGAGCGGTTCCCGAAAATAATGAGAAAAAGGAAGCAAGGACGGGGATTGCAGGACAAGGCGGAGGACGCAGGCGGGCTGACGCCCGGCAAGAACATTTAACGCAGAGTGGCAGAAAAAGATCCACCGTTTGGGCGTTTTGACTTTTTTCAAACAAGGCCTAAGCACCAGCGATTTCACGGATCACGGTTTGAAACCAGAAGTTGGGCATGATTACTCATCTCACCAAATCAACATTTAATGGATGACATTTCGGATGAATACGAGAGATACAAAAGGACTTATATGAAGTTAAGGATTTTTACCCCCGCAATCGTTCTGAGTTTGAGCTATTTGTTATTTGTGAATTTTTGTAATATACCGCAGATCCTGCTGTTTTGCATTTTGGGAACGGTTATATTGGTGCCAATGGAGTTATCCATCATTTTATCTGCAAGCAAACGGGAAAATGGCGTATATTATGTATAAAAGTGCATTTGTTGGGCAGGAAAAACCGCCGCTATGGAAAATACTAATCATCGCATTTAAGGGAAGGGGCACTAAAAAAATAATTGAACGGCATGGTTGAGTATCAGCAGAACGCCTGTCCCCATAAAAATCCACGATAATTTTTTTCTCTTTTCCTTTTCTCTTTGAGAAAACAGAAACAGCGCAGCCGCACCCACAAGACCGATACCTGCGGCCAACGATACAATGGATATAATGCGCATGGTCTCCGGGGTTGGAACAGGAACAAAGTCAGGAATGGGAAAACGCATATCACAGCCTCCTCTTCACTATGAATTTCTCACTGAAAAATTCTGGACACAAGTATATCCGTCATGCAGTCAAACACAGCAAAATAATCACACGTGACGGAAAGGGTTTCTTTCGCGCTGATCGTCGCCAGCAGGGCGCTTAAAATCCCAAATGCCTGGGACTGCTCCATTTTCAGGGTGAGATTGGCCGCCTGGACGGCTTGTCTGAAAACCGCAAAGCTGTCAAGCTTGATTTTCCTGATGGCTTCTTCCGGCAGCTTTGCAATGAAGGCCTGAAAATCCGGCGTATTGACATGATACAAAAACGGCTTGCTGTCATATTCCCGGACCAGGTCCTTCATGGACTGCGCAAATCCCGCTTTGGTCTGCTGACATCTGTTGATTTCAAGAACCCGCTCTGTCAGCCTCGACTGAATATTTTCAATTGTTTCGAGAAATAAATCCTCCTTTGCGGGGTAGAGGGTGTAGAATGTGCCGATGGAGACCGCCGCCTGACTGCACAGATTTTTGACACTTGTTTTTTTGTATCCCTGCGCAATCCAGCATTCCTCGCACAGCTCTCTCAACCTCTCGCGGACAGCCCTTTTATCGGCTTCCGACAGCACTGGCTTTGACGGCATAAATCTGTACCTCCCGGCAAAATATCATTTGCGAATATTCGCTAAATATATTCGCAAGTAAATGATAGCATCTCTGCCTGTACCTGTCAAGGGAAAGTTTAGCGGCGCATAACTGCCGGCAGCTTCGCTCCGCACGATTCGCGGCCTTGTCCATATCAGAGAAAACCGCAAAAGCGGGCGCTCTGCGCCCGCTTTTTCTCTTTACAAACGGTATCGTCTTTGGTAAACTATACCCTGCGTATTGAAAAGATCCCCGAAAAGGAGAGAGAATTTATGGCTTCTGAATTTTCACGGACGCTGTCCCTGCTGCGGCAGGAGCGGGGCGTCTCCCAGCGCACCGCCGCCGGGGACCTGGGTATCTCCCAGGCCCTGCTGAGCCACTATGAAAACGGCATCCGGGAGCCGGGCCTCTTATTTGTGGTGAAGGCCTGCGACTACTACCACGTCTCCGCCGACTTCATCCTGGGCCGGACCCTGTCCCGGGAGGGCAGCATGCTGACCTCCGAGGAGATTTTGAATGCCGCCGAGCCGGGCAACGTGCTCCAGGGCAGCATCCTGGCCACCCTTCAGAGCAAGCTGCTCTCCGGCGCGGTGGGGGTGCTGTTCGGCCTTCTGGGCAAACTGGGGGACAAGGCCGCCATCAACGCGGCGTCGGACTATCTCTCCAGCGCCGTCTACCAGCTCTACCGCCACCTGTACCGCTCCGCCGGGGCCAACGAGGCCTATTTCTCCCTGGACCCCGCCGCCTGCACCATGGGGCTGGCCGGGGCGGACATGAAGCTGTCCGAGGCCAGGTACGCCCGGGCCCTCCGGGGCCAGACGGCCCAAAAGGCGGAGTTCCCGGACCTCAGCAGCCAGGCCATCGCCGACGCCTATCCCGGCCGCTGCCAGAGCCTGACCCAGATCCTCAGCGCTGCCGACGCCCGGCTCAGCGCCCTGTCTGAGAGCAAGTCATGAGCTTTCAGTCCTTTGGCTTCTGGATTTTTCTGGGGCTGTCGCTGGCGCTCTGCCGCCTGTTCAGCGCCTTTGCGGAGGCGGGCGCGGGCTTGAAGCCCTCTCTCCGCAGAGCCGGTCTCCGGACCTTTTCTCTGGCGCTGGTCAGCCTGGTATTCTACATCCTCTGCTGCGATGGCAGCGGCCAGGCCCTGCTGCCGCCTTCCGCGGGGATGCTTGTCTCCTGGTCTGCGGCGAAGTACCTCCAATCCGGAAAACCGCACCGGCAAGCGGTGTTTTTACTGGCGGCAGGGTGGCAGGTGTGCGTCCTGCTCCTGTATAAATACGCCGCCTTTTTCACCGGGGGCCGCTTTTCCCTCTCTCCCGTGCCGCCGGGAATCAGCTTCTTCACCTTCCAGCAGCTGTGGTTTCTAAAGGAAATCTATTCCGGCGCCTTCACCCTGGTCCCGGATAGACGAGGCAGCTTTGTCCTGTATTCCCTTTTCTTCCCCACCGTCACCTCCGGCCCCATCTGGAAGCCCCAGGCCTTCTTCCCTCAGCTGGAGGGCAAAAGGGCGGACGGGTCGAACTTTGCCCCGGCGCTGTACGCCATCTCTCTGGGAATGGCAAAAAAGGTGCTGCTGGCGGACCCCCTGGGCACGGTGGTCGCCAACGGCTGGGCGCTGGGCGCGGACATGACGGCCCCCGCCGCCTGGGTGGTGATCCTGGGGTACAGCCTGCAATTGTATCTGGACTTCTCCGGCTACTGCGACATCGCCTCCGGCTGCGCCCGGCTGTTCGGCATCCGGGTTCCCGTGAACTTTGACTCCCCCTATCGGGCTCTCAGCGCGGGGGAGTTCTGGAAACGGTGGCACATGACGCTGACCGCGTTTTTGCGGGAGTGTGTCTATATCCCCCTGGGCGGCAGCCGCCGGGGGACGGCGCGGACCTGCGTCAACATCCTGATTGTCTATCTCATCAGCGGCTTCTGGCACGGGGCCGGCTGGACCTTCCTGGCCTGGGGCCTGCTCCACGGACTGGCCCAGGTGATAGAGCGGCTCTGGCCCGGACGGGAGCGGCTGCCCAAGGCCCTCCGGTGGGCCTTGACCTTCCTCTTTGTAAATCTTGCCTGGGTGTTCTTCCAGGCCCCTTCCCTGGCCGCGGCAGGGTCCCTGCTGCGCGCCGCCGTCCGCGGCGGCGGGGGATTGCCCCTGGAGCAATTGGCGGCGGGCGCGTTGGACAGCGAGGCCACGGCCCTGCGGACATTGCTGCCCTTTGCCGCCAAGGCGGTGCCGGGGCTGGTGCTGGCGGCCCTGTTCGCCATTGGGCTGGCGGTGTCTCTCCAGCGGCGGAGCGTTGTCCGGCGGATGGAGGATTTCCGGCCCACGCTCCCCAGGGCGGCGGCCTGCGGCATTCTGCTGGCCTGGGCCGTGCTGTCCTTTTCCAGCACAGCCGCATTCATCTATTCCAACTTTTAGGAGGGCGGCCATGAGAGACGTAAAACAGCGCTGGGCCGCCGCGGCGCTTGCGGTAACGGCGCTTTTGCTGGCTCTGTGCGCCGCCGCGGTGTATCTGGTGGACCCCTTCTTTCACTATCACGCCCCGGACCCGGAGGGGGAGGTCTGGTTTGACCAGCGTGCCCAGGGAGCGGGCCTGCTGCGGAGCCAGGAGTATGAGACCATTCTCCTGGGCTCCTCTCTGGCGGCCAACTACCGTCCTTTCTGGTTCGACGTGTTCTATGAGACCTCCACAGTAAAGATCACCTTCCCCAACGGCGGCTTCCGGGAGTTCAGCCAGGCCCTGGACTACGCCACCACCCGGCAGAACGTAAAGCGGGTGATCTTCGGCCTGGACCCCAATCTCCTCTCACGCAGCCCGGCGGAGGAACCGGACCAGCTGCCGCAGTATCTCTACGATGACAATCCCTGGAACGACGGACAGTACCTTTTGAACAAGGACGCCCTTCTGCGCTCTGTCTACACCGTGCTGAAAAAGGCCCAGGGGGAGACCCAGACGCTGCAGGACGCCTTTGTATGGGACGGGAACGTGTCCTTTAACCGGGAGGAGGCCCTGGGGGGCTATGAGCGTCCGGGGACCCGGGAGGCGGCAAAGCCGGCGGACTGGTTCCGGGAGAACTGCGCGGCCAACCTGCGGGAGGTCACCGGCTGGCTGGAGCGGTATCCGGACACGGAGTTCATCTTCTATTTTTCGCCGTACAGCATTCTCTTCTGGGACAAGGCGGACCGCCTTGGGGAGACAGAGGCGGTGTTCGCCATGATGGACGAGGCGACGGAGACCCTGCTGGGCTATGGCAACGCGGAGCTGCAATTTTTTATGGATGATCTGGAGGTCATCACAAATCTGGACAACTATGCGGACCACATCCATGTGGCGGGGCGGGTCACCTATCAGATGTCCAAGGCCATGAACACGGGGGAGTACCGCCTGACGGCGGAAAACCGCCGGGAGAGGCTGGACGCGCTGCGGGAGTTTGTGGTAAACTATGACTATGAGCGTATTTTTGCATAATACAATGCGGAGTTCGCGCCTCAGGCGCGGGACGGGGGGAGACCGCCCCCCGCGGGGCGGATTCCGAAGGAATACAATTTCCCCGATACCCACCGGGTATCAAAAAGGAGGCCCTTTTATATGGCAAAACAGTCAAATATCCGAAATTTCAGCATCATCGCCCATATTGACCATGGCAAATCCACCCTGGCGGACCGCCTGCTGGAAAAATGCGACGCAGTCTCCCAGCGGGAGATGGAATCCCAGCTCCTGGACAACATGGACCTGGAGAAGGAGCGCGGCATCACCATCAAGGCCCGGGCCGTCCGGCTGAACTACACCGCCGCCGACGGGGAGATCTACGAGCTGAACCTCATCGACACCCCGGGTCACGTGGACTTCAATTACGAGGTCTCCCGGTCCCTGGCCGCCTGCGAGGGGGCCGTGCTGGTGGTGGACTCCACTCAGGGCGTGGAGGCCCAGACCCTAGCCAATACCTACCTCGCCATGGAGCACGACCTGGAAATCCTCCCCGTGTTCAACAAGATCGACCTCCCCGCCGCCGACCCCGCCAAGGCCAAGCAGGAGGTGGAGGACATCATCGGCCTCCCGGCCCTGGACGCGCCGGAGATCTCCGCCAAGATGGGCGTCAACATCGACGCCGTGCTGGAGGACATCGTGAAAAACGTCCCGCCCCCCTCCGGGGACGCGGACGCCCCCCTGAAAGCCCTGATCTTCGACAGCCAGTACGACAGCTACCGGGGCGTCATCGTCTATATGCGCCTCATGGAGGGCCGTCTGCGCACCGGCCAGCAGGTGAGGATGATGGCCTCCGGCGCCAGCTACCAGGTGGTGGAGTGCGGACACCTGCTGCCCCTGGGCCTGGAGCCCTGCGGCTGCCTGGAGGCCGGGGAGGTGGGCTACTTCACCGCCTCCATCAAAAACGTGAAGGACACCCGGGTGGGCGACACGGTGACGGACGCCGCCGCCCCCGCGGCGGAGGCCCTGCCGGGCTACCGCCCCGTCCAGCCCATGGTCTACTGCGGCATTTACACAGAGGACGGCTCCAAGTACCCCGACCTCCGGGACGCCCTGGAGAAGCTCCAGCTCAACGACGCCTCCCTCAGCTTTGAGCCGGAGTCCTCCGTGGCCCTGGGCTTCGGCTTCCGGTGCGGCTTTTTGGGGATGCTCCATATGGAGGTCATTCAGGAGCGGCTGGAGCGGGAGTTCGACCTGGACCTGGTGACCACGCTCCCCTCCGTCATCTACAACGTCTACAAGTCCGACGGCTCCATGGTGGCCGTGGACAACCCCCACAACTACCCGGACCCCTCCGCCATTGAGCACGCGGAGGAGCCCTATGTCAAGGTCTCCATCATCTCCCCCAACGAGTACGTGGGCAATATCATGCCCCTCTGCCAGGAGCGGCGGGGAGAGTTCAAGGACATGCAGTACCTGGACACCAACCTGGTGGAGCTCCACTACCAGATGCCCTTAAACGAGATCATCTACGACTTCTTCGACACTCTCAAGGCCAACACCCGGGGCTACGCCTCGCTGGACTACGAGCTCTCCGGCTACCGTCCCAGCGAGCTTGTGAAGGTGGACCTGCTCTTAAACGGCGACCAGGTGGACGCCCTCAGCTTCATCGCCCACAAGGACAAGGCCTATCCCCGGGCCCGGAAGCTGTGCGAGAAATTAAAGGAGAACATCCCCCGCCAGCTCTTCGAGGTGCCGGTGCAGGCGGCCATCGGCGGACGGGTCATCGCCCGGGAGACGGTGAAGGCCATGCGGAAAGACGTGCTGGCCAAGTGCTACGGCGGCGACATCACCCGAAAGAAGAAACTGCTGGAGAAGCAGAAGGAGGGCAAAAAGAAAATGCGGAGTTTGGGGTCTGTACAGATTCCGACGGAGGCATTTCTGGCTGTTCTCAAGCTGGACGAATAGACTGCCCCTGAATAAGGGACGGCGGGCTGATCATCAGCCTGCCGTCCGCTTTTTGCTTTCCTGTCAGCGCACCGTTACCGGGTCTTCCAAAACGCGCGGCTCCACATAAACAATTCTGGCTTCCTGAAAATTCTCCCAATCCAGCTTTTGCCCGCAGCGGCTGCAAAAGGCTATGTACTCCCGCTCCATCGTCTTCTCACACCTGGGGCAAACCGGATAGGCCGGCGCCCCGTGACAGCGGGAAAAGGAGCGGATTTCCGCCACCGCCATGGGGCGGCGGTAAAGCAGCTGCTCCCAGAGCAGCGGACGCCCGATACGCCGCAAAAACTGCCGTGCCCGCTTCATTTCACGTCCTCCTGATCCTCCTGCACAGTCAGCAGATCTTTCATGGGAACCTGGAGCGCCTCGCTGATTTTGAGCAGCAGAGAGGATGAAACGTTGATATTTTTGGAACACAGATTCCTCAAGTGGCGGTCACTGATGTCCAGCTTCTCCGCCAGTGGCTCCTGCTTGAGATCCTTTTCCTTGATAACCCTGCTGAATTTTTCATGATCCAAAAATATGGGTATACATGTTACCTCCTTGTATTTATCATAGGAGGCGAGGGGCCTGATTACCAGGAAATCAAGTTCCGGCTGCGGCGGATTTTGGAGAAATTTGTCGAAAAAAAGCGAGCCTGCGGTGACAGGCTCGCGGGAAGTGCGGCATATGGATGGTTAGGGAGTCAGCGTACTCCGGCGGTATCCGCCCTTGACACGAGACCTGTTTTATGATGCGGATACGGCAGAAGACGGATGAGAAGCAGCAAGGGGAAATCAGAGGACTCAGGACGGCGCGGTACAGGTGGTGGTAAGGTACTCTCTGGAGTCGGAACCGCCGTCCCGCTCGGCGTACATGGTCAGCTTTGCGTAATACTTGCCACCGGGTTCGCCGTAGTAAGTGTAGTGACCAAGGTGAACCGCGTCATCTTCACGCAGGAGGCCGTTGGCCACGGTCCCTGTAATAGTGGCAACACGGGTGCCGCTCGATTTATATATGATGAGCTCGGAAACACCGACATAGTCTGAGTAAGTAGTCGCGGTGACCGTAAAGTCGATCCGTACAGATCCCTTACTCGTCCCTGGGTATATGCCGGCGCCATAACCGTTTAAGTAAAGGCTGGCGCGAGGAGACAGCTCGATTGCGGACGCCGATTGACAAAGAGAGGCGATCAAAAAAACAAGGGTCACAAACATAAGCGTTAATTTTTTTGCTCGACACATAGAAATCACTCTCCAATAGAATCGATAATCTGTTTCAGTGTTTCCAACGAGAGATCACCGCTGATGACCATGATCGTCTGATCGCTTGAGTATACAGCACAACTTGAGGAAAGATTTGACATGATGTAAAACAGCCTTCCATTGCTGGAGTACTCTTCAACCTCTGCGGCATCCTTTTCCAAAGTATAGCTGGGAATACGGTCATTTTGATAATACTGCTGGACTTCAATGAAAAAAGATTGATCGCCGCAGGTAAATCCGCACAGAATTACCGAAGCCTCTGTGTCTTTACTTACGCTAATGTCTCTTGCCAGCATTGACCCCTCCGGATACCAGATCGGAGCCGGAATCATGACGCCGCATTCATCAAAAGTTCCCTGAACCGCCTGCCGCAGCGCTTCTGACGCCGGGTCCGCTGCACCCATTTCAAACCGAAAGGTTTCCGCGGTCCACTGCGCCAGTGCGCCGAAAATGTCAAAGCCTATCGCCTGCGCCGTAACCATGCAGGAGACGGTCAAAGCCGCAACGGTCGCGGACAGGGGCAGCAGCCGCTTCAAAGGCCGTCTGCGTCTGCGCGCGGTTCCCGCCGCACTCTTCCCGGCGGAATCTCTCATTGGATAAAGGGAACGGCCCGTGCCGTCCGGGGTATTAAAGTATGTTTGGAAGTCCTCCCAAGCCTGAGCGGCGTCGGGAAGAGAATCGGGAGCGCGCTCCCTCTCCCGCTTTTCAATCACCTCCAGAATTTGAAAGATCTGCTCATCGTCCCCGTCTTCCGAAGAGTCAAAATCTGCGCGCAGCAGATTGAGCAGCTGCTCCGTGCTCAACTGATCCAGAAATCCGTACGTCTGCGTTCTGCCATCTGTCGGCATCCCCGCACCTCCTTATAAAGTAATGGCCGCAGGTTGGAAAACCTGACATAAAAATCTGAAAATTTCCAAAAAAATTTTTTTCTAGGCCTTGTTTGATAAATGGCAAAATGTGCAGCGGCGAGAGATTTTTTTGCCGCTCAAGGCGATTTGATGCCGCCATACTCTGTGTATTGCAAGGAAAATCAACGCAAAGCGGCGGAAAAAGATCCGTCGTTTGGGCGTTTTGACTTTTTTCAAACAAGGCCCAACGCTGAAAACGAAAACCGGCGTCCCAAGGGACAACCCGGCCGAACAAAAGCATTTATTTTCAATGTTCCGGAAGCACGTCCTGCAGTTTCTTCCTGATCCGTTCCAGACGCTTCTGACTGGCCCAAACGGAGATGCCCAGCTCCTTGGAAATTCTTAAGTGGCCGTACCCGTTGAGAACATACCGCCGGAATATGTGCCACTCGTCCTCGGTAAGCGTCTCCCGGGCCGCTTCCATAATGCCGGAAATGCTGACGGGGTAGGGGTTGGACGGCGCCGGGACCTCGGGGAGGAAATCATAGTTCAGCGAGAGGAAGATTTTGAGATAGCGGCTTCGCGCCCGTTTGTACTCGCGGATTTTGAATTTCAGCACGCTGATCAGATATGCTCTTGGATTTTCGTGGTGCCGGAGCTTTTCTTTTTGCTGAAGGACTGTGTAGAAAGCGTCCTGAACAACCTCCTCCGCCTCGTACGTGTCATTGAGCTGTGCCCTGGCGTAAATCACCAGGCCGTTGAAGTTGTTCTGGTACAGGGATTCAAAAAACACATCCTGCTCTGGCGGCAAGACCAATCCCTCCTCTTATGGCGTTATCTATTTCTGGAAAAACAAGGAACACCCGGACCGCGCGCCGCACTGACCAGGGCGTTTGCGCGGGGCGCAAAGCAGTCCAAAAGTGAACTAACTATACCATAGTTTTGGCAAAACTGCAATCATTTTGTTAAAAATGTCCGTCGTTTTTCATCAATACAAGGGGGAATGAGCCGGTTTGCCGCCCATGCCGGTTTTTTTTGCCGGTTTTTTGGAAAAGTACGCCGAAGCGCTCTTCCCGCCACAGGCGGCGCCTGGCTCCAAACCTCCGCCTGTCGGAATTTCCAGACATCTCCATCGCTTCCGGCGGCATAAGCCGTAAAAAACAGCGGATACTAGCTTTTGCCAGAGTGACATAGCAACAACACTTTTCAAAGGAGTTTTGATATGAAAGCAACTGGAATCGTGCGGCGGATTGATGACCTGGGAAGGGTCGTTATCCCCAAGGAAATCCGCCGCACCATGCGTATTCGTGAGGGAGACCCCCTGGAGATTTACACCAGCCGGGACGGGGAGGTCATTTTCAAGAAGTACTCCCTCCTGGGAGGCGTGGAGGACTTTGCCGGGCAGCTGTGCGAAACCATGAGCCGCTCCACCGGCTCCATCTGCGCCGTCACCGACCGGGACACGGTCATCGCCGTGGCCGGCGGCGGCAAGCGGGAGCTGATGGGCAAGCGCATCACCTCGGAGCTGGAGCAGATTATGGAGAGCCGCCAGATCTACCAGTACAACGGCGAGGGCCAGGCCATGCCTGTGTCCGACAGCAGCGACCGCCTTGTAGCCAACGTGGCGGCCCCCATCCTCTCCGAGGGCGACCTGCTGGGCCTTGTGCTGTTCATCGGCAATACCCCCGCCGTCCCCGGCGACGCGGAATACAAGCTGGCGCAGACCATCGCCGCCTTTTTGGGCAGGCATATGGAGGCCTGATCGCCGGATGAACGGACGCCTGTGACGGGGCGTCCGTTTTTTTCGGAATATATCCCCATCCACGTCCTATATCCTTGTACCAAGGATTTTTTTGGAGGTGGGCGTATGGTGATGGAGTGGCTGCGGGCCGCCGACGATCTTCTCTGGGGGCCGGGCACCCTGGCGCTGCTGGTGGGGACGGGGGCGTTTTTGACGCTTCGCACCCGTTTTCTCCCCTGGCGGAACCTGGGCTACGCCCTGAGAGCCGCCCTGGGCCGGGAGGCCCGGGTGAGAGGCCGGGACGGCGACGTGACCCCCTTCGCCTCTCTCATGACCGCCCTGGCCGCTACCATCGGCACCGGAAACATCGTGGGCGTGGCCACGGCCCTGGTGGCGGGAGGCCCCGGGGCGCTGGTGTGGATGGAGCTGGCGGCCCTGCCGGGCCTTTCCACCAAGCTGGCGGAGTGCCTGCTGGCGGTGAAATTCCGCCGCCGGAACCGCCGGGGGGAGATGTCCGGCGGGCCCATGTACGTCATGCGGGACGGCCTGGGGCGCCCGGGGGCCGTCATGGGGGCGGCGTATGCCCTCTTCGCCGTGTGCTCCTCCTTCGGCATCGGCGGCATGGCCCAGGCAAACTCCATCGCCGGGGCGCTGGAGGCCTCCTTCGGCGTGCCGGTGCGGATCACCGGCCTGGTGACGGCGGGGCTGGCCCTGGCCGTCATTCTGGGGGGCGTGAAGAGCGTGGCCCGGGCCTCCGCCGCCGTGGTGCCGGTGATGGCGGCGCTGTACCTGGGGGCGGCTCTGGCGGTGCTGTGGGGCTGCCGGGAAAATCTGCCCGCCGGTATCGTCCAGATCCTCCGCTGCGCCGTCTCTCCCCGGGCGGCGGCGGGAGGCGCGGCGGGAACCCTGATGAACACCGTCCGCTGGGGCGTGGCCCGGGGGGTGTTCTCCAACGAGGCGGGCATGGGCTCCGCCGGCATCTCCGCCGCCTCCGCCGCCACCACCAGCCCCGCCCGGCAGGGCTACATCGGCATGACCGGCGCCTTTTTCGACACCTGCGTGGTCTGCACCGTCACGGGCCTGGCCATCTGCTGCTCCGGGGTCCTGGGCACGGCGGACGCCGCCGGAAACGCCGTGGACGGCGCGGCGCTGACCATCCTGGCCTTCCGCTCCGTACTGGGACCGGCAGGGGGCCTGCTGGTAAGCGTCTCCATCGTCCTCTTTGCCTTTACCTCCATCCTGGGCGGGGCGTACCAGGGGGAGAAGGCCTTTGAGTACCTCTTCGGCACCCAGCGCGTCCTGCTGTACCGCCTGGCCTTTGTTCTGGCGGCGGCGTGGGGGGCGGCGGCGGAGCTGGAGGCGGTGTTCCGCTTCTCCGACATCTGCAACGCGCTGATGTGCCTGCCGAACCTGCTGTGCCTGCTGCTGCTCTCCGGTCTCACGGCCCGGGAGCTGGAGGCCTTCCAGCCCGAGGTCCGGCGGAGACGGAAAACGTAAACTTTCTGTAAAAATATTGCATTTTAGAATTTTAATGGTATGATAAAGTCTGGTTCAGAAATTTTATAGAAGGACTTGATCGCTATGACAAAAATCGACATTATCTCCGGATTCCTGGGGGCGGGTAAGACCACCCTCATCAAAAAACTGCTCTCCGAGGCCTTTCCCGGGGAGAAGCTGGTGCTGATCGAGAACGAGTTTGGCGAGATCAGCATCGACGGCGGCTTTTTGCGGGAGTCCGGCGTGCAGATCTCCGAGATGTCCTCCGGGTGCATCTGCTGTTCTCTGGTAGGGGACTTCAACAAGGCCCTGAAAGATGTGGCGGACCAGTTCCACCCGGACCGTATCCTCATTGAGCCCTCCGGCGTGGGGAAGCTCTCCGATGTCATCGTGGCGGTGGAGAACACCGTCTCGGACGTGCCGGAGCTGAAGCTCAACAGCTTCGTCACCGTGGCGGACGCCACCAAGGTGAAGGTGTATATGAAGAACTTCGGCGAGTTCTACAACAACCAGGTGGAGTCCGCCGGCACCATCGTCCTCTCCCGGACCCAGAAGCTCTCCCAGGAGAAGCTGGAGGCCGCGGTGAGCATGCTCCAGGAGAAGAACCCCTCCGCCGCCATCCTCACCACCCCCTGGGACCAGCTGGACGGGAAGACCATCCTCTCCGCCATGGAGAAGGTGTCCCTGGCCGAGGAGCTGCTGGCGAAGATGCGGGCGGAGCATGAGGCCGAGGAGGCTGAGCACGAGCACCATCATCACGACCATGAGGAGCATGAGCACCATCATGACCACGATCACGGGGAGCATGAGCACCACCATGACCACGACCACGGGGAGCATGAGCACCAACATGACCACGATCACGGGGAGCATGAGCACCACCACGACCACGATCACGGGGAGCATGAGCACCACCACGGTCATGAGGAACACGACCACCATCACCACCACGGTCACGAGTGCAGCGACCCCGGCTGCTCCTGCCACGGCCACCATCATCATCACCACCACGCCGACGAGGTGTTTTCCTCCTGGGGCAAAGAGACCCCCAAGGCCTTCTCCCAGGCGGACATCGCCCGGATTCTCACGGCGCTGGACTCCGGCGAGTACGGCAGGATTCTCCGGGCCAAGGGCATCGTCAATGGAACGGAGGGCGCCTGGGTGGAGTTCGACTACGTGCCCGAGGAGCATGAGGTCCGGACCGGCCGCCCCGACTACACCGGCCGCCTCTGCGTCATCGGCGCGGAGCTGAACGAGAAGAAGCTGGCGGAGCTGTTCGGCCTGTAACCGCAGAGAGGACATGTGCCATGGATATTCCCGTCTATCTGGTCGCCGGCTTTCTGGACAGCGGCAAGACCAATTTTATCAACGGCGTCCTGGAGGATGGCTTCGCCCGCCAGGACAAGACCCTGCTGATCTGCTGCGAGGAGGGGGAGGAGGCGTATAACCCCAAGGCCCTGGACAACGTCGCCGTCGTCACCGTGGAGGACGAGGAGGACCTCAAGTGCTCCCAGATGAAGGCCTGGGAGAAGGAGTACCGCCCCAAGCAGGTCCTCATCGAGTACAACGGCATGTGGCAGATGGAGCGGCTGTACCGGGAGGTGCTGCCAGCCAACTGGGTGCTCTACCAGATCATGACCTTTGTGGAGGCCGGGACCTTTGAGGTCTACGCCAAGAACATGGGCCAGCTGATGATGGAGAAGATCACCAACGCCGACCTGCTGGTGTTCAACCGCGCCACACCCCAGCTGCGGGAGGCGCTGCGGAAGCGGAATCTCAGGATGGTAAACCGCCGGGCGGACATCTACTTTGAAAACACGGACGGCACCAGCGAGGACTATCTCACCGGGGACGAGTGCCCCTTCGACCTGAGCCAGGATGTGGTGGACATCCCGGACGAGGACTTCGGCGTGTGGTATGTGGACGTGATGGACCACCCGGACCGCTACGACGGCAGGCTTGTCCACATGAAGCTGATGATGTGCCACTCCAAAAAGTACCCCGGCATCCACTGCCCCGGACGCTTCGCCATGGTGTGCTGTGAGAACGACGTGCAGTTCCTGGGCCTCATCGCCAAGGGCGGCGGGCTGGACGCTTTGGAAAACCGGGACTGGATCGAGGTCACCGCCAAAATGGCGGTGGAGAAGCACAAGGCCTACAAGGGCAGGGGGCCGGTGATGAACATCCTCTCCCTGAGCCCCTGCGAAAAGCCCGCCCAGGAGGTCGTCACCTTCTGATTGCGCTTTGTAATACCACAGCAAAAAACTCCCCTCTGTTTTGAACGGAGGGGAGTTTGCGCTTGCTTTTTAGGGGAAATGCCCTATAATGGGAATATCAATTTTCTGTGGAAAGGATTTATTGTCTTGAAAAAACGCCTTCCAAAATTCCGCCTCTCCCTGCCGCTCGCCCTGCTGACGGCGGTGCTGCTGGCGGGATTCATCACCCTGCTGGCCCTGTGGTGCCAGCCCAACGCCTTCCGGGGCGTGATCTCAAACTTTCTCCGCAAGCCGGTGCTGATCCTGCTGAACGCCCTGCCAGTGGGGCTTCTTCTGCTGGGGCTGGCGTGCCTCTTCCGCAATGTGTTCTTCGGCGCGGCTCTTACAAACCTCATCGTCTGCGGCCTCTCCATTGCCAACCGCGTGAAAATTGAGGTGCGGGACGAGCCCGTGTTCCCCCGGGACCTGGCCCTCCTGAAAGAGGTCTCCAGCGCCGTGGAGAGCTACGACATCCGCTATCCCGCGGGTGTCATTGCCGCCGTGGTGCTGATAACCCTGGCCCTAGCGGTTCTGGGCATCTTTATCGAAGCCAGACCCTTCCCGGCAAAAGCGCGCTGGCAGGGGAGCCTCCTGGGGGCGGCGGGAAGCTTCGGCGCCCTGGCCCTGGCGGTGGTCACCGTCCTGGGCTCCACCGGCCTGTACGACAGCATCGGGGCCTCGAACCCCTACCGCCTGTCCACCGTGTTCAACGAGAACGGCTTCCCCTACAACTTTTGCCACCAGTTCACCACCTTCCTGGTGGACAGGCCCCAGGGCTTCAACCGTGCCCAGGCCGCCGCCTGGGACGAGGCGGAGACCGCCTCCGGCCAGGGCCGGCAGGTTCACCTCGTCATGGTGATGAACGAGGCGTTTTCCGACATCACCGATCATCCCGCCTTCACCTGGGCGGAGGACCCCCTGCCCAATCTCCACGCCCTGCAAAGGGATTCCCACGCCCTCTCCGGCCATGTGGTGGTGCCCGGCTTTGCCGGGGGCACCGCCAACACAGAGTTCGACGTGCTGACGGGAATGCAGACCAACGCCCTCTCCGCCGCCACCACCTCCGCCCTGCGGGTGGTGAACCGAAACCTGGACAGCGTGTTTCGGGTCTTTGGGGACGAGGGCTATCACACCTCCTTCTTTCACCCTGGGGACGACTGGTTTTACAACCGGGAGAACGTCTACCGCTGGCTGGGGGCGGAGGAGACGGTATTCGTTGACCAGATGGAGGACCTGGAGTACAAGGGCCGCTGGGTGACGGACGCGTATCTCGCGGCCTTTATTGAGGAGAAATTTCAGGAGGCCGTGTCCGGAGGCCAATTGCTTTGCAGCTACACCACCACCATCCAGAACCACATGTCCTACACCGCCGACAAGTACGGCGAGGGGTACGGCTTTCCCCCGGTACAGGCCTCCGGCCTCTCGGAGGAGGTGGAGACCATGCTGGCGGTGTACGCCGAGGGCGCCCGGGACGCCGACGCCATGCTGGGCCGTCTGGCGGACTATTTTGCCGGGACCGACGAGCCGGTGGTGCTGGCCTTCTGGGGGGACCACCTGCCCTATCTGGGAGATAATCAGATCGGATACCGCCAGCTGGGGCTGGACGTATTTCCCGGCCCGGAGGGGCAGGAAAACCTGACGGCCTATGAGACGCCCTACGTGATTTGGGCCAACGACGCCGCAGCGGAGGTGCTGGACTGGGAGAACGCCCTGGAGACGCTGGACCTGCATCCGGGCGGACAGATCTCCGCCTGCTTCCTGGGGGCGGCTCTGCTGGAGCTGACGGGCCGGGGGGAGGCCACGCCCTGGTTCGCCTTTTTGAACCAGCTGCGGCGGCAGGCAACCGTGGTCCAGAAATCCCTCTGTGTCTCCATGGACGGCAGTACCTTCACAGATCCCGCCGGGGACCTGGCGGAGAACATCGCCAAGTGGAGGCAGTGGAGCTACTACAAGCTCAAGTACAAGGAGATTCCCTCATGAAAAGCCGCCGGATGGCCCTGTGCGGCGTCCTCTGCGCCTTGGCAGCGTCGCTTCTGACCCTGGGCGGGGTGATTCCCATCGCCACCTTCTGCGCGCCGGTGCTGGCCATGGCGGCGCTGCTGCCGGTGCTGGAGGAGTACGGCCCCCGGGCCGCCGGCACGGCCTGGATCGCCGTGTCCCTTCTGGCCCTGGTACTGGACCCGGACCGGGAGGCGGCGCTGGTGTACCTGTGCTTTGGCTGGTATCCCATCCTGCGGCCAAAGCTGGCAAAGCTCCCCTCCCGGCCGGTGCGGGCGGCGGTGAAGATCGCGGTCTGTACCGGGGTGTGCCTTCTGCTCTACGGCGTGGTATGGCGGGCGCTGGGCCTGCCGGAGGCTCCGGCCGCCGGGGGCTTTGAGATGTTTCTGCTGGCGCTGGCCAACGCCACATTTCTGATTCTGGACCGGGCCCTGGAGCGGCTGACGGCGCTGTGGCGGCGGAGGCTGCGGAGGCGGTTCCTCCGGCCGTGACGGCGCGGACCGATGTGCTGTTTTTGGACAAAGAGACCCTCGGCGCCTCCAGGCGGGCTCCCGCTCCCTGCCAAGCGCCACGCGGCCCAAAAAGAAGGGTCCTCGTGATTCCGCATGCAAAGGCACTGCGTAAAATAGATTTCGGGAGAACCATTTTTTCGGAAACTGTAGAAAAAGATCAGGGCTATGAATACCAATGTCATTAAATTAAGCGATTTAAGGGCCAGATACGGTGTATCTGGCCCTTAACGCAATCCGGCAAATTTGGTTGCGTCGTTTAGCCGATTGTAAACAAATTGAGAATCATGCCGCAAATTACTTGACAGCCGCGGTATCGCATTACTAAAATGAAAACAAATTATCGCCCAAACAAATTCGTAGCGTTTTACGCATACCAGGGGCAAGAAGAAAACCATTTTTAATTAACAAATAAGTGACGAATATGAAAGGCGACGCCCTCACAGATGAGAGGGCGCGTCTTTCTTGCTTTTCTGGCGATAGTTTCACAACTATCGAAAAGAGGAAAAATTATGGAAAGGCTTGAAAATCGTCACAATTCAGGCGCTCAAGCGGCTGTATCCGAGGAAATAGCTACGGACAATACGCTGTCCCTCGCCGACCTGCACAAGCGTAATTTAGAGCGTACTATAGCCAATAGTGTGGACATAGCCCACACAGCCCGCAGCCAGAAGCTGCCGCCTGAGAAGCTTATCAACTTCCTGATCGCCGCCGAGGGCGGGCCGCTGGCGAAGGAGCTACACCGCGCCGGAATTGACGCTACTCCCGCCGCCGTGTCTCAGCGCCGCCGTCAAATCCCGCCCGATGTGTTCCGCAAGGTGTTTTTGGACTTCACATCCTCCAGCGCATATAGTCAGCCCAATCGCGGCTACAAGGGCTGCCGCGTCCTGGCCTGTGACGGCACCGCAGTCAACATGGCCCGCAATCCCAATGCACCCAGCTTCGTCTGCAATAACAGCGCACCGCGGGGGTATAACCAGTTGCATTTGAGTCCTCTGTTTGACATCTACGACCGCACCTACTTTGACGCGGTGATCCAGCCCGCCCCCAAAAAGGACGAGCCGGGCGCGCTGGTGGAAATGGTCAAACGGAACCGCTTCAACCGCAGGACAATTATCGTCCTCGACCGGGGCTACGAAGGTTACAATGTCATGGCCCACCTGATGAACACCCCGAATGTCTACTTTGTCCTTCGGGTGAAGAACAACCGCTCCGCCATGCGGGAAATCGCTCGTCTGCCCATGCTGGAACTGGATTGCGACCTATCCTTCACCATATCTACCACCCAGACCAATGAGGACAAACGCAACCGCCACATCTACCTCCCCCAGCCGAAAAAGAGTAAACCCGGTTCCACCACCCGGCACGCCCGTTGGGACTTTCCCAGCCCTTACAACATGCAGCTCCGCATTGTTCGCTTTCAACTGGACAACGGCAATTTTGAGACGTTGGCGACCTCACTTCCCCGGTCGTTCACCGTTGACGACTTGAAGGAAATCTACCACCAGCGTTGGGGAATTGAGAGCAGTTTCCGAAGTTTGAAGTATAGCGCGGGGTTGATAAACCTCCACGGCAAGCGGGACGATTTTGTAGAGCAAGAGATTTATGCGGCGTTGACCGCTTTCAATTTCACAAGCCGAATCGTGCAAGAAGTCGTCGTTCGACAACCAAAAGATGGTGTATATTCCTATACTGTGAACTTCAAAATGGCGGTTGCTCTTTGCAAAGAATTTCTCAATGACCCGGACATAACCGGGGGCGCGGTCATGCAGGAAATTGGCCGAAATACTGTTCCAATTCGACCGGGGCGGCAAGATGAACGAAACCTTCGGGCAAAGGGTTTCGGCTGGTTCACCTACCGTATCGCAGCCTAAGAAGCCGCAAGCCCAAAAAACGGGGGGCGGGGGGTATTCCTCCGCCCCCTCATTTCCGCATTTTTTTGAAAAAGCCGAAAATCGGCCCCGAAAGGGCTGATTTTTCAAAAAAGTGTGCCACGATAATTTAACGGCAGAAAATCTGTGTTCAAGATTGTTGTTCTGCCTGAAATCTCAACATGTCCCGGAAATGTAGCAGAAAACGGCGGTTTTCAGTTTTTCTCGTAGAAATCACGCTTACGCGCAAATCACAACTTGTCCCCGAAATGCTATAAAAGTACTTTTTGCACCCCCTGATTTTTTGAAGGAAATTGTCTCAAAATCAGCCGTTAAGTTAAGGAAAAATCCAAATTTCAACAAGTCTTGCCCATGATATAAAAATGAGCGGTTCTTGTCAAAAACTGCAAGAATCCAAAAATACCCCGAAAAAATCAACAAGTCCGGGAAATGTCGATAAAAAAGCGGGAAAGTCCGTTTTTACAGACTTTTCCCGAAAACACCCTTGCAATTTCTTCCGTCATAGGTTAAAATAGTTGCGGAGACATAAATAGCGGCAGAGCATAGCGGGTTGCCGCCCGCTACGCTCCGATGAAGAGTGTCCTAACCACTCAACACCATAGTCTATCCAAGACTACACCGTATCTCCCATTATACTGTCATATCGCCCAATTTGCAACAGGAAATGGGTTTGGTGTTTCGCTTTGATTGAATTTCAGTCAGGCGGTGTTGAGTTATACGCTCAACACCGCTTTTTATGTTTCCAACAGACCCCAGGGCGGGGGCGCGTCCCCCCGCCCGCCCTTCGGGGCTTTGTTGGAAATTTTATTTTGAGAGGAAGAAGGTAAATGAAAAAGAGATTGTTTTCCTTTGTGTTGGCTCTTGCACTCTGTATGGGGCTGACTGTTCCGGTGATGGCGGCAGATCCTGAAGATGCGCCCTATTATGGCGCTTCTACATGGACCAATCATACGGCATATGGATTGAGCGGAATAAAGATTTCAAAATCCAGTAACGCCGCTGATAGGAAAGCATTTGAAGAAGCAACAGGCCTGACCGTGTTTTCTCAAAAAGAGGTATTCGTAATCGGTGATTCCCCTAAAGGCGGAGTATTTACACAGGAGTATTTGGGTTTGAAGGACAGCACCGGGACTGTTGTATTTCCGGCGGAATTTACCAGTATGGAATACATTGGAGAAAACCGGATCGTTGCGAACAGAAGTGATAAAACGCGAAAGGACGAGGCCACCAAAAGTTGGGCAGAGTTAGGTTTTGGCGTTTATACGACCAACGGCGCTGAGTTGTTCCCTCCCTCTGCGGCTTCTATTGCTTTTGCGAATAAAGACAATCGGACGTTTTTGATTACACCAATGGCCGGGAACGGAAAAACATTCGATAACATCAGCACTGTTGGAATGGAACAGATATTCTACCTTAAAACCTGTGTCGGCCTGTATGATTGGGATTTTAAGGAATTGCTTTCCCCCAAAACATACGCCTACATTGAGTATATGCAGGATGGGTATTACCTTATTCGAGAAGGACACGCGGAAACAGACGGAACTTGTTATTGGTCCTACGGTATTTATAAATATGGAACCGGCGTGGTCATCCCCTGTCAGCGGGAAATTGGCATTTCCTATCTTGGTTCGGATATGTTCCGGGTTAGGACAGCGCCGTTCTGTTATGGCGCTGTCGATGGGAGCGGCAGGGAGGTTCTTCCGGCAATTTACGCCGGAATCCGCTCCTACAGCAACGGATATTTTGCTGTAGCTATCCCCAGAAGCGAGCAGTATCGCCAGCGGGCAATCAAAGAAAACTCTCCAACCGAAAGTTATGATAACCGTCATGGTGCGGGAGACACGTCGGATGCGGAGGGGTATCTCACTATGGGCATTGTGGATTCAAATGGAACTGTATACAGCTCATTTGACCACGATTTGGCCTATATCGCGGAAAATGGCAGAGCCTATCTCAAAAGATGGAACGGCGGACATGAAAAGTATTATCCATATCCTAACATAGCAGGCTGGGACCAGCTTTTCCACATTGTCAAGAGCTACAACATAGAAACAATTTCTTTGTCATCTCTCACACCTACCGGAAAAACATTCACAGATATTTTACATGAGCGGGGTATTACCATAGATGGGACATCTATACCTTCCACTCCCGTCAGCTCCACTGTTGGCGGCTTCGTCGATGTGAAAGAAAGTGATTATTTCTCAGACGCGGTCCTATGGGCCGTAGAAAAGAACATCACCAGCGGCACCAGCAAGACCACGTTCTCCCCCGACGCAACTTGCAGCAAGGCGCAGATTTTGACTTTCCTGTGGCGCGCTAACGGCTCACCGGAGCCGATGGCAGAGAATCCTTTCACCGATGTTAAGACTACCGATTATTTTTATAAAGCAGCTCTGTGGGCCGCTGAAAATGGTTTGGTGTCCGGCTCCACCTTTGGAGCAAATACAGACTGCACCCGCGCTATGACGATGGAATACATGTGGAAAGCAGCGGGAAGTCCGGCGGCTTCCTACAATGGAAAGTTTAACGATGTCCCCGCCAGCGCAGACTATGCGCAGGCCGTAGCGTGGGCCGTGGAGCAGAAGATTACCAGCGGCACAGGCAGCAGTAACTTCTCTCCCGCCGCTACCTGTACCCGCGGACAGATTGTCGCCTTCCTGCACCGGGCTATGGGGAAGTAAATGCGGGTAGCTTCCGACGTTTTAACAACATAAGGGCCATGAAAAAGCGCCCACCACCTTTTGAAAATGTAAAAGGTGGTGGGCGCTTTTTTCAGGTGCTGGAAATCCTTAATTTAATGACATTGCTATGAATACACAGCGTTTCTTTTGTTATAAGATGTTATGCGGATCAGAGATTGACAGCGGCCATCAGAATTCCCGGCAAACGGGCCGGCCCCTGCAGGCGGCAGTGCGCAGATTGGCGAGAGAGCGTTGTGTATTTCAAGAATTTTAACCCGGCACAGCGGAAAACGATCCGCCGCCTGGACATTTCGCCATTTTTCAGACAGGGCCTGCCGGTACGGCTTCTTATTTTGCAAACCGCAGAAAAACCACTGGGCCCTCTGGTCAAATCCATGGATCTGTGGTATGCTGGCAGGTGAAAGGATGTGCCTATGGAAACCATCTCCTACACCATTCCGCCGGAACAGGACGGAGCTACCGTCCGCCACATTCTCCGGGCGCGGCTGCGCTTCTCCTCCCACGCCATCTCCCGCCTGACCCGGGCAGAGAGCGGCATTCTGGTCAACGGAAAACACGCCCGCACCGTGGACATCCTCCGCGCCGGGGACGTGCTGACTGCGGAGACTGGGGATCACCGCCTGCCCAGGACCGCCGTCATCCCCGGCGACTGGCCTTTGCCCGTGGTGTGGGAGGACGGTCATCTGATGGTGGTGAACAAGCCCGCGGGCATGACGGCCCACGCCTCCAACTTTCTGCCGGATACCCCTACCGTGGCGGGCGCCCTGGCCTGGACCCGGGGCACGGACTTTCTCTTTCACCCGGCGAACCGCCTGGACAAGGGCACCACCGGACTGATGGTCGTCGCCAAGAGCGGCTATATCCATAACCTGCTGCGCCGCGCCCTCCACACGCCGGATTTCTGCCGGGAATACCGGGGGATCTGCGTAGGCTGCCCGGAGGCGGAGCGGGGGACGATCAACGCCCCTATCGGCCGGGACGAGACCTCCACAGTGGCCCGCATGATACGGCCTGACGGCGCCCCGGCGGTGTCCCGCTATGAGGTGCTGGCGCGGCGGAGGGGGCTCTCTCTGGTGCGGCTGCTGCCGGAGACGGGACGCACCCACCAGCTGCGCCTCCACATGGCCTCCATCGGCTGTCCCCTGGCGGGGGACTGGCTCTACGGCACGGAGGACTCGGCCCTGATCTCCCGTCCGGCTCTCCACTCCTGGGGCCTGAGTCTGGTCCATCCGGTCACCGGAGAGCTCCTGCGGCTCAGGGCGGAGCTGCCGGAGGATATGGAAAAACTCTTAGGACCGTCCACATAAGCCCAAGGGCAGGGCTCTCCGGCAAATTTTGCCGGCTGCCGCGTGAATTATCTTTGACGTACGTCCGTACGCCTGCAAATTTTTGCCCTGTATCTGGCAAAAATTTGCCCGGGAATCCGCACATTTTTCTTATGTGAACGGGCCCTAAAAAATAGGAGGAAGAAAATATGCTTACCTGGAATGTCACCTACCACACAAAACCCGGCCAGAGGACGGCCTTCTATGAGGCCCTTACCCAGTTGGGCGTTCGGGAGAACTCCCTTCAGGAGGAGGGCAGCGTGAAGTACGACTACTATTTCGACGCCCAGGACCCCAACGCGCTGCTGCTGGTGGAGACCTGGACGGAGCCGGCCCTCCAGGAGGCCCACTGCCAGACGGAGCTCTTCGCCAGGCTTCAGGTGCTGAAGGTCAAATACTGTGCGGATGTGACCATCGACAAATTTAACTACTGAGGAAGCCGGATATGAGCGAGCGCATGAAAAACATCGCCAAAAACGAGGCCCTGCGGCTGGACGGCCTGGTCTCCTATCAGGAGGGGCAAGTGGTCAGCCGCACCTTGGCCCAGAACCCCCACGTGAGCCTTACCCTCTTCGCCTTTGAGAAGGGGGAGGAGATCAGCGCCCACTCCTCCGGCGGCGACGCCCTGGCGACGGTGCTGGAGGGCACGGGCCGTTTTACCGTGGACGGGGAGGTCCACATTCTCGGGCAGGGGGAGAGCCTGGTCATGCCGGCCGGCATTCCCCACGCCGTATACGGCGTGGAGCGGTTCAAGATGCTTTTGACGGTGGTATTTTAGGGCCTGCTCGCACAGACCCAGACGCGGACAGAAAAGAGGACCGGCGGCCGCCGGTCCTCTTCTTCATTTTTACCGGCCGAACCGGCGGCGCAGCTGCTCCTCCGTCACGGCGTACCCCTGCACCGCCCAGCTGTCCGCGGCGCGCTCCTCCGGGAGCGGTTCGCCCCGCCTGGCATAGAGGGCGGCGGCCACGGTCTCCAGCAGCTTCGGGTTCTTCACCAGGATGGGCCCTGTCAGCTCCGAGGCGAAGACATTTTTCCAGTGGAAGCCCTCCGGGGTTCCGGGGCCCTCATTGCCAATGCCGAACTCCACCGAGGTCAGCAGCGGCGTCTCCACCCCGGTAACGGCGCCGCACTTGTTCATAAAGCCCACCACCGCCTCCGGAAAGAGATCTGTATGGCCGTAAACGTCCTCCGCCATCCGCTTTTCACCGTGGACGGCGGAGAAGCCCGCCAGGCCGATGCCCGCATAGGAGGTCCCGTCCGCCTCGGTGACAGAGGCGCCCAGCAGCTCCATGGCCGTGCCGGCAAAGAGCATGGCCGTGCCGGCCTCCGCGGCGGCCTTCACAGCGCCGCCGAACCGGGCAAAGTCCTCCATGGCGGCCCGGGCCGCACGCTCCGTGCCCGCGCCCATAAAGAGGAAGTCCGCACCGGACAGATCCGCCTCCTCCCCGGGCCGCACGGTCTCCAGGGAGACGGAGTTCCCCAGCCGCTCCAGATACCGCTTCAAAACCGCCGTGTTGGCATAGCTGCCGTAGAGGCTCATGAGGTCGGGGTAGAAGTGGATGAATCGAAATTCCATGTCTCACGCCTCCTTTTCCACATGGGAGAGCAGCTTGTCCCGGTCGGAGAAGCAGGTCACAACGTAAAGCGCCCCGTCCCCGGCGGCTTTCAGCTCCGCAGCCGCCGCCGCGATGTCCGGCTGGACGCGCCAGTTTTTTACCTCCGTGTAGGAAAACCGCTCCGCCAGGTCATTGCAGTACCGCCCGGAGAGAACGACCTCCTTCACATGGGGCGCGTTCAGCTGGCCGAAGTCGACGTCCCACAGCCAGCTGGTCTCGCTGGTGAAGTACTTCCGGCTCACCGCGTCCACGATCACCAGTACCGTACAGTCCTCCTTCGAGGCGGCGATGTAGCGGAGATTGGTGTCGTAGGCGACGGAGTTCTCATGCTTGCTGGTGAGCAGGGTGCCGCGGCGGCTCCCCAGGCGGAAGGTCTGCATCCGTCCGTTTTTCAGCAGGTAATTGCTCAGGACGCCGGCGGCGGTCTCCGCCGCCGTGCCGGCCCGGCGGCACACGGCGTAGGCCGCCAGGATGTTGTAGACGTTGTAGATGCTGCGAAAGGCCAGATCCACCGTGACCGCGCCGTCAATGGTCAGCACGCCCCTGTCCAGGTCCACCGCGGTGGCGGTGCAGTCCGTGGCGGGCTTTTGATGGCCGCACTTTGCGCAGCGGTAGGCGCCGATGTGGTTGTAGTGGACATAGTCATACTCCATGGGCGCATGGCACACCGGGCAGTACGCCCCGTCGTGATACGCGCCGGAGGGGGCGTCCAGGTCGATGGAACACCGGTCCAGGCCGAACCACTGTACCTTCTCGTGCCCCCTGGCAAAGCAGCTGGAGAGGGGATCGTCGGCGTTCAAAATCAGCTCCGTCTCGGGGTGGATGGCGGGCAGGATGGCGTCGTAGACCCACTCCGGGTGGCCGTTGCGGGTGAGCTGGTCCCGGTAGAGGTTGGTGATGACGAACTCTGTGGGGTGGAAGTGGCGGAAGCTGTACCGGGCATAGCGCTCGTCGCTCTCCAGCAGCAGCACGTCCGCCCGGACGGTTCCCCCCAGCGTGGCGTGGGTCAGGATCAAGGTGGCGACGCCCTCGATCTGGTTGGAGCCCTCCTGATTGTAGATGACGTTCTTTCCATCTGCCCGGAGTATGGCGGCGATCATCTCCACGGTGGAGGTCTTGCCGTTGGAGCCGGTGACGGCGATGATGTGCTCGGGCAGCCGCACCCGGGACAGGATGTCCGGGCAGACCTTCAGCGCCAGCTTTCCCGGCAGGGAGCTGCCCTTGCCCACCAGCCTGCCGGCAAAGCGGCCCAGCTTGCACAGGACGATGGCCAGAAACTTTCTCACCGTCTTCTTCTCTCCCCTTCAAATTTCTCCCGCAGCTCCGCGAAGGCGCGAATGGGGGCGCCGTCGGCGTTCTGGAACTTCATGGGCAGGGCGAAGAACAAGAAGTCCTTCCGCCCCCGCACCTTCTCCAGGCACAGGTTCTCCAGAATCACCGCGTCGGCCTTCATCAAAATGGTATGTACCGTGGGCGGGCCGCTGAGCCGGTCCACGCTGAGAGCGTCGGTCCCCACGCCCTTGAGGCCGCAGGAGGTCAGATAGTGGGCCGCCTCCTCATCAGGGACGGGGAATGTGTCCTCCAAAAACGCCTCCGTTCCCCAGCGGCCCTCCCATCCGGTGCAGAAGAGGACATAGTCCGCGCAGTAGATGTCGTCGTGGCGGGAGCGGAGAAACTCCGCCGTAATCACCGGCCCTACGCCGGACACGTCCAGCGCCGTGGCCCGGCCGGAGAACTGGGACATGGGCATCTCGTCCAGGTTCCGCCCGTCCCGCAGCAGGTGGGAGGGGGCGTCCATATGGGTCCCGGTATGGGAGCAGAGGGAGAGCTGGGTGGTGCGGCAGCCGTCCTTCGTGATGGTGGAGCCCTTGGAGAGGACGGGAGCAGGGTCGCCGGGGCAGACGGGAATCTCCTGGGTAATGGTGTGGGTCATGTCAATCAGCATGGGGCCGCGCTTCCTTTCTTTATTAATATAGACAGATTTTCAGGTTGTCAGACGCTCAGCATTTTTTTCAGATACTGCCCGGTGTAGGACTGGGGACAGGCGGCCGCCTCCTCCGGCGTGCCGGCGACCACGATGGTGCCGCCGCCGTCGCCCCCCTCCGGGCCCAGGTCGATGAGGTGGTCGGCGCATTTGATGACGTCCAGGTTGTGCTCGATGACCACCACGGTGTTGCCGCTGTCCACCAGCCGCTGCAGCACCTCCAGCAGCTTTCGCACGTCGTCGGTGTGAAGGCCTGTGGTGGGCTCGTCCAGGATATAGATGGTCCTGCCGGTGGCGATTTTGGAGAGCTCCGTGGCCAGCTTCACCCGCTGGGCCTCGCCGCCGGAGAGCTCCGTGGAGGGCTGGCCCAGCTTCACATAGCCCAAGCCCACGTCCTGGAGAGTCTGGAGCTTGTTGCGGAGCTTGGGCAGGGCGGAGAAGAACTCCACGCCCTCGTCCACGGTCATCTCCAGTACATCTGCGATATTTTTGCCCTTGTAGCGCACCTCCAGGGTCTCTCGGTTGTACCGCTTGCCCTTGCAGACCTCGCAGGGAACGAAGATGTCCGGCAGGAAGTGCATCTCAATTTTCAAAACGCCGTCGCCGGAGCAGGCCTCGCACCGTCCGCCCCGGACGTTGAAGCTGAACCGGCCCGGACCGTAGCCCCGGCTCTTGGCCTCCTGGGTGGAGGCGAAGAGGTCCCGGATGTCGTTGAAAAGGCCGGTGTAGGTGGCGGGGTTGGACCGGGGCGTCCGCCCAATGGGGCTCTGGTCGATGTTCACCACCTTATCCAGGGCCTTGATGCCCTCGATCCGCTCACATTTTCCGGGGCGGACCTTCATGCGCATCAGCTCCGCCCCCAGGCGCTTGAACAGCACCTCGTTCACAAGGGAGGACTTGCCGCTGCCCGAGACGCCTGTGACCACGGTAAACACCCCCAGGGGGAACTCCACGTCCACCTTTCGCAGATTGTTCTCCGCCGCGCCCACCACTTTCAGGCACTTCCCGTTCCCCTTCCGGCGCTCCGCCGGGACGGGGATCTTTTTCCTTCCGGAGAGGTACTGGCCCGTCAGGGAGTCGGGACAGGCCATGACCTCCTCCGGCGTGCCCGCCGCGATGACCTGTCCGCCGTGGACGCCGGCGCCGGGGCCGATGTCGATGAGGTAATCCGCGGCGCGCATAGTGTCCTCGTCGTGCTCCACCACCAGCAGGGTATTGCCCAGGTCCCGGAGGTTCTGGAGGGTGGAGAGCAGCTTGTCGTTGTCCCGCTGGTGGAGGCCGATGGAGGGCTCGTCCAGAATATACAGCACCCCCATCAGGGAGGAGCCGATCTGTGTGGCCAGGCGGATGCGCTGGCTCTCGCCGCCGGAGAGGGTTCCGGCAGACCGGCTCAGGGTCAGGTAGCCCAGACCCACGGAACGGAGGAACCCCAGCCGGGACCTGATCTCCTTCAAAATCCGGTCCGCGATCAGGCGCTGCTGGTCCGTCAAGGTCAGCTTCTCCACCCACTCCAGCCCGTCCAGGACGGACATCTGGGTGTAGTCGTAGATATTCCTGTCCCCCACGGTCACCGCCAGGGACTCCTTTTTCAGCCGCCTACCCTTGCAGGCGGGGCAGGGACACTCCGCCATCAGCTCCTCCAGCTCCTTCTTGCTGGCGTCGCTCTGGGTCTCCTGATAGCGGCGCTGGATGTTGTTGCAGATGCCCTCAAAGGGCTGGTACAGCACGCCCTTGCCCCGGGGCTGGTCGTAGTGGAGCTCCAGCTTCTCCCCCTTTGTTCCGTAGAGGACGATGTCCCGCACCTCCTCGCTCAGCTCCTCCCAGGGGTCGGTAAGGGAGAAGCGGTACTTCTTCGCCAGGGCCTCGAAGTACATGCGGGAGATGCCGTCGGAGCGGATATTCCCCCAGCCGGAGGCCTGAATGGCCCCCTCCAGAATGGATTTCCTCCCATCCGGCACCACCAGGCTCTCGTCCACCTTCAGCTGGCTGCCCAGGCCCGTGCAGGTTGGGCAGGCGCCGAAGGGGTTGTTGAAGGAGAACATCCGGGGCGTCAGCTCCTCGATGGAGATGCCGCAGTCCTCGCAGGCGTAGTTCTGGGAAAACATCAGGTCCTGCTCCTCCCGCAGGAGGTTGACGATCACAGTGCCGCCGGAGAGGCCGGCGGCGGTCTCCACGCTGTCCGTCAGCCGCTGCTGAATGTCCGGGCGGATGATGAGCCGGTCCACGATGATCTCGATGCTGTGCTTTTTGTTCTTCTCCAGCTTGATCTCCTCGTCCAGCTCATAGAGGTTTCCGTCCACCCGGGCCCGGACGTAGCCGGAGCGCTTGGCGTCCTCAAAAACCTTTACATGCTCGCCCTTCTTGCCCCGGACGACGGGGGCGCAGACCTGGATGCGGGTGCCCTCCGGCAGGGCGGTGACCTGGTCGATGATCTGGTCAACGGTCTGCTGTTTGATCTCCCTGCCGCACTTGGGACAGTGGGGGGTGCCCACCCGGGCCCAGAGAAGCCGCAAATAGTCGTAAATTTCCGTCACGGTGCCCACGGTGGAGCGGGGGTTTTTGGAGGTGGTCTTCTGGTCGATGGAGATGGCGGGGGAGAGGCCCTCGATATAGTCCACATCGGGCTTGTCCATCTGGCCCAAAAACATCCTGGCGTAGGAGCTGAGGGATTCCACGTAGCGGCGCTGGCCCTCGGCGTAGATGGTGTCGAAGGCAAGTGACGACTTGCCGGAGCCGGAGAGGCCGGTCATGACCACTAATTTGTCACGGGGGATCGTGACGTCGATATTTTTCAGATTGTTGGCGCGGGCGCCTTTGACGACGATTTTATCCTGCATAGAATGTCCTTTCTGGGGGTCCCCCTGCGGGGGGACGGGGGATGCCGCCCCACGGGGGCGGGACGGGGATTTCGCGCCTCGGGCGCGGGACGGGGGAATCCGGCCGCGGGCCGGGGACGGGAGAGACCGCCCTTCGGGCGGGGGTGGCTTTTGCTCGCCCTGACGGGCGGGGTGGAATTCAGCCATGATGATGGCTGGGCAATGCACCCCCCATGTCGTCGGAAGAAACTCCGCCGCTCCATTTCCGGCTAAAGCCGAAAATTCCGCTCAAGCTCCGTTCCTTCCTCCTCTCCCCACCGGACCCGCTTCGCTGGGCTCCGGCGGGGGCCCCTCTTTTCGGTTGCGCCGAAAAGAGAAAACGGGCCGTGCACGGTCCAAAAGAGAAAAGGCGCTGGGGCCGAATTTGTCCGCAGGGGCCAAATTCGCCCAAGATACGGGGACTGGTCTGAACCAGTGCCCATAAAACTTGCCGATTTTCTGCCGGGTGCGCTTGACAGCGTACCTTGCGGGGGCGCTCTGCCGCATTTGCGACTGCCAACGAGGTTGTTTTGGTGCGTAGACGCAAGGCCTCCAGCTTCTCTTCCCGCGCTTCGCGCCTAGCCGGGCACGTGCGGGGAAGAAAGTTCGTCTACCGGCGGTAGAAGGGAATCTGTCCAAACGGGGCGGGCTAGGCGCGAAGCGCGGGAAGAGAAGCAAGGGGCCTTCCGTCAAAGATGCAAAACACCCTCGTAGGCAGTCCCGACTGCGGCGGAGCGCCAACGGGCGGTACGGGGTCAGACGCAGCCGGCAGAAGACCGGCAATTCACGAAAGCACCGATTCAGGCCAGCCCCCGTACTTGGGCGAATTTGACCCTTGCGGTCAAATTCGACCCCAGCGCCTTTTCTCTTTTGGACCGTGCACGGCCCGTTTTCTCTTTTCGGCGCAACCGAAAAGAGAAAATGGGGGGTGCATTGCCCAGCCATCACCATGGCTGAATTCTCCCCCGCCCGTCAGGGCGAGTATCACTCCCGCTCCTGAGAGCGTCCCAGCAGATAATCTGTCGTAACACCAAAATAATCCGCAAGGGCGCACAATGTCAAGGTGGGAATATTTATTTTCCCCTTCTCCATACGCTGGTAATGGCCTTGTGTAATACCCAATAATTCCGCAATATCTGATTGATGGAGAGTTTTCTCATTTCGGAGTAAGCAAAGCCGCTCTCCTAAAATTTTTAGAGTTCCCATAGATATACTCCTTGACACATGGCATTTAATGCTATATAATATATGGCATCAAATGTAATATGAGGTGTTTATTATGAACACAGTTGATGAAAAGCTCTTTGACTACTATTGCAGTCCCATCCTGCAAAATGCAGAAAATTTCAACGAACCCGCTTTGCAAAAACTCATGGACGAATTCTCCCTGACCGGCGAGGCCCGCCGTGAAATGATCGATGCCTTCTTTGACAATTATATACAGTGGTCCCTGGACGCCTTCGCCGTGGGCCTCCACCTGGGGCTCTCACTGGGCCGTGATGTCCGATGCGGACGCCCCCAGCAGCTCCAGTAACGCCTGGGGCGCAATCTCCACCTGCGCCCCGATCTTTCCACCGGAGATGTAAATGGTCTCATACGCCAGCGCCGTCTCGTGGAACACCGTGGGATACCGCTTCTTCATCCCCACGGGACTGCACCCGCCCCGGATGTATCCCGTGACCTCGTTAATCTCCGCCACGCGGAGCAGCTCCACCGACTTCTCCCCTACGGCCCTGGCCGCCTTCTTTAAGTCCAGGCTCTCCGGCGCGGGCACCTCAAATACGTAAATCCCGCCGGAGGCCCCCCGGGCCGCCAGGGTCTTGAAGCCCCGGCGGGGGTCCTGGCCCAGCGCCTCCGCCACGTGGAGACCGTACTCTCGGGTGCCCTCCGGGCCCTGGGTCTCCTCATAAAAGTGAGCGGTGTAGGGGATCTTCCTCTGGTCTAATATCCGCATTACATTGGTCTTTTCCTCTTTGCGCTTTGCCATACTCACCTCAGAATATATGATTTTCAAACCGAACTGCCGGGAGCAATGACGCCATCTTCTGCGGCGGAGATCATACTCTACCTCTCCTGCGCTTTATCACAGGAAAAATACACGCCCGCCAAAACGCACAGAATCCCCGCTATGGCCGCAGGGGACAGGGGCTCCTCAAAGGCCAGCACGCCCACCAGTGTGGCCGCCACCGGCTCAAGGCTCGCCATGATGGACGCCCTGCCGGACTCCACCCGGGCAAGGCCCCGGGTGTACAGGACGTACGGCGCCGCTGTGGAGAACACCACCAGCCCCAATGACAGCAGCCACTGCCGGGGCTCTGCCAGCGCCGCCGCCATCCGCCCCGGGCGCAGCAGCACCAAAGACGCCGGGCCGGCAAAGAGAAACGTCCACACCGTCACGGTCAGGGAGGAGTAATGGGCCAGGGCATACCGGCCGAAGATGCTGTACAGCGCGTAGAAGAACCCGGACCCCAGGCCCAGCAGGACGCCGCCCGCCGTCACCGTCAGGTCCCCGGCGAAGACGCCGCACACCAGCGCGCAGCCCGCCAGGGTCAGCGCCAGGGCCAGCAGCTTTTTCCGCGTGACGGGCTCATGCCACAGCGCCGCCGACAGCACCACCACAAAGGACGGCGCGGTATACAGCAGGATGGACGCCGCCGCCAGGGAGCAGATCCGCTGGCAGGAGAAGTAGCACACCGTGAACAGCATCACGCTGACCACGCCGGTGCCGAAGAAGTATTTCAGGTGCTCCCGGCGGACACGGAACACGCTCCGGTCCTTCACGGCGAACACCGCCGCAAGCAGCAGCATCCCGCCGAAGTTCCGCACCACCACAATGTCCGTGGGAGTGAAGCCCCCGGCCATCAGGTTCCGATTCCACAGGCCGATCATGCCCCACAGCGCCGCCGCCGCCAAAATGGAGACATACGCGCCGCTCCGCCGGGCGGGCTCCGTCTGGGGGGCGGGCTTTTTTTCTGTCTCTTCCATCACGGGTCCTCCCACACATTGTTATTGCCGCCGCCCAGGTAGTAAAACGTATCGTTCTGGATACAGAGCACCACGTCCGGCCGATGCGCGTCCACGTACTCCCGCAGCGACATCTCGTCGTAGTGCCGCAGGTCCAGAATCCGGGTCTCGTTGAAGGAGGCGTACAGCAGGGTCTCCAGGGCGTTGGTGAAGGAATCCCCGAAGATCAGGGCGTTTGGCAGCTCTGGGCGGTCCGTCTCCAGCACCGTCTCGGCGAAGTCCCCGCCCATGTAGAGGTTGTAGGTGGCGGGCATGTAGTCCGCCTCCGGCAGGACGAACAGAGGTCTGTCCGACGGCTCCCCGTTATCATAGCGGGTAAAGGGCACCGCCTTCCTCTGGACGCCGACGACAGCCCGCTCGCTGTTGGGCCAGAGGTTGTATAGCTTGCGGTTTCGGGTGGCGATATAGGGGTTGGGCAGGTCCCGGAAGTCCAGGTCCTCCTCCGCCAGCGCCGGCAGGGACCAGCCCTGCTCCGCCAGATGGTCCAGGATCGCCCGGTAAGCGGCGTAGGCGCCGCGGTAGTGATAGTGGTGGTCCACGGCGGAGTAATACGCCTCCGGGTGTCCCTGGGCGTCGTACACCGCCCCCATATCCAGGAAGTCCACTCCGGCCTCCGCCATGGCCCGGGCGTAGGCCTCGTCTCCAGCGGAGGCCTCCGTCTCGTGGCGGCTGAGGTAGTCCGGGTATTTGTCCCGGAAGTAGACCCGCTGTTCCGGGAAGCCCGCGTAGCAGAAGGTCCCTCCATAGCCCTTGACAAACTCGCTCAGTCTGGCGAAGGGCTCCGCCGCCGCTGCGGCCAGGGCGGGGTACTCCTCCGCCGCCCGCTCCTCGTAGGACAGCAGGGGCAGCAGCACGCCCCCGGCGGAGACCACCTCGTTCACCGCCGGACGGCGCAGGAGGTTCAGCTGTACCGCCGTGTCCGCCTTCAAAAGCGTGGTACGGCCCGGGACGTGGTCGGAGTACCAGCTCTCCAGCTCCCCGCCCAGGGTCCCGGTCCAGAGGGCTTCCGCCGTGAGGGCGGGGAACGCCGTGAGAGACCGGTTTTCGTAGTAGGCGGCGGTGTCCTTCCGGGACCAGAGGGCCGTCCCGGAGGGCACGGCCAGCAGCATCGCCAACAGGCAGAGCAGAAAGGCCCGCTGTGAGAATTTTTCCATATTCGGGCCTCCTTAAAACTGAAAATAGAGAAACGAGCGGAAGGTGGAGCTCAGCAGCCGCACCGCCGAGAGGCCCAGCAGGACCAGGGCCAACACCTTCGGCCCAAAGGCCAGCGCCGCCGCCGAAACGCGGCTCCCGCCCTCCCGCCGCCGCTCCAGAGATTGGCAGATCCAGACCCTTACTGGCAACGCCGCGGGGATGGCGATCACCCACTCCCAGGCGTACTGGCGGAGATAATACTCCGCCTCGCCGCTCCAGAGGCCGCCGGGGGCAACGCCCAGCATGGCGGAGATCACAGCCCCCGCCTGTCCCAGGCTCCCGGCGCGGAACAGCACCCAGCCGAAGTTGATGAGCAGCAGGGCGTAGACGTGCCGCAGGGGGGCGGGCATCCGCTCCAGGGCGGCGCCCCAGAGGTATTTCTCCCCCATCAGCAGCGCCGCGTAGTAGAGGCCCCAGAGAACAAAGGTCCAGGCCGCGCCGTGCCACAGCCCCGTCAACACCCACACCGCCAGCAGGTTCAGCAAATGCCTCCCCCGGGAACAGCGGTTGCCCCCCAGGGGGATGTACACGTAGTCCCGGAACCAGCGGGAGAGGGTGATGTGCCACCGCCGCCAGAACTCCCCAGCGGACCGGGCGATATAGGGGTAGTCGAAGTTCTCCGGCAGGGGCAGGCCGAACACCCTCCCCAGGCCCAGGGCCATGTCGGTGTAGCCGGAGAAGTCGAAGTACAGTTGCAGTGTGTAGGCGGCGGAGCCGATCCAGGCAAGACCCACGGTGAGCCGGTCCCCGGCGGAGAAGGCGGCGTTGGCGGCAGTCCCCAGGGCGTCCGCCAGCAGCACCTTCTTGGCAAGGCCGAAGCAGAACCGCACCGCCCCCGCCGAGATCTCCGGGACCGTCTCCCGCCGCTCCGCCAGAAGCGGCCCGAAGTCCCCGTACCGGACGATGGGCCCCTGGAGCAGCTGGGGGAAGAAGGCCGTGTACAGCGCCAGCCGGGAGAGGCGGCGCTCCGGCGGGACGGTCCCCCGGTACACGTCCGCAAGATACGAGACGGACTGAAAGGTAAAAAAGGAGATGCCCGCCGGAAGCAGGATGCTGGGGACCGCCAGCTCCAGGCCCAGGGCGTTCAGGCTGCCCAGAAGGAACCCGGTATACTTGAAATACAGCAGGGGCAGCAGGTTCAGCGCCGCGGCGGCCCAAAAGACCGCCCGCCGGCATCTCCGCCCCGGAGCCAGCAGCAGGCCCGCCGCCCAGGTCACAAGGCAGGACCATGCCAGCACCGGCGCCAGCCGCAGTCCACCCCAGGCGTAAAAGGCCAGGCTGAACAGCAGCAGAACCCCGTTCCGCCCGCTCCTCCACCGGGCGGGTATTACAAAATAGCACAGCGCCGCCGCCGGCAGAAAGCCGAACAAAAACGCCATACTGCTGAAGGCCATGGAATCACTTCACTTTCCTCGGGACACGGGTCCCGGACTACGGGAGCATGCGGAGGGCATGGCAGCGGGGCTCCCTCAAAATACGCGCCTTGTGCGCCCGGCTGACGGTAGTGAGGACGGCCGAGAGGACCGCCATTCCCGCCAGAAACGCCAGTGCGATTTTTTGAAACTAGGCCTTGTTTGAAAAATGGCGGAATGCCCAACGGCGAGAGATATTTTCGCCAATCAAGGCAAATTTTTGCAGGCGGGCTGACGCTCGGCGAGAAAATTTAACACAGAGTGGCGGATCAAGATCCACCGTTTGGGTGTTTTGACTTTTTTCAAACATGGCCTGAGTGCCCTCCCCATCCATGGCGCGTCTCCGCTCACTCTCCCAAAATCTCCCGCTGGACATACTTGGGGAGCTTCTCCAGGACAAGGCGGTGGGAGTTCGCGCACAGGTCCCGCAGGACCCTGTCCGGCAGCGCGCCGTCCAGCAGGCAGGCAATCCAGAGACGCTTGTCGCAGTAGAAGCCTGGCAGGATCTCCGGGTGCTGGGCCCGCAGCAGCTCCGCCTCCGCTGGGCCGCACTTGAGGTTCACCAGGTCATGGCCGTTGTACGCCGCGTCCTTCATCCCCCGGGGGGAGCAGACGGCGGCGAACAGCTTGCCCCGGATCATGTAGCGAAACCAGGCCCATTCGGGCTTGTAGTCCTTCTCCGCCCCCGGGAGGGAGAGGAGATATTCATCCAACCACTCATATTTCATGACATCACCTCTTTGTCAAAATCGCTCACATGGTATTCTGTAATATTGTCCGCGTCATAGGTAACGGCAAAAGCCGTCTCCGAGACCCACGAGGCGTAACCCGGCCCGAAATCATCCACAAACCACCGGCCGCGGGGAGTCGCCAGAAACGTTTTTCCCCGGTAGCCGGCGGAGAGAAAGTCCGTGTATCTCTGTTCGATCACATAGGCTCCGGAGGGGGAGGATATGGTCATCCTGTACGGGTAAAACCAGCTGCAAAACATATTCAGCAGAACCACGCTCCAAACGGCGCCGCATGCCAGCAGGCCCACCAGGAAGCGTCTCCAGGGGATCTTTCTCATTTTTCGCCCCGCAGCTCAATGATCCGGTCCCGAAGCACCGCGGCGTACTCGAACTCCAGCATCTTGCTGGCCTCCCGCATCTCCTTCTCCAACCGCTTGATCTCCGCCTCCCGCTCCTGCTGGCTCAGCTTGCGCTTCTTCCGGGCCCGGAGGGTCTCGTCCTCCGCCACGCTGGAGATCTCCAGCACCTCCCGAACGCCTTTGATAATGGTCCTTGGCACAATGCCGTGCTCCTGGTTGAAGCGGTCCTGAATCCCCCGGCGGCGCTCCGTCTCGTCCATGGCCGCCCGCATGGAGGGGGTGATCTCGTCGGCGTACATGACGACCAGGCCCTCAGCGTTCCGGGCCGCCCGGCCAATGGTCTGGATCAGCGACGTCTCGGACCGGAGGAAGCCCTCCTTGTCCGCGTCCAGAATGGCCACCAGGCTCACCTCCGGCAGGTCCAGTCCCTCCCGCAGCAGGTTGATGCCCACCAGCACGTCGAATTCCCCCAGCCGCAGGTCCCGGATGATCTCCATCCGCTCAATGGTCTGCACGTCGGAGTGCATATACCGCACCCGGATTCCGGCATTTTTGAAATACTCCGTCAGATCCTCCGCCATCTTCTTGGTGAGGGTGGTCACCAGCACCCGCTCCTTTCGCTGGGAGCGGGCCCTGATCTCCTCCATCAGATCGTCAATCTGGCCGGCCACGGGGCGGATCTCCACCCGGGGGTCCAGCAGTCCCGTAGGGCGGATCACCTGCTCCACCACCTGGTCCGCCCGCTCCCGCTCATAGGGGCCGGGCGTGGCGGAGACGAAGACGGCCTGTCCGACGCGGCCCTCGAACTCCTCAAATTTCAGGGGGCGGTTGTCGTAGGCGCAGGGAAGGCGGAAGCCGTAGCGCACCAGAGCATCCTTCCGGGCGTGGTCGCCGTTGTACATGGCCCGCACCTGGGGCAGCGTCACGTGGCTCTCGTCCACGAACAACACGAAGTCCTCCGGGAAGAAGTCCAAAAGGGTCATGGGGGCGGAGCCCACCGGGCGCTCGGAGATCACCCGGGAGTAGTTCTCAATGCCGGAGCAGTAGCCCAGCTCCTGCATCATCTCCACGTCGTACTCCGTCCGCTGGCGGATGCGCTGGGCCTCCACCAGCTGGTTGTTGTCGGTGAAGATCCTCACCTGCTCCTCCAGCTCCCGCCGGATCTCCGCAATGGCCCGGTCCATCTTGTCCTTGGTGGTGACGTAGTGGCTGGCGGGGTAAATGACAATATGGTTCAGCTTCAGATTCACGGCCCCGGTGATGGGACTGAACTCGCTGATGCGGTCGATCTCGTCGCCGAAAAACTCCACCCGGATGGCCCTGTCCTTATAGTAGGCGGGGTAGATCTCCACCGTGTCCCCCCGGACCCGGAACATGTTCCGCTCAAAGGCGATGTCGTTGCGCTCATAGCGGATCTCCACCAGGCGGCGCAGCAGTTCGTCCCGGTTCCACTCCGCTCCGGCGCGGAGAGAGACGGACAGCTTGGCAAAGTCCTCCGGCTCGCCCAGGCCGTAGATGCAGGAGACGGAGGCCACAACAATGACATCCCGCCGCTCCAGCAGGGCAAAGGTGGCGGAGAGGCGCAGGCGGTCGATCTCGTCGTTGGTGGATGCGTCCTTGGCGATATAGGTATCCGTGTGGGGAATATACGCCTCCGGCTGGTAGTAGTCGTAGTAGGAGACGAAGTACTCCACGGCGTTGTTGGGAAAAAACTCCTTGAACTCAGCGCACAGCTGGGCCGCCAGGGTCTTGTTGTGGGCCAGCACCAGCGCGGGCCGCTGGACGGCCTCAATGACCTTGGCCATGGTAAAGGTTTTGCCGGAGCCGGTGACGCCCAGAAGCACTTGCTCCTTCAGTCCGTTCTCGATGCCCTCCGCCAGAGCGGCGATGGCCTCCGGCTGGTCGCCGGAGGGCTGGTATTCAGATACGACTTGAAATTTCGGCATAAATCATAGTCTCCAAATCCTGGTTTACAATGTGGCTTTTCATTATATCACAGAGCCGAGAAGTTTGCAACATTTGTTCGACTCCGTCCTATGGGCGCTTCCCCCCGGAGATGCGCGCCCGCTCCCTGCGCCTTTCTGCCATTTCTCCTGCCGGCCGGGTCAGGGCCGCCTGGCTGACCGCACGCCGCGGCTTTCATCCCCAGACTCCCTCCAAATATCCCGAGTCCGCCATGGACACAAAGTCCCCGTCCGCCACGATGATGTGGTCCGCCAGCCTGACGCCGATGGTCTTCAGCGCCGTCCGGGCCTGCTCCGTAGTATTCAGATCGTCCTGGGAGGGCAGGGCGATGCCGCTGGGGTGGTTGTGGGACAGAATCACGCTGCTGGCGGAGGTTAAAATGGCATTCTCCATCAAAAGCCGTATATTCAGATCCGTGCTGTTGACGCTGCCCTCGCTGAGGCGCTTGCAGGCCAGGAGCTTTCCCTTCTGGTCCAGGCACAGCTGGTAGAGCACCTCCCGGCCCAGTCCGGCGAAGAGTTCCAGGAGATAGCTCCCCGCCCGGTCCACAGAGTTCAGCACCGTCTCCCGGGCGTCCGCCAGCCGGGCCCTGCGGCTGAGCTGGGGAACCAGCCGCAGCAGGACCGCCGCGCTCTCCCCGACGCCCTCCACCCTCCGCAGGTCCTCCACAGGGGCCTCCAGCACGGCGGAGAGGGAGCCGTAGCGCTCCATCAGCGCGTGGGCGATGGGATTGGTGTCCCGCCGGGGGATGGCGTAATACAACAGCAGCTCCAGGGCCTCGTGGTCGGCAAAGGCATCCAGTCCCGCGGCGAGAAACCTCGCCCGCACCTTCTCCCGGTGCCCGTCGTGAATCCCCATTGTTCCGCCCCCTCTCCATCTCACGGCCGGATCTCTCGCTCAGATCTCCGGAACGGTTTATTATACCATGAAAAAGAATCCGCCACAAGCAGTTTTCCCTGAATATCCCCGCCTCCCGGGTTGACAAGCGCAAAAATGAGGCATATTATAGAAAAAGGAAAAGTGCATACTGTCCGGTAGGTAAGGCTACCACAAGGATACGGGTCGCTGCCGCGGAGTGATGGAGACATCATGAGAGGGTTTGAACAGGCGATATCGAACAGGAAGGTATCATCTAACGCGATTTCATCGCCTTGTGAGGCTAAAGCTTGAACGGTTGGGGAAGACTGCCCGCAGGGGCGCTTTCCAGCAGAAGGAGACTCTCCAGTCGTACCGGGCGGCACGACTGGGGATATTTTTATTGCCCGGCAATAAAAATATCTGATTTCAGCCGGCGTTACGGCGAAAAATCATCTGCGGCAGTCTTCGTTCCCCCGTGGCAGAAGACTGCCAATCAGAAAGGAGGTTGCGCGGCGTGTTTGAATCTAAGAACAAGTGGGAAGAGCTGGCGGAGCAAGTGGAAGATCTGGTGTCCCGAAAGCGATACGCGGAGCTGCGGGACCTCCTGCTGCCCCTGGAGGCGGCGGACATCGCGTGGCTCTTTGACGAGCTGGATGAAAAAGCGCCCCATCTGATCTTCCGCCTGCTGCCCAAGGAGCTGGCGGCGGAGGTGTTCGTGGAGCTGGACAGCGACGAGCAGGAGATCCTGATCCGGGGCTTTTCCAACACGGAGCTGAAAGAGGTGCTGGACGAGCTGTACCTGGACGACGCTGTGGACATTGTGGAGGAGATGCCGGCGGGAGTGGTGAAGCGCATTTTGCAGCACGCCGATCCGGAGACCCGCAAGAGCATCAACGAGATCCTGAAATACCCGGACGACTCCACCGGCAGCATCATGACCACGGAGTTTGTGGACCTGAAGGAGACCATGACGGTGGAGGACGCGCTAAAGCGCATCCGCCGCACCGGCCCGGACAAGGAGACCATCAACGTCTCCTACGTCATCGACGACGAGCGCCGCCTCATCGGCCTGCTGACCATCCGCACGCTGCTGCTGGCGGAGGAGGACGACGTCATCGGCGACATCATGGAGCGGAACTTCATCGCCGTCCGGACCCTGGACGACCAGGAGACCACCGCCCGGGCCCTGAGCAAATACGACTTTCTGGCTCTGCCGGTGGTGGACACGGAGAACCGGCTGGTGGGCATCGTCACCGTGGACGACGCCATGGACGTCCTCCAGGAGGAGGTCACGGAGGACATGGAGAAGATGGCGGCCATGCTGCCCTCCGACAAGCCCTACCTGAAAACCGCCACCTTTGAGACCTACAAGGCCCGCATTCCCTGGCTGCTGCTGCTGATGATCTCCGCCACCTTTACCGGGCAGATCATCTCCAGCTTTGAAAGCGCCCTGGCAGCCGCCACTATCCTGACGGCCTATATCCCCATGCTGATGGACACCGGCGGCAACTGCGGCTCCCAGGCCAGCGTCACGGTGATCCGGGGCCTCTCCCTGGGGGAGATCGAGTTTTCCGACATCTTCCGCGTCATCTGGAAGGAGATCCGCGTGGCGGCGGTGTGCGGCTGCACGCTGGCGGCGGCGAACTTCATCAAGCTGATGCTGGTGGACCGGATGCTGTTCCACAACGCGATGGTGACAATTCCCGTGGCGGCGGTCATCTGCTGCACCATGGTCTGCACCGTTCTCTGCGCCAAGCTGGTGGGGTGTTCTCTGCCCCTGCTGGCGAAAAAAATCGGGTTCGACCCGGCGGTGATGGCCTCGCCCTTTATCACCACCATCGTGGACGCCATCTCTCTGCTGATCTATTTTCAGATTGCCTCGGCGGTCCTGGGACTGTGAGGCGGACAGTCAAATCACTTCAAAGAGGCACGGCAAAAGCCGTGCCTCTTCCAAACCGCTCTTAAAATGTCTCCAGCAGCGCCAGAACCTGATCTTTGGCAGCCAGTCCCTCCGAGAAGGCGGTGGCCGCGCCGGCGGCCGTCCCCAGGCGGTGGGCCAGGGCGTAATCCCCGTGCTCCAGCCAGCCGGCCAGGAAGCCGGCCACCATGGAATCCCCCGCGCCCACGGAGTTGCGCACCGTGCCCGCGGGAACGCCCAGCCGGTGGACAGCCCCCGTCTCGTCCAGCAGCAGCGAGCCGTCTCCCGCCATGGACACCAGCACGTTCCGTCCCCCCTCCGCCTGGAGGCGGCGGGCGCAGTTCTCAATTTCCCCGTCGCTGCTCAGCGTCCTGCCGAAGAGCTCCCCCAGCTCGGCGCGGTTAGGCTTGATAAGGAAGGGGCGGTAGGGCAGCACGGCCCGCAGCAGTCCCCCGGTGGCGTCCACCGCCGTGAGGATCTTCCGGTCCGCCAGCCGGGCCAGGATCTTCTGGTATATATCCTCCGGAAGAGAGGCCGGGATGGACCCGGCCAGCACCAGCACATCCCCGGAACGGAGACGGTCCAGCTTGGCGAACAGCTCCTCCAAAGCGGCGGCGGGGATGGCGGGTCCCGCGCCGTTGATCTCCGTCTCCTGCTCCGCCTTGATCTTCACGTTGACCCGGGTCAGCCCCTCCTCCAGCCAGATGAAGTCGGTGCGGATGCCCGCGTCCCGCAGTCCCTGGTCCAGCGCCCGGCCCGTGAATCCCGCCAGAAAGCCCAGAGCCGCGTTTTCAACGCCCAAATTGCGCAGCACAGCGGACACATTGATTCCCTTGCCGCCCCACTGGAGCTCGTCGCTCTCGGTGCGGTTGGTCTCCCCGGTCCGGAAATCGCGCACACGCACGATGTAGTCCAGGGCGGGGTTAAAGGTGACGGTGTAAACCATCGTTCAAACCTCCTTGATTTCTGTGTATTCCAGATACCGGCGGTCCTCCAGACGGTCGGTGATGATCCGGGCCCCCTCCAGCGGCAGCACGGCGGCGGCAGTGATGGCGCCGAATTTGCCGGAATCCGCCAGCACCCAGGTCTCCCGGGCCCTGGCGGCCGCCCGGGCCTTGACCATGGCCTCCTCCCGGTCCGGGGTGGTAAAGCCCTGGTGGACCGCGATGCCGTTGATCCCCAGGAAGGCCTTGGTGAAGTTGTAGGTTTTCAGGGCCTCCATGGCCTCGCCGCCGATGACGGCCAGGGTGCCCGGCTTGATGACGCCGCCCAGCACGTAGGTTCTGAGACCGCGCAGGGGCAGGCGCTGGACGCACTCCACGCTGTTGGTGACGAAGGTAGCCCCGGGGGCCTGGATGTGGTCCACCATGTGCATCACCGTGGACCCGGCGTCCAGAAACACCACGTCGCCGTCCTGAATCAGGCTGGCGGCGTACCGGGCGATGCGGAGCTTCTCCTGGGTGCGGAGCTCCCGCTTGGCCTCCATATCCGGCTCTCCGCCCCGGAACTCCTCCCGGACGGGCATGGCCCCGCCGTAGACCTTGTTCAGCTTGCCCCGGCGGGCCAGCTCGTTCAAATCCCGCCGGATGGTGGCTCCGGACGCGCCGGTGGCCCGGCACAGCTGGGCCACGCTGACCGCCTGCTCTCTGTCCAGCTCCGCCAGAATCGCTTCCATTCTCTGCTCTGCCAACATCTTGAAGCGCCCCCTGTGTTTTTTTGATTATCGTATCATCAAGAATGTGCAAAGTCAAGCAGGGACGCTCATTCGGAAAGGTTCAACTGCGCATTTTATCATCTGCAGTTTTGGTTTGTGGCCGTGGCTTTGTGGGGGCGGGGCACTGTCCCCGCCCGTTTTCCCGAAACCACCTGATTTCCTGAAAACGCCGCATTTCTCGAAAGCACCAGTTTCCTCGAAAACGCCGGATTTCCGGCGGACGGGCCGGGACAGAGCCCGGCCCCTACATATGCGCATAGGACGCTCGCCGCTTACTCCTCCTCCGGGTAGACCACGCCCCACTCCCGGCGCAGGGCGGTCATCAGAGCCATCACGTCGGCGGTATAGGGGAGCATCATGTCCCCGCCGCCCAGGACGGCGGCCTCCATATCCTCCAGCTCGTAGCGCAGGGCGTCGGCGGCGCGTCCGGCGGCCGCGGTCTCCGTCTCGCCGGTCTCGGCGTCCACGATGACGGCCCTGTCCGCCCGGGGGTACTCCGGGATCTCAATGTACCCCTTCTCGCAGGAGATCACCGCCCGCTTGGGCTGCTTGGAGCGGAGGGAGAACGCGGCGGTGACCAGCTGGCCCTCCTGGTTTGTCATGGCAATCGCGGCGCTCTCGTCCACCCCGGTGGGGGCTTTGCGGACGAAGGACTTTACCTGGTCCGGGCTGGAGTCCAGAAACAGCCTCGCCAGGGACAGGGCGTACACGCCGATGTCCAGCAGGGCGCCCCCCGCCAGGGAGCGGCTGAAAAAACGGTTGGTCATGTCATAGGGCTTGAAGCTGCCGAAGTTCAGCTGGATGAGGTTCACCCGTCCCAGCTCCCCGGCCCCCACCCGCCGGGTGAGCTCCCGGTACAGGGGCATGTGGTAGATGGTCATGGCCTCCGCCAGGACCGCATGGTTCTCCTCCGCCAGCCTCCGCGCCCGCTCCAGCTCGGCGCTGTTGAGGGTGATGGACTTCTCGCACAGAACGTGCTTGCCGTGGGACAGCGCCTCCTCCAAAGAGCCGATGTGGGTATTGTGGGGTGTGGCGATGTAGACGGCGTCAATCTCCGGGTCGGAGAACATCTCACGGTAATCGCCGTAGACCTTGGGGACGCCGTACTTCTCAGCAAAGGCCTCCGCCTTTGCGCATGTACGGCCGCCCACGGCGTCCAGAGTGCGGCCCACGGATTGGAGGGTCTGGGCCATCTCGTTGGCAATGATCCCGGTGCCCAGAACCGCCCAGCGCAGCTGCTTGTTTCCGCTCATATCAAAATTCCCGCCTTTCCCATTTGTAGTAACGGGACGATTATATCACACTTTTTTCTTTTTGAGCAATCCCAGCAGGAGCATACCCACAACGGACCCGATGAGGACGGCGGCAGCGTAGCCCAGGGGGTTGTGCATCACGGGGAATACGAACAGTCCGCCGTGAGGCGCGGGGGAGGCGCAGCCGAAGGCCATGGACAGCGCGCCCGCCGCCGCGGAGCCCACGATGCAGGCGGGCAGCACATGGAGAGGATCGGAGGCGGCGAAGGGAATGGCGCCCTCGGTGATGAAGGAGAGGCCCATGATAAAATTCACCGGGCTGGACTTGCGCTCGTCAGCGGTATAACGGTTTTTGAAGAAGATGGTGGACAGGGCGATGGCGATGGGCGGCACCATACCGCCGGCCATAACCGACGCCATGACGGGGGAAAAGCCGCCGTCAGCCATGGCGATGGAGGCGGTGCCGAAGACATAGGCCGCCTTGTTGAAGGGACCGCCCATATCAATGGCCATCATGCCGGCCACCAGGGCGCCCAGCAGCAGTGCGGAGGAGCCGCCCATGGAGTTCAGCCCGTTAATCAGGGCGCTGTTGAGCATTCCTACGAAGGGGTTGACGGCGCACATGAACGCGCTGATGGCCACAAGGCCCGTCACAGGGTAGATCAGGATGGGCTTCAGGCCCTCCAGGGAATTGGGCATTTTGTCGCAGAGCCTGCGCAGAACCTTCATGAACCAGCCGCCCGCAAAGCCCGCCAGCAGTCCCCCCAGGAACCCGGCGGAGACAATGGGCGCGGTGGGGTCCGCGAAATAGGCGAAGGTTGCGCCGCTGGCGGCCAGGGAGCCTCCCACAAAGCCCACCATCAATCCCGGGCGGTCGGCAATGGACTGGGCGATGAAGGCGGAGAGAATGGGGACCATAAAGCTGAAAGCAATGTTTCCGGCCTTGTTGAAAAAGGCGGGCAGAACCCAGGAGGAGCCGAAGGCGGCCGTGCCCGCCGCGCCGCTGTCCAGCAGGAAGGACAGCGCCATGATGATGCCGCCGCCGATGACGAAGGGCAGCATGTGGGACACGCCGTTCATCAGGTGCTTGTAGAGCCGGCGGCCCGTGCTCTCGTTTCCGGCGTCCTCCTCCGCGGCGGCGCCGTCGTGGCGGTAGACCGGGGCCTGACCGTCGATAATTTTGCGGATCAGCTCCTCGGGTTTGTTGATGCCGTCGGACACCGGGACCCGGAGGACGGGCTTGCCGTCAAACCGGGCAAGGTCCACGTTCTTGTCGGCGGCGATGATGATGCCGTCGCACCCGGCGATCTCCTCTTTTGTCAGGACGTTCTTGGCGCCGCCGGAGCCCTGGGTCTCCGCCTTCACGCCGATGTTCAGCTCCCGGCCCTTCTTCTCCAGGGCCTCGGCAGCCATGTAGGTGTGGGCAATGCCTGTGGGGCAGGCGGTGATGGCCAGCACCCGGAGCTTCCCGGCGCTCTTCGCAGGAGCGGCGGGCGGCTCGTCGGGGTACTTGAGCCGCTCTTGGGCGTCGATCAGGCGCAGGAAGGTCTCTGTGTCCTCCGCCTCCAGCAGCTGCCGGCAGAAATCCTCGTCCATCAGCATGACCATCAGCCGGGAGAGCATCTCCAGGTGGAGGTCCCCGCCTTCCTGGGGGGCTGCAATCATGAAAAAGAGTTTGGAGGGCAGGCCGTCGGGGGCCTCGTAGTCCACGCCGCCGGGGGCGGTGATGGCGGCGAGGCCCGCCTGCTTCACAGCGGCGCTCTTGGCGTGGGGCACCGCGATGCCGTTTCCGATGGCGGTGGAGCTCATGGCCTCCCGGGCCAGGATGTCGGCCTTGTACTGCTCCCGGTCGGTGAGCCGGCCCGCCCGGTCCTGGAGGCTGACCAGCAGGTCGATGGCCTCGTCCTTGCCGGCGGGAGCAGCGTGGAGCCGGATACCGGCGGTGTTCAGCAGATCGGTGATGCGCATGGTCACAACTTCCCTTCCTGATTCAAGTTGATTAAGTTTGATTAACTTTGCGTTAATTGGATACTATCACACGAATCAATCAAAGTCAATCCAATTTAGTCAAACTCGCTCACAAAAATCAGGGCTGTATTTTGGACATTTTCACAAACGCACAGCGCGGCGGCGCCGCGCCCTCCTGTCCGAAATCCGTCTTCCGATGCAAAGCCGCACACTCCTGCTCCTGCGTCGTCCGCATGAAAAACGCGCCGGGGAGCCGGGGCTCTGTCCCGGTCTCTCCGGCGCGCTTTGCGCCTATCTGCAGCCCCCAGAGGAAATCAATCCCCTTTTTCACCGGAGGACCGCTCCGCCCTGTCCTGGATCTCCCGGTTCAGCAGCTGGGCGGACACCAGATCCAGCTGCTCAATGGCCCGGTAGCCGTCGGTGAGGCTGCTCTCGTGGGGGGCGGCCTCCGGCTGGCCCCGGAAGACCAGCTTGAGCAAAATGGGCGTCAGCACCGCGCAGCCCACCACGGTGATGATGATGGGCGTCATCATGGCCTGACTGAGGACCCCCATGCTGAGGCCCCGGTTGGCCACAATCAGCGCCACCTCGCCGCGGCAGGCCATGCCAGCGCCTACCTGGGCGCACTCCATCCCCCGGAAGCCGCACAGCCGGGCTCCCAGGCCGCAGCCAATGATCTTGGAGAGGATCGCCGTGGCCAGCAGCAGCAGGGAGAAAAGCGCCAGCTGCCCGTTCAGGGACGGCAGCTCCACCTTGACACCGATGCCGGCGAAGAACACCGGTGTCAGCAGCAGATAGCTCAGGGGCTCGAACTTGGACTGAATGTACTTGGCCTTGGGCGTGGAGGCCACAATGAGGCCCGCCACGAAGGCGCCGATGATGTCCGCCACGCCGAAGAACTCCTCGGCGCAGTAGGCCAGAAGCAGGCAGATCACAAAGGCGAGCACCGGGTAGCGCCGCAGGTTTTTCCCTTTTGCGTGGGAGATCATCCAGCGGAACGCCCGGATCGCAAGGAAGGAGGCCACTATGGCAAAGACGAAAAACAGCACAATCTTCACCAGCACCAGCGCCAGGCTGGTTCCCTCCCCCGCAAGGCTTGCCACCACCGTCAAGGCAATCAGGCCCAGCACGTCGTCGATCAGGGCGGCGGCCAGGATGGTGCTTCCCACCTTGGTGTCCAGCCGGCCCAGCTCCCGCAGGGTCTCCACGGTGATGCTGACGGATGTGGCGGTGAGAACGGTGCCCAGGAACACGTTTTCCAGCATGGTGTTCCCCGGCAGCCAGCCGCACCGGCCCGCCAGAAAGCCGAAACCCGTGCCCATGACCATGGGCACCAGCACGCCGCACAGCGCCACAAAAAAGCCGGCCTTTCCGGCGCCGCGCAGCTCCCGCAGGTCCGTGCCCATGCCGGCGGTGAACAGGATGACGATGACCCCCATCTCGCTGAGCTGGGAGAGGAAGGCCGTCTCCGACAGCACGTTCAGCACGGCGGGGCCCAGCACCAGGCCCGCCAGCAGTGACCCCACCACCCGAGGCATCTGAAATTTGCCCGTGATGATTCCCAGGAATTTGGTGCTCAGCAAAATCAAGGCCAGGTCCAGCAGATAGTGATAAGACATAGGAACGCTCCTTTGCTCCGCGAGGTTTGGCGCCCCGCGTAAACGTTTAAGTTCTCAATTGTAACCATATCATAGCCTTTTCCACCGGATTTTCAAGTGACGATTTGCACGAAAAGTGCCCCTGTACTTTGTGGGATTTCCGGTGTGTCACGGTCCTTCCAGAATCTCCCGGACCGTCAGCACGCCGTCTGCCGCGGAAAAGCGCACCTCCAGCCCCGCGAAGCCGAAGCCGTAAACCCGGTCCGGGTCCTCCTGGTAGGGGGGGCGGGGGTCCTGGGCCAGCACGCCCCGCAGGGCCTCCCGGCGGTCCGGCGGGACGCGCTCCAGCAGGTGCGGGGGGATCACCACCTCCAGCGCCGCCCCGGCGGGGACGGCGGCAAAGCCACCCCGGGCGTCGGAGACGCAGTCGGCATAGGGGAGATAGGGCTTGACGTCCAGCACCGGGGTGCCGTCCGCCAGGTCCGCGCCCCGGAGGCGGAGCACCGTCCCCTGCTCGGCGGTGCGCTCCACCCCCGCCAGCCGGACCGCGGAGAGGGCGATGGGGTTGGGACGGAAGGGGGAGCGGGTGGCAAAGACACCCATCCGGGCGTTCCCCCCCAGCCGGGGCGGGCGCACCGTGGGGGACCACGCCTGCCGCGCCGTCTGGTGGAACACCCACACCAGCCACAGATGAGAGAAGCCCTCCAGCCCCCGCAGCGCCTCCTCACTGCGGAATTCCGGCTCAAACACCAGGGTGGACTCCAGCGCCTCCACCAGGCCGCTCTGCCTGGGCACGCCGAACTTGGAGGAAAAATCGCTGCGGACGCGGGCGATCACCCGCATGGAGTACTCCTGGCTCATGGTATCCGCCGTCCTTTCCATGGGCCCGCCCGACAGGGGGGCGGCCCCGTTTCTTTCGCAACATTATACAGGAGTCCGCGGAAAAAGGGAAGGAAAAAAGCAGCGCTCCAAAGCAGATTCTGCTTTGGAGCGCCGGCTGTCCGGGCCAGAGCGTTCACCTGCCCGCGTTAAAAAACGCGGCCGTTTCGAACCATCTGGTCATAGGTGTAGCCGTTCATCTGATTCTTGGTGTAGCCGGTTGTGCCGCCGGTCAGGGCGTCTCCGGCGTCCCGGACGGCGCTGCGGGCCGCGTCGCCCACATCGTCCATGGTGTCCATGGCGCCGTCCATCATGCCGCCGCCCTTACCGTCGTTGACGCCGCCGGTGACGGAGTCGTCGGTCAGGCCGCCGCTGCCGGCACCGCCGGTCACAGAACCGTTGGAGGCGCTGTCGTCAACGCCGCCGGGCTGCTGGTCCTTGCCGCAGGCCGCCAGGGAAAACACCAGCAGCACAGAGGTCAGCAAAAGCGCAAGACTTCTTTTCAACTCAGGGTCCTCCTTTGCGCGGGTAGTGTGCGCGATACCCAAAGGACCCGCGAAGGCCGCAGGAGCGGATTGCCCGGCCCTGTCAGCCAACCGTATTGTCCCCGGACACGCCGGAAAAAGTCTCGGCAGTTTTTGGATAATAAAGAATTTTTTCCAGCGGGCAAAAACGCCGCAGGCCGCGTTGCTTTTGAAAAACGCGGCGCTTTCCGCAAAAAAACGCCCTTTCACAGTATAGAACAGGGCAAAAATGGTGTAAACTACTAAAAAGGTTTTTCCTCTAAAAAAGATTTCCGCAAATGTTTGTGAAAAATACCGTTGACGCGATGGCAAAAAACAGTTATGATGGTAACGGAAATTAACTTGACGCAGTCTGACTCGAACTTGGTATAGAAAAGGAGAGCTGTAATATGTATACACAGGAAATCACTGTTAATAACGAAGTAGGCCTGCACGCCCGCCCCGCCACGTTCTTTATCCAGAAGGCCAACGAGTTCAAAAGCGGCATCTGGGTGGAGAAGGAGGACCGCCGCGTCAACGCCAAGAGCCTTCTGGGCGTTTTGTCCCTGGGCATCGTGAAGGGCACCACCGTTACCCTGATCGCCGACGGTGCCGACGAGAAGGAGGCCGTGGGCGCTCTGGTGGATCTGGTCAACGACAACTTCGGCGAGTAACCTGCAAATCTGCGCTCCGGCAAGGCGGCTTCTGCGGAGGCCGCCTTTTTTGTTGCGTCCAGGCGGGATCTGTGTTATACTGCATGGAGATTCTATATTAAAGAGGGAGAGATCATCTATGACCGTTCAGAGAAGGAGTATTGGTCTTTGCATTGTGCTGTCCATCGTCACCTGCGGCTTTTACAGCCTCTACTGGCTGTACTGCATGGCCGAGGACGTAAACCTGGTGACGGCCCGCCCCAACGCCCCCTCCGGCGGCCTGGTGCTGCTGCTGACCATCGTCACCTGCAACATCTATGGCCTCTATTGGCTCTACCGCGCCGGCGACGACCTGGACCGCCAGCGGATGAACCAGGGCCAGCAGCAGGGCTATCTGGGCGTTCTCTACCTGCTGCTTGCCATCTTCGGATTCAGCATCATCTCCTACGCCCTGCTGCAGTCCGAGATCAACGAGTATGCGGCGGCGTAAGACGCTTTCGGCCGGCGCAGGCCTGCTCTGCGCCGGCCTTGTCTATGGCTATGTGCTGATCCCCCTGGGCCTCCGGATACCCTGTCTCTTCCGGAGCCTCACGGGGCTGCGCTGTCCCGGCTGCGGCATCACCGACATTTGTCTGGGACTGCTCCACGGACGCTTTATCCCCGGGTACAACTGGGGGCTGGTGCTGGCGGCGCCCTGGATTCCCGGACTGCTGTGGGCTGAAAAGCGCCGTCCCGCCGCCGCCAGAGTTCTGGCCTGGGCGCTGGCGGCGGCGCTGCTGGCCTGGGGCGTCCTGCGAAACCTGTGGGGTATTTGAGACGCTTTGCCAACCGGCGAAAAAACAGGCGCGAAAAATTCCCCGCTGAGCCGGTAAATGGCGGAATGGCCGGCGGTAAGAGATTTTTCCGCCGGGTAAGGCGGAAATTTGCAGGAATACTGTGTGCATGGCAAGGAAAATCCATGCGGAGCGGCGGAAAAAATCCGTCGCTTAGGCGTTTTGACCCCTTTCAAGCAAGCCTTAATCCACCCGCGTCTGCCCGCTGGTGCGCCTTCTGACTTTGGAGAGGAGGAACTCCCGTGACCCACGATGAACTAAAGGAAAAGGCCAACGCCCTGCCCCTGTCCCCGGGGGTCTACCTGATGATGGACAAAACCGGCAAGGTCATCTACGTGGGCAAGGCCAAGAAGCTGAAAAACCGGGTGAGCCAGTACTTCCAGGACAGCGCCTCCCACACTGCCAAGACGCGGCAGATGGTCTCCCAGGTGGACCGCTTCGACACCATCTTTGTCACCAGCGAGTTTGAGGCCCTGGTGCTGGAGAACTCCCTCATCAAGCGCCATATGCCCCGCTACAACATCCTGCTCAAAGACGACAAGGGCTACCCCTTTGTGCGCCTTTCCAAGGACGCCTACCCCCGCTTCACCATGACCCACAAGTGGGCCGGCGACGGAGCCCGGTACTTCGGCCCCTTCGGCGGCCGGTTTGAGACCCGCCAGGCCCTGGACGCGGTGCTCTCCGCCCTGCGCCTGCCCACCTGCAACCGGAAATTCCCCCGGGACATCGGGGCGGAGCGGCCCTGCCTCAACTTCCACATGGGCCGGTGCGACGGCTTCTGCCGCCCGGAGATGACGGCGGAGGAGTACCGCCGCCGCATCAATCAGGCCTCGCTGATGCTGGAGGGCCGGGCCAAACAGCTCCTGAAGGAGATGAGCGCCGAGATGGAGGCAGAGGCGGAGGCCCTGCGGTTCGAGCGGGCGGCGCTGCTGCGGGACCGGATCAGCGCCATCCAGGCCCTGGGCAAAAAGCAGACGGTCATTGCCGGCCTCTGCGCTGACACGGACATCTGGGGCCTCTACCGGGGCAGCGGCAAGTGCTGCTACGCCGTGCTCCACATGGAGGAGGGGAATCTGGCGGGCCGGGAGACGGAGCTCTTCACCGCCCCCATGGAGGAGGACGAAACGGAGATGCTCTCCGCCCTGACGGCCCAGTACTATCTCCCCCGGGCCATTCTGCCCCATGAGATCCTCCTGCCCCAGGGGACGGAGGAGGACTGCGAAAACCTCTCCCAGGTTCTCACCAAGCGGGCGGGACACCGGGTATGGGTCCATGTTCCCCGGCGGGGGGAGAAGGCGGAGCTCCGCGCCATGGCCCAGCGCAACGCCGCCGAGGAGGCGGAGCGGGCCACCACCGCCCAGGAGCGTGTGGCCCACACTCTGGAGCTGCTGCAAAAGATGCTGGACCTGCCCGCCCCGCCGGAGCGGATGGAGTCCTTCGACATCTCCAACACGGGAAAGAGCGACATCGTGGCCTCCATGGTGGTGTACAGCGGCACCCGCCCGCTGAAAAACGCCTACCGCCGCTTCCACATCAAGGAGCTGGCGGATGGGCACCCGGACGACTACGCCTCTATGCGGGAGGTGCTGCGCCGCCGTCTCCAGCGGGCCGCCGACGGAGACGAGAAATTCCTGCCCCTGCCGGACGTGTTTTTAATCGACGGCGGCGTGACCCACGCCCAGGCGGCGCTGAGCGTGGCGGAGACCTTCGGCGTCACGGCGCCCATCTTCGGCATGGTGAAGGACGACCGCCACCGTACCCGGGCCCTGGTGACCCCGGAGGGCCGGGAGATCGGGATCGTCAATAATCAGGCGGTGTTCTCCCTCATCGGCCAGATTCAGGAGGAGACCCACCGCTTCGCCATTACCTTCCACCACGAGAGCCACAGCAAAAGCGCCACCCGCTCCGCGCTGGACGGCATTCCCGGCGTGGGCCCCAAGCGGCGCGAGGCCCTGCGGAAGCGTTTCGGCACCGTCAAGGCCATCCGGGAGGCGGATGTGGAGACCCTGGCGGAGGCGGTGCCCCGGGACGCGGCGGAGGCGGTTTGGAACCACTTCCACGCCGCAGAGGCGAAAGCCGAGAACACCACCCCTTAATTAAGGAGGCTGCGGAATGTCACTTCGGCAGAAGCTGCTGCAGATCAAGGCGGACTGGGAAAAATGGGAGGACCGGCTGTCCATCGCCGTGGCGGTGTTCTTTGCCGCGGCCATCGCCGCCAACGTGGGGCTCTTTTTCTCCGTCCGCAAGACGCCCTCCTTTTTCGGCGCGGCGTTCAGCTGGCTGTATGCAGTCTCCTGGTTTCCGGCGGCCATCCTGCTGCGGAACCGGGCCAAGTGGGTGCGGGCCGTGAGCATCGTCCGGTGGACGGCGGTGGGGGCCATTCTCCTGGGGATTGCCGCCGGCGCCGGCGGGGGACTGGGCCTGTTCTCCGCCGTGTGCGTCATGCCCTACGCCGTGTTTACCTCTGCGTACAGCGGACTCTCTCAAGGGGCATGGGTCTCCTATTTCCTGCCCCTGGCCCAGGCGGTGACCGCCTCGCTCCTCGCCCGCCGCCTGCGGCGGAAAGAGGCGAAACAGAAGTAGGTCTTGTCTGATAAATGGCGGAATACCCGGCGGCGAGAGATTTTTTCGCCAATCAGGGCAGATCTCGTCCCTTTTTCCTTTTTTGTTACCCTTTTACCTTTCGTGTTGATAGAGCCAAGCACTGGCGTTTTCACAAATCGCAGCTTGGAGCAAAAGATCAGTTGCGCTATAATTAGAGTAATCTATCGGAATTGCGGAACTGTTATGGAACACATAAAATTGGAGCGTTAAGACGAGATTTGTACAGGAAGTGATACATTGTGACGCCAAAAGAATTGAATAAATCCATGACTATCCTGCTAAACGACCTACTAGCAGCTACAGGCTTTTCTAAAAAGCGAATTGGGCGATTGATAAGAAGAGAGAACGGCTGCCAGCAGTTTTTCGTTTTTTATTTTACAAGAACACGGTTTTCAAATTGCTATAATTTAACAGGTAATTTAATGTTTTCTTTCCCGGAGGTAGACAAACTTACAAGCCGCTTTCTTGGAGAAGAGTATAATAAGCTATCGCCTACCGGATTAAAGGCTTTTTATACAGTCGTTCCAGGGCAGCCTGTATTGAAATACAGGTATTGTTCTGACGAATCTTTTGAACAGTTTGTGGAAATGGTTGCAAATGATTTCCGCCTTTATGCACTTCCCTTTTATGAGCAATTCAATACATTAAATAAACTGGAAACTTATTTTGACCGGATGTTAAAAGAAGATACTGGTATGGAATTCAGCGTGCAAACCGGCAAGCAAGGTAAGGGAGCCGGGTGCTGTATTGCTGCTGTATTTTGTATTTTAGAACAATGGGATAAGCTTCAGCTTTTTCTTAAAGAGACAAACTTATTATTGGATGAGCATAGAAAACGAATTAACGAATATGTTTCAAGCCATTAACTTCCGGTATGCCGGGCAGTTTCCCATTATGGGCAATTGCTCATTCAGTCATTTTGACGAGAGAGTATCTTGGCAGACATTTATCAACACGAACGGTAAAAGGAACCCAATTTCTGCAGGCAGGCTGCCGCCCGGCAAGAAAATTGAAGGCAGGGCGGCGGAAAAATCCGCCGCCCTCTCAAAACGACCGCCGGGCCCTGACGCACACCAGTTCCGCGAACTGCCCATATTTTTTGACCTCCTCCAGCCGGAACCGCCGCAGGGCCTCCCCCTGGGTAAAGAGAGGAATCCCCGCCCCCAGCAGTACCGGCGCCACCTGGAGTGTCAGGCAGTCCACCAAATCCCGGTCCAGCAGCGGCGCGAGGATGGTATTCCCGCCCACAACCCAGATGTTCCGCTCCGGCCCCAGCCCCTTCACAAACTCCGCCGGATCTTTGCTGACCGCCGTGAATCCCGGGCAGGAGAGCGCCCCGTGGGTGAAGACGTAATTCTCCGTGGCGGGGTAGACGGCCGCCGGGTCTCCGGTCCGCTCCAGTTCGCGGAAGGTCCGGCGGCCCATCAGCGTGACATCCATGCGGCTGTAAAATCCCTCGTAGCCGGTCTCCTCCCCGCTGCCGGTCTCATGGAGCCAGTCCAGACTGTGGTCCCCGGCGGCCAGATATCCGTCCAGCGTGACGCAGCCGTAAAAATAAACTGCCATGTCTCAGCCTCCCTCTTTGCGGTTTCCATGTATTGTACCACGCCCCAGGCTTCCAAAGCAAGGGCACACCCCCGGAGAGACTGCGTCTCTCCGGGGGCCGCAGCTTGTCGAAAAAGTATTTTCGACAAGCTGCTGTAGATTTCAATGGCGCAGGAAACCCCTCTTGGGTTTCCCGCACACACCCTTCCTTTCCGTTGACGAAATCTCCGGCGTTTTTTGACAGTCTGAGACCCCCGGAGAGACGCAGTCTCTCCGGGGGCCGTCTCTTATCCAAGCCGGATCTCGCCTGTAAACCGCTCCACGCCGGTGAGGTTTCCCGCCTCGTCGTAGACCGTCCGGACATTGCAGGTTCCCCGGTCCCGGGAGTGGAACACGAAGGTACCGCCGCCGGGGGAGACGTCGGCAAAAGCGTCCGCCAGCTCCCCCAGATAGTAGACGTTCCCGGCGCCGGAGCCCTCTGGGGACTCCGCAAACTCCACGCCGAATTCCCGGTAGGCGGCGAAAATTTCCGCAAAGGATACGCCCCCCTCTCCGCCGCTCTGGGAGCAGCCTGTGGTTGCCTCCATGGAGGGGTGGAGCAGGGCGCCGATGTCCCGGGCGTCAAATTCCGCCTGGCTGGCCGTCTCCAGCCCCGTCAGGGGGCCGAAGGGGTTCACGCTGCCGTCGCCGTTGTCCACGGTCTCCCGGACCGTGCGGACATCCACGGTTCCCAGCCGGTCGATGTGCTCCACCTGGCTGATCTGGCCGCCGCTTCCCGTGTCCACCCCGTCGAAGAAGTACCGGACCCGCTCCCCGCCGAAGTACAGCGCGTCCTCCGCCCTGTCGTACTCCAGTCCGAAGGTCTCGTAGATGTCATAGGAGGGGGGAAGGGGGTCCTCCGCATGGGCGGCGGCCCTGCCCTCCGCCGCCAGAGGGGCGGTTTCCACCGTGAGGGTGACCCGCCCGCAGCCCGCCAGGGCCGGGAGCACCAGCGCCAAAAGCGCCACCAAAATACGCGTTTTCATCTCTCTGCCTCCTGTTCTGTCTCCGCCAGGGGGAAGGTCACCACGGCGGTGAACAGATCCGCCACGGTCTCCACCTGGAATGTGCCGCCGCAGGCCTCGGTAAAGGAGCTGGCAATGCTGAGCCCCAGGCCGCTGCCGCCGTCGGTGCGGCTCTCGTCTCCCCGGACGAACCGGGCGGTGAAGTCCACACCCTCGGGCAGCTCGTCCCGGCTGGTATTGCGCACGCTGACCCGAGCTAGGCCCGCGGTCTCCGCCGCCCGCTCCGCGGTTTTCAGCGTCAGGTACACCCGGCTGCCCTCCAGGGCATAGCGCAGGGCGTTGTCAATGAGGTTCTGGAACACCCGGTACAGCCGCTTGCCGTCGGCGTCGATCATCACCGGCTCCGCCGGCAGGTCGGTCTTGAAGGTCAGGCCGCTCTTTTGGATGGGGTCGTCCAGATCCGCCAATGTCTGCCGCAGGAGCTTCCCTAGGTCCAGCCGCTCCATGGACACCGGCAGCTGATCCGCCGCCGCCTTGCTGACCTCGAACACGTCCTGCACCATGGTTTTCAGCCGCTGAGCCTTCTCGTCGATGATCCGGGCGTAGTCCGCCGCCGCCGGAGGCAGATCCTCCTGCCGCAGCAGCTCTGCGTAGGAGAGGATGGAGGTCAGGGGTGTTTTCAGGTCGTGGGACACGTTGGAGATCAGCTCCACCTTCATCCGCTCGCTGCGGGTCTGTTCGGCCAGCGCCGTCTTCATCCCCGCCTGGATGTCGTTGAGGGCCTCCGCCGTTTTGCGCAGGTCCGCGTCCTCCGGCAGGTCCAGGGGAGTGGACAGGTCCCCGGCGCGGATGGATTCGATCTGCCGGTTCAGCCGTCCCAGGTCCTGCGGCAGACGGCGGTGCCGGAAGGTACGGACGATGGAGAGGATCAGGGCGCCCTCCACCACACAGCCCGCCAGGAGCAGGAGCCACTTCTCCACAGACCAGTGGTTCCTCATCATGAGTTCCAGCGCCACAGCCGCCGCGAACAGCGAACACGTAAACCCCAGCAGGAGCAGCGCCAGAACAAGTCCGTTGTCCCGGTTCAGCCGCTTTTCCACCGGCCGCTCCAGGTCCTTCATGCGGAGCGTCCGCAGGAGGCTTCGCGCCATCCGGAACAGGGAGCGAAGCAGGCTCTTCCGCTGTTCTCTCGGGTTGTACCGCCGGTTGTTGAACGCCAGATACAAAACCCACCCCAGGGCTATCAGCCCCGGCAGGCTGGAGAGCAGGAAGCTGGCCGCGCCATAGGCCAGCTGGCCCATGTACACGGGCTCCCAGCCCCACCATATCTCCCGGCAGGCCCAGTACAGCTCCTGCCAGCCGTCGGCGGCAAACAGCCACCCCAGTGGAATGAGGGCCAGCAGAACCCAGACCTCCTCCCAGAGACGGCCGGTCCAGGAGGCGATCTTCGCGTCCGCCAGCTTCTTCTCCCTCCGGAACGCCAGCCACACGCACAGCCACAGAGCCCCCAGCCCCAGCAGGACAAGCTGCCGGATATAGAAGGTCCGGGCCTCCTCCGCCCGCTGGGCCACCTGGTACATCCGGCCATAGTAATACCGGCCTCCGCCGGAGTCCTGGAACCAGTACCGGGCCGGCTCCTTCCGGACGGCCATATAGACGGTGGCGCCGTCCAGCCACTCCCCGGCCTGGAGATTTTCATAACCGGGAATAAACCAGGGGGACTTCCCGGAGACATAGATGCCGTCCCCATAGACGTCCAGCTCCACACCGTCTTTGAAAATGGAGGCTTTTCCGTCCTGATAGGTCAGGTAGAAATTATATCCCTCAAGGCTCTGGTCCCGAAATGGCTTGGCAGAGTCCGCCTCCACGTTTTTATACCGTATATGTCCGTCCTGCATGATCAAATAGAGGACATTCTGATCCCCTGTCCGATAGGCGTTCTCCCCCTCTGCCTCCCCGGCGGTCAACGCCTCTTCTTCCCCTTCCACCGGGCGGGACTCCGCTGCAGTGTCCTTCAGAATGATCTCGGTGTACTGCCGCCGCCAGCCGCCAGCCTCTGCCACGTCCCACGCCTCCGCTGTTTGGTACCAGGCATTCCCTGTGGTCCCGGTGGCCCCCAGGGAGAGAAATTCCATCAGGTAGGACGAGACCTCGTCCCGGAACTCCTGGGTATTCTGCCAGTCCCCGGACCAGTCCGGCTCCGCGCCCCTCTGCATGAGCCGCCGCTCCGCCATGGCCCCCAGGCTCCCCAGGGTCAACGAGACGCCTATGACGAAGGCGAGGAAGCCGATCACCGCCCCGGCGGCCTGTCCCCGCCTTTTCGGGGCGGTTTCCTCCGCTGTCTCCGGCTCTATGGTCTGCCGCACCTGGGCGGCCACGAAATGCTCCACCTCCCCGCCGTTTTCAGGCTCCGTGCCGTTCCATTTTGTATCCAATTCCCCACACCACCTTAATATAGTCTGGCTCTTTGGGATTCAGCTCCACCTTCTCCCGGATGCGCCGGATGTGAACCATCACCGTGTTCTCGCAGGCGTAGCCCTCCTCGTTCCACACCCGGCGGTAGAGCTCCTCCGCCGGGAACACCCTGCCCAGGTTCCGGAACAGCAGGTCCACGATCTTCGTCTCCGTGGCGGTGAGCTTCACCACGTCCCCGTCGGCCCGGAGCACCCGCTCCGATGCGTCGTAGGTCAGCCGCCCGTTGACCAGGACGCCCTCCCGCTCCGCCGTGTGGATGTCCCCCAGCAGGGTATACCGCCGCAGCTGGCTCCGGACCCGGGCCACCAGCTCCTGGGGGTTGTAGGGCTTGGTGACGTAGTCGTCCGCCCCCATGGAGAGGCCCAGGATCTTGTCCGTGTCCTCGCTCTTGGCGGAGAGGACGATGACGGGCAGATTCCGCCGCTCCCGGATACGGATCAGGGCGGAGAGGCCGTCCAACCTGGGCATCATCACATCGATGAGGATCAGGCGGACCTCCGGATTCAGCGCATGGTCCAGGGCCTCCATGCCGTTATAGGCTTTCAGGACCTGCCAGCCCTCCCGCTCCAGAGTGATGGCGATGGCGTTTACGATCTCGGGGTCGTCGTCCACGACCAGGATACATTCGTTCATGGGTTGAACCTCCCTTTGAGCTGTTACTATCGTAGCAGGGAATTCTTACAAACAACTTGATGAAAATCTTACAAATTTCTTACGATTTTGGGGGGTGTGCCCGCCGCGGGCGGGGACGGGGGTGTACCGCCCTGACGGGCGGGGTGGGGTTTACTCGCCCTTCGGGCGGGAAAAACCCCCGGCCATGCCTCTACTTTACTGCGGTCTTTTCTGTTTGTCTATCTTGAGTTTTGGAATCTCAGGATTTCCACATTTTAGAAAAGCGGCTGGACGGGCAGGGAAATGTATGCTATACTGGTCAAAAGCGGCGATATGAGCCCTGAGCGGTCTTTTTTGGCGTGCCCGGATTCATACCGCCTTCTTCTGTCTAAAATATTCAAAACAAATTAAAAAACACCGCGCCGCGGGGGAAGACGAGGAAATCACGCATGAGTACGGAACGTAAGAAACACGGACAGTTTACCAGCAGCTGGGGCTTTGTGCTCTCGGCCGTGGGCTCCGCCGTGGGCATGGCCAACGTGTGGGGCTTTCCCGCCAAGATGGGCAGCAACGGCGGAGGCGCCTTTTTAATCGCCTATCTGGTCTTTATCCTGCTCTTCGGCACCGTGGGCCTCTCCGCCGAGTACGCCGTGGGCCGCCGGGCCCGCACCGGCACCCTGGGCTCCTACCGCATGGCCTGGGCCAGCAGGAACGAGAACCTGGGCAGGGCCGGCGGCGTTTTGGGCTGGCTGCCTCTGGCGGGCTCCATGTGCATCGCCATCGGCTACGCCGTCATCATCGCCTACGTGCTCAAGGCCTTTTACGCCTCCGTCACCGGCTCCCTCATGACAGCGGATACCGCCGCATGGTTTGAGGGGTTCTCCCTGACGGACTACTCCGTAATCCCCTTCCACGTGGTAGTGGTGGTGGGCACACTGCTGACGCTGCTGCTGGGGGCCAGGAGCATTGAGCGGAGCAACAAGGTGATGATGCCCCTCTTCTTCATCATCTTCCTGGTGCTGGCCGTGCGGGTGGCCTTCCTCCCCGGCGCCGCCGAGGGGTACCGTTATATGTTCTCCTGCCGCTGGGAGGAGCTGCTGGACCCCATGGTGTGGATCTGGGCCATGGGACAGGCCTTCTTCTCCCTGTCCATCACCGGCAGCGGCATGATCGTCTACGGCGCGTACCTCCACCCGGAGGAGGACGTGGTGTCCCTGGCAGGGCGGACCGCCCTCTTTGACACCATCGCCGCATTGGTTGCCGCTCTGGTCATCATCCCCGCCTGCTTCGCCTACCAGCTGGACGTGGGGGCCGGGCCCTCTTTGCTGTTTGTCACCCTGCCCCGTATTTTGCAGGACATTCCCCTGGGCAGACTCTTCGCTGTGATTCTATACACCGCCATGGTCTTTGCCGGGGTCAGCTCCCTGCAGAACATGTTCGAGGCGGTGGGCGAGTCTCTTCTGCACAAGTTTCCCAAGCTGAACCGCCGCTGGGTGCTGGTGATCCTGTGCGTCATCTGTCTGGGCGTCGGAGTGAACATGGAGCCCATCTTCAAGTGGGGCCCCTGGATGGACATCGTATCCATCTATATCATCCCCATCGGCGCCACACTGGGCGCGGCCTCCTGGTTCTGGGTCATGAAGCGGGAGGAGCTGATGGAGGAAATCAACCGGGGAGCAAAGCGCCCCTCCGGCGCTCTGTGGTACGGCGTGGGACGGCTTGTCTACGTCCCCTGCGCCGTGATCCTGTGCTGCGTGGCGCTGTTTTTACAGGTGGCCTTCTGAGCGGAATTTCGCCCCATACGGGACTGCATGTCCGCAGCAGAAGGAGAAACCCGTAAAACCGGCGGCGGAAATACCGGGAGGCCCGCGGGACTTTTCAACAGCATAGGAGCGGCGCCGTACCGGCGCCGCTCTTTTTCTTCCCGCCGGAGAATATTTCACGGCAAACCTCTTGACATTCCCCCTGGTGGAGGGTATATTCTGATTCCAGAAAACCGAGACGCCCTGGGTTCTCCCGTGTCCCCGGGACGGGAAAGGAAGGAAACATGAAGCGGACATATCAAAAGCTCAGCGCGCTGCTGCTGGCTCTGGCATTGTGCCTCAGCCTGTCGGTCCCCGCCCTGGCGGCGGAGGAATCCGGTCTTAAAACCACGGCCGAGACCGCGGCGGCGGGCGCCATGACCTACGGCGGCGCCAGCCAAATCAGCTGGGCCGTGTGGCAGGACGGAAAAATCGTGGAGAGCGGCCTGGACGGCGGCCCCCGGGAGGACCCAAGCCAGAGCCCTCTCCAGGCTCTGGCCGCATCTGTCCCGGGAACGGTTTACGGCATCGGCTCCGTCAGCAAGATCTACACCACTGTGGCGGCGATGCAGCTGGCGGAGGCGGGGAAACTCAGCCTGGACAAACCGGTGACTGCCTATCTGCCGGAATTCAAGATGGCGGACGAGCGGTACAAGCAGATTACCGTGCGGATGCTGCTGAACCACTCCTCCGGCCTCATGGGCTCCTCCATGGGCAGCGGGCTGCTGTTTGACGACCCCAGCGAGGCGGCCACGGACCAGCTTCTGGAGCGTCTCGCCGTACAGCGCCTCAAGGCGGACCCCGGCGCGTACAGCGTCTACTGCAACGACGGCTTCACCCTGGCCCAGCTGGTGGTGGAGGCGGTCTCCGGCCAGGAGTTTATGGACTATCTCCGGGCCAATATCCTAAAGCCCGCCGGTCTGAAAGAGACCTACGCCCCCGGCGACAGCTTTAACAGCCGGGCGGCGATCTACAACGGTACCGATTCCACCTCCCTGCCCATGGACTGCCTGGGCGTCCTGGGCACCGGCGGCCTCTACGCCACGGCGGAGGACCTGGCCGCCTTCGGCGGGGCCCTCACCGGCGAGACCCTTTTGAAAAAATCCTCTCTGGACGCCATGGCCGCGCCGGAGTACGCCCGGGGACTGTGGCCCGAGGAGGACGTCCCGGACGCCCTGGCCTACGGTCTGGGCTGGGACAGCGTGGAGTGGTTCCCTTTCCATGAAAACGGCATCCAGGCCCTGGTGAAGGGCGGCGACACCCAGTACTACCACGCGGGGCTGGTGGTCCTTCCGGAACACAACATGGCCGCGGCGGTGCTGTCCTCCGGCGGCGTATCCACCTACAACGAGATGGCCGCCTCCCAGATGCTGATCGCAGCCCTGGCAGCCAAGGGCGTGGAGGTGGACGAGACCCCCGCCGTCCTGCCGGAGGCATCCCCCGCCAAAATGCCCCGGGAGCTGATGAACAACGCCGGGTACTACGGCTCCATTCAGCAATACAAGGTGGATGTGGCCGCCGACGGCACATTGACCATGAGCTATCTGGGGATGGAGATCCCTGCCCAGACCTTTACCTACCATGACGACGGCACCTTCCGGGATGAGAGCGGCACGGCCTGCCTGAAATTCGTGCAGGAGTCCAACGGGGGGACGTATCTCTACCAGCGGGCCTTCACCCAACTCCCCGGCCTGGGGGGACTGGGCACCTCCAACTACGCCGCCGTGAAGCTTCCGGAAAACAAAATCTCTCCGGAGCTCCAGAAGTCCTGGAACGACTTTGTCAGCGGCACCAGCATTCTGCCCATGAACGAGCGGTACAGCTCTCAGATCTACCTGGCCCTGACTGCCGCGGCGCAGGTGGAGAGCTCCGCGGCGGAGGGCGTACCCGGCTACATGGGGGCCCTGAAAATCGTGGACGAAACCCACGCCCAATACGCCGTCCAGATCCCCGGCAATGTGGGCCGGGACGGCTATGACCTGGAGCTCCGCCGGGACGAGGCGGGCGCGCTTTGGCTGCATCAATCCAACGGAGCCGTGTACATGGAGGAGACGGCCGTGCCCGTCCTCTCCACCGGGAACGGCAGTGTCCGCTGCACCATCCAGCCCGACGGCTACGCCCGCTGGTACAAGGTGGGCGACAGCGCCGCCGGAAAGACCATGGCGGTCCAGCTGCCGGAGAACGCCGGCTTCTGGGTCTACGACAAGGATTGGAACGTCACCGCCTCCTCCGTGGTGGGCGGCGACAAATCCGCCAAGCTGCCCGAGGGCGGCACGGTGGTCCTTGCCGGAGATCCCGGCGCGAGATTTCAGCTGTCCTTCTCGTAAGCCCTCTTTTCGGCGCGGAGAAAATCGCACCATGAAACCCAAGAGGCCGGAGCGGCAAAGCCGCTCCGGCCTCTTTGTCTTGATGGAACGCCGTGTGTCCGGCCCCCGCCCCGCAAAGCCGGCGGCTGTCAGCCGCCGCTGCGGGCGAAGCGGCGCTATCCCGCCAATTCCGCCGCGGCGCCGTCCCGGGGAGCCGGCTGGGAACAGTACCGGTCCAGAACCCTGGGCGTAAAGCGCAGAAAGAGCATGATGGAGATCAGGCTGGCGGTGATGTCGCAGAAGGGCTCGGCGGCAAAGGCCGCAGGGGCGGAAAACAAAATGGGAAACAGTAAAATTCCCCCCAGAAAAAGGCTCTTGCGCATCAGGGAGCACCCCAGGGCCAGCCGGACCTGCCCCAGGGCGGTGGACATATCCACGCACATCCACTGGACGGCCATGAACAGGGCCCCCGCCGTGTAGACCCGGATGTACCGCACGCTGCGCTCCAGGATCTCCCCGTCGGTCGAGAAGAACAGGACGAACCGCGGCGCGAAGACCTGGGTCACCGCCAGCATGAGGGCGGCGAAGCTGAAGCACAGGAAAAACACCCCCCAGAGGGCCTGCCGCACCCGCCTCCGGTCCCCGGCCCCCAGATTGAAGCTCACCACCCCCTGACAGCCCAGGGTGATGCCGCTCATGGGCATGGCCAGCAGCAGCATATAGCTCTGCACCACGGCGGCGCAGGTGATGAGGGTATCTCCCTCGCCGGGGCCGCCGTGCCGCTGGAGGGCCGTGTTGAGAATAATGAGGATCACGCTGTCCAATGCGTAGGTGAGAAAGGGGGAGAGGCCCAGCAGCAGAATCCGCCTGCACAGGGCGGGCTGGAGCCGTCCCCAGCGCAGGGGAGCCGGAAGTCCCGGCAGACCCAGGGACACCAGGGCGAAGGCGCAGGCGGCGGCCTGGGAGAGGACGGTGGCCCAGGCCGCGCCGGAGACGCCAAAACCCAGCCAGAAGATGAACACCGGGTCCAGGGCGATGTTCAGCGCGGCCCCCAGCATCACCGTGCCCATACCCAGACCGGAGCGGCCCTGGGCAATCAAAAAGCTGTTCAGCCCGCCGGAGAGCAGGGCGAAGGCGGTGCCGGCGATGTAGACGGTGATATAGTCCATGGCGTGGGGAAAGGTGTCGGCGCTGGCCCCGAACCACCAGAGAAACTGCCTGCGCAGCAGGAAGAACACCGCGCTCAGCCCCACCGCAAGACCCAGCAGCAGGCGGAAGCAGTTGGAGAGGATGGCGCCGGCGGCCTCCCGGTCCCCGGCTCCCAGCTTCATGGCCATCAGCGGCGTGCCGCCCAGGCCCACCAGCATGGAAAAGGAGGACAGCAGCGTAATAATGGGCCCGCAGACCCCCACGCCCGCCAGCGCCAGGCTGCCGGTGCCTGGGATATGTCCGATAAACATCCGGTCCACAATGCTGTACAGGACGTTGACAAACTGGGCCAGCATGGTGGGCACCGCCAGACGCAGCAGCAGGCCGGGGATCGGGTCCCGCCCCAGGTCGTTCTTTCTCCGCAAAAAATCATCTCCCCTGAAAAAACTGAACGCCCGCATCTATGCGGAGTATGGGACCGCCGCCTCCGGCGGTCCGCCGGCCGAAAAGGGAAGATCCGCCGCTTTTCAGCCTCACTGACTATATACTGCGGGGCGGATCTTGTCAAGCCCGCTCCGCGCCGGGGGATTTCCAGCCGCGCTTTTCGCTTTGCGGCGCTGCAGGGGCGGGGCTCTGTCTCCGCCCGTTTTCCCGAAAACGCCAGATTTCTGGCGGACGGACTGGGACGAAGCCCGGCCCCTGCATAAAATCTGCGGGGAGGACTCTTCCCCAAGCCGCGGGAGCCGAACAGAAAGCGGGCGTCCGCGGCTCCCGCGCAAAGCAAAGAGAAGCGGCGCTCTGCGCCGCTTCTCTCAGTCTACAATATCCACAGATACCTTCACGCCGGTGCGCTGGGCGTAGGAGCGGACCACAGTGCGGATCTCCTTGGCGATCCGGCCCTGGCGGCCGATGACCTTGCCCATGTCGTCGGGGGCGACGCGCAGCTCCAACGTCAGCTCCTGCTCGCCCTGAATCTCCGTGACGGAGACGGCGTCAGGATCGTCCACAAGGTTTCTGGCGATGTAGAGCAGCAAGTCCTTCATGCTCTATCCTCCGGAATCAGAGGACGTCCACTTTTTTCAGCAGAGCTCTGACGGTGTCGGTGGGCTGGGCGCCGGACTTGATCCAGGCCTGGGCCCGCTCGGCGTCAATCTTGATGGCGGCGGGGGAGACGCAAGGATTGTAGGTGCCGATCTCCTCGATGAAGCGGCCGTCCCGGGGGAAGCGGGAGTCAGCCACCACAACCCGGTAGAAGGGCGCCTTCTTCGCGCCCATGCGGCGCAGTCTGATCTTAACCATGATGTGTACCTCCAAAAATATTTTGATTTGATTTATATTTCACCTGTTCGGTTGAAATCCTTACTTGAACCGCTTCTTGCGGCCAAAGCCGTGCATCCGGCCGCCCCGGCCCCCCAGCATGGAGGGCATTCGGCCCCGGGAGAACTGCTTGGTCAGCTCCTGCATCATCTCGAACTGCTTGAGGAGACGGTTGACATCCACTACCTCCAGCCCGCAGCCGGCGGCGATGCGGCGTTTCCGGCTGGCGTTGAGAACCTTGGGGTTCTCCCGCTCCAGCGGTGTCATGGAGAGGATGATGGCCTCGGTATGGGCCATCTGCTTTTCGTCGATGCTGGCGCCCTGGAGCTGCTTTCCAAGCCCCCCGGGCATCATGCCGGCCAGCTGGCTGAGATCCCCCATGCCCCGCAGCTGCTGGAGCTGGTCGTAGTAATCCTGAAGGGTGAAGCGGTTTTTCCGCAGCTTCTCCTCCAGCTTGGCGGCCTGCTTTTCGTCGTAGGCGGCCTCCGCCTTCTCGATGAAGGAGAGCATGTCGCCCATGCCCAAAATGCGGGAGGCCATGCGGTCGGGGTGGAAGGGCTCGATCATGTCCAGCTTCTCGCCGGTGCCCGCGAACTTGATGGGCTTGCCCGTGGCCGCCCGGATGGAGAGGGCCGCGCCGCCCCGGGCGTCGCCGTCCAGCTTGGTGAGGATCACGCCGTCGATGCCCAGGGCCTCGTCAAAGGCGCCGGCGGCATTCACCGCGTCCTGGCCGGTCATGGCGTCCACGACCAGTAAAATCTCGTTGGGACGGACGGCGGCCTTCATCCGCTTGAGCTCGTCCATCAGCTCCTCGTCCACGTGGAGACGGCCGGCGGTGTCTAAAAACACCATGTCGCTGCCGTGGTCCCGGGCGTGGCGGATGGCGTTTTGGGCGATCTCCACCGGGTCCCCCTGGCCCTGCTCGAAGACCGGCAGGTCCAGCTGTCCGCCCACCACCTTCAGCTGCTCGATGGCGGCGGGGCGGTACACGTCGCAGGCGGCAAGCAGCGGGCGCTTTTGCAGCTGCTTTCGCATCAGGCCGCCCAGCTTTGCCGTGGTGGTGGTCTTGCCCGCGCCCTGGAGGCCCACCATCATCACCACTGTGGGCCCGTTGTTGGCCATGGCGATCTTGGCGTTGGCGCCGCCCATGAGCTTCGTGAGCTCATCGCTCACGATTTTCACCACCTGCTGGGCGGGGGTGAGGCTGTCCAGCACGTCGGTGCCCACGGCCCGCTCCGTGACGGAGGCCACAAAGTCCTTGACCACCTTGTAGCTCACGTCCGCCTCCAGCAGGGCCAGACGGACCTCCCGCATGGCCTCCCGGACGTCGTTCTCCGTCAGGCGGCCCTTGCCCCGCAGCCGCTTGAATGCGGCGTTCAGTTTTTCAGTCAGTCCCTCAAATGCCATGGCTCAGTCCTCTAAGGCGGCGGCCTCGGCGAGGATGCGCTCCGCCAGCTCGGCAAGGCGGGCGTCCTCGTGGCGCCGGAGATTGATGGTCTTGATCTCGCCGGCGGCGGCGGAGATGGCCTCCAGATGGGGCCGGCGGCTCTCAAACCGCTTGATGATCCCCGTCTTGTCCTCGATCTCCTGCATGGAGGCCTCCGCCCGGACGATCACGTCCCGGACGCCCTGCCGGGAGATGCCCGCGTTCTCCGCAATCTCCGCCAGGGACAGGTCCTCGTTGTAGTAGAGGTCGAAGAACTCCCTCTGCCGGTCGGTCAGCAGCTCGCCGTAGAAGTCGTAGAGCATGGTCATGCGGTAGGTCTGGTTCTTCACGGGAGCCGCCTCCTTTTCTGTAAAGTTTCATAGCTTTACAACACGGAATAGTTTACAGGACTCTGGAAAAAAAGTCAAGGGGGAAATCCGCGGACAGGCAAATTTTTTCAGACCGGGTACACCCTGACACAGTCCGCCAGCTCCGCCCGGGGCCCGGGGGAGATGTAGATCTCCGCCGATTGGGACAAATCATTGCCCCAAAAACGCTCCCGGCGCAGGAGCTCCAGCACTTTGGGCCACAGTCCTGCGGCAGGCTCCCCCGTCCGCAGAAAGAGGCCCATCAGCGGCCCCGGCTGGTCCGGCGGCGGGTCGATGTAGTCATAGCCGCCGTTCCGGACCGCGCCCGCTGTAGCGGTCTCGATCCGGGCGGGCAGGTCATAGCGCAGATCCAGGTCCGGATTTTCCAGCTTTCCAGGGTCCAGGACGATGACAATGGTCTCCTCTTCGATTGCATTCTCTTGATTTTTTATCATATTATCCTCTTTGCAATCATCCGGTCCCCGGGAAACCAGCCGGAACCGGTCTTCCAGCATCCTCCGCAGCTGGCTCCGGCTCTCCGGCCGTGCCGTCCTCCCGGTGGAGGAAGCACTCCGGGTCGTGGGAGTCAATCACACCGATGGCCTGCAAATACGCGTAGACAATGGTGGTGCCCACAAAGGTCATGCCCCGCTTTTTCAGATCCGCCGACACCCGGTCCGACAGGGGGGAACTGGCCTTTCCCGTCTCACGGACCACCGTCCCATCTGTAAAGCGCCAGATGTAGCGGGAAAAGGAGCCCCACTCCTCCCGGATCTCCAGAAAGACTTTTGCGTTTTGGACGGCGGCGGCGATCTTCCGCCGGTTCCGGACGATGGCCTGATTCTCCAGCAGGGCGGCGGCCTTCTCCTCCCCGTAGGCCGCCACCTTCTTTGGATCAAAGCCGTCGAAGGCGGCGCGGAACGCCTCCCGCTTGTTCAGAATCGTCTCCCAGGAGAGCCCCGCCTGGAAGGACTCCAGAATCAGCAGTTCAAAGAGCTTTTCGTCGTCATGCTGGGGCACGCCCCACTCCCGGTCGTGGTATGCGACATAGAGCGGGTTGCTCAGATTGCACCAGCCGCAGCGGCAGATTGTCTCCATACGCGTTCCTCCCTTGACTTTGTCATTTATTATGGATAGTATAGCATTGCGGGCGCTTTGATGTCCACCTGCGCCGCGCAGAGCGCAAACGCTCCTGGGTCCTCCGGCCGCTTCGCCGCCGGGGGATATCGCAGGGGCCGCCGCCCCGGCGGCCCGTCTCCCGCGAAGGGACGTTCCCGCCCGGCGCGGCTTCCTTTTTTGAATTCCCAACTGAAAAGAGGTTTTTCAATATGACTTGTTTTGACGCGCATTCCGACCTGCTCTATGACGTGACCCGCCGCCGCCTGGCGGGGGAGGAACACATTCTGGAGACCCATCACCTGGACCGCCTGCGGACCGGCGGCGTAGAGGGGCTGGTGCTGGCCCTCTGGTACGGCGCCGAGGGCGGCCATACCTTCTGGGAGCGGACGCCGGGGGCGGACACCGGCGCCGCCCGGCTGGGCATCATGCTGGACTGCGCCCGGGCGGAGCTGGCCCAGTGCGCACAGATTCAACTGGTCCATACGGTCCGGGAGGCGGAGGAGGCCCGGACCGCCGGAAAGCTCTACGCCTTTTTGGGAATCGAGGGCATGGCCGCCTTTGGGACGGACGCCGGCGCCCTTGACCGCTGCTATGAGGCCGGCGTGCGGCTGGGGATGCTGACCTGGAACGAGGAGAACGCCCTGGCCGCCGGGGCCGGAGGCGATCCCCAAAGGGGGCTGACCCCCGCGGGGCGGGCGGCGGTCCGCAGGATGCGGGAGCTCCATATGCTGGTGGACGTGTCCCACCTGAACGACGGCGGCTTTTGGGACGTGATGGACCTGACCGGCGGACCCGTCATCGCCTCCCACTCCAACAGCCGCGCGCTGTGCGATGTCCGCCGGAACCTGACGGACGACCAGCTGCGGGCCATCCGGGACACCGACGGCGTGGTGGGGCTGAACGTCTACCACGGCTTCGTCCACGCCGAGCCGGAGAAGCAGACGGCGGAGATGCTGGCCCGCCACGCCGCCCACATGGCGGAGGTCATGGGGGTGGAGCACGTGGGCTGCGGCTTTGACTTCTGCGAATTCATGGGCCCCCCGGACAACGACGGCGCGGCGGGCCTGGAGGACGCCTCCCAAATCGGAACGCTCTTTGACTGGCTGGAGAAGCTGGGCATGAGCCGCGAGGAGCGGGAGCTGATCGCCCGGGGGAACTTTCTGCGGGTGTTCCGGCAGACGCTGGGGTAAGCCGCCTGAGCGGCCGTACGCCGCAGGGTCCCCGCCGGGCGGCCCGTCTCCCGGCTGTCAGCAATTCGGCAGCTGCTCTAAAACCACGCGGCGCCCTCGCTCCGGAATCGGGGCTCGGGGCCGTCCCGGTAGGGGTCGTAGCGGTTCACATTGCATCCGAACTCCTGCAGAAAGGCGATTTTCCCCTCCTCCGTCCAGCGGATCAGGGACATTCCCTCAAAGATCTCCTGCCGCCCGTCGTCCATGGCGTTCTGGAAATACCACTCCACCACGGTCTGCGCGTCCTTGTGGAAAAACTGCCGGATGTCCCACCGGCGGACGGTTCCCCGGGTGTTCCACTCCTGAAACCACAGCCTGATCCGCTCCCGGCCCCGGTACTCCGGCCCCCAGCTCTCCACATAGACCGCGTCCTCGTCAAAGACCGTCTCCATCCCCCGGTCCTCTTTTTCCAGCCACATCCGAAACCACCGCCGGATGATCTCCTCCCTGCGGTCCATCTGCGCCACCGTCCTCTCTGAGATATTTGCACCCAGTATACCACAAAAAGACAGCCAAAGAAAGAATTTGAATTTCCCCGCGAGATATACTATAATATAATGCAAACTGTATTGTTATCTACAAAGGAGCTGAGACATTGGAAGTAACCAGAACAAAACTCGCCGGGGGCGTGTACCTCACCTTTTACCCGGCGCAGAAATTCAAGACCAGCCTGCTCTCCGCCCAGTTTGTCACGCCTCTGCGGTGGGAGACGGCCTCCGCCTGCGCCCTGCTGCCCGCCGTGCTGCGGCGGGGCACCGTCAGCTGCCCGGACATGGGAGCCCTGTCCGCCCGGCTGGACCGGCTGTACGGCGCGCGGATCGACTGCACGGTGCGCAAGAAGGGCGAGAACCAGTGTGTGGGCTTTGTGGCCAGCCTCATCGACGACAGCTATGCCCCCGGCGGGGAGCGGCTGCTGGAGCCGGTGGCGTCCCTTCTGGGGGAGCTGGTGTGCGATCCCGTCACGGAGCGGGGCCGTTTTATCCCCGCCTATTTTGACAGCGAGAAGGCCAACCTCATCGACGCCGTCCGCAGCATCCTCAACGACAAGCGGGAGTACGCGGAGGGCCGCCTCCTGCGGGAGATGTGCGCCGGGGAGGCCTACGGCATCCCCCGTCTGGGAGACGACAAGAGCGCCGAGCGCATCCAGCCGCAGAAGCTGTACAGCCTCTACCGCCGCCTGATCGGCTCGGCCCGGCTGGAGCTCTTTTACAGCGGCAGCGCCAGCCGGGAGCGGGTGGAGCAGGCCCTCCAGGCCGCCTTCGCCGCCCTGCCCCGGGAGGACGTCCAGGGCATTGCCCCGGCGGCGGTCCATTCCGCCCGGGAAACGGTGTACAGCGTGTCCGAGGCGCTGGACGTGACCCAGGGGAAGCTGGGCATGGGCTTTGCCTGCGGCAGCGGCGACCACACGGCCCTGCTGGTGGGCAACACCCTCTTTGGCGGCAGCAGCAACTCCAAGCTCTTTTTGAACGTGCGGGAGAAGCTGTCTCTCTGCTACTACGCCTCCTCCGTGTACCACCGGCAGAAGGGGCTCATCACCGTCTCCTCCGGCATCGAGTTTGAAAACTACCAGAGGGCCTATGACGAGATCTGCGCCCAGCTCCGGGCCGTGCAGGAGGGCCGGCTGGAGGACTGGGAGCTGGAGGGCGCCCGGAGCACCCTGCTCAACGCCTACGCCTCCATGGCGGACTCCCAGGGCAAGCTGGAGAATTTCTTTTTGGGCCAGGCGGCCACCGGAAACCACGAGACGCCGGAGGATCTGGCGGCGGCGGTGCGGGAGGTCACGCCGGAGCGCATTTTCAGCGCCATGAAAACCGTGTCCCTGGATACGGTGTACTTCCTGCGGGGAAAGGAGGCGGCAGAATGAATCAGAGCTTTTACAAGCGCCTGGGCGAGTCCGTCCACCGGGAGACGCTGCCCAACGGCCTGCAGATCTGCGTGGTGCCAAAGCCGGGCTACGCCAAGAAGTACGCCTTCTTCGCCACCCGCTACGGCGGGATGGACACCCGCTTCCGCCTGGGCGGAAACTGGCTGGACACCCCGGCGGGCATCGCTCACTACCTGGAGCACAAGATGTTTGACACCAAGGAGGGCAACGCCCTCCAGGAGCTGGCGAAAAACGGCGCGGAGCCCAACGCCTTCACCGCCAACGCCATGACGGGCTACTATTTCAGCTCCACGGAGCACTTTGAGGAGAACCTGGAGATTCTGCTCTCCTTCGTCTCCATCCCCTACTTCACCGAGGAGAGCGTGGCCAAGGAGCAGGGCATCATCGGCCAGGAGATCCGCATGATCGAGGACGACCCGGACTGGCAGCTCTACGCCCGGATGATGCGGGCGCTGTACAGCCGCTCTACCGCCGCCGTCCCCATCGCCGGCACGGTGGAGAGCATTTCCCACATCACGGCGGAGACGCTGTACGACTGCCACCGGGCCTTCTACACGCCCTCCAACATGATTCTCACCGTGGTGGGAGACGTGGACCCCATCCACATTGCGGATATCGCCCGCCGCATTCTGCCCCGGGAGGGCGGACCGGAGATCCCCCGGGACTACGGGGAGGAGCCGGAGGCTGTGGCGGAGCGGGAGACCCGCCTCGCCATGGAGGTCTCCATCCCCCAGTTCCTCACGGCCTTCAAATGCCGCCCGCCCCGGGAGGGGGAGGACTTTTTCCGCACATCCCTGCTGGGCGGCATGGCCTGCGACATTCTGCTGGGGGACTCCAGCCCGCTGTACCTGCGGCTGTATGACCAAGGGCTCATCAACTCCAGCTTCGGCGGCGACTTCGAGCAGCTCCCCGGCGCGGCCTGTCTCTACGCCGGCGGCGACAGCAAGGACGCGAGAAAAGTGGCCGACGAGATCCGAAAGGAGGCCCGCCGCCTTTCGGAGGGCGGCATTGACGAGGACTTCTACCAGCAGGTGCGCCGGGCTGCCTTCGGCGGACAGCTGCGGGGGCTGAACTCCTTTGAGAACATCGCCGTCTCCCTGACGGAGGGGTACTTCCACGGCTACGATCCCTTCCGCTTCCCCCAGGTGTTTGAGACCATCACCAAGGACGACATCGCGTCCTTCCTGGGGGAAAGCGTCACGGAGGAGCGGGCCGTTCTGTCGGAGATCGTGCCGAAATAACCTCTCCGCACCGGACAGAAAGAAAGGAAGAACACTATTTTGACCGCGTTAAAGGATATGCCCATCAGCTTTCCCGGTCTCTTCGGGGACTGGGAGTTCAACCCCGACCCCATCGCCCTGCACATCGGCCACGGCATCTACTGGTACGGCATCATTCTGGCCTTTGCCATGCTCATGGGCCTGCTGCTGTGCATGAAGCAGGCAAAACGCTTCGGCCTGAAAGAGGACCATGTGCTGGACATGGTCCTCTGGGGGGTGCCCTGCTGCGTGCTGGGCTCCCGGATCTACTACGTCATCTTCTATTTGGACCTCTACCGCAGAGCGGACGGCAGTTTGGACTGGGGCCGCATGATCGCCATCTGGGACGGCGGCCTCGCCATCTACGGCACGGTGATCGCCGGGGCGCTGCTGGCCTTCTTCTACGCCCGGCACAAGAAATTGAAGCTGGGCGCGCTGACGGACCTGTGCGTCCTGGGCCTGCTGCTGGGTCAGATCATCGGCCGCTGGGCCAACTTCATCAACCGGGAGGCCTTCGGCGGACTGACGGACCTGCCCTGGCGGATGCGCCTCTGGGTCAGCTCCTACCAGTACATTGAGGTCCACCCCACCTTTCTCTACGAGAGCCTGTGGAACCTGGCTGGACTGCTGCTGATGCTGTTTGTCATCACCAAGGGCCGCCGGTTTGACGGGGAAAACACCTGGTTCTATTTCCTTTGGTACGGCCTGGGCCGCACCTGGGTGGAGGGCTTGCGGACCGACAGCCTCTACCTTTTCGGCTGGACCTTTATGGGCCAGCCCATTCGGGTCTCCCAGGCCCTGAGCCTGGTGATGGCGGCGGTGGCGGCGGCCATGCTCTTTTACCAGATCCGCATCAAGAAGCGCTCCGCGGAGGACCTGCTGGTGAACCGGCTGGCCCGGCAGCAGGCGGAGGAAACCGGAACAGAGGCCGCGGAAGCCATTTCGGAAACGCCGGAGTGCGCAGAGGCGCCCGAGAAAGAGGAGGACGAGCCCCATGGCGATCAGAATTGACGGCAAGGCCCTGGCGGCCAAGGTAAAAAGCCAGGTGGCGGCGGAGGCAGCCAAGCTCCCGCGGAAACCGGGTCTTGCGGTGGTGCTGGTGGGGGAGGACCCCGCCTCTCAGGTCTACGTGGCCGGCAAGGAGCGGGACTGCGCCGAATGCGGCATTGAGAGCTTCGGCCACCGCCTGGGTGCGGAGACCACAGAGGATGAGCTGCTGGCCCTGGTCCGCCGCCTCAACGGCGATCCCCGGGTGGACGGTATCCTGGTGCAGCTGCCCCTCCCCGGGCACCTCAGCGAGGAGACGGTCATCAATGCCATTGCCCCGGACAAGGACGTGGACTGCTTCCACCCCTTCAACGTGGGGCGGATGGTCATCGGGGACCCGGTGTTTCTGCCTTGCACCCCGGCGGGGGTCATGGCAATGCTGGACGAATATGAGATCCCCATCCGGGGGAAGCGGTGCGTGGTGCTGGGCCGGAGCAATATCGTGGGCAAGCCCATGGCGGCTCTTCTCACCCAGCGGGACGGCACCGTCACCGTCTGCCACTCCCGCACGGAGGACATGGCCCAATACGCCCGGGAGGCGGACATCCTGGTCTCCGCCGTGGGGCGGACGGGCCTTGTCACGGCGGACATGGTGAAGGAGGGGGCTGTGGTCGTCGACGTGGCCATGAATCGGGACGGAGACGGCAGGCTCTGCGGCGATGTGGACTTTGCCGCCGTGGAGCCGAAGGCGTCCTGCATCACCCCCGTCCCCGGCGGCGTGGGCCCCATGACCCGCGCCTGTCTGATGCGCAACATTCTCACCGCCGCAGCTCTTCACCAGGCGTAAAGGGGGGAGCGTATGCTGCACATCGGATGCCACCTGTCCTCCTCCAAGGGCTTTGCCGCCATGGGACGGCAGGCGCTGGAGCTGGGGGCGGATACCTTTCAGTTTTTCACCCGCAACCCCCGGGGGAGCAAGGCCAAGGACCTGGACACCGCCGACGCGGCGGCCCTGGTGACCTTGATGGAGGAGCGCCGCTTTGCCCCCATCATCGCCCACGCCCCCTATACCCTGAATCTCTGCGGCGCGGAGGAGCGGAACCGGGAATTCGCCCGGGAGACCATGGCCGACGATCTGCGGCGGCTGGAGCATGTGCCGGGGCAGTACTACAATTTTCATCCCGGCAGCCACGTGGGCCAGGGAATGGAGGCCGGCATCGAGCTCATTGCCCAGGGCCTCAACGCCATCCTGACGCCGGACCTGCACACCACCGTTCTGCTGGAGACCATGGCCGGCAAGGGCAGCGAGGTGGGCGGCCGGTTTGAGGAGCTGCGGGCCATTCTGGACCGGGTGGAGCTCTCGGACAAAATGGGCGTGTGCCTTGACACCTGCCACGTCTCCGACGGGGGATACGACATCATCCATGACCTGGACGGCGTACTGGAGGAGTTTGACCGCTGTATCGGCCTGGACCGGCTCAAGGCCGTCCACCTCAACGACAGCAAAAATCCCTCCGGCAGCCGCAAGGACCGGCACGAGCGCATCGGTCAGGGGGAAATCGGCCTGGAGGCCCTGGCCCGCGTGGTGCGCCACCCGGCGCTGCGGCATCTGCCCTTCTGCCTGGAGACGCCCAACGAGCTGCCGGGCTACCGGCAGGAGATTGCCCTGATGCGGGAGCAGGCGGAATTGTGATAAAAAGACGGCCCGGCGGATCGATCCGCCGGGCCGTCTTTTTAGAGCAGTTCCCGATAAGCGGGCTTGATGTCAAAGGCGTGGTCCATAGGACCGGGACCGTGTCCCAGGTCCAGCATGGCCCCCAGCGCGCCGGAGAGGTATGTCTTGGCCCGCTCCACGGCCTCGGCCAGGGCGTACCCCTTGGCCAGGTTGGAGGCAATGGCACTGGAGAGGGTGCAGCCGGTGCCGTGGGTGTTGGGGTTGTCGATGCGGCGGCCCCGGAACCAGCGGCCTTCCGCCCCCTGCCACAGCAGGTCGTTGGCGTCGTTGAGATTGTGGCCGCCCTTGCACAGCACGGCGCAGCCGTAGCCGTCATAGATGGCCCGGGCGGCGTCCTCCATATCCCGGGCGCTCCGGATCTCCCTGCCGGACAGCAGCTCCGCCTCCGGGATGTTGGGGGTGATGACCAGCGCCTGCGGCAGCAGGCGGGCTTTCAGGGCCTCCACCGCGTCCTCAGAGATCAGCCGGTCCCCGGAGGTGGCCACCATCACCGGGTCCACCACAAGGTTTTTCGCCCCGTACGCGCTCAGCTTGTCCGCGATGACCTCGATCAGGGCGATGCTGGACACCATGCCCGTCTTCACCGCGTCGGGGAAGATGTCGGTGAACACGCAGTCCAGCTGCTGTCCTAAAAATTCCGGGGTACACTCCACGATGCTCTTTACCCCGGTGGTGTTCTGGGCCACCAGAGCCGTGACGGCGCTCATGGCGAAGACGCCGTTGGCGGTCATGGTCTTAATGTCCGCCTGAATCCCGGCGCCGCCGGTGGGGTCGGTGCCGGCAATGGTCAATGCTGTTCTCACAGGTCAGTCCTCCTCCGCAATTTTGTCACAAAGCTGCCGCAGCTCCGCCGCGGCGGTCCGTACATCCGGCTGGGCGAACAGGGCGGACACCACCGCCGCGCCGTCCAGGCCGCAGTTTTTCAGCTCTAAAATATTGTCCCGGGAAATGCCGCCGATGGCTACCACCGGGATGTCCACCGCCGCCGCGACGGCTCGGATGGTCTCCCGGGAGATGGGCCGGGCGTCGGCCTTGGTGCCGGTGACGAAGGCCGCCCCCACGCCCAGGTAGTCGGCGCCCACCGCCTGGGCCCGCAGGGCCTCCTCCACGCTGTGGGCGGAGACGCCCAGAATCCTGTCCGGCCCCAGCGCCCGGCGGGCGGAGCCCGCCTCCAGGTCCTCCTGGCCCAGGTGGACCCCGTCCGCCCCGGATCTCAGGGCGATCTCCACGCTGTCGTTGATGATGCTGACGGCCCCCTTCCGGCGGCACAGGGCCGTAAACCGCTCCGCCTCCGCCAAAAAGGCGGCCTCGTCCAAATCCTTTTCCCTCAGCTGGACGACGGACGCGCCGCCGTCAATGGCGGCCTCGATCTGGCGAAAGAGGGCGTCTTCGTCCGCCGCCCAGGTCCGGTCGGTGACGGCGTAGAGCCGCAGCTGCTCTCCGGTGATATTCATGCTGGCATCCTCCCATAAAAATACGCGGATATGCAGCGTACGGCATATCCGCGGTTTTCCGCGCCTATTTCCCTACGTTGGCATGATCCAAATCAGGTCCCGGGTCGAAGCGATGCTTCCTCTCAGCCCACGGCGGGCTCCCCTTTTTTACGGTGTCTATCATACGCCGTTTTCCTGGATTTTGCAAGTGTTCCTTTCCCACGGCGGCCCGCCGGAACGCTTTGCCGCCTTGCGCGAGAGGACCGGGCGGCTCCCTATGACCTGCTCTGCCGATTTTCTGCGGCTGGGCCTTGTTTGATAAATGGCAAAATGCCCAGCGGCGAGAGATTTTTTTGCCGGTCAAAGCGATTTGACATTTATCAAACAGGGCCTGAAGCAGACCCGCGCTTTCTCTTACGGTGCGCTGTCGTCGGTCATGACGCAGGGGATGCCCCGCTCCCGCAGGGCCGCCTCCATGTCGGAGGGCAGAGCCAGCTTGGCCGTCTTATAGCCCTTGTAAAAGACGCGCTTTTTGCCCCCGTCCTTCCTGACGACCCTGACCGAGAGGTTGTAGGACATCCGGTGCTCCAGCTCCCAGGAGCTGTAGTTCAGCTCCACGCGCTCAATCTGGTCAAAGGGAATGGGATAGGGAAGGCCGGTGTTGAGCACCAGGCAGTCATTCTCAAAGAAAAACGCCCCGGCGCCAGACCTGTTCTTATACCGGCCCCGGATGACAAAGACCGCTATGACAAACCCGATCAGCACAAATAGTTTGATATAGCTGACGATCATTGTTTCAACTCTCCTTCGCTCAACGGCATATGCCGACATATGCTATGTCTTTGGCATTCTCATTCCACTGTCACACGAAACCGGCATTTCTCCGCTCCGCCCAGGACTGTCTCCACGGTCTCCACTGTGACTGTCTTTCCCGGCAGCAGCGTCTCCAGAATATACGAAACGCTCTGCCGGGAGCACTCACAGTGGTCCGGGTCCCGGGTCTTTCGGGCCTCTGGGCAGACACACCGGGGATAGCCCATCTCATAGACCCGGCCCGGCTCGATGATTTCTGCAAAGAACACGTCGGTGTCTCCGTATTTCCGGTACTGCTCATCCAGCGAACAGCCGCACTCCCGAAACTGCTCCAGCTGCACAGGCAGGACCGTGTTCTTTACACAGCGAACTGCTTTTTCCCGATAGTCCATTTTTCTCCTTACTTCATCGTCACCACCGTGACGCCGCTCTCACCCTCGCCGTAGACCCCCAGGCGAAAGCCCTTCACGGCCCTGTTCCGCCGCAATATGTCGTGCACCGCCTTGCGCAGCGCCCCGGTGCCCTTGCCGTGGATGATGGTCACCGTCTCCAGCCTGCCCATGACGGCGGCGGAGAGGAAGTTTTCCACCACCGCCTCGGCCTCCAGGGTCTCCAGGCCCCGGATGTCCAGCTCCCGGACGGCGGAAGCCCGCAGAGCCCGGTCCGCGTTCTGGCGGATAGAGACGGCGGGATTTTTCTTCTTCGCCGCCCGCTCGTCGTCCTCGATGAGCCGGACCTCGTCCGCCTTCGCCTTCATCTTCAAAATGCCCGATTTCAACTGCAGCGTCCCGTCCTTGCCTACGGACACTACCTCCGCCGGGGTGCGGACGCCGGGGATCTCCACCAGGTCCCCCTCCCGGATGGGGCGGCTGGGCTTGGGGATGGGCTCCCCGCGGGCGTCTCGATGGCTCACGGCCTCCTCCGCCTCGTTGAGCTGACGGCGCAGGGCAGCGCGGGCCTCGTTCTCGTCGGCATTGCGCTCCATGCGGGCCTGCTGGCGGCGCATCTCCGCCAGCTCCGCGAACACCTGGTCGGCGGCGGCGCGGGCGTCCCGCAAAATGCGCTTGGCCTCCGCCTCTCCCCGGCCCCGGGCGTTCTCCTTGGCCCGCTCCATCTGCTCCCGGAATTCCCGGGCCTTGCGGGCATCCTCCTCCCGCTGGCGCAGGAGCCGGCCGGCCTCCGCCTCCCGCTTCTCCAGGGCCTGGCGCTTCTCCTCCAGCTGGGTCAGCACGTCCTCAAACCGCACGCCCTCGCCGCTGAGCTGGTCCCGGGCGGCCTCAATCACCGCCTCCGGCAGTCCCAGCCGCCGGGAGATGGCGAAGGCGTTGGACTTGCCGGGGATGCCGATTAAAAGCCGGTAGGTGGGGCGCAGCGTCTCCACGTCGAACTCGCAGGAGGCGTTCTCCACTCCGGCGGTGGTCATGGCGAAGGTCTTGAGCTCGGCGTAGTGGGTGGTGGCGGCAATTTTTGCCCCCGCCCGCCGCACGTGCTGGATAACGGCGATGGCCAGCGCCGCACCCTCCACCGGGTCGGTGCCCGCCCCCAGCTCGTCGAAGAGGATCAGGCTCTTTTGGTCCGCCTCCGCCAGAATGGCCACAATGTTCACCATGTGGGCGGAGAAGGTGGACAGGCTCTGTTCAATGCTCTGCTCGTCGCCGATGTCCGCCAGCACCCGCTCATAGACGGCGATGGCGCTGCGGTCCGCCACGGGAATATGGAGGCCGCACTGGGTCATGAGGGTCAAAAGGCCCAGCGTCTTGAGGCTCACGGTCTTGCCGCCGGTGTTGGGACCGGTGATCACCAGGGTGTCAAAGGTCCCGCCCAGCTCGATGTCAATGGGCACCGCCGTCTTGGGGTCCAGCAGGGGGTGCCGGGCCTTCCGGAGATGGATCACGCCGTCCCGGCGGATCTCCGGGCGCACGCCGTCCATCTTGTAGCTCAGCTGGCCCCGGGCGAAGATCAGGTCCAGGTGGACCAGGGTGTCGTAATCCCACTGGATGGCCTCCCGGTGGGCCGCCGCCTCGGCGGAGAGCTCGGCGAGAATCCGCTCGATCTCCTTTTGCTCCTTGGCCTCCAGCTCCACATACTCGTTGTTGGCCTGGACCACCCCCATGGGCTCCACAAACACCGTGGCCCCGGTGGCGGAGATGTCGTGGACCAGTCCCGGCAGGTCCCCCTTGTGCTCCGCCTTCACCGGCACCACAAAGCGGCCGTCCCGCTGGGTGATGATGGCCTCCTGCAGGATCTTTCCATAGGTGGGGGAGGAGATGATCTTCTGTAAGATCTGGCGGCTCTTGGCCTGGGCCGCCCGCATGTGCCGCCGGATGTCCGCCAGCTCCGTGGAGGCGGCGTCGGCGACAGTGTCCTCGTCGGGGATGCAGCGCCTGATTTTCTCCTCCAAAAAGCGGTTGCCGCGCAGGGAGAGGAACAGGTGGTCAATGGCGGTCTTCTCCGCCGGTTCGTCGCCCCAATACTCCCGGGCCCGGCGGGCGGCGGTCAGAAGTCCCGCGATGGTCAAAAGCTCCCGGGTGTTCAGCCCGCCGCCCCGGTCCGCCCGGTCCAGGGCCTCCGCTACGGGCTTCACCCCGGAGAAGGAGGGGCTTCCCCGCAGGCCGATCATGGTTCTGGCGGCGTCGGTCTGGTCCAGGAGGCGAAGGACCTCCTCCGGCTCCGTCTCCGGGCGGAGGCGGAGGGCCTTTGTCCTGGCCTCGGCGCTGACCGCCTGCTCGCTCAGCAGTTGCAGCACCCGGGGCAGTTCCAGGGTGCGGATGGATTTTTCAAACAGCTCGCTCATCGCTCGCTCCTCCTGTCAGGCGGTGTTTTTGGGGTCTTGCTTGATAAATGTCCAGCGGCCCGTTGTCAGCAGTTTTGAAGATAGCTGCGGGCGTTTTGGCGGTCCTGAAACAGACTCTGAAAGCCGCTGCGGCTCTCCCGGATTCAACACGTCTGCATATCCCGGCCCTCCGTGCTCCGACCGCTGCTCTGCTGCGACTAAAGTATATCACCAATATGACGGACATTCAACCTTCGATTTGCGCGCCGCAGGCAGTTCATTCACCCTCGATCCGTCATATCTCCGCCGCAGATTCAGTTTTGGAAAACTGCCATAAGTATGCTGCTCTGGTGAGTTTTTGGCAAATGGGAGAAACGGCGTTTTTTTCACGCAAAGGCGGCCATACTATCCCCATGCCGAAAAGGAGTGACTGATTATGAAGACATGTACCGGATTTTGGGTCGGTATGAGCGCTGGCCTGATGGCCGGCGCCGCTGTGGGGATGATGACGCCCCACGGCAGGGATTCCATGAAAACGCAGGTGGGTAAGAGTATCCACAAGCTGGGTGTCGCCGTGGACCACGCCGTGGACAACATCGTCTCTGAAATGCGCTGAAAATACGGCGAATGAAAAGGCGGAGGGCAAAAGCCCTCCGCCTTTTGCCGCAGAAGCCGCCTGAAGCGGGCATGCGTCCCGCTCCCCGGAGAGGGCAAACGGGAGCTGCATGATTCTTAGGGTCTGTTCGGCTTTCTCTTGATTCTCAACAGTTTGATGAAATCATGAAACAAAGAAGTATCCACCGGCTCAAACATGATCCATTTCCCGTCATGGTAGGTCTGCGCTTTATCATATATTTCCTGAACCTCTTTTGCGTAATTCTCTCTGTCCTCCTCAAATTTTAACCGTTCGTCCTTCCCTAAGATAACCATAAAACCTATGCAGTTTTCTCTTGCATACAGCGCGCACAGCGTCTTACCGCCCCGGCGGTATTTATATTCATACTTCCACGCTTTACCGCCTTTGCCCCACAGCCGCTCCATATCATATCTTTCATCAATGAAAGCGCACAGCGTGCTCCATACGTCATATAGAGATTCCCCAACTAAAGCTGTCATCTCCTCTTTGTTCGGTATCGTATCAAGCATATCAGCCCTCCTGTATCATTTCAAATTTGACGCCTGAAATTATATCACAGCCAATTTTCCCTTTCAAGCCGCAGCTGGCGGGACCGCCCCGGCGCTTCACCGCTCTGTGCCAAAATGCTCCCCCCCCCCAAAAAAAATTTTCCGGAATTTTTGCAATCTCCCTTGACACGCCGTTCATACTGTGTATACTGTATATGTACAGTACGAACGGGGGGTGATTCCATGGAGCTCATCATCCGCAATGTCACCAACCAGCCCATCTACGACCAGATTTACTCCCAGATCAAGGCCCAGATCATCGCCGGGCAGCTGGGCCCCGGGGAGGCCCTGCCCTCCATCCGGGCCCTGGCCAAGGATCTGAAAATCTCCGTCATCACCACCAAGCGGGCCTACGACGAGCTGGAGGCCGAGGGCCTCATCGACACCGTGGCCGGCAAGGGCTGCTTTGTGGCGGAGAAGAATCTGGACCTGATCCGGGAGCAGCAGCTGCGGGAGCTGGAGAGCCATCTCTCCGCCGCCGCAGAGCTGGCAAAACACTGCGATCTCTCATGCGAGCAGCTGCACAAAATGCTGCGCATTCTGTCAGAGGAGGAATGAACATGAATGCCATTGAACTGAATCACATCTGCAAATCCTTCGGCAGCTTTGCCATCCAGGACCTGAATTTGACGGTGCCCAGCGGCACCATCTGCGGCCTGGTGGGGGAGAACGGCGCCGGAAAGTCCACCACCATCCGCCTTCTCATGGGAGCCCTGCGGCCCGACAGCGGCACCGCCTCCGTGCTGGGCACGGACGCCTCCTCTCCGGAGTTTGTCCGGATCAGGGAGGACGTGGGCGTGGTACTGGACGAGGCCCACTTTCCCGAGACGCTGAACGCCCTCCAGGTGGGGAAGATCATGGCGGACACCTACCGCCAGTGGGAGCCGGCTGTCTACGAGGGCTGCTTAAAGCGCTTCGATCTGCCGGAGAGGAAGCCCTTCAAGGACTTCTCCCGGGGCATGACCATGAAGCTGGCCATCGCCGCCGCATTGAGCCACCGGCCAAAGCTCCTGGTGCTGGACGAGGCCACCAGCGGCCTGGACCCCATCGTCCGGGACGAGGTGCTGGAGATCTTCAACGAGTTCACCCGGGAGGAGGACCACTCCATCCTGATCTCCTCCCACATCGTCAGCGACCTGGAGAAGCTGTGCGACTACATCGCATTCCTCCACCAGGGGCGGCTGCTGTTCTGCGAGGAGAAGGACCGGCTGCTGGAGGACTACGGCGTGTTCGTAGGCACTGCGGAGCAGGCGGAGAGCCTTCTGCCGGAGGCCGTGGCGGGCCGGGAGGCAAGGGACTACGGCGGCGTCCGGGCGCTGGTGCGGCGGAGTATGGTGCCGGAGAGCCTGGCCCTGGAGCGGCCAACCGTTGAGGAGATCATCCTCTTTATTGTGAAAGGAGCGGAGAAGAGATGAAAGCCCTGATCCGAAAGGACTTCTATGTGCTGTGGAAGCAGATGCGGATTTTCATTCTGCTGGTTCTGGTGTTTTTCTTCTTCCAGGGGAGTTTTGGCAGCGTGTTCATCGTCATCTGGTGCGCCATGCTGCCCTACACGGCCCTGGCCTACGACGAGCGGTGCAAGTGGGACCAGCTTGCGGCCATGATGCCCTATTCCAACCGGGACATGGTGCTGAGCAAATACGTGCTGGGCTGGCTCTGCGCCGGCGCGGCCAGCGTTCTCTCCCTGGCGGCCCAGGCCGTTTTGAAAAACGGGGACTTCCGCGTCATTCTGCTGAGCTTCTGCGCCAGCGTGTGCGTCCTGGCCATCACGCTGCCTCTGATGCTCCGCTTCGGCGTGGAGCGGGGGCGCATGGGGATGTTCCTGATGATCTTCCTGGTCTGCGGCGGAGCCGGCATCCTTGCGGAGGCGGCTGCCCCCGACTCCGCGGCAGCGCTCCGTCTCCTGCCTGCGGCGGCAGTCCTGGGCCCCGTCGCCGCGGCGGTTCTGACGGCTGTCTCCATTCCGGTGTCCCTGCGGCTGTACGCTGCCCGGCGGTGAGGAGGCGTACTATGACAGAAGAGAGGAAACAAACGGACCTCACCCCATTGGATTTTGCGGCCCTGCTGACCCTGCTGGGCCAGTCTCTGCTGCGGGAAAAGGAGAAGAGATGAAAAACGGAAATCCCTGCCCCAAATGCGGCTCCCGGAAGATGATCCGGATACCGGACGATCCCCGCCGCCACGCCAGCGGGAACAACATCTACACCACCCGGGCCACACTCCTCGGCAAGATCCCCGTGATCCGGTATGTCTGCTGTGACTGCGGCTACACAGAAAACTGGGTAGAAACCAGCCGCGACCTCGATACCATCCAAAAAACCTTCTCCTGACCCATCCCCGCGCCCCCAAACACCCCCCTAAAGAAAGGTACCCGAAATCACTCCGAAGGGGGGAAGTGTCCGAAGCACCTCGAAGGAACGGGGGTGTCCGCGGGGGGGGGGGGAACCTTTCCGGGTTCCCCCTGCGGGATTTCAGTCAGCCCGCCCGCAGGCGGCCCATTTTGCCAGAGGCAAAATGGGCGAGCTCCAAAAAAGGGAGACACGCATAGCGTGTCTCCCTTTTTTGGAGCGGCTGATGGGAGTCGAACCCACCTATGCAGCTTGGGAAGCTGCCGTTCTACCGATGAACTACAGCCGCGTCAACGGGATTTATTATAACAGCTCTTTGTGGAAAAAGCAAGATGAAAATTGACGGCTTTTCCATTTTATGCTCCGGCAGAGCCGCAAAGCGGCCCCGCCGGAACCAAAACCCTCTCTTGCCGGGGCAATTACTCCTCCACTTCCTCCAGCCGGTCCAGGTAGGGACTCGCGGTGCAGCTCCGCTCCGGGGCGGCCTCCTTGAACTGGGAGACGCTCAGGGTGCTCTCCTTGACGGGGCGGATGGTGCCCGCGCCGGCAACGCACCCGCCGGGACAGCCCATGCCCTCCAGCAGATAGCCGTCCCGCTTGCCGGCCTTGGCCATGGCCAGCATCTTGCGGCAGTTTTTCAGGCCGTCGCCGTACTCGATCTTGATCTCCCGGTCCGGGTCGATGTGCTTGACGGCCTCCACCACGGCGGCGGCCACGCCGCCGCCCACGGCAAAGCCCCGGCCCATGCCAGTGCCCTCGTCCATATCGTCCTCGGGGTTGGCCTTGAGGGCGGCGAAGTCGATGCTTGCCGCATCGAAAATGCCCTGGAGCTCCTCAAAGGTCAGCACAAAGTCCACGTCGGAGCGAACGGTGCGCCGGTTGGCCTCCAGCTTCTTGGCCGAGCAGGGCCCGATGAAGGCGATCTTCACGTCCGGATGGTCCTTTTTCACCATGCGGGCGGTGATGACCATGGGCGTCAGGGCCATGGAGATATAGTCCGCGAACTCCGGATACAGCTTCTTGGCCATCACGCTCCAGGCCGGGCAGCAGCTGGTGCCCATCCAGGGCTGCTTTGCCGGCACCTCCTCCAGGAAGTCCCGGGCCTCCTGCACGGTGCACAGGTCCGCACCGATGGCCACCTCCACCACGTCGTAGAAGCCCAGCACCTTCATGGCGGCGTTGACCTTGGCGGGGGTGGCATCCTTGCCGAACTGGCCCACAAAGGCCGGGGCCACGCAGGCGATGACCTTCTCGCCCCGGCGCAGGGCCTGGCCCAGCTGGTAGATCTGGCTCTTGTCGGCGATGGCGCCGAAGGGGCAGTTTACCAGGCACATGCCGCAGGAGACGCACTTGTCATAGTTGATCTTCGCCCGGCCCAGCTCGTCGGACTCGATGGCGTCCATGCCGCAGGCGGCGGCGCAGGGGCGGTCGATGCGGCTGATGGCCCGGTAGGGGCACTGGTTGTAGCACTTGCCGCACTTGATGCACTTGTCCTGGTCGATGTGGCAGTGCTTGTCCTTGTCCAGATAGATGGCGTCCTTGGGGCACACGTTCATGCAAGGGTGGGAGATGCAGCCCTGGCAGCTGTCCGTGATGCGAATCTGCTTGGGCGGGCAGGCGTTGCAGGCGTAGGGGATGATGTTCACCAGGGGGTTCTGGTAGTGCTCCTGGAACTTCTCGGCCCACTGGATGTCCTCGCTGATGGGCGTGGCATCTCCGGCGTAGCGCATGTTCAATCCCATGGCCAGGCGGACACGCTCCTCCACGATAGCCCGCTCCAGAAACACATCGTGGCGGTGGTGGGCCACGTCGCCCTGGATCATCTTGAAGGGAATCTGGTCGGCCTGCCGGGGATCGCTGCCCTCAAAGGCCAGCCGGGCGACCTCCTTGAATACGGTGCGGCGAATGTCGTCTACCGCGCTGTGAACTCCTCGCATAGCTCATTCCTCCATGTTCCCCGGGCGGCGGCTCCGCCCCGATCTAGTGTACAGCGACATTATATAGAATCTTCCACCCTTTTGCAAGAGCGTCTTCCAGGAAACGCCGGAAAAGGCTGGCGTTTTGCCCATCTTTTCAGCCTGCCGGGACAACAAACACGGCGGCGCGCCCGCTGACCGGGTCCGCGCCGCCGTGTTTGGAGAGAAAAAAGAAATGAGAGGGAGTTGTCCTCCTTGGAGGATGGATTCATCTTACCCCGGAAATATGAAGAGAATCCTGAATTTTTTTGAACATTCTGTAAATATCTCCTCCGCAGGGCCGCCCCGCGTCCCGGCTTCATCCCCCGGTCATTGACGAAAGCGGTGAATGTGCTACAATAGCCGGAGAGCCGCCCGCCGCGCTCAGAGGCCGCCGCTCTCCACGATCTCCGACACGGACTGTCCCTCCGTCAGCCACAGCAGCAAAAAGCCCAGCAGAACCGCCGCGCCGCCGGCGTACAGCAGCAGGGCGGACAGACTCTCCCCGTCCGCCAGGGCCGCCAGGCACAGGACCACGGCCGCCCCGGCGTACAGGGCGAAGCGGCGGGGCTTTGCGGCGTGGTAGGCAAAGGAGGACAGGCGGTAAAAGGCCAGGGTCATAAACGTCAGGGCCAGGATCTCCACATAGTAGGCCTGCAGGGCGGGATTTACGGAGTCCACCCGGTAGGCCAGCACCAGCCGGGACACCATGCACACCGGGGAGACCAGCAGCAGGACGGGGCTGGCGGTTCTGGGCCGGACGCCGGGCCGGCGGCGGCAGCAGGCGGCGGGGGGGAAGAGGCTCACGGCGGCAATCAGCGCCAGCGCCCCCGCCAGTATCCGGGCCTTAGGGGTAAATGTAAGCCCGGAGGACGCGCCCCAGGTGGACCAGATCACAGAGGGGCCGTCCGGACCGCCCACAGCCTCCAGCGAGTTCATCAGCGCCGCGCCGGCGGCAATGTCCAGCGCACCGGAGACGGCCATGAGGAAAATGCCCACGACGGGCAGGGCCACAAGAGCGGCGTTCACGGTGCGGAAATCCTCCGGAAAGAAGGGGCCGTCCTCGGTCTCCGCGGGCAGCAGCCGGGCCAGGAGGTACAGCGCCGCGGCCAGAACCGCCAGAAGCGCCGTCAGGGCCGTTCCCGGGGCGTTTCCGGGGACGGGCAGACCGGTGGCGGCCTCAAAGCCGGTCTTGTTTTGCAGCAGCCGCAGCACCAGGGCGGCGGCGCCCCCCGCCGCGGAGGCCAGGGGGAGCAGGAGTTGTTTTTTCATCACACAGAATCCTTTCGGATAAAAAAGTCACCTGGAAGTATATCACGGTTGCGGCTATTTGTCCATGCCGGGGCGCGAATCATTTTTTATGCGGAATCCTTGACTATAATCTGCTCTCTCTCGCATAGAGTATCAAGAGGACAGGCCCCAGGGCCCCAAGCAAAGGAGGAACCCCAAAATGAGAAGGAACAATCATGTCCGGCAGAGCGTGGCCGTGTCGGCGGCGCTGCTGGCGGCGCTGTTTTTACTGCCGCTGCTGGTGGTCGTGCCCTTCCGCACGGCCCTTTTCGGACGGGAAACCCCGGTGGACGAGACAGAAGGTCAGCCCTTTGTCAGCGGCCGTCTGGACGGGGAGACCGCCCTGCGGGTGCTGGACGGGGACACGGTGCTGGAGATGGATCTGGGGGAGTATCTTCTGGGCGTGGTGCGGGCGGAGATGCCCGCCTCCTTCCATCTGGAGGCTCTGAAGGCCCAGGCTGCGGCGGCCCGGACGTACACGCTGTACAAGCTCCAAACCGGCGGAAACCACGGCGATGCCGCCGACATCTGCACGGACTCCGCCTGCTGTCAGGCCTACATCGGCGAGGAGCGGGCCAGGGCCAACTGGGGGGAGGCCGCCGACGCCTACGAGGGAAAGATCGAGGAGGCGGTGACGGCCACAGACGGTCAGGTGATTCTCTACGGCGGCGTGCCGATTCTGGCGGTGTTCCACTCCTCCTCGGCGGGCCTGACCCGGGCGTCCGGAGACGTGTGGTTCAACGACCTGCCCTATCTCCAGGCGGTCTCCTCCCCGGAGGCGGCGGAGAGCGTCCCCAACTACTACAGCCGCGTAGAGTTCTCCAGGGAGGAGCTGCGGCAAAAGCTCCTGGCCGCCTTCCCGGAGGCGGACCTCAGCCGCGGCATGGCGGACTGGCTGACGGACGCCCAGGCGGACAGCGCCGGCAGCGTCTCCACCGTCTGCGTGGGAGGCGTCACGGCGAAGGGCAGCGCCCTGCGCGCGGCCCTGGGCCTGCGCTCCGCCTGCTTCACCTGGGAGGTTCAGGAGGGAGGAGTGGTGTTTTTTGTCACCGGCTACGGCCACGGCGTGGGCATGAGCCAGTACGGCGCCAACGCCATGGCGGAGGCGGGGGCGGGGTACGAGGAGATCCTGACCCACTACTACACCGGCGTCACCGTGGAGCCTTACCGGGCGGCGGACTTTACAAATCCGGGGAATCCGTGATATAATGCCCGCAGAGCGGATATTCTGCCCCGCATCTTTGTGTCTGGCGGGCAGACAGCCGTGTTTCATCCGGGACCTGAGGGGAGGCGGGGGCATGAAGAAGAGAGCGGCGGCGCTGGCGCTTTGTCTGGCGCTTTGTCTGGCCCTGGCCCCCGCGGCCGCGGAGGCTGCGGAGGCCGCGGGCAGTATCTACATCACCGCGGCGGGAAACGACATTCTCCCCCTGGACGACGCCACCATGCCCTTCTGGTCCGACGGATACCTGTACGTGGCCAGCTCCATCTTCACCGGGCAGGTGAACAAATCCCTGGGCGTGGCCTATCTCCCCAGCAGCGTCTCCAATCCCAATCTGTGCATTCTCTACGCGGGCACCCGCTCGCTGATGTTTGACATCAACGGCAATTTCGTCCGGGACACCGACGGCAACGTCTCCTTCCGGGGCGCCATCCGTCAGGGCGGGGAGGTCTTTGTCCCCGCGTCGGTGGTGGCGGAGTTTTTTCATCTGGAGTACTCCGTCACGCCGCTGACCGTCAGCACTGCCGGAGGGGCCAGCTACGGTGCGCTGGTCTGGCTCCGCCAGCCCAACTTCGGCCTGTCGGAGAAGCACTTTATCAACGCCGCCTTCAGCCAGATCTCCATGCGGTATGAGCAGTACCTGCGGGAGCGTCAGCCGGAGGAAGTTGGCGTGGAAAATCCCCCCGGCGGCGTCCAGCTGCCCAGCGGGGACGGAAAGAGCGTGTACCTCTGCCTGGCGGCAGGGGAGGGCGCGGCGGCCCAGCTGGACGCGCTGGACGCCTGCGGCGCCCAGGCGGCCTTCTTCTGCACCCCCGAATTTCTGGAGAGCCAGGGGGACCTCCTCCGGCGCATGATTGCCACGGGCCATGCTGTGGGCCTGCTGGCGGACGCCGCGGACCCGGAGCGGACAGTGGCGGAACAGCTGGAGGCCGGCAACGCCCTCCTGGCCCGGGCCACCATGGGAAAGACCCGTCTGGCCAAAATTCAAAACGGGGACGAGCGGCACCGCCGGGAGGCCCGGGAGGCGGGCTTTTCCTGCCTGGAGGCGGAGCTGGACCGGTCCGACAGCGGCCTGCGGGACAGCGCCCAGGCCGAACATCTCCTCCGCCAGGTCTCCGCCCAGCGGGGGGGCGTGCGCATCTGGCTGGGAAACGCCGCCGGCGCCGCGGGGCTGCGGGCCTTTCTCTCCGCTGCCGGCGAGGCGGAGGACCGCTGTCTTGCCCTGACGGAGACCCTCCCCTGACTCTAAAGTCTGTTTGAAACCCGTCAAAACGCCGTCTTAAGCCGTCTTCTTCCGTCAGCACTGCGTTGATTTGAAATCCGCCTCAATCCGCCATTCCGCCAGTTTTCAAACCGGCTCCAGCTTTTTAACAGAAAATTCAACATCCCGGGACAGAAACCGGTATAATAAAAATCAGATCTTGCTAAAATTGGAGGGAGCGCCATGGGACGCAATATCCTGGTAGTGGAGGACGACCGCAACATCTCCGACCTGATCCACATGTACCTGGTGAAGGAGGGCTTTGACGTGCGCATTGCCGGAGACGGCGGGCGGGCCGTGGAGGAATTTCAGCGGGAGGTCCCGGACCTGATCCTGCTGGACATCATGCTGCCGGTGATGGACGGCTGGGCCGTCACCGCCAAGGTCCGGGAGACCAGCAAGGTGCCCATCATCATGCTCACCGCCAAGAGCGAGGTCTTCGACCGCATTCAGGGCCTGGAGATGGGCGCGGACGACTACATCGTCAAGCCCTTCGAGATGAAGGAGCTCATCGCCCGGATCAACGCCGTGCTGCGGCGGACGGAGATCCCCAACGACACCAGCAAGCGCCTGACCTTTGACAGGCTGGTGGTGGATCTGGACTCCTACGAGCTGATTGTGGACGGGAAGAAGATCGACACGCCCCCCAAGGAACTGGAGCTTCTCTACCACCTGGCCTCTACTCCCAACCGGGTCTACACCCGCAACCAGCTGCTGGACGAGGTGTGGGGCTTTGACTACTTCGGCGACAGCCGCACCGTAGACGTCCACATCAAGCGCCTGCGGGAGAAGGTGGAGAACGTCTCCGACCAGTGGGCGCTGAAAACGGTGTGGGGCGTGGGCTATAAATTCGAGGTCACCGGCGGCAGGCAGCCGGAAAAGCCGTGAAGGGCTTCCGGAGGCGCTTTCAGGGCCTTTACTGGCGGCAGCTGCTGGCCATGGTCAGCATGGTGCTGCTGACGCTGTTCCTGCTGGGCGCGTCCTTTTTCTCTCTGAGCTACAACTACGCCAGAAGCCAGGAGCGGGACGAGCTGCGGGACCGGGTGCAGATGGTGGCCCGCCTGGCGGTAGGATACCTGGAAAACGATCCCGCCTACGACCGGGAGGACTTCCGCCAGCTGGCAATGGTGGCCGCCAACGTCTCCGACGTGGAGTTTTTGATCTGCGACACCGGGGGCCACGTGCTCCTCTCCACCGACAAGACCCTGGAGGGCCGGGTGGTCACCATGCCGGAGGAGATGGTTCAGAAGGTGCTGGAGGATGGCGTCTGCGCCCGGCGGGACGACCTGGGCGGGCTGTACGCCGGCAAGCGGTTCATCCTGGGCGTGCCCGCCCTGTCCAGCGACGGGCAGTCCCCGTCGGGCATGGCCTTCGCCGTGTCCACCAACGCCTCGCTGAACGCCATGTGGCAGGGCTTCATCGGACTCTTCTTCATGACCGCCTTCGTGGTTCTGATGGTGACCTTCATGGCCTCCTCCGTCACCGCTATGCGGCAGATCCAGCCCATCCGGGAGATGGTCCAGGCCACGCGGCAGTATGCCGCCGGGGATTTCGACATCCGGGTGAACGACTACGGCCAGGTGGACGAGATCGGCGAGCTGGCCGCCTCCTTCAACAACATGGCCGAGTCCCTCCAGCAGACGGAACGCCAGCGGCAGGAGTTTATCGCCAACATCTCCCACGAGCTGAAAACCCCCATGACCACCATCGCCGGCTATACCGACGGCATTCTGGACGGAACCATCCCGCCGGAGAGCGAGCGGCAGTACCTCCAGATCATCTCCGACGAGAGCCGCCGCCTCAGCCGCATGGTGCGGCGGATGCTGGACGTGAGCCAGCTGCAGGTGATGGACCCCCTGCGCGGCGGGGGGCACTTCGACATATGCGAGAGCATGCGCCGGGTGCTGGTCTCCATGGAGCGAAAGATCACGGACCGGCAGCTGGACGTGGAGGCGGACATCCCCGAGGAGCCCATCCTGGTCCTGGGGGACAACGACATGATTACCCAGGTCATCTACAACCTGCTGGAAAACGCCGCCAAATTCGCCACCGCCGGGTCCACGCTGTACCTGGGGGTGACCTTGCTGGACGGCAAGGCCCGGGTGACGGTGCGAAACGAGGGCAGCACCATCCCCGCGGAGGAGCTGCCGCTGCTGTTCGAGCGGTTCCACAAGAGCGACAAGTCCCGCAGCCTGGACAAGGACGGCGTGGGCCTGGGGCTCTATATCGTCAAGACCATTTTGGAACAGCACAAGGAAAAAATCAATGTGACCAGCGAGGACGGCGTCACCGCCTTCTCCTTCTCCCTGGCCGCGGAATGAGGTCCCATGGAAGAACAGGATCTGACCCGCCTCCCCGATGAGGTGGTGGAAAGCTACCGCCAGCCCCCGCCGGGGGAGGTGGTGGAGACATACAGCCGCCCCCTGCCGGGTGCGCCCAGGCGGGCGGCACGGCAGGACCCGCCCCGGGAGGCGGCGGCCCGGCGGCGCTCCAAAAAGGGGCTCTGGGTCTTTCTGGGCTGCTTTGCCCTGGCGGCGGCCCTGGCGGTGACGGCGGTCCTCTGGGACTGGTCCGCTCCCCGGCATACCCGGTTGGACCCCTTTGACTACGATTTCCGGGAGCCCGGAGACGACGCTGGCCCCCGGGAGATCTCCATTCCCGCCTGTTCTGCGGAAGAGGGCGTCTCTCTGCCGCTGGAGCGGGAGCACGGCGCCTCCCTCACCGCCCAGGAGGTCTACCGCCAGGTGAATCCGGCGGTGGTGGTGGTCCTGGCGGACCTGGGGGACGGCTCCGCCTCTGTGGGCACCGGCGTGCTCTTCACCCAGGACGGCTACCTCATCACCAACTACCATGTGGTGGAGGGCGGACAGGAGTGCACCGTCGCCCTGGACAGCGGACGGGGATATGAGGCAAAGTACGTAGCCGGGGACGTGGACAGCGATCTTGCGGTATTGAAGGTGGAGGGGCAGGATCTGCCCGCCGCCGTCTTCGGTGATTCCGACCTCCTCACGGTGGGAGACAAGGTGTACGCCATTGGAAACCCCCTGGGTGTGGAGCTGCGGGGAACGCTTACCGACGGCATCGTCTCCGCCATCGACCGGGACGTGGAGGTGGAGGGCCGCACCATGACGCTGCTCCAGACCAACGCGGCGCTGAACTCCGGCAACTCCGGCGGCCCTCTTATCAACGAGTACGGCCAGGTGGTGGGCATCAATACCATCAAAATGACCTCCCGCTACTCCAACATCGAGGGGCTGGGCTTTGCCATCCCCACGGCCTACATGGAGCGCATCGTCAACGACCTTCTCACCTACGGAAGCCTCCAGCCGGAGCCGGTGCTGGGCGTCACCGTCATCCAGGTGGCGGAACAGCTGGCGCCGGATGTCTGGGGCATTGAGGTGCAGTCCGTGACCAGAAACTCCCCCGCGGACAAGGCGGGGGTGCAGAAGGGGGACTATGTCCTCACCGCCGGCGGCAGGGTCATCAACTCCAGCCAGGACCTGCTGCGCGTCCGCCGCCAGCACCACTTGGGCGACGAGCTGCCCATGACGCTGTGGCGGGACGGGGAGATCATCGAGGTGACGCTGTCCCTGATGGAGCCGGCAGCCTAGAGCAGTTCCCCCAAATACTGAGAAACGCTAGTGGTCCGGGAACTGCTCCAGACCTTGTTTGAAAAATATCAAAACGCCCCCGCCGGAGGCTTGAGAGGAGAGACACCATGGACCGGACAAATCCCTGGCTCGACTGGGCGGTAGAACTCCAGGCCATGGCCCAGGCAGGCCTGCACTTCGGAACGGACCCCTACGGACGGGAGCGGTACGAGCGCATCCGCGCCATTGCCGCGGAGATGATAAGCCTCCAGGCGGACATCCCCCTGGAGAAGGCCCGGGACCTTTTCTGCTGCGAGACGGGCTACCAGACGCCCAAGCTGGACACGCGGGCCGCCATTTTCCAGGACGGGAAAATTCTGCTGGTGCGGGAGAACACCGGCAGATGGTCCCTGCCCGGGGGCTGGGTGGACGTGAATGTCTCCGTCAAGGAAAACGCGGTCAAGGAGGTACGGGAGGAGGCGGGGTTGGAGGTGACGGCGGACACCGTCATCGCCGTGCAGGACCGGGATAAGCATAACCGCCCCATCTACGCCTGGAAGGTCTGCAAGATCTTCGTCCTCTGCTCCCTGATCGGCGGGCATTTCACCCCCAATATCGAGACCACGGAGAGCGGGTATTTCGCCCTGGAGGACCTGCCGCCCCTGGCGGAGGAGAAGAACACCCGGGAGCAGGTGGAGATGTGCTTTGCCGCATACCGCGATAAGAACTGGAAAACGCTGATGGACTGACCATCAGCGTTTTCCTTCATTTCAGCAAATCGCCTATTTGATCTCCGGCAGGCTGGCGGCGGCCATGGACTGGCCCACCCGGCGGAACTTCTCGTCCGGCAGCTCCGGGACGATCTTCCCTGTCAGCTCCGGATACTCGTCCGCCAGCACCCTTTTGGCGGTGTCCAGAATCAGGTCTCCGCCCTTGCCGCTCATGACCCGGCCCAGCAGCAACACATGGCGGCAGCCGTAGAGCTCGTAGTAATACGCCAGGGTGTGGCCCAGGTACACGCCGATGGACTCGTAGACCTTGGCGGCCCGGGGATCGTCCCCGGCCATCAGCGCCTGAACGGCCTTCAGCTTCTCGGCGGGGGAGGCCCCCTCGTCCAGCTCGATTCCCGCCCGGGGGGCCAGCTTGATGACGCCGTCCTGGGAGAAGTACTTCACGCCGCAGCCGATGTCGCCGCTCCACTCGTCCCGCATGGCCTCGGGCTGGGCGTCCACGGGGACGAAGGCCAGCTCGTTGAGCCAGCCGGTGATCCGGCCCTCCTCGTCCACGTAGCCCACGGCCTCGCTGGTGCCCATGGCGATGCCCAGCACGCTGTTGTCGTTCAGGCTCATGGCCCCCGCCAGGGCGGACACGTCGCCGTCGTTGATGACGGAGTAGGGCACGTCGCCGAAGGTGTCGGTGATGGCCCGGATATAGATGTCCTTCACCTTCTTGTCGTAGAGGTCCTTGGGGACCTTCAAAAAGAGGGAGGCGTTCATGGTGCGGTTGTCGATGAACACGCCGGCGGAGGAGACCCCCACGGCGTCCACCCGGGGCATGTGCTCCGCGGCGGATTTCAGGGCGGATACGATGCCGTCGTAGTGGTAGTCCGGGTCGGCGTTGATCTTGGGGAACCAGACCACCTCCTCGGAGTAGACGGTCTCGCCGTCGATGACGGCGGACACCTTCCGGTCGGACCCGCCGGCGTCAAAGCCGATGCGGCAGCCCTTGAGGTGGCCGCCCATGGACTTGGGGGCGTCCTTGGCCTCCGGGATCTCGTCCACCAGCACCACCTCGAAGGGGTGCTCGAAGACGCTGGCCATGTAATCCCAGTCAAACTCCTGCCTGCCTCCGGCACAGTAGACGGACTGGAGGTATTTGCACACCCCCTCGTCTCCGCTGACGTAGACCTTGAAGCCGCCCTTCATCCAGAGGATGGTCTTCACGATCCGCTCGATGTAGTAGTGGTCCGCCTCCGCCATCTCGGGGGTGCCGTGAATGAACGTGCGGCAGGAGGCCATCTGGCCGCCGGCCCGCTCCACGGCGATGCCCACCGGCTTTTTCGCCCCCGCCAGGAAGGCGCGGTTGAAGCGCATGAGAGGGATAAAGTCCGGGTCCAGGACAGGGGTATTTTTCAGTTCCACGTTGATGCCAAATCGGTTCATAGCGTTTCTCCTTCATCCAACAAATTCACAAGCGGGACAAGTAAGAATGATTGTACCATGAATTTCCACAAGATTCAATTCACAATCGTCCGCAAATCTGTAAATTTGTACCACAGAAACCCTGTTTTTTCATGATGAGCGGCATCATATCCCTCCAACTTCGCAAATTGTCTTGTTGGAAGGCGCACAATATGGTATAATGATAAAATATCTTTGATATTTGCCTGAACACTCAAAGCGTATGCGGCATCCTGCGCCGGCGTCCTATCCGCCGCGCATTCCGCAAAGAATAACAGGAGGAATCTCTCTATATGGAAATGGATTGGAGACAGAGGCGGACCGTTACGATTCTCACCACCGTTTTGCTGACCCTGCTGGCGGCGGTGCTGATCGTCCTGGGCATTCGGTACCGGGAAAACCGCGAAGAGACGCCGGAGGACGGCGAACCCGCGGCGGCGGCCTCCATGACCGTGGAGGGCTACTCCGCCCTGATTTACAGCAATGGCAGCTCCACGCTGTCCTTCATCGTGGAGGAGGACGGGAACTGGGCCTGGGAGAACGACCCCAAGTTCCCCCTGCGGCAGGAGACCATCAACTCCATTCTGGCGCTGCTGATCAACTGGCGGCCCCAGCAGACCCTGGCCGCAGAGGAGGAATTGAGCGCCTACGGCCTGGACGAGCCCGCCGGCTCTCTGACCCTCACCGGGGCGGACGGCTCCGTCCGGGCGCTGTCCTTCGGTAAGACCACCACCGACGGCGCCAGCCGCTATGTGATGGAGCAGAACGACCCCTCCACGGTGTACATCATCGCGGACACGCTGTTCACCCAGATGAGCGTGCCCATCTACGATATGTGCGACTTGCCCCTCCTGCCGCTGCTGGAGGAGTTCTCCATCCGCTCCATTCTGATCCGTGGCCCGGAGAATGAGGACGGCACCCCCGCCCTGCTCACCATCCTCACCACCGCCAAGAGGGACGGCGAGGACGGCCCCGTCACCTGGCTCCAGGGCAGCGAGAACGTCACCGCCAACGAGACGGTCCGGGCCCTGCTGGAGGACATCCGGGCCCTGGTTTTCACCAAGTGCGTGGACTACGACCCCTCTGACGAGGCCCTGTCCATCTGCGGCTTTGACACGCCTCCCGCCGCCCTCACCGTCAACTACACCACGAGCACCGGTACGGACGAAACCCTGTCCCTGACCATTGGCGCCCCGGTGCTGGACGGCTCCGGCCGGTATGTATGCCTGGGTGACAGCTCCACAATCTACTCCCTGCCCACCGCCGTCCTGGACCCGCTGATGCGGGTGGCGGCCAACGGGCTGGACATCACCTGACTGTAAGGAGGATTCTCCCATGCGCGTACTGGTGGTAGAAGACGAGGCCCGCCTGGCCGATACCCTCCGGGATCTGCTGGAGATGGACGGCTCCGCCGTCGATGTGTGCCACGACGGGGAGTCCGGGCTGGACAACGCCCTCAGCGGCATCTACGACGTGGTGCTGCTGGACGTGATGCTGCCCCGGATGGACGGTCTCACGGTGCTGCGCCGCCTGCGGGAGTCCCGCAGCGCCGTGCCGGTGCTGATGCTCACCGCCCGCTCGGAGCTCTCGGACCGGGTGGCGGGGCTGGACGGCGGCGCGGACTACTATCTCACCAAGCCCTTCGAGCCCAAGGAGCTGCTGGCCTGCGTCCGGGCCCTGGCCCGGCGGCAGCCGGAGCTCCGGGGCGGAGACGCCCTGGCCTTCGGGGATCTCCGGCTGGAGAAGAGCTCCTTCACCCTGTCCTGCGACGAAAGGTCCGTCCGCCTCAGCCGCAAGGAGTTTGACATCATGGAGCTGCTGATGCTGAACCGGCGGCAGATCCTGACCAAGGAGAGCCTGCTCTTGAAGATCTGGGGCTACGAATCCGACGCGGAGGACAACAATGTGGAGGTCTACATCTCCTTTCTGCGGAAGAAGCTGAACCACCTCCGCTCTCAGGTGAAGATCCGGACCATCCGCATGGTGGGATACTGTCTGGAGGGCGGGGAATAGATCCCGCCCCCCTTGCGTTTCCCCCGCATTCTCCGCGCCCTCTTTGGTTCTGTCTGTTCATTTTTCCACAAGCTGAGGGCGGGGGACAATCCCCGCCCTTCTGCAATCTTTTGAGAAAGGGGAGACGGCGCCTTGATCCGAAAACTGCGGCTGAAATTTGTGGCCATCTGCATGCTTCTGGTCACCGCCATTCTGGCGGTGGTCTTCCTCTCCGTGTATTTTGCCATGCAGCGCAATATCGAGGACCTGAGCCGCCAGCTGCTCCACCGGGTGATCCAGCAGGACGATCCCCGCCGCCCGGAGATCGCCATCTCCCTGGACCGGGACCGGCTGGTCTACCTGCCTTACTTCACCGTGAACGTCTGGGGCTCCACCGCCTACGTCACCGGCGGCACTTACACCGATCTGGAGAACACGGAGGAGCTGGCCGCCATTCTCACCGACTGCCTGAGCCAGAACCTGCAGGAGGGCGTCGTCCAGGACTACCATCTGCGCTACCTGCGCAGAAGCAACGGCCTCTATGAGAAGCTGGCCTTTGTGGACATGTCCATGGAGCAGGCCATGCTCCGGGAGATGATGGGCAGCTATCTCTTCATCGGCGCCGCCGCCCTTTTGCTGCTGCTGGCCGCGGCAGTGCTACTGTCCTGGTGGGCCACCCGCCCGGTGGAGCGGGCCTGGCGCCAGCAGCGCCAGTTTCTCTCCGACGCCTCTCACGAGCTGAAAACGCCTCTCACCGTCATCCTCTCCAACGCGGAGATGCTGGATGCCTCCCCCCTGGAGGACCGCCCCGCCCGCTGGGCGGACAACATCCGCTCCGAGGCCCGGCGGATGAGGCAGCTGGTGGAGGAGATGCTGACTCTGGCCCGGGCGGACAGCATGACCGCCTCCGCCGTCCTGGGGGACGTGTCCCTCTCCGAGGCGGCGGAGGACTGCGCCCTGGCCTTTGAGCCGGTGGCCTTTGAGGCGGGAAAGCGCCTGGAGTACCGTCTGACGGAGGCCGTCTCTGTACTGGGAGACGGGGAGAAGCTGCGGCGGCTGGTCTCCATTCTGCTGGACAACGCCATCAAATACGGAGTCCCCGGCGGCGCGGTTTCCCTGACCCTGGAGCGGCGGGAGCGGCAGGCGGCGCTGACTGTCTCAAACCCCGGGGAGATCCCGGCAGAGCAGCTGCCGCGCCTCTTTGAGCGGTTCTACCGGGCGGACGCCTCCCGGGGAGAGCAGAGCGGCTTCGGCCTAGGGCTCAGCATTGCCGACACCATCGCCCGGGAGCACAAGGGCGCCCTGCGGGTCGAGAGCGGCAGGGGCGAGACCCGGTTTGTCTTTACCATGCCGCTGAAACGGTAGAGAGGCGGCTCCGGGGATCTCCGCCGGCGTCGGGATTGTTCTTTTCGCAGATTTTATGTAGGGGCCGGGCTCTGTCCCGGCCCGTCCGCCGGAAAATAGGCACTTTCGAGAAACCCGGCGTTTTGGGAAAACGGTCACTTTGGGAAATCGGTCAGCTCCAAGAAAATAGGCGGTTTTAAGAAATTGGGCGGTTCCGAAAAAACGGGCGGGGACAGAGCCCCGCCCCTACAGAGCTGTAGCCGCAAAACCAAAATCGGGGATGATAAAATGCCCGGCTGGCCGCTTTCGTGTCCTTTTCTTTCTTGACAGCGGGTTTTATTTGTGCTATTGTACCATTGTATTAGTCCTATAACACAAAAGGAGCGAAGCGTATCATGAAAGCGGTCAAACAGTTTTTGCGGCGGGGAGCCGCGTCATTTCTGGCGGCGGCGCTGCTGTGCACCGCCGTCCTGGCGGCGGAGACGGAGAAGACGAAGGCAGAACAGCGCCGGGAGGATCTGGAGTTTCTCTACCAGACCGTGCTGGTGGAAAACCACCCGGACGTCTTTGCCAACACGCCGGAATCGGAATTTCTGACGCTGAAGCAGGACATTGAGTCCCGGCTGGAGACAGAGAGCGACGTGGAGTTTCTCCTGGATCTCATACGCCTGACGGCCCTGGTGGGGGACTCCCACACCATGATCTCCGTAGGCGGCGCGGCGGAGTTCCGGTGCTATCCCTTCTCCCTGATTCTGCGGGACGGCGGCTGGTATCTCTCCACGCTTCCGGCGGCGGAGCAGTCCAGCCTGGGGAAGCGGGTCGCCGCCATCAACGGCCTATCCATGGAGAAGGTTTTGGAGGCCTTCGCCCCGCTGCTTCCCGCCGACAATCCGGTGATGCTGGCCCGGCGGTTCCGGCAGGACTGCCAGATCGCCGACATCTACGAGTACCTGGGTCTGGCAAAGGCCGGAGAGGCCCTGACGCTGACCCTGGAGGGCGGGAGAAAGCTGGCGCTGGAGCCGGTTTCCTACGCCGCTCTGCAGGAGGCGGAGCTTGCTTATCTCTCGGATCGGATCACCAAAGCCCCCGCCACTGCGGCGGCGGACGCCTACTACTTCGCAAAGCCTCTGAACCAAAATACCTACTACATCCAGTACAATACCTGCCAGGAGGCGGAGGACCTGTCCATGGAGGACTTTGCCGCCCTGGTCCAGGCGGACCTGGACGCCGGAAGCTATGACCGGGTCCTGCTGGACCTGCGGAACAACGGCGGCGGCTCCGACGGCGTCGTCTGGCCCCTGCTGGAGGTCCTCCGGTCCTCCATGGACCGGGGCTGCGAGCTGGTGGGCCTTATCGGCCCCGCCACTTTCTCCTCCGCCCTCATCAACGCCGTGGAGATTCAGGAGATGGGCGGCGTGCTGGCGGGGGAGAGCGCCGGCGGCAGCGTCAGCCACTTCGGGGCGGTGCAGGGCTTCTCTCTTCCCAACTGCGGCGCTCGGGGACAGCTGTCCTCCAAGTATATCGACCTGAACACCCTGCTGGACGCCGGAGCGGGCCGGGGCGTGACGGCTCTGGAGCCGGATGTGTCCCTCCCCCAGACCCTGGCGGACACACTGAACGGGCGGGACACCGCCGTAGAGTGGCTGCTGGCCCACCGGGAGAAGCTGGCGCAGAAGGCGTATCCGGACGCGCCGCTGACCCGGGGCCGCTTCATTGGGCAGCTGTACGAGGCCGCGGGCAGTCCCGCTGTAGACGGGGAACTGCCGCCCTTCCAGGACAGCTTCGGCATTGAGTGGTTTCTGCCCGCTTTGACCTGGGCCAAGGGAGCCGGGATCGCCAACGGCGCGGCGGACGGAACCTTCTCCGCCGCCCGCTCCATCACCTGGCAGGAGGCGGCGGTGTTCCTCACCCGGGCCGCGGGGGAGGACAAGGTCCCCAATCCGGCGGCAGACCGCCGGGGCCCCCTGCCCGCCGCCCTGGCGGAGGGCGGTCATCGGGATGCGGTGACCCGGGCCTGGGACCTGGGTCTTCTCCCGGAGCAGGCGGACTTTACCAAGACCCCCACCCGGGCCCAGGGGCTGGAGATGGCAAAGGCCCTCTCCGCACTTTTGAAATAAGGCGCGGCGCCGCCGGTCCCAGCTGGGAACCGGCGGCGCGTTTCTCTGCTCTCCGGCGGATTTTCACAGGTCAATTGCCTGAACTGTTGGATTTTCCGGCGGAACATCCCTGTCAATTTGGCGTTTTTATCCTATTCAACCGGCTGTGGCGCGTGTTATAATCCCTCCAGCAAACAAGGAGGAATCGTTGATGATACATTTCTTATTGGCAGTGATCTATCTCTCTTTCATCAGCCTGGGCCTGCCGGACGCCCTGCTGGGGTCGGCGTGGCCCTCCATGTACGGCACCTTTGGCGTGCCCGTGTCCTACGCGGGCATCATCTCCATGATTATCGCCCTGGGAACCGTTGTCTCCAGCCTCCAGAGCGACCGGCTCACCCGGCGGCTGGGCACCGGGCGGGTGACAGCCGTCAGTGTGGCCGTCACTGCTGCCGCTCTGCTGGGTTTTTCCCTCAGCGGCTCCTTCTGGGCGCTGTGCCTGTGGGCCGTGCCCTACGGCCTGGGGGCCGGCAGTGTGGACGCCTCCCTGAATAACTACGTGGCCCTGCACTACGCCAGCCGCCACATGAGCTGGCTCCATTGCATGTGGGGGATCGGCGCCTCCATCGGGCCCTATATCATGGGTATGGCGCTCACCGGAGGCTGCGGCTGGCATATGGGCTACCGGGCCGTCGCCCTGCTTCAGGCCGCTCTCACTGCCGTACTGGTTCTGAGCCTGCCCCTCTGGAAGAAGCGGACGGAGCCCGACAGCAGGACGGAGAGCGGCGCGCCGGACCGCCCCCTCTCCCTGGGACAGGTTCTCCGCCTCCCGGGCGCACCGGAGGTCATGGCCGCCTTTTTCTGCTACTGCGCCATTGAGCAGACCATCGGCCTGTGGGCCAGCAGCTACCTGGTGCTGCACCTGGGTCTGTCCTCCGAGGCGGCGGCGGGCTTTGCCAGCCTGTTTTTTCTGGGCGTCACCGCAGGGAGGGGGGCCAGCGGCTTTTTGACCCTGCGGCTCAGCGACACGCAGATGGTCCGCTTGGGACTGGCCATTCTGGCGGCGGGTCTGGCGGTGCTGCTGCTGCCTCTTGGAACAGGCTCCGCCCTGACGGCGCTGCTGCTGGCAGGTCTTGGATGCGCCCCGGTCTATCCCTGCCTGATCCACTCCACACCCGAGCACTTTGGGGCGGAGCGCTCCCAGGCGGTCATCGGCGTGCAGATGGCAAGCGCCTATGTGGGCACCTGCCTGATGCCCTTTCTCTTCGGGCTGATTGCCAATCATCTCAGCGCGGCGCTGTTTCCCTTCTATCTGGCCGCGCTGACGTTGGTTATGTCGGTGATGCACCGAAGGCTGGTTCGTATTTCCCATCCTGGAAATGGGGGGAATTGATTCCTTTGGAATCCGCCCCACGGGGGCGGGACGGGGGAATCCGGCCACGGGGCGGGGACGGGAGAGACCGCCCTTCGGGCGGGGGCGGTTATTACCCCAATCCCTCCAGCTCCGCCTGCCACAGCGCCCAATTGGCATCACTGGGCATCCGCCAGTCTCCCCGGGGGGAGAGCGCCACAGACCCCACCTTGGGGCCGTCTGGCAGACAGCTCCGCTTGAACTGCTGGGAGAAGAACCGGCGGTAAAACGCCTTCATCCATTTCAAAATCACATCCCGGCTGTACTTATTCTCCAAAGCATACAGCGCCAGACGGTAGATCTTGCCGGGGGAGAACCCCCAGCGGAGCATATAATACAGGAAAAAGTCATGGAGCTCGTAGGGCCCCACCAGATCCTCCGTCCGCTGGCTGATCTGCCCCTGGACGGCGGGCAGCAGCTCCGGGGAGACGGGCGTATCCAGAATATCCTCCAGCACGTCGTGGAGCGCCTCGTCCTTGCCGGCGTTGTCCCGGGCCAGGTGGGCCACCAGATGCCGCACCAGCGTCTTGGGAATGGAGGCGTTGACGGCGTACATGCTCATGTGGTCGCCATTGTAGGTACACCAGCCCAGGGCCAGCTCGCTGAGGTCCCCGGTTCCGATGACAAGGCCGCCGGTCTGGTTGGCGATGTCCATCAGCACCTGGGTCCGCTCCCGGGCCTGGGCGTTTTCATAGGTGACGTCGTGGTTCTCCGGGTCCTGGCCGATGTCCCGGAAGTGACTGCGGACGCTGGCGGCGATGTCCACGGTTTTCAGCGCCGTCCCCAGCTTCTCCGCCAGGATAAGCGCGTTGTTCCGGGTACGTTCCGTGGTGCCGAAACAGGGCATGGTCACGGCGATGATGTCCGTCATGGGCCGGTCCAGCATGTTCATGGCAAGACCGGTAATCAGCACCGCCAAGGTGGAGTCCAGCCCGCCGGAAAGGCCCACCACGGCAGTCTTTGCTCCGGTATGCTCCAGCCGCTGCTTCAATCCCAGAGAGGCGATCAGCAAAATCTCCCGGCATCGGGCGTCCCGCTCTTCCTTCCCCTCGGGTACAAAGGGCATGGGGGAGATGTAGCGGGTCAGCTTTGTACCGGACTCCGTCAGGGAGAAGGAACTGAAATTTCTTCTCTTGGCATCCGCCTCCCTCAGGGCCTGGGTCCGGCGGCGCTCATAGGCACAGCGCCGGATGTCGATTTCGGAAATCAAAAGCCCGCCGTCAAAGCGGCGCTCCGCCAGCATCGTTCCATTCTCGGCAATCAGCTGGTGTGCGCCGAACACCAGGTCGGAGGTGGACTCCCCCGCCCCGGCGCTGGAGTAGAGGTATCCGCACATGAGCTTTGCGCTCTGCATGGAAACCAGCTGCCGCCGGTAGGCGTCCTTGCCTACGACATCGTTGCTGGCTGAGAGGTTGCCGATGATAGCGGCTCCGTTCCGAGCCATCAAAATCGAGGGGGACTCCGGAGACCACAGGTCCTCGCAGATCTCAAAGCCCAGCGTCAGGCCCGGAATGTTCCCGCATTCAAATACCTGCCCGGCGGCAAAGGGAACAGACTTCTGTCCGCAGAGATCGATGAATTCCACCTCCGCCGGAGCCGGGGCAAACCAGCGTTTTTCGTAGAATTCCCCATAATTTGGAAGATAGGTCTTGGGGACGACGCCCAGAATCTGTCCTTTTTGTATAATAGCCGCACAGTTATACAGTTTGTCATTCACCCGCAGAGGCAGACCCGCCGCCGTCACCACTTCCAGGTTCCGGGTGGCCTCCAGCACGGTGGAGAGGGCCTGTTCCGCTCCCCGCAGCAGGGTCTCCTGGTAAAAAAGGTCCCCGCAGGTATAGCCGGTCAGGCCCAGCTCCGGCAGCACCAGCACCTTGACGCTGGCCTTTTCCGCCGCGCGCATCATGGTGAACGTCTGCTCCGCGTTATAGTCGCAGTCCGCCAGCCGCAGCTTCGGCGCGCCGCAGGCAGCGGCAATAAATCCATCCTTCATCTGCAAAACCTCCTGTTGAACGTAAGAATCTCGGATTGGGCCCTGTTTGATAAATGGCAAGATGCGGAGCGGCGGAAAAAGCTCCGTCGTTTGTCCGTTTTGACATTTTTCAAACATGGTCAGTAATCTTTATGGCCTAAAAAACACGTATGGATTTGCTCAGAGATTCCTGTATGATTGATCGGATGTATTTTACACCTTCTGCCGCCATTTTACAAAAGATATTTTCAAATGGTGCTGCATCATCTGGAAAAGTTGAGCATTTTGCCATTTATCAAACAAGTCCTGGCGTGCATACGAATATTGATACAAAAAAGACCGCCGGAAGGCGGTCCTTTTTGCTGTGTGTGTTTAGGAGGGAGAAAACGCATCGGGCTGGGAAAACCCTTTGCTTGATTCTTAAGATACCCCAGAAACATGACAAAATTGTGTTATTCTTATGAACGAATTGTAAATGTTATCCTTTTTTCGGCATCACTTGTACTTCTGACTCTCCGCCACGGCCAGCTGGTCGCAGCGGTTATTATACTCGTTCTCCGCGTGGCCCTTGACCCAGTGGTAGCGCAGGGTGTGGATCTCCTCCAGCTCCAGCAGGCGGCCCCAGAGGTCCGGGTTCAGCGCGGGCTTTTTGTCGGACTTCACCCAGCCCCGTCTCTGCCAGCCCCGGGCCCAGCCCTTTTCCAGCCCGTCGATGACGTACTTGGAATCGGACCATAGGTCCACGACGCAGGGCTCTTTCAGCAGGGAGAGGGCCTGGATGACGGCGGTCAGCTCCATGCGGTTGTTGGTGGTATCCGGTTCGCCGCCGGAGAGCTCCCGTTTATGGGCGCCGTACATCAATATGGCGCCCCAGCCGCCGGGTCCGGGGTTGCCGGAGCAGGCCCCGTCGGTGTAAATGGTAACTGTTTTCATTTTCTTCCGCCTCCATATCTTCCGCATTTTCTCAAAGAGGCGTCTCTCAAAGGAGAGAATCGTATCGGCCGCCCTCTCTCCTGCCAACAGGTACCGCCTCGGGTAACGTATTAGCATGATACTGTAAATGAGGCAAAAAGGCAATAACTTTATCACCAGAACCAGGGCAAGAAAAATTTTCAGCAAACGCACAACACCACCCCACAAGTGGTATTATAGCATGTTCTATTCTTAAATAAACACTATTTGTTTGTATTTACACTTTTTCCGTTTGCTAACTTTTCTGTTCCGCCTGTTTAGAATATTCGCAGGGGTGATTCTGTGAATATCCGTCATTACAAAGAGTGGATTAAAATTGGATTAAACATTCTGTATTATCGAAAAGAACAGCGTTTGACGCAGGAACAGCTTGCTGACGCCTGTGGTGAGGATGGAATCAGCCGCAATTATATTCAACGAATTGAAACAGGTGTAAGCTCATGCAGTTTGGATACATTGATCGACATTGCGGAGGCCCTGAACATCCCCCTATACAAGCTCTTTGAGTTCAAAGAATGAGGACGTGGATTTCTCCACGTCCTCTTTTTCGAATATTTTCCACAGACCTGCCGGCCTGGAACCGTCCGCGGTTACTCCATGCTCTCCTCCGTCTGGACGGTCTCGCCGCTCTCCTCCCGCTCCGTCAGGGCCATGGAGATCACCCGGTCTCCCTCTTCCTTAAACCGCATGACAATCACTCCCTGTGTGGCCCGCCCCGCCAGGCGGATGCTCTCCACATGGGTGCGGATCAGAATACCGGTCTGGGTCATCAGCAGCAGGTCCTCGCTGCCGTCCACCACCTTGATTCCAACCACCGCCCCGGTCTTGTCGGTAATCATATAGTTCTTAATGCCGACGCCGCCCCGGTTGGTGATCCGGTACTCCTCCACCGGCGTGCGCTTGCCGTAGCCCCGCTCGGTGATGGAGAGGACCTCATGCCCCGGCTTGGCCCGGGCGGCGCCTACCACGTAGTCCCCCTCCCGCAGGCGGATGCCCCGCACGCCCATGGCCTCCCGGCCCATGGGCCGCACGTCGGTCTCGTCGAAGCAGACCGCAAGGCCGTCGTGGGTGGCAATCAGGATCTTCTGCTCCCCGTCGGTCTCCCGGACGGTAATCAGCCGGTCTCCCTCGTCCATCCGCAGGGCCCGCAGGCCGTTATTGCGCAGGTTTTTCAGGGTATTGGCCGGCAGGCGCTTCACGGTGCCGTTCCGGGTGACCATGAAGAGGAACCGCCCGTCGTCCTCGATGGAGCGGGTGTGGATCATGGTCTGAACCCGCTCGCCCTGCTCCACCTGGAGAATGTTGACGATGTTGGTCCCCTTGGCGGTCTTGCCGGACTCGGGAATCTGGTAGCCCTTCTTGCGGTAGACCTTGCCGCTGTCCGTAAAGAAGAGGATATAGTCGTGGGTGGAGGCGGTGAACACATCCTCCACCACGTCCTCCTCCCGGGTGGTGATGCCCTTTTTCCCCATGCCGCCCTTGGACTGGGCGGTGTACTCGCTGACGGGGGTGCGCTTGATGTAACCCGCCTGGGTCAGGGTGAAGACGCACTCCTCCTCCTCGATCAGGTCCTCGATGTCGATCTCGTCCTCCACGTCCTGAATCTCCGTCACCCGGCCGTCGCCGTACTTGTCGGCGATGGCGGTGAGCTCCTCCTTGAGGATCTGGCGGACCAGGCTGTTGTCGGAGAGGATGCGGTTGAAATAGGCGATCCGCTCCTCCAGCTCCTTGTACTCGTTCTCCAGCTTCTCCCGGTTCAGGCCCTGGAGGGCGATGAGGCGCATGTCGCAAATGGCCTGGGCCTGAATGTCGTCCAGTCCGAATCGGTTCATCAGGTTTTCCTTGGCGTTGTCGTAGCTGGTGCGGATGATCTTGACCACTTCGTCAATGTGATCCTGGGCAATCAGCAATCCCTCCAGCAGGTGGGCCCGCTCCTGGGCCTTGCGCAGGTCGAATTTCGTCCGCCGGACGATGACCTCTTCCTGGAAGTTCAGATACTCGTCAATGATGTGCCGCAGGGAAAGGATCTTGGGCTGGGGCTGGCCGTTCACCTGCACCAGGGCCAGCATATTGATGGCAAAGGTGGTCTGGAGTTGGGTCTGGCTGAACAGGCGGTTCAGCACTACCTGGGGATTGGCGTCCCGCTTCAGCTCGATGACAATGCGCATGCCGTTGCGGTCGGACTCGTCCCGGATGTCGGAAATGCCCTCCAGGCGCTTGTCCTCCACCTGGTCCGCCATATTCTTAATCAGCATCCGCTTGTTCACCTGGTAGGGGATCTCGGTGATGATGATGCGGGTGCGGTCCTTGCCGAACTCCTCGAAATCGTGCCGCGCCCGGACCATGAGACGGCCCCGGCCGGTGGCGTAGGCCGCCCGGATGCCGGACCGGCCCATGATGATGCCCCTGGTGGGGAAGTCCGGCCCCTTCACGTGCTCCATCAGGTCCGCCAGGGTGGCCTCGGGGTTGTCCAGCACGCACAGACACGCGCCGATAACCTCCCGCAGGTTGTGGGGGGGGATGTTGGTGGCCATGCCCACGGCGATGCCGCTGGAGCCGTTGACCAGCAGATTGGGGAAGCGGGAGGGCAGCACCTGGGGCTCCTGACGGCTCTCGTCAAAGTTGGGGTCCCAGTCCACCGTCTCCTTTTCGATGTCCCGCAGCATCTCGTCGGAGATCCTGGCAAGGCGGGCCTCGGTGTACCGGTAGGCGGCCGGGGGATCGCCATCCACGGAGCCGAAGTTGCCGTGGCCGTCCACCAGCATGTAGCGCATGGAGAAATCCTGGGCCAGACGGACCAGGGCGTCATAGACGCTGGCGTCGCCGTGGGGGTGGTACCGTCCCAGCACGTCGCCCACGCAGGTGGCGGATTTCTTAAAGGGCTTGTCGCTGGTCAGGTTGTCCTCGTACATGGCGTAGAGGATGCGCCGGTGGACGGGCTTGAGGCCGTCCCGCACGTCCGGCAGCGCCCGGCCCTTGATGACGGACATGGCGTACTCAATATAGGACTTCTTCATCTCCGGCACCAGGGGGGACTCCACAATCTTCTGTTCCGGATAGCGGATCTCCTCGGGGTCGTATTGGGGTTTCTTAGACATTTCATTCCTCCCTGGAGAAGAGCGGGGAGCTTTTGCTCACCACCCCTCTCTCTAAAAATCTTCACTCTCTTGCTACCAGCTCAATTTCAGCCAGTCCATGCCGGGGTAGGGCTCGCCGGTGCGCACGTACCACTCCACGCATTTGGCGGCCAGCTCCCAATCCCGCATCGTGCATTTCATGGGGATGACGGACTGCCCGTCGCTGGGCTCAATGGGGGCCTCTCCGTCAGAATCCAGATAGTCCGGGTCGAAGCAGGCCCAGGCCGTCCGTTCCTCCTCTTTGCTGATCTGCAGAAAGATCAGCCCATCGCCGCCGGCGCTCTCCAGCTGGAAAAAGCCCTCTTCCATCTCTCCATCCTCATCAGGAGTCAGATACAGGCTGGAACAAAGGCCGCTCCGCACTTTTTCCACAATACCTGTTACATCATTTTCCGACAGGTCCCTAATCTCCTTGTGTTCACCGGTATGAAATTCCCAATTTCCATATTTGATCCAGATTCTATCCGGCAGCGCGGGCGTTTTCCTTTTTTTGACGATCTCTTCCATGAAAACCCTCTTTAGTAATCCAGGTTCACGGCGTACTGGGCGTTCTCCTCAATGAACTCCTTCCGGGGCTCCACCTTCTCGCCCATGAGGATGGTAAAGATCTCGTCGGCCTTTACCGCGTCGTCCAGGGTGATGCGGCGCAGCGTCCGCTTCTCCGGGTCCATGGTGGTCTCCCACAGCTCGTGGGGATTCATCTCGCCCAAACCCTTGAACCGGCTGATGTCCACCTTGGCGTTTGGATTGTCCCCCCGCAGCTCCGAAGAAATCAGATCCCGCTCCTCCTCGGAGAATGCAAGGCGGGTGGTCTTGCCCCGGCTCAGCTTAAAAAGGGGCGGAACGGCGGAGTAGACGTACCCCTGCTCGATGAGGGGCCGCATGAAGCGGAAGAAGAAGGTCAGCAGCAGCGTGCGTATGTGGGCGCCGTCCACGTCGGCATCGGCCATGATGATGACCTTGTGGTACCGTAGCTTCCCGGCGTCGAACTCCTCGCCGATGCCGGCCCCCAGGGCGGTGATGACGGGCTGGAGCTTGTCGTTGCCGTAGACCTTGTCCGCCCGGGCCTTCTCCACGTTCAGCATCTTGCCCCAAAGAGGCAGGATGGCCTGGAACCGGGAATCCCGCCCCTGGGTGGCGGAGCCTCCTGCGGAGTCGCCCTCCACGATGTAGATCTCGGTGAGCTCGGGGTTGTTCTCGTTGCAGTCCCGCAGCTTATCCGGCATGGCGGCGCCGCCCAGGGCGGTCTTGCGGCGGATGGACTCCCGGGCCTTCTTGGCGGCCTCCCGGGCCCGGTTGGCGGTGAGGGCCTTGTCCAGGATCATCCTTCCCACCTGGGGATTCTCCTCCAGGAAGGTGTCCAGTTTCTCGGAGACGATGTTGTTCACCAGCGTGCGGATCTCGCTGTTGCCCAGCTTGGCCTTGGTCTGGCCCTCGAACTGGGCCTCCGTCAGCTTCACGGAGATGACGCAGGTAAGACCCTCCCGGCAGTCCTCGCCGGAGACCTTCTCGTCCTCCTTGAGCATCTTGATCTTCCGGCCGTAGTTGTTCAGCACGGTGGTCAGGGCCCGCTTGAAGCCCTCTTCGTGCATGCCGCCCTCGGGGGTGCGGACGTCGTTGGCGAAGGAGACGATCATCTCGTTGTAGGCGTCGTTGTACTGCATGGCCACCTCCGCCGAGGAGTCGTCCTTCTGACCGGCCATGTAGATGACCTCCGAGTGGATGGGCGTCTTGTTCTGGTTCAGCCACGCCACGTACTCCCGGATGCCGCCCTCATAGCACATGGAGTCGGAGGCCTCCCGGCCCTCCCGCAGGTCGAAGGTGGAGATTTTCAGCCCCGCGTTCAAAAAGGCCTGCTGCTGCATTCGGGTGTGGATGATCTCGTAGCTGTAAGTCGTGACGTCGAACATCTCCGGGTCCGGCTTAAAGGTGACGGTGGTGCCGGTATTATCGGTCTTTCCCACCACGGTCATTTTCTGGGTCACATTGCCCCGGGAGAATTTCATCTCGTAGATCTCGCCGTTTTTGTGGACCTGAACGGTAAGCCACTCTGAGAGGGCGTTCACCACGGAGGCGCCCACGCCGTGGAGACCGCCGGAGACCTTGTAGCCCCCTCCGCCGAACTTTCCGCCGGCGTGGAGGACGGTGTACACCACCTCCAGCGCGGGCAGACCCGTCTGGGCCTGGATGTCCACGGGGATTCCCCGGCCGTTGTCGGTGACGGTGATAGTGTCCCCGGGGTTGATGGTCACGGTGATCTCGTCGCAGTAGCCCGCCAGCGCCTCGTCAATGGCGTTGTCCACGATCTCATAGACCAGATGGTGGAGGCCGGACTCGCTGGTGGAGCCGATATACATGCCCGGCCGCTTCCGGACAGCCTCCAGGCCCTCCAGGACCTGGATCTCGGACGCGTCGTACTCGTTGGACGCGTCCACTGCGGTGGAATTCAGGATTTCATTTTCAGCCATACACTTCTCCTTACCTTGTTCTTTTTCTTATAAGAAAAAGAACCAAAAAGAATTTTTTTCGCGCTCTTCGTCATCTGCTTAACCGGGTCTTCCCCACGACGGCGAAGAGCATTTTCACTGCTTTTCAGAGTGGAAAAAGCCAGGCTGGAAGACCTTCCGGCCCGCCTTTCTCCACTCCTCATGTTTCTTGGAATACAAGGGGGAAATCCCGCATAGGATGTCCCATCACAGAGCCCTTTTCGCCCTCCCCGCCAGCATCTGGTGTGCAGCGCCCATCAGCTCCGTGGTCCGCATCCGCCGCTTGTCCTTGGCGGACTCCACATTCTGGTGAATCAGCTCCTTGACCTCCCGGGGATTTTTGACATTCTTCAAATCCAGATGGGGAATACTCTTGTCCGAGGAGTGGACGCACACGGTGCCCACCCCGAAGATCCGCTGTCCCAGGGTCATGGTCAGCTCCAGACGGCGCTTGCGGTCCTTTCACAGATATTCAATGGGATTCATGACAATCCTCCTCATTCAAAGTTATTTTGAAAGTGGCTTCTCTCCGCCCGGCTTGCCAGCGTGGCGGAATTCAGCTGGCTGAGATATACAATCTGATCGTGATACGGGTGGTCGCACACCACAAAGGACTTGGGAAGATCCCCGGACACATCCAGCACCACGCCCTCCCGCTGGGCGGCGGCCAGATAGTCCCGGGTCCGCCTGGAGGTGGAGCATTTGTCCAGGTCAAAGATTCCAATGATCCGGCGGTACGGCACGATCTCATTTTGTCCCAGGTGCAAGTACACAGCTCCATCCTCCCCCATTCAGTCCCTCAGCCAGGCAAACCACCGGCGGCGGACCACGCTCTTCTGGGCCCGCTGGTTGTCCCAGTTCTCATAGAAGGTCCTCTGGTTCAGGGAGTACAGCTTGAAATACTCCCACTCCCTACTCCCACTCCCCGCCGTCTCTCATCTTCTCAAGGACAAACCGCTGTCCGTCCCCATCCTGCCAATTCACATACAGGGAGGAACCGGCCTCATAAAACATGGCGCTCACAACGACGGTCGCCGCGCTCTCCGGGGAAAAATACCTGTCCGCAGTCTCCATCAGCTCCGGATCATCCGCGGCGGACAAATCTCCGTTCTCACCGCCATCCAGCAGATTCCCAACAGCGGCACACTGAGAGAACGCCTCAACCATAGCCCGGTCTTCCTCCGTGATAACCGCCGCCGGCGTCCGGCTGAGGATTTTCTCCGTATCCCTGGACACGAAGGAGATCTCCCCGCAGGAATAACGGAGCTCCATGCAGACCTCCGTCCCCAGCAGAATCAGAATCAGGGCGATCACAAGTCTCCAGACATATTTTTTGTCCATCTACCCATCTCCCCCTGTCCCGGACAATCTATGTCCCATACTCAAAAACCGGCAGTTTCACACTTCACCCCAAACAAGGCCTAGGCGCGAAGCGCGGGAAAAGAAGAAAGTCCATGCGTCCAACCATCAAGTCTGCTGAGCGCCCTTCAATCGAAGCGTGAGGCTCCCGCGAATGCCAAAAGCGCCCTTTTCTCTTTTGGACCGTGCACGGCCCGTTTTCTCTTTTCGGCGCAACCGAAAAGAGGGGCCCCCGCCGGAGTCAGCGAAGCGGGTCCGGTGGGGAGAGGAGGAAGGAACGGAGCTTGAGCGGAATTTTCGGCTTTAGCCGGAAATGGAGCGGCGGAGTTTCTTCCGACGACATGGGGGGTGCATCTGCCCAGCCATCGACATGGCTGAGTTCCGCCCCGCCCGTCAGGGCGGGAACCATCCAAGATCGGGTATCACCCAATCTCCCCCCGTTCCACATGGAACACCTTCCCCCCCAGCATCTCCGGCAGCCGGTCATCCTCGCAGCAGGTGATGAACACCTGCCCCCCCGCGATGCGGTTGAGTACAAACTCCTGCCGCCGGGGGTCCAGCTCGCTGAGCACATCGTCCAGCAGCAGCACCGGATACTCCCCGGAGACATTCCGGTAAATCTCCCGCTCCGCCAGCTTCATGGCAAGGGCAGCCGTCCGGGTCTGCCCCTGGGAGGCAAACTGCTTGGCATCTCTGCCGTCGATGCTCACCAGCAGATCATCCTTGTGGGGCCCGGAGAGGCACAGCCGGGAGGCCCGCTCCGCGGCCTGATGGGCCTCCATATGGCGCCGCAGCTGCTCTGTAATGACGGATACCTCCGCCCCCGGGTCCTCCACAGAGGACACAGTCTTATACCGGATCTCCAGCTCCTCCCGCCCGCCGGAGCACTCCCGGTGGTGAATGGCGGCATACTCGTTCAGCCGCGCGGCAAACTGCTGGCGGTAGTGGACCAGCACCGCGCCAAATACCACCATCCGCTCATTGAACTCCGGCAGAGTGTCCAGCAGGTCCGGCCGCTCCTCCGCGTCCCGGAGGATGCGGGTCTTGTGGTCATAGGTCCGGCTGTACTCCGCCAGGGCGGCGGCGTACCGGGGCCGCAGCTGGCACAGGGCGGTGTCCATAAACTTCCTTCTGACCGCGGCCCCCTCCCGAATCAGAAACAGATCCTCCGGGCAGAAAAACACGGTCTGGTAGACCTGACTCAGGGCGGCGCTGTTTTTGGCGGCCACCTGGTTGACGGACATCCGCCGCCGCCGGTCCCGAAACAGGTCCACCTGCACCGAGAACTCCCGCTCCCGGGCAAAGACCCGGGCGCACATGCGGGCGGCGGAGGCGTCAAAGCCGATCATCTCCCGCTCCGTCCTGGCCCGGGGGGACCTGCCGCAGGAGAGATAAACCAGGGCCTCCAGCAGATTGGTCTTCCCCTGGGCGTTCTCCCCGAAGATCACGTTGCACCGGGAATCAAAGTCCGCGCTCTGCCGCCGGTAGTTCCGGAAGCCCTCCAGCTCCAGACGGTCAATCCGCATAACCGACCGTGTAATGGGCGCCTGCAAAGAGCACGTCGTCCCCGGGGCGGATCTTCTTCCCCCGCTGGAGACAGACCTCGCCGCCCACCTGGACCTGACCGCCCTGGATCAGCTCCTTGGCCTCGCCGCCGGTCTCCACAAGCCCCGCATATTTCAAAAGGTCCTGGAGCTTGATAAACTCTGTTGAGATGACAATGGTTTTCATGGCCTCACTCCGCCGATTTCAGCCGCACCGGCAAAACCATGTACAAAAAGTTGTCCTTCTCGTCCGTCGGAACAATGATGGCGGGGGAGACGCCGGTATTCAGCTCGATCTTCACCGCGTCGGCCGGGGCATACCGCAGTGCCTCCATGAGATAGCGGTTGTTGAAACCGATCTCCAGACCGCCGCCGTCTCCGGAGAGGCGGCAGACGTCCTTGGCCTCCCCGTTTCCGGTCTTGGCGGACAGCATCACCTTATCGTGGTCAAACACGCACCGGACCGGGCTTTTCAGCTTGTCAGAGATCACCACGGACACCCGGTCAATGCTCTCAATAAGGGACTTGGTCTCCGCAATCACGGAAATGGGATTGGAACGGGGAATGGCGTTCTTATAGTCCAGGAACTCTCCCTCCAGCCTCCGGCAGATCAGCTCCGTATCTCCCACCTCAAAGAGGATGTGCCGCTTGCCCAGGGTGACGGAGGCGGTGTCCTCCGTATCGCCGCAGATGCTCTTCACTTCATTCAGCGCAGAGCCGGGGGCCACGAAGGAGAAGGCGCCGCCGGCCAGCTGCTCCAGGGGCTCCCGCCGGACGGCCAGCCGGAAACCGTCCACGGCCACCATGGTCAGCCCCTTCTCGCTGATTTCAAACAGGGCGCCGGTGTGGACCGGCCGGCTCTCGTTGGTGGAAACGGCGAAGGAGGTCTCCTCGATCATGGCCCGCAGGACCTTTTGCTGAATCGAGACGGAGTACTCGTCCTCCACCTCCGGAAGCTCCGGATAATCGGCGGCGGAGAGGCCCAGGATGTCAAAGTCCGCGTCGCCGCAGCTGAGGTGGACCATCTGCCGCTCGTCGGCGGAAAAGGTCACCATATCGTCGGGCATGCGGCGGATGATATCGCCGAACAGGCGGGCGTTCAGCACGATCTCTCCCTCCTCGGCGACGCCGGCGGAAATTTTGGTGCGGATGCCGGTATTCATATTGTAGCCGGAGACAGTCAGATCCCCTCCGGCCCGGAGAAACAGACCCTCCAGGGCGGGAATGGAGCTTTTTTGAGCAACGGCGCGGCTGGTGACGGCGATGGCGCTTTGCAGCAGCGCCTTTTCGCAGGAGAACTTCATCATAGCGGTCGTTTCCTTTCAGTCAAAATAGAGGGAATCGCGTTCTTAAAAAAAGAAAATAAATTATTTATGAAGAAATAGAAGCCGTAGAGAGAAAAGATGTGGAAAAAAAGAGGAAGCTGCTGGGCGGGAAGGGATCGGCCCTCCACAAGAGGCGTCGGCCTTTTTCGCGTGTTTCCCCATGGTTTCCCTGAAAAGGGCGTTATCCACAGAATTGTTTTTCTTTTCCACGGGAAATGTGGAAAAATGGCGTCAGCGTTTGGAGCTGATGTTGGTCTTAATCTCCTTTATTTTTTCGGCGTAGGCGGGGTCCCGCTTCATCTTGTCCTCCACCCGCTGAATGGAGTAGAGAACGGTGGAGTGGTCCCGGTTGTCAAAGACCTTGCCGATGTCCACCACGGAGATATTGGTCATGGAGCGGATGAGATACATGGCGATCTGACGGGCCTGGACGGCGTCCCGCACCCGCTGCTGTCCCCGGATCAGGGATTCCTCCACTCCGTAGTACTTGCTGATGTACTCCAGAATGGCCTCCGGGGTTGGAATGTACTCACTGCTGCGCTTTAAGATGTCCTGAATGGCCCGGGAGACAGTGTCCTCGTTGGTCTCGTCTCCGAGGAGGTCCTTGTAGGCCAGCAGCTTGTTGACGATGCCCTCCAGCTGGCGGACGTTGGCCGTGGCCTTCTCCGCGATGGTGAAGGCCACCTTGTCCGGCAGGTTCATGCCGAGAATGGCGGCCTTGTTCTTCACAATTGCCACCCGGGTCTCAAAGACTGGCGGGGCCACGTCCACCAGGAGTCCCCACTCGAAGCGGGTGCGGAGACGGTCGTCCAGAAGCGTCATCTCAGAGGGGGGGCGGTCGGAGGTCAGCACGATCTGGCGGCCGGACTCATAGAGGGTGTTGAAGGTGTGGAAAAACTCGTTCTGCACCTGTTCCTTGCCGGCCACAAACTGCACGTCGTCCACAAGAAGAAGGTCGGCGTTGCGGTATTTGGCCCGGAACTCGCTGCCACGGCCCGCCCGCACCAGCTCAATGAATTCGTTGATGAAATCGTCGCCCTTGATGTAGACGATTTTGGAATGGGAATCGTCCCTGCGGATGACATTGGCAATGGAGTTGAGGAGGTGCGTCTTGCCGAGGCCGGAATCGCCGTAGATCAGGAGGGGGTTGTAGTTCTGGGCCGGGTGCTCCGCCACGGCCATGGAGGCCGCGTAGGCCAGCTTGTTGGACGGGCCCACCACAAAGGTCTCGAAGGTGAACTCCTCGGAGGTGAAGCGGTCCTCTTTCTTTTTGTCTGCCGGCCCCTTGAACTCCGAAAAGGAGGGATCGTCCAGAATGGACACCTCGAAGTCCATAGAGAAGATGTCCCGCAGAGCCGCTTTGATGTTTTTCAGAAACAGGGATTCGATATATCCCTTTTTGAAATCGTTTGGACAGTGGAGATAGAATGTGTTCCCCCGGATGTCCACGGCCTCCAGTTCGTCGAACCAGGTGGCGATGGTGGTCTCCGAGAGATCCTGTTTCAGCTGCAGCAGAATATTGTCCCATATGTCGGCGACAGAGTTCAAAAGGAAACACCTCTCTCTAAATTTAAGATCACTGGAAAAAGTATCGTGAAAAATGGACAAAATAATACAATTCATTATAGCAAAAAAAGCAAAGAGAGGCAATACCTATTCTAATATAAAAGATCAAAAAAAATTGTCCAAAACGGCGCAAGATTTAGATTTTTTTTGAAAGAAGGGGACTATATGTAGAAAATCTTTCAAAAAAGGAGAAAAAGGGGAGAATTTCAGGGAAATTTGAAGTACATCTTGACACCTTTTGAAAAAGAAGGTATACTATCCCATGCGCCTCACTGTGCAGGCGCCGGTAAAAGTTTACTGCTCCGCTCTTCGAATGGAGGGCGGTGTCGAGTAAGCGCCGCCTGCGGGCGGACGCAATGAAACAGGAGGTGTCTCAAAATGGCTACGAAACGTACCTATCAGCCCAAGAAGCTCCACGCCCAGAAGGTCCATGGCTTCCGCAAGAGGATGGCTACTGCCAACGGCCGCAAGGTCCTGGCCCGCCGCCGCGCCAAGGGCCGCGCGCGTCTGTCCTACTGAGCGCAGCACGCGGGAGACACTTGAACAACGTCTTCAGGGACGGCTGGAATTTTCTTAGATTCCTCCGTCCCTAAAAGAGTTTTTGTTCAGGAAAGCTGGTGAATGAGATGAAGCGGGCATGGACGCTGAAAGAAAATTATGAGTTTCGCCGTGTGTACCAGCGCGGTTCCTCTGCCGTAAACGGCTCCATGGTGGTCTACTGCCGGAAAAACAGGCTGGGCCGCACCCGCCTGGGGATCACCGCGTCAACGAAGATCGGAAACGCGGTGACGCGGAACCGGGCCCGCCGCCGCCTGCGGGAGGTATTCCGTCTCAACCGGGACAAGCTCCAAAAGGGCTGGGACGTGATCCTGGTGGCCCGGGGAAGAACGGTGACGGCCTCCTGGAAGGAGCTGAACGACGTCTTTCTCCGCTCCTGCCGGAAGCTGAATATTCTGGAGGGCGGCGGATGAAGCGAATTTTCATTTTGGCCATCCGGTTTTATCAAAAGGCGGTCTCGCCCTACCGGCCCCGCTGCTGCAACTACATTCCCACCTGCTCCCAATACGCCCTGGAGGCCGTTGAAAAATACGGCGCGGTCAAGGGCGGCTGGCTGGCGTTCAGGAGGATTCTGCGCTGCAACCCCTTCCACAAGGGGGGATACGACCCTGTGCCCTGAGTAAAGGGGGAGATAACTCTCCCTTTTGATCCCCCAATGCCGGTCTGCGGACCGGCGCCTCCGCCTCCGGGCAGCCGCCGGCGGCTTTGCCGCCTCAAGGATGAAGCGGCGCCCTTTGCGGGTAAGGGCGGCCGGGAAATTTTCGCCGCGAACGCGCCGCGGCGCAGAGGAGGGAAAACCGAACCCTCTCTTTCCCTGCCTTGACCCCATTTACTTTTTGGAGGAAACGTCTATGTTTTCAACCATCGGATACTTTATCTGTATCCCCTTCGCGGCTCTGCTGCGTCTTTTTTACAACCTGACGAGTTCCTATGGCCTGTCCCTGATCTTCTTCACTCTGGTCATCAAGCTGGTGCTGCTGCCCTTCCAGATGAAGTCCAAGAAGAGCATGGTGCGTATGAACCGGATGTCCGGCAAAATGCAGGAGATTCAGAAGAAGTACGCCAACAACCAGGTGAAGATGAACGAGGAGATGCAGAAATTCTACGCCGAGGAGGGCATCAACCCCATGAGCGGGTGCCTCTGGAGCTTTCTGCCCATGCCCATCATGATCGCCCTCTACTATATTATCCGGGAGCCGGTGGTCTTTTTCATGAACTTCGGCAGCCGAGCCGCCAACCTGGAGGTGCTGCAAAAGGCCAAGGATGTGATCGCCGCCCTGAATCTCAACTGGTCCACGCTGGCCAACGGAAACGACGGCGCCTACGCCCAGATCGAGATTATCCAGCACATCTCCAGCAATGCCGATAATCCCCTCGTCAAAACCTTCCTGGCGGAGAATCCAAACTGGGTCAACGTGGATTATCACTTCCTGGGTCTGGATTTGACCACCCTTCCCAGCAGCGCCTTCGGCGCTTTGAAATCCGGCGTCACCCCGGCCCTGATCGGCATTGTGCTGATCCCCATCCTCTCCGGCCTTTTGAGCTTCCTTTTGAGCAAGGTCTCCATGGCGGGCAGCCAGAACCAGGGCTCCGCCGCCGCCAGCGGCAAGACCATGATGCTGATGATGCCTCTGATGAGTGTGTACATCGCCTTCATCATGCCTGCGGCCCTGGGTGTATACTGGATCGCCCAGAGCGCCTTCTCCATCATTCAGGAGGCCATTCTGGGCAGATTCTATACCAAGAAGATCCAGGCGGAGGAGGATGCCCGCTTTGAGGCCCGGGAGGCCGACCGCAAGCGCCGCCAGGAGGAGGCCAAGGTCCTCCAGGAGCAGCAGCGGCAGGCCGCCCAGAAGAAGACCCTCAAGGAAAAGCGCCAGGAGGCGCTGGAGGCCAAAACCCGGGCGAAGAAACCCAGCACCACCGAGGCGGGCCGGGTGGGTGACCGCCCCTACGCCCGCGGCCGCTCTTACAAGGCGGACCGATACGATACGGAGGATTGAGAGCCGTTATGAGAGAGTTTATCGATGTAACGGGCAAGACCGAGGACGAGGCTGTCAGCAAGGCCCTGGCGCAGCTGGGCCTGGATCGGGACGATGTGTCCGTTGAGATTTTGGAGCGGGCCAAGTCCGGATTCCTGGGCATTGGCAGCAGCCCCGCCCGGGTCCGGGTCTACCACGGCCCCGAGGAGGAGGCCGCCCCCAAGGCGGAGACAAAGCCCGCGCCGAAGGAGGAGCCCGCGCCGGCCCCCAGACCGGAGCAGGAGCCCAGACAGCCCCGCCGGGAAAAGCCGAAGAAGCAGGAGCGCAGAGAGGACAGGCCCGCCCCTCCCAAGGCCGAGCAGCCCCGTCCCGCCCCCGCCGTGCAGGACCTGGGCGAAGAGGTGGACGATGAGAAGGCCCAGGCCATCCGCGCGTTCCTCACCGGCCTTTTGGAGCACATGGAGTGCTCTGCGGACATCCGGGTGTACCAGCCGGAGAAGGGCCGCTACAAGGTCATTCTGGAGGGGAAGCAGATGGGCGCGCTGATCGGCCGCCGGGGCGAGACCCTGGACGCCATCCAGCAGCTCACCAGCTACTCCGTCAACCGCGCCGGCAGCGGCCGCGTCCGTGTCCAGCTGGACGCGGAGGGCTACCGGGAAAAGCGGGAGCAGAGCCTCCAGCACCTGGCGAGGAAGGTGGCGGGAAAGGTGGTTAAGTACCGCCGCAGCGTCACCCTGGAGCCCATGAACGCCTACGAGCGCCATGTGATCCACACCGCCCTCCAGGACGTGCCCGGTGTCACCACCTACTCCACGGGCACCGAGCCCAACCGGCGGGTCATTGTAGCCTGCGACCGAACTGCCCATTGATGCCATTCTAAAGAGCCGCCCGGATTTCGGGCGGCTCTCTTTTCAGCCTTGGAAAAATCGGTGAGAATGATTCGATGGGAGGAGAGGGTATGCGCGGAAAACGCAGTCTTCAAAATTGCGGGCGCCGGACCGACGGTGGCAACCCTTTACCGGAAACTCTGATCTTTGCCGCAGGAGAGGATTCCTGTTTTCAAAAAATTTCATTCTCTGTGACAAAACGCTCCCCCGCGTCGTATGTTTAGTGAAAGCTTTCAAATGAGGAGCATCAGGCCCATGGAAAAAACCTTATTCAACAGCGCCGCCCGGCAGTATCAGGATATGGTCTACCGCATTGCCCTGCACTCCTTCGGCAATCCCCAGGACGCCGAGGACGCCGTGCAGGAGGTCTTTCTGCGGCTCTATACCGCGGAGAAGCCCTTTGAGGGACCGGACCATCTGCGCCGCTGGTTGATCCGGGTGACGGTCAACGTATGCAAGGACGCTCTGAAAAGTCCCTGGCGGAGGCGGCGGGTATTTTTGGAGGAGCTGCCGGAGGAGCCGGTCTTTGACCGGCCGGAGCAGGGGGAGCTGTACCGGGAGGTCATGCGCCTCCCGGAGAAGTACCGCACGGTGCTCTACCTTTTCTACTACGAGGAGCTGACGGTGAAGGAGATTGGGGAGATTCTGGGTCTGCGTACCTCAGCGGTGACCACCCGGCTCCACCGGGCGCGGGCGAAGCTGAAGGAGCAGTTGACGGAGGTGTGGCAGGATGAGTAATCGTGAATTTTATCAGGATACCTTCTCCCAGGTCCACTCTTCCAAAGAGATCAGATGGGAGGATATTCAAACGATGAAACGAAGAAGAAGGGGTTCCAGGCGGGTTTTCATGCTGGCGGCGGTGATCTGCGCGCTGGCGGCGCTGTCCGTTGCGGCGGCGGCCACGGGATTATTCGGCCTGCGGGACGCGCTGCTGCCGGAAAAGGGCAGCGTGAACATGCTGGATGGAAACGGCATTGTGGTACCGGGCGAGTACGAGTATAGGGATTTCGTCAGCCTCTCCGGCTATCAGGACACGCCGGAGAGCAGGGCCTTGGCGGAGTGGCAGACCTTCCTGGCGGGCTATGATGAGGACGGGTCCATCATCAGCGCCATCGGCAATGCTCCCACGGGCTTTGAGGACCGCTACGGCTTCTACCTGGTCTACACCCAGGAAATGGCCGACAAACTGGAGGAGATTATCGCAAAATACGGCCTCCGTCTCCACACCCGCATGGAGATTGTGATGCCGGGCGCCTGGCCTGCGGCGGCGGGGAACTTCTGCGGAGAGAACGTCACGGCCTACTCCGGTTATATCTATGAAAACGGCACCTTCCGCTTTGACGGCGAGGCGGAGCTGGGGGCCGGGGAGCTGAAGGGCTACGGGGCCATTGAGTACCAGTTCAGCCGCTCCGTCCGGGGGACCTTTGACGACGTGGCGCTGAACATCGGCGACGTATCGGACTTCCAGGAGTGGGAATATGAGACGGCGGACGGCACCCCCGTCACCCTGGGACTGGGGCGGCGGAACCGCTCCATCATCATGGCGGACCTGGGGGACAGCTTCATCCTGGTCAACGTGCTGACCGGTGGAGAGGGGGACGACACCTTCTCCAGCGCCCCCATTGGCTGGGAGGAGCTGGAGGAGCTGGCGGACAGCTTCCGCTTCTCCGCCCTGACCCCGGCGGAAGCGCCGGATTTCGACGCGATCCTTTGGGAGAACGAGCGGTATCTGGAGGAGCAGGAGAACCAGCCCCTTGAGACGGAGGAGACGGAGGACCCGCTGTATGATAGAACCGGCATGCGGCCTGAAGTGGCCCGGGAATTCGTCCTCATGCTGGCGGAGCGGATCGCGGACGGGAAGAAAAGGGAGGTGGCGGAGCTGCTGGTCTATCCCTCCCAGGTAGAGGTGGCCGCCGGGACCTTCACGGTGCGCTCGCCGGAGGAGTTCCTGCCCTACTACGATGAGGTCATCGGGCAAAACTGCCAGGGACTCTCCACGGCCATGACCTGGGAGCCCACCCCCTCGGAGCCCTGGATCTTCAGCGACGGCAGCGGCCTGGCCGCTGTGGCGGACGGAGCCGTGTGGTTCGGGCTGACGGAGGAGAACGTCATCCGAGTCTTTACCATTCAGACGGATCAGGCCGCTGTGCGCTCCGGCGAGGGGGATTCCCCGGACCCCAATGAGGATGAGATCTACGCCGGTACGGGCATTGAGCGGGACGCGGCCAAAGCCTTCGTCTGGGACCTGACCGATCTTCTCTCCGGCGGGAAGCGGGAGAAGGTGGCGGAGCTCTTCGTCTACCCCTGCGCCGTGCATGTCGCCGGCGGTGTCTTCACGGTGAACACGCCGGAGGAACTGCTGGCGTACTACGACGAGGCCATTGAGCTCGACGTGGAGACCCTTGTGGACAATCTGGACTACCACTCAATTTTTACCCATAATGGCCTGGTGGGCGCGGGCGACGGCACAGCCTGGTTCGGCCTGGTGGAGGACGGCGGCATCCGCCTTTTCAGCCTCTGGACTCCCCAGGGCCTGGGCGTTGGTCCCGTGAGTTGAAGCGCTTGAAAATCCGGAAATTGCGGATGTTCAACCGGCGGGCCCTCCGCCGGATAAAAGGAGAAGAGAGACGGAAACGGCAGGGGCGGCCATTTTGGCCGCTCCTGCCGCCAGACTGTCAAAAAGCGCTGGAGATTTCGTCAACGGAAAGGAAGGGTGTGTGCGGGAAACCCAAGAGGGGTTTCCTGCGCCATTGAAATCATCAGATTTACAGAACTTTTTGAAGTTCTGTAAATCTACAGCAGCTTGTTGAAAATACTTTTTCGACAAGCTGACGGCAGGGGCGGCCATTTTGGCCGCCCCTGCCGCTTGCCGTTTCCCGTCGTCTGTCCATCAAATCCGAAACACCCACGGAACAGACAAAAACCGTTCCCTTCGCAGAATGCGCGGCTGGACGCTTCCGAACGGACATCCCTCTTTCTTTTTCCCCCCAACTGTGCTACACTGGTCCCATCAACATCCCGGAGGTGGATATGAGACGATCTTTCACGGCGGCCCTGGCCGCCCTGCTGCTGCTGGCCTCCTGCGCCGCGCCGCCGGAGCCGGAGAAGCCGCCCGCCCTGCCGGACCCACCCGCTGTGGAGCTTCCGGAGGAACCGCCCGCCCCGCCGGAGCCCACGGAGGAGGAGCTGGCGGCGGAGCGGATCGAAGCGCTCCTCTCGTCCATGACCCTGGAGGAGAAGGCGGGACAGCTCTTCTTTGTCCGCTGTCCGGAAACCGGCGCCCTGGAGGACATCGCCGCCTATCATCTGGGGGGATATCTCCTCTTTGGCCGGGATTTCAAGGACGCCGCCGGAAATTGGCTGACGGCGGAGCAGGTGACGGAAAAGCTCCGGAGCTATCAGGCGGCCGCCGCCGTCCCCCTGCTGATCGGCGCGGACGAGGAGGGGGGCACCGTGGCCCGGGCCAGCTGGAACCCCAACCTGTTCCCCGGCGGAAAGTGCAAATCCCCCCAGTGGCTCCTAAACCACCGGAGCGGGGAGGGGGACGTCTTCGCGGAGGACGCCTGGGAGAAGAACGGCGCCCTTTTGCGCTACGGCGTCAACGTCAACCTGGCCCCGGTGTGCGACGTGTCCACGGACCCGAACAGCTTCATCTATGACCGCACCCTGGGCCTGGACGCGGCGGCCACGGCGGACTATGCGGAGCGGGTGGTCACAGCCATGAGGGAGTGCGGTATCGGCAGCGTTTTGAAGCACTTTCCCGGCTATGGAAACAACGCGGACACCCACACCGGCATCGCCCTGGACAATCGTCCCATAGAGATGTTTCTGGAGAGTGATTTCCTCCCCTTCCGCGCGGGCCTTGCGGCGGGGGGCGGAACCGCTGCCGTGCTGGTGTCCCACAATATCGTGAAATGCATGGATTCGGACCTGCCCGCCTCTTTGTCCCCTGCGGTCCATGGGCTTTTGCGCCGGGAGCTGGCCTTTGACGGCGTGGTGATGACCGATGATCTTTCCATGAAGGCGGTGGCGGCCTACGCCAGGGACGGCTCCGCGGCGGTCATGGCCCTGGCGGCGGGAAACGACATGGTGATTACGGCGGACTACCGCGCCCAGATTCCCAAGGTGATCCAGGCTGTGGAAAACGGAGAATTGAGCGAAGAGACTTTGAACGGCGCCTGCCGCCGGGTGCTGGCGTGGAAACAGGCCCTGGGCCTGATCGCCTAGCCCACAGGACCCTTCCCCCTGTGGGGCCCGGTCCCTTGACCGGGCCATTTCTCCAATGTTGGAGATCTCCTCCGGAAAAACGGAATGAATTTAGGAGTTGAGCAATCAGATGCACACAGAGAAATTGTACTACGAGGACCCCTTTCTGCGGGAGTTTCCCGCCATGGTCCAAACCTGCGAGGCCGCGAAGGGCGGCTGGCAGGTGACGCTGGACTGCACCGCTTTCTATCCCGAGGGGGGAGGACAGCCTGCGGACTGCGGCGTCTTGGGCGGCGTGCGCGTAACGGATGTCCATGAAAGAGACGGCGTAATTTTCCACACCTGCGACGGCCCTTTGGAAATTGGCGCGATGGTAATGGGCTCCATTGACTGGGACCGCCGCTTTGACCACATGCAGCAGCACTCCGGCGAGCACATCATCTCCGGCATCCTGTGTGAAAAATTCCACTGCGACAACGTGGGCTTCCACCTGGGGGCGGAGACGGTGACCATCGACTACAACGCCGAGATCTCCTGGGAGCAGGCTCTGGAGGCGGAAAGACTGGCCAATGAGACCGTCTGGGCGGACCGGCCGGTGGAGATCTCCTATCCCTCGCCGGAGGAGCTGGCGGCCCTGGACTACCGCAGCAAGAAGGAGCTCGCCGGGAAGGTGCGCATCGTCGCCTTCCCCGGGGCGGACTGCTGCGCCTGCTGCGGCACCCACGTCCTCCAGGCGGGGCAGGTGGGCCTTGTCAAGGTCCTCTCCTGCCAGAGGTTCCGGGAGGGCGTCCGCCTGGAGATCCTCTGCGGAAGGCGGGCCATGGACTACCTCTCCCTGATTTACGACCAGACCCGGACTATCGCTCAGCGTCTCAGCGTCAAGCCCCGGGACGCCGCCGCCGCCGTGGAGCGGCTGGAGGGGGAGCTCTCCGCCGCCAAGGCTGCCCAGGCGCACCTGGAGGAGACGGCTTTTGCCTCCATTGCCCGTGAGCACGCGGGCCAGGGGGACATACTGCTGTTCCAGCCCCCCATGAAGCCGGACAGCGTCCGGCGGCTGGCGGACGCCGCGGCCCAGACCTGCGGCGGGCTTGCCGCCGTGTTCGCGGGGGAGGGGGAACGCCATGCCTACGCCCTGGTCCGCTCGGACGGCGGGGACATCGCCCCTCTGGTCAAGGAGCTGAACCAGACCCTGCGGGGCCGCGGCGGCGGCCGGAACGGCTTCGCCCAGGGCAGCGTTTCGGCGGCGCGGGAGGAAATTGAATTCTTTTTTACAAAGCGGGGAGGAGCGGGATGATGGACTACGTGCTGACAGAGTGGGACCACGACCTGGACGACGAGCCGTATCTTGTCTACTCCGAGCTGGATGAGAGCCGGATGGAGATCAGGAAAGTGGAGTTTTTCAGAAACGGCATCTGCTTTTCCTACGGCGCGGAGCGGGGAAACGAGGGGGCCCTCTCCAGCGTTCCCTTCCCGGAGGACCTGCGGAAGATTACCGGCGAGGCGGGGGAGTGCCGTGCAAAAGCCGTCTCCCGCCAGCTGTTCCAGGAGATATGGAACCAGGCCCAGGAGCGCCCCGACGGCTTTATGGGAATGTTTTTCTGATACGCAGGCCCTGCTTGAAAACTGTTAAAACGCGCCGCCGGCGGATCTTTTTGCGCCGCTCTGCGTTGATTGTCCTTGCCATACACACAGTATGGCGGCATCAAAAAACTCTCTCGTCGCTGCGCATTTTACCATCTTTCAAACATAGAAGGCTGTACCGATCCTGCCATAGGACCGGCAGATTTTACGGCCAGTGCGGGGACAGGAGATGGGGCAGCTGAAAAAATGCCGCTGTGCAAAACGCACAGCGGCATTTTTATTGAGTTTGGCAGCTATAGGTCCTGATACCGGAAATGGGTGCTGTAATAGTACTGGAGGCTCAGATACCTCTGCAGAACCTCCTGTCCCTCCGCATCCAGCTCTGCCGTCAGTTCTCCGTTCCAGACATACCGGCCCACGTCGGTGAGCACGGGAATCTCCCGCCAGATGTCACTGGTGGCCTGGGCCCAGGCGCTGCCGGTCCAGCCCAGATAGTCGTAGACCAGATTCATCAAAAAGCAGGAGGACACGTCCGGCCCCTCGCCGGTAAAGTCCCTTCCCAGCGCCGCCTTGGCGGCGTCATTGGCCCAGAGGAAATAGCGGGTGGCGTAGTAATTGTAAAACCCCTCCTCCGAGGCCAGGTCCAGATTCACCCCCAGCTCCTGATAGGCGGAGTTTCCGTACCCCAGCCAGGGCTTGTGGTCGCCGAAGACCACCAGTACCACCGGCCGTTCCTCTCCACGGAATTGGTCAAAGAGCCATTGCAGCTGCTCCGCCGTGTCCATGACGGAGCCCAGGTAGTTATCCACAATGTTGGCGGTCTCTGTGGAATACCGCCCGTCGGTGAAATGGTTCCCCCGCCACACGTCCTCGGTGCCGTAGGGGCCGTGGCCCTGGTAGGTGATGTTGAAGGAGAAGTAGGGCGCCCCTCCATTGTCCCGGTTCTCCTCATAGAGCCGCAAGATCTCCGGGAAGAGCACCTCGTCCGGGGCCTCGCCGTGGGGATACAGCTCCCGGAAGCGGTTTTCAATGAAGTAGTAGGTGGGAACTCCCAGATAGCCGTTGACGTTCCGGCGGTTGTAGAACCACTCGTAGCTGGGGTGGCAGCCCTCCGCCGTGTAGCCCTGCCCCCGCAGCTCCCAGGCGTAGGAGTTGGTATTGGCCCGGTAATTCCGCTGGTCGGCAAAGCCGGTCAAAAAGGCCCGCTCCGTGTCCACGGTGCCCCCGGCAAAGATGTTGGTCACAAGATTTCCGGCCACGCTCTCCGCCTCCAGCTGGTGATAGACGCCGTAGGCCCTCTCAAAGTCAACGCCCTCCACGCCCTCAAAGAGGGAGAAGTCGGCGAAGGCCTCCAGCTGGATGGCGATGATGTCCACCTTTTTCTCCTTTGGTATATCCTCCGGGGTGTAGGAATCCAGCAGCGACCGGGTCTTCGCCTCGCTGTAACCCGCCGGCGGCTTCACGGCCCCGGCGGTGACGCTGTGGAGAAAGGGATACACAAACCCCTTGGAGAGGTACACCTGGGTGGAGGACCACCGCTCGATCTGGTCGTAGTTCTGGGTTTTGCTGCTGTAGATCTCGGTGTTCTCCATCAGCTTCGCCGTGGGGAAGCACAGCACCGCGCAGGCCGCCAGCAGTGCGAGCCGCGGCCTTTTGGGCAGCCGTCCCCGGACTAGAAGGAAGAGAAAGGCCGTGCCGAAAATCAGGCACAAAACGCCGAAGATCACCCGCTTGTCCGGCGTCAGGTCGTAGTCCGCCATGGCGGTGATGGCGGCGGCGTCCCGGAGGTTCATAAGGTCCTGGAACATCAGCGGATCGTCCCGGAAGCGGAGCTTGTAGTAGTTCCCCAGAGACAGCCCCCACACCACAAGATCCGTCAGCAAAAAGGCCAGCCACCCCCGGCCTGTCAGGGCGTACATCAAAAACACGGCCAGCACCACCGGCGCGATGTTCAGGAAAAGAATCAGGGGGTGCTGGAAGTAGGTCTTCATAATGGTGTCCGGGTAATCCCCATAGGCAAAGAACATGGACAGCCACCCCAGGCAAAGCCCCGCCGCCAGCAGGACGCCCAGGTTCCAGACCCAGAAGACGGCCTGCCGCTTTTGGGGCAGGCCGTCCGGAGCCGCTTGAAACAGCCAGAATTTTTGCATCAGTAGGCCAGCTTCTCCGCGAGATAGGCTTTCAGCTCGCTGATGGGAATGCGCACCTGGGCCATGGAGTCCCGCTCCCGAACGGTGACGCAGTTGTCCCCGGCCTTCTCGCCGTCGCCCACGGTGTCAAAGTCCACGGTGACGCAGTAGGGGGTGCCGATCTCGTCCTCCCGGCGGTAGCGCTTGCCGATGGAGCCGGTCTCGTCAAAGTCCACCATCCACTCCTTGGAGAGCTCCTGCTGGATCTCCCGGGCCTTGCCGCCCAGCTTTTTGCTCAGGGGCAGAACCGCCGCCTTGAAGGGGGCGATGGCGGGGTGGAAGCGCATGACGGTGCGGACGTCGTTCTTGGCCTCGTCCACAACCTCCTCGTCGTAGGCCTCCACCAAAAGGGCCAATGTCATGCGGTCCGCGCCCAGGGACGGCTCGATGACGTAGGGGATATAGTGCTCGTTCTTTTCCTGGTCGAAGTAGGTCAGGTCCTGACCGGAGTGCTCCTGGTGCTGCTTTAAGTCGTAGTCCGTGCGGTCCGCCACGCCCCACAGCTCGCCCCAGCCGAAGGGGAAGCGGTATTCGAAGTCCGTGGTGGCCTTGGAGTAGAAGGCCAGCTCCTCGGGCTCGTGGTCCCGCAGGCGCAGGTTCTCCTCCTTCACGTTCAGGCCGATGAGCCAGTCGTGGCAGTAGGTGCGCCAGTACTGGAACCACTCCAGGTCGGTGTCCGGTTTGCAGAAGAACTCCAGCTCCATCTGCTCAAACTCCCGGATGCGGAAGATGAAGTTGCCGGGGGTGATCTCGTTGCGGAAGGACTTTCCCACCTGGCACACACCGAAGGGGAGCTTGCGGCGGGTGGTGCGCTGGATGGCGGGGAAGTTGACAAAAATGCCCTGGGCGGTCTCAGGCCGGAGGTAGACCTCGTTGGCAGTGTCCTCGGTGACGCCCTGGTGGGTCTTGAACATGAGGTTGAACTTGCGGATGTCGGTGAAGTCCGACTTGCCGCACCCCGGGCAGGGGACGTTTTTCTCCCGGATAAAGGCCACCAGTTCCTCCTGGGTCATGGCCTCCACGTTGGCGTCCAGGCCGTTCTCGCTGACAAAGCCCTCCACCAGCTTGTCGGCCCGGTGGCGCATCTTGCAGGCCTTGCAGTCGATGAGGGGGTCGTTGAAGGTGGACACGTGGCCGCTGGCCACCCACACCTGGGGATTCATGAGGATGGCGGCGTCCAGCCCCACGTTGTAAGGGTTCTCCTGGACGAATTTTTTCCACCAGGCCCGCTTGACGTTGTTCTTCATCTCCACGCCCAGGGGGCCATAGTCCCAGCTGTTGGCAAGGCCGCCGTAGATCTCGCTGCCGGGGAAGACGAAGCCCCGGTTTTTGCACAGGGCCACCACTTTTTCCATGGTTTTCTGCTTGTTGTCCATTGCAATTTCTCCTTATATTAAAATATTTGACAATACCTATTGAGGATCAATGGTGTGGAAAATGCGTTTCAGCCCGCCGTCCCGGTAGAGAAATATCAGCTGCAGGCAGAGATAAGTCAGCTCCCCTCCGGAGGTCAGCTCATAGTCCACGGCAAAGCCGCTTGCGTCGCTGTACTCGTAGAACCGCACCTCGTGGTGATACTCATATTGGGGCTGAAAACTGCAGGGCACGCCGTACTCGTCAAAGGCGTCGAAATCATTCATCTCCAGTGTGCCCTGGATACATTCCCGGATTGTCTCCGTGTCGTCAAACTCCATTTCGTCCACGCAGGAGGGCAGATCCTCATAGCGCTTCTCGTGGAGGACATGGAGAATGTTCTTCACCGTCTCAATGGCCTGTTCTCTGTGCTGCTCTGTCAAATCAAGCCGCCTCCTCGCAGATAAAAACGCCCTGAGCCGTCCGGCTCAGGGCGAACTTGCGTCCGTGGTTCCACCTGAATTTCCCCCGGGGAGGGGGACGCTCTGCCCGGTAACGTCGGGTGAACGGCGAAGCATTTCCGCCCCGCGGCTCCCGGGCGCCTTCCCCTCCGTCCCCCGGGAGGGCTCGCACCGAACCGCCCTCTCTCTTGGCCGGGGAAACAGGGCTACTCCTCCCGTTCATGGCCTTTGCTGTTTTGTCACTGTATCACGTTTTCGCCGGGTTGTCAAGAAATTCGTATGGCATGTCTATAATCAGGCATCTTCCTGATTGAAAAATATCATATCGCCGGTGTTTGCAGCTTCCCTGGATGAAAATTTCTCCTGCTCTTCCGGGGACATTAGATCGTACCAATCCATTTTACACGTATTGATGCCGCCGCTTATATAGCCGATGTAGTCCATTACCCCGCTGAAAATGAGTCTTTCCTTATCCTTGATTTCGTCTTTTCGGTCGCCTTGTATATATTGATTTATCATTTGTTCGGCGCTTTTAGAGGCGGATTCAATATAATCGATGTGTCGGTATGAACGCCGTGCCAGTTCCTGTTCCTGTTTTTGCCACTCCTCTTTGCTGGACGTTTTTGTCAACAGCCAGGAAAAAACAACGCCTGAGAATGCAGTGATAATAGCGGAAGAGAACGCCTCCAGCATATTGAATGTCTGGAAAAAGACTGCACATACTGTGATGATCCCAGATAGAACCATTATGGAATATTCCATGGATATATGAGTTTTTTTGTGTGAAGTCAATTGTCTTTTAACAATTTGAATGCCGATAAAAACTCCAACAGCGGCAGCAGTCAGAGCAATCAACAGCACCTGCGGCCAAAAATCTGCAAGGGAGCCAGATGTGGCTGTTGTTCCGTTTTCCATCTCACTTTCCAATCCTTTTTCCATAGTATTGCCGCATTTGATCTTCAGGTATAATATTTCTGCAATAATCTGCTTTAGAATAGCCGATCCGTGCATTGCTCCACGGATCTTCCTGGTGAGAAATACTTTCTAGCTGGTCACCTGTGTAGTGACCATACGTCTGGTAGACGATGTCTAAAAAGGATGCGGTGTTGGGGTTGGATAGATTTGCCGTGATGTCTGCCGGCTGAGAAATAGGGAGCCAGCCCCAATTACGATATACAGAGTATAGTTCCGGTGATACTGGGCCATGGACCCACGCTTCAAAATAACTTTGGAAGAGGGGATTACCATAGTTTGCCAGATGCCATGCCTGAGCATAGTAACACAGTTTTTGCAATTTTTTGTGCGTCATGGCCTCCTTAGACAAGAAATACTTCGCAACTTCAGTAATTTGTTCCACAGGTTCTTTGCCTCCCCTCTGACCATAAACTGGTGTGACGGATTCTTTGGGTAGCTTTTTTGCTTTTGTGTTCCATTTTAGAAGATTGAAAAGACCGATAAAAGCCATCATATACACGTATTCCTACAATTATATTATTCCAAATTTATGCAAAGTGTCAATTGACAATGTTTATGAATGTAAATATTGTGTTTTATATAATATGTGCGAAATAGAAGATATTCTACAGATAAAAAAGGTTCCCGATTAATTCTAAGCAATTGTGGAGAGTTGCAGGATATTATGCAGCTAAAAGCTTAGCCGTGTTTGAAAAATGTCAAAGAGCCCAAGCGACGGATATTTTTCCGCCGCTCCGCGTTGATTTTTCTTGCCAAACATAAAATATGGGGGCGTCAAATCGTCTTGACCGGAAAAATTTCTCGCCGTTGAGCATTTTATCATTTATAGTCAACACACTTGAAAAGAATCAGAATGATTCTTTTCAATCTGGCGGCAGTATAACTGCCGCCAGGGACTGTATAAGCGGTCGTGTGTTTGATTTCATAGGTGATGTGAACAAAGACCCGTTGGTTGAAGATCCGTAAATTGCGGATTTTCAAGTGCTTTAACTATATCAAACAAGACCTGGTAAATATAAAATAGCGATGAAATTGTGAAATGTGCAGAAATTGGAGGTATTATTGCCAATATTCAAGAAAGGCGGTTCCCTTTTGAAAGGGAGCCGCCTTGATGATTTGTAAAAAACAACTATTTATACCTTCACTCTCGCCAGCACCCCCGGCAGGGGAACCGCCAGCACCGGCAGACACCCATAGATCCCGGGAATCCCCCATCTCATCACGCACCACCACCCCCAGGCCACTCCCAGGTGAAAGCAGACCAGCGTCCCGCCGTAGAATTTCAGCTTCCGCAGCTGTTCTGCCTCCCGGGTGCAGAGATACTCCGCCGTCCCCTCCGTAAACTGCCGGAGATTGTTGGTGGAGAAGATGGTGGCGCAGTTGTACCCGGCGGCCTGGGAGAAGGACACCCACTGCACCGCCGTGGCGAAGAACATGGGGTAGAGGGCCAGAATGGGGTCCGTCTCCGCCGGAATCCAAGCCAGCAGAAGACAGGCGGCAGCGTCCACGGCGATGGATAAAATCTGCGTTTGGCGCCGCCGCCCATACCGCCGCAAGAGCACGGCGAACACGATTCCCGCGATGTAGCACGCCGTGCCCCCCAGCCGGACCAGGGCGGAACCCCAGCTCCCGTCCAGTCCGGCGATCACCAGATAGATGAGGTTGGAGGTCTCGGAGGACCCGAAGGTCCCGCCCCGGGTCAGCAGGGCGTAAACGCCGAAAAAGCCGCCCGCCGCCGCCATGGCGTGGTGCGCCCAGGTCTCCCGTGTCATTCCTCCGGCTTTACCAGGGCGATGTGGAGCTCGTCCAGCTGCTTCTGGGTGACCTCGCCTGGGGCGTCCATCATGATGTCTGCGGCGTTCTTGTTCATGGGGAAGGGGATAATCTCCCGAATGGAGTCCTCGCCGGCCAGCAGCATTACCATACGGTCCACGCCCGGGGCGATGCCCGCGTGGGGCGGAGCGCCGTAGGTGAAGGCGTTGTACATGGCGGGGAATTTGGCCTTCACGTCCTCCTCGCCCAGGCGCACCATCTCGAAGGCCTTGACCATGATCTCCGGGTCGTGGTTCCGCACTGCGCCGGAGGAGAGCTCCACGCCGTTGCACACCAGGTCATACTGGTCGGCGGTGATGGTCAGGGGATCGATCTCGCCCCGCTCGGCTTTCAGCAGCGACTCCAGCCCGCCGGAGGGCATAGAGAAGGGGTTGTGGCAGAACTCCAGCTCGCCGCTCTCCTCGCCCACCTCATACATGGGGAAGTCCACAATCCAGCAGAAGGCGTACTGCTCTTTTTCCATGTGCCCGGGCACGGCGGCGCCCAGGGTCTTCACCAGCACGCCGGCGGTCTTCCGGGCCAGCTCTCCGGCGGACAGGGCCACCAGGGTGTTGGGCTGGAGCCCCAGGGCGGAGACTACGCTGTCCTTGATGGGCTGGACGAACTTGGCGATGCCGCCCACGATCTCCCCATTCTCGTCCAGGCGGAACCAGTAGGGCTTGCCGCCGGAGACGACCTCCACATCCGCAAGGGTCTTGTCGATGAACTTCCTGGTCTCGTGGAACTCGCTGACTGCCACGGCCTTGACCTTGGTCCCCTCAAAGGGCCCGAAGCCGCAGCCGCCCAGCAGCTCGGTCACATCCTGTACGGTGAGATCGATCCGAAGGTCCGGCTTGTCGGTGCCGTATTTCTCCATGGCCTCGGCAAAGGGGATGCGCAGGAAGGGGGCGGAGCTGGCCCGGTTGTACTTGCCGTACTTGGCGAAAATCGGAGGCAGCACGTCCTCGATGACGGCGAACACGTCCTCCTGGGAGGCGAAGGCCATCTCCATGTCCAGCTGGTAGAACTCTCCCGGCGAGCGGTCGGCCCGGGCGTCCTCGTCCCGGAAGCAGGGGGCGATCTGGAAATAGCGGTCAAAGCCGGAGGTCATCAGCAGCTGCTTAAACTGCTGAGGGGCCTGGGGCAGGGCGTAGAACTTGCCGGGGTGGTTCCGGGCGGGGACCAGATAGTCCCGGGCGCCCTCGGGGGAGGAGGCGGTCAAAATGGGCGTGGTGATCTCCAGAAAGCCGTGTTCCGTCATACCCTGCCGCAGGGCGGAGACCACATTGCACCGCAGGACGATATTCTCTTTCACGGCGGGATTCCGCAGGTCCAGATACCGGTATTTCAGGCGGGCGTTTTCGTCGGCCTCCCGGCTGCGGTTCACCTGGAAGGGGAGCTCATTGTGCCGGCAGCGGCCCAGGACCTCCACCTTGGCGGGGACCACCTCAATGTCGCCGGTGGGAAGCTTGGAGTTCTTGCTGTCCCGCTCCCGGACGATGCCCTCCACGGAGATGGTGGATTCCTTGTTGATAGCCTTGAAGGTGTCCACCATGTCCTCGCTCTCGGCCACCACCTGGGTGGTGCCGTAGAAGTCGCGGACGACAATAAAAGCAAGATTTGCGCTGACGGCGCGGATGTTCTCCATCCAGCCGGAGATTTTGACCTGTTTTCCGGCGTTCGCCAGACGGAGCTCGCCGCAGGTGTGGGTTCTGTTTTGCATCATAACTATGATTCCTTTCTGTAATGTGAATTATAATTTATACCAAATGTTTTGGATTGGTGTGGAGGCGGACCGCCTGCGGGCGGACGGGGGATTTCGCGCCTCGGGCGCGGACGGGGGAATCCGGCCTCGGGCCGGAGACGGGGGTGACCGCCCTTCGGGCGGGGGTGGTTTTTATTTGCCGTGACGGGCGGGGTGGATTTCAGCCATGATGATGGCTGGGCAATGCACCCCCCATTTTCTCTTTTTCTGCGCGCAGAAAAAGAGAAAACGGGCCGTGCACGGTCCAAAAGAGAAAAAGACGCTGGGGCGGAATTTGACCACAAGTGTCAAATTCGCCCAAGATACGGGGGCTGGCCTGAACCAATGCCCATTTGAATTGCCAATCTTCTGCCGGCTGCGTCTGACTCCGTACCGTCCAGAACCGCTCCGCCGCAGTCGGGACTGCCTCCGAGGTTGTTTTGCATCTTTGACGCAAGGCCCCTTGCGTCTCTTCCCGCGCTTCGCGCCTAGACGGGTGTGCATAGGGAGTTGGTTCGCTTAACGCTTCCGGCAGGTCAGCTCGTCTAGAGTTAGATCATAGAAATCTGCCAGGGCAATCAGGGTGGATAGACAGGGTCTTTGTTGGCCGCGTTCATATGTTTGATAGGTCCGCCAGTTAATACCCATTTTTAATGCGAGTTCTGTCTGTTTAAGACCTTTCGCTTTTCTGAGCTGTATAAAGATGTTCTGCAAATTTCATTGGGCCCTTGTTTTCCATTGACAGACACGATAATATCTATCAATTACGGGAAGAGAAAGATGGAAGATTACATTGATATTTTCCTAAACAAGTTGGAAGAACATGAAACTGATTTTCTGGGAGGGAAGTATTTCCTTCAAAAATCCCGCACGTGCCCGGACAGGCGCGAAGCGCGGGAAGAGAAGCAAGGGGCCTTGCGTCAAAGAAGCAAAACACCCTCGCAGGCAGTCGCAAATGCGGCAGAGCGCCCCCACAAGGTACGCTGTCAAGCGTACCCGGCAGAAGACCGGCAATTCAAATGGGCACTGGTTCAGGCCAGCCCCCGTAACTTGGGCGAATTTGGCCCCTGCGGCCAAATTCGTCCCCAGCGCCTTTTCTCTTTTGGACCGTGCACGGCCCGTTTTCTCTTTTCGGCGCAACCGAAAAGAGAAAATGGGGGGTGCATTGCCCAGCCATCATCATGGCTGAAATCTCCCCCGCCCGCAAGAGCGGGCATAGGCCATTATCCAAGAATCACCGCCCCGCCTCCGCGGGCATCCAGCCCCGCCTTGATGCGGTAAATCGTGGCGGCAGCCTCCAGCTTCGTCTGCTCCCCGGTGACCATGTCCTTGCAGGCCACAACGCCCGCGTTGATCTCATCCTCCCCCAGGAAGATGACATAGGGAATCCCCAGCTTGTCCGCGTAGGCGATCTTCTGCTTGAACTTCTTCTCCTCACAGTGAAGCTGCGTCCGAATCCCATTCTCCCGCAGCTGGGTCGCCAGGGCGATGGCCCCGGACAGATCCTCCGTCATGGGCAGAATCAGCACGTCCGCCGGAGCGGTGTTCAGCTCCGGGTTCAGCATCCCCTGCTCTCCCAGCACGTAGAACAGCCGGGTCAGGCCGATGGAGATCCCCGCGCCGGGGAGCTGGCGGTCCGTGTAGTACTCCGCCAGATTGTCATACCGTCCGCCGGAGCACACGGAGCCGATCTCCGGGTGATCCAGCAGGGTGGTCTCATACACAGTGCCGGTGTAGTAGTCCAGTCCCCGGGCAATGGTCAGATCCACGGCAAAATTCTCCGCCGGCACGCCGAAGTCCCCCAGGTACCGCACCACGGTGTTCAGCTCCTCCAGTCCCTGGTCAAAGGTCTGGCTCCGCCCCCGGTACTCCTCCAGGGCGTGCAGGACCTCCTCGCTGCTCCCCTTGATGGAGATGAATTTCATCACCTCGCCCACGGCGTCCTGGTCCATGCCCACTTCATCATGGAGCATCAGCCCCACCTTTTCAGGGCCGATCTTGTCCAGCTTGTCCACAATCCGCATAATGTCCTCCGCCCGGTGGTGCCAGTGGAGGAGCTCGTAGAAGCCGCCCAGGATCTTTCGGTTGTTCACCCGGATCTGGAACCGCCTCAGCCCCAGGGCGGAGAAGGTCTTGTAGATGATGGCGGGGATCTCCGCCTCGTTGAGGATGGAGAGCTTTCCGTCGCCGATGATGTCGATGTCCGCCTGGTAGAACTCCCGGAAGCGCCCCCGCTGGGCCCGCTCCCCCCGGTAGACCTTGCCGATCTGGTACCGGCGGAAGGGGAAGGTGAGGTCGTTGTAATGCAGGGCCACGTATTTTGCCAGGGGAACCGTCAGGTCAAACCGGAGGCTCAGGTCCGCGTCGCCCTTTTGAAAGCGGTAGATCTGCTTCTCCGTCTCGCCGCCGCCCTTGGCCAGCAGAACCTCGCTGGACTCGATGACGGGCGTGTCCAAAGGCGTGAAGCCATACAGGGAATAGGTGTGCCGGAGGGTCTCCATAATGCGCTCCAGCTGCTGCTGGGGCCCGGGGAGAAGCTCCATAAAGCCCGAGAGGGTACGGGGTGTCTGTTTTGCCATAGCTGTTCGCTCCTTCTGCGTCGTTAGTGGGGTAAAAGTTTTCGCCCGCCTTTTTCAAAAGGCGGTGGGGGATCAGGGGGCGGCGCCCCCTGGAAAAACCGCAAGGAAAGACAGCCGCGCGCAGCTGCGGTCCCTGAAAAACCTCAAAAAGGCGCCGTGAAAAACCCAGGGATCTCACTTTTTGCAGCGGTCCTCATGGAAAAGGCGCTCTCGTCCCAAAAAAACATTTTTTGGGACGAGAGCGCCTTCACGCTTCGTGGTGCCACCCAAATTCAAGGCCTGCGCCTCCTTTGGCCTCCTGGTACGGGGAGGGAGCCGTGGGCGTTTCCGCCCCCGCTCCGCCGCTGTCCTTCCTCCGGGCCGAACGGGGCGCTTTCAGCGCTGCGCCCCTCTCTGGGGATCGGCTGCCGGTCTACTGCTGCGGCTTCTTCGCGGTGTAGGTGATTGTATTCTCTTTTCGAAAAAATGTCAAGACCTGCGTCCCGCCGGCGCGTCTTTCCAGGCTGCGGAGGCCGCAGTGCCCCGGGATGAAAAGCCGGCGGTATCAACAGCTCCCTGCGCTCAGGCGATGGGCCGGGTGGAGGGGTTGACAATATACCGCCAGTCCAGATCGCCCCGGGCCAGGCCAAGAACCAGCATCTCCGCTGTGGCGATATTGCTGGCAAAGGGGATGTTGTTCTGGTCGCACAGGCGGGAGATATAGGAGATGTCGCCGGCCATGCTCTCGTTGCTGGGGTCGTTGAAAAACAGCACCAGGTCAAACTCGTTGTAGGCGATGCGGGCGCCGATCTGCTGGCTGCCGCCGTGGGCGTAGGTCAAAAAGCAGTGGACGTCCAAGCCGGTGGCGTCGGCTACCATGTGTCCGGTGGTATTGGTGGCGTAAATGTGGTGTCGGGACAGAATGCCAGCGTAAGCCGTGCAGAATTGGACCATCAGTTCCTTCTTGTTGTCGTGGGACATCAGCGCAATGTTCATCTGTCTGGCTCCTTTCGTTTATTTGATTCGCGCCAGGGGAACCTTTTCCCCCTGAATGCGTTTTGCGATGTTGCGGTATGCGGCGGAGGCGCCCTGTCCGCCGGTGGGCAGCAGGGGGAGGCCCTGGTTCAAAAACAGGGGAAGGGTGTCGTCCTCCGGGATGACGCCCAGGAGGGGAAGCCCGGCCCGGTCGATGGCGTCGTCGATGGTGGCGTGGAGCTGTCGGAGCATTTTCTTCCGCACCCGGTTCACCACCAGATGAAGGCTCCCGGCGGGAAAGCGGTGCAGTTCCATCACCGTGTGCTGGGCGTCCCGCAGAGAGGTGGCGTCCGCCGTGGTGACCACAATGCACCGGTCCGCCCCGCAGACCGCCAGATGGAAGCCGGTCCCCAGACCTGCCGGGGCGTCCAGCAGGCAGTAGTCATAGCGCTCCCGGATCTCCGCCAGAAGGGCCGTCATCTCCGCCTCTGTCACCGGCTGTCCCCGGCTGCGGGCGGGGGCCGTCAGCAGGAAGAGACCCGACAGCTTGGGGTGCTCCACCACGGCGCTGTCCAGCGGGCAGCGTCCCTGGGCCACGTCGGAGAAGTCCATCAGCGCCTTGTCGGCAAGCCCCAGGGCCAGGTCCAGGTTCCGCAGGCCCACGTCGCAGTCCAGACACAGCACCCGCCGGCCGGCCAGGGCCAGCGCGGCCCCCACGCTGGAGACCAGAGACGTCTTGCCGGTGCCTCCCTTACCGGAGACGGCGGCGATGCATTGGCCGTTCATAGCCCTCCCCCTTTCCGCGCCGGTTGATGATAAAACAGATTGGTACTATACATTATAACGGCTTTTTCTTAATTTTTGCAAATGTTCTGGGATATTTTTTCGGGGTTTCCGAAATTTTTTTTACAATTACGGCCCGGTGGCGGATGTCCGTTCCGGGAATCTCATAGTCCTGCACCCGCTCCAGGCCGCCGCCCAGAGCTTTTACCGCGGAAGCGGCGGCGGCGATCTCTCCGTCGGAGTCCACGGATTTCATGGCCAGAAAATACCCTCCCGGCCGCACGTAGGGCAGGCACAGCTCGCACAGGGTCCGCAGCTCCGCCACGGCCCGGGAGGTGACTGCGTCGAACTGCTCCCGAAAGGCCGGGTCATGGCTCCGCTCCTCCGCCCGGGCGTGGACCGTGCGGATGCCGGAAAGGCCCAGGGCGCCGCAGGTCTCCGCCAGCCAGTCCAGCCGCTTGTTCAGGCTGTCCAGCAGCGTCACGTCCAGGGAGGGGACCAGAATTTTCAGCACCATGCCGGGAAAGCCCGCCCCGGTGCCCACGTCCAGCAGCTGTTTTCCCTCCAGGCGGCAGAGGCCCGCCAGGGCGGCGCAGTCCAGCATGTGCAGCTGCGCCACCTGCTCCGGCTCCGTGATGGCGGTGAGGTTCATCACCTGGTTTTTCTCCAGCAGCAGCCGGGCATACTGGTCCAGCTGCTCCACGGCCCCCGGCGGGGGCGTCAGGCCCAGGGCCGGCAGGCCCTCCTCCAGCAGCGGCGCGATCATCTCCGCTCCCTCAGAAGGTCCCGGATCTCCGTCAGCAGTTTTTCCTCATTGGAGGGCTCCGGCGGGGCGGGGGGAGCGGCGGGGACGGCTTCCTTTTTCCGGTGGAAGCTGTTGATGAGCCGCACCAGGCAGAACACCACAAAGGCCATTACCAGGAAGTTCAGCGCCGCCTGTATAAAATTGCCGTAGCCGATCACGGCGCTGCCGATGCTGACGGACAGGTCCGCGAAAGAGATGCTGCCGGTAAAGATGCCCAGAATGGGCATGGCGATGTCGTTGACCAGGGAGGTGGTGATGCCGGAGAAGGCGCCGCCGATGATGACGCCCACGGCCATGTCGATCACGTTCCCCCGGGCGATGAAGGTTTTGAACTCCGCCAGAAAGGAGTTTTTCTTCTCAGAGGCCATAAAAGCAATTCCTTTCGGTATAAAGTGCGTGTGATTATACGAAACGGATTGAAAGACTCCCGCTCACCAGTGTCCAATCTCCGTGCGCATATGGGTGCGCTTGACGCCGGTCTGCATATTGAAGAGGATCTTGTTCAGGGAGGTGATCTCCTCCTCGGTCAGCTGGGCGAAGAGGAAGCCGTAGCGGAACTGACCGGGCTCGTGCTCAATGCAACGCACGATCTGGCCCACAAAGTTCAGCGGCGTGTAGTCGTCCAGCTTCAGGCGGATGCGCAGCACCTCGTCCTCGGAGTGGATATACTCCGTCTGCACGCAGGCGCCGCCGGTGCTGATGTCCACCAGGAGGCACTCCTCCGGCGTCTTGTAGTGCTCATCCTCCCAGCGGTACAGCGACACGGGGACGCTGAGGGGCAGGCGGAAGGCCTCCCGGTTTTCCGCATGGGTCTCCACCTGTACATTTTTCAGCTTCAAAAGGGTCCGGGTGGACTCCTGCACCGTGGCCCGCAGGCTGATGGGAACCATTTTCTTGTCGTAGCCGCTGGCGCACACGGCGGCCTCCCGGCTGCAGACCTTAAAGGCCAGCCCGCCGGGCAGCCGCTCCAGCGTCAATGTGGTGGAGGTGAGGGCCGTGATCTTTCCCGCCAGAAGCGGCGTTCCGTCCGGGGTCGTTACGTCGATGCGCATTCCCTCGCACAGCTCACCCGTGGGGGCGCTGTTGGCCTGGCCGTTTTTTCCGTCCGTGCTCTGGACGGCCTCCAGCTCGTAGTCGTCCTCGGTTTCTCTGGAGAAGAGAGATGAAAAAATGCTCATAGGGCACCGCCTTTTCTTGGATTTGCCTCTTGGCGAGTCGTTCCGCCAGGGGCGGTTGGGAAGCGGGGTTCTCTGCCTGAGAGGGGATTAAAACGATTTCTGTTTGTATAAAGAAGTGAAAAATATACAAATTGGAATTATACGAGCCACTTTCCCGCAATGGGAACATGGACCAGGACCGTCCACACCGCCAGGGAACAGGCCAGCACAGCGGCGGCGGTCAGGGGGATAGAGAGGAGACAGGGGCCGCTCACGGCGCTGAGTCCCAGCCGTCCCAGCTCCCAGCAGGGGAGCAGATGGACCAGATACACGCAGAAGGAGGCCCGGGACAGGGTGTGCAGTGCCGGCGGCATCTGCCGCTCTCCCAGCGCGGAGAAGGCCCAGCCGCAGATCCCGGCGGCCAGCATTGCCGTGCCGGGACTGGTCCCATCCAGGAGCGCCTCGTTCAGCTGTCCATCCCGCAGGGAGAGGACGGCGGTTCCGCCGAAGATTATCAGAAATCCTGCGGCGGCGGTGAGGGCCCAGACTTTGGGGGAGGCGGCGTACTTGCGCAGGTACCAGCCCAGCAGCCCGTACCCCACGCTGGTGTAGGCCAGGTTCAGCCCGTATTGGGTGGGAATGCCCCGGAGCAGGGTCAGTGGCCAGCATCCCTTGAAGGTGGGATAGAGAATCCCCAGAACGGCCCACAGGACCAGCAGATACTCCAGCGTATGCCGGTCCGCGTGAGCGGTGATGATTCGGGTCGCGGGGAGCAGGGCGTAGACCAGCAGCGCAATGTGCAGGTAGTAGAGGTGATTTTGGTGGTGAAATGCCAGGACCTGTTTCACTGCGTCCGCCGCTCCCGAGACGGTGAGTCCGCCGTCGTAAAACGCCATCCGCCAAAGCCGGTAGATCAGGGCCCAGGCCAGCAGAGCCGCCAGCAGCCGGGGGATTTTCCGGAGCCACAGCTGCCGGATGGTGAGTTGCCGGCCGGGGTCCAGCATCAGCGCCCCGGTGAGCATCAGGAAGACGGGCACGCTGGCGCGGCTGACGGACCCCCAGAACAGGGCGGAGAGCCAGTCGAAGGAGCCTGCGGGGTGGCTGAATCCGCCGGCGGAGACGTGGATCAGGATTACGCCGGTGATGGCCAGCGCTCTGAGGAAGTCCACCGCACCGCTGCGGGATGGGGAGGGAAGTTGTGCTATTGCGTTTACCTCCTATTCGGTCTCTTGTGTCTACTGTGATTTGATGCGGCCTCAGGGGCCGCCGCCCCCTGGACCCGGGCAAGCCTTTTCAAAGGCTTGCGCGAAACTTTTATATGTTTAGGTTTTGGGCGTCAGCTTTTCCTTGCCGCCCATATAGGGCCGTAGGACCTCCGGAATCAGCACGGTGCCGTCGGCCTGGAGGTTGTTCTCCAGGAAGGCAATCAGCATCCGGGGCGGGGCCACGCAGGTGTTGTTCAGGGTGTGGCAGAGCTGTGTTTTGCCGCTCTCGTCCTTGTAGCGGATGCGAAGCCGCCGGGCCTGGGCGTCGCCCAGGTTGGAGCAGGAGCAGACCTCAAAGAACTTTTGCTGCCGGGGGCTCCAGGCCTCAATGTCGCAGGACTTCACCTTCAAATCCGCCAGATCGCCGGAGCAGCACTCCAGCTGCCGCACGGGGATGTCCAGGGACCGGAACAGCTCCACGGAGTACCGCCACAGCTTCTCGTACCAGTCCTGACTCTCCTCGGGCCTGCAGACCACGATCATCTCCTGCTTTTCAAACTGGTGGATGCGGTAGACGCCCCGCTCCTCAATGCCGTGGGCGCCCTTCTCCTTGCGGAAGCACGGGGAGTAGGAGGTGAGGGTCTGGGGCAGCTTCTCGCTGGGCACGATCTGGTCGATAAACCGGCCGATCATGGAGTGCTCGCTGGTGCCGATGAGATACAGGTCCTCGCCCTCGATCTTGTACATCATGCCGTCCATGTCCGTCTGGCTCATGACGCCCTCCACCACGTTGCCGTGGATCATGAAGGGGGGGATGCAGTAGGTGAAGCCCTTGCCGATCATGAAATCCCGGCCATAGGCCAGCACCGCCTCGTGGAGCCGGGCAATGTCCCCCAGCAGGTAATAGAACCCGTTGCCGGAGACCCGCCCGGCGGCGTCCAGGTCGATGCCGTCAAAGGACTCCATGATCTCCGTGTGATAGGGAATGGGGAAGTCCGGCGTTTTGGCCTCGCCGAAGCGCTCCGCCTCCACGTTTTCGCTGTCGTCCTTGCCGATGGGGACGGAGGGGTCGATGATCTGGGGAATTACCAGCAGTCGCTTGCGCAGCTCCGCCTCCAGCTCCGCCTCCTGCTTCTCCAGCTCCGCAAGGCGCTCGGCGTCGGCCTTGACCTGGGCCTTGACCTTTTCCGCCTCCTCCAGCTTGGAGGGGTCCTTTTTGGCCTGGCCCATCAGCATTCCCACCTGCTTGGACAGGGTGTTTCGGGCGGAGCGGAGCTGATCGGCCTCAACGATGGCGGCCCGCCGCCGGGCGTCCAGGTCGATGGCCTCATCCACCAGGGGGAGCTTCTGGTCCTGAAATTTCTTTTTGATGTTCTCCTTGACGATCTCCGGGTTCTCCCGGATAAATTTCATGTCCAGCATGGTTGGTTCACCTCAAAATTAAAATCAGTATCTTATGAATGTTTCACGTGAAACAATGAAAGCGGTTTATGGCTCCTCCAGCAGGGACCAGAGAGCCTCCGCCAGGGCGTTACCAGTTTCCCGGCTGTCTTCTACCCAGAGGGTAAGATTCCGATTAGACCAGGGGGAGCTGTATGTCCACTCGTCCAGAAAAAATTGAAGGTTCACATAACCTCCGCCCTGCGCTATGGGGGTCAGCATGATGTGATAATCTCCATCTTTGGTCTGGCGGCCTGTGAGGAAGTTGCTGTCAAAGAATTGGAGCAGGAGATTCCAGGGAGGGCGGCGGAACCGCAGAGTTTCCACTGCTTCCCGCACGGCGTCCCACTCCGGGCTTTCGGGAGTGCAGGAGCCATAGACGTCGATTGTGCCGCCGGGAACACAGCTGTCAAATTGGCGGAGAGAGAAGGAAATGGTATTCACGGCGCTTGGGGTCAGGCCGGTGAGGCCGTAGAGATCCACCGGCCGGGCGTACCAGCTTCCCCACGCCAGCAGCAGGATCAAAATGACAGCCGGGGCCTTCCAATGGGCTTTCAGCCATTTCATGGCGTCCTCCTTTTACCTCTCCGCCGCCAGCGGGGCTGTTACCGGCAGACCGGCCTCCGGTACTTCTTCACGGAGCCCGGTCCTCCAGGGCGCTCACAGCCTCTTTCAGCTCCAGATACCGCTCCGACGGCGGCGTGACGTCCCAGTCCCACTTCCGGGAGACGGCGTCTAGACTGTCCAGGAGGGACCCGGAACCCAGTGCGCTGATCTCGGCCTCGCAGGACTCCAGGTCCCGGGCGGCGTAGAGCTGCTGAAGCCGGTAGAGAGCCGTCAGGGCGGCGACCTGCGCCTCCAGACTGTCTCGTTCCGTCAAAAGCGCGCCGGCTTCATCCCGGGCTGCGGCAGCGGCGGTCTCGGCGGCCTCCTGCTCCTGTTCCAGCTGTTCTTTGACCTCTGCCAGCTCCTCCTGGAGCTGGATAACCCGGTCCTGGAGCTCCTGCACCTCCTGCATGGCGGAGACGGAGCCCTGGAGCCGGCCGATGGCCTCGGTGTTGCTCCGCTGGTGGGAGAAGAGAGACCAGATCATCAGCAGAAAGGCCACGGTGAAGAGGACGAGAATATAGACGATAACCGGCTTTTTTCCGTCGGGACCGGAGGAGGGATTCTCCTCCGGCGCGGGGGAGAGGGGCTCTCCCGTGTCACTGCGCCGCTCCAGCTTCATACCTCTGATCCTTTCCCCGCCTTTTTCACCTGGATCAGGGCCAGGGCGTCCAGCAGGTCGTTGAGGTCGTCCACGCCGTAGTACTCCAGCTCGATACGTCCCTTCTTCCGGCCTGTGACGATTTTCACGCCCCGTCCCAGCCGGGAGGAGAGGTCCTTCTGGGCCTCGGCGGTGTAGTCCACATCAAGGGAGGGCTTTTTGCCCCCCACGGGGTCCGACTCGACGGGGGGCTGTTTTCCCATCTTCTTTGCCAGCCGCTCCGTCTCCCGGACAGACAGCGCCTGGAGGACCACCATGGCGGCTGTGCTCTCCTGCACGGCGGGGGAGAGGGGCAGCAGGGCCCGGGCGTGGCCGGCGGAGAGCTTTCCCTGCTCCACCATCTCCCGGACGGTGGGCGTCAGGCTCAGCAGACGCAGGGCGTTGGCCACGGCGCTGCGGGATTTTCCCACCCGCTGGGCCGCCTCCTCCTGGGTCATGTGGTAGTTTTCCATGAGAGACTGGAAGCCGGCGGCCTCCTCCATGGGGTTCAGGTCCTCCCGCTGGAGGTTTTCGATCATGGCCAGCTCCGCGGCCTTGCGGTCGTCCGCCTCGATGACGATGGCGGGGACCTCCTGGAGGCCTGCAAGGCGGGCGGCCCGCCAGCGCCGCTCTCCGGCGATGATCTGATAGTAGCCGGAGGAGAGCTTCCGCACCGTCAGGGGCTGGATAATGCCGTGCTCCCGGATGGAGTCCGCCAGCTCCGCCAGCGCCGCCTCGTCAAAGAGCTTCCGGGGCTGGGAGGAGCAGGTTTCCACCTGGGAGATGGGCAGGGACAAACTGCCGGTGGTTTCGGTTTTCAATACATCGTCGCCCAGCAGGGCGCCGAGGCCCCGGCCAAGGCCGGTGGGCTTTTTGGATGCCATGTGGTGCTCCTTTCAAAAGGGCGGTCATGCGCCCTGCTTTTGGGGGGAAGGGCTGGAGAAGTCAGCGCAGGGGATTTGGCGGAGTAATTTTGCGATCAGCAGAAAATTTACCGCCAAACTATGCGCCGCGGCCTCCTCAGTTCTTCCGCAAGAACTCCGCCGCCAGCGCCGCGTAGGACTCCGCCCCTCGGGAGGTGCGGTCATAGGCGCTGATGGGCTTTCCGTGGCTGGGGGCCTCGGAGAGGCGGACGTTCCGGGGAATGACGGTGGCGTATACCTTGCCGGGGAAGTAGTGCTTGACCTCCTCCGCCACCTGGAGGGAGAGGTTGGTCCGCCCGTCGAACATGGTCAGCAGCACGCCCTCCATCTCCAGCTGGGGGTTCAGGGAGCGGCGGACAATGCGCACGGTGTTCATCAGGTCGCTGAGGCCCTCCAGGGCGAAGTACTCCCCCTGTACCGGCACCAAAATGGCGTCGGCGGCGCAGAGGGCGTTCACCGTCAGCAGCTCCAGGGAGGGGGGGCAGTCGATGAAGAGATAGTCGTAGCGGCCGCTGATCTGATGCAGGGCCTCCCGCAGCAAAAATTCCCGGCGCTCCATACCGATCATCTCGATGCCCGCCCCGGCCAGCGCCTTATTGGAGGGCAGCACATCGCCGTATCTGGTATGTACCAGGGCGGATTCGGCGGGGATCTCCCCAATCAGCACGTCGTAAATCCCCTTGGAGACGGTCTTGTCCACCCCCATGCCGGAGGTGGAGTTGGCCTGGGGATCAAAGTCGCACAGAAGTACCTTTTTCCCCACCTCGGTGAGGGCGGCGGAGAGATTGACACAGGTGGTGGTCTTGCCCACTCCGCCCTTTTGATTGACAATTGCGATTATTTTTGCCACGGAGGCACCTACTTTCCAAACTCCAGGCGGACCGCGCCTGTTTCTGTCTGCCGCCAACAGGGATGGGCGGGGTATCATACGAAATCATTATAACAGGGGAGAACATCCCTTGCAAGGTTAAATATGCAAAATGTGATATAAATTTGAAGAAAGGGGAGAGAGAAAAGAGGGGGCAGGCAGGCGGAGGGGAATGTTTCACGTGAAACATTCAGCGGCGGCCCCGGAACCGAAGTCCCAGGGCCGCCGTGCCGGTCAGATTTCAGATGTGTCCGCCAGCAGGAAGCCGGTGAGGGGAGGGAGGGTCAGCTCCAGCGTTCCGCCCGACGGAGAGAGCCGCTGTCCGGTGAGCAGGTCCTCCGCCAAACCTGCGGACCAGGGGAGGGAGAGGGTTCGGACCTCCTGAGAGGCGTTGACTGCCGTGGTCAGCCGCTCCGACTCCGCCTCCCGGGCAAAGGCCAGCAGAGGACCGGCGGCGTGGAGCCAGCGGAGGCTCCCTGTCCGCAGGGATCTCCGATCCCGCCGCAGGCGGCCCAGGCGGCGGAACCAGTCCAGCAGCTCCAGGTCCTCACCGCCCCAGGGGTAGGCGCCCCGGTTGAAGGGGTCCTCAAAGCCCTCCATCCCGGCCTCGTCGCCGTAGTACACCGTGGGGGCGCCGGGAAAGGTGAAGAGGACCAGAGCGGCCAGCCGCAGCCGCCGGAGGCCCCGGTCCCGCTCGCCGGAGGAGAGGCGGTAACGGGCCCGGTCCTCCTTGCGCTCCAAAAGCACGTCGGCTCCCAGCACCGTCAGCACCCGGGGGGTGTCGTGGGTGCCCAGGAAATTCATGGCGGAGTAAAAGGCGGCGGGGGGATAGTTCTCCCGCAGGGTCTCCATGGCGTCCTGAAACCGCTCCGCCTGTTCCTGCCGGAGATACTCCAGCAAAGAGGTGCGGAAGGGGTAGTTCATCACGCCGTGAAGCTCCCGGCCCAGCAGATACCGCCGCCGCCGGGAGTAGGCCACCTTGGTGCTGGCGTCCTCCCAGACCTCGCCCAGGAGGAAGGCGTCTGGAAAGTCCCGGTCCATGACGGCGCGGATCTTTTCAATGAACCAATCCGGCAGCTCGTCGGCCACATCCAGCCGCCAGCCGCTGGCGCCTGCCCGGAGCCAGCGGCGGATAATGGAGTCCTGCCCCTCTATTATATAATGTATATAGCTGGGGCTCTCCTCCCGGACGGCGGGCAGGGTGCGGATGCCCCACCAGGCGTCATAGTCCGCCGGCCAGGGGTGGAAGGAGAACCAGTCGGCGTAGGGGCTGTCCTGGCTCTGGGCCGCGCCCAGAGTGGGGTAAAAGCCGTCCTCGTTAAAATAGAGGCTCTGGGAGCCGGTGTGGTTGAACACGCCGTCCAAAATCACCCGAATATTCAGCGCCCTGGCCTTGGCGCACAGCTCCCGGAAATCCTCCTCCGTCCCCAGCATGGGGTCAATTTTGGAGTAGTCCGCCGTGTTGTAGCGGTGGTTGGAGGCGGACTCGAAGATGGGGCAGAGATACAGCGTGGACACGCCCAGGTCCGCCAGATGGGGGAGCTGGGCGGTGATGCCCGCCAGGGAGCCGCCGAAGAAATCCCGGTTCCGCACCTCCCCGTCCGGATCGGGACGCCACTCCGGCGCGTCCGCCCAATTCTCGTGGACCCAGCGGTTTCCCACCATGCCGGCGGGATTTGGGACTGCCAGGCGGGAGAAGCGATCTGGGAAAATTTGGTATGAGATACCCTCCCCGAACCATTGAGGCGTCGGAGTTTCCTCATAAACCGTCAGCTGCCAGGGCTCCACCAGACCGTCGTGGCGGTAGCCGGTGCAGTCCAGAATGCAGCCGGAACCGTCGTCCCGCCAGAAGCGGAAATGATACCAGACCAGCTCCGGCTCTCCTGGGGCGAGGACCGTCCCGGAAAAGCGGACGCGGTCTCCCTCCGGGCCGCCGCAGGCGAATTCAATGTGCGCCTCCGATCCGGAAAATTCTCCCAGCAGGACAATGGCGCAGTGCTGGAAGCCCTCGGAGGCCAGAGGACGGCAGTGGAAGGTTACGCTTTGGCCGCAGGGGACGGCGCCGAAGGGGGTCTTGCACAGGTCGTGGCGGGGGTCAAAGACGAAGGGCTCACTCATGGAAAAACTCCTTGTTTCAAAATGGGGGAATCAACATTGTCAGAAGCTGCACCAATCCGCGCCCTGCCGCCTATTTCCGGAGTCTGTTTTCAAACCGGCGAAAGCCGGCTCAAGGCGTCTTTTCCCGCGGGGACTGGTTCAACGCCTGTGAATACAGGTTTTAAGGTATGCGCTTGGGCGCCTGCGAACAGGCCATACAGCTTCTTAAACGTGCGGAGGGGTCAGGGAAGCAGATGGTTTTCCCCGGTGACGGCGGTCTCGGCCTCGTCGGGGATGAAGTAGGCGTTGATGACGTTGACGGCCGTGGAGGCCAGCTGTGCGCCGGAGTTGCCCTGCTCAATGACCAGAGCGACGGCGATCTCCGGCTCGTCGTAGGGGGCGAAGCAGACGAACACGCCGTTGTTGGTGATGTTGGCGCCCAGCTGGGCGGTGCCGGTCTTGGCGCCGGCATCCACCACGCAATTGCGGAAATAGGGCGCCAGGGTGCTGGTGGTCAGGTTGTGCATGCCGGTTTTGACGGCGTCCAGTGTGGCGTCGCTGATCTCAATGACGTTGGAGGGCTCCTTGCTGCCCGTGGCCACCACCTGGGAGTTGTCGTAGGTCTTGGCGGTTTTCAGCAGATGGGCGTCATAGTGCCTGCCGCCGGAGACCAGGGTGGCCATATAGTTGGCGATCTGAAGGGGGGTGAAGAGGTTGTGGCCCTGGCCGATGGCGGCCTGGACAGTGTCGCCGCCGTACCAGATCTCGCCCCGGGCCTCCTTTTCCTCCGGACCCGCCACCAGGCCGGGGTTGTCGCCGATCTCAATGCCCGTGCTCTTTCCAAAGCCGAAGGCGTCGGCGTACTCTTCGATCTTCTCGATCCCCAGGCGGTAGCCCATCTCATAGAAGAAGGTGTTGCAGGAGGCGGTGACGGCCTGGGTCACGTTGAGCCGCCCGTGGCCGCCGCGGTTCCAGCACCACCAGCCCCACTCGCCGGTGCCGGCAACAATGTCCGGATAGCGCCAGTAGCCGGTGTCCAGAATCCGCTCGTTCAGGGTTACCACGCCCTCCTCCAGGGCCGCCACCGCAATCATGGGCTTGTAGGTGGAGCCGGGGGAGTAGCGGCCTGTGGTGGCCCGGTTCATCAGGGGGCGGGACTCGTCGCTGTTCAGCTGGCCCCGGTAGGCGCTGTCCTGAATATAGGCGGAGAGGTCGTAGGTGGGATAGGAGACCAGAGCCAGCACCTCGCCGCTGCCCACCTTCACCACCGCCAGCCCTGCGCCGCGGGTGGTGTTGCCGTCCTTTTCGCTCATGGCGGAGACAGTGGCGGCCAGGGCCTCCTCCGCCACCTGCTGGAATTTCAGGTCGATGGTCAGCTCCACGTTGTAGCCGGGCTGGGGGTCGCGGGTGTAGTACTCGCCGGTGATCTTTCCGTCGCTGTTGACGGAGACCACCCGCCGCCCGTCGGTGCCCCGGAGATAGTCCTCAAAAGCAGCCTCCGCGCCGGAGCGGCCAATGGTATCGTCGCCGTTGTACCCCTTGGCCCGCAGGGCCTCCAGGTCGTCCTCGGCGTAGATGGGGCCCACCATGCCCAGGATGTGGGGAGCGGCGGAGGTCTCGATCTCCCGGGCGTAGGAGCTGGTGACCTTGGCGCCGGAGTAGCCGCCGTCGTTAATCAGGGAGATGAACTCCATGTCGATGTCCTCCGCCAGAATGTAGGCCACGGTGTTGACCAGGCGGCGGAGGTACAGCTCGTACTGGATGCCCAGCACCAGCCGGGCCTCCCCCAGGGAGAGGGAGGGGGAGAGGCCGAAATCCTCACGCATCCACTCCAGCAGGGTCTGAGGGGTGATGCCCGCGCCGGTGAGGAGCGTGGCGGTGAGGTGCTTGGTGGAGAGAAGATCCAGCAGCTCCTCCCCCAGCTGCCGCTGCCGCGCGGCCTCCTGCTCCTCCGTCAGCTCGCCCTCGGGCTCCGGGAGCACCGGCAGGGGCGGGTCGTCCGCATTACGGGGGGCCACCGTCTCCGGGCGCTGGAGAAGGTAGGCGGTCAGAGCCTCCCGGGAGGGCTTCAGGTCCTTGAGGTAGGAGAGGAAGCGGCTTTTGAGCACCGGGTCCCCCAGCTGGTCCAGGGTGTAGGTATAGGGCAGGCGGCGGGAGATGGGCAGGTTTTCGATCCACTCCACGCCGTTGGCCTGGCATAATTGAATCAGGCGGAGGATGGCCTCGTTCTGGTCCTCGCCCTCTTTCAGAAGGCTGGGGTCGAAGGTCAGGTTGTAGGTGGAGCGGTTGGATACCAGGGTCCGGCCGTTGCGGTCGGTGATGATGCCCCGGGAGGCCTCCACCGTCTCCGGCCGGAGGATGGAGTGGACGGACTGGGTGGCGTAGTCCTGGTAGTGAACCACCTGGACGCTGTACAAAACGCCCAGGTAGACCAGCAGGACGGCCACCAGAAAGGCCCCCAGAACGTAGAGGCGGAGGCTGCGGGATTCGTGTTGATCCATAGGAACTCCTTTTGGGCGGTCAGTCGTCGGGATGGGTGCGGCGGAATACCGCCCGGAACAGCAGCGTGACGGGGATGCTCCAGGGCAGGGCGACGCAGAACTCCCGCAGGGCCACAAAGGCCCCGGCCTCCCAGGCGGCCTTGCCCCGGCTCCAGAGGACGAAGCAGGCGAAGCCGTCCGTCAGGGCGAAGGCGATGGCGGCGGCGGCAAGGGAGCAGAGGAATCCGGGACGCAGGATGCTGTGGGAGAGAAGGGAGGACAAGAGCCCAGCCAGGGGGAACACCAGCGTGTAAAAGCAGGGAATGGGAGCCGGCAGCAGCAGGTCGCAGGTCACGCCCACCGCCAGGGCGAAGAGCGTGCCCGCAGCGGGGCTTTCCCAGGTGGCGGGAATGGACGCCAGCAGCGGGCAGATAAAGGGGATCACGCCCCAGAGCGTGAAGCGCTGGAAAACGGCGCCCTGCACCGTCAGGCACAGCACGGCGGCGGCGGAATAGAGGAACCATTTGAAAATCGTCTCGTTTCGTGCCAGCACGGGCGCACCGTCCTCTCAGGTGGAAATTGCCCCGTTCTGCCGGCGGGAAGGGCCGCAGAGGGGCGCCGGGGTCTCAGGGAAAAGCGGGGCTTTGGGGCCTTGTCTGCCAAAGGGCGTTCAAGGCCTGGGAATACAGCTCTCAGGTGACAATGTCAAAGGACTTGATGACAAAGACCTCCGTCAGGGAGGAGAGGTCCGCCGCGGGAGTCAAAATGGCATAGGATGCGGCGCCGGAGTCGTCCACCAGGATCTCCTCCACCGTGCCGATGACAAGGCCTGAGGGATAGTAGCCGCCCAGGCCCGAGGTCTGCACCAGATCGCCGGTGAGCAGCTGGCACCCGGCGGGCAGAAACTCCAGCCGCAGCCGGCTCTCCTCCATCAGGGAGAAATTCCCCACGGCCAGGGCCAGATCCTTGGTGCGGAACACCTGGGCGCCCAGGGAGGTGTCCGTGTCCACAATGGTCAGCACAGTGCACCAGTTCAGCCCCACCTCCCGGACCACGCCCACCAGGCTGCCGGCGCCGTCGATCACCGCATCGCCGCTCTCCACGCCGTGACTGGTGCCCTTGTTCAGCGTCAGGGAGGAGGTCCAGTTGGTCACAGACCGCTCCGTAATCATGGCGCTCTCTAGCTCTAGGTCCCGCCGCTGCTTGCGCAGCTCCAGAGCGTCGCGCAGGACCTCGTTCTCCTTGCTGTCGTCCTCCGCCTGGCGGAGGTCTGCCTCCAGCTCGGCAATGCGCTTGCGCAGGGCGTCGTTCTCCTCCAGAAGATCCGTGGTGTCCCGGTAGTAATTCTGCTTGTCATTGAACCAGGCGGCCACGGCGGTATAGGCCGAGCGAAAGGGAGACACCAGGACATTCACCGCGTTCACCAACGGGGCGGAGGTGGTGCTGAAATAGGACATCAGCGCCAGCGCCACGGAGATGACCGCTCCGGCAAACAAAATCCAAAGACCGTTGTTTTTCAGAAAATCTTTCAATTCCTAAGTCCTCATTCCTAATTCAAAAGAAGAACGCCGAACTTCTCCAGCATCCGGCTCAGCCGCAGGACGGGGAGGCCCATGACGTTGAAAAAGTCGCCGTCCAGCCGCTCCACCAGCAGCGCCCCCTTGCCCTGGACCCCGTAGGCCCCGGCCTTGTCCATGGGCTCGCCGGTTTGGATATAGGCCAGCAGCTCCCGCCGGGAGGCAGGGCGGAAGTACACGTCCGTGGACTCGGACTCCGTGAGGCAGCTGTCCCCCTGCCGGACGGTGACGCCGGTGCAGACGGTGTGCCGCCGCCCCTGGAGGGCGGTGAGCATCCGCAGGGCGTCCGCCTCGTCCGCGGGCTTGCCCAGCCGCTGGCGGTCCAGAAAGACCATGGTGTCGGCGGTGATGACGATCTCCTCCGGTGTGCACAGGGCCGCGGCCGCGTCCGCCTTCCCCCGGGAGATATGGGCCACCACCTCCGGCGGCGTCAGCCCCTCGGGAAAGGTCTCGTCCGCCTCCGGCACCCGGACGTCGAAATCCGCAATGCCGATGCGGCGCAGAAGCTCCTGCCGCCGGGGGGAGGCGGAGGCCAGTACGATGTTTGCCACAGCGCCGCCCTCCTATCTCCCCGTAGAGCCGAAGCCGCCCCGGTCGGGACCCTCCAGCCGCTCCACCCGGGTGAACTTCAGCGGAGGCTGATTCTGCATGATCCGGAACTGGCAGATGCGGGCGTTCAGCTCCACCGTCACGTCCCGGGTGGCGTAGACCGGGAGGAACCACTGGTCGTTGTCCCCGCGGTAGGTATAATCCACGATGCCCATGGAGTTGGCCTGGAGGAGGCCGTAATGCTTAAACGTGGAGCTGCGGGGCACCACGTGGGCCTCGTACCCCTGCGGCAGGGCGATGGCCACGCCCAGGGGGATGAGCCGGAATTCCCCGGCCTTCATCGTCACTTCCTCCGCGGCATGGAGGTCAATCCAGTCGGATTTCCCCGCCACATAGCACAGCTCGTCAATCTGGTCTGTAAAATATTTTACCTTCAATTCTTCCATTGTAATACTCCAATTCAGTAAATGCCTTGCATTTTTTGCGGCGCAGCATACAAAACGGGTTTGATCCCCTCACTCCACGCCCCGCCTGCAGAGGCCCCGGGTAAACTCGCCCTTGGGGGCCTCTCCGCTGAGATAGGCGCGAAAGACCCGGACGCACTCCCCGGGACTCTCCGTGGTGAAGCGCAGCCGGGCGTAGCGCAGCCCCAGCCGCCGCCACTCCGGCAGGTCCGCCAGCCAGAGGGGGCGGTCGTTCTGGACCTCCGTCCGGCAGCCGTAGGCGGGCAGCAGGGGGAAGGCGGCCCCGGTGCGGTCCCGGAGGACGTTGGGCCGGCTGCAGCGGCAGGAGCCGCTGTTTTCGATCAGGCAGTTCTCCGTAATCATCAGGGGCAGGCGCCCGTAGACAATGGCCTCCGCCGGCAGGAGCTTTCGCATGTCCCGGATCTGGGAGAAGCGCAGCTCGAAGGAGACGCAGGCGGAGCGCAGATCCTTTTTCCGCAGGTACTCCAGGGCGCGGCTGTTGAATACGTTTAGTCCAAAATCACCGTAAATATACAGTCCGGAATCACGCAGGAGGGGGAGATGTCCAATATTGCCCGCCAGAGCCCCGGCAGCGCCCAGGGACTTGGCGTGATCCAGCCAGGCTTTCAGCTGAGGCTCGTCCCGGTCCCGCCACACCCGGGGCAGAATGGCGCACCACTCCGCATCCCCCTGCGGCAGGGCGGAGAGAGAGGCCAGCGCCTCCAGCGGCACATAGACGCGGGCGGGGTGAAGGGAGAGCAGTTCGCCGGTCAGCTGGGCGGCGTCTGTGACGGAGAGCGTGAATTGGGGAACGTCCCCGGAGCAGTCGGTCTCCGGCAGGGGCGGCGGGGGGAGGCGCTCCCAGCGGGCGGGCGGCGCGGCCCGGGCGGCGGAGAGGGCGTCCAGAGCGTCCCGCCGCAGCGCGTTGACGGCGGCGGCGGAGAGGTACAGCCCTGGGTCCACCCAAGAGTCCTCGTCCATGACGCAGAGGTAGGGCGTGCCGCCGGTCTTCTCCAGCCGGGCGGTCAGGTCCTCCAGGGTCAGGGGACGGTTTCCGGCGGGCTGCGGCACGGGGCCGGTAACGGTGACATCGTTCCCAAAGCCGTCGTCCAGCGTCAAAGAGCAGGGGACCCCCGCCCTGACCAGCGCGGTGAAGACCACGGGGATGCGGCGGTCGACTTTGGGAAGGTCGGGCGCCGCCGGGGGAGCGGCGTCCTCCGGGCGGAAGCCGAAGAGATCGGGGCCCCTCCGGCCCCGCCAGTAGCCGTCGGTGAAGCCGGAGCGGGAGAAGGCCCGCTCCAGAATGTCCCGCTCCTCCGCCGTGGGTTTCCGGTTTTCCTCCAGCAGACGGGCGTAGACGTTGGTGACGGCGGCCACGTACTCCGGCCGCTTCATCCGCCCCTCCAGCTTGACGCAGCTGACGCCCATGGCCGCCATCTCCCCCAGGCTTCCGGCAAGACAGTTGTCCTTCAGGCTCAGGGGACGGCGGTCCCCCGCCGCCTCGTTGACCCCGTAGGGCAGGCGGCAGGGCTGGGCGCAGCGGCCCCGGTTGCCGGAGCGGCCGCCGATCAGCGCGCTCATGGCGCACTGGCCGGAGTAGCACATGCACAGGGCCCCGTGGGCGAAGACCTCGATCTCGGCGGGGCAGTTTTGGATGATGGCCGCCGTGTCCTCCGCCGAGCACTCCCGGGCGATGACCACCCGCTCGCAGCCGTCCGCCGCGGCCTCCCGGGCGCCGCCGGAGGTAAAGATGCTCATCTGGGTGCTGGCGTGAAGGGGCAGATCCGGCAGAGTCTGGCGCAGCAGATCCAGAAGGCCCCAGTCCTGGACCAGCACCGCGTCCGCCCCCAGGCGGGAGGCGGTTCGGGCGGCCTCCAGCGCGGCGGGAAGCTCCCGGTCGGACAAGAGGATGTTCAATGTGAGGAAGACCCGCACGCCCCGGACGCGACAATAGGCCAGGGCCTCCGCGAACTCCTCGTCAGAGAAGTTCCTGGCGCCCCGGCGGGCGTTAAAACTGCCCCAGCCCAGGTACACGGCGTCCGCGCCGTTTTCCGCGGCGGCCCGCAGGGCCTCCGGAGAACCGGCGGGGGCCAGCAGTTCCGGCCTGCGCATCACCGGCTCTGCCGCTCCAGCTTCTGCTGGAGGCGGAAGACCTCTCGCTTCAGCTCGCTGACCTCGGACTGGGCCTGGGCGGCCTCGTCCGCATAGCCCTTGATCTGGCCCCGCAGCTGCTCCGCGGTCTCCTGGGACTTCATCAGCTCGTCGGCGATGTTGACGGCGGTGAGCACGGCGGCGTTGACCCGGCCCACCTTGGCGGCGTCCATGGTCTCACGCATCTTTCCGTCTACATAGGAGCCCACCCGCTGGATGTAGGAGGGGGATTCCTCCGCCACAAGGGTATAATCATCGCCGCAGATATTTACGACCACCCGGTTTGCCATGAGACATTCCTCCTCTTTCTTCACACATGGAGCGGGTCATGTCAATTTTACAGCGTACAGTATAGCACATGAGCTGGCCTTATGCCAGAAAAAATGGTGATTTTTCCAAAAAATTCACAAAAATTCCGGGAGGAGTCGCGCCATGGGGGCGGTACGGGGGGTATACCGCACTTCGGGCGGGGGAGGTTTTTTCTCGCCCTGACGGGCGGGGTGGATTTCAGCCATGATGATGGCTGGGCAATGCACCCCCCATTTTCTCTTTTTCTGCGCGCAGAAAAAGAGAAAACGGGCCGTGCACGGTCCAAAAGAGAAAAAGACGCTGGGGCGGAATTTGGCCGCGAGGGCCAAATTCGCCCAAGATACGGGGGCTGGCCTGAATCGGTGCTTTCGTAAATTGCCGGTCTTCTGCCGGCTGCGTCTAACTCTGTACCGTCCTTTGGCGCTCCGCCGCAGTCGGTACTTTCTACGAGGTTGTTTTGCTTCTTTGACGCAAGGCTCCTAGCTTCTCTTCCCGCGCTTCGCGCCTGGCCTGTCCCGTTTGGACAGATCTCCTTCTACCGTCGGTAGACGAACTCTCTTCCCCGCACGTGCCCGACCAGGCGCGAAGCGCAGGAAGAGGCGCTGGAGGCCTTGCGTCTACGCACCAAAACAACCCCGTTGGCAGATGCAAATGCGGGGGAGCGCCCCCGCAAGGTACGCTGTCAAGCGCACCCGGCAGAAGACCGGCAAGATTTATGGGCACTAGTTCAGGCCAGCCCCCGTAATTTGGGTGAATTTGACCCCTGCGGTCAAATTCCGCCCCAGCGTCTTTTTCTCTTTTGGACCGTGCACGGCCCGTTTTCTCTTTTTCTGCGCGCAGAAAAAGAGAAAATGGGGGGTGCATTGCCCAGCCATCATCATGGCTGAAATCCACCCCGCCCGTCAGGGCGAGTAAAACCCACTCCCGCCCGAAGGGCGGTCTCCCCCGTCCCCGGCCCGAGGCCGGATTTCCCCGTCCCGCGCCCGAGGCGCGAAATCCTCCTTCCCTGCGGGGACCCCCGAGAGAAAACCCCCGGTCAGGGCTTGCCCTTCCAGGAAATTTCGTGTAGAATAGGAGGACAAAAACCGCGCAGAGGGGAGGGACAGGCCATGTCCAGCGTATTGGTGGAGACCGGAGACGAGGGCGTCACCCTCACCGGCCAGGCGGTCAGGCGGCTGCTGGACCGGGGCGACGGAGACGCGGCCCTGCTCTACCTGGCCCTCCTGCGCCGCCGGGGCGCCGTTCCGCCCCGGTCCCTGGCGGGGGAGCTGCGGTGGGACAGGTCCCGCATTGAGGCGGCGGAGGACGTGCTGCGCCAGCTGGGCTTCATCGCCCAGGCGGACCCGCCCCCGGAGCCGGCGGAGGAAAAGCCGGCCTACCGGCAGACGGACATCGCCGACCGGCTGGAGGGCAGCGCCGAGTTCCGCAGCCTCACCGCCGAGGTGGAGCGGAAGCTGGGCAAGAAGCTCACCGCCCCGGACGTGGGGGTCCTGCTGGGGCTGAACGACTACCTGGGGCTGCCCGCCGACGTGATCTACCTGCTGGTGTGCCACTGCGCGGAGCGGGTGCAGCGGCGGTACGGCCCGGGCCGCCGCCCCGGGATGAAGCAGATCGAGCGGGAGGGCTACGCCTGGGCCCGGATGGGCATTGACAGCCAGGGAGCGGCGGCGGAGTACCTGAAAAACTACGCCCGGCGGCAGGAGCGCGTGCCGCAGTACATGCGGGTCCTGGGCCTGGGGGAGCGGATGCCGGCGGCGTCGGAGGAGAAGTACCTCACCGCCTGGCAGGAGATGGGCTTCCCGCCGGAGACGGTGGCCCTGGCCTACGACAAGACGGTGCTCAAGTGCCACGAATTGAAGTGGCCCTACTTAAACGGCATTTTGAAGCGGTGGCACGAGGCGGGTCTCCACACCCCGGAGGAGGTGGAGGCAGGCGACGGCGGCAGGAAGCCGAAGACCACCGGCGGACGGGGGGCCTGGGAGTACGTCTGAGCGGCGGGGCGGAGGCCGGATGAAGGAGAGAAGAGATGGCTTACGACGGAAAAGTAATGCGCCGGGCCCTCCAGGCGTTTGAGGAGGACCGGCGGACGCGGGAGGCGCGGGAGGCGCGGCGGCGGGAGGACATCTTCCGGCAGGCCCCCCGGCTGCGGGAGATCGAGCGGGAGCTGCGCACCGCCATGGGGCGGCTGGTCACCGTCACCTTCCGCCGGGGAACGGACCCGGCGGAGGAGGTGGCGCGGCTGCGGGTGGAGAACCTGCGCCTCCAGCGGGAGCGGCGGGACCTGCTGGAGCGGCTGGGTCTGCCGGAGGACTGCCTGGAGGAGAGGCCCGCCTGTCCCCTGTGCGGCGACACGGGCTATCGGGACGGCGGCGTGTGCCGGTGCCTGCGGGGCTACTACGCCCGGGAGCAGCAGAGGGAGCTGAGCCGGATGCTGGACCTGGGAGGGCAGAGCTTTGACACCTTCTCCCTGGAGTGGTACTCCGACCGGGTTGAGCCGGGGGAGCGGAGGTCCGCCCGGAGCCACATGGAGGAGCGGGTGTACAACAGCTGCGCGGAGTTCGCCCACCGGTTTGGCCGCCGGTTTGAGAACCTGCTGTTTTTCGGCGCGCCGGGGCTGGGAAAGACCCACCTCTCCGCCGCCATCGCCCGGGAGGTGAGCGGGGCCGGGTGGTCCGTGGTGTACGACACGGCGGGGCACGTGTTCCGGGTGTTTGAGGACGAGAAATTCAGCCGGGAGGAGGCCGGGGAGGACGTGGAGCGGGTGCTCCGGTGCGACCTGCTGATTTTGGACGATCTGGGGACGGAGCTGACCACGGCCTTTGTGCAGAGCGCGCTGTATGAGATCGTCAACACGCGGCTGGTGGAGCGGCGGTCCACGATTCTCAGCACGAATTTGATGCCAAACGAGCTGGGGCGGCGGTACTCGCCCCAGATTGCCTCGCGGATCGAGGGGGAGTACCAGCTGCTGCCCTTTGTGGGGGAGGATATTCGGAGATTGAAGAGGGAGCGGCAGGGACCGCTGTTTTGAGGCGGAGGAGGCACGGACGCATTTGCGTCCGTGCTGGCTGCTTTTGCACAGGATTTTTGTGAATGGGACAAATCTGCTCCGCTTTTTCGGGAAAGAATAGAACAATCCGCCCGGGGCGATCAGGCCGAAGTCCACGCTGGCGGATTGGGGGATTGGCGGCCGAGATGGTCACGGTCTCGCCGGCATCCAGGAAAAGGTTTGATTGAGCAGTGCGCAGCCCCGTCTCGCTTTGCCTGCTCTATGGGGCGAAGGTTCTGGAAAAAGTTATCCCTTTTCAGATTGATGCTGCCGAAAGTCTCTTTGTCAAACCGCTCGTCAAAACAGCCCAAGCGGGCAGTTACCTGTTGATGGATGACTGCCCGGTAAACGGGAAGTTATCATTTAGAAAATTCCAATAATAAACCGTTGATCATATTATTGTATACGGAACTCCCATTCAGGATAGTTCCAAATGCATCAACCCAGAGCGGTGTATAGCCACATCTGCTTGCGCTTTTGCGGAAAACTTGTTATACTATGAACCATCTCCCTGTGAGAGGGACAAAATAAAAACAGAAGAAAGACTACGTTTGTATGAAAATGATTTTTTTAGTGGACGGCGACAACAACATCGGCACAGGTCTGAAGGGCATCGAAATGCTCTCCGAGCAGGACACGGTTCTGGTCTTCTACCAGAAGGAGGGGCTGGCGCTCAGCAAGATTCAGAAGCTGTGCGCCGGGACCTCCGCGGACGTGCAGTACATCGAGAGCGTCCGGGGCGGCAGGAACTCCATTGACTTTCAGATCATCACAGAGCTGGGAGTGCTGGTGGGCCGGCGGGAGGCGGACTACGCCTATGTCATCAGCCAGGACAAGGGCTACGCCGCCTCCATCGACGCCCTGCGGGCCCGGTACGCCGACGCCTTCCAGGAGGTGGACCTGCGGCCCTCCATTGAGGACTGCCTCCACCTGCCCTTTATTTTGAAGGCCGCAAACCGCCAGGACCTGCGCAACGCCCTGGCCAGGGAGTGCGGCGAGGCCCAGGGCAGCGCCCTGTACAGCCACCTCAAGCAGATTTTTCAGGGCTCGGAGGAGTCCGCCGAGGCGGAAAAGCCCGCCAAGGTCACCCGCCCCCGCCGGGGCGGACGGCGGAAAAAGGCCGAGGGAGGACAGCAGATCCCCGTGGAATAAAAGCGTGCGCCCCGGAGAATTCCGGGGCGCACGCTGCCGTATTCACAGATATTGAGCGCCGTCTGGGCGGGCCAAATTTCTTTAAGGCCCCTCTTTTTCGGAGGAGCGCGGCTCAGAACTCCGGAATGCTCGCCACGGCGGCGGCGCAGCGGGCACAGAGGGTGGGATGGGCGCTGTCGCTGCCCACGGAGGCAATCTGCTTCCAGCAGCGCTCGCACTTGGCGCCGCCGGCGGGCTCCACGTCCACCTTTAGAACGTTCATATCGCTCTTTCGCACCTCCGCCTGGGAGACGATGAGAATATCGGCCAGGGCTTCCGCGTCCATTCCGTCCAGCGCGGTTTCAAACGCGGGCACCGTGAGAACGACCTTCGCCTCCAGGCTCTTGCCGATCTTCTTCTCGTTCCGGGCCGTTTCCAGGGCCTGGTTGACGACATCCCGCAGTTTAATGACCTTGTTCCACCGCTCCATCGTCTCCTCGTCCAGGGCGCAGTCCGCAAAGGGCCGGTTCATGTCGTTGAACAGCACGTTCCGCCCGTCGTCGCTCTCCCGGTGGGGCATGGCCTGCCAGATCTCGTCGCAGGTGAAGCACAGGATGGGGGCCATGATCTTGGTCATGGTGTCCAGAATCAGGAACAGGGCGGTCTGGGCGCTGCGGCGGCTTTGGCCGTCTGTCTCGTCGCAGTAGAGCCGGTCCTTGATGATGTCCAGATAGAAGTTGCTCATCTCCACCACGCAGAAGTCGTTGACGGCGTGGGTGACGGTGAGGAACTCGTACTCGTCATAGCCCTTGAAGCACTTTTCCATCAGGGCGTTCAGGCGGGCGACGGCCCAGCGGTCCAGCTCCTCCATCTCCGCGGCGGGGGTGAGACGGTTGGGATCGAAGCCGCTGAGGTTCCCCAGGCAGTACCGGGCGGTGTTGCGGAATTTCAGGTAGTTTTGACTCAGCTGCTTGAAGATCTCGTGGGAGCAGCGGACGTCGGCGTGATAGTCGCTGTTGGCGGCCCAGAGGCGCAGGATGTCCGCGCCGTATTTCTCAAAAACCTCGGCGGGGTCCATGCCGTTGCCGGCGGATTTGTGCATGGCCTTGCCCTCGCCGTCCACAGTCCAGCCGTGGGTGACGCACTCACGGAAGGGCGCGCCCCTGCCGAAGGCGCCCACGGCGGTGAGCAGGGAGCTCTGGAACCACCCGCGGTACTGGTCCAACCCCTCCAGGTACATAGTGGCGGGCCAGAAGCCCTGGTCCTTCTTCATGGAGGCGAAGTGGGTGGAGCCGGAGTCGAACCAGCCGTCCAGGGTGTCCTCCTCCTTGTCAAAGCCGGATTTGCCGCCGCAGTGGGGGCAGGCGAAGCCGCCGGGCAGGATGTCCGCCGCGTCCTTTTCAAACCAGGCGTTGGAGCCCTCCGCCGCAAACAGGGCGGAGATGGCGGAGATGGTCTCGTCCGTCACGACGGGCTTGCCGCAGTCCCTGCAGTACACCACGGGGATGGGCAGGCCCCAGCGGCGCTGGCGGGAGATGCACCAGTCGGTGCGCTCCCGGATCATGGACTTCATCCGGTCAATGCCCCACTTGGGCACCCAGCGGACCTCGTCCGCCGCCGCGCAGGCCTCGTCCTTGAAGGACTCCACAGAGCAAAACCACTGGGGCGTGGCCCGGAAGATGATGGGGTGCTTGCAGCGCCAGCAGTGGGGATAGCTGTGGACGATGTCCTCAGAGGCGAAGAGCATGCCGCTCTCCTTCATGTCGGCGAGAATCACGGGGTTGGACTCGTCGGTGGACATGCCGGCGTACTTTCCAGCGTAGTCGGTGTGCTTTCCCTGGTCGTCCACGGGAACCACCATGTCCATGTTGTAGCGCCTGCAGGTCTGGTAGTCGTCCGCGCCGAAGCCGGGGGCGGTGTGGACGCAGCCGGTGCCGGAGTCCATGGTGACGTAGTCCGCGTTCACCAGGCGGCTGGTCTTGGGCAGGAAGGGGTGGTCCGCCTCCATGTTCTCGAAGAAGCTGCCGGGGTGGGTCTCCACGATCTCCCAGGTGTCAAAGCCGCCCAGACCCATGACCTTCTCCACCAGGGCCTCGGCCATGATGTAGCTCTCGCCGTTGGGGGCCTTGACGACGGCGTAGCTCTCGCTGGGGTGCAGGGCGATGGCCAGGTTCCCCGGCAGAGTCCAGATGGTGGTGGTCCAGATGACGAAGAAGAGCTTGGCTGTATCCAGGTGGGACAGCTTCCCCTGATCCTCATGCATGGGGAACTTCACATAGACGGTGGTGCAGGGGTCGTCCTGGTACTCGATCTCCGCCTCCGCCAGGGCGGTCTCGTCGTGGGGGCACCAGTACACGGGCTTGAGGCCCTTGTAGATATACCCCTTCTTGTACATCTCGCCAAAAACCTTCACCTCCTCGGCCTCAAAGCCGGGGTCCATGGTCAGGTAGGGGTGGTCCCAGTCCCCCACGACGCCGATGCGCTTGAAGGCCTCCATCTGGACGCCCACGTAGTGCTGGGCGAACTCGTGGCAGGCGGAGCGGAACTCCGGCACGCTCATGGCCTTGCGGTTGAGCTTGTTCTGCTTGATGATGGCGGACTCAATGGGCATGCCGTGGTTGTCCCAGCCGGGGATATAGGGGGTATAGTAGCCCCGCATGGCGTAGGACCGGGTGATGATGTCCTTGATGGCTTTGTTCATAGCGGTGCCCATGTGGATGGAGCCGTTGGAGAAGGGAGGGCCGTCGTGGAGATTGAAGAGGGGCTTGCCCTCGTTCTTCTTGAGAAGCTCGTGGTAGATGTCCTCGGCCTCCCAGCGCTTGAGCATCTCCGGCTCCCGCTTGGGCAGGCCCGCCCGCATGGGGAATTCCGTCTTGGGGAGATTGATGGTCTTGTTGTAGTCCATTTTGTATTACTCCTTTATGATATTGCAATTTGTATTCTCAGTAATCTGCCATGACCCTGCGGCAGGTCCGGCAGATCCAGGCGGGAACGCCCTTGGGGCTCAGGGAGAAGCGGCTGATCTTCACTTTGTCCAAAAGGTCATAACCGCCCTCCGGCACCCAGCGGATTTGAAAGCCTCCGGCGGTCAGCCGGCCCTCCTCCATTAACCCGCCGCATTTGGGACAGTTCATCGGGCCCTCCTTATATCGTGTGTTCCACGCCCCACGCCTCCTGGCCGCCGAAGGCGCACTCCGCGCCGTCTATCTTCCACTCGTCCCCGAAGGGCCGCAGGATGAAACGGTAGCGGTAGCTGTAAGAGATGGGGTTCTCCGTGGACACCAGGGCCTTTTTGGCGGACTTCATGGTAAAATAGACCGTGGGCTCCGGAGCGCCGAAGAGGTAGTCGTATTTGGCGGGCTTGCCGAAGCTCCTCGCCGCGCCCCATCGCAGCGGCTTCTCCGTGCAGCGGGGAGCGACCAGCTCCAGATACCGGCGGCGGTACTCCTCCCACAGCGATTCCTCCGCCGGGGTGGACTGGTGGGGGGAAATCCCCGCCGCAGCCTGTTCCTCCCGGAGCTTCAGGGAGCGGGTGCAGATCTCTCGTTCCAGCTCGTTCCGCTGCCGCAGCAGCTCCACCAGCGGCGGCACCAGCGCCTCCGCCAGGGGCTGGAATTTTTCCGGGGTGTCCTGCATGACGATTCTGACGGCTTCCATTCTGTCAGCTTCCTTTCTGAATTGCGCCGGGACCGGGGAAGGCCTCGAAAAACAAAAACGCCTCCGTCTCCTCATAAGAGACGGAGGCGCATCCTCCGCGGTACCACTCTCGCTTGCCGCCCACCTTCCGGGACGCGGCCCCTCACGGCCCGCAGTCACGGGCCGGCGGAGTAACGCCCGCCACACGTCCTCGCTTACTCGCGTCGTCTTTCAGCGGGAGGCTCCAAGGGGATATTCGCCGCCGGCCCACGCCGCCTCGCACCAAACGGCGGCTCTCTTGGCAGGGTCCCGGAGCGGTTACTCGTCCTTATCTACGCCAGATTGTTCAATTATCCGTATCATACCACGTTTTATTGGTTTGTCAACCGGATTTTGCGCAAAATTTCGGTTTCTGATTCCCGGTTTCTCACTGATAGCGGTACCGCTGCTGGGTATATTGGTCAATGGCCGCCTGAAAATACTCCCAGCTGCGAAACTCCAGCATCTGAAACCCCGACTCCTGGTGGAAGGACACCACGCGGTCCTCCGCGTTCACCCAGATCCGCCACACCCGCTCTTCTCCCCGCGCCTGCAAAGCCGTCCCCTCCCCGCTTCGACAAATACCGTCTTCCATTTTATGCGATTATCGTATAAAAATCAATATGCAATTTTCGCATATCCTAAAATGGCGGCAGAGCGACGGATGGGAGGCGCGTGGGATGTACCAGCGGATACGGGATATGCGGGAGGACCGGGACCTGCCCCAGCGGGCCCTGGCGGGGCTGCTCCACGTCTCCCAGGCCACTTACTCCCGGTATGAGAGCGGCGGGCTGGATGTGCCCAGCTCCGCCCTGATCGCACTGGCGATGTTTTACGGCACCAGCGTGGATTACCTGCTGGGGCTTACGGATGATCCTGCACCTTATCGAAGGTGAGGGGGGCTCCTGCGGAGGGGCGGAGGAGTTCGCGCCTCGGGCGCGGGACGGGGGGTGTACCGCCCTTCGGGCGGGGGAGGTTTTTTCTCCCCCGCCCGTTAGGGCTGGTAAAAATCTTCCCCGGGGGACAGAGGCACAAAGAGAGGGACCGCTGCGCGGCCCCCTCTTTGTTACTGGTATCTGTACTGCTTTCCGGTGTACTGCTCCACGCAGCTGAGAAACAGCTCCCGGCTGCGGAACTCCATGAGCTGGCAGCCCTCCTCCTCGTGAAAGGACACGATGCGCCGGTGGTTGTCCACCCACACCCGCCACAGATTTTCAGCATTCCTTGTTTGCTCCATTTCAGAAGGCTCCCTTCCTAAATTTTTACACACGTTTCCACGGTACACAGCCCGTCTATATAATAAGACGAAAGAGCGGGCCGTTTTGTTTCACTTTATCGGAAAATTTTTCAGAAATTTTTTTCGGCCTCGCGTTCCGCAGCCTCCAGCGCGTCCGCCGCCGCCGACACGTCCTCCAAAAAGGCGTCCCAGGCATCCGGGTCCGCTACGTAATACAGCGGGCACAGCTTTCCTGTTACGTCGTAGTGGCGGATCACGTCCTCCTTCGGGTCCAGACGGAACTCGTGACACAGCCACGCTGTCAGCTCCACGCACCGCTCATAGGAGGGGAGGCTGAACACCCCGGTCTCGTCCGGGTGGCAGACCTCAATAGACACCGTGTCGTCGTTGCGGCTGTTGGAGGCGTAGGCGATCTCCGTCAGGGGGACGCACTGGATGACCTCCCCCTCCAGCCCGATGATAAAATGGCTGCTGGCGTAGGTCGCCGTGCTGCCGGAGGACAGGGACTCAAAGTAATTCCGGTTGGCCTGCGCCGTGGTGCCGGGGTTGCCCACGTAGTGGATCACCACGCCTTTTATCTTTTTCAGCGCCTCTCCGGGGCGGGACCACTCGTTGGGCGTGAGATAGTCCTTTTCCACATAGTCCGGCACCGGCGTCTCCTCCGCCGGGAGGGCTCTGCCTCCCAGCAGCTTGGAGATGCCCGCGGCAATCACCGCCAGAGTCAGCGCCGCCAGCACGGCGCAGAGAATCACGAAGCGGGGATTCAGCCGCCTCTTCCTGCAACGCTCCATGGCTCAGCCGGTGGTCCCCATAAGAATGACGGAGTCCGAGACCGTCTCCGGCCAGACCGCCTCCGCCGACGGAGTCCGAACCCGGGACGACTCCCCGCCGTATTCCTCCGGGTACATCTCCGCGTAGGTCACCAGGTCCGCGCTTGTCACCAGGCCCAGCTCCATGAGGCAGGCGGTGACAGCGGTCATCTCCGGCCGCACCTTGATGTCGATCCAGTCATTCCTGAACATGTTCTGCTCCAGGCTTTGACGGAAGCTGAGACTCAGGCTCATGGCGTAGGCGGTGCCCTGGGTCTCCTCACGGGTGTCCAGCCAGTTGACCTGGCCCCAGCGGCCCGCCACGGCGTCCCGGGTCAGCGCCTCCAGAATGGCGGCGGCCTCCCGGTCGCTGAGGTCGTAGCCCTCGTCCCGGCTGTTGAGGTAGATGCTGCCGCCGGCGGGCTCATAGCCGTCGCCGTTGGCGTGAATGCGCTTGAGGCGCATCTCCTGGCTGTTCACCAGCTGGTCCAGCAGATAGTCGTAGGTGCCGGACCGGCCCAGACGGTCCCGGGTCAGGGGCATGTAGTAGACTCGCTGCACCTCCTGGCCGCCAGTGGTGATATAGGTCAGGCTGACGCTGGCATGGGTCAGGGCATCCTCCGCAAGCACGGACAGATCGGACTGCTTCGAGTTCAGGATGTAGTCCCGGTCCGCGGCGATGGCGGCGTGGACCGCCCGCACCTGTTCCAGCAGTTCGTCCTCCTCCCCGGGATAGAAGGTGTAGCTATTGTTGTCCACGTAGAGCTCTGCCCGCTGGATCTGGCTGATCTCCGGCACCCGGCCCGCTGCGCCGAAGACATCCATTTTCAGCGCGCCGCAGACCACCGCGATGCCCGCCGCCACCAGGGCCAGGCCCTTCCAGCTGCCCCGGAACACCCGCAGAGTCTTGGCCAGCAGCATGGAGGCTCCGTAGTACCCGATGGCTCCGGTCAGGAACATGACCACCGCCAGGGGCGCCACCTTGAAATACTCGTCATACCAGAACATGCTGTAGATCAGCTGGCCTCCCAGCAGAGCGGCCAGGGCCGCCACGCCGTACCGGAAGAAGGGCTGCATCCAGCCCACGGCCACCACGTCCCCGGCCCGCTCGCTCTGGCGGCGGCGGTAGAGGGCGAAGGCAAACGCCAGCAGCGCCACCCCCGCCAGGGCGTACACGGCGATGATCCACAGGTTCTCTATGCGGACGGAAACCAGCTCAAATCTGACAAACTCGCCGACGGAATTGACGATCTCCCGATACTCTGCGTCCATCGACACGTTCCGGTAGAGATAGACCGTGGGGGACAGAAATTCCAGAAAGCCGGTGTAGTCCGTGCTGAACCCGAAGATGAAGCCCCTGGCAAAGTTGGACAGCAGCAGGTCCAGGATCGCCTCCAGGAAGTGCAGCAGCAGGTACAGCGCCGGCATGGCGAAGGCGTTGCCGGTGATGAAGGCTGCAAGCGTCGCGCTGGAGAAGTAGAAAAAGCTCTCCCCCAGCACGCCCAGAATGGTCACCAGCAGTCCCACCGGCTCGAAGAGGCCGAAGGCCGCCGAGGTGAGAACACACAGCGTCCCGGTGACGGCAAAGGGGATTAGCAGCATGGCCGCCCCCGCCAGGAAGCTGGTCACAAACAGCCCCTCCCGCCGGATGGGCAGGGTGTGCATCAGGCCGGCGGAGCGTGCGTTATAGAGGTAGTTCCACACCGCCATGGCGCACAGAAGGCCGTACAGCAGGCAGACCGCGGGCACGGCGGCCTGTAAAACGTCGTAATACAGCTTGGTCATCTCCAGCGGCGCACCCGCCGAAACCCCGGCGTACCCGCCGTACCGCAGCAGCTTGGACAGCATGGCCAGCGGGAACAGCGCCCCGATGAAGGACGCTCCGCCCCACAGGGGCCAGAACCTGGAGAGGTCCTTCAGGAACAATGTTTTATTAAAGTACAATGTCTTTGACCGCATAGTCCGCACCTCCCAGCTCGTAAATAAAGATCTCCTCCAGCGTCAGCGGCACCGCGTCCACCAGCAGCGGGCTGTATGCCGCCAGCCGGTCCGCGGCCTCCTGGGCGCTCATCCGCATAATTAAGGTGTGAATACGGCCGATCTTCGAGGCGTGAAGCACCGGCAGCTCGGGCGGGACCTCTGTCACGCCGTCCTGAAACACCACCTGGAGCTTTACCATATTGTCCTGCAATTGGGCCAGACTCCGTTCCAGCAGCACCCTGCCCCGGTCCATAATGCCCACGTGGTCGCACACGTCCTCCAGCTCCCGCAGGTTGTGGGAGCTCACCAGCACCGTGGTGCCCCGCTGGCTCACGTCCCCCATCACCAGCGACCAAACCTGCCGCCGCATCACCGGGTCCAGGCCGTCCACCGGCTCATCCAGAATCAGGTAGTCCGGCATGCAGCTGAGCACCAGCCAGAAGGCCGCCTGCTTCTGCATGCCCTTGGAGAGGCGGCGGATGGCCCGCTTCTCGTCAATGCCGAAGACCTCCCGCAGCTTCTCGTACCGCTCCATGGAAAAGCCGGGGTAAAATCCGCGGTAAAAGCGGCACATGTCCCGAATGGTGGACTGGCTGAAATAGTACCAGTCGTCGGGAATGACGCCCACCCGGGCTTTCAGCGCGTCGTTCTCCCACACATCCTCGCCGCCGATGCGCACCGTGCCCGCGTCCTGGCGGTAGATGCCCGTCAGGTGGCGGATCAGGGTGGATTTGCCCGCGCCGTTGGGGCCCACCAGGCCGTATACGCTGCCCGTGGGCACCGTGACGGCGGCCGCATCCAGGGCCGTGAAGCTGTCAAACCGCTTCGTCAGGCCGTTTACTTCAATCATTGTTGTCCTCCCCCTCTCTTTTGCTCCGCGGCGCCCGGCATCTTCGGCTCCTCCCGGACCAGCGCCGCCAGCTCCTCCTGCGAAACGCCCAGGTATTTCAGCTCCGCCAGCAGTTCCCGGGCCCTGAACATCAGCTCTTTCCGGCGGGCCTCATCCGCCCCGGCGCTGCCGGTGGCAAAGCTCCCCTTGCCGGGCACGGAGTAGATGTACCCCTCTCCCTCCAGCTCGTTATACGCACGCTGGATGGTGTTGGGGTTGATGGACAGCTGGGTCGCCATCGCCCGCACGGAGGGCAGCTTTTCATCCGGGCCCATGGCCCCTGTGACGATCAGCTTCCGCAGTCCGTCCTTGATCTGCTCGTAGATCGGGCGGGAGTCCCGGTAGTTCAGGCTGATCATCCGCTCACCTTCCCTTCCGCGGCGGTCTGTCCGCCGCAAACTGTATTAACTGTACTAGTACACTTAGGATAACACGGCGGACTGCCGCTGTCAAGCCTCTCTTTTGGGCGGAATTTTCCGGCCTGCATCTGGAAAATCCATGCAGAATCCGTATTTTCTTCTTTACAATGGGAAGGATGTGTGATATATTTCGATAGGCGCGGAAAACCGCGCCCGCGATTTCGCCCCTGTACTTTGTCCCGCGGAGCTTCACCGGCCCGGGGCACAGTACCGCGGGTCATTTTATGAAAGGTGGAAATACACTATGCTGCGCAAGGAACAAAAGACCGCGATCATCGACGCCAACCGCACCCACGAGACCGACACCGGCTCCCCGGAGGTCCAGATCGCCATTCTGACGGAGCGCATCAACGTGCTCACCGAGCACATGCGTGCCAATCCCCAGGACAAGCACTCCAACAGAGGCCTTTTGAAGATGGTCGGCAAGCGCCGGAGTCTGCTGGACTATCTCATGAAAAAGGACATCGAGCGTTACCGCGCCCTGATCGCGAAGCTCGGCATCCGCAAGTAATGAATCCAGGGCGGCGCGGTTTTACCCGCCGCCCTGATTCCATTTTTCCCCAGCCCGTGTGTGAGCCGCGCAAGCCCTTTAGCAGTTGAAAAAGGGGCCGGACAACGGCCGTTTTTTCAAGTGCTAAACGGTCCGGCTCCCACGCGGAATCCAAAACAAAAAGGAGCAAGACCATGTCTACCATTATCACCAAGAGACAGTTCCCCAACTACCGCAAGTACGAATTGGACCTGGCCGGCCGTCCCCTCACCCTGGAGGTGGGGAAGCTGGCCGAGCTTGCCAACGCCGCCGTCATGGTGGGCTACGGCGACACCCGGGTGCTGGTGTGCGCCACCGCCTCCGCCCGTCCCCGGGACGGCATCGACTTCTTCCCCCTGAGCGTTGACTTCGAGGAGAAGCTCTACTCCGTGGGCCGCATCCCCGGCAGCTTCAACCGCCGGGAGGGCCGCCCCGGCGAGAAGGGCGTGCTGACCAGCCGGGTCATCGACCGGCCCATCCGCCCCCTGTTCCCCCACGACTTCCGCAACGACGTGTCCATCATGGCCACCGTCATGAGCGTGGACCACGACTGCTCCCCCGAGGTGGCCGCCCTCATCGGCACCTCCGCCGCCCTGGCCATCTCCGACATCCCCTGGAACGGCCCCGTGGGCGCTCTCAAGGTGGGCCTGATGGACGGCAGGCTGGTCCTCAACCCCAACAGCGAGGAGCGCAAGGTCTCCGACCTGGACGTCACCGTGGTCTCCACCGGCAAAAAGGTGGTCATGATCGAGGCCGGCGCCAACGAGGTGGACAACGACACCATGTTTAAGGCCATTCAGCTGGCCCATGAGGAGAACCAGAAGCAGGTGGAGCTCATCAAGCGCATGGTCAGCGAGATCGGCAAGGCCAAGTTTGACTATCCCCACGCCGACTTCGACCAGGTCCTCTTCGAGCGCATCACGGCGGACTTCATGGACGAGGCCAAGGCCGCCATGGACACCGACGACAAAAACGTCCGGGAGCAGCGCTGGAACGCCATGATCGAGCGCTGGCATGAGAAGTACCTGGAAGAGTTCCCCGAGATGGACAAATACCTGGACGAGATCACCTACAAGTTCCAGAAGAAGATTGTCAAGGCCTGGCTGCTGGAGGGCCACCGTGTGGATGGCCGCGCCAAAAACGAGATCCGCCCCCTGGGCGCGGAAGTCGGCCTTCTGCCCCGGGCCCACGGCTCCGGCCTCTTCACCCGGGGCCAGACCCAGGTGCTCTCCGCCGTCACCCTGGACACCCTCTCCGCCAACCAGAAGCTGGACACCATCTGGGAGGAGACGGAGAAGCGGTATATGCACCACTATAACTTCCCCGGCTACTCCGTGGGCGAGGCCAAGCCCGCCCGCTCCCCCGGCCGCCGGGAGATCGGCCACGGCGCCCTGGCCGAGCGGGCGCTGCTGCCCGTGATCCCCGATGTGGAGACCTTCCCCTACGCCATCCGCGTGGTCAGCGAGGTGGTCTCTTCCAACGGCTCCACCTCTCAGGGCTCCGTCTGCGGCTCCACCCTGGCGCTGATGGATGCCGGCGTGCCCATCAAGGCCCCTGTGGCCGGCATCTCCTGCGGATTGATCCAGGACGACGACGGCTCCTTCACCACCTTCATCGACATCCAGGGCGTGGAGGACTTCCACGGCGAGATGGACTTTAAGGTGGCGGGCACCAAGAAGGGCATTACCGCCATTCAGATGGACCTGAAAAACGACGGCCTCACCATGGAGATCATCAAAAACGCCCTGGACATTACCTACGACGGCCGCTGCCAGATTCTGGACCAGATCATGCTGCCGGCGATTGCGGAGCCCCGGGCGGACGTGAGCCGCTACGCCCCCAAGATGCTGACCATGCACATCGACCCCTCCAGGATTCGGGAGGTCATCGGCTCCGGCGGCAAGGTGATCCAGAAGATCGTGGCCGACACCGGCGCCAAGATCGACATCAACGACGACGGCTCCATCTTCATCGCCGGCGTGGACGCCGCCAGCTGCGACGCCGCCAAGAAGTGCATTGACGACATTGTCTTTGTCCCCGAGGTGGGCTCCCTCTACTACGGCCGCGTGGTGCGGCTGATGACCTTCGGCGCCTTCGTGGAACTGGCCCCCGGCAAGGACGGGCTGGTCCACATCTCCAAGCTGGCGGACCACCGCATTGAGAAGGTGGAGGATGCCTGCAAGATCGGCGACATGATGTGGGTGAAGGTTACCGACATCGACGAGAAGGGCCGGGTGAACCTGAGCCACAAGGACGCCGTCCGGGAGATCAAGGCCAAGGAGGCCGCCGGAGAGCGGATCAAATAATCTTATTGCCGGCAAGGCGTGAAAATGGCGGGACGGGCGGATGCCTGTCCCGCCGCTTTTTGGAGGGCGTCTTCCTCCCTGCGGGCCGCCTGCCGCCGGAGGCAGGAGGAGGGGCGGGGCTCTGCCCCGGCCCGTTTGCCCCGGCGCTTTTGGGAAAACGGGCGGGAACAGAGCCCCGTCCCTGCAAGGCCGCAAATCCGAAATCGCAGAGGAGCAATACGCGGCAGGGCTCTTCCGGAGACGGAACGCGCCTTGCGATTGCCGGAGGAATATGGTATCCTTCTCTATATTTACAGCAGGCTTCAAAATCGCGGGCCCCTGGCCGGGCCCTTTGCCGGGTATTTTGACGGCTTTATCACAAAAGAGACCAAAAGGAGATGATTTTATGGAGCTCATTGCCGCCATCGCCACCGGAGCCGCCGCCTCCGCCATCGGCATCGTCCGCCTCTCCGGAGAGGGGTGCTTTGCCGTCTGCGGCCGGGTCTTCCGGCCCGCCAACGGCCGCCCCTTCGAAGAGCAGGAGCCCCGGAAGCTGGTGATGGGCGAGATGCTGGACAGCCGGGGGCGGGTCGTTGACCGGGGAATGGCCGTCCGCTTTCCCGCCCCCCGCAGCTACACCGGGGAGGACTCCGCCGAGCTCCACTGCCACGGCTCCCCCGCGGCGCTGCGGGAGCTGCTGTCCGCCCTCTTCGCCGCCGGGGCGCGGCAGGCCGGGCCCGGGGAGTTCACCAAGCGGGCCTTTCTCAACGGACGCATGGACCTGACCCAGGCGGAGGCCGTCGTGGACCTGATCGACGCCGAGACCGCCGCCGCCGCCCGCAACGCCGCCGCCCAGCTGGACGGGGGACTCCGCCGGGTACTGGAGCCCATCCAGGAGACCTTGCTGGACATTGCCAGCCGCTTCTACGCCGTGGTGGACTACCCCGACGAGGACATCCAGGACGTAAACCCGGCGGAGATCGCCCGGGCCATGGTCTCCGCAGAGGACGCCCTCACCCGCCTTCTGGCGGCCTGCCGCCGGGGACAGGTGCTGAAAAAGGGCGTCCGCACCGCCATTGTGGGCCTGCCCAACGCCGGGAAGTCCTCCCTTTTGAACGCTTTGGCGGGGTATGAGCGCTGCCTTGTCACCGACATCCCCGGCACCACCCGGGACACGGTGGAGGAGTCCGTCCTCTGCGGTGGGGTGCTCCTGCGGCTGATCGACACGGCGGGCCTGCGGGAGACGGAGGACACGGTGGAGAAGCTGGGCGTGGAGCGGTCCCGAAAGGCCATGGAGACGGCGGAGCTGATCCTCCTGGTGGACGACAGCCTGGCAGACCCGGAGACGCCCAGGCCCCCAGCGTACTGGGAGGGCTTCTGCCAGCTGCTGAACGAGGCGGGCCGGGGACCCGCGCCCTGGATCTTTGTGGCCTCCAAGCGGGACCTCACCGGGAAAACCGCCGGGTCCATCGGCGCCGTCGGCGACCCGGACTGGAAGGGCCCCGCCGCCTATGTCTCCCTCTCCGCCCTCACCGGCGAGGGCATGGAGGACCTGGAGAGGGCCGTGGCGGACCTCTTCCCCGCCGGAGATCCCGGCGAGGCCGGAGGTCTTCTGACGGACCGGCGGCAGGAGGACGCCGCCCGCCGCGCCAGAGACGCCCTCCGCCGGGGCCGCGCCGCCCTGGAGAGCGGCCTGACCCCTGACGCCGTCCTCGCCGACGCGGAGGAGGCGCTGGACGCCCTGGGCGAGCTGACGGGCCGCACGGCAAGGGAGGAGATCGTCTCCGCCATTTTCTCCCGGTTCTGCGTGGGGAAATAATCTCGGAATCCGTTAAATGTGGTTTACAAAACCACGTTTGCGTGGTACAATACCGTATAAAATACCGGTGATATTTATTTGAAGGAGTATTGTGCCATGTGTGATTCAGCCTCTTTGCAGGAGCGGCTGCGGACCCAGCGCCCCGTGGAGTGGGACCAGCTGCCGGATTTTTCCCTGTATATGGACCAGGTGCTCAGCTATATGGACCGGCAGGTCATCCGCTTTGACGAGGACGACGGCCTCACCGCCGCCATGGTGAACAACTACACCAAAAGCGGCCTGGTGCCCCGGGCGGAGGGCAAGAAGTACAGCCGGGAGCACCTGGCGTACCTCACCGTGATCTGCGTTTTGAAGCGGGTCATGTCCACCCGGGACATGGACCTGCTGATCCGCCAGGAGCTCCAGGGGGACCGCTCCGTTCAGGACGGCTACGCCGCCTTCTGCGACAGCCTGGACAAGGCGCTGAACCTCACCGCCGGGGAGATGGAGAGCCGGCCCGGCGGCGAGGAGGATCTGGCGGACGCCGCCATCCACTTTGCCCTGCTGAGCTACGCCGCCGGCGTGGCCAGCAGCCGCTATGTGACCTTGCTGCGCCGGCAGACCGACCAGGCGGCGGAGGCCGCCGCGCCCGCGAAAAAAGCCAGGAAGGAGCGTGGGCAGGATGCGTGAATTTGCCATCATGACGGACAGCTGCTGCGACCTCACCGCCGCCATGGCGGAGGAATTGTCGGTCCTGCCTCTGAGCCTGCATATGGGCGAGGCGGTATACCGCAACTGGCTGGACGGGCGGGACATCGGATTCCCGGAGTTTTACAGCCGGGTACGCGGCGGCGAGAGCGCCTCCACCGCCGCCGTCAGTGTGGGAGACTTCGAGGCGGAGATGCGGAGGATTCTGGCCTCCGGCCGGGACATTTTGTGCGTCAATTTTTCCTCCGCCCTGTCTGCGACCTTCCAGTCCGCCTCCATCGCCGCGGAGGACCTGCGGCAGGAGTTCCCGGAGGCCAAAATTTACGTGGTGGACTCCCTGTGCGCCTCCCTGGGCCAGGGCCTTTTGGTGTGGCTGTGCGCCCGGGAGCGGAAAAAGGGGCGGACGCTGGAGGAGGTGCGGGACTTTGCCGAGGAGACCAGGGGGCGGATCTGCCACTGGTTCACGGTGGACGACCTGAACCACCTGAAACGTGGCGGGCGGATCAGCGCCGCCACGGCGCTGTTCGGCACCATGCTCTCCATTAAGCCGGTGATGCACGTGGACGACGGCGGCCATCTCACCCCCGTCGGCAAGGCCCGGGGCCGGAGGGCCTCCCTGCTGGCCCTAGTGGACGAGATGGAGAAGACCGCCATAGACCCGGGAGAGCAGACCGTCTTTATCTCCCACGGGGATTGCCTTGCGGACGCGGAGTTCGTGGCGGAGGAGGTCCGCCGCCGCTTCGGGACGAAGGACATCCATATCAACTACGTGGGTCCGGTGATCGGCAGCCACTCAGGCCCGGGGACCGTGGCGCTGTTTTTCCTGGGGACTGTCCGGTGACCCTGGCGCTCCCGGGAAAATGGCCTGCACAGGGTGCCAGGCCCACGGGGCAGGTGTTTTTGCCGGTCCGGCCCTGCTGTGGGGGCCGCAGCCCTCTGGGGACATGCCTCCCCTGAAAAATTCGGACCATGATTTTACGAAAGGGGCATCTCACTTGAATTGGCTGGAAGTACATATTGATACCAACCACGCCGGCCTGGAGCCGGTGGAGGCCATGCTGTCCTCCCTGGATGTGGACGGCGTGGTGATTGACGACGAGACGGAGTTCCGGGAGTTTCTGGAGGACAACCGCCAGTACTGGGACTATGTGGACGAGGACCTCTCCCGCCGCATGGCGGGATTGTCCCGGGTGACCTTCTACCTCCAGTCGGACGAGGCGGGCTTCGCCAAGCTGGGAGAGGTCCGACTGGCTCTGGAGGGCCTGCGCGCTCAGGGGCAGGACTGGGGCAGCCTCATCATGTCCCTGGACAACCTGGCGGACGAGGACTGGGAGAACAATTGGAAGCAGTATTACAAGCCCATCGAGATCGGGGAGCGGCTGCTGGTGGTGCCCAAGTGGGAGACCGTAGACCCCGGGGAGCGGGCGCCCCTGTACCTGGACCCCGGCCTGACCTTCGGTACCGGGGACCACGCCACCACCCGGCTGTGCCTCACCGCCCTGGAGAAGGAGATTCACGGTGGGGAGCGGGTGCTGGACCTGGGCTGCGGCAGCGGCATTTTGTCCATCGCCGCGCTGAAGCTGGGCGCCGCCTCCGCCCGGGCGGTGGACATCGACCGCATGTGTCTGGACGTGGCCTATGAGAACGCCGCCCTCAACGGCATCGGGAAGGACGTCTACACCGTGGAGGTGGGAGACGTGCTGGCGAACGGGGACCTGCGGGCGTCCCTGGGCGGCGGGTACGGCGTGGTGCTGGCCAACATTGTGGCGGATGTGATTATCGGCCTGGCTCCCCTGGCCCGGAGCTTTTTGAAAGAGGGCGGGCTGTTCCTCTGCTCCGGCATCATCGAGGGCCGGGAGGCGGAGGTGGCGGAGCGCCTGCGGGAGGCGGGGCTCACGATCCTGGAGACTCGGGAGCAAAAGGGCTGGTATGCCTTTACCTGCCGGCAGGGGCCCGCGGAAGGCGGGAATTGAGTGCTTTTTTCAATTTCTGGGAGTCTCTTTTGTGGACTACGGAGCTTCAGAAATTTTTTTGAAGATTCGCTTGACACGCCTGGAAATATATGATGCATCGTGCCCGCGATAAAGGCAAAGCCGGTGAAAGGTGGTGACGCAAGCCAAAGAGTCTTTCCGGTTTGGAGCGGCAGCCAGTTACAGCATGACAAGTCTCGGGTCAGATGTAATCAGATGCTTTGCGCCATGGCGCAAAGCATCTTTTGCTATCCGCAGGACAGCAAAAGATACACGTTGTATGTTTTGTTCCGGATGCCCGGAACTCCGCATAAATTTTGGTGGATTGGAGGGATGCCTATGCGAAGGGGGAGACGGATGCTCCGCCCCGGTCTGAGCCGCGCCGGCATAGGCCGGATCGGCGAATAGCGGTTTAGACAAATATTCTGTAAAAGGCAAACCGCCTAAAAAGGGGGGCGCAAAAATATTGGGACTAGACCATTTTTCAAACAGGGCCTAGCAAAGGCCAGCTGGATGCTGCTAAAAAGATCAAGGAAGACGCCGAGGACGCAAAGAAGGAAGCCGATGCTGCCGTAATCGAGACCGAGGATGAGATTGGGGACATTATCACCAGGTGGTAATCCCGGCGGCATTACCACCGGCGGTGACGGCGATACCCCCCTCCCCGGCGATGATGACGGCGGCGCCACCATCGAAGACGGCATCGTCCCCCTGGCCCTGATGCACACCCGCGGCGAGCTGATGAACTTCCTCCACATCCGCGCCGGCAGTCCTGCCGCCGCTCCAGCGATCTTCGCCGACGGGCCTGCGGACCACGAGTTCGCACTTGGCCATCGGCTGGGCCCAGCCCAACGGCATCGCCACCGCTTACGAGGACGGAGCCTTTGACCCCGCCAACTTCGCCGTCGCCGGCGACAAGGCCGCCTTCCTGGAGGCTTACGCCCGGTTCAGCGGCATGAGGGTGACCTTCCCCCTGACCACCATGGCCGGGACGGAGGACGACGCCATCGTGGAGAACGCCGACGCCATTCTGGCCGAGTTCTTCGGCGACTGATTTCAAAATTCCAGCCGTGAAATCCGGCAGCCGCCGCCCCGACGGGGCGGCGGTTTGCTTTTGAAAAATAACCCGACAGAAAACCGGACCACAGCGTGTGCGGGGGGGGGCGGAAAGGGGCCAGCGCCCGCGGCGCAGGGGCGGATAAAGCGGAAGCAGGCCTGCCGGCGGTTCTTTTTTCTCCCCTTCGACAGATTCCAGCCGCCTTCTCCATCCACTATATGTAGAATAGAGAAAACCCAAACAACACAAAGGAGGCGGTTCTATGGAGCGCGCGGAGGAACGGCGGGTCCTGCGCCTGCCGGCGGCGGACATTCGTCCCAACCCCGCTCAGCCCCGGCGTTTTTTTGACGAGGCGTCCCTGCGGGAGCTGGCGGCCTCAATCCGGCGCCACGGCATCCTCCAGCCACTCACCGTGCGGCGGCGGGGAGACGGCTGGGAGCTGGTGGCCGGGGAGCGGCGGCTTCGGGCCGCGAGGCTGGCGGGTCTTGAGACAGTGCCCTGCATCGAGGCGGCGGTGGACAGCCGCCAGTCCGCCCTGCTGGCCTTGGTGGAGAACCTCCAGCGGGAGGACCTGCATTATTTTGAGGAGGCCGCCGCCATTGCCGCGTACATCAAAGAGTCCGGCTCCACCCAGGAGGAGGCCGCCGCCCTGCTGGGGCGGTCTCCCTCGGCGGTGGCCAACAAGCTGCGGCTGCTGCGCCTCTCCCCCGCCTGCCGGGAGATTTTGATCTCCGGCGCCCTGGCGGAGCGCCACGCCCGCACCCTTTTGCGGCTGGAGGACGAGAGCGAGCGGCTTTTGGCCGCACGGCACATGGCGGAAAAGCAGCTGACCGTGGCTCAGGCGGAGCAGTACGTGGAGCGGCGGCTGGCCGCCCTGCAGTCCACGCCTCCGGCGGGCCGGCGGACCTACATCATAAAAGATGTACGGCTGTTTTTGAACAGCGTGGACCGGGGGCTCCAGATTATTCGGGACGCCGGGGTGGACGCCGCCTGCGGCCGCGAGGAGACGGAGGACGACATCCTCCTCACCATCCGTATTCCCAAGCGCCCCGCTTTTTCCCGGGAGAGATAAGGCCGCTCCGCCGCCCACATTTTCAAACTGCCGCCGTTTTTTCGCAGGGCGGAAGAGCCCGCCGCTTCGGCAGAACATTTTCGGCAGAATATTTCTTTTTCCTCTCTCACTTTCCTTTTATTGTTACTGGATTGTAACCTTTTTTTCATTGAGAATGTGTTACAATACATCGTGGCAGAAAAGGGCCGGTTGTGTGCGGCGCTTTTTCAAAAGGAACGAGCGACAGGAGGGGCTTCATGGAACAGATCAACGAAGCCGCGGAGAAGCGGGCCGGGGGAACCCGGCTGAAAAAGAGCGGCGGGATCGGCGGGCCGCTGTTGGCCGCCCTGGGATTGACGGCGGTGATCGCCGGCGGGGCCTATCTGGGCCTGTGCGGCTACGCGGTCAACAGCGACACAATCTGGAGCAACACCCATGTGCTGGAGCAGGACATCGGCGGTCTCACCCGGGACCAGGCCGTTCAGAAGCTGGAGGCCGCCCTGCCGGACATGGCCATCCAGATCCTGCTTCTCGACGACACCACCCCGCCGGACGCGCCGGAGAACTACTCCGTCGGCGCAGACTCCGGCATGGGCGCTCAGATCCCCCTCGGCGATCTGGGAGCGGAGGTGGACGCCGCCGCCCTGGTGGAGTTCGCGGACCAGACCCAGCGGTCCCAGTCCTTCCTCACCGCCGGATACCGCTACCTCTCCCGGGAGGAGGCCCACTCTTTCAACAAACCGGACGCCATCACCCTGGACCCGGAGAAGACGGCAAAGACCGCGGAGCGTGTGGCGGACAGTCTCTCCTGGCCGGCGGCGAACACCGCTTACAGCGTGGAGGAGGACGCCCTTCTGGTGCGGATTCCCCAAGACGGCCAGTCCCTGGACGCCGACGCGCTGCGCTCCGCGCTGGAGGACCGCGCCTGGAACAGCAGCCTCACCATTGCCCTCCCCCGGGAGATTCTCTCCCCCACAGAGGTCCTCACCGCCCAGGACATCCACGACGCTGTCAGCGGCGAGGTGAAAAACGCCGGGTATGACGCGGAGACCGACACCGTCACCCCCGAGCAGGTGGGGGCGGATTTTGACATCCCTGCCGCCCAGGCGGCCATGGACGCGGCGGAGCCCGGCTCCACCGTGCGCATCAACGCGGACATCCAGCTCCCCGCCGTCACGGCGGAGGACCTGGAGGAGCTGCTGTTCCGGGACGTGCTGGGTGAGGCCCGGACCCACGTATCCGGCACGGCGGCCCGGATCTCCAATGTGAAGCTGGCCTCCGCGGCCTTCAACGGCGTGGTGCTCAACACCGGCGACATGTTCTCCTACAACGAGACCGTGGGCCAGCGGACGGCGGCCAAGGGCTACCGGCCCGCGCCGGCCTATGTGCAGGGCGAGACGGTGGACGAGATCGGCGGCGGCGTGTGCCAGCCCTCCTCCACGCTGTACTTAGCCTGCCTCCGGGCCAACCTGGAGATTACGGAGCGGTACGCCCACCGGTACGTCCCCGCCTACATCGGCAAGGGCATGGACGCCACGGTGTCCTGGGGGGGGCCGGACTACAAGTTCACCAATAACACGGACTATCCCATCAAGATCGAGACCGTTTACGAAAAGGGCTATCTCACGGTGCGCCTGCTGGGCACCAACGTGGACGGCACCTATGTGAAGATGACCTACGAGGAGCTCTCCTCCACCCCCTTTGAGGTGGTCTACGAGGACGATCCCACCCTGGCCCCGGGCCAGGAGGTGGTGAAGGTCACGCCCTACACCGGCTACAAGGGGCGGACCTACCGCAATGTCTACGCCGCAGACGGCACACTGATCTCCAGCGAGTACGAGGCCACCAGTGACTACAAGGTCCGCAACCGGGTGATCCTGCGGGGACCGGAGGCGGAGCCCTCCGTCCCGGCGGTGAACCCGGACCCCGGCGGCTTTGTAGTGGATCTGCCGGAGGTCACGGACCCCGGAGTGGTGATAGAGCCTCCGGTGGAGGACCCGGGGATGAATCCCCCCATTATCGTCCTGCCGGAGGAGGAGATCGGGTGAGACCGGCGGGAAGAGCGTGAAACAATCAGCGGCGCCGCCAAATCCTGGCGGCGCCGCTGTCCGTCCGGCGCAGTCGGAAAAGATGCCGCCGGAGAGTGTCTCATCATATGAATGCCCCCTGACACAGTACTTCCGTTTTCCTGCGTCAGGGGGCGCTGCTTATGATCTGTTTGCCGGGGATTCGCCGTTCCCTCAGTCGGTGACGTAGGGCAGCAGAGCGATCTGACGGGCCCGCTTGATGGCCTCAGTCAGCTGGCGCTGGTGCATGGCGCAGGTGCCGGTGGTCCTGCGGGGCAGGATCTTGGCGCGCTCGGAGGTGAACCGGCGCAGCTTGGCGGCATCCTTGTAATCGATGCTCTCGCACTTCTCAGCGCAGAACTGGCAGACCTTGCGGCGCTTGCCCCGCATGGGGCGGGCGGGTCTTGCTTCACGATCGAAAGCCATAGTGCTTCCTCCTTATTTCATAGTCGGCGGTCCCCGCTCCGGAAAGAGCGGGAGGCCGGGTCATTCTAAGAATTCATTCAAAAGCGTGAAAAGGCTTTTGCGGCGTCATAGACGCGCTGAATCCTTATGAGACGCGCTTCGCGCCGAAGCGGCGCAAAACGGGAACCGTTCACAGGGGGTTCCGTCTCAGAGAAAACGAAAGCGCTTTATCTGAGATCCGTATCAGAACGGCAGCTCGCCGTCCTCCTCGCCGATTTCGGCGAAGTCGGAGCGGCTCTCCATAGGCGCGGGGGTTCCGCGGCCGACAGGCGCTCCGTAGGCGGGAGGGGCGCCGTAGTCGCCCGGCGCGCTGTCCCGCTTGGAATCTCCAAAGTAGATGTTGTCGGCGATTACCTCGGCGCTTCTGCGCTTGCCGCCGTTGTTGTCGGTCCAGTCGCGGATCTGCAGGCGGCCCTCCACAATGGCCATGCGGCCCTTGGCGAAGTACTTGCTGACAAATTCCGCGGTGCCCCGCCAAGCCACGATGTCGATGAAATCCGTCTCCTTCTCACCGCTCTGGGACTTGAAGTCCCGGTCGCAGGCGATGGAGAAGGACGTGACGGCGGTGCCGCTCTGGGTCCGGCGCAGCTCAGGGTCACGGGTCAGACGGCCCATGAGGACAATCCTGTTGAGCATATGTGCCTCCTTATTCGCCCTTGCAGACGATCATGGAGCGCATGACGCCTTCGGTAATGCCGAGGACGCGGTCCAGCTCCTTGGGGAACTCGGGGCCGCTGGTGAACGTCATCAGCACATAGTAGCCGTCGTTCTTGTAGTTGATGGGATAGGCCAGTTTCCGGGCGCCCCACTCCTCCACCTCAACGGCGGAGCCGTGCTGCTCAGCCAGGGCCTTGAACTTCGCCACCATCGCGGCGATGCTCTCCTCCCCCTGTGCAGGGTCGACGATATACACGACCTCGTAATTGGCAGTAACCTTTGCCATGTTTGCACCTCCTTTTGGACAAATGGCCCCCGTTCCACGACGGGAGCAAGGATATGCCCGCAAAATACGAGCTTTATTATTATACAGGAAACGGCGCGAATGTCAAGGAAAATATTTGCATATCTGCTTTTTTACCCTGCGATCTGCCGGGATTCCCGTCGTATTCCGCCCTTTTTGGCGGAAGAGGCCGCCGCCTGGGCGCGTTGACCTTGTTCAGAAGGATTCGCCGGGGATGAAAGAGGCCGCGAGCCAGAGGCCCGCGGCTTGGGATTGGCGCATTTTGGAGGGGAACCGGAAAACGATCTATCGTAAACGGGTGTCTCACCCAAACGTCCATATAATCCGCGGATAAAAAAACCCACGCCAGCTCCGGCGTGGTTTCACGGATTTTTACCGCTCACTCTCGGACCAGGTTTCGCCTACGAAAATCAGGTCGTCCACATCGCCATATACCGGGTACTTAATGTCTTTCATATCAATTCTCTCCTTTCTTTGTTTTGAAGATATATAAATTATAACACGTTTTTTCCAGATTGCAAGCACAATTTGTGGTAGAATTACCAAAGGCCGACCTCTTATTTTGGGGGATGCCGGAATGCTGCGCTGCGGGCGCGCCTGGAGAGTACGATTTCTCCATAGGGCCTGCCGTTTCTTTGTGTATTTTTTCTCTCGCAATCACACAGCCCGTTGTGCTATAATAGCCCAAAAGGCCGGTTTGCGGCGCCGCTGAAACGGAAAAACAATATTTTTTTGCTGAGAGGAGAGGCAAATGAAGGACTGGCTGTATGTAATGCTGATCGAAAAGACCAAAATGTACAACAGGCTTACCAAAGCCGCGGTGGAGCGGCACGTCGCCAATTTGAAAAAGCTGGACGATGACGGACACCTGGAGCTGGGCGGGGCCTTCAAGGGCTTCCCCGGCGTTGCGGGAATGTATGTTCTGCGGGCCGGAAGCTATGAGGAGGCGGAGGAGCTCTGCAAGGCGGAGCCGCTTGTCACAGAGGGATTTGCCACATATAAGCTGAAGGCGCTGCAGACGGCGAACCGGGAGAACAACTACCTGCTTACGTAACCGGCCGTGCGCCGCTTTGTTGGCGCCGCATTCCGGCGATGATAGATGATGGAGGAGGCGGAGCGGCTATGGCGGACCGTCCCAAAAAGTGCCGCCCGCTGAGGACGATGTGTACTCTGGCGGCGGTAATACTGGCGGCGCTGTTTGTCCGCTGGGACAACACGGCCTTGCAGGTGACCTATTTTGAGCCGGTCTTCGCCGGACTGCCGGAGGGCTTTGACGGCTGTTGGCTGGCAGTGCTCAGCGACCTTCACGGCGCGAGGTTCGGCCCGGGGAATGCGGACCTGTTCGCCGCCGTGGCGGCGGCCGCGCCGGATTATATCTTTTATCTGGGGGATCTGGAGGACCGGCACCGGGGTCCCAGGGAGGGCTACGCAGAGGAGGCTGCCCAAGGCCTCTCGGCCATTGCGCCGCTGTACTATGTGACGGGCAACCACGAGTGGGCCATCGGCGATGTGCCGGAGCTGAAAAAGCGTCTGGCGGCCAGCGGGGCCCGGGTGCTGACCAACGAGTTTGTCACCCTGGAGCGCAACGGGGACACGGTGGTTCTGGCGGGAATCGACGATCCCAACGGCTACGCCGACCAGAAGACGCCGGAGCAGGTGGCGGCGGAGATCTACGCCGCCCAGGGCGATCCCTTCTGGATGCTGCTGGCCCACCGGAACAACGAGTTTGCGGAGCGGTACAGCCTGCTGGGGACGGACCTGGTGCTCTCGGGCCACGGCCATGGCGGCATCATCCGCCTGCCCTTTACGGACGGGCTTTTGTCCGTGGAGCGGACGTTTTTCCCGTCCTACACGGCGGGGCTCTATGAGGAGAACGGCTCGGCGCTGTTCGTCACCCGGGGCCTGGGGAATTCCGGGCCCACGTTCCGGCTGTTCAACCGCCCGGAGGTGGCGGTGGTGACGCTGCGGTCATCTTAGGAAGTCCTGGATCGGCAGGGGCGCCCAGCCCCTGCGGGCGTCGGAGAGGTTCATGCCCAGGCACAGGCCCTGATAAAAGGAATAGAGGCCCTGTGCGAGCACGGGGTTTTTTCCGATGTACCCGGCCCAGTCTTCCGGGGCCGGAATGGTGACCCAGTTGTAATAAAGTTGCTCCACAACTTCGGGAATGTCGTTCATAACACAGCCTCCCAATTTTGTACACGATTATGTATAATACACATTGTGGTACGCAATTTTGAAAATGTCAAGGGGTAAATTATGTTTGCTGAAAAAATACGAATGCTGCGAAACGAAAAAGGGATTAGTCAAACTGCTGTTGCGGCAGAAGCAGGCCTTTCCATGCGTGGATACCAAAATATAGAGTTGGGCTCTGAGCCCAGGTACAGCAGTATTTTCAAGATTGCAGAGTATTATGATGTCTCAGTGGACTGGCTCATGGGGCGGACCGAGGACCGGTATGCTCACCGGCGTAAGCCGGAGTAAGTGCTCGCCCTGACGGGCGGGGTGCATTGCCCAGCCATCATCATGGCTGAAATCCCCCCGCCCGTCAGGGCGAGTAAAAACCACCTCCGCCCGAAGGGCGGTACACCCCCCGTCCCGTGCCCGAGGCGCGAAATCCCCGGTCTCCCTGCCAGGGAGACCGTTCAAGGAGCACCTATGCAGGAATTTCTAGCAGAAAAATTCGATGTCGCCGTCATCGGCGCAGGCCACGCCGGCATAGAGGCCGCCCTGGCCGCCGCCCGCCTGGGGGCGGAAACCATCGTTTTCACGATCAACCTGGACGCCGTCGGCAACATGCCCTGCAACCCCGCCGTCGGCGGTACCGGCAAGGGCCATTTGGTCCGGGAGCTGGACGCACTGGGGGGCGAGATGGCCCGGGCCGCGGACCGCTGCTGCATCCAGTACCGGCTGCTGAACAGGGGCAAGGGCCCCGCCGTCTGGTCCCTCCGGGCCCAGGCCGACCGGCGGCGCTATCAGGGCTATATGAAGCGCGCCCTGGAGCGGCAGAAACACCTCACCGTCCGCCAGGGCGAGGTCACGGAGATCCGCGCCGAAAACGGCGCGGTTTCCGCCGTCGTTCTGGCCACCGGGGCCGTGTTTGAGGCAAAGGCCGTCATTCTGGCCACCGGGACCTACCTCTCCGGCCGCACCGTCGTGGGCGAGTGGGTGGAGGACTCCGGCCCCGACGGGATGCACGCCGCCGCCCGGCTGACGGACTCTTTGAAAAAGCTGGGCCTGCCCCTGCGGCGGTTCAAGACCGGCACCCCGCCCCGGGTACACGCGGGCACCGTGGACTTTGACGAGATGGAGCTTCAGCCCGGGGACCGTCTGCCGGTGCCCTTCTCCTACTCCACAGCAAGCCCGCCGGAGAACAAGGCGGTGTGCTGGCTCACCTGGACCACGGAGGAGACCAGGCGGATCGTCCGGGAAAACCTGGACCGGGCCCCCATGTACTCCGGCCTCATCGAGGGCGTGGGGCCCCGGTACTGCCCCTCCTTTGAGACCAAGATCGTCCGCTTTCCGGACAAGCTCCGCCACCAGCTGTTCGTGGAGCCCATGGGGCTGGACACGGAGGAGCTGTACATCCAGGGCTTCTCCTCCTCCATGCCGGAGGAGGTGCAGGTCCGGATGCTCCGCAGCGTGCCGGGGCTCCGCCGGGCCGTCATCACCCGGCCCGCCTACGCCATCGAGTACGACTGCATCGACCCCCTGGCCCTGGCCCCCACCCTGGAGGTCAAGGCCCTGCCGGGGCTGTACGGCGCGGGGCAGTTCAACGGCTCCTCCGGGTACGAGGAGGCGGCGGTCCAGGGCTTTTGCGCCGGGGTCAACGCCGTCCGGAAGCTCCGGGGACAGTCCCCCTTCGTCCTCTCCCGGTCGGAGGCCTATATTGGGACCCTGATCGACGACCTGGTGACCAAGGGCACCGAGGAGCCCTACCGCATCATGACCTCCCGCAGCGAGTACCGGCTTCTCCTGCGGCAGGACAACGCCGACCTGCGGCTGACAAAGCGGGGCCATGAGATCGGCCTTGTATCGGAGGAACGCCTCCGGGCCGTGGAGGAGAAGTACGCGGCGGTGGAGGCGGAGATCAGACGGCTGACCCACACCGGCGTGGCGCCCTCCCCGGCGCTGTCCGCCTTTTTGGCGGAGCGGGGGACCGGCGACGCCGCCGACGGCTGCTCCCTCATCGCCCTGCTGCGGCGGCCCCAGGTGCACTATGAGGAGCTGGCCCCCTTCGACCCCGGCCGGCCGGACCTGCCGCCGGACGTGCGGGAGCAGGTGGAGATCTCGGTCAAATACGAGGGCTACATCCAGCGCCAGCAGCGGCAGGTGGAGGAATTCCGGAAGATGGAGTCCCACAAGCTGCCCCCCGGTCTGGATTACAGCGCCATTCAGGGACTTCGTCTGGAGGCCCGGGAGAAGCTGGCGGCGGTGCGGCCCCTGGACCTGGGGCAGGCGTCCCGGATCTCCGGCGTGTCCCCGGCGGACATCGCGGCGCTGATGATCTATCTGGAGCGATAGGCGCAGTTCCTGTCAAAGATAAATTGCTTAACAATCAAGAAAGTTGAGGATCACCTGAATGAATGAGATCAAAAACGTGGCTATGGTCACAGTCTGCGGCCGGCCCAACGTGGGCAAGTCCAGCCTCACCAACGCCCTGGTGGGGGAGAAAGTGGCCATCGTCTCCAACAAGGCCCAGACCACCCGGAACCGCATCTACGGCGTGGTGAACCGGGGGGACACCCAGTTTATCCTGCTGGACACCCCGGGTCTCCACCGGCCCAAATCCGCCCTGGGGGACTATATGGTCAAGGTCATCACCGCCAGCCTCAGCGACGTGGACTGCGCCCTCTTGCTGGTGGAGCCCATTCCCCACGCGGGCGGGCCGGAGCGGGCCCTGATCGAGCGCATCCGGGAGGAGAGGATTCCCTGCATCCTGTGCATCAACAAGATCGACACCGTGGAGCCGGCGGAGCTGCTGCCGGTGATCGCCGCCTACAGCGAGGTCTGGGACGGCTTTGACGCCATCATCCCCATCTCCGCCCGCACCGGCGGCGGCCTGGACGAGCTGATGGCGGAGCTGCAAAAGTACGCCGCCGAGGGCCCCCAGCTCTTCCCCGACGGCCAGACCAGCGACCAGCCGGAGCGGCAGGTCATGGGGGAGCTGCTGCGGGAGAAGCTTCTGCTGTGCCTGGACAAGGAGATCCCCCACGGCACCGCCGTGGAGATCACCAGGTTTTCCGAGCGGGACTCCGGCGTCATCGATGTGGAGGCCACCATCTACTGCGAGAAGTCCAGCCACAAGGGCATCATCATCGGCAAGCAGGGGGCCATGCTGAAAAAGATCAGCTCCATGGCCCGGCACGATATGGAGCGGTTTATGGGCGCCAAAATCTACCTGGAGACCTGGGTGAAGGTCAAGGAGAACTGGAGAGACAATGTGAACTACGTCCGCAGCCTGGGCTACCGGGAGGACTGAAAACCTGAATTCACCACCGGTCGACGCCGTCTGGGCGCGGCGTTTCACAGTTTGGCCGGCCTTTTGGGCAGGGCGGCCGGCGCGTATCGGCGCCGGAGAGGAGGGGCGGGAGATTTGCGGAACCTGGAAAAGATGATCGGCAAAATCGCCGACAAGGCTGATCTGGCCTTCCTCGCCTATTTGGAGGAGGCGGACGACGAACCCACTCCCACCATCCGCGCCACGGCGGCGCTCCGGGAGCGGGAGGGAATCCGCGTCTTCTATCTGACCGCCTCCCCCCAGAAGGCCGCCGGCTTCCGGCAGGAGCCCAGGGCCAGCCTCTATCTGCTCGCTCCCGACTTTTACCGGGGCGTCTGCCTCTCCGGCACTGTGGAGGTGCTGGAGGGCGCGGAGAGCTGCGTGCTGAAATTCACGGCAAAAAGGGGCCGGTATTACACCAATTTCAAATCCGAGAATTTTTTGATTCCAGATTGACCGGACATTTCCAGCCATAGTTTTCGCGCCTTTTCGCAGACTATTTCCATAAAGGAGGTCTGCGCGATGCTGAATCAAATGGAGCCCGCTCCGCTGTGGGAGCTGTTCTGCATGACCGGGGAGCCGCTGGCCTACATGCTCTACCGGTCCATCGAGGACAGAGCGGAAGACAAGCCGTAATCACCGGGGAGAAATTCCCCGTACATAGGAGGGGAGCGCCTTGGCGGGAACGCCCCACATCGTCATACGGGGCCTTGTCCTGCGGGAGACGGAGACGAAGGAGACAGACAAGATCCTCACCCTGCTCACGGCGGAACAGGGCAAGATCTCCGTCATCGCCCGGGGGGCCCGGCGGAAAAACTGCAAATTTGCCGCCGCCGCCCAGTCTCTGGCCTGGTCGGAGTGGACCTTGTACCGGCGGAAGGACTGGTACTATGCCGACGAGGGCGCCACGCTGGAGCTCTTTGAGGGTCTGCGGAAGGACCTGAGGGCCCTGGCTCTGGGGTTCTACATGGCGGAGCTGACGGAGTGCGTCACCATGCCGGAGGAGCCCGCGCCGGAGCTGCTGCGGCATCTGCTGAACGGGCTGTACGCCCTGTCCGCGCTGAAAAAGCCGCCGGAGCTGGTCAAGCCGGCCTTCGAGATAAAGCTGCTGTGCCTGGCGGGGTACGAACCCCTGGCGGACGCCTGCGAGGGCTGCGGCAGGACGGACCCGGAGGAGCCGATGCTGAACGCGGCCCTGGGCACGCTGCGGTGCAGGCGCTGTACGCACGGCGGCGTGGTCAGCCCCCTCTGCCGGGAGTCTCTGGCGGCCCTGCGGCATATCGTATACGGAGATGCCAAGCGGCTGTATTCCTTCCGGCTCTCCCCGGACGCCCTCCGGCGCCTGTCCAAAGCGGCCGCCCTCTTTTTGTTTGCCCAGCTGGAGCGGGACTTTAAGACGCTGGATTTTTACGAGAGCCTGGGCGGCGTGCACCGCCCTTGAGCGCGGGCTGTGAATACAGGCTTTGAGCGTGAGCGTACATCCCGGGAGGATCTGCCGCTTTTATACGGGAAAAGAGGGACATATGCCGGAATTTCAAATCGGCCCCTACCGTCTTTCGGCGGATGCGGAGGGGACCGGAGATTACTACGCCGCCCGCCCCCTGCCCTGGGTTACCTGCGCGTGCGCCGGGTGCCGGAATTTTGCCCTGGCGGTCAAAACCCTGCCGCCCGCTGTGGCGGACTTCTTTGCCGCTCTGGGGCTGGACCCGGAGAAGCCGGCGGAGGTCTGCGTGGACCATGCGGACGGGGGGAGCTGCCTCTATGGCTGCTGGTATCACCTGATCGGGGAGCTGGCGGCAGGCGGGCCGCTGCCCGGCCGTCTTTGCGGGGAGTGGCTGACCCTGGCGGAGGGCGTGGAGGCGGCCTTCAGCCCGGAGTGCCACCTCCTGCCGGAGGACTTCCCGCAGCCAGGGCTCCAGCTGAATCTGGAGTGGCGTCTGCCCTGGCTTTTGGAGGAGGAAAATCCATATGGGTGAACGCTTCCCTTGGTCGTTTTTCCGGGCTGCAGGGGGATTTTGCCTGGCGAAATCCGCCCTTGACAATGCTTCTCCAGGAGCTGCTTGAAAATCGGCGGAATGACGGATTTTATGAAAAAGCGGCGCAGTCTCAGCGGAAAAAGACGCGCCAGGCCGCCGTTTTATCATTTTTCAAATGGCCCCTGATATAGAGCGGCGCCTTTATTTCCGGGAGCCGCTCCAAGAAGCCGCACCACTCGGCAAAGGCGGGCATCCCGGCGGAAAATTTTTCGTCCGGACTGTGCCGGAAAAGCTTGAAATCCACCGGGATTCCTGCGTGTTTCTTCCCGGCCGGACAAAAATTTCCCCGCCGATCCGCTCGCTTCCGCCGGTTGGCGCAGCTTCAAAAATTCAATCGTGAGGTGACCATTATGCAAGAACTGGAACGTCAATTCCACATCAACTGCGTCCCCGGGGACGTGGGCAGGTACTGCATCCTGGCGGGGGACCCGGGCCGTGTGCCCGCCATCGCCGCCCTGTTTGACGACGCCAGACAGGTGGCGTACAACCGGGAGTACAACGTCTGGACCGGCACACTGCTGGGGGAGAAGGTCACTGCCTGCTCCACCGGCATCGGCGGGCCCTCCACGGCCATTGCGGTGGAGGAGCTCCACAAGTGCGGCGCGGACACCTTCCTCCGCTCCGGCACCTGCGGCGGCATCGACCTCAGCGTTCAGGCCGGGGACATCGTGGTGGCCACAGGGGCTATCCGGTACGAGCACACCAGCCTGGAGTACGCTCCCATCGAGTTCCCGGCGGTGCCGGACTATGAGGCCACCGGATGCCTGGCCCGGGCGGCGGAGGCGATGGGCCTGCCGGTCCACCTGGGGGTGGTCCAGTGCAAGGACAGCTTCTACGGCCAGCACAGCCCCGGCGCCTCCCCCGTCTCCTACGAGCTGAAAGCCAAATGGGAGAGCTGGAAGCGGCTGGGCGTCAAGGCCAGCGAGATGGAGTCCGCGGCGCTGTTCGTCATCGCGGCGGCGCTTCACTGCCGGGCCGCGTCCTGCTTCCACGTGATCTGGAACCAGGAGCGGGAGGCCGCCGGGCTGGACCAGAGGATGAGCGAGGACACCTCCGCCTCCGTCCGCGTGGCGGTGGAGGGTTTGAAGCTGCTGATGGAAGCGGATCGAGAGCGGCAGTGACCGAAAGGGCCAGAAGGAGAGCTTGTTCTCCGTTTGACAGACAAGACCAACCGGCGGTGCGGTCATAAGGGAGATCGGGCAACCGGGACATGCCTGGGCGCAGGCAGCGCGAAGATGCAATGGCCCTGCCGCGGGTCCGGATCGATCCGGCGGAATGCGGCGTCCGCGGGTTTGCGGAAAATACAGCCCGGCGGCCATTGGCCGCCGGGCTGTATTTTCCCGCTCCGAACCTCTGCGGGAGCTGGAGAGCATCCCCGCTCGCCGCCGGCATTGCAGTCCGGAGATGGGCTTTGGAGCCGGGAGGCTCTGTTTGAAAAGCGCATATGTTTTTTCAAACGGGAGCGGATGGGCCGGTAGAAAGGATTGACAGCGGAATTCCAAATCGCTGATAACTGGGAGACGGGGCGCAGTCGCACAAACGGCGGGCCGTCCGCCGGAAACCCGGCGTTTTCGGGAAAACGGGCGGGGACGGAGTCCGCCCCTGCAAAGCCGCAGCCGCAAAGTGAAATCGCGGACGAGAGGATGCGCGGCCGGACACCTCCCTGAGAGTCTTGGGACTTGCGCTTTGGCCCGGCGCGTGGTATACTGAGATTGACCAGAGAAAAGTAAACAGCTCATATAATTTCGCTGTGATGGCGCGAAAGTTTCTACCGGGCCGCCCAAGGCTCTGCTATGAGTGTCTTTCCGCAGGGGGCGCCCTGCCGGAGAGGCGCTTTTCTTTCTGCTCGGAGCGCTTGCGGTAAAATGTTTGCGCGCATCCGCCTTATGTGAACAGGCCTAAATTATGAAAGAGGTGTTACCATGGCTTTGACGATCTTAAAAGGCACCGTCGTCTCCGCCCCGGCCCTGGGGAAGCTGGACGTGACGGAGCGGGGGTATCTCATTGCGGAGGAGGGAAGGATCACCGGGGTGTTCCCCGTCCTGCCGGAGCGGTACGCCGGGGCGCATGCAGAGGACTTTGGGGACGCGCTGATCCTCCAGGCCCCGGCGGACCTGCACCTCCACGCCCCCCAGTACCCTATGATGGGCATGGGCATGGACCTGCCCCTGCTGGACTGGCTGAACACATACGCCTTTCCCACGGAGGCCCGGTTCGCCGACCCGGACTACGCCCGGGAGGTCTACCGGCGGCTGGCCCGGGACCTCATCGCGGGCGGCACCACCCGGGTGTGCATGTTCTCCTCCCTCCACCGCCAGGCCACTCTCATTTTGATGGAGGAGCTGGAGCGGGCCGGGGTCACCGGGTACGTGGGCAAGGTGAACATGGACCGCAACGGCGGACCCAATCTCCAGGAGACCACGGAGGAGTCCATGGCGGAGACGCTGCGGTGGCTGGAGGAGTGCCGGGACTTCCGGCATATCCGCCCCATGGCGACGCCGCGGTTCACCCCCTCCTGTACGGATGAGCTGATGGCCTTTCTGGGCAGACTGGCGGCGGAGCGGGATCTGCCCATTCAGTCCCACCTGTCGGAGAACACGGCGGAGGGGGCCTGGGTGCGCCGGCTGCACCCGGACTGCGGCCAGTACTGGGAGACCTACGCCAAGTACGGACTGTGGAACGAGCGCACGGTGATGGCCCACTGCGTTTGGTGCGACGGGTGGGAGCGGCAGGCCATGAAGGACGCCGGGGTCACCGCCGTCCACTGCCCGGACTCCAACCAGAACCTCTGCTCCGGCGCGGCCCCGGTGCGGGTGATGCTGCGGGAGGGGGTGAAGGTGGCCCTGGGCACCGACGTGGCCGGCGGCGACACGCTGAGCATGCTGGACGCGGCGGCCTCCGCCATCCGGGCCTCCAAGGCCCGGCGGGTCATGGACAGCTGGGAGACGGACTTTCTGACCGCGGCGGAGGCGTGGTACCTGGCCACTTCCGCCGGGGCGGCCTTCTTTGGGGAGCGGCCCGGCTTCGCCCCGGGCAATGAGCTCCACGCCCTGGCGCTGGACGACGGCAAGCTCCTCCAGCCCCATCCCCTGACGCCGGAGGAGCGGCTGGAGCGGTGCCTGTACGTCCGGCAGCCCGGCGCAGTCCGGGCGGTGTGGAGCGCGGGAAGAAGGGTATTTACCGCGAAGGACTGATAAAGTTTGGGGCCGCCCTTTTCAAAGGGCGGCGGGTCCAGGGCAGAGCCCTGGCGGGTCTGGGCGGAGCCCAGGAGCGGGCCGTAAGGCTCCGCGCCGGCACAGCCCAAAAGAAATGCAAAGAGGAAGCGCAAAGGAGAAAAGGAAAGGAGCACAATCCCTATGAAAAGAACTGATCAGCCCACCAGCCCCGACACCCCCTTTTTCTTCCGGGACAGTCCCCTCTCCCTGCCGCTGTACCTGGCCCTGGAGGAGCGGATTTTGGCGGAGCTTCCGGATACCCGCGTCCGGGTCCAAAAGACACAGATCTCCTTTTCCAATAGGCGGAATTTCGCCTTCGCCTCCCTGCTGCCTGCCCGGCGGGCGGCTCTGCGGCCCAATCCCTATCTCACCGTCACCGTAGGACTGGGCCGCCGGCTGGACTCCCTCCGGGTGGACGCCGCCTCGGAGCCCTACCCGGGCCGCTGGACCCACCATATTGTCATTGGCTCGGCGGAGGAGATCGATGGGGAGCTCATGGGCTGGATTTGGGAGGCGGCGGAATTTTCCGCCCAAAAGCGCTGAAATACTCAAAAAAACTTGACATGGAAGTTACTTGATAGTTTACACTGGGGGCAAAAGGAGGCGGTGATATGACCAGTAAGGAGATGGAGGCCCGCTCCGGCGTGCCCCGGGCGAACATCCGCTACTACGAGTCGGAGGGGCTGCTGACCCCTGCCCGGGCCAGGAACGGCTACCGGGATTACAGCGAGGCGGACTTGGCGGTTCTGGAGAAGATCAAGCTGCTGCGGCGGCTGGGCGTTTCCGTGGAGGAGCTGAAAGAGCTCCGGCGGGGCTCCCGGAGCCTCTCCGAGGCCCTGGACCGCCGCCTGGCGGAGCTTGCCGGGGAGCGGGGGACCCTGGAGCGGGTGGAGCAGGTCTGCGGGGAGCTGCGGCGGTCCGGAGCGGTCTTTGAGACGCTGGACCCGGGGACCTACCTCGCGGCCCTGGACGCCCCGGCCCTGCCCCCCGCCGATGGGCAGGTGTGGTGGAAGGCCCCGCCCGCCCCGGCTCTGCCGGAGACCGACGCCCTGCCGGTGTATACCGGCCTTACCCGGCGGCTGCTGGCCAGGCTCTTTGACGAATACGGACTGCTGTTGCTGCTGCTGGCGGCCGCTGCCCTGACGGGGCACAACCCCGCCCTCGCCAGCGGACTGGCGCTCCAGATCGCCGTCCATGTGATCTGGCTGTTTTTGGAGCCGCTGCTGCTGCGCCTTTTCGGCACCACCCCCGGCAAGGCCCTGCTGGGACTGCGGATTACCGGGCGGGACGGGGAGAAGCTGACGTACTCCGAGGGCTTCACCCGGCACCTGCTGCTGCTGTGGTACGGCAGGGGCGCGTTTATTCCCATCTGGTCCTGGATTCAGATGTTTCGCACCGCCAACCGATGCTGGAACGACGAGCCCCAGCCCTGGGACACGGACACCGCCTATACGGCCGCCCCGTTTCGGCCTTTGCGGCACGCTGCCGGCTTTGTCCTGGCGTCAGTGCTGGTGCTGGCGTGCGCCGAGGCGGCCAACAGCTATTCCCAGCTGCCCCCCAACCGGGGGCCCCTGACGGTGGCGGAGTTCGCCGAGAACTACAACCGCCAGGCCGCCTATATCGACCAGTCCCCCGTCTGGATCCTGGACGAGACGGGCGGGTGGAAGAGGGCCCCGGACCCGCCGGGGGTCACTGTGACATACACGGGCGCCAGCTGGCGCCGGGACCACGACTTTCAGTACACCCTGGAGGATGGGGCGGTGCGGGCCGTCACCTGGGAGCGGTCCCTGGAGAACACGGAGGAGTGGATCTATCTCCCCGTCAACGACATCGCCACGGCGGCCACCGCCCTGGCCTGGTCCCGGGCGGACGCCCCCCTCTGGGCCTCCGCCAGAAAGGGCCTGATCAGCGGCCTGGTGGACGCGGACTGGGAAAACGGCTTCACCCTCCGGGGAAACGGCGCCGTCGTCACCTGGGAGGTGGAGAGCCGGAACTTTTACGTCAACGGGGACTTGGCAACGGCGTTCCCGACGGATGAGGCCAAGGCGGACAATTCCCTCTCCTGGCGCTGTACCATCGCCTTGGAGGGATAGCGCGGGAAGCGCATGAGAAGGAGGATTTTATGATCTGTCCATACTGTCAGCAGGGGATGCAAAAGGAGGAGCTCACGGGGGACGGAAGGCGCGGCATCACGTGGTGGCCGCTGGATGGCCCCTCGTGGAACAGAGTCATCGTGGCGAAAAACGCGCTCTCGCAGTCCAGGGCGGAGGCGTTTTACTGTGAGTCCTGCAAAAAGATCCTGATCGATGTGTGACGCCGGGAGGAGAAAATACGGCAATCCGGCATTCGCGGAGGAGGGGCGATTGATAATCGCCCCTACGACCTTCTATCGGCAAACGTTCGTAGGAGCCGCCGTCCTCGGCGGCCCCTACAAAAATCTTTAAGTGACAGGTGTGCCGAAAATAGAATCCACAGTTGCAAAGGCCGGATGTTGGGTGTAAAATCCCTGTATCCGGCCTCTTTCTCTTTCTGATATTTGGATAAATCAGAGAATTTATCGTATTAGCGAATTACCGCTTTACTTTGCTAATATATTGAAGTACAATAGGCCGTGACAAGACGGGCGGGATCTCCCCGCCTCCAAGGAGGAACGTCCCCATGGAATTGGATCTGAATATGCTCCGGCCCCAGGAGCAGGTCTCGCTGCAGACCCGGCTGCTGTTTGAGCGGGCGGGCTTTCGGCAGTACCACATGGGCCGGTTTGAGGAGTACGGACTGTACCAGGAGAACCGCCGGTTTCTCGCCAGCGACCAGGTCATCACCTTCACGGACCTGGACGGGCGGCTGCTGGCGCTGAAGCCCGACGTGACCCTCTCCATCGCCAAGAACGCCCAGGTGGAGGAGGGCGGCTGCGGGCGGTACTACTACGCCGAGAACGTCTACCGCCCCAGCCAGGAGAGCCACACCTTCCGGGAGATCAGCCAGATGGGCCTGGAGTGCATCGGCGCAGTGGACGACGCCGTCACGGCTCAGGCGGTGTCCCTGGCGGTTCAGAGCCTGGCACTGACGGGCCGGGATTTTGTGGTGGAGCTGAGCCACATGGGCTTTGTCACCGGCCTCTTTGACGCCGTAGGAGCCCCGGAGGCCGTCCGGCCCAGGCTGCTGACCTGTATTCGGGACCGAAACACCCACGAGCTGCACAAGACGGCGGAGTCGGCGGGACTGTCCCGCCAGGGGGCGGAGGCTTTGTGCCGTCTGCCCTCTCTCGCGGGGGACTGGGAGACGGTGCTGGCGGAGGCGGAGCCCCTGGCCCTGAACGCTCCCATGGGCGGGGCCGTTCGGGAGCTGCGAAAGCTCTGCCGCACCCTGGCGGAGCAGGGGGAGACGGAGCGTCTGCGGCTGGATCTGTCCCTTGCCAACGACATGGAGTATTACAACGGCCTGGTGCTCCAGGGCTACCTCATCGGACTGCCCCGGGCCGTTTTGAAGGGCGGGCGGTATGACCCTCTGGCGGAGCAGTTCCGCCCCGGGGCCCGGGCCATCGGCTTTGCCCTGTATCTGGACGAGCTGGACCGGCTGGAGAAGGCCGCGCCGGAGGACGGCGGGAGGGTCATGCTGAACGTGGCCCTGCCCAAGGGCCGCCTGGGGGACAAGGTTTACAATCTCCTGGCGGGAGTGGGCTACGGGTGCCCGGAAAATTACAGCGACACCCGCAGGCTGGTGGTGGAGAACCAAGAGGCGGGCATCCGCTACTTTCTGGTAAAGCCCAGCGACGTGGCCATCTATGTGGAGCACGGCGCGGCAGACGTCGGCATTGTGGGCAAGGATATTCTGGCGGAGTCCGGCGCGGATGTGTACGAGCTGCTGGACACCGGCCTGGGCAAGTGCCGCATGTGCGTGGCGGGACCGGCGGACTTCCAGGACGACCCGGGCCGGACGCTGCGGGTGGCCACAAAATTCGTGAACATCGCCAAGGCGTACTACGCCGCCCAGGGCCGGGACATCGACATCATCAAGCTCAACGGCTCCATCGAGCTGGCCCCCCTTCTGGGGCTCTCGGATGTCATTGTGGACATCGTGGAGACCGGCACCACCTTAAAGGAGAATCATTTGAAGGTGCTGACGGAGTTTATGCCCATCTCCGCCCGGTTTATCGCCAACCGGGCCGGATATCAGTTCAAACGGCGGGAGATCGAGACCCTGCTGGGCAGGCTGAAGGAGGCGACGGGGGCATGATGAAAATACTGGATTTCGACGGTCTGGCCCCGGAGGAGTTTCTCAACCGGGACATCCGGGCGGAGGAGGACGTCTCCGCCGCTGTGGACGGCATTTTGGCGGATGTCCGCAGCCGGGGCGACGCGGCCCTGCGGGAGTACACCCGGCGCTTTGACGGCGCGGAATTGAGGGATCTCCAGGTGACGGCGGCGGAATTCGACGCCGCAAGGGAGGCCGTGGACCCCTGTTTTCTGGAGACCCTGCGGGAGGCGGCGGAGAATATCCGCCGGTTCCATGAGCGGCAGAAGCACAACGACTTTTTTCTCACCAGGGGTTCCGGCGTGGTCATGGGCCAGCGGTGGACGCCCATTGAGCGGGTGGGCATCTGCGTGCCCCGGAGCCCGGAGGCGTTTCCGTCCACGATTTTGATGAACGCCATTCCGGCGCAGATCGCCGGAGTGCAGGACATTGTGATCGTAACGCCGCCCCGGAAGGACGGGACCGTCAGCCCGGAGGCGCTGATGGCGGCGGAGCTGGCGGAGGTGACGGACGTCTTCAAGGCGGGCGGCGCCCAGGCGGTGGCGGCTCTGGCCTACGGCACGGAGACCGTGCCGAGGGTAGACAAGATCGTGGGTCCCGGCGGCGTCTTCGTGGCCACCGCCAAGCGGAAGGTCTTTGGCCTGGTGGATATTGACATGATTGCCGGCCCCAGCGAAATTTTGGTGCTGGCGGACGGAAAGACAGACCCGAAATGGGCGGCGGCGGATCTGCTGAGCCAGGCGGAGCACGACGTGCTGGCCTCCGCCGTGCTGGTGACGGACAGCCGGGCGCTGGCGGAGGCCGTCCGGGCGGAGGTCGAGGTCCAGCTGGAGGCCCTGCCTAGAAGAGACATCGCCCGCCGTTCCATTGAGGACAACGGCAAGATCATCGTGGCGGACAGCCTGGACAAGGCGGTGGAGGCGGTGAACCGCATCGCCCCGGAGCATCTGGAGCTGTGCGTGGACGACCCCTTTGCCCTGCTGCCCCGGATCAAAAATGCCGGAAGTATTTTTCTGGGCCGGTCCACGCCGGAGGCTCTGGGGGACTACTTCGCAGGGCCCAACCACACCCTGCCGACTTCCGGGACGGCCCGGTTTTCCAGTCCGCTGGGGGTGGATGATTTTATGAAGCGGTCCAGCTTCCTCTACTATGACCGGGCGGCCCTGAGCGGCTGCGCGGAGAGAATTGCGGATTTTGCCCGCCGGGAGGGACTGGAGGGGCATGCCAGGTCGGCGCTCTCCCGCCGGGAGGGGTAGGGGGTGCTCGCCCTGACGGGCGGTCCCCCCCGTCCCCGGGCCGCGGCCGGATTCCCCCGTCCCGCGCCCGAGGCGCGAAAGCCCCCGTCCCGCTCCGTGGGACGGTTCCAAAGGAATAAGCCCCCATATTTATAAAGAGGTGTTTCAACATGAAAAATTTCCTCTCCCCTGAGGCGAACCGCCTCGCCCCCTATACCCCTGGTGAACAGCCACGAGACCAGCAGTATGTCAAGCTGAACACCAACGAGAGCCCCTTCCCGCCCTCCCGCAGGGTTCTCAAGGCCCTCTCAAGGGCGGAGCTTTTGAAGCTGAACCTCTACTCCGACCCCGCCTGCGCGGGGCTCAACGCCGCCATTGCCGCCCACTACGGCCTCCAGAGCGCTAATGTGATCTCCGGCAACGGCTCCGACGAGATTTTGGCCTTCGCGTTTCGGGCCTTTTGCGGTACGGGCAGGCCCGTGGCCTTTGCCGATGTCACATACAGCTTCTACCAGTCCCAGGCGGCCCTGTTCGGCCTGGAGGCCAAGGTGATTCCCCTGCGGGAGGACTTCACCCTGAATGTGGACGACTACATGGACTTCCCCGGCACCATCGTCATCGCCAATCCCAACGCCCCCACCGGCATCGCCGTGCCCCGGAAGGACATCCAGCGGCTGCTGGAGGCGGACCCCAACCGGGTGGTGATCGTGGACGAGGCCTATGTGGACTTCGGCGGCGAGAGCTGCGTGCCCATGATCTTCCGCTATGACAATCTTCTCGTCACCCAGACGATGTCGAAAAGCCGCCAGCTCGCCGGCGGGCGGGTGGGCTTCGGCCTGGGCGGCGAGGCGCTGATTGAGGCGCTGAACCGGGTGAAGTACAGTTTCAACCCCTACAACGTCGGCCGCCTCGCCCTGATTGCCGGTACCGCAGCCATGGAGGACGAGGAGTACTTCCAAAGCTGCTGCGAGACCATCCGGGAGAACCGGGCCTGGCTGGTGGAGGAGCTGGAGGGGCTGGGCTTTGCCGTTTTGCCCTCCTCTGCCAACTTTGTCTTCGCCAGGTGCGGCAAAATCTCCGGCGGGGAGCTGTACCGCCAGCTGAAGGAGAACGGCATTCTGGTCCGCTGGTTCGACAAGGACCGCATCCGGGACTTCGTCCGCATCACCGTGGGCTCTATGGAGCAGCTGGCTGCGCTGGCGGACGAGCTGGCCCGGATACTGGAAGACATGTAAGGAGGCGCCGCCATGCGAACTGCCAACATCAAACGGGATACCCGGGAGACCCAGATCCGGCTGACGCTGGACCTGGACGGCGCCGGAAAATCCTCCGTCTCCTCCGGTGTGGGGTTCCTGGACCATATGCTGGAGCTCTTTGCCCGCCACGGGGACTTTGACCTCACCCTCACCTGTCATGGGGACACCCAGGTGGATTTCCACCACAGCGTGGAGGATATTGGAATCTGCCTGGGGCAGGCTTTCGCGGAGTCCCTGGGGGACAAGCGGGGCATCGCCCGGTACGGACAGTTTCTGCTGCCCATGGACGAGGCGCTGGTGCTGTGCGCCGTGGACCTCAGCGGCCGGGATTACCTGGGCTGGGCGTTGGACCTGCCCGCTCAGAAGGTGGGGGACTTTGACACCGAGCTGGCAAAGGAGTTCTGGCTGGGCTTTGTGCGCTGCTGTCCCAGCTCTGTCCACATCCGCCAGATGGCGGGGGAGAATACCCACCATATTCTGGAGGCTGTGTTCAAGGGCATGGGCCGGGCGCTGCGCATGGCCGCGGCCCCGGACGAAAAGCACCGGGACGAGATCCCGAGTACAAAGGGTGTGCTGTAAATGATCGCCATTGTAGATTACGGCGTGGGGAACCTGTTCTCTCTTTCCTCCAGCCTGCGGGCCCTGGGGATGGAGACGGAGGTGACCCGGGACGCCGGGCGGCTTCGCTCCGCCGGCAAGATTATCCTCCCCGGCGTGGGGGCCTTTGGAGACGCCCGGGAGAAGCTGGACGGCACGGGATTGGTGCCCATCCTTCGGGAGGAGGCGGCCCGCAAGCCCCTGCTTGGCATCTGCCTGGGGATGCAGCTGCTGTTTGACCGGGGCTTTGAGTACGGCGAGCACCCCGGCCTGGGCCTGGTGCCCGGGCAGGTGGTGAGCCTGCGGGAGGACCTGGAGGACAGGACGCTGAAGGTTCCCCATATGGGCTGGAACAGCCTGGACATTGTGCGGGACGACCCGCTGTTCAAATATTTCCGGGACGGCGAGTACGTCTACTACGTCCACAGCTTTTACGCCAGGGACTGCGGCGCTTCCACCCTGGGCGTGTCCCGGTACGGAAACGTGGCCGTCACCGGCGCGGTGCGGAACGGGAATGTGTGGGGCGCCCAGTTCCACCCGGAGAAGTCCGGGGACGCGGGACTGCGGCTGCTGCGGGCCTTTGCGGAGCTTTGAAAGGAGAGAATCCTGTGAGAGCCATGAGAAGAAAAGACCGGGAGGTAACGGAACCCGGGAAAATCCGCGAGATCATTGCCGCCTGCGACTGCTGCCGCCTGGGGCTTTGCGAGGACGGGAGGGCCTATATCGTGCCCCTGGATTTCGGCTTTACGGAGCGGGACGGACACTATACGTTTTATTTCCACAGCGCCAAAAATGGGCGGAAGATCGACCTGATCCGGGAGAGCGGCTGGGCGTCCTTTGAGATGGACACCGGACATCAGGTGGTCTCCGATGAGATCGCCTGCGAGTATACCGCGCGGTTCCGGTGCGTCATGGGCGGCGGCCCGGCAGCTCTTCTGGAGACGGCGGAGGAGAAGCGGGCGGGCCTTACGGCCCTGATGGAGCACGCCGCCGGCCCGGGCCCCTGGACATTTGGAGACGCAATGGTGGACGCGGCGGCGGTCATTCGCCTGGAGGCGGAGGAGCTGTCCTGCAAGGAGCTCCGCTGATCGCCGGGCGGGCCCGAAAACTGGCGGAATGCCGCCGGACGGCGTTCGCCGCCTGTGAATACAGCGCTTAATTGTAGGATCGTATGGGAAGGAGAGGGAGTATGCAGATATTTCCCGCCATTGACCTGCGGGGCGGACAGGTTGTCCGGCTCCGCCAGGGCGACTATGACAAAATGACCATCTACGGTCAGGACCCCTGCGCCGCAGCCCGGGACTTCCTGGCCGCCGGGGCGGAATACCTCCACGTGGTGGACCTGGACGGGGCCAAGGACGGCACGCCGGTCAATTTCGGCTCCATCGCCGCCATCGCAAAGCAGGGCGGGCTCTATATGGAGGTGGGCGGCGGCATCCGCACCGAGGACCGGATCAGGCAGTACCTGGACCTGGGGGTGGGCCGGTGCATCCTGGGCACCGCCGCCGTGAAGGACTTTGATTTCACCGTCCGCATGGTCCGGAAATACGGGGACAGGATCGCCGTGGGCGTGGACGCCCGGGACGGATATGTGGCTGTCAACGGGTGGAAGGAGCTGTCAGAGGAGCGGGGCGTGGACTTCTGCCGCCGTCTCTTTGACGCCGGCGTCCGGACCGTGATCTACACCGACATCAGCCGGGACGGGATGGAGGCCGGCACCAACCTGGACCTCTACCGGGAGCTGGCGGAGATCCGGGGGCTGAACGTCACCGCCTCCGGCGGCGTCAGCAGCATCGCGGAGCTCCGCCGGCTCCGGGCCATCGGCACCCATGCCGCCATTCTGGGCAAGGCGCTGTACACCGGGCGGCTGGATTTGAAAACCGTCATTGAGGAGGTGGGGACGTGTTAGCGCGGCGCATCATCCCCTGCCTGGACGTGCGGGACGGACGGGTGGTCAAGGGCACCAATTTCCAGGGGCTCCGGGACATGGCGGACCCGGTGGACCTGGCGAAATTTTACAACGAATCCGGCGCCGACGAGCTGGTGTTCTACGACATCACCGCCTCCGCCGAGGGGCGCAGTCTGTTCACGGACATTCTGCGCCGGGTGGCCGGCGAGATTTTCATCCCCCTGACGGTGGGGGGCGGCATCCGGACCCTGGAGGACTTCGACCGGGTGCTCAAGTGCGGCGCGGACAAGGTCAGCGTCAACTCCGGGGCCATCGCCGACCCGGGACTCATTGCCGCGGGAGCCAGGAAGTACGGCGACCAGTGCGTGGTGCTGAGCATGGACGTCAAGCGGGTGGATGGGCAGTTCCGCCTCTTCGCCAAGGGCGGCCGGGAGGACACCGGCATTGACGCCATGGAGTGGGCCGTGAGGGGCGCGGCCGCCGGGGCCGGGGAGATTGTGCTGAACTCCATCGACACCGACGGGGTGAAGCAGGGGTTCGATCTGGAGATGCTGGACGAGCTGGCCGGCCGGGTAAGCGTGCCCATTATCGCCAGCGGCGGGGCCGGAAGGATGGAGGATTTTGCGGAGCTTTTCACCCATCCCGGGGTGGACGCCGGGCTGGCGGCGTCCATCTTTCACACCCGGCAGGTGGAGATCTCCGCCTTGAAGGCGTATTTGAAGGAGCTGGGGGTGCCCATGCGGACGCAGGTCCGCCCGTCCTGACGGGCGGATCTTGAAGGAATCAAAAAGCCCCGTTCCCCCTCCGGGGAACAGGAAGGAGTGTCATCTGTGGAAATCAAAGAGTTGAAATTCGATGAAAAGGGCCTGATCCCCGCCGTCGTACAGGACCACTACACGAAGGAGGTTCTGACCCTGGCCTATATGAATGCCGAGAGCCTCGCCATCACCATTGACGAGCGCCGCACCTGCTTTTGGAGCCGTAGCCGCCGGGAGCTGTGGCGCAAGGGGGAGACCAGCGGCAATGTCCAGCGCGTGGTCTCCGTCACCGCCGACTGCGACGGCGACGCCCTGGTAGTGGAGGTGGTGAAGGACGGCCCTGCCTGCCACACCGGGGCGGAGAGCTGCTTTTTCAATGAGCTCTATCTCTCCGACGAGCTGAAGCAGTTCAGCTACGAGGGCCTCTACCGCCTGATCCAGGGCCGGAAGACCAGCCCTGTGGAGGGCAGCTACACCACCTACCTCTTCGAGAAGGGACTGGACAAGATCCTGAAAAAGGTGGGCGAGGAGTGCACCGAGGTCATCATCGGCGGCCGCAAGGAGGACAGGGCGGAGACCGTCTACGAGATCGCCGATTTGTGCTACCACGTGATGGTGCTGATGGTGCAGATGGGCATCGCCGTGGAGGACGTCACCCGGGAGCTGGAAAAGCGCCACGTGGTGGACCGCAAGGTGAAGCAGGAGCGGATGCAGTGAGGGCCTTCTGCTCCGTCCACACCCACTCCGTCATGTGCGACGGTAAGAACACCCTGGCGGAGATGGCCGCCGCGGCCTGTGACGCCGGTGCGGCGTCCTTCGGGGCCTCGGGCCACAGCCACACCCCCATTCCCGAGGACGAGGGCTGCGTCCTGCCCGCGGACATGAGCGCCTACCGGGCGGAGGTCCTGCGGCTGCGGGAAGAGTACCGGGGCCGGATGGACGTGCTCCTCGGGATCGAGCTGGACAACTGCGCCGACGTGACGGCGGAGGGCTTCGACTACTGGATCGGCAGCGCCCACCGGCTGCGCGGCCCCGACGGCCGCTGGTACACTGTGGACTGGGACGCGGAGACCCTGGCCGCCTGCTGTGAGAGCGCCTTCGGCGGAGACGGCCTGGCCATGGCGGAGCGGTACTACGGCGAGGTCCGGCGGATGGCGGCCATGGGCCCCGACATTTTGGGCCATATCGACCTGATTACGAAATTCAACGAGGGAACGCCCCTTTTTGATGAATCCTCCCCCCGCTACCGCGCCGCGGCGCTGGAGGCCCTTCACGCCGCAGACCCCGCCGTGACGCTGCTGGAGATCAACACCGGGGCCATGTCCCGGGGATACCGGCGGACGCCCTACCCGGCCCCCTTCCTGCTGGAGGAGTGGCGGCGCATGGGCGGCAGAATTATCCTCACCGCCGACGCCCACAGCGTCTCCGCCATCGTCTATGGCTACGCCCAGGCGGCGGAGCTGGCCCGGGCGGCGGGGTTTGCCCGCTCCGCGGTGCTGACCGCCGGCGGGGCGGTGGAGCGGCCGTTGCCGTGAAAAGGGCCGTCCCGCCGGAAAAATCACGGCGGGACGCGTTCAAAGGGCTTCAAAGAACGGGGCCAGGGCGGCGGCATACTTGGACGGGATGAACTCGGTCACCCTGTAATCGGCGATCCCCTCGGCGTAAAAGGGGTCCTCCTCCAGGATGGCGCGGGCCTCCGCCAAGGAGGACGCCCGGCAGAGAATGACGCCGCCGGTGCGGGGCGTCTTTCGGCCGGAGCAGAGAAATTCGCCGGAGCGGTAATGGCGCTCCAAATAGGCAATATGGCCGGGGAGAAGGGCGTCCACCTGTGAAAGAGGCGCTCGATAGGTCAGGTCAAACAGGAACATGATATGCACTCCTTTTGGTGACTACGGTCAGTGACTGCGGTCATTATAGCTCCGGGGACGCGCCATGTCAAGAACATTTTGAAGGAGGCGGCTATGGGACGGGAGACAAGGCAGGAACAGGCGCAAAGGACCAAGGCCAGGATATTCGACACGGCGGTGTCGCTGATTAAGGCCCAGGGCTATGACCGGGTGACCGTCAGCCAGATCTGTCAGGCGGCGGGAATCGCCAAGGGGTCTTTTTACGTCCACTACCGGGCAAAGGAGGATATTGTCCGGGAATGCTATTACTCCGACATGGACCGCTATGTCCGCAATGCCTACGAAGCCGCCCTGCGGGAGCGTCCGGATCTGGGGGCGGCGGAACGGATTCAGGCTTTTCTCTGCCTGCAGCTGGAGTTCGCGGCCTACGCCGGGTACGAGCTGACCTGCCTGGCCTATGCCATGAACCTTGCCGCCTGCCGTCCGGGGGCCTCGGAGCACTTCCGGCGGCGGACCTTTGCGGAGATCCTCCGCGGGCTGCTGGAGGAGGCGGAGCCTCTTTTGCCGGCGGGCTTCACCCGGGAGGAGGCGTTTTCCTATCTGGAGAGCGTCACCCGGGGCGTGATGGCCACATGGTGCTTCTCCGGCGGGGCATATGACCTCTCTGAGAGCGGCCGCAAGGCCGTGTCATATGCCGTGAAATGCTTTTTTCCGGAAAACAGCGGCTGAATTTCCCAGCGTTTGCGTGGAAATTGTATGAAAAAGGCGCGGCAAAAGCTGCGCCTTTTGGCTTCTTGTCAATTGAGTTATAGGGCATCTGTTGGTAAAATAGGAGGACTACGAATGAAAAGTGAGGCGTTATATGGCTCGAACTGTGATCTTTGATCTGGATGGGACCATCCTGGACACCATTGAGGACCTGGCTGCCGCCGGAAACTGGGTCTGCCGCCAGCACAATTGGCCGGAGCACACTGTGGAGCGCTTCAAGGCCATGGTGGGCCACGGCATTCCCAATCTCGTTTCCCAATTCACCCCGGAGACCTGCCGCAGTCCCCTGCTGATTGCCAGCGCCCTGTCCCAGTTCAGCAGCTACTACGGCGCCCACAACATGGATAAGACCGCCCCCTACGCCGGCATTCCGGAGCTTTTGGAGCGGCTGAGAGCCGCCGGAATGTGCATGGCGGTGTACTCCAACAAGGCCGACGATTTCAGCCGGGAGATCGTGGAGCACTTCTTCCCTGGGGTGTTCCGGCTGGTGCGGGGCAAGCTGCCGGACGTGCCGGTGAAGCCGGACGGCGCCGCCGCCCGGGCCCTTCTGGCGGAGCTGGGAGCGGACCCGGCGGAGACCGTCTTCGTTGGGGACAGCGGCGTGGACATTCAGACGGGCCATAACGCCGGGGCCAGGGTCTGCGGCGTCACCTGGGGCTTCCGGCCCCGGGCGTCCCTGGAGGGGGCGGACTTTCTGGCGGACACGGTGGAGGAGCTGGAGCAGGTGCTCCTGCACGCCGCGTGGTGCTGAGCTTTGACGGGGCTGGGGAGCTGCTGGACGCCCTGGCGGAGCGGTTTCCCCAGGCGCTGTTTGACGGACTCAACGGCGGGGTGAACCTGCTGGAGGAGGCGGCGCCGGACCCGGAGTTTCCGCCGGGGGAAATGTACGTGCTGGGAGAGTACTGCGACGATCTGCTGGGCCGGTACATCAACCTGTACTACGGCTCCTTCGCCGCCCTGGCATCCCGGGAGGACTGGGACGGCGGGACCTGGGAGGAGGAGCTGCGACTCACCCTCTCCCATGAGCTGACCCATCACATGGAGGCCCGGGGCGGTCTCCACGCCCTGGACGACCGGGACGCGGAGGAGCTGGAGGCCTGGCGGCGGGAGCGCCGCGAAGAGGAATAGAGCGCGTTTTTCAACCACCCCGCCGGCAGCTTCGGCGGGGTGGTTTTTGCCGGCTCCAAATTCACAAAATCTTAACAGATCCCGGCAGGAGGGGGGATTGACAGCCGCCCGGTCCCCGTGTATAATCAGTGACAATCTGTCATAAAGTGACAAAGTGTCATTTCTGGAGAGGAGGGCGCATATGTGTACGGAGACGTTCCTCCGGCTGCCGGAGGAGAAGCGAGGCCGCTTCCTGGAAGCGGCCTGGGGGGAATTCACCCGGGTGAAATTCAGCGACGCCTCCATCAATCAGATTGTCCGGCACGCCGGAATTCCCCGTGGGAGCTTTTACCAGTACTTCGCCGATAAGGAGGATCTGTTCGCCTATCTTCTCCAGAGCGTGCGGGAGCAGTTTGTCCAGCTCTTCGCCCGGCTGCTGGAGGAAAACGGCGGCGATATTTTTCAGATGCAGCTGGCGGTTTACGACCGCATCAGCCAGGAGATGGACCCCGGACAGCTGCGGGACCGCTTCATCCAAGTGCTTTTGCTGAATCCGGGCATGGATTTGAAGCAGCTGATTATCGGCGACCCGGACGCCTCCGCCGCGCCGCTGATAGGGAAGATCGATCTCTCAATGCTGCGGAGGAAGGACCCCGCCTTTGTGCGCAGCACCCTGCTGCTGACCTCCGTGGTCGTGATGCCCGCCGTTATGGACAGCCTGACCTGCCCGGAGCGGCGGACAGAGCGCCGGCGGGAGATGGAGGAGCAGCTGGAGATCATCAGGGACGGGGCCTGCCGGAAAGGCATGTGCCCGTGGAAAGAGCATAAAAGGAGGAAAGTATGAGACAAAGAGTCATCGCCCTTCTGCTGGCGCTGGCGTCGCTGGCGTCGGTGTGTGCCGTGTCCGCTCTGGCGGAGGAGCGCACCGCTCCGGCGGACGGCGTGCAGACGGAACAGGCCGGCCCTCCAGCGGAGGGGGAGCCGGAGACGGCAGAGGAGCCGGAGGCCGCCCCGGAGACGGCGGAGGAAGCGGCGGAGCCTCCCGCCCTGGCGGGGCCGGATCTGGCGGACAATGTGACCATCCAGCCGGACGCCCTGGGGGAGGTGAGCTTTGCCAACGTGGAGCGCCGGATGCGGGAGAACAATCTCCAGCTCCTGGCGCTGGAGCAGAGCGTTTTGTCCCTTGAGGACATCGACTACGACAAGCTCTACGACAAGCTTTGGCACCAGCTCAACGAGATTGCCCAAGCCCAGTGGGGGCTGGTGACCTCCTCAAAGATGCTGATTCCGGCGGGATATATGAGCGACTACGAATACCACAGCTCCTATGACCAGCTGGACCGGGCCTACGACGCCGTGCGGGAGCAGTTCGACGCCATCAAGGAGGGCGACATGCAAAAGGACAACGCCGACATGATCCGCCAGCTCAGAAACCTCCAGGACCAGATTGTGATGGCGGGAGAGTCGCTGTACGCGGCCCTGACGGCCATGGAGAGCCAGGAGGCGGGCCTGCGGCGGCAGCTGGGGGGCCTGGACCGCACCGTGGAGGAGATGGAGCTGCGCTACCAGCTGGGCCAGATCTCCGCCATGCAGCTGGCGGAGGTGAAGTCCGGCCGGACGGCCCTGGAGAGCGGCCTTTCCACCCTGGGGATGAACGTGAAAAACTACAAGCTCCAGCTGGAGATGCTGATCGGCGCGGAGCAGAGCGGTGAGATTGCGCTGGGCCCTTTGCCGGAGGTGACGGCGGAGCAGCTGGAGGAGATGGATCTGGAGCGCGATCTGGCCGCCGCCAAGGAAAAGAGCTACGAGCTCTACGACGCGGAGAAGACGCTGGAGGACGCCCGGGACCAGTATAAGGAGGACGCCGACAGCTGGGGATACAACGAAAAGCGGATGGAGTTCCGCAATGTCCAGCGCACCTGGCAAGCGGCGCAGTATACATACAACAACACCGTGCAGAGCTACGAGCTGAGATTCCGCACCCTCTACGCCCAGGTGAAGGACTACCTTCAGATCTGGGAGGCCGCCAAGGTGTCTCTGGCCTGTGAGCAGTCGTCCTATGCCGCCTCGGAGCTGAAATTCCAGCAGGGGACCATCTCCCGCAACGCCCTTTTGACGGCGGAGGACGACCTGCGGGAGGCGGAGGAGAAGGTCCGCTCCGCCGCGGGAGACCTGTTTTCCACCTACAACACCTACTGCTGGGCCGTCCAGCACGGCATCCTGAATTGAGGAGGACATCCATGAAAATACCGAGAAAAACCGCCGCGCTTCTGCTGGCGCCGGTCCTGGCGCTGTCCCTGACCGCCTGCGGCGGCGGGGAGCAGGCCCAGGAGGAGGACGGGGAGCAGGCGGCAGGCGTCGCCGTCCAGGTGGAGACCGTGGCCCAGGACACCATTGCTGCGGAGAACAAGGTCTCCGGCAAGATCTCCGCCGACAACGAGACCGTCATCATGATCGCCTCCACTGCCAAGTGCACCGCCGTGTACTTCGAGGCCGGCGACCAGGTGGAGGCCGGGGACATCCTGTGCACGCTGGAGCTGGGCAGCGCCCTGGCCAACTACAACGCCACCCGCATCGGCTACAACGGCGCCGTACAGAGCTACAACGACCAGAAGGCCATTCTGGACAAACAGGTGCAGCTGGCGGCGGACAATGTGGCCAACACCCGCGCCCTCTTTGAGATCGGCGCCGCCTCCCAGCTGGAGGTGGACCAGGCGGAGCTGAACTACTCCAACGCCGTGGCAGGGCGCAACTCCGCCCTCGCCCAGCTGGAGTCCAGCATCCAGAGCGCCAAGTCCGGTCTGGAGCAGCTGGACACCGCCCTGGAGAACGTGGACGCCAACGGCAACGTTATCGCCCCCATGGCGGGGACGCTGGCCGCCATGAGCGCCGTGGAGAACAGCTTCATCTCCAACTCCATGCCCCTGGCGGTAATCGACGGGCCGGACCAGATGAAGGTCACCGTCTCCGTGTCCGAGGCCCTGGTGCCCAAGATCTCCATCGGCTCCCAGGCGGACGTGTACGTCAGCGCCGTGGACAAGAGCTTCTCCGCCGTCATCCGCTCCGTGGAGCAGGCGGCCAATGTCCAGACCCGGCTCTACACCGTCACCCTCACCGTCCCGGCGGACGTGGGCGGGCTCCTCTCCGGCATGTTTGCCGACGTGACCTTTTTCACCGATGTCTCCCGGAATACCGTGGTGGTGCCCACGGAGTCCATTCTCACCAGCGGCGGCAGCCAGTATGTGTTTGTTGTGGAGGACGGTACCGCCCGGTATGCGGAGGTCACCACCGGTCTCACCGGCAACGGCGTTACCGAGGTGACAAGCGGCCTCACGGCGGGGCAGCAGCTGGTCACCGTGGGACAGGCGTACCTCCACGAGGGGGACCCTGTCCGGGTGGTCTCCGGGGAGGGTTAAGGCCCCATGAGTGTTTCTAAATTCTGCATCCAGCACAAGGTCGCAACCCTCCTGGCAGTCATCATGATTACCGTCTTCGGCCTGGTTTTCGCCACCCAGCTGCAGATGGCCCTGATGCCGGAGATGGAGGCCCCCATGGCCATGGTCGTGTGCTACTACAACGGCGCCAACCCCAGCGACATCGAGGAGCTGATCACCCGGCCCCTGGAGTCCGCCGTCATGTCGGTCTCCGGCGTGGACGAGGTCTCCTCCACCTCCGCCGACAGCATGTGCCAGCTCCAGATCACCTATGTGGACGGCACGGATCTGGACATCGCCGCCACCAAGCTGCGGGAGCAGTTTGACCGGCTGAGCCTGCCGGAGGACGCCATCGATCCCGTCATCGTGAACCTGAACCTCAGCGAGCTGATGCCCACGGCCATGGTGGCCCTGGCCGGAAACGACCTGGCGGAGCTCCAGGCCCTGGCGGAGGACACCGTGGCCCCGGCGCTGGAGCGCATCGACGGCGTGGCCCAGGTGACGGTCAACGGCGGCGTGAGCCAGAAGATCGCCGTGGAGCTGGACGCCACCCGGGCCGCCGGTCTGGGGCTCTCCGCCGCCCAGGTCTCCCAGTTCCTGGCGGGACAGAACCTGCTCTATCCCGGCGGCAGCATGGAGAACGGCTCCAAGACCCTGACCGTCAGCACCGACGCCAAGTTTCAGTCCGTGGAGGACGTGGCCAATATGCTCCTCACCCTGCCCACCGGCGGCGTGGTGCGCCTGAGCGAGGTGGCGGACGTGACGCTGGAGACGGAGCCCTCCGACGCCCTGGCCAGGATGGACGGCACCGCCTGCGTGGTGCTGCAGGTCTCCAAGCAGTCCGGCGCCAACGAGGCCGCCGCCGCCAAGGCCGTGGAGCGGCGCCTGGCGGAGCTCCGTGAGGAGAATCCCTCCATCGTCTACACCGTGCCGTACAGCGCCGCGGAGTACATCGACATGTCCGTCAGCGCCGCCTTCCAGAACATTCTCCAGGGCGTGCTGCTGGCCGCCGCTGTGGTATTTCTCTTCCTGCGCCGGGGCGGCGCTACCATGACCATCGCGGTGTCCATGCCCGTGTGCATACTGACGGTGTTCATCCTGATGAACGCCATGGACCTGACGCTGAACATGATGTCCCTGGGCGGCGTGGCCATGGGCGTGGGCATGATCGTGGATAACTCCATCGTGGTGCTGGAGAACATCTACCGCTTCGCCGCCGAGGGCCGTGACCGCATGAGCGCCTGTGTGGACGGCACCAAAGAGGTCACCACCTCCGTGCTGGCCTCCACCCTCACCACCCTGGCGGTGTTCGTCCCCCTGGGGCTGGTGACGGGCCTTGCGGGCATGATGTTCCGGGACTTCTGCCTCACCATCGCCTCGCTGATTTTCGCCTCGTTGGTCATCGCCCTGGCGCTGGTGCCCCTTCTTTGCTACATGCTGCTGGACGAGGAGAAGGTCCGCCGCCAGCAGCTGAAGCAGGCGGAGAAAAAGCAAAGCGCCCTGTCCGCGAGAATCGGCGGCTGGATCTCCAGGCTCCACGGCCTCTATATGCGCCTTTTGAATTACTTTGTCCGCCATCTCAAGGCGGGAATGCTGGCCTCCGTGGCCCTGGTGGTCCTGTTTGCCGTGCCGGTATTCGCCACCACCATGGTGCTGATGCCGGACATGGACCAGGGACAGGTCAACGTCAGCGTCTCCATGCCCATCGGGTCGGAGATGGAGGAGTCCGCGGCGATTGCCGACCGGATCACCGCCATCGCCCAGGCGGAGATTCCGGAGATGGATGAAATATACTACATCGCCCAGGACGAGTCCGTCACCATCATGATAAACCTCACCAGCAAGGGCCAGCGGAGCCGCAGCAGCTTTGACATCGCTGACGGCCTGCGCCCCTTGCTTCAGGACATCGCCGGGTGCGAGATCACCGTGGATGCCTCCAGCACCATGGGCATGATGGGCGGCAGCGACATCAGCCTGGACATCACCGGCATGGACTACGCCACCCTGGCTATGATTGCCGACGACCTGGCGGACCGGGTCTCCCGGCTGCCGGACGCCATCGACGTCAAGAGCTCCCTGGCCGAGCGGGTGCCCCAGGTGAAGGTCAGCGTGAACCGGGAGACGGCGGCGCAGTACGGCCTCACGGCGGCCTCCATCGGCATGGCGGTCCGCTCGGAGCTGACGGGCAGCACCGCCACCACCGTCACCATCGGCGGACGGGAGCTGGACGTGGTGGTCCGGGGCGGCGGCAGCGCCAAGGAGAGTCTGGATGCCCTGCGCTCCATGCCCGTCGCCACCGCCCTGGGCGGCACGGTGCCCCTGAGCTCCGTGGCGGACGTGTCCGTGGTGCAGGAGCCCCAGAGCATCTCCCGGGTGAACCAGTCCCGGCAGGTGCAGGTCACCGGCTCCACCCTCAGCGGCGACACCACCGCCATGACCCGGGAGCTGCGTGCCATTCTGGCGGAGTACCAGATGCCGGAGGGCTACACCGCGGAGATCAGCGGCAGCTACTCCAGCATGATGGAGAGCTTCGGCGATCTGCTGCTGGCCCTGCTGGTGGCCCTGGGCCTGGTGTACTTCGTGCTGGCGGCCCAGTTCGAGTCCTTCCTGATGCCGGTGATCGTCATGATGATTCTGCCGGTGGCCTTTGCCGGGGCCCTCTTCGCCCTGCCCCTTTCCGGTAAGGATCTCTCCATTATCTCCCTGGTGGCCCTCATCATGCTGGCGGGCACGGTGGTCAACAACTCCATCATCCTGGTGGAGTATATCAAGATCCGCCGGGAGATGGGGGAGGAGCGGGCGACCGCCATCCTCAACGCCTGCCCCCTGCGCATCCGGCCCATTATGATGACCACCCTCACCACGGTCCTGGCCATGGTGCCCATGGCCGCGGGCATCGGCGAGACCAACGAGATGATGAGCGACATGGGCATTGTGATGATCAGCGGCATGGTGATTTCCACCGTGGTGACGCTGGTGTTCACCCCTGTGTTCTACTCCGTGATTGACGAGCTGAGCCATGTGTTCCGCCGCCGGAAAAAGAAGGTCCTCCCCCGGACGGAGGAGGAGCCGGCTTCCGCCGGCGTATAGAGACGGCAGACCACCCCCGGAAGCGCGCGCTTCCGGGGGTGGTTTTCGCCCTCAGGGAAACAGATGGGAAACGGCGGCCCAGATCCGCTCCGCCACGGTGTCCGCGTCCGCGTCCGCGTCGACGGTCAGCACGGTCTCCGTGTCCCGCAGCCGCGCGAAGGCCTCCAGGTATTTCTCCCGGGTGGCAGTGAGGCGGTCCTCCTTCTCAAAGAGCTCCGTGTGGGTGCGGTTCCGGCCGATCCGCTCCAGGGCCCGCCGGACGGGCACGTCCAGGAAGATGGTGGCGTCAGGCCGCAGCAGCTCCGCGCTGAGGCGGTTGCTGTCAATCACCCAGCCCATGTCCACATCCACGCCGTGGTAGGCGTAGGAGGAGAAGTAATACCGGTCCGTCACCACGGTGGCGCCGCTTCGCACCTGCTCCAGAATCCCGTCCCGCTCGTTTACCAGGTGGTCCAGCCGGTCCGCGGCGAAGAGCCCCGCGATGACCCGGCTGTCCGCTGCCATTCTGCCGGTGAGAATCTGGCGGAGCATGGCGCCCACGGGGCCGTCGGAGGGCTCCCGGGTGCCGCGGCACTCCACGCCCCGCTGCCGGAGACGCTCCAGCAGCAGCTGGAGCTGGGTGCTCTTCCCGGAGCCGTCAATGCCCTCAAAGGCCAGAAACCGGCCGCTTGTCTGTCCGCTCATAGGATAACCTCTCTTTTTTTGTTTGGCCCATTTTAACATAAATGTTCTCCGGCTTCAAGCGGCACGGGGTGCGGAGACCTGCGCAGCGGTATATTCCGGGACTTGTTGGGGCTTTGAGGAATTCTGCGGACGATCAGTCCTTCCGGCGGGGCGGTTTTCAGCGCGCCGCAGAAATTGAAAATATTTTTAGGGACTTGAAAGTTTTTTATAAGGTTGACCATTTTTCTGTTGAATATTTTTAAGATTATGATATACTGAAATATATATTTCGGTTATTTTGACCGAAGACCGGAAAAATACCAATTTTGAAGTCTGGAGGAACGCAGTATGAAATACAACCGCACGTATAACTTCTCCGCAGGTCCCGCCATGATGCCGGAGCCCGTCCTTGAGGAAATTGCCGCCGAGATGCTGAATTACCGGGGCAGCGGCATGTGCGTCATGGAGATGAGCCACCGCTCCAAGGTGTTCCAGCAGATCCGGGACGAGGCCGAGGCCGATCTGCGCAGGCTCATGGGGATTCCCGACAACTACAAGGTTCTCTTTATCCAGGGCGGCGGCACCGTTCAGTTTGCCATGGTGGCCATGAATCTGATGAAGAACGGCCTCGCCTGCTATGTGGAGACCGGCGCGTGGTCCAAAAAGGCCATTGCCGAGGCGAAGAAGTACGGCGAGGTGAAGATCGCGGCCTCCTCCGCCGATAAGAACTTTTCCTACATCCCCGACTGCTCTGACCTGGACATCCCCGATAACGCCGACTACGTCTACATCTGCGAAAACGAGACCATCAACGGCACCACATACTTTAAGCTGCCGGATACCAAGGGCAAGGTTCTGGTGTCCGACCAGTCCAGCATGTTCCTCTCCCGCCCCTGCGACGTGAGCAGATACGGTCTCATCTGGGCCGGTGTGCAGAAGAACGTGGGCCCCGCCGGCATGGCCGTGGTCATCATCCGGGAGGACCTGCTGCGGGACGATCTTCCCAAATTCGTGCCCACCTACATGAGCTACAAGACCCACGCCGACAACGACTCTTTGTACAACACCCCCAACTGCTGGGCCATCTATTGCTGCGGGAAGGTGTTCAAGTATCTTCTGGACAATGGCGGCCTGGAGGCCATGCACAAGCGCAACGAGGAGAAAGCCGCCATTTTGTACGACTTCCTGGACCAGAGCAGGCTCTTCACCGGCGCCGTGGTGAAGGAGGACCGCTCCTTGATGAACGTCCCCTTCGTCACCCCCAGCAAGGAGCAGGACGCCGACGTGGTGGCCGCCAGCAAGGCCGCCGGCTTTGACAATCTCAAGGGACACAAGAGCGTGGGCGGCCTCCGGGCGTCCATCTACAACGCCATGCCCAAGGAGGGCGTGGAGGCCCTGGTGGAGTTCCTGAAAAAGTACGAGGCGGAGCACGCCTGAGGCTTCGAATGGGACCGGCGGGGCCGTTCTTGCAGAATGGTCCCAATTGCGGGGCCCGCCCTCCCTGGCAGCCCGCCCATCCCCCAATGGGCGTTTAACCCTTGCGCTGTCGGTGCCCCTGGGGTGCACCGAGAACGAATGAAAGGGGTATTTATCTATGTTAAAGCGTGTATTGGTCACCGACGGCATGGACGCCGGCGCAATTGCCCAGCTGAGAAACGACGGTTACGAGGTGGTGGAGCAGTTCTACGAGCCCGACGCTCTGGGGGCGGCTCTGCGGGATTTTGACGCGGTCATCATCCGCTCCGCCACCAAGATCAAAGAGCCCCAGATCGACGCCGCCAAGGACAGCCGCCTGAAGCTCATCATCCGGGCCGGCGTGGGCGTGGACAACATCGCCGTGAAGTATGCCGAGGCGGCGGGCATCGCCGTGCGCAACACCCCCCGGGCCTCCTCCAACGCCGTGGCGGAGCTGGCCATGGCATTGCTGTTCTCCTGCGCCCGAAACATCTCTGTCGCGGGTCATACCATGCGGGAGAACAAGTGGGAGAAGAAGGCCTACTCCAAGGGCTTTGAGCTGGAGGGCAAGACCATGGGCGTTATCGGCTACGGCCGGATCGGCCAGATGGTGGGCAGAAAGGGCCAGGCCCTGGGCATGAAGGTCCTCTCCGTGGTCCACCGGAACAAGCCCGAGGGCTGCGAGTGCGAGACCATGAAATTCGTCTCCATGGACGAGCTGCTCGCCGGGTCCGACATCATTGTCCTCTGCGCCCCCGGCGGGGACAGGGCCCTGGTGGACGCCGAGTCCCTGGCGAAGATGAAGGACGGCGTGGTGATCGTCAACGTCTCCCGGGGCAGCAATGTGGACGAGGGGGCCCTTCTGGACGCGCTGAACTCCGGCAAGGTCCGGGCTGCGGGCCTGGACGTGTGGATGAGCGAGAAGGACCCCAACTGGGCCCTGGCCCAGCATCCGGCGGTCTCCTGCACGCCTCACATCGGCGCGGGCACCAGGGAGGCCCAAAAGCGCATCGGCCAGGAGCTGGTGGACATCGTGGAGCGCTTTGAGGCCTGAGCCTGAAAAGACGCAGACAGCCCCGCCCATTGGAGATCCAATGGGCGGGGCTGTTAACTCCAGGCCGTGTTTGAAAACTGTCAAAACGCCCAAACGACAGATCTTTTTCCGCCGCTCCGCATTGATGCTCCTTGCCATACACAGGGCATGGCGGCGTTAAATCGCCTTGACCGGCAAAAATCTCCCGCCGATGCGCATTTTGCCATTGATCGAACAAGGCCTAGGATTCATTGAAGTGTCTGAGAAGTTTTTGATACTGTTGGCGGTACGACGGATTTTTCCGGGGCGCCGCCTTCCGGGAGGGGCGGAAGGCCGGAGAGGACCGGTAGACCGGACGGGCGATCAATCCCCCCAGCAGCAGTCCGCCCACCACGTCCAGCACGGAGTGCTGTTTGATGAACACGGTGGACAGGCAGATGACTGCGGCCAGCAGCGCCGTCCCCGCGCGCAGGAGCGGTTTGTCCTCCGACCCGCGGCAGTCCCGCACCGCCAGGGCCGCGCCGATGGACCCCAGGACATGGACGGAGGGGAAGACGTTGGTATTTGTGTCAATGCGGTACAGCTCCGCCGTCAGGGCGGTGAGGAGATTTTCCCGGGGAAAGGCCGCGGGGCGCAGGTCCTGCCCGTTGGGCACCAGCAGCCACACCAGCTCGCTGAGGAGAAAGGCGGTCCCCAGAAACAGCATATACCGCCGGAAGGCGGGCAGGTCCCGCCTCAGCAGGTACAGTCCCGCGGCCACCAGAAGGGGGTACCACAGGCAGTAGGGGATGATGAACCACTCGCAGAAGGGAATGCGGGCGTCGACGGGCAGCTGAGTGGCCCAGTACCGCCCCATGGGCATCCGCTCCAGAGCCAGAAACAGCAGCAGGTAGAGCGGCAGCCACAAAAGGTATTTCAGCTCCCGCCAGGGCGGACGGCAAATGTGCCGGGAGAGACGCATGGTATCACCTGGTTTTCCTTGTTTTGGTTTACCATAACATATCCGCGCTGTCGAAAACATGAATAAATTGCGAACAATATATGAACTTTGCGCAAAAACCCTCCCAGGGCTATGCCCTGGGAGGGTTTTTGCGCAGCTTTTATTCCCCAATTGACGCTTAGCGGTCCTCCCGGAAGTAGGCCAGGCCCAGACTGGCGGGAGGCTGCTTTTCCTTGTTGTTGCGCATGCTGGAGGCGATCAGCACAATGACCGTCACCACATAGGGCAAAATCTTGTACAGCTGGGTGGGGATGAAGGGGATCACCAGCCGCAGGTACAAAATCATCAGCGCGCCGAAGAGCACGGAGCCCCAGATGGCGGACAGGGGCCGCCACATGCAGAAGATCACCAAAGCCACCGCCAGCCAACCCACGCCGCCGAGGCCTTCGTGGTTCCACACGCACCCGGCGATGGTCATGATGTACACCATGCCGCCCACGGCGGAGATGCCGCCGCCGATGACGGTGGCCAGGTACTTGTATCGCTCTACGCTGATGCCAGCCGCGTCCGCCGTGGCTGGGGACTCGCCCACGGAGCGGAGGTAGAGGCCCGTCCGGGTGCGGTTCAGGAAGAAGAACATCCCCCCCGCCAGGATCAGTCCCAGGTAGAAGAACACGCTGTTCCCAAAGAGCACGCCGCCTACTATGGGAATCTTCTGGAGGAAGGCGGGGAAGGGCGAGTTCTGGAAATAGCCCTTCAAAGTGTTGCCGATGGCGATGTACCCGTTCTCCCGGACCCGCATGTACTCGCCCAGAAATTGGCCCACGCCGGTGCCGAAGATGGACAGGGCCAGGCCGGTGACGTTCTGGTTAGCCCGGAGAGTGGTGGTGAGGAAGCTGAAAATCAGCGAGGCCAGCGCCCCTGCCAGGAAGGAACACAAAATGCCCGCCAGCACGGCGACAAAGCCGTTGGCTCCGGCACCCGCCGCCTTCTCATAATAGAATACGCCGCCCAGGCCCAGCGCGCCGCCCATGAACATGATGCCCTCCACGCCCAGGTTCAGGTTGCCGGACTTCTCCGTCAGAATTTCGCCCAGGGTGCCGAACAGCAGCGGCGTGCCGTAGGTGATGGCGGCGATGACCAGGGCCAGAAACAGGCTCAGGAAATTACTCATGATTTTGCCGCCTCCTTATGAGTGTTTTTGCGGAAGATCAGCTTGTAGTTGATGAAAAACTCGCACCCCAGCATACAGAAAAGGAGGATGCCGGTGATGATGTCGGAGATGGAGGTGGGCACGGCCATGCGGGTCTGGAGGGTCTCCGCGCCCTTGCTCAGTACCGCCAGCAGCATGGAGATGGCCACCATGGCAAAGGCGTTCAGCTGGCTCAGCCACGCCACGGTGATGGAGGTGAAGCCCACGCCGCCGGCCACGCCGTCGTACAGCGTGTTGTTGGCGCCGGAGGCCACAATAAAGCCCACGATGCCGCTGATGGCCCCGGAGAGGAACATGGTGCGCATCATCACCCGGCCCACGTTCATGCCGGCGTACCGGGCGGTGTTGACGCTGTCGCCGATGACGGCAATCTCATAGCCGTGCTTGGTATGGTTCATATAGATGTGCATGAACACCACCAGCACCAGCACGATGATCCAGCCGCAGTGGACCCCCAGCACCCGGGGGAGGCACGCGGCGGAGTCGAACTGGGGAATGATCTGGGAGCCCTTGCGGCCCTCCCAGGGACCGCCCTGGAGCCAGCGGACCACGCCAATGATGATATAGTTCATCATCAGGGTGAACAGGGTCTCGTTGGTGTTCCACTTCGCCTTGAAAAAGGCGGGGATCAGGGCCCAAATACCGCCGGCAATGGCCCCGGCGGCGCCCATGACCACCAGCAGCACGGGGGAGGGCAGCCGGTTCGCCCAGAAGAGGGCGAAGTAGCTGGCGGCCACGGCCCCGGCGGTGATCTGACCCTCGGCGCCGATGTTCCAAAAGCGCATCTTGAAGCAGGGGGCGATGGCCAGGGCGCAGCCCAGCAGGGGAACGGCGATTTTCACCGTCTGCCGGAGGGCGCTCTTTTTGCCCAGGGCTCCGGAGAGGATGGTGCCGTAAGCGGTAAGGGGATTGGCTCCCACAAGGCCCATCACCAGGGCCCCCAGCAGCAGGGCGAAGACGATGGACCCGAAGCGGATGCACCAGACCTTCCAGCCCTCCATGCCGTCCCGCTTGGCCAGACGGATCAGAGGCGTTCTCTTCTCATGGTTCATCTATGCTCCCTCCTTTCCGCCAAGGCGGGTCATCAGCAGTCCGATTTGATCCTTGGTGGCGCTGCGGGCGTCCACCACGCCGCTGACCTGGCCGCCGCAGAGCACCAGGATGCGGTCGCACAGCTCCAGCAGCACGTCCAGATCCTCGCCCACGTAGATCACCGCCACGCCCTTCATCTTCTGCTCCGTCAGCAGGTTGTAGATGGTGTAGGAGGTGTTGATGTCCAAGCCCCGCACCGCGTAGGCGGTCATGAGGACGGAGGGGGCGCTGGCGATCTCGCGGCCCACCAGCACTTTCTGCACGTTGCCGCCGGACATGCGGCGGACAGGGAACTCGGTGCTGGGGGTCACCACCTCCAGCTCCTTCCAGATCTCCATAGCCAGGGCGTTGGGGTCCTTGCGGTTGATAAAAACGCCCTTTCCCTTTTTCCAGGAGCGAAGCATCATGTTCCCCGTCATGCCCATGGAGCCCACCAATCCCATGCCCAGCCGGTCCTCGGGGACAAAGGCCATGGCCACGCCGGCCTTTTTGATCTGCATGGGGGTCCTGCCCACAAGATTCGAGGGCTCCCGCCCCTCCGGGGTGTAGATGATCTCGCCCTCCGCCGCCGGGTAGAGGCCGGAGATGGCCTCCAGCAGCTCTCGCTGGCCGGAGCCGGCGATGCCGGCAATGCCCAGAATCTCGCCGCCCATGGCGGTGAAGGAGACGCCGCTGAGCTTCCTCACGCCTTCGCCGTCCAGACAGGTGAGATTTTTCACCTCCAGCCGGGGCACGGGCTTTTCGTATTGGGGCCGGTCGATGTTCAACGTCACGGCGTGGCCCACCATCATGTCGGTGAGGGCCTGGGGGTTGGTCTCGGCGGTGTTGACCGTGCCGATGTACCTGCCCTTGCGCAGCACCGCCACCTTGTCGCTGAGGGCCATGACCTCGTGGAGCTTGTGGGTGATAATGACGATGGCCTTGCCGTCGGCCTTCATGGCCCGCAGCACGTCAAAGAGCTTGTCGGTCTCCTGGGGAGTGAGGACGGCGGTGGGCTCGTCCAGAATCAGGATCTCCGCCCCGCGGTAGAGCACCTTCACAATCTCCACCGTCTGCTTTTGAGAGACGGACATATCGTAGATCTTCTGGGCGGGGTCGATGTCAAAGCCGTACTTCCCGCAGATGGCCCGGACCTTGCTCTCCGCGGCCTTGATGTCCAGCCTGCCGCCCTCCTCCAGGCCCAGGACGATGTTCTCCGTGGCGGTGAACACGTGCACCAGCTTGTAGTGCTGGTGGATCATGCCGATGCCGTTGGCGAAGGCGTCTTTGGGGGAGCGGATGGAGACGGGCTGGCCGCCCACAAAGATCTGGCCCTCGTCGGGGAAGTAGATGCCGGAGAGCATGTTCATCAGCGTGGTCTTGCCGCTGCCGTTCTCCCCCAGCAGGGAGAGAATCTCCCCCCGGTTCAGCCGCAGGTCGATGCCGTCGTTGGCCACCACCTCGCCGAAGCGCTTGGTGATGCCCTTCAATTCGATGGCGGATACAGCGTTTTCCAAATACTGTCACATCCTTTCTAAGAGGTCCCGGCGGGAAAAGACGCTGAGCCGGGCGGAGTCCGGATGGGTGTTAATAAAGTTTGGGGCCGCCCTTTTCAAAGGGCGGTGGGGTCTGGGGCAAAGCCCCAGTGGGGGTGCGGGGGCAAAGCCCCTGTGGGATTGGGCAAAACCCAATGGCGGTATTTGCTGTTAAGGCAGATGTGAGGACGCCGTCTGCGTCCTGCTTCGGGTTTTCACTTATTGATAAGTGCGAGTTGAAGTTCCGCGCCGTGCACGGCGCGGCCCGGGGCGCCGCCCCAGGGCCCCGCAGCCTTTGAAAAGGCTGGCGAAACTTTTATCCGCGTCCCCTATAAGAACAGGGGGCCGCGCGCGGCCCCCTATGGAGTTCTTCTGATAGACTTTCCTGTTAGAATGCGGAGTTCAGCCACTCAATGCCGTCGATGGAAATGGCAAAGTAGGGAGCGGACTGGAAGTAGGACTCGTGGAACGCGCCGTCGAACACGGCCTCCTCGGAGTCGGCGGTGAAGTCGCCGTCGGTGTCCAGGGCGAAGGCGTTGGTCAGGGTCTCGCCGTTGTTGACGGTGAAGGTGCTGGTGTCAAACACCTGCAGCTCGCCGGAGCGGAGCTTGGCCTCCACTTCCTCCAGCTTCTCGGCGGTGCCGGGGGCGGCGATGGCCTCGTTGAGGTCGGTCATGACCACGGCGTTCATGTCCATGCCGTGGCACCAGTCCTGATCAAAGCTCTCGCCGTTGGCCACGGCCTCGATGGCGTACTCAAAGTAGGGGGCCCAGTTGATCCGGGTACCGATGAGGGAGGCCTCGGGGGCCACGGAGATCATGTCGTTGTTGTAGCCGGTGTGGAACACGCCCTTGGACTGGGCGGTGGTGGCGGGGGTGGTGTTGTCGGAGTGCTGGGAGATCATGACGCAGCCCATGTCCGCCAGGGCGGAGGCGGCGTTGGCTTCCTCGGTGGCGTCGGACCAGGAGCCCACAAACTGGACCTTCATGGTCACGCTGGGGCAGACGCTCCGGGCGCCCAGGAAGTAGCTGGTGAAGCCGGAGATGACCTCGGCGAAGGAGAAGGCGCCCACGTAGCCGATGACGGCCTGGTCGGCGGTGATCTCGCCGTCGTCAATCATCTGCTGGAGCTTCATGCCCGCCACGATGCCGGCGAGGTAACGGCCCTCGTAGATGTTGGCGAAGGCGTTGTGGGTGTTGTCCAGACTGTCGCCCCAGGAGGCTTGGTTGGTGCAGGCGATAAACTCGATCTCGGGGTAATCGGGGGCCACCTTCAGCATAAAGGGCTCAAAGCCGAAGGAGTTGTTGATGATGAGGTCGCAGCCATCGTCCGCCAGCTCAATGTTGGCGTCCTCGCAGCCGGAGTCCTCGCCGATGTTCCACTTGACCACCCACTCCACGCTGATGCCCTTGGCATCCAGGGCCTCGGTGGCGGCCTCCTTGCCGCGGATAAAGTTGTAGGTGTAGCCCTGGTCGTTCTCGTCGCCGATGCAGATGAGGCCTACCTTTACGGTCTTGGCGGCGGGCGCGCCGGAGTCCTGGCCGTCGTTGGGCTGGGACGTGCCGCTGTCGGCGGGCGGGGTGGTTTCTTCCCCGCTGCCGCCTCCGCAGGCGGCCAGGCTCAAAACCATTACCAGGGACAGCAGCATTGCAAGAAACTTCTTCATTCTGGTTTTCCTCCTTAAAAATAAATATGGAAAGGAACCGGACGGGGTGGGATTACCTCGTCACTTATCATCATACAAGAAAACCCACAGAAATTCAATGAAATTTTTCCTGTTTTCGGGAAAAAGACGATATATTTTGCGGGATTTTCCATCCGTTTTTTTGTAGTTCCTCCAAAAGAGGGGACAAAAGCGGCGTCCCCCCTCTCCGGCCGTCCCGCCGCCTGAAAACGCGGGGCCGGCAGGGCGCATGCGGCCCCGCCGGTCCCGGCGTGTCAGTCCACGGCAATATGGCGCTCGGCAAAGGCCGAGAGGAGGCGGTCCATGTCGGAGGGGATGGAGATGGGCTCGCCGCAGGACTTGATGGCGTTGGCCACGTCCTTGAGGCCGTTGCCCGTCACCACGCTGACCACGGTGTCGTTCTTCCCGATCACGCCGGCCTCGCAGAGCTTCTTCACCCCCGCCGCGCCGGTGACGCCCGCAGGCTCGCCAAAGACGCCGCAGGTGCGGCCCAGCAGCTTCTGGGCGGCCATGATCTCCTCGTCGGAGACGTTGACCGTCAGGCCGTTGGACTCCCGAATGGCCATGAGGGCCTTGTCCGCGTTCCGGGGTACGCCCACGGCGATGGAGTCCGCCAGGGTGTTCTCCTCCATGGGGCGCCAGTCCTCCCCGGTCTCAATGGCCCGGTTCAGGGGGCAGCAGCCCGCCGCCTGGGCGGAGATCAGCCGGGGGAGACGGTCGATGAAGCCGATGGCGTACAGGTCCTTGAGCCCCTTCCAGAGCCCGGCGATGGTGCAGCCGTCGCCGACGCTGATGGCGATGTAGTCCGGCGCCTGCCAACCGAGCTGCTCCATGATCTCCAGGGAGACGGTCTTCTTGCCCTCGGAGAGGTAGGGGTTGATGGCGGCGTTGCGGTTGTACCAGCCCCAGCGGTCGATGGCCTGTTTGGAGAGCTCGAAGGTCTCCTCATAGCTGCCCTGGACGGAGACGACGGTGGCGCCGAAGGTCATCAGCTGGGCCACCTTGCCCTTGGGGGCCCGGGAGGGGACGAAGATGTAGGTAGCAAGACCCGCCGCCGCGGCGTTGCCCGCCAGGGACGAGGCGGCGTTGCCGGTGGAGGAGCAGGCGATGACCTGCGCCCCGGCCTCCTGGGCCTTGGCCACGGCCATGGCGCTGGCCCGGTCCTTCAAGGAGGCGGTGGGGTTCTGGCCGTCGTCCTTCACCCACAGGCGTTTCAGGCCCAGGATTTCCGCGAGGCGGGGCTCCTCGTACAGAGGGGACCAGCCCACCCGCAGAGACGTGGGCTTCGTGCTGTCCGCAATGGGCAGCAGCTCCCGGTAGCGCCACATGGAGCGCTCCTGCCGGGCCGCCAGCTTCTCTTTCGTCAGCCGGGTCTTGATGTACTCGTAGTCATAGACGATGTCCAGAATCCCGCCGCATTCGCAGGTGGTCAGGTCCGGTGCGGCGGAATAGGTCCTGCCGCACTTGACGCACTGTCCGTATTTTACGTGTTTCATTTCGTCTCCTCCGTCAGAATTTGTGCATCCTCCGCCGCCTTTTCGGGCGGAGTCTCCGCCGGACGCAGAATCTCCGCCGCCACGCCGCCGCAGATCAGCGCCGCGCCCGCCAGCATCCGCGGGGTCATCCGCTCTCCCAGCAAAGCGGCGGAGAGGACGGCGCAGAAGATGCTCTCCGTGGACAAAATCAGGGTGCAGCGCACCGGGTCCAGATATTTCAGGGTGAAGTTCTTGATGAGGTAGCACAGCACCGTGGGCACCGCCGCCAGATACAGCACCGACAGCACCGCCGGGCGGGTGTACGCGCCTCCCGTCCCCTGGATGAGGGTCAGGACGCCCATGCAGGCCGCCGTGGTGAGGAACTGGAAAAAGGAGATCTGGAGCCGGGAATCCTCCCCCGCCAGCTTCACCAGCAGGAGGCTGTTGAGGCCGTAGGTGGCGGCGTCCGCCAGCAGGAGCAGGTCCCCCGGCGCCGCGCCGCCGAGGCCCTCCCTCAGGCTGAGAAAGCCCACGCCGGTCATGGCCAGCGCCGCCGCCAGCAGGGAGCGCCGGGCGGGCCGCGTCCGGAAGAACAGGGCGCAGAGGAAGGGCATCATGATGATGTTGGTGGCTGTCAGGAAGGATGCCTTGGAGGCCTCCGTCATGGCGAGGCCGAACATCTCCAGGGTAAAGGTCAGGGATGTCAGAAGTCCCAGAAGGAAGCCGGTCCCCACGGCGGACCGCGCGGGGCGGCGCAGCTGCTTTCGGAATACCAGGGCGGTGAGGAGGCTTCCCAGGGAGAAGCGGCAGAACACGATCTCAAATTGCAGCATCCCGCTGCTGATGCAGTACTTGGAGGCCACAAAGCTGCTGCCCCACATGGCCGAGGCGGCCAGAAGCAGCCAGGCGGCGCTTCCCTTGGTCATTTTCATCACTTCCCGGTATGAAGGGGGGAGATCCCCGCCGGGGAGAGCGCTGCTCCTCCCGGCGGGGCGGGAATCATCCCGTCCGGAGTGTCACAGGTTTTTCAGGACGCCGGTTTCCTCGTTGAAGGCGTTGATGAGTTCGTCCAGATCCCTGGCCTGGGCGTGGACCGCGTCCCAGGTCCCCTCGGTGTCGTACCACAGGGCGTTCAGGTCGTGCATATCCTTGCCCTGCTGCTCCACCCAGGTGTAGTATTTCAGATGGTGGACCCGCTTGCGCTCGGCGTAGGTCAGCTCCATCATGCTGTCGGTTTTGAGGCCCAGCATATGCAGGTTGTGGTCCAGCTCCGCCGCCTGGACGGTGTAGGCCCCGTGCTGGTCGTTCAGCTCGGCGATGCGGCTGCCGTACATCACGGCGCTGTCGGTGAGCACGGTGCCCACCACGTCGTGCTCGGTGAGCTCGTAGTACTTGGCCATCTTGATGCAGCAAAGGACGTTGGCGATGCCGCTGATGCCAAGCCAGGTGAGTTTTTCGATGAGCTCGCCGTCCAGGCCCAGGGTCTCTTTCAGGTATTTCTGACCCTCGGGGGTGTTGAACAGGCGCAGCAGGCGCTGGCTGTCCTCGTCGTCGATGGCAATGGCCATGTCGCTGTTTTTCACGTTGTGAATCCAGGGGATGTGCTTGTCGCCGATGCCCTCGATCCGGTGGCCGCCGAAGCCGTTGTTCAGGATGGTGGGGCACTGGAGGGCCTCGCCCACCGCCAGCTTCAGGCGGGGATACAGCTCCTTGAGGCGGTCGCCCGCGCTCATGGTGCCGGCGGAGCCGGAGGTGAAGGCGGCGCCGGCGAAGCGGTCGCCGGGGCGCTTGACGGCCTCGAACACGTCCGCCAGGGCGTTGCCGGTGACGTTATAGTGCCAGAGGGGATTGCCCATCTCCTCAAACTGGTTGAAGATCATGTACTGGGGGTCCAGCTTCAGCTCGTTGGTCTTGTCGAAAATCTCCTTGACGTTGGACTCGCAGCCGGGGGTGGCGATGACCTCGGCGCCGATCTCATGGAGCCAGTCGAACCGCTCCTTTGACATCTCCGCAGGGAGAATGGCCACGCCCTGGGCCCCCAGCAGGCGGGAGTTGAAGGCACCGCCCCGGCAGTAGTTGCCGGTGGAGGGCCACACGGCCTTGTGGACGTCCACGTCAAACTGGCCCGTCACCAGCCGGGGGGCCAGACAGCCGAAGGAGGCGCCCACCTTGTGGCAGCCCGTGGGGAACCACTTGCCCACCATGGCGATGATCCGGCAGGGCACGCCGGTGAGGGAGCTGGGCAGCTCCACATAGTTGGGCACGGCCTGGAAGAGGCCGCCGGACTCCCTGGCCTCGTTCTTCCAGGTGATGCGGAACAGGTTCATGGGGTCCACGTCCCACAGGCCCAGGGTCTTGAGCTTGTCCTGGACCTTCTCCGGGATGGTCTCCGGGCGCTGCATCTGGGCAACGGTGGGGATGATGATGCCGTTCTCCTTTGCCTTTTTGATGTTGTGGGCCAGGCCCTGCTTGTTGATGGAAAGGTCGATCATAGTGGTTTGTCCTCCTCCAGTTTTGTGTCGATATAGGAATACAAGGTGTACTTGGAGATCCCGAAGTATTTGGCGACCTTGTCGCCGGATTTGGTGACCAGAAACGCGCCGTTCTGGTTCAGGAATTGAATGGCCCGGACCTTGTCGTCCTTATTCATCAGCGCCACGGGCCTGCCCACCAGCGCCACGGACTGCTGGATCAGCTCCTCCAGCAGATCGTTGATGTTGACGATCTTCTCAGGCTCGGTAGGCTGGGGCCCCTCGGTGGAGACCAGGCCGTGGAGGGCGCTCTCCACCATCAGCAGCGCGGAGATGTCGTAATTGATGGCGAGAATGGCGGAGACCTTGCCCTTGCCGTTGCGGATGTAGACGGTGGAGGATTTCAGGATCTTGCCGTCCGGGGTCTTCATCAGGTAGGACAGGTGGTCCTTGGGCTCGGGGTCGTTGGTCTGCAGCTGCTCCATCACCACGTTGGACGCGCCGTCCCCCACCTTCCGCCCGGAGACGTGGCCGTTGATGATGGCCACAATGCTGTGGTCCGGGTTCCGGCTCAGATCGTGGATGACCACCTCGCAGCTGCTGCCGAACTGGGCCGCGATGCCCGCCGCAACCTGCTTGAGCAGTTCCAGTTTTCCGGTTTCTATGGAATATCCCCTCTTTCTATGGCGAAGTTTATATAAACGATCTATTACACCTCTATATAATACCACACTTTTTGTATAAAGCAACACTTTTGCAAAAAAATTTTTTGGTTTTCAAAAATTTTGTTTGACAACGGGAAATCTTGTGATATGATAGGGCTGTAAGCAACAGAGAACGACCTGTCAAAATAATTTTATGGAGGGCTGTATCATGGATTTTGAAGCGATCAAAACGGCGGCGGAGGGCTATAAGGCCGAGATGTCCCGGTTCCTGCGGGACATGATCTCCCACCCCAGCGAGAGCTGCGAGGAAAAGGATGTGGTCATGTGCATCAAGGCCGAGATGGAGAAGCTGGGCTTTGACAAGGTGGAGATCGACGGCCTGGGCAACGTCATCGGCTGGATGGGCCAGGGCGAGAAGATCATCGCCATCGACTCCCACATCGACACCGTGGGCATTGGCAACATCAGCAACTGGGAGGCCGACCCCTACGCCGGCTACGAGACCGACGACATCATCTACGGCCGGGGCGGCAGCGACCAGGAGGGCGGCATGGCCTCCGCTGTGTACGGCGCCAAGATCATGAGGGATATGGGCCTCATCCCCGAGGGCTATAAGATCATGGTGGTGGGCTCCGTGCAGGAGGAGGACTGCGACGGCATGTGCTGGCAGTACATCGTCAACAAATACTTCAACGGCCCCGAGGACGCCCGCAGCAAGATCGAATTCGTCATCTCCACCGAGCCCACCGACGGCGGCATCTACCGGGGCCACCGGGGCCGCATGGAGATCCGTGTGGACGTGAAGGGCGTCAGCTGCCACGGCTCCGCCCCCGAGCGGGGCGACAACGCCATCTACAAGATGGCCGACATCCTCCAGGACGTCCGGGCCCTGAACGAGAACGGCGACGGCCCCTCCAACACCGTCAAGGGCCTTGTGAAGATGCTCAACGAGGAGTTCAACCCCCAGCACTATGAGGACGCCCGCTTCCTGGGCCGGGGCACCTGCACCACCAGCCAGATCTTCTACACCTCCCCCAGCCGCTGCGCCGTGGCGGACAGCTGCGCCATCTCCATCGACCGCCGCATGACCGCCGGCGAGACCTGGGACTCCTGCCTCCAGGAGATCCGGGATCTGCCCAGCGTACAGAAATACGGCGACGACGTGAAGGTCTCCATGTACATGTACGACCGCCCCGCCTGGACCGGCACCGTGTATGAGACCGAGTGCTTCTTCCCCACCTGGATCAACAAGGAGAGCGCCGCCCACGTCCAGGCCCTCATCGACGCCCACCACGCCCTGTGGGGCGACAAGCGCATCGGCCACGCCGACGCCGACCCCAAGAAGGACGCCATGCACCTGCGCGACGGCCGTCCCCTGACGGACAAGTGGACCTTCTCCACCAACTGCGTCTCCATTCAGGGCCGCTACGGCATCCCCTGCGTGGGCTTCGGCCCCGGCGCGGAGAGCCAGGCCCACGCCCCCAACGAGATCACCTGGAAGCAGGATCTCGTCACCTGCGCCGCGCTGTACGCCGCCGCCATCCCCCTGTACAAGCCGGAGAACAAGAGCGACGATGTGACGGAGTTCCGCCAGAGCTTGACGGATAACAACATCCAGTAAGCCCCGGTATGCAGTTAATTGTCTCCGGCCTGGGTCTGGCAGCGCTTCTGGCCCTTGCTCTGGCGTTCCCTTTGGTCGCGGATGAAAAGAGCCTTGGCACGGCGGTCCGAAGCGGAGCATTCTCCCTGGCGGCGGTTCTGGTGATCCTGCTGATTTCCCGGCTCATCACCGAGTTCGCGGATGCCCTGGGGGGAATGGTTCATGATATTGTACGGCTTCCTGCTGTTTTACTGTATTTTCTGGCTGCTTTCCATCCTGGTTCTCACCGTCAAATACTGTTGACGCCGCCGGAAACAGTGATGCCGCAGTCATTAGAAAAGGCAACGAGCGGCTTCAAGTCCATTTGCCGGGGGCAAATACCTGCTTTGTCCATAATTCACTGTCTATAAAACTAAATCGTAAAAGGAGACTTTCAATATGTCTAAGACCATTGAGCTGGCGCAGCACCTGGAGAAGCTACACATCAACAACATGTACAAGTCCGACTTCTACTGGACCTGGGACAAGACCGACGAGGAGCTGGACGCCATCTTCACCGTGGCCGACGCCCTGCGGGACCTGCGGGAGCGGAACAAGTCCACCCGGATCTTCGACTCCGGCCTCGGCATTTCCATCTTCCGGGACAACTCCACCCGCACCCGCTTCTCCTTCGCCTCCGCCTGCAACCTGCTGGGCCTGAACGTTCAGGACCTGGACGAGAAGAAGAGCCAGATCGCCCACGGCGAGACCGTCCGCGAGACCGCCAACATGGTCTCCTTCATGGCCGACGTCATCGGCATCCGGGACGATATGTTCATCGGCGAGGGCCACAAGTACCAGAAGACCTTCATGGACGCCGTGAAGGAGGGCTACCGGGACGGCATCCTGGAGCAGCAGCCCACTCTGGTGAACCTCCAGTGCGACGTGGACCACCCCACCCAGGCCATGGCGGATATGCTGCACATCATCCACCAGTTCGGCGGCGTGGAGAACCTCAAGGGCAAGAAGCTGGCCATGACCTGGGCCTACTCCCCCTCCTACGGCAAGCCCCTGTCCGTACCCCAGGGCGTCATCGGCCTGATGACCCGCTTCGGCATGGACGTGGTGCTGGCCCATCCCGAGGGCTATGACGTGATGCCCGAGGTGGAGGAGATTGCCAAGAAGAACGCCGCCGCCACCGGAGGAAGCTACAAGAAGGCCGCCACCATGGAAGAGGCCTTCGACGGCGCCGACATCGTGTATCCCAAGAGCTGGGCGCCCTTCGCCGCCATGGAGGAGCGCACGAAGCTCTACCAGGCCGGCGACCAGAAGGGCATTGACGAGCTGGAGAAGAAGCTCCTGGCCCAGAACGCCCAGCACAAGAACTGGACCTGCTCCGAGGAGATGATGAAGCGCACCAAGGACGGCAAGGCCCTGTATCTCCATTGCCTGCCCGCCGACATCACCGGCCTCAGCTGCCCCGAGGGCGAGGTGGACAACTCCGTGTTCGACCGCTATCTGGTTCCTCTGTACAAGGAGGCCAGCTACAAGCCCTATGTCATCGCCGCCATGATTATGATGAGCAAGGTAAAGGACCCCGTGGCCGCCCTGATGGCTATGGATTCCGGAAAGGCCCGGAAGGTATTCTAAGGAGGGGACTGTGTCCCCCCCGGATTCCCCTCGCCGGTCTGCAGACCGGCGGACGCCGCCCGGGGCGGCTGGAGCAAGGCGTTCTCGGCGGGGATCGCCCTGCCGAAAATGATTTCCGTTTGCTGCTCTGCCTGCGGCGGAGCAGTCGGGGAGCCCCGGATTTTCCCGAAATCCCCTTCCCTGCTGCTGCGGGCGCCGGGAATGACTGATTATTTTTGGAAGAGGTTATACCAATCATGGGTAAACGTATCGTAGTGGCTCTGGGCGGCAACGCCCTGGGCAATAACCTGCCGGAGCAGATGGCGGCGGTGAAGCAGACCGCCCGGGCCATCGCCGATTTGATCGAGGACGGCAACGAGGTGATCGTGGCCCACGGAAACGGCCCCCAGGTGGGCATGATCCAAAAGGCCATGGCCGAGCTCACCCGCTCCAATCCTGAGAAGTACATCCCCTGCCCCCTGTCCGTGTGCGTCGCCATGAGCCAGGGCTACATCGGCTATGACCTCCAAAACGCCCTGCGGGAGGAGCTGCTGGACCGGAACATCCAAAAGGGCGTGGCCACGGTGCTCACCCAGGTGGAGGTGGACCCCCAGGACCCCGCGTTCCGGAACCCCACCAAGCCCATCGGCGCCTTCATGACCGAGGAGGAGGCCAAGCGCATGGTGGCCGAGCGGGGCTATGACGTGATGGAGGATTCCGGCCGGGGCTGGCGCCGTGTGGTGGCCTCCCCCAAGCCCGTGTCCGTCATCGAGCTGGACACCATCCAGGCCCTGGTGGAGAGCGACCACATTGTGGTGGCCTGCGGCGGCGGCGGAATCCCCGTCTTCAAGACCGAGGGGCACCACCTCAAGGGCGCGGCGGCGGTGATCGACAAGGACTTCGCCAGCGAGGTTCTGGCGGAGGAGCTGAACGCCGACGTGCTGATTATCCTCACCGCTGTGGAGAAGGTGGCCGTCAACTTCGGCAAGCCGGACCAGAAGTGGCTGGACCATCTGACGGCGGAGGAGGCCCGGCAGTACGCCGCGGAGGGCCAGTTCGCCCCGGGCAGCATGCTGCCCAAGGTAGAGGCGGCGGTGAAATTCGCCGAGTCCAAGCCCGGCCGCACGGCCCTCATCACGCTGCTGGAGAAGGCCAAGGCCGGCATCGCCGGGGAGACCGGAACGTCCATCTCCCTGTAAAATTTCAGAAAGCGGCAGACGGGGGCGCGGTTGATCCGCTCCCCCGTTCAAGCCAATCAGGGGCCGTCCGCGCTGGAAAGGTCCGACGGCAATCCGCAAAATGACGGACAACGGGCCGCCGGGGGCGGCGGCCTGTAGCCGTTTGTACGATTGCGCCCCTGCGGGGGGCGCCCCGTCCCCCAGCTGCCCATAATAAAAATCATTTTATCTGGAGGCGCCTATGACCACCATCTATCTGATCCGCCACGCCGAGGCGGAGGGAAATCTGTACCGCATTGCCCAGGGTCAGGACGACAGCGCCCTCACGGACCGGGGCTGGCGGCAGGTGAAGGCCCTGGAGCGCCGGTTTGACGGCGTCCGGATTGACGCGGTGTACACCAGCGACCTCTACCGCGCCTGCGCCACCGCCAGCGCCCTGTATCTCCCCAGGGGGCTGACGCCCTGCCGCCGCCGGGACCTGCGGGAGATCCACGTGGGCGTCTGGGAGCGGAAGACCTGGGGGGAGATTGCCCGCCGCTGGCAGCCGCAGATGGAGGATTTCAGCTGCCGGATGGACCGCTGGCACATGGAGGGGGCCGAGACCCCGGCGGAGGTGCTGGAGCGGGCGCTGAACGCCCTGCGGCAGATCGCGGCGGAGAACGAGGGAAAGACCGCGGCCGTATTCTCCCACGGCTATGTCATCCGCCTTGTGCTGGCGAACTTGCAGGGGATCTCCCTTCGGGACACCGGAGACAGGACCCCCACCGGGGACAACACCGCCGTCTCCGTGCTGGAGTGGGACGGGGCGGCCCTTCGGGTCGTCCGGCAGAACGACAACAGCCACCTGATGACGCCGGAGTATCTGGCGGGAGAAAAGGTCCGCAAGCGGGCCAGCGCCCTGGAGCCGGGGCTGTACTTCGCGCCGCCCCGCCTGCCGGAACAGGAGGCGATGCTGGCGGAGCTGACCGCCGCCTCCTGGGAGGGGGAGCCCCCTGTCCCCGATTCCGGCTGCCCCGCCCTGACGGGGTATCTGGGGGAGGAGCCGGTGGGACTCGTCCGGTTCGGCCCGACGCTGGGGGAGATCGCCCTGATCTGCGTCCGGCGGGACTGCCGGAGACGGGGCTTCGGCGTGCAGCTCATCGGGCAGGCGGTGTACCACTGGCGGCCCCTGGGGGCGGACCGTCTGCGGATCGTCCTGCCGGAGGGCTGCGCCGCGGAGGGGTTCTTCGGGGACTACGGCTTTGCCCCTGCGGAGGCGGCCGGGCCGGACGGCCGGCTCTGGGTAAAGGACATCGGCTTTGATCCGCTGTTCAAATCGTGACAATTTTTTCTGGACAGCCATGTTCTGACAAAGTTTTCGTTGACAAACAGGGTATGATTTCCATATAATACCCTCGAAAACGAGGGAAGCGCAGATTCGGTCATCATATGCGGATTGGCAGGGAAATTTTGCGGCTGACAGGGCGAAAAACCGCGGGGCTCCTTTGTGGATTTCAAGGTTTTTGGCGCGGCCGGAGGCAAAATTTGCCCTCGGGATGTGTACGGGGACGGATTCTGTAATTCCCATGCCCCATAAAAGGGAGTAGCTTGCGTCCTTCGGGATGCGGCTGGGTTCGTCAGCACGGCGGCGGCATGCCGTCCGGGCCCTGCCTGAAAAAGCGAGACTTTTATTGTATGCGGCACCGGCGGGGGGAGATCCCCGTCCGGTTTTCCGTGTGCAATGAGGGTCTCGTTTATCTTTGAAAAGCGGAGGACGTGTGCGCAATGAGTATTTGGGTAACAGTACTGCTGTTCCTGCTGGGACTGGCACTGATCGTCAAGGGAGGCGACTGGTTTTTGGACGGCGCGGTGTGGATCGCGGAGGCCACCGGCGTGCCCCGGTTCATCATCGGGGCCACCATCGTGTCCCTGGCTACGACCCTGCCGGAGCTGACGGTATCCGTCACCGGTGTACTCCAGGGGGAGGTGGACCTGGCGGTGGGCAACGCCGTGGGATCCGTCACCGCCAACCTGGGACTGATTCTGGGCATCTCCATCGTGTGCATCCCCTCGGCGGTGAACCGGAAGCAGTTTGATCTGAAGGCCATTTTGATGGTCTCCGGCGCGCTGCTACTGTTCCTGCTGTGCCGGGGCGGCGTACTGCCGGTGCTGCCCAGTCTGCTGCTGTTTGTGGTGTTCGCCATATATCTTGGAAACAACGTGATGGACGCCCGGTCCGGCATGGCGGAGAGCCGGGGGACAAATCCAAAGCGCCGCACCACCTCCCACCGGCAGATGTTCATGAAGCTGGGCCTCTTCGCCGTGGGCATTGTGGCCATTGTGATCGGCTCCCGGCTGCTGATCGACTACGGCAGCGAGCTGGCGCTGCTGCTGGGAGTGCCCTCCAGCATCATCGGCGTCACCATGGTGGCCATTGGCACCTCCCTGCCGGAGCTGGTGACCACCCTGACGGCCATCGCCAAGAAAGAGGCCTCCATGTCCGTGGGCAACATCGTCGGCGCCAACGTCATCGACCTGACCATGATCCTGCCGGTGTGCTCCGCCGTCTCCACCGCCGGCGGGGATAAGCTGGTCATCGGCAGCCAAACCACGGCCCTGGACCTGCCGGTTTGTCTGGGGCTGTGCTGCCTGGCGGTGCTGCCGCCGCTGGTAAAGGGAAAGTTCTTCCGCTGGCAGGGGGCGCTGATGCTGGCGGTCTACACCGCCTATGTGGTGATGCTGGTGAGCTGAGAGACGGCAGTCCCCCCAAAATGGGGGACAACGGGCCGCCCTCGGAGCGCTGCGGCTTGCGGCGGTGAAAAGACGTCCCCCGCGGGTGAGGACCCGCGGGGGATTGATCTGCTGTCAGGCAAAGGTCACGGTGGTGCCGGTCTTGCCGTCCAGGGCGTCCAGAGCCTTGTCAAGGCTTGTGATAATGGCCCTTTTTCCCGGGTTGGCCCGGACGAATTTCATGGCGGCCTCCACCTTGGGCAGCATACTGCCCACGCCGAACTGGCCCTCCGCGGCATATTGGGCGGCCTCCGCCAGGCTGATGTGGTCCAGGTCCTGCTGGTCCGGCTTGCCGAAACGGATGGCGGCCTTTTCCACCTCCGTCAGAATCAGCAGCACGTCGGCCCCTACGGCCTCCGCCAGGAGCTCGGCGGCAAAGTCCTTGTCAATGACCGCCGCCACGCCCTCCAGGGTGCCGTCCGGGTTCTCCACCACCGGAATGCCGCCGCCGCCGCAGGCCACCACAATGGCGTGGTCCCACAGCAGCCGGATGGCCTCGATCTCCACAATCCGCCGGGGCTGGGGGGAGGGGACCACCCGCCGCCAGCCCCGGCCGGCGTCCTCCCGCATGGTGTAGCCCCGCTCCGCCTCCAGATGCCGGGCCTCCTCCTGGGTGTAGAAGGCGCCGATGGGCTTGGTGGGGTTTTGGAAGGCGGGGTCGTTCCGGTCCACCACCACCTGTGTGGCCAGGGTGACTACAGGGTAGTTCCGGTTGCGGCTGTTGAGGGCGTATTTCAGCGCCTGCTGAATGTGGTAGCCGATATAGCCCTGGCTCATGGCTCCGCAGACATCAAAGGGCATGGGCGGGGCCACGTCCTTGGCGGCCTCGCTGGCCAGGACGATGCGGCCCACCTGGGGGCCGTTGCCGTGGACCACGGCCATCTCATAGCCTCTCTGGCTGATCTGGGCAATGTGGACGCTGGTTTTTTTCACAACCTCCAGCTGGGCCTCGGCGGTGGCCCCGCTGTCCTTGGATTGCAGTGCGTTGCCTCCCAGGGCAATGACAATCCTCTCCGGCATGGTATGACTTCCTTTCCATCAGTTCTCAAGGAAAGTCTGCGCCGTTTGAGGAAGTTTATGCGGAATAAAAAGCGGCGCCGGCAGGAGAAAATGAGGACCGGGAAAATCCCGGTCCTCATTTTATGAAATATCGCGGCGCGGGTAAAGGGAAGTTCCGGGCTTCGCCCGGAGCCGCGGGAGCTTTGCCCCGCATCCCCACCGCCCTTTGAAGAGGGCGGCCCTGAACTTTACCGGCTTGCGCCTGTCGGATTAGGCGGCGGGCTCGGCGTCCTTCTCCGCCAGCTGGCGGAACAGGAAGGTGACGATCTGGCCGCGGTTGCAGGGATTCGCGGGAGCGAAGGTGGTGCCGTCGCCGGTGCCGGCGGTGATCTCATTCTCCACGGCCCAGGCCACGGCGGCAGCGTACTCGGCGTCGGCGGCCACATCGGTGAACTCCTTCTCGGTCTCCGCCTCGGGGCTCCCGGCGGCCTTCCACATGAAGGTCACGGCCATGCTGCGGGTGCAGGTGGCGGCGAGATCGGCGTCCTCGGCAATCATCTCCTTCTCCACGGCCCACTTAGCGGCGGAATCACGGTCGGCCGTGCCCTCCTCGGCACCGGGCTTGCCGTTGGCGCGCCACAGGAAGGTCAGGATGTGGGAGACCGTGCAGGGATCGCCGGGGCCGAAGGTGGTCTCGGTCTTGCCAAGGGTGATCTCCTTGCCTACGGCCCAGTCAATGGCGGCGGCGAAGGGAGAGGAGGCGGACACGTCGGTGAACTTGGGAGCGGCGGGCTCGGCGGCAGTGGTGGTCTCCCCGTCCTTCTTCTCAGGGTCGGCGGGAGTGGTCTCCCCGTCCTTCTTCTCAGGGTCGGCGGG
>NZ_KE159707.1:768290-813494 GCF_000403435.2 Oscillibacter sp. 1-3
TCCTTCTTCTCAGGGTCGGCGGGAGTGGTCTCCCCGTCCTTCTTCTCAGGGTCGGCGGGGGTGGTCTCCCCGTCCTTCTTCTCAGGGTCGGCGGGGGTGGTCTCTCCGTCCTTCTTCTCGGGGTCGGCAGGGGTGGTCTCTCCGTCCTTCTTCTCGGGGTCGGCAGGGGCGGTGGTATCGGCGGGGGCGGTGGTGCCGGCGGGCTCGTCAGCCAGGGCCATGGGCATGACACCAAGGGTTAGGACCAGGGCCAGCAGGATGGCCAGCCATCTTCTTGTGTGGTTCATGTTCTTCCTCCTTTGTTTTTGTGGAGCGCCCCCTCCGGACGCCCACAGTGAATGGAGATATTATAAGCCTACCAAAAACCGCTGTCAAGGGCTGGATATTCACACTGGAGCGTATAATACAGATTGTATATTTGAAGGATTTCCTGCATTTTGACTTTTGGTGGTTTGTCACCTTTACGGGAATTCTGAGAGGTCTGCTCGAAAACAGTCGAAAAAGATAGGGGAGATTCTCCTGAAAATTTCGCTAAAAAACCAGATATTTTTGGCTTTCCCGGCAGAGAAAATCAAAATCCACAAAAATATTTAGTTTACATAACAATGTAGATAATCTTTTACTACGAGGAGTTATTCACATTCTCCACAGAGTTTTCCACACACCTGTGTTCTTTGGCCTGCAGTTGATACAAGGATTTTTGATGAGTTTTTCCACATCCTGCAACGTAACTCCCGGTTTTTTCAAAATCCAAATTTATTTTACATAAAGTGAATTTCCTCCGCAGATTCTCCCGCTGTTTTTGCATTTTCCGATGGACGGCGTCCTCATTATACAAAAAAATAATATCGGATGTAAAGAAAGAGAGTCCCCCGCGCCCTGCCTGACGGGCGCGGGGGACTCTTTGTATGCAATCCCCGCAGAAAATTCACTGCTTTTTCACAAAACCTTGGAGTCCTCTTTCAAAGCGGCTTGAAACAGGACCTTAGGGAGCGGCCTGGGAGATGTCCCGGGTGGCGTAGGCGTTCAGCTCCATTCCAGCCGTATTCCCCGCCAGATACTCATAATAGCCCTGGGCGCCGATCATGGCGCCGTTGTCCCCGCACAGGGACAGGGGCGGCAGATACAGCCGGCAGCCCGCCTCCTCGCAGGCCCGCTCCAGATCGGAACGGATGACGGAGTTGGCGGCCACGCCGCCGGCGGCCACAATGGTCCGGCGTCCCGTCCGCCGGGCGGCCTCCATGGTCCTGGGCACCAGGGTGTCGCTGACGGCCTGGGTAAAATCCCGGGCCAGCGCGGCCCGGTCCAGTTCCCCGTCCACCTGCCGGGCGTGGTGGGCCAGATTCACCACCGCCGTTTTCAGGCCGGAAAAGCTCATGTCCAGCGGCGCGCCGTCCACCTGGGCGTGGGGCAGGGCGTAGACGCCGCCCTGGGACTGCTGCGCCAGCTGGTCTATGGGCTTTCCGCCGGGGTAGCTGAGGCCCAGCACCCGGGCCGCCTTGTCAAAGCACTCCCCCGCGGCGTCGTCCCGGGTGGAGCCCAGGATTTCCATGTCCGTGTAGTCCCGCACGTCCACAATCAGCGTGTTGCCGCCGGAGATGGCCAGGGTCAGGAAGGGGGGCTCCAAGTCCGGGAAGGCGATGTAGTTGGCGGCGATGTGCCCTCGGACGTGGTGGACGGGAATCAGGGGCACCCCCAGGCCGAAGGCCACGGATTTGGCAAAGCTCAGCCCCACCAGCACTGCGCCGATGAGCCCGGGGGCGTAGCTGGCGGCTACGGCGTCAATGCCGGCCCGGGTACAGTCCGCCTGCGCCAGCGCCTGCTCCGCCAGGGCGGCGATGACCTCCACGTGCTTCCGGGAGGCGATCTCCGGTACCACGCCGCCGTAGAGGGCGTGCATGTCCGCCTGGGAGGCGACGATGTCGGACAGGACCCGCCGCCCGTCCTCCACCACCGCCGCCGCAGTCTCGTCGCAGGTGGACTCGAAGGCCAGGATCTTCATGGGCACGCCTCCTCTCCCGCCTCCGCCGGGGGGGCGGAGAAGTTCCGGGTCATGATGATGGCATCCTCTCTTGGGTGCTCGTAGTAGTTCTTCCGCCGCCCCGCGCTGCGAAAGCCCCGGCTTCCATAGAGGGCGATGGCGTCGTAGTTGGAGGCCCGGACCTCCAATGTCAAAAAGGCCAGATGGTTCCCCTGGGCGAAGTTCAAAAACACCTGGAGGAGCTGGCTGGCCACGCCCCGGCGGCGGCAGTCCGGCCGCACGGCGATGTTGGTGACGGTGCCCTCGTCCAGGACGACCTGGAGGCCGGCGTAGCCCGCCACCTGGTCCTCGCTGTCCAGGGCCACCAGAAAGGCGGAGAGGTCGTTGTCCAGCTCCGCCGCCAGGAGACCGCGGGACCAGGGGTCCGAGAAGCAGATCCGCTCCAGAGCCGCCACCGCGTCCAGATGGTCCGCCGTCATGGGGACGATGCGCACGCGCATATTCTCGCTCATATGTTCGTTTCCTTTCTGATCTCCCGCCTGTGGCGGAGGTGGATGCCGATATGCCCGATGCCCAGGACCGTCACGCCCGGGAGCATCCAGACGGCCCGGCCGTAAATGCCCAGCAGAAAAAAGGCCGCCACCGGCAGCGCGGCCCCCGCCACGGGGACGCCCGGCAGGCCGGAGGTGAAATCCGCCATAGTGTGCTCGCTGCGGAAATACCGCAGCCACCAGAGCTCGTAGAGGACCATCAGCGCCGCCGCCCCGATGAGCCACCAGGACCAGGGGGTCCAGGGGCGGAGGTTGAAGTCCTGAAAGACCAGGGCGGCACAGGTGACCCACACCTGTCCCGTCCGCTCCATCGCCAGCAGAGGGCGGCTCTCCCCCGAGGGGGCGTAGTCCCGGGGCCTGTACCGGGTCCACAGCACGTTGGGGACCAGCAGGCACAGCAGAAAGACGGCGCCCACATAGGAAAAGCCGAAGGTCCCCGTCATGGAGCGGTCCCCCCGGAGATCCGCTCTGCCAGACGGGCGGCGCAGTAGTCCCGGGCGTCCTCCAGAATACTCCGGCGTCCGCCCTCCCGGGAGAAGCCGCCGCTCTCACCCCTGGCCAGATTCTCCTCAATGAGCGCCATGGCCCGGAGATAGTTCTCCTCGCAGAGGAGGCGGAGAATGATCTCCAGGACTTTCGGCCGCTCCTCCGCCTCCAGCCGGGCCCGGTAGGCGGCCAGATCCGGAAAGACGTTCTCCGCCGCCAGGGCCTCCGCCCGGTCAAAGATGGCCTCCACGGCGGATTCCAGGTCCTCCGGCCCGGACAGGCGCTCCTGCCAGGCGGGGAGCCACAGGCCCCGGGCCGTAAACGCGCCCCAGACGTGGAAGCTGAAGGGCTGCTCCGCCGCCTCCTCCGCCATGCGGAACACCTTCCAGTACATCTCGTCCAGCGCCGGGGGCTTGCAGTAAAAATTGGCCTTCAGGATCTGGCTGTCAAAGGAAGAGGGCATCACGATCAGCACATCCAGCAGGTTGTCCCGCACCCGGTACTGATGTCCCCGGACGGTTTTCCAGCCCCGCCGCTTCCCGGTCTCCCGGCAGGCCTTTCCCATGGCCTTTTTCAGGAGTTTTTCCCGCTCCCGAATCTTCTTCTGCCCCTCTCTTGTCATCCCTTCGCCTCCAGCCAGTTTTTTCCCCAGTGGGCCTCCGCCGTCAGCGGGACGGAGAGGCGGACCACGTTCTCCATCTCCTCCTCCAGCAGCGTTGCCGCACGTTCCGCCTCGCCCGCGGGACACTCCACAATCAGCTCGTCGTGGACCTGGAGCACCAGCCGGGCCTCCAGGCCCTCGGCTTTCAGCCGTTTCCATACGGCAATCATGGCCAGCTTCATCACGTCCGCCGCCGCGCCCTGAATGGGCATATTCAGCGCCACCCGCTCCCCGAAGGAGCGCAGAGCGAACTTGGAGGATTTCAGCTCCGGCAATTCCCGCCGCCGGTGGAAGAGGGTTTCCACGTACCCCGCCTCCCTGGCCTGGGACACCACGTCGTCCATATACCTCCGCACGCCGGGGAAGGCGGCGAAGTAGCCGTCCATATAGGCCTTGGCCTCCGCTGTGGTGACGCCCAGGTCCTGACTGAGGGAGAAGGGGGAGATGCCGTAGACGATGCCGAAGTTCACCGCTTTGGCGCCGCGGCGCATCTCCTGGGTCACGTCGGCCCGGTCCACGTGGAAGACCTTGGCGGCGGTCTCGGCGTGGAAGTCGCCCCCCGCCAGGAAGGCCGCGCGCATGGCCTCGTCCCCGGAGACGTGGGCCAGCAGCCGCAGCTCGATCTGGGAGTAGTCCGCGTCCACCAGGACGCAGCCCTCCGCCGGGATGAACATCTTCCGGATCTCACTGCCCAGGTCCGTGCGGGTGGGGATGTTCTGGAGGTTGGGCTCCGTGGAGCTCAGACGCCCCGTGGCGGTAACGGTCATCTGGAAGCTGGTGCGCACCCGGCCGTCCGCGTCCAGGGCCTTCAAAAGGCCTTCGGCATAGGTGGATTTCAGCTTGGCGTACTGACGGTACTCCAGCACCGCCCCCACGATGGGGGCCTCGTACCGGAGATTTTCCAGCACGTCGGCGTTGGTGGACCAGCCGGTCTTGGTCTTCTTGCCGTGGGGCAGGCCCAGCTTACCGAAGAGGATCTCCCCCAGCTGCTTGGGGGAGTTGATGTTGAATTTCTCCCCGGCCAGGTCATAGACGGTCTTTTCCAGCTCTGCCGTCCGGGCGGCCAGCATTTCGCCGAAATCCGCCAGGGCCTTTCGGTCGACCCTGCAGCCCGCCAGCTCCATCTCCGCCAGCACCCGGCACAGGGGCAGCTCGATCTCCGCGAACAGCCGCTCCATGTCCCTCTCCCGGAGCTTTTCGCCCAGGGTCTTTTGCAGGGCCGTCACGGCGGAGGTGTGGCTGTACAGCGACGCGGCCACCTCCGCCGTCTCACCCAGGGGGGAGAAGGCGTCCGGCTCCAGGAAGAGGGGCTTTGGAAGCTCCTCATTATAATAAGAGACGAAGAGGCGGGGGAGGTCGTAGCTCCCCGCTGTGGCGTCCAGCAGGTAGGCCGCCAGGGCCGTGTCAAAGACGAAGCCCTCCGCCGGAAGGCCGTTTTCCAGCAGGACCCGCATCAAATCCTTGACGTTGTGGGCGGCCTTGGGGACGTCCGCCGAAAAGAGATCCGCCAGCAGGGCGTTCCACTCTCCCTGGTACCGGGAGAACCGCAGGTCAGCCAAAAGCGCGCTGTCCGGCCCGGTCCGGCACTCCACCGCCAGCGCCTGGAGATCCGGCAGGGCGGTGACGGACACGCACTCCGCCCCCCGCCACAGCTCCATCAGCTCCGCGGCCCGGGCGGGGTCCGCCACCTGCTCCACAGCGGCGGTCAAATCCGCCCGTTCCGCCGCCGGGGCGGTCTCCGGCGTCAGACCGAACTTCTCAATCAGCTTGGCAAATTCCAGCTTCAAAAACAGGGGATAGGCCGCGGGACCGGGAGCCTTCACCAAATTGTCCTCCGGGGCGAACTCCAGCGGCGCGTCGGTGACAATCGTGGCCAGCCACTGGGAGTGGCGGGCGGACGCCTCCCCCTCCGTCAGTTTTTTGACGAGGCCCGGCCTGGCGGGGGTCTCCGGCGCGGAGAGAATGTCCGGCAGCTGGGCGTACAGGCGGTCGATGGAGCCGTACATCCGGATCAGGCCCATGGCGGTCTTCTCCCCCACGCCCTTGACGCCGGGGATGTTGTCGGAGGCGTCCCCCATCAGGGCCTTGAGGTCGATCATGTGGACGGGGTCAAAGCCGTACTGCTCCCGGAAAGTCTCCGGGGTCATGTCCTTGGTGGTGGTCTGGCCCATGCGGGTGGAGACCAGCTTTACTTTGGTGCGGTCCGTAATCAGCTGGAGGCTGTCCTTGTCCCCGGTGACCACCACGCACTCCCAGCCATCGGCCTCGCATTTGCGGGAGATGGTGCCCAGCAGATCGTCGGCCTCCCAGCCTGTGAGCTCCCAGCGGGGGATGTTCAGCGCGTCCAGCACCTCCTTCAAAACCGGCATCTGCATCCGCAGCTCCTCCGGCATGGGCTTGCGGGTGGCCTTGTAGGCCGCGTCCGCCGTGTGGCGGAAGGTGGGGGCGTGAACGTCAAAGGTGACGCACACCGCGTCGGGGCGCTCCTCCCCCATGAGCCGCAGAAGGGTGGTGAGAAAGCCGAAGACGGCGTGGGTGTAGAGCCCGTCCCGGGTAGTCAGGGGCCGGATGCCGTAGTAGGCCCGGTTGATGATGCTGTTTCCGTCAATGGCCATCAGTTTCATGGGGAGAACCTCCAGTGTTTCCATAGATTGTAATAGTATACCCCAGATCAGGCGGCGGCGCAACGGCGAAATGGGAAAAGAGCGCGAAGCGCAGATAAAAGTTTCGCCAGCCTCTACAAAGGCGGTGGGGACCCGGGGCAAAGCCACGGGCCGCGCCTCGCAAGGCGCGAAATTCCTTTTCAGGATCGTAGAATTCAGAGGTTGAGAGCGCCTTTGCCGCCCGGAGGACTGCAAAGCGTCCCTCGTCCTCTATTGCGTGCCTGCCCCAAAAAAGGAGCCGCTTTCGCGGCTCCTTTTAGCGCTCTTGTCAATCCGCCGTATGGCCCTCCAGGGTCAGCAGGCGGCGGGCGGCGTCCAGGTCCTTGTCCTCCGCCCAGCCGTAGCGGTACGGGCCGAAGACGTCCTGGCACAGCAGCCGGGTCTCCCGGTCAAAGCTTACTCCCGAAAAAAGGGGAGTGCCGTCCGCATTGGTCTGGGTGCCGTCGTAGAAGCAGAGCTGGGTCAGGGTATACATCAGCGGGTCTTTCAGATTCAGCGCCGGGGCGGACAGGTCCTCCCGCTCAGGGGAAACCGCCAGCACCATGTCGTAAAACCGCTCCGTTTGGCCCAGAGAGAAGACCTTTTCGTTCAGGAATTCCGCCGTGTCCCCGCTCCGCGCCGCCGGATCGCTGTCGTCCCGGGGAAACACGTCGATCTCCCCGGCCTCCGCCGCCTGGATCAGATGATCAAAGTCCCCGTACACTGTGACATGAGAGAGATTCGCCGTGGTATTTCCCTCGAAGCTGTCCGCCAGCCACAGGTCAACCGCCCGGCGGCCCGGCAGGGAATCTTGCTCCAGCAGGCCCCAGCGGGCGCGGTTCATCTCCTCCCAGGTGGGCAGGTCGCCCTCCTTGCCGGCCCGGGCGGCCAGATTCAGACCGTAGTCCGTGGGGGCGGCGCAGATGGAGGCCTGGAAGGCCCCGCTGCTGTCCGCCCACAGAGGGCTCTCATTGGCGCCGGGGCCGGAGGCCAGCAGCACCGCCGCCTCCGTCTCCTGTCCGGCAAAGCCCTCGGCGGGCAGGATGGCGATGTCCACTGCGCCCGCATTCAGCGCCTGCACCGTGGCGGCGGGGGAGGAGCCGATGGTGAGCTGTACAGTGTCCGCAATAATGGATTGGTTTTCCGCCAGGGTGGACCGCAGCAGCTCCGGAAGCGTCCGGGCGGCCTCCATCAGCCTCTCAGAGCCGAGGCCGCCGCGGCAGATCTCAATGCGCAGGATGTCCAGCTCTAAGGGGTATCCGCCGGGGCCGGAGGGCTCCTCCGTCCCGGGGGACGGGTCTTGTACCGGGTCCGGCGGGGCGTCCTCGCGCCGTGCGCAGCCGGACAGCAGCAGGGCCAGAGCCAGCAGCAGGGGTAACAGTTTCTTCATAGGCGCTCCTTTTTTCGCTGGGGGTGTGGTATGATAGCTGTATTCTAGCACTCCGGCGGCGGAGGCGCAAGGGGAGATCTTCTGGGAAACATTCAACCGGAGATTTTATCATCCGTGATTTTTTTCTGCGGCTATGCAGGGGCCGGGACAGAGTCCGGCCCCTGCATAAAATCCGCAAAGGAGACGCTCCCATCCCCTGACCGGGCTATACCAGCCCAAATTCCGGCGCTTGAAAAAATTTTTTCCATAGGGTGAAAGTATTTCCCCCGCTCAATCGTACCCTATATGAGCGCGCTTCAAAGGAGTTGAAGTCAAATGAATTACAGCCAGCAAGCGGAACGTCTGGCGGAGACTTACGCCGACGCGATTCTCCGCCTGAGTTACACTTATCTGAAAAATACACAGGACGCCCAGGACGTGTGCCAGACCGTCTTTGTCAAGCTCCTGACGGAGCCCCGGAGCTTCGAGAGCCCCGCCCATGAGCGGGCCTATATCCTGCGCATGGCCTCCAACGCCTGCAAGGACATCCTGAAAAGCCCCTGGCGCCAGCGTACCCGCCCCTTAGAGGACGGCCTCCAGGTCCCCGCCCCGGAGGCGGAGGACGGCTCTGTCCTCTCGGCGGTAAACACCCTGCCGCCCCACTACCGGGCGGTGATCTACCTCTGCTACTACGAGGGCTATACAGCCGCGGAGATCGGGGAGATTCTGGGCGTGCCCACCGCCACCGTCCACACCCGTCTGGCCCGGGGCCGGACCAGGCTGAAAGAGATTTTAGGAGGAATGGACTATGAGCAATCTGTCTGAGTATAAGCAGAGCATGGAAACTCTTCGCTTCACCCCGGAGCAGAGAGCGCGGCTGGCGGCGGAAGCCGCGAAGGCGGCCTCCCGGCAGGCGGCCCGCCGCACCCGCAGGCCCTTTGGTAAAATGGCGGTCATCGCCGCGGCGGCGGCAGTGATGCTGGCGGTGGGAGCCGGCGCCGCAGGCGTTCTCCCCAGTCCCATCGACGTATTTACCCCTCTCTTCGGCGGCAGCGTTGCCCAGACGGAGGTCATTGACAAGATCGGCCATCCCATCGGGGCCTCCGCCACCGATAACGGCATCACCCTCTCCGCCGACGCCATCATGGGCGACGAGTACAACGCCGTCATCGTCTACACCCTCGCCCGGGAGGACGGAGAACGCTTCCTGCCGGAGGGCAAGGGGCTGGACGAGACCTATCTGATGATGGGCGGCTTCGGCAGCAGCTGGGTCAAGGGCGGCACCCACGGCACCAGCTGGTTTGTGGACCAGGACCCGGAGGACAACATGATCCAGATGGTGGAGACCGTCTCCTCCGACGCGCCCATGAGCCACGGCACCGCGGCGGTGGACTTCCAGGACCTGCGCTATTGGGATCACGAGACGGAGCGGGATGAGCTGCTGTATGAGGGCCGGTGGAAGTTCCGCTTTGAGGTGAACTATGAGGACTGCTCCGTCCGCATGGGCGGCGGCGAGACCTTCTCTCAGGACGGGCTGGTCTTCACCATTGACGGCATCAGCGTCTCCCCCGTGGCGGTGAAGGTGAACTACACCGCGGACACGGAGGTGGTCTGGTCCAACAGCGGGAGCGGACGGCAGGCCCCCGAGGACGCCCGCCAGTCCCAGCGGTATCTGGAAAACGTGGAGATCCTGCTGACCAAGGCCGACGGCACAGTCATTGACCTCAGCACCTCCGGCGGCAGCCTCCGCCCCGGAAACGGCGTCACCGTCTGCAGCAAGGGCCAGGTGCTGGAGGAGATCATCCCCCTGGAGGAGCTGGCGAGCATCTCCGTGGGCGGCATCGTATTCCCCATCTCTGCGGAGTAAGACTGTATTCAAAGGCGGGAAATGCTGAATGGGCGAAAGGACCTGTCCGGGCGGCGTTTTACGCCTGTGAATACAAAGTCAAAAATCAGGCGCGCCAGGGTGATCGGCCCTGGCGCGCTCTTTGCGTATTTTGAACATGTCCGCGGCGCGGGAGACTTCCCAACCCTCCCGACAACTCTATCATAGCTGCCTGCCTGCGGGAAGTCAAGCGAAATCGTTGCGCATTGCAACGATTTGCGCAAAGCGTCGAAATTGTCCCCGCGGAATTGACGGACAGCGTTCGCTCCTGTATGATACAAAAAACAGAAGGGAGGCGATGGCATGGACCCCACCCGGCGCCGCATCCGGAAGATTGACCGGGACGCCCAGCGGTTCGTGGCCCAGGCGCTGGGCAACACGGACCTGAGCCTCAGTGACTACGACATGATCCACACCGTGCGCCACCGCCCCGGCGTCACCCAGGAGGAGCTGCGGCGGCTGTACTGCCTGGACAAGAGCACCATTGCCCGCCGGGCGGCGAAGCTGGAGGAGGCAGGCTATATTGTCCGCCGCACCAGCGCGGCGGACAAGCGGCGCAAGGAGCTCTTTGTCACCGAAAAGGGCGACGCCCTGCGGGAGGCCAAGGTGGAGGCGGAGGCGGAGGCGTTTTACTTCCGCTGGCTGACGGCGGAGCTGACGGAGGCGGAGCTCTCTGTGCTGGTGCCTTTGCTGGACCGGCTCCAGCTCCGCAGCCGGGACGAGCGGCGGCAGGAGTTTGTCCATTTGCTGGAGGAGTATGAAGGGATGTCTGCCGAAAAGGGCCAATGTGAGCTTTTGCCCGATCCAACATAGCGGGCGGGTTGCCTGCTGCTGCGAATCCCTGCCTCCTCCAAATTTCGGGGAAAAGGCTATTGCAATTTTTTCCGCGATAGAGTAAAATAAGCCCGGAAACACAAAAGCGGCAGGCCGCAAGGTGGTAGGAACACCCTGCGGCCCTGTACGAGTGAGATCAGCACTCAGCACAGCGAATATATTCGCACCACAAGAGCATTATACCCGGTTCAGCCCATAATTTCAAGGCTGAATGGGGATTTTGCCGTGTGTGCATTTTATGCGGGGCTGAGGTGAAAACTCGGTCCTGCTTTTTGTGTTTCCAACAGGCCCCGGGCGGGGGCGCGTCTCCCGCCCCGCGGGGCTCTGTTGGAATCAAAACTCAAAGAAAGAAGGCAGACCAAGAGATGATGATTTTCCATTGCCCGAACTGGGGCGCCGGCCCGTTTTTCGTGCAGGCTTGTTGCGGAAAGGACGGATTGCGATGAGCGGGACGCTGCGGGAATGGCTGGACAGGGAGCTCCGGGATTTTGAGCCGGTGTGGAAATCCTTCCGGGGCAGACAGCGGAGAATGTACTACATCTGGATGGCGGCGGCCGTGGCGGGCATGACGGCTCTGGGCTTCGGCGCGGGCTACGAGTGGACCTACGTGCTGCGGGTGCATCTGCCCATCGGGGCGGGCATCGCGGGATTCATCTGGCTGTGCGTGCTCCTGACCAGCCGGGCCGCCACCATGAAGAGCGTGCGGAAGAGCTTCGAAAAAGCCCTTTCGGCGCTTTCGCCCTCCGACCAGGAGGCGTTTGCCCGGCAGGATTTCGGCAGAACGGATTTTCTCAACACCTTTGAGGACAGGTTTCCCGCCCGGCTGCTGGCGGGGCCGGATTTCTGGCTCTACTTCAGGGACGTCTGCCAGATCTATCGGACGGCGGATATGGAAAAGCTGGGTGCGCGGGAGGAGACGGTCCGGGTGCACTGCAAGAGCGGCGGCGTCCGGATGCGCCGGAAGGTCGGCGCCGGGGTCTCCCTGACGGTAGATTATCGGAAGGACACTGCCGCGGCCAGGCAGGGGCCGGACCGGGTGTATCTGGCCAGCTGGGAGCAGCTGCAGACGGCGAAGGACCTGATTGCCCGGTACTGCCCGAAGGCGGAAACCCTGTGGAGGGAAAAATAAAAGGAGCATACCGAACCATGAATACAAAAAAGACACGCGCTCTGCTTGGTTTGCTGCTGACGGCGCTCATGCTGCTCCTGTCCGCCTGCGGGCAGGCGGACGGCGGGAGCGAGGCGGAGGAAGCGCTGCTGCCCGTCAGCGTAAACGGCAAAGAGATCCGGGTGGGAGAGACCACCCTCCAGACCCTGCTGGACGAGGGGCTGGACGTATCCTGGGTGGACGAGAATTATAATCGGGTTACCGTAGATTCCGCCACGCAGCTGGAGGCCAACGCCTACTACACCGGCGGCAGCATGAAGGTGACGGACAACATGTCCTTCACGATCTCCCTGGCGACGGAGGAGGCGGTCCCTCTGGGACAGGCGGTGATTGCCCGGCTGGAGCTGAACATGGCCGCCGAGGACGATGAGAGCGTTCTGGAGACGATTTCCTTCGACGGCGTGCCGGTCACTGAACTGACCCGGGAGAAGGCCGGGGAGATGTACCCCGACTGGACCGGAAACGAGGTGATGTGGCTGCACTACGGCCTGGAGTACAAGTACGACCTGAACTTCGACATCTCCAGTGGAAATCTCAGCGGATTTACGGTAGAGCGCACCTACGACGTGGACTGGAACAGCTGAGAAACAGATTCCGGCGGGAGGACCGCTCCCTATATTGGAAATCAGCAGCGGGACGGCAGAGCCGTCCCGCTCAGGTTATCGAAAAAGTCCAACGGGACTGTTTCGACAACCTGACAATGTCTCGATTTTCCAATCGCTTGACGATTGGAAAATCTGTCGCTTCGCTCCATAAACGGCTGCGGTGCAGCCGTTTACAGACATTTGATCCAATACGAGGCGGGCGCTGCCCCCTCGCGCTCCCCCGCATTATCGGAAGCCTTTTTATTCTGGCTGGTAGTTTTTCGACAGTCTGAGCGGGACGGCAGAGCCGTCCCGCTGCTTTCATTGGATCAGGACTGGTAGGACAATCTGTCCCACAGCAGGTCATACAGCACCTGCATCCCGGCGGGGGTGGCGGCGAAGTCCTTCACGCTCGTCAATTTCTTCCACTGTTCATCGCAGTCGCTGCGGGCCAGGAGCTCGGCCAGATAGAGGTCGGCCTCCTCCAGGGTCAGCACCCCCTGGCAGAAGGTCTTGCCCGAGGAGGTGGCGGTGGTATAGGTCCAGCCCACCTCGTCCAGATTGTCCACCAGCGCCAGCATCTGAGGGCCGTAATAGCAGCGCATCAGCCAGCTGGCGGAGGTGTCGCCCCAGTGATCTTGGAAGTTGACGGTCCAGCGGTAGGGACGCGCACTGGTGTGGAGCTCCGAGGTGTAGTTCCAGTTCTGCTCATCCAGGCCCACGGCCGCCGCCGCCCGGCCTAGGGCCGGGGCGTCTCCCGCGTAAGGGGTCCGGGCCTCATAGCGCTCCATGGTTCCCCGCTGGATGAGCACGCCGTCCTGGTAGACCGTTTCGCCGCAGAGCCGGACCTCCTGGACGCCCTCCAGGTCCACAGTCAGGCGGCCACAGCCCTCGCTGTGGACCGGGGAGACCGTGACAGACCGGCCAAAGATCTCCACAACGCCGTCCTCCTCGTCAATCTCCCAGCCGTAATAGGCCCAGGCGGAATTCACGCAGTCGATGAGCAGGTGCAGCAGATTCTCCTCGTCCACATAGTGACGCAGGGCATAGGTCTGGGGCTGGATGGGGGTGCCGATGAGAAAAATCTTGGCGGCAAAGCCCCCCGCGATTACCAGCACCGTACACACCACCGCCGCCGCAAGGCGAAACCGGCTCCGCCGCTTCACCCGCTTGAGGTAGTCCAGCTCCTTGCGCTCCTCCTCCAGCCTGGAGGCCAGCTCAGGACCCACCATGGCCGCCTGTTTCGCGGCGCAGTCCGGGCAGGAGCGCAGGTGCCGCTCCACCGCCTGCCCCGTCTCCTCTGAGGTCAGTCCCTCCACGTAGTTTGGCAGCAGGTCCCGCACCACCGCGCAGGTCAGATCATTTCTCATCGTTCACTCCTCCGTTCCGCAGTCTTTCCTTTGTCCGGTAAAAGGTCACCCGGGCCCAGGTCTCCGTCCGGCCCATGACATCCCCGATCTCCCGAAAGCTGAGACCGCCGAAGGCCCGGAGGTACACCACCTCCCGGGGCGCCGCCGGCAGGTCGTGGATCAGCCGCAGCAGATCCAACTGGCCCTCCCGCTCCAGCAGGCCCTCCTCCGCCGAGGGGGCAGGGACCTCCGGCGCCTCCTCCGGCATGGGGGTCTCCCGTTTGTGTCTGCGCAGGTGCTGGTACCACAGGTGCTTTGCAATCTGGCAGAGCCAAACGGAGACCTTGCACCCGCCGTCAAACCGATTCGCGGAGCGCACCGCCTGGTAAAAGGTCTCCTGGGTCAGCTCCTCCGCCAGATCCGAGTCATGGGTTTTGGCGAGGAGAAACTTGTAGACGGTCTGGGCGTGGCGCTGGTAAATATCACTCATGTCATCCATGGTTCTCCCCTCCTTTCACCTTATATATCCCCCCTGGAGAGGCAAACGTTACAGCGGCTGGAAAAAAATTTGACGGGCATCGCCCGTCAAATTTTTATTCCAGCGTGCTGGCCTCAGACAGCTCCTCAAAGGAGCGGAAGTAGTAGTCCGCCAGCGTCCGGATTTCCTCCTGATCCTCCTCGGCGGAGGGGTCGTAGATGGCCGCCACCCGGAAACCCGCCGTCTTGGCGGTGCGGATGGCGTGGAGGGCGTCCTCGAAGATGACGGTGTCCTTCTTGTTGGACCGCAGCCGCCGCATGGCCCGCTCGTAGATCTCCGGACTTACGTCCTTTCCCACACCGGTCTCGGCGGAGGTGACCAGCCCGCGGAAGTAGTCCCGAATACCGGCATGCCGGAGGGCCTCCTCCGCCAGATGGCGGTCCGTGGCGGTGGCCACGTACATCCAGACGCCCTCCATTTTCAAAAGGGAGAGGAGGGTTTTCACACCGGGCTTGGCCGTTACCTCGTTTTCATAAAAGCGCTTTACCTGGACCTCGATCTGGGCGTAGACCTCATCCACCGTCTCCGGCAGGCCATACGCCTCCTTGCAGTAGGCCGCGCCCTGGCGGGCGGCCATGGTTTTCAGCCGCTCCCCCAGGTCCGGGGCGGGCTCGATGCCCCGGGCCCGGAGCATCCGGGGGCCGATCTCCCGCCAGATGTGCATGGAGTCCAGTAAAGTGCCGTCCATATCAAAAATCGCGCTTTGCAGACGCATAGGAAACCTCTCAGCAGAGCTTGGCCCCGGCGGGGATGGCGTCGTCCACCATCAAAAGGTGCAGGGCCTCCTCCCCCTTCTCCGTGTGAACGGCGGAGATCAGCATACCGTTGCTCTCCAGACCCATCATCTTCCGGGGCGGCAGATTGACAATAGCAACCAGGGTCTTTCCCACCAGCTCCTCCGGCTCGTACCACTGATGAATGCCGGAGAGGATCTGCCGGTCCACACCGGTGCCGTCGTCCAGGGTGAAGCGCAGGAGCTTCGCGCTCTTTTTCACGGCGTCGCAGGCCTTCACCTTCACCACCCGGAAGTCGCTTTTGCAGAAGGTTTCGAAGTCCACCTTCTCCGTCAGCTGGGGCTCGAGCGCAATGTCCGGCCGGGCGGCGTCCTCCCTGGCGGCTTGGGCGGCAGCCTCCAGCTCCTCCAGAGCCTTGTCCATGTCCACCCGGGGGAACAGATTCTCCCCCTTGTTGACGGCGGCGTCCTCCGGCAGAGCGCCCCACTTCGCGGCGCTGTCCCAGGTGCGACCCTCCGCAGGAGCGCCGGTCTGGGCAAAGAGCTTCTCCATGGAGTCCGGCATGAAGGGCGTCAGCAGCACGCCGCAGATGCGCGTGACCTCCAGCAGGGTGTACAGGACGTGAGCCAAACGGGGGGCGTTGGCCTCCATGTTCTTGGACAGCTTCCAGGGGGCGTTCTCGTCGATATACTTGTTGGCCCGCTGGATGACCCTGAATATGTCCTCCAGGGCCTTGTGGGGGGCGAAGGCCTCCATGTCCCTCTCGTAGGCGTCCCGCAGGGCCGTGACGGCGTTTTGCAGCTCCGCGTCCCAGGGCTCCGGGCTGGCCCAGTCACGGCACCCGGCGGGCAGCTGTCCGCCGAAATACTTGCCCGTCATGGCGGTGGTGCGGCTGACGAGGTTTCCCAGGTCGTTGGCCAGGTCGTTGTTGATGGTCTGAATCAGCAGCTCGTTGGAGAAGCTGCCGTCGGAGCCGAAGGGGAAGGTACGCATGAGGAAGAAGCGCAGGGCGTCCACGCCAAACTTTTCGGCCAGGATATAGGGGTCCACCACGTTGCCCTTGGACTTTGACATCTTGCCGCCGTCCAGCAGCAGCCAGCCGTGGCCGAAGACCTTTTTCGGCAGGGGCTCGCCCAGGCTCATGAGCATGGCGGGCCAGATGATGGAGTGGAACCGCACAATCTCCTTGCCCACGATGTTCACGCCGGGCCACCAGCCCTTTTCGTAGTCGTCGTAGCGGTCGTTGCCGTAGCCCAGGGCGGTGATATAGTTGCTGAGGGCGTCCACCCAGACGTAGACCACATGGCCGGGGTCAAAGTCCACGGGGATGCCCCAGGAGAAGCTGGTGCGGGAGACGCACAGGTCCTCCAGCCCGGGGTCAATGAAGTTCTTCACCATCTCGTTGACCCGGGAGCGGGGCTCCAGGAAGTCGGTGTTCTCCAGCAGGTCCCGGATGCGGCCGGCGTATTTGGACAGGCGGAAGAAGTAGGCCTCCTCCTCGGCGTCCGTTACCGCCCGTCCGCAGTCGGGGCAGCAGCCGTCTTTCAGCTGGCTTTCGGTCCAGAAGGACTCGCAGGGCTTGCAGTACTTGCCCTTGTAGGTCCCCTTGTAGATGTCGCCGTTGTCATGCATTTTGCGGAAGATATACTGGATGGACTTCACGTGATAGTCGTCGGTGGTGCGGATGAAGCGGTCGTTGGAGATGTTCATCAGCTTCCACAGGTCCAGTACGCCGCCGCTTCCCTCCACGATGCGGTCCACAAACTCCTTGGGGGTGACGCCGGCCTCCCGGGCCTTGTCCTCGATCTTCTGGCCGTGCTCGTCGGTGCCGGTGAGGAACATGACCTCCTCGCCCCGGAGGCGGTGATAGCGGGCCAGGGTGTCGGTGGCCACGGTGCAGTAGGTGTGGCCGATGTGGAGCTTGTCCGAGGGGTAGTAGATGGGGGTGGTGATATAGAACTTCTTGTTTTCCATGGGGGGTCTCTCCTTTTCAGCGGCGGCCCCGAATGAAAGGGCGCCGGAATTCACAGGTAGTATTGACAGTATTTTTCAGTATAGCATGTTTTCCCGGGTTCATCAAGTGCCCGCCTCTGCATGGAAGTGTTCAACCGCGCATTTTACCATCCGAAATTTTGGTTTGCGGCTGCGGCCTTGCAGGGGCGGAGGTCTGTCCCCGCCCGTTTTCATGAAAGCGCCGGGGGTTTGGCGGACGGGCCGGGACAGAGCCCGGCCCCTACTGCGGGGAGGGCGCCTCCCTGCAGCAGGCAAGGGCGTTTGCGGCATCTGGAGCAGGAGATGTCACTGAATCTCCTGCTCCAGATGCCCGAACTCCGGGCCGGAGAAGAACTCCGCCAGAGACATATCCAGTCCGTCGCATAGGATTTTGATGGTAGTGATCGAGACATCCCTGCGTGCGGGGTCCATCATGCTGTAGACCGTAGAGGGTGTGACGCCGGCCCGCACCGCCAGTTCATTGTATTTCATTTTGCGCTGACGGCAGATGTCTGCGAACCGCGCTGTAACGGCGTCTTTTACACCCATACCAATCACCTCGCTGGTATGGTATCCGTTTATGCGCAGTTGCGTATACGCGCTTGCGTAATTGCGGAAAATATGGTAGAATTGGGATGAGGTGATTTTTATGGATGATCGGGCGGAACGGGAATTCTACCGCTGTCTGGTCTCGGACGCCAGCAGCCGGGCGCTGCTGCGAATCCGGGACATTCTGGCGGACGACACGCTCTCCGACGAAAACTGCTTCCACCGAATCGAGGCCATTGTCCGCCTGCTGGAGGACCTTGGAATCGGCTGCGGGGAACGGCACGACTTCTGAAAAACGCGCCCGCCTGAACGGCGGGCGCGTCGCTTATTCGCTTTGCGTAAATTGGGCCGGGTCCCGCAGGGCCTCCGCCGTCTCCGCCGGGGGCTTGGCGTGGATTGTCAGAATGTCCTCCCAATCCACCACGGAGGAGGGCAGAGAGTCCCCCAGGCTCTTTAGAACCGTCATGGACATCACGTCCGTGCCCTCATAGACCGTGAAGCGCAGTACCTCCTCGTACTCCCGCTCCGTCTCCGGGTCCTGTCCCGCCAGGAGCGTCTTCTGCTGCATGAACACGTAGGTGTACAGCGGCGCCGCGTCCTCCACGCCGGAGACTTCCGCCCACTCCATGTCGTCCTCAACCAAATCGTCCACCCGTTGGACGGCCTCCTCGCCCTTGATGAGGCAGACCTCCCGGCCCTCGGCGTCCAGGACCTGCCAGTAGTGGGATTTGGCGCTCCAGTCGTCATCCAGCTCGCTCCAGGTCTTGTCCAGCTCGCTCCAGGCGTCCTCCCACTTCTCCTCCATCTCCTTTTCCAGCGCCTCGTCCGGCACGGACTGCATCATCAAAAACGCGGGAAGACAGCCGGACAGCAGCAGGGTCATTGCCAGGGCGCAGACGGCGCAGAAAAGCACAGCGGTATATTTTTTCATGATATATCCTCCTTAAAAAACGTGACTACAAGAGGTGAACGATCCCCAGTGTCAGGGCGGTGGTAATCAGGCCCGCCATAATCAGCCCCAGCAGGATGGCCGGCAGGGCGTGGCGCATCCGGATGTTCAGCACCGCCGCCACCAGGGACCCGGTCCAGGCCCCGGTGCCCGGCAGGGGGATGCCCACCAGAATCACCAGCCCCAGCAGGCGGTACTTCCGCACCAGCCGCCCCTTGAGGTGGGCCCGGCGCTCCAGCCAGTCGATCCTGGGGCCGAAAAACCGGGTGCCCCGGAGAAAGTCCGCCATGCGGCGGGCCAGCAGGATGATGAGGGGCGCCGGCACCAGATTGCCCAGAATGGCCGCGGCGCAGGCCAGGGCCGGGGGCAGTCCCGCGGCGATGCCCAGGGGAATGGCTCCCCGCAGCTCCACCACCGGCACCATTGCCGTGGTAAAGGTCAGAAGAAGCTCTTTTGAAACAGTCTCAAAAAAGGCCATGGAATCCTCCAAAACAGGGCGGGCCGGAGAGCGCCTCCGGCCCGCGGACGCGTTATGGACAGTTTACTCCAGGTTCAGGCGCTTTTTCAAGAAAAACGTGGTGATGCCGTAAAAAACCGCGCCGTAGACCACGGTGACGAAGATCAGCAGAAACAGCCCGATGTGAATCCCCGCCATAGCGTCCAGGTGGATTTCGGGGTAGAAGATGCCCCAGTTGAAAAAGCCGATCTGGTCCAGAATGTTGATGCCGCTGAACGCGATGATCTGGAAGGCGAACTGGAGACCGAAGTACCAGGCCACCGACCAGGCCATCTTGTGGCTGGGAAGGCTGTGGCCGGCCGCCAGGGCGGCGTAGAACTGGAGGCACATGGCCACCAGACTCAAAAATGCCAGCGCGATCAGCTCCATGAGGATGGCCGTGCCGTTGATGGCATAGTAGGCCTGGACCTTCCGCAGCTCCTGGAACAGCTCCCCCAGGCCCTGGAGGATTTCTTTGATAATGGTGATGTCAAAGGCCGTGATACAGCAGGCCAGAATGACCGCCAGGCCGGTGATGATGAACCACACGGAGGACACAATGAGTTTGGACCAGATGTGCTGGTGGATGGATACCGGCAGTGTCAGCATCACATAGCCCTCGTCCTGGAGGAGGTTCTTGTAAAACCGCTGGATCATCAGCACAAAGGATACGATGAACACGCCGAAGATGGCAAAGCCGAAGGCGGTCAGCAGCAGGATGCCCAGCATGCTGAAAAACCAGGCGCGGCTGTCCAGCAGATACCGCAGGGAGAGGTTGGCGGCCACGGACGTGGCCAGCAGGATGCCGGTCACCGGCAGCATGATGCGCCCGGTGGCCCGGAACTCGTGCTTTAAGAGTTTCCTCAGCATTTGAACACCTCCCGGAACAGCGCGTCCACGCTCATGCCCTTCTCCTCCCGGATCTCGTCCACGGAGGACTGGAGCATCACCTGACCCCGGTTGATGAAAATCACCTCGTCCAGCACCTTCTCCACGTCGGAGATCAGATGGGTGGAGATGACCACCGCCGCCTCGGGGTTGTAGTTGCTGATGATGGTGGAGAGGATGTAGTCCCGGGTGGCCGGGTCCACGCCGCCGATGGGCTCATCCAGAAGATACAGCTTTGCCTGGCGGCTCATGACCATGATGAGCTGGACCTTCTCCCGGGTGCCCTTGGACATCTGCTTCACCCGCTGGGCGGGAGAGATGTCCAGGTGCTGGAGCATCTCCTCCGCCGCGTCCCGGCGGAAATCGGGGTAGAAATCGCCGTAGAAGTCCAGCAGCTGCCGGGCGGACATCCAGGTGGGGATGCAGGTGCGCTCCGGCAGGTAGCTCACCAGGCTGTGGGTGGCCCGGCCGGGGGCGGCGCCGCAGATGAGGATCTCCCCCTCGCTGGGGGTCAGCAGGCCGTTGGCCAGCTTGATGAGGGTGGTCTTGCCGCTGCCGTTGGGGCCCAGCAGTCCCACGATGCGGCCCGGCTCGATGGCGAGGCTCACCTGCTCCAGAGCCGGGGCCTTGCCGTAGCGCTTGCTCAGGCCGTTACACTGCAAGACTGACATCGCCGTTCCCTCCTTCCGTGATCTCCTGCCGCAGCATGTTGATGACTTCCTCCCGCTGGTAGCCCAGGCGGGTCATGGCGTCCAGAAAGGCGGTGATATGCCGTTCCGCCAGGGCGCGCTTTGCCGTTTCGATCATTGCCTTGTCCTCCGTCACAAATCTCCCCGCGGTCCGCTGGCTGTACACCAGACCGTCCCGCTCCAGCTCCGTCAGCGCCCGCTGCATGGTGTTGGGGTTGACCCCGGCCTCCGTGGCCAGGTCCCGCACCGATGGAAGGCGCTCCCCCGGCGGAAACACGCCGGAGACGATGCCCACCTTGATCTGCTCGATCAGCTGTGAGTAGATGGGGGCGTCGCCGCTAAACTGCCATAACATCGCTTACCTCCTGTGCATCTGTATGTCTGTATTATGTAACTAATACAATAGCACAAGTTTCAGATTTGTCAAGGGGAAATGTGAAAATTTCCAAAAAAATCTTGCGCCTGTCACGGAATTGGGATTTTGCGAGGATCCTGTCATTGCGAGTCCGGCGGAGCCGGGCGCGGCAATCCGTACTCCTGTGCCGGCAAACGGATTCCCACGAAAAAAGGCCGCCACTGGCGGCCTTTTTTCTCGGAATGACAGGACCTTTGCGCCATTCGCACATTCTGCAACAAGCACAGTGGGTGCGGGACTATTCGGTTTTTGGCTCCCGGGGTCTCCGGGGCGGCAGAAGGGCCAGGAGAAGGCCCAGAAGCAGGGGGATCAACGCCAACGGCGCGTTTTGAAGATCATCGGGGAACCAGGAGGCCTTGAGGGTCCAGTCAATCAGGATCGTGAGAAGGCGGGCGAATACCAGCAGCCCGCCTCCGCAGATCAGGGCCCAGCCCAGGTCCTGCCGCCGGAAGCGGCCCGCCCGCCGCCAGCGGCGGGCCAGCAGGAGACCGGTGACGGCGAAAAAGCCCCCTCTGCCCACGAGACTGAGCAAAAGGCCCATGCCTGTGGGCCAGATGTTCCTGTCAAACAGGTTGATCAAGGCCAGTAGGATCCACGGAAAGCCCAGGGCTGCCAGCAGATAGCCCACCACGAAGCCATATTTGTCCCAGAGGCTCCCCGGCTCCGGCAGGGGCCGGGAGGCCGGAGGGAACTGCTCCGGACCGTCCTTTAATAAACCATCCTTTAATAAATAGTCGGTGGTGACGTGGAAGTGGTCGCTGATGCGGATGACTTTTTCCGTCTCGGGCATGGTCTCGTCCCGCTCCCAGCGGCTCACCGCCTGGCGGCTGACGTTCAGCAGCTCCGCCAGGGCGTCCTGGCTCAGGCCCTCCCGGGAGCGGAGCTTCTGGAGTTTTTCACCGAAAGTCATGTTGTGTCCTCCCATGGCTTGATGGGAACAGTATAGCGGGTTTTATCCGGTTTGGCCAGCAACCCGGCGTGGAAGTTCCGCAATCTGAGGTTGCGGAGGAGATTTCGCGGCCTTGGGCCGGGCAGTTCCCCGGTGCGGCTTCAATACCGCCGGTCCAGAATCTCCACTACATCCGCCAGAGCCCCCTCCCGGGCGTCGCAGACAATCGTCGCCCCGCACTCCCGCACGGCGGGAACGCTGTTGGCGGGGGCAAAGCCCTCCCGGGCGGCGGTGAGCATGGAGATGTCGTTGGCCTCGTCCCCCGCGCAGTAGACGTGTTCCATGGAGATCCCCAGCCGCTCAGCGAGGCGGCAGACCATGCCGCCCTTATTGGCGCCCTTGACGGTCATCTCCAGCAGCGTCTGGCCGGAGAAAATCAGCTCGTAATCTCCGGCCCAGCCCTGTTCTCTCAGAAAAGCCACAATGTCCGCCAGCGTGCTGTGCTCCGCCTCAAAGAGGAGCTTTCCCAGGGGCAGGGGCACCTCTGTCAGGCTAGGGGCCTCTGTGACGCCCACCTTGGTCAGATGCTCGTGGCGGCGGGTGAATTCGTTGGGGTGGACGGCGTGGATCACATTTCCAATGTGATAGGCCTCCACCGCCGCCTCCGGGAAGCGGTCCAGCACCGCCTGCCCCCGCTCCAGGGCCAGCTGGTCCAGCAAAGCGGTCTCCAGATACTCCCCGGTTTGAAAGTCATACAGCGCCGCGCCGTTGCACACCACCCCGGGGGCGCTCATGGGCACCAGGTCCGCGTAGTTCAAAAAGGCCGCCAGGGCCCGTCCGGTGGACACGGCGAAGCGCCCCCCCTGGGCCATGAAGTACGCCAGGGCCTTCCGGTTCCGCTCCGGCAGGGGCGGCACCGGCGCCCCGGTGCGCAGGGCCTCCTCCGTGTAGATCAGGGTGTTGTCAAAGTCGCTGGCCAGCAGCACGCCGGTGAATTTTCCCATGAGGTTCTCCTTTCTAATCTCCTGTGAAAAGGCGGACAGCCAAAAAGGGCAGGCGGCCGGTTCAAGGGAAAGGGAGGCCTGCCTGCACGGTTTCAATGAGAGGATTTCGGTATGTCTCAAAAAGTTTTGAAATCCCGCCGCCCGCACAGCGGACGGCGGGATGCGCCCGTCAATATAGATGTTTTTATTCGGCCTTGGGCGGCGTGCCGCCTCCGCCGCCCTTGCCCCGGCGGCGTCCGCCCCGGTAGTAGGGCTTGCGGCGCTTGGCCTCCCCGTCGCCGGCGGCGGATTTGGCCTGCTGGGACTGAGGGGGACGGGCCTTCCCCGCGGGCTTCTTGTCGGGCTGCCAGTCCTCCGCCGGCCGGGACTGTCCTCCGCCGGAGGGCTGCTTGCCGCTGTGTCCCCGCCGTCCGCCCCGGTGACGGCGGCGGGAGCGGTTCTCGCCGCTCTCCTGGCCGAATTTCTCCCGGACGGGGGCGTCCTCCAGGGGGTGGTCCATGTAGAAGGGGGTGGCGAAGATGGGGGACTCGAAGCTCTCCTCCGTCCGCTCCTCCATGTACCGGGCGGGCCGCTCCGGAATCTCAATGCCCTCCCGGCTGCCCTTGCCGTTGCGCAGCACCTTGATCTCGCAGCTGCGGTAGGTTTTCAGCGGCTCGCTGGGGCCGGAGGAGTCCAGGGCCACCTTCATGGTCTCCCGCAGCAGGTCCACGCTCTTCACATTGCCGGGGCCGTCGGGGGTCTGGACGAAGCTCTCCGCCTTGGGCATGCGCTTGGCGGCGTCCTCGTAGGCGTTCTGCTCGTACTTCAGGCAGCACATCAGCCGCCCGCAGGTGCCGGAGATCTTGGTGGGGTTCAGGCTGAGGTTCTGGGTCTTGGCCATCTTGATGGACACAGGGAGAAAGCCGTCCAGAAACTGGGAGCAGCAGAAGGGCCGTCCGCAGATGCCCATGCCGCCGATCATCTTGGCCTCGTCCCGCACGCCGATCTGCCGCAGCTCAATGCGGGCCCGGAACACGGAGGCCAGGTCCCGCACCAGCTCCCGGAAATCCACCCGGCCGTCGGCGGTGAAGTAGAAGATGATCTTGTTTCCGTCAAAGCTGGCGGAGACGTTTACCAGCTTCATCTCCAGGCCGTGGGCGGCGATCTTCCGCTCGCAGATGTCAAAGGCCTCCCGCTCTTTTTTCTTGTTGTACTCCACGGTGCGGCAATCGCTCTCCGTGGCCATGCGCAGCATGGCGCACAGGGGGCGGACGATGGCGGAATCCTCCACCTCGTGGTTGCCCTCCGTGCAGGTGGCGAACTCCGGGCCCTGGGCGGTCTCCACGATCACCTGGTCTCCCATCTTCACCACGGCCCCCTTGGGGTCGAAATAATAATTTTTGCAGCCGCCCCGAAAGCGGACGTTGATTACTTCTGTCAAAAGATTTCCTCCAATTCCACCGCCAGGGCGCCCAGCACGTGGCCCGGGCCAACGTTATAGGCGCACTCCCCGCGGTACTTCTGCAACACCTCTATTGTGCGCACAATTTGGGATTTTGTCAAGTTTTTCGCGAGAAAAGACGCGCTCTCCCGGAGATTTTCCTCCGGCGGCTGCCCGTAGAGCAGCAGCAGCGCCGCCGAAAAGGCCTCCCGGCACTCCTCCAGAAAGGCGGACAGGTCCTCCCGGGTGGTCCGCTTCTTCTCCAGCCGCGCCGCCAGCTCCGCGGCGCTCCCCCGCTTTTTGGAGCCCAGGCAGCGGCAGAGCCGCTCCACCGACTCCGAAAGCGCGCCGTCCGCCCCGCCTGCGGCGGCTCCCGGGCGGAGCTCCACACAGCGGGAGCGGAGGGTCTGGAGCACCGCGGCGGGGTTCTCCGCACAGAAGAGGAACGCGGCGTAGGGCGGGCCCTCCTCCACGATTTTCAGCAGCACGTTCTGGTCCTGCTCCGTCAGAAGGCCGCAGTCCGGGAAGATGTAGACCTTCCGCCGGCCCTCGTTGGGGCGGATGTAGGCGTCCGCCCGGACGGACCGCACCACGTCCACGGCAATATTCTTATGGGCCTCGTCCCGGACGGCGGCGACATCCGGGTGGATGTCCGCAAATACCTTCCGGCAGGCGGGACAGACGCCGCAGGGCTTCGCCCCCTCCCCCTGACACTCCAGAGCGGCGGCGGCGTACTGGGCGGCGGCGGCCAGGTCTCCGCCGCCGGTGAACAGCAGCGCGTGGGACAGCGTGCCCCGGCCGGCGGCCTCCCGGATGCGGACGGCGGCGGGATCGGCGGGTGAAAACGGGGACATGGCAAGTCCTCCCGAACAAAATGATACCTGATTATACCTCCGAAGCCCGCCAAATGCAAGTCCCGCCGCAGCCGGGAGTCGTCCGGCCACGCATTTGATCACCTGTAATTTTTGCCTTGCGGCCATGGCGCTGTCCCCGCCCGTCTTTCCGAAAACGCCAGGTCTCCGGCGGACGGGCCGGGGCAGAGCCCGGCCCCTGCATAAAATTCGCGAAACGGACACTCCCCGCAGCCGGAGAGAGGCCGGAGCGCCGGAGGCGGAAACGGGAAAAACAGTAAAGCGCAAACGTGTGCCAAATGGATTCGGCCGGGAGAACAGACAAAAAAACTTCTCATTTTTGGGACAACTGACAGGCCTTTTGTGCAAAACCCCCAGAATTTGGGGGCATTCCTCCGGTTTCCGGCGAATTTCTTTATGATATTTATGAATTGTTTTCCAGAAAGTGACCTATTATAATATTATAGCTAACTGATTTGACCAAGGCTGCAAAGATTAGTGTACGGACACACGATACGATCTGCCCGGCGGGGCGGAGATAAAAAACGGAGGAATGAAGATGAGCAAAAAGTACTGCTACCTGTTCACTGAGGGAAACGCCAACATGCGGGAGCTCCTGGGCGGCAAGGGCGCCAACCTGGCCGAGATGACCAACATCGGCCTGCCCGTGCCCCAGGGCTTCACCATCACCACCGAGGCCTGCACCCAGTACTATGAGGACGGCCAGAAGATCAACGACGAGATCTTCGCCGAGATCATGGAGTACATCGAGAAGATGGAGGGCATCACCGGCAAGAAGTTCGGCGATATGGAGAACCCCCTGCTGGTCTCCGTCCGCTCCGGCGCCCGGGCCTCCATGCCCGGCATGATGGACACCATCCTGAACCTGGGCCTCAATGAGACCGTGGTGGACGTGCTGGCCAAGAAGTCCGGAAACCCCCGCTGGGCCTGGGACTGCTACCGCCGCTTTATCCAGATGTACTCCGACGTGGTTATGGAAGTCGGCAAGAAGTACTTTGAGCAGCTCATCGACAAGATGAAGGAGGCCCGGGGCGTCACCCAGGACGTGGAGCTCACCGCCGAGGACCTCAAGGAGCTGGCCGGCCAGTTCAAGGCCGAGTACAAGTCCAAGATCGGTCAGGACTTTCCCACCGACCCCAAGGAGCAGCTGATGGGCGCCGTCAAGGCCGTGTTCCGCTCCTGGGACAACCCCCGCGCCAACGTCTACCGCCGGGACAACGACATCCCCTACTCCTGGGGCACCGCCGTCAACGTCCAGTCCATGGCCTTCGGCAATATGGGCGACGACTGCGGCACCGGCGTGGCCTTTACCCGCAACCCCGCTACCGGCGAGAAGAAGCTCTTCGGCGAGTTTTTGACCAACGCCCAGGGCGAGGACGTGGTGGCCGGCGTCCGGACCCCCATGCCCATCGCCGAGATGGCCGAGAAGTTCCCCGAGGCCTTCGCCCAGTTTGAAAACGTCTGCAAGACCCTGGAGGACCACTACCGCGATATGCAGGACATGGAGTTCACCGTGGAGCACGGCAAGCTCTACATGCTCCAGACCCGCAACGGCAAGCGCACCGCCCAGGCCGCTTTGAAAATCGCCTGCGACCTGGTGGACGAGGGCATGATCGACGAGAAGAAGGCCGTGGCCATGGTGGAGCCCCGCACCCTGGACACCCTGCTCCATCCCCAGTTTGACGCCGTGGCCCTGAAGGAGAGTAAGGTCATGGGCAAGGCTCTGGGCGCCTCCCCCGGCGCCGCCAGCGGCAAGGCCGTGTTCTCCGCCGAGGACGCCAAGGCCTGGGCCCAGCGGGGCGAGAAGGTGATCCTGGTCCGCCTGGAGACCTCCCCCGAGGACATCGAGGGCATGAAGGCCGCCCAGGGCATCCTCACCGTCCGGGGCGGCATGACCTCCCACGCCGCCGTGGTGGCCCGGGGCATGGGCAAGTGCTGCGTCTCCGGCTGCGGCGACATCAAGATGGACGAGGAGAACAAGAAGTTTGAGCTGGCTGGCAAGACCTACTGCGAGGGCGACTGGCTGAGCCTGGACGGCTCCACCGGCAATATCTATGACGGCGCCGTTCCCACCGTGGACGCCACCATCGGCGGCGAGTTCGGCCGCATCATGGGTTGGGCGGACAAGTACCGCCGCCTGGAGGTCCGCACCAACGCCGACACCCCCGCCGACGCCAAAAAGGCCCGGGAGCTGGGCGCCCAGGGCATCGGCCTGTGCCGCACCGAGCACATGTTCTTCAACGACGACCGCATCCAGGCCATCCGGGAGATGATCTGCTCGGACACCGTGGAGCAGCGGGAGAAGGCCCTGGCCAAGCTGGAGCCCATGCAGCAGGGCGACTTCGAGGGCATCTACGAGGCCATGGAGGGCTGCCCTGTCACCATCCGCTTCCTGGACCCCCCGCTGCACGAGTTCGTGCCCACCGAGGAAGCCGATATTGAGGCCATGGCCAGGGATATGGGCAAGACCGTGGAGGAGATCAAGGCCGTCATCGCCGGTCTCCACGAGTTCAACCCCATGATGGGCCACCGCGGCTGCCGCCTGAGCGTCACCTTCCCGGAGATCGCCAAGATGCAGACCCGGGCCGTCATCAAGGCCGCCCTGAACGTTCAGGCCCGCCATCCCGAGTGGGATCTGGTTCCCGAGATCATGATTCCCCTGGTGGGCGAGCTGAAGGAGTTCGCCTATGTGAAGGGCATCGTCACGGAAGTGGCCGACGCCCTGATCAAGGAGGCCGGCTCCAGCCTGAAGTATAAGGTGGGCAACATGATCGAGATCCCCCGCGCCGCCATGTGCGCTGATGACATCGCCCCCATCTCCGACTTCTTCTCCTTCGGGTCCAACGACCTGACCCAGTTGGTCTTCGGCTTCAGCCGGGATGACGCAGGCAAGTTCCTGGACGCCTACTATGACAAGAAGATCTACGAGAACGATCCTTTTGCCAAGCTGGACCAGCACGGCGTGGGCCGTCTGATCTCCAACGCCGCCCGCTGGGGCCGGAGCACTAACCCGGACCTGCATCTGGGCATCTGCGGCGAGCACGGCGGCGACCCCTCCAGCGTGGAGTTCTGCCACAAGATCGGCCTGGACTATGTGTCCTGCTCCCCCTTCCGGGTGCCCATCGCCCGTCTGGCCGCCGCCCAGGCCGCTATCAAGGATGCCTGAGAGGGTGTGAGCAATAAGCGGGCCCTGGTTAAGAAAATTATATAAAAGGAATCATTCACCAGAAGCAGGCTGCTTGAAGCGGCCTGCTTCTGGCGTCATCTGTGTTAACACAGATGACAATACACATTAAAAACCTGCCAGGGTGCTTTAAGCTCCCTGCGGATCGTCAAAATCCCTCACCTATCCATCATTTCCCTCCTGTGAATACAGGTTCTTACTTTGCAAAAGGAGAATATTGTATATGGATTATACGGAACGGAAAATTTGACGGTACTGGAATTGACAGAAGAGCGGGATACGTTATCGTATGATGAGCTGATCCCCTTGCTCATGAAACGACCTTCCAATGTCATATATATTGAATTCCATGGAAGACTTTATGGCATTATAACGATGGGGCGGATTGCATTGGTAAAGCCATGTTCGCCGTTTGAAAAGCGGATGCAGCTGTTTTCATATTGGAGAGAGTTTCTTGAAGAAAAGATAGAATGCGTAGAAATTATTGAACCTGGGGATATACCTGAGTATCTGGATGAAGTTAATTTTATTTTGTTTGTTGACGCATTTGAAAGGCCTAGAGAATCCCGCCCCGGCCGCAGACCGGGGCGGGATTCTCTTACGCCGGCCCGCCGCACCACTGGGAGCGGAAACATATAATGGGTTAGGCCATATGATATATCCCGCCCAGGAGGAATTGACATGAGTCAGCGATACCCGTTTCAAACCATGACACTTGGCTTCGGACTCAGCTCCCTGAGCCCTTACTGCGATCCGGACACCCTGTACCTGCACCACGGTCAGTACTATGCCCAGAAGGTCCGGGAGCTGAACCATCTGGTCTCTAAGCACCGCCTGACCAACCTCAGCCTGGAGGAGCTTCTCACCCAGGACATCAACATGCCCGTCGCCCAGCTGGCCCGGCTGAAGGGGGCCGCCGGAGCGGTGTACAACCACGAGCTGTATTTTGACGGCATCCAGTCCGTCATGGATACGCCGCCCCTGAACAAGCTGACGGGCGTTTTGATCGGGGTCTACGGTTCCATAAATGCCTTCAAGCGGCTGCTGCTGGAGGCCGCCGACAGCCTCCCCGGGGCCGGCTGGGTGTGGCTGGTGGCGGAGCGGAGCGGCGGTCCCCACATCGTCATCACGGACAACAACGATGCTGTGGACCTCCAGGCCGTCCAGCCCATCTTTGTGGCGGACCTCTGGGAACATGCCTATTTCCTGGATGACCAGTTTGACAAGGAGAAATACCTAGATTACTGGTTCTCCTTCATCGACTGGAACAAGGCGGAGGCCCGCTTTGAACAGTCCCGGACGAGCGCCGCGTGCTGATCCGAACCGATGAAAAAGACAAAAAGACGCCAGCCCTGGCCTTTGTGCCGGGACTGGCGTTTTGTCATTTTACTGAGTGTCGGACATAAATCGAGTCTCTTATTTCCCTGTGGGAATGAAGGGGCGGATAGCGCCGGCCACGCTGCTGATGGGCATGGTCTGGAGATAGACCCGGCCCGGCCCTGTGACGACGGTGTTGAAGAGCCCCTCGCCGCCAAACACCATGTTCTTCACCCCGGGCACTGTCTGGATGTCCATGGAGCAGGTGGCGTCCATGGCCGCCAGGTATCCGGTGTCCACCACCAGGGACTGCCCCGCCGCCAGGTCGTACTCCATCACAAAGCCGTCAAACTCCGTGAAGGCCATGCCCCGGCCGGAGAGCTTCTGCATAATAAAGCCCTCGCCGCCAAAGAAGCCGGCGCCCACTTTTTTCTGGAAGAACACGGACAGCTCCACCGTCTCCTCACTGGCCAGAAAGCCGCTCTTCTGCACCACCAGCTCCCGGCCCGGCCCGATCTCAAAAGCCCGGATGTCCCCGGGGAAGCTGGAGGCAAAGGCGATCATCCCCGGGCCGCCCTGGGCGGTATAGCGGTTCTGAAACAGAGCCTCTCCGGCAAACATCCGGCCCAGGGCCTTGCCCAGTCCGCCGTTGGAGGTGGTCTCCATCTTCATGTTGGGGCTCATCCAGCTCATGCTGCCCCGCTCGGTAATCATGGTCTCTCCGGCGCTCAGCTGGCAGATGACTACGGGCAGGGGCTTTCCCTCAATGCGATATTCCATTGCTGTCTTCCTCCGTTTTCTCAGTGATATTTGCAGGGTCCTCCGCCGTTTTGCGGAAGAGCCGGTAAAAGCGCTCCATAAATTGGAAGGTGAAGCCTCCGGGGAACACGCTGTTGACCACCAGAGCCATGATAACGCCGATGCCGGTATCGAAGATGCGGTTCAGGGCATAGGTGACATAGCTCTCCACCGGAGTGTTGAAGAGGATGATGCAAAGCACCACGCCGCCGGGCTGGACGCCTCCCACCCAGAAGATTTGGCACAGCAGAATCAGCGCCACGGTGCCGACGAACACCAGGGGCACCAGCAGCAGCGTGTGGCCGCCCTGCGGATAGAAGAGCAGGTAAACCCGGAAGAGGGCCATGCCCAGAAGCCCGCCGATGGCGGTGCCGAAGAGGCGGTTTCCGCCGTGGAGCTTGGAATTTTCCAGATCGCTGCCCATGCCGAAGATGGCGCCGATGCAGGCGAAGGCGGGACTGCGGTCCAGAAAATAGTAGATCAGAGCACAGAGCGCGGCGGCCAGAGCCGTCTTGATATTGCGCATTCCGATTTTGGGAAAGCGGCGGGGGGATTGGCCGGTTGGGCTCATGAAAATCTCTCCTGACCAGCGGGCCGGTTTGGAGGAGGCCCGTATACATAGTTAGTATATCACGGCAAAATTCAGATGAAAAGGCCGCCGTGCAAAAATTTGCGAAATTTTGCAAAATTTTGCGAAGGCCGGTGTGAAGCGAAAAGGTCCCTTTTACCTTTCGTGTTGATGGAGCCGGGCACTGGCAATCTCACCAGCCGCAGCTTGAAGCAAAAGATTGGCTGCACTATAATAAGAATCATAAATCGGAATTAGGGAGGAAAAATATGAAAATAGAAAAGTGTATGAAAGAATCTTTTGCTGTAATGGGAAAAGAAGGTTTTACTTTGGATGGAGAAGGGTTTATCCAAAGATTATGGGCTGATGCGGATTCCCATTTTGAAGAAGTTCACACTTTGGTCAAGAAAGAGGCGAATGGAAACATAGTTGGCATACGGGGATTGATGTCTGACTTTTCCCACATGTTTAAGCCAAGAGAATATTTGTCAAGGGGGATTTCACCATAAAGATGAAATCCCCCCAATAAATCAATATTAGGCCTTGTTTGAAAAATGGCGGAATGCCCAAACGGTGGATCTTGATCCGGCACTCTGCGTTAAATTTTCTTGCCGGGCGTCAGCCCGCCTGCAAAAACTTGCCTTGATTGGCGAAAACATCTCTCGCCGTTGGGCATTCCACCATTTTTCAAACAAGGCCTAGAAAAGATCTTCAAAAATTTTAGCGGTTTCTTCTGACATACGCCGAGTAGCAGTAAGGCTCATGGACAGTACATTTCCGTCTTTATCCGGATGCAGAGGTTTCTCCTCGCTCTTTGGATAACCGAAACGCAAAAGAGGTATCGCCTCATCGGGCATGAGCCGAGGCTCGATGCTGCTGCCATCCTCCCCCCTGACCGCCCATTCTGAACAACAATTAAAAGGTTCCTGGTGCTTTGTGTGAGGTTTGTCCGACTCAGTCATTAGCGTCATTCCATCTGGGATAGCTTCTGCTTAAAAAAGAAAAGTTTATAGGCCATTATCAACACGAAAGGTAAGAGGGAAAAAAGCGCCGGCGCTCCGCGTGGCAGCGCGGAACGCCGGGGGCCTCTCTTTTTTGCCGGAGGTTCAGGACATTTTGTCCACCAGCCGGTCCAGACTCCTGGGGTCGACGCTGTCCTCCGTCACCACGTTGACCCGCTTGCCGATCAGGGCGTACAGGCCCAGAAGGGAGCGGGCGTCCAGCATCAGCGTATCCGTGCTCAGCCATACCTCATAGGGCGTTTGGGTGGCCAGCTCGTTGATCTTTTCCACCTGGTCACGGTCTTTTATATCAAGCTTCTTAACCATCGGATGTTCCTCCTTTTTGAATCCGCTCGGTTGGGCCTTGCCGGGAGGACGGCGGGGTTCGGCCGTCACCTGTTCCCCGGGCCCGGCCCGGTCTCCTCTTGGAGATTGACCATATTCTAGCAGGGGGGGAGAAAGGTGTCAACGAGTGTTTTGTACAAATCAACTAAAGTAATCGATTACCTATTGTGCATATTTACAAATCTGCTCTTGCCCGACAGGAAAGTCAGCGTCGGGCAGAGAGTTTTTGCAGCTGCTCCTGAAACTCCGGGGGCAGGCCGCAGGAGAGCTCCACCAGCTCCCCGGTACGGGGATGGCGGAACCGCAGGCCAACGGCATGCAGGCACTGGCCATGAAGGCCGGGGACGGGTTTCTTTGCCCCGTAGACCGTGTCCCCCAAGATGGGGTGTCCGATGTGGGCCATGTGGACCCGGATCTGATGGGTGCGCCCGGTCTCCAGGCGGCAGCGGAGATGGGTACAGCCGGGAAAGCGGTCCAGCGCCTCCCAGTGGGTGACGGCGGGGCGTCCGCCGGGGATGACCGCCATTTTCTTCCGGTCCGACGGGTGCCGCCCGATGGGGGCGTTCACGGTTCCCTGATCCTCCCGAAGCCCCCCCAGGGCGAGGCACTCGTAGGTGCGGGCCAGCGTATGGTCCTGGAGCTGGGCGGCCAGCCCCTGGTGGGCCAGGTCGTTTTTGGCGGCGATGATAAGGCCGGAGGTGTCCCGGTCGATGCGGTGGACAATGCCGGGGCGCAGAGCCCCGCCCACGCCGGAGAGGGAACTCCCGCAGTGGAAGAGCAGGGCGTTGACCAGCGTGCCGTCCGGGTGGCCTGGGGCCGGGTGAACCACCAGCCCCTTGGGCTTGTTGACCACAATCACGTCGCCGTCCTCGTAGACGATGTCCAGAGGGATGTCCTGTGGGATCAGGTCCAGCGGCTCCGGCTCCGGTAGAAGGACCTCCACCGTCTCGCCGCCTGTGAGCCTGCAGCTTTTGGACAGGGGCTTTCCGCCGCAGGTCACCAGCCCCTCCTCCAGCAGCCGGGCGGCGGCAGAGCGGGTCATGCCATCCACGGTCTCCGAGAGCCATACGTCCGCCCGGCGGCCCGCCTGTGCCTCACCGGGCCGCAGTGTCAGCGTCTCCATGGGGGCCTCCTTTTTTGTCGTACTTCTCATAGAAGCGCAGGTAGTACACGGCGGCCAGCGCCGCGCCGCAGACCACGCAGACATCCGCCACGTTGAACACAGGATAGGCGGGCCAGAACTGGAAGTGGAACATATCCACCACATAGCCCAGCCGCGCCCGGTCGATGATGTTGCCAAGGCCCCCAGAGAGAATCAGGCAGCCGGCCAGCACCCCCAGGGGATGCCGGACAATCCGCCGCACCAGCGCATACAGCACCGCCAGCAGAATCAGGGAGGTGAGCCCCACCAGCAGCCACCGCTGCCCGGAGAAGCTTGACCAGGCCGCGCCGTAATTGTGGACCCGGGTCAGCTCCACCAGACCCGGCAGAAAGTCCCGGGCCGGGTCCGCGGTCCAATAGATGTGGGGGGGGACGGGAGCGGAGAAGTGGGACGAGGTCCACCACTTCACCCACTGGTCCAGTCCCAGCAGGGCCGCTCCCAGCAGGGCGCAGAGTGTATAGATCATAACGGAACGCTCCTTTGACGTGAGTTTGATTTTCCTCCAGTTTACACGGTTTTGCTGGGAAAAGCAACTGAATTTGGCCGGGGGCGCATGGCGGCGCTGCTTTTTGCCATATGTGTCAAATCAAGCAGCCGCCCGCATTGGACAGCTGCTTGATTCGGCAAAATGTGATACGCCGGAGTCAGAAGAGGGGTCACTCCCACTCGTTGCTGGGTATCATATTCTAACGGATTTTGCTTTAGAAATATGATGCCCTATTCTTTTGATTATTTGATATATCCATATTATCCAGCCTATACGATGGGCTGTTATCAAATTGTTATCAACTGTGATAACATTGTTCTTCCAAATATGTTCTACCACGAAAAATATAGAATTACAATGTTTATACCGTTTTGTGAACATATTTTAGGATTAGATAGATGCTGTTTCTGTCCTTGGCAAGAACTCAATATTGAATTTTTGTTCCAAGTAATATTTCAACACAAAAATCTCAATTTTTCTTTCGCTTCTCATGGAATCAAGATAGTATCTAGTATAATCTCTATCATCAGCCGGAGGAATGATTTTTAGTGTTCGGCGTTGGTTCGCAATATCTGTAACTTCTTCTCCATTTCCTAAGACTTCCAAATTGATGTCCCAGCAAACAATGCTATGTAAGTTTTTGAATGAGTGATTAAAATCTTTGGTCAAATAGTTCTTGAACTCAACATAATACAATTTTGAAGTTTTGATTGGTATATCATCTTTTGCCTTGGCAATCACGTCAATTCCAGAATGTGTGTCATAGTTTATAATTGTAAATGGGAACATTCCTGGATCATGACTACTTAATTGCATAAAAATCGCAAAAACACCACTTTCCATTTGCGGTTCAATCAAATGGATGCCATTATAATCAGCTACTCGAGCACGTTTTGTTTTCTCGATTCTCCGCTCAAAGTCCTTGTTCTCGCTATCAATGGTTTTATATGCAGTGGCTGCGCTTTCCAGCCATTGGATTTCTTCCCAATCTGAATTCTGTATCTCATTATAGACTTCATCAACCGCCTTTTTAAGCTCAAGTAAAATCTCAGAGTGTGTATTTTCTATGGACCCCCGATTTGCTGTTAATCTTAAGTCCTGGCAGTTAACAAATGCATGAAATTTTGTATATTCTGAACCCTTAACAGTAATCCATTCATTTTTTCTTTGCACAGGGATAAAATCTTTACATAGCCATAGACCATATCTTTCCTGCACAGTATATGCCCCTTGCGGCGCTTTATAGCCACTTCTCTTAATCATGTTATTATACTGGTATTTAACCCTTGTTCCCTCTACCACAAATATAGCCTGATATTCAATTTCCGGCATGCTTTCTAACGTCCCTGTTCTTACAAATTTTTTGCAATACCACTTTGGTGCTTCTGTAAAGTACTTATCAAACAAGTCTGTTGCGCGTTGGCTTTCTTCAGGAAACACATGTCCAAATTGGATACTTTCAAATTCCCTTTTATCAACACCTTTTAAGTGCAATTTAACATTCTTGTATTTTTCAATTCTAAATGCGCTTTCAATAGACCCGAATTTAGTAAACCACAAAATATAGTCTTTTATCTGGTCATGTGTAAACCTATCACGACGATTATTGTTGTAACCTAAAATGGTAATAGTTGTCCCGGATTCACCACTGGGATCATCCTCAATCTTAAGGTTAACTTCTGGAATCTCCCTATCTAATAACTTACGGCTCGGCTCATCCATTATAGCGTAAAATTTGTAATTGTTTTTTTGGGTTAGAACTTCAATTTTTTTACTGTTAAAATAAACTTTAGTGCCATGCCCTTTTTCTCCTATGCTGTCGTCATTACCTCTACGAAGAGAATTTCCCAAATCGAAAAACGATTGCAACCCTTCCGTATCCATTCCATCCCCGTCATCTTTAATTACAATTTTCAGGACTTTTTCTCCATATTCTTGAATTACACTAAACTCTAAGGTGATATTTTCTGCATGTGCATCAAATGCATTACTAATCGCCTCGCGAACTAAATCTAATGGATTAGAAAAATCCAACGCAATTTCTATAAATTCTTGAGCACTATCAACTTTAGGGGTCAAGATAGTTTCTGTTTGCGCCATTCCAATCTGCCTCCTTTTAAATTGATCAGGCAATACAAAATATGCCTTTAATACTATAATGCGGACAGTATAGCATATTTTTCGACATAGCACAAGACACTGAGCATGTTGGAGAAGTCAACATTCTCAATCCGCAGCTCCCGCAGTTCCCTGGCCCGCATTCCCGTGGAGGCCAGCGTCCAGAGTATGGCCCACGTCCGCATATGTGTGAAGTCCCGCTTGTCGGGAGGCTCCAGAATGGTTTCCAGTTCCTCCTTTGTGTAGGGCTTCTTGTCGGTCACCTGCCCCCGGATGAAGGGCATCAGGTAGCGGTGGGGACAGTAGCCTCTATCACGGGCATAGTGAATGATGGGGCTGAGGTTCTGGATGGCGGTATTGAGGGTGACATTGTTGGTGATCCCCCTTGCCCGCATATCGTCCAGATATTCCAGCAGGAACTCCAGGGTAAGCTGCGAACATTTCACATCTGCACCAGCGAACCGGATGAAGTACTTGATATTCCACTGGTAGGTCTTGATGGTCTGTTCACTCAGCCCCATGCTCTCCTTCACCTTTAGGAATTCGTCCGCCACATCCAGGAACCGGCGGTCGGTCATCCTGACGGCCTGCCCGTCGATCCGCTTCCCCTGCTTGCTGCCCTTTCTCACCGTCTCTCACCCCCTCTCTCACTCTCACAACCCATGCGCCTCTCGCTGTCCTATCCGTCATGAAATTGCCCTCCTTATGAAGTGTTCTCAAGTTACCTCATAGCCTCCAGGAATGTTACACGCTAAAAACGCAAATCACCCGCTACGAGGTGCCCAAAACAGGTTGCCCTCATAGCGGGTGAAAAGTTCTAAAATTTATAGAAAATCAACGAAAATATGCGTTTTTTGTTCTAAAATCTACTCCCACTCAATCGTCGCCGGGGGCTTGGAGGTGATGTCATACACAATCCGATTGATATGGGGCACCTCGTTGACGATCCGCACGCTGACGCGGTCCAGCACCTCATAGGGAATCCGGGTCCAGTCCGCGGTCATAAAGTCCGTAGTGGTCACGCTGCGCAGGGCCAGGGTGTAGTCGTACGTCCGCCCGTCCCCCTGGACGCCGACGGAGCGCATATTGGTCAGCACCGCGAAATACTGGTCCATGGTTCCCTCCAGGCCTGCCTTGGCGATCTCGTCCCGGAAGATGAAGTCCGCCAGGCGCAGGGTGCCCAGCTTTTCCTTGGTGATGTCACCTATGCAGCGGACCGCCAGGCCCGGGCCCGGGAAGGGCTGACGGCTCACCAGGTACTCCGGCAGACCCAACTCCCGGCCTAAGCCTCGCACCTCGTCCTTGAAGAGGAGCCGCAAAGGCTCCACGATCTCCTTGAAGTCCACGTAGTCCGGCAGGCCGCCCACGTTGTGGTGGCTCTTGATGACCGCCGCGTCCCCGGCGCCGGACTCGATCACGTCCGGGTAAATTGTGCCCTGGGCCAGGTAGTCCACCCGGCCGATCTTTTTGGCCTCCGCCTCGAAGACCCGGATGAACTCCTCGCCGATGATCTTCCGCTTGGCCTCCGGCTCCGTGACGCCGGCCAGCCTGCTGAGGAACAGCTCCTCCGCGTCGGCGCGGACGAAGTTGATGTCCCACTGGGAGAAGGCGGTCTCCACCTCGTCTCCCTCGTTCAGCCGCATGAGGCCGTGGTCCACGAACACGCAGGTCAGCTGCTTCCCCACGGCCTCCGCCAAAAGGGCCGCCGCCACGGAGGAGTCCACGCCGCCGCTGAGGGCCAGCAGGACCTTCCCGTCTCCGATCTTCTCCCGCAGAGCCTGGACGGCGGTCTCCTTGTAGCCGCGCATGGACCAGTCGCCTGCGGCGCCGCAGACCTCGTAGAGGAAGTTGCGGATCATGTCCGTGCCGTGCTCCGTGTGATTGACCTCCGGGTGGTACTGGACGCCGTAGAAGCCCCGGGCCTCGTCGGCAATGGCCACGTTGGGGCAGGCGTCGGAGCGGGCGGTGAGGGCGAAGCCGTCGGGGACCTTTTCCATATAGTCGCCGTGGCTCATCCAGGTGATCCCTTGGGCGGGAAGGCCCTTGAAGAGGCGGCATTTCGTGTCGAAATACGTCTCCGTCTTGCCGTACTCCCGAGCGGAGTCCTCCGTGGCGGCCGTAACTTTGCCGCCCAAGGTGTGGGCGATCAGCTGACAGCCGTAGCAGATGCCCAGGATGGGCACGCCCCAGGTGAAGATCTCCGGGTCCACGTGGGGGGAGGTCTCCAGATACACGGAGTTGGGGCCGCCGGTGAAGATGATGCCGATGGGGTCTATGGCGCGGAGGTCCGCCAGGGGGGTGGTATAGGGCTTGACCTCGCAGTACACGCCGTGCTCCCGGACCCGGCGGGCGATGAGCTGGTTGTACTGGCCGCCGAAGTCCAGGATGATGACGGTCTGATGGGACATAGTAGATTACCTTCTTTCACAAGAGGGGGTGTGGTTTTGGTCTTTGCCCGCCCTTCGGGCGGGGGGATTTCAGCCATGATGATGGCTGGGCAGATGCACCCCCCATTTTCTCTTTTTCTGCGCGCAGAAAAAGAGAAAACGGGCCGTGCACGGTCCAAAAGAGAAAAAGACGCTGGGGCGGAATTTGGCCGCAGGGGCCAAATTCGCCCAAGTTACGGGGGCTGGTCTGAACCGGTGCCCATAAAACTTGCCAATCTTCTGCCGGGTGCGCTTGACAGCGTACCTTGCGGGGGCGCTCTGCCGCATTTGTGACTGCCAACGAGGGTGTTTTGCAGGTTTGACGCAAGGTCCCTAGCGTCTCTTCCCGCGCTTCGCGCCTGGCATGTTCCGTGTGGGGTGGGGGCCTATTCTGCCGGCTTTCTTTCGGCAGAACTGCGGGGCCTGCACCCTGTGCAGGCCATCCCCTCCAATACCCCCTGTACTTCCGACGGAACACCCTGTAGGGGCCGGGCTCTGACCCGGCCCGCCCCCCAACAACCTTCTGTTTTCCGGTAGAATACCTGTGGGGCCTGGTCCCCTGACCAGGCCATTTTCCCGCAGGTGCGGGTCAGCCCTTCTGAATAACAGGAGCGCCGTTTTTCAGCTGGAAGGAGGAGGCGGTATAGCTGTGGAAATCCATCTCCTGCAAATCCTGGGAGGACGTATACAGCGGAAACACCAGCCGGTAGGTTCCGTCGGGAAGGCTGGAGTAATACTCCTTGGCAAAAGTGTAGGTGCAGCTTTCTTTCGGAGGCAGCGTATGAAGCTCCGTGGTTATCGCTCGGGCCAGGGGCACGGTGTACCACCAGCCCGCCAGGGACACCTCCAGTCCGACACCGCCGCCATTGGAGTGGATCAGCGGGGTGCTGGCGCCGTTCCGGATGGTCCATGAAAGGTTTTCACCGCTGAGGTCCAATGTCATGCGCACCTCCCGGTCCAGATTTTCCGCCCGGGAGGGAGTCATGAACCGATGGTTCCACTGGCCGTCCCGGAGGGCCAGCAGAGGCAGAGCCCGGGACGCGTCCTGAGTGGTTTTCGCCTCTTTTGCAAACTGTTTCCAGATCGCCGGGAAGTCCACGTCCGCCAGCAGGGCATTTCCCTGGTTGTCCAGCCAGACGCCGCGGCAGTACACTGCCTCATAGTTCTCCGACAGGCCGTTGCCGCTGATGGAGAGCGCATAGACGGGCCAGGGGGTTTCCGGGATGGTCCAGTTGGTCACCGCGCGGCCCCTGATGGGGTTGAAGGCAGTTTCCAGAGCCGTTTTTTCCGGCCACACTCCCACATAAACGGAGGCCGAGGAGATGTTTTTTCCATCGTAACAGGACAGTGTTACGGTTCGCTGCAAGGCGAAGGACGGCTCCAGCAGGGTCTCCGCCTCCGCCACGGTCATTGTCCCGCGCGGGGGGGGGGGCGATGAGCTGCTTCGCCTCCTGAGCGGTGAGGAACGGAAGCTCCGTTCCGCCCCACTCCACCGCGGCAAAGCCGGTGCGCTGGAAAGCGGGCAGGTCCTGCTCCGGGATCTCCACCGGCTCCGCTAGGGGCCGCCAGGCCATGAACACCCGCAGGAGGCTGTCCGGCTGGGGGGTGATGGTCAGCCTGGCGCGGCTTGCGTAATCATCGAACTGGAAGGCGATGAGATTAAAGGCGTTCGCCTCCATCCGGGGCAGCCAGTAGACGATGAACTCGTTGGCCTCCCGGCGGGTGAGGCCCAGCTTTTCAAGGGACTCCTCCAAAAAGGCGGCAGTGTTCTCCCCGGGGACGCAGAAGCCCCGGGAGAAATCGCAGTCTCCATTGGAGACGCCTTCCCAATAGAGATAATTATAAGTCTGACCGCTTTTGTCCGTCAGTGTGCCGTCCGGGGCGGCGGTGACAGTCCAGCCGTCCTCGCCGTAGGCGGGATAGGTACAGGTCAGCTCTCCGTCATAGTCCAGGCGGACATTGACCTCGGCTTCCTTCTCCGGGTAGAGATAGATGACGGGCTTTGCGTCGTTGTCAGAGAAATCCTCCCGGCGGTCCTCCCGGCAGCCGGTAAGCGACGCGCACAGAAGCGCCGTCAGACACAGCAGGACAGTGATTTTATGCAACATAAAAATGCCTCCTTTTTATAGCGCTTATACAGACTAAGACGAAAAAGGGGCGATTTGGTTTCGGACTTCGGAAAAATCAGTTCTCCCGGAAGACGATGTTGCCGGGCTCGGCGCTCTCGATGATGGCCAGGGACTTGAGGTTCACTCCGGCGGCGCGGAGGCGGTCGCCGCCGCCCTGGAAGCCCTTCTCCACGGCGCAGCCGATGCCGACCAATGTGGCCCCGGCCTTGTCCACGATGTCGCACAATCCCCGCATGGCCTCGCCGTTGGCCATGAAGTCGTCGATAATCAGCACCTTGTCCTCGGAGGAGAACCACTCCTTGCTCACCAGCAGCGTGACCTTTTTCTTATAGGTGTAGGAGAAGATGTCGCTCTGGTACAGGCCGCCCTCGATGTTATCGCTCTTGGCCTTCTTGGCGAAGATCATGGGCTTGTTGAAGTGGCGGGCCACAATGGCGGACAGGGCGATGCCGCTGGCCTCGGCGGTGAGGATCATGGTCACCTCGTCCATGTTGAAGTGGCGGCCGAACTCCTCGGCGATGTGTTCCATGAGTTCCGTGTCGATGCGGTGGTTCAAAAAGCCGTCCACCTTGATGATGTTGCCGGGCAGAACCTTGCCCTCCTTGACGATGCGGTCCTTCAGTTCCTGCATAGCTGTCTCCCCCTTACTTTTTTGTAAAAATTTCTGTGAAAAAAATGTACTACCATTATCCCGGATTCCTGTGGATTTTGCAAGTGATTTTCCAGACAAAAACCCTCTCCCCAAGCAGAAAAGCCCTGTCTCTTTTCGACAGAAAGCACAAAAATGGGCAAAAGCCGCGCCGTGGGGAGACACAGCGCGGCCAGCCTGCGGAAAATGCGTTCAGAAAACTGGATGGAATTTCCAGGGCGTTCCGGCTTAGGCCATGTTTGAAAAATGGCGGAATGCCCAACGGCGAGAGATATTTTCGCCAATCAAGGCAAATTTTCGCAGGCGGGCTGACGCCCGGCAAGAACATTTAACGCAGAGTGGCGGATAAAGATCCACCGTTTGGGCGTTTTGACGGTTTGAAAACAGACTCTGAAAGAGCGCGGGAAACCCTTTTGAGGTTTCCCGCACACACCCTTCCTTCCCGCAGGATCGGTTTTCAGGTTTTGGAACGTCCGGCCGTGCCGTGTTTTCCACGGCGCGGCTGTCTGCTTATTCCAGAGCCTGGGCGACCTTGTCCAGCCACGCGCCCTGAAAGGACTCGATGTCTCCGGCGTCCACCAGGGCCGCCAGGGCGGGGTCAATGGGCATCTCCGCCAGCAGCTGGAGGCCGTGGCGGGCGGCCGCGGCGGCAGTCCTGCCCTCGCCGAAGAGGCGGAGCTTTTTGCCGCAGTCCGGGCAGGAGACGTAGCTCATGTTTTCCACCAGTCCTACGATGGGCACCTCCATCATCTCCGCCATCTTCACGGCCTTCTCCACCACCATGCTCACCAGATCCTGGGGGGAGGCCACCACCAGAATGCCGTCCAGAGGGATGGACTGGAACACGGAGAGGGACACGTCCCCGGTACCAGGGGGCATATCCACAAAGAGGTAGTCGCAGTTCCACAGCACGTCCGTCCAGAACTGCTGCACCACGCCGGAGATTACCGGGCCCCGCCAGACGACCGGGTCTGTCTCGTTCTGGAGCAGCAGGTTGGTGGACATCACCTGGATGCCGGTGCGGGTCTCCATGGGGCAGAGGCTCTCCTCGCTGCCCACGGCCTGGCCGTGGAGGCCGAAGGCCTTGGGGATGGAGGGGCCGGTGACGTCGGCGTCCAGAACACCGACAGTATGGCCCCGGCGGCGCATGGTCACCGCCAGCTGGCAGCAGGTCATGGACTTGCCCACGCCGCCCTTGCCGGACACGACGCCGTATACCTTGCCCACATGGGCGGCAGGATGGTGTTCTTTCAGCAGGGACTGGGGCTCCTGCCGCTCTCCGCAGCTCTCGCCGCAGGAGGCGCAGTCATGGGTACATTCGCTCATGATTTAATCTCCTTTTCAATTGCGTGTATTTTATAATGGTATATATGGAACTTATGCAGAGTGATATTTTATACCAGAGGGGCACCGCCCGTCAACCGCTGGATAAAAACGCCGCTGTCCCCGGCGAAGAATTCCGCCTCCCGGCTGTGGCAGGTGAAGAGGAGGATCTGCCGCTTTTGAGCCGCGGCGCGCAGATACCGCAGGGCGGCGGCGCAGCGGACGTTGTCGAAATTGGTTAGGGCGTCATCCAGGACGATAGGCACGCAGGCCTCCTCCGGCAGCACCAGGTCGCAGATGGCGAGGCGCACCGCCAGGTAGAGCTGGTCCACGGCTCCGGCGGACAGCAGGGCCGCATCCCGACAGACGCTGTCTCCGGAAGGCTCGGCGGAGAGACGGAAGCTCCGGTCCAGCGTCACGCCGGTGTAGCGGCCGTCCGTCAGCTCCCGGAAGATCTCCGCCGCCCGGCGGCCCAGCTCCGGGGAGAAACGGGTCTGGAGGGCGGTGTTGGCGGCGCTGAGGGCGTCCATTGCCAGCTGGATGGCGTCGTACTCCCCCTCCAGGGTCTGCATCTGCTCCCGCAGGTGGCCGGCGGAGGAGCGGAGCACCACCGGGTCCCCCAGGGCGTGGAGCTGTCCGGCGAGACGGTCCGCCTCGGAGCGGGCGGCGGCCAGGGCGTCCCGGGTCTCCTCCAGCCGGGCGGAGACCGTTTCCCGGCTCCGGGCGGGGACGGGGAGATCTGCCTCCTCCCCGGCGGCGGGAGTCTGCTGGGCCAGCAGGTCATAGCGGAGCCGGGCCTCCCGGGCGGCGGCCTCCGCCTCCGTCAGCTCCCGGCGGCGGACGGCGCAGGCGCGGAGGGCGGCGTCGGCGGCAGGCACGTCAAAGGCGGCGGGAGCGAAGCGGCGGACCTCCAGCAAAATACCCTGCTCGTTGGTGGTGAGGGAGCTGTACAGGCTGTCCGCGGCGGCGGTTTTAGCGGTCAGATCCGCCTGGGCGGCCTCCGCGGCCCGATAGAGGGCGGTGAAGTCCTCCAGCGACTTCTGCCGCTGCTCCCGGAGCGACCCGGCCCGGACCTCCCACTTCTTTTGCTTTTGAATCGTGAGCAGACTCAAGGCCAAAAGGCACAGCCCCCCCGCCCCGCAGCCGCAGCCGATGGACAGCCGCAGGTTTTGCTGGGCGAAAAAGACCATGGCGGCCCATAGCCCAGGGCCCAGGGCAAGGGTCAGCAGCACTCCCCAGAGGGGAAACCGGGGCCTGGGCTCCAGATTCAGGGGAAGCTGGGCCGCCTGCTCCGGCGTCTGGCCCGGAAAGGGGCTGTCGTTGACGGCGGCCTCCGCCCACAGTACCGCTTTCCGGGCTTCGTCCTGCTCCTCCCGGGCCTTTTTCAGGGACCGGCGCACGGTCTCCAGGTTGACGATGGCGCCCCGCAGGCGGCCGATGGCGTCGTTCTCCGGCACCCGCTCCGTCTCGATCTGTCGGCGGAGGTCCGCGGCCCGGCGGCCAGCCTCCTGGAGGGCGGTCTCTGCCTGGGAAAGGGCATGGCGCTGCCGGCTGGCTTCCCAGCGGCCGCAGGCGGTCAGCTCCTCCTCCAGGGAGGTCTTTTCGCCCTCCAATGTCTCCGCCCGCCTCCGGGCGGCGGCCAGCTGCACTTCCAGCTCCTCCAGCTCCTCCAGTTGGCGCTCTGTCTCCAGGAGCTCCGTCTCCAGGGCGGGGAGCTGGCCCGTCTTGTTGTGGCGGCGGCGGTTCAATTGTTTTTTTAATGTATCTGCGGCCTCGGAGTAGGAGGTGCCCTCCTCGCCGGAGGTGATGAGGGCGGCAATCCGCCGCTCCAGGCCCGGGTCCTGGGTGATGGCCAGCCCCGACTGGCGGATGAAGGCGCTGCGCTCAAACACCTCCCGGCTGACGCCCAGAAGGGTCTCGCCGCAGGTCGGGCCCGTCAGACCGGAGACCGGCTCGTTGGTGCCGGCATAGACCGCCTGGAACTCCCCCATGGGGGCGGTCTGGCGGCGGGTGGCGCGGGTCAGGGTCAGCTCCCGGTCTCCGGCGCGGCAGTCCAGCCGCCCGGACATGGCAACGCCGGCCCAGGGGGCGAAGCGGTTCTTGTCGGCGATGAAGCCGGCCCTGTCCCGCTCCCGGCTGTTGATGCCAAAGAGCATGGCCGAGAGAAACGCGCACCAGGTGGACTTCCCCGCCTCATTGGGGGCCTCGATGATATTCAGGCCGTCTCGAAGCTCCAGGGACTGGTTTTGGAGCCTGCCAAAGGTGGCGGACATCTTGCGGATCAGCAAAAAAATCACTCCTCGGAGAATATATTTTATAATGTGAGACAAAATAGAACGGGCAAAAATCCCGGAGAACTGTTTGTGAAAAACTGGGCATAGTGGTCTACTCATGACCATTATACCATATCATGGTTTGCTTGCACAGCCCATTTTCTGTTTTGCACAGAAGTAGTACCAAAAATCGGGGAAAGAGCTGGGCAGGTTGAAAAAACAAGAAAAAAGTGAAGAAAATGGGTTGACAAATGGAGCGCGATTTGGTATTCTAGCAAAGCTGTGAGGCGGTGCGGGAGCGCAGTTGAGCCGCAGGAAAAGAATTGAAAGAAATTCGAAAAAAGCGGTTGACAAACGCGAGAAGCGCTGTTATAATAGCAATGTTCCGCCGAAGAAGGCATGCACCTTGTAAATTAAACAACGTAACGAAAAGAAAGCACCAGAGTTCGTGGTCTTTGTAGGCCATGACGAAAAAGAGC